>NZ_CP077301.1:0-2887500 GCF_019048085.1 Aeromonas sp. FDAARGOS 1416 | reverse complement strand
CGCAGTGACCAGATGGCTGGGACTGTTTATCAAAAACACAGCACTCTGCAAACACGAAAGTGGACGTATAGGGTGTGACACCTGCCCGGTGCCGGAAGGTTAATTGATGGGGTTAGCGCAAGCGAAGCTCTTGATCGAAGCCCCGGTAAACGGCGGCCGTAACTATAACGGTCCTAAGGTAGCGAAATTCCTTGTCGGGTAAGTTCCGACCTGCACGAATGGTGTAACCATGGCCATGCTGTCTCCACCCGAGACTCAGTGAAATCGAATTCGCCGTGAAGATGCGGTGTACCCGCGGCTAGACGGAAAGACCCCGTGAACCTTTACTACAGCTTGGCACTGAACATTGAACCTACATGTGTAGGATAGGTGGGAGGCTTTGAAGGCGTGACGCCAGTTGCGCTGGAGCCGTCCTTGAAATACCACCCTTGTATGTTTGATGTTCTAACGCAGGGCCCTGAATCGGGCTCGCGGACAGTGCCTGGTGGGTAGTTTGACTGGGGCGGTCTCCTCCCAAAGAGTAACGGAGGAGCACGAAGGTTGGCTAATCCTGGTCGGACATCAGGAGGTTAGTGCAATGGCATAAGCCAGCTTAACTGCGAGACGGACAGGTCGAGCAGGTACGAAAGTAGGTCATAGTGATCCGGTGGTTCTGAATGGAAGGGCCATCGCTCAACGGATAAAAGGTACTCCGGGGATAACAGGCTGATACCGCCCAAGAGTTCATATCGACGGCGGTGTTTGGCACCTCGATGTCGGCTCATCACATCCTGGGGCTGAAGTCGGTCCCAAGGGTATGGCTGTTCGCCATTTAAAGTGGTACGCGAGCTGGGTTCAGAACGTCGTGAGACAGTTCGGTCCCTATCTGCCGTGGGCGTTGGATGATTGAAGGGAGTTGCTCCTAGTACGAGAGGACCGGAGTGAACGAACCTCTGGTGTTCGGGTTGTCACGCCAGTGGCACTGCCCGGTAGCTAAGTTCGGAATCGATAACCGCTGAAAGCATCTAAGCGGGAAGCGAGCCCTGAGATGAGTCATCCCTGACCCCTTGAGGGTCCTAAAGGGCCGTTGGAGACCACAACGTTGATAGGTGGGGTGTGTAAGTGCAGCGATGCATTGAGCTAACCCATACTAATTACCCGTGAGGCTTAACCATACAACACCCAAGAAGTGTTCTAAGGCTTGTAGCAAATACGAACGAACTACTTACGTCAGCTTTCTCAGATTGAAGATTTTGCCTGGCGGCCATAGCGCCGTGGAACCACCTGAACCCATGCCGAACTCAGAAGTGAAACGCGGTAGCGCCGATGGTAGTGTGGCATTCGCCATGCGAGAGTAGGACACTGCCAGGCACCCAATACAAGAAACCCCGCTCATCGAGCGGGGTTTTTTATTGCCTGAAAATCAGCAAATCGCCTGATAATTGCTCCGTTTTATTCCTCTCCCTTTGAATTCCTCGTCTTCCCCGTCTGTTTTACTCATAAAAAACGGTCGCAACAGCTTAAAATGGCGCTTTATTTCGTCGGAGATAGCCCATGTTTTGTCCAAAATGCGGCGGTCAAACCCTGCAGAACGTCAGCCCCAAAGAGTTTCGCTGTGGCTGCGGTTTTCATTTTTTCCAGAATGTGGCGACGGCGGTGATGGTGGCGCTTTGCTGGCAGGACGAGGTGCTGGTTGCGGTGCGTGCCCGCAATCCGGGCAAGGGGTTGCTGGATCTGCCTGGCGGATTTGTCGATCCCGGCGAGTCGCTGGAGGGGGCGCTGGTGCGCGAGTTGCAGGAGGAGCTGGGGCTCGATGTCAGCGCCCAACCTTTTACCTATCTCGGTTCCTTCCCCAATATCTACCCCTACGATGGCATCACCTATCACACTTGTGACACCTTTTTCGCCATCAAGCTGAGTGAAAAACCGGTCATCCAGCCGGCTGACGATGTGGCCGCCTGTCAGTGGCTGAAGATCAGCGATATTTCCTTATCCCGCTTTGCTTTCGAATCGACGCGCACCGCGGTGGCGCGGCTGCAGCAATCCCCTTTGCATGCCTGATCCCTGCTGATGACGATGGGGATTGGCAGCGACCATCCCTGTCTCATCCTTGTCCGCTTTTGTCCCGCAGACGCCATTCGTCAGACGGTGAGTGGTATAGTCAGCAGTGGATCCGGATTCAAGGAGCATATCGTGAAGAAGATAGTTCTCATCTTGCTCGGCATCGCCGTGGCGGCCTTGCTGGCCATAGTGACGTTGATAAGCCTTATCGACCCCAATCAATTCAAGCCCCAACTGGCTGAACAGGTGCGCAAGAGCACGGGCCGGGAACTGGTGATGGCGGGGGAGATTGACTGGCGTTTCTGGCCGAGTCTCGGCCTCTCGCTGGAGAAGGTGGCTCTGCGCAATCCGGCCGGCTTTGCCGAGCCGGATCTGGTTCGTTTCGAACAGGGCGAGGCCTCGGTGGCCCTGTTGCCGTTGCTCTCCCATCGTCTGGAGATTGGAAAGGTGACCCTGAGTGGCGCCCATCTCTTTATCCAGACCAAGGCGGATGGCAGCTCCAATCTGAGCGGACTGATCAAAGATGCCACTGCTGATGCAAGCGAACCTGTCGTCCCCGCAACCCCTGCCCCAACCGCTGATAGCAAGCCCTGGCAGATCAGCTTGCAGGGTGTCGCGCTCTCCCAGGCCAGCGCGCTGGTACAGGATGATCGCAGCGGCACCTCGCTGCGACTGGATCGCCTCGATCTCGATATGGGGCAGCTGGCCACCGGTCAGTGGGTACCCGTGACGCTGGCCGCCAAGGGGAGTGCCGACAAGCTCGCTTTCGACGTTAAAGGGCAGACCCAGATCAAGCTGGCGCAGGAAGTGATGGCCAGTGAACTGAAAGATCTGAGCCTCAGTGGCAGCCTGAGTGACCCGTCCCTGCGACTCGATAGTTTCTCCATCAAGGGGGACCGATTGGCCCTTGGTGAGTGGAGCAACCTCACGTTGGCGTTGAAAGGGGCCAAGGTAGAGGGGCAGCAAGCTTCACTGGCTGGCTCGCTGGAAGGAACGCTCAAGGGACGGCTCGATAAAGAGATGAAGCTTGCCGAACTCTCCGATATGGTGCTGACCAGCAGCGCTGGAAGGTGATGCGCTGCCACGCCCGCAGATGAAGCTGAAACTGGCCGGTTTTGCCCGTGCCGAGCTCGACAAGCAGTTGATTACCCTGAGCAAGCTGGTGATGAGTGCTGATGAGGCGCTGCTGAGTGGTGATGGAACCGTGCAGCTTGGTGCTGTTCCTGCAATCACTTTCGATCTCAAGGGTGAGAAGCTGGATCTCGACAGCTGGCTCGCCAAAGCGACACCGACCACGACCGCACAGGCGAAAGAGAGCAAACCGGCGGCCGATGCCTCCAATGCCGCTGCAAGTGGCAATAAAGCGGTCACCGGCAAGAGCGAAGCTCTTTCCACGGTCGAACCGGATCTGGGTGCGCTCAAAGGGGTGGATCTGGATGGTCGGCTGCAACTCGGCAGCCTGCGCCTGAAAGGGCTGGATCTCGGTGCTGTCGATCTGCAGGTGGCTCTGGCCAAGGGACTGCTGACGCTTAAACAGTTCAGCGCGACCGTGGCTGGCGGTCAGGTAAACGCGAACGGGGTACTCGACGCGCGCCAGCAGCCCGCCACCTACAAGGTGCACAAGCAGGTGGCCGGGGTGAACATTCGTCACTTGCTGCAGACTCTGGCCCAGAGCGATCTGCTGGAGGGCAAGGGCGATCTCGATGTGCAGGTGCAGGGGCGCGGTCTCTCTGCGTTGGCACTGCGCAACGGGATGCGGGGCAAGGTCACATTGAAACTGAGCGACGGCGCCCTGCATGGCATCAACCTGCCGGAGATGATCCGCGAGGCGCGGGCCACCCTCACCGGCAAGGGGGCCGAGCAGGTGAAGGAGGCGCGCAAGACCGACTTCAGCGCCCTCACCGCCAACTTCCAGATTGCCGACGGCATCGCCCGCAGCAACGACATCCAGCTCTTTGCCCCGGCCTTGCGGGTCAAGGGCGAGGGGCAGACGGCGCTGGTGCCGGAGAGCCTCGACTTCCTGTTCCTCACCTCCATTGTCGAGAGCAGCAAGGGGCAGGGGGGCAAGGATGTGGATGAGCTGAAGGAGATCACCATTCCGGTGCGGATCGGCGGTCACTGGCAGGCCCCCAGCTACCAGCTCGACGTGAAGGCACTGCTCAGCAACAACAAATTGCTGGAGGATAAGGCGCGCAAGGAGGCCGAACGCGGCCTCAAGAAGCTGCTGGGTGACAAGGCCGACAACGATGCCGTCAAAGGTGTGGCCGACCAGCTGCTCAAGGGACTGTTCAAATAGGTGACGGTTCACATGGCTGGCGGGAGCCGCGCCAATGCCGTTAGCGGTTGACCGGATGTCAGCGCCATTGAAAAATGGCGCTGACATTTTTTATGGCGCAGTGATCTGCTGTGTCTTCATCCGGAGTCATCTCGAGTTGAACCCATGCGCCTGATCCTGCTGCTCTGCTCCCTGATCTGCTACGGCATGGCTTCTCCGGTGCTGGCCGGGTCGCTGGCGGATCGCCTGGCTGACGAGCTGGCCAGGCAGGCTCCCGAACAGGCGCAGCCTCTTGACGAGGTGCAGCGGCTCGACCGTCGCCTGATTGCTCCCGACTCCCTCTATCCCGCCTGGCAGCGCTATCCGCTGCGCCAGTTGCAGGCTATCTATCGCTACCAGCAGGAGTGCGGGACAGAGAATGACTTGCCCGCCGAGTGGCTGCCGCTGCTGCGGGCGCTTTGTGGCCAAGGGGCTAAGCCCTCGACCAGCTGGTTTGCCGCTCACCTAATCTATCCGCTGGGCGGCTCCAGCGCGGCTCGCTGGCTAGCTCACCAGCCGGCGGCCGAGCTCGACGATCTGCTCCATGTGCGGGAGCGGCGCGACCGGTTGGGGCAGCTTGGCGAGCTTGATGATGACAACCTCGATGCCCTGCTGCGGGGCGAGCGCTGGCTGCTGCAATCGGGTCAGATCTGGGTGCTTGCCGATGGGCAGTGGCGCCGTTATGGTGCCGGGCAGTGGCAACCGCTGGCCGAGCGGCTTGGCGTGAAGCTGGATAGTCGTACCGCTGGTACTTGTGAAGAGCGAGTCGGAGCGATCTGTTTCAATACTCGCCCCACGCTTGACTGGCAGTGGCTGGCGCTGGCCAGCTCGCTTGGTTTTATCCTGTTGCTGGGGTGGGCCAGCTGGCAGCGCTGGTGCCTGCTGCGGGAGCGGCGCGTCGCGTTGCAGATGCTGACCCACGAGCTGCGCACTCCCATCATGGCGCTCTCTGGCATCAGCGAGGAGCTGCGCCACGATTTCGACCGGCTGCCCCCTTCCGCCCAGCAGAGCGTGGGTCAGCTGCTGGGCAGTGTCGCCCGTCTGCATCAACTGGCGCAGGCCAGTCGCCACTATCTGGCGGCAGAGACCCTCGAGGATGAGCGGGTTGCAGTTAGTCTCACCGAATGGCTCACCCTGGCCTGCGAGCGGCATGGTGCCACCTTCTGCCTTGAGCGGGAGATGACTTTGGCGCTCCCCTTCTACTGGCTCGATCTCGCCCTCGACAATTTGCTGCGCAACGCCAGCCAGCATGGCTGTGCACCGGTTCGGATCTGTGCCAGCTGGCAGGCGGGGCGTTTGATCCTCGCGGTCAGCGATGGCGGCGAGCTGCCGGGTTACCGGCTCGCTACCCTGCTGCGCCGCGGTGCCCGTGCCGATGGTCTGGGGCTGGGCCTTGCCATCGTGCGCCATCTGCTGCGCCGCCTTGGCGGGCGCCTCGCCTTATCCGGCCCGCCCACCACCTTCACCCTCACGCTGCCCTGCCAACTTTGGAGCGACCCCGAATAATGAAGACCATCCTGCTTGTCGAAGACGAGACGCTGCTGGCGGAGAACCTGCAACGCTATCTGACCCGTGAGGGGTATCGCTGCCTCTGGTGCGACACCTTGGCTGCGGCGGAGCAGCAGTGGCTGGCGGCGGATCTGGTGCTGCTGGATCGCACCATGCCGGAGGGGGATGCCCTCGACTGGCTGCCCCAGTGGCTGGCACGCAAGGCGCTGCCGGTGATCGTGCTCACCGCAAGGGTGGAGGTGAGTGATCGGGTGGCCGGGCTCGATGCGGGGGCGCGCGACTACCTGACCAAACCCTTCTCTCACGACGAGCTGCTGGCACGGATCCGTGCCCAGCTGCGTCAGCTGGGGGATGGCACTCAGGCGGTGGGCGGCTTGCAGCTTCATCCCGCCCGGATGCAGGCGAGTTGGCAGGATGTGGAGGTGAGCTTTACCCCCACCGAGTTTGCCCTGCTCACCCTGCTGGTGCGGATGGCGGGGCGGGTGCTGAGCCGGGAGGAGATCCTCAACCGGGTATGGGGCTATCAGGCGTTTCCCTCCACTCGCACCGTCGATACCCATATTCTGCAACTGCGCCAGAAGCTGCCCGGACTGGCCATCGAGACGGTGCGCGGCATCGGCTACCGGCTGGAGGTGCCAACGTGAAGCGTGCAACGCTGGCTGGGCTGCTGTTGGCTCTAAGCGTCGGCTTGCTGAACGCAAGCTGTGTGATGGCAACCGAACGCCTCCAGGAAACCGAACGCGCCGACCCGCTGCAACCGGCTACCTTGGCACTGTTGCAGGGGGATAACCGGCACGCCTGGCAATCTTTGCAGCAGGCTTGGCCTGCCCTCAACAGCGATGCCGAGCGCCGTAGCTGGCAGGGGATGCTGGCCGCGCTGAGTGCCCAGCACTGCGGCAAGGATTTCCCACTGACCTTGCCTGATGGGGTGAGCGAGCTGCGCCTTGAGCTGATCCAGCGCGATGCGCCGCTGCTGCGGGATTATCGGGTGCAGTTGACCGGGGAGGGGGCCATCACCGCCGCTGAACTTGTCGATCCCGCTGGCCGTGACCGACTGGCAGGCGCTCAGTGGGAGGCGGAAGAGAACTCCGGAGTCAGGGTTGTCGGGGCCGATCTACCGACGCCTTTGCCAGCTGGCCTCTATCAGCTGCGGCTGACGGTGGCGGGCAAAGCGTGGCAGGTAGTGCTGCCGCTGCCTGCGGTGCAGGATCTGGACTGGCTCTCCCGCTCGCCGCTGGCGGTGGCCAATCCCCCCGCCAATCCCGCTTCGTGCACTCCGCTCTGGCTCGATCAGGCTGTGCTGGCCCGCCCGCAATATTCCCTGCTGTGGTGGAACCGTCTGCCTCTCGATGGCAAGGTCGGTTGGCCTGCCGCCACGCCCGACAGTTGGCACACCCTCTCGCTGGTGCAGACCAGCCAGCGCGGTCAGCTGGTGTTGCAGCTGAGTCACAGTCAGGCGGGGCCGGTGGAGTGATGCCAAGGGGTTGAGTCGCGGCTGGCAGCGATGGATGGCCAGCTTCGGGCAGAGATTGTTTCGCTGGTGCAATGACTGTCACTTTTTGTTGATGTTATTTGCAACAATTGCTCAGTGGATGGTGGGGGCTATTAAACGGGACATGGCTGAGAGAAGCCTCCGCCGCCAATCTGTGTTTAATCCTGACATTGCTCTGACAATCTGAGCCTGCCGATCTGCTGCAATGGCGGCTCCCGTTTTTATCAGGAATCACCGACCATGACTTCTTTCCCCGTGCTGGCGAGCCGGATGCGCCCGCTGCTGCTGTTGATGCCGCTGCTCTCCCTGCCTGCCGAGGCGTTGACTCTGGCCAACGATCAGTGGCGCATCGAGCTGGATCCCGCCACTCTGGCGGCCGAGGCTATCCTACCCTCGGGCCAGCACCTTGCCATCTCTTCCCCCGGTCCGCACCAACCGGTCACCGCCTTGCAGCAGGAGGGGGAGCGTGCCAGCTGGCTGACTCGTGCCGATGGCGAGGTGCGAGCCTCTGCCCGTCTCGAGGGCAACCGTCTGATCCTCAGCTTGAGTCGTGCGAGTGCTGGCGAGCTGGTGTGGCCGCGAGTGCCGGCAGGGGCGCAGGCGCTGATGCTGCCGATCCACGAGGGTTTTCGCATCCCGGTTGATCATCCCGAGTGGCGCAAGGCGCTGGCGCAGGAGTATCAAGGGATCAATACCACCGAAAATCTCACCCTGCCGCTGGTCGGGCTGGATCACGGGGATCAGCAGCTGGCGATCCTCTTTGCCAACCCCTTCAACAACCGGCTCACTTTTACGCCGAGGAAAGATGGCATTGCCCTGACGGCGACCCATAGCGTCAATCGCCTCAATCTTGCCGACCCCTATGAGGTGGCGGTGTCGCTGCAGCCGGGCAACGACTGGCTGGCGGCGGCCAAGGTCTATCGCAGCTGGCTGCAGGAGCGGGGCGAGCTGGTCTCGCTCGAGAGCAAGCTGGCGGCGGTGCCGGATGGCAAGCGGCTGATCGGTGCCTCTCACCTCTACCTCTGGGGCGAGCGACTGCTGGTGCCACAGGATGTGAAGAGTTGGCCCGAGTTGCGCCGCCTGATCCCCGCCGACTGGCTCAAGGGGGAGAGTAAAAGTGCGCTGCAAGCGCCCGATCTTGAGCGCAACCGCTATCTGCAAAATCTGGTGCTGACCGGAGTTGAGCAGGCGCTGGCGCTGCGCCATCCGGGTCAGCAACCGGCCGATTTCGCCGCCCGGCGCACGCTGGCGGCCACGCAACTGGGGGCGGCGCTCAACGAGCCGCAGAGTTGGGGTGATGGCAGCTCGGCCAAGATGATCGCCGCTCTCAAGCAGGCTGGACTACCCAGACTCTGGCTGGGGCTGCCCCAGTGGACCGCCGGTTTTGCTGCGCCAGAGGGGATAGCGCTTGCCAAAGATGCGGGCTATCTCATCGCCCCTTACGACTCTTACGATACCGCGCTGCCTGAGAGGAATAGCCAACAGAGCTGGCTCACCGCCCAGATGGGGCAGGATATCTATCTGCGCTGCGGCATCATGCTGGAGAACGGACGGCGCAAGAGCGGCTTTCAAAGCAGCGGTGTCTACACCAATCAGGCCTGTGTGCGCCCGGTGATGGAGCAGCGAGTGCCAAAATTGCAGCAGGCGAGCCACTACAACAGCTGGTTCCTCGATGTGGCGGCGACCGGCATGGTGTTTGACGACTTCGACCCGGCCAAGCCGACCAGCCAGGCGCAGGATGCGCAAAACCGGATGGCCGGGATGGCGTGGATTGCCAGGAGTCAGGGGGTGCTGGTGGGCTCCGAGGAGGGCGGCGCGGTTGCCAACCGCACTGCGGCCTTTGCCCACGGCCCCCAGACCAGCGGCTTTGGCTGGCAGGATCCCGATATGCGCCGCAACAAGCGCTCTCCCTACTATCTGGGGGCCTGGTATCCCGACTATCAGCCTGCATTTTTCTTTCGCCAGAGCCACCTAAAACCTGAGTATCAGGGGCTCTACTTCGATCCGGCGCTGCGGCTGCCGCTGTTTCAGAGCGTCTTTCACGACAGCATAGTGACCACCCACCACTGGACGATGGATAGCCTCAAATTTAGGGAGAGCCGTCAGGTAACCGAGCTGTTGCAGCAGCTCTACAACGTGCCGCCGCTGCTCAACCTCAGTCTGGACAGCGCCAGTGCGCGTATTCCCTACCTCAAGGGGCTCGATGCCTTCTTCCGTCCGCTGCATGAGCGGCTCTACAACCAGTCCCTCACCGGTTTTCGCTGGCTCGATAAAAGAGGAGTGGTGCAGCAGAGCGAGTTTGCCGATGGCACTAGACTGATTGCCAACTTCGGCCCGGCCACCGAGCTGGCAGGGATCAAACTGGCCGCTCAAAGCGTGTTGGCGCTGTTGCCCGATAGCAGCCAGCAGCAGTTTGTCTCGCAACCGGATGGCGCCCGCTAATCGGGCGTTCTGGCTTTTATTTCATTAGAGGATGATGTGGCGGAACTTTTTATGTATAGATGAACGTTCTGCAAAATAGATGAGAGGCAGTTCTGATGATTGAGAGTGAAGTGATTAGAGAGGTAAACCATCCGGCGTGGCCGCTGGTCTGGCAGATCTATGGCGAGAGTTTTCCCCGCTACGAGCAGCGCCAGTCACAGCATCAGCCCCAGAAGATGCGGGATCCTCGCTATCACTGCCAAATCTTTTATCAGGACGGCCTGCTGCTCGGTTTCATCTTCTGGTGGGCGTGCGGTGAGCAGATCTATATCGAGCATCTGGCCATCAATCCGGCGCTGCGCGGCCGCAACTACGGCAGCCGCCTGCTGGCCGAATTTTGCGAGCGGGCAGGCAAAACCGTCATTCTCGAGATCGATCCGCCAGAGGATGAGATTGCCATTCGCCGTCTGCGCTTCTATCAGGGGCTGGGCTTTTGTCTCAACGACTATGCTCATGTCCACCCGCCCTATCATTCTGATTATCAAGGACATGCGCTGCGGGTGTTGAGCTATCCGGGGCTTCTTGAGGAAGAGGCCTATCAGCGTTTCAACCAGATGCTGGTGGAGACGGTGATGGAGCACGGCTTGAGTTGTAAAACGGGGATGTTCATTACGAGATGAAGGGGGGATTATCCCCCCTCCTAATTGCAACTATTCATAGACTGATGTCGCGGTCAGCAACTGATCTGCAAAGGTAAAGATTTCATCGATCGAGGAAATAGGATGCCTAGTCTCTTTTTTGTCAGCATCGAATAAACCGATATATTTCTGTCTTGCATTGAAATGCAACCGGCATAACGGCTTGCGATTATTATCGTCGAGGAGAATACCAAAATAACTTTGGGTATCTCTTGCCGCGATTCTTGTTACATCAAATCGCTGTCTCAGAATTGCTTTGACAACATTAAAGCCTTCCATCTCTTCAATCGTTGTATCGATCTTTGATTTTTCCTCACTACAGCCTTCGGCATTATTGTTATCACTTGATGGATTACTATCAAATGCCGGTTGGATAGTTGAGGTGTTGACACTGCCACCAATCGCAGATTTCAATCTTGCATTGATGCTGTCATTCAGAAATTGGCTAAGTGCCTTCTTGGTAATGTCGGTAAAGGACTGTTTGACCTTTGCCGTCAGTACACCGTCATAGATTCTGGATGCAAAGAACTTAACAAAGTCTTCTTCCGGTGAGCCAAATTGTTCGGCTAGCAATTTTTTGATCTGGCTAAGGTACTTCAGTTCACCAGCTGCATCGACAACTGAATCAACATCGAAAGAGGTTTTGGTTAGTTTTAATACCTCAGGCACTATGTGTTCATCTATGTCTTCCAGATCGAGCGTCAAAAATGGTTTTTCGTCCATTTTGTTTGGGGCATCAAGGTCTGTGTAGAACTCATATTGTGCCCCATTGGTAAGAATGCCGATTCGAGCATTGGTAACTGAAAAATAGCGAAAGAGTTGCCCAGAGTGCTTGGCCGAGAGTTTTTCACTGTATTTTTTACACTCAACCAGAATTTGCACTTGGCCATCTTTGAGAATGGCGTAGTCAACCTTTTCCCCTTTTTTGATGCCTGTATCTGCGGTGAATTCCGGAATCACCTCCGTAGGATCAAACACATCATAACCAAGTACACGATTGAGAAATGGCATGACAAATGCGTTTTTGGTTGCTTCTTCTGTGGTGATCATCGATGACTGTTGAGCAATCTTTTTGGCTAGACTCTGCAGCTGCTCTGAAAAATCCATTGTTTCCTCTCTGCGCTGGGACTGGAATTGTTGAGTTGATATTCACCGTCATATCTGGCCAAAAATCAGGTGAGGTCATAGAGACGGTTTATCTCTACGTATATTCAGCAAAGTGCCATACGATTCCAAGGCTGGTATGCCTGAAACAGGATCCAGCTCACCGCTATTGAGTGTTATATGAAGAAAATATGAGCTTGTAGCTGATATTTATATTAAAAAGGGGCACCCAAGCGCCCCTTTTCTCGTTGAACCTGCTGTGGTTTATCTCACTCCCCCAGCAGCTTGTGCCAGACGGCGAGCACATGGCTGCGCTCGTTTTGCAGCTGATCGTCGCTCACCTTGCGGGAGATCTCCGAGAGGTTGAGGCGATGGCCGAGGTTGCGGATCTCCAGATAGGCCTGTTTCAGCCCCTCCGCCTGCTCCAGGGTCAGCACCCCCGCCATCACGCACTCGTCGAAGATGCGCACGTTATCGGACCAGCGGGTGAGGGCATCGGGCTCGCCGCAGGCGTGGGCCAGCACCAGATACTGGGCGATAAACTCGATATCCACCATGCCGCCGGGGGACTGCTTGAGGTCGAACTCGCCGGCACCCGCTTTCAGCAGGTGATCCCGCATCTTGTGGCGCATCTCGCGCACCTCGCGGGCCAGGGTCGGCCGCTCCCGCTCCTTGGCCAGCACATCGCGGCGGATACGGGCAAACTCGGCAACGATGGCATCATCGCCATAGATGGGGCGAGCCCGCACCAGCGCCTGATGTTCCCAGGTCCATGCCTCGTTTTGCTGGTATTGCTCGTAGGCCGACAGCGACGAGACCAGCAGGCCGGAGTCGCCGGAGGGACGCAGCCGCATATCGATCTCGTAGAGAATGCCGGACGGGGTGCGGGTGCTGAACAGGTGCAGGATCCGCTGGGCGAGGCGCAGGTAGAACTGGCGGCTGTCGATGGGCTTGCGGCCATCTGTGTAGCTGTTGGGGTCGCCGCCGTGCAGGAATACCAGATCGAGATCCGAGCCGTAGCCGAGCTCGATACCGCCCAGCTTGCCATAGGCCACCACCGCAAAACCGCGCTGGCCACTGGTTGCCACCTCGGGCGGTACCCCGTAGCGCTCGCTCATCTGGGCCCACGCCTGATTGACCACCTCTTCGGTGATCGCCTCCGCCAGCCAGGTGAGGTGGTCGCTCACCTTCATCAGCGGCAGGGCGCCGGCGATGTCGGCCGCCACGATGCGCAGCAGCTGCACCTGTTTGAACTGGCGCAGCGCCTCCATCTGCTGCTCCACATCTTCCTCGGGGATGCGCAGCAGGAACTGGCGCAGCTGGGGCTTGTACTGATCGAGCGGGGTGGGGTGGTAGAGGTGCTGGGGATCGAGCAGCTCATCCAGCAGGATGGGGTAGCGGGCCAGCTGTTCGCTCACCAGATGGCTGGCGTCGCACAGCCGTACCAGCTGGCGCAGGGCGCCCGGGTTTTCCGCCAGCAGTTGCAGATAGGCGCTGCGGGTGAAGATGCGGGTAAGCAGCTCACAGACCCGCTCGAACAGGCGGGCGGGTTGCTCACTGGCGACCACCAGCCGCAGCAGCTCCGGCATCAGCCAGTCCAGCGCGATGCGCCCCTGCGGCCCCACCTGACGGCGCTTGTACTCCTCCTTGAAGCGCAGCAGGGCGGCGCAGAGCGGAGCGGGCTCGACGACCCCTTGAGCAGTCAGCAATTTTTCCAGCTCGGCGGCATCGAGCTCGGTGCGCCAGAGATCGAGCCAGAGCTGCTCCAGATGGGCGGGTGCCTCTTTCTCTTCCCCCACCACGGCGGCGAACTCCTGATGGACGGCCGCCATCTCCTCATCCAGATAAGCCATAAAGGTGCCCCAGTCGGCAAAGCCGAGGGCGGCGATCAGCCGCTGGCGATCCCGCTCTTCGGTGGGCAGGGTCTGGGTCTGTTGATCGCCGATCTCCTGCAGGATGTTTTCGACCCGGCGCAGGAAACGATAGGTCGTCAGCAAGCGGTCGCAATGGGCGGATTCGAGGGCGCCACATTGGGCGATGGCGGCCAGCGCCTCCGGCAGGTGACGCACCCGCAGTGCCGGTTCACGGCCGCCGCGAATAAGTTGCAGCGCCTGGGCGATAAACTCCACTTCACGGATGCCGCCAGCCCCCAGCTTGATGTTGCCCTCCAGCCCCTTGCGGCGCACCTCGGCGGCGATCATCGCCTTCATCTGGCGCAGGCCGTCGATGACGCCAAAGTCGATATAGCGGCGAAACACGAAGGGGCGCAGCATCTCGGCCAGCTCCACCTCGTGCTCGCACTGGGGCCCCAGTACCCGCGCTTTGACCATGGCGTAGCGCTCCCAGTTGCGGCCGTGGTGCTGGTAATAATCCTCCATGGCGGCGAAGGAGATGGCCAGCGGCCCCGCATCGCCAAACGGGCGTAGTCGCATATCAACCCGGAACACCTGACCATCCTGGGTGGGCTGGTGAAGGGCGTTGATGATGCGCTGGCCGAGCTTGATAAAGAACTGCTGGTTGGCGAGCTCGCGCCGCCCGCCGACCGTGTAGCCGTTCTCGGGGAATGTGAAGATAAGGTCGATATCCGAGGAGAAGTTGAGCTCGCCACCTCCCAGCTTGCCCATACCGAGAATGAGCAGCGGCTGCGGGTTGCCATTGCCGTCCATCGGGGTGCCCAGCTCGCTGCACTGTTTGGCGTAGAGCCAGTCGCGAGCGGAGCAGATCAGGGCATCCGCCAGTTTGGTGAGATGGATAAAGCTCTCTTCCACCGCCGCATGGCCCAGCAGCTCGCGCCAGGCGATCACCAGCATGCGGCTGCGGCGGAACTGGC
Source organism: Aeromonas sp. FDAARGOS 1416 (assembly GCF_019048085.1). Lineage (NCBI taxonomy): Bacteria > Pseudomonadati > Pseudomonadota > Gammaproteobacteria > Aeromonadales > Aeromonadaceae > Aeromonas > Aeromonas sp. FDAARGOS 1416. The sequence continues at coordinate 2,873,092 of NZ_CP077301.1, read as the reverse complement.
GCAGGATACGCTTGAGCGCCTCTTCATCGCTTACCTCGGCGAGCAGGGCGGTCAGATCGCTCTGGTAGGCGGGCCAGCGTTCGGAGCGCTCCAGATCTCCGGAGGCGAGCAGCTCGGTCAGCAACTCCGGCTGTTTGAAGAGGGAGTCGGCGACAAAATCGGAGAGGCCGAGCAGGGTCTGCAGGGTCTGGCGAACGGGCTCGGGCAGCGAGCCATAGTCGGGGGCTAGCTCGACCAGTCGCTGCCATTGGCGCTCGGCCTGTTCTTGCAGCAGGGGGGAGAGGGCGGAGAAAGAGGGAGAGTGCTGGGCCACGGTTGCCGTCCTTGTGGTTCACGACAGCGGGTTAACGACACGGGGTTAACAACGCTGCCGGTTCAAAATGGTGGTTGCCAATCTAGCACTGTCAGGCTCCCGCGTCACAGCGCAGGGGCGAGAAGCATGATCCAGAAAGGAAAATGGGTTGCTGGTGGGGATATGAAGAAAGGCCCCTCAGGGCCTTTCTGTCTATGCGCTGTGGTCACGCCAGCTTGAAGGACTGGATCTGGCTGTCGAGCTCCTTGCTGTGCTGCTCGACCAGCTCGGAGGCCTCTTGCAGCTCGCGCAGCACCACGACGGAGCCTTCGGCGATCTGCTTGACCTGCTCCAGATTACCGCGCATCTCTTCGGCGACCGAGCTTTGTTGCTCGGAGGCGGCGGCGATGTGGCGGTTCATGTCGGCCACGCCCTGTACCCGCTGCACTATGGTGGCGAGCTGTGTACCGGCCTGGGTCACCTGTTCCACCCCCTTGTCGGCCTGTTGTACGCTTTGGGCCATCAGCTCGCCAGCCTGATGGGCATTGCCCTGCAGCTGTTCGATCATCTTCTGGATCTCGACGGTGGCGGCCTGAGCCCGGTTGGCCAGCTCGCGCACTTCGGAGGCCACCACGGCAAAGCCACGACCTGCTTCACCGGCGCGAGCCGCTTCGATGGCGGCGTTCAGTGCCAACAGGTTGGTCTGCTCCGAGATGCCGCGAATGGTGTCGACTACCGAGCCAATGCGCTCGACCCCCTGCTCCACCTCGTTGACCACGGTGGCGGAGCGCTGGATGTTGCCGGAGAGGGTGTCTATGGTGCTGACGGTGTCGGCGACGCAGCGGCTCCCCTCTTCCGCCAGTTGGCTGGTCTCGGCGGTGGCGTGAGAGGCCTGCTCCGCATGGGCGGCCACTTCGCGAATGGCACCGACCATCTGGCTCATGGCGCTGGCCAGCTGTTCGATCTGGGTGAACTCTTCGTTGATCGCTTCGTTGGCCTCTTCCATGCAAAGGGTCACCTGGGAGGCGATGTCGTTGAGCTCCTTGCAGGCGGCGCGCTGGTTGCCAAACACCTCTTTGAGGTTCTCCTGCGAGTGGGAGACCGCCTTGGCGATGTCACCGAATTCGTCACGAGACTTGAGCAGTACCTTGTGGCTGAGGTCCCGCTTGGCGAAGCGCTCCAGCAGGCCCACCAGATAGTGCACCTGCTTGACCATCAGGCGGGAGCCGGTGAGCAGCAGGATCACGAACAGCAGCCCCATGATGGCGGTCTCCATCAGACCGGTCCAGAGCAGGCGATTGGAGATCGCATCCGCTTTGGCGGGATCGAGCCCTTCGCTGAGCAGGGTCGCTTCCAGATTGTTGGCGTCAAACCAGAGTTTTGTCAGTAGCAGGAGGGTACTGAACACCATCAGCAGCACCACTTTGGGTACCAACCGGATGTTGCTCATTCTTTTCTCCAGCAGGTTCAGCTGCATTGTCATTCTCCTTTTAAAAGCCGTTTTTTCCTTTGCCCTCAGGACTATCGGCATTATCTTCTCTTTTATTAATTTGCACTGTGCTTAAAGTTGGAAAATGTATGCGACATCACTTAACTCATCTGCGGGCGATGGATCTGCTGATGGCATTTCTGTCGATTATCTCGGTTGTGCTGGTGACGGCTCGCTGGTGGGGCCATGAGAGCCTGACACCACAGACCCTGCAGCTCTTCTATGACCTCGACAGTCTGATCTGCTACTTCTTCCTCGCGCACTTTGCTTATGGCTGGATCCGGTCCTCCGATCGCAAGGCCTATTTCAAGGCCAACTGGATCTATCTGCCGGGTAGCCTGCCGATGGCGGAGCAACTGCGCTGGGCGCGGTTGATCCAGCTGTGGCGGGTCTATCAGCTATTCAAGGAGCACCCGGATCTCTGGGCCATGTTCCGTCGCGAGCGCAACGAGACCACCCTCTCCGGCATCCTGTTTCTGTTCTTCCTGCTGCTGGGGGTGGGCTCCGGCGTCATGTACTGGATTGAGTCAGGCCAGCCCGGCAGCCAGATTGAGACACCCTATGACGCGTTCTGGTGGACGCTGGTGACCCTATCGACAGTGGGTTACGGGGATCTGGTGCCCAAGACAGAGGAGGGGCGGTTTGTCGCCAGCCTGCTGATCCTGTTCGGGGTCGGTCTGTTTGGTGCCATCAGCGGTTTTATGGCCAGCCTGTTTTTGCAGCCCAACAAGGGGGATGGCGAGACCGACAAGTGGCGTCATCACTACAACAACCAGCAAGAGGATCTGCTGCGGGAGATCCGCGCCCTGCGCAGCGAGGTGCAGGAGCTGAAAAACAAGTGAGGCCGCGGACGGGCAAGTTGCGAGGTGACTCGCAACTCTGCGCTCTTTAATCCGGGGGAGGTGCTTTTTCTTTGCTTGTCCTTTAACCTGCTGGCGGCTTAACATTCAACCTCTTGTCCAAACCTGAAAAAGAGAACCGATCGACCATGCGCGCCCTTCTCGGGATTTTGATCTGCTTGTGTGCCCAACAGGCACTGGCCGATACCCGTTATGTTTCAGACAACATCTTTACCTTTATCCACAATGGTCCTGGTACCCAGTACCGGATCCTCGGTAGCGTCAAGGCTGGTGAACCGCTGGAGGTGAAGGCGGTGAACGGCGAGGCCGGTTTCACTCAGGTGGTGGACGGTCGCGGCCGTGATGGATGGATCAAAAGCAGCGAACTGCAGAGCCAGATCAGCCTGCGCGAGCAGCTGCCGCAGGTAGAAAAGGAGCGTGACGAGCTCAAGGCCCGCCTGCAAAACCTCAACGGCGACAACGAGAAACGCTTCGCCGAGAAGGATGGCCAGATCGCAGCCCAGAGCAAGGAGATTGCCGCCCTCAAGGCCCAGCTGGCCAGCCAGGGTGAAGAGATGAACAATCTCAAAGAGCAGAATGATGCCCTGACCCAGAGCTACGACAATCAGGAGCACGACATGCAGATGGACTGGTTCATCCGTGGTGGTGCCATGGTTGGTGCCGGTATCCTGCTTGGCATCCTGTTGCCCATGCTGCCTCGCCGTCGCAGCCGTGGCGATCGCTGGATGAACTGACAGCCTCTGGCTGACTGAATTGATGAGAAGGGTCGCCGTGGCGGCCCTTCTTTTTTTGGGCACATTGGCGGCCTCCGCTATTGGGCGGAATGCGTGGCTGTTTTGCGACAGGGTGGAGGCAGATCGTATACAAAATGAAGTCAGATGACCTTCATGTTTACTGGCGGGCTGGCGTCAAAAGGGAATGAATGGGGTGAATTAGCGATCTTTGTTAAAGAGTGGCAACAAATTCATTTCATATAGGGGAGGATATTGTATACATTGTCGACGTTTCGGCGGCGCGACCGCCTTTGTCGATATCAGCCTTAGGGCGTACAGGAAGACCCCATATGTTCAAAGCTACTCAAGTGCTTGCCGCTGACTATATCCCCTCTGATCTGGCCGCCCTGCGCGAAGCCATCACCCAGAACTACGTGGTGGATGAAAATGCCTATCTGGCCGAACTGTCGGCCATGCTGCCGGGGGATGGCGCCTCGCTGGAGCAGGTGACCCAGCGTGCCCGTACTCTGGTGACCAAGGTGCGCAAGGAGAGCGGCTCCGGTGACGGTATCGACGCCTTCCTGCAGGAGTACAGCCTGGATACCCAGGAGGGGATCATCCTGATGTGTCTGGCCGAGGCGCTGCTGCGGATTCCCGATGCCGAGACCGCCGACGCCCTGATCAAGGACAAGCTCTCCGGCGCCAACTGGTCATCCCATTTCCGCAAGAGCGACTCTACTCTGGTCAACGCCTCCACCTGGGGACTGATGCTGACCGGCAAGATCATCAAGCTCGATAAAAAGCTCGACGGCAACCCGGCCAACCTGCTGGGGCGCATGGTCAACAAGCTGGGCGAGCCGGTGGTGCGATCCGCCATGTACGCCGCCATGAAGATCATGGGCAAGCAGTTCGTGCTGGGGCGCGACATGAAAGAGGCGCTCAAGGCGAGCCGCAAATCCCGCGAGCTGGGTTACACCCACACCTACGACATGCTGGGTGAATCGGCACTGACCATGCAGGATGCCGACAAGTATCTGACCGATTACCGCAACGCCATCGAGGCGGTGGGCAACGAGCGGATCAGCGACGGCGGCCCGGCCCCTTCCATCTCCATCAAGCTCTCGGCGCTCCATCCGCGCTATGACGTAGCCAACCGTGAACGGGTGCTCGGCGAGATGTGCGAGCGGCTGGTGGGGCTGGTGCGTCTGGCCCGCGACAAGGATGTGGCCATCAGCATCGATGCCGAGGAGATGGACCGCCTCGAGCTCTCTCTCGATCTGTTCGAGCAGCTCTACCGCTCCGACGCCAACCGTGGCTGGGGCAAGCTCGGCATGGTGGTGCAGGCCTATTCCAAACGCGCGCTGCCGGTACTCTGCTGGCTCACCGCCCTGGCCCGCGAGCAGGGTGACCTCATTCCGGTGCGACTGGTAAAAGGCGCCTACTGGGACAGCGAACTGAAATATGCCCAGCAGGCGGGCCTGCCCGGCTACCCGCTCTTTACCCGCAAGGCGGGCACCGATATCTCCTACCTCGCCTGCGCCCGCTACCTGCTGAGCGAGCCGACCCGTGGCTTTATCGCCCCCCAGTTTGCCACCCACAATGCCAATACCGTGGTCAGCATTCTGGAGATGGCCGGTGATCGCCAGTTTGAATTCCAGCGTCTGCACGGCATGGGGGAGGAGCTGCACAACGCCGTGCTGAACGACAATCCCGGCCTGCACTGCCGCATCTATGCGCCGGTCGGCGCCCACAAGGACTTGCTGCCCTATCTGGTACGCCGCCTGCTGGAGAACGGGGCCAACACCTCCTTCGTTCACAAGCTGGTGGATCCCAACACCCCGGTGGACTCGCTGGCCGAGCACCCGCTGCGTACTCTCAAGCGCTACTCCGGTTTTGCCAACGACCGCATTCCCCAGCCGGTGCACCTCTTCATCGACCGCAAGAACTCCAGCGGCGTCAACATGAACATCCTCTCCATCCAGCGCCCCTTCTTCGCCCGCTTGAAAGAGCTGGAGAGCAAGCAGTGGCTGGCGGGCCCCATCGTCGATGGCGAGACCCTCAAGCGCAGCGAGGCACGCACCGTGCTGAGCCCGCAGGATGTGAGCCTGACTGTCGGCAAGATCCACTGGGCCGACGAGCAGGCGGTGGAACAGGCTTTGGCATCTGCCCACGCTGCCTTCCCGCGCTGGCGTGAAACCCCGGTGAGCGAGCGTGCTGCCGCGCTGGAGAAGCTGGCGGATCTGTTGGAAGCGAACCGCGAGCAGTTCGTCTCCCTCTGTACCCGCGAGGCGGGCAAGTTGCTGCAAGATGGCATCGACGAGGTGCGTGAAGCGGTCGATTTCTGCCGCTACTACGCGGTGCAGGCCCGCGGCCTGATGGGGCAGGCAACCCTGTTGCCCGGTTATACCGGCGAGCAGAACGAGCTGTTCCTGCAGGGGCGCGGTGTCTTTGTCTGCATCAGCCCGTGGAACTTCCCGCTGGCGATCTTCCTCGGCCAAATTGCTGCTGCGCTGGCCACCGGCAACACCGTCATCGCCAAACCGGCGGAGCAGACCGGCCTTATAGCCCATCTGGCGGTGACTCTGGCCCATCAGGCCGGTATTCCGGGCGACGTGCTGCAACTGCTGCCCGGTGACGGTGCCACCGTGGGTGCCAAGTTGACAGCCGATCCGCGCATCGGCGGCGTCTGCTTCACCGGCTCCACCGAGACTGCCAAGCTCATCAACATGACCCTGGCCCAGCGCGATGGCGCCATCCTGCCGCTTATCGCCGAAACCGGCGGCCAGAACGCTATGATCGTCGACTCCACCGCCCTGCCGGAGCAGGTGGTGCGCGACGTGGTGAGCGCCGCCTTCCAGAGCGCCGGTCAGCGCTGCTCGGCCCTGCGGGTGCTCTACCTGCAGGAGGAGATCGCCGAGCGGGTGCTGGAGATCCTCACCGGCGCCATGCAGGAGCTGAAAGTGGGCAACCCGACCGAGCACAACACCGACGTCGGCCCGGTGATCGATGCCGATGCCAAGGCCGGTCTCGATGCTCACCTCGCCTACATGATCCCGCGTGCTCGCCTGATTGCCCAGGCGCCGATGCCCGCCGCGACCATGGAGGGACACTTCGTCCAGCCGACCGCGCTGGAGATCGGCTCCATCCGCGAGCTGGTGAAGGAGCAGTTCGGTCCCATCCTGCACGTGGTGCGCTACGCCACCCGGGATCTGGACAAGGTGATCAGCGACATCAACGGCACCGGCTACGGCCTGACGCTGGGGATCCACAGTCGCAACGAATCCCACGCCGAGGAGCTGGCGAGCCGCATCAACGTCGGCAACGTCTACATCAACCGCAACCAGATCGGCGCCATGGTCGGGGTGCAGCCGTTCGGCGGCCAGGGGCTCTCCGGCACCGGCCCCAAGGCGGGTGGCCCCCACTACCTGAGCCGCTTCGTTACCGAGAAGACCCGCACCATCAACACCACTGCGGTGGGCGGCAACGCCTCCCTGCTGGCGATGGGTGATGCCTGATCCGCGTCGATAGAGGCCGGATACTGGATGCCGGATAACAGCGGGCCGCCTTCGGGCGGCCTCTTTATTTGCGCCATCCGTTTTTTACGAATGGGACAATCGGCCAATGCGGGGTCGTCAGCGACCCGTGCTGGTCGTAAGATGGGAGCCATTCGCATGGCGTTTGTCCCTTGGCGGGCCCGCCGTAGCCAGGGTTTTGTTTTAACGAGAGTGTTTATCTGATGTCATTAACCGAACAAGCCCGCTGGTTCGTGCTGGGGGGCGATCATCTGGTACTGCTCGATCAGCAAGGTCAGGTGCCACAGGGCAGTAAAGCGTGTCTGCCGGCTGAGCTGGCTGACACCCCTTTCGAGCGTTTTGATGAGTGGCAGGGACTGCCCTGTTATCTGCTGGATCTGGGGGACGAGGCTGACACGAGCGCCATGAGCCCTCTGCGCCAGCTGATGGTGGCGGGAGACGAAGAGGGCTTTCGTCTCGCGGGCCGCGCCTGGCAGCTCGTCACTTTCCGCCGCACCCACCGTTTCTGCGGCGAGTGCGGCGCCCCCATGAGCCCGAAGGCGGGGGAGTGGGCGCAGGTGTGCCACCACGGCCACACGGCCTATCCGCGCATTTCACCCTGCATTATCGTGGCAGTGCGCAAGGGGCCGGAGATCCTGCTGGCGGCCCATCGCCGTCACTATCAGGCGGATGATCCCATGTATACCGTGCTGGCCGGGTTTGTGGAGGCGGGGGAGAATCTCGAGCAGTGCGTGGCGCGGGAGGTGTTCGAGGAGAGCGGCATCCGGGTGCGCAATGTGCGCTATGTGGCGAGCCAGTCCTGGCCATTTCCCCACAGCCTGATGATGGGCTTCACCGCCGACTACGAGAGCGGCGAGATCCGGGTGCAGGATGACGAACTGGTGGCCGCCGATTTCTTTACCGCCGACCGCTTGCCGCGTTTGCCGCCCCACGGCACCATCGCCCGGCGGCTGATCGAGCGTTCGCTGGCGGGCGAGGGGTAACGAGGCGCTTATCTTTTCGCCAATCCTTTTGTACTTCTTGTTACAAGCGGGGCGGTCAGGTTTGCGCCCCTTCACATCTTTGCAACCGTGCGCCCATTTGCCACGTTTTGGGCAGTCCGATCCGGTGGGCAAAGTGGTATTATGGCCGCCATTTTATGCGTGATACGAACTCAGGAACTGGGATGAAAGAGCTGAAGAACGATCGATACCTGCGCGCCCTGATGCGTCAGGACGTGGATATGACCCCGGTATGGATGATGCGCCAGGCTGGCCGTTATCTGCCGGAATACAAGGCGACTCGCGCCCAGGCGGGGGATTTTATGTCCCTGTGCCGCAACGCCGAGCTGGCCTGTGAAGTCACCCTGCAGCCGCTGCGCCGCTACCCGCTCGATGCCGCCATCCTCTTCTCCGACATCCTCACCGTGCCCGATGCCATGGGGCTCGGTCTCTACTTCGAGCAGGGTGAAGGCCCGCGCTTCGAGCGTCCGATCACCTCCATGGCCGATGTGCAGGCGCTGCCGATCCCGGATCCGGAAGATGAGCTGGGCTACGTGATGAATGCGGTGCGCACCATCCGCCGCGAGCTGAAGGGCGAAGTGCCGCTCATCGGCTTCTCCGGCAGCCCCTGGACCCTGGCTACCTACATGGTGGAGGGGGGCAGCTCCAAGGCATTTACCAAGATCAAGCAGATGATGTACGCAGAGCCGCAAACCCTGCACCTGCTGCTCGACAAGTTGGCCGACAGCGTGATTGCTTACCTCAACGCCCAGATCAAGGCGGGTGCGCAGGCGGTCATGGTGTTCGACACCTGGGGCGGCGTGCTCACCCCGCGCGACTACCGCGATTTCTCCCTGCAGTACATGCACAAGATTGTTGATGGTTTGATTCGCGAGTATGACGGTCGCCGCGTGCCGGTCACCCTGTTCACCAAGAACGGCGGTCAGTGGCTGGAGCAGATCGCCGCCACCGGTTGCGATGCGCTGGGTCTGGACTGGACCACCGACATCGCCGATGCCAAGCGCCGGGTAGGTGACAAGGTAGCGCTGCAGGGCAACATGGATCCCTCCATGCTCTACGCCACTCCGGCTCGCATCCGTGAAGAGGTCGCCTCCATTCTGGCCGGTTTCGGTCACGGCAATGGTCACGTATTCAACCTCGGCCACGGCATCCATCAGGATGTTAACCCGGAACACGCTGGCGTGTTCGTCAACGCGGTACACGAGCTCTCCGCCCAGTACCACGGTCGCTAAGGCCGGGGCGAGAGAAGAAGAGTTTGTTTGAAATCCGGGGCCGTCAGGCCCCGTTTTACATTAAAAAATGGCGCCGCGATGACGAACGCGTGGCGGCCGAGCAGGAGGCAAGATGAGCAGCAAGTCACTGGATTGGGGTATCGATCTTGGCGGTACCAAGTGTGAATGCGTGGTGCTGGATGGCGACGAGGTGCTGCTGCGCCATCGCATCCCCACCGAACGGGCTGGCGGTTATGAGCATATGATCGGCCAGATCGCCAAGCTGGTAGCTGAGTGCGCCGAGAAGATTGGCCAGCGCCCGGCCGTCATCGGCATGGGCACCCCCGGCGCGCGGGATCCACAGACCGGCCTGATGAAGAACTGCAACACCACCGAGCTCAACGGCAAGCCGTTCAAGGAGGATCTGGAGCGCAAGCTGGGTGTGCCGGTGCTGATCGCCAACGATGCCAACTGCTTTGCGCTGGCAGAAACCCATCTCGGTGCAGTGCGCCAGCACCATCCCGATGCGAAAGTGGTGTTCGGCATCATCATGGGCACTGGAGTCGGCTCCGGCATCGTCATCAACGGCCAGATCCTCAATGGCCACCACGGCATCGCCGGTGAGTGGGGCCACAATGTGCTCTCCCCCGACGGTCCCGAGTGTTACTGCGGCAAGCGTGGCTGCGTCGAGACCCTGATCAGCGGCCCGGCGCTGGAGGCCTGGTACGAGGCCAAGGCCAAGCGCCGCCTCTCGCTCGCCCAAATCGCGGCCGCCACGGCTCACGATCATGTGGCCAAGCTCACCATCGACCGGCTGCATCTGCTGTTTGGTCAGGCGCTGGCCAACGTGGTCAACATTCTCGACCCGGATGTGATCGTCATCGGCGGCGGAGTGGGCAATGTGCAGAGCCTTTACAGTGCCGGGCGACAGACAATTTTGCCCTTCCTCTTTAATCCCCGCTTCAGAGCCCCCATTATTGCTCCTGCCCTGGGTGACAGTGCCGGGGTATTCGGGGCCGCACTGCTGGCCCGCGGTGAATTCAAGGAGGCCCTGCTGTCGTAGCCGGGACTCCCGGGCGGCCGGTGTGCCGCCCTGTTGCTGGTTCAAGGAAACGGATTCTCGATGATCAAGATTGCCATCAATGGTTACGGGCGGATCGGTCGCAACGTGTTGCGAGCCCTCTATGAAAGCGGGCGCGACAAGACCATCAAGATCGTCGCCATCAACGAGTTGGCGGCCCCCGAGGCCATGGTGCACCTGACCCGTTACGATACCAGTCACGGTCGCTTCCACCATCCGGTGCAACTGGCGGGCAACAGCATGCTGGTGGGGGAGGACCTCATCTCTCTGTTTGCCGAGCGGGATCCGTCAAAGCTGCCGTGGCGGGCGCTGGGGGTGGACGTGGTGCTCGATTGCACCGGGGTATTCGGCTCGCGGGCCGATGCCGAGCTGCATCTGGCGGCGGGGGCGGGTAAGGTGCTCTTCTCCCACCCGGCGGATGCGGATGTGGATGCCACCGTGGTTTACGGGGTCAACCATCATACCCTCACCGGAGCGGAGCGGATCGTCTCCAACGCCTCCTGTACCACCAACTGCGTGGTGCCGGTGATTGAAACATTGCATCGAGAATTCGAGATAAATTGTGGTACTATTACGACAATTCATTCGGCCATGCATGATCAGCAAGTCATCGATGCCTACCACAGTGACTTGCGCCGAACCCGCGCTGCCAGTCAGTCCATCATTCCGGTGGACACCAAGCTGGCAAAGGGGCTGGAGCGTATCCTGCCCCACTTCGCCGGCAAGTTTGAAGCGATCGCGGTGCGGGTGCCGACCATCAATGTAACAGCGATGGATCTCAGTATTACTGTTCGTAAAAAAGTGACAGTTACTGACGTAAATCAAGCCCTGCAACGGGCATCCAGAGGTACATTACACGGTATTCTGGATTACACGGAAGAACCTCTGGTCTCCGTAGACTTCAATCATGATGCACACTCCTGCATCATTGATGGTACCCAGACCCGGGTGAGCGATGCCAACCTCGTCAAGATGTTGATGTGGTGCGATAACGAATGGGGCTTCGCAAACCGGATGCTGGATACCACCCGGGCCATGATGGCCGCAGGCTGAGCCTGCCCCGGGCGAAAGGTTACTGTTTTTAACATTACCTGGAAAATATAGAGGACTGAATATGTCTGTTATCAAGATGACTGACCTGGATCTGGCGGGTAAACGCGTTCTGATCCGTGCTGACCTGAACGTACCGGTAAAAGACGGCAAGGTCACCTCCGATGCACGTATCGTTGCGACTCTGCCGACCATCAAGCTGGCTCTGGAAAAGGGCGCCAAGCTGATGATCACCTCCCACCTGGGTCGTCCGACCGAGGGTGAATACAACGAAGAATTCTCCCTGGCTCCGGTTGTCAACTATCTGAAAGACGCTCTGTCCTGCCCGGTTCGCCTGGCCAAGGATTACCTGGATGGCGTAGAAGTCGCTGCCGGTGAGCTGGTTGTGCTGGAAAACTGCCGCTTCAACAAAGGCGAGAAGAAGAACACCGAAGAGCTGGCCAAAAAATACGCCGCCCTGTGTGACGTCTTTGTAATGGATGCGTTCGGTACTGCTCACCGCGCCGAAGGTTCCACCTACGGTGTTGCACAGTTCGCTCCGGTCGCCTGTGCTGGTCCGCTGCTGGCGGGTGAACTGGAAGCGCTGGGCAAAGCCATGCTGAAGCCCGAGCGCCCGATGGTTGCCATCGTTGGCGGCTCCAAGGTCTCCACCAAGCTGACCGTTCTGGAATCCCTCTCCAAAATCGCTGACCAGCTGGTTGTCGGTGGTGGCATCGCCAACACCTTCATCGCTGCTGCCGGTCACAACGTCGGCAAGTCCCTGTGCGAGCACGACCTGATCGATACCGCCAAGAAACTGGCTGCCGAGACCAATATTCCTGTGACCACCGACGTGGTTGTAGGTGCCGAGTTCTCCGAGTCCACTCCGGCCACCATCAAGTCCGTCTCTGACGTGACCGACGGCGACATGATCTTCGACATCGGCCCGGATTCTGCCAAGGCCCTGGCTGACATCATCATGAACGCCAAGACCATCCTGTGGAACGGCCCGGTTGGTGTGTTCGAGTTCGACCAGTTCGCTGAAGGCACCAAGGTTATCGCTGAAGCCATCGCTGCTTCTCCGGCCTTCTCCATCGCTGGCGGTGGTGACACCCTGGCTGCCATCGACAAGTTCGGCATCGCTGACAAAGTCTCCTACATCTCCACTGGCGGCGGCGCCTTCCTGGAGTTCGTAGAAGGCAAGGTACTGCCGGCTGTTGCGATTCTGGAACAGCGCGCTAAAGCCTAATTGACCCGGAACGGGGGGCAAAAGCCTCCCGTTTCGTTTATCATGTGCCCGCTGTGCCGGTTCATGATGAACCCCCCATTTTTTATTAACGGCATACGAGACAGGACGATTAAACATGTCTAAGAAAATTTTCGACTTCGTAAAACCCGGCGTGATCACTGGTGATGACGTTCAGAAAGTGTTCGCCATCGCTAAAGAGAACGGCTTTGCTCTGCCGGCCGTAAACTGCGTTGGTACCGACTCCGTGAACGCCGTACTGGAAGCTGCCGCCAAGGTTAAAGCGCCGGTTATCGTTCAGTTCTCCAACGGTGGTGCCGTGTTCACCGCCGGTAAGGGTCTGAAGCTGGAAGGTCAGAAAGCTGCCATCCTGGGTGCCATCTCTGGTGCCAAGCACGTTCACGCTGTTGCCGAAGCTTACGGCGTGCCGGTAATCCTGCACACCGACCACGCTGCCAAGAAGCTGCTGCCGTGGATCGACGGTCTGCTGGAAGCGGGCGAGAAGCACTTTGCTGAAACCGGCAAGCCGCTGTTCTCCTCCCACATGCTGGATCTGTCCGAAGAGTCTCTGGAAGAGAACATCGACATCTGCTGCGAGTACCTGACCCGCATGGCCAAGATGAACATGACTCTGGAGCTGGAACTGGGTTGCACCGGTGGCGAAGAAGACGGCGTCGACAACAGCCACATGGATCAGTCCGCTCTGTACACCCAGCCGGAAGATGTTGCTTACGCTTACGAGCGTCTGTCCAAGATCAGCCCGCGTTTCACCATCGCAGCCTCCTTCGGCAACGTACACGGTGTATACAAGCCGGGTAACGTCAAGCTGACCCCGTCCATCCTGGACGCTTCCCAGAAGTACGTTTCCGAGAAGTTTGGCGTTCCAGCCAAATCTCTGGACTTCGTATTCCACGGTGGTTCAGGTTCCACTCTGGAAGAGATCCGCGAGTCCATCTCCTACGGCGTAGTGAAGATGAACATCGACACCGACACCCAGTGGGCAACCTGGGAAGGTCTGCTGAACTTCTACAAGAAGAACGAAGCTTACCTGCAAGGCCAGCTGGGCAACCCGGAAGGCGCCGACAAGCCGAACAAGAAGTACTACGATCCGCGCGTATGGCTGCGTGAAGGTCAGACTTCCATGATCGCTCGTCTGGAGAAAGCATTCTCCGACCTGAACGCCATCGACGTACTGTAATTCGTTACAGCACCTTGATTGCATGAAAAGGCGCCCTTCGGGGCGCCTTTTGCATTTCTGTGATCCGCACCGGTTGGTGAGTGGAGGAGGAACTGGGTATTATCGAAACAACTTTGCTTATTTTATTAAACAATTTGCAACCAAGGCAGGATGCTGAGTATGCAGGCAGGAAAGCACAACGGATATCAGGAGCACGTCGCCTCCTACTACGCGGCCACCCGCAACGACTCGCAACAGTGGCCCGAGCTGGAGGGGGAGCACAAGGCTGACGTCTGCATCATCGGCGGCGGCTTTACCGGCCTCAATACCGCCATCAATCTGGCGGATGCCGGGTACAAGGTAGCCTTGCTGGAGGCCAACCGCATCGGCTGGGGGGCGTCGGGGCGCAACGGCGGTCAGCTTATTCGCGGTATCGGCCACGATACCAGCCAGTTCGCCCGCTGGATTGGTGAGGATGGGGTCCGCGAGCTGGATCTGATGGGGCTGGAGGCGGTGCAGCTGGTGCGCGAGCGGGTCGAGCGTTTCAATATCGAGTGCGATCTCACCTGGGGCTACTGCGATCTGGCCACCCGTCAGCGTCATCTGGCCGGTTTCGAAGAGGATTTCGACCATCTGGCGAGCCTGGGCTATGAGCACGAACTCAAACTGGTGCCGCGGGAAGATATCCATAGCGTGGTGGGGTCGGATCGCTATATCGGCGGCCTTATCGACATGGGCTCCGGCCATCTTCATCCCCTCAATCTGGCGCTCGGCGAGGCGCGAGCCGCAGCCAGCCTTGGGGTTTCCCTGTTTGAACATTCCAGAGTGACCCATATCGATTACGGCAAGCAGGTTGAAGTGACCACGGCTCATGGCCGGGTCACCGCCGATTATCTGGTGATCGGCTGCAACGCCTATCTCAACGACCTCAATCCGGAGCTGGGAGGGCGGGTGCTGCCGGCCGGTTCCTACATTCTCGCCACCGAGGTACTGGATCGCCGCTTGCGCCAGCGCTTGCTGCCGCAAAACATGGCGGTGTGCGATCAAAATGTGGCGCTCGACTACTACCGCCTCTCCGCCGACGGTCGCCTGCTGTTTGGCGGGGCCTGCAACTACTCGGGAAGGGATCCCCGCGACATCAAGGCCTTCATGTTGCCCAAGATGCTGCGTGTCTTCCCCGAGTTGGCTGGCACCGCCATCGAGTTCCAGTGGGGCGGGATGATCGGGATCGGCGCCAACCGGCTGCCGCAGATTGGCCGTCTCAAGGAGCATCCCAATGTGCTCTACGCCCAGGCCTACTCGGGGCACGGCCTCAATGCCACCCACATGGCGGGCAAGCTGGTAGCCGAGGCGATCCGCGGCGAAAGCCGGGGTTTCGATCTCTTTGCCAGCGTGCCCCATATCACCTTCCCCGGCGGCCCGGCGCTGCGCTCCCCGCTGTTGGCACTGGGTATGTTGTGGCACCGGATGAAGGATATCTTCTGACCCCCATTGTCAGCCTGCGCAGTGATGGCTGAACGCCAGTCCCCTTGCCAACCTCTTGTTTATAGCGGGTTAGCACAATCGTTCCGCCTGATAGACCAAAAGATGCATTCGCGCCAATCTCGTCCGGTTGGCGCTATCTTTTAGGTGTGAGAGCGGTTATCTGCCAAGGGGACGAGGGTGTGTCTGCTTGCCGGAATATTTGCCGAAAATGGCCAGAGGGCGGGGAGAGGAGGGCCAAGATGGAGATAAATGTAGTCGCGTCAGGCGGGCTCAGCCCGCTGGCGCAACGACAGGGTTCTCCCGCCGTGCAGGCATCGGAGAGGGCCGCATCGTCGCCATCAACGGGCAGTGACAGCCTGGTGCGCGATCTTGGCGCCGTGCTGGATGAGCTCGGGTTGTCGCCGAAAGGGGAGGATAGCAGCGGGAGCAGCATCTCAATCAGAGATTCGCTGGAAGCGTTCATCAACACCATGATGGGCTCCCTGCAACAGCAGCAGGAGCAACAGCTGGCATTGCAGCAACAACAGCGGCAAGAGCAGGAACAGCGCAAACTCGCCATCGATGACAGCAGCGAGAACCCGCTCAAGCGGGATCTGGAGCGCCTGCTGGAGACGCTGGATCAACAGGGTGGACAGGGAAAAGAGAGCGAGCAAGGAGCCGAGCGTGAAGCGGTCAACCCCTTGCAGAGCCAGCTGACCAAGCTGCTGGAGAGCAGTGGTGCGGTAGAGAGCGGGGTCACCCTCAAGGAGGTGCTGTCAGGGTTGGCCAGCAAGTTGCCGAGCGAACCTGCCGAGCGAAAAGGGTATCGGGTCGATACCCAGGTTTGAGCTGGTTGGCAACAGCAGTCCAGTAGTTGCAGTGCGTAAGGGGCGGGCAGCCCTTTATTGGGCCGGTTCAGCCAGTCGCCACCCCTGTTCGTCCTTCATCATCCACACCTCGGCCTCTTGTGGCAGCACCTGGCCCGCCTCGAACTCGCCATATTTGCGCTCGAGCTCCATCAGCCCCATCTCCTGCTGGAAGGGGCCAACCCGGTCGTAGACCAGATCCTCGTCGTGCAACACCTGCAACTGATCGAGTCCCTGCTTGAAGTGGAGCTGGTAACTCACCTTGACCAGATAGACCCCCTCCATCCGCTCCTCCTTGCCGAGGATGGTGAAGTCGCTGATATCGAACAGGTTGGCGTCTGTCTCGGCCAGCAACTTAGCGGTAACTTGGCTCCGGATATCCTCTTCACCGGGCCCTGCACTGCAGCCATAAAGCCAGAGGGCTAGCAGGGGGATGAACCACTTTTTCATCAAAACTCCGGACGGGCGAGACAATCGAAGGGCAAATTCTGCCATGCTGCCGGTCATATACAAGGGATTGCCAGAAAAATCAGTGCGTAACGTATAAGGCTGCCCCTGTCTGTCGACAGGGGTGCCGTTGGTCAGCGTAGCTGATCAAGCCTGCCCAGAAACTCCACCGGCCCCATAAAACCGGTGACCCGCTGCCCTGTCAGCTCCTTGCCCTCGCGGTCGAAGAAGATCAGGGTCGGCAGCCCCAGCACATTGAGGCCGTTGAGCAGCTCGATATCGGCATCGTCGTTGGCGGTAACATCCGCCTGCAGCAGCACCATCTGGCCGAAGCGCTCCCGCACTGCGGGATCACTGAAGGTCTTGTGCTCGAACTCCTTGCAGGCGACGCACCAGTCGGCGTAGAGGTCGAGCAGCACCGGCTTGCCGCGGGCGGCGGCCAGCTGCACCTTGAGATCAGCCAGGGTCTTGATGCGGATAAACTGCGGTGCCGTTTGACCGGCATCCGCCGTGATGGCAGCAGGGGGGGGCGGTTGCAGCAGATCCTTGCCCACTACCACGGCGCTGATCATCGCCAGCAACAGCACGAAGCCGCGCACGCTTCTGGCCACCGAGTGGGGCTGGTGCTGGTTGTGGTGATAGAGATAGCCGCACAGCAGCAGCCCCCAGCCGAGCCAGGCGAGGGTAGTAACTTGATCGCTCCAGAGTCGTGACAGCAGCAGGATCGGCACCGCCAGCAGGGCAAAACC
Organism: Aeromonas sp. FDAARGOS 1416; assembly: GCF_019048085.1. Classification (NCBI taxonomy): domain Bacteria; kingdom Pseudomonadati; phylum Pseudomonadota; class Gammaproteobacteria; order Aeromonadales; family Aeromonadaceae; genus Aeromonas; species Aeromonas sp. FDAARGOS 1416. The sequence goes on along the minus strand of NZ_CP077301.1, from coordinate 2,855,934 downwards.
AAACAGCTGCTTGATCACATCCATCCAGGCGCCCGCCTTGGGCAGTAGCTTGCCACCCGAGGTGCCGAGCAGCAGCAGCGGTAGCCCCATCCCGAGCGAGAGGGCATAGAGCGCCGCCCCGCCGAGCCAGAGATCGCCGCTCTGGGCCACGTAGATCAATGCCCCCGAGAGCGGCGCCGTGGTGCAGGGGGAGCAGACCAGCCCGGAGATCATCCCCATGATGGCGACCCCGACCACAGAGCCCCCCTGCTGGCGGTTGGAGAGGCCGGAGAGACGGGTTTGCAAACTGCTCGGCAGTTGCAGGGTGTAGAGGCCGAACATGGAGAGGGCCAGCAGCACGAACATCACCGAGAGGCCGATCAGCACATAGGGGTGTTGCAGCGCCGCCTGGAATTTCAGCCCTGCCGAGGCGACTACCAGCCCCAGCAGGGTGTAGGTGACCGCCATCCCCTGCACATAGACCAGAGAGAGCAGGAAGGCGCGACCGGTAGAGAGGCGATGGCCGGCACCGGCGATGATGCCGGTCAGAATGGGATACATGGGGAAGACGCAGGGGGTGAAGGCGAGCCCCAGCCCCAGCGCGAAGAAGGCGACGATGCTGAGCCAAAAACCCTGATTACCGAGGGCGGCGGCCAGCTGATCTTGCTGGCTAACCGGTGCGACGCTTTGTGCCGTATCAGCAGTGGACGCTGTGGTTGCCGTGACCAGCGGGGCTACGTCGATCAGTTTGTCGGTCGGCGGGTAGCAGAGGCCGTCGGTACAGCCCTGATAGCGCACCCGCAGGGTGGCATTTTCCCCCACCTCCTTTAGCGGTACCGTGATGCTCACCTGCTGGTAGTAGACCCGGGTCTTGCCGAAGAAATCATCCTCGTGCTCGGTGCCTTCCGGCAGAGCTGGCTCGCTGAAGGTGAGGTTGTTCCCCTTGAAGCGCAGGCTGTGGCGATAGAGGTAGTAGTCATCGGCGATGTGGAGGGTCAGCAGCAGCTGATCGCCACGCTGTTCGCTCTCGATCTGAAATGCCTCATCGACCTGCAAAAATTTGGGTTTGGCGTTGGCCTCAATGCCCAGCGAGCTGAGCAGATCGGCGCCGCTGGCGTGGGCTGGGGCGCAGCCTACCGCTGTCGTCAACAGAGCACAGAGCAGCAACAGGGGAGAGAGCAAGCGGGTGAGCGTCATGAGGTCTCCCCATTGAGCCAGTCGAGATAGGCAGGTAGTCCGGCACTTACCGGCAGGGCCAGCAGCTCGGGCACCTCATAGGGGTGATTGGCTTGAATACATGCCTGCAGCTCGGCAAAGAGTGGCTGGCGGGATTTGATGATGAGCTGGATCTCGGTGGCGCGCTCCACCTTGCCTTGCCAACGATAGACGGAGGTAATGCCCGGCAGTTGATTGATGCAGGCGGCCAGTCGCTGGTTCAGCAGCTGTTCGCAGAGAAGGTCGGCACTGGTTTGATCTGGGCAGGTGCAGAGCACCACAATGGCGTCGGTCATAAAGCGGATCTTCACCTCGTTGGGGTAAACCGGGCAGGCGCCCTTGCCGTCTCATCCCTGTTTGCGGATGAGGGTGAAAAAAGCGCCTGAAAATCAGCGGCTACTATACCCCAGAGCCACTTCAAATAGCATCTGTAGCCATTTGTGAGCCAGCGCCAAAAATTTGTGGGAGGCATGAGATAGACGCTGTCATGGGGACAGGGCAGAATGAGCGGGCTTGTTCCCAATTGACGTAAGGAAATGTATGACCCAACAGAATGAGCAGCAGAGAAACCGCATGTTGAGCCTGCTGCGCGAAGGTGAGCGCCGCATGTTGGTTCAATTGGCCGGGCTGCTGCGCACGACCGCCGATGAAATCAATGCCGAGCTGGAGAAAGAGGAGCTGATGGCCACCCTGGAGCAGCCCATCACGGTGGAGTATCTCAACGGCGTGGTGCAGCACCATCTGTTCGAGCGTAAACACAAGGGAGATATGGCTGTTGCCCAGCAGATCCTGAGCGATTATCAGAGCGAGCTGGAAGCGCTGCAGGCTGCCCAAGCCCAGCCTGAAGAGGCTGCCGCGGCCGACGAGAGCGGCGAAGAGCTCAAGGCCCAGGCTTGAGCGACGGGCAGGCCTGAATCCTTACCTCTGAATCAGCCGGCCTGCCAGCGCTGACGCCTTTTGCGGCCCCATCATGTCTGCCATGATGGGGCCGTGTCGTTTCTTCTGTAGTCTTTCCTTGTTGACCTTCACGTCTCGGTTTCAATCCAACTGATTCGTGCCTTAGCGCGCCTCTTGGGGCATGCCGTGCGGCACTTCGCGGGGGATGGGGAACACCTTGTCATAGCCCCAGTTGTAGACGAAGGCATAGATCAGATAGAAGACGACGAAGCCCAGATCCAGCACCAGCGCCTCCAGCATGCTGACGCTCAGCCACCAGGACATGACCGGCAGCGCGACGATCAGCAGACCGCCCTCAAAGCCGAAGGTATGCAGCACCCGTTGCCACAGGGTTTTGTGGGTATGGCCCTGATATTTGAGCAGCAGCTTGTCGACCCCGATGTTGTAGATGTAGTTCCAGACGGTGGCCAGCACCGAGAAGAACAGTGCCAGCGGGCCCATATGGTTGAGCCCGACCCCGGTAACCCAACTGGCCAGCGGGGCGGCAATCAGCAGGCCAATAAATTCAAAGCCAATGGCATGGCGCAGGCGATCGTTACGGGTACGCATAAGTCACTCTCTCAATCAGGTTCATTCACGAATTGCAGGTTAATCTATAGAACTTTGGCGATAGATTCATGTTGGTATCCATCGCTAAAATAGATGGATGAGAGGTCTTGCCGGAGGGCCATAAGATGACGCCATCACTGGAACAACTGAGGATCTTGCTGGCGGCCGCCGAAACCGGCTCGTTTTCCGCTGCCGCCCGCAAGCTGGGCAAGGCGCAGTCGGTGGTGAGCAGCGCCATCGCCAATCTGGAGATCGATCTGGCGCTCACCCTGTTTGACCGCAGCGGCCGCTATCCGCAGCTGACGGAGGCGGGGGCCCGCATGGTGCAGGAGGCGGGGATCCTGCTGGCGCAGAGTGAACGATTGCAATCCATTGCCGGGGAGCTGGCGGCCGGGGTGGAGACGCGGCTCACTCTGGCCATCGATGATGACTCCCACCTCCCCTGGCTCGGCACCCTGCTGGAGGAGTTCGCCACTCGTTACCCGACCGTGGAGCTGGAGCTGCTCTTCCCGCTGATGGAAGATGTGACCGAGATGCTGGTGACCGGCCGGGCCCAGCTCGGCATCAGCTATCAGAAGGTGCATCCCCAGCGGGAGATCGTTGCCCGTTCGCTGGGGGAGGTAACCATGCCGCTGGTGGTGTCACCGGATCATCCGCTGGCCCGCAAGCAGCCGCTGCGGGAGGTCGATCTGCAGGGGGCACGCCAGCTGATGGTCACCGGCCGACGGGAAGGGAGCGAGCGTCAGCGTTTTCGCATCTCGGCTCAGGTGTGGTGGGTCGAGGGGGATCTCGGGGTGCTGGAGCTGGTCAAGCGGGGTCTTGGCTGGTCCGCCATTCCGGAATTTCTGCTGCATCAACCGCTGAAGCGGGGCGAGGTGGTGGTGCTGGAGCCCGACTTTATCGCCAGCCACGCGCTGGCGCTGGAGTTACAGTGGCATCGCGCCCGCCCGCTGGGGCAGGCGGGGCGCTGGCTGAAGGAGGCACTGCTGGCGCGGGTGCCTCGCTAGCCGACCTTACTCGGTCAGGGCGTAAGGCAGGGGTTGCAGGGTGAGGCGGGAGCCTTCGTCCTGCTTGAGGCGGAATTGGGCGTCAGCCTCGGTATCTTTCGGCAATACGGCGGTGAGCCACACCTGCCCGGCCTGTTGCCAGGCGTTGAGCACCATGCCGCTGCGGCGCCAATTGTCACCCAGTTGCAGCTCCAGGGTATCGCCGCTGGCGACCGGCTCGCCGGTGGTGCCCGCCAGCAAGAACAGGGCGCGATTGTTGGCGCCGCGATACTTGGCGCGGGCCACCGTCTCCTGCCCCATGTAGCAACCCTTGTTGAAGCTGATACCGTCCAGCGCCTGCAGGTTGAGCATCTGCGGGATGAACTCCTCCTGATGCACCGCCTCCATGTGCGGCAGACCCGCCTTGATCTCGAGCCCCCACCAGAGTGACTCGTCACCTTGCGGCAGGGCGTCGGCTTGCTGATTGCTTACCAGCAGCCAGCGATCCTGTTCGATCTTCACCGCCATGCCGCCGTCGATAAGACCGCTCTGCAGAAGGCCAAACTGCTCGGTGATCCAGCCATCGCTGCCTGTACCGGCGATCCCGGTGGCGTGACGCTCGTCTGCGGCGATCTCGACCTTGGAGAAGACGGCAAATTTCTTCAGCTCCGGCAACTGACGCTCCAGTACAGAGGGGCTGGTCAGCAGCAGCAGACTGTCGTCGAGGCAGAGCAGGCGGAAATTGCTCCACAGCTTGCCTTTGGGATCACAGTGGCCGCCCGGGGTCTGTTGCCCCGGTTGCAGGGCGTTGACATCACAGGTGACCTGACCTTGCAGATATTTGGCGCGATCCTGGCCGCTGATACGGGTGATGGCCAGCTTGGTCAGGGAGAAGCGGGTCGGCTCGGCAGGAAAAACAGGTGGTTGCAGGCTCACGATGGTATTCCAGAGAGAAAGTATGTGAGCTGCATGGTAAAGACGTAACTAATGTTTGTCAGCCGGAAAATCCAGCTGGTACCATCCCCCGGTCTTTGTAAGGAGAGTGCCATGTTGAGCCCAGTTGAAAAATCCCGCCTGAAGTGGGCCTGCCGTCGCGGTATGCTCGAGCTGGATGTGATCTTTATGCCCTTTTTCGAACACGAGTTCGACTCCCTGAGCGAAGCCGATCAGCAGACCTTTATCCGCCTGCTGGCGAGCGACGATCCGGATCTGTTCAAATGGTGCATGGGTCATGGTGTCCCTGCCGATCCCGCATTTGCCGCCATGATCCCGATGATCCTGGAGCGCAATCAGGCGCGCCACGACCGCCAGGGGTAATACCGTGGAGCGGGTGATCATGACGGTTCACCCCTCCCGCCATCAGCAATATTTGCTGGTGGCCCTCTTTCTGTTCCTGCTCTGGCCGGTGGCTGGCCTGATTGCCGGTTGGCAGTGGGCGCTGTTGCTGCCCGTCTGGCTGGTGGCGCTCTGGCTGAGCTGGCGTGCGCTCGCCGCGCCCCCGTTCGAGCTCGTCTGGGATGGCCAGTGGCTGCAGTGGCAAGGTCGCCGCTATCAGTTCGACAAGAAAAGCCGCATTCTGCCCGGTGTGCTCAGGCTAGCGCTTTGTCCTGATCCGCAAGAGAGTGGAGCTGTGTCGCCACGGCAATTGTGGCTCTTCTCCGACGCCCTTCCCCCCGAACATTACCGCCTGCTGGCGCGAGCCATCCACTTTCTGCCGTCCCGGCGCTGATGCCTGCTTTCCGTGATGACCATGCGCTGATTTATCGCGATAAGCTGCTGCCATGTGGCTGGCGGCACTCTTTTTGTGGTTGAAAAGCGGTTGAAAACAAGTGACCCCGCCGGGGCGGGGTCACTGATAGCTGCAATGCTTGGCGGGAAGGGGGTTAATCCCGCTCCGGGGTCAGCACGGTCGGTTTGGAGTCCGGCAACATATCCGGATAATCCAGGTTGTAGTGCAGGCCGCGCGACTCCTTGCGCTGCAGGGCGCAGTTGACGATAAGTTCGGCCACCTGCAGCAGGTTGCGCAGCTCCAGCAGGTTGTTGGAGACGCGGAAGTTGGCGTAGTACTCCTGCACCTCCTGCTTGAGCAGGTCGATGCGGCGCTTGGCGCGGGCCAGGCGTTTGTTGGTACGCACTATCCCCACGTAGTCCCACATCATCAGCCGCAGCTCGTGCCAGTTGTGCTGGATCACCACCAGTTCGTCGGAATCTTCCACCTTGCTCTCGTCCCATACCGGCAGGCGTGGCGGCTCCACGCTCATCGGCAGCTTGGCCAGAATGTCGGCCCCCGCCTGATGGGCATAGACCACGCACTCCAGCAGGGAGTTGGAGGCCATGCGGTTGGCGCCGTGCAGACCGGTGTAGGTCACTTCACCGATGGCGTATAGGCCGGGAATATCGGTCTGGCCGTTGTTGTCGATCATCACGCCGCCACAGGTGTAGTGGGCGGCCGGCACGATGGGCATCGGCTCCTTGGTGATGTCGATGCCAACCGCGAGGCAGCGCTCATAAATGGTCGGGAAGTGCTTGATGATGAAATCGGCCGGTTTGTGGCTGATGTCCAGATACATGCAATCCGCCCCGAGCCGCTTCATCTCGTGGTCGATGGCGCGGGCGACGATATCCCGCGGTGCCAGCTCGGCCCGCTCGTCAAACTCCGGCATAAAGCGGCTGCCGTCCGGGCGGCGCAGATAGGCCCCCTCGCCACGCAGCGCTTCGGTCAGCAGGAAGTTGGGGTCGTCCGGGTGGAACAGGCTGGTGGGGTGGAACTGGTTGAACTCCAGGTTCGCCACCCGGCAACCGGCCCGCCATGCCATGGCGATGCCATCGCCAGAGCTCACATCCGGGTTGGAGGTGTACTGGTAGACCTTGGAGGCACCACCGGTGGCCAGTGCCACGAAACGGGCGCGGATCACCTCGACCTGCTCGGCGTTGCGGTTCCAGACGTAGGCGCCCAGCACCTTGTTGCCTGGCAGGTTGAGCTTGCGGGTGGTGATGAGGTCGACCGCGTTGAAGCGCTCCATCAGCTGGATATTGGGGTGAGCGCGCACCTGATCGATCAGGGTGAGCTGCACCGCCTTGCCGGTGGCATCCGCCGCGTGGAAGATGCGGCGATGGCTGTGACCCCCTTCCCGGGTGAGGTGGTACTGGGATTCACCGTCGGCATTCTCCTCCTGATCGAAGGGGACCCCTTGCTGAATGAGCCACTGGATGGACTCGCGGGCGTGGCGAGCGGTGAACTCGACCACTGCCGGGTCACACAACCCGGCGCCCGCGTTGAGCGTGTCGCTCACGTGCGATTCGATGCTGTCGGTTTCGTCGAAAACGGCAGCGATGCCTCCTTGCGCATAGAAAGTGGCCCCTTCACTGATGGGCCCCTTGCTCAGAACCAGGACTTTGGCGTGGTCTGCCAATCGCAACGCGAGGGACAAACCAGCGGCACCGCTGCCAATGATCAGTACATCGCAAAGGTATTCAACACTTGCTTTCATAAGTATCATTGGCCTGGATTAAGAACTGGCACCATGGTAGCCCAAGCGAGGGCGAGGATGCAGCCTGCATCACATTTTTTTCAATTGAAGCGAACTTTCTCTGATTCTCCCTGTCTGAACTTGTGCGCTTAGGAAGGGCCGGAAAAGAAAAACGATAACCTGATGGGGGTTTTACGGCTCTGATGAGCGACCAGAATCTACTGGACGAACAGCTGGTTGAACGGGTCCAGCGCGGCGATAAAGCAGCTTTCAACCTGTTGGTAAAAAAATACCAGCATAAGGTGGTCAACCTGGTTGCCAGGTATGTCAACAATCCCGGTGATGTGCCCGATGTGGCGCAAGAGGCCTTTATAAAAGCCTACCGTGCATTGCCGACATTCCGTGGCGAAAGTGCTTTTTACACCTGGTTGTACCGAATTGCCGTGAACACGGCGAAGAATTATCTCACCTCCCAGGGGCGCAGGCCGCCCAGCAGTGATGTGGAGGCTGACGAAGCGGAGTCTTATGGTGGTGGTGAAGCCTTGCAAGAGGTCTCAACCCCCGAAAACCTGGCGCTGACTGACGAGATCAAACGCACCGTGTTTTCAGCCATAGAGGCATTGCCGGAAGACCTGAGGACAGCTATCACCCTTCGCGAACTGGAAGGGCTGAGCTACGAAGAGATTGCCGAAATCATGGATTGCCCTGTGGGTACGGTCAGATCCCGTATCTTCCGGGCGAGGGAAGCAATCGATAAAAAGCTGCAACCTCTGATCGAGAATTAACTGGGGAAAGACGGGTTAACTTATGGCAAATAAAGAGCAAATCTCTGCCCTGATGGATGGTGACCTGATTGACGCAGAGGTACTGAACGAGCTGGAGATGGACTCCGACTTGCAAGATACCTGGGGTCGTTACCACCTGATCGGCGATGCCATGCGGGGTGACCTGCCGGTCAATCTGCAACTGGATCTCAGTGACAGCATTATGGCTGCGCTGGAGGATGAGCCCACCATACTGGCACCCAAGCCGGTCGAGACGGCTCCCGTGCTGCAACCTGCCGTTGCTCCGGTCAAGACTGATTCCAATGTGGTTCCGTTGTTCCGCCGTGTTGGTCAGCAACTGGGTCAATATGCCATTGCGGCATCCGTGGCCGCTGCCGTTATCTTCGGGGTGCAGCAGTATCAGGGGCAGGATGGCGTTCCGGCCAATCCGGTGCTCAATACCATTCCAATCGGTGGCAGTGCGGCGCCGGTGAGTGTTCACTATCCGCAACAGGATGGCGCCCGTGCCCGTCAGCAAGGGCTGACCGAACAGCAGATGCAGGAGCAGCGGGAGCGGATTAACGCCTTCTTGCGTGACCACCAGTTGCAGCAGCGCCTGTTGCAAGACAGACAGATCCAACAATAACGAATTGTCAGGGATACAAACGTGCGCCAGTCCAGCCGTATTTTGCTGGCCTCTCTCCTGCTGATCAGTGCCAAGGCCTCGGCCGACGATAAGTCGGCCGAGGCCTTGTTGCAGCAGATGCAGAGTGCCGTGCAGCAACAGAATTTCGAGTTGTCCATGGTCAAGGCCCGTCAGGGGCGTCTTGAACCGATCCGGATCAGCCATGCCGTCATCAACGGCAAGGAAGTTGCCCACCTCAGTTACCTCGACGGCAAGGCGATCGAGTATCTCCAGCGCCAGAACGAATACACCTTCTTTGAAAACAGCCACGATCCCTACACCCTGAAGGATGCCCGCTTCCCCGGCATCTGGTCGACCCTGGTGAAGATGCCGCTGGCGCAGGTGCTGGAGAGCTATGATCCAGTGCTGGCCGGTCGCAGCCGGGTCGCCGGTGTGGTGGCACAGGTGGTGAGGCTGGTGCCTAAAGAGGCCGATAAATATGGTTTCGTGCTCTGGATTGACGAGCAGAGCCACTTGCTGCTGCGGATCGACATGGTCGAGCGGGAAGGCAATCTGGTGGAGCAGGTGCTCGGTGTCGAGCTGGATCTGCAGAGCAAACCGGCCCCCTGGCTGGTGAAGCTGGCCAACAGCAAGCAGCCTCCGGCGCTGGCGCTGGAGGATGCCTATCCAGCGCCACAACAGCAGTTGAACTGGCAGATCACCTGGCTGCCCGATGGCTTCAAGGTGCTGTCGCAAGACCGGCACCAGCTGGTGACCACCAGTATGCCGGTGGATTACATGATGCTCTCCGATGGGCTGGTGGATCTCTCGGTCTATGTCTCCCGGGTCGATCCCAAGCAGGCGGTGCGCCAGCAGCTGATCCGCCAGGGGGCGACTTCGCTGGTGAGCTATGTCAACGAGGTGGGGGTCGAGATCACCGTGGTCGGCGAGGTGCCTGCCGAAACCGCCAAGCGCATCGCCGAGTCGGTCCAGCCGCTGGCCCGCAACGAAGCGGTGCAGTAACGGGGGATGCGGGGTTCTTCCCCGCTTGCCGAGCGTGGCGAGTCGTGGTCAGATCCCCTGATTGTGTGAACCCGAGGTGTTGCCGTGAATGAGATGAGTGAAGAGCTGGCGACCGTGGTGGCCATTGAGGGTGACCATGCCTGGGTGGAGTACGAGCGTCGCTCCGCCTGCAGTGGTTGTCAGCAGCAATCCAACTGCGGTACCGGCACCGTGGCCAAGGCGTTTCCCCTGAAAGCTCCCCGCTTGCGGGTCAGGCTGACCGCCGAGGTGCGGGTTGGCCAGCAAGTGAGGCTCGGTATCCCGCAGGAGAGTCTGCTGCGCGGGGCGGCGCTGGTCTATGTGTTGCCGCTTTTCTGTCTGTTGGCCGGCGCCTTGCTGGGGCAGCTCTGGCTGGCGCCGCTGCTCTCGGGCGGGGAGGGGATCACCATTCTCTGCTGCCTGCTGGGGGGCGTGCTGGGCTTTTTACTGGTTCGTTACTTTTCCAACCGCCTGGATCAGGGGCGCTACGGCCCGCAGATGCTCGGCGCTGTCGTCCCTGTCCGCATCCTCCCCTGACTGAACAGGCGCTATTTCACTGGCGCTGGCGACTAAAGAATGGCCGTCAGCCGGGTTATCCAGTAAAATCGCGCCTCCATAACTGACCTTAACTAATTTTGAGTGACTCTTGCTCGATGAAACACATTCGTAACTTTTCGATTATTGCGCACATCGACCACGGTAAATCGACCCTGTCGGACCGTCTGATCCAGACTTGCGGTGGCTTGTCCGACCGCGAGATGCAGGCTCAGGTGCTTGACTCCATGGATCTGGAGCGCGAGCGCGGCATTACCATCAAAGCACAGAGTGTGACCCTGAACTACCAGGCACAAGACGGTAACACCTACCAGCTGAACTTTATCGACACCCCGGGCCACGTGGATTTCTCCTACGAGGTCTCCCGCTCTTTGGCGGCCTGTGAAGGGGCGCTGCTGGTGGTGGATGCCGGCCAGGGGGTTGAGGCACAGACTCTGGCCAACTGCTACACCGCCATGGAAATGGATCTGGAAGTGGTGCCGGTGCTGAACAAGATTGACCTGCCGGCCGCAGAGCCGGAGCGGGTTGCCGAGGAGATCGAAGACATCGTCGGTATCGACGCGGTCGATGCGGTGCGCTGCTCCGCCAAGACCGGCCTGGGTGTTGATCTGGTGCTGGAAGAGATCGTCGCCAAGATCCCGGCACCGGAAGGTGACCCGGATGCCCCGCTGCAGGCGCTGATCATCGACTCCTGGTTCGACTCCTATCTGGGCGTTGTCTCTTTGGTGCGGATCAAGAACGGTTCCCTGAAGAAGAACGACAAGATCAAGGTGATGAGCACCGGTCAGGTGTGGGGTGTCGATCGTATCGGTATCTTCACACCCAAGCAGGTGGATACCCAGGGTCTGGGTTGCGGCGAGGTAGGTTGGGTTGTCTGCGGTATCAAGGACATCCACGGCGCGCCGGTGGGCGATACCCTGACTCAGGCCAAGAACGGTGCCGACAAGGCGCTGGCTGGCTTCAAGAAGGTGAAGCCGCAGGTTTATGCGGGTCTGTTCCCTATCTCCAGCGATGACTACGAGTCGTTCCGTGACGCCCTCGACAAGCTCTCCCTGAACGATGCCTCCCTGTTCTTCGAACCGGAGAGCTCCACTGCGCTGGGCTTCGGCTTCCGTTGCGGCTTCCTCGGCATGCTGCACATGGAGATCATTCAGGAGCGTCTGGAGCGTGAATACGATCTGGATCTGATCACCACGGCTCCGACCGTAGTGTACGAGATCGAGCTGACCGACGGCTCCACCATCCATATCGACAGCCCGGCCCAGATGCCCGCCATCACCAGCATCAAGGAGATGCGCGAGCCGATCGCCGAGTGTCATATCCTGCTGCCGCAGGAGTACATGGGCAACGTGATCACCCTCTGTATCGAGAAGCGTGGCGTGCAGACCAACATGGTCTACCACGGCAAGCAGGTGGCGCTGACCTATGAAATCCCGATGGCGGAAGTGGTGCTCGACTTCTTCGACCGTCTGAAATCCACCAGTCGTGGTTACGCCTCGCTGGACTATGGCTTCAAGCGTTTCGAAACCTCCGACATGGTCCGTCTGGATATCATGATCAACGGTGAGCGCGTCGATGCCCTGGCCATCATCACCCACAAGGACAACGCCCAGTATCGCGGTCGTCAGGTGGTGGAGAAGATGCGTGAGCTGATCCCGCGCCAGATGTTCGATATCGCCATTCAGGCGGCCATCGGCAACCAGATCATCGCTCGCAGCACCGTCAAGGCACTGCGTAAAGACGTAACCGCCAAGTGTTACGGTGGTGACGTGAGTCGTAAGAAGAAACTGCTGAACAAGCAGAAAGAAGGTAAGAAGCGGATGAAGTCCCTCGGCCGTGTCGACGTGCCGCAGGAAGCCTTCCTCGCGATTCTCCACGTCGGAAAGGATTAATAGATGGCAAGCACGTTTTCCCTGATCCTGGTGGTGGTCTGTGCGATCACCGGTGTTATCTGGTGTCTGGACAAGATGATTTGGTCCAAGCAGCGCGCCGCCAAGATTGCCGTGGCTCGTGCCCATGGCGGTGCTCACCTGGATGAGAAGACTCTGGCCAAGGTCGCCCCTGTGCCGGTCTGGATTGAACAGACCGCCGGGGTCTTCCCGGTCATCACCTTTGTGCTGATCCTGCGTTCGTTCATTTTTGAACCGTTCCAGATCCCGTCAGGTTCCATGATGCCCACCCTGCTGGTGGGCGACTTCATCCTGGTGGAAAAATTTGCCTATGGTCTGCGGGACCCGGTGACCAACACCAAGTTCCTCGAGACTGGCGAGCCCAAGCGTGGCGACGTGGTGGTGTTCAAGTATCCCCTTGAACCGCGCGTTGACTACATCAAGCGGGTGGTCGGCATGCCGGGTGATCGGGTCATCTATCGCAACAAGGAGCTGATGATCCGGCCCAAGTGCGAAGAGCAGGAAGGGAAAACGTGCCCGGGCTTCAAGAAGCTCGACGTCAAGTTTGAACAAAGAGGCGAATTTACCCAGATGGGGATCCCCCTTGACCGCTATACCGAGCAGTTGGGTGATGTCTCCCACGAGACCCTGCGCAATCCGCTGATGCCCGACATGGTTGGCCGTTACTATCGCCAGCCCGGCACCTACCCCGACGAGTGGGTGGTACCGGAAGGCCAGTATTTCGTGATGGGCGACAACCGCGACAACAGCACCGATAGCCGCTTCTGGGGCTTTGTGCCCGAGCAGAATCTGGTCGGCAAGGCGGTCGCTATCTGGATAAGTTTTGAATTCGAGCGCGAAGAAGGCTCCCTGCTGCCAAGTTGGGTACCGACAGGTGTGCGCTTCAACCGCATTGGCGGAATCAAGTAAATGAATATCAAGATGAACAGACTGCAGTCCCGTCTCGGGCATGTCTTTGCGGATCTGGAACTGCTGACCCGTGCGCTGACTCACCGCAGCGCCGGTTCCCGTCACAATGAACGACTGGAATTTCTGGGTGACTCGATTTTGAGTCTGGTGATTGCCGACGATCTCTTCCACCGCTTCCCGCAAGCGGCGGAAGGGGATCTCAGCCGGATGCGCGCCACCCTGGTGCGCGAGAAGACCCTGGCCGAACTGGGCCGGGAGTTTGACCTTGGTGATCACCTGATCCTGGGCCCCGGCGAACTCAAGAGCGGCGGTTTTCGCCGCGAATCCATTCTGGCCGACACGGTCGAGGCGGTGATCGGTGCCGTCTATCTGGATACCAATCTTGAGACGGTGCGGACACTGCTGCTGAGCTGGTATGCCAGCCGCCTGGAAGAGATCAAGCCGGGCATCGAGCAGAAAGATCCAAAGACCCGTCTGCAAGAAATTTTGCAGGGAAGCCGCAAATCCCTGCCGACCTACACTGTGACCAACGTCAAGGGCGAGGCCCACAACCAGGAGTTCACTGTCCAGTGTGACGTGGAAGGTCTGGATGGTCCCCTCGTCGGGGTCGGCACCAGCCGTCGCAAGGCCGAACAGGCCGCTGCGCAGCAAGCATTGGAAAAACTGTCATGACAGATACCACCTACTGCGGCTTTGTCGCCATCGTGGGCCGACCGAATGTGGGCAAGTCCACCCTGCTCAACAAGCTGCTTGGCCAGAAGGTCAGCATCACCTCGAAGAAGCCCCAGACCACCCGTCACCGGATTTTGGGGATCGACACCGAGGATAACTACCAGACCATCTATGTGGATACCCCGGGTCTGCACATTGAAGAGAAACGGGCCATCAACCGCCTGATGAACCGTGCTGCCACCAGTTCGCTGGGTGATGTGGCCATGGTGGTGTTCATGGTCGATGGTACCCACTGGACCAAAGACGACGAGATGGTGCTGGGCAAGCTGCGCAATCTCAAGTGTCCGGTGGTGCTGGCGGTCAACAAGATTGACAACGTCAAAGAGAAAGAAGATCTGCTGCCCCACCTCGAGTGGTTGGGCCAACAGATGAACTTCGCCCATATTCTGCCCATCAGTGCCGAAAAGGGCACCAACGTGGAGAAGATCCGCGAGTGGGCCAAGGATCTGCTGCCGGAAAACGTCCACTTCTTCCCGGAAGATTACGTGACCGACCGCTCCTCCCGTTTTATGGCCTCCGAAATCATCCGCGAGAAGCTGATGCGCTTCACCGGTGAGGAGCTGCCCTACTCGGTGACCGTGGAGATCGAGCGCTTCAAGGTGGAAGAGAACGGCCTCTATCACATCCACGGCCTGATCCTGGTCGAGCGCGATGGCCAGAAGAAGATGGTCATCGGCAATAAGGGCGAGAAGATCAAGACCATCGGCACCGAAGCGCGCCTCGATATGGAGCGTCTGTTCCAGAACAAGGTGCACCTCGAGCTGTGGGTCAAGGTCAAGTCGGGCTGGGCTGATGATGAGCGCGCCCTGCGCAGCCTCGGGTATGGCGACGACTGATTGCTGACCCCGGCTTTCGTCATCCACAGTCGGCCCTATCGGGAGACCAGCCAGCTGGTCGAGGTCTTCACCCAGGATAGTGGCCGATTTACTCTGGTGGCTCGCGGTTCTCGCGGGCCACGCTCCCCTCTCAAGGGGTTGTTGCAACCCTTTACCCTGCTCACCATCGCCTGGCGCGGCAAGGGGGATCTCAAGAACCTCACCCAGGTCGAATGCCCGGATCACTCCCTGCGTCTCGGCGGCGATCGCCTCTTCTACGGCCTCTATCTCAACGAGCTGGTCTACTACCTGCTGGAAGCGCACACCCCGTTCCCCGAAGTATTCGATGCCTATGCCCGTGCCATCATGGCGCTGGCCGATGGCGAGACGCCGGAGCTGCCGCTGCGTCGCTTCGAGTTCCTGCTGTTGCAGGCGCTCGGCTATGCGGTGGATTTCGAATACACGGCGGACGACGAGTCGCCCATCGAGCCGACCTTGCTCTATGGCTTCGAGCGTGAATTGGGCTTTGTTGCTTGCGAGCGGGCGCCGGATCCCCGTACCCTGTTTCTCGGTGCCCACCTGCTCGCCTTTGCCGAGGGTCGTTTCGATACCCCTCCCTTGCTGCAGGCGGCCAAACGTTTCAGCCGATTGGCGTTGCAACCCTATCTGGGCAAGCGCCAGCTAAAGAGCCGGGAGCTGTTTTTAAAACGCAAAGCCAGTATGCAAGGCTGACACAGATTACAGACATACGGATATTGGCGCGGGGTGATTCGCTGACCGCGCAGTCAACAGATGAAGCCTTTCAAGGAGTTCTCAATGAGTGAAATCTATCTGGGTGTGAACATCGACCATATTGCGACTTTGCGCAACGCCCGTGGCACCCAGTATCCGGATCCGGTACAGGCCGCCTTCGTGGCCGAACAGGCCGGGGCCGATGGCATTACCGTGCATCTGCGTGAAGATCGCCGCCATATCACCGATCGCGACGTGGAGATCCTGCGTCAGACTATCCAGACCAGAATGAACCTGGAGATGGCGGTGACCGAAGAGATGATCGGCATCGCCTGCCGCATCAAGCCTCATTTCGTCTGTCTGGTGCCGGAGAAGCGCACCGAGGTGACCACCGAGGGCGGTCTGGATGTGGCCGGTCAGCTGGCCAAGGTGACTGATGCCGTTGCCCGTCTCTCCGCGGTGGGGGCGCAGGTTTCGCTCTTTATCGATGCCGATCCCATTCAGATCGATGCGGCTGCCGAGAGCGGTGCTCCCTTTATCGAGATCCATACCGGTCGTTACGCCGATGCCACCACAGATGCCGAGCGTAACGCCGAGTTCAAGCGCATCGCCGCCGGTGCCTCCTATGCCGCTGGCAAGGGGCTCAAGGTCAATGCCGGTCACGGCCTGCACTACCACAACGTCAAGGCCATCGCCGCCATCCCCGAGCTCTATGAGCTCAACATCGGCCACGCCATTATTGGTCGCGCCGCCTTCGACGGCTTGGCCAAGGCCGTGAGCGATATGCGCCTGCTGATGCAGGAAGCCCGTCAGGGGATCTGAGTTGCAAAATAGGCCCGCGGCCTGAGACCGGCCGCTAGAAATAACAAGGGACGCCGCGGCGTCCTTTGTTATTTCAGGCCCTGTTCAAGCGAGGGCGGCACCCGCGCAGTAATAACCCAGCACAATCGGCTATAAGCAGTTGATGTCAAAAGGGTTACACTGGTTGACCCTGTGAGTTGGACGAGATTGTTATGGATCATCCCCTGTACCACCCCGATATCACCGAACTTGAACCTGTCGCCCGCGCGGCGGGGGCGGCCATCATGGCCATCTACAGCCAGCCTTTCGCGGTGGAGTACAAGAGTGACGAGAGTCCGCTGACCGCTGCCGACAAGGGGGCGCATGAGGTGATCGTTCAGGGGTTGGCACGGCTGACTCCGGATATTCCCGTATTGTCCGAGGAGTCTGGGTCCGAGGTGATGGCGGCGCGCCACGGCTGGTCCCGCTACTGGCTGGTGGATCCCCTCGACGGCACCAAGGAGTTTGTCTCCCGCAACGGCGAGTTCACCGTCAATATCGCGCTGATTGAAGGGGGGGCGCCGCGCTGGGGGCTGGTCTATGCCCCTGTGCTGGACAAGCTCTGGTATGGCGGCAAGGGGCTCGGTGCCTGGCGCATCGCCGATGGCAAGCGCGAGCCTATCCAGACCCGGCCTCATCGTGAAGGCGAGGCGTGGCGAGTGGTGGGCAGTCGCAACCATCTGTCGCAGGAGACCCTCGATTTCCTGGCTCCTTTTGGCGAGATCGAGCTGGTTTCCATGGGCAGCTCCCTCAAGTTCTGCATCATTGCCGAGGGGGGCGCCGAGCTCTATCCGCGCCTCGCACCTACCTGCGAGTGGGATACCGGCGCTGCACAGGCGGTGCTGGAGGGGGCGGGTGGCAGCGTCACCCAGCTCGATGGCTCATCCCTTGCCTACAACAAGCCCGATATCCTCAATCCCTGGTTTGTCGCCAAGGCATAAACGAGATATCGGGATGCAAAAAGGCCGGACTGGAATGAACTTCCAGTCCGGCCTTTTTTATTTCGCTATTCGCTTCGGGTCAGAAGACCTTTTTGAACGGCTTGATGGTGACCTTGGCGTAAACACCGGCGGTCACATAAGGGTCGGCATCAGCCCAGGCTTTGGCGTCAGCTTGCGAGGCAAACTCGGCGATGACGGTGCTGCCGGTAAAGCCTGCATCGGCCGGATCCTCGGCATCGATGGCCGGGTTGGGACCCGCGGTCAGCAGCCGACCTTCATCCTGCAGGGCTTGCAGGCGGGCCAGATGGGCAGGGCGAACCTGCTTGCGCAGTGGCAGGCTATCGGGGACATCTTCGGAGTAGATGAGATACCACATGAGACAATCCTTTTCTGATGAGGGTTATTTTTTGGGTTCGTCTTTTTGCTGGGACAACTGCTCGGCAGGAATGTGGCGGTAGAGGTAGACACCGCTCAGCAGGGTAAAGACCAGCGTCATCCCCAGCAGACCGAACACCTTGAAGTTGACCCACATCTCTTGCGGCAGGTTGAACGCCACGTAGAGGTTGAGCAGGCCACAGACGGTAAAGAAGCCGACCCAGCCGAGATTGACCTTGTCCCAGACTGCATCGGGTGCTTGCAGCTCCTTGGCCAGCATCTGTTTGATCAGATTCTTGCCAAAGCCGTAGCGGCTGATAAGCAGACCCAGTGCGAACAGCACGTTGATGACAGTCACTTTCCACTTGATAAAGGTGTCATCGTGGAAGAAGACGGTGAGGCCGCCGAAGAAGCCGACCAGCAGGAAGGTAAAGAGCTGCATCTTCTCGACTTTGCGATAGCGGATCCAGCTATAGGCGAGCTGCAGACCGGTGACCACCACCAGTGCGCCGGTAGCCATGTAGATGTCGTAGAACTTGTAGACCGCGAAGAAAACGATAAGTGGAATAAATTCAATAAATTGCTTCATTGTTGGCGCCTAGTCCTCAAAGATGGCCTGCAAATTTCGCCCAGTCTACCTGCATGGCGGACAACGGCAAATGAATAAGACCGCTCATTTTTACGCCGGTTCCGTGCTGTCGCCAAACAGTTGGCGAGCAATGGTGATCCCCAGTCGCTGCTGATCGGCCAGCAGGTCGCGAATATGACGCTCTTCGATAAGCGGGTTGAGTAGCACGGCGCGCAGCAGGGTGAGCGGTTGGGCGCCGTAGCGCAACACAGCGCGCTGGGTGCGGGAGACAAAGCTGTGCCCCTCGGCGCGCTGGGCTTTTTGTAGCGCCACGTTGAAGGCGTTGATCTGCTCGTTGGCCGCTTCGTCCAGCACCTTGCCCTGCAGATGGGGCGGGATGCAGCGGTAGGAGAGCAGGTTCATCACCGGTGCCGACATCAGCTCGAAGGCGGGGTCACTTTCGATGAGATCTGCCATCAGCCGGGCGCGGTCGTAGTTGGCTTCGATAAGCTCGGCGTAGCCTTGCTGGCCGAAGAGTTGGAAAGCGGCATCCAGATAGAGGGCATTGGCCGGGCGGGTGCCCTCCAGGGTAAAGCGACCCTGATCGAACGAGGTGGCGCGAATGGCATAGGGCGCCTCTCGCTTGACTGCCATCATCAGGTCGGGCTGGCGGCAGAGCAGCATGCCGGTACCAAGCGGCACCAGCAGCTGTTTGTGGCCATCGAGGGTGACGGTGTCGGCCTGCTCTATTCCGGCAAGCAGACCTTGATAGCGGGGAGAGAAGAGGGTCGGGCCGCCCCAGGCGGCATCCACGTGGAAGTGGATCTGCTCGCGCTCGGCGATGGCGGCCAGCTCAGGCAGGGGGTCGATGGAGCCAAAGTCGGTACTGCCCGCCACGCCGACCAATGCCAGTACTTTCAATTTCTGCTCTTTGCACTGGATCAGCGCCTGCTCCAGCGCAGCCAGACTGAGCCGGTTCTGCTCGTCGGTCTCAAGGCGCCAGACGCTTCTGGCGCCCAGTCCGAGCAGATCCATCCCCTTGTCGAAGGAGTAGTGCATCAGCCGGGAGCCCAGAATGACGGCGCCGCGATAGCCCTGCTCATAGAGGGCGAACAGGTTGTCGCCACAGGCGCGGTTGCGGGCCAGCCAGAGAGCTGTGACATTGGCGATGGTGCCGCCGCTGGTCATGACACCGAGAGCGGCATCCTTGGCATGCATCTGCTTGCCGTAGAAGGCATCGTCCCTGCCATAGATGAGGCGGTGCAGCTTGGCCAGCACCTCTCGCTCCAGAAAGCTGAGCAGACGGGAGGACTCCATCTTCATCGGATTCTGGTTCAGCATTACCAGCAGGCGCGACAGCTCGGCGGTATAGGCCGGCAGTGGCGCCGTCATGTGGCCCATGTAGCGTGGCGAGGTGAGGTGCGAGGCGCCGGGCACCAGAGTGGCCAGCCGCGCCAGATACTCCTCGATAGGTTGGCCGACTGCAGGCATGCGGGATTGATCGAGCTGGTGGGTGAACAGGTCGCGCTGATAGGGGGCCTGACTGTCGTCGGAGTGGTGGAAGCTCTCCAGCAAGGTGTTCATCGCCTCACCAAAGGCGGGATCCGCTTGTGCAAACAGCTCAGTCAACTTCATCAGGTTCTCCAGACCAGGTCACCGGGGTAGGTGTCTATGCCGCTTGTCTCGGGCATCGGCGGCAGAGCATACACCAAAGGTTGGCAGGTGACAGCCACTCCATTTTTTAAGCGAACACTTGTACTCCGAAATGGCGCTGGGTAGAGTGAGCCACAGTTATTGTGGAGTCGATGTTATGAGTGGTGTGATGGATTACTCCCCCCGGGAGGAGCTGGCAAACCGGCTGAGCCACGGTGCGGGATTGTTGCTGGGGATTGTCGGGTTGGTGCTGTTGCTCATCAAGGGATGGGGGCAGGGCACGCAGGCGCTGGTGAGTTACAGCCTTTATGGTGGCAGTCTGGTGCTGCTCTATCTCGCCTCGACCCTTTACCACAGCATGGCAGAAGGGCGGGCCAGACGCTGGTTCAAGGTGTTTGATCACTGTGCCATCTATCTGCTGATCGCCGGTACTTATACCCCCTTTCTGCTGGTGGCGCTCGACACGCCGCTGGCGAAGGGCTTGATGGTGGTGATCTGGGCCCTGGCGCTGGCTGGTGTGGTGTTCAAGCTGGTGTTTATCAACCGCTTCAAGAAGTTGTCGCTCTTTACCTACCTGATGTTGGGCTGGCTGTCGCTGGTGGTCATCTACCAGCTCTATATCCATCTGGCCGGTGAGGGGCTGCTGCTGCTCGGGCTTGGTGGCCTTATATACAGCCTCGGGGTCATCTTCTACGTTGCCAAGCGAATTCCCTACAACCACGCCATCTGGCATCTGTTTGTGCTGGGTGGCAGCGTTTGTCACTTTATGGCCATTTACGGCTACGTCGCCTAACGTCTTGCAACTAGCCCTTAATTGGTATTTTTAGCGCGTAAAAGGATAAATTCGTGCGGTATCACACAGTTGGCATCAGCGTTTGCTGACAAGCTAGGGCCAGTTCAATTCGCAAAGGATGCACGAAATGAGTGAAATCGCGCTTTCCATCAGCATGTTGTCGCTGGTGGCAGTGCTAGGACTCTGGCTGGGAAACTGGCGAGTCTATGGCGTTGGCTTGGGAATAGGGGGGGTGCTGTTCGGCGGCATCATAGTAGGTCATTTTGCAGGCGCCTCCGATCTCGCGCTGGATGCACAAACGCTTCACTTTATTCAAGAATTTGGCCTGATCCTGTTTGTCTATACCATCGGCATCCAGGTCGGGCCGGGTTTCTTCTCGTCATTGCGCAGTTCGGGTCTCAAACTCAACGCCTTTGCCGCCTTGCTGGTCATCCTTGGCTGCGTGGTGGCCGCTGGCTTGCATCAATTTTTCGATGTGCCGTTGCCGGTCATTCTGGGGGTCTTCTCCGGTGCCGTCACCAATACGCCATCCCTCGGTGCGGGCCAGCAGATCCTGGCCGAGCTGGGCGCCGCCCCCGGTTCGACCGGCCTGATGGGGATGGGCTATGCGGTTGCCTATCCGTTTGGCATCTGTGGCATTTTGCTCACCATGTGGCTGGTTCGGGTCTTCTTTCGCATCAAAATCGACGATGAAGCCGCCCAGTTCGAGCTGCAAACCGGTAAAACCAAGGAGAGCTTGCAGACCATCAATATCGCGGTGCGCAACCCCAACATGCACGGCCTGATGCTGAGCGAGATCCCGAGTCTCGACGAGTCTGATGTCATCTGTTCACGGCTTAAGCGTGGCGACGAGCTGATGGTGCCACGGCCGGAATCCCGTATCGAACTGGGTGACTTGCTGCACCTGGTGGGTGAGCGCCATGCGCTGCACAAGGTGTTGCTGGTGTTGGGGGAGGAGGTGGAGACCTCGCTCTCGACCCGCGGCACCGATCTGCGCGTCGAGCGGGTTGTGGTGACCAACGAGCAGGTTCTTGGCAAGAAGATCCGCGATCTGGATATCAAACAACGCTATGACGTGGTGATCTCGCGCCTCAATCGTGCCGGTATCGAACTGGTGCCGACCAGTCAGACCAGCCTGCAGTTTGGTGATATCCTCAACCTGGTGGGGCGCCTCGATGCCATCGAAGCGGTGACCAATGTGGTCGGCAACGTGCAGCAAAAACTGCAGCAGGTGCAGATGTTGCCGGTATTTATCGGGATCGGTCTCGGCGTATTGCTCGGCTCCATCCCCTTCTACCTGCCCGGTTTCCCGGCCGCTCTCAAATTGGGTCTGGCGGGCGGGCCGTTGGTGGTGGCGCTGATCCTGTCGCGGATCGGCAGCATCGGCAAGCTTTACTGGTTCATGCCCCCCAGTGCCAACCTGGCGCTGCGGGAGATCGGGATTGTGCTGTTTCTGGCGGTGGTCGGATTCAAGTCCGGTGCCGGTTTTGTCGATACCCTGATCAACGGTGATGGCCCAGCCTGGATGCTCTACGGTATGGCGATCACCCTGATCCCGCTGCTGGTGGTCGGTGTGCTGGCGCGCCTCTACGGCAAGATGAATTATCTGACCCTGTGCGGCTTGCTGGCCGGCTCCATGACAGACCCTCCCGCGCTGGCCTTTGCCAACGCCATGCACCCGACCAGTGGCGCCAGTGCGCTCTCCTATGCCACCGTTTACCCTCTGGTCATGTTCCTGCGGATCATCTCGCCACAGCTGCTGGCTATCATCCTCTGGGCGGGAGCCTAGGGTTAATCCTGACAGGAGCATGCCTTGTCATGCTCCTGTCATTACTCTGTAATCTATTGATAATTTAGGTTTTGCCACTCTCGCAACCTCGTTCTATACACTTCTGTCTGGCTGAACAGTTTAGCCTCAAATCGGCCTATCCTTTCGAATTTTCGAGCTGGTTATTTTTCCCCTCAGTCTGCAAAGTAGGCTGTGGCTTATTGCATGCAAATCAGGATTCAGGAGAGAACATGATCACCAATGCTGTTACCTTGGAACAGGGCGTAACCGTAACCCAACTTAAAGGACAAATTTATCTGGTGGCCGCAGATGGCAGCCGGAAGCTGTTGGCTGAAGGTGATGTGCTGCCGAAAGGGGCGGTGATCATGTCGCCGGATGGCGCCAGTTTCATGGGCGGCGGACAGTCGTTCACTGTGCAACCAGCCAGCGAACAGAGTGAGCCTGCCGAAGAGGGAGATGCTCCCCAGCTGGCGCAAAACGGCGCTGCAGGTACTCCTGATGATATTAGTGCCTTGCAACAGGCGATCTTGGGTGGCGCGGACCCGACCCAGGCTTTTGAAGCTTCCGCAGCAGGCGGTGCACCTGCTGCCGGTGGTGGCGGTATTGGGGGCGTCGCCGGTGCCAGTGGCAACGGCGGTTTTGTCACCATCGACCGTACCGGTTCCGCAACCATTGCTGAAGCTACCTTCGATACCACCTACAACACCAATGGCGAGCCACCGCTGGGTGCTGCTGGCGAAGATGAAGTATTCGACCTGACGCCGCCCACCATTTCCGTGGTTGCGCCAGATAACACCAATGACACTACTCCGACCCTGACCGGGACCACGGATGCTCCTGCTGGCAGCACCGTAACCTTGCTGGTCACCGATGCAAACGGTAATCAACAAACCCTGACAGCGATTGTCACACCCAGCGGTACCTTCACCGTGGATGTGGTGACCCCTTTGGCTGAAGGCTCTTATACCGTAACAGCCACAGTGACAGATCCTGCGGGTAATACAGGAACGGCAACCGACAATGGCAGCGTGGATGTGACCGCCCCGACCATCACGGTCGATGCGCCGGACAACACCACTGACACTACTCCAACCATCACAGGTACAACCAATGCAGCCCCTGGCAGCATAGTCACCCTGGTGGTGACCGATGCCAATGGCACTCAGCAGACATTGACCGCCATCGTGCAACCGGGTGGTAGCTACAGCGTGGATGTCACCACCCCGCTGGCGGAAGGGAGCTACAAGGTGGATGCCAGCGTCACCGATCCGGCCGGCAACACCGGCACCGCGACCGACGATGGCAGTGTCGATGTGACCGCGCCGACCATCAGTGTGGATGCGCCGGACAACACCAACGACACCACCCCGACCATTACCGGTACGACGGATGCCCCGGCGGGCAGTACCGTTACCCTGGTCGTGACCGATGCCAACGGCAACCCGCAGACCCTGACCGCCACCGTGCAACCGGGTGGTGGTTACAGCGTGGATGTCACTACCCCGCTGGCGGAAGGCAGCTATCAAGTAACGGCCAGCGTCACCGATCCGGCCGGCAACACCGGCACTGCGACCGACAATGGCAGTATGGATGTGACTTCGACTGCGGCCCCGACCGTCACCATCGTGGATGACCTGAACAACGATGAGCTGCTGAGCAAGGGCGAGATCGGTGCTGACCAGGTGCAGGTGACAGCCGAGGTCAATCACACCGAGCTGACCGCGGGCGGTAAGGTCACTCTGACCATCACCAATGGCGATGCCAGCAGTAGCGTCGAGCTGAAGCTGGTGAACGGTGTGCTGCAGTTTGCCAATGGCACACCTGCGACCGGCTTTGCCTACAGCAACGGCACCATCAGCTGGGCCGAGAATACCCCGGCGGATGGCAAGTCACTGACGGTAAGTGCGACCCAGACCGACAAGGCGGGCAACGTCTCCCTGCCGGGCAGTGACACAGCGAAGGTGGACGTCACCGCGACAGACAAGCCGACCGTCACCATCGTGGATGACAGCAACCCGGATGACGGCCTGCTGAGCAAGGGCGAGATCGGTGCTGACCAGGTGCAGGTGAAGGCCGAGGTCAATCACACCGAGCTGACGGCGGGCGGCAAGGTCACCCTGACCATCACCAATGGCGATGCCAGCAGTAGCGTCGAGCTGAAGCTGGTGAACGGTGTGCTGCAGTTTGCCAATGGCACACCTGCGACCGGCTTTGCCTACAGCAACGGCACCATCAGCTGGACCGAGAATACCCCGGCGGATGGCAAGTCACTGACGGTAAGTGCGACCCAGACCGACAAGGCGGGCAACGTCTCCCTGCCGGGCAGTGACACAGCGAAGGTGGACGTCACCGCGACAGACAAGCCGACCGTCACCATCGTGGATGACAGCAACCCGGATGACGGCCTGCTGAGCAAGGGCGAGATCGGTGCTGACCAGGTGCAGGTGAAGGCCGAGGTCAATCACACCGAGCTGACGGCGGGCGGCAAGGTCACCCTGACCATCACCAATGGCGATGCCAGCAGTAGCGTCGAGCTGAAGCTGGTGAACGGTGTGCTGCAGTTTGCAGATGGCACACCTGCGACCGGCTTTGCCTACAGCAACGGCACCATCAGCTGGACCGAGAATACCCCGGCGGATGGCAAGTCACTGACGGTAAGTGCGACCCAGACCGACAAGGCGGGCAACGTCTCCCTGCCGGGCAGTGACACAGCGAAGGTGGACGTCACCGCGACAGACAAGCCGACCGTCACCATCGTGGATGACAGCAACCCGGATGACGGCCTGCTGAGCAAGGGCGAGATCGGTGCTGACCAGGTGCAGGTGAAGGCCGAGGTCAATCACACCGAGCTGACGGCGGGCGGCAAGGTCACCCTGACCATCACCAATGGCGATGCCAGCAGTAGCGTCGAGCTGAAGCTGGTGAACGGTGTGCTGCAGTTTGCCAATGGCACACCTGCGACCGGCTTTGCCTACAGCAACGGCACCATCAGCTGGACCGAGAATACCCCGGCGGATGGCAAGTCACTGACGGTAAGTGCGACCCAGACCGACAAGGCGGGCAACGTCTCCCTGCCGGGCAGTGACACGGCGAAGGTGGACGTCACCGCGACCGACAAGCCGACCGTCACCATCGTGGATGACAGCAACCCGGATGACGGCCTGCTGAGCAAGGGCGAGATCGGTGCTGACCAGGTGCAGGTGAAGGCCGAGGTCAATCACACCGAGCTGACGGCGGGCGGCAAGGTCACTCTGACCATCACCAATGGCGATGCCAGCAGTAGCGTCGAGCTGAAGCTGGTGAACGGTGTGCTGCAGTTTGCAGATGGCACACCTGCGACCGGCTTTGCCTACAGCAACGGCACCATCAGCTGGACCGAGAATACCCCGGCGGATGGCAAGTCACTGACGGTAAGTGCGACCCAGACCGACAAGGCGGGCAACGTCTCCCTGCCGGGCAGTGACACGGCGAAGGTGGATGTAACCGCGACCGACAAGCCGACCGTCACCATCGTGGATGACAGCAACCCGGATGACGGCCTGCTGAGCAAGGGCGAGATCGGTGCTGACCAGGTGCAGGTGAAGGCCGAGGTCAATCACACCGAGCTGACCGCGGGCGGTAAGGTCACTCTGACCATCACCAATGGCGATGCCAGCAGTAGCGTCGAGCTGAAGCTGGTGAACGGTGTGCTGCAGTTTGCAGATGGCACACCTGCGACCGGCTTTGCCTACAGCAACGGCACCATCAGCTGGACCGAGAATACCCCGGCGGATGGCAAGTCACTGACGGTAAGTGCGACCCAGACCGACAAGGCGGGCAACGTCTCCCTGCCGGGCAGTGACACAGCGAAGGTGGACGTCACCGCGACAGACAAGCCGACCGTCACCATCGTGGATGACCTGAACAACGATGAGCTGCTGAGCAAGGGCGAGATCGGTGCTGACCAGGTGCAGGTGACAGCCGAGGTCAATCACACCGAGCTGACCGCGGGCGGCAAGGTCACTCTGACCATCACCAATGGCGATGCCAGCAGTAGCGTCGAGCTGAAGCTGGTGAACGGTGTGCTGCAGTTTGCAGATGGCACACCTGCGACCGGCTTTGCCTACAGCAACGGCACCATCAGCTGGACCGAGAATACCCCGGCGGATGGCAAGTCACTGACGGTAAGTGCGACCCAGACCGACAAGGCGGGCAACGTCTCCCTGCCGGGCAGTGACACAGCGAAGGTGGACGTCACCGCGACAGACAAGCCGACCGTCACCATCGTGGATGACCTGAACAACGATGAGCTGCTGAGCAAGGGCGAGATCGGTGCTGACCAGGTGCAGGTGAAGGCCGAGGTCAATCACACCGAGCTGACGGCGGGCGGCAAGGTCACCCTGACCATCACCAATGGCGATGCCAGCAGTAGCGTCGAGCTGAAGCTGGTGAACGGTGTGCTGCAGTTTGCCAATGGCACACCTGCGACCGGCTTTGCCTACAGCAACGGCACCATCAGCTGGACCGAGAATACCCCGGCGGATGGCAAGTCACTGACGGTAAGTGCGACCCAGACCGACAAGGCGGGCAACGTCTCCCTGCCGGGCAGTGACACAGCGAAGGTGGACGTCACCGCGACAGACAAGCCGACCGTCACCATCGTGGATGACAGCAACCCGGATGACGGCCTGCTGAGCAAGGGTGAGATTGGTGCTGACCAGGTGCAGGTGACAGCCGAGGTCAATCACACCGAGCTGACCGCGGGCGGCAAGGTCACCCTGACCATCACCAATGGCGATGCCAGCAGTAGCGTCGAGCTGAAGCTGGTGAACGGTGTGCTGCAGTTTGCAGATGGCACACCTGCGACCGGCTTTGCCTACAGCAACGGCACCATCAGCTGGACCGAGAATACCCCGGCGGATGGCAAGTCACTGACGGTAAGTGCGACCCAGACCGACAAGGCGGGCAACGTTTCCCTGCCGGGCAGTGACACAGCGAAGGTGGATGTAACCGCGACCGACAAGCCGACCGTCACCATCGTGGATGACAGCAACCCGGATGACGGCCTGCTGAGCAAGGGCGAGATCGGTGCTGACCAGGTGCAGGTGAAGGCCGAGGTCAATCACACCGAGCTGACGGCGGGCGGCAAGGTCACCCTGACCATCACCAATGGCGATGCCAGCAGTAGCGTCGAGCTGAAGCTGGTGAACGGTGTGCTGCAGTTTGCCAATGGCACACCTGCGACCGGCTTTGCCTACAGCAACGGCACCATCAGCTGGACCGAGAATACCCCGGCGGATGGCAAGTCACTGACGGTAAGTGCGACCCAGACCGACAAGGCGGGCAACGTCTCCCTGCCGGGCAGTGACACGGCGAAGGTGGATGTAACCGCGACCGACAAGCCGACCGTCACCATCGTGGATGACAGCAACCCGGATGACGGCCTGCTGAGCAAGGGCGAGATCGGTGCTGACCAGGTGCAGGTGAAGGCCGAGGTCAATCACACCGAGCTGACGGCGGGCGGCAAGGTCACTCTGACCATCACCAATGGCGATGCCAGCAGTAGCGTCGAGCTGAAGCTGGTGAACGGTGTGCTGCAGTTTGCAGATGGCACACCTGCGACCGGCTTTGCCTACAGCAACGGCACCATCAGCTGGACCGAGAATACCCCGGCGGATGGCAAGTCACTGACGGTAAGTGCGACCCAGACCGACAAGGCGGGCAACGTCTCCCTGCCGGGCAGTGACACAGCGAAGGTGGACGTCACCGCGACAGACAAGCCGACCGTCACCATCGTGGATGACAGCAACCCGGATGACGGCCTGCTGAGCAAGGGCGAGATCGGTGCTGACCAGGTGCAGGTGAAGGCCGAGGTCAATCACACCGAGCTGACGGCGGGCGGCAAGGTCACCCTGACCATCACCAATGGCGATGCCAGCAGTAGCGTCGAGCTGAAGCTGGTGAACGGTGTGCTGCAGTTTGCAGATGGCACACCTGCGACCGGCTTTGCCTACAGCAACGGCACCATCAGCTGGACCGAGAATACCCCGGCGGATGGCAAGTCACTGACGGTAAGTGCGACCCAGACCGACAAGGCGGGCAACGTCTCCCTGCCGGGCAGTGACACAGCGAAGGTGGACGTCACCGCGACAGACAAGCCGACCGTCACCATCGTGGATGACAGCAACCCGGATGACGGCCTGCTGAGCAAGGGCGAGATCGGTGCTGACCAGGTGCAGGTGAAGGCCGAGGTCAATCACACCGAGCTGACGGCGGGCGGCAAGGTCACCCTGACCATCACCAATGGCGATGCCAGCAGTAGCGTCGAGCTGAAGCTGGTGAACGGTGTGCTGCAGTTTGCCAATGGCACACCTGCGACCGGCTTTGCCTACAGCAACGGCACCATCAGCTGGACCGAGAATACCCCGGCGGATGGCAAGTCACTGACGGTAAGTGCGACCCAGACCGACAAGGCGGGCAACGTCTCCCTGCCGGGCAGTGACACGGCGAAGGTGGACGTCACCGCGACCGACAAGCCGACCGTCACCATCGTGGATGACAGCAACCCGGATGACGGCCTGCTGAGCAAGGGCGAGATCGGTGCTGACCAGGTGCAGGTGAAGGCCGAGGTCAATCACACCGAGCTGACGGCGGGCGGCAAGGTCACTCTGACCATCACCAATGGCGATGCCAGCAGTAGCGTCGAGCTGAAGCTGGTGAACGGTGTGCTGCAGTTTGCAGATGGCACACCTGCGACCGGCTTTGCCTACAGCAACGGCACCATCAGCTGGACCGAGAATACCCCGGCGGATGGCAAGTCACTGACGGTAAGTGCGACCCAGACCGACAAGGCGGGCAACGTTTCCCTGCCGGGCAGTGACACAGCGAAGGTGGATGTAACCGCGACCGACAAGCCGACCGTCACCATCGTGGATGACAGCAACCCGGATGACGGCCTGCTGAGCAAGGGCGAGATCGGTGCTGACCAGGTGCAGGTGAAGGCCGAGGTCAATCACACCGAGCTGACGGCGGGCGGCAAGGTCACCCTGACCATCACCAATGGCGATGCCAGCAGTAGCGTCGAGCTGAAGCTGGTGAACGGTGTGCTGCAGTTTGCCAATGGCACACCTGCGACCGGCTTTGCCTACAGCAACGGCACCATCAGCTGGACCGAGAATACCCCGGCGGATGGCAAGTCACTGACGGTAAGTGCGACCCAGACCGACAAGGCGGGCAACGTCTCCCTGCCGGGCAGTGACACGGCGAAGGTGGATGTAACCGCGACCGACAAGCCGACCGTCACCATCGTGGATGACAGCAACCCGGATGACGGCCTGCTGAGCAAGGGCGAGATCGGTGCTGACCAGGTGCAGGTGAAGGCCGAGGTCAATCACACCGAGCTGACGGCGGGCGGCAAGGTCACTCTGACCATCACCAATGGCGATGCCAGCAGTAGCGTCGAGCTGAAGCTGGTGAACGGTGTGCTGCAGTTTGCAGATGGCACACCTGCGACCGGCTTTGCCTACAGCAACGGCACCATCAGCTGGACCGAGAATACCCCGGCGGATGGCAAGTCACTGACGGTAAGTGCGACCCAGACCGACAAGGCGGGCAACGTCTCCCTGCCGGGCAGTGACACAGCGAAGGTGGACGTCACCGCGACAGACAAGCCGACCGTCACCATCGTGGATGACAGCAACCCGGATGACGGCCTGCTGAGCAAGGGCGAGATCGGTGCTGACCAGGTGCAGGTGAAGGCCGAGGTCAATCACACCGAGCTGACGGCGGGCGGCAAGGTCACCCTGACCATCAGCAATGGCGATGCCAGCAGTAGCGTCGAGCTGAAGCTGGTGAACGGTGTGCTGCAGTTTGCCAATGGCACACCTGCGACCGGCTTTGCCTACAGCAACGGCACCATCAGCTGGACCGAGAATACCCCGGCGGATGGCAAGTCACTGACGGTAAGTGCGACCCAGACCGACAAGGCGGGCAACGTCTCCCTGCCGGGCAGTGACACAGCGAAGGTGGACGTCACCGCGACAGACAAGCCGACCGTCACCATCGTGGATGACAGCAACCCGGATGACGGCCTGCTGAGCAAGGGCGAGATCGGTGCTGACCAGGTGCAGGTGAAGGCCGAGGTCAATCACACCGAGCTGACGGCGGGCGGCAAGGTCACCCTGACCATCAGCAATGGCGATGCCAGCAGTAGCGTCGAGCTGAAGCTGGTGAACGGTGTGCTGCAGTTTGCCAATGGCACACCTGCGACCGGCTTTGCCTACAGCAACGGCACCATCAGCTGGACCGAGAATACCCCGGCGGATGGCAAGTCACTGACGGTAAGTGCGACCCAGACCGACAAGGCGGGCAACGTCTCCCTGCCGGGCAGTGACACAGCGAAGGTGGACGTCACCGCGACAGACAAGCCGACCGTCACCATCGTGGATGACCTGAACAACGATGAGCTGCTGAGCAAGGGCGAGATCGGTGCTGACCAGGTGCAGGTGAAGGCCGAGGTCAATCACACCGAGCTGACGGCGGGCGGCAAGGTCACCCTGACCATCACCAATGGCGATGCCAGCAGTAGCGTCGAGCTGAAGCTGGTGAACGGTGTGCTGCAGTTTGCCAATGGCACACCTGCGACCGGCTTTGCCTACAGCAACGGCACCATCAGCTGGACCGAGAATACCCCGGCGGATGGCAAGTCACTGACGGTAAGTGCGACCCAGACCGACAAGGCGGGCAACGTCTCCCTGCCGGGCAGTGACACAGCGAAGGTGGACGTCACCGCGACAGACAAGCCGACCGTCACCATCGTGGATGACAGCAACCCGGATGACGGCCTGCTGAGCAAGGGCGAGATCGGTGCTGACCAGGTGCAGGTGAAGGCCGAGGTCAATCACACCGAGCTGACGGCGGGCGGCAAGGTCACCCTGACCATCACCAATGGCGATGCCAGCAGTAGCGTCGAGCTGAAGCTGGTGAACGGGGTGCTGCAGTTTGCCAATGGCACACCTGCGACCGGCTTTGCCTACAGCAACGGCACCATCAGCTGGACCGAGAATACCCCGGCGGATGGCAAGTCACTGACGGTAAGTGCGACCCAGACCGACAAGGCGGGCAACGTCTCCCTGCCGGGCAGTGACACGGCTCTTGTTCTGGCTGCTCCCACCACCTCTGGTGGTTATGCCCAGGGTGAAGAAGATATGCCGCTTACTTTGAAATGGAGCGACTTCAAGGCTAGCGATGTCGATACCGCTGCGGACAAGTTGTCGATCAAGATCACCTCACTGCCGGCTGATGGGGTGCTGCAGTACAAGGATGCCAACGGTAACTGGCAGGCTGTGGTTGAAAATCAGGTATTTACTCAGGCAGAAATCGCCGCCGGTAAGCTGCAGTTCAAGCCTGATCCGCATGAGGCTAGCGGGTCGGCGGGCAGCGGTGTGAACACGGGGGCGGACGGCAATAAGCTGGGGGATTATGCGTCGTTCGGCTATCAGGTGAGCGACGGGGTAAACAGTAGTGGTAATGCGACCTTTGTGGTCGATATCAAGCCGGTGGTTGACGGCGTGACGCTGAAGGTTGAGCTGGTGAGTGGCGGGTTTGTGCCGGGGGCGGCTAAGATTGAGCAAATTCTGTTCGACCTGAATGGCAAGAGGCCGTCGCCATCACCGACTGGCGGAGATGATTATCTGGTTACCAATGGCAGTTGGGTTCTGGGCGGTGGCGGCAATGACACCATCAAATACGGCAGTGGCGACCACTTCCTGGCAAAAGGCGAAGCTGGCAATGACATTCTGATTGGTGGTGGCAGTGTTACTGACAACCTGGATGGCGGCGATGGGAATGACATTCTGATCGGCGGCAAGAATGCTACGTCGTCGGTCACTCTGAATGCTGGTGCTGGCAACGACACGCTGATAGCCCAAAGCCTGAAGGCCTCCACCTCTTATTATGGTGGTGATGGGCTGGATGTTGCCTATATGCTAGGTTCGATGAAGGACCTGAAGCTTGTGACGACAGGGTTGCCACAGGGTTGTGATTACCGATTGGTATATAAAGACTCTAGTGGTGCTTTGACTAACCATGATTTTTACAGCGTTGAGACCCTTTACCTGCAAGATGGCAAGTATGAGTTCAAGGATGGCAACCTGACCAAGGTAGCTGAGCTGGCGACGTTGAAAGTTGATGTCGACTTGATCGATACCGATGGCAGTGAACATTTTACCGAGCTGACCATCAAGGGATTACCTCAAGGTACGCTACTGTCAGGCGGCACTCTGCAGGCCGACGGCAGCTGGAAGGTGCCGGCCAGCATGCTGGATAAAGACGGGAAACTGTCGCTGCAGGTGGAGTTGCCTGTCGGTAGCCAGAATATCAAGGTTACCGTGGTGGCTGGTTCGCAAGAGTATGACATGAATGGTCAGCCGATAGCCGGTGAAGTGAAATATACCGAAGCGGATACCGGCTTTATGGTCAAGCCCAGCAATCCGAACGGCGATAACACTGTCGAGGGGGGGCGTGGTGATGATGTATTGCTGGGAGATATAGGTGGTATCAAGACCTCGGTTGAACCGGGCAAAAACTACAATATTGCTCTGATTGTAGATACTTCAGGCAGTATGCAGTATGGCCTGGACGGAAGATCAAATCCGCCTGCAGGCCAGGACAGGATGACCCTAACAATTGCTGCTCTGAAAGTGCTGGCCAATCAACTGGCAGGTCATGATGGCGTCGTGAACGTGACGTTGGTTGATTTCAATTGGTCTGCCAGTTCTGTCATCTCAATTAATGATCTATCCAAGAGCAATTTACAGTCGCTTATTGACAAAATTAGCTCGTTGTCTGCTGGCGGTGCGACCAACTATGAGGATGCCTTTATCAAGGCTACCCAGTGGTTTAACAGCAAGCCAGGTAGCAGCTCTGGATTGACCTTTGAGAATGTCACTTATTTCCTGACCGATGGTGATCCAACAGTTTATAACGGGAACAGTAATGCATCTGAATCAGATGCGATGCAAAAGGCCATCGATGCGTTTGCTCCTTTATCTGGGCTGAGCGAAGTCAAGGCGATCGGTATCGGTAATGGTGTGACGAAGGAGAACCTGAATTATTTTGACAACACGCAGGTGATTGGCTCAGGCAGTCAATATGGAAGCGCTCTTTTGCTGAATGATTTTTCCGGCAATGCGGGGTCTTGGAGCGCGAATAGCTGGAGCAGGGCTGGCGATAGCAGTGGGAGTGTCGTAAGGGTCAGTAGTCGGCTGGAGTTAACTGATAATGCGGGAAATGGTTCATCGGTATTTGCCAGCGAAACACTGAAGATAGCGACGGGAGTTGGCATCCGTTTCGATCTCAGCACAAGCAACAATCTCTCTTACTCGGACAGTTTCTCGGTGCAACTGCAACGCTGGGACGGTTCTACCTGGGTGAATGTCGGTGTAGCGGTGACCTCCACTGGCACCATCAACAGTGGAGCGATGGTTGCCGGTGATTATCGTTACGTATTCACAGTCACTGATGTAAAGCAAGCCGGGTGGGATGACACTGCTGCTACGCTGCGGATTGACAATCTGAGCAAGGTGACCTACCCGCCGGTTGGCCAGCCCGACATCATCACCACGGCAGATCAGCTCAAGGCTGTGCTGGTTGGCAGTTCGACCACCAATACACCTGCTGAAGTAGGGGCCGATGTCCTGCACGGTGGCGCGGGTAACGATATCCTGTTCGGGGATGCCATCAATACTGATCACCTGCCGTGGGGCACGGCTGGCAACCCAGCTAAGCCGGCAGATTGGGTTGATGGCAAGGGACTGGATGGTCTGACCCAGTTCCTGACCTTGAAAAACGGTTATGCACCCAGCTCTCTTGAGCTTTACGAGTACATCAAGGGGAATGCTAACTCATTTGATGTGGCGGGCGATACCCGAGGGGGCAACGACAAGCTGCACGGCGGTCTGGGGGACGATATCCTGTTTGGCCAGGGTGGTGACGATGAGCTCTACGGTGACGATGGCAAGGATATCCTTTATGGCGGCACCGGCAGCGACAAGCTGGATGGTGGTGCCGGGAACGATATTCTGAGCGGTGGTCTAGGCAACGACATACTGACCGGTGGCGATGGAGCGGATATCTTCGTGTGGAACAAGGGGGATACCGAATCAGGTAAGTTGACGGTTGATACTGTCACGGACTTCAAACCGAGCCTGAGTGATCCGACACAGCGCGACAAGCTGGATCTGAGTGATCTGCTGGATCATGATGGGTCTAAAACAGAGTCATTGTTGAAAAATCTGTTGTCTGTGTCCGCAGATAGCCAAGGTGTGCATCTCAAGGTTAGCGATTCGGTTGGCGGCTCTGTGACCCAGGAGATTGTGTTGTCTGGTCACACTTTTGGTTCTCTGACCGGTAATAGTAGTGCAACGGCTAGCCAGGTGATCGATTACATGTTGACCAACAACATGCTCGATATCGACAAGTAAGCCCAACTCGGGGCAATAAAAAGCGGCAGAGCAATCTGCCGCTTTTTTTATCTTTGCAGGGAAGAGAAATCAGTTGCCGAGGGTGGCAAACAGGCTCTGCTCCAGGGTACCGCGGGAGACACAGACCGGCTTGATGGACGGGGCCGGTACGCGCTCGCCTGAGGATTCAACGAAGAACAGCTCGGTGTTGCCCTTGACGTTGACGGTGGCCACGCTGCTGTTACCGCTCTGGGTGATGATCAGGTTGATCTGCAGGTTCGGGTTGCCCAGTGCAACTTTGGAACCCATGGTACCGCAGTCCAGCCACTCCAGCCCGTCGGCTGACTGGTTGACGTTGGCAGTCATCAGGCCGGAGCCACGCTGGCTATTTTCGATGGTGAGGCCGCGATCGGTGAACCACTTCTCGGCGCGAGCCCACACCAGATCCACCGGGATCGCCATCTCCTGGGTATTGTTGGTTGCCTTGGCAATTGGCGGGTTGTAGCGATACTCCTCACCGCCGTTATTGTCACCAGCACAACCAACCAGCAGCAGCGCCAATGCGCTCCCCATAATCTTTTTCATCTTGTTTCTCTCGTCCATATCACTAGGCCATTGGCCAACCGGCGCCTATTATCGCCGGAGCGACAATCTCTGTCAGCAACCATCCAGCGTTCGGTGTTATGGGGAGGTGATCGGGGTGCTTTACAAAATTGGTTTGCTATCATAGATTTGCTCGAAATTCCTCCATAAGCGCCCCTGTGACCAACATGCTCACCCCGGATCTGCTGCAGCAGATCATCGACCAATTGCCAATGAGTATCTTCTGTCGAGATAGTCATGGGCGTTACCTGTTCGCCAATCGTGAGTTCGCCCGTGAAGCCAAGCTGGAGTCGCCTGCCGAGGTTGTCGGCAAGACAGATGCAGAGATGCCCTGGGGCGATCTCTTTCGCAGTGAGGATGAGCAGCTGCTTGCCGGAGGCGTGCCGATGCTGTATCAGCAGCTCCATTGCAATCGGGGCGGGAATACCTGCTGGATGGAGGTGCACAAGGTACCTCTTTACACCCCGCAGGGAGAGGCGTGCGCAGTATTCGGAGTGGTTAACGAGATTGCCCAGCGCAAGAGCCTGGAACAAACGGTCAAAAAGCAGCAGTTGTTGCAGCGTTTTCTGCTCGATGCCATTCCTGACCTGATCCGTTTCGATGATCACAACGGGGTGTTGCTGGAGTGCAATCAGGCATTTCTCGACTTTATCGGCCATGGGGCCGATGAGGTGCTGGGTCAGCAGCTGCCGTTCCGGTTGGCGGCGCCGCAGGGGATGGGTCATGGCGAGTGTTGTCTGCTGGATGCCAGCGGGCAGGGGCGACACATGGAGATCACCCGGGTCGATGTCCCCGATGGTGACGGCCACTCCCTCGGGATCCTGACGCTGGGGCGTGACATCACCGGCCTGCGCACCACTCAGGCGCAGTTGCAGCAGGAGCAGCACTACGACAGCCTGACCGGACTGCTCAAACTCTCCCGGTTCTTGCAGACCAGCCGCCATCTTGGGGGACGCAGTGCCACATTGGTGCTGGTCGATCTGCACCATTTTCGTGAAATAAACGATCGCTTCGGGATCCGGATTGCCGATCGCCTGCTGAGCCAGGTTGCCAAGCGGTTGCAGCAGCTGGTGCCGCCGCGTTCTCTGCTCTGTCGGGTCGCTGCCGATGACTTCAGCCTGTTGCTGCCGGACTTCAACGAGCCATTGCAGGGGTGGAGCCAGCATCTGCAGCAGCAGTTGATGGAGCATTATCAGGTGGAAGATCATCGCATACAGATCCCGGTGTTTCTGGGGCTGGCCCAGGGGCGGGCAAGCGATGCCGAGCGGTTGCTCAGTCATGCCGAGGCTGCGCTGGCGCAGGGCAAACGGCAGCAACAGTACTGCACCCTGTTTGATCCCGAGCTGCATGCCCGGCTCAAGCGGCGTCAGCTGATCGCCGCCCAGTTGCCGCTCGCTATCAAGTCCGCCCAGCTGGTTGCCGTCTATCAGCCGATCATCTGTACCCGCACCCACCGGCTGCATGGCGCCGAGCTGCTCTGTCGCTGGCCCCATCCCGAGCTTGGGATGATCTCCCCCGATGAATTCATTCCGTTGGCGGAAGAGATGGGGATCATCGGTCAACTGGGTCAGTTGATGCTGGAGCAGGGCTGTGCCCAGCTGGCGCAGTGGCAAACTGCGCAGCCGGATATGGTGCTCTCCATCAACCTCTCGCCGCTGCAGTTCCGTGATCCGGCGCTCTGTGAGCGGGTCTCAGCCTGCATCGCTCGCCATGGTCTCAAGGCCAGTCAACTGGAGCTGGAGATCACCGAAGGGGTGTTGATGGAGAACGCCGACGAGATTGAGACCAACCTCGACAACCTGATCGCCGCCGGTTTTCAGTTGGCCATCGACGACTTTGGTACCGGTTACTGCTCGCTGGCCTATCTGCCACGTTTGCAGGTGGCGACCCTCAAGCTGGATCGCAGCTTCACTCAGGGGCTCGCCAGCAATAGCGCGACCACCGCTATCGTGCGTTCGGTCATCGGATTGGGCCATGAGCTCGGGATCCGCATCACCGCCGAAGGGGTAGAGACACCCGAGCAGCAGCTGTGGCTGACCGAGGCGGGGTGTGATCGGCTACAGGGCTATCTGTTCAGTCGCCCCCTGCCGCCGGCGGAGTTCGCTGCCAGCTATCTGGCGTGAAAGCTCGTCAGAAACAACAAGGCCACCGCAAGGTGGCCTTGTTGTTTTACGATGGAGGCAGGATCAATCCTGGAAGTAGGTGCCCCAACCATCGTAATCCACCCCATATTTTTCCAAGATGGGCAGCATCTTGGCGATATCGGCGACGATCGCTTCGACATTCAGCTTGCACTCGATGGTGGCATCGAAGCAGAAGATGGTGGCGCCGTCATCCAGTTCCATCTCTTCGGCATCGGTTACTTCAAAACCGGCCTTGAACAGGTCAACCGCTGCTTTTTCCAGACGGTCGAAATCCTGGCAGGCGAAGTGGTGCTCGATGTCGTAATCCGCATCGGGATTGCTGCCATCGGCCAGCAGTTCGTTGACGATCTCGGTGGTCTCATCACGCCACTCTTGCATATTCAGACTCATGTTGCCTCCAGGCGGTATCATTGCGGCAAAGCATACTCGCAGAGTGGATTCGGCTCAATGCGGCGGACCCACTGAACCTCGAATTTCCATCATATTGGCGCAGCCTGCAGGGCGTGCAGAGGCCAGCAAGTACGGCAAACAGGACTGAAATGGATAATAAATGGCCGCTTCGTTCGGTTGTTGAGCGAACGCGCTTTTTATCGTGCCATCATGGTTGACACTCTGCGCTGGAAAGGGTTTAATGCGCGCCGTTGCCCAGATAGCTCAGTCGGTAGAGCAGGGGATTGAAAATCCCCGTGTCGGCGGTTCGATTCCGTCTCTGGGCACCACAATTCCTCCTTAGTTCAGTCGGTAGAACGGCGGACTGTTAATCCGTATGTCACTGGTTCAAGTCCAGTAGGAGGAGCCAAATTCGAAAAGCCCGCTCAATCGAGCGGGCTTTTTCATTTCTAGTTGCTGTTACATGCTGCCAAAAAGAGCGTCGCGCCACAGGTGGCACTGAACAGCAGCATTCCGGTCTGCAACATGCTGCCAGGGCATGGCTTCTTCTCTCTTTTTCTGGCCCTGATCCACTTCGGTTTCATCACATTCCCTTATCCATTTTGTCGGCCTGAATGGCTGCACTCCTGTGCAGGCGAGCCATCTTTGTTGAATGGCGCCATGGCGTCAATCTCCCCTGCAAAACAATTAATTCAGCACCGTTGAAGAGCGGCTTGTCGGGTGATGCTTCGACCTTTAAGCCATTGTTAACATTTTGGAAAACCGGAGTGACCCTGTGGCCGGGCGGGGATATGATGGGGTCAATGATGTTCCCATCCTGACGGAGAGATCCCAGATGAGCAGCCCCTTGAGCTATGTACTGGACGGCATTCATTGTGAGCCGCACTTTTTTACCGTTCCCCTCGATCATGATGAGCCGGATGGCGACAGCATTACCCTGTTTGCTCGCACCCTCTGCTGCAAAAACAAACTCGATGACAAGCTCCCTTGGCTGCTGTTTCTGCAAGGGGGGCCGGGATTCGGGGCTCCGCGCCCGACGGCCAACAGTGGTTGGCTCAAACGGGCGTTGCAGGAGTTCCGAGTGCTGCTGTTGGATCAGCGTGGCACCGGGATGTCGAGCCCCATCCACGGGCAGAGTCTGGCCAAAATGACCCCGGCCGAGCAGGCGGAGTATCTCGGCCATTTTCGCGCCGACAGCATAGTGCAAGATGCCGAGTTCATCCGGCAGGAGCTTAGCCCCAAGCATCGCTGGAGCCTGCTGGGGCAAAGCTTTGGTGGTTTTTGCTGCCTGACCTATCTCTCGCTCTTTCCCGACAGTCTGCGGGAGGTCTATATCACCGGCGGCATCGCGCCGATTGGCCGCAGTGCCGAGGAGGTTTACCGCGCCACCTACCAGAGGGTGGCTGACAAGAACCGAGCCTTCTTCGCCCGCTTCCCCCATGCTCAGGGGATTGCCAACCGGCTGGCCAACCATCTGCACCAGCATGATGTGCGACTGCCCAACGGCCAGCGCCTGACGGTGGAGCAGTTCCAGCAGCAAGGGCTGGATCTTGGCGCTACGGGGGCTTTCGAGGAGCTTTATTACCTGCTGGAGGAGGCCTTTATCGGTGACAAGCTGAGCCCGGCCTTTCTCTATCAGGTGCAGAGCATGCAGCCATTCAATACCAACCCGCTGTTTGCCATTCTGCACGAGGCTATCTATGCCGAAGGGGAGGCGACTCGCTGGGCGGCGGAGCGGGTCAGAGGGGAGTTTCCTGCGGTGCACTGGGCGCCCGGAAAGGATTTCGCCTTCACCGGCGAGATGGTTTACCCTTGGATGTTCGAGCAGTTCCGCGAGTTGCTACCCCTGAAAGAGGCGGCCCATCTGCTGGCCAACAAGGCGGACTGGGGGCAGCTCTATGATCCGGTCCAGCTGGCCCGCAACAAGGTGCCGGTAGCCTGCGCCGTCTATGCCGAGGATATGTATGTGGAGTTTGACTACAGTCGCGAAACTCTGCGTGGCCTTGGCAACAGTCGCGCCTGGATCACCAATGAATATGAGCACAACGGTTTGCGTGCCGATGGTGAAGCGATTCTTGATCGTCTGATCGCGTTGAATCGGGATCGCTGAATCGTCCGGTAAGGTAGCAGACAACAGGGACCACGGCCCCTGTTGTTTTTTATCAGCTTTTTACCTCTGGTTTGGGGGTATCAGGTTGTGATGGTGGGAGTTGTGGCAACACGATCTGCGGCTGCTCACCGGTCAGGCTCTTGAGGTAGGCAGTCATATCTTCGGCTTCCTGATCTGTGAGGCGCTGCCCCAGCTGGATATCAGCCATGATCTGGACTGCCTCTTTCAGATCCCATACTGCACCATCGTGGAAGTAGGGATAAGTCAGCTCGATATTACGCAGGGTGGGTACCTTGAACCAGCCGATGAACTGCTTTTCTCCGGTGACGGCACCGCGACCCTGAGCCGGGTTGTCCGTTTTGTAACTCTTGACCAGTCCCATCTTCTGATAAGAGTTGCCGCCGATAGCGACCCCGTTGTGGCATGCCGTGCATCCTTTGGCTTTGAACAGTTCATACCCTTTCAGCTGTTGTGCGGTCAGTGCTTTGCTATCCCCTTTCAACCAGCGGTCAAACGGGGCATTGGGGGTAACCAGGGTCTCTTCAAAAGCAGCGATGGCATCGGTGACTTCGTCAATGCCGAAATTGTCCTTGCCATAAACAGCGCTGAAGCGGGTGCGATAACCAGGCAGGGTATGCAGAGTTTCTACCGCCAGATTGTGGGTAAATGCCATCTCCAGCGGGTTGGCGATGGGGCCCGCCGCCTGCTCTTTCAGATCCTTGGCGCGACCATCCCAGAACTGCACGAAGTTGAGGCTGGAGTTGAGTACGGTCGGTGAATTAATAGGGCCCACTTTCCATTTATGGCCGAGTGAGCTGACTTGATTATCCACCCCACCGGTCGCCAGGTTATGGCAGGAGTTACAAGAGATTGCGCCGGATTTGGAGAGTCTTGGCTCGAAAAACAGCATCTTGCCCAATTCGACTTTTTCCGGGTTTGTCACCTTGGCTGGTTCCACGGGCTGTATGGGTTCATTCGCCCAACCGGCACCGGGTAATATCAGTGCCACTAGCAAACAATATTTTCTCATTGCGTCATCTCCCTTGATGCTGTTTATGCCAGCAAGACAAGGATGACGTCAAAGCGCTGCTTATTAATTGATCAAAATCAGGCTTACTTGATTATTTGCAATAAAAACAATTACATATAATTTTTGGCAAAATGGGGGCAGGATAATTAAGAGGAGAGTATGGAATTAGCATCATCTCTGGATTATGTGCGAAGCAAAGAAAATGAACAGGTGATTAATTAGATTGCTGTCATTGAATAAAGCGATTATTCAATATGCTTTGCCATTCTGCCGTTAAATAAATACCTATCAAATGCATCATTAATAATAAACCGACAGGATGAGCAAATTGTATCCTGCGTTTCAACACCCTCTGTCGTCTTGTTCTTTGGAGCGGCGCCGGATGGTCGTGCTTTTCAATCAAGATAAGGATGTATGATGAGAAAGTCTCTGTTGGCCTGCTCCCTGCTGCTGTGCCCTGCCGTGTTTGCTGCCGCCCCCCATTGGGAATATAGCGGTGAGGCGGGGCCTGCCCACTGGGCCAAGCTGACCCCGGAGTTTGGCCAGTGTGCGGGCAGCAATCAGTCGCCGGTTGACCTGAGCGGATTGGTCGAGGCCAAACTGGCCCCGCTGGTACTCCACTATCAGGCGGGTGGCAACACAGTGGTCAACAACGGTCACACCGTGCAGGTCGGTTATGCCCCGGGCAGCACCTTGCAACTCGATGGCACCACGTTTGAACTCAAGCAGTTTCACTTCCACGCCCCGAGCGAAAACCTCATCGAGGGTAAATCCTATCCGCTGGAAGGGCATCTGGTACACGTCAGTGGCAAGGGAGAGATCGCGGTAGTGGCGGTGATGTTCGAGGCGGGCAAGGCGAATTCGGCACTGGCGGCAGCCTGGAGCGCGTTACCTGCCAAGGTGGGCGAGATCCAGGCCCTCAAGACGCCGCTCGTTGCGGAGCAACTGCTGCCCGAGAATCGTGACTACTATCGCTTTAGCGGTTCCCTTACTACGCCTCCCTGTTCGGAGGGAGTGCGCTGGCTGGTGATGAAGCAGCCGGTTGAGGTCAGTCAGGCCCAGATCGACGCCTTCAAGGCGGTGATGCACCACCCCAACAACCGGCCGGTGCAGCCCCTCAATGGGCGCGTGGTACTGCAATAACACAGCGTTGCAATAGCGCTGCAGATAGCAAAAACAACAAGAGGGCCGCGAGGCCCTCTTTTACATAGCGAGGTATCGGCGAGCGATCAGAGGCTGGCGGCGATGCGGGCGCCGAGGGCCGCGTTGTTCAGTACCAGCTGGATGTTGGCGGCGAGCGAGTTGCCGCCAGTCAGCTCGCAGACGCGGGCCAGCAGGAAGGGGGTTGACGCCTTGCCCTTGATCCCCTGCTCATCGGCTTCACGCAGCGCTTGGGCAATGGCTGCGTCGATATCGGCTTTCGGCATGGCGTGTGCGGTCGGGATGGGATTGGCCACCACGGCGCCGCCCGCCAGTCCCAGCTCCCACTTGAGGCGCAGTGCCTCGGCGATGGCTGCCGGGGTATCGAGGCGATAATCGACCCTGAAGCCGCTCTCGCGGGTGTAGAAGGCGGGCAGCTCCTCGGTTTGATAGCCGATCACCGGTACGCCCTGGGTCTCCAGATACTCCAGGGTCAGCCCGATATCGAGGATCGACTTGGCTCCGGCGCAGACTACGGCCACTGGCGTTTGCGCCAGCTCCTGCAGATCGGCGGAGATATCGAAGGTCTCTTGCGCACCGCGATGTACCCCGCCGATACCGCCGGTGGCAAAGACCCGGATCCCCGCCATGGCGGCGATGATCATGGTCGAGGCGACCGTGGTGGCCCCCATACCCTTGCGCGCCAGTACGAACGAAATGTCGCGGCGGCTGCACTTGGTCACGCTGTGGCCTGCCCGGCCGAGTGCTTCCAGCGCACCGGCATCGAGACCCACCTTGAGGCGGCCGTCGAGGATGGCGATGGTCGCCGGAATGGCGCCGTTATCGCGCACCACCTGCTCCACCTGACGGGCCGTCTCCACGTTCTGCGGATAAGGCATGCCGTGGGAGATGATGGTGGATTCGAGGGCAACGACCGGTTTGCCGGCGGCCAGCGCGGCAGCCACTTCCGGTTGGATATCGAGGTAAGCGTTCAGCATGAGTACTCCTCCAGTATGCGGTCAACGGCGGTCTTGCTCAGACCGGAAAAAACGGTATCGGAACAATTGACGGTGAGGGCAGCGCAGCCCAGGGCAAAGCGGGTGGTTTGGGCAATGTCGAGCTCTTGCAGCCAGGCGTGGGCGAGGCCAGCCATAAAGGCATCCCCGCCGCCGGTGACGTTGAGCACAGGACTACCCAGTATCGGCAGGTGACCCTGCTGCTCGCCATCGCTGTAGAAGATCCCCTGTTCACCCAGACTGAGGAACAGTCGCTTGACCCCGGCGCGGTGGAACCAGGCGGCTACCATGGGCCAGGTTTCGGGCCCGGCGATGGTCATGCCGCACAGTTGCTCGGCTTCGCTTCGATTGGGTTTGAGGGTGTGGATCTTGCCGAGCCAGGGGCGGATCTTCTCCACCTTGGCCACCGAAACGGTATCGACAAAGATGGCGTGCTCACCTTGCCGGTCAAACAACCAGTCGAGGGTGTGGATGGCCAGATTGGTGTCGATCACCCAGAGCCGGGCACCGCCGAGAAAGCCACCGAGTGGGGTCAGGCGGGCAGGAGTGAGCTGCTCGATAATGGCCATGTCATTGATGGCACAGCTCATTTCGCCGCTGCCATCATGCAGGCTGAGATAACAGGAGGTGGTGTGGCCATCGAGCACCAGAGTCTGGCGCACATCGACGCCGGCCCGTTGGCTTACCTCCAGCAGATGGTGACCATACTGGTCGTTACCGACTGCGGTCAGCAGTCGGGTATCGCTGCCGAGCCGCGCCAGATTCTCGGCGATATTGCGGCCAACACCACCGGCCGAGGTGCGTACCTTGCCCGGATTGGAGTCGCCGAGCAGCAGGTTGTCGTGGCTGGTGCCGCAAATATCCATATTGGCACCGCCGATCACCACCACGTAGGGGCCTTCTCGCAGTACATAACCTCTGCCTTGCACATACCCCTGCCGGATCAGGCTTGAGATGTGGCTGGCCAGCGCGGAGCGGCTGATGCCGAGGCGATCGGCCAGCTCCTGCTGGGCAATCATGGGATCCTGACGCAGCAGGGCGAGGATCTCTTGTTCACGCTCAGTCATAGACAAACATCCATTTACAAACGTTTGTCTATTATTGCTGGGAAACGTTTGCTGGCTATCGGCTTGTACAAAATTTGTCGGCTTGCGCACAAAAAATCGACATTCAAAGCTGGGTTGGCAAGCGGTTTAGCCGGGGAGGGGACTTTTAACGGGTCGGTGGCCCTGCAACGGCTTATAATGGCCGCCGCAAGATGAGGAGAGATGATGGAAAAGAGTGCATTCTGCTGCGTGGGGTTGGTCAATCCCAAGTCTCCGGAAAATGTCGGCTCCGTGATGCGGGCTGCGGGTTGTTACGGGGTAGACGAGGTCTACTACACCGGCAACCGCTTCGAGCTGGCGCGCCGCTTTGCCACTGATACCAAGCAGATGGTGGAGAAGATCCCGCTGCTCGGGGTGGATGACCTGATGGCGTTTATCCCGCAGGGATGCGTGCCCGTGGTGGTTGATCTGATCGACGGCGCTACACCGCTCCCCGACTATGTCCATCCGGAACGCGCTTTTTATATCTTCGGGCCGGAGGATGGCACGCTCGATCCCGCCCTCTATGGCGCGGTGAAAGATGTGGTTTATGTGCCAACTCAGGGCTGCATGAATCTGGCCGCCTCGGTCAATGTGATCCTCTATGACCGATTGGCGAAGGGGTTCCGGCAACCCTGAGTTGTGGCGTGGCTACGGTGACTCAAACCACAATGGAAAGGTGTTGCTCATGGGCAGGTTGCTGGCGGTGGCCGCGGTTGACGGGGCT
The DNA here is from genome assembly GCF_019048085.1 of Aeromonas sp. FDAARGOS 1416. Taxonomy (NCBI): domain Bacteria; kingdom Pseudomonadati; phylum Pseudomonadota; class Gammaproteobacteria; order Aeromonadales; family Aeromonadaceae; genus Aeromonas; species Aeromonas sp. FDAARGOS 1416. The sequence goes on along the minus strand of NZ_CP077301.1, from coordinate 2,811,051 downwards.
GCGGTATCCTTCTCTTTCCCCTATGGTGGGATCAGTTTTCGCCGGCCTTAACCGCCTGCTCCTCGAGAAAGTCGCGATAGTAGTCATAGAGGTGATAACGGCGATATATCTCGGCCAGCGTGCCGCGACGGATCAGATTCACCATCTCTTGATCCCACAACTGCAGTAGCTGGTCGCCCTGCTCGGTATCGGCAAAAATGGGGTAAGTCGGGATCCAGCGCAAAATGGTGCGGTACATATTGGCTGGGGTCTCATCGGCAGAATGGAGCACGCCAGCGGTTAGGTAATAGCGATAGCGCCCCTTGCCAATCAGCTGCAGGGCCATCTCATGGTTGTCGATCTCATGCCATCGCATGGTGACCGGAAGATATTTATCCAGCACCCATCCTCGCCGCCAGAGTACGGTCTCTCCCTCCAGGCTGCGCTCTCCCCGCCATTGTGGCTGCCACTGTTTGAGCATGAAGACGGTAACATCATCGGCGGAGGCTGGCTGATGGGGCTGCTTGGCCCCCTTGATCTCGTCCCGATAGACACTCATGGCCATATCCCCCTCTTGCCTGGCTACCATGGCGACGGCGCGTTTGTAGGGCACGATATGGAGCACGATCTGGTAGCCATGGGGTTGGTAGATGGTTCGCACCAGATCGAGATAGATACCGCGGCCATCCGGTTGGCAGAAACCGGGCCAGCCATCGCAATAGACGTGAATATCGGCTGTGCGAGCGTGGGCGATCGCACATAGAGAGCAAAGCAGCAAACAACCGATGCGCAGCATGGTCAGCATTATCCTCGCAGGGGTGAGGAGAGCATTTATCACCTGATTTATACCATGCATTGATCGCGGCGGGCGGAGAAAACATCTCGCATCTCCATTTTGCGACAGGGTCGAGGGTTATTTGCGCTCGGATCGTTATGATCGAGTAAAGATTCAATAGCACCCCAATCAGTAGAGGAGACTGCATTATGCCATCGATCAAGACTCTGCTCTGTCCAGTCGATTTTTCCCAAATGTCTCGCGCGGTACTCGACTATGCCGTTTTTATGGCACAGAGCCATCAGGCCCAGCTCAAGCTGATCCACGTGGTTGATCAACTGCACGGTTTCGACAGCTACAAGATCCTGCATATGACGGCCATCGAGATAACCCACGAGATGGAGCGTCAGGCCAGAACCCAGCTCAAAGAGCTGGTTGCCACCCTGCCGATCCCGGCCACCTTTGATATTCGCTTTGGTCGCGCAGCCGATGAGATCGTCATTCAGGCCAAGGAGGATGAGGTTGAGCTGATCGTGATGGGCAGCCACGGTCGCTCCGGTATCAGCCATCTGCTGGTAGGCAGTGTCGCCGAGTCTGTGGTGCGTCATGCACCCTGTCCGGTACTGGTGGTGCGCCAATAACGCACCACGTTTAGTGTGAAAAGCGTAACAAACAAGGCCAGCGATTGCTGGCCTTGCGTTTTCTGGTGTTGTGCCCGCTAGCCGTGGGCGTAGATGACACTCCCCCCCTTGATGGTATCTATGATGGCTCTGGCTTGCTCTTTGGGCAGGGCGGGGCAACCCCAACTGCGGCCCAGCTTGTCATATTTGCGCAGATGGGTCGGGCTGGCATAGGCGGCGCCATGTACTACGATGGCACGCTTGCGGGCATTGCTGTTCTTGCCGGGGCTGAGTCCGTCCAGCCGCAGGGAGTAGCCATGCTTGCCCTGATAGGTTTCCGCCGTGCGATAGACGCCAAGGGAACTTTGCCGGGAGTTGAGCTGGTTGGAAAAGTGTTTTGCGGCCAGTTCACCTGAGTTGCGGCCATGACTGACCCAGGTGTGATAGAGCAGCTTGTGGCGTTTCATATCGATGACAAACAGCCTGCGCTGGGTGGATGGCTTGCTGTAATCGATGATGGTGAGAATGGGTTTGCGTTTGTGGCGCACAGTTTGATAACTGTTGAGGGCCTGACGAAAGGTCTGTTTATCCAGCTTGCCGGCCAGACCCAGTTGACGATAGAGGCTCTGATCCCAGCTGGCATCTGCCGTGCTGCTCCAGATGAGCGATATCAACAGCAGTGGCAACAACAGCCACCCGCGTTGCCAGTCTATGTTACCGCGCGCTTGTCTCATCCGTGAATATCTCCTTGTCACTCCCTGTCAACGGCGCGGATATTGCCATCAATCCGCTCGATAGTTATATGCAAGGTGCTGAAAAGGCGCAATAAAAAAACCGGCCGCAGAGCGGCCGGAAGTAATTCAAACAGTAGACATTGGTATCACAGGGTATAACTGACTTCCAATTACTTAGAAGTTGTACTGCAGGGCAACCGCGACTACGTCATCGGTGTTCTTGCCCAGAGAGTTGGTGGACTTGCCATCTACGGAGTCCAGCAGGTTCAGCTTGTAATCAACGTAGGCGTTGAAGTTCTCGGTGAAGTTGTACCAGGCACCGATAGATACGTACTCGGTGTAGGTATCATCGATACCGCGAGCGGAGTCTTTCACGTCAGTGCGCAGGTAGGCCAGAGAAGGCTTGAACTTGCCGATGGTGTACTGGGCAACGGCTTCGTAGCCATCCATCTTCTCGGCGTAGCCGTTGTTGACGAACAGGTGGTCTTCACCGTGGGAGTAGGTTGCAGCCAGGTAGAGGTCGCCAGTTGCATATTTGGCGCCGAAGCCCATCAGCTTGGCATCCTTGTCGCCACCGAAGGCGGCATAGCGAGCTTGCTCGTCAGTCTTGCCAGCCTGGTTATAGGCAGCACCCAGGCTCAGGCCCATATCGAAATCGTAGTTGGCAGATACTGCGAAGCCTTCAGCAGAACCTTTGCTATTCCAGCTTTCGCCGTTGTAGGTGTTGCCGTTGAAAGATTCAGTGATTGCACTGCGACCTGCGTTTTGCGGATCGTTGTTACCGGTGAACTGGGCACCCAGAGTCAGACCCTGATAGGTGTAGATGTACTGGGCCAGACCGTTGGTACGGCCGGTGCCGAATACTTCAGTATCTTTGCCCAGGCCGTCACCGCCCCACTCAGGCAGGACGTCGGTATAGTTGTTGACGGCCTTGGTGAACAGGCCATCCTGACGACCATAGCTGAAGGCGCCGAAACGGTCGTGCTTGATGCCGGCATAGGCATAACGCAGCTCGTCGTTGTCAGAACCGGAAGTCGGCAGGTTGTACTCGGCAAAGCCGAACGCCTTCATCTCGGGAGCAATCTTGGTCTCGCCAGCAACGTGCAGACGGAAGTAGCTCTGGTCACCTTCGGAACCGTTGTCGTCAGTACCGTAGTAAGCACCTTGTGCACGGCCGCCGATTTCCAGCTTGGTATCGTTCTGGTTGTAAACGGTAGCAGCATGGGCGCCGCTCGCCAGCAGCAGGCTGGAGATGGCAATAGTCAGTGCAGACTTCTTCATATGCGTTATTCCTCTGATGTAAACACTTCCGAACTTGTTGTCGGTTCTGTGAAATCGGAAATAGTCCGATAGCCACACGGTAGGCGCCCCAACCTTGACTGGGCCTGAATCCATCGTTGTTTAATTGAGGTGACGAGGTCGTTATCAAGACTGGGTGTGACGGTTTTTGACAAGATAAAAAGAGATTAAATTCAATGAATTATTTTCTAGTGACTTTTTTGACATCAAGGCTGTTCTGAGCAACAAGGTCGATGGCTCAAGTTGTGAGCTAGATCACGCAGGGGAGAATGGGGCGGGGCGGGAAAAGCGGGGCGGGAGCCTTGCAAGGCTCCCGCCAGTGATCAGATAGGCTTTTGCCACAGGGTCAGCAGCAGATCCTGTTCCAGTTCATTCGGGCCCTGTTGAGCGAAAGCGTGACGCTGCTCACCGGTCGCCCGCCAGCCGAGACGGCTGGTCTCCAGAATAAAGCTGCGCATGGCCTGATCCATGGTGAGGCTGAACTGGCAGCGCTGTTGAGCCATCGGATTGAGGCCGCCGAGGGTTGGCCAGCTGAGGGGGTGTTCCATGCTCACCGGATTGAGGCTGACCCGTAGTTGCCACTGATGGCGCGGGCCCGGCTGCAGATAGAGCAGATAGCCACCGGGGGCCAGCCAGCTGACCAGCTGCTCGGTCTTGACCTTGAGATCGTTGACCAGCAGCACCTGAGCAGAGCCCGGTTGCAACGGCGCGCGAGCGGGATCGGCAATGACAAACTGGCCGTCCGGCTGCGCTTTTTTGGCGGCAAAGATGGTGTTCTTGGCGATATCAACCCCAGCAAACTGCCAGCCGGGCAGGCGCTCTGCCAGCGCGCGGCAGTAGTAGCCTTCACCGCACCCAAGATGGATCAGCTCTTGTGGGGCCAGCGGAGCGAGCAGGGCGGCCATGGCCTCAACCAGCGGCAGTTGGTGGCCGGCTTCCAGGAAATGGTGCTTGGCGCGCATCAGGGCACGGCTGTCGCTGTCTTTGGGGTTTTTCTTGCCGGGGATGAGATCCAGATAACCTTCCGGTGCCGGATCGAAGTGATGCTTGTTGTCGCAATAGCGTCCCTGGGAGGCTTCATGAAGATGGAGCGGACTGCGGCAGCGGGGACATTGAAGGTGCATAGTAACTCTCTGGGCGAATGCCGGAACAGTGAAGGGCGTTCGGGATTATAGGGGAGAGGATCAAAAAAGGCTGCCGTAGCAGCCTTTTTTATCCCAAGGCCTCAGTCAGGCCTGCGGACGGGTCATCAGCGAGTGCCAAATACCACAATGGTCTTGCCGTGAGCAGAGATGAGCTCCTGCTCTTCCAGCATCTTCAGGATGCGGCCCACGGTTTCACGAGAGCAGCCGACGATCTGGCCGATCTCCTGACGGGTGATCTTGATCTGCATGCCATCCGGGTGGGTCATGGCATCCGGCTGTTTGGCCAGGTTGAGCAGGGTCTGGGCGATCCGGCCGGTCACATCCAGGAAGGCGAGGTTACCCACTTTCTGGCTGGTGTGTTGCAGGCGCTTGGCCATCTGGCCAGAGAGACGCATCAGAATGTCCGGGTTGACCTGGATCAGCTGGCGGAACTTCTTGTAGGAGATCTCTGCCACTTCGCAAGAGCCTTTCGCGCGAACCCAGGCGGAGCGCTCGGGATTCTCGTTCTCCTCGAACATCCCCATCTCGCCCAGGAAATCCCCCTGGTTCAGATAGGAGAGGATCATCTCTTTGCCCTCATCGTCCTTGATCAAGACGGCCACAGTGCCCTTGACGATGTAGTAGAGGGTCTCCGCTTTTTCACCCGCATGGATCAGGGTGCTCTTGGCGGGATACTTATGAATGTGGCAGTGCGACAAGAACCATTCCAGGGTGGGATCGCTTTGCGGTTTGCCAATGACCATGAGAATTCCTCTGTAGTGTCTTTTTATGGACTTGTGCGTCCGGGCAAGCTGCCAATCTTGCCATTCCTTGTATTGGTCGCAGTAGGATAAGAGCCTTTGCCTGTGCTGACAAGGCTTTGCGGGCTTTTGACAGAGCCCTTTGAGTAATGCCTGCTGCGCCGCTTCGGCCATTCTAGGGAAGATAGAGGTCGGAGATGTTGATTTTGATCTATTTCCATCCCAACTCCCCCTGTTCGGCAGAGATAAGCGACTGGGTTATGCTAGGGATCCATCATCATGATTAACAGGAGAGAGTGCGAGATGAAAGCAAAGGTCAGCTGGATGGAAGGGATGAAGTTTGTGGGTGAGAGTGAATCTGGTCACAAGGTGATCCTGGATGGTGCCAACCCCGGTGAGGGGGCCAGCCCGATGGAGATGATCCTGCTGGCGGTCGGTGGCTGCAGTTCCATTGATGTGGTCTCCATCCTCGAAAAAGCGCGCCAGTCGGTGACCGCATGCCATGTCGATGTCAGTGGCGAACGGGTCGATAGTGTGCCCCGGGTTTTCGAGAAGATTAATCTGCACTTCGTGGTGACAGGCAAGGGATTGGCAGAGAAACAGGTGGCCAGAGCGGTCGAGCTGTCGATGGAAAAATATTGTTCTGTTTCCCTGATGTTGGAAAAAGCGGTACAAATTACCCATAGTTATCAAATTGTTGAAGCTTGATAACGATTGTTTCGTTGGTACCCTGGCATAAGGCCGTTACGTAAGGCCACTGCACAAGGCCATGACATAAAGCCATTACATAAGGAAAGTGCAATGAAAAAATTGATCGCTCTGCTTCCCCTTTTGGGCCTGGCGGCGTGCAGCAGCCCGCAACCTACCCAGTATCAATACAGCCAATACCAGTGTGGCGAAGAGATGCTGGCCGTTACCTATGATGCCCAGGCTGACATGGTGCAGTTCCCCTATGCCGGGGTTTACCACAAGCTGGCGCGTGTTGAGTCAGAGTCTGGCGCCAAATATTCTGACGGCCTGACCACCTTCTGGAATCAAGAGAAACAAGCTCTCCTCACCCAGAAAGGGGTCACACTGCTGACCTGTACGCTCAAATAAGTGACCACGGATAGCTGAAGGTGTGCGGCTTTATGCCCGAGTCTGGCCTAGGCCGGATTGGGTCAAGAGGTTGAGACCACAAAAAACGGCTTGCCGGGAGGCAAGCCGTTTTTCTATCCATCCATTATCACTAAACAAGCGTTAGTTGGTGGGGACGCGATTGAGCAGCTCGGCCGCGAGCTGTTGGCTGAGTGCCTGACGCTGGCTGTCTGCAATGCTCACATCGCTGGTCAGCTGGATGATGCTGCTCCAGACTGCTTTCTGGGTTTTGCGATCGAGCAGCACGATGGCCAGCGACCCTTTGCGCTGGTTGGCCGAGGCATATACCCCGGGTGTCATGCCAAGACGTGCGAAAATCTCGCCATCACTCATATCCTTGCCGCCCGCGACGCCGATGGCGACCCACAGATCCGCCTCGTCGAGCGGTGCACTCTGCCATCCCTTGCCATTGAGCTCCCGGCTTACCGCCTGCTGCATCGGCTCCAGCCACCCTTCCGCCAACTCACCGGCAAATTGATACTGTTCGGCCAGGGCGTAGCGCGGGGTTGCACCATAGGTCCAGTTGCCCATCGGGCGAACCAGCATGGTGCCGGACTCCAGCGTGGGGGCCGCCGGCCCGCTGCTGCAACCGCCAAGCAGGGCGAGCAGTGCCACAGAGAGATAAGCAAGCCGCATCGTGAACTCCTTTGAATCAGGTTATTTTGCCGGTTTCGATCAATTGCTGGATGAGCGGGCGCAGGATCAGCTCCATCGCAAAGCCCATCTTGCCACCCGGCACCACTATGGTGTTCATCCGCGACATGAATGAGCCATCGATCATCGACAGCAGGTAGGGGAAATCCACCTGCTTGATACCGCGAAACCGGATCACCAGCATACTCTCGTCCAGACTCGGGATCACCTTGGCGCTGAAGGGGTTGGAGGTATCCACCGTCGGCACCCGTTGGAAGTTGATATGGGTGCGCGAGAACTGCGGGGTGATGAAGTTGATGTAGTCATCCATGGAGCGAACGATGGAGTCGGTCACCGCCTCGCGAGAATGCCCTCGCTCCGAGGTATCGCGGATCAGCTTCTGGATCCACTCCAGGTTGACGATGGGTACTACACCTATCAGAAAATCCACGTGGCGCGCCACATTGTGATCCTCGGTAACCACACCGCCGTGCAGCCCTTCATAAAACAGCAGATCGGTATTGCTGGGCAGATGCTGCCAGGGGGTGAAGGTGCCGGGCATCTGGTTGAAGGGCACCGCCTCGTCAAAGCTGTGCAGGTAGCGGCGATACTGGCCATTGCCATCCTGCCCATAGCCCTGGAAAAAGCTCTCCAGCAGCCCGAAGTCATTGGCCTCAGGGCCAAAATAGCTGATATGGCGCCCCTGTTCGCGCGCCTTGCGGATCGCTACATCCATTTCCGGTCGGGTGTAGCGGTGAAAACTGTCACCTTCCACCACAGCCGCGGTATATCCCAGTTGATGGAACATGGAGCGAAAGGCGTTGGTGGAGGTGGAGGTGCCAGCACCGGACGAACCGGTAACAGCAATAATGGGGTGCTTGGCCGACATGGGATTCTCTCTTCCTTGGGAATTCCGTTATAAGGTCCGGATTGCGGTTGGGTCAAGACTGCTCGATGAAGCGGTCTTTCATCACGATATTGACCGATTCGTGCAGCTCGCTATAGACGATGACAGCTTTGCCTTGCTGTAATTGTTCTCTCACTGCATCGACTTTGACGCCAAGCGGTACATCCTGCTCTCCATATTCTGTTCCCTCCTGCAACACAAAGTGTTCGATCAGGTTGGTCAGGGTGTCGCCGTCCAGTTCTTGCCAGGGAATGATCATTTAAAGGTCTCACAGCAAAAGAGGTGATCGTCAGGCTATTGTTGTGTTGAATCCCGCGAATGCAATCACTTTTTACCTTTTCACCGGAGTCTGAGAGATGTTGTCTGAAGCGCAGCGCAGCGCGCCGTTAACCCTGACTGAGCATCTGGACAGCGCACGTCGAGAGGCGATTGCCCGAGGCATGGTGTGGTTCTGGTTGTTGAACTGGCTGGTGGTGTTGTTTCTTTCGATACGCTACGAGGTTTACAGCCAGGTCGGGCTAGCCAGTGATGACAGCTTGCCCTGGCGCTTTCAGAGTGAGCTGGCCCTGGTCATGGTGGTGCTATTGCTGCTACCTGTTGTCAGCCTGTTTTGTGACCATATGCAGGACCGCCTCTGGTTACGGATGGCTGCACTGGTGATGGTGCTATGGGGCGGACTCTGGACGCTGCATATCTATACGATTGGTCAGGTGGAGCTGCGGGGAGGGGTCAGCTATGCCAACGGGATCATGCGGCTCAACCTGCTGGCCGCGCTCATCGCGTTTTATCCCGATCGCAAGGTTTTTTATGGCTATCTCTTGGGCCCGATGACGGTGGGTGTAGGGTTGGAGCTCTTTTTGCGCGTCGATTTTCCCCAGATCTACCTGCTTGGAGTGTTGTTTGGCGTGATTGCGCTGGAGGTTGGCCGCCGCATGCTGCACCGCTGGTTTGAGTTGGCGATCATGCGGGAGCATGAAAATCTGACGCTGCTGCGCCAACTTGATCAGCTCGCCAAGCAAGATCCTCTGACCGGAGTCGCCAACCGGCGGCATTTCAATATCGAGTTGGAGCGCGCGTTGGCCCATAGCCAGGAGAGCGGCGCTCCTCTATCGCTCATTCTGATCGATGTGGACTATTTCAAGCGCTTCAACGACTACTACGGCCATCAGGTGGGGGATATGTGCCTCAAGGAGGTGGCACAAGCGCTTAACCGTGCGGTACGCACGCCATCTGATCTGGTTGCCCGCTATGGCGGAGAGGAGTTTGTGCTGCTGCTGCCCAATACCGACCGTCAGGCTGCGGCCAGCGTGGCGCAGCGGCTGCAAGATGGCTTGGCCAGCCTGCAGCTGGAGCATCTGGCGTCCGATGTTGCCCCCTGGGTGACGGTGAGTCAGGGGATTGCCAGCACAGTGTCCGGTGAAGGGGCGAGCCAGTTGCTGGAGCGGGCCGATCAGGCGCTCTATCGGGCCAAGGAGTCGGGACGCAATCAGTTCTGTGTTGCAGAGTGACTCTGTTCGGCAATCCAGCGACTGATCCGTTCATCCAGCCAAAACCGTGGCCGCCAGGGCGTGCCGTGCAGAAAGCCGACATGGCCGCCACGCTGGCTCAACTCATAGCGCACCGTGGGCGAGAGTTGCTCTGGCCGGGGAATGACCGCGCGTGACATAAAGGGATCGTCGGCGGCGTGCAGGATAAGGGTAGGGATGGGGATCTGAGCCAGCAGCGGTAGTCCCGAGCAGCTCTGGTAGTAGTGGTTGGCGCTGTGAAAGCCGTGCAGCGGCGCGGTAACCAGCTCGTCAAAATCGCGCAGGGTGGCAATCTGCTCCACTTGTCGAGGTTGCCAGCGTTCACTCGCTTTCTGCTGCTGGCTGATCTTGTTGAGCAGGTTGCGGCGCATGGTGCGTAGCAGATAGTTCTGATAGACCTTCGAGAAGCCCTGATTGACCCGCTCGGCGCAGCTCGCCAGTTGCAGCGGGGCCGAGACCACCACCGCCGCTTTCAATGCCGCAGGACAGGCCCGCGCCAGTAGATTGACCAGCATATTGCCACCCAGTGAAAAGCCGATGGCGATCAGCGGTTTGCCCGGGAAGCGCTGGCTCAGCTCGGCAATCAGCTCCTGCGCATCACCGATGGCGCCGGAGTGATAGGCCTGCAGGTGGCGGTTGGGCTCACCGCTGCAACCGCGAAAGTGCATCAGCACAGCCTCTCTGCCTTCTTGCTGCAGATGGGCGAACAATCCCTTGGCGTAGTGGGAGTGAATGCTTCCCTCCAGCCCGTGAAACACCACTATCAGCGGCCGTTCATCAAGGCTGACTTCCCCGCTCCAGGCGAGATCGACAAAGTCCCCATCCTGCAGTTCAAACCGCTCCGCCACAAAACGGGCAGGGGTGCGGCGCAGCCATTTGGGCAATATGGTCTGCAGATGAGGATTGCGTGCCCACCAGGGGGCGTGGAAGTGGCTCTCGGTCAGCATGGGGTCAGTCGGTCTGGGTCGAAGATAAGGAGGACGGGAGGTGTGTTCCTCCCGCCAGTCATTGGCTTATTTCAGCAGGCGATCGTGATGTTCGGCGCCGCGCAGCATGGCCTGGATCAGCTCGTTGGCTTCGAACTTGGTCAGCGCCTCATGGGCTCCCACCTGATGGGCACGCTCCACACTGATCTCGCTGGAGAGGGAGGTGTGCAGGATGATGTAGGCCCCCGCCAGTTTGCTGTCGCTCTGGACTTCGAAGGCCAGCTCATAGCCATCGAGCCCCGGCATCTCGATATCGCTCACCAGAATGTCGATCGGGGTCTTCTGGCTCGCCCGCGTCTGCATCAGGGTCAGAGCATCCTTGCCATTGGTGCAGACCTCATAGGGGATATTGATGTAGTCGAGGGCGGCCATCAGCTGACGGCGGGCGACCGAGGAGTCATCGACCAGCAGGATCCGCATCGGCTTGATCCGCTCTCGCTGCACATCGGTCAGCACCGGATAGAGGTGGCTCGGATCATCCGGATAGATCCGAGAGAGGATCAGCTCCACATCCAGCAGCTGGATCAGCTGGTCATTGACCCGGGTCACGCCGGTTACGAACACATTGTGGCCGAGGGAGGCGGGGGGCGATTCGATATCGCGCCAGTTGCACTCGGTGATCTTGTCGATGCCCCGTACCAGAAAGCCCACCAGGGTGCGGCGGCAGTCGGTAATGATGATGAAGCAGTGGGGCATCTCCTCCTTGCTGATGGGGCGATAGCCCACCGCCATCGCCATGTCGATCACCGGAATGGTGGAGCCGCGCATATTGGCGGCCCCCAACACGGTCGGGTGCGAGTGGGGCATTGCCGTCAGCTGGGTGTAGGGCACTATCTCCTTCACCTTGAGGGTACCGATGGCAAAGGATTGTTTGGCTGAAAGGTGAAACAGCAACATGCCCTGGGATTGATTGGCTTTGCTCGTCATGGCAGATGTCCTGTTGGTCGAAACGTTGGCAGTCACTTCAGGCCTCTAGCATAAAGGATTACGGGGGGAATGGCCCTTCCTTGTTAACGACCATCTGGCAAAAAACTGGACTCATTCAGCCAATTTAGTTCGCGCATTCACACCAGCGTCCGGTTATTGATCGCCATCCTCGCCAACGCCCCACTGCTGGCAGGCCGCTTGCAATGCGGCCTCATCGGCATAACCCAGCTTGCTGGCCACCTGCGCAGGTTTGCTGCCGCCTTTAAGCAATCTGAGCGCCTGCAGCAGTTGCCACTGTTGTTGCAATTCACTCCCTTCCACCGGCGCATCGGCTTGTTGTGCCCACTGTTGCAGAGACTCCGTTTGGCCATTGGCCAGCGCTTGCCAGCAGGCTTGCAGCTCACCGTGACCCTGCTGGCTGATGGCGCACTGTTGCAGCTCATCCGGGATCACCTGCAGTCGCTGACCGTAGGCCCCTTGCCACTCTTTCGGACGTTGCCACCGGGCCAGCGAGTCGAGCAGGGCATCGAGCAGCGGGGTGGTCTGCAGCCAGCCTGCCTGCTGCGGCTGAGGCACGCGCAAAGAGACGCTCAGCTGATCGTACTCGCAACCGCTGAGGGGGCTGAAGGCCGCAAGGGCATCGGCGCAGAGCCAGAAGCTGCTGCCTGCCGGCAGCAACAGCTCATGTTGGCCCAGTCTCAGCAGCGCAGCGCCTCGGGTGATCCGCAACAGCTGCCCGACCGGAGTTCGTTTGCGGTTGCCGGCGTGCAGGCCCTGGCAGGAAAAATGGTGATACTCGATGGCGTGATGCATGTAAAAACCCTGATATGATGCTGCCTGGAGGTAACAAATATGGAAACCAGACGTAAAAAACGCTTCATTGCCGGTGCAGTCTGCCCGGCGTGCGGCAAGTTGGATAACATGATGCTGTATCTGGAGCATGGAGTCGAGAAGGTGACCTGCGTCGCCTGTGGCGATACCCAGGTACAAACGCCTGCCGAGGTCGACAAGCAGACTCGAGAGGCGGAAGAGGTGATAGGGGTGTTTCGCCCCTGATAAGGGAACGGCGGGTGGAATGCGGGTCTCCTCGCTGACGCTGTTGCCGTTTTTTTCGTCACTCCGTGGCGCCGCACGGCATATGCGCGGCCCGCTTTTTAGGGTATTCTGAGCCCGTTTTTTTCTATCCGCAGGATCCTGACATGAAAGTAGCTCCTCTGAGCGTGGTTACGCTGGAATACACAGTCACCGACGAGCACGGTGAAGTCATCGACAGCACTGTCGGCAAAGAGCCGCTGGTCTATCTGCACGGCACCCGTTACCTGGTCTCAGGCCTGGAAGCCGAGCTGGAAGGTCGCGCGGTAGGTGAAGCTTTCGAAGTGACTCTGGCACCGAGCCAGGCCTACGGCGAATATGACGAGACACTGGTACAAGAAGTACCGGGCGAGCTGTTCGACGGCATGGAAGTCTCCGAAGGGGATACTTTTGTGGCTGAAACCGACGATGGTCACCGTCCGGTGACCGTGGTTGAAGTGTCCGAAGAGTTCGTCAAAGTGGATGGCAACCATCCGCTGGCAGGCGTAACCCTGGGCTTCAAGGTCGAGATCAAGGACGTGCGTGCCGCCACTGCCGAAGAGCTGGCCCACGGCCACGTTCACGGTGCCGGTGGTTGCGGTCACGATCATGGTCATGACCACGATCACGGCGGCTGCTGTGGTGGTCATGGTCACGACCACGATGAGGATCACGGCCACGGCGGTTGCTGCGGTGGTGCTGGCCACGGTCACGATCATGGCCACGACCACGGTGATGACCATGGTCACGGCGGCTGCTGCGGTGGCGGCGGTTGTGGTGGAAAGGGCCATCACCACTGATCACGGCCACGCCGATGATAAAAAATCTGCCGTAGGAGTCATACCGAGTAATTAATGCTCATTAATTGCTCCTCCTTGGATGATGGAATCCGAAGCCGGTTGTTCTGGCTTCGGATTTTTTATGTCTGTCAAATAGGCTCGCGGCTTTTTCCAAGCTAACAGGGCTGCTTATTTTTGGTTAATGCTCAACATTATTCCCTCTCGGTTCCGCGATGGGGCTTTTGTGCGGAGCGCAAACGCCATCTGCAAACGAGTCATCAAATCGGTGTCTTCATCAGCACAATATGACCAAGTTACTTCATGTTCCAACAGCTATAACGAGCCAGCGTCAGTCTCTATTTGGTCTCGTTGTGCCCCATAAAAAAATAGCCAGTCAGGCTTAACTGACTGGCTGTTGCCTAGTGACTAACTGATTGGCTCGAAGCCTTACAGCTGCTCGATACCGACGATATGCCAAGGGGCATTGTTCTTGGCCAGATCACGTTCGAGGTGCCACACCTCCTTGATGTCTTCTTCGACCTGCTCCTGACGGTCCATGTAGCGGCCGCTGAAGCGCACGCTCACCTGGGCCCAGTCGCTGCCATAGTCAGCACGTACCAGCTGGGTATCCACATACATTACTTCCGTATGCTGGTCGCCAGTCAGTTCGGCGCGCTCGGTTTTGAGCTGCTCAAATAGCTCGGTGCTGACGTACTCGCGCACCTTTTCCAGATCGTTCTTGTTCCACGCCTCTTGCAGGGTGCGATAGTGATCGCGGGCACCGGCCAGGAAGCTGTTCATGTCAAAGCCCGGCGGCAGGCGGAACGGCACATCGCTGTCGGCAAAGCCGGTGGCTTGCGGTGCGCTGTTGCTCTGCTCAAACTGCTGCGGGGCCGCGGATTGCGGTGGCTGATAGCCCGCATAGGCCGCCTGTTGTGGCTGTGGCGTCGCGACCTTGCCCTTGCGCAGGGTACGGATCAGGAAGACGGCACCCAGCGCCAGCAGGGCGATCAGCAGGAAGTCCATTCCTTGCAGACCTTCAAAGGCACCGCTGCCCAGCAGGTAGGCAAACAGGCCACCGGCCAGCAGGCCGCCCAGCAGGCCGCCCATCATGCCGCTCTTTTTCGGCGGAGTCTGGGCATTCAGTGTCGGATTCTTGTTGTCGACCGGTTTGGCCGCAGGCTGGGCCGGCGCAGTTTTGTAACTTTTACCAAAGGATTTGCCGCCGCCAAATTTCTTGGCTTCGGCGTGAGGTGCCCCCAGGCCAATGGCCAGGATCACGGCAAACAGGGTCAGCATCTTTTTCATTTTGACTCTTTTCACTCTCGTCTGTGGGTGGGGCATGCTCCGCTTTGGCAAGCTCAGCAAGGCGCATGGCAGGCTGCCTGTCCCTAATTGTGTCGCAGCTTGTATTCATCAATATCACCTCTGGCATGAATTATTCATGAACGAGGTTGCCGCGATGCGGCGTCAAACAAGAGGAGTAAACCGGATGAAAAGCAGAAGATTGAGTCGCAAGGAGCGCAAAATGCGAAGCAAAATCAAAATGGTCAAGGTAGAGCAGACTCTGGTTTGGCCCTTTATGATGGTATGAGCCGCCAGATAGGGCTCGCCGTAGTTGGCTTTCTTTTGTAAAATTCCCGTCCCCTTCCCGCTGCGGTTTTTATGTGTATGGCAGAGCAAGTGACGGCGAAAAAAGACGCCAAGACACAACAGCTGAAAGTTCCTCCCCACTCTTTTGAGGCCGAACAGTCCGTACTGGGCGGCCTGATGCTGGATAACGATGCCTGGGATCGGGTTGCCGAACGGGTTATCGATCAGGATTTCTACAGCCGTCCGCACCGGTTGATCTTCCAGGCCATGACCCGCCTCTCCAACGCGGGCAACCCCATTGACCTCATCACCCTGCAGGAGGAGCTGGAACGCTCCGAACAGCTGGAAGAGGCGGGTGGCTTCGCCTATCTGGTGGAGATCGCCAAGAACACCCCGAGTGCCGCCAACATCAACGCTTACGCGGAAATCGTGCGCGAGCGGGCGGTGGTGCGGGAGATGATCTCGGTCGCCAACGAGATCGTCGAAGCGGGCTACGAGCCGCAGGGCCGTACCTCCAACGATCTGCTCGATCTGGCCGAGAGCAAGGTATTCCAGATCGCCGAGCAGCGCACCAGCGCCAACGAAGGCCCCCAGCCGCTCAAGCTGATCCTCGAGCAGACCGTCGACAAGATTGAAGAGCTGTTCAAGACCCCCCACAACGGGGTGACCGGGGTATCGAGCGGTTACAACGATCTGGACAAGATGACCGCCGGTTTGCAGCGTTCGGACTTGATCATCGTGGCGGCCCGTCCCTCAATGGGCAAGACCACCTTTGCCATGAACCTGTGCGAGCATGCGGCCCTAACCGCCGACAAGCCGGTGCTTATCTTCTCGCTGGAGATGCCCTCCGAGCAGATCATCATGCGTATGCTCGCCTCGGTGGGGCGTATCGACCAGACCAAGGTGCGTACCGGTCAGCTCGACGACGAGGATTGGGCCCGTCTCTCCTCCACCATGGGATTGCTGCTGGAGAAGGGCAAGATGTATATCGATGACTCCTCCGGCCTCACCCCGACCGAAGTGCGCTCCCGCGCTCGTCGGGTGGCGCGGGACAACGGCGGCATCAGCATGATCATGGTGGACTATTTGCAGCTGATGCGGGTTCCCAGCCTCTCCGACAACCGGACTCTGGAGATCGGTGAAATCTCCCGCTCCCTCAAGGCGCTGGCGAAAGAGCTGCAGTGCCCTGTGGTGGCACTCTCTCAGCTGAACCGAAGCCTGGAACAGCGGGCCGACAAGCGCCCGGTCAACTCGGATCTTCGTGAATCGGGCTCCATCGAGCAGGATGCGGATTTGATCATGTTTATCTATCGTGATGAGGTTTATCACGATGACAGCCCGGACAAGGGGATTGCCGAGATCATTATCGGCAAGCAGCGTAACGGCCCCATCGGCCGTGTGCGCCTCACCTTCCAGGGTCAGTTCTCCCGGTTCGACAACTATGCCGGCCCGGCGTTTGACGACGATTATTGATAAGTAACAATCAGGGCAATCCTGTGGTCAGGATTGCCACTACCGCTCTGACCCGTTTGCCATTTATTGAGAGGCAGCCCGTCAGAGCATGTTTTCCCGGTTCGACAATTATGCCGGTCCGGCCTTCGACGACGATAAGTGAGTGGCGGTCTTCGGCCCGATGAGGGGGAGACCATTTGTGCCCTCGTAAGGGAAAACCATGAAAGCGGCTACTGCCCAAATCAACACTGCGGCCTTGCGCCACAACCTCGCCGTGGTCAAGCGCCACACTCCCGCTTGCAAGATCATCGCTGTGGTCAAGGCCAACGCCTATGGCCACGGACTGCTGCCGGTCGCCCGCACCCTGGTGGATGCGGATGCCTATGCGGTGGCCCGTATCGAAGAGGCGCTGATGCTGCGCTCCTGCGCCGTGGTCAAACCCATTGTGCTGCTGGAGGGCTTCTTCTCCGCCGACGATCTGCCGGTGCTGGCGGCCAACAACCTGCAGACGGCGGTTCACACCTGGGAGCAGCTCGAAGCGCTGGAGCAGGCCGAGTTGCCAGCCCCCGTGGTGGCCTGGCTCAAGCTCGACACCGGCATGCACCGGCTCGGGGTGCGTGCCGACGAGATGCCCGCCTTTATCGAGCGCCTTGCTAAGTGCAAGAACGTGGTGCAGCCGTTCAACATCATGACCCACTTCAGCCGCTCCGATGAGCTGGAGCAGCCCACCACCCGCGAGCAGATCGACTTGTTCAGCAAGTTGACCGCGCCGCTCCTGGGCGAGCGGGCCATGGCCAACTCGGCGGGCATTCTGGCCTGGCCTGACTCCCACTGCGACTGGGTACGCCCCGGCGTCATTCTCTATGGCGTGTCGCCGTTCCCCAACACGGTGGCGGCCGATTACGACCTGCAACCGGTGATGACCTTGAAGACCCAGCTGATTGCGGTGCGGGATCACAAGGCGGGCGAGCCGGTGGGCTACGGCGCCAACTGGGTAGCGGATCGTGACACTCGCCTTGGCGTGATTGCCATAGGCTACGGTGACGGTTATCCGCGCATGGCGCCCAATGGCACTTCCGTGCTGATCAACGGCCGCATCGTGCCGCTGGTGGGGCGTGTCTCCATGGATATGAGCACCGTCGATCTGGGGCCAGGCGCGACCGACAAGGCCGGCGACGAGGCGGTGCTGTGGGGTGAGGGGCTGCCGGTGGAGCGGGTGGCCGACGAGATTGGTACCATCCCCTACGAGCTCATCACCAAGCTCACCTCCCGCGTCTTTATGGAGTACGTCTGATGTGGCAGCAGTGCCTGCTGACGTTGAAGCCCCGTTCGCGGGGCTTTCATCTGGTGACCGACGAGCTGGTGGCCAAACTGCCGATGCTGGCGGATTACCGGGTCGGCATGGCGCACCTGCTGCTGCAACACACCTCCGCCTCGCTTACCCTCAACGAGAACTGCGACCCCAGCGTGCGCAGCGATATGGAGGCTCATCTGCACCGGCTGGCGCCGGAGGATGCCCCCTACTATCGCCACACCTATGAGGGGCCGGATGACATGCCCGCCCACATCAAATCCTCCCTGCTCGGGGTGAGCCTGCTGCTGCCAGTTCGTGATGGTCAGTTGGCGCTCGGCACCTGGCAGGGGATCTGGCTTGGCGAGCATCGTGTCGATGGCGGCGCCCGCAAGGTGCTGGTGACCCTGCAGGGTGAGTAATCAGACTACAACTAGCTGAAAGATGACGATAAAAAAGAGGGATGGCGCCGAGCCATCCCTCTTTTTTTCCTACTGTGCCGTCCTGAATATGGTTTACACCTTTCCCCCCCAATAAATGGAGAACCCGATGGGACAAGGTGTGAAACGGACACAGCGCGATTACTCGCTGACTTTTAAACTGGCACTGGTCGAGCAGATTGAAAAAGGCGAGCTCACCTACAAACAGGCTCAGGTGCGTTATGGCATTCAGGGCCGCTCCACCGTTCTGGTATGGTTGCGTAAACCTAGTCGGCAAGATTGGAGCCAGGGGGCTTCTGTACGTGCCGGCAGGAGCATCACCATGCCTGACCCCGACAACCAGACACCCGAACAGCGCATCAAGGAACTCGAGCAACAGCTGGCGCTGATGAGTCAGAAAGCCCAGTTCTTTGAGGCCGTCGTCGATGTACTGAAGAATGACTACGGCGTCTCCATCGTAAAAAAGCGACCCGGCAAGTCCTCTCGCAGCGGCAAGTCGAGAGGCTGACCATTGTCAGGGCTTGCCTGTTTCTCGGGATAAGCCGGCAGGCTTACTACAAGCGCAATCGGGTCGCCGACGAGCGCCATGCACAGGGATTGCAGGTGGTGCGCTTCGTGCGTCAGGTTCGACTGCGACAACCGCGGGTGGGCACTCGCAAGCTGCATTATCTGCTGCAGGGTCAGGATGATGACGGGCTCAAGGTCGGGCGGGACAGGCTGTTTCGGATATTGACCGAGCACCGCCTGCTGGTGCCACCCAGACGGGCGTATCACAAGACCACCCACAGTTTTCACCGTTTCTACCGTCATCCCAACTTGCTCAAGGCGGGGCCAGAGCAGGTTACGCCGGTGGCCCCGGAGCAGGTCTGGGTTGCAGATATCACCTATCTGCCAGCCAGGAGCGGACCGCTGTACCTGAGCCTGGTGACGGATGCGTACTCACGCAAGATAGTGGGCCATCACGTGCACGAAGGGATGCATGCCGAATCGGTGGCGATGGCGTTCAAGAAAGCGCTGAAGCAACGGCGTGGCGGCGGGGAGCTAATCCATCACTCAGACCGCGGCGTGCAGTATTGCTCGGGACTGTATCAATCATTACATGAACGGTACGGGGTGAAATGCTCGATGACGGATGGGTATGACTGTTATCAGAATGCGTTGGCGGAGCGGGTGAACGGGATTTTGAAAGGAGAGTTATTGTTGCAAAGCCCGCAGGATTTGGCGCAAGCGCGGGAGATGGTGCGTGAAGCAGTAGATATTTACAACGCGGAGCGGCCGCATCATGCGTTGAAATACAGAACCCCCGATGCGGTACATAGGGGGTTCTGAGTAGAGAAATGCTAGTTGAAAATGTGTAAACCTATTTCAGGACTAGACACTCTTCAAGCCGTTGCCTGCCTCACAGAATTCGCGTCACCGCTTACCTTTTGCATTGAATCAAGTATACTTGTGCGCGAATTTAAAGAGCCAAATTGTAAAAAAGGAAATTCACGTGAATCCTATTGTAAAGTCATTCCAGTACGGTCAACACACCGTCACTCTGGAAACCGGTGTGATGGCCCGTCAAGCCACTGCGGCCGTTATGGTCAGCATGGACGATACCTGCGTATTTGTGACCGTAGTCGGCAAGAAAGAGGCCGATCACGGCCGTGATTTCTTCCCGCTGACCGTCAACTACCAGGAGCGTACCTATGCTGCTGGTCGTATCCCGGGTGGTTTCTTCCGTCGTGAAGGCCGTCCGAGCGAAGGCGAGACCCTCATCTCCCGTCTGATCGACCGTCCTATTCGTCCGCTGTTCCCGGAAGGCTTCCTCAATGAGGTTCAGGTCGTTGCGACCGTAATGTCCGTGAATCCGGCCGTATCCCCCGACATCGTTGCCATGATCGGTGCCTCTGCTGCACTGGCCATCTCCGGTATCCCGTTTGGCGGCCCGATCGGTGCTGCTCGCGTGGGTTACATGAACGGTCAGTATGTGCTGAACCCGACCACCACCGAACTGCCGCAGAGCGATCTGGATCTGGTAGTTGCCGGTACTGCCAATGCCGTGCTGATGGTTGAGTCCGAAGCGGCCATCCTCTCCGAAGAGGTGATGCTGGGCGCCGTGGTATACGGTCACGAGCAGATGCAGACCGTGATCAATGCGATCAACGAGTTTGCCGCTGCCGTCGGCACCAAGCCGTGGGACTGGACTCCGCCTGCCGTCAACGAAGCGCTGAAAGCCAAGGTTGCCGAGCTGGCGAGCGCCGAGCTGGGTGAAGCCTACCGCATCACCGAGAAGGCTGTTCGTTACGAAACCATCGCTGCCATCAAGGGCCGTGTGGTTGAGCAAGTTATCGCGTCAGGCGTGGAAGAAGATGCCAAGAAGATTGGCGAAGAGTTCCACAGCCTGGAAAGCCGCATCGTTCGTGGTCGTGTCGTACGTGGTGAGCCGCGTATCGACGGTCGCGATCCGGAAATGATCCGTGCCCTGTCTGTCGCTACCGGCGTATTGCCCCGTGCTCACGGTTCTGCCCTGTTCACTCGTGGTGAAACTCAGGCTATCGTGGTCGCCACTCTGGGTACCGAGCGTGACGCCCAGAACATCGACGAGCTGACCGGCAACCGTGCCGATCGCTTCATGCTGCACTACAACTTCCCGCCATACTGCGTCGGTGAGACCGGCATGATGGGTAGCCCGAAGCGTCGTGAAATCGGTCACGGCCGTCTGGCCAAGCGCGGCGTTGCTGCCGTGATGCCGAGCGCCGCCGAGTTCCCGTACGTGGTGCGCGTGGTCTCTGAAATCACCGAATCCAACGGCTCCTCCTCCATGGCGTCTGTCTGTGGTTCCTCTCTGGCGCTGATGGATGCCGGTGTGCCGATCAAGGCCTCCGTTGCCGGTATCGCCATGGGTCTGGTGAAGGAAGAAGAAGGTTTCGTCGTGCTGTCCGACATTCTGGGTGACGAAGATCACCTGGGCGACATGGACTTCAAAGTAGCCGGTACCACCGAAGGTGTGACCGCGCTGCAGATGGACATCAAGATCGAAGGCATCACCAAAGAGATCATGGAGATTGCGCTGAAGCAAGCTCGTGGCGCTCGTCTGCACATCCTGAAAGTGATGGATGAAGCTATCCAGGCTCCCCGTGCCCAGATCTCCGATTTTGCACCGCGTATCCACACCATCAAGATCAATCCTGAGAAGATCAAGGACGTGATC
Source organism: Aeromonas sp. FDAARGOS 1416 (assembly GCF_019048085.1). Classification (NCBI taxonomy): domain Bacteria; kingdom Pseudomonadati; phylum Pseudomonadota; class Gammaproteobacteria; order Aeromonadales; family Aeromonadaceae; genus Aeromonas; species Aeromonas sp. FDAARGOS 1416. The sequence goes on along the minus strand of NZ_CP077301.1, from coordinate 2,789,821 downwards.
GGTAAGGGTGGTTCCGTGATCCGTGCGCTGACCGAAGAGACCGGCACCAACATCGAGCTGGATGATGACGGTACTGTACGTATCTCCGCCGTGGCCAACGAAGCTGCCATGGAAGCGATCCGTCGCATCGAGGCCATCACCGCCGAGATCGAAGTGAACCGCATCTATGAAGGTAAAGTTGTTCGTCTGGCCGATTTCGGTGCATTCGTCAACATTCTGCCGGGCAAAGATGGTCTGGTACACATCTCCCAGATCACCGACGCTCGCGTGCAGAACGTGGCTGACCACCTGACCATCGGTGACGTAGTCAAGGTGAAGGTACTGGAAGTGGACCGTCAGGGCCGCGTACGTCTCTCCATCAAGGAAGCGAACGCCCCGACCGAAGCAGCAGCACCTGCTGCTGACGCCGCTCCGGCCGCTGAAGAAGCGCCTGCTGCAGAGTAATCTGCTCGCCTGATACCGGATTGGTTCCGGTTGATGTAAAAAGTCCGGCTCCCCAATGGGAGCCGGACTTTTTTATGGGCAAAACGCGCGATAAGGGATTACTTGCCGAGGATGGCGTATTGCATCTCTTGCAAGGGGAGCACATGGCGGGCGGCTCCCAGCTTGATCGCCTCTTTGGGCATGCCGAAGACCACGCAGGAGGCCTCATCCTGGGCATAGGTGTTGGCACCCGCATCCAGCATCTCGCGCAATCCCCGGGCACCATCATCCCCCATGCCGGTCATGATGATGCCGGTGGCATTCTTGCCGGCATATTTGGCGACGGAGCGAAACAGCACATCCACCGAGGGGCGATGACGGTTGATAAGCGGCCCGTCGACCACTTCGACGTGGTAATAAGCGCCGTTGCGCTTGAGCAGCATATGCTTGCCTCCGGGGGCAATCAGCGCCAGCCCCGGGATCACCCGATCATTGTTCCTCGCCTCCCGCACTTCTATCTGGCAGACCCCGTTCAGGCGTTCTGCAAACATGGCGGTAAATTTCTCTGGCATGTGCTGCACGATGACAATGCCGGGGCTGACCCGGGGCAAGGCTGTCAGCACGGCTTCCAGCGCCTGGGTGCCGCCGGTCGAGGTGCCGATGGCGATGAGCCGTTCGGTGGTTTGTGCCATGGCGTGCTGGTTGGGCGCCAGCATGGCATCCGCGTTGAGCTTGGTGCTGACTGGTACAGAGGAGGGCTTGCCCACGCGCTTTAGGTTGGCCTGGGCCGCGGCACGTACCGCCATGGCCAGGTCGTGGGCAGATTCTTGCAGAAAGCTTTTTATCCCCATGGTCGGCTTGGTGATGATGTCCACCGCGCCGGCAGCCATTGCCTGCAGGGTGGTCTCGGCCCCCTTTTCGGTGAGGGAGGAGCAGATAACCACCGGGGTTGGATGCTCTGCCATGATCTTGGTGAGAAAGGTGATGCCATCCATACGGGGCATCTCCACATCGAGCACTATGACGTCAGGCCACTCTTTCTTCAGTTTTTCCTGCGCAAACAGGGGATCCGATGCTGTGGCGATCACCCGGATATCAGGCTCCTGCTCCAGCACCGCTTGCAATACCTGTCTGACCACGGCGGAATCATCCACCAGCATGACCCGGATCTGCTTCATTCTCGCGACTCCCGTTGATGTGGCAGACGATGATGGCGGAGCCAGACACTGCCGTTGCTGAGCTCAAAGAGCAAGCTTCGGTGGCCGCTATGGCCAAGATGATGAGCCTTGATATCAAGGCCAAGGTGTCGGGTCAGCTGCCAGGCTGCCTGAATATTTTTGGCGGCGACATTGTTGTCGCTCTGTGCGTATTGAGGCTCGGTAAACATGTTGCCACCCCCGAACAACTTGGCCTCATATTCATGGATAGGGGCGGGATAGTGACTGGCCGCTTGCAGCAGCAAGGCGAGGGCTTCATCGGCATAGCGCCCATCCAGCTTGGGAGAGGGATTGCGCCGACTTGGCAGCATGTAGTGACACATTCCTCCCTGTTTCTGCTCCGGATGCCACAAGGTGATAGCAATACAGGAGCCCAGTACGGTTCTGACCACTACATCCTCCTTGCCAAAAAAGAGCTCTCCCGGTTGCAGGATCACCTCCCGAGTCATGACTTATCTCTTCTGATAGATGGAAGGAGAGACAAGCTGCAGGCCGTGGTGCAGGCCATGCAGGCTCTCGGCGTGGCTCACCAGCAGGTAGCCACCGGGTTTGAGTCTGGGTACCAGCCGCTGCAAAACTTGCCCTTTGGTCTCCTTGTTGAAGTAGATCATCACGTTTCTGATGAAGATGACGTCAAACATACCGATGTCCGGCAGATCCTGATTGAGGTTGATCTGCATGAACTGCACCTTGTCCCGTAACTTGCGATCGATGATGAAGATGCCTTCCTGCAGGCCCACACCCTTGAGGCAATATTTCATCAAAAAGGGCAGTGGAATATTTTGCGCCCGCTCGATGGGGTAGCGACCGCTCATCGCCTGTTCCAGCACCCTGGACGAGATATCGGAGGCCAGGATCTCCCAGTTGAAGGTGCTGCGTTTTTCCGCGAGGGTCATGGCCAGGCTATAGGGCTCCTCGCCGGATGAGCTGGCAGCGCTCCAGACCCGCAGTGGTTGCTCGGGCGGGAGCGCTGAGACTATCTCCCGCGTCAGAAACTCGAAGTGTTTGGGCTCCCTGAAAAAGTAGGTTTCGTTGGTGGTAAGGAGATCAAGCGCCAGCTGCAGTTCGCTACTGCGATCGTTCATGATGAGCTGGAAGTAGTCGTCATAACTATCCAGCTCATAGTGGCAGAGCCGTTTCGCCAGGCGGCTGGCCACCAGCGCCTTCTTGGCTGGAGACAGCTCTATCCCCGCCGTTTGATGAAGCCAGCGTTGGAAACGGGAGAACTCATCATCATGCAGCTGGGTTTGATACAAAAAGCCGTCCCTCTACCTATGTTGTCGGAGATGGGAGAGGCAACGCCTCTCCCGTGACTAGAACCGGACAAAATCGCCATCGCCGATGGGGCGTTGGACGGTGGCGGCTCGTTCCCGACTGTTGGCATTGCTCTCGTTCATAAAGCGACCTCGGGTATTGGGGTGAAGATGCGAGGTGGCTGCTTTACCTTCTTTGGCGTGGGCCTCCAGGGTAAAGAACTCCATGGCCAGTTGCAGCTGTTCAGCCTGGCTGCTCATCTCTTCTGCTGTGGCAGCCAGCTCTTCGCTACAAGAAGCGTTCTGCTGGGTAACCTGACTCAGCTGGCTCATCGCAAGGTTGATCTGGCTAACGCCGGTAGACTGCTCATTAGATGCGGCACTGATCTCCTGCACCAGATCCGAGGTCTTGTTGATGGAAGGAACCATCTGATCCAGCAAACGACCGGCTTTTTCCGCCATCTCGACACTGCTGGAGGCCAGCTCGCCAATCTCCTGGGCTGCAACCTGGCTGCGTTCGGCCAGTTTGCGCACCTCCGCCGCCACTACGGCAAAGCCTTTGCCGTGATCGCCTGCCCGCGCCGCTTCGATAGCTGCGTTGAGTGCCAGCAGGTTGGTCTGGTAGGCGATGTCATCGATGATGCCAATCCGTCTGGCGATCTGCTTCATGGCATCCACAGTCAGTTTGACCGCTTCTCCTCCCTCTACGGCTTCTTTGGCTGCCTTGCTGGCCATGCCATCGGTGACCTGGGCATTGTCGGTATTCTGGTTGATGCTGGCGCTCATCTGCTCGATGGAAGCGCTGGTCTCCTCCATGCTGGAGGCCTGTTCACTGCTGGATTGGCTGATCGACTGGGCGGTCGCGCTTACCTGCTCGGCGGCACTGGAGAGGTTGTCAGAGGCGCCGCGTACTTCGGTAACAATCTTGGTCAAGGAGGCGATGGTTGTATTGAGCGCATCCTTGGTGGTGCCAAACACGCCGGGGTAGTCCGCCTCAATCTGCTGGGTCAGATCCCCTTTTGCCAGACATTGCACGATCCGGATGACATCGTTGAGGGTACTGTCGATCACGTCGGCAATTTGATTGATCCCTTCTCCCATCGCCTGAAAGAAGCCGCTCTTGCCAGCAAGTTCCATCCTGCGATGCAGCTCGCCATTGATCACGGCCTGCACAATGTCGGACATCTCTTTCTCTATCATCACCTCCTTGGTTCTGTCGGCCCATTCGACCACGGACCCCAACCGTTCACCGGTATCGCTGAAGACCGGATTGGCGATCAGGGAGAAGGTGCGCCCCCCCAGCTGTATCTGGGTGCGGTAGGTGCTGTTGAGTTTGGCCAGCATGGCGCGCTGATGGCCGGGATTTTTATGAAAGCTGTCGATGTTGGCACCCATCAGCTGATTGGCGTTGAAGCTGTATAGCTCTTTCTTGATGTCGGTCTCAGCCTGATTGAGCATGCCGGTCACAGCCTCGTTCATATAGATAATGTCGAGGTTGGTATCGGCAATCATCACGTTGGTGCTGGCGCAGTCGAGGGCTTTGCGAACCAGCTGGTTCTCATGGAGCAACACCTGGTTCTTTTTAATGTCGTTGCGGCTCTGTTCCAGCTTGTCACTGAGCAAGGTGACCACCTCGTTGATGGCATGCCCTACTTCACGCAAGGGGCTATCCATACCGGAAAGATCGAGTGGTGCTGGAACCTGCTCTGCCAGGACTGCGTGTTGCAGTTGGCCGATTGCGTCGAGTAACTGGGTCCGCTGCCTCACTTCGATGGCATTGTCTCCGAAGAGTTTTCCTAAGAGTGATTGGGTCATGAGCGTTTCCTTATGCTGCATGTCGTGGAGTATGGAGGCCTGTTCAGGAGGGTTGCAGGTTGCCTTGTGGCAACCTTGCCTGTGGCTGGGCCAGTTCGTTGAGTTGAGCCATCTCATCGAGTGACAACACTTTCCCGGTATCGATGAGGATGACGAATTTGCCGTTGACCTTGCCCATGCCGCTGATGAAATCGGCCCGGATGCGGGCACCAAAACTGGGTGGGGGCTCGATATCTGCTTGTGGGATACCCAGTACTTCCGATACGGAATCCACCACAACGCCAATATCCTGACCTACAGGTTCATCGCCCTGCGGGGCCATTCCCTCAATAATGACGATGCAACTGCGGCGAGTGATGACCGAAGGTGCATTGCCAAAGCGGGCATTCAAGTCTACGACCGACACTACCGCCCCTCTGAGGTTGATTACGCCGCGAATAAAGCCCGGCATCATCGGAACCGGAGTGATATTGCCGTATTCGATGATCTCTTTGACCCCCAGAATATTGATGGCGAACATCTCGTTGTTGATCAGAAATGTCAGGTACTGGGCATCGCCACTGTTCTCGTCAGCGGCCGCTGATGGCACCGTGATGTCGGTGGATGTATGCATGGTCGCCTCCGGTTAAAAGCGGATAAAATCCGCGTCATCAATGGAATGGGATGATGGTTGATTGGGCTGGCTGGCCCGTTGTGGGGGGGCGATGAAACTGCCTCTGGGAGGCATGCCCTTGTGGCCGGTTTCATGGGGCCTGGTGTTGAGCTGTGCACTTTTCTCCAGAGCAAAAAAGGCCATGGTTTGCTGCAGTTCGCTGGCTTGTGAACTCATCTCTTCGGCCGTGGCTGCTAGCTCCTCGCTGCTGGCAGCATTCTGCTGTGTCACCTGGTTAAGCTGGTTCATGGCCAGACTGATCTGGTTGGCTGCACTGGCCTGTTCGCCTGAGGCGGCATTGATCTCTTGTACCAGGTCAGAGGTCTTGCGAATGGAGGGAACGATCCTCTCCAGCAGGTTGCCAGCCCGCTCTGCCTTGCTGACGCTGTCGGAGGAGAGCTCACCAATCTCTTGTGCTGCGATCTGGCTGCGCTCAGCCAGCTTTCTCACCTCGGCAGCAACCACCGCGAAGCCTTTGCCATGCTCTCCGGCGCGAGCCGCCTCAATGGCGGCGTTGAGGGCAAGCAGGTTGGTCTGGTAGGCAATGTCGTCGATGATGCTGACTTTCTTGGCGATTTGCTGCATGGCGGTCACCGTCTGTTGAACGGATTGGCCCCCTTCGGTGGCCTCCAGCACCGAGTTGCTGGCCATGCTGTCGGTGATCTTGGCGTTCTCGGTGTTCTGATTGATGCTGGCGCTCATCTGCTCGATAGAGGCGCTGGTCTCTTCAACGCTGGCTGCTTGCTCACTGGTGGCCTGGCTCAATGCCTGCGCAGTGTTGCTCACCTGATTGGAGGCATTGGTCAGGTTGTCGGCGGCGTTGCGTACCTCTTCGATGATATTGGTCAGCGCAGTGATGGTCCGGTTGAGGCCGTCTTTGGTCTGGCCGAAAATACCTGGGTAGGGCTCATCGATCCGTTGGGTCAGATCCCCCTTGGAGAGCGCGGTGGCAATGCGCATCACATCTTCCAGGCTGGTATCTGTCACATGGGAGAGGCGATTCAGCAGCTCGGATACCCGCTTGATATATCCCTGACGATCCTCGAGCGCAATCTTGTGGCTGAAGTCGCCCTGTTCGACAGCGGCAGTGACCAAGGTCTCGATATCCGTGATCAAGGCCCCGAGTTTCTTGACCATGTTATCCATCGCCATCAAGAGCTGACCCGCTTCATCGTTAGACTCTATCCGGATCGATACATCCAGATTGCCATCGGCCAGACTATTGGCCACGCGTAGAGCCTGTTCGATGGGGGTGATGATGCTTTTGATCAGCAGGGTGCCAAACCAGGCTGCGAGTGCGATGCCTACCGCGATAACCACCGCCATGGTTAGCAGCATCACGTCATACCAGGATTGCGCTGCGGTATATTCCGACTTGGCCACATTGAGCTGCAGGTTGACCAGCTCGGTGATTTTGTTGCCTATCGGGTCGATGGAGCCATAGAGGGCACCGTCAAAATTGTTCAGCATGCCAGTAATCATGCCGTGCTGGGTGGCGAGGTATTTCTCCAGCTTGCCAATATCGGTATCGGCCGCATTGAACAGGGTTGTCGCCTCGGCTGACAAGCGCTGTTCTTCCGGTGTGAGGGTGGTGGACTGGTAGTGATGCCACTCGTTTTTGATTATCTGCTGGGCCTGTTGTATCTGCTTCAAAGCCTCTTCTGCCGGGATCAGCCCCGCATTGGCCTTGTTGAGGTTGTCGATGATCGAGACGGCATAGTTGTCGGAGATGGTCTTCAGCTGCTTGAGGGGAACCACCCTGTCGTTGTAAACGCGCTGCAACCCGGTATTGCTGCTCTGCATGTTGTATAACCCGAGGCTGCCAACGGCCAGCAGCAGCAGGCAGAGCATGCAGAGCAGTACAATAAGACGCAATTTGATGGTGGAATTTTTTAACATGATGGTCCCCTCAGTTGATGCTGGATTGAGGCAGGTTGCGCGACACTGTCAACCTGTTGAGCTGACAGGATTCCTGAGTGATTGCGTGCTGGATCAGCGAAGGAATGTCGAGGATCAGGGCTACCTCTCCCCCCCCCAGAATGGTTGAGCCACTGATGCCCTGCAGGCGCTGGAACAATTTTCCCAACGGTTTGATGACGGTCTGGAATTCTCCCAGCAGCTCATCCACCACCAGTCCGGATTTTTTGCCTGCGTGGCTGACCACGACAATGTTCTCGCGCCGCCCCTTGCTGCCATTGGTATCGAAGTAGTGTTGCAGGCGGATAAAGGGCAGCACCTCGCCACGCAAATTGATGTAATTGCGACCCTGGGTGTCGGACAGTGCACTCTGGGTCAATTCAACGCACTCGATCACCATATCGAGGGGAATGACGTAGTGGGTGTCGCAGACTCGCACCAGGAAGCCGTCGATGATGGCAAGGGTGAGCGGCAGGCGGATCTGCACACGGGTTCCTTTTCCTGGGATGCTGTCCAGATCAACCGTGCCGCGCAGGGCAGTGATGTTGCGTTTGACGACATCCATGCCAACCCCGCGACCGGAGAGGTTGGTTATCGCCTCGGCGGTAGAGAACCCCGGCTCGAAGATCAGGTTGTATATCTCCTGATCCGTCAGAGTGGTGGTTGGGTTGATCAGACCGCGCTCGATGGCTTTTTGCTGGATCCTGGCTTTATTGAGACCTGCACCGTCATCCCGAATTTCGATGACGATACTGTTGGAGTCGTGATAGGCATTGAGATTCAGGATGCCACGGGGGGGTTTGCCTGCCAGCAGCCGTTGCTCTGCCGATTCAATGCCATGATCCATCGAGTTTCTGACCAGATGCATCAGCGGATCGCCGATCTTCTCTACCACCGACTTGTCCAGTTCAGTCTCGGCTCCGGAGATCACCAGAGTGATATCCTTGTTCAGTTCCTGACTGACATCGCGCACCACCCGCTGGAAGCGGTTGAAGGTATCGCCGATAGGCACCATGCGCAGGCGCAGTGCACTGTCGCGGATCTCTTCCACCAACATGGCAATGACCGAGGTGGCTTCCTGCAGCTGGCTTTCGCGGGTGCGTTGGGCCAGCAGATTGGCTCCTGAACTGGCGACTACCAACTCCCCGACCAGATTGATCAGATCGTCCAGCTTGTCGGCATGCACCCTGACGTAACGGCCCTCTTTGCTCTTGCTCTCCTTGGTCTGGTTTTGTTTTTTCAGGGCGGCATCGACGACGGCTTCGTTGACGGCTCCCTGCGCAATCAGGATTTCTCCGAGTTTGGGCGCTTGTTCTGCCGGTGTCGCTTGTTGTGCTTGCAGACCGCTTGCTAACTCCTCTGCCGTCAGGGCGCCGGTGTTGACCAGCAACTGCCCCAGCATGGCGCTATCTTCCGGCAGAGACTCGATCAGGTTGATGAACTCGGCGATCTTGCTGTGGGGTGGCAAGATGGTGATCTGGCAGTCATCTCTGACAAATTCAAAAACATCGCTGATGGCTGCCTTATCTGCCTGCGAGTCGAAGTCTATCTCGTAGCCGAGGTAGCAATTTTCCGGATCGAACTGCTCCCAATCCGGTAGCGCTTGATGGATGGTCTCCACTGAACATATGGTTCCGAGGGTGCCGAGATAGCGAAGAAATGCGGCCGGATCCATGCCATTGCGCAGCACATCGGGGCCAAAACGCAGGGAGATATGCCACAGGGAGGCGGAGCTGGTAATTCCTCCCTCTTTTTCGATCTTGGGTTCCGGCGTATGTACAGTATCTGGCAGCGTGGCATGGGGGACGCACTGATGACGGGTGAGAGCGAGCTTCAGCCGTTCATCCTGGTTGGCATCGCCATCGCTTAACGTGCTGCCCTGTTCTGCAACGACACTGATGAGCGTCTGGATGTGGTCACAGCTTTCCAGCAGATCCTTGATCAGAGGAGAGGTGACGGTGAGCTGCTGATTGCGGATCTGGTCTAGCAGATCCTCGACAATATGTGTAAACCCGACGATGGGTTGCAGACCAAACAGGCCAGCAGACCCCTTGATGGTGTGAGCTGCACGGAAGATAGCGCCAATCAGCTCGCTATTGTCAGGGTCAGCTTCCAGTGAGAGCAGCGCTGACTCCATCTCTTCGAGCAACTCGCGTGCCTCGGCGATATAGGTTTGTAAAGCCTGATCAAGATCGATGCTCACGGTGACTCCTTGTCATGCTGGCTCAGGGCCGTTCGCCATGGGTGATGAGGGTGGGGTCGCCAAAAAAGGCCGAGAGTTGGCACAGCTCCAGCAGTTCAAGCACAACATGGCTGTGCCAGACCAGCGAAAGGGAGGAGCCCTGCTGCAGCGCGGTTTTTTTTGCCGCCAGCAGCAGTTGCAGCCCGGCGCTGTCTATCTCGGATACCGCCGCCAGATCCAGCTCCAGTTCGCGCCCTTGATGCAATAAGGGTGAGAGAGCATCTTTCAGCTCGCTGACTGTATAAATGGTTATCTCGTCCGGCATGGTCACCACCACCTTGTTGTCGAGCCGCTCACTCTGTAGTTGCATGATGCGCTCCGGATTACGGCATGATGAGCTTGGCGACTGCAGCCAGCATCTGTTCGGGCTGGAAGGGTTTGACCACCCAGGCTTTGGCTCCTGCGGCTTGTCCCTCCTGCTTCTTGCTGTCTTGAGACTCGGTGGTCAGCATGATGACAGGGGTAAATTTGTAGTTGGCCAGCTTTTTGGCTTCTTTGACGAAGGTGATGCCATCCATGTTCGGCATGTTGACGTCACTGATGATCAGGTTGATCTTCTTGCCATCTAGTTTGTTGAGCGCATCTTTGCCGTCAGAGGCTTCCATGACCTCATAACCGGCTCCCTTGAGGGTCATGCCCACGACTTGGCGAATAGTTGCCGAGTCATCCACGATCAGGATCGTTTTGCCCATATCTCTCTCCTAGAAAAATGTGATGTCGGCGCTGCTTGGTTGCGCGTTGACAGAACGGGTGGTGCGACCATGGTGAATATTGCGCTGTTCGTCGGTGGCGTATGAGAGTTCCATCTCTGCCAGCCAGCGATTGGCATCGATCTGGATTGGCCCTGTCGCATTGCTGCTCTGCTCCGAAGCAACCAGATGGCTGGAGAGGCTCTCCATGTTTTGTCTGACGTGGCTGAGGATCTGGCTGACCCTGTCTTGAAATTGCAGCGAGACAATGACACTGGAGATTTCGCGATGGATATCGGTGCTCTCGTTTTGCAGCAGGGAGGCGGATTCCGCCAGGCTGTCAGTGGCATGGCGAAAACGGGCCAGTACCTGTTCGATTGTCTGCTCCGAATTGAGCGCCGAGGCGTGATCCCGTGCGGCAGCATTTTCGGCAATCTGGAAGGCGCGGCCGATAGCAGTATTGATGGTATCAACCTTGTCGGTCATCTTCTGGGCGGTTTCGCTGGAGAGGCGGGAGAGGTTGCGCACTTCATCAGCGACCACAGCAAAGCCACGGCCTGCTTCCCCTGCACGAGCCGCTTCAATGGCGGCGTTGAGGGCCAGCAGGTTGGTCTGGGAGGCGATTTTGGCCACATCCATGGCCATGGTGTTGAGCTCTATGGTGTAGGTGGTCAGGCTTTTTATCTCACCCAGCATGGCGTCCCGATTGGCCTGGGCGGAGTGCAGGATTGCCACTACCTCATTGAGCTGCTGTTGGCTCTCGCTCAAAACTCCTGCCATGCCACGGGAATTGGCATCACCCAGTTCTCCGGCTGCCAGATGAGAAGCATTGACTGCTTCTTCCAGCTTGTTGGCCAAGCCGCTGAAGCGTTGAGTCAGGTCAATCATCGCGGCTTCGGTTTGTTGACGAGAGCTTTCAATTTGCTGGGACCAGATAGGTAGAGCCTTCTCACACACCTGTTCGAGCCCGATGATGGAGTGGGCGAGAGGATCGGTCGCGACGGTTTGTTCCTCTCCTGCACGATGTCGGTGTGTGTGCTGGTGGAAGTGACTCGATGTCCAGAGCGCGGCGGCAATACCAACCAGCACATTGAGCAGCAGGTAGAGAGGTGACAGCGCATCGGCGAGCTGCAGCAACAGGCAGCTCAGCAGAGCAAGCCCGATGCAGCAAATCCAGCAAACCGGTTCCCAAAGCGGTGTGTTCACGCCACTTTTGTGTTGTGCCATACGTAGCTTATCCCTGTGCTGTGCAATTACTTGGTAAGAGGTAAAGGCGCAGGACCGAAACAGCCATGGTGCCCCTTGACGCTCTTTTCTTTATTTATAGTTGGCACAATAAGGTTAGCGGAAAAAAAATAATTGGCTGCAAATCGGAGTTGTTTGTATCAGCGATTGCCGTATCAAGCGGCTTGCGAAGTGGGGGGCAGAGCTTGGTGGGGATGAAAAGGAGAGAAGGAGCCTGAGGATTCAGGCTCCTGATGAGGATCAAGCCTCGTTGGCGTGAGCCTTCTGGCACCCTTCGACGGCGTGAGCAATCAGTTCCAGTGCACTCTTGTCGCAGGGGGGCAGCTCGGCATCGCACGCCTTGATGGGGGTAACACGATCGCCCCACTTGATGATGGCGGCACCCCAGGTCAGGCCGGCACCGAAAGCGGCGGTCAGCAGATAGGAGTTCGGCTTGACGCGGCCCTGCTCCAGCGCTTCACACAGGGCGATGGGCACAGTGGCGGCGGAGGTGTTGCCGTAATTTTCGATGTTGACCATCACCTTCTCCATCGGCGCATTCATCCGCTTGGCGAGGGTCTCGATGATGCGGATATTGGCCTGATGGGGAACGATCAGGTCGACCTGCTCCGGCGCAATACCGGCCTGCGCCAGCACAGTGCTGGTGGCTTCCCCCATGCCGCGCACGGCGCGTTTGAAGATCTCCGGCCCTTCGAAGTTGAAGGTGAACAGACCATCGATGTCGGCAAAACGCACCCGATCGGTACCGAAGTTCGGCACATGCAGGATCTCCCGCGCTTCGCTGTCACAGCCGAGCTTGTTGGCGATCAGGCCACACTCCAGCTCACTCGCCTCGATTACCACGGCACCGGCACCATCGCCAAACAGCACGGCAGTATCGCGGCGCGCCCAGTCCAGCAGGTAGGTGAGGCGCTCGGCACCAATCACCAGCACCTTCTTCATCATGCCGGTCTGCACCAGCGAGGTGGCGACGGAGAGGGAGTAGACGAAACCGGTGCAGGCAGCATTGAGATCAAACACGGCGGCATTGACGGCACCGAGCTTCTTCTGCACCGCAGAGGCGGCACTTGGCAACAGGTTGTCCGGGGTTGCGGTCGCCAGGATGATGCCATCGAGATCGCTCGCTTCCAGACCGGCGCAGGCCAGTGCGCGGCGACCGGCCAGGGTGGCGAGATCCGAGGTGCTGACATGGGAGATCCGGCGGGCCTTGATGCCGGTGCGCGGATAGATCCACTCGTCTGACGTATCCATGATGGTGCTGAGGTCATCGTTGGTCAGCACGGAGGGAGGCAGGCATTTGCCCCAGCCGGTGATATTGGCGTATTTCATCTTGTTACCGCTTCTCAAAGTGGATCGCCCGCGGGCGGAAAATCGTGCAATTATGCCGTACGAGAGAATGACTGTCATCTTGTGGTCATGGTTCTGTGCTGGACGAGTGGCTGCACTATCTGCCCGCCAAGGGCTACAACGTGCTTAATATGGCAGGAAATTTTACTTAAAACGCGGGACTCCTCTGTCCTAAGATAGGCGTTTCTCCACCGATGAGGGTATCTCCTTGCTCAGAGCCAATCTCAACTTGTTGCCCACCCTCAAGGTGCTGCTGGAGACCCGCAATATCAGTCGCGCCGCCGAGTTGTTGCACCTGAGTCAGCCTTCCATCAGCAAGCAGCTTGCCCAGTTGCGTAGCGAGTTTGACGACGAATTGCTGGTGCGGGAGGGACAACGCTGGCTGCTGACGCCACGGGCCGAACTGTTGGCCGCCCAGCTGGGGGATTCTCTCGGTGCACTGGAGCGGCTCTACGAGGCACCCGGATTTGACCCGAGCCGCTGCGAGCGGGTATTTCGGCTCGCCTCTTCCGATTATGTGGCCCAGCATATCCTGCCCGATATCTGCGCTGCACTCGCCAACGAGGCGCCGTTGGCGGCGCTGGAGTACAGCCTGTGGGACAAGCGTCAGTTGCCGCAGTTGTGGCAGTCCGAGCTGGATCTGGTCTCTACCATCACCGAGCAGGTACCGGAGCAGATCCGTGGTCTGCATCAGGGGAAAGATCGGCTGGCGGTGCTGATGGGACGTCACCATCCGCTGGCTGGCAAGGCATTGAGTCTCGATGATTATCTCGCCTGGCCTCACCTGCAGGTGAGTGGCGGTGGCGACAAGGACAGCCCGGTGGAGCAGGTATTGGCGCCGCAGGGACTGAGTCGGCGCTGGTTTGCCAAAGTCCCCTTCTTTCAGGCTGCGGTGGAGGTGTTGCTGCGCACCGATTGCCTGATGACCACCCCGGCTCATATCGCCTGGCAGCTCTCCTGCGGCCATGAGCTCACCTTTGTCGACCTGCCCTTTGCGACCCGCGACCAGCAGTATCATCTGCTGTGGCACCAGCGCCACCATCAGGATCCGGCTCACCGCTGGTTTCGCGAGCTGGCCTACCCATTCCTGCGGGATCACCTGCAACGTACCGTCGGCGAGAGTCGCAAGCGGCTCGATCTCGGCGGTTAGCCCCGGTCAGTTGTGTGGTGCTATAGCCATGGGTTATGGGTTCTATTCATAACTTTCACTACTGGCATAATGGCTCAGCCCGTACCCTGAGTGCAGGTCATCATATCGAGCACAAAAGAGGAAAAGCATGGAACTGACGAGTTGGCTGGCGCTGGCCACAATCTGCGTGATGGGGGCCATCAGCCCGGGGCCGAGTCTGGCGCTGATCATCCGCAACACGGTGCAGGGCGGGCAGGGACATGGTGTCGCCACTGCACTCGGCCATGGCCTCGGGGTTGGTATCTATGCGCTGGTCACCGCGCTTGGCCTCTCCATTTTGATCACCCAGACCCCGATCCTGTTTGATCTGATCCGCTACGGCGGCGCCGCATTTCTTGCCTGGCTCGGGGTGAAAGCCCTGCTGGCAAAACCAGCCAGTGGTGAAGCGAGTGAAGAGGTGCACCAGCTGCGTGGTCGGCAGGGGGCCTTTGAAGGTTTTATGGTGGCCTTCCTCAATCCCCAGCTGGCGGTGTTCTTCATCGCCCTGTTCAGCCAGTTTGTGCGGGCCGATACCGGCTGGAGTGAAGGGGGCATCATGATGCTCACCGCAGGCGGGATAGATGCCGTCTGGTACGTGCTGGTGGCGCTGGTGCTCTCGCGCGGGCCTGTGCTGGCGTGGCTTAAAGCCAAATCCTTTGTCATCGACAAAGTGAGCGGGTTGGTGCTGCTCGGGCTGGCGCTCAAGGTGGTTATCTAATCCTGTATTTCGCAGATACCTTAAGCGGGATCAAGGCACGGGGGTGGTGAATGGGCTAGAGTAGCGCCCATTTGCTGTCCGCCCTGATCCCGAGACCATGCACCAGAACAAGCACCCGTTAAGCCACAACAACCGGTTGGAGCTGCTGGCTCCGGCCAAGAACCTCGCCTACGGCATCGAGGCCATCAACCATGGTGCCGATGCCGTCTACATGGGCGGCCCTGCCTTTGGCGCCCGCAGTGCGGCGGGCAACTCCATCGAGGATATCGAAGCGCTGGCACGTCACGCCCACCGTTTCGGCGCCCAGGTCTTTGTCGCCTTCAACACCCTGCTGCACGATCATGAGCTGGAGCAGGCCCGGCGGCTGACCCACCAGATCTACGAAGCAGGGGCCGATGCGCTCATCGTGCAGGATATGGGGCTGCTGGCGCTGGATTTGCCACCCATTGCGCTCCATGCCAGTACCCAGACCGATAACCGCACGCCGGAGAAGGTGAAGTTTCTGCAGGATGTGGGTTTCTCTCAGGTGGTGCTGGCGCGCGAATTGTCTCTTGCGCAGATCCGCGAGATCAGTGCAGCGACCAATGTGCAGCTGGAGTTCTTTATCCACGGCGCGCTCTGTGTCTCCTACAGTGGCCAGTGCAACATCAGCCATGCCCGTACCGGCCGCAGCGCCAACCGTGGCGAGTGTGCCCAGCTCTGCCGTCTGCCCTGCTCGTTGCAAAAGCCGGACGGTGAAGTGCTGGTGGCCGACAGCCACCTGCTGTCACTCAAGGATATGGATCAGACCGACAACCTGGAGGCCTTGATCGAGGCGGGGATCCGCTCCTTCAAGATTGAAGGGCGACTCAAGGGGCTCGACTACGTCAAGAACGTTACCGCCTGGTATCGCCAGAAGCTGGACGCCATTCTCGATAGTCGCTCCGATCTGGTGGCCGCCTCTGCGGGTCGTTGCAGCTACAGCTTCACACCTGACCCCAAGAAGAGCTTCAACCGCGGCAGCACCGACTATTTCCTCCATGGCCGCCAGCAGGGGATCGACTCCACCAAAAGCCCGAAATATGTGGGCGAACCGCTGGGGCGTGTCACCAAGGTGACCCGTGACGGTATCGAGATTGATGGCAAACAGGCCACCCTCAACAACGGCGACGGTTTGGGCTTCTTTAAGCCGAACAACGAGCTGGTGGGGATGCGTCTCAACAAGGTCGAAGGTAAGCAGTTACTCCTGTCTGAACGTATGCCGGGGTTGAAGGTGGGGACCGAAATCTACCGCAACCACGATCAGGCTTTCAGCAAGATGCTGGAGAAGGCGAGCGCGGATCGCCGCATCCGGGTCGATATGGTGCTGGCTGAGTGCGATGAGGGCGTGAGCCTCACGCTCACCGACGAGCAGGGCATTAGTGCCGCGGTGACCCTGCCTTGCGACAAACAGCCTGCCGACAACCCGGAGCGGGCGTTGCAGCAGGCGCGGGATCAACTTGGCAAACTCGGCAATACCCTGTTTGTGGCGCGCAAGATTGAGTTGGCATTCACTCACCCGCTATTTATCGCCGCATCACAGCTCAACGGTTTGCGCCGGGATGGCATCGCTGCACTGGAGGCGGCACGGGTGGCCAGCTACCAGCGCCCCGAGCGACGCATTGCCCTGCGGGATATCAACTATCCCCAGCACCGTCTCTCCTACCTTGGCAATGTGCTGAACAGCGCGGCCGAGCAGTTCTTCCGCGAACACGGGGTGGATCGGATTGCTCCCGCCTATGAGGCGAACAAGGAGGAGCGGGAAGTGGTGCTGATGATCACCAAGCATTGCATCCGCTATAGCCAGAACCTCTGCCCGAACGAGGTGCCAGGTCTCAAGGCCGAGCCGCTGGAACTCAAAATGGGTAAAGACACCTTCCGCCTGCGTTTTGACTGTAACCGCTGCGAAATGCATGTGATGGGCAGCCTGAAACGCTGATCAATGAGCCCCTTTCTCCATCCGGAAAGGGGCAATTTTTATCGCAGGTTCTCTGCCTACCCTCCTTTAATTGCCCCTCTCCAGCGCCAGCAGCGTTTTTTTAATCTCCAATCCCCCCGCATAGCCGGTCAGGCTGCCGTTTTGGCCGATCACCCGATGGCAGGGAACGATGATCGAGAGCGGATTGCGGCCGTTCGCCGCGCCCACTGCCCGCACCGCATCGGGTTTGCCGATAGTACGGGCAATATCGCTGTAGCTGCGGGTCTCGCCATAGGGGATGTCGCACAGTGCTTGCCATACCGCCTGCTGAAAGGCGGTGCCACGGGCGGCAAGGGGCAGCGAGAAGCGCTGCAAGCGACCGGCAAAATAGGCGTCAAACTCGGCGAGGAAGGGGGCCAGCGCCTCGTGATCTTGCTGCCAGCCACTCATATCGGGCAGTGCCCGCAGGCCCGCCACAAAGTCCACATGCACCAGACCATGCTCGTTGATGGCAACCAGCAGCTCGCCGCAGCGGGTCGGCAGGATATCGTAGCGGATCATGGGGTTATCTCCTGTTGTGGGTTATCCGGCAGGTTTTCGTTGCCAGTGGCATGGATCTGCAAATCGGGCGCTTCACTCATGGCGTGCCACAGCCAGCTTGCCGCATAGCTGCGCCACGGCTGCCATGCTGCGCTTTGCGCCAATACCTCTTTCACCGGCAGCTTGATGCCGCCTCCGAGAGCCTTTTGCAGTACCAGATCGGAGGCAGGGAAAGCATCGGTATCCATCCCGCAACGCAGCCGCCAGTACGAGACCGTCCAGGGGCCTATACCCGGTAGCGCCAGCAACTGCTCGTCACTGACTGTCGTGAGGGTCAGCTCGCCGCTGGCCAGCGCCTGAGCCACGCCCCGCAGAGTGCGAATGCGGCTGCCGGGCATGCCGATACCGTCGAGATCGAGTTCGCACAACTGGGCGGGGGTCGGCAGTTGCGCCACCCCGAATTGCGCCTCGGTGCGGGCCACCAGTCGCCCGAGTATGGTGATGGCGCCCTTGACCGATACCTGCTGGCCAACGATCGCGCGCAGCATTACCTCGTACTCATCCCAACCACCCGGCAGCCGTACGCCGGGCCAGCGCGCCTGCAAGCGGGCGAGCAGCGGATCCTGACCGAGCAGATCACCGATCCGCTGCATATCGGCATCGAGATCCCACATCCTGCGCACCCGATAGAGCAGATCGGGCAGCGCCGCGAGCGGTAGGTCATGGACAGTAAGCAGCAGGCTGTGCCCCTTGCCTTGCGCGATACGCACCAGCGCGACCTGATCGCCGACCCGGTAGCGCCGCTCATAGACCTCGCCATCTACCCGCTCCAGCCCCGGGATCGCCCGCAGCCGGTAGAACGTCAGCATGGCAGCTACGTCATACGGGGGGCGATAGGGCAGTTGCAGCGTCAGGGTTGCGCCGCGGGGCTGCGCGCTCATGTGCTCTGGCTCGTCATCGTGTTGCTCCTGCTGGCGCAGGGTGCGCGGGGCCAGCCCGTAGGCATTGAGCCAGGCGTCATTGAAGCGGCGGATGCTGGCAAAGCCAGCGGCAAACGCGATGTCGGTGATGGGCAGCCCGGTTTCGGTCAGCAGTCGTTTCGCGAGCAGCAGGCGGCGTGTCTGCTCCACCTGCTTTGGTGAGGCGCCGAGGTGCTGCTCGAACTGGCGGCGCAGGGTGCGTTCGCTGATCCCAGCCTCAGCGGCGAGTTCAGCGAGCGTGCCGTCAGCCAGCTCTCCGCGATCGATGCGCGCCAGCAGACGTGCCAGTTCAACCGGCAGATCGCCACGGGCGGCGGGGGCCAGCTCAGGGCGGCAGCGCAGGCAGGGTCGCAGCCCATACTGCTCGGCGGCAGCGGCGCTTTGGAAGTAGCGCACATTGTGCTCGTGGGGTGGCCGTGCCGGGCAGACTGGCCGGCAGTAGATGCCGGTCGAGAGCACGCCGGTAAAGAAGCGGCCATCAAAGCGAGCGTCGCGAGCGAGCCGTGCGGCGTGACACTGTTCACGGCTGAGGGTGTTGATCACCCCATCTTGTGACGACTCTGGGCTTGGCTTTGCATTCATGGTGTTGGCGGCTTTGCTGGAATAGATGGCAAAAGAGTAAGAGGGCTCGGGGGCCGTGACTAGCCAGAAACGGACAGGGATAGCAAAAATTGGCCGAAGTTTTTTTGCTCTTTCATTGCACGGCCGGGGTTCACTTTTCGTCACGCTGTTATTCATATGTCTCGGCTCGGCAGAAGGGGGCATAACGGACGGGTCGGAGGCACGATTGGCCTAGCTTTATTTGCTTAGCGAGATTAGTGGCGGTGAAAACTGCTTAAAAATTAATAACAGATCACATAATTATCTTTTTTACATTGAGTGTGGCGATTTAGTGTTGTTCAATCGAGTCAGTTAATTTTTTATGATTATTAAGTCATCGCATTTGCGGCCCAGGGCCGACCAATAACAACACTTGCCAAGGATGATAAGTGAACGACTGTAAGGCATGGCCCCATTGCCGGGGGTTTAGTCTGATCGAGTTGTTGATCGCCATGACGGTTGTCAGCATTCTCGCGGCCATCGCATTGCCAGCGTATCAGGGTTATCTGCAACAGGGACGTCGTTACGAAGCGCAGCAGCAATTGCTGGAGCAGGCGCTCGCCCTCGAACGTATCTATACCCAACAGGGCCGTTATCCCGACACGTTTGCCACCCCTTCCAACACGGATTTCTACCAGTTCAGCTACAGCCAGCAAGATGCTGGGGACTACCTGCTCAAAGCCATTCCAACGACGCGACAACAGGATGAGTGCGGCACTCTGACCCTCGATCAGACCGGTTATCGCGCGGCCAATCGCCATGACTGCTGGGGATCATAAGATGAATGTGCGCGGATTTACTCTGATTGAGTTGATGATCACGGTCGGCATCGCCGCCATCTTGCTATTGGTCGGGTTGCCCTCCATGAGTCAGCGCCTCGCGGCCGAACGGCTCGATCGCAGCGCGACCGAGCTCGCGTCTGCCTACCGTTTTGCCCGCAGTGAAGCGGTCAAGCTGACCTTGCCGGTGGTGCTGCAGGGCACCGAGAACGGTGGCTGGGAGGTGATGGCTGACAGCAAGTTGCTGCGTCAGGCGGCAGCACCTGTTGGCGGTGTGGTGATCAAGCCGTTTGACCCTATCCAGATCGCGCCAACCGGCAGCAGCAGCCACGCCGAGATCACTCTGGCCAATCGCCTCGGTGAGCAGCGGGTGCTCTGCGTGGCCCCGAGCGGCCAGCTGCTGCAAGGGAGCTGCTCATGAGACACGCCGCACTTGCCCGCCAGCAGGGCTTCAATCTGGTGGAGATCATGGTCTCCATGGTGTTGGCGGTGATGGTGTTTCTCGGTCTCGCCAAGGGGCAGGTGGTCTCGTTGCAGCAGGCGCATTACAGCTTGCAGAGCACGCTGGCTACGATCGAGGCGAGCAACAGCGTGGAGCAGATCTGGAGTTCGCTGTGTGAAGTGCAGCGCAAGCCCGAGCGGTTCACCCAGGCCGATTTTCTTGCCCGCTTCACCCTGCAGGATGGCCACCGGCTGGTGCTGCCGAACCGTTATAGCGACAACTTTGTGGTCGCTATCGAGTGGCAGGATGAGCGGGTCTCCGGCGCCAAGCGGGTGGAGCTGAACGCAGGATTTCCGCCTTTATGCTGAGCGTCCCCTCACGGCAACGAGGCGTCAGTCTCGTCGAGTTGATGATCTCCATGGTGCTCGGTCTGATGCTGATGCTGGCGATTTTTGCCGGTTATGCCCCGATCAAGAGCACGGTCGAGCAGAGCAAGGCGCTGGAGCAGGCGAACGAAGTGCTGCGCTTTGCCACTCTCACCTTTACCAACAGCATCAAGCAGGCGGATCAGCTGATAGCGGTCACCCCTGATCGCCTGACGCTGGCCTTCAAGGTAGAGGGGGGCAGTCAGGTGCTCTCCTGCCTTGGCAACCAGAAAACCGCCGATTTTACCGAGCAGTACCGCTTCACGCCGCCGGTACTCAGTTGCGATGACGGGGATGGCCCGCGCCTGTTGCTGGCACATCTTCAGGATCTTGAATTCGGCCAGCAGGGGGCGCTGGTCAATATCCGCATCTTGCCCGAAGGGCTGCCCAGCTATCTGGCGCCGGGAGTCGAGGTGCAGGTGGCCCGCCGCAAGGCGGTCTGGGCGGCAGCGTTGTCCACATCCGGTGCCAACGCCACAGCAGGGGGAGCGGGATGAACAAGGGATTGCAGGGGCAGCGGGGAGCCGTACTGCTGGTGGTGCTGGTAGTGAGCCTGCTGTCGAGTCTGCTGGTGTTTACCAGCATTCAGGAGAACCAGTTGCAGACTCGCCTGAGCGGCAATTTTCACAAGAAGATCAATGCACAGCTCAGTGCCGAACAGGGGATGAACGAGAGTTATCGAGCCCTGCATCAGGCCCTTGGCGCTGAACCACGGATAGAGTGGGCTCAACTGGTGCAGAAGGTGCCAAGCAAGGGCGAAGGGGCCATGGCGGGCAGCCGCTTCAGCATAGATCAGCTGGATGCCTCCGCCGGGAGCAAGCTGGCGTTGCAGAGCCATGGCCGCTATCTGGAGGGGAATGCCAGCCTTAATGCCCTGTTTGCCCTCAAGCGTGAGCCCGGCAATCTCATCTTTCAGGATTCGGTGGTGGCATGCGAAGGGCTAAGCCTCTCCGGTAGCGGTTTTATCGACAGCTACGACTCGCGCAAGGGGGCGTACAAGGAGTCTGTTTCCGGGACTCTTAATCAGGGGCAAAACGCCAAGGTGGCGACTGTCAGCGACAAGGCCAATGTAGTGCTCGCCGGGCACTCCCCCATCTGGGGTGATGTGCGGGCGACCGGCTCGGTGACCTTGAACGGCTCTTCACCTGTTGCGGGTAATGTACTTGCTGGCGGCGATATCACCATTTCTCCCTCTGATGGGGTCGTCAGGGTTGAGGGCAGCGTGAACGGGAGTGGAAATTTTGCCTTGCAAGGGGGGCATATTGCCGGAGCTGTTGCGATCAATGGTGATGTCTCTATGGGTCATGGCACAAGCATTGCTGGCGACAAGTTGAACTATGGTGGGAAGGGGGCATTCCTTGATGCCAAGCATCAGAAGTATCTGGATCCCCAATACCGCACTCACCCCAAGCTGCCACCGGTAGCCGGGCAGGTGTGTGACCCGCTCAATGTGGCCGCGCTGCCCAAATCGTTTCCCCCTGCCACACTGCCCATCAATGGGCCGCTGACGCTGGGCGCCACCCAGCAGATGGTGCTGACCACGGATCCCGCCACTGGCTCGGTAACCAGCAGCAACCAGCACAAGCCCGGGCTGCCGCTACCCGGCAAGGGGGAGCTGTTTGGCAAGGATCAGACCATTTATCAGCTCGACAGTCTCAATATGGGGGCCGATGCCACACTCACCATCAAGGGGGATGTGGTGCTGCTGATCGACAAGGATTTCACCATGACTGGCAGCAACAAGTTGACGGTGAGCGAGGGGAGCAGCCTGACCCTGATCGTCAGCGGCAAGGTCGATCTCGGGGCCGGTGCCGAGGTGACGGCAGCCAAGCAGGGGCTGACCACTGGCGGTACGCCTGCTATCTCCCTCTATTCCGCGTATAGCGGCAAGGATGGGGTCAAGCTATCGGGTAATACCCCGCTCTATGCCGCTCTCTATGCCCCGCTGACCGAGATGAAGATCAGCGGAAGTGGCGGTCTGTTCGGGGCGGTGCGGGCAAAACACTTGACCGAGAGCGGTGCGGGCGGGGTGCACTATGACGAGGCGCTGGGCATGGCAGATCTGGGGGAGGATCAGGGGCCGCCTCCAACGCTGGCCCTGCGGCAGTGGCACTTTGTGCAATGAGGCTGGTGAGCCGCTAAAAAGGATCGAATGGGGCGCGCAACTGTGAGAAGGTGGAGATCTGTCCACCCAGCCGTTCACTGTTGAGGAGAGCTCCATGTCTGGCCCCGCTCGCGCCGGTGCCCTGATCTATGCCAAGGATCTGGGCTTGCTGACCCACTTTTACCGTACATTGCTGCAGATGGTGGTCTGCAGTCAGGATGAGCAGTTGGTGGTGCTGGAAAACAGCGATATCCAGCTGCTGATCCATGCCATTCCCGAGCCTTATGCCGGGCAAGTTGTTATCAAGCGGCCGCCGGAATTGCGGGAAGAGGGGGCCATCAAGCTGTTCTTCACCGTCTCCAGCCTCGCTTGGGCAGAAGCGAAGGCGGCGGATCTCGGCGGCGGTTTGCTGCCACAGCAGTGGACGGGGCCCGGCTTTGTGGTGCGCAACGCCTTCGATCCTGAGGGCAATATCCTGCAACTGCGCGAGTTGCTGGGTTCCCCGGACCTCCTCTGAACTCCCTATTTTTACAGCATTGTCGTGACGGCGTGCTGTGCCATGCACCGCCATAAAAATGAACCGCCATAAAAACGGGGCCCTGTAGTGGTTAACTAAAAAGGGCCCGTTCTGCTGTTAGCTTACTGCGCTCATTACTTCAGGTAGCGCTGTTCCAGATGCTGGCGCAGCCAGTGCGGGTTGAGCGCTTCACCGGTGGCTCGGCGCACCAGCTCGTCGGTGCTGTGCAGGCTCCCCTGTGACCAGATGTGGCGTCCGAGCCAGCCGAAGATCTCCGGCAGGCGGCCCGCCGCGATCACCTCACCCATGCTGCCCAGCTCTTTTTCGAGGGCAAAACGCAGCTGGGCGGCATACATGGCACCCAGGGTGTAACTCGGGAAATAGCCAAACGAGCCGTCGGTCCAGTGAATATCCTGCATGCAGCCATTGCGGTAGTTGCCCTTGGTGGAGATCCCCAGCCACTGCTGCATCTTGGCGTCCCACAGCTCGGGGATGTCAGCCACCTCGATCTTCCCTTCCACCAGATCGCGCTCCAGCTCGTAGCGCAGAATAACGTGGGCCGGATAGGTCACCTCGTCCGCATCGACCCGGATAAAGCCCGGCTCGACCCGGCTGTAGAGCTTGGCCAGATTGTCCGGCGCAAACGCCGCCTGCTCGCCGAAGTGGTGACGAATACGTGGCGCCAGCAGCGCGAGGAAGGCCGGATGATGGCCCAGCTGCATCTCGCAAAACAGGCTCTGACTCTCGTGGATCGCCATGGAGCGCGCCTCGGCCACCGGCTGACCCAGCAGATGGCGCGGCAGCCCCTGCTCGTAACGGGCGTGGCCGGTCTCGTGCACTATGCCCATCAGGCTGGAGACAAACTCCTGCTCGTTATAGCGGGTGGTGATCCGCACGTCGGTCGGCACGCCGCCACAGAAGGGGTGACTGCTCACATCGAGGCGGCCGTGGGCGAAATCAAAGCCGAGTAGTCCCATCACCTCCTGACCGAGCGCCTGTTGGGTCGGGATGGGGAAGGGGCCTTGCGGCAGCAGCAGGGCATCGCCCTTCTGCTGTTCGCTCACCATCTGAATAAGGTTCGGCAGCCAGCTGGCGAGATCGCCGAAGATCTGATCGAGCCGTGCGCTGGTCATGCCCGGCTCATAGAGCGCCAGCATGGCGTCGTAGGGGCGCACGCCAAGCGCATCGGCCCGCAGCTGCGCTACTTCACGGGAGAGTTTCACCACCTCCTCGAGATTGTGGGCAAAACCGGCCCAGTCGTTGTTCTTGCGCTGGCTGCGCCAGGCGTGTTCGCACTTGCTGCCAGCGAGCGACATCGCTTCGACCAGCTCACCGGGCAGCAGGCTGGCATCTTGCCACTGGCGCTTGATCTCGCCGAGGTTGGCCCGTTGCACTTCATCCAGCGGCTCACTCTCGGCCTTGGCAATCCAGTCGCCCAGCTCGGGAGCGGTGCGCTTCTGGTGGACCAGCAGACCGAGTTCGGCCATCGCTTCGGCGCGAGCATCGTTGCCCCCTTCCGGCATCATGGCCGCCTGATCCCAGCCGCAGATGGCGGCGAGGTGGCTAAAGCGGTGGATCTGCTGCTGATGTTGTTCAAGCTTTTGATATGACATGGGATTGTCCTTGTTATCGTCCCTGATGGTATGCCGCCCCGTACCTGGCATGCTCGGGGCCGTTCGATGCTAACACCGCCGCCGCATCGTTGACCACCATCATGCTGGTGGGCCAAAGGCGTAGTGGCGAGAGGCGGGTTAGCCGAGCCGCTTCTGGTGCCGTTCGCGGTTTTCCGCTTTTTTGCGTTCGCTTTTACGCAGCAGCACATAGAGGGCACCGCTGCCGCCGTGGCGACGCTCGGCGCTGTGGATCGCCATGACGGCGGGCAGTTGTGGCAACCAGGCGCTCAAATAGCTTTTCAGCAGGGCGCGCGGGGTGCTGCGCTCCCCCTTGCCGTGCAGGATCAGCAGGCAGCGGATATCCCGGGCTTCACAATCCGCAATGAACTGCACCAGCGTCTGGCGCGCCTCATTGAGGGTTTTCTGGTGCAAGTCCAGACTTGCCTGTAGCTCATATTTGCCGAGCCGCAGCTTCTTGTAGACCCCCTCCTGCACCCCATCGCGTTTGAAGCCGACGATTTCGTGCGGATCGCGCATCTCGATGGCCTCCATGGTGAGGTGGTCGAGGGCGAGTTGCTCGGCGGTGGCAGCCTGACGGCGAGCGAGCTGCGCCTCGGTCGGGGCGGATTTGGCCGCATGGGGATGGATGTTGTCGCTGCGAATGGGCCGCACGTCGGCCACTTCATTCATAAATAGCGAGAGTTCGTCGTTATGAGACACGGCAGGCTCCCCATAAGAAAAAGTGGGGGCCATTATAACGGCCGCAACCGGCACAGAAAACGGGGAAAGGGGGAGGAGATAAGGGGCACCCGGCATGGACACAGGTGCAGCCTGGCCCGGGAATCACAGTCGCGAACCATAAAACAGCACAGGCGGTCAGTGTGAACTGCCGCCTGTGGTCAGAGGATTATTTGCCCTCTTTGGGTTGTTGAGAATGGGGTTGCTGTGAATGAGGCGGTTGCGAGTGCATCACCTTGTAGATGAAGTAGGCCGCGTAAGAGCTGATGAGCAAGAAGGTGCCGATAATCACCAGCATCGACATCAATCCCACGCTGTTGCCAAACATCAGGTCCAGCCAAAAGTCCATTTTATTGCTCCTGTCACCCGGTTGATGACAGGCATGATAAATACCTCTTTGCCCCGTCCGGGATGATCCCGATCAACTCCCTTGCAGGTTGTTTAATAACCAGCGCGATCTGTGATCGTTCTCACTGGACTCCTTGCTACCGAGCCTGCACAGGGCCCGGTGTGGTGAGCGGGGTAATGCGCCACCCTTGCTGCTCCAGCAACGCCAGCAACCCCTGTTCGCCGTAAAGGTGCAGGGCGCCTACCACGATAAAGCTCTCGTTGGGCAGGGCGGACCATTTCTTCAGCCAGTTGTGGTTGCGCTCGGCCAGCAGAGTCTGCTCCATCCAGCTCTGTAGCGCGGGCGGGGCCATCTCCTCCTTGAGCAGATTGATCAGCGTCGCCTCATCCCCCTGCTGCCACGCCTTCATCACGGCGGCGAAACCACTCTCCAGCATCGGTAGCTCATCCAGGGTGCTGGCGAGCATCAGGGTCTGGTTGTCACCCACGCTGGCCAGATAACCGAGCTGCTCCAGCAGGGTTTCAAAACCCACTACCGGTTTGCCCTCTTTGGCGGCCCGGGTAGCGAAGTGCTGGTCTATCCCGAGTTCACTCTTGAAGTCGGAGCGGGCCATGGCGGCCTGGGTCAGGGTAATGGCGGCAAACCAGGGGCGCAGGGTGGCGAGGGTAGCCTCGTCGATGCCATAGCGGGCGCCCGCCATCAGGGTGCGTTGATAGAGCTCGGCAGGCAGATGATCCTTGAGCGGTTTGCCATCCACCAGTCGGGTGAGTGAGCCGGTCTGTTGCCACTGATCCGGCGTGATGCTGTTCATGTCCACCTCCATCACCAGTGCGCGACTCTGCAGCCAGGCACGCTCCACTGACTCGGGCAGAGGATAGAGGGCTGGTTTGCCCGCATGGATGGAGCCCAGCAGCCAGTGTTGCTGGTTGCCCTTGCTCACCCGATAGAAGGCGGGATCGGCAAAGGCGTGCAGCGGTAGCAGCAGGCAGAGCAGGAAGGCAAAGAGGGTGCGATGAAATCTCATGGGGATCCTTAATATGCGCCGGGTGACTTCTCTTGCTGACAATAACCCCTATGATAAGTCCTCATTTCAGATAACCAAGAGGTTTGCCATGCCCCATCTTCGTTTTCGCGCCGTGGCGCTCGAGACCCTGCAACAGGTGAGCGGCCCGCTGCTGGCCGAGCTTTGCGAGCTGACCGGCGGCAAGCCGGAGTTTGTCACCATGGAGCGGGTGGAGAGCTGCTGGATCCGCAACGGCGAGCCAGAGGCGGGATTTCCGTTTGTCGAGTTGCACTGGTTCGAGCGGCCACAAGAGATGCAGGACGCCGCCGCGCGCCTTATCACGCGCCATTTGAAACGGGTGCTGGGGGAGCAGACCTATGTGGTGGTGCAGGTGATCCCTCTGGTCAAGAGCGCCTACTACAGCAATGGCGAGCACTATTGAAGAGAGGGACAAACCAGGTTGGCGGGTCGGGTGACGCCGCTATACAGCTAACTCAATCCGGGCGGCAGGATGCTTGTCGCCCATCACGGGATCAGGCCGATTTGGCCAGCAGTTTATCGAGCCAGCGAGTGGGCAATACCCGTCGCAGGAAGGCAAACAGCCGGGTCGGAGTAGTCACCGGATAGCGCGCCTTGGGATGGGCGTGGGTCAGCGCATGGAGCAGCGGCGGGATGCAGGCTTCGCTTGGGAGGGTAAAGCCGCTGGTGGCCCCCTCTTTTTCCAGCCGTGTCAGGGTCTGGCGGTAGGCCGACTGATGACGGCTCTGGGCCGGATCGATGTGCCGCAAGAAGGCGCTGCGGGCATTGGCACGAAAACGGGTATCGATGGGGCCCGGTTCAATCAGGCTGATATGTACCCCGCTACCCGCCAGTTCGAGGCGCAGGGTATCGCTATAACCTTCCAGCGCAAATTTGCTGGCGTTGTAGGCGCCGCGATACTTCATGGCAACCAGTCCCAGCACCGAGCTGTTCTGCACTATCCGTCCCTCTTTGGCCTCCAGCATCGGCGGCAGCACCTGACGGATCAGATGGTGCCAGCCAAACAGGTTGGTATTGAACTGCTCCCTGAGCGCCTCGGTGGGCAGATCTTCCAGCGCCCCGGGTTGGCCATAAGCGCCATTGTTGAACAGGCCATAGAGGCGCCCGCCTGCCAGATGGAGCGCCGCACTGGCACCCAGCTCGATGGACGCTGGGTCCGCCAGATCCAGTTGTACCGCCAGCAATCCCTGTTGCTGCAGACGGGCCACATCTTCCGCCTTGCGCGCCGAGGCGATCACGGTAAAACCGTGCTGCCCGAGCGCCTGTGCGGCGGCGAGGCCAATACCGCTGGAACAACCGGTGATCAGAACAAAACGGGGCATGATGGCGTCCTTGTTACTGCTGATAAAAGCGTGCGGGCTGGTGAGCGGATAAAATCCTTATCCGGCTCGCATGTTAGCCTGCCAACCGGCAAAAAGAAAACCGGGCCAAGTGGCCCGGTTTGCTGACATCGTATTGCCTGATTACATGAAGGTAAGCGGCATGATGATGTGGAACTTGACGTCTTTCTCTGACGCAAATACGTTCGGGTATGCCCAGCTAGGCAGATCGTTGTTGTAGTCGGTGTAGTGCAGCTTGAACAGGGTGCCTTTCAGCTTGCCATCCTGCACGGTATAGCTGACATCGAAGTTGGCTGCCCATTCAGTATCTTCACCGGAAGCATGCTTCTTGCCATAGCCATCCTCAATATCCCAGCCATAAGCACCGGATACACCGACAGACCAGCCAGGGGCACCAACCAGGTCATCCAGAGAACGGGTCACGCCGAAGAACAGCGCTTTTTCGTTGTTGGCGTTCCAGTCAGAGCGGGAGTCCCACCAAATTTCGTTGGCGCCCTGAGAGTTGGCGTAGCCACGGGTCAGACGGGGCAGGTAGTTGCCTTCATCACCCTCAGCCTTGGTCCACAGACCTTCCAGACGGAAGCCGTATTGGGCGTAGTTCCAAGCTGCGGTCAGCGCTTGTTGCCATGCCAGCCCATCGTAGGTCTTGCCTGAATCGCCGCCAGCAACGGCACTTGCATCAAAGTCAGATGTTTCGGAACCGTAGAATTGGTAGCTGGTGGAGAGACCGCCAATCACATCAAACTTATGAGCCAGTTTGAAGTGGTAGCTATCCATATAGTCTTTGGATTGACCGAAAGAACCGGTTACAGCAGTGCCATTTTCGAAGGTATAGCGCGCAGCGATACCATGGATGTAATCGATCTTGTATTGCTCTTCTTGCGGGCTGTAGCCAGAAACCCACGGCTTGGATTTAGCTCGTGAGAAAATTTGGGTTTCTTTGAACCATGGTGCTTTGTATTCATCTGCGATGGCGTAGGTCAGGTAGAGACCGCCAAAGTTGCCTTCGATTTGACCACCACGATAGGTACCCGGCTGATAAGACCAGTTAACACCGATAACGCCTGGAACATAGAGCTGGGTATAGCCGCCTTTGGCTGTAACACTGTCACCAAATTTGAACTTCAGAGCTGCGTTAGTGACGCTAAAACCGTTGCCGGCATTTCCATCTTTAAAGTTGTTATCCCAGTTTCTACCGGCGAAAGAAAATTCATTCTCTTGGTTGGCAGGAGAGCGATCATCGGTGAGGTCATAGGCACCATAGCCACCCAAGTCCAATCCAACGACATTCCAAGCGTAACCGGAGTTAAAGTTCAGTGCGGCTTGAGTCGTTGCGTGACTCAGATTGGATGCGTACTCACCTGTGCCGCCAGTATCTTTGCGGTCGCGATCACGCTGGAAGTAGAACAGACCGCCGGTCAGTTTGGAGTCTTTCACGAAGGTTTCATAGGACTGGCCGTATTCCGGGCTCATCATGTCCTGAGCTGCCAACGCCATACCGGGGGCGACCAGAGCGGCTACCACAGCGGCACTCAAAGCGGCGCGCTTGAAGATCACTTTTTCCATTTTTATTGCTCCTGATTTTATGGACTTAGCTTTTTTTTCCGGCAGTTGGCATCGGGCCTACCGCTCGGTATTGGCATTGCAATCAAAACCCCGAAGGGCAAAAAATCTTGTCTTGGCTACCTGCAAACCCGGATGTCTTGGCACATCTGTAGTTGGCAGTCCTGATCATCACATGTTGTTTTTTTATGTTCCGATTCTTGGCTATCGGACAACCCCAAGAGTACGTTCGCGGTGCGAAATATCAATGAAAAGTTCCCTCAACGTTTCAAAAGTATGACCGAGTGCAAATAATCATGGGCAAGGTCGTAAACAGCCTCATGGCAGGTATCGCGGTGATGAGAGCGTTTTCTTGAGGCCGCAGCCAGCGCCAGTGCGGGTTTTCATCCGGTACGGGGGAAGAGGTGTCAGTTAACCTGCCGATAACAGATAATTTTGTGCTACAAAAAAACTTTCCCTCTGGTCGAGGGAAAGTGAGCTGGCAAAGATTTGGGGCGAATAGGGTTCAGCCTTGCTGGCCGAGGATGCGGGGGATCTGCTGCGCCTGATGGTGGATATGGGAGGAGACCTGCACCGAGAGCTGACTCACCTGACGGGCATGCTGATGGATACGGGCGATCAGATCGGCAAAACTGGCCAGCTTGTGTTCCTGACTTTTGGCGTTGTCGGCCCCCTGCAGGGCGATCACTGCGGTGTTGCGGGCGATCTCCCGCACTGCCTGGGTGGTCTGGCGCAGTTGTTCCGCCTGCGCCCGCTGGCGGCTTGATTCGTTGGTGATCCGGTTCAGTACAGTGCCAAGTTGTTCGCCGGATTGGGTCAGGCGCCCCAGAATATCGGTGATCTGGTTGAGGGATTGCTGGGTATTGGCCGAGAGGTGGCGCACCTCATCGGCGACCACCGCAAAGCCGCGTCCCTGTTCCCCTGCGCGGGCCGCTTCGATGGCGGCGTTGAGGGCCAGCAAGTTGGTCTGCTGAGCGATATGACCGATCACATCGACAATGGCCGTCACATCGGCAACCGAGCGGGTGAGGGCTTGCAGCGCCTCATCGCTCTCGTCAATCGCCAGTCCGGTCTGATGAGTAGCGTGAAGCATGCTGCCCACCAGATCTTCACTCTGGCTCATCGCCTGTTCGTTATGGTGGGCATGCTGGGCGATGTCGGCAGCGACCTGATGGACCTCTCCGGCCAGCTGGTTCAGCTCATCCATCATCTGGCCGCTCTCGTCGACCACCTGTTCGGTGGTGCGGGTGCTGTGATGGATCTCGTCAACCTGGCTGACCATTCCTTGCAGGCTGAGGGATACCGCTGACAGCTGCCCCTCTTTTTGCTGTTGGTCCAGTTGCAGACGACCGATCAGCCGATTGTAGCTGGCAACAATATCGGCCAGCTCGTTGCGATCGCGCCCGGTAGGCAACGGCTCGGCCTGCCCCGTCTGATCGAGTTGCATAAAAGCTCCACGCAGTCGCAACAAGGGGGTGAGCAGCCAACGTCGTTGCACCAGCGCAAACAGCAGGGCGACTATCACCAGACAGAGCGCCAGCGTGCCGAGGATGGTGGCCAGCTCCTGATTGACGGCTTGCCGTTCGTGGGCAAGTTGTTCCCCCATCTGTCTGGTCGCTTGCAACATCGCCATGATGTCTTGCTGCACGGTCTGGCGGCCAGCCTGTTGTTGCTGAAGCGCCGTGCGGCTGTTGGCCAATTCCTGCGGATAGCGACCCAGCAGCGAGCGTAATTCGCTGCGCGGTTGATCTCCCAGCTCCTTGCGTACCGGCTCCCCCAGCGTGAACTCATCGGCGGGCGCCTCTTCATACAGGCCGAGCAGCGGCAAGGCTTGCAGCGCTTGCGCCTGTTTTTGCAGTGCCTCCAGCTCGAAGCGGATCCCTTCGAGCAGCTTTTCATTGCCCTGCTCCATATAGCTTTGGCGCAAATGGGCGAGGCGCGGCAGGCCCGCCAGGATCTCGGCCGCACCGCGGCGATATTGCTGTGCCGCGGCAGATTGTTCCGTGTTGGCACCTTGCTCCCCATAGCGGATCAGCGCCATGGCCTGGCTGCCCAGCTCACTCTCGGCATTTTGCAGCAGCAGCTGGCTGTTGCCCGAGAGCTTGCCTGCGGCCTGATAGTCGTGCGCGATGCGCTGCGCCATTTGTTCGAGTTGCTGTCTGAGCGGGGCTGCCACGGCATCATCCTGAGCGGCCAGCGAGGAGAGCGCTTGCTGGCGGACCTTCTCCGCTGCTGTCAGTTGTTGCGGATCGCCGCTGTTGAGGTAGTCACGCAGGCTGTTTTGCAGGGTCACTGTCACCAGTTGTTGCAGCGTCTCGTGCTGATGCTGGGCCTGATTGGTACGGGCAAGCTGCTGCCAGCCGTGGTAGAGGGCCAGCGCCTGTCCTCCCGCGACCAGTAACAAAACAAGGGAGGAGAGGGTGGCGTAATGGGCGATTTTCACGGGGTAATTCCTGTCAGCACAGACCATGGGGGAGCGTGGCCCGAGCCTAAACAGGGATGATGGCGTTTTTATGACAGCATGGTCAGGTGGCCCTATTTTACCGACTTAACTGGCTGGGGATGCCAGTGCTCTGTTGCGTTGGCCCAGCATACCGAGCAGGGCGCCGCCCATGATAAGTGCCCCGGCCAGCAGATGGCGCGAGGTCAGCTCTTCTCCGTTCAATGCCACTAACAGCAAAGTACTCAGCAGCGGTGTCAGGTAGGCAAGGGCACCGATCCGGCGTGGATCGCCATCTCGCAGTGCCAGATACCAGGTCACAAAGGCCGCCCCCATCGGGCCCAGCGCCAGCCCGATGATCAGCCACCAGTCACTGGTGGGGATCTGCGCGAGTGGCAGGGGCCCCTCCAGCAGACGGGCAAGCAGCAGTGCCAGCAAACCTGCGGGCAGACAGGCTGCCGCAGTGATCACGGCGGGGGCTGGCGGCAGACGGCGTGATAATACCGAGTAGGCTCCCCAGACGACAGCTGCACCGAGCGCCAACAGGTATCCCGGCAGATAGGCCTGCTGCAGTTGCAGCTCGCCATTGACCATCACCAGCATGGAACCCGCCAGACCAAAGGCGCCAGCCAGCAGATGACGGGCATGGAGTGGATGGCCGGGCAACAACAGCGGGGTGAACAGAATGATGCAGAGCGGCCAGAGGTAGTTGATGAGGTTGGCCTCCAGCACGGGGGCGTGGCGAAAGCTCATAAAGAGTAGCAGATGGTAGAGCAGTAATGCCGTAACCGTCACCATCCAGGTAATAGAGCGAGCACGCCACTGGCGCCAGAACGGCAAGGCCCCGACCCCGCAGAAAAACAGCACCAGCCCGACCAGCACCAGTGGTGACACGCTGGTGACCCGTGACGTCAGCGCCGCCAGCGAGGCCCATAGCACAATGGTCAGCAGTGCAAAACCGGTGGATCTATCCCACCAGGAACATCCGGACATCCAACACTCCTTTGCAAGATGAATGAGCAACAGAAAAGAGTGCAGTCTAGCAGAGTGACAATCGACAAACAGTTGCGAGGCGGGCGATTACTTGCAAGCTGGTTGTTCTGTCCGAGCGGGCTTAGCCAGTGGAAAGTTAGCACTGGCAAAGGATTGGAAGTTTGCCCTGAAAAGAAGAAATGATCTATTTAGAGCAACTTCTTGCTCGCTAACTGGTGATTTATACGGATTAGGCAAGTAATCACGATTAAATTCACTACTCTAGGCAACTTATTGCGTGCTTGTGCGTTGAGCGAGAACTGGCGGAGTGTAATTATTTGATAAATAAGGAATAAAAAAATGGCATGGACGCTGCTAAAGGTTGGTCGAGTGCTATCTCGTTTAACCAATCTATTTAGGAGCATACACATGCCAACTCCATGTTATATCAGCATCGAAGGTAAAACCCAGGGCAATATCACCGCCGGTGCCTTCACCTCCGATTCCGTCGGCAACATCTTCGTACAAGGTCACGAAGACGAGATGCTGGTACAAGAGTTCCAGCACGTTGTGACTGTCCCGACCGACCCACAATCCGGTCAGCCTGCCGGTCAGCGTGTCCACAAGCCGTTCAAGTTCACCGTTGCGCTGAACAAAGCTGTGCCGCTGATGTACAACTCTCTGGCTTCCGGTGAAATGCTGCCGAAAGTGACCCTGAAGTGGTACCGCACCTCCGTTGAGGGCAAGCAGGAGCACTTCTTCTCTACCGTGCTGACCGATGCCACCATCGTTGACATCGACTGCCAGATGCCCCACTGCCAGGACCCGGCGAAGTCTGACTTCACCCAGCTTATCCAGGTCTCCATGGCTTACCGCAAGATTGACTGGGAGCACACCGTTGCCGGTACTTCCGGTGCGGACGACTGGCGCGCGCCCATCGAGGCGTAAGCCTTGCTTCGGTACTTTGGTATTCCTTGTAAGTAGTAATGTGTCTTTGAGCCGGTTGTTCAACCGGCTTCTTGTACTGTGCATTTTCTCCAGCCTGGCCAACGGGTTGGCTGGAGCTTTTCTGTTTTGTCATCCCCCTGCCGGTGAGTGCGGAGGGATGGCAAAGCACTAAAGGGTGTCCTGTGATGCAGACCCGACCCGCTCGTAACCTGTTAACCCCTTTATCTTTGGTGGCCCTTGCGGCACCGGAGAGGGCGGTAGCGTGGCCGCGCGGTGAGGGCGTGTATGGGCGCGAGAGTAGGCAAGGGCTCAGGCACTGCTTGGCCGTGACAAGAGGGGAAAGCCATGGCTAATCAAACCGGATTGCAATTTACCGTGAAGGTGGGGGCGTTGCCCGAGAGCACCTTTGTGGTGGCCAGTTTCCAGCTGGATGAGGGGCTGAATCGGCCGTTCAATCTGCAGCTGGAGGTGGCCAGCAGCCAGCCTGATGTTGACTTTGGCGCCGTGCTGGACCAGCCGTGCGAGCTGATGGTGTGGTACAACGGCGAGCTGCAACGCCGGGTCTGCGGGGTAGTGAGCGAGTTTGCCCAAGGGGACAGCGGCTTTCGCCGCACCCGTTACAGCCTCAACGTCAAACCCGCCCTGTGGCGATTGGGGCTGCGCCAGAACTCCCGCATCTTTCAGGCGCAGAAGCCCGATGAAATCCTCAGCATCCTGCTGCAAGAGCATGGCATCACCGACTACGCCTTTGCCCTGAAAAACGAGCACGCCCAGCGGGAATACTGCGTGCAGTACCGCGAGACCGACCTCGATTTCGTGAACCGCCTCGCTGCTGAAGAGGGCTTGTTCTACTTCCACGAGTTTGAAGCAGGCAAACACCGCATCGTCTTTGCTGACGATGCCGCAGCCCTGACCGCTGGCCCCGAGCTCTTCTTCAACCTCGGCAACCGCTCGCTGGAACAAGGGCCCTATGTTCGCCAGTTCCACTACCGCGAGGCAGTGCGCCCCTCGGATGTGGAGCTCAAAGATTACAGCTTCAAGACGCCGGCTTACGGCCTCTCCCACAAAAAGCAGGGAGCAGAGCTGGAGCACCAGCGCGACACCTATCAACACTTCGACTATCCGGGTCGCTACAAGCAGGACCTGAGTGGCAAGGCCTTTGCCCAACACCGGCTCGATGCCCTGCGCAATGACGCGGTAGCGGGCAGCGGCAAATCCAACAGCGCGGCCTTGCTGCCGGGCCAGCACTTTTCATTGACCGAACACCCCAACGGCAGCCTCAACACCGACTGGCAAATCGTCCATATCCGCCACACCGGTGAGCAACCCCAGGCCTTGGAAGAGGAGGGCGGCAGCGGCCCGACCGTCTACCACAACGAATTTGGTGTGGTGAAAGCGAGTACCACCTGGCGGGCCCGCATCGGCAGCCCCGAGGCACCCTACAAGCCGATGGTGGACGGCCCGCAAATCGCGATAGTGGTGGGCCCGGAGGGGGAGGAGATTTACTGCGACGAGCATGGCCGGGTGAAGCTGCAGTTCCCGTGGGACCGCTACGGCAGCTCCAACGACCAGAGCTCCTGCTGGGTACGGGTTAGCCAGGGCTGGGCCGGTGGCCAGTACGGCATGATGGCGATTCCGCGCATCGGCCATGAGGTTATCGTCTCATTCCTCGAAGGTGACCCCGACCAGCCTATCGTGACGGGGCGCACCTATCACGCCACCAACCGGCCGCCGTATGAGCTGCCAGCCAACAAGACTCGCACCGTGCTGCGCACCGAAACCCACAAGGGCGAGGGCTTTAACGAGCTGCGTTTTGAAGACCAGGCTGGGCAGGAAGAGATTTACATCCACGGTCAGAAAGACCTGAATGTGCTGATAGAGAACGATGCTGCGTGGCACATCAAGCATGACGAGCATCGTGACATCGACAACGAGCGGGTCACCCGCATCAGAAAGGTGCCGGGCAAGGATGGCGCTCCGCCCAGCCTCGGCAATGACCACCTGACAGTTGAAGGCGAGAAACGGGATCACATCAAGGCGGACTATTCACTGACGGTGGATACCTCCCTGCACCAGAAACTGGGCCAATCCCTGTTGGTGGACGCCGGTGAAGAGGTGCATATCAAGGTGGGTGACAAGTTGGTGCTGGAGGCGGGATCCGAGATCACCCTCAAGGGGGGGGGAAGCTTTGTCAAAGTTGACCCGAGTGGCATCAAGCTGGTCGGCCCCGCCATCAAACTCAATGCCGGCGGCAGCCCGGGAGCAGGCTCTGGCTGGGCTGGTCAGGCTCCCGTTACTCCCAAAGGGGTTGAGGTGGTCAAAGCCCCGGAACTGGTTGAACTGGTCAAGGCGATTGCCACCGAGAAGGCTATGGAGGCGCTCTTGAAAGAAGAGAAGCCAATTGCAAGGGTGAGCTTTTCTGGAAGAGGGAAATAATGATGAGTAAATGGTGGAGTCTGTTTATTGGCTGTATAGCATGGTCAGGTGCCTATGCGGGGACTCTGGAAGAGCAATATAGTGGTTTGCATAATTGCCGTTTTGAGAATGTTTATTATGATCAGCAGCAGAAGCAGTTCGGCCCAGAAGCATATTTTTTTAAAGAGAATAACGCGAAACTTAGTGTATGCTGGGAATCTGAAGATATTACATCATTTTGCATTAATGGAAAATTAAAATTCTATGGTCTTGATGTAAAAGAATTAACACTTTCAGGAAAGAACAGCGACTACTTGGGGATCGTTTTTTTTAATGATGAAGAAACTGTTCGTCGGGTTTTATCAAAGCATTATACATTAGATGTGGCTGATAACGAAAAAAGCTTACCAAGCGTAGATATTTTACCTGAGGATGGATTCGCTCGAGTTTATTGCAATCTCTACAATGTAAAAGAGGATGAGTAACCATGCCTGCTTTTAATCCTGGAGCTTCATTTTCTTTAACAAGCCGATTTAGTAGTGCCAGAAGTCTTATGGGGGTAACAAGGCCTCATAAAGGCGTAGATTTTAGGGCAATATCAGGAACGGCGATTCCTGCTGCCGGTAATGGAAAGGTAGTACTAAAAAAATTTAATAGAGGGGGATATGGTCATTATGTGATCCTTGAACATCGAAACAAAGATGGCGAATTTATCCATACTCTCTATGCCCACATGAAGGAGTCATCTAGATTAAACGTTGGTGACCGGATAGCAAAAGGCTCTACGGTAGGATTTGTTGGCTCAACAGGCAGAAGTACTGGCCCGCACCTTCATTTTGAAGTCCATCGCCATCGTAAGTCTGGGCAGCCACTGGCTAACCCTCGTGAAGAAGTTGATCCTCTTGCATTTGATGTTTCAGGTTTACAGTATCCTGATGAAGTTCATAGTGATACCGCTTCGAATATAGTAAAAAATGAGATAACAGGGGCATCTTGTCTACCAATTACACAATCAGATGGTCGTGAATTTAAAGATGCTAAGGATTTAGCTGCTCTTCTTGGCGATGAAGCTAATTATCTATTAGGCCTAAACACTTGGCATGGTGGTATTCATATTAGTGATGAAAAAGCACCTTGGGTCAAAGATATTCATCCTGTTCGCTGTATGGCTGATGGTGAGGTTGTAGCTTTTCGAATGATGCCTGACTATCTTGTCAGCAATTTTAAGGGGCGGGAATATCGCTATTCCAATTCTTTTTGCTTGGTTCGCCATTATTTCAAACAACCCAAATCAGCAGAGGAAAATAAAGGTTCTACGCAGAAGGAGAGCAGTTCTGAAAAAAGGAGGGGGGCAGAAGATAATGGATTTACCTATTACACACTATATATGCATTTATGTCCTTGGGATAAATGGCCGAAAAACAGCCGCTATCGGTTAAAAAAGGGATGGCGGGTGCGTCATAGTGTACCGAATCATGATTACCAACCTCCCGCACTAACCTTGAAAGCGGGAGAGGAATTCGAACTTGTCGAAGGTGTTACTGCACAACGTGGTTATGTAACAGGTCAAGGGGAGTTCGAATTTGCTCGTATAAAGGTACTGAGTAATGGTGCTAGTAGCAAAGAGGTTTTGGCCACAAAAGGAATGGATAGCCTTTGGATGGCACAAGACCCAAGTGCGATAGAGAAAGTTGGCAACATTGTTAGACCTATGTGGGTATATGACAAAATAGAAGCTCGTGTGAAAGAAGATATGGTTGGTCGTGCCGACCCCAAAGCTCAAAAAGGGAAAACAGGACATTATGTAGCTGGTGACAGTGTTTTTAGTGTACCAGCTGGAAGTCTGATCAGCTTTGATGCACATAGGTGCGAGTGGCAGGAAGTTCGCGGTAGAGCGCGGCGAATGGCTCGTTGTGTCGTACAGCCTCTTGGTCGCCCTGTTTGGTTATGTGTAGAAGAAGAGAATATTGAGATTAAGCGCCAAGAGCCTACTCACTTGGGTAAGCTGTATGAATTGCCAACACCAGTACCAATTCGTGCTGGCGAGACCATTGGCTATCTAGGAATGTACGAAGCGCCAACTTCTACCGAAGGGGGAATGTCGAGCAAGCACATGGTCCACATTGAGCTGTTTAGCGACGATCCACGAGCAGAGGCAGTAGTTAGTAGCAAAGAGTGGAAGGATCAAGGCTTCACGCTGATTGATGGCTCTGATAGTGATGGTGCCCTGGATCCTGCTAAAATCCCCCCATTTTTCCTGAACCTGTATCGTCATGCTTCAGATGATAAAGAATTGAAAGATGATGAACTTACAGTTAAAAAACTGGAGAATGCTGTCGATAGTATAGGAAACTATGACAGGGTTAAAGGGATGGTGGTGAAGCATAGTAGTGAATGGTGGGTTCCAGCTTCGAAAATAATGATGGAGCAGTTTAAAATTATTTTTTGTAAAGTCACTGATCTCCCTCCTTTGGTTGAACACGAGGTTAAACGGGTGGAGGCATTGGGGTGGATGGATAAGCTTAGTCATGTTCATATTGCTGGACCAAAAATGTTGCATTTTTATCCATTTTCAATTAGCTGCGAGAATGTGGTTAAAAGAGAGCTTATATGGATGAAGAGAGTTTTTGAGTTATATGGGATTCAGATCGGTGAGGCGTTTAGAAATAAAGTAATCAAGGTTGGTGGCGAGTTAGGAATTGATCCTAATTATATAATGGCTTGTATAGCACTTGAAACAGGGACGAGGTTTGACCCATCTATAAAAAATCCTTACTCAAGTGCTACTGGCCTAATTCAATTAATGAGAGTAAGCGCAAATGAAATAGGTACGACAGTAGAGGCGTTAGCAAAAATGAATCATGTTGAACAAATGGATTACGTTAAAATGTATTTTGTTCGTAAGGCTGAAATGTTTGGTGTACCCACGAATAGATGGTCGCTAGAAGATGTTTATCTTTCCATTTTTGCTCCTTCAGCGATTGCGATAGATGGTAACGCCCCCGTTTATTCCTCTCCGTCAGAAAACTACAACAGGAACAAGTTTCATGATTTGAATGGGGATGGTAAAATAATGAAATCAGAGATCGCCAATAATATTAGAGTCTTTTATGATAAAGGGTTTTCGTATGAAGGTTAGTCTTTTTTTAGATTTTTGTTTTTTTATTGTGGTATTTTGCTTTTGTATGCCATCCTGCGTGATTGCAGGCGTGAGTTTTAATGATTTTTCCGTTGACAAAGAAGATGTTTATTATGGAAGTCCACATGATCTTACTGAAGAAGATACTGGCTTTTATGAAATAGATTGGGCAAGAAAAAAAGCAATTAAGGAAAAGCCTAACTTCGCTGGGCACTATGTTGTGTACACATTTAACTGTGGTACTGGCGCTGTGTGTAGTGAGGTTCTCGACCTTAAAACAGGACTTGTAATTTCAAGGCTCCCCAATCCTTATGAGTCAGGATCTTTAAGGCTGGATACTATTGTAAAGAGTTATCTAATGATCGTATCTGGTGTGGAAATGGATGTGGAAATGGATGTGGAAATGGATGGTCCACCATTAACAACTAAATGCTATGTTCTAGATAGGAAAGAGCTTGATTTGAAGTTGCTTGATAAGTGCAGCTGAGTTTAACTTATTGTCTTCATTTTTTTATAAATAAGTTTTCTGACCACCAATACATTAGTAAAGTCATTTACCAACTGATGGCCGCTAGAAATAATTTTCTCGAGGCACCGTAGCCTAATTTTTCGGGGGTGTATAGAACTCTCTATTTTTCATTTGTCTTCTCAAAGCAAGGCGTAAGTGATGCGGATGTCTCTGTATAAGTAATATAGTTTGGTAGCAAGAATGAGATGGCTTTTATTTTTTGTTTTATTTGTACGTAATGCAATCGCTGGCAATAACTTGCAATGTTATGACTATTTGGCGGATGCGGTTCGTAGTAGTAATTATGATTTTATATATGTTTCGGCTAAGGATGTAAATGTTATTGTAGATTCTGATGATGGCCAAGAAGTTAGTATGCAATTGACTTATGACACTGATGGTAGTGGTAGTATTGGATGGGCATCATACATTTATTCTGATGCATCATTATGGAATACATCTGCTTACCTTGAAGGTAAAATAAAACTGCAATATGGTGAATCAATAAAGAGTAAGTTGAAAAATTGTTTTGGTTCCCAATCTTCTTTGTCAAAGAAAAACTGACCATTAAACTATTATGATTAATATAGTAAGCTTTACATTCAGTTTTCATGAATATATTAGGTTATAGGATGAATACAACAGTCTTGTTTACCCTACTTTAGGGTGCACTTCTGTTGATGTTAATTCAAGGTCGTTTTGCAGATACGTAAACTCCCTTGGTATCTTTCCCTGCTGAAAAACTGGGATATATTTAGGTGCCAATCAGTTTTCTTTAGTGCCAATTTAACATTGAAAACATTTTAATTGTTGGGGCTTTTGTTGGCAGGGATTTCTATAATTAGAATACTTTATATGTGAAA
This sequence comes from Aeromonas sp. FDAARGOS 1416, assembly GCF_019048085.1. Lineage (NCBI taxonomy): Bacteria > Pseudomonadati > Pseudomonadota > Gammaproteobacteria > Aeromonadales > Aeromonadaceae > Aeromonas > Aeromonas sp. FDAARGOS 1416. The sequence goes on along the minus strand of NZ_CP077301.1, from coordinate 2,748,882 downwards.
GGAGATATCCATTACTAATTGATGAGGCTTGATACTGTTGTAATTGTTTTTTAATGTTAAGGATTGAATTGGATATGAATTTTAAATCTCTTGTTTTAATCTCAATGTTGAGTTTATCGAGTGCTGTCAATGCTGGTATTTTTGACTCAAAAGAGGAAAAACAGCCTTTCAAATGTGGTCGTGAGGATGCGGTAAACGCATTAACAGAGGCTCTGCGTGATAATGCCTTGTCGAGGATGTCAGTATCACCAGAAAAACTCGATTTCTTTCAAAGTCAAGTCGAAAAAATTCCCGTTAGCATCTCTGATGTTTCGACTACAAGTGATTCATCACAAGAGTTACGATGTGTAGCGACTGTATCAATGACTGTTCCTGTTGAAGTCAGGGAGTTAGCACAGAAAGCCCCGGACGTGTTCTCTGAGTTTATTAGAGAAAGTCATGGGTTGTATAAAAATGGCAATGTTACGTGGAATGGTGTTTCTTATAAAGCAAGGCTGGCCGATAATGAAAAAGACATTTCGGTCGCTTTAGGGGAGACTTATTATGCCCCAATGTCATTAGCCAAGGCATCATACCTGGCGATCACTAAAGATGATATTGTTAAACAAAATGACCCATCTCGAGTTGCCATCGCCAAGCAGGCTTATGAAGCTGAGGATGCACGCTTGAATAAAATCTGGAAAGCTATTCCAGCATCTTTCAGAGCATCGATGAAAAATGAACAAATTTCTTGGGTATGGCAGAAGGAGAATGATTGCGGTAATATTGAATCTGTAAATAATCCGAACTTATCAATATCTGGTAAAGTGGAATTGTATGAGTGCCAAACCGAGATGACCAAGGCTAGGATAAAATATTTGAGTGGCCAGAAATAAGTTCCTCTATTTATGCATTACTAAAGTTTTTGGCACTATATAGTGAGTTGATATTACCTGACGCCGGCTTAACGCTGGTGTTTTTTTATCGCTACAAATAGTTTTGGTGCAGGATAGCTCGAAGATTTGTTGTATCCAGATGATTTTTCGTTGTGAGGATGGATTTAAATTTGAATCCGAGATGCAGATCCTGGTGATGAAAAAAAGTGATTAGGGGACAAAAAAGAAACCCGCCATGGGCGGGTGGAAGGATTGCAACACTAACCAGGAGGAGGTGTTACCAGGTAGACCCCACCTCTTCGGTAATAGTTCAATTTTATTGAAGTTTTTTCGTTTTCTTAGCGGGGTTTCCATCGGGATCTGTGGGGGCGGATGGGTTATCATTCTGCTCCCGTCATCCGGTTGCAGAGGATCTATGCCCGCGTTCTCCTGGTTAGCGCTCTTTTTCGGCGCCTTCTATTTTGTCTACGGCGCTTACTTGCCGTTCTGGTCGCTCTGGCTGGAGGGGGTGGGCGTCAGCGCCGAGATGATTGGTCTCCTGCTGGGGGCGGGGATGGCGATCCGCTTTGCCGGCAACCTGATGGTGATGGGGCAGATCAAGGGGGCGGGCCATCTGCTGCCGGTTACCCGGTTGCTCTCCCTGCTCAGTCTGCTGGCGTTTCTCGGCTTCTATCTCAGTCATAACCTCTGGTGGCTGGTGGGTTTGACCCTGCTGGCGAACTTTATCTATCCGACCCTGATGCCAGTGGGGGAGGCGCTGGCGACCCGCATGGTGGTGCAAGCGCACCTCGATTACGGCAAGGTGCGGCTGTGCGGCTCCTTTGCCTTTATCGTCGCCTCTACCCTGGTGGGGGCGCTGGTGGGCAACTTCGGGAGCGACTGGATTTTGCACACCATGGTGGCGGGGCTGGTGCTGATGCTGCTGCTCAGCTGGCTGCCGCTTTATCCGGCGCCACAGGATAGTCAGGGCGAGCGCGCCAAGGCGTCCTTGCTGGCAACCCTGCGCAGCGCGTCGGTGCGCCGTTTCCTGCTGCTGACCGCTTTGCTGCAGGGGAGCCACGCCGCCTATTACGGTTTCAGCGCCATCTACTGGAAGGCGCAAGGGTATAGCGGCACCATCATCGGCTATCTCTGGGCGCTCGGGGTGGTGGCGGAGATCTGCATGTTCGCCGCCGACAAGCGTTTCCTGCAACGCTTTGGCGCCCAGAGTCTCTTTATCGCCGGAGCCATCGGTTGTGTGGTGCGCTGGGTATTGCTGGGTGCTTCGACCGAGTTGTGGGTGCTGGTACTGGGGCAGTTGCTCCACTCGGTGACGTTCGGTATGAGCCATCTGGGGGCGGTGCGTTTCATGACCCGTCAGCTACCGGCCGAGCAGTTGATCCCGACTCAGGCGCTCTATGCGGCCCTTGGCCTCGGCATGACGGTGGCGGCCCTGATGGCACTTTGCGGCGTGCTGTTCGAGCCTCTCGGCGGTGGCATCTTCTTCCTGATGGTGCTGGTGGTCTTGCCGGTCTTCTTCCTGCGGCTGCGCCCCTTTGCGCCGTCTGCGCAAGAGAGTGCTCCAGCCTGATATTTGTCTATTTGAATCATCACCTAACAAAAGGGAGAGCCACGGCTCTCCCTTTTTTGTTGCTGCGGTTTGCGGCGTTACTGCTGCTCGCCAAGATAGAGGCGGCTGAGACGGCGCCAGGTATCCGAGCCGATGGTGCCGGCAAGCAGCTCATTGGAGGCGGCATCAAAGCGTCCATCCGGCAGCCAGCCCAGTTGGGGCAGCAGTTGCGCCAGCGTCACGTCATTGTGTTGCAGTTCCCGCTCCAGCGCTTCCCAGAAGGCGCTCCCCTTGACGTAAAAGAGCGGGTAGTAGGAGCGATCGCCCGCCAGCACCTCGCGAGCTGCCCGATAGAGGCCGCTCTCGCGATGGGGCATCTGTTTGCCCCGCTCGGCCAGCTCATTGACCGCCGTGACCTGATGCAGCCGAAAGCGGCGCAGCGCCTTGATGGCGAGGTACTCGGCGAGGCTCTCGTTGACCCAGGTGGGTTGTGGAGCAGAGTGGCGAGCGCTGAGGATATGCACCGCCTCGTGGGCCGAGGTGCGCAGCAGGCGCAAGGGGGCCGCTCGCGTCATTGCCAGCGCAGGCCCACAGCGGCAGCAGCCACAGGGCAAACAGGGTGATATGACGACTCATAAGGGGGTTAGCGCTCCTGCTCGTAGCCCAGCAGATCGCCGGGCTGGCATTTGAGTTCACGGCAGATGGCCTCCAGGGTGGAGAAGCGCACCGCCTTGGCGTGGCCATTCTTGAGGATCGAGAGGTTGGCCTCGGTGATGTCGATGCGCTGGGCCAGCTCGCGGGCGGTCATTTTGCGCTCGGCCAGCAGGGCATCGAGTCGGATGATAATGGGCATACGTTCCTCACACCGTCAGTTGCTGTTCATCGGCCAGCAGTTTGGCCTCGCGCATGACCAGTGCCAGCGCCAGTACGATCAGTCCCGCCAGCAGTACCCGAAAATCGGAGGTACTCAGCGCTATGGTACCGAGTACTTCCGGGCCTCTCATGGTGAGCACCGTATCCAGCAAGGGGGTCAGGATCAATTCGACCAGGAAGGTTGTACAGAGCAGCAGTCCGATCTGCCGATAGCGGCGGATCTGCTCGAAGGTGAAGAGCAGACCGGCGCGGTAGCCGCGAAACAGCTGACGCAGTTGCCAGAGCATCATCATAAAGACCAGATCCGGCAACAGCTGCACCAGGGTGCCGAGTAGCCGGGTGGAGAAGTGAAGGGGATAGTCGGCAGGATTGATGCCGGGGCGGCTCAAGATGGTGTTGAGCTTTTCCTGCAGAAAATCGGCACCACCGAAGGGGGTCCACACCTCCAGCAAGGTGATCAAAGGGGTCGCCAGCAGTGCCAGCAGCAGCAGCCATTCGATCAGCATGCTCGAGCGTTCGAGTTTGTTGGAGATCATCTCATTCCTCACTGTGATGGTTTTATCTGAAAGGTAAAGTTTATCGTTTATCAATATTCACATCGGCAATGTTTATTGTTTTGCGATATACAGTCAAGATAAAACTTATTGAAAAACGATAATTTCAATCTGTCCGAAGGGGATGACTTTTGACTGCTGCCTCTCTAGACTGGCGAGGCTGTATACAAAAACTCAACATGGACAAGGAGTTATCGATGCACCAGGGATGGCTGCTGATCGGATTGTCGCTCACCTATCTGGGGCTGCTGTTTCTGATCGCCTTCGTGGCAGACAAGCACAAACGGCACCGTCTCAAGGGACAACCGCTGCTCTACAGCCTGTCGCTGGCGGTCTACTGCACCTCCTGGACCTTCTTCGGCACCGTGGGGCAGGCGAGTGAATCGCCCTGGTCGCCGGTGCCCATCTACCTTGGCCCCATGCTGGTCTTTCTGTTTGGCTGGCGGCTGCTGGCCCGCCTTATTCTGGTGGCCAAGCGCGAGCACATCACCTCCATCGCCGACTTTATCGCCGCCCGTTACGGCAAATCCCAGCGGCTCGCCATGATGATCGCCCTCATCGCCATCATGGGGATCCTCCCTTATCTGGTGTTGCAGCTCAAAGCCATCGTCACCGGGCTGGATCTGCTGATGGTCAACAGCGGCGGCATCAGCCCGACCAGCAATACCAGCGAGCTGGCGCTCGGGGTCACCCTGCTGCTGGCGCTGTTCAGCATCCTGTTCGGTACCCGCCATCTCGATGCCACCGAGCACCACAGGGGGATGGTGGTGGCCATCGCTTTCGAGTCGGTGGTCAAATTGCTGGCCTTTATCGCGGTGGGGGGCTTCGCCCTCTGGCTGATCCTGAGCAAACCGGGCGAGGCTCACGAACAGGTGACCCGCGACTTCTTTGCACAGGTGGTGGCGGTGAGCCCCGGCAACCTGCTGGAGCTTGCCATCTATACGGTGCTGGCGATGTGCGCCGTCATCTGCCTGCCGCGCCAGTTTCATGTGACTGTGGTGGAGAACAATCAGGGGCAGGATCTGCACTGGGCGCGCTGGATCTTCCCGCTCTACCTGTTCGTGATGGGGCTCTTTATCTGGCCGCTGGCACTGGCGGGCAAGCAGTGGGTGGGGGCTGACATGGCCTCCGACACCTATGTGATCAGTCTGCCGATGGCCCTCGGTTTCGATGGCATGGCGATGCTGGCGTTTCTCGGCGGCACCTCGGCGGCCACCGGCATGGTGATCGTCTGCACCATCGCACTGGCGATCATGGTGAGCAACGATCTGGTGCTGCCGGTGCTGCTGCGCCGCTTCTGGCGGCAGGGGCGCGACGAGCGGCTGGTTCGGCTGCTGTTGCAGGTGCGCCGTGGCGCCATCCTGCTGATCTTGCTGGCGGCCTGGGGGCTCTACCTCTGGCTCGGCGATCTCACCAGCTTGTCGCGCATCGGCTATCTCTCCTTTGGCGCGGTGGCCCAGTTTGCGCCAGCCCTGCTGCTCGGTCTCTACTGGCGTCACGGCAATCGCAAGGGGGTCTATCTTGGGTTGAGCCTCGGGGTTAGCCTCTGGTTCGTGACCCTGCTGGTGGAGAGCGGGCTGCTGGCCGGTTCACCGCTGGCCGAGCTGCTGGCGCCGCCGGACTGGCCCGCGTTTCGCGAGCTGAGTCTCGGGGCCTGGTGCATCTTCCTGAGCCTGCTCTTCAACCTGCTCGGCTATGTGGCAGGCTCGCTGCTGTCGCGCCCTGCGGTGAGCGAGCGGCTGCAAGCGGCCAACTTTGTCGGCAAGCCGAGCCGCGATACCGCCGCCCTCTATCAGGCGCGGGTCTCGGTCAAGGAGCTGGAGATGCTGGCGGCTCGTTTTGTCGGCTCAAGCCGGGTCAAGCGTGCCTTTGGTCGCTTCGCCGGAGAGCGGGGCGGCACCCTTGCGCCCCAGATGCAGGCTTCGGCCGAGCTGATTGCCCACACCGAGCGGCTGCTGGCGGGGGTGTTTGGTACCTCGTCGGCACGGTTGGTGCTCGCCTCGGCCCTGCAGGGGCGCAACATGCAGCTCGAGGAGATCGCCACCATAGTCGATGAGGCCTCCGACGTGTTTCGCTTCAACCGCGGCCTGCTGCAGGGGGCGATCGAGCATATCGGACAGGGGATCTCGGTGGTGGACAGGGAGCTTCGGCTGGTGGCCTGGAACCGCCGTTACATCGAGCTGTTCCACTATCCGCCCGGGCTTATTCAGGCAGGGCGTCCTATTGAAGAGATCATCCGCTACAACGCCCAGCAGGGGCTCTGTGGCTCCGGTGATATCGAGGATCATGTGGCGCGGCGGGTCGCCTTTATGAAGCGCGGTAGCGCCCATATCTCGGCGCGGGAGCGTCCGGACGGGCGGGTGATCGAGATGCAGGGCAATCCCATGCCGGCCGGTGGTTTCGTCATGACCTTTACCGACATCACGCCGTTTCGTGATGCCGAACGGGTGCTGCGTGAAGCCAACGAGCATCTGGAGGCGCGGGTCGCCGAGCGTACCCGCGAGCTCTCTGAACTCAACCGCCAGCTGCTGCTGGTCAACCAGCAGGTGGAGCGGGCCAATCAATCCAAGAGCCGTTTTCTGGCGGCGGTCAGCCACGATCTGACCCAGCCCCTCAACGCGGCCAAGCTGTTTACCTCCTCCCTGCTGGAGATGCTGCCGGCAGAAGAGGAGCCTGCCCGCATCGCCCGTCATATCGACGATGCGCTGGGGGCGACCGAGGATCTCATCAGCGATCTGCTCGATATCTCGCGCCTTGAGGCGGGCAAGTTCAAAGCCAAGAAACTCGACTTCGCCCTGCACGAGCTGTTCGACAACCTGAAGGCGGAGTTCGGGGTGCTGGCGCAGGCGGGGGGGATCCACTTCTCGGTGGTGGAGAGCAAGCACGCGGTGCACAGCGATGTGCGCCTGCTGCGCCGGGTGCTGCAGAACTTCCTGACCAATGCGTTTCGCTACAACCCGGGCGGCCGGGTGCTACTTGGTTGCCGCCGGATGGGGGACAAGATCCGCATCGAGGTATGGGACAACGGCCCCGGCATCCCGCAGGACAAGCAGGAGGCTATTTTTGACGAGTTCTCCCGCCTCGATCACTCCCGCACCGCCAAGGAGCAGGGGCTGGGTCTGGGGCTCGCCATCGCCCGTGGCATCTCGCTGGTGCTCGGTCATCAGCTCACTTTGCAGAGTTGGCCGGGCAAGGGATCGGTCTTTGCGGTGACCCTCAATCTGGCGACCCGGCCGGTCACGGCCCATCAGCTGGCGGCGCCGGTGGTGCGTGACAGCCAGCTGGAAGGTGTAGCCGTGCTCTGTATCGACAACGAGCGGGACATTCTGACCGCCATGAGCACCCTGCTTGGCCGTTGGGGCTGCGAGGTGCGCTGTGCCGTCGATCTGGCCGAAGCCGAGGCGCTGGTGGCACAAGGGTTTGTGCCGAGACTGGTGCTCTCTGACTACCACCTCGACGACGGCAAGACCGGGTTGGAGGCGCTCGCTGCCCTGCAGCGGGTGTGTGGCGACGAGCTGGGAGGCATCATCATCAGTGCCGATCGCAAGAGCGAGTTGCAGGCGCAGATCCGCGAGCGGGGGTATGGCTACATCAGCAAGCCGGTCAAACCACTCAAACTGCGGGCCCTGATGAACAGCCTGCTGATGCGCTAGCCGCAGCCGGGGCGGCTAGCCGTGAACCGGCTCACAAAACCGCGCAATGATCCTGTGACCCGTGGTCATGGATGAATGCCGAAAACAGAGGTTTATTGGCGAAGATCTCTTCATCTTCCTGCGTAATGGCTGCCAGTTACTCTTTTGGCTTGCCACTGTCGGTGAACGCCGACAGTGGCAGACCGGATTGGCTCACTCTATAGTCGGGATGCGATTTTTTGCATCGCAAATGAAGTAACCGAAGGGCAAACCGATCGCAAGATCGGGACGCAAAGCTTCCGGTCCAGGGATGAGCCGTACTTGAGATAGCGGGGCCACCACAGGTTGTTGTGCACCTTTGCCAAGAGGCCGCACTGCCGTCTGCGTTACCTGTCAGGGCGTAGCCCTTTTCGTTGCCAACATAACGAAATAGGGAAATATAAAAATGCTAAGTCCAAAGCCTACCATGCTGGCCCTTGCGGTCGGTCTGTGCTGCGCCTCGTCCGCTTATGCTGCGGCGCCCGGCAAGCCGACCATCGGATGGGGCCCCACCAAGTTTTCCATCGTTGAAGTCGATCAGGCGGCCACTGCCTACAACAATCTGGTCAAGGTAAAGGATGCCGCCGATGTGGAGGTGAACTGGAACCTCTGGAGCGGCGATCTGGGCCAGAGTGCCAAGGTGCTGCTCAATGGTCAGGAGGTGTGGTCCGGCCCCTCGGCCGCGGCGGGCAGCGCCAAATTCAAGGTGAAGAAAGGGGGGCGCTACCAGATGCAGGTGGCGCTGTGCAACGCCGATGGCTGTACCCTCTCTGATGCCAAGGAGATCGTGGTCGCCGATACCGACGGCAGCCATCTGGCGCCACTCAAGGCGCCGCTGCAGGAGAACAACAAGCCCTACGCCAACAAGTCCGGCAAGGTGGTGGGAACTTACTATGTGGAGTGGGGAGTCTATGGCCGCAAGTTTACGGTGGACAAGATCCCGGCCCAGAACCTGACCCATATCCTCTATGGTTTCACCCCCATCTGCGGCGGGGATGGCCTCAACGACAGCCTCAAGGAGATCGAAGGGAGCTTCCAGGCGCTGCAACGGGCGTGCGCCGGCCGGGCCGACTTCAAGGTGGCTATGCACGATCCCTGGGCCGCTATCCAGATGCCGCAAGGCAACCTCACCGCCCATGACGAGCCCTACAAGGGCAACTTTGGCGCCCTGATGGCGCTCAAGCAGGCCTATCCGAACCTCAAGATCCTCCCCTCGGTCGGCGGTTGGACCCTCTCCGACCCCTTCTACTTCCTCGGTGACAAAACCAAGCGTGACGTGTTTGTCGGCTCGGTGAAAGAGTTCCTGCAGACCTGGAAGTTCTTCGATGGTGTGGATATCGACTGGGAGTACCCGGGCGGACAGGGCGCCAACCCGAAACTGGGCAGCCCGAGTGATGGTGCCACCTATGTGGCCCTGATGAAGGAGCTGCGGGCTATGCTCGACGAGCTGGAGGCCGAGACCGGTCGCCAGTATGAGCTCACTTCCGCCATTGGCGCGGGGGGCGACAAGATCCAGGATGTGGACTACAAGGCGGCCCAGCCCTACATGGACCACATCTTCATGATGACCTACGACTACAACGGCGCATGGAGCAACACCGAGCTGGGCCACCAGACCAACCTCTATGCAGCGAGCTGGGACCCCGATACCAAGTACACCACCGACAAGGCGGTCAATCAGCTGCTGGCGCAGGGGGTTGACCCCGGCAAGCTGGTGGTCGGTGCCGCCATGTATGGCCGTGGTTGGACTGGCGTGAGCGGCTATCAGGGCAACAACCCCTTCACCGGCAAGGCGACCGGCAAGGTGAAAGGCACCTGGGAGGACGGGGTGGTGGATTACCGCGACATCGTCAACAACCGAATGGGGGCTGGCTGGGAGAAGGGCTACGACGAGGTGGCCGAGGCGCCCTATCTGTTCAAGGCGGCGACCGGCGATCTGATCACCTATGACAACGATCGCTCGGTCAAGGCCAAGGGGCAGTATGTGCTGGCCAATAAGCTCGGTGGCCTCTTCTCCTGGGAGATCGATGCCGACAACGGTGACATCCTCAACGCCATGCACGAGGGGCTGGGCCACGGCGAGGGGACTACTCCACCAGCCAACAAGCCGCCGCTGGCCAACGCGGGCAGTGACCTCAAGGTGACCGGCCCGACCGAGGTGACGCTGGATGGATCGGCCTCCCACGATCCGGAAAACAGCACTCTCAATTACAGCTGGAAGCAGATCTCCGGCCCGCAGGCTGCCCTGCTCGATGCCACTCAGGCCAAGGCCCGCGTGGTGCTGGATGCTGTGACTGCCGACATCAATCTGGTGTTCGAGCTGACGGTGACCGATGACCAGCAGTTGAGTGCCAAGGATCAGGTTGTTGTCACCAATAAGGCGCCGCAGGCCAATCTGGCGCCGGTGGTGAGTGTACCTGCTACGGCCTCTGTGGAGGCGGGCAAGCAGGTGACCATCAAGGCGACCGCCTCCGATCCGAACGGTGATCCGTTGACTTATCAGTGGAGTGTGCCGGCAGGCATCACCGCAACGGGTCAGAACAGCGCCACTCTGGTGGTCACCGGCCCGAGCGTCACCAGCGACACCGGCTATGACCTGAGCGTCACTGTCTCCGACGGCGGGCTGGATGCCAGTGCGGCAACCCGTCTGACGGTCAAACCGGCCAGCAGCGGCGGTGGTTGCACGGCGACCGATCCGGATGCGGCCAACTGGCCAGTCTGGAAAGCGGCCAGCACCTATAACAGCGGCGACAAGGTGAGCCACAACCAGCTGGTGTGGCAGGCCAAGTACTGGACCCAGGGCAACGAGCCGAGCCGCACTGCGGATCAGTGGTTGCTGGTGAGCAAGGTGCAACTGGGTTGGGATGCCAATGTGGCCTACAACGGTGGCGAGCTCACCACCCATAACGGCCGTCAGTGGAAGGCGCAGTACTGGACCAAGGGCAATGAGCCCGGCAAACACGACGTCTGGCAGGATGTGGGAGCCGTCAGCTGTAAATAAGCATTGAATGGTGGCGGGGCATGCCAGTCATGCCCCGTTTTTTTCTCCCCGCATCTCCACATTCTGGCGGTTCTGCCAACCGGTTTCCCCCAGCTTCTCTCGTGTCCCTGCAAAGTGCTCACTCTTGCCTAGTGATTAATGCTCTCCCCGATAGCTGGCATCTGTGCCGCACGCTGCCCTTTGCCAGCCATTGAGGCTGTTGATAAGCCAGATCATCCCGGCCAGTGGCAAGGCATAAATCGTCAAACGAACAAATTTGTCGTATCTGGATAACCGGGTGCGTGAGGGCAATTCGCTGGGCATGAAGACACCTGCTGGCCATGCAAAGCGGCGATTATAAATTCATTAGTTGCGATACAGATGGGTCTTTTGTCGCATATTGTTCTTACTCATTGATTTTTCTCAATTTTGTGTGATGCGGATCAAAAAAATGGTGTGAGGTATCTGGTTGGAGGTGATGAGATTAGGTCTGCATATCCGGCTGTTTTTTAAACATTAATTTCTTGAAAGTGGGTAATTGTCGGGGTTGGTAACTGGTGGGCTGGCAATGGTCCGATTTGCTTACTTATCAGAATTACCCTACAGTCAATCGGCGATTATTTATCGCCAGAAATAATGTTGTGACAAGGGCAAACCGATTGAAAAGTCGGGACGCAAAGCTTCCGGTCTAAGGGTCAAGGCGACCTAGGATAGCGGGGCCACCACAGTAGAATGCAGGCTGCCCTTGCCAAGGGGTGGCCGTTTTTGTGTCACCTGTCGTGTTGCGTTGCCCTTTCGTTTTTCCCATAACGAAAAGGAAAGCAATATGCTAAGTCCAAAACCTGCACTGCTGGCCATGATGGTCGGCACCCTGCTCGCCTCCTCCGCCGCTTATGCGGCAGCTCCCGGCAAACCCGCCATCGGTTGGGGCCCCACCAAGTTTGCCATCGTCGAAGTCAACCAGTCCGCGACCGCTTATAACGAGCTGGTCAAGGTGAAGGATGGCGCCGATGTGACCGTCACCTGGAATCTCTGGAACGGCGATATTGGCCAGAGTGCCAAGGTGCTGCTGGATGGCAAGGAAGTCTGGTCCGGTCCCTCTTCCGCCGCGGGTACCGCCACCTTCAAGGTGCACAAGGGGGGGCGCTATCAGATGCAGGTCGCGCTGTGCAACGGCGATGGCTGTACCCTGTCTGATGCCAAGGAGATCGTGGTCGCCGATACCGACGGCAGCCACCTTGCACCGCTCAAGCCTGCCCTTCAGGAGAATAACAAACCCTATGTCAACAAGTCCGGCAAGGTGGTCGGCACCTACTATGTGGAGTGGGGGGTCTATGATCGCAACTTCACCGTGGACAAGCTGCCAGCCCAGAACCTGACCCATATCCTCTATGGCTTCACCCCGATCTGTGGCGGTGATGGCCTCAACGACAGCCTCAAAGAGATTTCTGGCAGCTTCCAGGCGTTGCAACGTGCCTGCTCCGGGCGCAAGGATTTCCAGGTCGCCATTCACGATCCCTGGGCCGCGCTGCAAAAAGGGCAGGGGTCACTGGTCGCCTGGGATGAGCCCTACAAGGGCAACTTCGGTAATCTGATGGCCCTCAAACAGGCCTATCCGGACCTGAAGATCCTCCCCTCCGTCGGTGGCTGGACCCTCTCCGACCCCTTCTTCTTCATGCATGACAAGGCCAAGCGTGACGTGTTCGTCGCCTCGGTCAAAGAGTTCCTGCAGACCTGGAAGTTCTTCGACGGCGTCGATATCGACTATGAGTTCCCGGGCGGCGATGGCGCCAACCCCAATCTGGGGGACAAGACCAAAGATGGTGAAACCTATGTGCTGATCATGAAGGATCTGCGCGCCATGCTCGACGAGCTGGAGGCCGAGACCGGTCGCACCTATCAGCTCACCTCCGCCATCGGTGCCGGTTACGACAAGATTGAGGATGTGGATTACAAGGCTGCCCAGCAGTACATGGACCACCTCTTCGTGATGAGTTACGACTACAACGGTGCCTGGAGCAATACCTCCCTGGGTCATCAGGCCAACCTCTATCAGGCCACCAACGGCTCGGCCAACAAGCGCTACAACACTGATGCAGCGGTGCAGCAGTTGCTGGCGCAGGGGGTCGACTCCGGGAAGCTGGTGATCGGTGCCGCCGCCTACGGTCGCGGCTGGAAAGGGGTGAGCGGATATCAGGGCAACGATCCCTTCACCGGCACCGCCACCGGCAAGATCAAAGGCACCTGGGAAGATGGCGTGCTGGATTATCGCCACATCGTCAACAGCCATATGGGCGCAGGCTGGGAGTACAACTACGACGAGACTGCCGAAGCGGCCACCCTGTTCAAGCCCTCCACCGGCGAGCTGATCACCTATGACGACGAGCGCTCGGTCAAGGCGAAAGGCCAATACGTGCTGGCCAACAAGCTGGGCGGGCTCTTCTCCTGGGAGATCGATGCCGACAATGGCGACATCCTCAACGCCATGCATGAAGGTCTCGGTCACGGTGAAGGGGTTACCCCACCAGCCAACAAGCCGCCAGTGGCTAACGCAGGCAGCGATGTGGCGGTGACCGGCCCGGCTACCCTGACGCTGGATGGCTCAGCCTCCTATGATCCGGAAAAAGGCTCTCTGACCTACAGCTGGAAGCAGGTCTCCGGCCCGCAGGCCGCTCTGCTTGATGCCACTCAGGCCAAGGCCCGGGTTGTACTCGATGCCGTGTCCGCCGACATCAATCTGGTGTTCGAGCTGACGGTGACCGATGACCATCAACTGACCGCCAGGGATCAGGTGGTGGTGACCAACAAGGCGCCGCAGCCCAACCTGCCTCCGGTGGTCACTCTGCCCGCCAGCGTCAAGGTGGAAGAGGGCAAGCAAGTTACCATCACCGCCAAGGCATCCGACCCCAACGACGACGAGCTGATCTATCAATGGCAAGTGCCTGCCGGTATCACGGCGACCGGTCAGAACAGTGCCACCCTGGTGGTCACCGGCCCGGCGGTGGATACCGAAACCGGTTATGACCTTTCAGTGACCGTCTCCGATGGCGCACTCGATGCCAACGCGGCCACCCGTCTCACCGTCACGCCAATCAACGAAGGTGGTGAGGGTGGCTCTTGCAATACCACAGATCCGGAAGCAGCCAACGTTCCCGCATGGCAGGCCAGCAAGGTCTACAACGGTGGTGACAAGGTGAGCCATAACCAGCTGGTATGGCGTGCCAAGTACTGGACTCAGGGTAATGAGCCGAGCCGCGCCGCCGATCAGTGGGCGCTGGTGAGTCAGGTTGATCTGGGCTGGAACGCAGCCGTTGCCTACAACGGCGGGGATCTCACCAACCACAACGGCCGTCAGTGGAAGGCCAAGTGGTGGACTCAGGGTAATGAGCCGGGCAAGCACGATGTCTGGCTGGATATCGGGGCTGCAAGCTGTAACTGAGGCCTCCTCACCGATGACGGGGCATGGCGACATGCCCCTCATTCCCGGTAGCAATATGAACGAGAACCCGACAATGACCACAAATGTGACCCGAATCGCTGCCCTCATCATGACAACCCTGGCGGCTGGCCCCCTGTCTGCCGCCACCTCGCCCCTGATATTCAATGACACGACACCGCAAAGCGATCTGGCGGGTAGCCTGGCTGCCAGTGTGCAGTTTGCCCAGAGCCAGATCCTGCCGTCTCATCCCAAGGAGGGGGATCGCCAACCCATCCTGACCAGCCTGCGCAAGAGCCTGTTGCTGGTGAAACCGCTCCAGGCCGACGGGGTGACCCCGATGACGGTGGAGGCCCGCGACGGCATCGGCAAGCTGCTTGGCACCCTGACCCTGTCACCGCCATCGGCGTTGCCCGAGACGGTCTACCACCTCGCGGGGGTTCCCGAAGGCGGAGTGAGCTTCATCCCGGAGAGCGGCAGCACTGCCATCATCAGCAGCAGTGCTGATTTGGCCAAACTGAGCGACAAGAGCGGCGCCTTCCTCAAGGATCGGCTGACTGGTCGCGCGCTGGTGGAGATCCAGACCGCCGACGGCCGCTGGGTTCGGGATATCTACCTGCCCGTGAGCCCGGAGCTGGAGGGCAAGATGGTGCGGATCCGCTCCAGCGCCGGTTATAACTCGACGGCCTTCTATGGCGAGCGACAGGTGACCGTCTCCCGTGGCCAGACCCTGCAGTTCAAGTTTGCCAATGGGCAGTGGTTCCGCGAGGGGGAGCTGGAGAACAACCGCATCACCTATGCAGCGGATACCTGGAGCGGCGAGCTGCCTGCCGAGTGGATCCAGCCCGGACTGACCCTCTCCGTTCGTCAGGGCAATCTCAGTGGTGAACTGCGTGATATCAAGGTCGGCGCCCCCGGCGAGCTGCTGCTGCACACCATCGACATCGGCATGCTCACCACGCCACGGGATCGCTTTGCCTTTGCCAATGACAAGGAGGCCCATCGCGAATACTTCCAGACCATTCCGGCCAGCCGGATGATTGTCAGTCAGTATGCACCGCTCTCCCTGCCTGAGGTGATGCTGCCCAACGGCACATTGCTGACCGACTTTGACCCGAGCGAAGGGGGCTGGCATGGCGGCACCATGCGTCAGCGCATCGGCAAGGAGCTTATCTCCCACGGGATCGACAATGCCAACTACGGCATCAACAGCAGTGCCGGTGAAGGGGAGGGGAGCCATCCCTTTGTGGTGGCTCAGCTGACGGCGCACAACAGCCGCGGCAAATATGCCAATGGGGTTCAGGTGCACGGTGGCTCCGGCGGCGGTGGCATCGTCACGCTGGATGATTCGCTGGGCAACGAGTTCAGCCACGAAGTGGGCCATAACTTCGGCCTTGGCCACTATGTGGATGGCTTCCGTGGCTCGGTTCACCGCAGTGCCGATCAGCTCAACTCCAGCTGGGGCTGGGACAGTGACAAATACCGTTTCATCCCCAACTTCTCGCCGACCCGCACCAATGAGGATGCCTGTCTGGATGGCCAGTGCCAGCCACCGTTCGATGGCCGCAAGTTTGGCTACGATGCGATGGCGGGTGGCAGCCCTCTCTCCGGTGCCAACCGTTTCACCCTCTATACCCCCAATTCTGCCGCCATCATCCAGCGTTTTCTGGAAAGCAAGGCGGTGTTCGATGCCAACTCGGCCACCGGCTTTAGCAAGTGGAACAGTGCGACGTCCAGAATGGAGCCCTATCAGCACACAATCGAGGGGATCGAGAGGGTCGATGCCCCCATGGATGCCCTGAGCGAGGCCGGGCTAAGTGCCCTGCTGGCGGATTACGGCTTGGTCAGGGTCGCCATGTGGGATGGGCGCTGGACTCGTGATATCCGGGTGCCGGTTGCCTCTGCGGACAACCGTGGGCGCAGTCTGACCATCGATCATGGGGCCGGTTACAACAGTCGCCTCTTTATCAACGGCAAGGATATCCTGGTGAGCAGGGGCTTCAAGAAGAGCTTCACCTCGGATGGCCAGAGCTGGGTGGAGGTCTCCCCCATCGATACCAAGGTTGCGCGCAAGCCCGAGCAGTTCGGCGTGCCGGTGACCACCCTGGTGGGCTATTACGATCCGCAAGGAGCCCTGCGCAGCTACATCTATCCGGCTCTGCACGGCGCCTACGGCTTCACCTATCCGGATGACAGCAACACCCTGTCCGGCAATGACTGCCAGTTGCAGGTGGAGACTCGCGATGGTCTACAGCGCTTCAGGCTGGCCAATCACAGAGCGGCCAGCAGTGTCATGAACAAGTTCCACATCAACCTGCCCACCGCCAGCGAGCCCGGTCGCGCCACTATCCAGTGCCGTGGCCAGACGCTGGTACAACAGAGCTTGTTGCCACCGCAGCAGGCGCTCTCCTTTACCGTCAACGGGCGGCCGCTGGAGCAGGGCGTGGTTGAGAACCAGCCTCCGGTAGTGACCGTACCGGCGCAGCTCGGCGGCATCGGCGGTGAGTGGCTGACCGTCACTGCCGAGGCGAGGGATCCCGAGGGCGACGCGCTCAGCTACCGCTGGCACTTTCCGGCGGGCTGGCAGGCGGAAGGCGAGACCAGCGCCAACCTGCGTCTGCTGCCGCCGGCAGTCACCACCAGCGAGCAGCATGAGCTGAGTGTGAGCGTCTCGGATGGGGTACATCAGAGCGAAGGGCGCGTCGTGCTGACGCTGGCGCCCGTGGTCGACGGCTCTTGCAACACCACAGATCCGGAAGCGGCGAATGTTCCCGCATGGCAGGCCAGCAAGGTCTACAACGGCGGTGACAAGGTGAGCCACAACCAGCTGGTCTGGCGTGCCAAGTATTGGACTCAGGGCAATGAACCGGGCCGCGCCGCCGATCAGTGGGCGCTGGCGAGTCAGGTTGAGCTGGGCTGGAGCGCGACCGTTGCCTACAACGGCGGGGAGCTGACCAACCACAACGGCCGTCAGTGGAAGGCCAAGTGGTGGACTCAAGGCAACGAGCCGGGCAAGCACGATGTCTGGCTGGATGTCGGGGCGGCAAGCTGCCCCTAGGTTGAGTCCATGATGAAGATGGCGGAGCCTGCTCAGGCGGACTCCGCCTTTTGCCACAAAACCATAGAGAGCAACAATAATGAAAAAAAACCGCATCACCCTTCTGCTTGCCGGCATGCTGCTGAGCGGCCACCTGTGGGCGGCCGAGGCATACGACATCAACAAATCCTATCCGGGCGGCAGCCAGGTCAATTACAACGGCGAGGTTTTTGAGGCCAAGTGGTGGGTCAACCCGGGTCAGACTCCCGGCATGGCGACCGCCAATGAGTGGGATACCCCGTGGAAGCTTGTCGGCGAAGGGGAAGTGACCCCGCCGGACACTGGCGGCGATGACAAGCCCAATCCGCCGACCCCTACCCCGCCGGATGGCAGTACCACCCCCGTCTATATGAGCCAGGCCGAGCTGGATGCCAAAGAGAAGGCGCTGACCGACTTCCCGGCGATGGAAGCGGTCAAGGCTTCCATCGCTACCCGTGACAATCTGGTGGTCGAGGCGGTGCTGCCGGGTCGTGCCGACAACCCGGGCAACGTCAAGCGGGTCGAAAGCCTGCTGAGCGAGAGCCAGTTCAACTACCTCTTCCCGCTACGCGCCCCCGAGTACACCTATCGCGGCCTGCTGCAGGCGGCGGCCAAGTTCCCGGCCCTGTGCAGCGACTACAGCGATGGCCGCGATGCCGATGCCATCTGCCGCAAGACGTTGGCAACCATGTTCGCCCACTTCGCCCAGGAGACTGGCGGCCATGAAAACTGGCGCCCGGAGGCCGAGTGGCGTCAGGCGCTGGTCTACGTGCGCGAGATGGGATGGAATGAGACCATGCGCGGCGGTTACAACGCCGAGTGCCGCCCCGATGTGTGGCAGGGTCAGCAGTGGCCGTGCGGTACGTTCGACAATGGCGAGTTCAAGAGCTACTTTGGCCGCGGTGCCAAGCAGCTCTCCTACAACTACAACTATGGCCCCTTCTCCGAGGCGATGTTCGGCACGGTGCGCACCCTGCTCGACCGCCCCGATCTGGTGGCCGACACCTGGCTGAACCTCGCCAGTGCGGTGTTCTTCTATACCTATCCGCAGCCGCCCAAGCCCTCCATGCTCCACGTCATCGATGGCACCTGGCAGCCGAATGACCATGACAAGCAGAACGGTCTGGTGCCGGGCTTCGGGGTCACCACCCAGATCATCAACGGCGGGGTGGAGTGCGGTGGTCCGGTCGAGCATGCCCAGTCCCAGAACCGCATCAACTACTACCGCGAGTTTGCCAACTACCTCGGGGTGGCGGTGCCATCCGACGAGGTGCTGGGTTGCAAGAACATGAAGGTGTTTGATGACAATGGCGCCGGTGCCTTGCCCATCTATTGGGAGCAGGACTGGAGCTATGTGGCAGAGAACCCCAACGGCGGCAAGAGTTACGCGTGCAAGCTGGTGGGCTACCAGACCCGTTTCAGCGCCTTCAAGGCAGGGGATTACAGCCGCTGCGTTCAGCACTTCTATCCGGAGGTGGTGATCGAGGATAACGGCGGTGGCACCAACCTGCCGCCGGTGGCCAATATCACTGGCCCGGCGCAGGCCGAAGGTGGCAGCAAGGTGACTCTCTCTGGCCAGCACTCTAGCGATCCGGAAGGCAAGCCGCTCTCCTATGCCTGGACTATCCCGGCTGGAGCATCTGCCCCGGCACTGGATCAGGTCACTCTGGAGTTGACCCTGCCCAAGCCGGCCAGCGATACCAAGCTGGAGATCAAACTGACGGTCACAGATGAAGGTAATCTGAGCCGCAGCACCACCCATAGCCTGCTGGTGAAAGGAGATGAGGGGGGCGTAACGCCGCCTGACTATCCGGCCTATAAAGAGGGGACTCCCTACAAGGCGGGCGAGCGGGTCAGCAACGGCGGTGCCAGCTACGAGTGCAAACCGCACCCCTACACCGGCTGGTGTGCAGGTGCTGCCTGGGCTTATGAGCCGGGCAAGGGTACGGCCTGGGCCGATGCCTGGATCAAGCTCTGAGCCGTTTCAGGGTTACAAGGCTTGCCGACAAGCCAGCGCACTATTCAGTGCAATGACAATCCGGAGCAATAAAAGATGGGGCCTGCGGGCCCCATTCTTGTTTGGTGGAGTTCAGGTTTGGCCGTGGAACATCTGGCCCGGACAGGACAGCGCCTCGAAAGGGCTGTGTGATGATGTGTGTTGTTTTTTTATTACATTTTCCGTGAAAGGCTTTCAGCAATTACTTGCCGTAGCGGAAGTAGTATTCACGGGTGGAGGGGGCATAGGCATCTTTCTCTACAACGCCGTTCTTGGTGGTTGCACCGCGCAGGTGGAACAGAACTGCCAAATTCTCGAACATGGTTTCACCTCATATCTCTGTTGGTTTGTTGCTTTGTGTGACCTGGGTCACGGTTTGATCCTATGGCTATTTGTGAGCCAGATCAACTTTTCGTGTTGTAAATTTACATAAATCATGGAAAGGGTTTTCAAATGCAATGCCCTTTATGGAAAGGCTTTCCCGAGGTGACGGGGGAGAAGCTGATTACCAGCCAGCATAGAGAGGTCTGAGAGCGGGGGGGCGTTGCACGGGGAAAGGGGCTTGCTGCACGGCCTCTCCTGTATAGGTGCTTGAGCCGATTTGTGACATAAAACAGAGAGATAGCACGCGCCTTGCTGGTAAAAACAGCGAACTGCTGCAATTTTGACTAAACGAATCAGTCGCGGTTATTTTAGGGTTGACAGCAAAGCGGGTGATGCCTATCATGCGCCTCCGTTGCCGGAGATAACTTCGGTGGCGCCGAGGTGAGTTGGGGTTATAGCTCAGCTGGGAGAGCGCTTGCATGGCATGCAAGAGGTCCGCGGTTCGATCCCGCGTAGCTCCACCAAATTCTCCTCGAACAATCTGGAATCAAAGGGGTTATAGCTCAGCTGGGAGAGCGCTTGCATGGCATGCAAGAGGTCCGCGGTTCGATCCCGCGTAGCTCCACCAGGTTCCTGATTGACATGAAGTACCCAGGGCAGTGCGGTGTGTATCACCCAAGCCGACCTTTGTGGGGTTATAGCTCAGCTGGGAGAGCGCTTGCATGGCATGCAAGAGGTCCGCGGTTCGATCCCGCGTAGCTCCACCATTATTTAGGATGAATGGCCGCCAGAACCATTCATTCAGTGCCGAATTTGGGGTTATAGCTCAGCTGGGAGAGCGCTTGCATGGCATGCAAGAGGTCCGCGGTTCGATCCCGCGTAGCTCCACCAAATTCAGAGTGACTGCCGGTCATTCACACAAATCGGGGTTATAGCTCAGCTGGGAGAGCGCTTGCATGGCATGCAAGAGGTCCGCGGTTCGATCCCGCGTAGCTCCACCAAATTCTTGTTACAAGAAACAAAAAGGCCACCGCATCGCGGTGGCCTTATTGTTTTCTCCTGTCCCGTCCTGAATATGGTTTACACCTTTCCCCCCCAATAAATGGAGAACCCGATGGGACAAGGTGTGAAACGGACACAGCGCGATTACTCGCTGACTTTTAAACTGGCACTGGTCGAACAGATTGAAAAAGGCGAGCTCACCTACAAACAGGCTCAGGTGCGTTATGGCATTCAGGGCCGCTCCACCGTTCTGGTATGGTTGCGTAAACATGGTCGGCAAGATTGGAGCCAGGGGGCTTCTGTGCGCGCCGGCAGGAGCATCACCATGCCTGACCCCGACAACCAGACGCCCGAACAGCGCATCAAGGAACTCGAGCAACAGCTGGCGTTGATGAGTCAGAAGGCTCAGTTCTTTGAGGCCGTCGTCGATGTACTGAAGAATGACTACGGCGTCTCCATCGTAAAAAAGCGACCCGGCAAGTCCTCTCGCAGCGGCAAGTCGAGAGACTGACCATTGTCAGGGCTTGCCTGTTTCTGGGGATAAGCCGGCAGGCCTACTACAAGCGCAATCGGGTCGCCGACGAGCGCCATGCACAGGGATTGCAGGTGGTGCGCTTCGTGCGTCAGGTTCGACTGCGACAACCGCGGGTGGGCACTCGCAAGCTGCATTATCTGCTGCAGGGTCAGGATGATGACGGGCTCAAGGTCGGGCGGGACAGGCTGTTTCGGATATTGACCGAGCACCGCCTGCTGGTGCCACCCAGACGGGCGTATCACAAGACCACCCACAGTTTTCACCGTTTCTACCGTCATCCCAACTTGCTCAAGGCGGGGCCAGAGCAGGTCACACCGGTGGCCCCGGAGCAGGTCTGGGTTGCTGATATCACCTATCTGCCAGCCAGGAGCGGGCCGCTGTACCTGAGCCTGGTGACGGATGCGTACTCACGCAAGATAGTGGGCCATCACGTACACGAAGGAATGCATGCCGAATCGGTGGCGATGGCGTTCAAGAAAGCGCTGAAGCAACGCCGTGGCGGCGGTGAACTCATCCATCATTCGGACCGCGGCGTGCAGTATTGCTCGGGGTTGTATCAGTCACTACATGAACGGTACGGGGTGAAATGCTCGATGACGGATGGGTATGACTGTTACCAGAATGCGTTGGCGGAGCGGGTGAACGGGATTTTGAAAGGAGAGTTATTGTTGCAAAGCCCGCAGGATTTGACGCAAGCGCGGGAAATGGTGCGTGAAGCGGTGGATATTTACAACGCGGAGCGGCCGCATCATGCGTTGAAATACAGAACCCCCGATGCGGTACATAGGGGGTTCTGAGTAGAGAAATGCTAATTGAAAGTGTGTAAACCTATTTCAGGACTAGACATCCATCATTTATTTTCTCCATACGTCCGCGCCTTTCATTTGTAAATCCAATGACCTGAATGAAAAAGCCCGCGAGAGCCGCGGGCTTTGCTTGCACTATTCAAATGCGCCTGTGGTTAACGGCGACGTCGCCAGGCCAGTGGCAACAGGGCTAGCAGGCCGAGTCCCAGCGCACCACCGCCTGAGGAGGTGTCCGGTTTGGTGGCATCGCTCTCCAGTCTCAGGTCGACGATGATGGGATCATGGTCGGAGGCACTGAAGGGGTTGTCAGACTTGAGCAATGTGCCGGTGTACTGGCTGCCGTATTCGAACAGGGAGCTCTCGAAGGAGTTGATGTGCCAGTCGGCGACACCTGCCACCTTGCTGGCCAGCGCCGGGTTGGCGAGGGCGTAGTCCAGGGTGCCCAGCTCCCCGTCGTAGCTGTAGGAGATGGCTTTCTCCTTGTTGAATTTGACGTTGAGATCGATCAGGCCGTAGCTGCGAGTCACTTCGCGACCGAGCTGTTCATAGGAGTGATCACCGATAAAGGTGTGAGAGGCCGATACGATCTTCCGCTCGCTGGTGGCCGGGTTGTAGTCGGTCAGCACCCGGATCGGATCTTCCTTGGCGTAGGAGTTGAAGTCGCCAACCAGCAGCACCTGGCCCGGCAGTTTGCTGACCGCCTCACCCAGCACCTTGGCGGCAGAGACCCGGAACTCGGTGCACTTGCCCTGCAGGTCGGCCGGTTCTGTCTTGCCATCGCCATTTTCGTAGCAGCCTGACCCCTTGGATTTGAGGTGGTTGACCACCAGCGTCAGCGGTTCCTTGCTCTTGGCGAGGGTGAAGGTCTGAACCAGCGAGTCGCGCTGACCGGCTGTCTTGGCCACACCACCTGTGGTGTAGCGCTGCTCCGGCAGCTTGATGACGCTGGCATCCCCGCTGGGGGTGAGCAGGGCAGGGCGGTAGATCATCGCCACCATGATGGCGTCCCCGCCGAAGAACTTGCCATCGGTAAGGGCAGTGACCGGCAGACGCACATAGGCGTAGTGTTTGCTCGCATCCTTCTGCTGTTCGTTGAGGCGAGTCACCAGATTGTGGAGGGCCGAGTTATCCTCGAAGCCGTTGTTTTCCATCTCCATCAGGCCGAGCAGATCGGCATCCATTGCGGTAATGGCATTGACGATCTTGGTGCGCTGCTTCTCGAACTCGGGCTGGCTCTTGGCCCCCCGGTTGCAACCTTTGGCGTTGTCGGCATCCGCCTGATCCTTGCACAGGATATTGAGTGCGCCGCCGATGCTGGAGTGACTGGTGAAGTAGTTGAGTACGTTGAAGCTGCCGATCCGCAGATCGCTGCCAGCGAGGCGAGCCGGCGCGTCTTGACGATCCTCTTCAGGGCTGCGCAGCAGGGCGCCGGTAGTCAGGGTGATATCGCTCGGTACCACCAGACGGAAGGCATCCTTGTTGTATACGATCACCCCCTCCAGCCCGGTCAGTTGATCACCGATGCGCAGATAACCCTGATCGGCATCCCAGCCAGGGAACCAGGGCAGTACGCCATCCGGCGCTTTGTAATCAGACTCGACTACCAGACGGTTGCTGCCATTTCTGGTGGCTAGTGCGACAGCGTCCGCACTGTTGGCAACATGAAGTTGGGTCGGTTTGATCAGCGGGGTTTTGTGGGCCAACTCTACGTTGTTGCGATAGACCTTGTAGTCGAAGCCGTAGTTGCGGGTCAGGTGCAGGTCACTGCTGCTGTCGAGACGTACCCGCATCCCTTCGTGGCGATTGAGTGCCTGCGCCAGCGTCTCCCCTTCATTGACCTGCAGTACGCTGGTCGGCACATTCAGCCCTTGTGCGGTGACTTGCAGGCGGGCTTTGCTGGATTCGAAGGTGGGCTTGAGCTGGGTGCCGCCGTAGTACTCCTCGACCTTGGCTTCGAGGCAGAGTTCAGCCCCCGGTTTGATGTCTTTATATTTGGTCGCGAAGTCTTTGTCGTTCAGATATACAAAGATGCCATCAGAGGTGGCCGGATTGCCATCTCCCACCGGGTCAGTCAGATAGAAACCCTTGGTCAGGCTTTGGCCCAGCGTCGTCACGATACCGCGAACGTTGAAGGTGCCCGTGCTGATTTTACCGGTCACATTGCCGTTCTTGTCGGTCACGGTCTGGGTGGCCAGCGCGCTGGCGGAGCCTGTGCCCTGAATGGTCGGGATGGGAGTGAGTTGAGCCGGATCGGACGGGCAGACAAATGCCGCATGGGCGCCTGAGGATGCAAGTGCCAGCCCCACGGCCAGCGACAGCAGGGTACGAGTACCTTTCATAGGTGTTCCTTTTTTATTTTTGCCAGTGATTCCATAGCCTTGGCTCGTTGACCAAGGGCGCGCATTGTCACATTTCTGGCATGTCATACCAGTGAGCCAACGCACATTAAATGAATCTGGGAAGGTGCGGGAAAGCGTTTTTATGATCCCAGTAACGATATGATTTTTTTGATAATTCAATCAACTTTAACTCTGTGATCATGACGCTTTCGTGGCAGGGGATAATTCTCTTTGAGAATAAAGATTGAGGGGATCTTGTCGCCTTCCTATACTGGGTTCGTTCCTCACGGAACCCAGGTAAAGGGCAAACCGGCAGTGATGCCGGGGCGCAATGCTTCCGGTCTCGATCGTGGATCCAGATAGCGGGGTTTCCCTGGGTGAGGGGTGGTTTTTGTGGCAGGTCCATTGCCAGTTGTCTGCGCCCATCATGCAGGTTGCGATTGTTCTTTGCCTTGGTGACCAATGCCAAGACAAAACAAGGAAGATAACAATATGCAACAGCTCTTCAGACCCAGCAGGCTTGCCATGCTGGTCGCCCTTGCGGCTGCGCCCGCCTGGGCTCAGGCCGCTTATCCCGCCTATAAATCCGGTACTGCCTACAAGGCTGGCGATATCGTCAGCAACGTCGGTACCCTCTATGAATGCAAAGAATTTCCCTATTCAGGCTGGTGCGGGGCATCCCCCTATCACTATGAGCCGGGGGTAGGTGTAGTCTGGGCCGATGCCTGGAAGCCCTATGGTGGCGAGGTGCCCCCTCCTGCGCTCGGTGTGGCAGTCAGCTCACCGGCTGCTGGTGCCAGTTTTAATGAAGGAGCCAGCGTGGCGCTGGCAGTGGCCCTGAGTGGCCCAGTGACAGCCTTGGCCCGGGTGGAATATCTTGTCGACGGCACGCTGGTCGCCATGGCGAGCGCCTCGCCCTGGAGTGCCAGTTGGAGCGCCGCCGGAGTGGGGGCCCATACCCTCAAGGCTCGCGCGCTGGATAAAGATAGCAAGGTGCTGAGCGAGGCGGATTCGAGCTTCAACGTCGCCGCCGTGGTCGCGTCAGAGGCGCCCAAGGTGAGCATTAGCAGCCCGGGCAGCGGCGCCAAGGTGACCCTGGGTCGCAGCGTGGCGGTGAGTGGCAACGTCACAGATGCCAACAACGATGTGGCCAAAGTCGAGCTCTATGTCGATGGCAAGAAGATTGGTGAAGACACTACTGCCCCCTGGCAGGTGAACTGGACGCCGGATGTCAAAGGCAGTGCCGCCCTCAAGCTGGTGGCCACTGACAAGAGCAATCTGAGCGGCGAGTCGGCGGCAGTGACCGTCAATGTCGAGGAGGCCGCGCTGCCGCCCACCGGTGGCAACCTCTCTTGTGACATTCGCCAGATCTATCGTCCGGATGGTTACGAGTGCATGGGGGATGACCATGCTCGCCGGGTCATCGGCTACTTCACCTCCTGGCGCACTGGCAAGAACGGCCTGCCCGCCTATCTGGTGAGCGATATTCCATGGAACAAGATCACCCATATCAACTATGCCTTCGCGGCGGTGGATGAGCAGAGCCACACCATCAAGGTGGACGATGCAGCCACCAAGATGACCTGGGATGGTGTGCCGGGTGCCGAGATGGATCCTGAATTCGCCTACAAGGGCCACTTCAACCTGCTGTCGAAGTACAAGAAGCAGTATCCGGACGTGAAGACCCTCATCTCGGTCGGGGGCTGGGCCGATACCCGCGGCTTCTACACCGCCACCACCAAGGGCGATTGCTCGGTCAATACTGCCGGTATCAACACCCTGGCTGACTCGGCGGTGAGCTTTATCCGCCAGTACGGCTTTGACGGGGTCGATATCGACTACGAATACCCCACCTCGATGAAGGATGCGGGCAACCCCAACGACTTCCCGCTCTCCAACCAGTGCCGGGCCAAGCTGTTTGCCAACTACGAGGTGCTGATGAAGACCTTGCGGGCGCGGCTCGACAACGCCGGTAACGAAGATGGCCGCAAGTACATGCTGACCATCGCCTCACCGGCCTCGGCCTATCTGCTGCGCGGGATGGAGAACTTCCAGGTCACCCAGTACCTCGATTACGTCAACCTGATGACCTATGACTTCCACGGCGCCTGGAACCACTTTGTCGGTCACAACGCGGCCCTGTTCGACAACAATGCCGACCCCGAGCTCTCCCATTGGGGCGTCTATACCCAGACCCAGTTTGGTGGCATCGGTTACCTCAACGCCGCCTGGTCTGCCCACTACTTCCGCGGTGCGCTGGCGGCTGGCAAGATCAACGTTGGCGTGCCCTATTACACCCGCGGTTGGCAGGGGGTGAGCGGTGGCAGTCATGGGTTGGGTGGCAAGGCAGCCCTGCCGAGCCAGAACGAGTGCCAGCCGGGCACAGGTGGCAGCACCATTCCGTGCGGCAACGGGGCGGTCGGCATCGACAACATCTGGCATGATCTCGACAAGAACGGCAAAGAGATCGGCGGTGGCGCCGTGCCCATGTGGCATGCCAAAAACCTGGAGCATGCAGCCAGCCTCGGCATCACCACGCTGCCGAGTTATGGCACTGCCTGGGGTCTGGATCCCAACAATCCGGCTCACGTGATGCAGGGCAAGTATGTGCGTTACTACGATGACAAGGCCCACGTGCCCTGGCTGTGGAATGAAGAGAAGAAGGTGTTCCTCTCAACCGAAGATGAAGAGTCCATGGGCCACAAGCTCGACTACATCATCAAGCGCGGTCTGGGTGGCGTGATGTTCTGGGAGATGGCGGGTGATTACGCCTTCGATCCGGCCAAGAACGAGTACGGCATGGGCAGTACCCTGACCACCCTGGCTTATGAGAAGTTTGCCAAGGCAACTCCGTACAACACCAAGCAAAACGATCTGGCCGCGCCGAGCGCCCAGCTCGACATCCAGGTCAGCCTCTCCGGCTTCAAGGAAGGGGACTCCAACTACCCGATCAACCCGAAACTCAAGCTGGTCAACAAGTCGACCCAGACCATTCCGGGCGGCGCGCGCATCGAGTTTCTGGTGCCCACCTCTACCTCTGACACCATCACGGATCAGAGTGGCATGGGCCTGAAAGTGGTGGAGAGCGGTGGCAACGACAACTCGGAAGGCATTGCGGGCGAGAAGGACTTCCACAAGGTCGCCATGAACCTGCCGGGCTGGCAGACTCTGGCGCCGGGGGCCGAGATTGAAGTCGCCATGACTTACTACCTGCCCGCCGCTGGCGTGCCGAGCGGTATGCGCATCATCAGCGGCAGCCAGACCATTGGTCTCAAGGCCGAGTTCCCGACCTTGCCGGAGGCCGTGCTGGGCTCGGGTGGCGGTGAGAATCCGGGTACCAGCTGCAGCAGCCAGAACGTTAATCCGGCGGCCTACAAGGCCTATCCGATCTGGCCGCAGGGGGATCATGCCAATGGCGGCGATCGCATCACCCATAACAAGGTTGTGTGGCAAGCAAACTGGTGGACCAGCAGCGAGCCCAAGGCAACCGATGGCAGCTGGAAGTCTGTCTGTAGCTATTGATTTTAAAATCAATGAGATAAGTGAGGCTTCGGCCTCACTTTTTTTGTCTGGTTGGTCGCTCTGGTTGAAAATGCGCCTGCCTTTCCTGGCGGGCAGCCTCTATAATAGAGTCGATTAATAATCAGATGGATATCAGCGTATGGCGAGTATATTGGATTCCGTTGATCAACGAACTCAACTGGTGGGTGAAAACCGCCTCGAGTTGTTGATGTTTCGTCTCGGCACCCGTCAGATGTTCGCCATCAACGTCTTCAAGGTACGGGAAGTGGTCAAGTTGCCCCATCTGAGCAAGATGCCGGGCTCCCATCACAATATCAGCGGGGTGGCCAATATCCGCGGTACCTCGATCCCGGTGATCAACCTGCGTAGCGCCATCGGCATGCGACCCATGCCCATCGACAGTGAATCCAACCTCATCATCACCGAGTACAACCGCACTATTCAGGGCTTTCTGGTGGGGCAGGTGGCCAATATCGTCAACATGACCTGGAAGGATATCCTGCCGCCGCCGCGCTCCGCCGGGCGCGCCAACTACCTCACTGCCATCACCCGCATTCCCGAAGATGGAGTGGAGCAGATCGTCGAGATCATCGATGTGGAGAAGGTGCTGGCGGAGATCATCACCTATGACATCCGCATCTCCGAAGAGGTGCTGGATCGGGAGATCCTGCCCGAGATGCATGGCCGCAAAGTGCTGATCGTCGATGACTCCAGCACTGCCCGCAATCTGGTACGCGAGACCCTGGGCCAGCTTGGGCTTGAGGTGATCGAGTGTCAGGATGGTTTGCAGGCGCTGACCCTGCTCAAGGGGTGGTGCGATGCTGGCAAGAAGGTGACCGACGAGATCCTGCTGATGATCACCGATGCCGAAATGCCGGAGATGGACGGCTACCGCCTGACCCACGAGGTGCGCAGCGATCCGCGCATGTCTGACCTCTTTATCACCCTCAACACCTCCCTGAGCGGCAACTTCAACGAAGCCATGGTCAAGAAGGTGGGGTGCGACCGCTTTATCTCCAAATTCCAGCCCGACTTGCTGGTCGGCGTGGCCCAGGAGCGGTTGCGTCAGGTGCTGGAAAGCTGAGAAGTTGCCTGCCGGTTATGCTAAATCAATAACAACACATCCCGCTTCGGCGGGATGCTTGGTTATGGGATATTGGCGATAGACGGCGGGCTTATTGGCTGAGCAGCGGCTCCATAAAGCGGGCGACTTTATCGCGGATTTGGGGCTGGGCCGCCGAGGTGGGATGAATGCCATCGTTCATCATAAGTTCAGGGCGCAGCGCAATATCATCCATAAAGAAGGGCAGCAGCGGCAGATCGTTAGCCTGGGCCAACTCGGGAAAGATCTGCTCGAACTGGCGCAGATAGCGGGCACCGTAGTTGCGGGGCAGCTGGATCTGGGTCAACACCACACGGGTCTGCTGCTCCTTGGCGAGCGCGATCATGCTGGCCAGATTCTGGCGGGTAATGGTCGGTGCGAAGCCGCGCAGGCCGTCGTTGCCCCCCAGTTCGATCAGCAGCCAGTCCGGCTTGTGCTCCTTCAGCAGAGCGGGCAGACGGGCCAGCGCCCCTTGTGTCGTTTCACCGCTGATGCTGGCATTGAGCAGGGAGTGTTTGCCCCCCTCATCCTGCCATTTCTGGTTGAGCAGGGCGGGCCAGCTCTGCTCAACCTGCATCTGATAGCCGGCGCTCAGGCTGTCTCCCAGCACCAGCAGGGTTTGGGCCTGAGCCGACGAGAGCAGGCTGCCGAGGCCAACGAACAAGACAAACAGAATACGCACCATCAATTCAACTCCCGCTATGGATTGTCATCAAGGGATTGGAACAAAGGATACAGAGCATGAGTTCAACCCCCATTATTGTCGTCAAGGGCCTCAGCAAATCGGTTCGCCTCGGCCAGGAAAGCCTCACCATCCTTGAAGGGATCGATCTGCAAGTCAATAGCGGCGAGACGGTGGCACTGGTCGGCGCCTCCGGCTCCGGCAAGTCCACCCTGCTGGGGCTGCTGGCCGGGCTCGATCTGCCGAGTCTGGGAGACATCGAAATCCTCGGCAAATCCTTGGGCGAGCTGGATGAAGAGGGGCGGGCCAGATTGCGCGCCGAGCAGATCGGCTTTGTGTTCCAGTCGTTCCTGCTGCTCCCGACCATGACGGCGCTCGAGAATGTGATGCTGCCCGCCGAGCTGCGCGGCGAGCGTGATTGCGAACCAAGAGCTCGCGAGCTGCTGGCCGCGGTCGGGCTTGGCGAGCGGTTGCACCATCTGCCGCCACGGCTCTCCGGCGGTGAGCAGCAGCGGGTGGCCATCGCCCGTGCCTTTATGACCCGTCCAAGCCTGCTGCTGGCGGACGAGCCGACCGGCAACCTTGACAGCAAGACCGGCGAGAAGGTGATCGAGCTGCTGTTTGAACTCAATCGCAAGCACGGCACCACCCTGGTGGTAGTGACCCATGACCATCAGCTGGCCGAACGCTGCCAGCGGCAAGTGGTCATGACGGCGGGTCGGTTGGATCGCGAGGTGGCCCATGATGTGGTGTAACGGGGTGAGCTGTGGGTCAAGCGGGAGATGCAAGGGATGATGCAGTGGCGATTGGGATGGCGACTGCTGCGCCGGGAAGGTTTCAGCGGCGAGCTGCGCTGGTTTGTGCTGGCACTGGCCTTGAGCGTGGCGTGCGTCTTGAGTGTGGCATTGGTGGCGGATCGGCTTGATGCCGGACTCAAGGCGTCGGGCCGCGACTTTATCGGGGCTGATCGGGTGCTGCGCACCGCGGCCGCCCTGCCGGATGGCTGGCTGGCCCGAGCGAAGCAGGATGGCTTGGCGGTGCAGACCACCGTCAGCTTCAACAGCATGCTGTTTCACGGTGATGCGCTGCAGCTTGCCTCCATTCGGGCCGTGCCCGATGGTTTTCCCTTCTACGGCAAGCTCACTCTGGAACCTGCCCGCGCCCCGGCTCCCGGCGAGATCTGGCTCTCCGCCCGGGTGATGCAGCTGCTCAAGGCCAAAACGGGGGATGAGCTGGAGGTGGGCAATACGGTGCTCAAGGTGGCAGGCCTGCTTGGCGAGGAGCCGGATCAGGGCTTCAGCCCCTTCCTGCTGGCGCCGCGTGCGCTGATCCACAGTGCCGATATCGAGGCGACCGGTGCTCTGCTCCCCGGCAGCCGCCAGCAGTGGCGCTATCTGTTCAAGGGGCCGCGGGAATCGCTGGCCCGTTACGAGCAATGGTTGTTGCCGCAATTGCAGGCCGGACAGAAGTGGATCAAACCGGATGACAGCGAATCCCAAGTGGGTCGCTCGCTGGCCAATGCCGAGCGTTTCTTCCGGCTTGCCTCGCTAAGCGGGGTGTTGCTGGGGGCGTTGGCGATGGGGATTGCGGTGCGCCACTTTGCCGAGCGCCAGACCAATATGGTGGCGCTGCTCAAGACGCTGGGGGCATCACGTCGCTCGCTCTGGCAACTGATGGGAACCCTGCTGCTGTCGCTGACGCTGATCGGTGCGCTGCTGGGTCTGGTAGCGGGCACCGTCATGCAGTGGATCACCTTGCAACTGCTGGGGGACCTGTTGCCGCCGGATCTGCCGCCCCCATCCTGGCGTCCCTTTGCGCTGGGGGTGGCGGTGGCGCTCTTTATCACCCTGCTGCTCGCTTTTGTGCCCTTCTTGCGTCTGCTGAAGGTGCCGCCGCTGCGGGTATTGCGCCGGGAGCTGGAGGCGGGTATTCCCCCCTGGCTGGCCCTGCCGGTCGGCCTGTTCGGGCTGTTTGCGCTGGTCTGGGGCTTTACCGCCGATGTGCGGCTGGCGCTGGGGCTGGTGGGGGGCATGGGCTTGCTGATGGGGCTGTTGGCCCTGCTGGCAGCCCTGATGTTGCGGCTGGGGACGAAAGTGAGCGGACCTCATGCCTTGCGGCTGGCGCTGGCCCACCTGTCGCGCGAGCGCAGCAGCGGCCTGTTTCAGCTGGCGGGCTTTGCGCTGGCGCTGATGCTGTTTGGCTTGCTCTGGGCGGCCCGGGTCGATCTGCTGGATGAGTTTTCGGCTCGTCTTCCCGTCGATGCGCCCAACCGTTTTCTGGTCAATGTGGCCGAGAACGAGCGGGAGGGGATCCTGAGCGAACTGGCGGCAGCCGGGGCCACCACTTCCGATTTCTATCCCATGGTGCGTGGCCGGCTGACTCATATCGCCGGTGAGGCGGTGGGCGAGGGAGCGAGTAGTGGTCGTGAAGGGGTCGATCGGGAGCTTAACTTCACTACCACGGCGACCCTGCCAATCGACAATAAGCTGGTGGCCGGGAAATGGCTTGCCGGGCCCGGCGAGGTGTCGGTGGATAACGAGCTGGCCAAGCGGCTCGATATCAAACTGGGGGACATGCTCGCCTTTACCATCGAGGGGCGCAGCTTTGGCGCCAGGGTCACCAGTTTGCGCAGCATCAAGTGGGACAACATGCGCCCCAACTTCTACATGATCTTCTCCGAGGATCTGCTGGCACCCTTCTCCCGTACCTGGCTTGGTAGTTACCGATTGCCCGAGGCGGGGCGCTCTGCCGAGGTGGAGTTGATCCGCCGCCACCCCACGGTGAGTCTTATCGATGTGGATGACCTGATTGCGCGGCTCACTCAGGTATCGGAGCAGGTGAGCCGGGCGCTGGCGCTGATGCTGGGGCTGGTGACAGTGGCCGCACTGCTGGTGCTGCTGACCCAGACCCAGGCCAGCATGGCCCAGCGTCGGCGAGAACTGCTGCTTATGCGCACCCTGGGGGCCAGCAGCGAACTGCTGAAAAAGATGCTGCGTTGGGAGCTGGTGGCCAGTGGTGCGCTGGCGGGGCTCTGTGCCGCCATGGTGGTGGAGCTCTGCTCCTTTGGCCTGCAGTGGTGGTGGTTCGAGGGGCAGTGGCAGTTCCACTGGGCCATCTGGCTTGGCCTGCCAACGTTGGGGGCGCTGCTGGTGACGCTGGCGGGGCAGGGGATGCAGCGCCAGCTGCTGGCTGGCACCCTGAGCGATCGGCTGCGGGGGCTGGGTCAGGGACTATTGTAATCCTGCCAGCGCGAGCCGATGCCACTGAGTGCAATAGTGCAGCCACAATAAACAAGCAGCCCGGCCATTGGCCGGGCTGCTTGTTTATTGTGGCGCTGACGAGCGGACGCCGCGAGCGGGTGTGAGTTAGCGGGGCTCACGCAGCAGATTGGTGAGGGCGCTCGGCAGCTCGGGATAGCTGAAGTGAAAACCGGCCTGTTGCAGCCGTGCTGGTATCACCTTTTGTCCGGTCAGCAGCAGATCGGCCGCTTCACCCATCACCAGTTGCAACAGCGGCGCCGGGACGAAGAAGAGGTGTGGACGGTGCAGCGTGGTGGCAAGGGTCTGGCTGAACTCCCGGTTGCTGACCGGATGGGGCGCAGTGCCGTTGAAGATGCCGCTGCACTCTTCGTGATCCAGCAAGAACAGGATGGCGCGCACCAGATCCTGCACATGGATCCAGCTCATCATCTGGCTGCCTGACCCCATGGGGCCGCCGAGTCCGAGTCGGTAGGGAGGGAGCATTTTGGGCAGGGCGCCCCCATCCATGCCAAGCACCAGCCCGATCCGCACGATACAGACCCGTGTCTGGCGGCTCTGGGCCTCTTGCGCCAAGGTTTCCCACTGCTGGCAGAGCTGGTGGGTAAACTCGTCGTTGGGAGAGCGGCACTGCTCGTCGAGGGTTTCGGTGCCCTGTCTGCCATACCAGCCGATGGCGGAGGCGTTGATCAGCACCTTGGGCGGCGTGCTGGATAGCTTGATGAGATCCACCAGCTGCTCGGTCAACAGCCAGCGGCTATCGCAGAGCAGCTGTTTGCGCGACTCGCTCCAGCGTCCGGCGGCGATAGGTTCACCGGCCAGATTGATCACCGCATCCACGTCATTGAGGTCATCAAGCCGGTCGAGGTTATCCAATACCTTGATATCGTGGCCGAGCAGGGTGTAAGCGCGGCTCCCCTGTCTGCTCAATACCACGACCTCGTTATTGACCTTGAGATGGGCAACCAGCTTGCGGCCGATAAAGCCGGTCCCTCCGGTAATAAGAATCTTCATCGCTGCACGCTCCTGCTGCCGTTTGCTCTACTCTAATGGCGTCGTTCTCCTGCAACAAGTGGACGAGCTTGGCATGTGTTGTTCACTAGACTGGTTTTAACTCTATCTTTTTCTTACCAGATATTGTTCAACAATAGTTTGAATTGATTGATTTTTGTTGGGTGGAGATTTGTTGAACAATCGCTATTATGGCGACCCTTTTCGCCTGTCCAACGAGGCTGTCACCCATCATCCGAGCATCAAAGAGGCCGCCATGCCATTTCGTCGTTTGAAATTTCGCCAGCTTTACTCGAGGATTCTCTTGGCGCTGCTGATGGGGGGCGGGATCCTGCTGCTGGGGGTTGTTGCCGTTATCTGGCAGACGGTGACGGAGATAGAGCGTGATGCCGATTCACGGTTGCAGCATGCCCGTATGATGTTTGATCGCTCCATCGGCCATGCCCGGCAGGCGGCCATCAATGTGGAGGGGATGCTTGGTCACTCCTGCAAGGAGGCGGCACAACTGCTGCGCGAACAGGTGGCCACTGTGCCTGATGTCCGTTCCGCCAATCTGGCTGTCGGCAGCCACATCTACTGCACCTCGCTCTATGGTTACTACGATGGCCCCTTCAATCCTGACAGTTATGTGGATGGCAGGCTGCAACTGCTGCCTGGCAATGAGGTCACACCGGATCGCCCCTTGATCGTGCTGCGTCATGAAACGGACAAGGGGAGTGTGCTGATCGGTGTAGATGGCTACTACCTGCGCAATACCCTGGAGATCTCCAGCAAGAACTCCCCGATGGCTCTGGTGGTGGGGCAGAGGGCTCTGTTTGGTTCAGGCCAGGTCGGGGCGGCGCCCTCTCCGACAGAAGAGGGTTATATTGCCCTCGCTTCGGCCGATTTCCCCTATCAGGTCGTCACCCGGGTCACGGTACATGACTACTGGAGCCACGCATGGCGCTACTCCAGATATACCTTGTTCCTCTCTCCGCTGCTGGCGCTGCTGATTGGATTCGGCACCTTCAGGCTAATGAGGCGTAGCAGCTCACCAGCGGAAGAGCTCAAGCGGGCGTTGATCGAAGAGGAGTTTATCCCCTATCTGCAGCCGGTGGTCTCCGGTGAGGATGAGCAGTGGCGTGGCTGTGAGGTGCTGATGCGCTGGCAGCATCCCAAGCAGGGGATGATCTCGCCGGATCGCTTTATTCCGCTGGCGGAAGATAGCGGGCTGATCGTGCCCATGACCAGCTTGTTGATGGCCCAGGTGCGCGATCACTTCTCCCCTTATGCCCGCCAGTTGCCGGCAAAGTTCCATTTTTGCTTCAATATCAGCGCCAAGCACTTTCAGGATCTTGACCTGTTGGCTGACTGCAAGGCCTTTCTCGACGCGTTTAAGGACTATCCCGTTGATTTGGGGCTGGAGCTGACCGAGCGTGAACTGCTGGTAGCCGATGAGACAACCGCCCGGATGTTTGCCGAATTGCGTAAACTGGGCGTGTTGATCTCTATCGATGACTTTGGCACCGGTCACTCCAGTCTCACCTATCTGCAACAGTTTCAGGTCGATGCACTCAAGATTGATCGGAGCTTTGTGGAGATGATCGGCACGGATGCACTCTCCAGCCATATCGTTGAAAACGTGATTGATCTGGCGAAGCGACTTGAATTGATCCTGATCGCGGAGGGGGTCGAGAAGCAGCCGCAGGCGGACTACCTGCGGGCTCGCCACGTTGACTATCTGCAAGGGTATCGTTACAGCCGCCCCATCCCGATGAAGCAGTTTTGCAAGACCCTGTTTGGCTGAACGGTTGAATGGGGAGCATAAAAAAACCAGCGATCGCCGCTGGTTTTTTGTTGGTACCGTTTGTCTGACGATCAGAGCATGCGCTGGAGGGCGCGAGCCAGCCGCTTGACCCCCTCCTCGATGGTCACCTCATCGACGCAGGAGAAGCTCAGGCGCAGGGTGTTCTTGATCTCGGGGCGCACGTAGAAGGGGGCGCCGGGCACGAAAGCCACCTTCTCCTTGATCGCCTCGTCAAACAGCGCCATGGCACTGATGTGGGCTGGCAGGGTCAGCCAGAGGAACATGCCCCCTTCCGGTCGGGTGTAGCTGACGCCGGGCGGGCAGTGACGGGCCAACGCGGCCTCCATGGCTGCGCGCTGGCGGCCATAGACCTCCTTGATCTTCTCCAAGTGAGCGTCGAGGGAGTTGTCGGTCAGGAAGCGGTGCAGCACCTGCTGGCTGAAGGCGTTGCTGTGCAGATCGGTCGCCTGCTTGGCTATGGTCACCTTCTTGCGCAGCCAGTCCGGCATCACCATCCAGCCGAGCCGGAAGGCGGGCACCACGGTTTTCGAGAAGGAGCCGAGCAGCACGGTATTGTTTGGCGCCAGCTTGGCAATGGGGGGCAGATGCTCGCCCTCGAAGCGCAGCTCGCCGTAGGGATCATCTTCCACCATCAACAGCTCGTGGCGAACCAGTCGCTCGGCCAGTGCCTCGCGGTTGGCACGGCTATAGGAGACACCGCTCGGGTTCTGGAAGTTGGGCACGCCGTAGAGCAGCTTGGCATTGGAGCCGCTTGCCAGCAGCGCATCCAGCGCCGCCAGGTCCAGTCCCTCTTCTTCAAGGGTGATCGGCTTGAAGGTGGGCTGGTAGACAGAAAAGGCCTGAATAGCGCCAAGGTAACCCGGCTCTTCGATGATGAGATCCTGACCCTCGTCGATCAGCACCTTGCCCAGCAGATCCAGCGCCTGCTGGGAGCCGCTGGTGATGAGGATGTTGTCCGGATTGATCTGCATGCCGTGGCGGGCCAGATAGCGGTCGGCAATATATTGGCGCAGCGGGGCGAAGCCTTCGGTCGCCGCATATTGCAGGGCAGCAGCCCCCTGTTCGCGCAGTACATCCTGACAGGCCTGATCGATCGCCTTGACCGGAAACAGGTGGGGATTGGGCAGGCCACCAGCGAAGGAGATGATCTCCGGATTGGCGGCAACTTTGAGGATTTCACGGATAAAGGAAGGTTCAACCTTCTCGAAGCGCTGGGCAAAAAACGGCTGCATAGACAATTCTCTCGGCATGTGGGCGGTCGCTCCATTCGACCGCCAGGTTATCCGTTTGTATCAGATTTCAGAAATGAGGCAATGATTGTCACAAAAATCGCCAAAAAAGGGCTGGAACGACTCTACTGCGGATTATATTGGACGGTTAGTCGGTGTGGTGATGCCAGTGAGGGAGCAGGGAAGTGGATGGCCGGAATATTTGTTGCGCGAAACACTTGCGCCTTGGGCCTATCTTGGGATAATTCGCTCCCCTGTTTTCGCGG
Organism: Aeromonas sp. FDAARGOS 1416; assembly: GCF_019048085.1. NCBI lineage: Bacteria > Pseudomonadati > Pseudomonadota > Gammaproteobacteria > Aeromonadales > Aeromonadaceae > Aeromonas > Aeromonas sp. FDAARGOS 1416. The sequence goes on along the minus strand of NZ_CP077301.1, from coordinate 2,711,990 downwards.
ATCGATGAAATGCCGAGCCGCGAGCGGTCCCGCTCGGGATCGGACACAAGATGTATTACCCGGATTGATGAAATAACGAGACCATTATGCCTGTGACCCAAGATGTATTTAACGAAGACGGCAAGTTCATGCGCAAGATCCGCAGCTTTGTCCGTCGCGAAGGCCGCCTGACCAAAGGGCAGGAGAAGGCCCTGGAAGAGCTCTGGCCGGTCATGGGCATCGATTTTGAGCCAAAGCAGCTCGATCTGGTCGCGCTGTTTGGCCGCGAGGCACCTGTGGTGCTGGAGATCGGCTTTGGCATGGGCGCCTCTCTGGTGGAGATGGCCAAGAATGCCCCCGAGAAGAACTTCATCGGCATTGAAGTGCACTCCCCGGGCGTGGGCGCCTGTCTGGGCAGCGCTCAGGAAGCGGGTGTCACCAATCTGAAGGTGATCTGCCACGATGCGGTCGAGGTGCTGGAGCACATGATCCCGAACGGTTCACTCTCCTGCCTGCAGCTCTTCTTCCCGGACCCCTGGCACAAGAGCCGTCACCACAAGCGTCGCATCGTACAGCCTGCGTTTGCCCAGGATATTCGCCAGAAGCTGGCCATCGGTGGCGTGTTCCACATGGCTACCGACTGGGAAAACTATGCCGAGCATATGCTGGACGTGATGAGCGCCGCCGAGGGTTACGAGAACACCTCCGCCACCGGCAACTGGGTGCCGCGCCCTGACTGGCGCCCGCTGACCAAATTCGAGCAACGTGGCCATCGTCTGGGGCACGGGGTTTGGGATCTGATTTTCAAGCGTGTCAGCTGAGCTGGCACGTCAACACGCCTAGCGTATCAACTAACTTGAGGAGCTATCATGGCCAATCGTAGCCGCCGCCTGCGCAAGAAACTGCGCGTCGATGAATTCCAGGAAATGGGTTTCGACATCAGTTTCAACTTCCCGGTCGGCACTGCCGAAGAGACCATCGATGCGGTAGTCGATGCGATGATCGATGAGGTTGTTGAACCCCGTAAACTGGCTTTTGCCGGCTCCGGTCACCTGGCCTGGGAAGGGATGATCTGCACCCAGCAACTGGGCAAGTGTACCGAAGAAGACCGCGCTGCCGTCAAATCCTGGCTGGAAGACAAGGGGATGGAAGCTGTCGTGGTCACCGAACTGTTCGACCTCTGGTACGGCGAACCCGCCTGATACCAGACTCGCTGTGGCAGGCGATCCGGTGTCGACTGCCTGCCGCAGTCAGATAGACAAATCCCGCCACTGGCGGGATTTTTGTCAGTGGGGATGGGATCTCCACACCCGCATTAGTCATGGAATTGCTTATGGTGTTGTCATCCGAATTACTGGCCAGCATTCTGGAAGAGGTGCGCCCGCTACTGGGACACGGCAAGGTGGCCGACTATATTCCTGCGCTGGCGCAGGTGCCGGCCGACCGGCTCGGCATTGCGGTCTGTACCGTGGAGGGGGAGCTGTTCACTGCCGGTGACGCCTTCGAACCCTTCTCCATCCAGAGTATCTCCAAGGCCCTGAGCCTGACGCTGGCACTCACCCTCTATCAGGAGGAGGAGATTTGGGCCCGGGTTGGCAAGGAGCCTTCCGGCCAACCCTTCAACTCGCTGGTTCAGCTCGAGTTCGAGCAGGGGATACCCCGCAACCCCTTTATCAATGCCGGCGCTCTGGTGGTCAACGATCTGCTGGAGACCCGCCTCACTGCACCGCGTCAGCGTACTCTGGAGCTGGCTCGCCGCCTCTCCGGCAATCCGGCCATCATGGCAGATCAGGTCGTCGCCCGCTCCGAATATCAGCACTCGGCCCGCAACGCCGCCATTGCCTATCTGATGAAGGCCTATGGCAACTTCGAAAACGAAGTGGACAAGGTGTTGCAGAGCTATTTCAATGCCTGCGCCATCCGCATGAGTTGCGTTGATCTGGCGAGAACCTTTATCTATCTGGCCAACCGCGGCTTGCCGCTTGGTGAAACAACCCCGCTGCTGCCGGCGCGCACCACCAAACAGGTCAACGCCCTGCTCGCAACCTGCGGCCTCTATGACGAGGCGGGAGATTTTGCCTACCGGGTTGGCATGCCGGGCAAGTCCGGGGTCGGCGGTGGTATCGTGGCCCTGATCCCGGGAGAATTGTGCGTCTGTGTCTGGTCGCCCGAGCTTAACAAAGCGGGCAATTCGCTGGCAGGGACGGCAGCGCTGGAGTTATTGGCCGAGCGTCTGGGCCGCTCCATTTTTTAACCTTGTTCACTATGAATCGAGAAATCACCATGAAACGACATCTTCGCTTCTTGCAGGCCGCGCTGGCGACCTTGCTGCTCTGGTGTGCCCTGCCCACCTTTGCAGCCGAGTTGCCACCCCTTTCGCTGGCTGACGCCAAGGCCAAACAGGCGGTCATCCTGGATACCCGCGCCAGCTACTTCTATCAGGGGTGGCCCATGGAGGGCGAGAAGCAGGGCGGCCATGTGGCCGGCGCCGAGAACCTCTCCGCCGAGTGGAAATACCGTGATGCGGATTGGCCTGCCGCCCTTGCCACCAAGGGGCTGAAAGCCGATCGTCCGGTTGCGCTCTATGGTGCGCCGCGCGAAGTGGCCGAAGTGGCGCGCATGCTGCGCATGCAGGGCATAAAGCAGCTGTTCGAGCTGCAGGGTTGGCAAAGCGCCCCGCGCGAACACCTGGCTCGCTGGCAACAGCTGGTCTATCCGCGCTGGCTGCTCGACCTGCAGGAAGGCCGGCCGGTAGCTGCAGCGCCCAAGGGTGACTGGAAGCTGTTTGAAGTGGATTGGGGTTCACCCAAGGCCTATCTGCTGAGCCACATTCCGGGGGCGGGTTATATCGATACCAACCGTCTGGAAGAGGAGCCGCTGTGGAACAAGGTCTCTGACGAGGCGCTCAAGGCGCTGCTGCTGGAGAACGGCATCCGCCACGACACCACAGTGATCCTCTACGGTCGCAACACCATGGCGGCTGCCCGCGCTGCGCATCTGATGATGTATGCTGGCGTGGAAGATGTCCGCCTGCTGGACGGCGGCCTGGATGCCTGGTTTATCCAGCACCTGCGCACCGAAACCGGCCTGCCCAACAAATATGAGCCGGTGAAGGATTTTGGCGTGGCCATTCCGGCTCACCCCGAGTACTACACCACGCTAAGTCAGGCGAAAGAACTGCTCAAGCAGCCCGATAGCGCGCTGGTCAGCGTACGTACCTGGGACGAGTTTGTCGGCAACACCTCCGGCTACAGCTACATCAAGCCGAAGGGCGATATCCCGGGGGCCAAGTGGGGTCATGGTGGTGTCGATGCCAACAGCATGAGCGACTTCCATAACCCGGACGGCACCATGAAGCCGGCCCGCGAGATCCTCGCCATGTGGAATGAGTGGAACATCGAGCCGACCCAGCAGGCCGCTTTTTATTGCGGTACCGGCTGGCGTGCCTCCGAAGCCTTCTTCTACGCCTGGCTGATGGACTGGAAGCGGATCAGCGTCTACGACGGCGGCTGGTACGAGTGGAGTTCCGATCCCAAGAACCCGACCGTGACCGGTGAGCGCCAGCCTGCCAAGTCATGATTGCGTTCTTGCGTTGAAAAGAAGAGGCCGGACAGAGATGTCCGGCCTTTTTCATTGCGCTCGCCACCCGGCCAGATAACTAGGCTAAGTCGCTGATTATTGACGGCGATCCCGCTTTGCTCATCGCACCATCCCGTGCCGTGCGATTGAACTAGGCTTCAAGAAACATCCTCGTGGTGAGGATGATCGCAGAAGAGGCCGCAATGAAAAAACTGATGATGATCCTGGTGTGTGCCCTGGGGCTGGTGGCATGCAGCTCCCAATACATCATGAGCACCAAGGATGGCAAGATGATCACCACAGAGAGCAAACCCAAGCTGGACGAGAGTACCGGCATGTATCGCTATTACGATCATGAAGGACGCGAAGTGATGATCAAGAAAGATGACGTGACCCAAATCATGGAGCGCTAAGCGCTCTCTTGCCGCAAGGGCCGCTATCTGCGGCTCTTCTCTTTTTGCCGAAAAGTCGTGCTGTTTTCTCTGTTGATCCCCGCACATTCGCAGCAAATTCAGCCGTGATACAGCTTCCGTTATGGTTTAACCCTTATCATCACACTCCATTTTTTATTGGAGGTGTTATGTCCTTGATGTCTATCTGGAATTCCCGTTTTTCTGCACGCAGCTTGCTGGGTGGTGTCTTGCTGGTGGTGGCGTCAGCCAGCCATGCCGGTGACGATCAGTTCACGCTGGGGCGGACTATTTTACTGGGAGCCGGTGATCATGGTGCGACAATTCCTTTGGTGATTTGCCGTCAGACCAAATATATCAAGGTGAAGGCGGAGCGTGATTTGACCCTGGATCGGGTGGTGGTGACCTATGGTGGTGATCGTACCAAGACCATTCGTTTCGATCGGGAAATGAGCAGTGATAAAGAGACCGAGTGGAAATCACTGGGCTCGCGCCGTTGTGTGAAAAAAATCGAAGTGTACGGTAATTCAGAGCGCAGCAAAGCGGGCGTAAAAGTATTCGGCCGCAAATAATTGATGCAGTTTTTCTGCGCAAACAGATGAGTTAAAAATAATGGCGAGCCGTGGCTCGCCATTATTTTTTATGGTCGGGTTCGCTATTTTTTCGGCCTAAACGGCTTGATGACAGTTTCATCGCACTCGAGATACGGCCCTTCCATCAAATCGATACAGTAGGGGATGGCGGGGAAGACTGCATCCAGACATTCGCGGATTGATTTGGGCTTGCCTGGCAGATTGACGATCAGGGTATCGTCGCGCAGCCCGGCAGTCTGGCGCGATAGAATGGCGGTTGGCACAAACTTGAGGGATTCGGCCCGCATCAGCTCGCCAAAGCCCGGCATCATGCGATCACACACCGCCTCGGTCGCTTCCGGCGTGACATCCCGCTTGGCCGGACCGGTGCCGCCTGTGGTGACGATGAGACAGCACTGCTCCTCATCCGCCAGCCGGATCAGGGTCGCTTCAATCTGATCCTGCTCATCGGGGATCACCTGATAGACAGGTTCCCACTCCGAGGTCAGATAAGCGTTCAGGGTGTCGATGATGGCCTTGCCGGAGAGGTCTTCATAGATGCCCGCGCTGGCGCGATCGCTGACGGTGACGATACCGATTTTTGCCTTGCTCATGGTCTGCTCTTGAATGTCCGATAAAAGTGGCAATTAAAATAACATAATCAGTGGGATATGTTAAACCGTCAGGAGATGACGCGGGTCGGTGAGGGAAGAATAAAGTGTCGAATGAAGCAAAATAAGGCCACCCGGATTTTTATTTGCAATAAAAAACAGAAAATCACAACCTAAAATGTATAAGTGTTTTATCTCGCCTGAATTAAAAACAATCGCTTGTTTCCAAACACAATTAAAATAGATAGACACCCTCGTAGTGACCATTGTCCGATTTAATCCCCAGTGGATGGATTGAACCCTTTTTAGCCGCGTCGTATATACAGATTTATATGGCTGGGACGTGATGGTGTGGTACCGCAGTGTGTTGCCAGCAATAGTCGCCAAGGAGGGCATATGGAGTTGCCTGATTTTGACACCCTGAAGGAGTTGGCTGCGAGTGAGCCCTCCCGGCTGGATGCGATTCTGGAGCAGCAGATCGACCAGTTGATGGCCCGTGCGAGCCCCGATCAGCAGCGCCGTCTGCGCGGGTTGCAGTTCAAGATTGATGGTCAGCGCCGTCTGGCGAAAAACAATCTTGATAGCTGTATCCGGATTACCAACATGATGCGGGAATCTTTTTATTTGATGCGCAGCGAAATGAGCCAGTTCAGAGAAGAGGGGGACTCTCCGCCTGAAAGCGATGGCAGTGGTAAAATAATCCGTCTGGCGGACTATCGACGTCGCAAATAATCTGCAATAACCCCCTTGAATGATATTTCAGCTAAATCGGTGAGGCCATAATAAAGGAGATTCCTGGCGACCTGATTGTTATGGTTTTTAATGTTAGTCGTAATGTATTTGTGATGTAATTTCTTTTCTCCTTCTTGTAATAACTAATTAGTCAGGTTGTGATAGGGGTGGATGAATAACAGTAAAAGTTAGGCTAATATGGCCGAAATTTTTATTGCTACGACTCGAAGGGATTATGAGAAGTATCACACCAAGACGGGTGTTGTCGCGGGAGCAACAGACAGAGATCACCCGCATTATCGTCAAGGTGGGTCAGATGTTGGCCCAGTTCGGGGCGGAGAGCCGGATCATAGAGCAGACCACGGTGCGGCTGGGGATGGCGCTGGGGCTGGAGAGTGTCGAAATGGCCATCTCTTCCAGTGCCATCGTGCTCACCAGTCTCTATCAGGGGGGTTGCGTCACCACTACCCGGCGGGTGCGCGAACATGGCATCAATATGCAGGTGGTGTGCGAGATCCAGCGGATCTGCATCATGGCGGAAAAAGAGCTGATCGGTGCCCGTGAAGTGCGCCAGCGCCTCGAAGCCATCGTTCCCTTCCACTATCACCCCTGGCTGGTGGTACCCATGGTGGGGCTCTCCTGTGGCGCCTTTAGCCTGCTGTTTGGCGGTGACTGGCCCATCTTCCTGGTGACCTGCTTCTCATCTGCCGTGGCGATGCGGGTGCGCCAGTTGATGGCTCGCCATCACCACAGCCCGCTCATCAACTTTGCCGCCACCGGCTTTATTGCCACCCTGCTCTCCTCCAGCGCCACCTTCTTCAATTGGGGTGACCAGCCCTATCTCGCCATGGCGGCCAGCGTGCTGCTGCTGGTGCCGGGCTTTCCGCTGATCAATGCGGTCTCCGACATGGTGAAGGGCTACTTCAACATGGGGCTGGCCCGCTGGGGGACCGCGACCCTGCTGACCATCAGCGCCGCGATAGGCATCATTCTCGCCATGTCGGTCACGGGGATCTGGGGGTGGAAAGTATGATGGATTTGCTCTGGCTACTGGCCAAGGATGCCTTCTGGTCCTCCATTCCGGCGGTGGGGTTTGCCATGCTGTTCAACGTGCCGCCACGGATGCTGAAGTATTGCGCCATGGGCGGCGCGCTGGCTCACAGCTTGCGTACCCTGCTGATCCACTATGGCATGCCCATCGAGTGGGCGACGCTGGCGGCGGCGACTACGGTCGGCTTTGTCTGCGTCTACTGGTCGCGCCGTCTGCTGGCACCGCGTCCGGTGTTCAGCGTTGCCTCCATCATTCCGATGATCCCGGGCAGTTATGCGTTCAAAACCATGATTGCGGTGGTAGAGCTCAATATCAACGGCGTGACCATGGAGTTGATCCAGAGTGCGGTGGAGAACGGCCTCAAGGCGCTGTTTATCGTCGGTGCCCTCAGTTTCGGTTTGGCGATCCCCTCTCTGGTCGTGTACCGTAACCGCCCCATAATCTGACAGATGGTGAGAGGCCCCATGAAGATTTCCATGATTGCCGCCATGGCCCACGACAGGGTGATAGGCAAGGACAACCAGATGCCCTGGCATCTGCCTGCCGATCTGGCCCACTTCAAGCGGGTCACCCTCGGTAAACCGGTATTGATGGGGCGCAAAACCTTCGAATCCATCGGTCGACCGCTGCCCGGACGGCGCAATCTGGTGATCAGTCGCAATCCCGACTATCAGGTCGAGAGCATTGAGGTGGTGGGCTCCGTCGAGGCGGCGCTGGCGCTGTTGGCAGGCAGCTCGGTGGAGGAGTTGATGGTGATCGGTGGTGGTCATCTCTATGCCGAGATGTTGCCGAGTGCGGATTGCCTCTATCTGACGCAAATCGATCTGGCGGTGGAGGGAGATACCCGTTTCCCTGCTTTTGATGATGGCCAGTGGCAACGGATTGAGTGCGAGAGCCACCCTGCCGATGAGAAGAACCCGCACCCCTATAGCTTCGAGACCTGGCAGCGCCGCTGACGGACGAATGCTAATGGGCAAATAACAACAAGGGCATCTTCGGATGCCCTTGTTGTTCTGTTGGGTTTTCAAGACGGGATTAGATGCCTGAGCCGTCGTTCTCGCCATTTTCCTCGTGCAAACCGCACTCGCGTTTGAGGCCGAAGAAGCGGGTCTGCTCCTCGCTCATGCCGGGCTCCCACTTGGCGGTGGTGTGGACATCGCCCACCGAGAGATAACCCTGCTCCCACAGCGGGTGGTAGGGGAGGTCGAACTCTTTGAGGTAGTAGTGCACATCCTTGTTGCTCCAGTCGATCACCGGCAGGAACTTGAAACGGCCGCGCTGGATGCCCAGCACCGGCAGCTTGCCACGGCTGCCGGACTGCTCCCGGCGCAGGCCGGAGAACCAGGTCTGGGCCCCCAGCTCACGCAGGGCGCGGTCCATCGGCTCCACCTTGTTGAGCTGGTTGTAGCGGGTGATCCCCTCTACCCCCTTCTCCCACAGGAGGCCAAAGCGCGCCTCCTGCCAGGCCGGGCTGAGCTCGGCTCGATAGATCTTCAGGTTGAGCGCGAGACGTTCGGTCAGCTCGTCGATGAAACGGTAGGTCTCCGGGAACAGATAACCGGTATCGGTCAGCACCACGGGCACGTCGGCCCGCTCGCGGCTTACCAGATGGAGCATCAGTGCCGCCTGAATGCCGAAGCTGGATGAGAGCACATGCTCCCCCGGCAGATTGGCCAGGGCCCAGCGCACCCGTTCTGGGGCGCTCATGGTATCCAGCTCGCGGTTGAGGGGCGCGAGTGCCTCGACTTGCTCCTCACGGCCGAGGGCCAGCAGTGACTGCAGGTCAAGGCGGCCATCTTCAGTGACATTAAGCGGCAGATTAAGCGGCATAGAAGTCCCTCGCAGAATCGATAACGGGCGCAATCACCCCAACCCGGATCACGAAGTCGCCAAAGCATTCGCCCTGATTGCGCTCGGTGGCCCAGCGGCCGATCAGTGCGTCCAGTTCGGCCAAAATCTGCGGTTCGGTGATGTTCTCCTGATAGAGGCGCGGAATGCGGGTGCCTTCCAGGTTGCCCCCCAGATGCAGGTTGTAGCGGCCCGGTGCCTTGCCCACCAGACCTACTTCGGCCAGCATGGCGCGGCCGCAGCCGTTGGGGCAACCGGTGACCCGGAAGATGATGGCGTCATCCGTCAGCCCATGTTTGGTGAGCAAGCCCTCGATGTCGGTGACAAACGCCGGCAGCATGCGCTCGGCCTCGGCCATCGCTAGCGGGCAGGTAGGCAGTGCCACACAAGCCATGGACTGCTTGCGCTGCTCACTCACGCCGTCATCCAGCAGGCCGTACTGGCGTGCCAGCCCTTCGATGCGGGCTTTCTCGCTGGCAGGCACCCCTGCGATGATCAGGTTCTGGTTGGCGGTCAGGCGAAAATCCCCCTGATGCACCTTGGCGATCTCCAGCATGCCGGTTTTGAGCGGCTTGCCCGGTAAGTCCAGCAGGCGGCCATTCTCGATAAACAGGGTGAGGTGATGCTTGCCGTCGATCCCCTCGACCCAACCGAAGCGATCGCCACGGCTGGTGAACTCATAGGGGCGAACCGGCCCGAACTGGATGCCAGCGCGGCTCTCCACCTCGGCCTTGAAGGCTTCGACGCCGACACGCTCGAGGGTGTACTTGGTCTTGGCGTTCTTGCGGTTGACCCGGTTGCCCCAGTCGCGCTGGGTGCTGACTACGGCGGCCGCCACCTCCAGCACGTGGGATAGCGGAATAAAGCCAAAGTCGCTCGCCTTGCGCGGGTAGGTGCTGGTGTCGCCGTGGGTCATGGCCAGCCCGCCGCCCACCAGCACGTTGAAGCCCACCAGCTTGCCATGCTCGGCGATCGCCACGAAGTTGAGATCGTTGGCGTGGATATCCACGTCGTTGTGGGGCGGGATCACCACAGTGGTCTTGAATTTGCGCGGCAGGTAGTTGGAACCCAGGATCGGCTCCTCATCCTGCCCCAGTTTTTCACCGTCCAGCCAGATCTCCACGTAGGCGCGGGTCTTGGGCAGCAGGTGCTCGGAGATCTTCTTGGCCCACTCGTAGGCCTCCTGATGCAGTTCGGACTCCACCGGGTTGCTGGTGCAGAGCACGTTGCGGTTCACGTCGCCGGCGGTGGCGATGGAATCGATGCCGGTGCTGCTCAGGGTCTTATGCATCAGCTTGATGTCGCGCTTCAATACCCCGTGGAACTGGAAGGTCTGTCGGGTGGTCAGGCGGATGCTGCCGTAGAGGCTGTGCTCTTCGGCGAACTTGTCGATGATCTGCCACTGGGCCGGGGTGATGATCCCACCCGGCAGGCGGGCACGCAGCATGACGTTGTGCAGCGGCTCCAGCTTCTGGGCGGCGCGCTCCGGGCGGATGTCGCGGTCATCCTGCTGGTACATGCCGTGAAAGCGGATCAGCTGAAAGTTGTCGCCGTTAAAGCCGCCGGTGAGCGGGTCCTGCAGATCCTGCTCTATGGTGCCGCGCAGAAAGTTGCTTTCGCGTTTCAGACGTTCGTTGTCGGCCAGCGGCCCTTCGACCGGTCCCGCTTTTGGGTGAGAAAGAGGTTGTTTGCTCATCAATAGACATCCCTTTGATAACGTTTGGCACGACGCAATTCGCTCAAATACTCTTCTGCTTCCTCACGACTCTTGTGGCCGTGTTCGGCAATCACATCCAGCAGGGCCTCCTGCACATCCTTGGCCATCTTGTTGGCGTCACCACACACATAGAAGTGAGCGCCTGCTTCCAGCCACTGGTAGAGCTCCTGGCCCGCTTCACGCAGACGGTCCTGCACATAAATCTTGTTGGCCTGATCCCGGCTGAAGGCTAGCGAGATCTTCGACAGCAGCCCCGATTTCACATAACGCTGCCACTCCACCTGATAGAGGAAATCCTGGGTAAAGTGGGGGTTGCCGAAGAAGAGCCAGTTCTTGCCCTCGGCACCTTGGGCTTCCCGCTCCTGCATAAAGGCGCGGAACGGGGCGATGCCGGTGCCCGGGCCCACCATGATGACGGGGGTGTCGGGGTTTTGCGGCAGGCGGAAGTTGTCGTTGTGCTCGACGAATACCCGCACCTCGCCATCCTCAATCAGCCGATCCGCCAGATAGGAGGAGGCTGCGCCAGAGCGCACAGTGCCATCTTCCTGCGGGTAACGCACCACCCCGACGGTCAGGTGCACCTCCTCTTCCACCTCGCTCTGGGCGGAGGCGATGGAATATAGGCGCGGGGTGAGGGGGCGCAGCAGCCTGATCAGCTGCTCGGCCGTGAGGGCGGTCGGGAAGCGTTTGAGCACATCCACCACCTGGGCAGAGGCGACCAGTGCATTGACCTGGGCCTTGTCGCCAGCCAGATCTTTCAGCGCTGCGTTGTCCGATATATCAGCGAGCCCTGTGATAAAGCCGCCGTGCAGCCGGGTCAGTTCGAAGTGACCGGTCAGTGCGGTGTGCAAGGTGCCGTGGGCTGTGGCTTCATCACCAGAGAGGCCGGTCAGGGCCAGCACTTCGCCCACCAGTTCGGCGTCATTGTCGAACCAGACACCGAGGGCATCCCCCGGCTGATAGGTGAGGCCTGAGTCGGCCAGATTGATCTCGATATGGCGGATATCCTTGGTGGAATCTCGGCCGGTGATCTTCTGATTGACCGACAGGCGTGCAGGGAAGGGGTTCTCCTTGCTGTACTGGCTGTGGCCAACCGCCTGCTGCACCGCGCTGGCTACGCTGTTGCTGGCAGCACCGATAGAGAGCGTCGCTGCAATGGCATTGAGTGCCTGCTCGCCCCAACTCTTGGCCGCATCCTGATAATCCACATCAAGGCTCGCGAGCTCATAAATCCGCTCAGCCCCAGCGGTGGCGAGGAAGCTGTCAAAATCTTTGCCGGTCTGGCAGAAAAATTCGTAGGAGCTGTCACCCAGCCCCAGCACCGCGAACTTGAGCCCGTCCAGCTTGCCAAGTTTGCCTTTTTTAAGCTGCTCGAACAGATCGACGGCGCTCTCCGGCGGTTCACCCTCCCCGTAAGTGCTCACTACCACCAGCAGGTGGCTCTCTTTCTTGAGCTGCTTGGGTTTGTAGTCGGCCATCGACGCTAGGGTGACCGGTAGACCGCGTGCCTCGGCCTGCGCCTTGATGGCAGTGGCGACCCCTTTGGCGTTGCCGGTCTGGGAGCCGTAGAGAATGGTCAGGCTGCCGCTGGGCGCAGCCACGGCGGCGCTGGCTGCAACGCTCTGCTGACCGGTCTGGGAGAGGCCGTAGAGATATCCGCTCACCCAGGCCAGTTGCTGGGTATTGAGGGTCGAGAGTACCTGACCCAACTGACGTTGCTGCTCGTCAGAGAGAGGGGAGAGGTTGAATGGGGAATCCTTCAATTGCATCACACGCGTCTTCCATGGTCTGATTTTTGGCCAGATTAAAGGGCGTGTTGTCTAACAACAAAGAATAAAAATATCTTCTTTATTCCATTATTGAATTTATAAAGTGATTTGGTGGTAAAGGAGATAGAAAAACGCCCCGCAGTCGCGGGGCGTTTTTATTGGCTATCACGCTCGGGATTGACCCAAGGGATGTAGCTGACTTCTGTGGGCCTTACTTCTGCGGATCTTACTTTTGTGGACGTAAGGCCGGGAACAGAATGACGTCACGGATAGTGTGGCTGTTGGTGAACAGCATCACCAGACGGTCGATACCGATACCCTGACCGGCAGTCGGCGGCAGGCCGTGCTCCAGCGCGGTGACGAAGTCGGCGTCGTAGAACATGGCTTCGTCGTCGCCTGCTTCTTTCTGATCAACCTGATCCTGGAAGCGCTTGGCCTGGTCTTCTGCATCGTTCAGCTCGGAGAAGCCGTTGGCCAGCTCGCGGCCACCGATGAAGAACTCGAAGCGGTCGGTTACATCCGGGTTCACGTCGTTGCGGCGAGCCAGCGGAGAAACGGCGGCCGGGTACTCGGTGATGAAGGTCGGTTGCAGCAGCATGTGCTCCACGGTCTCTTCGAAGATCGCGGTGATCACGTGGCCCAGTTCCCAGCCCTTCATCAGCTCGATGTGCAGACGCTTGGCAACGGCCTTGGCGCTCTCCAGGGTAGCCAGATCGTCCAGAGTTACGTCCGGGTTGAACTTCAGGATGGACTCGACCATGGTGAGGCGCTGGAACGGCTGACCGAAATCGATGGTCAGGCCCTCTTCGCCCTCTTTGGCGTAACGGATCTTGGTGTCGCCCAGAATGTCCTGCGCCAGGGTGCGCAGCAGCTCTTCGGTCAGGTCCATCAGATCGATGTAGTCGGCGTAGGCCATGTAGAACTCGATCATGGTGAACTCGGGGTTGTGACGAACCGAGATACCTTCGTTACGGAAGTTGCGGTTGATCTCGTAGACACGCTCGAAACCACCGACCACCAGACGCTTCAGATAGAGCTCCGGAGCGATACGCAGGTACATGTCGATGTCCAGCGCATTGTGGTGAGTGACGAACGGACGCGCGGAGGCACCACCCGGGATGACTTGCATCATCGGGGTTTCCACTTCCATGAAGCGCTTTTCGTTGAAGAACTTGCGGATACCGGCAACCACCTGGGTGCGGATCATGAAGGTCTTGCGAGACTCTTCGTTGGCGATCAGATCCAGGTAGCGCTGGCGGCAGCGAGCTTCCTGGTCGGTCAGGCCTTTGTGCTTCTCGGGCAGCGGACGCAGCGCCTTGGTCAGCAGGCGGATATCGGAAACGTGAACGGAGAGCTCACCGGTCTGGGTCTTGAACAGGGTACCTTCGACACCCACGATGTCGCCCAGATCCCACTTCTTGAACTGCTCGTTGTAGAAACCTTCCGGCAGGTCGTCACGGGTGACGTAGACCTGGATCTTGCCGGCCATGTCCTGCAGGGTGGCGAAAGAAGCCTTGCCCATGATCCGGCGGGTCATGATGCGACCGGCAATCTTCACCCGTTTACCCAGGCTCGTCAGCTCCTCGGCGCTCTTGTCGTCGAACTCTGCGTGCAGATCGCCAGAGAGGCTGTCGCGACGGAAGTCGTTGGGGAAAGGATTACCCTGGGCGCGCAGGGCGGCCAGCTTGGAACGACGCTCGGTCATCTCGTTGTTGAGTTCGAGAGTGTGGTCGACTTCCGGAGTGATGGTTTGTTCAGACATGGTGATTCCTGCTTGTTTACAGACCTGATTTCAGGCTGGCTTCGATAAACTTGTCCAAGTCACCGTCGAGCACCGATTGGGTATTACGGGTTTCGACGCCGGTGCGCAGATCCTTGATACGGGAGTCATCCAGCACATAGGAACGGATCTGGCTGCCCCAACCGATATCAGACTTGGTCTCTTCCAGGGCTTGTTTCTCAGCGTTCTGCTTCTGAATTTCCAGCTCGTAGAGCTTGGCTTTCAGCTGCTTCATACACTGGTCTTTGTTTTTGTGCTGGGAACGGTCGTTCTGGCACTGTACCACGACACCGGTCGGAACGTGGGTAATACGCACCGCGGATTCGGTTCGGTTAACGTGCTGACCACCGGCACCGGAGGCGCGGTAGACGTCGATCCGCAGATCCGCCGGGTTGATTTCGATATCGATATCGTCGTCGATCTCGGGGTAGACGAACACAGAACAGAAGGAGGTGTGACGGCGGCCACCGGAATCGAACGGAGACTTGCGAACCAGACGGTGTACGCCGGTTTCGGTACGCAGCCAGCCGAATGCATATTCGCCGGTGAACTTGATGGTGGCGGATTTGATACCAGCCACGTCGCCTTCGGAGCATTCAATCAGCTCGGGCTTGTAGCCGTGGGCATCGCCCCAGCGCAGGTACATGCGCAGCACCATGTTGGCCCAATCCTGCGCTTCGGTACCACCGGAGCCGGACTGGATGTCGATATAGCAGTCGGAGCCGTCGTGCTGGCCGGAGAACATGCGGCGGAACTCGAGGTCCACCAGCTTGGCTTCCAGTTGCTCGGATTCGGCGATAGCTTCGTTGAAGGTCTCTTCGTCTTCCCCTTCCACGGCCAGGCTCACCAGCATCTCGACGTCATCCACGCCCTGGGTCAGGGTGTCGATGGTGCCGACCACGTTTTCCAGCGCGACGCGCTCTTTGCCCAGCGCCTGTGCGCGCTCGGGTTCATTCCATACATCCGGCTGTTCCAGCTCGGCGTTGACCTCTTCTAGACGCTCTTTCTTGGCGTCATAGTCAAAGGTACCCCCTAAGAAGCTCGGTCCGCTCAGACAGCTCCTTAAGTTTATTTAATACGGGATTAACTTCGAACATCGTGAAAACTCTCAGGGTCGATGTGATTTAAAAACGGGATATTCTAGCCAATTGTGGAAGGAATAAACAGGGTTGCCTTGGCTTGTGCGGCTCATGCCGTCAATTTCTGGTGCACTTTTCTCCACCTCGGTAGAAAATATCGCCCGCCGACCCATTTTCAGGTTCAGTTTTGGCCATTCGGGTCGCTAATGACTACGTGTAGTGTTGTGCAATTTAGGGAAAACCCGCTCCTCACCTCAATAAGAAGAACACATGATGAAAAACCTGTCACTCAAGCAGAAGATACTGTTGTCAGTGGTGATCGCCCTTTCGTTGGTGATTTTGTTGCTCTCCTGGCAGAGCTATAGCAGCCAGAAGTCCCTGTTGCTGCAAGGCAGCCAGGAGCAGTTGCAACGGCTGGGTACCCAGCAGGCCGAACGTGTCAGCGACTGGCTCGCAGCCCGTCGCGACGTGATCCAGGCGCTCGGCAACAAGGCCGGTGCCGAACCCCTCAATGCCTTGCAACAGGCACAAGTTTCCGGCCGTTTCCAGCTCACCTATTTCGGTGAGAGCAGCGGCAAGATGAATGACTCCGATCCCTCCATCAACCGCGATGGCTACGACCCGCGCTCCCGTGGCTGGTATCAGGAGGCGATGAGCAAAGGTGGCCTGATTGTCACCAAACCCTATCTCGACGTGGCTTACAACATCATGGTGGTGACCCTGGCCCAGCCGGTTTCTGGCGGGGTAGTCGGTGGTGACCTCTCCATCGCCTCGCTGGTGGAAGACGTGACCAAGATGCAGCTGCCTGCCGACGGTTTCGCCATCATGATGCACAAGGATGGCACCATCATCGCCTACAAGGATGCCGCCAAGGCGATGAAACCGGCCAGCGAGATCGACAACGATCTGACCAATGCGCTGATCGAGCAGAGCAAGTCGAGCAAGGAGCTGGTTCCGGCCTACTTCGACAACGAAGGTCGCGACAAGCTGCTGTGGGCGGCTGATATCCCTGACACGGATTGGGAGCTGGTGCTGGTGCTGGACAAGGCCGCGCTGGAAGCGCCGCTCTCCTCCCTGCTGATGACCCAGCTGGGGATGGCGCTGCTGGTGCTGGTGGGCAGCATCCTCGCTATCTCCTGGCTGGTCAGCATGCTGCTTGGCCCGCTCACCAAGGTCTCCCAGGCGCTGGCCCGCATTGCCGATGGTAACGGCGATCTGACCCAGCGCATCAAGATCGACGCCAACGACGAAGTGGGTCAACTGGCCAACAGCTTCAACCGTTTCGTCGGCAGTCAGCATCAGTTGATCGGCAATATCCGTCAGCTGGCCAACGAGTTGAACGCCGATGCCGAGCGCAGTCTGGTGACCAACCAGGCCGCGGTGGACGAGTTGCAGCGTCAGCAGCAGGAGGTGACCATGGTCGCCACGGCGGTCACCGAGATGGCGAGCGCCACCATGGAGATCGCCGGTAACGCCGAGAACACCGCCGCCGCTGCCCAGCAATCTGCCCAGAGCAGTGAGCAGGGCAAGATGCTGGTCAACAAGACCCGCCAGTCCATCAATGGTCTGGCCGAAGAGGTGGGGCAGGCGACCGAGGTGATCGGCGAGCTGAGCCGTCACGCGCAGGCCATCACCAGCATTCTCTCCACCATTCAGGGAATTGCCGAGCAGACCAACCTGCTGGCGCTGAACGCAGCCATCGAAGCGGCTCGCGCCGGTGAGCAGGGTCGTGGTTTTGCGGTGGTCGCTGACGAGGTGCGGGTGTTGTCGCGTCGTACCCAAGACTCCACCCAGCAGATCCAGTCCACCATCGAGACCCTGCAACAGACCACCGCCCGTGCGGTAAGCCTGATGCAGACCAGTCAGGGGCTGGCGGACAACAGCGTGCAGGATGCGGATCAGGCGGTGCGCGCACTGGAAGAGATCACCAGCGCCATCTCCCTCATCTCCGACATGGCGGGTCAGATCGCCACTGCCGCCGAGGAGCAGACTCAGGTGACCGGTGAGATCACCCAGAACACCACCGCCATCAAGGATGTGAGTGACGAGATCACCGCATCTGCCATGCGCGATCTGGATCAGGCCCACAGCCTCAAAGGGCGTGCTGCTGACCTTAACCAGCAGGTGTCGACCTTTATCCTGTAAGGTGCAACTCACGGCCTATTCCGGCTGAGATAAACAAGCCCCGCCCTCTGTCGAGTGCGGGGCTTTTTGTTGTTCGGGGGAGTGCGGGATGTGGGGATTCCGGGTTTTCTGAGTTGCTCGCGGGCCACCCTGGTGGCGGATGCGAGCCCCGGCTCTGCCTGCGTCACCTAGCGAGTCGATAACAAACAAAGAGCCCACCGAAAGGTGGGCTCTGCTCATATACGTCTGACTGAAAGGGAATTACAGGAACGGCATCGCCATAAACAGCTTGATCACCATGGCGTTGATGATGTCGATAAAGAAGGCGCCCACCATGGGCACCACCAGAAACGCCAGGTGGGAGGGACCGAAGCGCTGGGTAATGGCCTGCATGTTGGCAATCGCGGTCGGGGTGGCCCCCAGGCCAAAGCCGCAGTGACCTGCCGCCAGCACGGCAGCATCGTAATTTTTGCCCATCACCCGGAAGGTGACAAAGATGGCGTAGAGCGCCATGGCCACGGTCTGGGCGGCCAGCAGAATGAAGATGGGCAGCGCCAGGCTGGCCAGATCCCACAGTTTCAGGCTCATCAGCGCCATGGCGAGGAACAGCGACAGGCTGACGTTGCCCAGCAGGGAGACCTCGCGATCGCTCACTTCATGCCAGTTCAACAGGGTCAGGACGTTGCGCAGCAGCACGCCGACAAACAGCACGCAGACGAAGATCGGCAGCTCGAAGGCGCCCCCTTTGAGGGAAGCAGAGAGCAGCTCGCCGCCCTTGAGGCTGATGGCGATCAGCGCCAGCGTCTCGATGACGCTGAAAGTGGTGAGGGGGCGCTCCATGTCGGGCATTTCGAAGCCCTGGGGGGCCTCATCCTGATTGTGCTCCTCACCGGGTACCTGCACTTTCTTCACCAGATAGCGAGCCACCGGGCCGCCAATCAGGCCGCCCAGCACCAGACCGAAGGTGGCACAGGCGATGGCGAGCTCAGCGGCGGATTGCACGCCGTACTTCTCGGAGAAGGTAGCGCTCCAGGCCGCACCGGTGCCGTGGCCGCCGGAGAGAGTGATGGAGCCGGCCAGCAGCCCCATGTGGGGATCCAGACCGAGCAGGGTCGCCAGACCGACACCCAGACTGTTTTGCACCAGCAGCAAGCCGGTGACCACCATCAGGAAGGTAACCACCGCCTTGCCGCCGCGTTTCAGGCTGGCGAGATCGGCGGAAAGACCGATGGAGGCGAAGAAGGCCAGCATCAGCGGGGTTTGCAGACTGGTATCAAATTGCAGCTCCATCTGCAGGGTGGAGCGCAGCAGCAGCAGTACCAGCGCGACCACCAGGCCGCCGGCTACCGGTTTGGGGATGTTGAAGGTACGCAGCAGCCCGACTCGGGTAACCAACACCCGGCCAAGCAGCAATACCAGAGTGGCAGCGACCAGCGTTGCGTAGGAATCAAGTTGTAACATTCAGTACTCCCATGTTGATTGGCTGTGTCTTTCATAGCAAAAGACTTACAGATTCAGCCGGGATGAAAACAGTGTGGCTTATGTGCCAGCAAAGAAGGGGAAACATCTCCCCGCCCCAGGAAAGATGGGGCTTGTGCGGGCCTGAAATGCTCAGGCATCCAGATGAGATTTTAGTAAAATCCGGCGGATTGTAGCAAAAAGCATCGTTTAATTCCATCTTTGTCGTATTAATGCTCGTTTTAGTGGTTTATTGTGACATTTAACACTATGTAGGTAGAGGGCAGAAAAGCCGAAAAGGGTGCATGGAACGGCTGTCATTTGGGGCGCCAGTCTCTATAATTCGCCGGTTTCCGCTGCACGCAGAGGCGCTGGCGGGCGTTGACATTGTGGTTCACCCCGACATGGTTCATGTTTTGGCGGTGTTCACTTCATCAAGAGGAGAGGGTGTGAAGAAGTCTATCTACATTGCCTACACAGGCGGCACCATTGGGATGCAGCGTTCCGATCACGGCTACGTGCCGATGGCGGGCTTTATGGAAGACTGTCTGGCGCGGATGCCCGAGTTTCACCGCCCCGAGATGCCGGATTACCATATCCACGAATATGCGCCCCTCATCGACTCCTCCGACATGACCCCGGCGGACTGGCAGCGTATCGCCGAGGATATTCGCGACAACTACGAGAAATACGATGGCTTCGTGATCCTGCATGGCACCGACACCATGTCGTTCACCGCCTCGGCGCTCTCCTTCATGCTGGAAGAGCTGCACAAGCCGGTCATCATCACCGGCTCCCAGATCCCGTTGGCCGAGTTGCGCTCCGATGGTCAGCAGAATCTGCTCAACGCCCTCTATATCGCGGCCAACTACCCGATCCACGAGGTGACGCTGTTCTTCAACAATCAGCTCTATCGCGGCAACCGCAGCAAGAAGGTGCACGCCGACGGCTTCCACGCCTTCGACTCCCCCAACTATCCGCCGCTGCTCAATGCCGGGATCGCCATCTCGCTGGAAGCGGGTGAGCTGGGCGTGCCCTCCGCACGGCCGCTGGTGCTGCACGACATTACCCCCCAGCCCATCGGCGTGGTAACTCTCTATCCGGGCATCTCCAGCGAGGTGATCGCCAACATCCTGCAACAGCCGGTGAAGGCGCTGATCCTGCTGTCGTTCGGGGTCGGCAATGCGCCGCAGAACCCGGCCATGCTGGCGCTGCTCTCCGAGGCCTCGGCCCGCGGCGTCATCATCGTCAACCTGAGCCAGTGCCTGCACGGCAAGGTCAACATGGGCGGCTATGCCACCGGCAATGCCCTGTCGCGGGCCGGGGTTATCTCGGGCTTTGATATGACCGCCGAAGCGGCACTCACCAAGCTGCACTTCCTGCTGAGTCAGGACTTGCCATCCCACCGCATTCGCGAGCTGATGCAGCAGTCGTTGCGTGGGGAGCTGACTCCCTGATAACCCTCGCGGTAGGGTGCAATAAGCGCAGCGCATTGCACTGGTGACGAGGGGTGATAAGTTAGGAAAAAAGAGGGGAGCCATAATGGCTCCCCTCTCTGTTGTGGCCGCTGCGAGCGGTCTGCCGGGTCAGGTTCAATGGTTAAGGTCGACCCGCACTATCTCTTCCTCGTCGCGATACTGACGCTTGAGCTCGCTCTTGCTCTTCATCACGATCTCGCCGTCACGACCTATGTTCATGTGCTCGGGATTGTCGAGATGCATCGCCTGCCAAGCCATCACCGCCTGCAGCGAGGTGGCCTTCTGCTCGTCGGTGAGGGGCTTGCCATCGGGCCACTTGCCCAGCTCGACTGCGGTCTTGAGCCGCTCGTACACCTCTTCGGGCATCTGCCCGATAGCTTGTAAAAACTCACCCTGTTGAAACGACATCCGGCCTTCTCCTTGAACTATTGAGCCATAAACTTCGGGGTCAGCCCGGCAGATCCTGGCGGGCTATGCCGGTAGATCCTGGCGGACTACGCCAGCCATCTGCTCCATCACCCGCACTACCTGACAACTGTACCCGAACTCGTTGTCATACCATACGTAGAGCACGCAGTGATCCCCCTCGGCGATGGTCGCCTGGGAGTCGACGATGCCCGCATAACGGGAACCTACCATGTCGGAGGAGACCAGCTCGGTGCTGGCGCTGAAGTCGATCTGGCGATGGAGGGCCGAGCTTAGCGCCATCTGCTGCAGATAGGCGTTGAGGCTCTCCCGATCGGTGGCCTGCTCCAGCGAAAGATTGATAATCGCCAGCGAGACGTTGGGGGTCGGCACCCGGATGGCGTTGCCGGTCAGCTTGCCCTTGAGTTCGGGCAGCGCCTTGGCCACCGCCTTGGCGGCGCCGGTGCTGGTCATCACCATATTGAGGGCCGCGCTGCGACCGCGGCGCTCGCCTTTGTGGTAGTTGTCGATGAGGTTCTGATCGTTGGTGTAGGAGTGGACCGTCTCCACGTGGCCGTGGCGGATGCCGAACCGCTCCTGCATTACCTTGAGCACCGGGGTGATGGCGTTGGTGGTACAGGAGGCGGCGGAGATGATCCTGTCATCCGGGCCTATCACCTCATGGTTGACCCCGAACACCACGTTCTTCATCTCCCCCTTGCCGGGAGCGGTCAGCAGCACCTTGCCGGCACCGCGCGCTTTCAGGTGCTCGGAGAGGCCAGCCTCGTCACGCCAGACTCCGGTGTTGTCGACGATCAGCGCATCGTGAATGCCGTAGGCGGTGTAGTCGATGTCGGCCGGGCTGTTGGCGTAGATCACCTGAATGAAGGTACCGTTGGCGATGATGGCGCTGCGCTCCGCATCCACCTCGATGGAGCCGTTGAAGGGGCCGTGCACCGAGTCGCGGCGCAGCAGGCTGGCGCGTTTCTCCAGATCCCCGTCGCGACCGCCACGTACCACGATGGCGCGCAGGCGCAGCGGATTGGCGGCGCCGGTGCGCTCGATGAGCAGGCGGGCCAGCAGGCGGCCGATACGGCCAAAGCCGTAGAGCACCACATCGGTCGGCTGCGGCATCTGGCTGCGGCCAAGGGCCGGTACCAGTCGCGCTTGCAGATAGTCCTCGATCCCCGCTTCATCCTGATGATCCTGCCAGTAGCCGACTGCCAGCTTGCCAAGGTCAACCTCGGCGGCGGTGGGTTTGAGGGCAACGATGGCCTGAAGCAGGGGGAAGCTTTGCTGGATGGGGAGGGGGGCGCCCTGGTGGCGGCGGACGACCCGGTGGGCCTTGAGGATATCGATGGTGGAGGCGTTTTGCAGCGGGCGGCCGTAGAGGGTGATCTCGACCCCTTGTTGTCGGTAGAGGCGACCAATCAAGGGCTGCATGGCTTCGGCGAGCTCCTGGCTCTCCTGCCACGCTTGCAAGTAGTGCTCGTGGGTCATTGACCAGATCCTTTATTTCACGTTGTTGGTGTAAATAGAAAATTCGTCGAATGCAGATCAGTGTAGGGGTGTATATTTCGTTATATTATTCTGCAATCGCGGCCTTATATGGCGCGCGCATTGTAATGGATATGTAACCGGTTTGCTAGCCGGAGGTGGCCCGTAAAGGCGCCAGTTGTTACCAACCCGCGTTACCAACAAGATGTGAACCATGGCCAATTTCCCCCTGCGACAGACCTTCATCATGCTTTCAGTCGGCCTTGCCGTGGCTGGCTGCAATGACGATCGGATCCACAACATCTGTGGCAATCATCCCGAGCTCTGCCAAGATCTGGTGGACGATGGCTGGTGTCGCTATGAGCGTACCGATGTGATCCGCAGTCGCTTCTATCTCAAGGAAGAGGGGACGGATCGGCGCAAGTACGAGCTGATGCGTAACCTTGAGCGCTATCTCAAGTGTGCCGAGCGCTCCACCAGCATTGAATACAAGAATGCCCGCGAGCAGAAGAGTCCACGGGTCGAGGGCATGCTGGCGGCCGGGGATCAGTTGGCCCAGCTCGATGCGGCGACCCGCAATTCACAAGATCCCTACCTGCTGCTCTGGCACTGGACCAACAACACCAACGAGCTGGCTCGCCAGCAGTTTATGGCTCTGGAAGGCACCAAGGCGCTGGATGAACCCGAGCTGCAACTGGCGCTCGGCGGTATCTACGCCAAGAGCGACCCCGAAAAGGCCATTGCCACCTTGCAGCACGGGCTCTCCCTCTATCAGGAGGGGGATAAGGTCAACAGCCGCATATTCACCTCCCTCAGCACCCTCTATATGGGCCAGAAACAGTATGGGCTGGCCTATCTGTGGGGCAAGGTGAGCGAATCGTTTCAGGATAGCCCCGAGGTCTCAGCCAAGCGTTTTGGCATCTACCACACCCTGAGCAAGACAGAGCAGGATGGCTACGATGTTCGGGCTGCCGAAATTGTCGAGCAGCTCAAGCATGGCAACTACCGGCCCTGAGGCAGTGATGACGACGCTCTCCCCGGCCAGCTGCTGGCCCAATCCGTTCGATCTCTCTTTCGTTCATGGCGAGGTACGTACCGATGGCCGCACGCTTGAGCGCCTCACGGTGCGTGCCGTGGTGCCCCGTGGCGACGAGCTGCTGCTGGTGCACTCCCGGGTCAACGGCGATCTGATGTTCCCCGGGGGCGGCATTGAAGCGGGGGAGAGCCACCATGTGGCGCTCGCTCGCGAGCTGCTGGAGGAGTGCGGTGCCGAGCTGCGGGAAGTGGGGGGCCTGCTTGGCGAGACCCGTGAATATCGCGCCGCCCGCGAGCCGGGGTTTGATGCCTACTGCATCCGCTCGCTCTACTACTTGTGCCGGATTGGCGATCAGCTGGTGGCCCCGCAGCCGCAGCCCTACGAGATCCGCCTTGGCTTCGTGCCCGGCTGGTTTGCCCTCGACGAGGCGCTGCAGACCAACAAGACCCAGCTGGCGGGGCCCTGTCCCCAGTGGACGGCGCGAGAGACCCGGGTGCTGGCCCAGCTGCAACGCTGGCATCAGCAGGGGATCTTCGACCATGGCTGATGAGTACATCAAGCCGCAACGGTCAGTGATACCAACAAAAAGAGCGCCAATGGGCGCTCTTTTTAATTGAGATGGAGGCGGTTATTTGGCCACTCTGTCGTGCGAGATCATTTGACCTCTTCGCCCTTGGCTTGCAGATCAGCATGGTAGGAGGAGCGCACGAAAGGACCGCAGGCGGCGTGGGTAAAGCCCAGCTCCATGGCGACGTCTTTCAGCTCGTCAAACTCTGCTGGCGGCACGTAGCGCTTGACCGGCAGGTGGTGGCGGCTCGGCTGCAGATACTGACCCAAGGTCAGCATGTTGACGCCGTGGGCGCGCAGATCCTTGAGTACCTCGACGATCTCTTCGTTGGTCTCGCCAAGGCCCATCATCAGGCCGGATTTGGTCGGCACGTGGGGGTGCATCTCCTTGATGCGGCGCAGCAGCTCCAGCGACCACTTGTAGTCGGCACCCGGGCGGGCGACGCGATACATGCGCGGTGCGGTTTCCAGGTTGTGGTTGAAGACGTCCGGCGGGGTCTCGCGGAACACCTCAAGGGCCTGCTCCATCCGGCCACGGAAGTCCGGGGTCAGGATCTCGATGCGGGTCTGCGGGCTGTGCTCGCGGATCTCGCGGATGCAGTCGGCGAAGTGCTGGGCACCGCCGTCGCGCAGATCGTCGCGGTCCACCGAGGTGATCACCACATACTTGAGGTTCATCTCCTTGATGGTCAGCGCCAGCTTCTTCGGCTCTTCCGGATCGAGTGCCAGCGGGCGGCCGTGGGCCACGTCGCAGAAGGGGCAGCGACGAGTGCAGATGGCGCCCATGATCATGAAGGTGGCGGTGCCGTGGTTGAAGCACTCCGCCAGATTGGGGCAGGAGGCCTCTTCACACACCGAGTGCAGCTTGTTCTTGCGCAAGGTGCTCTTGATATGTTCGATCTTCTGGCTGGAGGGGGGCAGCTTGATCCGCATCCAGTCCGGCTTGCGAAGGAGTTCTTCGTTGGGATCCGGCATGAATTTCACCGGGATCAGGGCCATCTTGTCGCCATCGCGCAGCTTGACGCCCGGCTCCATACGAACGGGTTTGCTCATGATTCACTCTCGGTGTTTGTTATTGTTTGATAGCCAATCAGGCGGGCCAGTTCGGCCACCAGAATGGATTGCGCCTCGGCCACGCTTTGCGGGCCGCCCAGGGCGCTGGTCTGGGTCATGGCCATGCCCGCATAGCCGCACGGATTGATGTGCAGGAAGGGGGTCATGTCCATGTTGATGTTGAGGGCCAGCCCGTGGAACGAGCACCCCTTGCGGATGCGCAGACCCAGCGAGGCCAGTTTTGCCTCCATGCCAAGGTCATTTTTCACATAGACCCCGGGGGCATCGGCCTTGGCATAGGCCTGGATATCGCTTTTGGCGAGGGTGTTGATGATGGCTGTCTCCAGCGCGGTCACCAGCTCGCGAACCGAGAATTTGCAGCGGCGGACATCCACCAGTACGTAGAGCACCAGCTGGCCCGGGCCGTGATAGGTCACCTGACCGCCGCGATCGCTCTGCACCACCGGGATATTGCCCGGATTGAGCAGGTGTTCGGCCTTGCCGGCCTGGCCCTGGGTGTAGACGGGATCGTGCTCGACCACCCAGAACTCGTCCGGGGTGTCGCTGGTGCGGTTGTCGGTGAAGGCTTTCATGGCGTCCCATACCGGCTGGTAGGGGCGGCGACCCAGATGTCTGACGATAAGCGTGTTCTGGGCGGGGATCCCGGATGACATGGCTTCCTCACGGCGGCTCAATGGCCAAAAACAGTCGCCCCGCAGAACGGGGCGAGAGAGACATTACAGTACGTACTTCACCAGCTCGATCTTGCCAAGGGCGGTGTACATCGCTTCGATGTGCTCCTTGCTCTGGGCAGTCACGGTCACGCGAACCGAGTGGTAGTTGCCCTTGGAGCTGGGCTGGACGGTCGGGCTGTAGGTGCCGGGGGCGTGCTGCTGCAGCACTTCAACCACCATTTCCGGCAGTGCCGGGTCGGCAACGCCGAGTACCTTGAACGGGAATTTGCAGGGAAACTCCAGCAGTTCATCAAACTTGGTATTCATTTACTCACCTTTTGCGTCATCACCGGGATGACTTCATCTTGGATGGCTAGTGGCCGATGGCCCGTGGAGGCTGCCATTTCAAGTCTATATGGGCACGACTCATAACTATATGGGCGCGGCCCGGACCGGGATCAAGGCCAGGATCGGTCAGACAAGGATGGAAGTGCTGCTTTTTACCACAAATCAGGGTAAGGCGGAACCTGCAGTTTACAGGGTTATTCACTGCCTTTGTCCGTCACAGACAGCAGCGGCGCCTGTTGGCGCCGCTGTTTGGTGAGGATTGTGCGTTGGATTACTTGAACCAGCTGGTGACCAGCAGTACCAGGTAGTCCCACAGACGGCTCATCAAGCCACCTTCCTGCACCTCTTCCAGAGCAACCAGCGGCACCTGCTTGATCTCTTTGTCGCCCTGCTTCAGGAACACGGTACCGACGCGCTGACCCTTGGCCAGCGGCGCTTTCAGTTCGCTGTCGAGCTGGAAGTCAGCCTTCAGGTTGTTGCCCTGACCGCGGGTGACCAGCACGGAGACATCTTTGTCGACGCCCAGTTTCACTTCCGGTTTGTCGCCCATCCAGATCTTCTGGGTGACCAGCTCGGTGCCTGCCTTGTACGGGGTCAGGCTCTGGAAGAAGCGGAAGCCATAGGTGAGCAGTTTTTTGCTCTCGGCGGCGCGGGAGGCTTCGCTGCTGGCGCCCAGTACCACGGCGATCAGGCGCATGCCTTCGTTGTTGGTGGCAGAGGAGACTAGGTTATAGCCGACCTGGCTGACGTGGCCGGTCTTGATGCCATCCACTTGCAGGGATTGATCCCACAGCAGGCGGTTGCGGTTGTGCTGGGTGATGCCGTTGAACACGAAGGATTTCTGGGAGTAGATCTTGTACTCCTCCGGCAGGTCGCGGATCAGCGCCTGACCCAGACGGGCCATGTCGTGAGCGGTACTGTAGTGACCTTCCGCATCCAGACCGTGCGGGTTCATGAAGTGGCTGTCGTTCATACCGAGCTTGGCGGCCCAGCTGTTCATCAGGCTGGCGAAGGAGTCGGTGCTGCCCGCCAGGAATTCGGCCATGGCGACGCAGGCGTCGTTGCCGGACTGGATGATGATGCCCTTGTTGAGATCATCGACGGAGACCTGCTTGCCCACCTCGATAAACATCTTGGAGGAGTCGGAGTAGTTCTTGGACCAGGCGTTCTGGCTGATGGTCACCATGTCGGTGCGCTTGATGTTCCCCTTCAGCAGCTCCTGGCCGATGATGTAGGAGGTCATCATCTTGGTCAGACTGGCGGGCGGCAGACGCTCTTCGGCGTTCTGCTCGGCCAGCACCTGACCTGAGTAGTAATCGATCAGAATATGAGCCTTGGCGGAGATCTCCGGCGCGGCGGGAACCACCATGGGCATGGCATTCGGGGTCGGTGTCGGCACCGGCGTATTGGCCTGGGCGGTTACGCTGATCAGTGAGGCCAGAAGAACTGAACGGGCAAATTTGGACATCTTGAAATTCCTGCGAGCCAGATGGGGATAAAATGCGGGCCTAACTATACCAGATGCGCCCGCAGGTTATAGCCCGAGATGGCGATCAGAACTGGTTTTTTATCCATCACTCCCTGTGATCACGCCATAAAACGACGTGATGACAGTGAGTAAGCGGTTAGTCACATCCGCGGCAAAAGGGGGCGATCAGGGCACGATAAAGGCCTGTTCCAGCCCGCCCTGACGTACTTTTTCCAGCACACTTGCCTGCTGGTCGGTGGCGACCGGGCCAATCAGCACCCGGAAAATGGCGCCATGGGCATCGATCCGGTAGGGCACGCCGTAACGCTGGGTCATCACCTTGCCCATCGCCTCGGCCCGATCCCGGGAGCCGCTGGCCAGTACCTGGATCATCTTGCCATCCCCACTGCTGGCAGGAGCTGCAGCCTTGGCCGGAGCTGACTTGACCGGTGCCGCTTTGGCGGGCTTGGCGGCGGGTGCCTTGACAGGAGCCGGATCGGCGGCGGGAGTGGCCATCGCCAGCGCGGTTGGTTCACCCAGGAAGCCATCTTGCGACACCGTGTTGGAGGCCGCAGCCGGAGTGGTCGGAGTCATTTCGATGGGCTTCATCGGCTCCATGATCACCATCTGATCCGGGGTGTCGCTGATCAGCTCCAGCCGTACTCGGGCCTCACCGCTGTCGACCATCTCCAGCTGCTTGGCCGCGGCGTAGGATAGGTCGATCAGGCGCGGGCTGTTGAACGGGCCGCGGTCATTGACCCGCACTATGGTCTCCAGCCCGTTGTCCAGATTGGTGACCCGCACATAGCTCGGGATGGGCAGGTTGCGGTGGGCGGCACTGAACAGCTTGCTGTCCAGCACATCGCCGTTGGCGGTCTTCTGGCCGTCCAGGTCCGGCGACAGCCAGCTGGCGGTGCCCTCTTCGCTGTAGTGTTTGATGTCGCGCCACACCTCGTGCTTCTGCTTGCCGATCCAGTAGTCCCGGTTGCCGCTGGCACTCAGGGGCTCGGGGCGCGGAATGGCGCCGGTGGCTTGCGGGATCTCGATAACGGGTGGCTTGCTGACCGGTGCTTGCGGCTCGACGGGGGCGCTCTGTTCCGGCTGGCTGCTACAGGCGGCCAACAACAAGCTCAGGCTGAGCGGGAGGAGTTTGTGACGAAGATGCATACGCTTCCTGAATGGCTTGGCTAAGTTGATACACCGCCATCGCATAGAGTGGGCTGCGATTGTAACGGGTGATCACATAAAAGTTATGCCGTGCGACCCAGTATTCCGGTCCATCGGCTTGGGCAAACGCCAGCAACTTGACCGGCGTCTGTGGGGCCAGCGGCGTGGCGAGCTCAATCCCTGCCGCCGCCAGTTCTGACCACTGTTGTGTTAACTCGGGCTCAGGCCTGAGTAGAGGTTCGACTGCCATCAACCCGATCTGGGCCGGTTCCACCACGGATTCGCCCCAGCGCCACTGGTGGCTGGCAAAATAGTTGGCCACGCTGCCGATGGCATCGACCGGGTTGGCAAACAGATCCCGCTTGCCATCCCCGTCAAAATCGACGGCATAGTGGCGATAGCTGGAGGGCATGAACTGCCCCATCCCCATGGCGCCGGCATAGGAGCCCTTGAGGGCATCGAGTTGCCACCCTTCCTCTTTGGCCAGCACCACCAGCTGGGCAAACTCCTTGGCAAAGAAGTCGCTGCGCTCCGGGTAGTGGAACCCCAGGGTGTAGAGGCTATCGAGCACCGGATGACGGCCCATCTGGCGACCGTAGAAGGTCTCGACTCCGATGATGGCCACGATGAGCGAGGCGGGCACCCGATAGGTCTGCTCCGCGCGGGCCAGCGTCTCGGCATGTTGCTGCCAGAACTGCTGGCCGTCACGGATGCGATCCGGGGTAACAAACAGCGGCCGGTAGCGATGCCAGGGTTTGGCCTCCCACGGCTTGCTGATGGTGTCGAGCACCTCCTGCCGTAACTGGGCGCGGGCGACGGCGGCCTGCAACTCCGCCAGCGGCACTTGCTGCTGTTCGGCGAGCAGGGCCAACCGATCCGGCACCACGGCGGCGGTCGCCATCGTGGTGGCGAGGGAGAGCAGCAATCCAACCCGTCTCATCAGGCGAGCAGTCTTCTATGAGTCTGGATGGACATCAGGATACCGAATCCAGCCATCAGGGTCACCATGGAGGTGCCGCCATAACTCACCAGCGGCAGGGGCACCCCTACCACCGGCAAGATGCCGCTCACCATGCCCATGTTGACGAACACATAGACGAAGAAGGTGAGGGTGATGGCGCCGCCCAGCAGTCGCTCGAAGCTGTTCTGGGCCTGCATCGAGATAAACAGGCAGCGGCTGATGACGTAGAGGTAGAGCACCAGCAGCAGGGCAACCCCCACCAGACCGAACTCCTCGCTGAATACCGCGAAGATGAAGTCGGTATGGCGCTCGGGCAGGAACTCCAGCTGGGACTGGGTCCCTTGCAGCCACCCCTTGCCGAAGACGCCGCCGGAGCCGATGGCAATCTTGGACTGGATGATGTGATAGCCGCGGCCGAGCGGGTCTTTCTCCGGGTCGAGCAGCATCAGCACCCGCTGGCGCTGGTAGTCGTGCATCAGGAAGAACCAGAGTACCGGCATAAAGGCCAGCATCAGCAGGACCGCCAAGCCGATCAGCCACCAGCTGAGCCCCGCCAGGAAGATGACGAAGAAGCCGGAGGCGGCCACCAGAATGGAGGTGCCAAGGTCAGGCTGGGCGGCGATCAGCAGGGTGGGCAGCAGCACCATGATGAGGGCGATCACCACATGGCTGAACTTGGGGGGCAGCGAGTGGCGACTGAGCCAGGCGGCCACCATGATCGGCATGGAGAGCTTCATCACCTCGGAGGGCTGGAACTTCATAAAGCCCAGATCGAGCCAGCGCTGGGCCCCCTTGCCGATGTGGCCGAATACGTCCACCGCAATCAGCATCAGCACCACCACGGCGAACAGCGGCACCGACCAGCGGGCGTAGAGGGAGGGGGGCAGCTGGGCCAGGCCGATCATCAGGGCAAAGGCGAGACCACCGCGCACCAGCTGGCGCACGATGGAGTCCATATCCTGACCGGAGGCGGAGTAGAGTACCACCATGGAGAGGGTCATCACGGCCAGCAGACCGAGCAGCAGGGGCAAGTCGATATGCAGCTTGTACCAGATGCTCTGCTGGCGGGCAGAATTACTCATTGGGAGCGACCTCACTCGGTTGGGACGGCTTTTCCGGTGCCGGTGGCAGTTGCGGATCAGGGGGCAGCAGATAGGCATCCAGCATCTGGCGAGCAACGGGGGCCGCATTGGTACTGCCACCACCGGCGTTCTCCAGAACCAGTGCCACGACTGCCTTGGGGGTTTCATAGGGGGCAAAGGCGACAAACAGGGCATTGTCACGATGCTCCACTTTCATGGTTTTGGCGTTGTAGACCTGATTCTCTTTCATGTTGACCACCTGGGCGGTGCCGGACTTGCCTGCCGCCACATAGGGGGTGTTGGCAAAAGCGCGACGGCCGGTACCCTCGTGGCCGTTGATCACTCGCCACATCCCCTCACGCGCCACCTGCCAGTAGCTGTCACTCTTGGTTTTGAGCGCCATGTTCGGGTTGATCGGTGCATCGACCACCCCCGCCTGGGAGGCGGTGCTCTTGAGCAGGTGCGGGGTCACATCGTGACCGTTCTGGGTCAGGATGCTGATCGCCTTGGCCAGCTGGATTGGCGTGGCGCTCCAGTATCCCTGACCGATACCGATGGAGATGGTGTCCCCCTGATACCAGGGCTGACGCCAGCGGGCCATTTTCCAGTCACGGGACGGCATGACCCCCTTGGTCTCTTCATAGAGGTCGACGCCACTGTACTGACCGAAGCCGAACTTGGTCATGTAGCTGTGGATCTTGTCGATGCCGACCCGATAGGCGAGATCGTAGAAATAGGTATCTGCCGAGACCTCGATGGCGCGATAGACATCGAGCCAGCCATGACCCCAGCGGCGCCAGTCGCGAAACTTCTTGGTGGTACCGGGAATAGAGAAGCTCGGGCCGCCGAAATAGCGGTAGCCCGGGGTAATGGCCCCCTCGTTGAGCCCCATTACCGACATCATGGGTTTGACCGTGGAGGCGGGGGCATAAATGCCCTGAGTGGTGCGGTTCACCAGCGGCCGCGCCGGATCGTTGAGCAGCGCCGAGTAGTTGGCGCTGGAGATGCCGGTCACGAACAGGTTGGGGTCGTAGCTCGGGCTCGACTCCATGGCGATGATGGCACCGGTTCTCGGGTCCATCATCACGATGGCGCCGCGCTGGCCGGCCAGCAGTTGCTGGGCCTTGAGCTGCATCCGGACGTCGATATTGAGGTAAATATCCTTGCCGGGAATAGGCGGCTGGAACTTGAGGGTGCGGACAATCCGGCCGCGGTTGTTCACCTCGACCTCCTGATAGCCCGCCACACCGTGCAGCTCATCCTCGTAATACTTCTCCACCCCCTGCTTGCCGATATCCTTGGTGGCCGCATAGTTGGCAAGTTTTTCTTCCTTCTCGAGGCGCTCCACGTCACGGGTATTGATCTTGGCCACATAGCCCAAAGCGTGGGTGAGAGTGTCACCAAACGGGTAGTAGCGTTTGAGGTAGGCCTCGATGCTGGCGCCCGGGTAGTTATGCTGATTGACCGAGAAGAGGGCTACCTGATATTCGGTCAGTTTCTCGTAGAGGGGGACCGGCTTGAAGCGGCGCTGGCGCTTCACTTCGGCGAGGAACTTCTCCTTGGTGCCCTCTGGCAGACCCAGCAGGGTGATCAGCTGGTCGGCGGTTTTTTCGAGATCTTTGGTCTCTTCCGGCACAATTTCCAGACTGTAGACCGGGCGGTTTTCCGCCAGCAGCACGCCGTTGGCGTCATAGATGAGGCCCCGTGGTGGCGCCACCGGTACCACGCGGATACGGTTGGAGTTGGAGCGAGTCTGGTAGGTGTCGTAGGACTCGACCTGCAGATAATAGAGATTGCCCAGCAGCACCAGCATCAGCACGACGATGCCGATGTAGGCTACCAGGGTGCGCCGGAAGAACAGATTGCCCTCGGCACTGTGATCGCGCATTTCGATGCGTTGTTTCAGCATGCCTTTACCTCAAGACCCTTGGGGGCAATAAGAGCAGGAACTGCATTGTTCACTCTCTGTGACAGGGGTGAATATGAGAGGTGAGACTCCAGAGACGCATGGCTCACTCTCTATGATACGGATGATTGGTGGTGATGCTCCAGGCCCGATAGAGGCTCTCTGCCACCAGCACCCGCACCAGCGGATGGGGCAGGGTGAGCGGTGACAGTGACCAGCTCTGTTCGGCGGCAGCCTTGCACTCGGGGGACAAGCCTTCCGGCCCGCCTACCAGCAGGGCGACATCGCGGCCATCGAGTTTCCACGCCTCCAGCTGGGTCGCCAGCTGCTCCGTGGTCCAGGGCTTGCCCGGAATGTCGAGGGTGACGATGCGCGAGCGCCCCGCAGCCGCCAGCATAGCTTCCCCTTCCTTCTGCAGGATGCGCGGAATGTCGGCATTTTTGCCCCGCTTGCCTGCGCCAATCTCGACGAGTTCAAACGGCATGTCTTTGGGGAAGCGGCGACGATACTCTTCGAAGCCATGCTCTACCCAGGCGGGCATCTTGGTGCCCACCGCAATCAACTGGATCTTCATGGTCGTTACACTTGTGCTCTTATTGCGTATTCATTTGAGCGGCACCGCTCCACAGTTTTTCCAGTTGGTAGAAGTCACGATGTTCATCCTGCATCACATGCACGATCACCGAGCCCATATCTACCAGCACCCATTCACCGCTCAGTTGCCCTTCCACGCTCAGCAGATCCAGACCCGCGTGGCGGGCCTCGCTGGCCAGATGGTGGGCAATGGCGCTGACGTGACGACTGGAGTTGCCGGAACAGATGATCATGGTGTCAGTAATGCTGGATTTGCCGCGTACATCGAGGGTGATGATGTCGCGGCCTTTCATGTCATCGATCTTGTCGATGATAAAGGCATGCAATTCTTGGCCTTGCAATGAGTCTCTCCTGTATTCCGGCGCGCAGCGTTTGCGTCAGGGCGGCGGATTATATCATGGTCACTCCCGTTTCCCATCGGGTGGGGCGGGATTACGACAGGGGCTAGCGGCGGTTGGCGCGGTAGAGCCCCTGTTGATCAATATAGTGCGCAACCGACTCGGGCAAGAGGTAGCGGGTGTCTTGCCCCGCATCCAGCAAGGCCCGCAGTCGGGTGGCTGACAGTTCGATGGGCTGGTTGTCCGCCAGCCAGATATGACCGGCCAGACGCTGATGCAGCGCGTTGGCATCTGTGGTGTGATGGCGCGCAAGCAGCTGCGCCACCTCGGCCGGATAATCCGGTTGCCAGCCCGGCCGCACGCTCACCACCAGATGGGCATGGTCGAGCAGCTCCTGCCAGCGGTGCCAGCTTGGCAGGCTCAGCAGAGAATCCATCCCCATCAGAAAACAGAGCGGCGTATCGGGCAGTTCATGACG
The DNA here is from genome assembly GCF_019048085.1 of Aeromonas sp. FDAARGOS 1416. Taxonomy (NCBI): domain Bacteria; kingdom Pseudomonadati; phylum Pseudomonadota; class Gammaproteobacteria; order Aeromonadales; family Aeromonadaceae; genus Aeromonas; species Aeromonas sp. FDAARGOS 1416. Next base: position 2,678,229 of record NZ_CP077301.1, on the reverse strand, counting down.
CAGCTCGATCAGGGTATCGATGGTGTAAGAGGGCTTGTCCCGTCTCAGCTCCCGCTCATCCACCACAAAGTGGTGGTTCTCTGCCGCCGCCAGTTTGACCATGGCGAGACGCTGTTCGCTGGAGCAGAACGGATTGGCACGGTGGGGCGGGATATGGTTCGGGATCAGCCGCATCTCGGCCAGCCCGAGGGCATCGCGCGCCTCGATGGCCGGGCGCAAATGGCCGATATGGATAGGATCGAACGTGCCCCCCAGCAGGCCAATGGGCGCCTTCAGCACGGGCTGCTCTCCATCACCAGCGGCAGCGGGGTGCCATCACGAAAGCCGAGGGCAATGGTCTGCAGCATCAGCCAGGCCTGCTCGCTATCGAAGCGGCGCTGGGCATCGTCCAATTGTGCCATCAGTTGCCACAGTTGCTGCAACTTGGCAAATGGCAGTCGGGTCAGCGCTTGCTGAATGAGCTGCTGGCGGCTCTGCCAGATGCGCAGGCGGCTGAAGTGCTCCCCCAGCGGCTGGCCGTTTCGCATCGCCAGCGACAGCTCGGTCAGCTGCTCCAGCTCGCGGCAAAGGGTCCAGGCCAGCATCCCCGGCTCGGTGCCTTCGGCCCGCAGGGCGGCCAGAATGCGCTGGGCCCGGTTCACCTTGCCCTCCAGCAGGGTATCGACCAGCTGGAACGGGGTGAAGTGGGCGTGGCGGATAATGGTCTCTTGCAGATAGGTGACGCTGATGGGCTGGGGCGGCGAGAGCAGGGTCAGCTTCTCGATCTCCTGGCTGGCGGCCAGCAGGTTGCCCTCGTAGGAGTGGCACATGAAGTTGATGGCATCCGGCAGCGCCTTGAGGCCGAAACGCGCAAAGCGGGCACTCATCCAGCGGGGGAAGAACTTGGGCTCCGGATGGTTGACTGGCACATAGGTGCCAATCTGGTAGAGCTTGTCGAACCAGGCCGCCTTCATCTGGGTCTGGTTGAGGCGACCGCCACTCAGCACCAGCAGCAGGTCGGGATGAAGCTGCTTGCCAATTTCGCTGATGCGGGCAGCCAGATCCTTGTCCACCTTGGCGGGCAGCTCCAGCTCGATGATCTGGCGGGCGGAGAAGAGGCTCATGGCCTGACAGGCATCGTAGACCTGATTCCAGTCCAACCCCTGTTCCACCACGAAGGTGTGGCGCTCATCGAAACCCTGCTTGCGGGCGACCTGACGGATGGCATCGATGGCCTCCAGTCGCAACAGGGGCTCGTCGCCAAAAACGAGATAGCAGGGCCGAAGCCCTGCTTTGAGGTGGTCACCAAATTGTTCCGGGTAGATCCGCATCAGAAGCTGACCTGACTCAACTGCCGGATCACCTGATTGGCCGCCTGCTCCTGCATTTCGCGGTTGAGCTGCTCCTGCTCACGGGAGGAGGCGAGTGCGGCATCCGGCTTGTTGAGGAAGCTGCGGTTGAAGTTGATGGGGAAGACCTGAGTCGGCTTGCCCGGCACCGAAATGGTGAACTGGGTACCAAAGCCCAGCACATATTCGGTGTCCGTCCCCAGCGCATTGACCGAGGCGACCTGGCTGGTGCTGCCTACGCCGCCCAGAGTGAGCACCGGAATGCCCTCCTTGTCGGCCAGGGTCACGCCAGAGGCCTTCAGGCGGGTGGTAACCATCCGGTAGAAGTCGCTCTTGTTGTCGCCCACGACCTTCATGGTCATCAGCTCGCTCGGAATGCCGTTGCCGCGCATGTGAAAGCCGCAGCCTTGCAGCAGCAGACCAGCCAGCACGATGGCCATCCAGCGGGTGAAGATGGTGCCCATAGAAAATCCTCTTTGCATTAAGGGAAAGCGGCGGGCGCAGGGCCCGCCGTTATCATCCGTTTGCTGTCACAGATTGGCAATGATCAGTTGGTAACCAATCAGTTGGCAGCCAATTAGTTAGCGACAATATTGAGCAGCTTGCCAGGTACATAGATCACCTTGCGCACGGTCAGCCCGTCGGTGAACTTCTGCACGGAGGCATCGGCCATCGCCAGCTTCTCGACGTCGGCCTGGCTGATCTCGGCCGGCACGGTCAGTTTGCCGCGCATCTTGCCGTTGATCTGTACTACTACCAGCTTCTCGGTCTCGACCATGGCCGCTTCATCGGCCACCGGCCAGGCTGCGTGATCGATGTCGTCGCCCTTGCCCAGCATCTTCCACAGCTCGAAGCCGATGTGCGGAGTGATGGGGTAGAGCATGACTACCACAGCTTCCAGCGCTTCCTGCATCAGGGCGCGGTCCTGCTCGTCGTTGCCCAGCTTGGAGAGATTGTTCATCAGCTCCATGATGGCGGCGATGGCGGTGTTGAAGGTCTGACGGCGACCCACGTCATCACTTACCTTGGCGATGGTCTTGTGCAGTTCACGGCGTACCGCTTTCTGCTCGTTGGTGAGAGCCGCCACATCCAGTGCGGCAACGGCGCCACCGGAGACGTGCTCGAAGGTGGTGCGCCACAGGCGACGCAGGAAGCGCTGGGCACCCTCTACGCCGGAGTCGGACCACTCCAGTGTCATCTCTGCCGGGGAGGCGAACATCATGAACAGACGGACGGTATCGGCGCCGTAACGCTCGACCATCAGCTGCGGGTCGATGCCGTTGTTCTTGGACTTGGACATCTTGGTCATGCCGGAGTGCATTACCTCACGGCCTTCGTTGTCGATGGCCTTGGTGATGCGACCCTTCTCGTCACGCTCTACCTTGACGTCGGTCGGGCTGACCCAGACGTTGCCGCCTTTCTCGTCTTTGTAGTAGAAGGCGTCGGCCAGCACCATGCCCTGGCAGAGCAGGCGCTTGAACGGCTCGTCGCTGTTGACCAGACCCGCGTCACGCAGCAGCTTGTGGAAGAAGCGGGCATAGAGCAGGTGCATACAGGCGTGTTCGATACCGCCGATGTACTGATCCACTGGCAGCCAGTGGTTGGCAGCCGCCGGATCCAGCATGCCCTTGTCGTAGTCCGGGGAGCAGTAGCGCGCGTAGTACCAAGAGGACTCCATGAAGGTGTCGAAGGTATCGGTTTCGCGGAATGCTTCCTGACCGTTGTAAGTGGTCTTGGCCCACTCGGCGTCGGCCTTGATCGGGCTCTGGATACCATCCATCACCACATCTTCCGGCAGCAGTACCGGCAGCTGGTCTTCCGGCGTCGGCACCACGGTACCGTCAGCCAGAGTCAGCATCGGGATGGGGGCACCCCAGTAGCGCTGACGGGAGACACCCCAGTCGCGCAGACGGAAGTTGACGGTGCGCTTGCCCTTGCCCAGTGTTTCCAGCTTGTTGGCGATGGCATCAAAGGCGCCCTGGAAGTCGAGACCGTCAAACTCGCCGGAGTTGAACAGCACGCCCTTCTCGGTGTAAGCGGCTTCGCTCACGTCGACGTCACCATCAACCGGCTTGATGACCGCCTTGATGTCGAGGCCATATTTGGTGGCGAATTCGAAGTCACGCTGATCGTGGGCCGGAACCGCCATCACGGCGCCGGTGCCATAGTTCATCAGCACGAAGTTGGCGACCCAGACCGGTACCTTGCGGCCATCCAGCGGGTGAATGGCGTAGAGGCCGGTGGCCATGCCCTTCTTCTCCATGGTGGCCAGTTCGGCTTCGGCTACCTTGGTGTTCTTGCACTCTTCGATAAAGGCGGCCAGTTCCGGATTGTTTTCGGCGGCCTGCAGGGCCAGCGGGTGGCCAGCGGCGATACCGACATAGGTGACGCCCATGAAGGTGTCCGGACGGGTGGTGTAGACCTCCAGCTGCTCAGCCTGACCCTCGATGGCGAAGCTGATGTTGACCCCTTCGGAGCGGCCAATCCAGTTGCGCTGCATGGTCTTGACCATCTCCGGCCAGCCTTCCAGATTGTCGATATCGTTCAGCAGCTCTTCGGCGTAGTCGGTGATCTTGATGAACCACTGGGGGATCTCTTTTTGCTCCACCGGGGTGTCACAGCGCCAGCAGCAGTTGTCGACCACCTGCTCGTTGGCCAGCACTGTCATGTCGTTCGGGCACCAGTTGACGGAGGAGGTCTTCTTGTAGACCAGACCCTTCTCGTAGAGCTTGGTGAAGAACCACTGCTCCCAGCGGTAGTAATCCGGTTTGCAGGTGGCGACTTCACGATCCCAGTCATAACCCAGACCCAGCATCTTCAGCTGGTTCTTCATGTATTCGATGTTTTCGTAGGTCCAGGGCGCCGGTGCGGTATTGTTTTTGATCGCGGCGTTCTCGGCCGGCAGACCGAATGCATCCCAACCTATGGGTTGCAGCACGTTCTTGCCATTGAGGCGTTGATAACGGGAGATCACATCACCTATGGTGTAGTTACGAACGTGCCCCATGTGTAGTCGACCAGACGGATAGGGGAACATGGACAGGCAGTAGAACTTCTCCTTGTCTACCTTCTCCACGGCCTTGAAGGTTTTCTTGGCATCCCAGTGCTTTTGCACTGCTGGTTCGATTGATTGGGGAACGTATTGCTCTTGCATTGGTGACATCCGGATCTGTGAAATGAATAGATAAATCAGCTGGGAAATCGCAATAGAATACCCATATCCTGCGGCGGCAACAACCGCCAGCGTCCCTTGGGCCTTAAGCCGGGCCAGATCAGGGTTTAGTAGAGGAGTTAGAGCCATGGACAAACGTCAAAAAGGGTACGAAGCCTTCATTGCCGAGCTGCAAAAACAGTGGCAAGAGACCGAAGAGTTCCAGGGGGAGCGCCTCAACCGGATGATTGCCAAGGTGCAGGCCTATCTGGAGGCAGCAAGTGACCTCACTCAGGACGAACTGGCGCTCATCGCCGAGTACGTGAAGCGGGATCTGGGCAACTATGACGAGGGGCGCCATGACGATAGTGCGCAGGTGGAAGAGTCTGCCTTTATGCTGGCTCTCAAAGACACTGCCTGGTCCTGGCTGGCGGATGTGACCGACCGTGCCCAGGTGGAGTGGCGCGAGCTGGCTGACGAGCTGGAGCACAAGGGTGTTTACGAAGCGGGTGACTGGGTGGGGCTCGGGGTCATGGTGTGTGACCAGTGTGGCTGGCGCCATACCGTGCTGCACCCACAACAGCTCGACACCTGCCCCGAATGCGGCTGCGCCGAGTATCACCGCGAGCCGCTCTCGCCCTGAGTCATGCCATCAATGTGGACGAGATAACGAGAAAAAAGGCGCCATCAGGCGCCTTTTTCTTACTTGCAGGTTTCGTTGGGGCGTTTACTTGCCCGCGACGGAGAGGCCGCCAAAACGGATCTGCGGGGCGTAGAAGCCCTTGCCATCGTTGTGGTGCAGGGTGTCACCGACCGCTTCCAGCTCGCCCAGCAGGCGGTAGAAGTTGCCTGCTACCGTGATGCCGCGCACCGGCTGCAGTCGCACCCCATCGCGGCAGAGGAAACCCGACGCGCCAAAGGAGAAGTCGCCGCTCACCGCATCGGCACCCGAATGCAGGCCATCCAGCTTGACCAGCTCCAGATAGTCGCCGCTCTGCACCTCCGCTTCGCTGTGGGGGCCCGCGCCAAACACCAGATGGCGAGCGGTCACATCGAGGGCGCTGCGGGCACCGCGAGCGGCCGAGCCGTTGCTGGCGACGCCAAAGTGGCGGGCAGTAGCGCTGTTGTGGAGCAGGGTCTTCAGCTCCCCTTCGCCAATCAGCAGCAGATCCGAGCTGGCCGCCCCCTCGCCATCAAACGCCTTGATGTTCATGCCGCCCGGCATATAGACCCGGCTCTCCAGAGTGAGCCAGCGTGACGCCACGCTTTGGCCGACCTTGCTGCGCCACGGGTTGATCCCCTGCTGGGCCCACTTGCCCGACAGCACTCCCTGAAAGCAGCCAAACAGGCTGGCGAAGCAGTTGGTGCTGAAGATGACGCTGTAGCGGCCGCTCGGCACCGCTTCACCGGGCAGCAGACCATCGGCGATGGCGTAGATCTGCTCGATCAGGGCCTGACTGTCTAGCTCGTCGAAGCGACGGCCATACTGCCCCTGCGAGTGCATCGACTGGCGGCCATCCCGTTCCACCAGCGCCGAGGTGTAGCAGCCGACGCTGAATTCGCCGTGCTGGCAGAGGGTGCCCTGACTGTTGGCGAGCCAGAGCTGGCTCTCCCCTTCAAAGAAGCTGTTGTAGGGGGCGCCGCTCACATCGGGCATGGCTAGCATGTCTGATTCGAGGCGCAGGGCCAGGGCGATCTTCTCCTCAACCGGCGTGGTATCGGGCTGGTTGATTTCGGCGCAATCTGTGGTGATCCGGCTATTGGCCACCGAGATGCGCTGATCCGGGTCAACCTTGGCAAAGCGGCTGGCATCGAGCGCATCTTGCAGCATGGCATCCAGCGCCAGCTCATCGAGGGATTCCGAGTAGGCGATGCCGACTCGGCCCTCTTTGATCAGGCGAATACCGAGTTGCTGGCTGCTGGTGACCTTGTATTCACCCAGCTCGCCCTTGTCTGCCTTGAGGGAGAAGGCTCTCTCCTGATTGGCGATGATGTCTGCCTCGGCACTGAGGTCGGCCACTTTATCCAGCAGGCGGGTGAGCAGTTGGTTCATGTCGAGTTGGCTCATCAGGCGTTCCCTCCCACCAGAATATTGTCCACTTTCAGCGCCGGCTGGCCCACCGAAGTGGGGACCGAGCCCGAGACTGAGCCGCACATACCGGCGGCCAGCGCCAGATTGCGGCCCACCATGGAGATCTCTTTCAGCACCTGCGGGCCGGTACCGATCAGGGTGGCTGATTTGAGCGGTCTGGTGATTTTGCCGTGCTCGATGAGGTAGGCCTCCTGCACATTGAAGTTGAATTCACCGGTGCCGGGCTGTACCGAGCCGCCCCCCATCTTCTTGGCATAGATGCCGTGCTCTACCGTGGCCAGCATATCGTCGAGGCTATGGTTGCCCGGTTCGATATAGGTGTTGCGCATGCGCGAGGTGGGGGCGTACTTGTAGGATTCGCGCCGCCCGGAGCCGGTGCGTGCGTAACCGGTCTTGAGGGCGCCCATTCTGTCCACCAGAAAGCCGGTCAGTACCCCGTCCTTGATGAGCTGGGTATGCTGGGTCGCCATCCCCTCGTCATCGACGTTGATGGAGCCCCAGGCGTTGCTCTGCAAGCCTTCATCCACCGCATTGACCACCGGATTGGCGATAAGCTGGCCCATCTTGTCGTGGAACACCGAGGCCTTCTTGGCCACCGAGGTGGTCTCCAGCAGGTGGCCGCACGCTTCGTGGAAGATGACGCCGCCAAAGCCGTTCTCCATGATGACAGGCAGGGTGCCGCTCGGGCAGGGAGCCGCGCCCAGTTTCACCAGCGCCTGACGGGTGGCGGTGAGGGCCAGCTCGCGCGGATCGATGCGATCGGCATGCTCCCAGCCCATCAGGGCGCCGGGGGCCTCGTAACCGACGCTCTGCTCGCTCCCTTCCATGGCGATGGTCTGGGCCATGATGCGGTTGTAGTGGCGGCGATCGGCGACTTGCACCCCTTCGCTGTTGAAGATCTCCACCTCCTGCTCCCAGCCCAGCACGTTGCCGGAGAACTGACTCACCTTGTCGCTCTCGGCGCGGGCCACCGCATCCATGGCGTGCAGATAGGCGATCTTCTGCTCCAGCAGCTTGTCGGCCGACAGGGGCAGGGCGACCGGGTTGCGGTCGGTCAGGCGGGTGAAATCGAAGGCGGTGGCGGTCACCACCGGGTCGCGGCGGTCTTTGGCCGCCAGCAGGGTGACGATGCGCAGCAGCTCGTCGCGGCTGGCTTGGTTGGTGTAGCCGTAGAGCACCTTATGGCCGTAACAGAGGCGCACGCCGATGCCGAAATCGAGGCCGCCGCTGATGTTCTCTATCTGGCTGGAGAGCAGGCTGAGCTGGCTGCGGCGCTTGCGCTCCACAAACAGCTCGGCAAAATCGGCACCCAGCGCCAGCGCGTGATCGAGCACGTCACGGGCGATGGCGGGGGCCAACAGGGAGAATGGGGTCATAGAATATCCTTTTCTGGTCTGTCCGTTTGCTTCCGACATCCGGCTCTGATTGTTATGGGATGTCGAGTCCATTGTTGCAGACCAGCACAAAAAAGTCGCTATAGCGTCATGCGATGATACCGATTGAGAAAATCGGTGCGATAACTGCGCCCGGCGGCCTGGGCCAGGCGCTCAGGGTCGTTTTGCCAAAACGTGGGAAAGATCAGAGCAGGGCGTGGATTTCGCTCAGGATCTGCTCGACCCACTGCTCGATGCGCGGATCGGTCTGGTCATATTGGTTGGCATCATCGAGGGCCAGCCCGACGAAGTGACGGCCATCGTCGATCAGTGCCTTGGAGGCATCGAATTCGTACCCTTCGTTGGGCCAGTAGCCCACCAGCTTGACCCCTTTTGGCACCAGCTGATCGTGCAGCATGCCGAGGGCGTCCTGGAACCATTCGCCATAACCAAGCTGATCGCCGAGGCCAAACAGGGCGACGATACGCCCCTCCAGATGGAGGTCGGCGATATCTTCCCAGCGGGACTCCCAATCCTCCTGCAGTTCGCCAAAATCCCAGGTGGAGATGCCGAGGATCAGGATCTCGTAATCCTCCATCCGGCGCAGGGAGACATCCTTGATATTGTGAATATCCACCAGCTCGGGGCCGATGAGGGCGCGGATCTTCTCGGCTGCCATCTCGGTGTAGCAGGTGGTGGAACCGTAAAACAGACCAATCTTCATCGCTCTTCTCTCTGTTGGCGCTTTCTCGCTTGCTTTTGGCGCGTTCTCGCATGCTCGTGTGGGCAGCGCCATGTTGGCAACACGATGGGTAACGTAAGGGGAGGGCGCCAGTCTAGCAGATTGCCATTCGACCTTCACCGCTCGGTAAGGGGCGTGGCAAACGTGCCTTATCTTTCCAATGAAAGTGCCTTGTCTTTCCAAGGAGTTGGCGCGTTACAATGGGCCATCGATCCCCTGATTGCAGCGCACCATGAGCAAGCCTGACCCCCATCCCCTGATTGAACCCTTCCTCGACGCCCTCTGGCTGGAGCGGGGATTGTCTGACAACACGGTCAGCTCCTATCGCAGCGATCTGGAAAAGTTCTCCCTCTGGCTCGACGAGCAGGGGAGCTCGCTGCTGCTGGCAGGGATGGACGAGATCCAGCACTACCTCGCCTGGCGGGTCGATCACCAGTTTGCGGCCAGCAGCACAGCCCGCTTCTTGTCAGCCCTGCGCCGTTTTTACCAGTATCTCAACCGCGAGAAGCTGCGCAGCGACGATCCGACCGTGCTGCTGGAGGGGCCCAAGCTGCCGAAAAAACTCCCCTCAGATTTAAGCGAAACGGAAGTGGAAGCTCTGCTGAGTGCGCCGCTGGTGGATGACCCGCTGGAGCTGCGGGACAAGGCAATGCTGGAGCTGCTCTACGCCACCGGCTTGCGGGTTTCCGAGCTGGTGGGGCTCACTGCCGAGCATGTCAGCCTGCGTCAGGGCTTGGTGCGGGTGGTCGGCAAGGGCAACAAGGAGCGGCTGGTGCCGATGGGCGAGGAGGCGATGCACTGGCTGGAGCGTTACTACCGCGAGGCGCGCACCCTGCTGCTGGGGGGCACCAGCTCGGATGTGGTGTTTCCCTCCAAGCAGGCCCGTATGATGACCCGCCAGACCTTCTGGCACCGCATCAAGCTCTATGCCCTGCGGGCCGGGATCAACGGTGAGCTATCCCCCCATACCTTGCGCCACGCCTTTGCCACCCACCTGCTCAACCACGGCGCCGACCTGCGAGTGGTACAGATGCTGCTGGGCCATGCGGATCTCTCCACCACCCAGATCTACACCTATGTGGCCAACGAGCGACTCAAGGCGCTGCACGGGGAGCATCACCCCAGAGCCTGAGTGGCTGCCCTCCCAAAAACAAAAAACCGCCAGCAGGCGGTTTTTTTATCTCTACACGACAGGAGATGGCGTTTATTTCCCTTGCTGGGATTTCAGCAGATCACGGATCTCGGTCAGCAGCTCCTGATCCTTGGTCGGGCCTGCCGGGGCGGCGGCTTCCTCTTCCTGCTTTTTCTTGAGGGTGTTGATGGCTTTCAGTCCCATGAAGATGGCAAAAGAGATGATCAGAAAGTCGATGATGGTCTGGATGAACTTGCCATAGGCGATGACCACGGCGGGTGTTGCACCTTCTGCGGCCTTCAGAGTGACCGCCAGGTCGCTGAAGTCCACGCCGCCCAGGATCAGGCCGATGGGCGGCATGATCACGTCACCGACAAAAGAGGAGACAATTTTGCCGAAGGCGGCACCAATGATGATACCGACCGCCATATCGATGACGTTGCCGCGGGCGGCAAAGGCTTTGAACTCTTGAATCAGACTCATTATTTCCTCCGAAATTAAACAAGATAGCGCGTTGATTACCCTTGCCAAAGGGCGAACTCTTGTCAGGAAAAACAGAGGCTAAGCCGCGTTGTTCCTGTCGTCCTGACTAGCTTGCGGGCGTTATGAGTCCTTGGCAATCGGGGGGAGCCATTTTTTTGGTACAAAGTGATATTAATTTTTTGGTAATTAGCTGATTGAATGATGAGCTGTGCTGCTGTAGTTTGCTGGGTCGATTCATTCATACCACGTGAGTAAACAAGTGAAGTATTTACTACTGGGAATGATGCTTTTGTGCACATTTGCTGCCAGAGCGGGGATGGATACCCAAGCCTTGAAACAGACCATCACGGCCCGGCTGGGGGTCCCCGTCTATCTGGTTGAACCGACCCCGATCGCGGGGTTGTACATGCTGGGCACCTCGCAGGGGGTGCTCTACAGCGATGCCAAAGGGGATTATGTGGTGCAGGGGGTCATGCTGGATATGACTCGCGACATGAAGAACCTGACCATCTCGGGTATGCGCGAGCAGCGCCGACTTGGCTTGGCGCAGGTGGCTCATGCCCCCATCGTGCTCAAGGCCCGTGATGAGCGTCACCGGGTTGCGCTGTTTCTCGGCGAGCAGGATGCCAAACGTCGTCAGCTCTCCGGCACCTTGCAACACCTGCAGGCATCCGGGGTGAGCGTGGCACTCTATCCGGTGATTGATCACGCCGAACGGGCCGCCGACTGGTGCAGCGATCCCCTGCTGCAAAATGATCCGTTAAAAGCCTATTTGCCTCAAACGGCATGTAGTGAGACCCTTATCCAAAATATTGGCCTGAGCCAATGGTTGGGGGTCAAGGTACTGCCGGCCTGGGTCTCCTCCGACGGGGATCTGGTGCGCGGGTATCAGAGCCCCGAACAGCTGCTCAAGATACTGGATAATTTTGATGCCTCTGCAAATCCGTCGTCGTCCGCGAGTTGATGATTCCCATCTGCCTGCCACCCTGCATCCCCTTCTTCGCCAAATCTTCGCCAGCCGTGGCGTAGAGGATCCTGCCCTGCTGGAGCGCAGCGCCAGCCAGCTGTTGCCGCCCCAGCGCCTCTATGGGATGGAGCAGGCGGTGCCGCTGCTGGCGGAGGCTCTGACCGCCCAGAAAAGGATTCTGATTGTCGGTGACTTCGACTGCGATGGCGCCACCAGTTCGGCGCTGTGTGTGCTGGCCCTGCGCGCCATGGGGGGTCGCCATATCGATTTCCTGGTGCCCAACCGCTTCGAATTTGGCTATGGCCTCACCCCTGAAATTGTCGAGCTGGCGGTGGCGCGCGGCGCCGAGTTTCTGATCACGGTGGATAATGGTATCTCCAGCATCGCCGGGGTGGCGGCAGCCAAGGCGGCCGGCATGCAGGTACTGGTTACCGATCACCATTTGCCGGGTCAGGAGCTGCCTGACGCCGATGCCATCGTCAACCCGAACCAGCGCGGTTGCGACTTCCCCTCCAAGTCGCTGGCCGGGGTCGGGGTGGCCTTCTACCTGATGGCGGCCCTCAACACCCATCTGCGTCAGCTCGGCTGGTTCGAACGGCAAGGGTTGCGCGCGCCCAATGTGGCGGATTACCTCGATCTGGTGGCCCTCGGCACGGTCGCCGATGTGGTGGCGCTCGATGGCAACAACCGCATTCTGGTCCATCAGGGCTTGCAGCGGATCCGGGCTGGCCGCTGCCGCCCCGGCATTCAGGCGCTGGTGGATGTGTCGGGTCGCGATGGTCGCCGTCTCACCGCCGCCGACCTCGGTTTTGCGCTGGGGCCGCGCCTCAACGCGGTAGGCCGCCTCGATGACATGTCCCTCGGGGTCGCCTGTCTGCTCTGCGATGACCTTAATCTGGCGCGCCAGCTTGCGGCCGAGATGGACAGCCTCAATCAGGAGCGCAAGGAGATCGAGCAGGGGATGCAGCAGGAGGCCCTCGCCACCCTGGAGCAGATCCGGTTTCGCGATGGCGAGGTACCGTCGGGCATAGTGCTGCACCGCAACGAGTGGCATCAGGGGGTGGTGGGGCTGGTGGCCTCCAAGGTGAAGGAGAAGTACTACCGCCCGGTCATCGCCTTTGCCGAGAGCAGCGAGACCGAGCTCAAGGGCTCCGGCCGCTCCATTCCCGGGGTGCACCTGCGCGATGCGCTGGAACTGCTCGATACCCGCCATCCGGGCCTGATGGGCAAGTTTGGCGGCCATGCCATGGCGGCGGGGTTGACCCTGCCCAAGGCCAACATCGAGGCGTTCGGTCGGGCCTTTGAGGCTGTCATCAGTGAGCTGGTGACACCGGAGCTTTTGACCGGGGTGTTGCTCACCGATGGCGAGTTGTTGCCGGACGAACTCAATATCGAGCTGGCGGAGCTGATCCGCGCCTCCGGTCCCTGGGGGCAGGCCTTCCCCGAGCCGCTGTTTGACGGCGAATTCGTGCTGGTGCAGCAGCGGTTGGTGGGGGAGAAACACCTCAAGATGATGCTGACAACCGATTCTGGTCACGCGGTGGATGCCATCGCCTTCGGCGTCGATCTCAAGCGCTGGCCCGATGCCTCGGTCAAGCGGGTACGGCTTGTCTACCGGCTCGACGTCAACGAGTGGCGCGGCAACCGCAGTGTGCAGCTGCTGGTGGAGCATCTGGAGGCGGCCGGTCTTTGAGTCGGTAGCATCGCTGCTCTATCGCCGCTTTATAACAGATAGCGCTGACAACGGCCACCCGAGGGTGGCCGTTTTTGATGGCGGATCTCTGGAAAAGGGCGTTGACCTGTCTATAGCTTTACAGTTTAAGCTCGTCTCTATCGGGTCACCTGAGGGCCCGCACCGTGAGTGATTGCCATGAAAATATCCGAACTGGCCCGCCGCTGCGGCCTAGCCCGCTCCACCCTGCTCTATTACGAGAAGCTGGGGGTGATTGCCGGCACCCGGGCCGCCAACGGCTATCGCCACTATGACGAGGGGGATCTGCAACGACTGCAGATGGTGCAGGCCCTGCAGGCGGGTGGTCTCAGCCTCAAGCAGTGCCTCGCCTGTCTGGCTGGCGAGATAGATCAAGCGGCATTGCAGGCCCGGGTCAGGGAGCTGGATGAGGAGCTGGCGCGGATGCAGTGCGCCCGGGAGCTGTTGGCGGATCTGGCAGGGTTGCGTCCGCGCTCCGGTGAGGAGTTCAAAGCCTGGCAGTTGCAACTGCAGCGAGAGGCACCTGAGGCCTACTTCGCGTGGGTGATGAAACAGGGTTTTAGCGAGAAAGATCGTTACCACTTGCAATGGTTGAGCAAAGACATGAATGAACATGAGCGTTACATCAAGGACTTTATCCAGCTGCTGGATGGCATGAGTTACTGGGGGCCGGGGGATCGCGCCTTCACCCAGCAGCAGTTTGCCGCCTTGCCCATCCGGCCGCGCCGGATCCTCGACATGGGTTGCGGGCGCGGTGCCTCGACCATGGCGCTGGCTCAGGTGACCGATGCCGACATTGTGGCCATCGATCTGGAAGAGGATGCACTGGCCGCCGTGGCGCACTCCGCCCGTGCTGCGGGCTTTGAGCATGTCTCCACCCTCTGCGCCAACATGGCGGCACTGCCGGACGATCTGGCCCCGGCCGACCTCATCTGGGCAGAGGGGAGCGCTTACGTGATGGGGGTTGCCAATGCGCTGAAGGCGTGGCGTCCGCTGCTCGCGAACCCGCAGGCTTGCATCGTGCTCAGTGATGCGGTCTGGCTGACCGATAACCCGCCCGAGGAGGCGTTGGCATTCTGGCAGCAGGATTACCCCGCCATGCAGACGCTGGCGGGCCTGCTTGAGACGGTACAAGCGGCAGGCTACCGTTGCCTGTCGCACACTCCCTTGCCGATGAGCGCCTGGAACAACTATCTGGCCCCTATCGAGGTCAATCTGGTGCGCTATCGAGACGAGCTGGGGGAGAGTGCCGCCTGGCAGGACTTGAGCCGGGAAGTAGCCATCCACCGCCAATATCTGGGCAGTTACGGCTATGTGATCTGCTGCCTGCAAAAAGATGCGTGATAAGTTGTCGTAAAAAAACGAGGCGCCTGCGGGCGCCTCGTTGTTTATCAGGAATTGCGGATGACCATTACAGCTCGCGAGCCCAGGGGTGAGCCTTGGGGCGCAGCGCCAGCGCCAGACCCAGCAGCAGCACGGTCAGACCGTAGAGGGGCCAGCTGCCAAAGCGCATGTAGGGGGTCTCGCCGTGGGCGGGACGCACCTCGCTGCGCAGCACGCCCGCTTCAAACTGCGGGATCTGGCCGATGATGCTGCCGTCGATCTCGGTAACGATAGTGATGCCGGTGTTGGTGTCCCGCAGCAGCGGACGAGCCAGCTCCAGCGCGCGCATCCGGGCGATCTCCATATGCTGCCACGGACCGATGCTGGTGCCGAACCAGGCGTCGTTGGAGACGGTCAGAAGGAAGTCGGTATCGGCATTGACGTTGCGGCGTACCTCCTCCGGGAAGATGATCTCGTAGCAGATGGCGGCGGCAAACTTGAGCCCCTTGGCGATCAGGTTTGGCTGTACTGCGTCACCCCGGCTGAAGGAGGACATCGGCAGGTTGAAGAAGGGGGCGATGGGGCGCAGCAGGTCTTCAAACGGCACGAATTCGCCGATGGGCAGCAGGTGGTACTTGTTGTAGCGGTTGGAGTGGTTGTAGAAGTAGGACTCCTTGCCATCCGAATCCTGCACCCCCATGCCGAGCACGGTATTGTAGAAGCGCTGTTGCTGCTCGTCGTAGTGAATGATCCCCGCCAGCAGGCCGGTATCGTTCACCTTCATCGCCTTGTCCAGATTCTCCAGATAGGGGCCCATCGCCTTCTCGATGGCCGGGATCGCCGACTCCGGCCAGATGATGATGTCGGCATCCTGATTCTCGCGGCTCAAGTCCTGATAGGTGCGCACCGTGGGGGCCAGCGCCTCCGGATCCCACTTGAGGGACTGGGCGATATTGCCCTGCACCAGTGCCACCTTGACCGGCTCGCCACGGGTCACCCAGTTGAGCTGCATCAGACCGTGAGCACCGGCCACCAGCAGGGCGGGCACCGCCAGCCAGAGCGGGGAGCGGGATTTCCACACCAGCCAGATAGCGGAGGCAGAGAGCAATAGGGCGAGGGTGATACCCTGCACCCCGAGAATGGGGGCAAAGCCCTTGAGGGGGCCGTCGATCTGGCTGTAACCAAACCAGAGCCAGGGGAAGCCGGTCATCACCCAGCCGCGTAGCCAGTCAGCCACTAACCACAGGGCCGGGAAGGCGAGCAGCCAGCGGCTCCAGTGACGGCCGCCAAAGAAGCGGGCAAAAACCCAGCTGGCGAGCGTCGGGTAGAGGGCCAGATAGGCGGAGAGCCCGGCCAGCAGCACAAAGGCGACCGGCAGCGGGATGCCGCCAAACTCGGTCATGCTGACGTGGATCCACCACAGGCCTGGCAAAAAGAGTCCCATGGCGTAGCCAAAACTGCGCCAGGCGGCCTGTTTCGGCGTGGCTTTGTCCAGCAGGGCGTAGAGGCCGAGCAGGGAGGGGATCACCAGCGGCCAGTAGCCGAAGGGGGAGAAGGCCAGCACGGCGATGGCACCAGAGGCCAATGCACTGAGGCTTAACAGAATTTTGGAAGTAACAGGGGATAATCTCACGGGCGATGGTGCTCGTCTTGGTGTGCAACTGGGGTCGAATGGCCGGTATCTTAACCTGTAAGCGGGGCAACGGCGAGCCTCGATGCCGGTGGCAGAGAGCACAACGCCCCGAGGTCGGGGCGTTGTTTCACACATCGAGCGGATCTGCTTATTGCGGTTCGGATTGCGCCGCCGCGTGGTGCTCGGGGATCTTCACCTGCAGCTGCTGCAGACGACGCCGGTCGGCATGCATCACCTTGAACAGGTAGCCATCCAGCTCGATCTCCTCGCCTTTCTTGGGCAGGTGGCTGAAGGCGTGCATCACCAGACCGCCTACCGTATCCACCTCTTCATCGCTGAATTTGGTGCCGAAGAAGTCGTTGAAATCCTCGATCTCGGTCAGGGCGCTGATGGAGAAGACCCGCTTGCTGAGGCGGCGGATCTCGTCCGGTTCATCCTCGATGTCGTCAAACTCGTCGTCGATCTCGCCAACGATAAGTTCCAGTATGTCTTCGATGGTCACCAGACCGGAGACGCCACCAAATTCGTCGACCACGATGGCCATGTGGTAGCGCTCTTCACGGAACTCCTTGAGCAGACGGTCAACCCGTTTGCTTTCAGGGACGATCACCGTGGGGCGCAAGATTTTCTCGAGCTGCAGCGGCTCGCTGGCGTGATGGCCGCCAAAGCCGAAGGGGAGCAGATCCTTGGCGAGCAGAATGCCCTCCACATGATCCTTGTCCTCGTTGATCACCGGGAAGCGGGAGTGACCGGACTCGATGATCACCGGCAGGATTGCATCCACCGGTTGGGACTTCTCGATGGTCACCATCTGGGAGCGGGGGATCATGATATCGCGCACGCGAAGATCGGCGATCTCCAGCACCCCCTCGATCATATCCTTGGTGTCCTGATCGATGAGGTCGCGCTCTTCGGCATCGGCTATCACGTCTACCAAATCATTGCGGTCTTTTGGCTCGCCCTGGAAGAGTTGGCTGAGTTTGTCGAGCCAGGTTTTCTTCGGCGAGCCGGTACTAGGGTGATCGTCGGTCATTTTCTCTCTTGGTTACTCGTATGAACACACTTGAAATAGTTCGGGTTATATAAGGATGGCCATCTGCTGTTTCAAGACGATGACCATCCGGTTCTTTACTCTTCGTCGTTCAGATAAGGATCGGCAAAACCGAGCTCCTGCATGATGTCGCGCTCAAGCGCTTCCATCTCTTCGGCTTCCTCATCCTCGATATGGTCATAACCTAGCAGATGCAGACTGCCGTGCACAACCATGTGGGCCCAGTGGGCCATGAGGGGCTTGCCCTGCTCCTCGGCCTCGCGCTCTACCACCTGACGGCAGATCACCAGATCGCCGAGCAGCGGCAGCTCCAGACCGGGTGGCGCCTCGAACGGGAAGGAGAGCACGTTGGTGGGCTTGTCCTTGCCGCGATAGGTGAGGTTGAGTTCGTTGCTCTCCGCCTCGTCGACGATGCGCACCGTCACTTCTGCCTCCTGCTGGAAGCCGAGAATGGTGCCGTCGAGCCAGCCTTGCAACTGGGCTTCGGTGGGCAGGCCGTAAGTGCTGGCACTGGCCAGCTGCAGATCCAGGGTTACGCTCATTGCTCACTCTCTTTGCTGGCGTTTGTTTGGCCGGCCACCTTCTCGGCGGCCTGTTTGGCGTCGAACGCCTCATAGGCCTGCACGATACGGGCCACCACCGGGTGGCGCACCACGTCTTTGGACTCGAAGAAGTTGAACGACAGACCATCGACCCCTGGCAGCACTTCCAGCGCGTGGCGCAGGCCGGATTTGGCGTTGCGCGGCAGGTCTACCTGGGTGATGTCACCGGTGACCACTGCCTTGGAGTTGAAGCCGATCCGGGTCAGGAACATCTTCATCTGCTCGGTGGTGGTGTTCTGGGCCTCATCGAGAATGATAAAGGCGTCATTGAGGGTTCTTCCGCGCATATAGGCGAGCGGCGCCACCTCGATGATGTTGCGTTCCATCAGCTTCTCGACCCGCTCAAAGCCAAGCATCTCGAACAGGGCGTCGTAGAGCGGGCGCAGGTAAGGATCCACCTTCTGGGAGAGATCGCCGGGCAGGAAGCCCAGTTTCTCGCCCGCTTCCACCGCCGGACGGGTCAGCAGAATGCGGCGGATCTCCTGACGCTCCAGCGCATCCACCGCCGCCGCGACCGCCAGATAGGTCTTGCCGGTACCGGCCGGGCCGATGCCGAAGCAGATATCGTGGCGCACGATATTGGCAATGTACTGGGCCTGATTTGGGCTGCGTGGCTTGATGAGACCGCGCTTGGTCTTGACCGTCACTTCCTTGCCATAGGGGATGCTCGGCGCCGGTTCGTCATCCTGCTCCAGCACTCGCGACTCCTGAATGGCCAGATGAACCATGTCGGGAGTGATGTCGGTCACCTTGCCACCCTTGAGGGGCTGGGTTTCCACATAGAGGTGTTTGAGGATGACGGCGGCGGCATCCAGCTGGGCCGGTTTGCCCACCAGCTGGAAGTGGCTGTCACGGTAGCTGATCTCGACGCCGAGGCGGCGTTCCAGCTGCTTGATGTTGTCATCGAAGGGGCCGCACAGGCTGGCAAGGCGCTGGTTGTTGGCGGGCTCCAGATGCAGATTCAGGGTCGAGATATGTCGGCTCAAAATATCCTCGTCTCAAGGCGCTCCCCATCCGCTGGGCGAATGGGGAGGAGGGGATTAATGGGGTGTGAAGGCGGCCACGCCCAGCTCGTCCGGCACGTTATCCGGGCGACGGGCCAGGATTTCGCTCGGGGCGGTGGCGATCCGCAGGTTCATCTCGCTCTCGCCGCGGATGAACTTGCCGCGCAGGGAGTTGGGACGTACCTCGGTGATCTCCACGTCGGCAAAGCCGCCGATCAGGGTGTGCTGGCCTTCGAAGTTGACCACCCGGTTGTTCTCGGTGCGGCCACACAGCTGCATCGGGTCGAGCTTGGAGGGCCCTTCCACCAGGATGCGCTGGGTGGTGCCCAGCATGGCACGGCCAATCTGCATCGCCTGGTTGTTGATGACGTGCTGCAGGCGGGCCAGACGGGCTTTTTTCACTTCCATATCGACATCGTCGGGCATGTCGGCGGCCGGGGTGCCCGGGCGCGGGCTGAAGATGAAGCTGAAGCTCATATCGAAACCCACATCCTCAATCAGCTTCATGGTCGCTTCAAAGTCTTCGTCCGTCTCATTCGGGAAGCCAACGATGAAGTCGGAGCTGATGGTGATGTCGGGACGGGCGGCACGCAGGCGACGGATCTTGGATTTGTACTCCAGGATGGTGTGCGGGCGCTTCATCATGGTCAGAATACGGTCGGAGCCGCTCTGCACCGGCAGGTGCAGGAAGCTGACCACTTCCGGGGTATCTTTGTAGACTTCGATGATGTCGTCGGTGAACTCGATCGGGTGGCTGGTGGTGTAGCGAATGCGATCGATACCGTCGATGGCGGCTACCAGACGCAGCAGCTCGGCGAAGGTGCAGATGCCGCCATCAAAGGTCGGGCCGCGGTAAGCGTTGACGTTCTGGCCGAGCAGGTTCACTTCGCGCACGCCCTGCTGGGCGAGCTGGGCGATTTCGTAGAGCACGTCGTCCAGCGGTCGGCTCACCTCTTCACCGCGGGTGTAGGGCACCACGCAGTAAGTACAGTATTTGGAGCAGCCTTCCATGATGGAGACGAACGCGGTGGCCCCTTCGGCGCGCGGTTCGGGCAGACTGTCGAATTTTTCGATCTCGGGGAAGGCGATATCAACCTGGGCACCACGGCCCTCTTGCACTTCCTTGATCATGGCGGGCAGGCGATGCAGGGTCTGCGGGCCGAACACGATATCCACATAGGGAGCGCGCTGGCGGATGGCATCGCCCTCCTGAGAGGCAACGCAGCCACCCACGCCGATCACCAGACCGGGTTTGTTGGCCTTGAGCTTTTTCCAGCGTCCCAGCTGGTGGAACACCTTCTCCTGCGCCTTTTCGCGGATGGAGCAGGTATTGAGCAGCAAGACATCTGCCTCTTCGGGCTCTTCGGTAAGGGTGTAGCCATTACTGGCATCCAACAGGTCGGCCATTTTGGACGAGTCATACTCGTTCATCTGGCAACCCCAGGTTTTAATGTGAAGTTTCTTGCTCATTGCTTCTCTTGACTTGTTTTGAAATCGGCATGGTCAAAGGACCGCGCATTTTACTCCGCAATCTGGATACTGCCTAGCTAATATCCAGCTGGCAATGGTGCTCACCCGATACCTGTTGCCAGCAAGCTCAATAAGCTTTCTCCTTGATTTAACGCAGCAATTCCCCGTTTGTCTCACTGTTTATCAGTCGCCCTTGCGCTATCATGCTGCCATCCGGTTCACGTCCGGGCGCTGTCGCCGGACGCACCCTTTCAGGAATAAATGCATGGAACAGTGTGATATCGCCATCGTCGGCGCCGGTATGGTGGGCGCCGCCACCGCCTGTCTGCTGGCGGCTCAGGGCATCTCGGTGCGGGTCATCGAGACCCAACTGCCGGAGCATTACGCGCCGGAGCAGCCGTTGGATCTGCGGGTCTCCGCCATCAGTCAGGCTTCGGTGGCGCTGCTGGAGCAGGCTGGAGCCTGGCAACATCTGCAGCAGATGCGGCTCTGCCCCTATCGCCGGCTGGAGACCTGGGAGCTGGACGGTTTTGCCACCCGCTTCAATTCCGCCGATCTTGGCCTGCCCCAGCTTGGCTACATCATCGAAAACCGGCTGGTGCAGCTCGCCCTGCTCAAGCGGATGGAGGATTTTCCCACCATCCAGACCCACACTCCGGCGGTGGTGACCAGCCTGCGCCAGGATGCGGATGAAGCTGTGTTGACTCTGGATGATGGCACCGAGCTGGCCGCCCGCTGGGTGCTGGCTTGCGACGGTGCCGAATCCCATACCCGCAAGCTGGCGGGTATTGGCGTATCGCGCTTCGAGTATCGCCAGCACTGCATGCTGATCAATATCGACACCGACTTCGCGCAGGAAGATATCACCTGGCAGCAGTTCACCCCGAGTGGTCCGCGTGCCTTCCTGCCGCTGCCCGGCCAGCACGGCTCTCTGGTGTGGTATGACTGCCCGGCCCGTATCCGGGCGCTGGTTGCCATGAGCAACGAAGGGCTTGCCGCCGAGGTGCGCCGCCACTTCCCGAGCCGGCTCGGCGGGTTTACCGTCACCGGCAAGGGGAGCTTCCCGCTGGTGCGCCGTCACGCCAACGACTATCACGCCGGTCGGGTGGTGCTGCTCGGCGATGCCGCCCACACCATCAACCCGCTGGCGGGGCAGGGGGTCAACCTCGGCTTCAAGGATGTCGCCTGCTGGGTCGATCTGCTGCAAGGGGCTGGCGCTGACTGGCATCAGCTGGCGCTGGCCGAGCGTTACGAGCGGCGCCGTCGTCCCGACAACCTGTTGATGCAATCGGGGATGGATCTCTTCTATGGGGTGTTCAGCAACGAGATTGGCCCTCTCAAGCTGGCCCGCAATTTGGTCCTCAATCTGGCGGACAGGGCAGGCCCGCTCAAGGAGATGGCGCTACGCTATGCGCTGGGGCTGGTTTGACCGGTTGGAACCAGATATCACGGGCTGAATTTGCGAAGGAGCAAAGGTGATGAACAAGGCACTGCTGGTGATCGATTTTATCAACGATATTGCCCATCCCGACGGGCGCATCGCCGCCTCGGCGGCCCATGTGCTGGAGCAGGATGCCATTGGCCACGCCAATCAGGCGCTGGCCCATGCCCGTGCCCACGGCTGGCTGGTGGTGCTGATCAAGGTGGGCTTCGACGGCGGCTATCAGCTGCAACCCAAGGGGTCTCCCATGTTTGGTCGAGCTAACCAGCTGGGGGCGCTCTCCCTGGCTGACAGTGGCACCGATTTTCACCCGGAGCTGGATGTGCAGCCCGGCGATCTGGTACTGGTCAAGCCCAGAGTGAGTCCATTCTATGGTACTGCGCTGGAACCTGCCCTGCGGGCCAACCACATCGACCACCTCTATCTGTGCGGGGTGAGCACCAGCTGGGCCATTCAGGCGGCAGCGCGGGATGGTCACGATCGCGACTACGCCATCACCATTCTGGAGGATGCCTGCGCCGCCGCAGATGCCACCGAGCATCACACCTCGCTGCGGATGCTGGGTCGCATCGCCGAGATCATCAAGGTGTCCCAGCTGGCTTGATCCTTAACGCAGGCTGCACCCGATCACCGTGTTGAGATTGACTCTGCGGCCCCCTGTCGGGCCGCAGCACTTTTGGGCAACATGATTGTCGGGCAAGATAGTGCTCACATGGATAACAACAAGGATGGACAGATGCGTCATCAGGGACGGATCGCGAGCTGGAACGAGGCGCGCGGCTTTGGATTTATTACGCCGGAGCAAAATGGCGCCGAGCAGGCAATCAATGGAGCACGCAGTGCAGGGCTGTTTGTGCATGTTACGGCGCTGCAATCAGATGGCCGCGTGCCCGAGCCGGGGGAGCGTGTCACCTATCTGATCGGCAGTGGCCAGGATGGCAAACCGAGGGCGTTACAGGTTTTTTTCCCCGATCGCCCGCTCACGTTGGCGGATGCAGTGCCGTCGGCCGCACCATCAGCAGCAAGATCAGCCGCATCATCGGCGGCGCCTGCATTTCGGGCGGCAAGTCAGCCGCCACGACCCACCTCGACCAGAGAGCGAAGTAACCCCTATCGACGTCGCAAGAGCAGCTGGAGTGGCAAACTGATCCCCCTGCTGGTGCTCGTCGGCCTCTTTTCCATCTATTCCCGTTTCTCGGCCGAGTCGATGGCGCCATTGCCGGTCTCCTCTTTCAATCAGGAGGAGGTCAGCACGCCACAGGGAACGACCTTTATTCGCCAGTGTGATGGTCGGCAGCATTGCTCCCAGATGACCTCCTGCGAGGAGGCAACCTGGTTTTTGCAACATTGCCCGAACACCAAAATGGACGGAGAGGGCGATGGCATCCCCTGCGAAAATCAGTGGTGTGGGCATTAAATGTGACTGATCAGATACATATGCTCATGATGTGCTCTTGATATCCGGAACAGGGAAACTGGCCTGAAACCTTGCCGGATGGTGTTCGATGGTGAAATTTGGTCTCAGTTGGCTAAGTGGGAACGGGGTGCTTTACTCTATCTGCTGACTTAATTGTTAATAGATGGCGGTATGCCACTTTTGCCACAGGATGGCCACCATGGCGGATGATATACAGAAGCGGCAGAGTCACTTCGCCGAGCGAGCCCATCATCTGGCTGCGCTGCTGGATTCGCTGGAAGACCAGATATCGGTGATAGATCGGGATGGCGTGATCCATTACACCAATCTCGCCTGGGATCTGTTTGCTGAGCAAAACGGCATGCCCAAGGGATATAACTGGATTGGGGTCAATTACATGGGGGCTTATGACGCTGAATCCGAGCCCTCTGGATTGGCTGCCGTGGAGGGGATCCTCCGGGTTATCCGTCATCAGCAGGAGAAGTTCTATCTGGAATACCCCTGCCACAGCCCCGACACCCAGCGCTGGTTTATGATGCGAGTAGCGCCGGTACCCGGGCTTGACGCCGAGTTTTTTTCCATCGCCCATATCAATATCACCGAGCGCAAGCTGCTGGAGCTGGAAGTTGCCAGCCTCTCCCAACATGATCCCTTGACCGGACTGGCCAATCGGCGGCTGTTCAACAGCTTTTTGCATAACGAGTGGCGGCGCAGCATGCGTGAACATACCCCACTCTCCCTCATCATGCTGGATCTGGATAACTTCAAGGCGTGCAATGACCATCTTGGTCATCAGATGGGGGATGGCTCCCTCCAGCTGGTGGGCCATCTTCTGCAATCCTTCTGCCAGCGTCCTGCGGATCTGCCCTGCCGTTTTGGTGGTGACGAATTTGCCCTGATCCTCGGCAATACCGACCAAAATACGGCCCAGCGGATTGGAGAGGAGATCCGCCAGGCCATCAACGATCTCGACATCGTGGTGGCAAATAATATTCAGCTTAGCGCCAGCATTGGCATTGCCACCTACACGGCAGAGCAACCGCTGGAGGGAGAAGGGGCGTTGCTGGCCGCGGCCGATGCGGCGCTTTATTGCGCCAAGGGGGCGGGTAAAAACCGTAGTCACTGCGCCAGCTGTTGAGCCGCATTGCCGCTTTTGTCCTGCATGCGCCCCCTTGAGGGGGCGCACTGTTTTTTGGCTGGTCACGGTGTTAGCTACCAGCAAGGGTTGGTTTCAGCGCTCGGGTGTGGCCGACACCGGCAGGGGATGGCTGGCGATCACCTGCCTGACGAAGTGATCTCGGATGGGGTCGGCAAAGTCCGGATTCCATACCATGCTGACCTCCCACTCGGAGCTGGGACCAGAGAGAGGATAGAGGGTGACATCGGGCCCTGCGATAAAGCTGACGCTGCGCGGCAGGATGGCATTGCCGATGCCCGCCGCGACCAGAGCCACCAGCGTCTGGATATCTTCGGCCTCCTGAACCATGCCGGTCAGCCGATTGGCGCCGAGAAAACCGGCGATCTGCTGGCTGAGCCCGGGGCAGCGGTGGCCCACCATCTGCAACAGGGGTTGACTGGTCAGTGCCTGCTGGACGTCGAATGCGGCCGGGTCTGGTTCGGTCATTCGTGTCGGCACCGCCAGCACCAGCCGGTCGATCAGCAGTCTGTGCTCCTGCAACTGGGGCATCTGAGGTCTGCGCATAAAGCCAAGCTGCAACTGGCCGGAGAGCAACTGCTCCTGCTGGATGGCGGAGGGCATATCCTGCAGATGGACCATCACGTCCGTGACCTGCTGTTTGAAGCGGGCTACCAGCGCAGGGGCCAGTGCAAAACTCGACAGACCGAAGCCAATCTTGAGCCGACCGGCTACCCCGCTCGCCATCGCCAGCGCATGGCTTTCGAACTCCCGACCGTGCTCGACCAGCGCACTCGCCTGAGTGAGCAGCTGGGCACCGAGCGCTGTCAGCTCGGCGCCGTGGCGGCCCCGTTTGAACAGGGTGCAGCCCAGTGCCTGCTCCAGCCCCTGGATCTGCTTGGTGAGGGCCGGCTGGGTGATAAAGAGGCGGCTGGCCGCTTCCCGGTAGTTGGCGGTGTCGGCCAGCGTTACAAACGCCTGTAGTTGCCTCAAGTCGAATTTCATTCCAATTTGTTATCAAAGGTGGCCATTTATTGATTATAAATAATCTAATCGCCTTGTTCTAATGGCTCGGCAAGGGGGGAATCGCCCTCCTCTGAACCGGAACAAGGAGCCATATCATGTCTACCCAACGCTATCTCTTTTTGATCAAGGGCAAGCTGGTGCTGGCCCAGCCATTGGCGGCCCCGGAGACGGGGGATCTGCTCGCCAGCCTGCTGCAACAGGGGTTTGTGGTCGGCCCCTTGCAAGTGTGGGCAGGCAGTGCCGAGCAGGCGCTGGCCTGTTATGAGCGTGCCGCCCAGCAGCAGGCCTTTGCCGATGCGCTCTCTGGCTCTCTGCCCGAGCTGGCCGGGGTGCCTGTATGAGAGTCTGTATGAGTGCTGGCATGAACACGATCACCCTGTCGGTATCCGCCCTGCTGCTCGATATGGATGGCACCCTGGTCTGCTCGACCGGCGATGTGGAGAAGGTGTGGCGGCTCTGGTGTCAGCATCATCAGCTTGCCCCAGAGCCGGTACTGGCTATGTGCCACGGTATGCGCTCACGTGAGGTGATCCGGGCGCTGGCCCCGCAGCTGGATGTGGAGCGGGAAGCGGCGCGGCTCGACGAGCTGGAGATGCAGCATACCGGCGGCGACGCCATCGCAGGGGCTGGCGAGTTGCTGGGCCGCTTGCCGCCAGAGCGTTGGGCCATCGTGACTTCCGCCAGTGAGCGGGTTGCCCGTCACCGCCTACGTTGTGCCGGTTTGCCGCTGCCCCACGTACAGGTGGGGGCCGAAGCGGTGATCAATGGCAAACCCGATCCCGAGCCCTATCTGCTGGGAGCCAAACGGCTTGGTGTCTCGCCCGATTGTTGTCTGGTGTTCGAGGATGCACCAGCCGGTATCGAGAGTGCCCTGCGTGCAGGTTGCACCGTGGTGCAGGTAGGAGGCGATGCGCCGCTCAATCCGGCGGTGGTGGCGGTGATCCGCGACTGGCGCGAGGTGAAGGTGGAGCCGGGGGAGGCGTCCCTGTTGGTGACGCTGCTCACCTGAGCGGTGGATAGAGCGTATTACGACCGCAGATTGCGGTATGAACCATCGCCATCAACACTGCATGCCGCAATAAAAACGCCCCCGAGATGCGGGGGCGTTTTGCTTTCTCAACGGTTATTTGAAAACGCAGAAACGGGTAGCGTCGTCGATAAAGGTTTTGTCGCCGGCCGGTTGCTTGATACTGCCAAAGGGCATCTGGGCACGCAGCAGCCAGCTGGCGGGCAGGTTCCACTCCTTGCGTACCGCCTCGTCGATCAGCGGGTTGTAGTGCTGCAGGGAGGCACCGACTTTCTCCTGCGCCAGCGTCGTCCAGACCGCAAACTGGGCGATGCCGGTGGCATGTTCCGACCAGATGGGGAAGTTGTCGGCATAGAGGGCGAATTTTTGCTGCAGATCCTTGATGACGTCGGTGTCTTCGAAGAACAGCACGGTACCGAAGCCTGCGCGGAAGCTGCCATCTACCTTGGCCTCACTCTGGGCGTAGGCTTCCGGCGGCACAATCTTTTTCAGCTCGGCTTTGACGATATCCCACAGCTTGTGGTGCTGGGCGCCAAACAGGATGACGGCGCGGGAGCTCTGGGAGTTAAAGGAGGAGGGGCTGTGTCTGATGGCATCCTGGATCAGGGCCGTCAGCTGCTCCGGCGTATGGGAGACCTGGTCGCCCAGGGCATAGATGGTACGACGTGCTTTGATCTGCTCGATAAACGGACTGCTCATAACATCTCCTTTGCTTGATAGTCATCGGGCGCCAGCCTTGTGGCCAGCCATCCCCTGTTGTTCAAGCTATAGACTATACCACCCGATTATCTTCCGGGCGTTTACATGTAGTGGTGACACTTTCAACTGAGGGTTAACACCCCGCACATAGGCGATCCTGCTGCTCCCCAGTGAACGGGGTTGAGGCGCGCTGAACTGCTAGCCCAGCTGAGATTGCGCCACCCAACCCTGCTCAGGTGACAGGAGCTGTCCGATCGTCAGTAGTTGGGGTGAGGCTGCGACAGCCTCCCGCCCCTGCCGAGGGACACGCCACACCTGTGAAATAAAAAATTTCTTGTGGTTATTCAAGAGATTGAATTCGGGCTTGCCGGTGACGCCTATTGCTGGGTTTCAAGTGAAAATCTACTTGCCGCTAGTCACCCACTGGTTTGCTGCCTGCCGATTTGTATAGTGCAGAGGAAATTAATCAGATTTGACAGGAGTACCCATGGAGATGAATTCGCGTGCTCTTCGCGTACTGGCACTGCTGGGCGCCTTGCTGGCTGGCAGCACGACCGTGCATGCTTCCGAGACCCTCAATACCATTCTGGGTGGCGGCGCAGGCGGGGTAGCGGGCACCATGATCGGCAAGGAGCTGGGTGGCGATACCGGTGCGTTGGTGGGGGCTGCATTGGGCGGTGCTGCCGGTGGGGCTGCGACGGCCAACAAGGGCAACAAGAATGAAGCGGCCCTTGGCGGCGCGGTGGGGGCGCTGGGTGGTGCCGCCATCGGCAAGAGTGTCGGTGGCGATACCGGCCAGCTGATCGGCGCCGGGGTCGGCGGGGCGAGTGGTTCGGCCATCGGTGCCAAGACGGGCGATGGCCACAAGAGCCAGGATCGCTATTACGATGATGACGACGATCATCACCATCACAAGCACCACAAGAAGTACAAAAAGCATAAAAAGCACAGATGGCACGACGACGATTGATGTGCTAGCAGTGAGTGCGGAAGATGCAAAACGGGGCCTGTTGGCCCCGTTGTGCATTGTGTGGTGACTCGATCGTGCAGTCACACCAGCCGGTGCTGGCGGCGACCGGCGGCAAAGGCGTTGATGTTGTCGATCAGCTGGTCGGCGAGACGCTGCATCGACTCTTCGCTGGCCCAGGCCACATGAGGGGTCAGAATGAAGTGAGGGTATTGCAGCGCCTTCATCAAGGGGTGGTCGGGGGGCGGTGGTTCGACGCTCGCCACATCGAAACCGGCGCCGCCGAGACTGCCGTTGGCCAGCGCCCGCAGCAGCGCCTCTTCATCTACCAGACCGCCGCGGCCGACGTTGATCAGCAGGGCACCCGGTTTCATCAATCCCAGCTCCCGCTCGCCAATCAGGTTGCGGGTGTAGGGGGTGAGCGGGCAGTGCAGGCTGATGACGTCCGAGCTTTGCAGCAACTCGTCGAGGGGTAGGCGATCCTCGTCGTGACTGGTGCCGACCTGGCTCTGGGCGTAACGCACCGTCATCCCCATCCCCTTGGCCCGCTCGCCGAGCGCCTGACCCAGAGTCCCCTTGCCTATGATGCCAAGCTGCTTGCCGTGCAGATCCATGATGTTGTGATCGAAGAAGCAGAACTGGCCGCTCTGTTGCCAGCGCCCCTCCAGCAGCGACTGGCGCCAGCAGAAGAGGTTGCGCGACAGGGCCAGCATCAACGCCATGGCGTGTTCCGGCACCGAGGGGCCCGAGTAGTTGCGGATGTTGCATACCCCGACGTTGGCAGCGCGACACGCCTCCAGATCCACGTTGTCGCTGCCGGTAGCGGCGAGCGCAATGAGTTTGAGCTCCGGCAACTGGGCCAGTTCAGCGGCGCCGATACGTACCTTGTTGATGATGGCGATGCTGGCATCTTTCAGCCGTTCGACCACCTGTTCCGGGGCAGTGCTGGGATAACTCTGCCAGTGGTGGGGAAAGTCGGGATGATGCAGGGTGATGCCCGCATCCAGGGTATCGCTGTCGAGAAACACAATCTGCTGCATGTACCTTCCTGCCATATTCGGGTTTGAACCGTCATGATGCCAAAAAGGGCGCCATCAGAGCCAGTATGCCGCGCCATGGCGGGTGGGCTTTCTCCGGCAGATGTGATGTTGCGCGCGCTTTGTGGCACGAGGTCAGAGCCAGCCCAGATGGTTGAGCCACCCCTGAATGCGGGTAGGGGTTTCGCCCAGTTCCATCAGGGCGTAGGGGCGATAATTGAGCTTGTGGCTGCGCCGGCTCTCGGTCTGGCGTGCCTCGGCCGCCAGCAGCGGCCAGCGGCCGCCATCCTCCTGATAGAGATCCAGAGTAGGGATGGTGCCCTGTGCTATCTCTTTTGCGAGGATCTGGTTGCTCTGCTGGTTGGGGAAGAAGCCATCGAGCAGCACCAGCGCATCGGGGGCGGGCAGCTGTTCGCTGGCGATAAGGTTGGCGGTCCAAGCAGCGCCGGTGCCTTGCGCCAGGATCAGCTTGAAGCCCCCCTCCTGCAGTTTGGCATCGGCCAGCTTGCTGATCCGCTCTGCCAGTTGCTTGCGAAAGGCGTCACTCTCCTTGGCTTTCTTCTCGGCGGCAGGGTCTAGCTCGGTTTGCTGGGGAGAGGGGAGCAGCAGCAGGGTATCAAAGCCCAGCTGGCTGAGGGCACGGGTCAGTTGCCAGAGCTGGCCGCTGCGCTGCCAGTCGGGCAGCAGGATGGCGAGCCCCACATAGTTGTCGCTATCGTGCTTGGCAAACAGCACCGTCTGCTTGTCGATCTGGGTAGCTTCGGGTTGCCCTTTCCAGTCGCTTGCTTGCCAGTGATCTAGGGGGAGTGGCTCCGCGATGGGTGGTGCAACGTCGCTCGCCTCTGCGACATGGCCAGCTAGCATGGTCATTAACAGCAGTGATAAGGATAATCTGGCCATAGTGTGCTCCCCCGGTTATCTGGGTTAGCGGCGGCGGCGCGATTTTCTGAAGGAGGTTGGCGTTATAGCTGCAAACAGGCAATAAAAAAGCGAGCCGGAGGCTCGCTTTTTTGCAATCAATTCAACGTGGTCAATTAGTTGACGCGACGCTTGAATTCACCGGTGCGGGTATCGATTTCGATCTTGTCACCGATCTCTACGAAAGCGGCAACAGCCAGCTCGTAGGTAGTGCCTTTCAGACGGGCAGGCTTGGTCACTTTACCGGAGGTGTCGCCACGGGCAGCCGGTTCGGTGTACTCAACTTCGCGCACGATGGTGGTCGGCAGTTCTACGGAGATGGCTTTCTCGTTGTAGAAAGTCACTTCACACAGATCTTCCATGCCGTCTACCAGGTAGTTCAGCACGTCACCCAGGTTGTCTTTCTCTACGTCGTACTGGTTGTACTCGGTGTCCATAAAGACATACAGGGGGTCGGAGAAGTAGGAGTAGGTGCACTCTTTACGCTCCAGCTGAACAACGTCCAGCTTGTCGTCGGCCTTGAAGACAGTCTCGGTGGCGCTGCCGTTCAGCAGGCCTTTCAGCTTCATTTTGACCACGGCGGAGTTACGGCCGGATTTGTTGAATTCAGCCTTCTGGACCACCATCGGCTCGGTGCCGATCATGACTACGTTACCAGCGCGGATTTCCTGAGCGGTTTTCATGTAAAAAATTCCTGTTCGTGAAACGGACGGATAAAAACTGCCAGATTATATACGGCTTTCCAGAAATTTCACCAACCTCGTGACGAGATCCCCATCCCGGAGCAGCTTCTGTGACCAGAGTCGCCCATGTTGCTGCCAAATCGCGCTGTATTGCGGCCATTGGGCCCAGAGTGCGCGGCAATCTTCACCACGGTTGAGAGCCAGATTGAAGCGGCGCAGCCATTGGGCGCAATCGGCAGGCAGATCAGCAAGATAGTGGTCGAGGAACTGCTCCAGCTTGACCAGATGGGCCTCCTCCTCCTGTTGGTAGATATGCCAGAGGAAAGGACGAACTGCCCACTGGGCCCGCACGAAGGAGTCCTCCCCGCGCACCAGATTGAGATCGCAGCTCCACAGCAATCGATCGTAACCAGCCTGATCGGTCATCGGCAGCAGCTTGATGGTGAGGTTGCCTGAGTGGAGCAGATCCCCCGCTTGGGCCGCAGGGATGGCATCTGCCAGACCGGCGCCGGTGAGCACATCGTTGAGAGAACGCCCCAGCGGCAGCAGCAGGGTGACGGGCGTGGTGCTCTGGCACCAGCTCTCGACCAGGCTTTGCAGCGCATCGCTCTCGTAGGTAAAGAGGCTGACCCGCAGCTCGTTCTCTTGTTTGGGCGGCAAACCGAGGCTGGCCCAGTAGGCTGCCAGTCCCGCATCATCTTGCTGCCACTGCTCCCGTTCGGTGAGGAGGTCGTGCTCGCACAAAAGGCCGCCGGTTTTAGCGGTAAAGCCCGGGAAGAAGAAGTATTTGTTGAGGCTTTTATTGCCAACCCGCTGGGGCGAGGCGAGGCCGTGGCAATCCTCGACCCAGCTCTCCGCCGAGAGGTACTCCAGATTGATCCAGCAGGGGGGCTTGGGTTGGCTCGCCATCAGTTCGGCCA
The DNA here is from genome assembly GCF_019048085.1 of Aeromonas sp. FDAARGOS 1416. NCBI lineage: Bacteria > Pseudomonadati > Pseudomonadota > Gammaproteobacteria > Aeromonadales > Aeromonadaceae > Aeromonas > Aeromonas sp. FDAARGOS 1416. The sequence continues at coordinate 2,646,897 of NZ_CP077301.1, read as the reverse complement.
TTCGTTCAATGAAGGGGGCGGGCAGTTCGCAGGCAAAGGCCTCGATCACCACTCTGGCCGGGGTCATGTCGGTCGGCAGGGTCTCATGCCAGTGCTGGATATAGATGCCATCGACCCACTGACCATCCTGCGCCGGGTCGAGCCCGGGGCAGATGCGGGCGAAGCTTGCCAGATCGTCCACCCAGAGCCGCACCTGAACCTCATCGCCATGTGCCGCAATATTCCCCTCCCGTTTTAGCTGGCGGGCGAGTCGCCAGGTGACGCCGATGTCACCGAAGTTGTCGACGACGCAGCAGAAGATGTCCCAGTCAAACGGGGGCAGGGGAGTTGTCATGGGTCAGGGTTCCAAATGCAAAAAAACCGGTGCGCAGGGTAGCACACCGGTTGACTGGCTTCTAACCGTCAGCGTGTGACGGTCGCTGCGGCAGGTTACTCCTTGCCGTAGACGTTGTTCTCTTGCTCGCGTACCCGGATAAAGGTGGTGCGCTTGGTGAGCTCTTTCAGCTGGCTGGCTCCGACGTAGGTACAGGTGGAGCGCACGCCGCCCAGAATGTCGCGCACGGCGTTCTCGACCGGGCCGCGGTAGGGCAGCAGCACGGTTTTACCCTCGGAGGCGCGGTATTCGGCGACGCCACCGGCGTGCTTGTCCATGGCGCTGGAGGAGCTCATGCCGTAGAACTTCATGAAGGGTTCGCCGTCTACATCGATGATCTCGCCACCGCACTCTTCGTGGGCTGCCAGCATGCCGCCCAGCATCACGAAGTCGGCACCGCCGCCGAAGGCTTTGGCGACGTCGCCCGGGCAGGTGCAGCCGCCGTCACCGACGATCTGGCCGCCGAGACCGTGGGCCGCATCGGCACACTCGATGATGGCGGAGAGCTGCGGGTAGCCGACACCGGTCTTGACGCGAGTGGTGCAGACCGAGCCCGGGCCGATGCCGACCTTGACGATGTCGGCGCCGGAGAGGATCAGCTCTTCGACCATCTCGCCGGTCACCACGTTGCCCGCCAGAATGACGTGGTTGGGGCAGGCTTCACGAATCTTGCGTACGAACTCAACGAAGTGTTCGGAGTAGCCGTTGGCCACGTCGACACAGATGAAGCGCAGCGCTTCGGACATGGCGAGGATTTGGCGGGTCTTGGCGAAATCTTCAGCCGAGGTGCCGGTGGAGACCATCACATGGCCCAGCAGCGCCGGATCGGTCTCGTTGACGAAAGCTTGCCACTGCTCAAGGCTGTAGTGCTTGTGTACCGCGGTCATCATCTCGAAACCGGCCAGCGTGCGCGCCATGGCAAAGCTGCCGACGGTATCCATGTTGGCGGCGATGACGGGTACGCCTTGCCATTGGGTCTGAGTGTGTTTGAAGGTGAACTGACGGGTCAGGCTTACTTGGGAACGGCTCTTGAGAGTAGAGCGCTTGGGGCGGAACAGGACATCCTTGAAACCGAGCTTCAAGTCTTCTTCGATACGCATTACAAATTCCTTATTGAGCCTTGTTGAAAGTCACTTTTGCAGTGGCAAATTTTCGGCAGGCGCAAAAAAACCGGTGGTTTTCAGGCCCTCCGGTTTACAACAGTGTAGGCAAAAATCCCTTCAGAACAAGACTGATAATTTGTAAATCCTTGTGGTAGCCTTTGGCGTCACAACCTGAGGTTAACCACCAGTTTCATCCAGCACCGTTCGGTGCCTTGCTCTCCTACGATATTCCCGCCCGCTTGGGCCGCCGTTCGGCCACTCTTTGTCGTCTCTCTCCTGACCCGCCAGATATTATCCAAGTAGCTGAAATAAATCGGATTGACCCACAATGGGACTGTGGTAGATCTGGGCGCAGGATTGACAAGGCAGGGTCGTAAAATGGGCAAGATGATGGTGGGGATCACCCTGATGCTGGCACTGTGTGGCAGTGCGCTGGCAGAGACCCCGACCAGCTATGGCTGGATCGAGAAGGGACTTATTTTGCCCACCGGCGTGGCGGTGAAGATGAAACTCGACACCGGGGCGCTCACCTCTTCCCTCGATGCACGCTCCATCACCAGATTCAAACGGGATGGCAAGCCCTGGGTGCGCTTCATGCTGGTGGTGACCGATGCCGACAGCGGCAAGCTGGTCAAACAACAGTTCGAACGGAAGGTCGAGCGCAGCGTGACGGTGCGCGGGGCGGGCGGAATGGAGCAGCGGCCAACGGTGACCATGTCCATCTGTCTGGGGGACAAGGTGTATGAGGAGTGGTTCACCCTGCGAGATCGCAGCAAGATGATCTATCCGGTACTGCTGGGCCGCCGTCTGCTGGCGGAGCTGGGCCCGGTGGACTCCAGTCGAACCTTTACCGTACAGCCCGCCTGCCGTTAGGGGCAATTTCGGCGTGAATCTAAAAAACGCCGTTTCACAGCTAAATCCCCGCCCCTCTACCAGAGGTAGCATCTTCACCATACCCTGAAGCGTGCGAGCTCGTTCGCCAGCAAGGGCTTGAGCGTGGAGTGCATCATAGTGAAACCCTATCAACAAATCGTATCTGAATGGCTATTGCTCGCGGGCGAACAGCAGGGCGTCGCCTTGAGTCTGGGCAGCGATGGCCACTGCCGTGTGCCATTCGGTCTGGATGGCGAGTGCCTGGTCGAAGTGCCCGATAACGATGAGCTGCAGGCATGCTACCTCTATACCCCCTTGCTACGTCTGCCTGACGATGCGGCCAGTCAGTTGCAGCTGACCCGCTCGGCCCTTGAGCTGAACATGTTTGGTTTGGCCACGGGGGGAAGTCAGATCAGTCTGGACAGTCGCAGCAATCATCTGGTGCTGACCTTTTCCTCTCTCATCGAGATGCTCGATAAAACCCTGTTCATGCAAACCTTGGGTGAATTTCTTGATCTCGGCGTCACCTTGCAGACGCAGTTGCAGGCGTTGAGCGCCCGGCAGGAGACAGCTGCCATTCCCTCCCCGTTATCTGGCGTCATGATCCCGTGTTGATGGATCGTCATTGGTATTAATCAGGAGTAGAAGATGTCTATTCAAAGCATTGGACAACCCCAGCGCGCTACCGCTGTGGCCTCTCATGAGCATGGGGAGGTGCAATCCTCATCTCGCCAGCACTCGGTTCATCATAATCTGGCCTCTCACTATACCAGCCTCGGCTTCGGCTCCCGGGTTCAGCCGAGCAAGGTCTTGAACACCTCGCTCAAGTGGTTGACCCTCAGTGCCCCGGCTCGCAAGATTGGCATCGCCATCCAGGGCGGCCATGACTCCCATGCCCAGAGCGCCAAGGGCAAAGCCCGTTACTGGACGGGCGCCATCATCAAAGGGCTGGCCAATATCACCGGTGGTGTCAGCAGCGTGGCCAGCGGTGCGGTGACGGCAGGAGTGGCCGGGATGAAAAACCTTGGCGAGTCAGCGGCGCGTCTGGTGGCCTCCTCCTCTCTGGGGTTGGCGGGGAGCGTGATGAAGGGGGCCTCCCATCTGCCGCTCGGTATGTCAGAGCGGTTGCAACAGGGCTCACAGCAGGCCTTGAGTGCCGCCAAGGGGATCATCAAACCGGCCTTCGTGGCGAAGGCGCAGCAGGAACCGCTGACTGCCGAGGGGGCGAGAGCGGTGATGGATGCGGCCCAGCTGGCGCGGGTCAGCTGCTCCAGCAGTTATCGGGAGATGCCGGCAGGCTACAGTCACGCCACGCTGGCAGATATTCCCCCTTCGATATTGGCCCGCCGTGAAGATGGTTCTGGTGGCACCGGGAGTGCCCTGACACTTCATGTCACCCCGGGCAAGAACGAGAATGACCCCTTTATCCTGACAGGTGATGCCTGGTCTGCGCTCAAGGTCGCCGTTTACAAGCGTGGCGATACCATGGTGCTCTCGTTTGTGGGCACTCAGCCTGCCAAGCGCCCCGGCACCCTGAAGAGCGATGCTGGCGCGGCCCTTGGCATCAAGGACAGCGCGTTTCAAGATGCCGACCGGCTGGTGAAGGCCTTTGCCCAGCAGTATGGCGGCAAGGTCGAGGTGCTAGGCCACTCATTGGGGGGCGGTCTGGCGCAATATGCCGGCATCAAGCACGGGCTCAAGGTCACGGCGTTCAACAGCATGGGGCTGCATGTCGGATTGCGGGATCGCCTCGCTCACAAGCTGGACGATGCCAATGTCACCCACGTCAACACCAGCGGGGATCCGCTGAGTCAGAAGGTGGAACACGGTGTGTTCGGGCTGGATGCCTCTTCCCAAGTGGGCAAGCGTTATGTGATTGAACACTCTGGCGGGCATCGCATGGAGGCGGTGACGGCAGGTCTGGATGCGCTGCTTGCCTGATCTGCCGGTGATGGCGCGGCGACAAGTCGCGTAGCATCAGCGTGCTAATTATCTATAAACAACGCCTCCCTCGGGAGGCGTTGTCATTTTCGGATCAGGGCAGGGAGTGGGTGTGGGTCGGTAGCCAGACGCTCACCTCCAGCCCCCCTTCCGGCCGGTTGTGGACATCGAGATCGGCGCCGTGCAGCTGGGCGATGCGCGAGACGATGGCCATGCCGAGCCCCACGCCATCCCCCTGCTGGGGATTGACCCGAAAGAAGCGTTCATACAGCCGGGGCAAGGCGCTGGCGGGAATGCCGGGGCCGTTGTCGCTCACATCCACCCTCACCCGGTTGCCCTCTCGCTGAACCCGCACCCTGATCTCGCCCTCCGGCTGGGTGTAGCGCAGCGCATTGTCGATGAGATTACTGAACAGCAGCTCGAGCAGGGTGGCCTGCCCCATCACCAGCTGCGGCAATTCACACTCCAGCGACAGCTGCTGATCCTTTTTGAGCGCGATGGGAGCCAGCGTTGCCAGGGGGCCTTGCAGCAGGTGGCCCACCTCCAGCTCGGTCAATACCAGCCCCTGTTGGTTGTCGATACGGGCCTGGGTCAGCAGTTGGCGGATCAGCCGATCGCTGCGGTCGAGGGCCTGCAGCATCTTGTGCAGGGAGTGCTGGCGGCTGGTGTCATCATCGGCAGCCAAGGCATTTTCACTGTGGATCCGCAGCACTGCCAGCGGGGTGCGAAGCTCGTGGGCCGCCTCGTTGGTGAACTGTTTCTCCCGCTCTATGGTCTCCGCCAGCGCCTGCATTAGCCGGTTGATCTCGTTGGTGAGGGGGGTCAGTTCCTGAGCGCTTATCTTGAGGCTGAGGGGGCTCAGGTTGGCGGGGTGACGTTCGCTGATGGCCTGGGCCAGCTGGCGCAGGGGTGCCAGCCCGCGGGTGATGAGCCACCAGAGCAGGGCCAGCAGGAACGGCAGGGTGATCAGCAGCGGCAGCATGGTGAGGGTGGCCATCTTGCTGGCCAGTTCGCTGCGCTCGTCGTCCCGCTCGGCCACCACCAGCCAGGTCTGCTCCTGCTGGTTGTAGAGAGTGAAGGTGCGCCACTGGTGATTATCTTTTTCGACCGTGTCAAAGCCGATGGCCAGGGTGACCAGCGGCTGCTCCGGGGCACTGGGGGCACGCAGCAGCAGGCCGCCTTTTTCATCGAGCAGCTGGAAGTAGAGATTGCGTTCGAACTCGTGGCCGTAGGGTGTGATCTCCCGATCTTCACCGGTCAGGTTGAGGCTGGGGTCTTTTTGCCACTCATCGGGATTTTGCGCCTCCCACTCCTGATAGACGGTGCCGTTGGCGGGCAGTTGCCCCTGCTGGGCCATGTAGCGAGCCAGCAGCTGATTGGTGATGCGGGCCGACTGGGCGAGGCGGGCATCAAACAGCTCCTCCATTTCGTGGCTCGCCTCCATGTAGCCGATAAAGGCGCTGATGGTGAGACTCAGGCTCACCAGCGTCAGGATACCGGTGAGCAGAAAGCGGCGAATGGAGCGCGGACGTTTCATCGTGCGGGTGTCCGGCTTGGCTGTTCGAGCTGGGGAATGATGTAGCCGACCCCGCGAATATTGCGGATGAGGTCGCTGTAGAACTTCTTGCGCAGATGGTGGATATGCACCTCTACCGCGTTGCTCTCGGCGCCTTCATCCCAGCCGTAGAGGCTCTGTTGCAGCTGATCCTTGCTCAGTACCCGGCCGCTCTGGCTGATCAGCTCCTGCAGCAACTTGTATTCGTGGGGGGTGAGTTTGACCGCCTCCCCCTGATAGGTGACCTGCTGGGATTCGGGATAGATAAGGATATCGCCATACTCCAGTACCGCCTGAGCCTGCCCCTTACTGCGGCGAACCAGGGCGCGCAGGCGGGCGTTGAGCTCCTGCAGGGCGAAGGGCTTGACCATGTAGTCGTCGGAGCCGGCATCAAGGCCGACCACCCGATCGTCCAGCGCATCGCGGGCGGTGAGGATCAGCACCGGCAGCTGGTGGCCCTCCCGTCGCAACTTGCGCAGCAGGCTGAGGCCATCGATGTCGGGCAGATTGAGATCGAGGATCAGGGCGGCGAACTCGTCGCTCTTGAGGGCTGCCAGAGCGGGCAACCCCTGTTGCAGCCAGTCCACCGTGTAGCCGCTATGGCGCAGTGCATCCTGCATACCATCCCCCAGCATCACATCATCTTCTACCAGCAGGATCCGCATTCTTTTCTCCCTATTTGTTGGGTGTGGCGATCTGGCTCAGCGCCAGGGCGTGCCGTGGCATAAACAACCCTGCCCACCAGTATGCAAGCTGGTGGGCAGGGTTTAAATAGTTCTTTGATCCATCAGGGTTTTATAGCTTGGCCAGCCGATCGCGGATCTCCATTCTGCGCCCTTCGTCGGCCACTTCGCGACCTGGGCGGGCCGGGGCGGCCAGCGCCTTGTCGAGGTAGGTTTTGGCCTCGGCCTTGCGACCCTGATCCAGCAGGAAGTCGCCATAGAAGAAGTTGGGGTCGATGCCATCGGGATTGATGGCCAGCGCCTGCTTGAGCAGCTGCTCTGCCTTTTCGTCATCGCCAAAACCGACCGGCCAGCCGGGCACCTGATAGTAGAGGGAGCCCAGACTGGTGTAGGCAGAGCCGTCCAGCGCCTTGGGATCCTGCTTGAGCGCAAGCTCCAGCTTGGCTTTGGCCTCTTTCACCAGCCCCAGCGCTCCCAGCCCGCCCTTGGCCCCCGCCCAGGTGCTCTTGACGATGGCCGACCAGATTAGCAGATCGGCGCGAAAAGGCTCCTTGGCGCTGGCCGCTTCGGCCTGGGTGCTCAGGGTTTCGAGGCAGCTCTCTTTCGCCTTGCCGGTCTGTTGATACTGGCAGACGGCCCACTGTTGCTGGATGGGGACGAGGGCATCATCCGCGGCCATGACCGAGGAGGACCCCAGCAGGATGGCGATGGCACAAGAGGTCACTGATTGACGGAAAAAGTTCATATTAATGCTCCTTCTTGGTCGGGATCGGGCGGGACAAGTCTGGTTGTGGCGCACTGTTTGCGCCGGCATCAGCCGTCCCTGGCTGAAGATGACGGGCATAACGTTTGATGATCGGCAGCTGTCTGGCCAGCGCCTTGTCGACGATGCCGGGCAGCAGGGCATTGAGCCGCACGAACAGTTTTTCCGGCCAGCCGAGCCAGCTGCGGCGGGTTTCGTTGCACAGGGCGATGACCGCCTCTTCGGCCACCTCCTGCGGGCTGTCGGTCTGGGTGCCGAGCGCCGCATTCATCTCGTAGGCGGCCTCGGAGTTGAGTTTGGTGCGGGTGGCGCGGGGGGCAAAATGCAGCACCTTGATGCCACTCCCCTCCAGCTCCCGTCCCAGCGCTTCGCTAAAGCCGCGCAGGGCAAATTTGCTGGCGCAGTAGACGCTGTAACCGGGGTAGCCGATGCTGCCCAGGCTCGAGCCCATGTTCATGATGATCCCCGGCTTGCGCATGGTTGGCAGCAGGGCACGGGTGAGCTGGATGGGCGCCTCGATATTGAGCAGCAGCTGGCGCTCCACCTGCTCGAAGCTCTGATCTTCCAGCCAGGCAAACTGGTTGCAGCCAGCGTTGTTGATCAGGATGTCGATCCCATCCTCCAGTGCCGGGTGTTGCAACAGCTTGGCCCGCTCCTGCGCAGAGCCGAGGTCGGCGAGCACCACCTGATGGCGCTCGGGATGGGGCAGTGACTTGCACAGCCGCTCCAGTGCCGGGCCGCGACGACCGTGCAGCAGCAGGTGTGCCCCTTGGGCCGCCAGCTCCTGTGCCAGCTCCTCACCTATGCCACCGCTGGCGCCGGTGAGCAGCACGAGTTTCCCTTCAAGGTTCATGGTATGGATTCCCTTTTTGCTGTCTGCTGCCGACTTACGGTGTGGCGGTGAGGTTGTAGAGCATCTCGCCATAGAGGCGGTAGACCACCTTGGCCCCGTGGATGATGGCGGCCTGATCCGCCGGACTCTCGACCCGATCCATCAGGGATTCAAAAAACTTGAGGTGCTCCTGATCCAGGGCGCCGTGGGAACTCAGGTAGCTCATCGCCTGGGGTGGCAGGCCGAGACCCTTTTTCAGCTGATCAGCGACGGTGAGGGCGATAGCGACGCTGGTGCCTTCCAGTACCTGCACCATGCCGAAGAAGCCCATGGGGTTGCCGCGCTGGATCTGGTCGTAGAGGAAGGCGACCATCAGCTCGATGGGCAGCCCCGGCTGGCCGTGGCGCACCGCCTCGGCATCACCGCCACAGGCGCGGATATCGTTGAGGATCCACTCCTGATGGCCATACTCCTCGTCGATGTACTCGGCAATGGCGCCGCGCACCCACTCGTACTCCTGACCCAGCTTGCCGCCGGTGGCCATCAGCAGTGGAACTGTGTGGCGCACGTGGTAGTAAGCCTGCGCCAGAAAGGCGAGATAGGTGTCACGGCTGATATCGCCACGGCGACAGGCTTCGATGATGGGGGCGTTGAACAGATGCTCACGCTCACTGGCAGTGGCTTGTTGCAGAGTCTGGTAGAAGCTCATGACGATTCTCCTGTAAGGCATTGGCTGATTTGCCGGGAAAAGTGTTGGTAAATCTCGTTGCGACGGGGGCGCCCGTTGGCGGTCAGCAGCCCGGGATGTTGATCCAGCGCCACCGGCAACCAGTGGTGCAGCCGGGCATAATCGGGTAGCCGCTGGTTCAGACCTGCGATCTGGCGTGGCAGATCCGCCTCTTTGCCCGGCAGGGGCTGGATCAGCGCCACGTTGGCGGGCTGACCATCGCCAAAGACCACGATGCGGGCGATGGCGGGGCAGAGCTGTGCTTCGGCCTCCACCCACTCGGGGGAGAAGTTGCGGCCAAAGGCGGTGATCTGGACATTCTTCTTGCGCCCGGTGATATGGAGGTAGCCTTCTTCATCCAGATGACCCAGATCGCCTGTGGCGATCTGCATGGCAGAAGGTTCGCCGGTGGCGATCTGTTCGGGAGTCGGTTCGTTGCTGCCGAGATAGCCCAGCATGGCACTGCCGCTCACCATAATTTCGCCGTCGCTGGCGATGGTGACCTGACAGTGGGGCAGGGGGCGGCCGACGCTGCCGAGCTTGTCAGCATCCGGGCTGTTGAGCGCCACCACGGAGCCACACTCCGAGAGGCCATATCCCTCATACACCGGCAGGCCGAGCTGACGGGCGTGTTTGAGCAGGTCGGGGGCCACCTTGCCACCACCGACGGCAATAAAGCGCAGGCTCTTGAGCTGCTGAGCCAGCGTCGGTGTGCTGGTGCAGAGCGCCAGCAGCAGGCGCAGCAGTTCGGGCACCAGCACTAGACTGTGGGTCGACCAGCGCAGCAGCGCCTCCCCCAGCATGGCTGGATTGAGCGAACTGGAGCCGGTGAAGCCGAGCTCACCGAGGGACGGAATGCGGCTGCAGGCGCCGGTCAGCAGCGGCACATAGAGGCCGGTGATGTTCTCAAGCAGGGTGGCCAGCGGTAGCAGGGTCAGGTGTTTTTCCACCTTGGCTGGCGCGACTCGCTCGGCCAGCGCGTGGCTCACCGCCATCATCTGGGTCAGTGACAGGCAGACGCCCTTGGGCTGGCCCGTGGTGCCGGAGGTGTAGGTGATCTTGGCGGTGCCCTTGAGCAGCGTCGGTCGATTAGCCGGTGTGTGGCGCCAGAGTGGCAGCTCGCCGGTGATCAGCGAGAGCGGCTCGGCGGCATGCCACCCCTGATGATATGGGCCCACCAGCGCATCGGCGCCGCTGCTCTCCAGCAACCAGGCCTGCTGGGCCTGACTGAAGAAGTGGGGCACCGGAATGACCACGATACCGGCGCGGGTGCAGGCGAGATCCAGCAGCGCCCAGGGCAGGCCGTTGTCCAGTTGCAGCGCCAGACGGCTGATCTCGAGCTGTTGCAGCTGGCTGGCCAGACGCTGGATCTGTTGCCAGAGGCTGTGGTAGTCGAGCCGCTGCTGGCTGCTCAGCAGCGCTGGGGATTGCGGATTCTCGCGGGCATGTTTGGCGATGGCGTCGAACAGGCTCATTGGGCGCACCTTTTTTGATGGGTCTGGTTATCACTGCTCTTGCCGGCATCGTCAAACAGGGTCGGCATGGGGGCCAGCAGATTGAGCAGCAGGCTGCTCTGGGCCAGCACCTCGCGCCCCTGATTGATGTCGCCCACCATCACCTTGGGTTGGCAACGGTAGTACTCACCCCAGGCGTCGGCGTCGGCTCCCACCTGATGGGCCTGGGCGGGGGCCAGCTCCACCGGATTGAGTTGCAGGCGGGCAAAGCTGTTGCGCAGCTTGGCCGTGCCGGTAAAGACCACGTAGTCGAGGGCGTTTTCACACAGCAGATGACACAGGGCCGCGAACATCAGGCGGGCATTGCCCGGTTCGCTGCAGGCCAGATTGCCCACTTCGATAATGCGGTTGCGTGCCGGATAGACCCCGAGGCGGGTATTGATGGCGGCCTCGATGGGTTGCTCCAGATACTGTTCCAGATAGAGAGGCCCCTCACTGGCATGATTGAGACCACAGGCGCCGACCAGCGTCCCGTCCGCCCGATAGAGCCCCAGTAGACAGGGGAGGAAATGGGGGATGCGGGCGTTGAATTCGAGGGTGTAGGCGGCCTGGATATAGGTTTGCAGCGCCATGACCTGCTGCGGGGACTTGGCTAGCAGCAATCGGTAGGGGGCCTGGATCTCGATGGTCATGGGTGACTCCTTCTCTTGCGATGGTTTGAGAGTAAAAGGGCAAACTTAAGAAACCCTTAAGGAGCAAAAAAAGTTGTCAGCGACGCGACGGGCAGGCAATCTGCGCCGCTGTTATCCAACAGGAAGCCCCCAAGAGGAACCGCCATGTCATCCACCGTCAGCTGCCCCCTGTGTGCCAGCCATCGCAGTTATCCCCTGCCGGTGGCGGGCAAGCGCTATCATCGCTGCCTCGCGTGCGAGCTGGTCTGGCTGGATCAGGCGGATCATCTGGATGAGGCGGCGGAGAAGGCGGTCTATGACGGTCATGACAACCGGGTGGATGATCCCCGTTATCGCACCTTTCTGATGCGGGCATTTGGCGAGGTATTGAGCCGGGTGCCAACCCCAGCCAGTGGCCTCGATTTTGGCTGCGGTCCTGGCCCAGCGCTGGTGGCGATGGGGCGTGAGGCGGGTTACCAGATGGCGGGGTATGACAAGTTCTACGCCGATTTTCCCGAGTTGCTGACGCGTCAGTATGACTTCATTACCAGTACCGAGGTGATCGAGCATATCGCCGAGCCGCGCACGGTGCTGGCGCAGTTGTGGGATTGCCTCAAGCCCGGTGGCCTGCTGGTGCTGCAGACCCAGCGGGTGCTCAGTGACGAGCGGTTTAAAAACTGGCGCTATCGCCACGACCCGACCCATATCGTCTTCTTTGCCGAGGCATCGTTTCGGGTGTTGGCCGCCAGCTGGCAGGCCGAACTCAGCTTCCCCCACGCCGATGTGGCGGTATTGCAGAAAGGCACGCCCTGAGGCGTGCCTTCGTCTGTTACTCGTCGGGTTCGCCCAGCGCTACTCCTTGTAGCCCTTGTCCTGCCACTGGTAGTACATCAGGGCAGATTTGACGCCGATTGACTTGAACGGCTCTGGCGGCAGCCACATCGGCAGACTCTGCTCCGCCTGGTTGAACCAGGGGTGCTCCTTGCCTTGATAGAGGCTGGCCACGATGTCGCCAAACAGGAAGGAGAGATTGATGCCGTGGCCGTTGTAGCCGAGGGCGTAGTAGATGTTCTTGTGCTCCCCCATTACCCCCACCGCTTCAGTGCTGTCGCCGGTCATGCCGAGAACCCCGTCCCACACCTGCTCAAATTTGATCCCCTTGAGGGCCGGATAGAGGGTCACCAGCTCGGTCATCATCATCTCGCTGACCCGGTTAAGATCGCCTTTGTAGTTGAGGCCGTCGTTGAAGACGTACTCGGCATTGCCACCACCGATGACGATGCGGTTATCCGGGGTCAACACCAGATGGAACAGGATGTTGCGGGTGTCGTAGTAGGGCACCCGACTCTGCCACTGGATGGCGGCCAGCTGCTTTTTGGTGAGCGGCTCGGTGACGGCGCTCTGGGCGTGCACCGGAAAGACCCGGCCGCTGAAGTAGCCAAGCTTGGAGGTGTAGCCGTTGGTCGCCAGCACTATGCTGTCGGCGGTCACCTTGTACTTGTCGGCTACATTGAGCTCGATCTGCTTGCCCTCCTTGATCTCCACTACCGGGCTCTGCTCGTAGATGGTGACGCCCGACTGCTCCACCGCCTTGCGCAGGGCATTGACCAGTTTCATGGCGTGTACCTGACCGCCATTGGGGTCGTAGACCGCCCCCACATAGCGGTCGGTGCCCAGTTTCTCTTCGGTGGTATCGGCGTTCCAGTACTGGAGCGGGATGCCGAGGCGATTGGCGGTTTTCACATAGTCGCGGTACTCGGCGATATCCTCCTCATCGAGGATCGCCTCCACATAGCCATCGAGCTTGAGGTCGGCCTCGACGCCGGTTGAGGCCACCAGCGCCTGCAGCTTGCGCATGCTGGCGACGGTGAGATCGTAGTGACGTTTGCTCGCTTCCCCCTCTGCGTAGAGGTCCATCACCTCGGAGCCCGGCAACACCATGCCGCCGTTGCGGCCCGAGGCACCGCTGCCCACCTGTTTGGCCTCGAAGATGGCGATCTTGAGCGACGGGTTGGCCTTGGCCAGATGCCAGGCGCTGGAGAGTCCGCTGTAGCCGCCGCCTATGATGGCGATATCCACCTTCATGTCTTGTGCCAGCGGGGCGCTCTCCTCTGCCGGTTTCTCCTTGAACCAGTAGCTGGTGTTGGGCTCAAAGTCGCTCATCTTGGGGCCGCAGGCGGCGAGGAAGAAACAGCTGATGCACATGGTCAACGCTCGTTGGCAAAGGGTGGTCGGATTCATCTTCTACTCCGGTTACAGATACAAAATATCAAATCAGTTCATCGGGTTGGGCGGTGTTGACCCGGCGACCGATATCTCGCAGCCGGGCCAGCTGATCGGCAAGACCGGGCCCCTCATCCAGGCTGGTGACAAAGTTCCAGAGGTAGGTCATCACAGCATAGACATGGCCTGCCGAGACCTGGGGCTGGGCCATCAGCATGGGGATGGCGAGCAGGAACAGCAGGGAGGCGCTGATGCCGACCGCCAGAAAAGCGAGTGCCTCCCGATCCGAAATCCTGATGCGCAGCCAGGCCAGCGCGCGGTAGTGGCGGGAGAGGCTGGCTGATTGGGCATGGGTGACCAGTTTGACTTCGTGTTCCAGCCGATCGTTGAGCCGCTCGTGCAGCAGCTGGTTTTTGCGTGAAAAGCCGGGCAGCAGCAGGCCGAACAGCAGCAATACCCCCATACAGGCGATGCCGACCCAGAACTCGATCACCATCAGCATCACGGCCGCCCCGACGATGGAGATGAGGCTGGTGGCCAGGATCGGGATATGTTTCTCGAAGAAGTCGACAAATTCCCGCGCCAGGGTAACCCGCGCCACTATGGTGGATTGCCCCTCCTGCTGCTGGCGCTGGGTCAGGATCACCGGCACCGCCAGTGCCGCATAGATATGGGTAAAGGTGCGGGTATCGACTGCCCGGCGCAGGGCGCCGATGAGCCAGAACAGCAGTACGATGAGGGCGTAGCTCGAGGCCTGCAGCCACTGGCCCTTGACGATGGCGTCGATGGCAAAGCCGGCGAACAGGGGATAGACCACCAGCAGGATGTTTTCGAGGGCCACCAGCGAGAAGGTGCCCGCCAGCTTGAGGGGATTGGCCCGCGCAATCGCCCCCAGCGAACGACCGGCCGAGTGTGGCAACGGCGTGGCCTGCTCGTCGCAACTGGCTGCCGAAGTGGTTGGTGTTGTCATGGGTTATCTCCTAAGATGTCGGAAACGCTAAGTTTGAGCGAGTGCTCAAAGTTTGTTTGAGCGACTGCTCAAAGTCAAGCAGATCGATTGATATCGCAGGAGGTCAGATGGCACGCCCATCAGCAGAACAGCGCAAAGAGATGATCATCGAGGCCGTACTGGCCCTGTTTCGAGAGAAGGGAATGGCGGCATCGTCAACCCGTGATATTGCCGAGCGCACCGGTCTGGCGCGCAGTCACGTCTACCACTACTTCAAGGATTGGAAGGAGCTCTGCCTCTGCGCCGTGGAGCGCTTCACCAGTCAGGAGATCGCCGAACAGCGGGAGTGGTTGTTGCCGCTGCCAGCCCGCGAAGCGTTGCCGCTCTTTGTGCGAGACAACCTGCCGACCAGTCAGGATGCCTCCTGGGCCATCTATCTGGATGCCTGGAACGAGTCACTGCGCGACCCTGTGTTTGCCGAGAGCTACCGCAAAATCATTCTGGCGTGGCGCGAGGTGCTGGAGCAGATCCTGCAAAAGGGGATCGACAGCGGCGAGTTTGTGGCGGGCGATGCCCGGCGACTGGCGCGTCAGATCACCTCCCTCATCAACGGCTATGCCGATGACCTTATTCTGGAGCCGACCCCCGAGACGGTCGAGGCCACGTACCAAGAGATCATGCTGGTGGTCAATCAGCTGGTCTTGCCCCCGACTCACTCATAGCGGCGCAGGCAAAAAAAGGGTGGGGAGGCATGCCAGCGTGGGGCCTCCCCCGGTTTTGTTGGCCATCCGCCGGGCGCGCGATGGTCAGATACCAGGGAGCGGTTGTTGATGTCGATTACCCATTTGTCACTGCAAGATGCCCGTCATCTGCAACTGGCGGCGCAAGGGCTGCTTGCCCCCCGTCGCTGCAAGGCGACCCCGGCTGATCTGCTGGCCACCATTCGCCGTATGGCGCTGCTGCAGATCGATACCATCTCGGTGGTGGCGCGCAGCCCCTATCTGGTGCTCTTTAGCCGCCTTGGCCAGTACGAACCGCGTTGGCTGGAGCAGTTGCTGGCCGACGGCGAGATCTTCGAATATTGGGCCCACGAGGCCTGCTTTGTGCCCCGCGAGGATTACCGATTGCTGCGCCACCGGATGCTCGACCCTGCCGCCATGGGCTGGAAGTTTTCGGCCAACTGGCTTGCCACCCATCAGCAGGAGATCGGTCAGCTGATCGAGCGCATTCGTCAACATGGCCCGGTGCGGGCGGCCGACTTTGAACGCACAACCGGCAAGGGAAACGGCTGGTGGGACTGGAAGCCGGAGAAACGTCATCTGGAAGTGCTCTTTACCACAGGTCAGCTGATGGTGCGGGAGCGGCGCAACTTTCAGCGAGTCTATGACCTGGCCGAGCGGGTCATCCCTGAGTGGAGCGACCAGCGGGACCTGCCGAGCGTCGAGCAGGCGCAGCGGGATATGGTGCGCGCCAGCTGCCGGGCGCTGGGGCTGGTCAAAACCGGTTGGGTGGCGGACTACTACCGGCTGCGGCGCGGTAAATACGATAACCTGCTCCATCAGCTGGCGGACGAGGGGGAGCTGTTGCCGGTACGAGTGGAGGGGTGGCAGCACGGCGCTTTTGTGCACGCCTCGCTGGCCGATGAGCTGGCAAGGGCACAGGCGGGCACCCTCAAGGCAACCCATACCACCGCCTTGTCGCCGTTTGACCCGCTGGTGTGGGATCGCAAACGGGCCAGTGAACTGTTCAACTTTGACTATCGCATCGAGTGCTATACCCCGGCGCCGAAGCGTCAGTACGGTTACTTCGTGTTGCCGCTGCTGCATCGTGGCAAGCTGGTGGGCAGGATGGATGCCAAGGCCCATCGCCAGCAGGGGATCTTCGAGATCAAGAGCCTCTATCTGGAAGAGGGGGTGAGAGTGACCCGCCAGCTTGCACAGGATCTGGCGAAGGCTCTGCAAAAGCTGGCTGACTGGCACCAGACGCCGCAGCTTCGTTATGGTGCCATTCCGGCCAATTTGCTGACGTTGTGGCATGAAAGCGCCCCTGCAAAGTGAGCTCTATCCCTTCTGGGCTAAGCTGCAAGAGGGATAAACAGTCCGGGAGCGGGAGATGAGACGAGCGGCAACATGGTGGGCGGGATTGGCGATGGCCATCTTGTCCCCCGCGCTATGGGGGCAAGAGCCACCAGTGAAGATCTGTCTGGGGGAGGGCAACGAGTGGGCCCCCTTTACCTATTGGGAGCGTAAGGATGGGGTGCCCGATACCAGCCGCCTGACAGGTTCGGCGACGACGCTGGTGCTCGATGCCCTGCAACAGAGCGGGCTCTCGCACCAGATCCGCTATCTGCCCTGGGCGCGGGTGCAGCAGGAGCTGGCGGATTATCGCCTGAACGGTCTGTGTGAGCTGACCTGGGATGCCAGCTACAAGCCGGAGCGTGCCGAGTTTGCCTTCTATAGCGTACCCCTCTATTACACCCACCTCGGTTTCTTCTATCTCAAGCGCCGCTACCCCGAACCGCCGGATCTGCAGACGGTCAATCGTTCCCGGGTGTGCGGGGTGATTGGTTACAACTACACCCCCTACGGGCTTGCGCAGGAGCCACGCCGGGTTAAACAGTTGCAGCAGGCGCTCGATATGCTGGAGCGGGATCGCTGCGACTTTCTGCCAAGCGAAATCGAACCTCTGGTGGCTGGCATCAGCCTTGGCATCTACCGCAGCGAGAGCGGGTTGCTCAATCTCGCCCTGCCCAGCCGCAAGGGATTCTATCTGCTGGTGAGCAAGGGCTCCCCCCGCGGTCACCAGCTGGTGAACATCCTCAATCAGTCGCTGGTGGCATTTCAGGAAGGGGGGCATACGGATGAGGTGATGCGCCGCTTCTTGCCGCCAATGGAGTAATAGCGAAGGGTTGCTGTCATTCAGGGGGAGCAGATAAAAAAAGGGCCAGCCGGTGCAAACCGGCTGGCCCTTTTTTACGTGAGAGCTTGTCAGGCTGCCAGACGAGTCAGTACCTTCACCAGCAGCTCGATGCGCGGGGCAATGCTGGCCAGATCCAGATACTCCTCGTCACTGTGGAAACCGGCACCGATGGGGCCCAGACCATCCAGAGTGGGAATGCCGAGGGCGGCGGTCAGGTTGGCATCGGAGCCGCCCCCCACCTCCTGCCAGCTGATCGGTAACCCCAGTTCGGCGCCACACTCCTCCACTAGCTGCATCAATGCCTGGGTGCCCTCTGACGGCACCATGGCCGGTTTATGCGCCTCGCGGGTCAGCTGGATGGTGACACCGTCCAGATGCGGCCGCTCGGCCAGGGTCAGCAGATGATCGTCGATCTGGTGGTACTCCTGATTGTCCCAGAAGCGGACATCCACTACGGCGCTGGCATGTGCCGGCACTATGTTGGCGCCGTTGCCCCCCTCGACAATGCCGATGTTGAGGGTGGTGCCGCTCTCGAAGTTGGTCAGGGCGTTGATGGCCAGGATCCAGTGGCCCAGCTCGGTAATGGCGCTGCGCCCCTTCTGCGGTTCGTTGCCCGCGTGAGCCGCCTTGCCGGTGAAATCGATGCGATAACGGGCCATCCCCTTGCGCGCCTTGACCAGCGAGCCATCGGCGCGGGCCGCTTCGGCCACCAGCACCTGTTTTGCCTGTTTGGCCACCGTTGCCAGCCAGTCACTGGAGTGGAGGGAACCAATCTCCTCGTCCGGGTTCATGCAGACGCAGATGCTCAGGCGATCGCGCACCTCGCGGGGCAGTTCACGCAGGGCATAGACGATGTTGAGCAGGCCGGATTTCATGTCGGAGACACCGGGGCCGTATGCGCGCTCACCATCGATGCTCATCGGGCGGGCGGCGGCGGTGCCGAGGGGGAAGACGGTATCCATATGGCCGATCAGCATTACATCGATCTGCGCCGCATCAGGCTGGTTGCGGATCTCCAGCCCCACCCCGGCGGCGCCGCAGTCGACCCGCTTGATCTGCCAGCCACCCATCGCCTCATATTTGGCGGCCATCAGGTCGGCCACTGCCGCAATGCCCGGCTGGTGCAGGGATCCGCAATCCAGATTGATCAGCGGGGCCAGTTCGGTCAGGTATTGATCCAGAGAAAAAGTCATTGCTTGCTCCACTATCAGGTTCGGGTCAGAGAAGGATGTTCATCACCAGCATGGCGCCGAAGGCGTTGAGTACCGAGATGGCGACCATGATGGGGATATAACGCCCTTCGGTGCCGATACAGCCGAGGATGCGGCCCATGTACTGCACCTGGGAGCCCATCAGGTAGATGGCTGGCGCCAGAATGGCGATGTGAGTGCCGTTGAGGATGCCCTGATCGAACAGGGTGATGACCACACCGACTGCACCGCCCATCGACATCCAGGCGCCGATCAGCACGGCTGCCGCCTCACCGGGCAACCCGAAGATGGCCATGACAGGGGAGAAAATGGCGCCCATGGCATCCAGCGCGCCGGTGATCTGCAGCGCCTTGATGATGACGAAGGCCATCAGTACGTTGGGTACGGTGGAGGTGGTGGCGATGACCCAGCCCTTCTTGGCCCCTTCGACGAAGATATCGGTAACGATGGGTTTCTTGATGTTGGCCTGGCTCATTTGGCTTGCTCCTGAGTGTTGAGGGTCTGCTGGGTGTTGTTATCGGTCTGCTTGCCTTCGCTCATATTGAGGTAGACCCGGAACAGGTTGGCCCCGACAAATTTGAAGGCGAACATCACGATGACAGCCAGACCGATGGAGGAGCTGACCGCCGGGCTGCCATCTGCCAGCGTCAGGGTGAACAGCACGGCGCCGGAGGAGAAGAAGTTGACGATGGTGGCACCAGCGGAGAACTGGAACATGGTGAATACGTCGGTTTCACGCTTGGTGATGAGCCCTTCATCCTTGAGCTGACGGGTCATGGCGGCACCGGCATCGGTACTCTGCAGCGAAGCGATCAGCGCCAGACCGGTATTGCCCGGGATCCCCATCAGCGGGCGCAGCAGCGGGGTCAGCAACTTGCGGGCCGCTTCCAGCGCGCCGTAGTGCTCCAGCACATTGATCATACCGAGAGCAAACATCACGGTGGGGATCAGGGTCAGGGCGAACAGAAAGCCGTCTCTCGCCCCGTTGCCCCCCTTGCCGCGCATGTCGGTCATGGCGGTCTTGATGCCGTCACCATTCTCGCTGACGCTCTGGACCATGGTGCCGAACGAGCCGTTCAGCGTGGTGAAATCGAATACCCCGTACCACTCGCCGGATTGCAACAGTCCGGAGAAGAAGACCACGGCGAAGGCCAGGGCCAGGTAACTGCCTATGCTCACCGAGCGTGTTTTGTCTGTCATTAGCTAGCTCCATATGAATAATTATTTAATCTGAATAATTA
This sequence comes from Aeromonas sp. FDAARGOS 1416, assembly GCF_019048085.1. Taxonomy (NCBI): domain Bacteria; kingdom Pseudomonadati; phylum Pseudomonadota; class Gammaproteobacteria; order Aeromonadales; family Aeromonadaceae; genus Aeromonas; species Aeromonas sp. FDAARGOS 1416. The sequence continues at coordinate 2,627,379 of NZ_CP077301.1, read as the reverse complement.
TAATTGATATGGATGTCACTAAATTGATGGTGGTCAAAATGGTTTGCTACAAATGACGAATGTATTGGTGTTATGTGACTGTGATCGCCATATGATTGGACGATAATCTGGTTTTTATCGAATTGTTTGAGTGAATAAAAAGCAGGGGCGGGATAGCGGGGCAAAAAAAAACCGAGCACGAGGCCCGGTTTGGTCAATCAGTCAGATGTGATTACTGGAGTACCAGCACCATCAGCAAGCCGACGCTAATGGCAGATACCAGGAAGGCAAAGCCATAGAACACATAGTGGTGCAGCTTGGTGGTGTGGATCCCCAGATCGTGCAGACCGTGGTAGATACGGTGCATGCCGTGCCAGACTGGCAGGGCGATGATCACCAGCAGGATGCAGGCACCCCACCAGGAGCTGGCGAACGCGTGCACGCGGTCATAGCTCATGGTTTCCACGTCCATGATGCCCATGGGCACCAGCAGACCGGTGATGAGGACAATGACCGGCAGCAGCATGGCAACGACCATGCCACCCGCACCAAACAGACCCCAGTAAATTGGTTCGTCAGAACGTCTCATTGTTTTCTCCTCAGGCCACGATGATCAGGACAAGCAGGGACACCACCGCCAGCGCCACATACTGGGCGAGAACGATCGGCTTCTCCGGTACCAGGTCTTCACCACGGAAGATACGCATGGCTTTCGGCGCCAGGGCGAACCAGGTTTTGGCATGGAACAGGCACGCCGCCAGAGCGACGACATGGAACAGGATGGCGATCGGGCTTTGCAGGGATTCCAGCCAGCCGTTGAACGCTTCCTGACCCTGAACCAGGCGCATCAGGCCCCACATCAGCACAACGGCGTAGATGGAGACGAAGATACTGGTGCCTTCACGGATCATGTAACCGGTGTAGAAGGCGTTCTTCAGCCACCAGTCTTTCTTCATTTCGCGGACGTAAGGTTTACGTTTGCTATCAGTGTTGTTCATGGTCTCAATCCTGCTCTCAATCTGGCTTGAACATGGCGATCATGTAGTCCTTGGCGCTTTCGACCTTGCCAAGCTGGATGGCCGCCGCCGGATCGACGCCCTTCGGGCACACTTCGGAGCAGTAGCCCACGAAGGTACAGCCCCAGACGCCTTCGTCCTGGCTGATGATGCGCATACGCTCTTTGGCGCCGGCATCACGGTTGTCGACGTTGTAGCGATAGGCCAGAGCCAGTGCCGCCGGGCCGGTGAACTTCTTGTTGATGCCGTACTGCGGGCAGGCCGCGTAGCAGAGACCACAGTTGATGCACTGGGAGAACTGCTTGTACTGCGCCATCTGGGCCGGAGTCTGGATGTACTCGCCATCACACAGGCTGCGCGGCTCGCTCGGGATGATGTACGGCTTGATGCTCTCCAGCTTCTCGATGAAGTCGGACATGTCGACCACCAGATCGCGCTCGATCGGGAAGTTGTTGAGCGGCTCGACGGTCATCTTGCCCGGCAGGTAGTCGCGCAGGAACGCCTTGCAACCCAGCTTGGGCACACCGTTGACCATCATGCCGCAAGAGCCGCAGATCGCCATCCGGCAGGACCAGCGGAAGCTCAGGGTAGAGTCCAGGTGATCCTTGATGTACTGCAGGGCGTCCAGCAGAGACATCTCTCTCTGGTATGGCACTTGGAAGGTTTGCATCCAGGGCTCGTTATCCTGTTCCGGACGGTAGCGCAGGATCTCAATTTCAATCATCTCAGCCATTCTTCTTAGCCTCGTCTTGTTTCTCACCCTCGGAGCCGTACACGCGTTTTGCCGGCTGGGACTTAGTGATCTTCACATCGGAGTAATCGATGGAGGGCGTTTCGCCATTTTTGTAGAACGAGAGCGTGTGCTTGAGGAAGTTCACGTCATCGCGCTCTTCGTAACCATCCAGACGCTGGTGGGAACCGCGGGACTCTTTACGATTGATGGCGGAGTGCGCCATGGCTTCAGCCACGTCCAGCATGTAACCCAGTTCGATGGCGTACAGCAGATCGGTGTTGAAGACAGAGGACTTGTCGTTGATCTTGACCTTCTTGTAACGGGCTTTCAGCTCGTTGATCTTGTCGATGGTACCCTGCATCAGCTCTTCGGTACGGTAGATACCGACGCCGGCTTCCATGGACATGCCCAGCTCGTTGCGGATATCGGCCGGGTTTTCGGTACCGTCTATGTCCATCAGGGAGAGGTGCTGCTTGATGAGCGCCTCGGCCTTGGCGGCCAGCGCTTCGGTATTGCCATGCTTCTGAGTCTTGGCAAATTCACCTGCCTGCTCACCGGCCAGTTTGCCGAATACCACGATCTCGGACAGGGAGTTGGAACCCAGACGGTTGGCACCGTGCAGACCGACGGAGGCACATTCGCCCGCGGCGTAGAGGCCGGGCAGACGGGTGGCACACTTGTTGTCAGTCTCGATACCACCCATGGTGTAGTGGGCAGTCGGACGTACCGGGATAGGCTCTTTGGCCGGATCCACGTTGACGTAGGCTTTGGCCAGTTCGCAGATGAACGGCAGACGCTCTTTCAGGTACTTCTCGCCAAGGTGACGCAGGTCGAGGTGAACCACATCGCCCATCGGGCCCTGAATGACGCGGCCTTTCTGCTGCTCTTGCCAGAATGCCTGGGAAACGCGGTCGCGCGGACCCAGTTCCATGTATTTGCTCTTCGGCTGGCCAATCGGGGTTTCCGGGCCCAAGCCGTAGTCTTGCAGGTAGCGGTAGCCATCTTTGTTCAACAGGACGCCACCCTCACCACGACAACCTTCGGTCATCAGGATGCCGGTGCCCGGCAGACCGGTCGGGTGATACTGGACGAATTCCATATCACGCAGCGGTACGCCGTGACGGTAGGCCAGTGCCATGCCGTCGCCAGTGACGATGCCACCGTTGGTGTTGTAGCGATAGACACGGCCAGCACCGCCGGTTGCCACGATCACGGATTTGGCCTGGATGAAGCGGGTGATACCGTTCTGGATGTCGAAGGTCAGTACGCCCTGAACGCGGCCGTCGTCCACGATCAGATCAAGACAGAAATGCTCGTCGAAGCGCTTGATGCTCGGGTATTTGACGGAGGTCTGGAACAGGGTGTGCAGAATATGGAAACCGGACTTGTCTGCGGCGAACCAGGTACGCGGAACCTTCATGCCACCAAACGGACGCACGTTGGCTTTGCCATCCGGCTTGCGGCTCCAGGGGCAACCCCAGTGCTCCAGCTGGATCATCTCTTTGGTCGCGTTGTTGACGAAGTATTCCACAACGTCCTGCTCGCACAGCCAGTCACCACCGGAGACGGTATCGTTGAAGTGGTTTTCGAGGGAGTCGTCATCACGGACGACACCGGCGGCGCCGCCTTCGGCAGCAACCGTGTGGCTGCGCATCGGGTAAACCTTGGAAATCAGGGCGATGTCCAGGTCTGGCTGTGATTCGGCTATAGCGATAGCGGCGCGTAAGCCGGTACCGCCAGCACCGATGATGGCCACATCGGTCTTGATAATATCCACATCTGCCTCCTTAGGGATAGATTTGCTGGGCACGATTTTGCTCTATGAAAAAAATTCAGGCTTGATGCAAGTCAAACTGCTAGGTTTTATTCCCTTTTTATTGGTTATTTTTCTATAAAACACCCAAATCCCTGGATGAAAATGTCGTTATTATCGTCATTTTCTGGTGTTACTGAGCAGTTGAACACCTAGCTACGAGCACTTTAACTTCTGGATTGTACGTAGTTTTCTTTCAATAAAATGCGAATCACCTCTCTTTTTAGGTACTCGCGAAAAAAATTTTAAGTTTTTTATTGTAATTTTTTAATGAGAATTATTGGCATTTATCTATTCGGATAGAAATAGGTAATCCGAAATGCTGCGGTGAACACGGCGGTGATCTGATAATTCCAGACGAATCACAAGGATTTCAAGGCGGGGTATTTGGCGGGTAATGTGAGATTACTCACTGAAAATTAAGCGCTATTTAGAAAAATAAAAGGGGCCTGTACGGCCCCTTTTGCTCATCCTCAAATGCGGAACATACCGACCTGATTGCTCAGTTCACCCGAAATATTTTTAAGTTGTTCAGAGAGATGGCGTGAGCTGTCTGCATCTACTGCCAGTTCGTCCGAGACATCTTTCACCGCCTGAATGTTGCGGCTTACTTCGTCGGTGACGGCCCGCTGCTCTTCAGCCGCGCTGGAGATCTGGGTCGCCATGTCGGAGATCTGGTTGATCGAGGTGGTGATCTGTTCCAGCGCATGGGTGGCGTTGTTGGCGTCATCCACGCTGTTCTGGGCCAACAGCTGGCCTTCGTGCATGGTGCTGACCGCTCCCTGGGTATTGCGTTGCAGGGTTTCGATCATATTGCGGATCTCGACGGTGGAGCTGTGGGTACGCTGTGACAGGACGCGCACCTCGTCGGCTACCACCGCAAAGCCGCGACCCTGTTCACCGGCACGTGCCGCTTCGATGGCGGCGTTGAGTGCCAGCAGGTTGGTCTGCTCGGCGATGCCCTGAATGGTGGAGAGGATGGTGTTGATCTCCTGAGCGTTTTTCTCCAGTTCCTGAATGATGTTGGAGGCCTGTTCCACCTGGGTGGCCAGATCGGTGATGGAGCGCTGGTTGCGGGCGATCACCTGTTTGCCATGCTCGCAACTGCTGGAGGAGCTGCGGGCCGCTTCGGCGGTCTGCTCGGCGTTGCTGGCGACCTCGACCGCGGTGGCCGACATCTCGTGTACTGCAGTGGCGATCTGGGAGATCTCGTTTTGCTGGCGTGCCAGCCCCTGATTGGCCTTCTCCGCCATGCTGTGGGAGGACTTGGCCTGCTGGTTGAGTTGACCGGAGGAGTTGGAGATATCCTGCACCATCACATGGATCCGCTCGATGAAGGTGTTGACGTGTTTGGCAACCGCGCCTACTTCATCCTCACGTTCAATCTTGATCCGGCGGGTCAGATCGCCATTGCCACGGGAGAGATCGGCAATCGCTTCGCCCAAGGTTTTCAGAGGGGCCAGCGAGCCGTTGATGGCGACATAGGAGAAACCTGCCACGATCAGTATGGTGATAAGCCCCTGAATGAGGGAGGAGGTAACCATTCGGCGTACTGACTGGTAGGCGATCTCTTCATCCACCATCATGCCGTAATACCAGTTGGTATTGGGAATGGCATTAAAGTCGTAGACCTCTTTCTTGCCGCTGATCACCAGCTCGTTGATCATGCCGTCATGGGCGACCTGATTGATGTAGGCGGCAGTCAGTTCCGGTGCCAGAGCGGTGGCGGATTTCAGGCTCAGGGAGGCATCGGGGTGCGCGATGATGGTGCCATTGCTGTCTACCAGCATGGCGTAGGTGCCCTCGGTGGTGACCGCAAGAATGTCCGAGATCAGTGAGCTGATGGAGACGTCACCGGCGATGACCCCCTGGGTATTGCCGCGCTGGAACGGCTCGGCAATGGTGACAATCAGCTGGCCGGTGGAGATGTCGGCATAGGGGGCTGTAATGACCAGCTTGCCTGCGGCGGCCGCGTCCTTGTACCAAGGGCGTTGACGGGGGTCATAACCGGCGGGCAAGTCGGTCGGTTTGCTCTGGATCATCTTGCCGTCTGCGGTACCGGCATAGACCAGGTCGAAGCCACCGGCATTCATGGACTGGGCCAGATGACTGATGGGTTCGTCTTCTTTGGCGAATGCTTCCTTGGTGGTGCTGACCATGCTGATCCGGGAGTCGACCCAGCGGGAGATCCCCTTGACGTTGGCCATGGAGCTTTCGTCGATGATGTTCCAGACCAGTCGCTGGGTCTCGCTGCGCAGTTGCGAGGTGTTGTACCAGACCTGCAGGCCGGTGATCACCAGAATGATGACCCCGATAGCCAGAACAAGCTTGTTTTTAATGGATAAGTTCATAGTTACATCCTTGTGAGCGTCAGTCTGAAGTGTGTGGAATCTAGTTATTGTTATAAGCCTCTATTTATCGGCTGAAGTTGAACTCTTTGTATCCCGGTCAGCTATTTAAAGTTAGTGCCTAAATCAGTGGATATCCATGCGCGTATCGCCCCCTCACTCGTCAGAAAACGATCTGGTCGATTGGTGAAGATTCCATCGACCCCCATGCTAGAGAGCGTTTCATAATCTTCTGGATAATCAACGGTATAAACCAGAACTTTGAGCCCCCGGCGATGGGCATCATCGACCAGCGCGGCGTCGATGAAATCAACATCGCAATTGATGGACCAGGCCCCCAGCTCGTCGGCAACCTGCGCCAGGTTGAGCGGCAGGTTGGCGGTCAGGGCACCGAGCCGGATATCGGGCCGCGAGGCGGCAAATCGGGCCAGCTCCGGGTGATGGAAGGAAGAAACCACCCACTGCCCGGGAGTAAAGCCAAGCTCGGCCTCTGCCCGTCGGGTCAGGGTTGCCACCGCATCGGCGGTATAGGCCCCCTTGAGCTCGATATGCAACTCGCAGCGTCCGGCGATGATCTCCATTACCTGCCACAGGGTCGGGATCACCTCTCCCTCACCGGCATCGAGCTGCTCCAGATAGGAGCGGGATTGCTCGGTCAGTACCCCCTTGCCGTTGGTGCAGCGCTCCAGCCGCCTGTCATGGAATACCCACAATTCGCTATCGGCCGCCTGTACGTCGATCTCGATGGCTGGTGCTCCCAGCTCCAGCGCTTTGGCCATCGCCTTGAGAGTGTTTTCGGGGGCCAGACCGCTGGCGCCACGGTGGGCAATAATCTGCATGTTCTGCTCCTTTTACCTCGCGGATCAGCCGCGGCTCAGGTGAATGTCGATCTGTTGATGGGGCAGGGTAAGTCCCTGCTGCTGCATCTTCTCCAGCACCAGCGAGTGAACCTCGTGGGTGATGGGCATCCGGTGATCCATGTTGTTGACGTAGAGGCGGATCTCGTAGATCAGTGCCGAGTCGGTGAATTCGATCAGGAAGACCTCTGGCGTTGGCGTCTCCAATACCAGGGTCGATGCCTGGATGGACTCTTCCAGAATGCGCTGCACCAGTTTCGGATCCCGGGTCAGGCCGATCCGGATCCGCAGTTTGACCCGGGTGATGGCATCGGAGAGCGACCAGTTGATGAACTGTTCGGTGATGAAAGCCTTGTTGGGCACGATGATCTCCTTGCGATCCCAATCCACGATAGTCGTCGCCCGGGTTTTGATCTTGGTGACGGTGCCAGTGAGATCGCGGATGGTGACGGTGTCACCGAGCCGGATTGGCTTCTCAAACAGGATAATGAGGCCGGAGACAAAGTTGGCGAAGATCTCCTGCAGACCGAAACCCAGCCCCACCGAGAGGGCGGCGACCAGCCACTGGGTCTTCGACCAGTCGATGCCGAGCATGGAGAAGCCGGTGAGGGCGCCGATCAGGATCACCAGATACTTGCTGGTGGTCGTGAGGGCAAAGCCGGTACCCGGGGAGAGGCTCAGGTGCTGCAACAGGGTCAGCTCCATCAGCCCCGGCAGGTTGCGGGCTGTCACCACGGTCAGAATGAAGACGAAGGCGGTCAGCATCAGATCCTGCAAGGTGATGGCCGAGAGCTGCTCGATGCCGCCAATTTTGCTGCTTACCTGCCACACCTCGATATTGCTGAGGAAACTGAAGGCGGAGTTGAGATCCGACCATTGCACCACCACCAGCATGGTGAAGCCCAGCATCAGCAGGGTGCGCACCAGCCCCAGCGACTGGGCGCTGATGGTATCGAGATCCAGCTCAGTCTCTTCCACCACGTCCGGGGTCTCGGAGCTGAGCTCGTCATGCCCCTCTTCCCGGCCGCGCTGGGCCAGGATCTCGGCCCGCTTGCTCTTGGCGCGCTCGAAGGCAAGGCGGCGGCGCTGGATCAGCATCCAGCGTCTGGCCAGATAGTAGACCAGCAGGCAACCCAGCCCCATCAACAGGCTAAGCTCCAGCTGGCGCAGCAGGGTGCGCGAGGTATAGAAGTAGCCAAACAGGGCGCCAATCACCGCCAGCAGCGGCGCCAGCATCAGGCTGTTCCAGATGAAGTGGTGCAGCAGATGGGGCTTGGTCATGTCGGTCTGGCCCCAGGTGAGCGGCAATCGCTCCCGGTTGAGACGGGCAAAGAAGAGCAGCAGCCAGAGTGCACCGATCATGAAGGCCATCCGGCCGAGGGAGTCGTAGAAGGCGTGCTCCTGATAGCTGTTGGCCATCCCCTGCACGAAGAAACTCGGGATCAGCACCAGCAGCAGGGTGCGAAACTGCCCCCATACCTTTTGCACCTGTTCCCGGGGCCAGCGGAAGTGGTGGATCAAAATCCCCCGCTCCAGCGTCAGATGGCGGGCCATCACCAGCGCCAGCAGCAGAAACCAGATCTCGCCAAGGCCGCGCGCCACCGCCACCGCAAACGGGTATTGCCAGGCCCCTTCGAGCAGGCCGCGCACCATCAACACCATGGCGGGCAAGGGGAGGGCGGCAAGCAGGGAGCGCAGCAGCAAGCGGCTGGTGAGGCTGAATTTGTCCTGGGTCACCTTGCCGATCCGCGGCGCAATATGGTCGCAATAGAGGCTCAGGTGACGGGCCAGCTTGAACCAGCTCCAGGCCAGCACCAGCAGACCAATACCGGCCAGCGTGATGCTCAGCGGGCTGTTCTCGGCGATGGCGTAGGGCAGTTGCAGCCAGTTGTCCGGGTTGAAGGCCAGGGTCAGCGCGGCGGGAATGCCGAGCATCACCTGCGGGGTAAAGGGGCGCACATCGGGCATCCAGAACAGGTGGCTGGCGCTTATTTCGCGGATCTCGTCGATCTTGCTGTTCTGGCGGCTGTAGAGCAGTTTGAGGCGGGTCTGCTCCTGAATGAGGGTGTCTGAGGCGTCGTTGAGCCGGGTCAGCAGTTGGCGCCGGGCCTTGAGCAGGTTGTCGAGCACCGCTTGCTGCGGCCGATCCAGCGTCACCTCCTCTTCGGCCATCAGCTTGTCGCGCAGCTGGCGGGTATCCTTGAGCCCATCCTGCTCGCTCTCGTACTGGTACTTGGCCATGCGGGCGCTGACGATGGCGGACTCCAGCTTGTCGAGGGGGAACTGGGGGGGCAGATCGGAGAGTTTGCTGCGCAGGTTCTCGCCGTAGGCATTACTGATCTGCAACCACTCCAGCTGCTCGCGTACCGAGTTGACCAGCTCATTCAGTTCAAACAGATTCTTGTCGACGCTGCGCTGCTCATCCTGCACCCGCTCAATCTGATCTTCCAGTGTGCCGAGCTGGATGGAGAGCGCCTGATTCTGCTGTTGCTGCTCCAGCAGCAGCGGCATGTCGGTGGTGAGCTGCTTGCGCAGCCGTTCGCTCTCTTCCAGCGCCTGCTCGGTCTTCTCCCGCCGCAGCTGGTTCTGCTGGGTCAGCAGGCTGGCTTGCCACTCATCCTCATCGGCGATGGCCAGATTGAGCTCCTGCAGCTTCAGCTTGCCGAGATCGTTGCGCTGCTGGGCAGAGAGCTGCTCCAGTTCCAGCATCTGGATCCGGTCGGAGAGGCTCTGCTCTTTCATTCTGGTCAGCAGCAGCTGTGCCTCCTGTTGGCGATCCGATTCGCTGCTGAAGCTCAGTCGCTCCAGCTGGCTGCGGGTCAGTTGCAGCTGTTTGCGCAGATCATCCACCCGCAGGTGATACTCCTGCCCGGTGCTCTCCAGCTGGTTGAGGCTGTCCATCACCCCCTGGCGCTCCTTGCGCAGGTTGAGCTGGCGGTTGCTGCTCAGGCCAATGGCCTGGCGCAGCGCCTCCTCCTTGAGGCTCGCCAGCTGCGGGCGAGCAGCGGGCTGATAGTTATGCAGGCTCTCCTTGAGGCGTGCCGACTCCTTGGGGTAATCGATAAGGATCTGCTGATAGGCTTTGCTCTGCTCCCGGTAACGCTCGGCCTCTCTGGCAAATTGCAGTGCCTGCTGGTAGCTCTCCCGCAGCTTCTGGTTTTCCGGGGTGTCGCTCTTGGGCACGCTCTGCAACAGGGATTCGGCCTGGGCAATGGCATCGTCGGCGCGCACGGTTGGCGGCAACAAGAGAAGGGAGAGCAGCAAGAGGGTGAGCAGGCGTTGCAACATGAGGCTCGTTTCCGTTCAGAAGAGGTGGCCCTAGCCTAAAACAGGGCAGGGAGGTGGGTAAAGCAGTCTATATTAATGATTCATAACACAAATAACAGGAAGTCGTGCTGCCGTTTCGCTATGATCCCGGCCGCTTTCTCTCCACTGAGTCGAATATGTCAGCTGTTGATCTGGGCACAGCCCCGCTATCTCGCCTTTTCTGGCGTTACGTAACCCCGACCGTGGCGGCCATGCTGATCACCGGCATCTATGTCACCATCGATGGCATCTTCGTTGGCCATGTGCTGGGTCAGGATGGCATGGCCGGTCTGATGCTGGCTTATCCCATCTGCGCCGTGCTCTATGCGGTGGGGGCGCTGATCGGCATGGGGGCCTCGTCGCTGGTCTCCTTCTATCTGGGGCAGGGCAACCCGGCCAAAGCCCGCCATATCGTCGGCAATGCGCTGGTGATGGTGTTGCTGGCCTCGGCACTGCTCAGTTTTATCGGGATCCGTTATGGCGAGCCCATGCTGGCCTGGATGGGGGCGGAGGGGGAGATCTTCACCGCCGGGCTCTCCTACCTGCAGGCCTACGCCTGGCTCGGCGTCTTTGCGGTGCTGTCGATGGCGTTCAGCTCGCTGCTGCGCAACGATGGCCGCCCCGGCTTTGTCACCCTCATCATGGTAGTCGGGGGGCTGCTCAACGTGCTGCTCGACTATCTGTTGATGGTGGTGTTTCCGTTCGGACTGGCCGGGGTGGCGACGGCCACCATGCTCTCCCAGGCAGTGACGGGCCTCGCCTGCCTGTGGCACTTCTTCACGCCGCGCAGCCAGCTGCGGATAAGTTGGGACACCCTGCGCCCCGATCTGCGGCTGATGGGCGAAACGGTGCGCCTCGGGGTCTCCAGTTTTCTGATGTACCTCTATCTCTCTGTGGTGCTGGCGCTGCACAACAAGGCGTTGCTGGCGGTCGGCACTTCGCTGCATGTGGCGGCCTACGGGGTGATCAGTTACACCGAGGCCTTCTTCTATCTGGTGTTTGAGGGGATCGCCATGGGTATCCAGCCCATCGCCAGCTTTAACGCGGGCGCCGGTCACTGGCGACGGGTGCTGCGGATCCGCAATCTGGCACTCGGAGTGACGTTGGGGATCGCCCTGTGCGCCATGTTCCCGCTCTATCTGTGGCCGGAGGCGGCGGTCTATCTGTTTGCCGGCGACAACGCCACCTTGCTGCCGGTGGCGAGCCTCGGGATCTGGCTCTACTTCTGGGGGCTGCCGATGGAGGGCTTGCTGCTGGTGGGGGCCACCTACTTCCAGGCCATCAATCGGGCCCGCATCGCCTCCCTGCTCACCGGTGGCAAGCTGGTGCTGATCGGCGGTTTCTTGTGGGGATTCTCGACCCTGTGGGGCGTGCCCGGGGTCTGGCTGGCATTGCCAACGTGCAGCTCATTGCTGGTGTTGGTGATGTGGCGGGCGATGCGTCGGGAGTCCGGCGCCCACGCACTGGCCGGATAGGTAATCAGGTTCGACGTACAGATAGCAGACAGGCAGCCATGGGCTGCCTGTTTTGTTAGAGGATGTTTTGTTAACGGGCTCTGCCAATTCAGGGCTTGAAGGCGCCGATAAAGATGGCGGGATCGACCCGGGTATCGTTGAGGCTGACGTTCCAGTGCATATGGGGGCCGGTAGCGCGGCCGGTTGAGCCGACTCGCCCGACGATGCCGCCACGCGGCAGGCTCTGGCCGAGCTTCACATCTACCTTCGACATGTGGCAGAACATGCTGATGAGCCCCTGACCGTGGTCGACAAAGACGGTATTGCCATTGAAGAAGTAGTTGCCGATCAGGATCACCTTGCCTGCGGCGGGGGACTTGATCGGGGTGCCGGCGCCGACAGCGAAGTCGAGGCCGGAGTGGGGGTTGCGCTCCTCGCCATTGAAGAAGCGACGCAGGCCAAACGGGCTGGAGAGGGGGCCGTTGACCGGCTTGTCGAACATCAGGTTGCTCGGCTGGTTGGGGCTGAAGGTCTGGTAAGCCCGGGTCTGCTCCGCCAGCTCGCGGTTGATACGTGTCATATCCTCGGCGAGCGGATTGACCTGACGGCTGTTCTTGAGCTTGATGTGCTGCTCGCGGTAGTGCTTGGGGGTGACGGTGAAGCCGAGAGTACGGCCATCACCTGTGCTCAGTTGCTGGGCCCCAAGCGGGTTTTTGAGAGAGATGCCGACGATGGCGATCCACTGGTTATCTTCGCGCACTACCAGCACGGGTTTGTCGTGATAGCGGGCCGTGGGGGCAGTGGGTGACGCGCCAAGAGGGATCACCGCAACGCCACCCGGCACCGGATGGTTGAGCAGGCGACTGATAAAACCCTCGGCCAGGGCTGACTGGCTGGCCAGTAACAACAACAGACAACAAACAACTCTCATGACGATACCACTCGATGTTAAAGCGCCCGGGATGGCGGGATGACAACCCCCTGTCTGGCATTCGTCGATCACTAAAGGGTGATCACGGCACGCTGGCTACGGCAGTGGCGGCTGGGGGAGGGGACAGATTGTGCCTCGTTATGGTCGGGGCAGCCAGTGGCGGGGCGTGGCTGACGCCCCTTTTGTGCATAGCTGCGTCAGGTTTTATGTCGTGGTCGGGCCGCTTCGCCATTGAGTCGCCCCCGCCCTGGCTCTAGAATCGGCTTCCGGCACTGATGCCACCGACACTCCGAGGAGACGATATGAACGGATTACCCCCTTTGCGCACCACACCGGCCCGGTACACGACAGGTCGTGGCTGGCTCTGGGTTCGCAGCGGGTTCGATATCTTCAACAAGGGGATGGGGATCAGCGTAGCCATGGTGCTGGTCTGGTTTATGGTGGGCATGCTGCTGGAGCAACTGCCGGCGGGTGGCCTTATCTCCCAGCTGCTCTACATGGTGTGGGGCGCGGGTTGGGTGGCGGTCGCCGCTCGGGGTTATCGGGGGGAGCCGCTGCAGTTTGCCGATCTCTTCGCCGGTTTTCGCCACAAGCTGACCCCGCTGATGCTAGGCGGTCTGCTGGTGTTGCTGCTGTTTAGCCTGGTTGGCCTCGTCTGTCTCGGTCTGCTCTCCATGTGGGGGCTGCTCCCGCTGTTGACGCAGGATCCCGAGAGCATGGTGGTCTCAGCCAGCCAGTTGCAACAACTGCTGCTGGTATTGCTGGTGGGGATGCTGCTCATCATTCCCGTGCTGATGGGGGTCACCTTTGCTCCGGCGCTGATCTACCACCACGATATCGGCATCATCCAGGCGGTGCGTCTGAGCTTCTTCGGTTGCTGGCGCAATATGTGGCCCTTCTTCTGGTGGGGGCTGCTCTCAGCTATTTTGTTGTTGTTTGGCGCAGTACTGTTGCTGGTAGGTCTGCTGGTGGTGATCCCGGCGCTCAACTACTCCATCTATGTGGCTTATCGGGATATTTTCCTGGACGAGAGTGCGCAGCCGGAAGCGCCGCACTCAGAACCATTCGGATTTGAAGCCTGATCAAGGGATCAGAGTGAAGAAGGGGCCCGCAGCGGCCCCTTCGTTATGTTTGGGTGTGCGGAGTGCTTACTCCTGCCAGATGGGATCCGCCGCCATGCGAGCCAGCAGAAAATCGAGGAAGCTGCGCAGCAGTGGCGACATCTGCTTGCGGGTGGCATATACCCCGTAGACCCCGAGCCGCTTGGGCTGCCAGTCGGTCAGCAGGGGCACCAGTTCCCCACGCTCCAGATAGGGTTGTGCCGAGTAGCGGGGTTGCAGGCTGATCCCTGCGCCTTCCAGCGTTGCTTCCAGCAGCAGGTTGGAGATATTGGCGCTCAGGTTACCACTGACCGGCACTGACTCGGGACCGTCCGGTCCATTGAACTCCCACAGGCTCTTGCCGAAGTAGGTGTAGGTGAGGCAGTTGTGCAGCGCCAAATCCTGCACCTTGTGTGGCATCGGATGACGGGCCAGATAGGCCGGGCTGGCACAGACCACCGAGTGGCAGGTGCCGAGACGGCGCGCCACCAGATTGGGGTCGAGGTCGTTGGTGATGCGCACCGCCAGATCGATCCGCTCCTCCACCAGATTGACGGTTCTGTCGAGCAGCAGAATGTCGATGGCCGTCCCCGGGTATTGCGCCAGATAGTCGTTGGCCGCCCCGACCAGCAGTGCTTCTGACAGGGAGTAGCTGCTGGTGATCCGCAGTTGCCCCTTGGGGGCGTCATCCCCCTTCACGGCGATCTGCTCCATCTCTTCGCCTAGCGCCAGCATGGCACGGGCCCGGTTCAGCGCCTCCTCTCCCGGCCCGGTCAGGCTCAGACGACGGGTGGTGCGGTGCAGCAGGCGGGCGCCCATCCAGCTCTCCAGCTCGGCCAGATAGCGAGACACCATGGCGCGCGACATATCCAGTTTCTCTCCGGCGCCGCTCAGGCTCCCTTGTTCGACTACGCTGACAAAGACCCGCAAGGCGGTCAGTCGATCCATGTATGGCTCTCTATATGTTCGATATGTGCAACAGTGATGCGCTTTTTATGCTGTATTTGCACCTTATTAGATCCAATACACTGTGTCCATCAAATGAACCCCCGAATACTTAATGAGGAATAGATGATGAACAACACCCTGATCCGCAACCTGACTCTGGCGACCACCCTGTTGAGTGGCGCCGTACTGGCCGCCCCCCTGGGTGTGACCGTCTACAACCCTGGCGAGAAGGCGATCTTCCCGGTCTCCTCCTCACTGGTGACCGGTGACAAAGAGGCCATCCTGATCGATGCCCAATTCGACGTGCAGAATGGTCAGGCACTGGTCGACATGATCAAGAAGAGTGGCAAGAAGCTGACCACTGTCTATATCAGTGCCGGTGACCCCGACTTCTACTTCGGTCTGGAGCCGGTCATGGCGGCGTTCCCGGATGTCAAAGTGCTGGCCGATCAACACGTGGTTGACCACATCAACCAGACCAAGGATGCCAAGCTGAGCTATTGGAGCCCGATCCTCGGCAAGGGCGCACCGAAGAGCCTGACCGTGCCGCAAGTGATGACCGCCAGCCACCTGACGCTGGATGGCGAGAAGATTGAGATCAAAGAGATGAACACCCCGAATGCCTACCTCTGGGCCCCTTCCATCAAGACTGCTTTTGGTGGTGTACCGGTCTACCACGGGGTGCATGTCTGGATGGCGGACAGCCAGACCAAGGCGGCCCGCAGTAACTGGGTCAAGGCGCTGGACAACCTGCTGGCCCTGAAACCCGAGCGCGTGGTACCGGGCCACTTCCTGGGGACTGCTCCCAAAGGCACTGCTGCTGTGACCTTTACCCGTGACTATGTAGAGCGTTTCGAACAGGAGCTGGCCAAGGCGAAAAACTCCGGTGAGCTGATTGAGGCTCTGAAGAAGGCCTATCCGGCACTGCCGGTTGACGATGGTCTGGCCATCGGTGCCAAGGTCAATACCGGCGAGATGAAGTGGTAAGCCACTGAGCCTGCTTTCCCTGTGTTTTTTTACCGGGCCTAAGGGCCCGGTTTTTTATCCGAGATTGAAGTGAGAATGAAGATGAGCGAACAGCAAACCACCCTCCATTATGTCTATGACCCGCTCTGTGGCTGGTGCTACGGTGCCGCCCCCCTGTTGCAGGCGGCAGCCACCATTGCCGGACTCAAGATCGAGCTGCATGCGGGCGGCCTCTGGATGGGTAGCCGCCGTCAGCCGATGGGCGAGGCATTGCGTGATTATGTGCGCCCCCATGATCAGCGGATCGAAGCGCTGACCGGCCAGCATTTTGGCGAACGCTACTTTAACGAACTGCTGCTGCGGGAAGGCTGTCTGCTGGACTCCGAGCCGCCGATCCGTGCGGTTTTGGCCGTCACGGCGTTGGGGGGCGATGGGCTGGTCATGTTGCACCGGATCCAGCAATCCCACTATCGGGACGGGATCTGGATTGGTGAGCCAGCGTTTCTAGCCACGCTGGCGGCAGAGCAGGGGATTGCAGCAGAGGAATTCCAACAAGTTTATCTGCAGGCCCCCTTGCTGCAACATCTGGCAGATAGCCAGGGCTGGATGAAACGGCTAGGCGGTCAGGGTTATCCTACTTTGGGTATAGAGCGAGGGGGAAAACTCGAAAGGATAGAGGTCAACCAGTATCTGGGGGAGCCGGAGTTGCTGATCCCACGACTGTTGCGGGCAATAGAGTAAACCGTTAATAGTCTGCGGTAGTTAAAGTGGTCCTCTCTGCGTGTCGATAGCGATATATGGTGCTTATGCAAACTACAAAAGCACAGCTCTACGGCTATGCTCAATTACAAAAACATGAACACATAGCTCCTATCAAAACCGACATTAAACGATGACACGCAGTTAAGGATGAATCTATGCTCCAGAATATGTCCATAGGTCAGAAGTTGAGTACTGGCTTTGCGGTGCTGGCACTTTGCGTATGCCTGCTTGCCGGGTATGGCGTCTCACGACTGTCGTATCTCAATCAACAAAACACTGTATTGGCAGAGAACCTTATCCCTTCTGTTCGCTATGCAAGTCAGATGCATATCGCACTGCTTGATGCTCGGCGTTTCCAATTATCTATGGTGATCGCGATGGGCTACAACGACAGTGCGGATATTGAACGAACCCAACAAGGTGTGATGGATTCAAAGGCACGTTTTGAGCAGGCTGCGGCTAATTACGGCGGATTGGCTTTTAATGCTGCTGATGAAGAGCAAACCTTTAACGCGTTGAAGACTGCCGGAAATGCCTTTTTTACTGCGCATGACCCGCTATATCAGGCGGTGAAACAGAGTAGTGACAAGACAAGAGAGATTTTGCAAGGGAATCTCAGAACCACGCTGGAGCAGGCAACAAAATTAACGATGGATTTGCGTGAGATAAATGAGCGTATTGGCAAGGAGATGGATGCCCAAGGTGAAGAGGCATATACCAGCTCCAAATTCCTCAGTATCTTGACTGGCGCAGCGACTCTCATCTTCGTGGTGTTGATTGCATGGTATTTGAGTCAACAAATCAAACGACCCGTTAATCGCTTGCTGGAACTTGTTGGTAGCGTCGCGGCTGGTGATTTGACTCATCGTGTGGAGTTGAATGCGTTTAATCAGGATGAATTAGGACAACTGGCGAAAGGCTTTGCGCAGATGCAAGAAAACTTGCGCAAACTGGTTGGGGAGGTATCCGGTTCTGTTGTACAGATGAGCTCTGCGGTAGAGGAGATCAGTGCTGTAGCAAGGCAGTCAGCCAACAATATGAATGCTCAGCAACATGAGCTGAACCAGCTGGCGACGGCGATGAACGAGATGCAAGCCACGGTGCAGGAGGTATCGCGCAATACCAGCGATGCGGCCAGTGCTGCCACCTCGGCCAGTGAGACGGCCGAACTTGGTGCGCAAACGGTGAATGACTCTATCCAGCGTATCGAGCGGGTTGCCGGTGCCATTGAGAGCACCGCCGAGGTGATCCGCCAACTGGGGGATGACAGCCGCAATATCGGCATGGTGCTGGAGGTGATCCGCGGTATTGCCGAACAGACCAACCTGCTGGCATTGAACGCGGCGATTGAAGCGGCCCGGGCCGGTGAGCAGGGGCGGGGGTTTGCGGTGGTGGCCGATGAGGTGCGTACTCTGGCCAAGCGCACTCAGGACTCCACCTCCCAGATCAACACCATCATTGCCGAGTTGCAGCAGCGTGCCGAACAGGCCGGCAGTACAATGCAACAGAGTCAGGAGCTGATGAACACCACGGTTGCTACCGCGCGGGAAGCTGGCGAGTCCATCTCCCAGATCAGTGGCTCGGTCAGCAGCATCTCCCACATGAACATCCAGATTGCAACGGCCACGGAAGAGCAGGGCGCGGTGAGCGAGGAGCTCAACCGTAACGTGGTCAATATCAGTCATGCTTCCGAAGAGGTGGCCGCCGGTGCCACCCAGATGGCTCAGGCGTGCAACGAGTTGAACCACCTGGCTACCCAACTGCAGGATATGGTGCGCCGTTTCAGGGTGTAATCCATCGGCGAGTCAAACAGCCCGATTACCGCAAGGTGGTCGGGCTTTTCTGTTTTGGAGGGGCAGCCAGAGAGGCTCACTGCAAGTGGATGACTTGTCCCGCCGGACGATATTGTGCATGCTGATGGCCCATTTTCCAGGCAGGACTCTTGCTGTATGAATCTTCGCGATCTCGAATATCTGGTGGCGCTGGATGAGGAAAAACATTTTCGCAAAGCCGCTGAACGCTGCTTTGTCAGTCAACCCACCCTGAGCGGCCAGCTGCGCAAGCTGGAAGATGAACTCGGGGTCATTCTGATCGAACGTACCTCGCGCAAGGTGCTGTTTACTCCGGCTGGCGATGCCATGGCCCATCAGGCGCGTCGGGTGCTCAAGGAGGTGCGCGAGCTCAAGAGCATCGGTCAGCACTTCTCCGAGCCGATGTCCGGGGAGATCCATATCGGTTTCATTCCGACCGTGGGCCCCTACCTGTTGCCCCGCATTATCCAGACCCTGCGTGAGCGTTTCCCCCAGCTGGAGTTCTACCTCTATGAGGAGCAGACCCAAACCCTGCTCAAGCGGTTGGAAGAGGGGGAGCTGGATTGCGTCATTCTGGCCGAGATGCCGGGGATGGAAGGGTTTGGTTCAATCCAGCTCTATCATGAGCCGATGTGGTTGGCTGTGCCTTGCCATCACCCCGAAGCACAGGCCAGACAGGTGCCACTCGGTAATCTCAAGGGCAAGAAATTGCTGATGCTGGCCGATGGCCACTGTTTGCGGGATCAGGCGATGGGATTCTGTTTCGCCGGCGGGATAGGTGAGGATCAACGCTTCAAGGGGACCAGTCTGGAGACGCTGCGCAACATGGTGGCCGCCGGTAGCGGCATGACCCTGGTGCCAAAGTTGGCCGTACCTGCCGATCATGATGAAGGCGGGGTCAGTTATCGTCCCGTGGTTGACCCTGTGCCGGGGCGTACCATCTCGCTGCTCTATCGCCACTACTCGGTGCGTCGCCCCTGCTTCAATGAGCTGGCGGCCTCGATCGCCACGCTGATGAGCAAGCAGTTGGCCCAATAAAAAAACCGGCAGCCAAGGCTGCCGGTTTTGCTTCTGCCGCGAGAGCAGCTTAGAAGATATCGTCGGTTGAGACAGGCCCTTCTACATCGGGGTTGTCACCGCCGTAGACCTGATTGCCATCCGAGCTCGGTGCTGCGTAGCGGGTCGGCTCGGTCCCTTCCTTGAAGTATTCGTCGGTTCCGCCACTGGTTGCCAGCAGGCCGGTTTCGCTATCAATCTTCACCGTCATGATCCCTTCGGGAACCGGCATTTTGTGCTCCGGCAGTTTTTTGAGGGCGACTTTCATGAAGTCGATCCAGATAGGCTGCGCGGCGCCACCGCCAAATTCGGCACGGCCAAGACCACGCTGGTGGTTGTCAAAACCGATCCAGGAGGTGGCAACTATGTCCGGGGTGTAGCCGGAGAACCAGGCATCCCGCGATTCGTTGGTGGTACCGGTTTTACCGGAGATGTCGTGACGTTTCAGGTCGCGGGCTGCACGCCAGCCGGTACCACGCCAGCCGTTGCCCCCCCAGATGGCTGTGCTCAGGGTGTCGGTGATCAGGAATGCACTCTGGGCACTGATGGTATGCGGGGCGATGGTTGGCGCGAGAGGGGTCTGCGTGCCATCTTGTGCGGCTCCATCAACAGTTGGCACCTGCAGTGTGCTCTGCTCGGGTGCGGCCTGCTGTTCGCAGGTGGTGCAAGCAATAGCTGGATTGGCCTGATAGAGGGGGTTCTCCAGACTGTCGGTCACTTTGTCGATGAAGTATGGGGTCACCAGGAAGCCACCGTTGGCCAGTACCGAGTAACCACGCACTACCTCGAGGGGGGTGAATTCGGCAGCGCCCAGTGCCAGCGACTCATGGGGAGAGATGAAGTCGCGAGGGAAACCAAAGCGGGTCAGACCGTCGATATAGGTATCCAGACCGATGGCACGCATCAGTCGAACCGACATCACGTTCTTGGACTTGGCCAGACCCAGACGCAGCGGGGTGGGGCCATCATAAACGGCCGGGGAGTTCTTGGGCTGCCACATGGGCCCTTTTGACGGATCCCACTGGTTGATCGGCGCATCGTTGATGAGCGACGCCAGGGTATAGCCATGCTCCAGCGCGGTCGCATAGAGGAAAGGCTTGATATTGGAACCGATCTGGCGACGCGCCTGATCGACCCGGTTGAATTTGGAGAGTTCGAAGCTGAAGCCGCCAACCACTGCTTCCAGCGCGCCATTTTTCGGGTTCATGGCAACCAGCGCGGCGTTGACGTCCGGGATTTGGGCCAGCAGCAACTCTTCGCCCTCTTCCCGCACCCAGATTTGGGCGCCGACTTTCAGCACATCGCGCGCCGATTTTGGGGCATAGCTCTGACGGTCGTCGGTAATAAAGGAGCGGGCCCATTTAATGCCGTTCCAGCCGAGCTCTGCTTCCTTGCCATTTTTCAGTACCAGCGTGGCGCTGCGATCACCGAGCTTGGTCACGACCGCCGCCATCAGCGGATCATAAGTGGGCTGCTTGCCAAGGTGAGCGACGATCTGCTCGTAATCCCAGGCTGTCTCGCCAGCCTTCCATAACTGAGCTGTCGGGCCGCGATAGCCGTGGCGCATATCATAGGCAAAAACGCCATCCAGCAGCGCCTGTCTGGCTGCCCGCTGACGTTCGGCAGAGACGGTCGTGTAGACGTGCAGGCCCATGGTATAGGCATCTTCACCGAACTGCTCGACCATCTTCTGGCGCACCATTTCCCCCAGATAGGGGGCGTGCAGGGTCACTTCGGCGCCGTGAAAACGGGCCTTGATCGGCATCTTGGACGCTTCGTCAAACTGAGCCTGGGTGATCTTGCCGGTTTCCAGCATCCGGCCCAGCACCACGTTGCGGCGAGCAAAGGCGCGCTCGGGGGAGCGGATGGGGTTGAGCATGGAGGGGGCTTTCGGCAGACCTGCAATGATGGCGATCTCGTCCAGTCCCAGATCCTTGACCTCTTTACCAAAGTAAACCTGTGCCGCAGCACCGATCCCGAAGGAGCGATAACCGAGGGGGATCTTGTTGAGGTAGAGTTCGAGGATCTCATCTTTTGAGAGATTCTGCTCGATCCGCCAGGCAAGGAAGACCTCCTTGATCTTGCGGATGATGGTCTTCTCATTGCTCAGGAAAAAGTTGCGGGCAACCTGCTGGGTGATGGTACTGGCCCCCTGACGGGCATGGCCGGAAACAGCCCAGACGGAAGCGGCTCGAATGATACCTATCGGGTCAATGCCCGGGTGCTCATAGAAACGTGCATCTTCGGTCGCCAGTACGGCATCGATCATGGGTTGCGGAATTTCGTCCAGACGCAGCGGAATGCGACGAATTTCGCCATATTGGGCGATCAACTCCCCATCCCGGCTGTAAACCCGCATCGGGGTTGCCAGCTTGACGTCACGCAGTGCGGTGACATCGGGCAGTTGGGGTTTGATATAGAAGTAGATACCGATGAGGCTGGCGACACCCAGCACTGCACCCAGCATCATGACAATAAACAGGCGAACGAGCCATTTCAGCATGGAAGAACTACCAATCGTCTTAAAATTAGCCAACGGGCGCAGAGTATAGCCCTTTTGCCATCGGGAATTCGAGGTTTTCCTGTGGCGAGCCACCCACCTCAAAAGGATGCGAGAGGTTAGCACTACGGGGAGTAATAACCAAGGAGGGCCACTTGCCATGAAGAAAGCGAGATGGGTCACTTTTCGGCATAAACTTTATGACATTGATAGTTAGAGCATTTAGGATGAGTGAAGCACTCCTCTGATCGGGTGTCCTACACTCTGTTCAGGAATAAAACCAAATAACGCATGGATGTGTATATGTTTGGGCTTTTTAACAAGGGATCCCTCCTCCCTCTGGTGGGCATTGATTTCGGCAGCCAGACCATCAAGGCCGTTACCCTCAGTGGCCGACCCGGCAAGCTTCATCTCGAATCGGTCGCCGATATTGCCACCCCGAAAGGGACGCTGGTTGACTATCAATTGCAGGATATCGAGCGTGTCAGCCAATCTCTCAAGACCCTCAAGCGCCTGATCCCAGCTCACAGTGACTATGCCGCCACTGCGGTGACCGGTTCCAATGTGATAACCAAGGTGATCCAGATTGATGCCCGCCTCAGTGACAAGGAGCTGGAGAATCAGGTGCAGCTGGAGGCCGAGCAGATCATTCCCTTCCCCCTCGATGAAGTGAGTCTCGATTTTGAGGTGCTGAGCACCAACAATAGCGAAGATCGTCAAGATGTGCTGCTGAGCGCAGCCCGCACCGAGAGTGTCAACGGCCGGGTCAGCGCCCTTGCCGAAGCCGGTATTGCCGTCAAGGTGGTGGATGTGGGCGCCCATGCGCTGGGCCGTGCCGTGGTGGCCTGTCTGCCCGAATTGCAGGAGAGTGAACGGCCGATCGGGGTGATCGACATTGGCGCCAGTGCCATGACCTTTGCGGCGCTGGTCAAGGGGGAGGTGATCTACTCCCGCTTGCAGAACTTCGGTGGCGATCAGTACAGCCAGGCGCTCTCTTCCTTTTATGGCATGACGCTGGATGAAGCTGAGCAGGCTAAAACCAAAGGTATCTTGCCTGTTGACCATGAGCTGGATGTGCTGATGCCCCACATCAACTCGCTGCTGCAGCAAGTGCGGCGCAATATCCAGCTGTTTTGCAGTTCATCCGGTTATCGCGACATCGCAAAACTGGTGCTGACGGGAGGAGGCAGTCTGCTACCCGGTTTGTTGGTACAGGTAAAAGAAGAGGTCAATTGCGAGGTGTTGCACCCGGATCTGTTCGCCCTGTTTGGCAAGCCGAAAGGGGAAGCCGAGCTGGTACATGGTGCTAAATATATGACGGCATTCGGGTTGGCTCTGAGGAGTTTCACACCATGTCAAATATAAACCTTCTACCTTGGCGTGAAGCCCGGGCCCAGCGCCAAAAGAAACAGTTCGGGGCCTTGCTGGGGATTTTTGTGCTGGCCACGGTCGCGCTGGGATTTTTTGCCAACTGGCTGGTTGATCGCCAGATCGTCGCCCAGCAGCAGCGCAACCAGAGGCTGGTTCAGGAGATGACTATTCTGGATGCCCAACTGGGGGAGATCCGTCTGCTCAAAGAGCGTCGCAAAGAACTGATCGATCGGATGCAGCTCATCGAGCAGTTGCAGATGCGACGCAATGTGCCCGTCCGCCTCTTCAATCAGCTGCCTTCACTGGTGCCCAACGGGGTTTACCTGAACACCCTCTCGATGCAGAACAATATTATTGATGTTAATGGCAAGACCGAAGCCTATGGTCGAGTGGCCAGCATGATGCGGCGGATTGATGGTTCCGGTTGGTTGGGTCAGGCAAAGATAAGCACTATTTTTGCGGCTGATGTTGCGCCAGTGTCATTGAGCCAGTTTTCCATGATGTTCCTGATCGCCAACAATGCTGCGGCTGCAGGGAATGTGGCCAAGGAGCAACAATGAACCTTCAGCAACTCAACGAGTTGGATATCAATGACATAGCAAGCTGGCCAAAATGGGCAAAAGGGGTATTCATCTTTTTCTGCTGCGTGTTGACCGGCGGCGCCATCTACTACTACGTGATTGCCAACTCACTGACCAGTTTGACTCAGGAAGCGGGGAAAGAGACCGAACTGAAAGCCCAGTTTGAAAGCAAGGCGATGCTGGCTGCCAACCTGGGGGCATACAAGGCGCAAATGGTTCAGCTTGAGCAACTGGTTGATACCCAGCTCAAGCAGTTGCCCAATACCCATGAGGTCGCCGGGCTGCTGGACGATATCAGCTTTATTGCTACCGACAACGGCTTGAAATTGAACCGGATCAACTGGGAACCTGAGGTCAAGCACGAGTTTTCGACAGAGCTACCGATGCGTATCGAAGTCGTGGGCACTTACCATCAAATTGGCAAGTTCACCGCTGACATGGCCGCCTTGCCCCGTATCGTCATTCTTGACTCCTTCACTCTGGGTCAGAGCAAGGATGAAGGGGAGCTGATTTCGATGTCGATGCTGGCTAAGACCTACAAGTACAACGGTAAAACAGTGGAGCCGAAACAATGAGACGCATCTGCTGGTTATTGCCTGCCCTCTTGCTGGCGGCCTGTGGTGGTCAGGAGGACATGGATAGCTATGTCGCCCAGACCAAAGCAAGGCCACCCATACCTATCGAGCCCTTGCCCGAGCTGAAGCCTTTTGCCCCTATGCACTACCAGCAACGCGAGTTGCGCAGCCCCTTCATGGTTCCCCAGCCTGAGGCGACGGTCGGAAGTACAAGTACAGCCAAGGCCCAGCCGGATTGTGCACAGACCCTGATGGAGCGTGAGAAAGAGGTGCTGGAAAATTATTCGCTGGCCAGTCTGTCGATGCATGGTTCTTTGGGCAAGGCAGGCCAGTTGTGGGCCTTGATCAGCACCCCGGATGGCAAATCGATGCGGGTCGGACTCAACCAGTATATGGGGCTTGATCAGGGTCGGGTCATCAAGATCACAGACACTGCAGTGGATTTGCTGGAAACCATTCCGGACGGGAAGGGGTGCTGGGTAACAAGAGAAACCCAGTTGGCAATGGCCAATGTGCAAGAAAAACAATAATCAGGGACGAACAGCAATGAGAACAACAATAGAGAGTGTATCCAAAGTGGCTTTGCTGTTTTGCGCCAGCGCCCTCAGTCAGGCGTGGGCAGTGGCAACCCTGCAGGAGATCAAGGTCAATCCGCTGCTTGCCGATCAATTGCTGGTGGAGCTCAGTTTTAGTGAGCCAGTCACGGGCTTTACCGATCGTCTCTCTTACCAACCCAATCAGCTGTTGTTGCATGTTCCCGGTGCGGTAGGGGCGCTGAAAGTGAACCCGCTGCCGATCCAGCGCCTGGGGGTAGATAATATCAAGGTTGAGGGTAAGGGCGCAGGTCTGGATATCAAGATCGCACTCGATCAGCTTGCTCCCTATCAGGTGCAGCAACAGGGGAACAAATTGCTGGTGTCATTGGGCGAGGGGGCCTCTTCCGGGCTCATCAATGGTGAGAGCGCCCTGATTGCGCCCACAACCTCGGCTACTCCTGTGCCAACACCCTCTGCGATGGTGGCCACACCCTCTCCTTCGGCGCTGCTCAATCCTCAGGTCGTCGCCCGGTCTATGCCTGTTGCGCCCGTGACTACGCCGGTAGCAACACAGCCTGCCAGCAAGCCGGTGCTCAACAACTATCAAAGCAGTGGGGGCGGCGCCTATTTCAACTCGGTTACCGGTGTGGATTTTCGTCGTGGCAAGGATGGGCAGGGGGAGTTTCTGGTCACGCTGGATAACAGCTCGGCCGCCGTCGATGTGAGCAGCCGCGGCCAGACCGTACTGGCCAAGTTTCATGGCACTCGGGTACCGGATGGCTTGCTTAATCTGATCAACGTGCAGGATTTTGCAACGCCGGTCTCTCAGGTTGAAGTCTCCCGGCAGGGGAGCGATACCCTGTTTGAACTGTCGATAAATGGTCAGTTTGATTACCGTTACGATCAGGCAGACAAGCTCTTCATTATCGAGGTGAAAAAGCGGACGACGGCCACGGCATCCAAGCAGTATCAGGGCAAGCCCATCTCATTGAACTTTCAGGATATTCCAGTCCGTACCGTGTTACAGCTGATTGCCGATTTCAACAACCTTAACTTGGTAACCACAGATTCGGTATCAGGCAATATTACCCTGCGTCTGGATGGGGTGCCGTGGGAGCAGGCGCTCGACATTATTTTGAAAGTGCGGGGTCTGGATAAACGACTGGACAACAACATTCTGCTGGTGGCACCGGCAGAAGAGATCGCAACGCGCGAGAAGCAGCAACTTGAGAGCCGCAATCAGGTCGCAGATTTGGCGCAGCTCTATACCGAATATCTGCAGATAAACTATGCCAAGGCCTCGGAAGTGGCGGCCCTGCTCTCTTCTGAAAGTACCAAGTTGCTGTCACCCCGTGGTGCGGTGAGCGTGGACGAGCGAACCAACGTGCTGGTGGTCAAGGATACCGCCGATGTCATCAGCAGCATCAAACGGATGCTCGATATTCTCGATATTCCGGTCAAGCAGGTGGTTATCGAGGCGCGGATGGTGACCATTGACGACGGCTTTGATGAAGCGCTCGGGGTGCGGTGGGGTGTGACCAAAAACGATGGTCATGGCAACAGTACGTCCGGTTCCATAGCGGGGAATGATGGCTCTGGTAATAACAATGGTGGCTCGACAATTACCAGACCGACAGCAGACGATCGGTTGAACGTCAACCTGCCGGTGACCAATGCGGCCGGTACTTTAGCCTTCCAGGTTGCCCGTTTAGCTGATGGCACTTTGCTGGATCTCGAGTTGTCGGCGCTGGAAAAAGAGAGCAAGGCCGAGATTATCGCCAGTCCGCGCGTGACCACGGCGAACCAGAAACCGGCGCTGATCGAGCAGGGTACCGAGATCCCCTATGTGGAGTCCTCTTCCAGTGGCGCTACCTCGGTTACCTTCAAGAAGGCGGTATTGAGCCTGAAGGTGACCCCGCAGATCACCCCTGACAATCGGGTGATTCTCGACCTGACCGTGACCCAGGATACCAAGGGTGAAACGGTTCCGACCGGTACCGGTGATGCGGTTTCCATCAACGCCCAGTCCATCACCACTCAGGTGCTGGTTAACAATGGCGAGACCCTGGTGTTGGGCGGCATTTATCAGCAAACCATCAAGAGCGATGTAACCAAGGTGCCTTTGTTGGGCGATATCCCCGGATTGGGGGCCTTGTTCCGCAAGACCACCAGCGAGAACAAAAAGCGGGAATTGTTGATTTTCGTGACGCCCAAGATAGTCACCGACGCCTTCTGAATGCTTTACATGTGAGGGTAAAACACATATAACCTTACGCCCCAATGAGGCTGGGGCGTAAGGGCTGCGGTTGCCAGTCCCGATATCTATTGAGATAATCCCCCTCCTGATCCATCGCAAGATAAGGTTCATAGGTACCCCGATCCAGTATTCATCGGGGTCGTACAGTTTGTAATTACTAACGAAAAGACATGGCTGAGAAACGCAATATTTTCCTGATAGGTCCCATGGGTGCGGGCAAGAGCACCATAGGTAGACATCTGGCAGAACAACTGCATATGGAGTTTTTCGACTCAGATCATGAGATTGAGCGCCGCAGTGGTGCTGATATCGGCTGGGTGTTCGATGTTGAAGGCGAAGAAGGTTTCCGGATTCGCGAAGAGAAGGTGATCGGCGAATTGTCAGAGCAGCAGGGTATCGTGCTGGCGACGGGTGGCGGTGCCATCAAGAGTCGCGAAACCCGCAACAAGTTGTCTGCTCGTGGCATCGTGGTCTACCTCGAAACCACTATCGAAAAGCAGCTGGCGCGCACACAGCGAGACAAACGCCGCCCTCTGCTACAGACCGAAGAACCGGCACGCGAAGTGCTGGAACGTCTGGCACAAGAGCGCAATGCCCTGTATGAAGAGGTTGCCGACTTTGTTGTGCACACCGATGACCAGAGCGCAAAAATCGTTGCCAATCAAATTGTAAAGCTGATCGGTATGTAATCTAGAGGACGTCCATGGAACGGTTGAAGGTCGAACTGGGTGAACGCAGCTATCCCATCGAGATAGCTGCTGGGTTGTTGCAGCGCCCCGAGGCGCTGGTATCGACCATCAAGGGCAAGCGGGTGATGATAGTGACCAACACGGTCGTTGCTCCGCTTTATCTTGAACGGGTAACCGCTCTGCTATCGGGTTTTCAGGTTGAACACCTGATCCTGCCTGACGGCGAGGCGTACAAGAACCTGGCGACCTTTGAGCAGATCATGTCTGCTCTGCTTGAAACCAACCATGGGCGCGATACGACACTGATCGCTCTGGGGGGCGGTGTGATCGGGGATGTGGTGGGCTTTGCGGCAGCAAGCTATCAACGTGGCATTCCTTTTATCCAGATCCCGACCACCCTGCTCTCCCAGGTTGACTCCTCTGTTGGCGGTAAAACTGCTGTCAACCACCCCCTCGGCAAGAACATGATTGGGGCTTTTTATCAGCCCAAACAAGTTGTTATCGATACCGAATGTCTGAGTACCTTGCCCGCCCGCGAATTTGCCGCAGGGATGGCCGAGGTGATCAAGTACGGCATCATTTGGGATGCTGATTTCTTCAGCTGGCTGGAGCAGAACATGGTGCGTCTGCAACAGCTGGAACCTGCCGCGCTGGCCTACGCCATCAAACGCTGCTGCGAGATCAAAGCCGATGTGGTCGGTCAGGATGAGACCGAGCACGGCGTCCGTGCGCTGCTCAATCTGGGTCACACCTTTGGTCATGCAATCGAGGCCGAGCAGGGGTATGGCAACTGGCTGCACGGTGAAGCAGTATCCGCTGGCACCATGCTGGCTGCCTGGACTGCGCAGGCCCGTGGCGATATGAGCGAAGCGGACGTTGCGCGAGTGCGCGCCCTGCTGCTGGCCGCCAATCTGCCCATTCATGCGCCTGCCGAGATGGATTTCGCCGCCTTTATTCGCCATATGCGTCGTGACAAGAAGGTGCTGGAAGGCAAGCTGCGTCTGGTGTTGCCGGTTGGCATCGGCCATGCGCAGGTGGTGGGGGATGTGTCCGATGCCGAGTTGCTGGCGGTGATCGAGTCTGGTCGTGACGAATAAACTGCTAAAACTTCCTTCCCAGCGGCAGCTGGTTGACCGGCTGCTGCATCTGATTGAATTCAATCACCCTTTCATTTTTCTCTCCGGTAAACCCGGGTGTGGTCGCGGTACCCTGTGCGAATCCCTGCTCGGCGTGTTGCCGGAAAAAGTGCGGGTGGTAAGCCTGATTGGTACGCCTGCCATGAAGATGGTGGATGTGCGTCAGCTGTTGCTGCCACAGGTGGTGGCGCGCCCGCTCTTCAATCCACAGGATGCGCTGGCGGAGAGCTTCTTTCGCATGCTGGAGGGGATCAAGCCAGCCACCCTGTTGCTGCTGATAGAGCGGGCCGACCAGTTGCCAGCTGAATTGCTGGGAGAGTTGTGGGCGATCATACGTCATAACGATACCCTGGCGGCGCCCCATCAGCTGGCCATTATTGTCTCGGGCAGTGACGTCTGGTGTCGTACCCAACGACCGCAGCTCAAGGGGCGTGCCATGCCAGCCCTTGAGCTGGAAGTGCCGCCACTGAGCCCGCCCGAGCAGCGCATCTTCTTGTATGAAAAAGCCAAAGAGCTCAAGATCCCGGCGACCCTCTTGCCCAAGCCGCAAGTGGAGGAGATCCTGAAAACGGCGAACGGACATCCGTCCACCATCATGCAGTTACTGGAGGATATCATGACCGACAGAAGGCCCAAGAAGCGTCAGGCGGAGTTGCCTCTCAAGAAGATTGCCACCGCTATCGCGCTGGTTGCTGGCGGCCTGCTGGCGTTGAGCTACCTGCTGCCTGCGCTGTTTGACAATGAAAGCAAACCGGCGCTGCAGGATCCGGTGCAGAACACGGCATTGCCGATCCCGGTAGCGGGAGGCGATCCCCTCACCGCTGGCGGTTCGAATACCGATGCCGCTGCACAAGGCGCGCAAAACAGCGATGCAGCCAGCAATCCCAACGGGGTAGTGAAGGATTGGCAGCCGGAGGCGAAAGTGCTGCCCAAATCGGTGGAGAGCGAAACTGTGACCACCGAATCAACCAATTACGAAGGGCGTCGGGTGGTGATCTCTGACGAGGTCGTGCAAAAGCTGATGACCGAACCCAAGGTGAGCGGCGCTCTGCCTACTGACGTGGTGGACGAGCTGACCGGCAAGAACCCGAGTGGCACAGCCCCCAGTGGTGCAATCGCAACCACGGCGCCAGCCAGTACCTCCAAAGCACTGAATCCGGCGACAACCGCAACGCCTGCGGCCACCACCAAAACCGCCAGCAACGAGCCGGTTGCCGCGCCAGCACCCAAGGTGGCCCTGACACCGGTCGCCACCTTGAACAAGAAGCCGCGCAACCACTACAGCGTTCAGCTGATGGGGGCGAGCAACACCAAGGCGGTGGATCAATTTGTCGCCGAGCATGGTCTGGCGGGCAAGGTATGGGTCTATCAGACCAAATTCCGTGGCAGCCCTTGGTATGTGGTGCTGCAAGGGGATTATGCCGGTCTGACCCAGGCCAAGAGTGCCATTCGCAAGCTTCCGCCAGCCTTGCTGAAAGGCCAGCCCTGGCCCAAGTCGTTTGCACAGGTACAAAAAGAGCTGAAGCAATAGCCTTGATACCGGATAAGGGGGTAGAATCGTCCCCCTTTTTGGGTCTTGCCTTCTTACACACCGGATTTCCATGAAAAAAACACGCGCTTTTTTAAAATGGGCCGGGGGAAAATACTCCCTGGTTGAAGAGATTGCCGAGCGCCTGCCGGCCGGGCGTGTGTTGCTGGAGCCCTTCGTCGGGGCCGGGTCTGTGTTTCTCAACACCGACTACGACGCGTATGTGCTCAACGACATCAATCCGGATCTGATCTGCCTGTACAACCACCTCAAGCTGACGCCGGACAGTTTCATTGCCGAGGCGCGCAAGCTGTTTGTGGCAGAGCACAACCACAAGGCGGCCTATTACCGGCTGCGTACCCAGTTCAATCAGACCGAGACCACCTTCGAGCGGGCGCTCTTGTTCCTGTTTCTCAACCGTCACGGTTTCAACGGACTGTGCCGCTACAACAAGAAGGGCGGCTTCAACGTGCCGTTCGGCTCCTACAAGAAACCCTATTTCCCGGAAAAAGAGCTGTGGGCCTTTGCCGAAAAGGCGCAGAAGGCGACCTTTATCTGCGAGAGCTACGCCGATGCCATCAAGCGTGCCGAAGAGGATTGGGTTATCTATTGTGATCCACCCTATGCGCCGCTCTCCACTACGGCGAGCTTCACCACCTATGCCTCCGGTGGGTTTACCCTGGATGATCAGGCGATCCTGGCGCGACTGGCCCGTCACACAGCCGCTCACAAAGGGGTGCCAGTGCTGATCAGCAACCACGATATCGAGCTGACTCGTGAGCTTTATCGCGGTGCCCGCCTCGACGAGATCCTGGTCAAGCGCACCATCAGCCGCAACGGCGGCACCCGCAACAAGGTGGCCGAGTTGTTGGCGCTCTATCCGCCCGGAATCGAACCGGAGCAGGGCTACTATCCCAGCGACAGTGAATTGCTGCCACTGACGTAACAGACCATGCGGCGCCCAGGGGCGCCGTTTTTTATGGGCGAGTCCGCGCCCGTGCCGATGCCCCAAAACCCGGGTGGCTGGGAGAGGGGAGGCGATTGCCCCATTTACCCCGCATTCGAGTCGTTTTCGCCCGCCTTTTACGTTAAAATTGCGCCGCTTTTTCTCCCTGGCTGCCAATGGATGATGCTGATGAAAGACTTTCTGATTGCCCCCTCGATCCTCTCTGCCGATTTTGCCCGTCTGGGTGACGATGTAGCCAAGGTACTGGCTGCCGGTGCCGACGTGGTTCACTTCGACGTGATGGACAACCACTATGTCCCCAACCTGACCATTGGCCCCATGGTCTGTCAGGCGCTGCGTGACTACGGTATCGAGGCCCCCATCGACGTGCACCTGATGGTCAAGCCGGTGGATCGCATCATTCCCGATTTTGCCAAGGCCGGTGCTTCCCTCATCACCTTCCATCCGGAAGCGTCCGATCACGTTGATCGCTCTTTGGGCCTCATCAAGGAGATGGGCTGCCAGGCCGGTCTGGTGCTGAATCCTGCTACCTCGCTCTCCTGCCTCGAGTATGTGATGGACAAGCTGGACGTGATCCTGCTGATGTCGGTCAACCCGGGCTTCGGTGGCCAGAGCTTCATTCCCGGCACCCTCGACAAGCTGCGTCAGGTGCGTCGTCTGATCGACGAGAGCGGCCGCGATATCCGCCTCGAGATCGATGGCGGGGTGAAGGTCGACAACATTCGCGAGATCGCCGAAGCGGGCGCCGACATGTTTGTCGCCGGCTCGGCCATTTTCAGCCAGCCTGACTACAAGGCGGTGATCGATAAGATGCGTGCGGAGCTGGCTCATGTCACACGCTGAGCGCGCATTTGATTTGGTGCTGTTCGATCTGGACGGCACCCTGATTGACAGTGCCGCCCAGCTGGCGCTGGCGGTCAATCTGACTCTGGCTGATCTGGATCTGGAACAAGCTGATGAAGCGGTTATCCGTACCTGGGTCGGCAATGGTGCCGACAAGCTGATCCAGCGGGCGCTCGCCTATCGCGAGGCCGATCCCGAGCTGTTTGCCAAGGCCAGACCGATCTTTTTCCAGCACTACAACGCCTGCCTGCTGCAAGGGCTGGCGATGTATGAAGGGGTGGCGCAGAGTCTGCGCCGTCTGCAAAGCCTGGGCTACAAGCAGGCGATCGTCACCAACAAGCCGAGTGATTTCGTGGCACCCATCCTCGATGCCCTTGGCATCAGCGATTGTTTCGAACTTTGGCTTGGCGGCAACTGCGTGCCAGTCAAGAAGCCGAGCCCGGAGCCATTGCTGCACGCTTGCCAGGAGTTGGGGGTGAGCCCGGCTCGCACTCTAATGGTGGGCGACTCCGAAAATGACGTGCTGGCGGCCAAGGCGGCCGGCATGAAGGTGGTGGGCCTGACCTACGGTTACAACTATGGCCGCCCCATTGCCGACTCCCATCCAGACTGGGTATTCGAGCAGTTTGCCCAGCTCGATGCACTTTTGGTCTAATAGCGCAGCTGGGCTGGCTGAATAACAAGGATTAACACTCTCATGACTAAACCAATCGTATTGAGCGGGGCGCAACCCTCCGGTCAACTGACCATCGGCAACTACATGGGGGCCCTGCGTCAGTGGGTCAACATGCAGGATGAGTTCGACTGCCTCTACTGCATCGTCGACCTGCACGCCATCACCACTCGTCAGGACCCGGCTGCCCTGCGCAAGGCTTGTCTGGACGCAGCCGCCCTCTATCTGGCGGTCGGTATCGATCCCAAGAAGAGCACCGTCTTCATCCAGTCTCACGTGCCGCAGCACGCCGAGCTGGGCTGGATCCTCAACTGCTATACCCAGATGGGTGAGCTGTCGCGCATGACCCAGTTCAAGGACAAGTCCGCCCGTTTCGAGAACAACGTCAACGTCGGCCTGTTTGGCTATCCGGTGCTGATGGCGGCCGACATCCTGCTCTATCAGGCCAATCAGGTGCCGGTCGGCAACGACCAGAAGCAGCATCTGGAGCTGACCCGTGACATCTGCACTCGTTTCAACAACCTCTATGGTGACGTGTTCACCATGCCGGAGCCCTTCATTCCGACCGAAGGGGCGCGGGTGATGAGTCTGCAGGATCCGACCAAGAAGATGTCCAAGTCGGATGACAACGAAGCCAACTTCATCGGCCTGCTGGAAGATCCCAAGCAGATCGTCAAGAAGATCAAGCGTGCGGTGACCGACTCCGACGAGCCGGCGGTGGTGCGTTTCGATCCGGAAAACAAACCGGGTGTCTCCAACCTGCTGACCCTGATGTCCGGGGTGACGGGTCGCTCCATCCCCGAGCTGGAGCAGCACTTCGAAGGCAAGATGTACGGTCACCTCAAGACCGAAACCGCCGAAGCCGTGGTTGCGCTGTTGGAACCGATCCAGGCCCGTTTCCACGAGTTGCGTCAGGATGAGGCCCATCTGATTGCGATTCTGGCAGAAGGAGCACAAAAGGCGCGCGAAAGAGCTGAAAAAACCCTGACCAGCGTATATGATGTAGTCGGCTTCGTTCCTCGAGCCTGACATACTGGGAAGGTGTAGTAGAAGAGAGCTGGGTATTTGCCTGGCTTTCTTTATTTTCTGCCCGGCTATTTTGTTTAATTTCTTTATTTCAACCTGGGTAATATCCCCAAGAGAAAGCATGCCTGTTCAACCAACTATTTCTGCTGAAGAGCTGAGTGACAAAGGTCACTGGCTACGTAAATTTCGCAAGGCGAAAAACCTCAATACCCTGCAGTTGATGGTCTCCAATGCCATCGACAAGCACCATAAAACCCCTGCCGTTGCTGCCGCCATCTATCTGGCCGAGTGTCAGCGTGAACGGGAAATGGAACAGGGTCGTTATCTCGATCGTTAATTCTCCGCTGTTGGTTATCTCATGCTGTTGTTGATCGATAACTACGACTCTTTTACCTGGAACCTGGTGCAATATTTCGGCGCCCTGGGACAAGAGGTTGTGGTCAAGCGCAATGATGAACTGACGCTCGATGCCATAGCGCAGCTCTCCCCCCGTTTTCTGGTGATCTCTCCCGGTCCCTGTACGCCCAATGAGGCGGGGATCTCTCTCGATGCCATCAGCCACTTTGCTGGCAAGCTGCCCATTCTCGGCGTCTGTCTCGGTCATCAGTCGCTGGCGCAGGCCTTCGGCGCCCGCGTAGTGCGTGCCCGTCAGGTAATGCACGGCAAAACCTCGCTCATCCGCCATCGCAATGAGGGGGTGTTCAAAGGGCTCAACAACCCGCTGCGGGTGACCCGTTACCACTCCTTGGTGGTGGAGCGCGACACGCTGCCTGACTGCTTCGAGATCACCGCCTGGAGCGAGCATGCCGATGGCTCGTTTGACGAGATCATGGGGCTGCGCCACAAGACGCTCCCCATCGAGGGTGTTCAGTTCCATCCGGAGAGCATTTTGAGCGAGCAGGGCCATCAGTTGCTGGCCAACTTTCTGGCGCGTTCATAAAAAGTTGTGATCGCCTTCTCAAGTTCGAAAGAAGGCAAAAAAAATTTCCCTGACACTTTATTCACCCCCTCTCCTGCCCAAATTATCTCTTGCCAAGCCCCCCTGAGTCGTTATGCAATGCGGTTGCCTAAAATCTCAAGAGCAATCGAACATTGTTCCTTATAGGCCGTCTTGTTACAGACTTTTTACTTTATTTCTGTGATAATCCCGTCACGTTTACACGGATTTAACTTTTGGGCGGTGGATTATTCTGTCGCCGAATCGAAGGAGAGCTATATGTCAGAGTTGTTGGCAGTGACACGTGAAGTGTTTGATGAAGTGATGGTTCCCAACTATGCGCCCGCCAAGATCATCCCGGTGCGTGGTGAAGGGTCACGTGTCTGGGATCAGGAAGGGCGCGAGTATGTCGACTTCGCCGGTGGCATCGCCGTCAACGGTTTGGGTCACTGTCATCCCAAGCTGGTCGAGGCCCTGAAAACCCAGGGCGAGAAGCTGTGGCACCTCTCCAACGTCATGACCAACGAGCCGGCCCTGCGTCTGGCCAGGAAGCTGGTCGCCGCCACCTTTGCCGACAAGGTCTACTTCTGCAACTCCGGCGCCGAAGCGAACGAAGCCGCTCTCAAGCTGGCTCGCCGCTACGCCATCGAGAAGTTTGGCGAGCAGAAAACCCAGATCATCGCCTTCAATCAGGGCTTCCACGGTCGTACCTTCTTTACCGTCAGCGTCGGTGGCCAGGCTGCCTACTCAGATGGCTTCGGTCCCAAGCCCGGTGACATTACTCATGTTCCCTACAACGATCTGGCGGCGCTGGCCGAGGTGATCTCCGACAACACCTGCGCCGTGGTGATGGAGCCGCTGCAGGGGGAGGGGGGCATCATTCGTCCTACCGACGAGTTTGCCAAAGGGGTGCGCGAGCTGTGCGACAAACACAATGCCCTGCTGGTGTATGACGAAGTGCAGTCCGGCGTCGGCCGGACCGGTGATCTCTATGCCTATATGGGGCTGGGCGTCACGCCGGACATCCTCACCAGCGCCAAGGCTCTGGGGGGCGGTTTCCCTATTGGCGCCATGCTGACTACCAACGAAATCGCCTCTTACCTGAAAGTGGGCACTCACGGCTCTACTTACGGCGGCAACCCGCTGGCCTGTGCGGTGGCGGAAGCGGTGATCGACGTGATCAATACTCCGGAGGTGCTGGCGGGCATCAAGCAGCGCGAACAGTTGTTCCGCGATGGCCTTGAAGCCATCAATGCCAAATACCACTGCTTTAGCGAGATCCGAGGCAAGGGGCTGCTGCTGGGTGCCGCTCTGAGCGATGCCTACAAGGGGCGTTCCCGCGACTTCCTGCTGGCCTCCATCGATCAGGGGCTGATGGCTCTGGTGGCCGGTACCAACGTGGTTCGTTTTGCCCCTTCACTGGTGATCCCGGAAGCGGACATCAAGGAAGGGTTGGCCCGCTTCGAGAAGGCGGTTGCCCAGGTGGTTAACGCCTGATTCCAAATTGAGGTGGGGAGCTCTCCCGGCAGGAGCCGGGACCCCACCTGTCGTCAATGAAAGGGAGTTGTCATTTATGTTGGTTATCCGTCCCATCGAGCAAAAAGATTTTGCCGGGCTCAAGACCTGCGCCATCGAGTCCGGCACCGGCATGACCTCGTTGCCCGTCAACGATGAGCTGCTGCAGCGCAAGATTGACGCCTCTACCCAGACTTTTTCCGACAAGCCCGCCGGCAAGGGGGACTGCCTCTACTTCTTCGTGGCCGAGGATCTGGAGACCGGCGAGATGGTCGGCACCTGTGCCATCGATGCCGCGGTTGGCCTCTCCCAGCCGTTTTACAACTACCATATCGGCAAGGTGGTGCACTCTTCCCCCAAGCTCGGCATCTACAACGTCGTTGAAACTCTGACCCTCTCCAACGACTACACCGGCAACTCCGAGCTCTGCACCCTGTTTTTGCGTGAATGTGCCCGCGAGGGGCTCAACGGCCGCCTGCTCTCCAAGCACCGCTTTCTGTTTATGGCCGAGCACCCCGAGCTGTTTGACGAGACCGTCTTCGCCGAGATGCGCGGCGTCTCCGATGCCAACGGTCACAGTCCCTTCTACGAGTGGCTGCAAACCCACTTCTTCTCGATGGATTTTCCCACCGTCGACTATCTGACCGGCATCGGCAAGAAGCGCTTTATCGCCGAGTTGATGCCCAAGTACCCCATCTACGTCAATTTGCTGAGCAAAGAGGCGCGGGCCGTTATCGGTCAGACCCACGAGAAGACCCGTCCCGCCATCAAGATGCTGCAGGACGAGGGCTTTGTGAACCGTGGCTACGTCGATATTTTCGATGCGGGCCCCACCGTCGAGTGCGACGTGAAGAATATCCGCAGTGTGCGCCGCAGCAAGAAGCTGCGGGTGCTGGTGGGCGAGCCCATCGGTGGCAAGACCCACCTTATCTGCAACAGCCGTTTCGAACATTACCGCGCCTGCTACGGCAATATCCGGGTCGATCTCGACAAGCACGAAGCCATCATTCCGCCCAAGATGGCGGCGGCACTCAAGGTGCAGGATGGCGACATGGTGCGGGTGGTTGACCTCGACTGAGGCAAACAGGACAAGCAAACCGATTATCAGACAGGCAGCCTCGGCTGCCTGCCAGCGACAGGGAGTGAATGGATGAGCCAGTTAGTGCAATTTATCGACGGTCAGTGGCTTGCCGGTGAAGGCAAGCCGTTCGAGTCACGGGATCCGGCCAAGAACGAGGTGATCTGGCAGGGGGCTGCCGCCAGTGCTGCGCAGGTGGATGCCGCCGTCAAGGCCGCCCGTGCCGCCTTCTACC
The DNA here is from genome assembly GCF_019048085.1 of Aeromonas sp. FDAARGOS 1416. NCBI lineage: Bacteria > Pseudomonadati > Pseudomonadota > Gammaproteobacteria > Aeromonadales > Aeromonadaceae > Aeromonas > Aeromonas sp. FDAARGOS 1416. The sequence goes on along the minus strand of NZ_CP077301.1, from coordinate 2,589,852 downwards.
ACTGGGCGGACATGAGCCTTGAGGATCGTCTGGCCATAGTGCGTCGTTATGCCGACCTGCTCGGCGAGCAGAAAGAGGCGCTGGCCCTGACTATCGCCCGCGAAACCGGCAAACCGCTGTGGGAGACCCGCACCGAAGTTGCCGCCATGCAGGGCAAGATTGCCATCTCCATCCGGGCACACGACGAGCGCACCGGCACCGTTGAAAATGCCATGCCGGGCGCCAAGGCGTTTGTCCGTCACAAGCCCCACGGTGTGGTGGCGGTGTTCGGCCCCTACAACTTCCCGGGCCATCTCCCCAACGGCCATATAGTCCCGGCGCTGATTGCGGGTAACGCCGTGGTATTCAAACCCTCCGAGCTGACCCCCATGGTCGCGGAAGCCATGGTCAAGGTGTGGCAGGAGGCCGGATTGCCCAAGGGAGTGCTCAATCTGGTGCAAGGGGAGGTCGAGACTGGCAAGGCGCTGGCGGGCAATCCCGACATTGACGGCCTCTTCTTCACTGGTTCATCCCGCACCGGTCATTTCCTCCATCAGCAGTTTGCCGGTCAGCCGGGCAAAATTCTGGCGCTGGAGATGGGCGGCAACAACCCGCTGATCGTGAAAGATGTGAGCGACATCGACGGCGCTGTGCATGCCATCGTCCAGTCGGCGTTTATTACCTCTGGTCAGCGCTGTACTTGCTCCCGCCGTCTGTTTGTCGAGCGCGGCGAGCGGGGCGATGCCCTGGTCAATCGACTGGTTGAGGTGGTGGGCAAGATCAAGGTCGGCCTCTATGACGCCGCCGAGCAGCCGTTCATGGGGGCAATGATCAGCGAGAAGGCTGCGATTGGCATGGTCGAGGCGCAAGCCAACCTGCAGCGCCTCGGTGGCGAGAGCCTGCTTACCCTCAAGCACCTGGAAGCGGGCACCGGCTTTGTCTCCCCGGGCATTATCGACGTGACTGCAGTCAAGGCGCTGCCGGATGAAGAGTACTTCGGCCCGCTGCTGCAGCTCATTCGCTATGACGATTTCGATGCTGCCATCGATCAGGGCAACGCCACCCGCTACGGTCTCTCGGCCGGTCTGCTGGGGGACAAGGAGGCGGACTGGCATCATTTCTTCAAGCGGATCCGCGCCGGTATCGTCAACTGGAACAAACCCATCACCGGTGCATCCAGTGCCGCGCCGTTTGGTGGTATCGGCGCTTCCGGCAACCACAGGGCAAGCGCCTACTACGCTGCTGACTATTGTGCTTATCCGGTTGCCTCTGTCGAAGACAGCAAAGCCGCCATGCCGGATCAACTGTCGCCCGGCCTGCGCTTCTAATAACGACACGGGGCATCCAGCGGTGCCCCCATCTGTACCCGCAATCAAAGGAAAGAGAGATGCAAAAGGATATCGACACCCTGTTCAGCCATCTGTGGGACAACTACATCAAGGTGACCCCGAGCGCCCTCAAGGTGCACACCCTGCTGGGTGGCGGCGAGCCCATCGTCAACGATCACGTGGCGTTTCGTACCTACAACCTGCCCAAGCTGGGGCTGGAGAAGCTGGCCGCCCACTTCCTGGCGCTCGGTTACGAGCAGAAGGGCGAGTACGTTTTCAAGGCCAAGAAGCTCTACGCCAAGCACTTCGAGCATCAGGATCCGGACGCTCCCAAGGTGTTTATCAGCGAGCTGAAGGTCGAAGAGCTCTCCCCGGCTGCCCAAGCCATCATCCACAAGCTGGCGGATCAGGTGCCCGATCATCTGACCGATACACCGGCATTTCTCTACACCGGCGCCCCCTGGCAGGTCTCCTATGCCGATTATCAGACCCTGCTGGCGGAGAGCGAGTACGCGGCCTGGATGGCAGCCTGGGGTTATCGTGCCAACCACTTCACGGTCAATATCAACAAGTTGAAGGATTTTGACACCATCCATCAGGTCAATGGGGCGCTGAAGGCTGCGGGTTTTGTACTCAACAGTGTGGGTGGCGAGGTGAAAGGGGATCCGCAGGTGATGCTGGAGCAATCCTCCACCATGGCGGACAAAGCCGAGGTTCCGTTCAGCGATGGGGTGCGTACCATCCCGAGCTGCTTCTACGAGTTTGCCCTGCGCTATCCGCAGGCCGATGGTGTGCTCTATCCGGGCTTTGTCGAGGCCTCGGCGGACAAGATCTTCGAATCGACGAATGCCATGTAACGGGAGCGACCCTGTTTCAGTCGCAACGCCTCCTCGTGGAGGCGTTTTGTTTGGCGCCGAGTGACGGTGGCGAGTGTTGTCTGACGCCGCGTGGGAAGGGGATTTGTACGGCGCCCAATCGGTAAATGTTTGTTGATAAAAATGTGAACTAGATCACTTGATACGTCACAGATTGACGCGGGCGGCGGAGCAAAAAGGAGTAGAATGGCGCTTTATTTTTGCGGGGCCAATCGATGCCTAACTATCACTTTTTCAAGCAGGGTCAGGCGCTTACCTATCTAGATGCCAATGCACCCAGCTATAGCGATGAGCGTCGTCAACTGGTCGAACAGGGATTTGCCGCCATCGCCGCCCCCACCTTTGCAGATACCCCTGCCGAAGCCCTTGAGCTGCTTCGCACTCATCAGGCACTACAGGATGAGGCCAACGCCAACGCCCTTTGTTTGACGGTTGCCACTATTCCGGCTGCGATCGCAACTCTGTCCGGGCACTGACGCTGCCGCCAAGCTCACATGAATAAAAAATGGTGCCACTGTGATGGCACCATTTTATCGGTTTGCCTGCTTGCCCTGAGTACTTTACCGCTGGTGCAGGTCACCTTCGATAACCAGCACGGTATCCATCCCTGCTGCCTTGCCTGCCTCAAGCCCGATGCGGGTATCTTCAAACACCAGACAGTTGGCGGGATTGGCGCCGAGCAGTTCGGCCACCTGCAAGAAGGTGTCGGGATGCGGCTTGTGGTTGGTGACATCATCGGCGCTCACCACCACCGAAATATAGGCGTCGAGTCCGGTGCTTTTGAGGATGGAGTCCGCCTGATTGCGCGGTGAGCCGGTGCCAATCCCCATCTTGACCTTGCCGTGATAGTGCCTGACCAGTTCCCACATCTTGGGAAAGACGCTGGCCTTGTCGATATGTTCCATATAGAGGGCAATCTTGCGACGGGTAAAGGCCTCGACATCCACCGTCAGCCCCTGCTGCTCGGCTAGCATGGCGATGATCTTGCGGGTGGGAATGCCGCCGTACTGATAGAGCTGTTCCCGCTCGAAGGGGATGCCGAATTCGGCGCAGGTGAGCTCCCAGGCATCCAGATGAAGGGGCATGGAATCTACCAAAGTGCCATCCATATCGAAAATCAGGGCATCGTAGTGATCAAACCCGTACTGCTCACGCTCGCTCATGGGGCTCCTCGAATCAAATAGAGCAGGCTAACAGAAATGGTCGGCGTTTTGTGGGATCGGCCTCATGGTTGGGCAGATTGTGGCCGCCGTTTTTTCTATCTCTTGCTGATTTGTGAGACAATAATCCGTTCATTGCCGGATACTTTGGCATATCAGATCAGCGAGTCCGCTTATGACCTCGAAAATATCCCCCAAAACCATTTTCTCTAGCGTGGCGCTGGTGATCGCCCTCGGTTCACTGGAAAAGAGCATAGTCACCACCCCGCTGCCCATGATTGGCGCCGAGTTGCATGCCGGTACCGCCCTCACCTGGGTGGTAACCGCCTATCTGCTGGCCGCCACCGCCGTGCTGCCCCTCTATGGCAAGCTGAGCGATCTCTTTGGCCGGGTGCGGATGCTCAATATCGGTATCGGCCTATTTCTGGCGGGCTCGGTGGCCTGTGCGCTCTCCCTGGATCTGCCGACCTTGCTGGCAGCGCGGGTGCTGCAAGGGCTGGGGGGCGGCGGCCTGATTGCCCTCGCGTTTACCGTGATTGCCGACACCATTCCGCCGCGGGAGGTGGGCAAGTATCAGGGCTACATCTCGGCGGTCTATGCGGTCTCCAGCATCGCCGGCCCCTTGCTCGGCGGCTACTTCACCGAGCAGCTCAGCTGGCGCTGGATCTTCTGGATCAATCTGCCGCTCGGGGCGCTGGCGGTCTTTCTCATCAACCGCAACCTCAAGCAGCTCAACGTGCGTCGCCACAGTCGCTTCGACTGGAAGGGGGCGGGTCTGCTGATTACCGTCACCACGCTCACCCTGTTGCTGCTCTCGCCGGAGGCGGCGCTGCCTGCCGTCTGGCTTTCGGTGGCGCTGGGCGTGGCACTGCTGCTGCTCATTCTGATTGAGCGGCGCGCCCACGATCCCATTCTGCCTGCCCATCTGGCCCGGCTGCCCGGCTATCTGGTGAGCGTGCTGCTGGTGATGCTCTCCCAGTTGCTGATGTTTGCCGTGCTGGTCTATCTGCCGTTGCAGATGCAGTGGCAGAAGGGGTTGAGCGCCAGCGAGAGCGGCGCCATCATGGTCATCTTCATGATTTGCATTACTGCCGGTGCCTTTGTCGGCGGCAAGCTGATTGGCCGTACCGGCCACTACAAAAGCTTTGTCGCGGTGGGCTTTGGCCTCGCGGCGGTGGCGCTCTGGCAGATCCACTTCGATGCCTGGGTCAGACTGGCGCTCGGGTTTGCCGGTATTGGTCTCGGTCTGGTGCTGCCCGCCCTCTCGGTAGTAGTGCAAAATGCCCTGCCACGGCAGGATCGCGGCATCGGCATGTCGCTGTTCAACTTCGGGCGGGAGCTTGGCGGTGCCGTTGGCGTGGCCATCTGCTCCATGCTGTTCCACTTGCGCCTGCCAGCTGGCAGCGGTGGCGATCTGAGCCAGCTCGCGCCCGATCTGCTGGCCCCGGGTTTCAGCGCGACCTATATCGGTATGGCACTGATCGCCACGCTGGCGCTGCTCATCACCCTGCTGGCGTTGAAGCGCCATGAGCTGGCCTCCATCAGCGCCTGATTTGGCCTGCGCCGACATTGGCTCACCATAGCTAGCATAAGGGCTCCCCGCGGGGAGCCCTGATTGTTATTTGGCGAATAGAGTGGCTGTTGCCATCAAGCCATGCGCGAGTTACTCCTGCGCCGGACTCTCCTTGCCTGCCAGCTGGCTCAGCCAGGCGAAGCGGCGATTGGCCTCCTGCTCCGCCTCTTCATAGAGCTGGCTGGCTACCTCCGGCAGCTGGCGTTCCAGCCGCTGGAAGCGGGGCTCATGGCGCAAGGTCTCGGCCAGCGAGGCATTGGGGGCCCGCGAGTCGAGCGCCAGCGGCAGTTTGCCCTCGTCAGCGCGGCGCGGATCGAAGCGGTAGAGGGGCCAGAAGCCGGTGGCGGTCAGCTGTTTCATCTGCTCATGGCTCTCGGCCATGTCGTAGCCATGCTCCTCGCAGGGGCTGTAGGCGATGATGAGCGACGGCCCCGGATAGGCTTCCGCCTCCTGAATTGCCTTCACAGTCTGGTTCATCTGGGCGCCGAGGGAGATTTGCGCCACATAGACGTGGCCATACATCATCACGCTGGCCCCGAGATCTTTGCGTGCCTTGCGTTTGCCCTGCTCGCCAAACTTGGTGATGGCACCGAGTGGCGTCGCCTTCGACTGCTGGCCGCCGGTGTTGGAGTAGCACTGGGTATCTAGCACCAGCACATTGATGTTCTCCCCCAGACTCAGCACATGGTCGAGCCCGCCAAAGCCGATGTCGTAGGCCCAGCCATCGCCGCCGATGAGCCAGACCGATTTTTCCACCAGATAGTCCGCATCGCGAGCCAGCTCTTGGGCTGCCGGGATCTGGCTCTCCTGCAGCAGCGCTCGCAACTGCTGGATATGGGCCCGCTGCTCGGAAACCGGCAGGGTGGCATCGCCGAGCGCCTCGCTCAGCGCTGCCGGAATGGTGTCGCCGAGGCTCGCCAGCAGACGGCGCACCCGCTCCCTGTGCTGATCGACGGTAAGACGGAAGCCCAGTCCGAACTCGGCGTTGTCTTCAAACAGTGAGTTGGCCCAGGCCGGTCCGCGCCCGTCGGCGTTGGTGGTGTAGGGGGTGGTAGGCAGGTTGCCGCCATAAATGGACGAGCAGCCGGTGGCGTTGGCAATCAGCAGCCGATCGCCATAGAGCTGGGTCAGCAGCTTGATGTAGGGGGTCTCGCCACAGCCGGAGCAGGCGCCCGAGTATTCAAACAGCGGCGAGATGAGCTGGGAGGTGCGGATGTCGATGCGTTCCAGCTGCTCGGCGCTGCGCTCTGGCAGGTCGAGGAAGAAGTCGTAGTTGGCCTTCTGCTCGTCGAGGTGTTCGAGGCGTGAAGCCATATTGATCGCCTTGCGATCCGGGTTGCTGCGATCCTTGGCCGGGCATACCTCGACGCAGAGATTGCAGCCGGTGCAATCCTCCGGCGCCACCTGCAGCACGTACTGTTGGCCGCGCATGTCACGGGATTTAACATCCAGCGCATCCAGGGTGGCGGGGGCCGCGGCCAGCGTATCCGGTTCTACCACCTTGGCGCGAATGGCCGAGTGGGGACAGGCGGCGACGCAGTAGTTGCACTGGGTGCAGAGCTCCGCCTCCCAGATGGGGATCTCCTTGGCGATATTGCGCTTCTCCCAGCGAGTGGTGCCGACCGGCCAGGTGCCATCCGGCGGGAAAGCGGAGACCGGCAGGCTGTCACCCAGCCCCGCCAGCATGGCGGCGGTGACGGTCTGGACAAAATCGGGGGCCTTGGCGGAAACCACCGGCGGGCGGGGGCGGCTGGCGGGATCCAGTTCACCCAGTGGCACTCGGGTCAGAGCGGCGCAGGTTGCCTCCAGTGCCATCCAGTTGCGCTCGACCAGTGTTTGCCCCTTGCTGCCATAGCTTGTGGCGATGGCCTGCTTCAGCAGGCTGGTCGCCTCCTCGGGGGGAATGATGACGCTGAGCTGGAAGAAGGCCATCTGCATCACGGTATTGATGCGGTTGCCGAGCTGGCAGTCGCGGGCAATTTTGGCGGCGTTGATGATGTAGAAGCGCGCCTCTTTCTCGCGCAGGGCGTGCTGCACCTCGCTGGGGAGGCGCTGCCAGATCTCCGCTTCGCTGTAGGGGGTGTTGAGCAGGAAGATGCCACCCGTTTTCAAGCGCTCCGCCATCCGGTACTTGTCGACAAACTGCCACTGATGGCAGCCGATAAAGTCCGCCTCTTCCACCAGATAGGCCGATTGCAGCGGCCGCTCGCCCACCCGCAGGTGAGAGACGGTGAGGCCGCCCGCCTTCTTGGAGTCGTAGACGAAATAGCCCTGCGGATAGAGGTCGGTGTGGTTGCCGAGGATCTTGATGCTGTTCTTGGCCGCCGAGACGGTGCCATCGCTGCCAAGACCGTAGAAGAGCGCTTCCAGCTTGTGTTGCTGGCTGTGGATGGGGCTTTGCGAATCCAGCGTGGGCAGCGGTAGCGAGAGGCCTGTGATGTCATCGAAGATGCCGACGGTAAAGCGCGGGCGCGGGTTCTCCTGTGCCAGCTCGGCAAACACTGCCAGTGCGCAGGCGGGGCTGAACTCTTTGGAGGAGAGGCCATAGCGGCCGCCGATGACCCGCGGCAGGCTTGCCCGCTCGCTCCGGCTGACCGCTTCGGCAAGCGCCGTCATCACGTCGAGATAGAGGGGCTCGGCCTGTGCGCCCGGCTCCTTGGTGCGATCCAGCACGGCGATGGCGCGGGCACTCTCGGGAATTGCGGCCAACAGGTGCTCGGCCGAGAAGGGGCGGAACAGCCGCACCTTCACCAGACCTACCTTCTCCCCTTGGGTCAGCAGGCGCTCGATCACCTCTTCACAGGTGCCGATGGCCGAACCCATCATCATCACAATCCGCTCCGCCTGTGGGTGGCCGACATATTCAAACGGCCGATAGTGGCGGCCGGTCTGCTCGCCAAAAGCCTGCATCGCCTCGCTCACATGGCCATAGGCGGCGTCATACCAGGGGTTGCTCGCCTCCCGACACTGGAAGTAGGTGTCCGGGTTGGCAGCGGTGCCGCGAATGACCGGTTTGTCGGGGGTAAGCGCCCGGTCACGATGGGCACGGATGGCATCTGCGGGCAGCAGGGCGCGCAGGGTGTCGTCAGCGAGCGGCGCTATCTTGGCGATCTCGTGAGAGGTACGAAAGCCGTCGAAGAAGTGGATAAAGGGGAGGCGGCTGTTGAGGCTCGCTATCTGGGAGATCAGGGCAAAATCCTGCGCCTCCTGTACATTGCTGGCACAGAGCATGGCGCAGCCGGTCTGGCGCACCGCCATCACGTCCGAGTGATCGCCAAAGATCGATAGCGCGTGGGTCGCCACGGTGCGCGCCGCCACATGCAGCACGAAGGGGATAAGCTGACCCGCCAGCTTGTAGAGGTTGGGGATCATCAGCAGCAAACCCTGCGACGAGGTAAACGAGGTCGCCAGCGCGCCGGTCTGCAGGGCACCGTGGACGGCAGCGATGGCGCCCCCTTCCGACTGCATTTCGACAACCCGGGGCACATCCCCCCACAGGTTCTTGCCCCGCTCGCTCGACCAGGCCGACGACTGCTCAGCCATGGCCGAACTGGGGGTGATGGGGTAGATGGCGATGACTTCGCTGGTGCGGTACGCCACCGATGCGACTGCGTTATTCCCGTCTGTGGTGATCATCTGTTTTCCACTTTGCTATGCCAGTTTGAAGGCCGATAGTTGCATCGGCAATGGATAGGTCGCAGGCATAGTAAGAGGGGCAATAAGAGCGTATCAAACGGGATAAATAATCAATTAATAAGTCAGTAATAGTGGTTAATTTAATCCCTTCGAGTGGGGGCGTGATTTTCTGCTGGTAGCCGGTGGAGTGGCGATTGACGGGCCATTGCTTTGGCCCGTCAGCACGGGGTTAACCCTGATCCACTTGCAGCCAGATGGCGCACTGATAAGGGGCGAAGAGTGGCAATGGTTCGCTTGGGTAATTGGCCAGCAGCAACCGCATCTTGTCTGTCACCTTGTCGAAGTGGGGCATCGGCAAGGGGTTCGCCGTGAGATTGGCGAGCAGCAGCAGGGTGTGCTGCTCTCCGCTGGCCGGATCCTGCCAGTGGCGGCGATAGCCGATGCGCTCGGGATCATCCCCATCCAGCAGCTCGAAATGGCCGTGGCGAACGACAGGGTGAGCCTTGCGCAGGGCGATGAGCTGGCGATAGCAGTGAAACGGCGAGTCGGGGCGAGTCAGCTGCTCGGCGGCATTAATCTCGATGTGATTGGCGTTGAGGGCAATCCAGGGTGTGGTGGAGGTGAAACCGGCGTGGGGACCAGCATCCCACTGCATCGGGGTACGGGCATTGTCGCGGCTGATGGCATCGAGCCGCCGACTCAGCTCGGCAGGATCCAGCCCTGACTGGCTGGCGCGGTAGTTGATGGCCTCCACATCGCGCAGCTCGTCCGGCTGCCAGTGGCGGTTGGTCATGGCGAGCTCCTCCCCCTGATAGATGAAGGGAGTGCCCTGCATCAGGTGCAACACCATGGCCCACAGCCTGGCGCTGGTTTCACGCCACTCAGGCCTGTCATCGCCAAAGCGGGAGACGGCGCGAGGCAGGTCGTGGTTGCCGAGAAACAGGCTGTTCCAGCCACGTCCGTGCAGCCCTTGCTGGTGGCGGGCCATGGCTCGCTTGAAGGCGAGGGGATCAAAGCGGGATGACCACTTGTCACTGCCGAGCCCCAGATGCTCGAAGTTGAACACCATGCTGAACTCGCTGCCATCCGTGCTGGAGTAGCGTTGCATATGGGCGAGATCGGCCCCCCAGGTCTCCCCCACCGTGATGATTCCCTTGCCGCCGAAGCTCGCGGCATTGAGCTCGCGGATATAGTCGTGCAGGCGCGGGCCGTTGCTCATGGCAAGCCGGTCCCACTCCTTGCTCACCATGTCGATCACATCGAAGCGAAATCCCTTGATCCCTTTGCCCAGCCAGAAGTTGATCACCGCCGCCATCTCGGCCCGCACCGCCGGGTTGTCCCAGTCCAGATCGGCCTGACTGGGATCGAAGTTGTGCAGGTAGTAGCGATCAAGCGCTGGCACATACTGCCAGCCGCTGCCGCCAAAGATCGAGGTGACCGGGTGGGCATCGATAAAGGCTTGATCCCGGAATACGTAATAACCCTGATAATGGGGATCGCCGGCCAGTGCCTGCATAAACCACTCGTGCTCGGTGGAGGTGTGGTTGGCGACGATATCCATCATGATGCCGATGCCGTGAGCGGCCGCTTCGGCGATCAGCTGCTCCATCTCGGTCAGGGTGCCGAAGGCGGGGTCGATGGCACGGTAGTCCGCCACATCGTAGCCGTTGTCCCGTTTGGGGGAGCGATAGATGGGGGTGAGCCAGAGCATATCGACCCCGAGGGTGGCCAGATAGTCGAGGCGCTGACGGATGCCGTTGATATCGCCCATGCCGTCGCCATCGCTGTCCTGAAAACTCATGGGGTAGATCTGATAGATGACACAGCTATCGAGGTCGATATCGGGCGTGTGAAGGGAGTGCGTATTCATCAGCGTGGTCGGTTAGGGGAGAAGATTTTCTATCTTACGCAGATGAGCTGCTACTCGACAGGGCAGGGGAAACCTTGAAAAGGGTTCCATAGTTGACTGATTGCCAAAAGTGCGGGAAGGGTCACAAAGGTGCCATCCCGGGCCGCGGCTGTGGTCGGGATGGCACGGCACTTAGCGTTGATGCTATGCAGGAATACTGGTTATTGAGCAGCCTTGGCCTGCTCGCTGCGCTGCTCCTGCTGGCGTTCGGTCTTCTCTTGTTGGCGTTCCGCTTGTGCTTCCAGCTCCTTGCCGAGGAAGTAGTTCAGGAAGGTGCGGATCACCGCGATGATGGCGAGGCGGATCAGCTCCTCCTTGCTTGGCGCGACAGTGGTGGCCAGGATGTCGGCGGCGAGCTGGAACTCCAGCGCCAAGATGAGCCAACTGCCGAAACAGAGGCGAATGCGCGGAAAGCCGGGCTGGTGATCCCGCACTCGCGCCGCCAGCCAGAGAGTTTTAAAGAGGCCAATGACCACACAGGCGATGGAGATGATTTCCAGCAGCAGCTGGAACAGCTCGACCCCGTGCATCATCCCCTCTTTCAGGCTCGCTATCTCAAACACTCGGGTCACCTCCATGGTTCAAAAGAGGACACTATTAACATATCGCTCGGCAAAGGCCAAATCAGAGTCTCCTGATAAGCAGTGAGAGCTGTTCAATGAGCTGACGCGCAGCGGGGCTGACTCCGGCCAGTTGGAAGAAGCCGTGTATCACACCCAGTTGCCGCTGACAGGTAGCCGTGACACCGGCTTGCAGCAGTTTGCGATAGAAGGCTTCCCCCTCATCGCGCAGCGGATCATATTCCGCCGTTACGATATGGGTCGGCGGTAATCCTGACAGGTCCGGATGGTGGAGAGGGCTGGCTTCGGGGTGAGTGGCGGGCTGCTCCCCCAGATAGGCGTGAAAACCGCTTAACAGCATGTCGCGGGTGATGAGGTAGTCATCCCCTAGCTGCCGATAGCTGTCACTGTCGCCCGCAGCATCGAGCATCGGATAGATGAGCAGTTGGGCTGCAGGCAAGGGTGCGCCTTGCTCCTTGAGTCGCAAGGTGGTGATCAGGGCGAGGTGGCCGCCGGCACTGTCGCCCGCAAGGGCAATCCTTGCCGGATCCCCATGCCATTTCTCCACATCGGCCATGATGGCGAGCGTGGCTGCCAGTGCATCGTCATGTGCTGCAGGATAGGTGTGTTCAGGGGCAAGGCGGGTATGTACCGCGAACACCAGTGCCTCGGCGCGATTGCACAGCATCCGCATCTGGCGGTCGTGAGTGTCGAACTCACCGCTGACAAAACAGCCGCCATGAAAGTAGATCAGGGCCGGACGGCTTGTACTTGAGGTGGGCGCTGGTTGATAGAGGCGAACGGAATAATGGCCGTTTTGCCACTCTTCGACAGCGCCAACCTTTTCCCGTTCACCACCCAATACGGCTGAAACAAGATAGCCTTCACGCCGCTCCTGCCAGCTCAGGCTGCTCGCCTTGGGGCGGCCTGCTGCAATGAACTCTGCCACCATGGCCGCAATAGCCGGTTCAAGTTGTGTATCCATAACGCACCAATGACTGTATATAAAAACAGTTATTTTGCGCTTTTAGCCAAAGAGCGCAACCGGCGTTAGCTGAGGCAGCTCACAAAATCAGACTTCAAGCAGCTGGAATTCAATCACATAGAGCGGCGGCAGATCGGGGTAGATATCGCGGATCACCTGTTTGAGCTCGGTGAGGGTCATGTTCTCCTGACGGGCGTGCTCGTCGTTCAGTTCATCGAAGGCGACCGCCTTGACCGAGAGTACCTCAATGGTGCCAAAGGGCTGGTGCTCCGGGTTGGTGAACAGTGCCAGCCGCTGGCCGGGTTGCCAGTTGGCTTCGCTCTCGTCGCGGATGGTGATGGTCTTGCGGCCGGCCTGAATGTCGGCAACGAAGCGGCTAAAGAAGGTGAATTCGGGATAGGGATGGGCAGACATGGTGACTCCTGACAGGGTGAATTGAAATGAGGTGAATGGAAATCAAAGATCGAGATAGGCGCGCAGCCTGGCCAGATCGGCGATGACGGGGCCGTCGCTGCCGTCGGCAACTATGCCCTGTTCGATCAGCTCCTTGAGGGCGCGGCGGTAAACCCGCTCTGTAGTGCCGAAGCGCGCCGCCTCGTGGGCCCGCTTGCGTGACCCCAACATGGGGGTGCGCTGGCGTTCTCGCCACAACTCGTAGGCGATGTTGTAGGCGATGGGGTGGAGCAGCCGGCTGGTGGTGATCTCCAGCGTATCGAGATAGTCGCTGGCAAGCGCCGCGGCGAAGAAGAGGGTCAACTCAGGTTCTGCCAGCAGCCGCTGGGCCAGCTTGTGGGCACAGATGACTCGGGCGTCCAGCTCGGTCTCGGCCACCACGTTCCACTGCACCGGGGTGGCACTGAAGAACTCCATCTCACCGAAGATCTGGCTGTGACACTCAATCTCGCCGAGCTGGAAGCGGCGGCCAGAGTGTACCGTGCTGTTGAGGGAGACCCGGCCACGTTCGACCAGATAGAGCTGCTCGCTCTGCTCCCCCTGCCGCATGATCAATTCACCCGGCAGGTAGCGGCGCAGAAACAGGGTGCAGGCGTCGAGCGCCGCGGCAAAGCGGGGTTCCAGTTTGGCGAGTTCGGCGTGAAAACGGCCGAGGGGGTAGGGCTGTTGCTGCATGACTTGCCTGTCGCACCGGATGACGAGGGCCATGAGGCTAGCAAGAGTGCGGGCCGGATACCAGCCCGCACGGTAGCGGATGTGCCGCAGTTAACGGTTTGCGCTTTATTGCACCAACGCGTGGAGGGCAGCGGCGATGGCGTGCTGCTCACCGGCCATCATCGCCTGTTCGGCGCTGGCGTAGTCCGCCACCCCTTGTTGCACATCCTGCTCGAACAGCACCACGTTGCAGAGCACGGCGGCGACCCGCACCTTGCGCAGGCGACCCACGGTCAGCAGGGAGGCGGTCTCCATGTCAGCGCCGAGCACGCCACGGGCATGCCAGTAGCGGCACACCTCCTGCTCGTCATCTCGATAGAAGCTGTCGTGGGAGCGTACCAGCCCGTGCCAATGAGGCTGGCTGCCGGTCGCTAAATGGTTGAGCAAGGCGGCCTGCAGCCAGATATCGGCGCAGGCGGGGTACTCGGCGGGCAGATAGGCCTGTGAGGCGCCCTCATTGCGAATCGCCCCTTCCACCACGATAAGGTCGCCCAGCCCGATGTCGTGTTGCAGGGCACCGGCGGAGCCGACCCGAATGAGCGAGTGGGCACCGGCTTGCACCAGCTCCTCCAGCGCGATGATGGCCGAGGCGCCGCCGATGCCGGTGCTGCAAACCGTGATGGGCAGCCCCTGATAGCGGCCGTTGATGAGGCGAAACTCCCGGTTTTGCCCCAGCACTTCACACTGTTCGAGCTGGCTGGCGATGCGGTCGACCCGGGCCGGGTCGCCGCACAACACCACCCGCTCGGCAATCTGGTCGGGGCGGCATTGAAGATGGGGTAATAGCGGCATAGCTTACAGACCTTGTGGCTGGCGCTTGGCGGCAATCACCCAGAGGCGAGTGCCGTTGGCGGCGATAAACAGCAGGATCAGGTACTCCAGCGACATGGCGTAGACGCCCTGCGCGGCATAGACACCGATGCTGATGATGTTGATGACGACCCAGAGGATCCAGTTCTCCACGTATTTGCGGGTCATCAGGATCTGGGCGACGACCGAGAGCACCGTCATGCTGGCATCCCAGAACGGGAAGGCATCGGGGGAGGGCTCGGGGATGGCAAGGTTGGCACCAAACAGGTTGAGCAGGGAGACCGAGGTGCGCGCCAGGGTGGCGAAGACCGGGTCGATATAGCGGGTCAGCAGGGCGATGGCCAGCACGCTCATGGCGGCGGTCATTATCAGCTTGGATTTGCTGAGCCAGCGGATCTGCAGGGTATCCCCCTGATCGTTGGCCGGGCGGGTCCAGGCGTACCAGCCGTAGACGTTGGCGCAGAAGAAGAACAGCTGCAGCATCAACAGTCCGTAGAGCTGGATCTGGAAGAAGATGATGGCAAACAGGGTGACGTTGATCAGACCAAACAGGTAGTTGATGGTTTTCTCCTGACTGGCGAACCAGATACAGGCCAGACCAAACAGGGTGCCGATGGCTTCAATCCATGACATGGCATAGCCGCCACCCAGCGGTATGGTCACTAGGGTGTTATTGATGCTGAACAGCTCGAATATGCTCATTTTCTGATCCTTGGACATGAGGGTTAGTATGCGAGGGCGCCATTCTAAGGGGTGAGGGGGAGGAGGGGCAGGACTTTTGTCCGCCCCGTACTTGGCCCATATCAAAGAAATCGCCGCTGCTGCCCGGTTATTCCAGCAGTGATGGGTTATGGTGCCCCGATGGGCCGGACTTTATTGATATGTCACAAGATGATAGCGCCATGGCTGTGGTCTGATAGAGTCCACTCTCCGGGAGGAGAATCACGTGATAAAAGGAGGTTGCATTGAATTCCGAGCTTGTCTGGGTGCTCTGTCTGCTGGCTGGCGCCATCTATCTCTTCATGACCAACAAGGTGCGCATGGATGTGGTCGCCCTGTTGATCATTATCCTCTTTGTGCTGAGCGGCACCCTCACCCTGCCGGAGGCGCTGGCGGGCTTTAGCGATCCCAACGTTATCCTGATTGCCGCCCTGTTTGTGGTGGGTGAGGGGCTGGTGCGCACCGGCATCGCCTATCAGGTGGGGGATGCATTGGTGAAGGTGGCGGGTAGCAGCGAGACCAAGCTGCTGGTGTTGCTGATGGTAGCGGTGGCGAGTCTGGGTGCTGTGATGAGCAGCACCGGAGTGGTGGCCATCTTTATCCCGGTGGTGCTGAGCGTGGCGAACCGGATGGGGATCCCGGCCGGTCGCCTGATGATGCCCCTCGGTTTTGCCGGGCTGATCAGCGGCATGATGACGCTGGTGGCCACGCCCCCCAACATGGTGGTCAACAGTGAGCTGATGCGCCACGGCATTCACGGCTTCGGGTTCTTCGATTTCACCCCGATGGGCGTGCTGATCCTGGGGCTGGGCATCCTCTACATGCTGCTGGTGCGCGGCTCCATGGTGGGCGAAGGGGAAGAGGGCAAGGGCAAGCCGACCGGGCGCCGCACCCTGCGAGATCTCATTCGAGACTACCGATTGGCCGGTCGGGCCCGTCGTCTGGCGCTGCGGCCGGACTCCCCGCTGATTGGCCATACCCTGGATGAGCTGCAACTGCGTGCCCGTTATGGTGCCCACGTCATCGGGGTGGAGCGCTGGCGCAAGTTTCGCCGGGTGATGGTGCCGGTGTCCGGGATCAGTGAGTTCCAGGCCAAGGATGTGCTGCTGATCGACATGTCAGACCCCGAGGTGGATGTGCGGACGTTTTGCAGCGAAGCGCGGCTCGAACCCATGATCCTGCGCGGGGAGTACTTCTCCGATCAGGCGCGGGAGGTGGGGATGGCCGAGGTGTCGCTGATCCCTGAGTCCAAGCTGCTGGGTAAAAGCGTGCGTGAGGTGACCTTCCGCTCCAGCTATGGTCTGAGCGTGGTGGGGCTGCGCCGCGACGGTGAAGCGCTGGCAGGCAAGCTGGTGGACGAGCCGCTGCAGATGGGGGATACCCTGCTGGTGGTAGGAAACTGGAGCCACATCAGACAGTTGCAGACCCATAGCCGCGACTTTCTGCTGATGGGGTTGCCCGCTGAAGTGGACGAGATGGCCCCCGCCCGCAGCCAGGCCATTCATGCCATCTTCTGTCTTGGAGTAATGATACTGCTGATGGTGACCGATCCGGTGCCCAACGTGATTGCCGCGCTGATCGCCTGTCTGCTGATGGGCAAGTTTCGCTGCATCGATATGGAGAGTGCCTACAAGTCGATCCACTGGCCGACCCTGATCCTCATCGTCGGCATGCTCCCCTTCGCGCTGGCGCTGCAAAAAACCGGCGGGGTGGATCTGATCGTCGGTGGCCTGATCAATGCGGTAGGGGAGATGGGGCCGCGGGTCATGCTGGCCAGCCTGTTTGCCCTCTGCGCGGTGATCGGGCTCTTTATCTCCAACACGGCGACGGCGGTATTGATGGCGCCTATTGCGCTGGGCACGGCCCAGCAGATGGGGGTATCGCCCTATCCGTTTGCCATGACCATTGCCATCGCCGCCTCGGCCGCTTTTATGACGCCGGTCTCGTCACCGGTCAATACCCTGGTGCTGGGGCCGGGCAACTACAAGTTTGCCGATTTTATCCGTATCGGGGTGCCATTCACCCTGTTGGTGATGGCGGTCAGCGTGGTAGCGATCCCCTGGTTCTTCCCGTTCTGATAACCGGGATGATGAATATGTGCACCAGCGGCCTGCGGGCCGCTTTTTTATGTCTGGGAGACAAGCGTGGCAAGGCGTGCTCGGAATCAGTGAAGAGTGACGTGAACGGGAATTAACGTGGAGCTGGGTTAATAGAGGAGCGAGAGAAAAACTGGGGAGAGGCAAATTTCAGACACAAAAAAACCAGCGTGAGCTGGTCTGTTTGGTACTGCTATTAATGGTGCGGAAGGAGAGACTCGAACTCTCACGCCTAGGGCGCCAGAACCTAAATCTGGTGCGTCTACCAATTTCGCCACTTCCGCAATATTAATGGTGGCTATGACGGGATTCGAACCTGTGACCCCCGCATTATGAGTGCGATGCTCTAACCAACTGAGCTACATAGCCGTTTGTTATCGACCACTGATGTGGAAGAGAACAGAAAAATGGCTGGGGTACTAGGATTCGAACCTAGGGATGGCGAGATCAAAACCCGCTGCCTTACCGCTTGGCGATACCCCAACAGAAATAATGGTGGCTATGACGGGATTCGAACCTGTGACCCCCGCATTATGAGTGCGATGCTCTAACCAACTGAGCTACATAGCCGTTTGTTATCAACCACTGATGTGGAAGAGAACAGAGAAATGGCTGGGGTACTAGGATTCGAACCTAGGGATGGCGAGATCAAAACCCGCTGCCTTACCGCTTGGCGATACCCCAACAGCGTTCCTCAACAGTCGCGAGACTGGCAAAGAACTTTTAAAAATGGCTGGGGTACTAGGATTCGAACCTAGGGATGGCGAGATCAAAACCCGCTGCCTTACCGCTTGGCGATACCCCAACAGCGTTCCTCAACAGTCGCGAGACTGGCAAAGAACTTTTAAAAATGGCTGGGGTACTAGGATTCGAACCTAGGGATGGCGAGATCAAAACCCGCTGCCTTACCGCTTGGCGATACCCCAACTAGAGATGGTGGCTATGACGGGATTCGAACCTGTGACCCCCGCATTATGAGTGCGATGCTCTAACCAACTGAGCTACATAGCCAACCTTGCTTCCGGTGAGTCGTTACCTCGTCACCGTGCGGGCCGAATTATGCGTATCTGGCTCTGGGGCGTCAACCCTTTTTTTGCCAGAAAAACGCAATTTGAGTGCGTTTGACCAGTTATTGGTCTCTGTTGCGCAAAAGCCCAACAATCTGGTTTTTTTTAAGACATTGCCATTATTGCCCGGGCAATGGCAGATAAAAAACAGGCCAGCAAATGCTGGCCTGTCATGGGATTAGACGTTGAACAGGAAATTCATGATATCGCCATCTTTGACGATGTAATCTTTCCCTTCAGCGCGCATCTTGCCCGCTTCCTTGGCGCCTTGCTCACCCTTATAGTTGATAAAGTCTTCAAAGGCGATGGTTTGGGCGCGAATAAAGCCTTTTTCAAAGTCAGTGTGGATCTTGCCAGCCGCTTGCGGGGCAGTGGCGCCGACCGGAATGGTCCATGCACGCACCTCTTTCACGCCAGCGGTGAAGTAGGTCTGCAGGTTGAGCAGCTGGTAGCCGGAGCGGATCACGCGGTTCAGGCCCGGCTCTTCGATACCAAGGTCAGCCATGAACTCGGCGCGATCTTCGTCGTCCAGTTCGGCAATGTCGGCTTCGATGGCACAGCAGACCACGACCACGACCGCGTTCTCGGCGGCGGCGATTTCACGCACCTTGTCCAGATAGGGGTTGTTCTCGAAGCCATCTTCCGCCACGTTGGCGATATACATGGTTGGTTTCAGGGTCAGGAAGTTGAGGTGGCTGACAGCGGCCAGCTCTTCTTTATCCAGCTTCATGCCGCGGATCATCTGGCCGTTTTCCAGTGCGACCTTGATCTTCTCCAGGGTTTCGACTTCCAGCTTGGCATCCTTGTCGCCGCCTTTGGCACGCTTGGACTGACGGTGAATGGCACGCTCGCAGGCGTCCAGATCCGACAGGGCGAGCTCGGTGTTGATCACTTCGATATCGTCAGCGGGAGAGACCTTGCCGGCAACGTGAATGATGTTTTCGTCGTCGAAGCAGCGCACTACGTGGCCGATCGCTTCGGTTTCACGGATGTTGGCCAGGAACTGGTTACCCAGACCTTCACCCTTGGAGGCACCGGCAACCAGACCGGCGATGTCGACGAATTCCATGGTGGTCGGCACAACGCGCTGCGGATTGATGATGGCAGCCAGCTGATCGAGGCGGGGATCCGGCATCGGCACCACACCAGTGTTCGGCTCGATGGTGCAGAACGGGAAGTTGGCGGCTTCGATACCGGCCTTGGTCAGCGCGTTGAACAGGGTGGATTTGCCTACATTGGGCAGGCCCACGATACCGCATTTAAAACCCATGGATTGTTACCTTACTTGATGGATGCTGTTGGGGGTCGCCCGCAGGCGGCCCATGTCATGCTTGTTCTGGTCGTTGCTCATGTACCGGCACAATGCCCGTACAGGGTCAAACCGACCTAACCCTTTTCAGCCTTGAAGCTGTGCAAGCGATTCATGGCCTTGGTCATATCTTGTTTGAACAGGATGTCGGTGGCGCGCAGGGACTCGTCCAGCGCGGCGTCGATCAGGTTCTGTTCACTGCTGGGGGCCTTGGTCAGGACGAAGCCTGCCACCTGCTCTTTGCTGCCGGGATGGCCGATCCCGAGACGCAGCCGGAAGAAGTTATTGTTGTTGCCCATCTTGGCGATGATGTCCTTGAGGCCGTTATGGCCACCATGACCACCACCCTGCTTGAACTTGGCGATGCCTGGCGGTAGATCCAGTTCGTCATGGGCCACCAGCATCGCTTCCGGCTCAATCTGATAAAAACGCGCCAGTGCGGCCACCGCCTTGCCAGAGAGGTTCATATAGGTGTTCGGGATGAGCAACCGCACATCCTGCCCCTCGACCAGGATGCGGGCAGTATGGCCGAAGAACTTGGGTTCTTCACGCAGGCTGACATTGTGCCAGCGGGCCAGTTGCTCCACATACCAGGCGCCCGCATTGTGGCGGGTCTTGGCATATTCCGGGCCGGGGTTGCCCAGTCCGACGATCAGTTTGATTTCGCTTGTCACGCTTGATGTCTTCACTCGCAGCTGCCGTGGGCACACTACCCAGGGCAATAGGACGCAATATTCTAGCCGCCGAGTGGCGATCACTCAACCAATGCGCATGTTATGGCGGGATTTGCAGCATTATTGCGGGCAATGGGTGGCTAACGGTGGGCAAACGGGCCTCTTGCAAGAGGCCCGTTTCAGTTTACCGATGGATTGTGCCCGGTTGACTACCGTCGTTATTTGGCACGCCGCAGGGTGACGGTCTCTTCATCCAGTGCGGTCAGGGTGGGACGGGCATCGCGCACATACTCCACGAAAGACGCTGCATCGGTGCCGCAATCCACGCCGCTGGCTTTGCAATCGAGGGGCTGGCCCGGGGCATAGACGGCGCTCAGCAGCTCGCCGTTTTGTACCACCTTCAGCACCGGGAAGGCGGTCAGCTTGCCATTGACGCTGGCGATATCGACCCGCTCGCTCTTCTGGCGCTGGGCATTGGCCAGTGCTTGCCAGCCATCGTTGCCGTTGGCGCTGTAGGCGTTCATCACCACCCGATAGTGCTGGCTATCCACCAGATCTTGCCACTCGCCGCTTGCGGTCTTGCGCTGCAATTGGGTCAGGGTGCCCGCCTTGCCTGCGTCGGTCTCCTGGAAGGTGTAACGCAGGTGGCCGCCATAGGGGAACTTGCCTGCATGGGCGCTGGCGGGCAGGGTGGCGGTGATGGTCTCGGTCAGCAGGGCGCGTACCTCGGCGCCAGTCAGGGTCAGCACCGAGAGCTGGTTCTTGAACGGCAGCAGGGTGAGGGCACTATCCCCCTCGCGCCATTCGCCAGCGGGCAGGTCGGCGCGCACGCCGCCCACTGCCACCAGAGCGAAGTCGACCGGGCCGCCGGTCAGGGCTTGCACTGCAGGGGTATTGGCCCAGTAGAACTCCCCTTCGGCAACCAGCGGCGCTACATCTGAGCCGTGGCTGTCGCTGCCGTTGTCACCGGGACGACGGGCATTTTGCAGCTGCTCGGGGATGGTGCCGATCACCGGGCCGTAGGCTTTCTCCAGCGCCGGTTTGTAGTGGCTGTCGATGATGCCGCGCAGGCGCGGATCTTCATCCACGGTCACCAAATTGGGCTGGTTGTCGACAAACTGGCTCGCCTCTTTGCTGCGGGCGTCGTCGAGGGGCTGCTTGCGCGCCGCATCGGCGAAGAAGTCGCGGCTGGCCAGCAGGCTGTTGTGGCCCTGGCAGTCGGTCACCTGACCCTGGCTGTCAAAGGTCACCTGTGCCAGACCGATGGCCTGGGCGTAGGAGCCTGCCTGCACCACGCAGGTTTTGCCGATGCCATCCGGATTGGTCACCAGCTTGGCGTAATCGCCGGTCTTGCCCCAGCCAATGTTGCGAAAATCGCCGAGCAGGCTGTGGGAGTGGCCACCGACTATGGCATCGAGGCCGTTTACCTTGGCGGCCAGCGCCAGATCCCGCTCGTTGCCGATGTGGGTGAGCGCCACGATCTGATGGATCCCCTTGGCTTGCAGCATGTCGACCGTGGCCTGAGCCGAGGCGACCTCCTTGCCAAAGCGCAGTTTGCCGACGTTGGGGGCGATATTGCCCATGTCTTCCAGCACCAGACCGATGACGGCGACCAGCTGTTTGCCTTGCGGCAGGTTGTCGAGATCGGTGACCGGGCTCTTCTGGTTGCCGTCAAAGGCGTAGACCACGAAGGGCTTGAGGTTGTCAGCCTTGCTGAGGGCTGGATCGGCCTTGGTGTCGAGGTTGGCGGCCAGAACCGGGAAGTTGACCCCCTCGATGAAGCGGGCCAGCTTCTGGTTATCCAGATCGAACTCGTGGTTGCCAAGGGCCATGGCATCGAGGCCGAACTGGCTCAGCAACTCGGCGTTGGCCATCCCCTCGTTGAGTTTGAAGTAGCCGCTGCCCTGCCAGGCATCGCCGCCGTGCAGCAGCAGCAAGGCGTGGTTCTGGGCCAGCGCATCGGCCTGATAGGCTTTCGCCATGGTCAGCAGGCGCGGATAACCGCCAAAGCGGGTATAGAGGGTGTCCGTCTCCCCCTGCTGGGCAAAGATCTGCCCTTTGATCTCGGCATTGACCGGATCAAACTGGGAGTGGGTGTCGTTCATGTGAGCCAGGGTCAGCACGAAGGGCGGGTTTTCTTTGACGGGCTGACAGGCGAACAGGGCGGAGGTGAGGGTCGCGAGCAGGAGGGGACGCAAGCAATTCATGGGTAAATCCTTAAGCCTGCCGGGGGCAGGGTCGTACCAGATAGCAGAAAGTTGGAAAGAGAAGGTCCAGAAAGACGAAAACCGCCTGATGGCGGTTTTCGTTATTGCTGAATCTATCAATGCTCAAACATGGCAGAGATGGACTCTTCGTTGCTGATGCGACGAATGGCTTCGGCCAGTACAGTTGACAGAGTCAGCTGCTTGACCTTGCCTACCGCTTTCATCTCCGCAGTGAGCGGGATGGAGTCGGTGATGATCAGTTCATCGATCACGGAGTTCTTGATGTTCTCGACGGCGGAACCGGAGAAGACCGGGTGGGTAGCGTAGGCGAATACACGCTTGGCACCGCGCTCTTTCAGGGCCTCTGCGGCTTTGCACAGGGTGCCGCCGGTGTCGATCATGTCATCAACGATGATGCAGTCGCGGCCTGCAACGTCACCGATCAGGTGCATGACCTGGGAGACGTTCGGGCGGGGACGGCGCTTGTCGATGATGGCGATGTCGGTGTCATCCAGCAGCTTGGCGATGGCGCGGGCACGCACGACGCCACCGATGTCCGGGGAGACAACGACAGGAGACTCGAGGTTCTTGGACTTCATGTCTTCCAGCAGCACCGGGCTACCGAACACGTTGTCTACCGGAACGTCGAAGAAACCTTGAATTTGCTCGGCATGCAGGTCAACGGTCAGCACGCGATCCACACCGACGCTGGAGAGGAAGTCAGCGACAACCTTGGCGGTGATGGGTACACGGGCGGAGCGGACACGGCGGTCCTGACGGGCATAACCAAAGTAGGGGATAACGGCAGTGATACGGCCAGCTGAAGCACGACGCAGAGCATCCACCATGACGATCAATTCCATCAAATTGTCGTTGGTCGGGGCACAGGTGGATTGAATGATGAAGATATCGCCACCACGTACATTCTCATTGATCTGTACGCTGATCTCGCCGTCGCTAAAGCGACCTACGGCAGCATTGCCGAGTTTGATAAACAGGCGATCTGCGATCTTCTGGGCTAGTTCCGGCGTTGCGTTACCAGCAAACAGCTTCATGTCAGGCACGGTTTGAAACCTCGGGGTTGCATCCAGTATGTGGGGGAGTCTGAAATCAGACCCTATCGTTTTGGGGCAAACGATTTATCAAGATAACGTACAAGGTGTCTGCTGCCCAATGAATGTGATGATACCGGTAACCCGAATCCGTGGCCGAGTGCAAAACCGGCCACGTTAATCATCATCAATACCGTTCGGTAAAATTGGCTGGGGTACTAGGATTCGAACCTAGGAATGGCGAGATCAAAACCCGCTGCCTTACCGCTTGGCGATACCCCAATCATTTGAACTGTTGCAATGTGGAGAAGAGAGGTGATATGTTCTCGCCCTTGGCGACAAACCCATCAAGTCCCTTCGGCACGCAGGCCAACACTTCCCGAGCAGTCACTTCGTCTTCAAATTGAGCAAAGACGCAGGCTCCTGTGCCCGTCATTCTTGACGGCGCGTATTCTAGCAACCAGCCGAGCGCATTGGCAACCTCGGGGTGGCGCTTTTTCACCAGTGATTCGCAATCGTTTTTCCACTCGCCTTCCAGCAGGTTGTCCAGCGCCATTTTTGGCGTGGCTCTCGGCAGGTCCGGATCCTGGAATACGGCCGCGGTCGCTACATGGCAATCGGGCTTGAGTACCAGATACCAGGCATCGGGCAGTTCGACCGGTTGCAGCCGCTCGCCCACCCCTTCGGCAAAGGCCGCCTTGCCACGGACAAACACCGGCACATCGGCCCCCAACTGGACGCCAAGTGCTGCCAGTTCATCTTCACTCAAACCCGCCTGCCAGAGGTGGTTAAGCGCCACCAGCGTGGTCGCTGCATCGGACGAACCGCCGCCAATGCCGCCGCCCATGGGTAGCACTTTCTCCAGCCGGATATGGGCACCTTGCGGGCTCGGCAGAGTTGCCTGGAGCAGCCGCGCCGCCCGAATAATTAGATTCTGCTCATCCGGCACACCGGGAATGGCCGGGCTCAGGGTGAGAGTGTCGCTATTCGGTATCACCTCGAACTCGAGCCAGTCGCTGTGGTTGAGGAAGATAAACAGGGTTTGCAGCTCGTGATAGCCATCGGGACGACGGCCATTGACGTGTAAAAACAGGTTGAGTTTGGCCGGTGCCGGCCAGCGTGTGGAAGCCATTAACGTGCAAGAGTCCATTGGTTGATCTGAAGCTTGAGGCGGCTGTTCTGGCCGGTCATGGTCAGCTGGTGCGGCAGGCGGTAGCCATCCTGATCCCGATAATCGCCATAGACGATCTGCCACTGGCCGTCGCGCACGCTGGCCAGACTGCTGTCGGGGTTGAGTTCAAACTCCGCCTGACCTGGCAGCCCCTTGATCCACTCTGGCAATCCCGCAACCGGAATATTCCAGCCGGTCAGTTGATAGATGAGCGCTTCGGCATCCTGGCTCTGGTGGCGATTGCCGTCGCTGTCGAGCAGGGTGATCTCCCCCTTGCTGCGGGAGAGTTCCAGAATGCTGGTGCCAATCAGGCTGGTGAGGTTGAGGCGATAATCCTCCCCATCCTGCTGCCAGTTGAGACGGGCGCTGCCCTTTTGCTGTGGCGTGATGATGGCCATCTTGCCAGAGAGCTGCCAGTGGGTCAGCTGCTCGAGGCGGGCCCGCTCCTGGTTCCAGTTCACCTGGTCACGCTGGGGCTGGGTGGTGGCACAACCTGCCAGCAACAGCAGGCAGGTGAGGGTAAAAATACGTAGCAGCACGAGACGGCTCCAGAGAGAGGAATTTGCCACAGTATACGGGGCGGCCGTATTGCTTTTAAAGACTTACCCTTTCTCGTACAATTGGCAGCCTTTGCACCCAGCGTATGAAATGATCGTCGCCCACTCATGAGTTTGCTTGCCCTCGGAATCAACCACAACACCGCCAGTGTCGCCTTGCGGGAACGGGTCGCCTTTGGCCCGGACTGCATCGATCGCGCCTTGCGTGAGCTGGTGAGCCAACCCGGTGTCAGCGAGGCGGTGATCGTCTCCACCTGCAACCGGACCGAACTCTATTGCAATCTGGACGGGGAGCGGCAGGAGCAAGTGCTGCGCTGGTTGCAGCAGTTCCACGGGCTGGACGCGGCCGAACTGGTCACGGCCATCTATCAGCATCACGATGAAGAGGCTGTGCGCCACCTGATGCGGGTGGCGTGCGGGCTCGACTCGCTGGTGTTGGGGGAGCCGCAAATCCTGGGGCAGATCAAGCAATCCTATGCCCACGCCCAGCAGGCGGAGTCGGTGAAGGGGGCGCTGGAGCGGCTGTTCCAGAAATCCTTCTCGGTGGCCAAACGGGTGCGTACCGATACCGAGATTGGCGCCAGTGCCGTGTCGGTGGCGTTTGCCGCCGTCAGCTTGGGTCGGCGGATCTTTTCCGATCTCTCCCAGACCAAGGTGCTACTGGTCGGTGCTGGCGAAACCATCGAACTGGTGGCCCGTCATCTGCGCGAGCAGAACGTGACCAAGATGATGGTGGCGAACCGCACCCTGCAGCGTGCCCAGACCCTGGCGGCCGAATTCGGCGCCCAGGTGATGACGCTCGAAGAGATCCCCGACTATCTGCACGAGGCGGATATTGTCATCAGCTCGACCGCCAGTCCACTGCCCATCATCGGCAAGGGGATGGTGGAGCGCGCGCTGAAGGCCCGCCGCTTCAAACCCATGTTTCTGGTGGATATTGCCGTGCCGCGCGACATCGAAGCCGAAGTCGATGAGCTCTCCGATGCCTATCTCTACACGGTGGATGATTTGCAGGGGATCATTGAGCAGAACCTCGAAACCCGTAAACGGGCTGCCGCGCAGGCGGAAGTGATCGTGCAGGAAGAGCGCGACGAGTTTATGGGCTGGTATCGTGGCCAGAGCTCGGTCGACCTCATTCGCGATTACCGCCATCAGTCACAGCAAGTGGCTGATGAAGAGTTGCAACGGGCCCTGCTGGCATTGGCGCAGGGCGAGAGTGCCGAACAGGCGCTCAAGGCGATGGCCCATCGCCTCACCAACAAATTGATCCACGCGCCGACCCAGGCGTTGCGCCAGGCTGCCTCCCAGGGGGATCAGAGCGAGCTCTCCCGCTTGCGGCAGGCGCTGGGGTTGTCACAAGAGCCATAATTTTCGGGCAACCTGCCGGTTGTCCCGTCCTCCATTGAGAATGCAAGAGTTATGAATCCGTCACTGATCAGAAAGCTGGAAGGCCTCATCGAGCGCCACGAAGAAGTACAGGCCATGCTCGGCGAGCCAGACGTGGTCTCGGATCAGGATCGCTACCGCGCCCTGACCCGCGAATATGCCCAGCTGGAAGATATCGTTCACGCCTTCCAGCGTTACCGTCAGGCTCAGGATGATCTGGAGACCACCCAGATGATGCTGGAGGAGGACGATGCCGACCTGCGCGAGATGGCGCAGGAGGAGCTGCCGCTGGCCAAGGCCAATCTGGAGGCGCTGGAGCAGGAGCTGCAACTGATGTTGCTGCCCAAGGATCCCAAGGATGACAACAACTGCTATCTGGAGATCCGCGCCGGTGCCGGTGGCGACGAAGCGGCCATCTTTGCCGGTGACCTGTTCCGCATGTACTCCCGCTTTGCCGAGCGTCAGGGCTGGCGCGTCTCCATCGTCAGCTGCAATGACGGTGAGTATGGTGGCTACAAGGAGGTGATCGCCAAGATCGACGGCGAGCGCGTCTATGGCCGCCTCAAGTTTGAATCCGGTGGTCACCGGGTACAGCGGGTGCCGGAGACCGAATCTCAGGGCCGGGTGCACACCTCCGCCTGTACCGTCGCCGTGCTGCCGGAAGTGCCGGAAGCCGAGCAGATCGAGATCAATCCTTCCGATCTGAAGATCGACACCTTCCGCGCCTCCGGTGCCGGTGGTCAGCACGTCAACAAGACCGACTCGGCCATCCGCATCACCCACCTGCCGACCGGTCTGGTGGTGGAGTGTCAGGACGAGCGCTCCCAGCACAAGAACCGCGCCAAGGCGATGTCGGTGCTCTCCGCCCGCCTGCAAGCGGCCGAGGATGAGCGCCACCGCGCCGCCGAGCAGAGCACCCGCCGCAATCTGGTGGGCTCCGGTGATCGCTCCGAGCGCATTCGCACCTACAACTACCCGCAGGGCCGCCTCTCCGAGCATCGCATCAACCTGACCCTCTACCGTCTCTCCGAAATTTTGGAAGGGGATCTGGACTGCGTCATCACGCCGCTGGTGCAGGAGTATCAGGCCGATCAGCTCGCCTCGCTGGCCGAGAACAACTAATGCAGATGGTGATCCGGCAAGCTCGCATTAAGTGTTCTGCCCATAAGGTGGAGTGGCACTGATGCAGATCCAGCAGGCCCGCGCCCATATCATGACTGTGTTGGCTGAGGGGGAGTCCCCCCGCGCCGATGCCGATGTACTGCTCTGTCATCTGCTCGGGTGTCGTCGCAGCTATCTGATGACCTGGCCCGAACATGAGCTGGATGCCGCCCAGCAGGCCACCCTGCAGACGTGGCTGGCTCGTCGTCTCAACGGCGAACCCATCGCCCATCTGGTGGGCGAGCGGGAGTTCTGGTCGCTGCCCCTCAAGGTGAGCCCGGCGACCCTGATCCCGCGCCCCGATACCGAGGTGCTGGTCGAGCAGGCGCTGACCAGAATCCCGCAAGGGCCGTGCGCCGTGCTGGATCTGGGCACTGGCACCGGCGCCATCGCGCTGGCGCTCAAGTCCGAGCGGCCCGAGCTCGATGTGTGGGCGGTGGATCGGATGGCCGATGCCGCGGCGCTGGCCCGCGAGAACAGCGCCGCACTGGGGTTACCCATCGAGGTGCGCGACGGTAGCTGGTTCGAGCCCCTTGGCGAGCCGGATCGCGACGAAACGCCACGTTTTGCGGTGATTGTCTCCAATCCCCCCTATATTGATGGCGCCGATCCCCATCTCGAGCAGGGTGACGTGCGCTTTGAACCCCGCTCGGCGCTGGTTGCCGATGACGCCGGGCTGGCTGATATCCGCCACATCGTGGCCCACGCCCCCGCTTATCTGCTGACCGATGGCTGGTTGCTGCTGGAGCATGGCTGGGATCAGGGGGAGGCGGTGCGTCAGTTGCTGCGTGATGGCGGCTACCGCGAGGTAGCCACGGTGCGCGATTACGGGGATAACGACAGGGTGACGCTGGGCCTCTGCCCGCTGCGCTGACGGTTCCTCACTGTTACACGGCGGGTTGCCTGTGCGCCCCCATGCAAGGATTGAATATGGTTTTTGTGCTCAAACACCTGCACCTCACCCTGATTGCCGGGGCCGTGCTGATGTTTATGCTCCGCTTCTACTGGGTACAGACTGCCACTGGCCGAGCCTATAGCGCGCCGGTGATGAAGGTCAGCGGCTGGCTCAACGGTCTGGTGGTGCTCTCCGGCGTATTGCTCTGCATGGTGCTGGATCTCAACCCGCTCAATAACGGAACGCCCTGGCTCAGCGAGAAGCTGATGGCCATTCTGGTGCTGGTATTTCTGGCGGCGATGGCGCTGCGGCTGGCCAAAAGCAATCTGGTGCGCTGGTGCTCCTTTCTGGGGGCGCTCGGCTGGATCTACTTTATTGCCAAGTTGGCAGTGCTCAAACAGACGAGTGTG
Organism: Aeromonas sp. FDAARGOS 1416; assembly: GCF_019048085.1. Taxonomy (NCBI): domain Bacteria; kingdom Pseudomonadati; phylum Pseudomonadota; class Gammaproteobacteria; order Aeromonadales; family Aeromonadaceae; genus Aeromonas; species Aeromonas sp. FDAARGOS 1416. The sequence continues at coordinate 2,561,165 of NZ_CP077301.1, read as the reverse complement.
TTCGGCTAAGGCATGAAGAGAATGTTACACATAGACGAATGGACCGATTTCGAAGCCCACGACATCACCGAGCTGGCGTTGTCAGTTAGCGACGAGATTTATGGCTCGGTCGAGGAGGGGATGCGCGAGTTGAACCTGCTGGACGAGTGGCTGGACGAGCAGATCGAAGAGGGCACCTGCGACGAGGTGCGCCAGCAGTTGCTGCAAGGCTTCTACCACAGCCTCGGTTTTCATGGCGACTGGCAGGACTATTTCTCTGCCAACAACTGCGATCTCAATCAGGTGCTGGTGCAGCGCAAGGGGATCCCGGTCAGTCTCGGCATTCTCATCATCCAGCTTGGGCGCAAGCTCGGGCTTGATGTGGAGGGGATCTGCTTCCCCGGCCACTTCCTGGTGAGCTTTGCCGGTGGCGAGGGGGAGGTCTATGTCGACCCCTTTACCGGCGACGAGCTGAGTCTGGCCCGCATCGAGCTGCTGCTGCGCGGTGCGCTGGGGGACTTGGCGACCTTGACCCCCGACTACCTGCAGCCCTCCGGCCAGTGGGAGATCATCGAACGGCTGCTCAACGTCAGCAAGGGGGCCCTGCTGCGGGAAGATCGCATGCCCGAGGCACTACGCTGCAGCGAGTTGTTGCTGCGGATGAAGCCTGGCGATCCGCTCGAGACGCGGGATCGCGGCTTTATCTACGAGCAGCTCGACTGCCCGCGCCAGGCCGCCGACGATTTTGAATATTTTATTGAACAATGCCCGGACGATCCGGTCGCCGATGTGCTGAAAGTGCAGCTGGCCGCGCTGGATCTGAGCCCCAAGCCCCTCCATTAAGGGCGGCTTGAAACTGAAACAGAAGAATATCAAGGCCGCTGCGTCCGGTCGCAACGGAGTAACTTGGCTTCAGGCCCTTTTATTTAGGATGTCTTGGAGTTGAAACAGAAGAATATCAAGGCCGCTGCGCTCGGCTGCAACGGAGTAACTTGGCTTCAGGCCCTTTTATTAAGGATGTCTTAGATGGAACAGAAGAATATCAAGATCAACCAGATCGACGTTGCCAATGACAAACCCTTCGTGCTGTTTGGTGGCATGAACGTGCTGGAATCCCGCGACATGGCGATGGCAGTGTGCGAGAAGTACGTGGAAGTGACCAGCAAGCTGGGCATCCCGTTTGTCTTCAAGGCGAGCTGGGACAAGGCCAACCGCTCCTCCATCCACTCTTACCGCGGTCCGGGTCTGGAAGAGGGGATGAAGATTTTCCAGGAGCTGAAAGCGACCTTCGGCATGCCGGTCATCTCCGATCTGCACGAACCCCATCAGGCCAAGCCGGTCGCCGAGGTGGTTGACGTTATCCAGCTGCCCGCTTTCCTGGCGCGCCAGACCGATCTGGTGGAAGCCATGGCCCGCACCGGCAACGTTATCAACATCAAGAAGCCGCAGTTCCTCAGCCCAAGCCAGATGAAGAACATCACCGACAAGTTCGAGGAGTGCGGCAACGATCAGCTGATCCTGTGTGAGCGCGGTGCCAATTTCGGCTACGACAACCTGGTGGTGGACATGCTGGGTCTGGGCGTGATGAAGAAGAGCACCGGTGGCTATCCGGTGATCTTTGACGTGACCCACTCCCTGCAGTGCCGTGATCCGCTGGGTGCCGCCTCCGGTGGCCGTCGCGAGCAGGTGACCGAGCTGGCGCGCGCCGGCATGGCGGTCGGTCTGGCCGGTCTCTTTATCGAGTCCCACCCGGATCCGAAAATTGCCCGCTGCGATGGCCCGAGCGCCCTGCCGCTGGAGAAGCTGGAAGGCTTCCTCAAACAGATGAAGGCCATCGATGACCTGATCAAGGGCTTCGAACCCCTCGATACCTCGGCCTGATCCCGACGCTGTCATGCCTGATGAAAATGCCCCGCAATGCGGGGCATTTTTTGATAAGGATGCGGTGACAAGCACGCATAAAAAAACGGCCGATTGGCCGTTTTTTTGTGCCGATACAGCGAGTATCAGCTCTTCACTGCAGGGCGCTGATTACAGGCTCTGGGTGAAAGTACGGGTAACCACGTCACGCTGCTGTTCCGGGGTCAGGGCGTTGAAACGCACTGCGTAGCCAGACACACGGATGGTCAGCTGCGGGTACTTCTCCGGGTTTTCGATAGCATCTTCCAGAGTTTCGCGACGCAGCACGTTGACGTTCAGGTGCTGGCCACCTTCAACAGCAGGTTCAGCCTGAACCGGCAGTTCGCGGTATTCGAACTGACCCAGGTCAGCCAGTTGCACTTCTTGATCAGCAGCGAAAGCATCGCCTTTGACGCAGATGCAGCGAGCTTGTTGCTTCTCTTCGTCCAGCAGCCAGAAAGAGTTCAGCAGAGCGGTGTTGGCGGCCTGGGTGATTTGAATGCCTTTGATCATGGTATGACTCCTCAATGGGAACGCGAATCCAACTGTAAGGAAATTACCCTGATGTATTTAAGCTACCGTCGATGGCGATGACTTAAAGGGCCCTTGCCTTACACCTTTTCTTTGATGGGGTCATATATACCACGGTGGTAATATTACCAAAATTGATCCAGATCAAGAAAATCCAACAAAGCGCCATTTCAATGGGATTAAATTCTTGAGTTGAATCAAAAATAGGTCATTTTTCTGATTTTGTAAGATATCCAAATTATGCATCTTTTATCTCGTCAATCTAGTAATTTAACTACATCTTTTCGGCTTTTTCTGAGGTTAATTGAGGGGTTGGCTACACTCAGCAAAAAAAACGAGGAGAGTGCCGGGTGAATAATGGGTGGCGAAAGTGGGTATGGCTCGCCCTGTGCTGTTGCTGGGCAAGCAGTGTTGCGGTGCGGGCCGAGACGGTGCGTATTGCTGTGGGCGAGTGGCCGCCCTATATCAGTGAGTCGTTGCCCAATCAGGGCTTTCTCTGTGAGGTGGTGCGCCAGGCCTTTGCCGAAGAGGGGCTCGATGTCAGCTTTCACTTCTATTCCTGGGCCGAGGCTTACCGACTGACTCTGGAGGGGCGCTATGTGGTCACCATGCCCTGGTTTCGCTCCCGCGAGCGGGAGCAGCTTTTCTATCTCTCCGCCTCGCTCGGCCATTTCACCACTCGCCTGATGACGCTGACCGGTACGCCCGCGGTCAATCTGGGTGAGCTGAAACACGAGCCGGTCGGGGTGACTCGTGGCTACTTCTATGGCGATGGTTTTGCCGCTCGCCAAGCCGGGCTCACCCTCGAGTGGTCAGATTCCGATGAGGAGAGCATGGGCAAGCTGCTTGACGGGCGGATCCACTATCTGGTGATGGATGAGCAGGTGGCACAGACTCTGTTCCAGCAGGCGCTCGTTCGTCATCCCCAATCGCTGTCACTGACCGGTGCCGCCGACCCCATCTGGTCGCAACCGGGATACCTGCTGATGCGCAAGGCAGATCCCGAGGCGCGCCGTCTGATGCTGCTGTTCAATACCGGCCTGCTCAAGCTGGAGCGCTCGGGGCGCCTAGCCAGGCTCTGGAAAGCGTGAGCCACGGTTGCGTCTTGCGGGCTGGCCCCCTATCCTGATCCCTTCGCCGTATCAAGTGAGGAGGCCGGGGTGCTGACCTGGAGTGATGTGATTGGCTCTGAGAAAGAGCAGGACTATTTCAAGAGTACGCTGGCAACTGTCAGAGCCGAGCGGGAAGCGGGCAAGGTGATCTACCCGCCAGCCACCGATGTGTTCAATGCCTTCAAGCTGACCGAGCTGGATCAGGTCAAGGTGGTGATCCTGGGGCAGGATCCCTACCACGGCCCCAATCAGGCGCACGGGCTCTGCTTCTCCGTTCTGCCCGGCGTGCGTACGCCTCCCTCACTGGTCAACATCTATAAAGAGATGCAGCGTGACCTGCCAGGTTTCGTCACACCCAATCACGGCTTTCTCGAATCCTGGGCCAAACAAGGTGTCTTGCTGCTCAACACTGTGCTGACGGTGCAGGCCGGTCAGGCCCATTCCCACGCCCATCTGGGATGGGAGACCTTTACCGATCGGGTCATCGAACAGATCAATGCCAGCTGTCAGGGCGTGGTGTTCCTGCTGTGGGGGGCACATGCCCAGAAGAAGGGACGTTTCATCGACCGCCAGCGACACTATGTGCTGACCGCGCCGCACCCGAGCCCACTATCTGCCCACCGCGGTTTCATCGGTTGCGGCCACTTTAGCGAGACCAATCGCTTGCTGGAACAACAGGGCAAGAGTCCGATAGAGTGGAAATCTGTCTGCATCCCACTTGATTGAGTGCAAAGTTCGGGCGACAAATGACCGTATACTCAGGGACATGAGATTAATTCAGAGCCAAGGAGTGCCCATGTTATCCAGTCTGCACAAGGACCATCTCAACATCGCCCGACTTTTGGAGCTGCTCAAGCACAAGCTGGCAGCCATCCGTGCCGAAGAGCCCATCAGCTATTTTCTGGTGCGCGATGTCATCGACTACCTACGGGAGGTCTCTGACAAGTACCATCATCCCAAGGAAGATCTCATCTATGACTACTACCTGAAATATCGGGTGGTGGAGGGTGAGGTCGCCAACCGCCTGCAGGAGGAGCACGTCAAGCTGCTGGAGGCCGGGGCCGATCTCAAGGAGATGGTGGAGATGATCCTGATGGATGCGGTGATTCCGCTCGATCAGTTCACTACCAAGCTGGAGCGCTTCGTGGAGCTGCAAGAGGCGCACATGAACTACGAAGAGGGGGTGATCTTCCCCCATCTGCGTGACTCCCTGACCGAGGATGACTGGCGTCATCTGGAGCAAAACTGGCAGAACCGCGCCATTGGCGACCCCCTGTTCGGGGCTGAGGTGAGTCAGCACTTCCAGGCTCTGGCCAAACGCCTCTCTCTGCCGCTCACGACCGGCTAAGACGAGCCCGAACCCGCAGCGTGGCGGGTATTGTGTGAGTGCAACTTGAGTGAAAACAGAAAGGCCTCCATCCGGAGGCCTTTTGCATGGTGGAGCAAGCTTACGCCTGTGGTTTCAGGAAGTTGCGATAGAGCATATAGAGGTGGGCCGAGCTCCAGCTGAAGTTGCTTGCCCCCTGCATGGCGCCGGTCTCCGGATTGTAGTTTTCGCGGATGGGGCCGCTGCCCGCCAAGCCCTCTGCGTTGTTGAACAGCTTGTTGACCAGAGCCTCGGCATCGCTGCGGTAGCCGTAGTTCTCCAGCCCCTTCACCCCGAAGTAGAACTGATCGAGCCATACCCGGCCGCGCCAGTAGATATTGGGGTCGTAGGCCGGGTTGGTCAGCGCGGCTGTGCCCAGCGGAATCTTTGTGTTGAACTCCTGGGCGTTGAGCATGACCTCGCGCACCCGCGCCGCTTTCTCCTTGTCGGCGACCTCTGCCCAGAGCGGGCTCCACCCTTCCGGGCCACGGCCGCGGGCGGTCAGCAATTTGCCGACGCAGCCGTTGCCGTCAGCCACATCCCCCTGAGCAATCTGACGATCGTAATAGAAGCCTGACGCCTCATCGAACATGCAGCTGTTGATGTAACCAGCCAGCTGGGCCGCGCCATCGCGGTAGCGGCTCGCGTCGTTCGGCTTGCCAAGCAGGTCGGCCATGTCTGCCAGAATGCGTTTCTCTTTGGCGAGGAAGGCGTTGAGCTCCACTGACTCCTGATCGATGGAGAAACCGATCAAATCTCCATTGTCCTGATGGTTTTCAAAGAAGGCGACGTTCCAGTCCTGACGTGCCTTGGCCAAATCTCCGCCATAAATCTTGTCGGCATAGCGTTGCAGCTGGCCCGGTTCGATAAAGCCGAAGCGGGCGGCGTTGTCCATGCCTGACTCCCAACCGGCGCCGTGCTGGGCACCGATATCCATGTCGCTGTAACCGCCCACGTTCAACACCTGTTGATAGAGCGGCATACCGGCGCAGGCATACCAGCCATCCCCCTCACTGGTACAGCTGGAGAGATCCAGCCCGGCGGGAATACCGTTGGAGTACTGCACCTTGAAGGTGATATTGCCGTACTCGTCATTGTGCTCCACATGCTTGGTGGCGCCATATTCGATGATGCCGTTGCGGTTGTTGTCCCGCGCGCGGTACCACCAGTCGTGGTAGGCCTGCAGCTTGGGATACATCTCGGCGATAAAGGCCTTGTCCTTGGTGGCGCTGTAGATTTCCCAGATGGCCCAGGCGGAAAGGGGCGGCTTGGTATCGCGCTCGTTCCAGTTGCCGCCATCGCCACCGCGATCCGCCAGCTTGTTGTAGAAGACGGCGTCGATCACCATGCCCGCATCCTGCGGTCGCACCGGATCATCCGGCTGTACCTGATAGTCATACATGGCGCGCACGTTGTTCTTGGCTACCTCCGGGTTGAAGTGTGCCATGGCATAGGCGTGCTTCCAGCTGTCCCAGGCCCAGACGCCGTCGAACCAGCGGGCGGTATTGGAGGGGGTTACCCCGTCGTGGAGGATGGCGCCAGCCGGGGAGCGCCAGTTGCCGTTGAGGGTCTCCATCGCCTTGACGGCGATGCGACGCTCCGACTCGGGGATCCCCTGATTGGAGAGACCCTTGGCAAGGTAGCTCTCCCAGCGGCGGATGGAGTCGGCAAAATAGCTGGCCGGGTTGGCCAGCAGGGCTTGACGGCTCTGCTGATGGCGGCTGGCGTCATCTGCGGAGTGGAGATAGCTCTGCAGGGTGTAGATATCTTCGCTTCCCTTGGCGGCCAGGGTAATGCTGGCGTCGCTTTGGTAGCCCAGTGTCTTCTGGTCGAGGGTGGTGCGACTTGGCAGGGTGCGGTCGATGCGATAGCGGGCGCTGCCGCTCTGCATGATGTTCCAGGTGCTGCGCAGTTTGCCGAACTGGAATTCGATTCCTTTGTCGCTCTCGCTGATGGTGCGGGTCCAGTCTGGATATTTGCTGGCAATCGTATCCTTGGCATCCCATTGATTGAGCAATTCGCCCTGCCAGTTGAGGTTGAGGGTGAGCGGGGTATCGGTCTGGTTGATGAGTCGGGTGCGGATAAGGGCGGTGCGGGTATCGCCATAACGCAGCTCCAGCTCCAGCGTGAAGGGCTCGAACTCGAAGCGTTGCACCAGCGCACCGGGAATGGCGTACACCTCCTGCTTGCGGGCGCTGGTGAGCGGGAACGGGCAGCCGCTCGCATCGCTCAGGGTGAGCTTGTCCAGCTCGCTGGCAAAGAAGAGGCTGTACTCCTCGGAGATGACCATGGGGCCGGTAAAGCCCCCCCACTCCTTGTCGCTGGCAGGCAGCAGGAAACCGTGCCATGCCCCCAGATCGAGCAGCGGGTTGTATTTGAGGTTGGAGTAGCTGTCAAAGTCGCGGAATTGGGTTGGTGTTCCCCGACGGTCGATCACGTCCTTGTACTGGATGGCCTGCTCCGGTTTGGCGACTGTGCAGCTCTCTGTCTGGTTATCGTTGCAGGCGGTCAGTCCGAACAGGGCGGTGCCTAGGGCTACCGAGAGTAAAGTTTTACGAAACATTTCTCGCTCCAATTCCGTTTATGTAGGTTAAAAGGAAGATTTTTTACGCTTATTTTTAGTGAAAAGGTGTTCGGTAGCCATTGTATGGCAAGGGGAAAGGGAGCGTTGGCGCGAGATCACACTCTGAAGAGGCGGCAATGTGAGCGGGATCACCGGGTTACATCAGGTTACATAGAATGGCCTTTAAGTAATATTTTACTTTTCGTTGCTCGCCAATCTGGCAGGACAGGTGTGCAGGTATTGGTGGGGCGTCAGGCCAAACTCCTGTTTGAAGCGGGCGGCAAAGCGGCTGGGGGAGTCATAACCGCAGGCGAGGGCGACCTCCAGCGGGGTCAGGCCCTGTTGCAACAGATTGAGGGCGTGACTCATGCGCACCTGAGCCAGCAACTGGCGAAAGCTGCGACCTTCGGCGGCCAGCTTGCGCACCATGGAGGCGCGGCTCATGGAGAAGTGGGGGGCCACTGCCTCCAGGGTGTGGTCCATGCCGGGTTCCACCGCCAGGTAGCGTGCCAGCCGCTCTGCGAGGGTCATGGTGCTGGCGGGAAAGAGCAACCCGAGGGCGTTGGCGGCCCGTAGCTCGGCATAGAAACCGCGCAGCAGTTCGGCCTGGGTTGCTTCGCTCAGTCCCCGTTCGGCCATGGTGCTGATGAGCTCAAAGCAGAAGGCGAGCCCGGGGGTGATCTTGACGGCGGGTTCCTCCAGGTCGGCGTGGGAAGGGGCTGACTCGGCCAGCCACTCCGGCGGTGGTGGGGTCAGCAGCGTGATGGCGTGGGAGCGAAACTTGCCCTGCTCCGGCTGATTGACGAAGGTGAGCTGGTGGCCTGCCGGGATCAGCAGCCACCGCTCCCTGTCAAACGACAGACGTCGCTCGCGCCACCACAGTTGCTTGCTCCCCTGGGTGACCCAGATAAGGGTCGGGGCGTAGATGAGCACCCGGTGCAGGGGCTGCTGGCGGATCCCGAGATAGTGGCTCTGTTGCAGCAGGGAAGTGCTCATCCGGTTGGCTCCTAGGGGGTGACGAAGGTGGCGGTCAGAGTGGCTTTGCCGAGCGCCATGCTGTTGAGCATGTAGCCTACCATAGCGGGCGGGGTATCAGCCTTCACCTCGAGATCATGGGGCAGGGCCCAGGCGGTGAACTGATAGCGGTGCATGCCGTGACCAGCGGGCGGGCAGGGGCCGCCGTAACCCTGGCTGCCAAAGTCGGTGCGGATCTCCAATCCCTGCTTGAGCTTGCCGGAGGCATTGCTGGCCAGCTCGCTCTGGGTGGCAGGCAGGTTCACCACCAACCAGTGCCACCAACCGCTGCCGGTAGGGGCATCGGGGTCATAGGCGGTGATGGCAACACTCTTGGTGCCTGCCGGCAGATCCTGCCAGCTAAGTTGGGGCGAGTGGTTGTCGCCGCTGCAGCCAAAGCCGTTGAAGCTGAACTGTTTGGCCATCAACTGGCCTTCGTGAATGTCCGTGCTCTTCAGGGTCATGGCAAAGGCTGGCATGGCCGTCAGGCAGAGCAGTGGCAACAGGGCACTCTGTTTGAGCAATTTCATCGGGTGACTCCTCGTGTGGTAACTGGTTCACTTTAACGAGGGCAGGGTAGAATGTTATTGCAGAACGGCTCAATGTGAGGTCGATTGGTGAGTTAATTGAGCCTTTGAGTGGTTTTATGGCAAGAAGGTAAACGGCAGCCATAAAAAAACCGGCATCAGGGATGCCGGTTTTTTGTTTGACGATGAGAAATGCGGCTTAGCGCAGGATCATCTCGTCACGGCCCGGGCCGACGGAAACCATCGGAACCGGTACGCCGAGCAGCTCTTCGATACGCAGCACGTACTGCTGGGCAGCGCGCGGCAGCTCTTCAAAGGTGCGGCAGCCGGTGATGTCTTCGCTCCAGCTTTCCATCTGCTCGTAAACCGGCTTCAGGGCAGCGGTTTGCGGCCAAATCGGGTTCTCGGTGTGGGCACCTTCGTAGGCCACGCAGATCTTCAGGTCCGGCAGGCCGGTCAGGCAGTCCAGCTTGGTCAGTGCCACTTCGGTGGCGGCTTGCAGCTCGACACCGTTCTTGGTGGCGACGGCGTCGAAGTAACCGACATCACGGGGACGGCCGGTGGTAGCGCCGAACTCATTGGTGATCTTGCGGAACTCGTCCTGGTTCTCCATGGCGGTCAGCAGGGTGCCGGTACCGACAGAGGAGCTGAATGCCTTGGCCACAGCGATGACGCGCTCCGGACGCAGACCCGGCAGACCGCCACCGATACCGGCGTAGGCGCCAGATACGTGGGAGGAGGTCACCCAGGGGTATTCGCCGTAGATCAGGTCACGGCCAGCGCCCAGCTGGGCTTCGAACAGCAGGGTCTTGCCTTCAGCCTGCAGCGCTTTGAGCGGCATGCTGACGTTGCACACTGCGTCGATCCAGGGTGCAGAGACTTCCAGCAGCCAGTCGGCCATTTCCTGGGCAGTCTGGGTGAATTCGAAGGAGGGGTAGATAGCCTTCATCTGCGGCAGTTTCCAGTCCAGCATGAACTGGATGCGCTCGACCAGCACGTCCGGCTGTTTCAGCCAGCCGACCAGGATCGCTTTCTTCATCACGCGATCGCCGTAGGCAGGAGCGATGCCCTGACGGGTGGAGCCATAGGCGCCGTCACCCAGACGTTGCTCTTCCAGGGTATCTTCCAGTGCGTGCAGCGGCAGGCAGAGGGTTGCGCGGTCAGAGATGGCCAGCTTCGGAGTCACGCCGGAGGCTTTGACTTCCTCGAGCTCGACGGTCAGTTTCTCGGGGCTGATCACCATGCCCGGGCCGAGGACAACCAGGCAATCCGGGTTGAATACGCCACTCGGAACCTGGTGCAGCTTGAAGGTGCCAAGGTCGTTGACCACGGTGTGGCCAGCGTTGTTGCCGCCCTGGAAGCGAATGCTGGCGCCAGCTTGACCTGCCAGATAATCCACGATGCGGCCTTTGCCTTCATCACCCCAGTTAGCACCTACGACTACGATAGACGACATGACTCTTTCTCCTAAGACGTTAGGCGTCCATCCTAGGAGCCTGATGCGGATTAGAAAAATTAATTATCTTTATAATTCCGATAAGAGAACCATATAATTATGGCCAATTAAGCGGCAAACCGTCCGATTTTGCCTGGCAAGCCCCGCACCTCGCGGGTTGAGGGACTCTTATGCTGGATATTCACTGGCTGCAAACCTTTGTCACCCTGGCCCGATTGCAACATTTTGGCCAGACCGCCACCGAGCTGCACATGACCCAGCCCAATGTCAGCCTGCATATCAAACGGCTGGAGCAGGCGACCCGGGTGCGGCTGATCGAGCGCAGCCCGTTTCGCCTGACGCAGGCGGGGGAGCGGCTGCTGCAAAGCGCCGAGCGCACCATTGCCGAGTTGCAGCTCTGCCAGTCCGATCTCAATGCCCTCAACCAGCTGAGTCAGGGGACGCTGGCCATCGCCGCCAGCGACATCATCTCCCGCCTGCTGCTTATCCAGCCGTTCCAGCGCTTCAAGCGGGAGTTCCCCGGCATCGACCTCACTCTGTTCAACACCACTTCGGATCAGGCCGCCGAGCTGGTCAAGGCGGGCAAGGCGGATCTGGGTTTTGTCATGGCGCAAAAGCGCAGCGAACCGCTCTTCTATACCGAGCTGCAACAGGTAACCTGGTGCGCGCTGGGCCACGGCCTTGCCCGCTGGCAGGCGCGGGCGGTGGCGGGGGAGAGCGACCCCCTCGACGAGCCGACCCTGATCCTGCTCGGTCACGACACCCGCACCCGGGCGCTGATCGACCCGTCCCTGCCGCTGCTGGCCTTGCCCCCCTGCCGCATCATGGAGGTAGGCAGCGTGGACGCCCAGTTGGATTGGGCCGAGGCGGGCTTTGGTGTCGCCATCGTGCCGGACTTCTCCCTGCATCCGCGCCTCAACCTCACCGCGCCGGTCACCAGCCTCGGCGACTTTCCCGGTACCAGTCTGGGCTACGTGGTGCGCCAGAATCAGGTGTTGTCGCGGGCCATCAAGCAGTTGCTGCACTGGGTGGAGGAGGAGATCCAGAAGCCCAACCCCTATCTGACCCGGGTGATGGAGCCGTAGCGGGGCGGCAAGGTGAGCAGGCCTCGGGGTGACTGTGCTGCCATCAATTGCGCCACTATCGAGCGCATATCAATAATCAGGGCAGCCGAGGCTGCCCTGATGCGTTTGTGGGAGCTGACCACTCAGTGCTGCGGCGGTGTGGCTGCACTGGTGGCAGGGGCGGGAGGCGTGTCGGTTTTATCCTGCGGTGGGGTTTCGTCAGCAACTGCGCTGCTGGCAGGATGGTTTGCCTGTTCTTGCTGCGCGGTGGCCGCAGAGACGCTTTGTGGCCACTGAGTCGAAGCGGCAGCCGATGGTGGTGGAACCGTTGACGCTGCGGCAGAAGGAGCCACTCTTTCCCCCTCGGTGGTCGGCGTAGCAGTGAGCTCGGGGGTGACCTCGAGCGCCTCTTCGGGCAAGGGATTAACCTCTGTGGCTTCTGTGGCTTCTGTGGCCACTGCGGCACTGCTGGTGGTGGTCGCGTCAGAGGGCGCTTCAAGGGGCGCAGTTGTCCCGTTGGCGGCACTCACCTGCTCTGCCGTTGGTGCCGCCTCCGAGGCCGATGGCGCTGGTGTTAACGGCTCTAGTGTCAGCTGTTCCGCGGTTAACTGCTCGGGGGTCAGTGGCAAGGGGGCTGGCGGTTGATCCGACATCCCAGCATGGAGGGGCAGCTCGGTTTGCGCCTGCAACTGCTCGGGGGTCACCTTGCTCAGGGCGGGATGCAGCCGACTGAACTGTTTGACCCGGGCCAGCAGGGTATCGCGCACGGTTCGGACGATGGGGTCCGGCAGGCTGGCCAGCGCCACCAGTTCGGCACTCATCCCGATATTGTTGATGGCGGTGGTCTGCCCCGGATAGAGGTTGGCAGCGATGCGGCTGCGCTGGTAATAGGGGTGTTGCTTGAGCAGCGTGTCGATCTGCTCCCCTTCGATGGGGATGAGGCGCACCTTGCAGCGGCTGATCAGATCGCCGACCGCCAGACTGGGGTGACCGGCAACCACAAACGCGGCATCCAGCGAGCCATCGCACAGCCCTTCCAGCGGTTCGCTGTCCGATTTGAGCTCATAGGCAGCAAACTGCCCGGGTTGCCATCCCATGGCTGCCATCAGGGCCTGACTGGTGATCTGCTCACCGGCTCCGTTGTTGCCCGGATAGACCCGTTTCCCTTCGATATCTGCCAGGGTGGTGATGCCGCTATTGGGGGCGGCCAGCAGGGTTAACGATTCCTGATAGAGGCGAAACAGGCTGCGCAGCTCATTGTTGGCACCCTGCCCGCTGAAGGGGCCGGTGCCGTGCAGGGCGTGGTGCAACACATCGGACTGCACCAGCGCCAGCTGTACGTCCCCCTTGTCGAGTGCCTTGAGGTTGGCCATCGAGCCACGGGTGCTCTGCACGGTGCAGCTGTCCCCATGCAGGGCATGGCCGGCATTGAGCACCCGACAGATGGCGCCACCGGTCGGGTAGTAGACCCCATTGAGCGGGCCTGTTCCGATAGTCAGCGCCTGGCTGCCAAAGGGGAGCAGCGCAGAGAGTGCACAGAGGGGGAGCAGAAGGTGATGCAAGATCCGTAGAGACATAATTGACCGTTGACTGAGTTGACCGCTGGCTGATGACACAGGGTAAAAGGGATGGGGCTTGCCCATCCCGTTGCTGGCTGATCAGGGCTTGCTGTGGTTGAGGATTGCCCGCTCCATCCGCGCCAGCGCGTCGGTCAGCCGTGCCCTGGTGCAGCCGAAGTTGAGTCGCACGAACTGGCCGTCGCCAAACTGGGCACCGGGGGAGAGACCAACGCCGGCCTGCTCGAAGAAGGCGATGGGATCGGCAAGGCCAAGGGCGCTCACATCGATCCAGGCCAGATACGTCGCCTGATGACTGGCCAGCTTGATGCCGGGCCAGCGAGCCACCGCTTGCTGGATCAGGGCCAGATTGGCCGCCAGATAGTCGAGTTGCTCGGTCAGCCACTGTTCGCCACCCTCATAGGCCGCTTCGGCGGCGACAAAGCCCAGCAGGTTGACGTCGGCGCTGATGCCGCGCATCGCCTGTTGCAGCCTGAAGCGCAGACGGGCGTTGGGGATAATGGCGAAGGAGCAGCAGAGACCGGCGATATTGAAGGTCTTGCTCGGGGCCATCATCACCGCGCAGCGTTCGGCCGCTTGCGCACTGATGGCGCCGTAGGGAATGTGGCGGGCGTTTTTATCCAGCAGCAGATCGCAGTGGATTTCATCGGAGCAGATCACCAGATTGTGGCGCGCGGCGATGGCATCGATGGCCAGCAGCTCGTCACGGGTGAAGATGGTGCCGCCCGGGTTGTGGGGGTTGCAGAGCAGCAGAAGATCTGCGGCGGGGGCCTGACGCTCAAGCTCTGCCAGATCCAGCACCCAGCGACCGGCGTCTTCAATCATCGGCACGGTAAGCAGGGGACGATCATTGAAGCCCGGCGCCTGCAGGAAGGGGTAATAGACCGGCTTGGGGGTGATGATACCGCGGCCATGCTGGCTCCACGCCTTGCAGGCAAGGTTGAGCCCCGGCACCACGCCGGGCAGGAACACCAGCCATTCGGGCTCGATGGCCCAGCCATAGCGGGTCGCCATCCGTTCGATAATGAGTTCGATCAGGCGCGGCGAGGGGCGTGAATAGCCGAAAATGCCGTGGACAACTCGTTTGGTCAACGCCTCGATCACGGACGGGGGGGAGACAAAGTCGGTATCGGCAACCCACATGGGCAGCACATCCTGACCCTTGTACTTGTCCCATTTCAGGCTCATGGTGCCACTGCGGTCTACTTCCTGATCAAAATCAAACATGCGAACTCCTTGTGCTGGCAGGATGGGCTTTCACTCTACGGGGTCGCGGCCTCCCTCGCAAGGCGCACGCCCGCTTATGCCATCCTTGAGCCCGCTCTTGATAGTGACATAAGATAGGCGCCGAATTTTCATACGGCTGCCGCCCGTTAGCCCGTATCGTCCTTCCAATCAGTGGTAACCCTATGAGCTTGTCGATAGCGGCGGTCAAACGCCTGGACCCCGTCTCTCTTTCATTTCTTGCCGTGACCTTTATGACCGGCGTCGCGGTGGCACTGCAGGTGCCTACCTTAAGTCTGTTTCTGGCCGAGGAGGTGCAGGTGCGCCCCTTTCTGGTCGGGCTCTTCTATACCATCAATGCGGTGGTGGGCATTTTGGTCAGCCAGTGGCTGGGCCACCGCTCCGACAACAAGGGGGATCGCAAGCGACTGATCTTGCGCTGCTGTTTTGCCGGGGTGGCGCTCTCCTTGCTGTTTGCCTGGAACCGTAACTATTGGCTGCTGGCGAGTCTGGGGGTGATGCTGGCGGCGCTGGCGGCCACGGCCAGTCCCCAGCTGTTTGCGCTGGCGCGGGAGTATTCTGACAGCCGCAACCGGCGGGCGGACATGTTCAGCTCGGTGATGCGGGCCCAGTTTTCGCTGGCCTGGGTCATAGGTCCGCCCATCGCCTTCGCGCTGGCCATCGGCTACGGTTTCGAGCTGATGTACCTGGCCTCGGCACTGGCCTACCTGCTCTGTGCGCTGGTGGTGTGGCGCTGGCTGCCCTCTCTGCCACTGCCCAAGCAGGCTGAAGAGAGCGAGCGGGTCAGCAGCTGGCGGGATCCGGCGGTGCGGGCGCTCTTTATCGCCTCCACCCTGATGTGGACCTGCAACAGCATGTACCTCATTAATATGCCGCTCTACATCACCCGGGAACTGGGGATGGATGAGAAGCTTGCCGGGATCCTGATGGGCACGGCGGCGGCGCTGGAGATCCCCTTCATGCTGCTGGCGGGTTACTACACGGCTCGCTTTGGCAAGCGCCCCATGATGTTGCTGGCGGTGCTGGCTGGCGCGGCCTTTTACACAGGTCTGGTGACCCTCACCGACCAATACGCCCTGATCGCCTTGCAGCTGTTCAACGCCATCTTCATCGGTATCGTGGCGGGGATCGGCATGTCTTACTTTCAGGATCTGATGCCGGGGCGAGCCGGGGTGGCGACTACCCTGTTTGCCAACAGCATCCGCACCGGCTCCATCATGGCGGGGGCCATCGCCGGTGTGGTGGCGGAGGTGTGGAGTTTCCACGGGGTCTTTATGGTGGCGTTGGGATTGGCACTGGTGGCACTGGCCGCCAGCTGGCGGGTGCCCAACGTCTGACGGGGGCTGGCTGTTATTTGTCGTGCCGGGGCTGGGCGTGCGGGAGCGGCGATGACTCGCCCTGATACTCGTTGCGCAGGCAGCGCAGCAGCAGCTCGGTCGCAGGGCCGAGAGATTCGGGGGAGAGGGTCAGCAGGTAGGTGTAGAGGTGGCGCTCGTTGCCGCTCTCCAGATCCAGCTGTATGAGTGAACCTTCCGCGAGCTCCCGCTCTACCAGATGGCGCGGCAGCCAGGCATAGCCGAGGCCGAGGCGCAGCATGGCGAGCACTTCGTGGTAGTGGGTCGCCTTCCAGCCGGTGTCATCCGCATCGTTCCAGTCCACCGAGCGGTGAATGGGGGGATGGAGGCTGATCTGGTTGTGGCCGGTCAGCACATCGCTGCGGATCGCTCCCTCCTCCTGTGCCAGCGGATGGCTGGCGGCGCAGAGAGGCAGCAGGCATACCTCGTCCAGCAACAGGCCGGTGCGATCGCCGGGCAGGTGCTCGGAGAGCATCAGGTCCCCCGGTTGCAGGGCGTTGAAGTGGCAGTGAATGCGTTCGTGCAGGTTGACCCGGCAACCCCGGCTGCGGGGATAGAAGCTGGCCAAGGCCCGATAGAGGCGATCCCTTGGTTGCAGCGCCGAGACATAGAGGTTGATCTGCGGCTCCCACTGCCGCTCCAGGTTGTTGGCCAGATTCTCCAGCTCCTCCACCTGCTGGCTCAGCTGACGGGCACGCTTGAGGAAGATCTCGCCCGCCGGGGTCAGCACCGCCTTGCGGCCGCGCACCTCCAGCAAGGGCACCCCCAGACTTTGCTGCAACTTCGCAACCGCATGATTGAGGGAGGACTGGCTCTTGTTCAGCGCCTCGGCCGCCTGGGCGTAGCCGCCGCAGTCGACCACCGCCTGAAAGATCCGCCATTGCTCAAACGTGCTCTTGGGACGAAACATAGTTCAACCTGATTGGAGATAGGATGGTCAGTGGTTCGAACAGGGAGCCTGTGCCCCCTATTCAATTTAACCCCTGCCGCACAACACTCTGGGTATTTTATTGATTTATTTGGGCTGGGCCACGCAACTTGTTTATTTTGGCTGAGCCACAAAGGTCTGGCCGGTTTTGCCACGGCTGTCCGACCCCATCAGGTAGAGGTAGAGCGGCATCAGATCAGCTGGAGTCTTGAGGTTCATGGGATCTTCCGCCGGGAAGGCGCTGGCGCGCATCTTGGTACGGGTACCGCCCGGGTTTAGGGTATTGACCCGCACACCGGTGTTTTCCAGCTCATCGGCCAGCACTTCCATCATCCCCTCGATGGCAAATTTGGAGATGGCATAGGTGCCCCAGTAGGCGCGCCCCTTGCGCCCCACGCTGGAGGAGGTGTAGACGATGGAGGCATCGCCCTGCGCCTTGGCAGTCTGGCGCAGCAGCGGCAGCAGCGCCTGGGTCAGCAGGAATTCCGATTTGACGTTGACCTGCATCACTTCGTCCCACTCCTTCTCCTGAATATGTTCAAACGGAGAGAGGGTGCCGAGCAGACCGGCGTTGAACAGCACGCCATCGAGGCGGCCAAACTGCTGGGCGAAGGTTTCGGCCATGCCGCGGTAGTGGGCGGCGGTGGCCCCTTTCAGATCCACCGGCACGATGGCGGGCAGCGGATAACCGGCCGCTTCAATCTGGTCATACACGGCTTCGAGTTTGGCGCTGGTGCGGCCGAGCAGGATCACGGTGGCACCGTGAGCGGCGTAGGTGAGGGCGGCTTCGCGGCCGATCCCGTCGCCGGCACCTGTGACCAGAATGACTTTATCCTTGAGCAGATCGCGGGGTGCCTGATAATCGAGCATGACAACTCCTGTTAACAAATTCCGGCCATAAGTGCATGGCAATCGGCACCAAGTGTACTGATCCGCGCGCCTGTTTGACCAGCCAGCGGCAAGAAAAATGTGAAGAAAATAGAGAGGTTGTGATGCTCGGGTTGGTTTTTCCGGGCACTGGCTGCGATTTTTTGCGCGCATTCACCAAACTCCCTAGAATGTGACAAAAACCGATCCATTCTGGAGTCCATCGTGACATTTCTGACCGAATATGGCCTGTTTCTGGCCAAGACAGTGACCTTCCTGCTGTCCATCGGCGCCATCATCCTGATGATTGTGAGCACTCGCCAGCCGAAAGCGCGCAAGGGGGAGCTGGTGGTGACCGATCTCTCGAGCGAGCTGGAGCAGGGGCAATTTGCGCTCAAGAGCGCGCTCGTTAGCAAGGCCGAGCGCAAGGTGCTGGAAAAGCAGCAAAAAGAGGAGCAGAAAAAACGCGCCAAGGCGGGGGATGAGCGCAGTCGTCTGTTCGTGCTCGATTTCAACGGCAGCATGGATGCCAAAGAGGTAGCCTCCCTGCGCGAGGAGGTGAGCGCGGTGATCGGCGTCGCCCAGCCCGGCGACGAGGTGCTGCTGCGACTCGAATCCGGTGGCGGCGTGGTGCATGGCTATGGCTTGGCCGCTTCCCAGTTGCAGCGACTGCGCGATCGTGACATCAAGCTCACCGTGGCTATCGACAAGGTGGCGGCGAGCGGCGGCTACATGATGGCCTGCGTGGCGGACAAGATCCTGGCTGCCCCCTTTGCCATCGTCGGCTCCATCGGGGTGATCGCCCAGATGCCGAACTTCAACAAGTTGTTGAAAAAGCATGACATCGAATTCGAGATGCACACCGCCGGTCAGTACAAGCGCACCATCACCATGTTCGGCGAGAACGACGATCTGGGGCGCGAGAAGTTTCGCGAGGAGCTGGCGGCGATCCACGAGCGATTCAAGGCCTTTGTGGCCGAACACCGCCCGCAACTCGATATCGATCAGGTCACGACCGGTGAGCACTGGCTGGCGAGTCAGGCCAAGGGGCTGGGGCTGGTGGATACCCTCTGCACCAGTGATGACTATCTGCTGGCGCAGGCCAGCCACCACAAGGTGATCGGCATCAGCTATCGCAAGCCAAAAAGTCTGACCCAGAAGCTGGGGCAGCAGGGCGCGCAGGCGCTTGAAGCCGGACTTGGGCGGCTGTGGCAGCAGAGCCCCTGGCGCTAAGCCTGGCCCTCTGGCGTTCGCCCGAGGGAAATCCCGCGATAAAAAGGCCAGCCGATGCCCATCGGCTGGCCTTTTTGCATCCGGTTGCACCTTGTTGGTGAGCGAGGGTTGTTTCTATTGAGGCCCTCTGTTACAACTGAATGCTTTCCCCGTTTATGACAGGATCTTGTGGTAAGAGCTGCGGGGCATGGAGCATAGCGATGTCATGGAGCACCTTCAGGCAATTTACCCCGCTGGTCTGGATCGTCATTCTGGGCACCTTTATGGTGCGTACCAGCTACTACATGGTGTGGCCCTTCCTCTCCATTCTGCTCTATCGGGAGTATGACCTTTCGGCCACCTTCATCGGCCTGTTGCTGGGTGGCTCGATGGCCCTCTCTACCCTGGTCAGTTTTTACGGCGGCTGGCTCTCTGATCGCTTCGGGCGGCGCAGCATACTGATGGCCGGTTGTCTGGTGGCGATGCTCTGTTTCGGCCTGCTCGGCTTCTCCCATGCGGTGTTCTGGCTTGGGGTCGGGGTGATGGGTAGCGGCCTCTCGTCGGGGCTCATCGATGCCCCCGGCAAGGCGCTGATGGCCGACAGTCTGGCCTCGGCCAAGGCGAGGGAGCTGGCACTGCACCTGCGCTATTTTCTGCTCAACCTGGGGGCCGCGTTGGGGCCGCTAATGGGGGTGACCCTCGGGATCAACGCCCAGCAGGAGACCTTCCTGTTTCTGGTGGTGAGCTATCTGCTGCTGGCGCTGGCCTTTGGCTGGGGATTTCGCCGGGCTGGCAGCACAGGCAAGCCGGGTGCAGCTGGCCCCGGACTGCGGGATGCCATCAAGGTGTTGCTGGCGGATCGCGCCTTCCTGCTGCTGGTGATGGCCAATCTCCTGATGGTGCTGGTCTACTCCCAGTTTCACTCGCCGCTGGTGCAGTACCTGACCCGGGCTGGTATGCCGCAGGTGGCCGAGCTGGTTGCCCTGCTGGTGGCGACCAATGCCCTTACCGTGGTGCTGCTACAGTTTCCGCTGCTGAGGTTGTTGTCACGCTGGCCGGTACGGGTGCGTCTTCATATCGGTATGGCGCTCTTTCTGGCGGCCCAGCTGCTCTTCGCGCTGGGGGACCCGATGGTGCGCAGCCACTGGTTTGGCGCCGTGCTGTTGCTCAGCATCGGCGAGACCATCCTCTTCCCCCTGCTCAACGTGCTGATCGACCAGATGGCTCCTACCCACCTCAAGGGGAGCTACTTTGGTGCCAGCGCACTGGCCGGGTTGGGAGGGGCCGCCGGCGCCCTGCTGGGAGGCTGGATCCTCGAGCAGTGGCGCGGCCAATTACTCTATGTGCTGATGGCGCTGCTTTGTGTGGCGATTTTTGCGCTTTATGAAGCTGGCGCCCGACATCATGGTCGGCGAAGTGCCCGGCAGGAGTCGGTGATAGGCTAACGGGGCTGACTTCGCCGCTGGCCAGCCCCTTATGGTTCAGAAGGTCAGCACCTTGTCGGCAGCCAGGGTCCATTGGGCCAGCATCGGCAGGGTGCCGACCTCAATGCCCTCGATCAGCGGCAGGGCTGTGATGCCACGGGCATCGGTGCAGGTCTTGCACAGGCGAATGGTGACGCCTTGTGCCAGCAGAATCTCCAGCATCTGGCGCAGGTTGTACCCTTCGGCCGGAGCCTGACCGGCCAGCGCTGCACTCACCGCATCGGACATCAGGAACAGCTTCAGGCTGGCACCCCCCTGTTCGTTGAGGGCGATAGCGAGACGCAGGGCGTTGAACAGGGATTCGCTGCCATAGGGGGCACCGTTGGCAATGACCACAATTTGTTGATTCATAACAGACTCCCGATTGGAAAGAGCGCCATTGTAGAACCAACAGGGTGGCAATTGCGTGATGTTGCACAACTTCTGTCGCACCTTTTTCCCGCTTGCTTGACCCTGCTGCCGATCGAGGTTTTTATGGTCAGCTCGCAAACAAGACCGGATGAATCGAGATGTGGAAAGTATTGGGAGCCGGCTTGCTGCTGTTGGCGGGTCAGGCCTTTGGCAGTGAGGCGGTCGGTTGCAAGGCTCGTCTGCAGGCCGTCAACGACCAGCTGGTGTTTGCCAAAGCACACAACAATGCCGGGCAGATTGCCGGGCTGGAACAGGCTGCGCGCAATATCAAGGCCAACTGTACCGATGAAGGTCTGCTCAAGGAGCAGAAAGAGCGGGTTAACAAACTGCGTGGCGAGGTGGATGAGCGTCTGCTCGAGCTGCAGGAGGCGAGAGTCAGTGGCAAACCGGAGAAGATTGCCAAGCGGCAGGCCAGGCTGGAGGAGTCCCAGACCCGGATGCTGGAGGCCCAGCGGGAGCTGGACAAACTGATCCGGCTGGTCGGTAAGTGATAGCCAGCCGCTGCACGCAGGATCAAAAAAGGCCGATTGCTCGGCCTTTTTTTCGTTTTACGGTCTGTGCATCAGCTACTGCCTGTGCATCCGCACAAACTTCTCCATCAGCTGATCTTCGGTCTCCACGTGGGCGGGATCCCAGATGATGCAGTCGATAGGGCAGACACTGATGCAGGTCGGCTTCTCATAGTGACCGACGCACTCGGTGCAGCGACTGGGGTCGATCTCGTAGATCTCCTCACCCAGGCTGATAGCCTGGTTGGGGCACTCGGGATCGCACATGTCACAGTTGATGCACTTGTCGGTGATGAGCAGCGCCATCTCAGGCCGCCGTGTGCGGGTTGCGGGTATCCTGGCTGTCGCCCAGATTGCGCAGCAAAATGCCGTAGTTCACATCCAGATCTTTCGGGACCGGCACATAGACCACGTGACCGTTGCCCGGCGCGGTGTCGATAAGCTCCCCTTTGCGGTTCTCCATCTGCTCCAGATTGAAACGGACGTTGCCCTGAGGGGTCATCAGCTCCAGATTGTTGCCCACCAGAAACTTGTTCTTCACCTCGACCTCGACCATGTCACCTTTGCGACCGGTGATCTCGCCGACAAACTGCTGGGTGTCGGAGACGGAGTAGCCGTAGTCGTAGTTCTGGTATTCGCTGTGGTTGTGACGGCGCAGGAAGCCCTCGGTGTAGCCGCGGTGGGCCAGATTTTCGAGGGTGCCCATCAGGCTGCGGTCGAACGGACGACCCGCCACCGCATCGTCGATGGCTTTGCGGTAAACCTGAGCGGTACGGGCGCAATAATAGAAAGACTTGGTGCGCCCTTCGATTTTCAGGGAATGAACGCCCATCTTGGTCAGTCGCTCGACGTGCTCGACCGCGCGCAGATCTTTGGAGTTCATGATGTAGGTGCCGTGTTCGTCTTCGAACGCGCTCATGTACTCGCCCGGGCGGTTGGACTCTTCCAGCAGCACCAGCGCATCGGTCGGCTTGCCAAGGCCCAGGGTGTTGTCCGGACGCACTGCGATGGGCTCCTGACGGTGGACGATCTGGCCCACGTCATCTTCTTTACCCTCGTGCACCTTGTACTCCCAGCGGCAGGAGTTGGTGCAGGTGCCCTGGTTGGGGTCACGCTTGTTGATGTAGCCGGAGAGCAGACAGCGGCCGGAGTAGGCCATGCACAGCGCGCCGTGAACGAACACTTCCAGCTCCATCTCCGGTACCTGCATGCGGATCTCTTCGATCTCGTCCAGCGACAGCTCGCGGGAGAGGATGGCGCGGCTCAGGCCCATTTGATGCCAGAACTTCACCGTGGCCCAGTTGACCGCGTTGGCCTGCACCGAGAGGTGAATGGGCATATCCGGGAAGGCTTCACGCATCATCATGATAAGACCGGGGTCGGACATGATCAGCGCATCCGGCTTCATCTCCACCACAGGGCGCATGTCGCGGATAAAGGTCTTGAGCTTGGAGTTGTGGGGCTGGATGTTGGCCACCACATAGAACTGCTTGCCTAGTGCATGGGCTTCGTTGATGCCCAACTGCAGGTTTTCGTGATCGAATTCGTTGTTGCGCACCCGCAGGCTGTAGCGGGGCTGACCGGCATAGACGGCATCAGCGCCATAGGCATAGGCATAACGCATGTTCTTGAGGGAACCTGCGGGGGAGAGCAATTCTGGTTTAAACATGGCGGACTCTTTATATCTGATTGCAAATCAGGACGATGCCACCTGATGGCATCGTAGTGGTTGAGCTGCGGTGCAAGATGCCCTCCGAGAGGAGGCTCAATGCAGCGCGACCCGATGACGGCATATCCGGGGTTATCGAAAGAAGATGCGCCGGATATTCGGGGTGCGAGATTGTACTCGCCCCCACGTCATCATGCAATTTGGCAGGAATATCATGCGAATGGAAAATCAGCTTTTGGGGAATCTTTGATGGTGGGTTAGCGATAGTTGCTGATGTTCAATTATCCAGTGCGAGTTGAAAATCGGGAAACTGTTCGCTCATAAAATTGCGGGGGCTGTGGCCATTGCCTGCGGTGGCCAGCCATTCCCAATCCAGTTTTGGCGAGCCCGCTTTGAAGCGTTGATAGGCAACGCCCTGATGGATGGTCAGAAAGAGGGTCGTGGGGAGTCCCAGCTTGTTGCTGTAGCGTACCATCAGATCACCCTGATAGTCGTTGCTGATTCTGACTTTGAGCGCCTGCAATGTCAGACCGGTGGCGTGACCATGCTCGTCCCAGACTTCAAACATGATATGAACACTCTGATGTCGATGATGCCACGATGAGCAAGATGGGATGCAATTGCAACTGTCAGATCTGACAAGGTCGGAAAAATGTGATGAGAATGGCAGAAAGCGAAAACCCGGCGTGAGGCCGGGTTTTCTTGAATTATGGTGGAGGGAGAAGGATTCGAACCTTCGAAGGCAGAGCCGTCAGATTTACAGTCTGATCCCTTTGGCCGCTCGGGAACCCCTCCACAGGGGCAAAGCAAATTGTATTCAGCCATTGCAATCAGGGAAATGGTGGAGGGAGAAGGATTCGAACCTTCGAAGGCAGAGCCGTCAGATTTACAGTCTGATCCCTTTGGCCGCTCGGGAACCCCTCCACGGGGAATTTCCTGATTGTCACTACTTTGCACTTGAATGGTGGAGGGAGAAGGATTCGAACCTTCGAAGGCAGAGCCGTCAGATTTACAGTCTGATCCCTTTGGCCGCTCGGGAACCCCTCCCCAAGTGCGAGGCGCATACTATCAGATCCAGAGGCTTTGTGAACCCCTTGATGAGGCATCTGGCAGTAAAAAATGACTGTTCGTCGATTTTTTGATACATCCAGCTCAAAATTCAAGCTTATCAGCAAGTTGTGCGCTGCTTTTCTGCACAAAACAGCATCCGTGCAAGCTGGCGAGCGCGCTGAAGACAGGCAGATAGCAGAAGACCGCCAGTGTCGGCGGTCTTCCCGGGCATCACATCTAGCGCTGGAACGGGTAGACCGAACCCAGTTTCAGGATCTGGGTCAGCTCGTCCAGCGCGCTGCGGGACTCCTGCACCAGTGCCGGATCCCGCAGGTCATCGAGGGTCAGGCGGTCGCGGTAGTGACGATCGACCCAGCCATCGAGGCGGGCAAACTGGCTGTCGTTGATAAGGCAGGCCGGATTGACCGCAGCGAGTTCCTGATCGTTCATGGCAACCCGCAGTCGCAGGCAGGCCGGGCCGCCACCATTACGCATGCTCTGTTTCACATCCATATAGTGGACCGCCTTGATCGGAGTCTCCTGCGTCAGCAGCTTGCCAAGATAGGCCGACACCGCCGGATTATCGCGGCACTCGGTGGGGGCGATAATGGCCATCTCGCCGCTCGGCAGGGTGAGGATCTGGGTGTTGAACAGGTAGGATTTCACCGCATCCAGCACGGATACCTCGGCGGTTGGCACTTCGATAAAGTGCAAATTCCCCTCGCCAAACTTGCCGCGGATCTCGGTCAGTACCGCTTCGGTGTTGAGGAACGCTTGCTGGTGGAAGAAGAGCACGTTCTGGTTGCCCACCGCGATCACATCGTTATGGAATACCCCCTGATCGATCACCTCCGGGTTTTGCTGAATAAACACCACGCTCTCCTCGCTAAGGCCATGCAGGCGGGCGATGGCCTGGCTTGCCTCCAGGGTCTGGCGGGCCGGATAGCGCTTCGGCGCCGGGCGGGAGTAGTCAAAGGCGCTGCGGCCATAGACAAACAGCTCGACCCCCGCCTCGCCATAGGCGCGGCAGAGGCGGGTGTGGTTGGCTGCCCCCTCATCGCCGAAGTGGTCATTCTCCGGCAGATGGAGGTGGTGGCTGAAGTGGCGATCATTGTTGAACACGGCGCGCAGGATGCGACCTGTAACGTCCGGCTCCAGGGAGCGGTGAAACTTGTTGGTCAGGTTGGCGGGGGTGAAGTGAATGCGGCCATCCCGGGTATCGGCACTGGGGGAGACGGTGGCGGCGTTGGCGGTCCACATGCTGGAGGCCGAATAGCAGGCGGCCAGCACGGCAGGAGCCTCCTTGGCGGCCTGTTCCAGCACCCGGGCATCGTTGCCGGTGAAGCCGAGGCGGCGCAGTGTCGCGAGGTCGGGACGCTCTTGTGGCGCCAGTACCCCCTGGGTCATGCCAAGCTCGGTCAGCGCCTTCATCTTGCGCAGCCCCTGTTTGGCGGCCTCTTTCGGATTGGAAGCCTCCTGGGCATTGCTCTGGGAGGCAACGTTGCCGTAGGAGAGGCCGGCATAGTTATGAGTCGGGCCGACCAGACCGTCGAAATTGACCTCGAAGTGCTTCATTGAGTACATCCTTTCGATTTTTATGATGGGTAGCGGTTCCTTCCGCGCACAATGCGTCGGGGTGGGGCCATTATAAAGAGATTTTATGTTTTTGTAACAAGCCGGTAACCAGCAGACGTTTTTATGTCGTTTCAGATATAAAAAGAGGGGCGGTATGGCAGAAAATTGAAAAAGCGGTTGCGTCCGGCCTGTTGCCTTCGCATTAATAAATAAAGAAGCAATAAAAGAAGCCGTGTGGTTCGGGCTGGTCAGGCAAATTTGCTCACAAGATTGCTTTTTCGCGCCAAATCTCTTATACAGCCCCACAAAACCGCACACCAACCCCGTCGGGTGCAATGAGGATAATAGTTACAGCATGGGCAAATCACTGGTCATAGTGGAGTCTCCGGCCAAGGCCAAGACGATCAACAAATATCTGGGCAAGGACTACGTGGTGAAATCCAGCGTTGGTCATGTTCGCGATCTGCCCACCAGCGGCAGCGCCAGCACCGAGCCCAAGAAACCTGTCATTCGCGGCATCAAGTTGAGCGAATCCGAGAAGGCTGCCAAGGATCGCAAGGCCCTGTTTGCCCGGATGGGTATCAATCCGACCGCTGGCTGGCAGGCTAACTACCAGATTTTGCCCGGCAAGGAGAAGGTGGTCAGCGAGTTGCAAAGTCTGGCCGAGAAAGCCGACACCATCTATCTCGCAACCGACTTGGATAGAGAAGGAGAGGCGATCGCCTGGCACCTGCGCGAGATCATCGGTGGCGACGACAGCCGCTACAAGCGCGTGGTGTTCAACGAGATCACCAAGAGCGCCATCAAGGAGGCGTTTGCCCAGCCGTCCGAACTCAATATTGACCGCGTCAATGCCCAGCAGGCCCGTCGTTTCCTCGACCGCGTGGTGGGTTACATGGTCTCCCCGCTGCTGTGGAAAAAGCTGGCCCGCGGTCTCTCCGCCGGTCGAGTGCAATCCGTTGCGGTGCGTCTCATCGTCGATAAAGAGCGCGAAATCAAGGCGTTCGTTCCGGTCGAGTTCTGGGATCTCAATGCCGACCTGCTGACCGCCGACAAGAGCGATCTGCGGATGGAAGTGGTCAGCCGCAACGGGGCCGACTTCAAGCCGGTGACCCAGGCCGAGACCTTTGCCGCTGTCGCAGCCCTGGAAGGGGTCGACTACAAGGTGGTGAACCGGGAAGACAAGCCGACCGGCTCCAAGCCGTCCGCGCCGTTTATCACCTCCACCCTGCAGCAGGCGGCCTCTACCCGTCTGAGCTTCGGGGTCAAGAAGACCATGATGATGGCCCAGCGTCTCTATGAAGCGGGTTACATCACCTATATGCGTACCGACTCCACCAACCTCAGCAAAGAGGCGGTTGAAGCGGTGCGTGAATATATCGGCGAGCAGTATGGCGCGGCCTATCTGCCAGCCGAGCCGAATCTGTATGGTGCCAAGGCCAATGCTCAGGAAGCGCACGAGGCGATCCGTCCCTCCAACGTACAGGTGACTGCCGAGATGCTGGAAGGGATGGAGCCGGATGCCATGCGTCTGTACGACCTCATCTGGCGTCAGTTCGTTGCTTGCCAGATGACCCCTGCTCAGTACGACTCCTCCACCCTGACCGTTAAGGCGGGTGAGTTCGAGCTCAAGGCCCGTGGTCGTACCCTGCGCTTCGCCGGTTGGACCAAGGCGCTGCCGCCGATGGGTCGCAAGGGCGAAGATAGCCAGCTGCCGGCGGTGACCGTGGGCGAGCTGCTGAAACTGGTCAAGCTGGATCCGCGCCAGCACTTCACCAAACCGCCTGCCCGTTTCACTGAAGCTGCGCTGGTGCGCGAGCTGGAAAAACGCGGCATCGGCCGTCCGTCAACCTACGCCTCCATCATCTCCACCATCGTTGATCGCGGTTATGTGCGGGTCGAAAGCCGCCGTTTCTTCGCCGAGAAGATGGGCGAGATCGTCACCGATCGTTTGGTGGAGAACTTCGTTGAGCTGATGAACTACGAGTTCACCGCCAAGATGGAAGACAAGCTCGATGGCATCGCCGAAGGGAGCCTTGAGTGGAAGAAGGTGCTGGACGCCTTCTACGCCGAGTTTACCCAGGAGCTGGAGAAGGCCGACAAGGCGCCCGAAGAGGGCGGCATGCGTGCCAACCAGATGGTGATGACCGACATCGACTGCCCGGATTGCGGCCGCAAGATGGGTATTCGTACCGCCACCACCGGCGTGTTCCTCGGCTGCTCCGGCTATGCCTTGCCGCCGAAAGAGCGCTGCAAGAAGACCATCAACCTGGTCTCTGCCGACGAGTTTGTCTCCGCCACTGACGGCGAAGAGGCGGAAACCGAAGCGCTGCGCGCCAAGCACCGCTGCGGCGTCTGTGGCACTGCGATGGATGCCTACATCATCGATGACAGCCGCAAGCTGCACGTCTGTGGTCGCAACCCGGACTGCGATGGCTACGAGATCGAGAAGGGCCAGTTCAAGCTCAAGGGCTACGAAGGGCCGAGCATCGAGTGCGACCGTTGCGGAGCCGAGATGCAGCTCAAGAACGGCCGTTTCGGCAAGTACATGGGCTGCACCAACGAGACCTGCAAGAACACCCGCAAGATCCTGAAAAACGGCGACATCGCGCCGCCGAAGGAGGATCCGGTGCCGCTGCCTGAGCTCAAGTGCACCCAGTCCGATGCTCACTTTGTGCTGCGTGACGGGGCTGCTGGTCTGTTCCTTGCGGCCAGCAACTTCCCCAAATCCCGCGAGACCCGCGCGCCGCTGGTGGAAGAGCTCAAGCGCTTCAAGGATCGCATCTCCGCCAAGCACAAGTATCTGGCCGGTGCCCCACTCACTGATCCGGACGGCAACCCCGCCATCGTACGTTTCAGTCGCAAGACCAAGGAGCAGTACGTGATGAGCGAGGTCAACGGCAAGGCGACCGGTTGGACCGCTCACTACGACAACGGTACCTGGCAAGAGAGTTTGCCAAAGGCTAAAAAAGCGTGATGAAAAGAGGCCCCGACAAGGGGCCTCTTTGCTTATGGATAGCGGTATACTGAGACAGCTGCAAGGAGTGCAGCTGTCGTCAATCGCGAAGTAGACAAGGAGGTTGAGATGGAGATTAACGAGATCCGGCCGGGCATGAGCTGTATGACCCGGGAAGGGGCGGCCTATGTGCTGGAGGTTGACCGGCAGAGCCTGCTGGTGCTGCTGCAGCGAGCGGATGAGACTATACCAGTGCAGGTGCGCAGCGACGAGATCCTGACGCCGCTGGAGTGAGCCGGCTGTGCCCCCCTCAAAACGGCAGTAGAAAAAGCAGCTCGGCCAGATCGGGCTGCCATTGCCACTCCTTCATTCTGACCCTCCCCCCGATCACCACGACCCCCTCCTGCTGCAGGCGTCCCGTCTGTTCGGCAAAGCCTTGCGACCCTTTCGGTAATGAGATAGTGCCCGCCGCGCCCAGTACCCGATGCCACGGCAGTACCTTGTCGGTTTCCCGCAGCACCTTGCCTACCAGTCTCGCCCGTCCGGGCAACCCGGCCAGATCGGCCACCTGACCATAGCTGACCACCCGGCCTGCCGGGATCAGGGCGATGATCGCTTCGATACGGGCAGTTTTGTTCAATGAGGATGGACTTGGTTGAATGCTCATAGACCCGATTCGTCAAAAACAACAGAAGCGCCATTGTGGCGCTTCTGTCATGGGTCTGGCAATGATTCAGCCGAAGGTCTGGCTAAGCCCCTTCAGTTGCTTGGCCCGTTCCAGCAGAGCCTGACTGGAGTGATCGACATCCAGCATCTTCTGACTGTTGGCGTGGGAGTATGCGGATATCTGGTGGATGCTGCGGCTGATCTCCTCCACGACCGCTTGTTGCTGCTCAGCAGCGGTGGCGATCTGGGTGGAGTGTTCGGTGACCAGCTCTATCTCTGCCAGCACGGTATGGAGGCTGCTGGCGCCCTGGCGGGTCATCTCGGCACATGCGCGGGTCTGTTGCAGGTTCTCCTGCATCATCCCCTTCCAGCGTCCCAGCGTGTGCTGGATCTGCTTGATGCTGCCCTGGATCTGCTCGGTCGCCTTGTGGGTGCGGGTCGATAGAGTTCGCACCTCGTCGGCCACCACCGCAAAACCACGGCCCTGCTCTCCGGCGCGAGCCGCTTCGATGGCGGCGTTGAGGGCCAGCAGGTTAGTCTGCTCGGCGATGCCCTGGATCTCGCCCATCACACTGCCAATCCGTTCGGATTCGCTGGCGAGCTCTACCGCCGAGTTGAACGCCAGCTCTGCCTGTTTGGCGAGTTGTTCGATCTGTTGCTCGGTCTGGTTCAACTGCTGGTTGGTTTGTTCACAACGATTGCGAGCTTCGTTGACCTGACCGTTGGAGTCCTGAATGTTGCGGGCGATCTCGTGGGCCGTGCTGGCCATCTGAGTCATAGCCGTAGCCATCTGCTGGGTCTGGGCATCTTGCTCGTTGATATCGAGACATGCTTGATGAGAGGCCTGCTTCAGATTGATGGCCAGGGTTTGCAGAGGTGCCGTGGCATCGTTGATCCGCCCCAACACGGTTCGGATGCGGGCCTGCAGCATCTTGATATGAAAATCGGCAATGGCGCCGGGGTTGTCACCGGAGTAGACCAGCCGGGTCAGACTGTCATATTCACGGCCCAGCTGCTGCAGATAGTGGGGCAGGGCAAAGAGCTCGCGCCAGTAGGCTCCGCCAATAAGCAACAGGG
Source organism: Aeromonas sp. FDAARGOS 1416 (assembly GCF_019048085.1). Taxonomy (NCBI): domain Bacteria; kingdom Pseudomonadati; phylum Pseudomonadota; class Gammaproteobacteria; order Aeromonadales; family Aeromonadaceae; genus Aeromonas; species Aeromonas sp. FDAARGOS 1416. The sequence goes on along the minus strand of NZ_CP077301.1, from coordinate 2,531,073 downwards.
GCAGCAGCATCAGCAGGACGGTCATGGCCCCTTGGCTGGCGAAGGTCCAGCCCATCATGCCGAGCAGCAACAGGGTAATGGCCGGGGTGCGCACTCTGGCAAGAGAGGGAAGGTTGCTGCTGTTGCCGCGCTCGGCCTTGAGCAGTGCCTGGTAGGTCTGAGCGGCGATGCGCTTGAATTGGGGCTCGGGCTTGCAGCGTACCGACTGGTAGCCGCTGATCCTGTTGCCTTCGTAGATGGGGGTGACGTAGGCATCTACCCAGTAGTAACGACCATCCTTGCAGCGGTTTTTTACCATACCGCGCCAGGGTTTGCCCTCCTTGAGGCGGGCCCAGAGATCGGCGAAGGCGGCCTTGGGCATGTCGGGGTGGCGTACCAGATTGTGGTTGTGACCCACCAGTTCATCGACCGTGTAGCCTGCGATGTCGCAAAAGGCCGGGTTGGCGTAGGTGATCACCCCGCGCAGGTCTGTGGTGGAGACCAGTTGTACGTCGGCAGGAAACTCCACTTCGCTGTCCAGGGTATGGACGTCTCTGCGGGTCATAGGAATACGCTCCGATGTTCTTGTTGATAATGTTGTCGTTGTTATTGTGGCAGATCTGGAGGTGGCCGCAGGCTCGCGCCAGCAGGAGGCAGACCAGCTTCATTGGGGGCTGGATTTTGCCAATAATGGCGGATGAATGGTAGGGGGAAGTTGATGTTTTGTTGGCTAATCGTAAAAAAGGCGGCCGATTGGCCGCCAAAGTAGAGACAACATTACCTCTGTGGCATCCGGTAGCGCACCTGCAACTGATCGAGGATCTGCTGCTGACCCGGCAGGCGGGCGGCGAAGTGCTCCCAGCCCTTGTGGGCGGGATCGCTCCAGGCCACCTCGGCCGTGGCCAGCATACGCGGGAACAACATGTAGTCGAGACGATCACGGCTGGTGATCAATTCTGACCACAAGGGGCTCAGCACCCCGAGGATGTTATCGTTGGCATGGAAATCGGCTGGGGCAGGATCGCAAGCATAAACCTGCTCCAGATTGAGGGTCCCCGCCCAGTAGAGGCCGGGTTCATGAATATCGGCGCTCCAGGCGAGATCGAGATAGAGGAACTGGGCGGGCGCCATCACCACAGGATAACCGGCTGCGGCTGCGTCCAGCCCCGCCTGAAAGCTGGTCCAGGCACAGATGGCCGCTTTGCGGCTCACCTTGTCGCCATGCAGGATCTCCTCCCAGCCGATCATCTGTTTGCCTCTGGCGGCCAGATAGCGCTGGCAGTGGCGCAGCAGATGGCCCTGCAGCTCGCGGCAGTCGGCGTAGCCCTGCTCGGTCATCAGCTGCTGGCAGGCGGGGCTGTCGGTCCAGACCCCGGTCGGCACCTCGTCACCCCCCATGTGGATCTGCGGGCCGGGAAAGAGCTCGCATACCTCGTCCAGCACCGCCTCCAGGAAGCGGTAGGTGCCGGGCAGGGCGGGGTTGAGCACGTTGTCATCGAAATGCTGAACCGAGCGGTAGCGGGAGTGATCCGCCGTTTCGATCAGCAACTCGGGCAGCGCCTTGATGGCGGCGTGGCAGTGGCCCGGAATGTCGATCTCGGGAATGACGGTGATGCCGAGCTCACTGGCATAGCTCACCAGCTCCTTCACCTCGCTCTGGGTGTAGTAGCCGCCATAGGGTTCGGCGCCGCCGCTGAGCTGGGGGCCGATCGCCAGATCGTGGCCGCGCCAGGCACCCACGTCGGTCAGTGCCGGGAAGGCCTTGATCTCGAGTCGCCACCCCTCGTCATCGGTCAGATGCCAGTGGAAGCGGTTGAACTTGTAGAGGCTCATCAGCTTGAGCAGACGCTTGATGGTGGCCGGAGTGTGGAAGTGGCGGGCGCAATCGAGAAAAATGCCGCGAAAGCCAAAGCGCGGGGCATCCTCCAGCGTGACGCAGGGCAGGCTCTCCCCATGTTGCAGATACCACTGGGCTAGCGTCACCAGCCCATGACGCCAGCCCGTTTCGTCGGCGGCGGCAATCACCACCTCCTGCGGCGTGATGGTGAGTTGGTAGGCTTCGGGTGCCAGTTTGGCCTCGGTCAGCCGGATTTCAGCGTCGTGATCCTGCTCCAGCGCCAGCGACGTCAGCTCGTTGAAGTGGGCCAGCAATTTCGGTACATCGCGGGGAGCGCTGACATGAGCCCGCTCGGCCAGACGGAAGTTCCCCTCCAGCAGTACCAGATGGGCCGGTTGCGGCACGATACCGGGCAGAGGCTCGACATCCGGCAGATCTGGGCGGGCTACCGGCGGGTTCTCCAGTCCGAGATCCTGCGCCGCCAGCGTCACCGGCAGCAGCTGGGCACCGGTGGTCGCCTCCGGCAGGCTGAGGAAGAACCCCTGCGGCATGTCGGAGAGCTTCTTGATGGGGGTCTGGCGGCAGCAAAAGCGCAGCTCGCAGCTGCCAGCGTTCGGGACAATCACCTTGTAGCTGCCGCTCTGGCGCTCCAGCTCGCCCCCTTGCAAGGAGTCGGGGTCGATATGGCGAGCCAGACAGAAGTGCAGCTTCCACTTGGTATCAGGCATGCGTGAGAGGGTGAAGGTGAACCAGACATCCTCGCTGTCACGTCGGGCGACCTGGGTGTGGATCAGGGGTGTAGACATGGAAAATCCTCTGATTGGGCAAACAGGATGGCGCCATCGAGCGCATCTGCCTGGGGGGGGATCAGGTTGAGCTGGCCGAGACGGGGAGCGAGGCGGGTGCCAATCCCACCCAGCAGGGCGATCTGTCTGGCACCCAGCTGGGTCATCCCCTCCAGCAGGATCCGCAGTTGTTCGCAGGTTTCGTCCAGCAGCTGATTGGCGAGCTCGTCGCCATCGCTGGCTGCATCAAATACCCAGGGGGCAAAGTGGCCATAGTCCGCCGGAATGGCGTGGGCGGCCCAGCGAACCACCTCGGCCTGATCCCGCTTGAAGCGGTCCATCAGGCGGATTGCTAGAGTGCTGGGGGGCAGAATGCCGTCGTGGCAGAGCAGGGATTGCTGGATGGCGCGCAGCCCCAGCCAGGCGCCGCTGCCTATGTCTGAAATGGGGAAGCCGCGGCCGGAACAGGTGCGGATCTGCCCCTCCTGATAGACCAGCCCCACCGAGCCGGTACCGGCGATCAGAATGGCCCCCTCACGGCCGCCAAAGGCGCCGAGGCAGGCACCGAAGGCATCGGAGGTGAGCCTGACGCTGGCGAAGGGGAAGGGCATCTCGAGCAGGGCGTGATAGCAGTCGGCCAGCTCGGCGGAGGCGAGCGCCAGTCCGACCCCCATCTGCTGTTCACTCTCGATAGCGATCCCGGCGGCAAGGCGGGCGCTGGCGATGGCGGCCAGCACATTGGCGTGGGCATGGGGGATGCCCAGCTCCAGATTGGAGCCGGCAGCACGCCCCTCTCCGAGCAGCTTGCCCGCCCGATCCCGAATGCGGGCGCGGGTGTGGGTGCCCCCGCCATCGACGCCGACCCAGAACTCAATCATGGCGACCTCCATTTCCCTGCGCATTCAGCCAGGTGATGGCCAGGGCAAACCAGGCTGCGTGGGGGATCCACTGCTCGCCCCAGCGCCAGTTCTGATCCAGCCGATCCTTGTACTCCTCCGGAATAAAGGCCACCTCATTTTCGTCATCAAACCCGGCGGTGATGCCGTTGCAGATCCCCCCCTGCGCATTGGGATAACCGGCAGTATAGGCGGGGTTGTTGATGCCGTGGCCCGCCAGCATGCAGGCGTTGAAGGGGTTTTGCCCGAGGATCCAGTCGAGTTGGCGCTGACCGTAAGTGATGAGCGGCTGGCTCTGGCGGGGGAAGTGGCGGGCGCCAGCAAAGGCCATGGTCGCCAGCGAGGCGAGGCGGGCATTCTCCCCCTGCCACCAGTAACCGGACTCGTTGTGATGGGGCATAAAGAAGCTGACGCGCGGCGCTTCATCCACCCCTTTGACATATTGGCGGGCGAGGGAGAAGGGGTTGCCCGCGCGGGCGCAGAGCGCCAGCTCGGCGGCCAGCGCCTGCTCCACCACGGTTTGTACCCGGGCCTGGTGCTCCTGATCCGGCTCTACGCCCAGATATTCCAGCAGCGCCAGCACCGGCAGACCCGCCTCGGCGGCGTGGTAGTAAGGGCGCGAGCCATCCTCGTTGGCCGACCAGTAGTGACCCAGCTCAGGATGAGGGCGCTGGCGGGCGCAGAGCTTGCTGGCTCGGACTCTCGCTTCATTCAGCCACTCGTTGCCGAAGGTGCGGGTCAGCTCCACCGCTGCCAGCAGGGCGCAGTAATCGTCGATGATGTTCTCGACCCCGTCATCAAGGTAGGCAAGGTTGTGCTCACGCAGATGCAGGTAGCCGCGTTTGGCCGCCTCGGCGTAGCGGCTGGCATCGAAGTCGCCGCTGACGCTCTCGCGGGCAGCGCGGGCCAGCGCGGCGATGGCCATGCCGCCCCCTTGGCGGAACCCCGCCTGCCAGTTGGCAGACTTGAGCCCCTGCTGGGTGGCATAGGCGCACAGCTCGCGCTGGGCGGGATCCTTGCTCCACTTGTCGAACAGGGTTATGTAGAAGAAGCCCGACTCATCCTGCATCCGGCAGAGGAAATCGGCGCCGTGCAGCGCCTCGTCATTGAGCCGCTTGCAGAGGTTCACCCCGTCGATATCGCGGCGCGGGGCCAGCAGTTCCCGGCACTTGAGCAGAGCCCACACCACCATGGGGGTCTGCTGGGGGTTGAGGTAGTTGGCGTAGGAGAGGTGGCTCAGGTACTTGCTCATGTCGCCGCTGGCATCGAACCAGCCGCCGTGCACATCTTTGTGCTGGTCGGTGCCAAACAGGCGGGCGTTGCGGTCGGCCCGATCGAAGGTGCCGCTGGCGCGCTGGCCCTTGAAGTAGTGGATGACATCGGAGAGACAGCTGTTGGCCAGCAGATCCTGGCCGATGGCAAAACGGGTGGAGCGGACTATGCGTTGCTCTGTGGCGGCTGCGCCTATGGGGGCAATGATCGCCTCCAGCCGATAGTGGCCGGGCTCCTTGAAGGCGGAGAAGTCGGCGCGCCAGTAAGCGCGGCCCTGCCAGCCTGGGACGCTGCCAGCCGGTTGCAGCGGAGTTTCAAACAGGATCTGGCCATCATCAAGGCGTTGCAGCCTGACATAGCCGCCGAGATCAGGGGCGGGGGAGGTTTGCAACAGGGCGACCTTGTGTCCGTCGCTCTCGTAGCCCACCTGATTGATCAAGAGTTCCATCAAGGTATTACTCCTGTGGTTCACCGCCGGGCGGTGAGGCACATCACGGGGCTGTGGCCGCCCCGTATCGAGGCATGGCCGGACAGGGTTGTCCGGCCGGTCTAAGGCTCACCCTCACTCGTAGAGGTAGCAACGCACGAAGTGGTTGTCGGCAAGCTTGGTGATGGGGGGCAGCGCCTCCTTGCAGCGGGGCATTGCCTGATTGCAGCGCCCGGCAAAGGGGCAACCGCAGGACTCCGGTGTCCAGAGCGGGATCTCCCCCTTGCGGCCACCCTCCAGCTCGGCGTGGATGCTCTTCTCGGGGTCGGGCACCGCCGAGATGAGCAGCTGGGTGTAGGGGTGCTGCGGGTGATGGAGTATCTCGTCCACCTCGCCCCACTCTACCATGTGCCCCACATACATTACCGCCAGATCTTCCGCCACATAGCGGGCGGTGGCGATGTCGTGGGTGATGTAGAGCATGGAGACGCCCAGCTCGTTCTTCATCTGCTCCATCAGGTTGAGGATGCCGATGCGAATGGAGACGTCGAGCATGGAGGTGGGTTCGTCCGCCAGCACCACTTCCGCTTCCACCGCCAGATTGCGAGCGATGTTGACCCGCTGGCGCTGGCCGCCGGAGAGCTGGTGCGGATACTTGGCCGCCGTTGCCTTGGCAGGGGTCAGGCCGACCTTCTCCAGCAGGGCGTAGACCATGTCGGGCAGCTCTCTCTTGTCGATCACCTTGCTGTGCAGCAGCAGGGGGCGGGCGATGTGGTGGTAGATGGTGTGGGTCGGGTTGAGCGAACCGAACGGATCTTGCCACACCATCTGTACGCTCTGGCGATAGTCCAGCAGGGCGGTGCCCTTGTTAAACTCCTCCAGATCGTGGCCGCGATAGAGAATGCGCCCGGCACTGAGCTTGTACATCTTGGCGATGATCTTGGCGATGGTGCTCTTGCCGGAGCCCGACTCCCCGACCACCGCCAGGGCGCGGCCCCGGTGCAGGTTGAAGGTGATGTCGGAGAGGGCCCGCATCTTGCCACTCTTGATGGCATTAGAGTTGATGGGGAAGTCCTTGTAGAGATGCTGGACTTCGATGATGGGTGCATCGGTTTTGGCGATTTGCATGACAGACATCCTTAACAGCCAGCGGCCTTGTCCAGATAGATCAGGGGATCTTGTTGTTCATCCTGCACGTCATAGAGATGGCAGGCGGTCTGTTGCCCGGGGCGGATCTCGGCCAATTGGGTGTACTCCTGACGGCAGCGATCGTGCACCTTGCCGCAGCGAGCCTGAAAGCGGCAGCCGACCGGCACCTCCAGCAAGTTTAGCGGGGTGCCCGGGATCCCCTCCAGCACCTTCTTCGGCCCGTGCAGGGGCGGGAAGGAGTTACCGAGCCCTCTGGTATAGGGGTGCAGCGGCGCGGTCAGGATCGCTTTGGAGGGGGCAACCTCCACCAGTTCACCGGCATACATGATGCCGATGCGATCGCAGAACTCCACCATCAGGGAGAGGTCGTGGGTGATAAACAGAATGGAGAAGTTGAACTTCTCTTTCAGGGCATAGACCTTCTGCAGGATCTCCCGCTGCACCACCACATCGAGCGCCGTGGTCGGCTCATCCATGATGAGCAGCTCGGGGTTGAGCGCCATGGCGATGGCAATCACCAGTCGCTGGCGCATGCCGCCGGAGAACTGGTGCGGGTAATCCTTGAGCCGGCTCGGGTGGATATCGACGATGGTGAGCAGCTCCTGGGCGCGCTTGATCGCCTCGTAGCGGGTCATGCCGAGGTTGTGGGCCAGCAGCACGTCGCAGAATTGCTCCTCCATCCGCAGTACCGGGTTGAGGGCGTTCATGGCGGACTGGAACACCACCGACACCTGTTGCCAGCGGTAGGAGCGCAGCCGCTCGTCACCGTAGTGGAGGATGTTCTCCCCCTTGAACAGGATCTCGCCGCCGCTGATGTAGGCGGGCGGCTTGTGTAGCCGGGCCACCGAGAAGGCGACGGTGGATTTACCGCAGCCCGACTCGCCGGCGAGACCGAAGATCTCGCCCTGTCTGATATCGAAGCTCACCGAGTTGACGGCGCGCACATCGCCATTTTCGGTGATGTAGTCGACGCAAAGATTGCGTACTGACAGCAGGGGATGCTTGTTCATGCTGTCTTCTCCTGTGCTGTGGCAACCGGAGTGGTGACCGGCGCCGCGAGTTTCTTCCAGCGGTTCAACCCTTTGTGGGAGCGCAGCTGCGGGTTGGCAATCTCGTCGATGGCGAAGTTGAGCAGGGCCAGACCGGCACCCAGGGTGGCGATGGCGAAGCAGGGGGCCAGCACTTCCCACCAGGCGCCGATCAGGATGGCACTGGAGGTCTGGGCGTTGTAGAGCATGATGCCCCAGCTCACCACGGTCGGGTCGCCGAGACCGAGGAACTCCAGGGTCGCTTCGGTGACGATGGCGTAGATGATGGAGCCGATAAAGCTCACCCCGATGATGGAGATGAGGTTGGGCAGGATCTCCACCAGAATGATGCGCCAGGCCGGCTCGCCCAGCACTTCGGCGGCGATAACGAACTCTTTTTCGCGCAGCGCCAGGGTCTGGGCCCGGATGACCCGCGCGCCATAGGCCCAGGAGGTCAACCCGATTATCACGGCAATCACCGCCGGTGACGCCTCCCCGATAAAGCTCGCCAGCACCAGTAGCAAGGGGAGGTTGGGGATCACCAGTACCACGTTCATCAGGAAGGTGAGGCACTCATCTACCAGACCGCCGAAGTAGCCGGCGGTGATGCCGATGGCGACGGCCAGGGTGCAGACCAGCAGGCCTGCGCTGAAGCCCACCAGCAGCGAAATACGGGCACCGTTGGTGAACTGGGCCCAGATGTCGTGGCCCATGCGGGTGGACCCCATCACGAACTCGGCACTGGGCGGCTGGTGCGGGCGAGCCACCCGTTTGGTCGGTTCGTTGCTGGCCAGAATGGGGGCAAAGAGGGCCATCAGTACGAAGGCAACCACGATGGCGAGGCCACAGGCAGCCTTCTTGTTGCCCAGCAGGATTTTGAGAATGGTCGGCATACGCATCTTATTTGCCTCCTGTACGCAGACGGGGATCCAGGAAGACGTAGAGCACGTCGGCCAGGAAGTTGAAGCTGAGCATGGTGATGGTCATGATGAGCAGCTGCCCCTGAATGAGCGGGTAGTCGCGGGCCAGAATGCCCTGATAGAGGGTCAGGCCCAAGCCGGGATAGTTGAAGATCACCTCGGTGATGAGGGAGCCACCGATAACGAAGCCGAGCGCCATGGAGAGGGCGGTGACGCTGGGCAGAATGGCGTTGCGGGCGCCGTAGTTGAAGATCACCCGGTTGCTGGAGAGCCCTTTGGCCTTGGCCATGGTGATGTAATCCTCACCCAGCAGGTTGATCATGTTGTTGCGCATGGTGATGAGGAAGCCCCCCACCTGCACCACGGCCAGGGTCAGCACCGGCATGATGGCGTGGGTCATGATGCTCTTGATGTGCTCCCAGCCCCAGTCAGCCTTGATCTCCGGGCTGTAGGCGTAGCCGATGGGCAGCCACTCGAGGCTGACCCCGAACAGGAACAGGGCGAGCAGTGAGACCACTACCGGCGGAATGGCCTGCATCACCAGGGTGAGCGGGGAGAGAATGCTGTCCATCCGGCCGCCGCGATACCAGGCGGCAAAGATGCCGACGATGGAACCGAGGGAGAAGCTCAGGATGGTGGAGGTGCCGACCAGAAACAGGGTCCAGCCGATGGCACGGCCCAGCACGTCAGAGACCTGCTGCGGGTAGAAGCGCACCGAGGTGCCGAGATCCCAGGTGAAGACACTCTTCACATAGGTGAGAAACTGGGTGCCGATGGGGCCGTCGACAAAGCCGAAGGTGGCTTTGAGGGCTTCCAGGGCGGCGGGTTCCATCATGGCGCCAGCGCGGGCAAACATCACGGAGACAGGATCCCCTGGCATGGCACGGGGTAACAGGAAGTTGATGGTGGCGGCTACCAGAAAGGCAACCAGATAGAAGGAAAAGCGTCTCAGTATGAATCCCATGATAGTACCTTTTACTGCAAGTCTGCCCCGCGTCGGGTATAGCTACCCCAACCCCGGCAAAGCCGAGCAAGAAGGGGATTAACGGGGAAGATGGCCCCCCGCAGGGGGCCGGGATTGTTTAGCTGTTTGGCTTGAGGGACAACACGTGCAGCAGACGCTCAGGGGTGTCCGGGTGGAGCTGAGGTTTGGCTACCGGGTTATCAGCACTGAACCAGCCGTTGAAGCGCTTGGTGCTGTACTCGTACCAGGTCGGGTTGTTGAAGACCGGAATGATGGTCTGGTTGGCACCAACACGATCCTGGATGGCGAACATGATCTCCTTCTGCTTGGCCGCATCGGCGGTCTGGGTGAAGTCATCGATCAGCTTGTCGAGCTCGGGATCCTTGTAACGGGGCGCGGCGAAGCGGTTGCCACGGTCGCCCATGTTGCGGGAGTGGAACGCGGTCTCGAAGTACTTGTGCGGGTTGGCACCGGCAAAGTAACCCTGCAGGGCGACATCGAAGTCACCGGTGATCAGGTTCTCGGTCCAGACGGTTGCTTCCGGGGTGGCGGTCTTGGCGTTCAGGCCCAGCGCCTGCAGCCCTTCTACACCGATCTGAACTGTGTTGACCCAGTCGGTCCAGCCGTTCGGTACCAATACCTTGAACTCGATCTTTTTGCAGCTCGGAGTGTCGAGGAACTTGTCGCCGTCACAATCCTTGTAGCCTGCCTCTTTCAGCAGGGCCTTGGCCCCTTCCAGATCGAACTTGTTGTACTTGCCGTACTTCTTGTCCACTTCCGGGTTGTTCCAGGAGTCAAAGGCTTTGCCCAGACCTGACGGGTACTCGTTGACGGTGGGGTAGCCGTAGCCCGCGATATCCACCATGGACTGGCGGTCCATCGCCATGGAGAAGGCGCGGCGGAAGTTGATATCGTTGAAGGCTTCGTTATTGCCCGGGTTCTTGGTCTGGAAGTTGACGTTGAACGCCACGGTACCGGAGGCCGGGAACCAGTATTTGTTGTTCTTCGGATCGTTGCCGACGTAGAGGCGCTCGATATCCGGCACGAAGGAGCCGAACCAGTCGATGTCACCTTTCATGACAGCAGCCAGCACCTGGTCGTTGGTGGCCATCTGCGGCATGCGGATACAGTCGATAGCGAGGTTGGCGTTATCCCAGTAGTGCGGGTTGCGGCACTGGGTGTAAAGCTGGGCGGAGAAGTTGTCCACTTCGGTGAAGGGGCCTGTACCAACCGGCTTGTCGTTGGTGAAGGCAACCGGATCTTTCACCGATTTCCACTGATGCTCCGGCACGATAGGTACCAGCACCAGATCATTCACCACGTTGGTGTTGACCTCGGTCAGGTCGAATTTGACCTTGTTGGGGGCCAGCTTCTCTACGCTCTTGATCTGGGTCCAGATTGAGCGCTCATCCAGCGCCTTGTTGGCCTTGACCAGATTGAAAGAGAAGATGATGTCATCGGCATCAAAGGCTTCGCCGTCAGACCACTTCACGCCATCACGCAGATCGAAGGTGACGGATTTCAGGTCATCGCTGAACGCATAGTTGGTGGCCAGACGATAGACGGGTTTGCCCCCTTGCATATCGTTGAAGATCACCAGCGGTTCATAGATGAAGTGACGGGTGGTGTGCAGCAAGCCCGCTTGCAGGAAGGGGTTGAAGTTCTTGACCCAAGCGGTTTCCTGCTGTGCGACCATGGTCAGCACGGTTTTGTTTTCTGCGGCCATGGCGTTACCGGCGGCACCGGCAAGCATCATGGTTCCCAGCATTACAGCGGTAGAGATTTTGGATACTTTGGCAAGCATATGTTTTCCTTTCTTATTTTTTGGCATTCCCGAGGGTTCGCCTTGTTTTGTGTGAGCACCGGTTTCGCATGCTGATGAAATCGGCCCTCTGTGTTGGTCAGGTGTCTAACCTTTGTCGTTCTGTTTTCCAACGCCCTAAGCAAACCAGAATTAACAGGAAAACAACAACTATTGATTTCGTTGTTTTCGTAAAAATTGACGGTGTTACGTCAATCTCGTCAAAATGCTTTTTTATCTGTTTAGAATCATTGGTTTGCGTTATTTGCTCTCGCGTAGAAAGTGGCTGTGAAAATGGCGTATATGACAAATTTGTGAATTGGATCTGCTCTCGGTTTCGGGGTCGGGCGGGGCTTTGTTTTGCATAAAAAGAAACCAGATTGCCAATTGTGATCCGGCGCCCGTTTAGGGCGCCGTGTTACGGCTTGCGGTTGGCGAGTTGACGCAGGGTCTGTGCGCTGTGCTGCAACTGCTGGCGCTGGTGGTCATTGAGCGGGCAGTGGCCCAGCACATACTCGGTGGTGGCTACTACCGTCTTCCAGCGTGGCGACTTGGGCAGGGTGTCCAGACTCAGGTATTTGTCGAGGGTGCGGGTCTGCGGGCTGGATCTGTCCATATAAACCCGCCACAGCTTGCTCTTCTCTGCCAGCACGATTTTGCCCTTGCCGGTCCCCTGCTGCCAGGCATCCAGGGTGAGCTGCATGGTCTCTACCAGCGCCCGGCGCAGCGGCTCGTCATCCTGCTGGCGAATGAGGTCGTCGGCCAGCGAACGGAACTCGCCACCCAGGCGGCTCAGCTCGCCCAGCAGCTGTTCATCTTCGATGATGGCTTGCCGCGAGAGGTTCTTGAGGGCGTTCTCCAGCGCCATTACCCGGTTCTCATCCTGACGCAGCTCGGTACTCAGAGTGAGGGCGAAAGCAGCCTGTCCTCCGAGCGCGATGGGCAGGGCACGGGCGTTGAGCACATCTTTTTGCCCGGCCACCAAAAATTCCAGATTGTGTTCCCGCTCGCTGGCTAGATCGGGCCACTGCTGTTGTAGCGGGGTGGCGAGCCACTCATTGAGGGGCTGCCCCTCCATGGCTTCCGGCTCCTGTCCCAGCAGGCGTGCCATCACCCGGGAGGCAAACAGCACTGTGCCCTGCTCGTCGATAAAGATCATGGGGTCGGCCCCTTCGCCGAGCAGGGCCAGCAGCCGCTGCTGATCCTGATGCAGTCGCTCCTGCAGGGTGAGGCGATGTTCGATCTCCTGCTTCAATAGCCGGTTCTCTACCAGCGAGGCGCGTCCGGCCTTGGCCTCCAGCAGTGCCTTGACCCGGGCAAACAGCTCCTCCTTGCAGAAGGGTTTGACCAGATAGTCGTTGGCGCCGGCTCCAAAGCCCTCCTCGATATCCTTGGGCTGGTTGAGGGCGGTGAGCAGTAGCACCGGCAGCATATCTTTCGGGTGCTGCTGGCGCAGCCGGCGGCAGACGTCGAAACCGGAGAGGGTCGGCATCATCACATCGAGCAGGATGAGGTCCACCGGCTCCTCGGCCAGCTTGGCCAGCGCATCGTGGCCGTCACTGCTGGGCAGAATGCGGTAGCCGCAGGGCTGCAGCAGATGGCGCAGGATGTGCAGGTTGATGGGCTCGTCATCCACCACCAGAATGAGCGGCGCATCCTCGGGGGGAGGGGGCAGATCGTCGCTCTCCCAGTCTGGCAGGATCAGCGGCTGCTGGCGAACCAGCTGATGCTCGATCTGGCGGCTGTCGAGAGTCAGATTGGCCGCTTTGCCGGTGGCAAGGGGCAGAGTAAAGGCGAAGGTAGAGCCAACGCTCGGCTCGCTCTCGACAAACAGCTCGCCCCCCATCAGGTGCACCAGCTGGCGGGTGATGGAGAGGCCAAGGCCTGCCCCCTGCTTGCTTACCTCCGGGCTCATCTGTACCAGCGGCTCGAAGATGTGCTCCAGATGATCGGGGGCGATGCCGATGCCGGTATCCGTGACCTTGATGCGCAGGAAGTTGTTCTCGACGATGGCACTGAGCACCACCTTGCCCTGCGGCGTGTACTTGATGGCATTGCCCACCAGGTTGTAGAGCACCTGTTCGAGCCGCTGTTCGTCGGCCAGCACCGGCGGCAGTTCGGCCGGGCTGATATCCACCAGAGTGAGGGGTTTGGCCTGCACCAGATGCTGGCAGAGGTCCAGCACCAGCCGGATAACCCCCTTGGATGAGACGGGCTGGGAGTGGATCTCCAGCTGGCCGTAGCGCATCTGGTGGTAGTCCAGCAGATCGTCAACCAGACGGGCCAGGCCGTCGGCGCTCTTGATAATGAGGCCGAGCTGTTTTTGCTGCCCTTCGGTCAAATCCTGCTGGCTGGCGAGCATCGACTCTGCCATCCCCTTGATACCGTGAATGGGGGTGCGCAGCTCGTGGGAGGTGTTGGCCAGCAGTTCATCCTTGAGTTTGTCCGCCTGCTGCAGGCTGAGGTTCTGCTTGTGGGTCAGCTTGACCTGCTGTTGCAGCTCCTGGGTCTGCTGTTCGATCAGTTCGATCTTGTCCTTCACCGAACGCTGCATATGGCGAAACGCCTCGGCCAGCCGGTCGATATCATCGCCGGTGCGCTCGATGGCGATGGGGTGATCCAGCGCGCCGTCGGCCACCTGCTCGGCCGCTTCGGTGAGAGAGCGCAGCGGCGCCGTGATGGAGTGGGAGAGCCAGCGAGAGAAGAGGATCAGCAGCAGTACCGAACCCGCGCCCAGCACAATTACCAGAGTTTCCAGCTGGCGGATTGGGGCATAGGCTTCCCGGGTGGAGATCTCGGCGATAAAGGCCCACTCGGTATCGAACACCTTCACCTGGGTGTAGGCGGCCAGCACCTCGTCATCCTGATAGGAGTGGAACAGCCCGACCCCCTGCTCGCCGGAGAGCGTCTTGGTGATGAGGGGCGTTTGCAGCGGCCGGAAGTTAGGGCTGAAGCTGTTCTCGACGCTGAACTCCGGTGCCAGCCAGGCATCGGCGCGCATCCGCTTGTCGGGGCCGATCAGGATGGTTTCGCCGGTCTCGCCCAGCCCCTCCCGCTCCGCCATGATCTGGTTGAGCTTGTCCGGCAGCAGCTCGAAAATCACCACACCGCGCACATAGTCGTACTGCATCACGGGCGCCGCCATGTAGGCGACCACCTGCCCGGTCAGCTCGTTGCGGCCAAAATCGGTGAATTCGAAGATCTGCTGCGGCTTCTGGCCGCCATCAAGGCGGCGTTTGATCTTGGCGAAGGTCTGGCCCAAGCCACTGCCCTGATAAGGTCCGGAGAGCAGATTGGTGGCAAAGTTGGGGTGCTTGGTGACCGAATAGACCACATCACCGTTGAGGTCCACCAGAAAGATGTCGCTGTAGTTGGACTTGCGCACCATGTCGGCATAGCCGCGATGAAAGCGCTGGTGCACCCGGCCATACATCTCGTCGGCGAGGATCAGCGCGGTGATGGAGGGTTCGATCTCCACCTGACTGTCCGGTTTGCGCAGTTGATCCCAGGAACCGGGCAGATAGCGGGCCTGAGCACGGCTGCGGGCTTCCTGCGGTGTGGTGCCCAGCTTCTCGAAGGCGCCGGTAAAGCCATAGAAACGGCCGATACTGTTGCCGGCGAAATCCTGCTGGGAGAAGTTGATGATCTGCTCTTTGAGGTTGTTGAAGTAATCCTCGAGCTGACTCTTCTTGATATTACGGACGGAGACCAGATGGTTGGAGGTCTGGGTGGTGAGATCCTTGCCGTGGCTGTATAGGAAGAAGAGGGTGATGACCAAAAAGGGCACCATGCCCAACATGAAAAAAGCCAGCATTAACTGCGGCCTGAGTCCACGAAGCGTGAAGATCCATTTCATCTTGTGATTTTCAATTGAGAATCCGGTTATTAAGCCGCTCAAGTCTCGAACGAAAGCGTAATCATTTCAACGACTTTATCCCAAATTCGCTTGGTGGGTCACAGCTGACTGGAGAAAAATGCAGCAAGGCGTTTAAACCCTGAGCAAACAGTCTGCATCAGGGCTTAAATTGCGAAAAAGGGGTTGTGCTGGCGCTCGTGGTACGTATAATGCGCCTCGTTGTCAGGCAACTGGCACGAAAGTAGTAACGCGGGAATAGCTCAGTTGGTAGAGCACGACCTTGCCAAGGTCGGGGTCGCGAGTTCGAGTCTCGTTTCCCGCTCCAATTTTCCATCGCACCAACGATGGAACTCACTTTCAAGACAATCAGTCTTGTCAGCATGGCGCGTTAGCAAAGCGGTTATGCAGCGGATTGCAAATCCGTTTAGTCCGGTTCGACTCCGGAACGTGCCTCCATCTTTTCTCTGTTTATCTCAATCATCACTCTTCGAGTCTGAGCCTTGGTCAGTATCCTTGCTGTACCAGTAACTGTTCGCAGCCAGCCTGTTTCCACTCGCGCTCGAGATAGTGGCTCACATCCGCCATGTTTTGCCCCCGATATTGAAACTGCACCTCGGCGCTGTGCTGGTTGAGATCCGCAATCCGTTGCTTCAGTGTGCCGCATTGCCACAGGCTGACGGTGGGCACGCCCCGTTCGGCCAGCACGATGGCATCTTCCCGATTCAGTTGCCACTCCTCCAGTTGTGCCCGTGTCAGGGCAACCATCAGCACCAGCAGTGCCACTTCCGGCAGTTTCATGCGTGTCTCCCTACTGCATGTTTTTCCCCTGATAACTGTGGCAAAGCGCACGATTTTCGCAAGTTTGTTAACTGTTGGTTAATGACGTAACCCGTTTTCAGTATTTCCCGTTTTTCACCATTTTTTTATAAAAAAATGCGTTGGTGATGTAGTAATCCTACATGGACTGGGGTAATCTTT
Source organism: Aeromonas sp. FDAARGOS 1416 (assembly GCF_019048085.1). Taxonomy (NCBI): domain Bacteria; kingdom Pseudomonadati; phylum Pseudomonadota; class Gammaproteobacteria; order Aeromonadales; family Aeromonadaceae; genus Aeromonas; species Aeromonas sp. FDAARGOS 1416. The sequence goes on along the minus strand of NZ_CP077301.1, from coordinate 2,515,181 downwards.
GCTCAGTGGTCTTACCAGTGAGGAGTTACATCATGTTTCATCCCTTTTCCCTGACTCAGATTATTCTTCGTCGCATTTATGTATTGCTGGTGGGCATTCTGGCTTTCCCCGTGATGCTGTTTCGCAGCGATCGTGCCCGCTTCTACAGCTATCTGCACCGGATCTGGAACAAAACCAGCACCAAACCGGTGTGGCTCAAAATGAGCGAGCGTGGCGAGCGGATCTTCTACTAAACCCCATTCGCGCCATGTGCAAAAAGAGACAGCCAAAGCTGTCTCTTTTTTTATCTGCTTGCCGCAACTCCTGGCTCCCCCCCCCCCGCTTGTTGATTTATTGTTTCTTGCAAGTTGCATCCAGCCCTGCCTGTTGGCGGGGATTCTTTATGTCTGACGCCTCTCTTTTGATGGAAGTAGTGAAGAAGATTAACGGGGTGAAAGCACCATATGGCACTTTCCTCGTTCATTAATGGGTGGTCGTCGAGAAATTTTCAATGATGAAATAGCTGTTTAAAATCAATTGATTGAATGTTTTCCTTTGGTTTTTTTAACTCTTTTTGTGTTTTTTTTGAAAGGGAATATCCCGTTTGCCGGTTCTATTGCAGGTACCCGGTTGCGACAAATCGGGGATATCAGCAACATCCAACGACATCAAAAGGAACATGAACATGAATGTTAAAAAAAACACTGCTATCGCCTCCGCCATGACCGGTCTGCTGGCGCTGGGCGCCCAATTTATCGCGGCACCAGCAATGGCTGCCGATGAAAAGGAGAAGTGCTACGGTGTGGTCAAGGCCAGCAAGAATGACTGTGCGACCAAGAGCAGCTCCTGCGCCGGTACTGCCAAGGAAGATGCTCAGGGTGATGCCTTTGTGGTGATGCCCAAAGGGCTGTGCGAGAAGCTGGTCGGCGGTTCGCTGCAACCCAAGTAAGAGACATCGGGCAGGGGATGGCCAACGGGCCGCCCCCTGCATCTTCTCTGGTTGGCGAAAGCGAGTCTTGCGATGAACCCTTTGATTGGTATCGGATTACGCACTCCCCATTACGACGAGATCCGGCAAACCCTGCCGACAGTCGGTTGGCTGGAGGTGCATAGTGAAAATTACTTCGAACGGCACAGCCAGGGTTTTCAGGTGCTCGCCGAACTGGCGCAACACTACCCCGTCAGTCTTCACGGCGTTGGCATGTCCCTCGGTTCTGCCGACCCGCTCGATCCGCACCATCTGCAGCAGTTGTCGACACTGGCCGCGGCGATCAAACCGGTACGGATCTCCGAACATCTCAGCTGGGGCAGCATTGGCGGGCGTTACTTCAACGATCTGCTGCCGGTGCCCTATACCCGCGCCTCCCTGCGCAACATGAGCGACAAGATCCAGCAGGTACAACAGACCCTGGGTTGCCGCATGTTGATTGAAAATCCCTCCTCCTATCTGCAACTGCCCGGGGAGATGAGCGAGTGGGAATTTCTGGCCGAGCTGCAGCAGCGCAGCGAGTGCGGCATCCTGCTCGACCTCAACAATCTCTATGTCAGTGCCTTCAATCACGGTTTCTCTTGCGATGAGTATCTGGCGGCGATCGATCTCGCCACCGTCGGGGAGATCCATCTGGCCGGTTATACCGAGAAACAGCTGCCGGAAGGCTCCCTCTATATCGATACCCACAGTGCCCCTGTGGTGGAGCCGGTCTGGGAACTCTATCGCCAGATCTGCCGCAAGCAGGCCATTCCCACCCTGATTGAGTGGGACCTCGAGATCCCGCTGCTGCCGGTCTTGCTGGCAGAGGCGGCGCAGGCCGGCGCCATTCTGGATGAGGCGCGTGCCATGAGTGCACCACGGGAGGTGGCCCATGGCTGAGCTGGCACAGCTGCAACAGCATTTTGCGGATGGTCTGCTGGGGGCGCCTGACGCTATTGCCCCTCACATCAGCTCCCGGCTCTTTTCTGCCGAATCTGTGCTGCAGGTCTATCGCAACCACTTCATCCTGAGTCTTGGCGAGGTGCTGGCGAGCAGTTATCCCGCCGTCAAGGCTATGGTCGGGGAGGACTTTTTTGCAGCGGCGGCCCGTGGCTTCGTATTGGCCGAGCCGCTCAGGGAAGGGAGCGTCATGCACTATGGCGCCGGATTTGGCCAATGGTTGGCCCGCTTGCCGACTACAACCGGACTGCCCTGGCTGGAGGAGCTGGCTCAGTTCGAATGGCAGCTTGAGCGTGCCAGTCTGCTGCCGCTGGAATCACGCTGCTGGCCAGCCGAGCGTCTGGCCGCATTATCGCCGCAACAATGGGAGCGGCTCCGACTCTTGCCAGCCACGGATCTGCTGCTGGTTGCCAGCGATTATCCGGTGCTGGCCCTGTGGCAGATGGCGCTGCACGGTGGTGAAGCGGTGGAGGTGCTTGATGCCCCCGTCTGGTTGGCATTGAAGAAACAGCTGGATTGCCGAGTTGCCCCCTTGCCCCTGACGGCGGGTGAATGGGCGCTGTTGCAGGGTTGTCTCGCTGGTACGGCGCTGGTCGATCTGCTGGCGGCCGACCCTGCGGCCAGTGAACATCTCACTCGCCTGATAACCCTTGGTCTGCTGGTGGATATGGAGGTAATGCCATGATGGCAAACAAATGGCTGGCGCTGGCCAGCTCAAGTGGTGATTTGCCGCGCTGGAGCAGCGCTGGTGTGCTGTTGCTGGCGCGGCTGTGGGTCGCCTCGGTTTTTTTCACTTCAGGCTGGCTCAAGCTCACGGCGTGGGATTCCACCCTCTATCTGTTTGAATCCGAGTATCAGGTGCCCCTGCTGCCCTGGTTGTGGGCTGCTTATCTGGGTACGGCGACCGAGCTGCTGTTGCCGCTCTTCCTGCTGGCGGGGCTTTTTACTCGCCCGGCCGCCTTGCTGCTGTTTGGCTTCAATATCATGGCGGTGATCTCCTATCCGACCCTCTGGGCGGGTGGCTTTTACGATCACCAGCTGTGGGGCTGGATGCTGCTGACCCTGATCATCTGGGGCGGCGGTGTGCTGAGCCTGGATCGCTGGCTGACACGTCGCAGCCATTGATTTATCAGTGATTTCCCCAATGACAAAGAGCGCCACAAGGCGCTCTTTGTCATAATGACGGCCGGCGAAATTTCCCATGAGAGAAAAGGAGCAACCCATGATCATTCGTCAGGCAAGGGCCGCAGATATTCCCGCACTGGTGGCGCTGCGCATGGAGCTGTTTTGTGAGGTCGGTGAGCTGGTGACGCCGCAGGCAGACCCGGCCTTGTGGCAGGCCACCCTTGACTATTTCACCCGGGCGATGAATGAAGAGAGTGCTTTATCCTGGCTGGCTGAGGCCGATACGCAGGAGGGCGGCAAACAGATCGTGGCAGCAGGGACGCTGGCATTGTTTGTACGGCCACCCTATCCCGGCAATCTGGCGGGGATGGAGGGGTATCTGCTCAATATGTATACGCGGTCACAATGGCGCCAGCAGGGGATCGCCACGGCGCTGCTCGATGCCATTACAGCCTTCGCCAGATCGCGTCAGCTGGGCAAGGTGTGGCTCCATGCCAGCGAGCAGGGGCGCCCTCTCTATGAGCGGATCGGCTTTGTTGCCAATCCGACATATCTGGAGTGGGATCTGGCACCTTAATCGATGGGACCCCGTTATCCCTCTGCTTTCTCGTCTAAAGTTCATGCAGATGTGATGTAGTTGTAAACAGGTAACAGAGGGGCAGGGCAAGATGTTCAACTTCAAACTCAAAGCGGAATTACAAGCGTGTCAAATGCAGTTGGCCCAGGCCCAGGCATTTATTGATGCAGTAAAAGTCGGTGTCGCTACTATCAGTTTCACACCAGGTGGCGAGATCCTCGAGGCGAACCCGCTGTTTCTGAGTGTGGTGGGCTATAGCGAGCAGGAGGTGATTGGTAAACACCACCGGATCTTTTGTGATGCCCACTACGCCCAGTCATCCTCCTACGCCCAGTTTTGGGAACAGCTGCGTCAGGGGCATAGCCACAGTGGCACTTACCAACGCTTTGATAAACAGGGTCGGGAGTTGTGGCTGGAGGCGACCTACTTCCCGGTCAAGCTTGACGGCAAGGTGGTCAGAGTGGTCAAGATTGCTTCCGATATTACCGAGAGTTATCAGCAGTTGAGTCGTCAGAAAGCGATCATCTCGGCACTCGATCGGGCGCTCGCCATTATCGAGTTCACCCCCAAGGGGGAGATTGTGACGGCCAATCAGAATTTCCTCTCCTGCGTCGGTTACTCCCTTTCGCAGCTCAAGGGGCAGCATCACAGGCTGTTTTGCGATGAGAGCTTCTATCGCGAGCAACCCCACTTCTGGGACGATCTGGCCCACGGCCAGCTCAAATCCGGGCTGTTCAGTCGCCGTGACAGCCACGGCAACGAGATCTGGCTGGAGGCTACCTACAACCCCATCAAGGATGAGAGCGGCAAGGTGGTCAAGGTGATCAAGTTTGCCAGTGAGGTGACAGAGCGGATCAAGCGCGCCCAGGCAGTGAGCGAGGCGGCCAACATAGCCCAGACCATTTCGCAGGAGACCACCCGCTTTGCCGAAACCGGGTCTGAACTGCTGGCGGCATCGGTTGCCATCTCTAGCGCCATTTCCGAACAGGTGAGTCGCACTTCCGGCCTGATTGGCCAGCTCAATGAGCAGTCGAAAAGCATTGAAGCCATCGTCTCGACCATCAGCAGTATTGCCGAGCAGACCAATCTGCTGGCCCTTAACGCAGCCATCGAGGCAGCCCGGGCTGGCGATCAGGGGCGCGGCTTTGCGGTGGTGGCCGACGAGGTACGTCAGTTGGCTGCGCGCACCTCCCTCTCGACCGGCGAGATCGCCAGCGTGGTTCAGAAAAACCGCGAACTGACGGCCCAGATCACCGGCAACATCAATGAGGTGGCCACCAGTGCCCAGCGTGGCAAGGAGCAGATCGGCGAGGTGAGTGGCGTGATGTCACAGATCGAGCAGGGCGCCATCAATGTGACCGAGACAGTATCCAATCTGGCCATCGGCTCCTGACGGTTATTGATTGTTGAATGAAGCACCGGTCGGATGACAATCCCATCGGTGCTTAATTATTGCTCACTTGGTACGCCAATCTGAACTCTTCCTGTATCACCCCGCCATTGTGAATTGTCCTCTTCTGGCCCCTTGATTAGGCTTGCCGCCTCATTTATTTCAGAGCAGGAACAGAACACGATGGCATTACAACAGAAGGGGCGGGCAATGGCCCTGCTGGTTATGGTCGCGAGCATGGGGCTGAGTGGCTGCATGGGGCAGATGGGGCTCTCCGGCATGGTGACCAAGGGCAACCTGAGCGTGGTGGATAACCGCTACGCTCGTGCCGGGGTCTTTATGCTGCTCTCCCCTGTCTACGGTCTGGCCGCGACCGCTGACCTGTTCGTCTTCAATACCATCGAGTTCTGGTCTGGCAAGAACCCCATCACCGGCAAATCTCCGGCTGTGGTGGACATGAAGGCCAATCCGGTGATCAAGGTGAACCAGCATCTGGATCCGGCCCTCAAGACGGTGCCGCTGGCCATGCTGCCGCAAGGGGTACGCGAGGTGGAGATCAGCTACCCGGACGAGCATACCGCCCAGATGGAGGTGCACTATCTGGATGGCCGCCGCAGCATGATGCGTGGCGAAAAGCGTGGTGAGCTGATGGATATCTACTTCGATGGCCGCTTTGTCTCTACCCTGAGCCGTGCGGAGCTGGAAGAGCGGGCTAATCAGGGCAAGGTTGCTGCCTAAATTCAACTGAATCCAGATCGATCCAGCTTCAGATGGGGTATACCTAATCTGCTGGCAAAATCGCCATGATGTCTAAGGGAGTAGACTATGACGGTGAATGGATTGCGATTGGCGGAGTTGATTGGTTCCCTCAGTCATGCGCTCGACATGACCGAGGGACAACCAAGAGGACACTGCATTCGCTGCTGCTGGATAGGTTCCCGTCTGGGGGAGCGGCTGGGACTGGACGCCCGTCTGCGCCATGATCTCTACTACACGCTCCTGCTTAAGGATCTTGGGTGCAGCAGCAATGCCGCCCGTATCTGCGAGCTCTATCTCACCGACGATCTTCACTTCAAACGCGATTTCAAACTGGTGGATGGCTCCCTCTCCGAGGTAGTCAACTTCGTGCTGGGCCACACCGGCTTGCAGGCGGATCTGCTGGGACGTTTTCGCAGCCTGTTTCATATCTTTCGCAACGGCGACCAGATTGCCAACGAACTGATCCAGACCCGTTGTCATCGGGGGGCGGATATCGCTCGCCAGCTCCGTTTCAGTGACGAGGTGGCTGATGGCATCCTCTCCCTTGATGAACACTGGAATGGCAAAGGTCGGCCCCTGCAACTGGCTGGCGAGGTGATCCCGCTCTTCTCGCGCATTGCCCTGCTCTGTCAGGTGGTGGATGTGTTTCACGCGGCCGCAGGTCCGGATGCGGCGCTCAAGGAGCTGCGCGAGCGCAGCGGCAGCTGGTTTGATCCGGCACTGGTTCGCGAATTTGAAGCGCTGACCGACGAGCAGTTCTGGCAAGGGCTGGCCGATCCCCAACTGACCGAGTGGGTGCTGGTCCACCCGGCCGGGCAAGGGGAGGTAGCGCTGGATGAAGATTATCTGGACGAAATCGCGGCGGCCTTCGGGCAGGTGGTGGACTCCAAAAGTCCCTACACCGCGGGTCACAGCGGCAGGGTTGCGCTCTATACCGACATTCTTGCCACCCAGATGGGCTTGTCCGAGTCGCGTCGACGCTGGCTCAAGCGGGGCTCCCTGCTCCATGATGTAGGCAAGCTCGGGGTGAGCAACGCCATTCTCGACAAGCCGGGCAAGCTCGATGCGCAGGAGTGGGCGGCGGTGCAGATGCATGCCGCCTATACCGAGGAGATCTTGGGCCGTATCGGCGCCTTCGAGGAGCTGGCACAAGTGGCGGGCGCCCACCATGAGCGGCTCGATGGCAAGGGCTACCCCAAGAGGCTGAAGGGGAACGAGATTACCCTTGAGACGCGCATCATTACCACAGCCGACATCTTCGATGCCATCACCGCCAAGCGCCCCTATCGCGGCGCCATCCCTGTGCCGCAGGCGCTGGAGATGATGGCGGAGAATCTGGGCACCGCTATAGACCCCGACTGTTTTGCCGCCCTGCAGGCGGGTATTCAGGATTTCTCCCTCTACCTCACCACCGAGCAGCCGCTGGCCAATGCCAGTTAAGATTTGCTGCCTTCATGGCCCAAGCGGCCAGTCAGACAGCAAAACGCCCCGCAACTGCGGGGCGTTTTGCATTGGGTCTAGTCCGGCTGCTTGCGATGGGGCGGGGTGAGGATCAGTCCCAGCAGGCGGCGCAGGTGGGTGAGCTGTTCGGTCAGCTGGACGTTGAGCCAGAGGTAGCCATTGATGGCCGCCTCTGCGTTGGGCGGCAGCGATACCTGGGTCGCCACTTCGTGCAGGCGGGCGATGGCGGCATCGGCCCCGCGCCCGTCACCGGTTTGCATCATCAGGGCAAGCTGGTTGATCGCCTCCTCGGTGGCCAGATGGCAGGCGTGCAGTTCGCGGGTACTCAGCATCAGAAAGTGACTCTCTCGATCGTTCCAGTAGGTGTTGGCCAGCATCTCAAGAGTGCAGAGGGTGTTGCGCATGGTAACCTGCACCGCATCAAACAGGGCGACGCTGTGGCGCGTCTCCTTGGCCGCCGGGGCCAGCAGGGCCCGCAGTTTGCCGGTCTGGGCTAGCAGTTGGGAGAGATTGTGCTTGAGGCGCGGGCGCTCCAGCACATTGGGGGAGAGGTGAGTGTGATAGAGCCGCCCCGACTGCTGCAGGATCTGGTGCAGTTGCAGCCGCCAGTGGCTGTAGGCCCGCTGGGGATAGATGCTGCAAAAGAGCAGCGCCAGCAGGGAGCCCAGTATCACGTCGGCACTGCGCCACAGCGCCGTCTCTATATCCCCCGGCATGGCCCCCATGGTGACCCCCAGGGTGATGCCGATCAGCAGCCCCACATAGGGGCGTTTGCCGAGGGCCAGATAGCCGCAGAGGAACATGATGCAGCCGCACCAGATCAGGGTAAGCGGTAGCGAGTAGATCTCGAGATAGAGCGCCACCACCCCGCAACTGGCGCCGAAGATGGTGCCCACCACCCGCTGCAGGGCGCGGGAGAGCACATTGCCCCAAAACGAGATGGGGCCCATCACCACCACCAAGGTTATCAGCGGCCAGGTGCTCTCCGGCAGTTTCAGCTCGCGGGTCAGCAGAAAGGTGAGCATAAAGGCGAGCGCAATGCGCAGGCCATGGACGATCCGGTAGCGGCCATAGACCAGCAGATCGAGTCGGGAGAGGGGGGCATCAAGACGCACGGTCTGCCTCCTGTCAGGTGGGGGACGGGGCGCCGTGCATCCGGCCGACGCCCCGTCGGGATTTAGGCCAGTCGTCCCTGCAGGGGGTGGATCCAGACACGTTCGCCAACGGCGATCCCGGGTTGATCCGGTACGATTTCAATCAGGCAGTTGGCATCGGCCATGGAGCTCAGAATGCCGGAGCCCTGTGGCCCTGTGGTGCGCACCCGCAACTGGCCGTTACGGTCCTGATGAAAGATGCCGCGCAGAAACTCGGTGCGCCCCGGGCGGCTCTTCATCTTCTCGTCCGCCAGTGCCGAGAGGCGCAGCGGCTGCCACCGCTTGCCTTGCAAGCGGGCGATGGCAGGCTCGACAAACTGCAGTACGCAGATCATCGCCGCAACCGGATTGCCCGGCAGGCCGAAGAAGGGGGTCTGCCCCAGCTTGCCAAAGGCGAGCGGGCGGCCCGGCCGCATCTGGATGCGCCAGAAATCGATCTGGCCGAGCTCTGCCAGCACCAGCTTGATAAAGTCGGCGTTGCCTACCGAGACCCCACCCGAGCTCAGCACCAGATCGGCGCTGGCGGCGGCCTGCTCCAGCTGCTGGCGCAGAATGGTTTTGTCATCGGGAATGATGCCAAGGTCCATCACCTCGCAACCGGCGGCACGGATAAGGGCCATCAGGGTGAAGCGGTTGCTGTCGAAGATGTGGCCGGGGGCGAGCTGCTCGCCCGGTGCCTGCACCTCGTCGCCGGTACTGAACAGCGCCACTTTCAGCGGGGTGCGCACCGTGAGGCTGGCTTGACCGAGTGATGCCGCCAGCCCCAGCTGGGGGGCGCCAAGCCAGGTTCCGGCCGGGATGGCGACCGCACCTTTGGCGAGATCTTCGCCGGCGAGGCGCACATTCTGCCCAGCCCGGATCGGGGCGGTGACGGTGACCCACTCACCTTCAATATGTGTCTCTTCCCGCATCACCACGGTATCCACCCCAGGGGGCAGCGGGGCGCCGGTCATGATCTGCACCGCCTGACCGGCCAGCACAGGCTCGTGGCGCTGCTGGCCCGCCAGCACTTCCCCCACCAGTTGCCAGCGGCCAGCGGCGAGATCGTCGCTGCGAAGGCCGATGCCATCCATCGCCGAGTTGGCGTGGGGGGGCACATTGATGGGACTGATCAGATCGGCGGCCAGCACGGCGCCGTGGCACTGGGCCAGTGGTTTTTCGGAGCAGGCCGTGCTCGGGGTGAGGGCCGCCAGAATGGCGTTGCGGGCCGCCTCGACCGAGAGAAAGCCCTTGCCCGCCTCCGGCTCCTTGCTCTGGCAGCCGTCAAGCCAGCGGCAGACGAAGTCGGCAATGGCCGCCAGATCGTTGATATCGAGGCGGGGCAGGCTTGTCTGCTGTTGTTCGCCACTCTGTTGGGGCTGATCGCTGGCCAGCGCGATGATGTCGCTGTCTTCGGGGAAGAGCAGCGGCTTGCCAATCTCGGCGCGGTGCAGCTCGATTTTCGGGAAGTGTTCGTGCTTGAACCCCTCGACCAAGAGCAGATCGAGCTCTGTTTGATCGAAGCTGGCCAGCAGCTGGCGAAAATCGGCTTCGGCCAGTTCCGTCTCAATGATACGGGCATGACGACGACGGGAGGCGACCATCATCTGCTGGGCACCCGCCTTGCGCAGGCGATAGCTGTCTTTGCCCGGCTGGTCGATATCAAAGTCGTGGTGGGCGTGCTTGAGCACCCCGATGCGCAGGCCGCGATCCACCAGCAGGGGGATCAACTGCTCCAGCAAGGTGGTCTTGCCGGTGCCGCTCCAGGCGGCGAAGCCGAGCAGGGGAAGGGTGGGGGCCGGGGTCATGAGGTGACTCCTTGTTGGGGGGCGATAGCCGGGGCGAGCAGACGGGCCTCGTAGGCGGCCAGCTCGGCAGGGCTATTGAGATTGATAAAGGCATCCGGCTGATCGGCAAAGCTCACCACCGCCATATTGTGGCGGGCAAACCAGATATCGATTTTGCGCTCCCCCTCTGCCAGTGCGGCGGTGAGGGAGGGGAGCAGGGATTTGTGCAGCAGGGCGACCACGGGTTGCAGCCAGTCGCCGTCGTGGGCCACTACCAGCTCGGTATCCGGGGTCAGGGCGGCGCGAAAGCGGCTCATCAGATCCAGCGGCAGGGCGGGGCCATCGCAGGGAACGAACAGCACCCAGTCGTGACGGGCGGCGGCAAGGCCCGCCTGCATGCCCGCCAGCGGGCCGAGATAATCGTTGTTGTCATCGCAGATGACCGGGGCCAGCGCCTGATAGCTGGCCTGACTGCGGTTGGCGTTGATCAGCACCTCATCCACCTGGGGGCGCAGGCGCGCCAAAACATGGTCGATAAGAGGGCGTCCCGCCAGTGCTACCCATCCCTTGTCTTCGCCCCCCATCCGGGTGGCGCGGCCTCCTGCCAGGATCACTGCTGATACGGCAACGGGATCAGAGTGGCTGTCGCTTTTTGAAGTCATGTCGCTCGATGATTTTTAAAGGGGTCGTCTCTTGCAGCTGGCCACGGGCGAGGGTCCATTGCCGCTCGCACAGGTCGGTCAGGGCGTTGCTCTGGTGGCTGATGACGACCAGGCCGCTGCCATGTTCCCGCAGATCTTGCGCCAATGCGGCCATCAGGGCAACCGAATGTGTGTCGAGATTGGCGGTGGGCTCATCCATCAGCAGAAAGGCCGGTTGCAGCGCCCAGGCGCGCGCCATCGCCAGCCGTTGCCGTTCGCCACCGGACAAAATGCTGATGTGCTCCCGCGCCAGCCCTTCCAGCTCGACCCGGCGCAGCGCCTCGAACACCCGGATCTCGCTGCCGAGCTGTTTATCGAGCGCCCAGGCCACGTTGTCGTGCACCGTGCGATCGAACAGATAGGGGGTCTGGTGCAGATAGGTGACCCGGCCCGGCCCCAGATCCCGCTTGAGCAACCGGTTGAGTCGCTGTTGCCAGCGCCCCGGCAGATTGGTGTGGCCGCGGGTGGGGGTCAGCAGCCCCGCCAGGATCTTGAGCAAGGTGGTCTTGCCCACCCCGTTGGCTCCGTGCAGCCAGATGGCATCCCCCGGTGCGATGGCGAGCCGGTCAATCTCGAACAGCTGGCGCTCGCCAAAGCGCATCGTTAGCTGGTGGGCGGTCAGGGCCATGGGGTACTCCTGTTGGTACACAGTGGGGGCATGGTCAGTTCTTCAGATAGCTGTGGCCGCGACAGGCCGTCAGCAGCAGGTTGAGCAAGAGGGCGAGGGTGAGCAGCACTATGCCGAGCGCCACCCCCTGGGTGAAGGCCCCTTTCTGGGTCTCCAGCGCGATGGCGGTGGGGATATTGCGGGTGAAGTGCAGGATATTGCCCCCCACCATCATGGAGCAGCCCACCTCGGTGACGATGCGGCTAAAGGCGCCGATGATGGCGGCCAGCAGGCCAAAGCGGCACTCGTGCATCAGGCCGATCAGCGCCTTGGGCCAGGAGACCCCCAGGGTCAGGGCGGTCTCCCAGGCGCGCCGATCGCTCTGGACAAACGCCGCGTGGGCCATGGTGGCGATCACCGGGAAGGCGATCAGCATCTGCCCCACCACCATCGCCTGCTGGGTAAAGAGCAGCTTCCAGTCGCCAAAGGGGCCGGCCCGCGACAGCAGCATGTAGAGCAAGAGGCCAATCACCACGGTCGGCACCGATTGCAGGGTATTGATGCAGGAGAGCCAGAGCCAGCGGCCGGGCAGCGGCAGATAGGCCAGGGCAAAGCCCAGCAGCAAGGCGGGCAGCAGCACCAGCAGCAGGGCGATGCAGGAGACGGAGAAGGAGACCCCCACCACCTGCCACAGTTCGGTGTCACCACTGAACAGCAGGGCGAGGGCAGCCAACGTAGTGTCGAGCAGGGTCGGCATCAGGCGCCTCCCTCAGCGAACCGGGGGAGGGCCAGCAAGGTCATCGCAGGGGTCAGGGTTGCCATTATTTCCCGTTGGCATCCGCCACAAACAACGCCTGACCGGCTACCTTGAAGTCGCCGATCAGCTTCTGGCCATGCTCGGAGACCAGCCAGTTTTTCAGGGTGCGGGCCCCTTCGGTGTTGAGATCCGGGTAGCGCTTGGGGTTGACCAGGATCACCTGATAGGGGTTGAACAAGCGCTTGTCACCCTCCAGCAGCACGGCGAGATCCAGCTTGCTCTGGTAGGCGAGCCAGGTGCCGCGGTCGGTCAGGGTGTAGGCTCCGAGCTCCGAGGTCATGGTCAGGGTCGGGCCCATCCCCTGGCCGATGGATTTGTAACCGGCAAACTCGGGTTTCACGTCAGCGGCTTGCCACAGGGTCTTCTCCTTGATGTGGGTACCGGACTCGTCACCGCGGGAGATAAAGGTCTGGCCTTTATCCTTGATGGCCTGCAGCGCTTTGGCCGCGTCGTGCAGCTTGGCCAGACCCGCCGGGTCTTTGGCCGGGCCGACGATGACGAAGTCGTTGTACATCAGGTGTACCGGCTCGATGCCAAAGCCCGCATCGACGAACTTCTTCTCGGCAGAGGGGGCGTGGGTCATCACCAGATCCGCGTCGCCATTTTCGCCCATCTTCAGGCTCTGGCCGGTACCGGCCGCCATCACCTGCACCGGATAACCGGTCTCCTTGGTGAACTGGGGCAGCAGCCAGCCCAGCAGACCGGACTGCTCGGTGCTGGTGGTGGTGGCGAGGCGGATCGGCGCTTTTGTGGCATTAGTATCCGCTTCGGCGTGGGCTGCACCGGCGATCAGCAGGCTGGTGGCGAGGGAGAGGGCAAAACGTTTGAGGCTGGTTTTTATCGTCATCGTGATGCAACTTTTTCAGGGTGGCTGAGGAGAGGGCAAGAGTAAGCAAGCAGGGTGCCAAACCGTTCCTTTGCCGCTGCATTCACGGTTTGCCGTTTAAAAACAGAAGCTTATTAGAATCAATTAGGTGAGCTTGTTATCGCTTTTAATAATTGGTGTTGGTGCTTTTGATACGGTAAGGACAAAATGTCCCACTAAGGTTCCGGTTATCGGGACATTCACCGACCGTACGTGCATCCGAGGTACTTTTTTCCATGACACACCCTCCCAGCCGCTGGTCTGCCCTCTCCCTGCTTATCGTTGACGATGAGCCCGGCATGCGCAGCTTTCTGGCCAAGGCGCTGGCCAAGCGTTTTGCCCAGATTGAGACTGCCGCCAGCGTGGAGGATGCGGAAGCCCTGCGCTGCCGCCTTCACTTCGACCTTATCATTGCCGACATCCGGCTGCCGGGGCGCTCCGGCATCGAATGGCACGAGGCCATCGACCCGGCCACTCGGCGCAGCGACATTATCTTCATGACCGGTTTTGGCGATATGGAGACCGCCCTCAAGGCGCTGCGCCTCGGCGCCAGCGACTTTATCCTCAAGCCCTTCAACCTCGATCAGATGGTGCAGGCGGTGGACAGAGTCATCGAGCGCCGCCAGATGGAGCGGGAGAACCTGCTGCTGCGCCGGGAGGTGAGCAAGCTCTTCCCGCCCACCCTGATTGGCGACAGTGCCAAGACCCGCGAACTCAAGACGCTCATCGCCAGAGTGGCCCCTTCCAACGCCGCCGTACTGGTGGAGGGGGAGTCCGGCACCGGTAAGGAGCTGGTGGCCCGCGCCCTGCATCAACTCTCTGGCCGGATGGGGGCCTTTGTGCCCCTCAACTGCGCCTCCATCGCGCCGGAGCTGTTGGAAAGCGAGCTGTTCGGTCACGTACAGGGGGCCTTTACCGGCGCCCGCAAGGGGCGTGACGGCCTGTTCCGGGTCGCCCATCAGGGCACGCTCTTTTTGGACGAGATCGGCGAAATGCCCCTTGCCATGCAGGCCTCCCTGTTGCGGGCACTGGAGCAGAAGGCCATCCGCCCGGTAGGGGCCGAGCGCGAATTGGCGGTGGATGTGCGCATCGTCGCCGCCACCAACCGCAACCTCAAGGCCGAGGTGGAGGCGGGCCGCTTTCGCGAAGATCTCTTCTATCGCCTCAACGTGGTGGCGCTGCCGGTCGCCCCGCTGCGGGAACGGATCGACGATATCCCCGCGCTGGTACACCACTTCACCCGCCAGCTCACCGCCGAGATGGGAATGGGTTCCTTGAGCTGGACCCACGAGGATGTGGTGGCGATGCAGGCCTATCCCTGGCCCGGCAACGTGCGGGAGTTGCGCAACCTCATCGAGCGCTGCCTGCTGCTGGGCAAGCCCCCGGCGGATTACTGGCAGAGCAGCAAGCCTGCCGAACAGGGCGCGAGCGAGGAGGGCTATCCGCTGGCGTGGCCGCTGGCGGAGGTGGAAAAAGCCCACATCCTGCAAGTAGTGGCGAGCCATGATGGCAACAAGTCGGCCGCCTCCCGGGTGCTCGGGGTGGCGCGCAAGACGCTGGATCGCAAATTCAAGGAGTGGGCCATCGAATGAGGAAGGCTGACTGGATGGGGTGGCGATGAAACTGACCCTGCTCTCCCGCTGCATGCGCGCCCTGTTGCCCCGTTGCGTGCGCACCAAGGTGCGCTGGCGCCTGCTGCTGCTCACCTCGGTACCCATCATGCTCACCCTGGTGGGCATGATAGCGCTCACCCTCTACTGGACTCTCACCTACAGCTGGCAGAACCTGCTCACCACGGTGCGCAGCGATCTCGGGGTGGCCCACCACGCCATCACGGTGCAGCAGCAGCGCCAGACCGAGCATCTCGAGCATCTGCGCGATGCCTGGGCTTTTCAACTGCGGCTGCGGGAATCGCCGGATCAGCTGCATGACTGGGTGATGCCGCTGGCGGCCAACTATGGTCTCGATTTTCTGCGCTTGCGCCGTGGCCCCGAGCTGGATCAGCTGACGGCGCAGGAGCGCGCTGCTCTCACGGCCGGACGCAGCGTCAGCCACTTCGTGGTCTGGTCGCAGCAGGAGATGCTCGCTCTCTCCCCGCAACTGGCCAAGCGGGCTGTGTTGTGGCAGCGGGATGGCACCAGGGTGGTGGAGGACAGGGGGCTGATCAGCCTCTCACTGACGCCGGTGATGGGCCGCGACGGCTCCCTTTGGGCCGTGCTGGAGGGGGGCGAGCTTGTCAACGGCAGCACCCGGCTGGTGGATGAGCTCAAGGGGCAGGTGTTTGCCAAAAACACCCTGCCGGATGGCAGTGTTGGCACCGTCACCCTGTTTCTCGACGATCTGCGGGTGAGCACCAACGTACCGGTCAGCAGCAGCCGTCAGGTGGGCCGGGCGGTGGGCACCCGGGTCTCGCCGCCGGTGCGCGAGCAGGTACTGGGGCGGGGGGATATGTGGGTTGACCGCGCCTTCGTCCACGATGCCTGGTATGTCTCTGGCTACGAGCCGCTGCTGGGAGCCAGGGGCGAGCGGCTCGGCATGCTCTATGTGGGCTTTCTCGAGTGGCCCATTATCCGCACCTACCTCACCAATCTGGTGGAGCTGGGCTCCGGCGTAGTGCTGCTGTTGCTTCTCTCTGGCCTGCTGGTCTATCGCGGCGCGCGGGATCTCTTCTCCCCTATCGAGCGGATGCACAAGGTGGTGCGGCAGGTACAGGCCGGGGAGTCGGCCCGCATCGGTCCGCTGGCCCTAGACCCCGACCACGAGCTGGCCCAGCTCGGTCGCCAGTTTGACGCCATGCTGGACAGGCAAGAAGCGCATCAGCAGCAGATGGCCCGCAGCGCCGACGAGCTGGAGCAGAAGGTGGCCGAGCGTACCCAAAGCCTCGAGCTCAAGACCGCCGAGCTGGAAGATCATATCCATATGCTGACCGAGGCGCGCCAGCAGCTGCTTATCAGCGAGAAGCTGGCGGCCCTTGGCGAGCTCTCCGCCGGGGTGGCCCACGAGATCAACAACCCGCTGGCGGTGATCCTCGGCAATGTGGAGCTGATGAAGCTGGAGCTGGGGGAGGCGGCCGAGCCGGTCAGCGAGGAGCTGGCACTGGTGCTGGCCCAGATCGAGCGCATTCGTGCCATCACCCGCAGCCTGCTGCAATATTCGCGCCCCGGCGACTACGAGACGGCGCCGGTGTGGCAGCACCTCAACCCCATCATCGAGGAGAGCCTGACCCTGGTGCGCTCCGCTCTGCGCCAGCAGCAGGTGGAGCTGGTGGCCGATCTCAGGGCCCAGCAGCCCATTGAGGCAGATCGCCAGCAGCTGTTGCAGGTGTTGATCAACCTCTTGGTCAACGCCAGCCACGCGCTGGGGGAGCAGGGGGAGATCCGGGTCGAGAGCCGCGACTGGGTCGATGAACTGGGTCAGCTGCGCGGGGCTGAAGTGCGGGTGATCGATAACGGCAGCGGCATCGAGGCGGCCATTATCGACAAGATCTTCGACCCCTTCTTCACCACCCGCGCCACCGGCACCGGTCTGGGGCTGGCCCTGAGCCACCGCATCATCAGCCGCTGGGGTGGGGAGCTCTTGGTGGACTCCACCCCGGGGCAGGGGAGCTGCTTTACCGTACGGTTGCGCAGCCATGCTCTGCTGCCCAGCGGCAGCGAGCCTGCGAAACTGGAAGGGTGGCGCATCGCCCTCAATGCCGAGGGGCGTGAGACAAGCGATTGATGCTGTTATAAAAAGGCCCGTTACAAAAACAGCCCGTCAACATGGTTGGCGGGCTGTTTTGTCTGTAGGTGAGTGGTTATTTACTGCGGGCTCCACACCAGCTTGCCGCTCTGGGTCAAGTCATAGCCGCCGAGGCGGGCCGCCAGCTCGCGTCCCTCTGGGGATTGCAGCCAGCCGATCAGCTGTTGCAGCAGGGTGCGAAAGAAGACCCCCTGCGGCATCACCAGATCGAAGCACTCCTGCGACAAGGGCATAAAGCCGAGGCCAAACTCGGTGGCGGTACTCTGGGCGCCGGGCCCGACATCCGCATCGCCGCGGCTGATGGCGGCAGCCAGCTCCCGCTCGCTGTTGACCTCGAGGGTGCGCTCCAGCCGGGTCAGCGATTCCCCTTGTGTTTGCAGCCACTCCTGCAGGGCGCGCTGGCTGCCCGCCCCTTCTTGACGCATGGCCCAGCGCCAGTCGAGCGCCTCTTTCGCCTCCTTGGGTTGCAACCCCTGGCGCAGCACCAGCCCCTGCACCCGCCTGAATCCATGAACGATCACCCATTGCCGGTGGCCCTGATACTGCTGCACCAGCGCCGGGTGGCGCAGGTG
Organism: Aeromonas sp. FDAARGOS 1416; assembly: GCF_019048085.1. Classification (NCBI taxonomy): domain Bacteria; kingdom Pseudomonadati; phylum Pseudomonadota; class Gammaproteobacteria; order Aeromonadales; family Aeromonadaceae; genus Aeromonas; species Aeromonas sp. FDAARGOS 1416. Next base: position 2,497,737 of record NZ_CP077301.1, on the reverse strand, counting down.
CGCCTCCTCGGCCTGCCCCCAGTGGATGGCGCAGAGATCCACATGGCCGCGCGCCAGCATCGCCAGCCCCTGACGGGTGCCGCACGGGGTGTAGCCCACCAGTGCCTGGGTACCGAGCTGCTGTGCCAAGCGGCTGCTGGCGTAGTGGAGCAGCACATCGTCCGAGCCTGCCAACAGCAGCCGGTCGTTCATCACCCCCTCGTGGCAACTGCCGAGCAGCCAGCGATCGAGCAGGGAGCGGGGAAACAGCCACTTGCCGGTCGCCTTGGTGGCGGGGATGCGCGCTTCGTTGGCGAGCTGGTAGACCTTCTTCTCGTTGAGATCGAGGTATTCCGCCACCTGCTTGACGTTCATAAATTCGTTCATTGCTTAGTCCCGCATCCCGCGACCGGCTGAACCGGGCGCAAGCACCGGCGGCTTCTCGTCCAGCACCATATGGTCGTGGCCGCTGAATACCTCGAAGTGGCGCCCCTTGGCGCGGGCAATCATGGTGATGCCGAGCTGACGGGCGAGATCCAGCCCCATCTGGGTGACGCCGGAGCGCGACAGCAGCACCGGAATGCCCATCTGCGCCACCTTGATCACCATCTCCGAGGTGAGCCGCCCCGTGGTGTAGAAGATCTTGTCGTGGCCACTCTCGCCGCGCATCCATAGCTCGCCCGCCAGGGTATCCACCGCATTGTGGCGTCCCACATCCTCGACAAAGGAGAGGATTTCGCTGCCGCGACAGATGGCGCAGCCATGGACAGCACCGGCCATCTTGTAGGTTTCGTTATGGGCCGACAGCGCCTTGAGCAGGGCGTAGAGGGTGCTCTGTTTAAGCGTGGGCGCCGCCAAAACCACCCCTTCGAGCTTCTTCATCACGCTGCCATACATGGTGCCCTGACCACAGCCGGAGGTGACCGTCTTCTTCTCCAGCGATTTGTCGAGATCTTCGGCCTGCTGGCTGCTCACCACGGCGGCGGCCTCGCTATCCCAGTCGACAATCACCGACTCGATGGCCGAAATATCCTCGATAAAACCCTGATTTTTCAGATAACCCAGCACCAGCGCCTCGGGGCGGGCCCCCAGCGTCATCAGGGTCACTATCTCCTTCCAGTTGAGGTAGACCGTCAGTGGCCGCTCACAGGCGATTTGGCGGGTGTTCATCGTGCCCTGTTCATCCATCACCTCGACGGCCATGGTGAGCTGGGCGGCAGCATTGCTTTTGATAAAGGTCGGTGTCATGGGCCCCTCGCGACCGGTTGCCGGGATCTAAGGGGAGGGATACAGCAAGTTTTGTTCCAAAAAATATTTAGGCTGTGCTCTCTTTCTACTGCAGGCATAATCTTACCCTGCAAGAGTTTGATTGAAGGCTGGCGACATAATAGATTTTATTGGTTGAGTGTATAAACTTGGCTGGACAAATTATTGTAAGCGCATGAGTATATGGATGGCTCATATACTCATTTTTCTTTGGTGAGTAGTGGTGAGTTAGTCTATAAAACATGAAGCTATCATGATACAGGATAAATTGATGTCGTTCCCCGCATTCGAAGAGATTAATTATTTTACTGCAAGTGACCTATGGGAAGCATTGAGCCCGACCAAATCATTTTTCGATGAGCCATCAAATATTGTTTATCGTGGTCAAGCTGATGCCGAATGGTCTCTTATTCCATCATTGTTGCGTAATGAAAATCTAAATCCATTATTGAAGTTTATGGGCAGAAGATGTACGGCTGATGAATTGGTGTTTACAGAAATTTGTCTGCTAGAGGAATTTTCTAAATACTGTGATAGCATTGGGGTTCGCATCCCAAATGATTCTATGAAATTTCGTCGTGAAATTTTAAGTTCTCAAGTACAAGACCGATACTATATTAGGCCCGAACTTTGGCCAAATCATGAACTCATAGAATTAATGGCTTTAGCACAGCATCACGGGGTTCCAACTCGTTTGCTTGATTGGACAAAACAACCATATGTAGCAGTATATTTCGCTGTTTCTAGTGCCATGGCTAATCATGTAAATTGGAAAGATAATAGCAAACTAGCTATATGGGTATTTAATACGGAAAGAGTTGGCGATTATCAGAATGTTCAGGTGGTGCAAGTTCCTGGTAGCACGTCAAATCATGTGTCCGCTCAGTCAGGTTTGTTTACTGTTCATCCTCATTCTGGTCATCGAGGTGGTGATTTCGAAATATCTGGCCTTGAATATGAATTCTCAAAGTTACCAAAAACACCACTATTAAAGTTAACTCTGCCGGTAACCGAAGTTTTGAGTTTATATCGCCTCTGCTTGAAAGTTGGTATTAATGCAGCAACGATTTATCCTAGTGCTGATGGTGCAGGGAAAGCTGTTCAGGATGCAATATACTCACGGATAATCAGCAATAAAAATTATGGCACGGATATTAATAGTGATCTTTAATTTATTATGTCGGACTAAATCGTAGGTTGGTGCTGAACGAAGTGAAGCCCAACGTTTACCGCGAACAGCCTTATCAAGGCAATAATCGGATAATTCGGCCTTATTTGATTATTGCCATTCCCTCGAACAAGCACTGACGGATTGGTTTTACGCCGCCTGTTGGGCTTCGCTGCGCTCTGCACCAACCTACGCCCGCGCCGATCCATATCCCGCACAACGCGCCAACCCGCAGCAATGCCTCCATCAACTACCAAACCGGCCTTGGCCCCACTCTTGCTAAGTCTTATCCCATTGATGGCCGTGGCCGCCATAAATCTCCTGCCGTGAGCCGCCCCGAACAGGGTGGATCACGGGGGAGGGCGGCCCGGCAGAGACCTTCTAATGGGAGCCGTGACAGTGCAAGAGACAACCAATACCTTGCCCCCGCAGCGCTGGCTGCAACTGGAGTTAAAGGCCATCGACAGCCAGGTTGGCCGCTGGCAGAGCCGCCGTTTCGAGATTGCGGCGCTCCACCCCGCCGAACCTGAGGCGGCCGGTGCGCTGCCTCTTACCCTGTTTCGCGATGAACGGGGGGATTATCGCTTCAATTTGAGCTCCGGCTCGCCCCGCCTCTTTGTCACCGGAAGCCGTGTGGACACTGGTTTTATGGCCGATGGTCTGACCCTGAGCCAGACCGTGGCCGCTGCCTATATGGATGGCGAGCGGCAGGTGCTCTCCTGCCCGCTGCCCGAGGCGCTGCAAGCCTGGGTGGAGGCCTTTATCGGTCGCCATGGCGAGCTGCTGGAGGCCCGTCGTAAGGGCAAGAAGGGCAAGGGACGGGCGCAGGATCAGCTGGGAGTCGATAGCCAGGATCAAGCCAGCTGCGGCGCCGTCAAGGCCACCGGCCCCGATGGCCGTGAGCGTGGCAGTGACAGCGGAAATCGCGCCCATGAGTGAGTTCCTCAAGCGCTGGTCGTCGCGCAAGAGTGAGGCGCGCAAGCATCAGGTATTGCAGCCACGGGAAGAGGGTATCCCCGAGGCGGTTGCCGCCCCCATCGAAGGCAGTGGCGAAGGTGAAACTCCAGATATTGCGCTGGTTAGCCCCGTAGTCAGCACTGACAAGGGGAGCAGTGAATCCCTTGCCGTTGAGGGGGCTGGGAGTGGCGAACCGCCGCTAATAACGGCTCAGCCGGACAAGGCCAAACTCCCCGACAGGGAGGCGCTGCGGGCCATGTTTCGCACTCACAAGCCTGATGGGCTCGACGACTACACCCAGGATTTTAGCCAGCCCGAATTGTTGCCTGCGGCCCTGACCGCCGGGCTGCGCAACTGGCTGGTGGATCTGGTGATCGCCCCGGAGAGCGAATCGACCAATCCGGCCAGCGGATCTGCTGAACCGGTGGCGCTTGCCAGCGAGCCTGCCGCCGACGAGCTGGCTGATAACCATTCTCAAACCCACACCGACGATCGGGACATTTTGGTTTCCTTTGGTGGACAAAATGTCCCAACCAAAGGTGGGGGAATGGAACCCTCAGGATCCTGACTCCCTGTCAGTCACTTTTTTTCCGGGGGAGTTGGCTCGCCTCTTGCTCTCTCGGCTTACCAACAAGCGCCCATCCCATGAGGTGGCGCGCACAGGAGCGTATGTGAGCACTGAACAAACATTGCCAAATCTGACCCCAAATCTGGCCCCAAATCTAGCCCGCGAGGCGGGGGCGGCCGAGCATAACGCGCGCGCTCGCGCCTATGCCCTGCAGCATACGGTCAAGACCGACAACCTGATCCCGGCCACTGTCTCTTACCAGAGTCAGGGGCGCCTGCTGCTGGTCGGCCCGGAAGATCGCATTCGCCGCGCTGCCAGCCAGCTGCCCGCCGGGGTGAAGCCCACTTTGCTGGTGACCGAATCCGTTTTTGATGCCGAGGCGGCGGATCTCGAAGCCATTTTCGATGCCACCGCATCCCTCGCGGCCCTGACCCTGCGCGAGCCGAGCCTGACAGGGTATCTGGGGCAGTTCCAGCTCACCGGCCTCAATGGGCAGGGTGAGCGGGTTAACCTGGCTGCGCTTTGCTTCCCACAACAAGGCTTTCCACACCAAGCGGCTGCTGTTAGTGAACAGCCACGTGAACCGCACTTTGATCTGGTGGCCGATCTGGGCCGTGCCCCGCTCTTTGCGCTGGAACGCCCGCCGGTCGGCTATCTGCATCTGGCCGATGATGTTGGCTTGGTCGAACGACTCGCTGAGCTCTGTGCGCTGACCGGTATCTTCGACAAACCTCGCTATTTTCGTCTCGACCCCGAGGCCTGCGCCTTTACCGCCCGTGGCGTGCCCGGTTGCAGCCGCTGCCTTGATGTCTGTCCGACTGATGCGCTCAAGCCCATCAATGGTCGCATCCAGATCGATCCCCATCTCTGTCAGGGCTTTGGTAGCTGCGCCTCGGCCTGTCCGACCGGGGCGATTGCCTATCACCAGCCCGACGCCAACACCAGCGGCGACTATCTGTTCCGATTGCTCAAGCACTACCGCGAGGCGGGGGGCGAAGCGCCTCGACTGCTGATCGCCGGCGAAAACGAGCGCGAATGGGTGGAAGCCGAACTCACCCGTTTGCCTGCCAACTGGCTGCCAGTCTGGGTGGAGGAGAGCGCGAGTTTGGGTATCGAGAGCTGGTTCGCCGCCCTCGCCTATGGCGCCAGTGCGGTGTGCATTGCGCTCGGTGATGATGCTCCCGCAAGTGTGCGGGCATTGGTTGAGCGGGAGCTGGCGAGCGCCGCCGTGCTGTTGGCGGGTGCCGGTCTCGCTGCCGATCGCATCACCCTGTTTAACGTTGATGCCGAAGATAAGCCGATCTCCGGCCTGCCAGCCGTTGCCCTGCTGGAGAAGCCGCTCAAAGGGGATAAACGGGAGAACCTGTTTGCCGCCTTCGATGCCCTCTGGCAGGCCAATGAGGGGAGCCGTGAGCCGCTGGCGGTGCCCCACGGTGCCCCTTACGGCAGTGTGGAACTCAAAGAGTCTGACTGCACCCTCTGCATGGGTTGCGTGGCGGTCTGCCCGAGCCGTGCCCTGCATGCGGTGGGGCACACTCCGGGTCTCAACTTTATCGAGCAGGATTGCATCCAGTGCGGCATGTGCGAAAAGGCGTGCCCCGAGCAGGCCATCGTACTGATGCCCCGCCTGCAACCCGTGCCCGAGGCGCGCCGCGCCGTGCAGAGCCTCAAAGCCGAAGAGGCGGCCTGCTGCATTCGTTGCGGCAAGCCGTTCGCGCCCGCCTCGATGATCCGCCGCATCCAGCAAAAACTGGCCGGTCACTCCCACTTCCAGAACGAGGCCGCCCAGCGGCTGCTGATGTGCGAGGACTGTCGGGTCAAGGATGTGTTTGCGGCGCTGGCGGCGGATCCCGTCTCCCAGCTCAAGGTGTGAGGGGCCAGTGATGAGTGAACAACATAACGAAAAGGCTGGCGAACTGACCATGACCGAACTGGAACAGAGCAGCGCCGATCTCTACGCCCTGCTGGCGAGCCTCTGGCGCGCCGCCCCCCGTGGCGAACAGCTCGCCTGGCTGCAAGGGTTGCAGCCGATGCCGGGCCCCTTTGCCAGAGGGCTGGGGCTGGTGCAGCTGGCGGCCAGCAGCCACCACGAAAACGAGCTTGCCGAGGAGTATCAGGATCTCTTTATCGGGCTGGGGCGCGGAGAGATCGTGCCGTTTGCCTCCTGGTATCTCACCGGCTCATTGATGGAGCTGCCGCTGGCGGTGCTGCGCGCAGATCTGCAGTCCCTCGGTTTTGAGCGCCAGAGCGGAGTGTGCGAGCCGGAAGATCATCTCGCCGCCCTCTGTGAGGTGATGGCGGTACTGATTGCCGAGCAACACCCGGAGCGCAACCGCTTCTATGAGCGCCACCTTGCCCCCTGGGTACTCGCCTGCTGCCGCGATCAGCAACAGGCGAAAGGGGGCAGCTTCTACCGGGCGGTCGGCGCCCTTGCCGAAGATTTCTTCAAGCTGGAAAACGAATTGCGCCTGCCGTTTGGCGCCTGCGTGGTGCCGGGCTGAATGCCCCGAACCACCCACAACAAAACGAACAGACGAGATATCCCATTGGACGCGAAGCTGGCGCGCAGGCGCCAGCAAGAACAACAATAGAGGTCACAAGAATGAGCGATGAACAGCTGAAAGACCCGTCCCGCCGCAATCTGATCAAGGGAGTTGGCGTGGTCGCCACCATAGGCGTATTGGCCGGTGCCACCGGTCGGGTGGTGGGCAAAGAGGTGCTGACCCACGACACCGAGCCTGACAAGGGCTATCGGGAGACCCCCCATGTTCACGACTTTTATCGCACCCTGCGCGGCACCGACTGAGCCGGATCAGTGAAGGAGAACTCATGAAACTGACAAAACGTGCCGAGCAGCCCCAGGCGGGCGAGCAGGGCAATGAGGCCATTCGCGGTCAGGGGCTGACCCGTCGCGCCTTTATGGTCAACTCCGGTCTGGTGGCCGGTGGCGCCGTGGCCGCCGGTTGGCTGGCCCCGGCCATGATGCAGCGGGCCGAAGCCAAAACTGTGGCGGCCGGGGTGCCGGTCGAGGTGAAGCGCACCATCTGTTCCCACTGCTCGGTGGGCTGCGGCGTCTATGCCGAGGTGCAAAACGGCGTCTGGACCGGTCAGGAGCCGGCCTTTGATCACCCCTTCAACCTTGGCGGTCACTGCGCCAAGGGGGCGGCCCTGCGCGAGCACGGCCACGGTGAGCGTCGCCTCAAGTACCCGATGAAGCTGGTGGGCGGCAAGTGGCAGCGCATCAGCTGGGATCAGGCCATCGAAGAGGTGGGTAACGAGGTGCTGCGCCTTCGCAAGGAGTCCGGCCCCGACAGCGTCTACTGGCTCGGCTCCGCCAAGCACTCCAACGAGCAGGCCTACCTGTTTCGCAAGATGGCCTCCCTGTGGGGCACCAACAACGTGGATCACCAGGCGCGGATCTGCCACTCCACCACGGTCGCTGGCGTAGCCAATACCTGGGGCTACGGCGCCATGACCAACAGCCTGAACGACATGCACAACAGCAAGTCGATCATGTTCATCGGCTCCAACCCGGCGGAGGCCCACCCGGTCGCCATGCAGCACATCCTGCTGGCAAAAGAGCGCAACGGCTGCAAGATCCTGGTAGTTGACCCGCGTCGCACCCGCACTGCCGCCAAGGCGGACATGTACCTCTCCCTGCGCCCGGGCACCGACGTCGCCTTTATCTGGGGCATGCTCTGGCACATCTTCAAGAACGGCTGGGAAGACAAGGAGTTCATCCGCACCCGCGTCTATGGCATGGACGAGGTGCAAAAAGAGGTGGCGCGCTGGACTCCGGCGGAAGTTGAGCGGGTGACTGGCCTCAACGAACAGCAGGTCTATGGCGCCGCCAAGCTGCTGGCCGACAACCGCCCCGGCTGCGTGGTCTGGTGCATGGGCGGCACCCAGCACACCACCGGCAACAACAACACCCGCGCCTACTGCATCCTCGAACTGGCCCTCGGCAACGTGGGCAAGAGCGGGGCGGGCACCAACATCTTCCGTGGTCACGACAACGTGCAGGGCGCCACCGATTTTGGCGTCACCTCCGATTCCCTGCCCGGCTACTACGGGCTGGAAGAGGGCTCCTGGAAGCACTGGGCCCGGGTGTGGGATGTCGATTACGAGTGGATCAAGGCACGTTTTGACAACAAGGCCTACAACGGCAAGCTGCCGATGAACAACAACGGCATTCCGGTCTCACGCTGGGTGGACGGGGTGCTGGAGAACGCCGATCTCATCGAGCAGGGCTCCAACATCCGCGCCATGTTCTACTGGGGCCATGCGGTCAACTCCCAGACCCGCGGCCCGGAAATGAAGAAGGCGATGCAAAAGCTCGACATGATGGTGATTGTCGACCCGTATCCCACAGTCGCTGCCGTCATGAACGATCGTACCGACGGCGTCTACCTGCTGCCGGCCACCACCCAGTTCGAGACCTATGGTTCCGTCACCGCCACCAACCGCTCCATGCAGTGGCGCGACAAGGTGATAGAACCCCTGTTCGAATCCAAGGTCGACCACGAGATCATGTATCTGCTGAGCAAGAAGCTCGGCTTTGCCGACCAGCTGTTCAAGCACATCAAGGTGGAGAACAACCAGCCACTGCTGGAAGATATCACCCGCGAGTACAACCGCGGCATGTGGAGTGTGGGCTACACCGGCCAGAGCCCGGAGCGGCTCAAGGCGCACCAGCAGAACTGGCACACCTTCCACAAGACCAACCTCAAGGCCGAGGGCGGCCCGGTCAATGGCGAAGTGTACGGTCTGCCCTGGCCCTGCTGGGGAACTCCGGAGATGAAGCACCCCGGCAGCCACATCCTCTACGACACCAGCATTCCGGTATCGGAAGGGGGCGGAGGTTTCCGCGCACGTTTCGGCATCGAGTATCAGGGCGTCTCGCTGCTCGCCGAAGACTCCTGGCCGAAAGGGAGCGAGGTGGAAGACGGTTATCCCGAGATCACTGCCGACTTGATGAAGCAGCTCGGCTGGTGGGATGAGCTGACCGAGGCCGAGAAAAAAGAGGCCGAGGGCAAGAACTGGAAGACTGATCTCTCCGGCGGTATCCAGCGGGTCGCCATCAAGCACGGCTTCGTCCCCTACGGTAACGCCAAGGCGCGCTGCGTGGTGTGGACCTTCCCGGATCAGGTGCCCAAGCACCGCGAGCCGCTCTACACCCCGCGCCGGGATCTGCTGGCCGACTACGCCACCTGGCCTGATTCAAAGAGCCTGTGGCGCCTGCCAACCCAGTACGCCTCGGTGCAGGAGAAGGATGTCAGCAAGGAGTTCCCCATCATCCTCACCTCCGGCCGTCTGGTGGAGTACGAAGGGGGCGGTGATGAGACCCGCTCCAACCCCTGGCTGGCTGAATTGCAGCAGGAGATGTTCGTCGAAATGAACCCGGCGGATGCCAACGACGTCGGCGTGCGCGACGGTCAGGATGTGTGGGTGGAGGGGCCGGAAGGGGGCCGGGTCAAGGTCAAGGCGCTGGTGACCCCTCGGGTCAAACCAGGGCTCGCCTTTATGCCGTTCCACTTCGGTGGTCACTTCGAGGGCCAGGATCTGCGATCCAAGTATCCGGAAGGGTCTGACCCCTATGTGCTGGGAGAGTCGGTCAACATAGTCACCACCTATGGCTATGACCCGGTCACCCAGATGCAGGAGACCAAGGTCACCCTGTGCCGTTTTCGCAAAGTAGGAGCCTGATCCCATGGCCAGAATGAAATTCATGTGTGACACCAAGCGCTGCATCGAGTGCAACGGTTGTGTGACGGCGTGCAAGAACGAGAACGACGATGCCCTCGAGTGGGGCATCCAGCGCCGCCGAGTGGTGACCCTCAACGACGGCCTGCCGGGTGAGACCTCCATCTCGGTCGCCTGCATGCATTGCACCGACGCCCCCTGCATGGCGGTCTGCCCGGCCGACTGCTTCTATCACACCGACGACGGCATAGTGCTGCACAACAAGGATCTCTGCATCGGTTGTGGCTACTGCCTGTTTGCCTGCCCGTTCGGGGCGCCCCAGTTCCCGAAAACCGCCGCCTTTGGCGATCGGGGCAAGATGGACAAGTGCACCTTCTGCGCCGGCGGCCCGGAAGAGGATCACAGCGAGGCGGAGCGCCAGAAGTACGGTGCCAACCGCATCGCCGAGGGCAAGCTGCCCATGTGTGCCGAGCTCTGCTCCACCAAAGCACTGCTGGCAGGGGATGCGCAGGTGATCTCCGACATCTTCCGCGAGCGGGTTGCCTATCGCGGTGCCAAGGATGCGGCTTGGGGTAATGGCGATGAGCTGTTCCACGATGCCAGTAAGCTGAACAAGCAGGGAGGGGCGGCATGAAAACCTGGCTAATGGCCCTGTTTGCTGCCCTGCTGCTGGTGAGTACCGCAAGTTTCGCCGATGCCGAGAAAGAGGCGGTCGGCTTTGCCGGCGCCGATTATTGGCGTGCGGTGAAGGATGGGCAGGAGGGGGTGACCACCTCCCGCTCGCCGGAGCACGGAGTGCTTATCTCGGTGCCGGGCCAGCTCTGGTTCGAGGTGAAGACCAAGTGGGTGTCGCCGCTTGGCGCCATCGCCATCTTCGGCTCCTTGGCCATGTGCGGTCTGATGTACCTGATCGTGGGGCAGACCAAGCTCTCCAAACCGCGCACCGGGCGCAAGCTCAAGCGCTGGAGCAGGCTGGATCGGGCACTGCACTGGACCACGGCGGCTATGTTCCTGACCCTCTCCGGGTCGGGGCTGGCCATCATCTATGGCAAGTACTTCATCAAGCCGGTGGTGAGCCTCGGGGTGTGGGAGAACTGGATCTGGTTTGCCAAGGTGTTCCACAACTACGTGGGGCCGCTTTTCTTCCTCTGCCTGATGGGGGTGCTCATCAAGTGGTTCCGCCACAACATCGTCAATATGGTGGATGTGCAGTGGTTCATGAAGTTTGGTGGCATGCTCGGCAAGCACAAGGGAAGTCACCCCTCGGCGGGCTTCTCCAACGGCGGCGAGAAGGCGATCTTCTGGTTGCTCATCTGGTTTGGCAGCATTGTGGTGGCGACCGGGTTGTTCCTCGACTTCCCAATCTTCGGCCAGCTGCGCCGCCAGATGGAGTGGGCCAGCTTCATCCATATCGTCGGAGCACTGATCCTTATCTGCGGCTTTATTTTCCATATCTACATGGGCCTGTTCCAGTTGGAAGGGGCGCTGGAGGGGATGGTGACCGGCGAGGTGGACGAGACCTGGGCCAAGGAGCACCACGACCTCTGGTATGAAGAGGTCAAGCACACCCTCGATGAGCCCAAGTCGGGCAAATCAAGCTGATGGTCGACAAAGAGTAAAAGAGAAGGGGCGCAGCGGCGCCCCTTTTGATGGCGGGTCGATGGTGATGGCAAATTGATTGAGCGATGCCGCAAACGGCGATGGTTTTTTGGGCCACCTTGAGCAACAGTAACAGGGGTTCCATTCACACAAGGGATGACAAATGATGAGAAAAGCATGGCTGGCGGCGGTATGTGCATCTGCACTCTTCGGTGGTATTGCGGGCGTGGCGCAGGCGGCTGACGGGATCAAGACCCAGCAGGTGCAGTTCAAGAAGGGGGAGTCAGGGGCAACCATCAACAGTACCATTCAGGGTAGCCAGACCCTCGATTACAAGCTGACGGCCAACAAGGGCCAGAGCATGGTGGTGATCCTGACCGGCAAGCCCTACTTCAATATTCTGCCGCCGGGCAGCAAGGGGGAGGCGATCTTTGTTGGCTCTCGTGACGGGAACAACTTTGAGGCAACCCTGCCTGCCAAGGGCACTTATACCATTCGGGTCTACCAGATGGGGGCGGCCGAGAGCAGCAAGGCCAAGACGCCGTTCAAGCTGGAGGTGGGCATCAGCGGCTAATGCCAGCAGCTGACAAGCATCACAGAGGTGGCGGCCACAAAGGGCCGCCACCGTTGTTTTATCCCCTCTGTTTTTGCCTCGCCAAGGTCAATATTCACCCTGGGCCAGCCGTTCGAAGTAGCGCTGATAACGTCCGCTGGCGATGGCCTGCTGCAACTGCTGATTGAACTGATCCCGCAGTTTGGCTGAATCCGGCATCTTGCGCGGGAACATCACGAAGCTGTCGTTGCGCAGAAAAGGGGTCTGACTGTGGGTGATGAGTGCCGCGCTGGCGGGGGCGAACTGGCTCTGCAACTCGGCCAGACCGACTCGCAGCTCTTGCGGATAGAGGTCGATCCGCCCGCGCAGCAGCTTGCCGAAATTCTGTTTCACATCGGTGACTTTCTGTTGGGTTACCTTGCCATCGGCCACCATCTTGTCCAGCTCGGGCCCGTAGCTATAGGCGATATCGCCCCCCAACCGCATGCCGATGATCTGCTCAAGGCGCTCGGCCTGCAGCTGCCGTGATTTGAGGGAGAAGAAGACAAACTGCTCCTGCAGCACCGCTTCGCTGAACAGAAAATCCTGCTCCCGCTCCGGTTTGTGCATCCAGACGGCGGTGGCATCGTAGAGCTGGCTGTTGGCCGCCAGCGAATAGACCCGACCCCAGGGGGCGAAGTGGAACTTCACCTCATAGCCCGCCTCCTTGAACAGATCGCTGATGAGGTGGGCCACGGGACCATGCTGTTTTGATTGCTCGGAGACGAAAGGGGGCCATTCACCCACGATGATGTTGAGCACCCGGCCCGGTGCGGCGAGAGCCGATTGGCTGGTCAGAAACAACCACAGAGCAAGCAGCGGGATCAGGCGCATGGCAGGAAGAAGGGGACGCAGGCTGGCAGAGGCGAGGGCATCAGGTCACTCCCGGCTGTGATGCGGTGAAAGGGGCTGGGTTGCCCGCAATGCTAACATGAGTCTCATTCCTTGCCGTGGATATTTGTCTCGCCGGGGCCGCCGGACGCCTATTTTGGCCGCAGGGTATGCCCAAGCTCACAAAACCGATCGAGTAAACGTCATATGATTGATTTCATTATGAGTCTTGCTCTCCTGCCGAACGGCAATTTCACGTAAATCAAAGAGAATGACTATGGCTACCGGACAATATCTGCTGTGGAAAGATGCACAGGGACAGGATTTTCGCCCCGTTGCACTGACCGGCACTGATCTGCTTAACAATCGATACCTCAACAAGGGCACGGCCTTCACCGAACAGGAGCGGGCCGATTTTGATCTCGATGGTTTGTTGCCGCCTCAGGTGCAAACTTTTGAAGCCCAGCTCGAGCGAGTGTATGAGGGGTTCAAGAGCGCTTGCAGCGATATCGAGAAGTACCAGAACCTGCGTGCCCTGCAGGATCGCAACGAGACTCTCTTCTATGCCCTGTTGTCACGCCATGTGGAGGAGATGACTCCCTACATCTATACCCCGACCGTGGGCAAGGCGTGTCAGGAGTTCAGCCACCGCTTCCAGAAGCCCCGCGGCCTCTACATCACCCCGGACAACGTGGATGACATGGGCAGTCAGGCCCGTCACTTCGATGCCAAATCGATCCGCATCATCGTCGTCACCGACAGCCAGGGCATTCTGGGGATCGGCGACCAGGGTGTTGGCGGCATGGGCATCCCCATCGGCAAGCTGGCGCTCTATACCCTGGGGGCCGGGATTCACCCCGCCTGCTGCATGCCCATCGCGCTGGATGTGGGCACCGACAACCAGAAACTGCTCGATGATCCCATGTATCTGGGCCGCCCCCACAAGCGTATTCGTGGCAAGGAGTACGAAGAGTTCATCGACAAGTTCGTGCAGGGGGTCAAGCGCCACTTCCCCAATGCCGTGCTGCAGTGGGAAGACTTCAGCAAATCCAATGCCTTCAATAATCTGGCCCGCTACCAGCAGGCACTGCCGTCATTCAACGATGACATTCAGGGCACCGGTGCCGTGGTGCTGGCCGGTATCATAGGCGCGGTCAAGGTCAAGGGGGAGACCCTGGGCCAGCAGAACTATCTGGTCTACGGCGCTGGCGCCGGTGGGGTTGGCGTCGCGGATCAGATCTGCGCGGGAATGATCCGCGAGGGTATGGATCCGCAGGCGGCCCGCGATCGCATCTATATTCTGGATACCCAGGGGCTGGTGTGCGACAACCGGGACGGGCTCGACGAGTACAAGCGTCGCTACGCCAAGCCGGGGTTGCTGCTGGCGGGCTGGGATACCGAGGTGCCCGGCAAGGCTAATCTGGCCGATGTGCTGCGTCATGTGCCCATTACCGTGCTACTGGGTACCAGCGGCTCGGGCGGGGCCTTCCAAGAAGAGCACATCCAGCTGATGCTGAAACATTGCGAGCGCCCCATGGTATTCCCGCTCTCCAACCCCACAGCAAACTGTGAAGCGCTGCCGGAAGATATCTACCGCTGGAGCAAGGGCAAGGCGATCGTGGCGACCGGTAGTCCCTTCAAGGACGTGAGCTACGAGGGGCAGGAGTTCAGGGTCGGGCAGGGCAACAACGTCTTTATCTTCCCCGGTGTAGGTCTGGCGGCCATCGTCAGCCAGATCCGCGAGATCACGCCCGATGTCTTCACGACCGCCGCCTTTGCGCTGGCTGAGTGCGTGAGTGAGGTGGACCTGGCGAAAGGGGCCGTTTATCCCCGCATTCGCGAGCTGCGCAGCATCTCGGTGCATGTGGCGACCGCCGTGCTCAAGGATATCGTGCGTCGGGATCCCTCCCACCCACTGATCGGTCAGGATCTACAGCAGCATATCCTCAACCACATGTGGGAGCCGGTTTACCTGCCCTATCGTCGGGTATAACCGCATATTCACCGCTCGGATAACGGGTCGGTAAAGATGACAAGGGGGTAGCGCTGCTACCCCCTTTCGTTTACCCCGTGGCATTCACTAAGTTCGCAATGGCCGCCAGCGCCCTTGCTGACTGCGACAGGCGGTATCCTGCCACTGCTGGCTCGCCTTGCCGATATAGAGTTGCTCGCGATAGTCGCGGCACCACTCCCCACTGGGATGGCGGAAGGTGCGTAGCGGGGTGACGCTACCCGAGTGACGGTTAGCCGGATTGAACCAGGTGAGGCTTTGCCCTTTGGTGCGGGTTTCCAGCGCCTTGGCAAGGGCCTGATTGGCTAGTTGAACATCTGCCTTATCCATCTGATGGTAAAGCGGCGGGGTGTCGACCGTGGCGCAGCCAGTGAGGCCGAGCAGGAGGAGTGGTAACAGATATCGCATTATAGTTGCCCCTGTTGGCGAAAACCGTTGTTGAGCAGCGCCCGCTCCTGCTCATCGGTAAGCACTTGCTGGCGATCATCGACCGTGCCATCACCTCTTAGTTTGTTGCCGTTGGCATCGACGGCATCCACGCCGTTGTCATCGATGGTGCCATCACCCCTGAGCTTGTTGCCGTTGGCATCGACGGCATCCACGCCGTTGTCATCGACTGTGCCATCACCTCTGAGCTTGTTGCCGTTGGCATCGACGGCATCCACACCGTTGTCATCGACCGTGCCATCGCCCCTGAGTTTGTTGCCGTTGGCATCGACGGCATCCACACCGTTGTCATCGACCGTGCCATCACCTCTTAGTTTGTTGCCGTTGGCATCGACGGCATCCACGCCGTTGTCATCGACTGTGCCATCGCCTCTGAGCTTGTTGCCATTGGCATCGATGGCATCCACGCCGTTGTCATCGATGGTGCCATCACCCCTGAGCTTGTTGCCGTTGGCATCGATGGCATCCACGCCGTTGTCATCGATGGTGCCATCACCCCTGAGCTTGTTGCCGTTGGCATCGACGGCATCCACGCCGTTGTCATCGACTGTGCCGTCACCTCTGAGCTTGTTGCCATTGGCATCGACGGCATCTACACCGTTGTCATCAACGCCATTGCCAAATCCGCGGCCACCCCCATGGCGTTCTCCCCCTGCATGTTTTTCTCCACCAGCATGCCGTTCACCTCCACCATGCTGCTCTCCGCCGGCATGCTCGCCTTGGCTGCCACTGTCATCGCTGCCCCCATCGCTGTCGCTGCCACCGCCGCTGTCGCTGCCTCCGCCGCTGTTGCTGCCACCACCGCTGTTGCTGCCACCACCGCTGTTGCTGCCACCACCGCTGTTGCTGCCACCACCGCTGTTGCTGCCTCCGCCGCTGTTGCTGCCCCCATCGCTGTCGCTGCCACCGCCGCTGTCGCTGCCACCGCCGCTGTCGCTGCCACCGCCGCTGTTGCTGCCTCCGCCGCTGTTGCTGCCTCCGCCGCTGTTGCTGCCTCCACCACTGCTGCCCCCACTGCCACCATCGCCATCTTTGTTGTGAACGATCAGCTCATTGGCGATGTAGCTGTGGCTGCCATCGAGCAGCAGATTGAAGAGTGCGGTAGTGGGAGATGCCTCGATCCAGCAGAGTGACTCAACCAGCAGTAATTCCGGCTGGGGTTTCAGGGCCAGATTGCCCGTCACCATGGCAGGTGCCGGGCGACACATTATCTGCATGCCGGTAAATAGCGGCAGCACCGCCAGTTGCGGGTTTTCGGTTCGGGTCATGGCCGGTGAGATGGCCGCCCAGCCCCGAGTGGTCAGCAGAGGGTGCTCTGCGGTAAAGAACGGGGGCAGATCATTGATCCCGTAGAGTCTGCGCTTGCCCAGTATGACCCGTTCGATCGCCAGGATCCGGTTACTGCCGCCGTGCTGATCCAGCACCTGTTCACCGACCCGGAGCGTTTCTATCGGGCGGGTGGAACCATCGGCCATCGTGATGCGAGTGCCGGCGATAAAGCAGGACTTGGCATAGGCCTGATTCATTTGCCACTCATTTTGGGCGAAATCATAACTGAACGGGTTCGCAAACAGGGCGAGTGCGATGGCCGAGCCAATAAGCAATCTGCGCTGGCTGGCCTTGAATGGGGGCTGTGACATGGGGACTCCTTGTCCATCTTGATTCACAGGATCCATTATAGAGCGCGCCCCTGGCGGCGGCATTTTTGACCATAAACACAATAAACATGATGGAAAAACGATTGGCGTTCGTCACAATAATGCGTAAAATCACATACTCGATGCTTGTAGCAACGAATCCCGCCTAAAAAGCCAGTTTCATGCCCTTCCCAAGCAGTAAAAGGCAACAAGTGACGTATTTGTGTTCATTTTGTGCCTTGGAAAAGTCTTGTGATAACTGAAAAGTGATAAATATCCCCGTCAGTTATCAAAAAATTAAGGACATCCATGTTTTCCTTAGTCAAGCAAAGTGTCGCCGGGCTGCAAATCCTGTTTGTCGCCTTCGGTGCCATGGTTCTGGTGCCCCTGCTCACCGGACTGAACCCCTCCATGGCCCTGCTTGGCGCCGGTGTGGGCACCCTGTTGTTCCAGCTCTGCACCCGCCGCCAGGTCCCGATTTTCCTCGGTTCCAGCTTTGCCTTCATCGCCCCCATCATCTACGCCACCCAGACCTGGGGATTGCCATCCACCATGTTTGGCCTGTTTGCCGCCGGTTTCATGTATTTCATTCTGGCTGCGCTGATCCGGGCAAAAGGGATGGGGTTTGTGCACAAATTGCTGCCCCCGGTGGTGATTGGCCCGGTGATCATGGTCATAGGTCTTTCTGTGGCGCAGGTTGCCTGCAACATGGCGATGGGCCGCGCCGGTAGTGAGCAGGTGGTTCCTGCGGGAACTGCGCTGACACTGGCCGGTATCTCGCTGGCGGTCACCCTCATTGCAGCTGTGTTTTGCAAGGGGTGGATCAAGCTGATCCCCATCCTGTGCGGCGTGATTGCCGGTTATGTCTCGGCGGTCTTCATGGGCCAGGTGAGTTTCGATGGCATGGTTAACGCCCCCTGGTTGGCGCTGCCCCACTTCGAAACCCCGGAGATCAACTGGGCTGCTGCGTTGTTCATGTTGCCGGTAGCCATCGCCCCCTGTATCGAGCATATCGGTGGCGTGTTGGCGATTGGTGGCGTGACTGGCAAGGATTACACCAAGGATCCGGGTTTGCACCGTACGCTGGCCGGTGACGGCATCGGCGTCTGCTTCGCCGGTTTCATCGGTGGCCCACCCGTGACCACCTACGCCGAAGTGACCGGTGCCGTGATGATCACTCGCAACTTCAATCCGGTCACCATGACATGGGCTGCGGTGTTTGCCATCATTCTGGCCTTCTTCGGCAAGTTCAATGCGCTGCTTACCTCCATCCCCATGCCGGTGATGGGCGGTATCATGCTGCTGCTGTTCGGATCCATCGCTGCCATCGGTCTCAAGACGCTGGTGGAATCCAAGGTGGATCTGGGACTGTCACGCAATATCGCCATCGTCGCCGTGACTCTGACCGTCGGTGTCGGTGCGCTGGAGATGAAGATTGGCGACTTCGCGCTGGCCGGTGTTGGCCTGGCCTCTGTTGCCGCCATCCTGCTCAACCTGATCCTGCCTGCGCACTCCGAAGAGGGTGTGATGGACGCGGCCAAGGACTGAGTTTCACCAGACGTTTATTGTTGATTTGGAGAAGGCCACCTCGCGGTGGCCTTCTCATTTTCGCGTATCTAGCGCCACTTTTTGGCTCGACGGAGCTCATCTGGAATCTAATTTGGAAGCAGATGAGGGGGTTAGCATTCTCATTTGACGTATCTCTTTTCGTGACCTTAGCTAAAGGACAGGTTTGGCTCTGAGGTCTCCTCGAGCAGTATGGGAAAATGGATGTTGGCGTTTTCTATCATTTCTCTCCCAGACCCCTGTCATAAAACGATGCGCTTTTTCTTTGCCACGGCGCTGTTGTATGGCAGAGGCTTATCCGCCCCACTCCGCACTCCCCTCATGCTGCCCTGGCATGTTTCCACCTCGATTTGTTGTGAGCCTCCCTCGCCGGTTGCGTTTCGTTGCGCACAGGCAAAATCCGGATCTGTTTGCTGCTGCACGTTGGTGGGCGGCGAGCCGTGAAAGCCGGCATGACCCCAGCGGGTCAGACGTGCACCGCCATCGGTAACGGCGGATGTTCAGGGATGAATGGCAAGCAAAGCGAGGTTGCAATGAACTATCAACTGCTGTGGAAAAGTGCAATTTTTTCAGTCTCTTCCATGATGGCGATAAGCGCTGTTCAGGCTGCGCCACTGAACGTGATGACCGAGGATTACCCGCCATTCAACATGCAGGGGGAGGGGGGCAAGATTGTCGGGCTATCGACCGAGGTGGTCGAAGAACTGTTCAAGCGTGCCGGGGTCGAATACAAGCTGACCCTGATGCCCTGGAAACGGGCGTACGAAGATACCCTCGGTACTCCCAATACCGCCCTCTACTCCACGACCCGCACTCCGGAGCGGGAAGCACTGTTCAAGTGGGTAGGGCCGCTGGTCAATAACAACTGGGTATTTTTCTCCAGTTCGACCGCCAATATCACGGTCAAGTCGCTGGAAGATGCCAAGCAGTATTCGGTGGGTGGCTATAACGGTGATGCGGCCGCCGAATATCTCAAGGCCCAGGGATTTGCCAAGTTGCAGCTGGCGGCCAACGATACCGCCAACGTGAAGAAACTGGAGGCGGGCCGCATCGATCTTTGGGCAACCGGCCAGTATCTGGCGCCTTATCTGGCCAGCAAGGAGAAAGTAGCTTCACCCAAGCCGGTCTTCGTGTTCAAGGAAACCCAGATGAGCTTGGCGTTTAACAAGGATACGCCCGATGAGCTCATCACCAAGCTCAACGAGATCCTCGCTGCCATGAAGGCGGATGGCACCATCGACAAGATCAATGCCAAGTACCAGTAACAGTACCAATAGCAAGTGCCGCTCAATGGCACTGCGCCGGCTGCCGTAAAACCGGGAGGAAACCATGGATTGGAAAAGTCTGACGTTCAGGATTGCCGTGTTGACCTCCCTGTCGGTGAGTCTGCTACTGGTGTTGTTTGGCGCTTACAACTACCACGCCGTCAAGGCGGAGAGCTACAGCAAACAGAGTGCGCTGGTCGAACAGGCCATCGGTCGGCTGCAGCTCTCCCTGCCCGGCCCGCTGTGGAATTATGAATCGGCCTTCATCGAGGCATCACTCAAGTCCGAGCTGGCGGCCGATATCCTGAGTGCTTTGCTGGTGGTCAACAAGGACAAGCTGGTGGCCGGGTTTGCCCGTGACACGGCGGGGAGCATTGCCCCCGTGACAGCCATGCCTGCCGATACCACTGCCTATGGGGGATATGATCTGGTCTATGACGACAGCGGCCAGAAAAACACCGTGGCCCGATTGCTGGTGCAAACCAGTGATGCCGCCATTCAGGCCCAACTGCGCCAGCAGTTGATCACCACCGTCTGGCAGATCCTGGTGCTCGATCTCTGCATCATCGCCCTGTTGATGGTGCTGATTCATCGCAACGTGCTCAGGCCGCTTCACCAGATGAATCAGGCGGTGTTCGATCTGGCCAAAGGAGAGGGGGATCTGACCCGGCGTCTGAAGATTAGCCGCCAGGATGAGATGGGCGCGTTGGCCACCAACATCAACCACTTTATTGCCAAGTTGCAGGAGATGGTGGCGGAGATCAACGAGCTCTCTGCCGGTGTGTTGCAAACCGCCGAACTCTGTGACTCCCTCTCGGCAGATACCCGGGTAGGCAGTGACGCCCAGCAATCCGAGCTGGATCAAGTCGCCACCGCCATTACCGAAATGAGTCAGGCTGTGCAGGAAGTGGCTGGCAATGCGGTGAAAACTTCTGGCGCCACCGATGAGGCCAACCTCTATGTGGAGCAGGGTTACAATCTGGCGGGCCATGCCAATGAGGCCATCCATCAACTGGTGGGGGAGGTGGAGCGAGTCGCCACCCTGATGCGCACCCTTTCGACCGAAAGCAGCAGCATTGGCACCATCATTGAGGTGATCAACGGCATTGCCGAGCAGACCAATTTGCTTGCCCTCAACGCGGCTATCGAGGCGGCGCGGGCGGGGGATCAGGGGCGCGGTTTTGCGGTGGTGGCGGATGAGGTGCGCACCTTGTCGGGCCGTACTCGCCAGTCGACGGAGGAGATCAGCGCCAGTATCAAGCGGTTGCAGCAAGCGACTCAGAATGTCGGTGCCGGCATGCAACAGAGTCAGGAGAAGGCATCCCGCGCCGGCATCGAGGCGGCAGATGTGCAGACATCGGTGGAGAAGATTAAAAATCAGGTCAGCCTGATCCGCGAGATGAACATGTATATCGCCCAGGCATCGGAAGAACAACACTCGGTGGCGGAAGCGGTCAGCCACAGCGTCAACCGGATTGCGACGCTCAACAGCGAGAGTGCGGCCAGAGTTGCACAGGTTGCCGAGGCCAGCAGCGATCTGCGGCAGCTGTCGGCCCAACTCGACACCCTGCTCAAGCAGTTTCGGGTCTAGTCAGTTCACCTCGCCCCGTTGGATCATCCTGCGGGGCAGGTAAGGTTCCCTTTATTGTGAGCGCTGCGAGATGTTGTTAGGGGCAAGGGGCCTTGTCCTGCAGCGTTTTTCGTCATGCCCATGTCACTGTTCAGCTGAGATTGGCGTGACCGCGATACGCGAAACTCGCAGCATCATGCTCTGCCCGATACGCAGTCCGACAGCGCTGGACGCATATTTTCATTTTCCCCGCTCATGCCTGCCTGCATCTATTGTGCCGCTGATCTCGACCCTTTAGAATTTCGTTTAATTACAGCGAGTCCTGAGCCGCCATCTGGCTTTATCAGGTGTGGAATCCCATCTTCTTCATGATGAATGCAAATAACAGGTGGTTGGTATGACGGGGGTTGCGCCAGGCAATAACATATCAGCCTATCACTTCGGTGATTATGTCTTTGATGTCAAAAGGCGAGAGCTGATCTTCTGTGCCGACAAGGACAACTTGCAAAGTGCCCGGGTGGTGCGCTTGTCATCGGCAGAGAGCCTCATTTTCAGCTATCTGCTCGATCACCATGACGAGGTGTGCGACAAGGATCTGTTGCTCGATATCGGCTGGTTGGGTCGCCCCATCAGCCCCAACTCCCTGAACGTGGCTATCGCTAATATTCGCCGCCACTTCGCCTCATCCCCCCAGACGCTGGATATCAGAAGTACCCCGAAAAAAGGGTACTCCCTGCATCTGAACTGCAAGATGAAGAGCTATTACGGCAAGGCACTGCCAACAGAGAGTGAGCCCTTGCCCGAGCCGATGAGCGAGCCCACGCCTGCAGCGGCTGCGCAGCCACCGTCGACATCACCAAGCTCCGACCACGAGGTCATCAAAGAGCCTGCTGCTCCCCGTTCTTTTGGTGAGCGCGCCAAACTTGCCTTTCTCAGCGGTATCGGGCGGCCAATGCTTGCAAGGGGCCTGATATACGTCAATCTGCTACTGGTTGTGCTGATGGCGTTTGTCGCCAGCTATCTCCATTTCGAGTGGCTCCATGTGCACTGCACCGACTCGCCGACCGGCGTTGTTTGCCAGATGGAGGCACGGAGCGATGTGTCACCAGTCAAACCAGCATCGCTGGTGCTTGTCTCCGGCCACCAGGTTCGCGTGCTTTCCTATAAAGAGCTCGAAAAAACGCTGTAAGGGATCTCTGATGAAACGAACGCTGAAAAATACCTTGCTGCTGTTGCCACTGCTTGTCGTGCTGCTGTTTGTGGTCGGGATGTTTATCAACAGTCTGGGCTGCCATTACGACCTGAAGATGTCGGCCAATGGAGTCAACTATCACGGGGTGTGCCGCTGGGGCAAAATCACCGTGATCGAAGAGGAGGAGGCGACCAGGGAGAAGTGGCGGGTGACCGGTTTTCAACTGACCTTCTTCAACCAGCTTGTTTACCTCATCGACAGTCGTACCCAACTGCACGAATCGGGTAACGATGACTCCTATCTCAATGAGTACAACCTGATCCAGTCGCAATATGCGCTGGTCAACTATGCCTGGGTGCCGCTGACCGAAAACAAGGTGGCAATTTTCCAGCGCGATCCGGTGCACGAGGTCGTGATTGCTCAGCGAGATGGCTGGTTCGATCTCTACCGCTGGTTCTTCCCCCCGGCACCGCTGGTGCCTGTTCAGCCACAAAGCGCAGGTGCCGGGCGTCCCGCTAGTTTCTAAGCAACTTGCACCAGGGACCGGTGACCTCGCAGTGGCCTGTCTCATCACTGTTTTGCCAGCCCAGCCTATGGTAGAAGGCTACTGCCGCCGTGTTGCGGGTCGCAACCTTGAGCGAGCCGTGCGGCGAATCAGCGAGGCCCCGCTCCAGCAGGGCGCGCCCTATCCCCTGACCGTGCCAGTCGCTTGACACATAGAGGTGATGGACGAAGTGATCGGGCTGCCAGATGGCGATAAAGCCGCAGATATTGCCCCCCTGCTCGGCGACCCACACCTGTTCACCTTTGGTCTGCACCTGGAAATCCTCGAGTTGGAAACGGGCGGGATCAACCCAGTGAAAGGTGTGGCGGCGGCTCTTTAAAAACAGCCGAGCCAGTTGGGGAATGTCGTGTTCTTCCATGAGCCGGATCATGATGCCCTCCCGGATCAAGCCAATGTTCATTGAGGCTGCTGCACAGCGGCAGGTTAATCGATGCAAATGACAAGGGTGTGATTAAGCACTGTCCATTGTATTTGCCATGGGGCTATACTGCCGGAGTCCCTTGTATGGATGGCTTGAGGATCGCTGATTTATGGACAATAAACTGATTGAAGGCAACATTTTTGTTCCGGCGCACATAGACGATGTCTGGCACGCCTGGACTACCGAAAGCGGTCTGCGCAGTTTTCTGGCTCCCGAATGTTTGATGGTGGCCGAACCGAATGGTCCTTTCGAGATCTACTTCAGGCCTGATGCCCCGCTGGGTGAACGTGGCAGCGAAGGGTGCCGGGTCATGGCCGTCATGCCCTATGACCTGCTCAGTTTCAGCTGGAATTTCCCGCCCAGCCTGCCCCATATCCGCCAGCAAAAGACCCAGGTTTGCCTGCGATTTGTGCCGGAAGGGCAGGGGACTCGCCTCTACTTCCTCCAGAGCGGTTGGGCCAATGATCCGGATTGGGATCAGGGTTATGCCTATTTTCGGGAAGAGTGGCTGGAGACCAGCCTGCCACGGTTGCAGTACCGTTTTACCCATGGCCCCATCGACTGGAATAATCCCCCCGACAAGACGCAGCTGAAGGCGTTGGCCCAGTAATCCCGGATATCAGACATAAAAAAAACCGGCCAAAAGGCCGGTTGAAACAGTTCAGGCTTGTCAGGTGACAAACGTATCCAGCGGATGAGAGTCGCTTTCCACTCCTTGTGAAGCACAACCCTCTTGGTTACGTGCGGCTACTTTATGCCATTCACACTGAATCGAGGCTGAACCATGGATGATCCCGCCTCGTTCCCCTCTTTAATCAGATAGTGATCCCCATCGACTGGCGCAAGTAAGCGCCCGCTCCGAGCAGCCCCGGCCCTTCATGGGTGATCAGAAACACCGGGATCTCCTTGAGGTAGGACTTGAAGCGCCCCTTGTCTTCAAAGGCGACCCGGAAACCGGAACCGGTAAAGAACTCCTGGAAGCGCGGCACTATGCCACCTGCGATATAGACGCCGCCAAAGGTGCCCATATTGAGGGCCAGATTGCCGGCAAAGCGGCCCATCAGCACGCAGAACAGGCTCAGAGTGCGGCGGCAATCGAGGCACTCACCCGCCAGTGCGCGCTCGGTAATGTCTTTGGGGGCAAACGGTTCGGGCTCACGGCCATCGGATTTCACCAGCCCGCGATAGAGATTGACCAGACCCGGACCGGAGAGGAAACGCTCTGCCGAGACATGGCCCAATTCGCCTCGCATTACTTGCAGCACCGCATCTTCCTCTTCGGTGTTGGCAGCAAAATCCACATGACCACCTTCACCCGGCAGACTCAGCCACTGCTCACCCGCCTTGACCAGATGGGCGACCCCAAGGCCGGTGCCCGCACCATAGATGGCGATGGGCTTGCCCGCTACCGGCGCGGCGCCGCCAAGCTGGATGCGATCCGATTCAGCCAATACCGGCACCGCCATCGAGACCGCAGTAAAGTCGTTGATCACTTGCAGGCGTGCCAGCCCGAGATTGCTCTGCATCTCGCTGATGGAGAATTCCCAGCTGTGGTTGGTCATGGCAACCCAGTCACCGTTGATGGGGCAGGCGATGGCGATGCAGGCTTCAGCCACCTGAACCTTGTGTTCCTCCAGATAGAGGCGTACCACGGCTTCAAGGCTGGGGTGGGCCAGACCTGAGTAGGTCTTTGCCTGAGAGATAGTACCGGTGGCCAGCTCACACAGGGCCAGACGCGCATTGGTGCCGCCGACATCGCCGACCAGCGCATGGGTATGCTGCATAACAACTCCTTCGTTACAGGATGGGGACGACTCTGGTGTCCCGAGATTATTGTTGGATTATGACGGCCCATTCTATCCGAGCTCAGGCTTGCTCACCCGCCGGATCGATACAAACGTGCGCCTGCTCACAGTGTTGTTGCTTTGCAACATTTGTAAGCGCTTTCATGGCTAGGTGACGTTTTGTAACGAAAAGTACGAAATAATTAGAGATGAGTCATACTTTGTATGGCAGGCGTTAGTTGCGATAACCGCTTGTCTTGTATAGTCCTTAGCTTGAATGGAAACTTGCTTAGCCGTAGATTGAGTGCAAAGACACTGAAGCTAAATTACAAAAACGCCTGGTGGTGATGATGAATACCCTTGATAAAATTACGAACAACTTGGAAAGTTTCAGTAAATCAGAACGCAAGGTTGCCGAGGTGATCCTGGCGTCTCCCCAGACCGCCATCCACTCCAGCATCGCCGCTCTGGCCAAGATGGCCGATGTCAGTGAACCGACCGTCAACCGCTTTTGCCGCCGTCTCGATACCAAGGGCTTTCCTGATTTCAAACTCCATCTGGCCCAGAGCCTGGCCAATGGCACCCCTTACGTTAATCGTCATGTGGAAGCGGAAGATGGGCCTGATACCTACACCGCCAAGATTTTCGAATCCACCATGGCTTGTCTGGATGCCGCCAAAAACAGCTTGGATATCTCCGCTATCAACCGCTGCGTCGATATCCTGACCCAGTCCAAGAAGATCAGCTTCTTCGGCCTTGGCGCCTCCTCCGCCGTTGCCCGCGATGCCCAGAACAAATTCTTTCGCTTCAACATTCCGGTAGTGAGCTTTGACGATATAGTCATGATGCGCATGAGCTGCATCAACAGCAGCGAAGGGGATGTGGTGGTGCTCATCTCCCACACCGGCCGCACCAAGGCGTTGGTCGAGATCGCCGCGCTGGCTCGCGAGAACGACGCCACCGTGATCGGCATGACCGCCAAGGACTCCCCGCTGGCCCGCGAGTGCAATCTGGTGCTCTCCATGGATGTGCCGGAAGATACCGATGTCTATATGCCGATGGCATCCCGCATCGCCCAGCTGGCGCTGGTGGATGTGCTGGCGACCGGTTTTACCCTGCGCCGGGGGATGAAATTTCGCGAAAATCTGAAGAAAGTGAAAGAGGGATTGCGCGAATCCCGCTTCGAAACCCCGCACTCTTCCTGAACCGTCGGGGGCTCAGGCCCCCGACTGTCTATGCCACCCGCCTTGGTGTAGTATTGTAATTTAATAACAAAAACCACCCAGATGGTTTGCAAACGGGTGCATCGAGCCATGGGCTTGATGGGGCAGAATCTCAAGTCATATCAACTTCATATTGGAGTCTTTCATGCCTAGACGTACAAAGATTGTAACCACACTCGGTCCGGCTACCGACCGCGAAGGGATCCTCGAAGGGATCATCCGCGCCGGGGCCGACATGGTGCGGATGAACTTCTCTCACGGCACTGCTGAAGACCATATCCTGCGCGCCAATCAGGTGCGTGACATTGCTGCCAAGCTCGGTCGTCACGTTGCCATCATGGGGGATCTGCAAGGCCCGAAAATCCGTGTTTCTACTTTCAAGGATGGCAAAATTTATCTGGCCATCGGTGACAAGTTCATTCTCGATGCGGCCCTCGGCAAGGGTGAGGGTTGCCAGGAGCAGGTTGGCATCGATTACAAGAGCCTGCCAGACGATGTGGTTCAGGGCGACATCCTGCTGCTGGACGATGGCCGTGTGCAGCTGAAGGTCGAGCAGGTTGAAGGCACCCGCATTCACACCACGGTGACCGTGGCCGGGCCGCTCTCCAACAACAAGGGCATCAACAAGAAAGGGGGCGGTCTCTCAGCTCCGGCCCTGACCGAGAAAGACAAGGAAGACATCAAGACCGCTGCCCGCATGAATGTGGACTATCTGGCTGTCTCCTTCCCGCGCTGTGGCGATGATCTGCGCTACGCCCGCGAGCTGGCCCGCGAAGCCGGTTCCAATGCCAAGATCGTGGCCAAGGTTGAGCGCGCCGAAACCGTCGCCACCGATGAGGCGATGGAAGACATCATCCTCGGTTCCGATGCTGTGATGGTCGCCCGTGGCGATCTGGGTGTCGAGATCGGTGACCCCGAGCTGGTTGGTGTACAGAAGAAGTTGATCCGCCACTCCCGTCGTTTGAACCGTGTGGTGATCACCGCTACCCAGATGATGGAGTCGATGATCAACGCGCCGCTGCCGACTCGTGCAGAGGTCATGGACGTGGCCAACGCCGTGCTGGATGGTACCGATGCGGTGATGCTCTCCGCCGAGACTGCTGCCGGTCAGTTCCCCATCGAGACCGTGACCTCCATGGCGAGCGTCTGTGTCGGTGCCGAGAAGCACCCGAGCCTGAACGTCTCCAACCACCGCATGAGCTACACCTTCACCTCGGTAGAAGAGGCGGTGGCCATGTCCACCATGTATGCGGCCAACCACCTGGAAGGGGTGAAGGCGATCGTGGCACTGACCGAGTCCGGCACCACGCCGCTGCTGATGTCCCGTATCAGCTCCGGTCTGCCGATCTTCGCCATGTCTCCCCACAACAAGACCCTGGCCTGGACCAATCTCTACCGTGGCGTCACTCCGGTGATGTTTGACGGTGACGAGACCAAACCGGTCTACGAAGTGTGCCGCGACGCGCTGGCCGTGCTCAAGGAGAAGGGGCTGCTGCAAAGCGGTGACATGGTGCTGCTGACTCACGGTGACAAGATGGAAACCGTGGGCAGTACCAACACCTGCAAGGTGATGATGGTCGAATAAGCCCGTCCGGTTTTACTGTGCTTAAAAAGGCTGCTCCTCTTTGATGAGCAGCCTTTTTGTTAACCGCAGTCGGGCTGTGGCGGGATAAACAGGACTCAATGATTGCTTAACCGGATTCCCCTTCCGATAATGCGGGAGTGATTTTCAGCGGGTAGCCTGTTGTAGGTGATCCCCCTAGGTAACCCAGACCCTCGACAATACGGGAGTGAAAAAATGAACAAGCGTAACTGGTTGCTGGCCCTGTCACTGAGTCTGGCCTTCTCACCCTGTTATGCCGACTGGGCCAAGCTCAAGGCCGCAGCGTCCGATTTGGGAGCGGCAGTGAGCGAGACCAGCAAGGAGGTGTGGCAGGATGTCAGCGATTTTTCCAAGAAGAGCTGGGCCTCCATCTCGGCCTGGGGAGAGGATGCCTTCAATACCGCCGGGGTCTGGACCGACAAGAGCATCGCGACCGGCAAGGAGTGGCTGAAGGCAGCCGACAAGGAGCTCAACGAGATGCTCAACCCCAAGACGGCGAAAGAGGCGAGGATCGCGCTCAATACCATGGCCGACACTGCGCTGATCCGGTTGTTCAACGAACAGCCATCAGCCAAGTTGTTGTTTGACAAGGCTTATGGTTATGCGGTGTTCGATTCGCGCAAGTTCTCCCTGATGCTGCATACCAATCAGGGGGCCGGGGTGGCAGTCAATCGCAAAACCGGCAAGCACACCTATATGAAGATGTTTGGCGCGGGTCTGGCGGCCGGGATTGGCGGCAAGTTCTATCAGCAGGTGATCCTGTTTGAAGACAAGGCCAGATTCGACGCCTTCGTGACCCAGGGGTGGGAGGCCACTTCCGAAGTGGGCGTGGTGGCAGGCAAGGAGAGCGCCGAGCTGACCGCCAAATACAATGGCGGCATGGCCATCTACCAGATTGGTGAGAAGGGCCTGCTGCTCGATGCCAATATCTCCGGCTCCAAGTACTGGATTGACAAGGACTTGACTGAAACGAGCCGCTAATCCCGCCGTTATCGGTTGCTCACTGCACGTCATGCGCTTGTCGTGATCTTGCCAACAGGCCCGCAGTGCGGGCCTGTTTGTTCTCTCGGTGTCAGTGGGCTGAATAGACCTGCTTGCCCTTGAACATGGTCCAGAGCACCTTGGTCTCCTTGAGCTCTTCGCTTGCTACCTGTTCCAGATTGCGATCCAGCAAGATCAGGTCAGCACTCTTGCCCGCGCTGATGGAGCCAATCTCTTTCTCCCGTCCAATTACCTTGGCGGCGTTGAGGGTATAGGCCTGCAAGATGGCCTGACGGCTGATCTGCTCGCTGGCGGGGGGCAGCAAGCCAAGCTCCCCTTGACGAGTGATCGCGGTATACATGGCGAGGAAAGGGTTGGGGCTGGAGACCGGCCAGTCACTGGCACCGGCGATAATGGCGCCGCTTTGCAGCAAGCTGCCTGCCGGATAGAGGCGGGCTAGCAGTGCCGGGGGCACTTTTCCCTCAAGCAGCAGGGTAGTCGCCACGTTTTTACCGGCCCACAAGAGTTGCATCGATGCGGCCACATTGAGCGGTTTGAAACGGGCAATGCTGGCCGGGCTCACCACCTCCAGATGGGTGATGCTGTGCAGCAAGCGGTGATCCTGATTGTGGGCCCGGGCATAGGCGATGGCATCGAGGGATTCACGGACGGCCCGATCGCCGATGGCATGAAAGTGAGCGATAAGTTGATGGGCATCCGCGGTGCGGATCAGCTCGTTAAAACGCTGTTTGTCCAGATCGTCCTTGCCGCTGTAACCGGGACGGTTGAGGTAGGGTTCGCTCAACTTGGCGGTCTGGGATGGATACTCGATGACACCATCTTGCAGGATCTTGATCCCCACCAGTTTAACGTCCGGGGCGTCTTGAAACTGCTGTTGCAGCGCTAATACGTCATCAATGATGGCGGGTGATGCATGTATCCCCACCAGTGCCAGTGCGGATACATGTCCGGTCAGCTTGCCTTCCCGGGAGAGCATGCTGTACGCCGGCAGCAGGCCAGTATCGCGGCGATCCGGCTCGGCGTTGAAGATAGGGGCGAGGGGGCGAATGTTGCTGATAGGGTCCATCCAGGCGGTAATGCCCACCTGATTGAGTTGTTTGGCGGCGGTCATGATGGCACTGGCAATCGTCTCGTCGCTGACGGGGGGCAGCGCCTTGAGGATGGCATCCCAGCCGCCTTCCGAGGCAAAGCCATTGAGCATGCCGGATGGGGTGAGGCCAAAATTGCCTTTCAGCGGAGCATAACGACCGGCAAGGGTGTCGGCATCAATGCCAGCCTTGCGCAGCATGGCCTGATTTGCCCAACCGGTGTGGGCATCCGAACCGGCAAGCACTACTGGGATCTGCCGGTATTGCGGGCCATTGAACACCTGATCGAGCAGGGGAAGCTGATGCCAGTAGTCGAGGGAGACATTGCTGTATAGCTCTACATCGCCCAGTGTCAGGCGGGGATCATCCTTGCTGCGGGTCAGAAATTGCTGCACCTGCTCAACCTCATTCATGGCATCGGGAAAGTTAACCGTCATCCCCTGAAAACCGGCAAATGCCGCATGAACATGGCTGTCGATGAGGCCTGGCATCAGGTACTTTCCTTTCAGATCAAGACGCTTGGCATGGCTGCCAAGGCGGGCGCTGACCTCCTGATAGCTGCCGACTGCCACTATCTTTTTACCTTCAATGCCGACTGCTTCCGGGTGAGGGTTCGCCGGATCACCACTGTAGATGGTGCCGCCAAAGATCAGCGTCTGGCTCTGTGACTGGGCATTGGCGGCAGCGGGAAGCGTCACCAGCAGGCTGGCGAGAAACAGCGTTTTGATATTCATGGGCATGACTCCGTCGCTTCGGTGCCCGAAGGCACCGAAGTGGGTAAATGGAAATGAGGTATCGGCTTATCGGTTGATCAGCGGGATACAGATATCAAACACGTAATGATCCCGGTCGGGGTCCGTGCCTGAGTGGTATTGCTCGTAACACGGGCGATCGTCGCAGTTCAGCCCTTGGCCCACTACCCAGCGAAATGCCGTCTCCCAGCAGGCGACCAGTTGATCGCCGCGAGCGATAAAGTGACATACCGCATAGGGGCCCTCGGCGATGGTCTGGGTGGTTAACTGGCGCCCTGCGGGGATCTCTGGCCCCAGCTCGATGCAGACGTCAGTACGACAACGGGTCTCATCGGTGATATCGGGGATATCCCAATAGAGACTCAGGGTACCAGCCGGTGTCATCGCCTCGTCTGAGGCGAACAGCGCGAGCAAATCCCGATGAGCTTGCTCACAGGTCTCTTTGCCATAGGGGCCCAGGCGGCGCATGTACGCCACGCGCCGGGCGGGCATCTGCCTGACGCTAGCCCCCTGCAACAGACCCGGGTGTTCGGTGACCGGGTGCATGACCAGGTCATCATAGGTGTCAAAGGGAAGGGGATCGTTTCCAATCTTGCTTTTCCAGTTTCCCCCCTGCTGCTGGCGGTATTCCGAGGGGCTCATGGCGAAGTGCAGGCGAAAGGCCTTGGCGAAATTCTGAGAGCTGGAGAACCCGGCGGCCAGTGCGAGGGTGGTGATGTCGCTTTGGGGGGAGGCGAGCAAGCGACGGGCAGCGCGTTCCATACGCAGGCGCCGGGTAAATCCGGCAATGGTCTCGCCGACCATCGTCTTGAAAATACGGTGGAAGTGGAAGGTGGAGATGGCTGCCGCTGCTGCGACCTCATCCAGGCCCGGATTGTCATCCAGATGGTGGCTGATGTAGTCCATCGCCTTGAACACGGGTTTGCGATAATCCAGAGCGGACTCCTTGCCAGCCAGCAAAAGTGGGCGTCAGAGTCGGATTTAATCAGAGCCACCTGCCGTTGTCGAACCCGTCCGGCCTGGTCAGGCCACTCATCCTCGTCGCGTTTTTAACGCATTGGCACTCTAATTGCTTGTTGCATGCCAGCGTCAATGATTTGTCTGGGGATGGAAAATGGAAATTAGTGCAAGCAGCCTGATGCAAGAGATGCAGGCGCTCAAGATCGAAGCAGGCGCAACGCCGCTGGCACAACCCGGTCGTCAGGTAACCTCCGACTTTGGTCAGCTGCTGCAACAGGCGCTTGGCAACGTCAACGAACTGCAAGGGGCCGCCAATGACCTGCGTACCCGTTTCGATATGGGTGACAAGTCGGTGGATCTGGCCGAGGTGATGATCGCGGGCCAAAAATCGTCCATCGCCTTTGAAGCCACGGTACAGGTGCGCAACAAGATGGTCGATGCCTACAAGACCATCATGAACATGCCGGTATAAGCGACGCCAATAAACCATGACGACTGAACATCATGAACATGTCAGCAATAAGGACATAAATCGTGGCTACTGACCAAAACGGCGATCTGCTGATAAACGATGAGGGCACCGCCGCCCTCGATGAAAATGAGCAGAAGAGTTCGGCGCTGGGCTTCCTGTCCAACACCGATGTGCTGCGGCAAATCACCCTGATCCTGGGGCTTGCCATCTGTCTGGCCATTGCGGTGTTTATCCTGCTGTGGGGCAAGGAGCCGGACATGCGTCCCCTCGGCACCTACACCACCCAGGAGCTGGTGAAGACTCTCGACTTCCTCGATCAGCAGAAGATCCCCTACGAGGTAGATGGCAAGAGCGTGCTGGTCAACGCCGAAAATTACCCCACTATCCAGTTGGCTCTGACCCGTGCCGGTCTCGCCAATGCCACCGATAGCAACATCGGTGGTGAAGATATCCTGCTGAAAGATTCCAGTTTCGGCGTCAGCCAGCGGATGGAGAGCGAACGTCTGAAGCTGAGCCGCGAGCGCCAGCTGGCGAGCGCCATCGAGCAGTTCCAGAATGTGGCCAAGGCCCAGGTGCTGCTGGCCATTCCGAAA
Organism: Aeromonas sp. FDAARGOS 1416; assembly: GCF_019048085.1. Classification (NCBI taxonomy): domain Bacteria; kingdom Pseudomonadati; phylum Pseudomonadota; class Gammaproteobacteria; order Aeromonadales; family Aeromonadaceae; genus Aeromonas; species Aeromonas sp. FDAARGOS 1416. The sequence continues at coordinate 2,464,923 of NZ_CP077301.1, read as the reverse complement.
GACAACGTGTTTGCCCGTAACGAACGTAAACCCAGTGCCACCGTGGTGCTCAACCTGAAAGGGGCGGCGCTGGGGCAGGGGGAGGTGGATTCCATCGTCGATATGGTGGCCTCCGCTGTACATGGCCTTGAGCCGACCCGCGTCACCGTCACCGACCAGAATGGCCGCCTGCTGAACTCCGGCTCGCAAGACCCGATCTCGGCCCAGACTCGCAAAGAGTTTGCCATGCAGCAGAAGCAGGAGCTGGAGTACAAACAAAAAATTGACGCCATCCTGATCCCGGTGCTGGGGGCCGACAACTATACGGCGGAAGTGGATCTCTCCCTCGACTTCTCCCAGCAGGAGCAGACCCGCAAGACTTACAACCCGGACCTGCCTGCTGTGCGCTCCGAAATGACCATGGAAGAGAACAGCGCCAGCGGTAGCAATGGTGGTGTGCCCGGCGCCCTCTCCAACCAGCCCCCTGCCGCCTCCAATATTCCCGAGGAGGCGACCGGTGGTGATGGTGCCAGCGCTGCCGCTTCTGGCCGTTCCCGCAAAGAGGCAACCCGCAACTTCGAGCTGGATACCACCGTCAGCCATACCCGTCGCCAGATGGGAGGCATTCGCCGCATGACCGTCTCGGTTGCCGTGGATTACAAAGCGGTACCCGGTGCCGACGGGGCCGTGACTCGTGAGGCGCGCACCCAGGCAGAACTCGATACATTACGTCGTTTGCTGAGTGGTGGCCTTGGCTTTGATGTGACCCGTGGTGATACCCTTGAGGTGGTCGCGATTCCGTTCAATCGTCCAGAGCTGGATACCGTGGCCGAGGTGCCGCTTTACGATCAGCCCTGGTTCTGGCGTGCGGTGCGGATTGCCGCCTCGGTACTGGTGATCATCGTCTTGATCGTCACCGTGGTTCGCCCCATGCTCAAGCGACTGCTCTATCCGGATGCCAAACCGGAAGGGGAAGTGGATTTCGACAACCATACCGTACTGGGTGGCGACGACGAGTTGAGTCTGCTGTCAGCACAAGTCGAGAATGATCAGGTATTTGGTGTACGCGATGGTCAGCTGAAACTGCCGGATCTGCACCGTGACGAAGACTTGCTCAAGGCGGTACGTGCGCTGGTGGCGAACGAGCCGGATCTGGCCGCTCAGGTCATTAAAGAATGGGTAACGAACAAAGATGCCTGAAGAAAAGAAGAGTCAAGTCACCGGCAATGACATCACTGACAGTCAGCGCCAGATCCTCGACCAGATGTCGGGGATGGAGATGGCTGCGGTGCTGATGCTGAGCCTCAATGAAGAGGATGCCGCCCAGATCTTCCGTCATCTCGAGCCCAAGCAGGTGCAGCGGCTCGGTATGTCGATGGCCTCCATGTCCGACTTCAGTCACGATCGGGTGGCAGCGGTGCACCGTCAATTCATCGACGATATCCAGAAGTACACCAACATCGGTATCGGCAGCGAAGACTTCGTGCGCAAGGCGTTGGTGGCGGCCCTTGGCGAGGACAAGGCGAGCAACCTGGTGGACCAGATCATTCTCGGTTCAGGCGCCCGCGGTCTCGATTCGCTCAAGTGGATGGATGCCCGTCAGGTGGCCAGCATCATCCAGAACGAACACCCGCAGATCCAGACTATCGTGCTCTCCTATCTGGAGCCGGAGCAATCCGCCGAGATCCTGAGCCAGTTCCCGGAGCAGGTGCGCCTCGATCTGGTGATGCGTATCGCCAACCTCGAAGAGGTACAACCGGCGGCACTGCAAGAGTTGAACGACATCATGGAGAAACAGTTCGCCGGTGCGGCCGGTGCCCAGGCAGCCAAGATGGGCGGCCTGAAGGCAGCCGCCAACATCATGAACTACCTGGATACCAATATCGAAGGCCAGCTGATGGACTCCATCCGCGAGTCGGACGAAGAGATGAGCCAGCAGATCCAGGATTTGATGTTCGTGTTCGAAAACCTCATCGATGTGGACGATCGCGGCATCCAGACCATGCTGCGGGAAGTGCCTGGGGATCTGCTGCAACGCGCCCTCAAGGGCTCCGACGATCAGATGCGCGAGAAGATCTTCAAGAACATGTCCAAACGGGCGGCCGAAATGCTGGCAGACGATCTGGAGGCCATGGGGCCGATCCGGGTCTCCGAAGTGGAAGCGGCCCAGAAAGAGATCCTCTCCATCGCCCGTCGTCTGGCGGATGCTGGCGAGATCATGCTGGGCGCCGGTGGCGGCGAGGAGTTCCTCTAAGCCATGGCCCATAAACCGAATTGCGATGCCAAACCCGCATCAGGCTGTGGTGAGGAGCCGCGCAAAGCATGAACAACAAACTGCGTGGGTATGTGCGCCCCGAGGGCGATGATGCCCGTGTTGAGACCTGGGGCTGGCCCGAGATGGAGGTCGAGGTAGAGGCGGGAGCGCCTACCAATGCTCTTGGCCTGGCCCCCGACTGGTATCAGCAGGAAGAGGAGGTGGTGGAGCCGGAGCCCGAACAGGAGCCGGCCCCCAGCATCACCGCCGAAGAACTTGAAGCGATCCGTCAGGCCGCCTGGGAAGAGGGAATGGCCGAGGGGCGCGAGTCCGGTTATGCCAAGGGAATGGAAGAGGGCAAGCTGGAAGGATTGCAACAGGGCCACTCTGCCGGTCTCGAACAGGGGCGCGAGGAGGGGCTGGCCATGGGCCGCGAGCTGGTGGAGCAGGAGATCGCCCACTGGCAGGGACTCGCCGCCCGCCTTGCCAATCCGCTTAACGAGCTGGATCAGGCGGTGGAGCAGCAGCTGGTCTCGCTGGTGATGCAACTGGCCCGCGCGCTTATTCGTCACGAAGCGGAGACCTCCCCCCGCATTCTGCTGGAGGCGCTTAAAGAGGGGCTGGCCTTGCTGCCTGCCGCCGAACAGGGGGTGACTCTGATGTTGCATCCCGACGATATAGCGCGAATCGAACAGGCATTTGGCGCCGACGAGTGCGCCAAGCGCCACTGGCGATTGCAGAGCGATCCCACCCTCTCCCCCGGCGATCTGCAACTGGCTACCGAGCTCTCCAGCATCGATTTGACCCTCTCCGGGCGTATCGATCAGCTGCTGCGCAATTTCTTGCGGGACAATGCGTCGCAGAAACCGGCTTCGCCGGACTCACGCCCATAACCGATGCCGGACGTTGCCGTCCGGCTGCACTTTTTAGCTCTCAGGAGGCCAGATGAGCGGCTCGCTACTGAACCGGTTGCAAGGGTACAAGGTTCGCGACAGCGCCCCCAAACCGCCGGTTGCTGGCAAATTGACCCGGGTGGTGGGGCTGACCCTCGAAGCCATCGGCTGCCGCGCCGCCATCGGTGCCCTCTGCCGCATCGATACCCTTGATGGGACGCTGGAGGCTGAAGTGGTCGGTTTTTCTGGCGATCGCCTCTATCTGATGCCGAGCGAGCAGCTCAAGGGGGTGATCCCCGGTGCCCGAGTGGTGCCCATCACCGAAGAGCACGGCATTCCGGTCGGCATGAACCTGCTTGGTCGGGTCATCGACGGCATCGGCCAGCCACTCGATGGGCTCGGCCCCATTCTCTCCTCCCAGACCGTGCAGTTTGCCCAGCACCGCATCAACCCGCTCTCTCGCCGCCCGATCCATCAGCCGATGGACGTGGGGGTGCGCGCCATCAACGCCGTGCTGACGGTTGGTCAGGGCCAGCGGATGGGGTTGTTTGCCGGTTCCGGTGTCGGTAAATCCGTGCTGCTTGGCATGATGACTCGCGGCTCGGTGGCGGATGTGGTGGTGGTCGGCCTCATCGGTGAACGGGGCCGGGAAGTGAAAGAGTTTATTGAAGACATTCTGGGAGAGGAGGGGCGTGCCCGCTCCGTGGTGGTAGCGGCTCCCGCCGATGCCTCGCCGCTGATGCGGCTCAAGGGGTGTGAAACGGCGCTGGCCATCGCCGAGTATTTCCGCGATCAGGGGCTTAATGTGCTGCTCTTGATGGACTCCCTCACCCGTTATGCCCAGGCCCAGCGTGAGATCGCGCTGGCGGTGGGCGAGCCGCCAGCGACCAAGGGCTATCCACCGTCGGTATTTGCCAAATTACCGGCGCTGGTGGAGCGGGCGGGCAACGGCAGTGACGGCCAGGGCTCCATCACGGCATTCTTCACCGTCCTGACCGAGGGGGATGACCTGCAAGATCCCATTGCCGATGCGGCGCGGGCGATCCTAGATGGCCACATAGTGTTGTCGCGCGAGCTGGCCGATGCGGGCCACTATCCGGCTATCGATATCGAGAAGTCCATCAGCCGGGTTATGCCCATGGTGACCTCGCCGGAACATATGGATCTGGCGCGCACCCTCAAGCAGTTCTACTCCCTCTATCAGCAGAACCGGGATCTCATCACCATCGGTGCCTACAGTCAGGGTTCCGATCCGCGCATCGACCGTGCCATCATTCAAAAACCCTATCTGGATCAGTTCTTGCAGCAGGGGATGCGTGAGGTCATTCACTACGATGATGGCCTGCAAGCCTTGCAGATGGTGGCGATGCCATTGATGCGCTGATGATGGTCGGTAACAGAGAGGTCGACGATGAGTAAAGGGTTGGTATTGTTGGCCGATCGGCTGGTGGAGGCGGAGCAGCAGTGTGCGCTGGCGCTGGTGAAGGCGCAGCAGGATCTCAAGCTGTTCATGGATCAGCAAAATGCCCTCAACCAGTACCGCCAGATCTATCACCAGCAGTGGACCGATCGCGGCCTGCAGGGGATTTCGCCCCAGCAAAATACCCAGTATCACGCCTTTATCAACAAGCTCGAACAGGCAGCGACCCAGCAGTACGAAGGGGTGTTGCAGGTGCGTCAGGCGCTGGAACAGCGCCGTGAAGAGTGGCTGGCTGCACAGCAGCGGCGCAAGGCGGTAGATCTGTTGCTGGAGAAGCAGGCGAGTCGCGAGCAGCAGAAAGCCCAGCGTCAGGAGCAGAAGATGCTGGATGAGTACGCCATGTTGCGACGCTTTCATCAATCTGGCCTGTAACTTGCTTTGATATGGACATTGTCGGCGGCCATCTCTTTGGGGGCCACCAGAATTCAGGGATCCCATCATGATGCAGACACTGTTGACACAAACGCCTTCGGCTCCGGCGAACGGGTTGGACAAAGCGCCTCTGAGCGGTTCCGTCGAGAGCAAAAGTATCGATGGGGGAACCGGTAGCGACAGCAAGGGTGATTTCGCCACCCTGATTGCCAAGGCCCGGAACAGCGAACAGGGCGCCGCCGAGGCCACTCAGGGCGGTAACCATGTCCGATCAGCCAAATCTTTGGCGACCGAAAGCGCCTCTCCCAAAGAGGAGACTGGCAAGGAGCAGGATCCTGACGCCGACAACAAGGTGGAGGAGGTTCCTGCCACCGACTTTCTGCTGCGCCTGCAAGACTCCCTCAAGCTCGACACCTCGCTAGTGACACCCCAGCTGGCGGTGGCGGCCCAACAGAGCGCCACTGCGGTAGACGGCAATCCGTTGCCGCAAGAGGGTGAGCTGGAGGGGATTGCGCTTGATGAAAGCGAGCAGACCCCAGCCGCAGCCAGGATTGCCCAACAGCTTGCTGGTCAGACCGGGGCGCAGTCGCCTCTGGTGACGACCGCCAACTCGACTCCAGAAACCACCGTATCGTCCTCAGCGGCGCGAGTGGTGGCGCAGGGCGATGCCTCTGCTGCCGTTCTCTCCTCTGAAGGTGAAGATGCCGCCACTACTGCGGATGGGCAGGCCGGGGAGAAAGCCTCTGCCAAGGGGGAAACCCTCGGGGCAGATGGCAAGCACACCAAGCCCCTCACGGGGGCCGAGCGAATGGCCCAGCTGGCCAAGGTGCTGCCGGTCGATGAGTCGGCAAGCACCGCCAAATCCGCGGAGTCACTTGCTGCAAAAGAGGCTGGCGACAGCAAATCCGATCTCGCCGCCAGCAATGCTGTGACTAACAAGGGGCAGGCGACGCAAGCCACAACTCAGGGGGCTGCGCTCAAGGCCTTCAGCGAGGGGCTCAAGCAGCCTGAGGCGGGCGCTGCAACCACTTCAGCAACTGCGGATGGAAGTGGGGTAGCTGGCAAGGGGACAGAAAAGGGTGCCGCCGAGGGAAGCCAGCAGCCAGCCACCGCCGCTAATCAAGGTTCGGCGCAGGTGGCGACGGCGCAAAGTGCCGCAGAAAGTGCAGCAGCCCAGAGCAGCGTGACGACAAATGCGACGACTCAGAGCGATAGTGCTGCCGCCCCCGTGATGGTGGCGCCGCAGCAGGTGTTGGCACAGGCTGAATCTCAGGGGCCGCAAGCGCCGCTGTCGACCATTTCAGCCGGCATCAAGCAGATGGAAGTGACCGGTACCGACGAGGTGCGCAAAGCGGTTTCGCTTGAGGTAAAACCGAAGGCCGGTGAGGCGGAGAAGAGCCTGGTTACGACGACATCGAGCGGTGAGAGCAGCCCGAGCCAGACTGTTCAGCATGGCCAGAACAGCCAGACTCAGCCACAGGTAGCCGATAGTCGGGCGCCCGCCGCTGAAACGACGCTGCGCCGTGAGCCGCAGAATTTACCCCATTTGAAACTGGCCAGTCAGGAAGCGCCTGCCGAATTGCACCAGAAGGTCAATGTGATGCTGGCCGAAAAACTGCAACAGGCGGAAATTCAGCTCGACCCCCTCGGCCTTGGCAAGATGAAGATCCAGATCCAGATGGGAGCCGACAGCCAGGCCAACGTCCATTTTGTGGTACAACATGGACAGACCCGCGAGATGCTGGAGCAGGCGATGCCACGGCTGCGTGACATGCTGGCAGGGCAGGGGATCCAGCTTGGTCAGACGCAGGTGCAGCAGCAGTCGCAACAACAGCAGCAACAGGGCCAGCCCACCTTTAACGGGCAGGGGCAGCAAGGTCAGAGTAGTGGTCAGCCGCGGTCCGGTAACGGGCTGGTTGAAGGGGAACTCACCACTTCCAACCCCAGTTTGCTGGTGGAATCGACAAACGGTTCCGGAATTGATTTCTATGCTTGATGCAATCCCGAGTAAGTTTATGATATCGAACAAGTTTGAGACTAGGGTGGACAAGGGATGGCTGACGATAACGAGTTGACGCTAAAAGACCCGGCTGCGGGCAAGAAAAAGAAGCTGATCATTATCATTGCCCTGGCGGTAATTTTGCTGGGCGGTGGTGGTGCTGGCGCCTTCCTGATGCTCTCCGGCTCCGATAAACCGCCCGCTGAAGCGGCGGAAGGTGCCGAGGCCACACCCAAGGAGGAAGCGCCTAAACCTTCCCTCTATGTCGGTATGCCGCGCCCCTTTGTCTTCAACGTCGCAGGAGCCCAGCGAGATCGACTGGTGCAGATCAAGATCCAGCTGATGGTGCGCGGTACCGCCGACGAGACGCTGGCCAAACAGAATATCCCCCTGATTGAAGGCACTTTGCTGCGGGTATTCAGTGCAGCCAGTGCCGAACAGCTGATGACCTTCGAAGGCAAGGAGAAGCTGCGCAAGGATTCACTGGAAGAGTGCCGTCGGGTGCTCAAGGACCTGGTCTCTTCCCCCGTTATCGAACAAGTGCTGTTTACCGGCTTTGTAATGCAGTAGGTGAAGCGTGAGCGATCTGTTAAGTCAGGACGAAATTGATGCCCTCTTGCACGGTGTCGATGATGTCGAAGAGGAAGAGATAGGCGGCGCTGGAGACCCCGGCGTAGCCCAGTTTGACTTCTCCTCCCAGGACCGCATCGTCCGTGGTCGCATGCCGACGCTGGAGCTGGTGAATGAACGTTTCGCCCGCCATATGCGGATCAGTCTGTTCAACATGATGCGTCGTACCGCCGAGGTCTCCATCAACGGCGTGCAGATGCTCAAGTTTGGCGAGTATGTTCATACCCTGTTTGTGCCGACCAGTCTCAACATGGTGCGGTTCCGCCCGCTCAAGGGGACGGCGCTCATCACCATGGAGGCCCGACTGGTCTTCATTCTGGTGGAGAACTTCTTCGGTGGCGATGGCCGTTATCACGCCAAGATTGAAGGGCGCGAGTTCACGCCGACCGAACGGCGTATTATCCAGATGCTGCTCAAACTGGTATTCGAGGATTACAAGGATGCCTGGGCGCCAGTAATGGACGTGGGGTTCGAGTATCTCGACTCCGAAGTGAACCCGGCGATGGCCAACATCGTCAGCCCGACCGAGGTAATCGTGGTCAGCTCGTTCCACATCGAGCTCGACGGTGGCGGCGGCGACTTCCACGTGGCGATGCCCTACTCCATGCTGGAGCCGATCCGCGAGCTGCTGGATGCCGGTGTGCAGAGTGACAAGGGGGATACCGACGTACGCTGGAGCAAGGCGCTGCGTGACGAGATCATGGACGTCAAGGTGGAGCTGCGGGCCAAGCTGCTGGAGACCGAACTCACCCTGCGTGAACTGATGGAGCTGCGACCCGGCGATATCATTCCGGTCGATATGCCGGAAAATCTGCTGGTTTTTGTCGAGGACTTGCCCACTTTCCACGCCAAGATGGGCCGCACCAAGGATAATGTGGCGCTCAAGATCACCGACAAGCTCAAACGTCCGGAAGGGGTCAAGACGGAGATGCATCTGGTGACCCGGGGCGGGGTACGAATTGATGGCGAGGCCGAGCTGGAAGAGCTCGAGCGCAGTATCGAAGATCAACAGCGATAATTGACGGCTTATTACGGTAAACGGTCACGAAGTAGCATAAGGAAACAAGATGAGCGGAACTGAGGAAGAGGATCTGATGGCTGATGCCTGGGCTGCGGCTCTGGAGGAGCAGGTGACGGCGGAAGCCAAGCCAGCCCCGCTGGAAGAGTTGAAAGATGATGCCCCCATCAGTGCCGAGGAGCGTCGCAAGCTCGACACCATTCTCGATATTCCGGTCACTATCGCCATGGAGGTGGGCCGCAGCCAGATCAGCATCCGCAACCTGTTGCAGCTGAACCAGGGCTCGGTGGTGGAGCTGGATCGTGTTGCAGGCGAGCCGCTGGACGTATTGGTCAACGGTACCCTGATCGCTCACGGCGAGGTGGTGGTGGTGAACGACAAGTTCGGTATCCGCCTGACTGACGTCATCAGCCAGATTGAACGGATCAAGAAGCTCAAATGATGCGCCTTCTGTTGTTATTGCTGCCTGTTCCGGCCTTTGCCGAGACAGCGGCATCTGCCAACGTGCCTAGTCTGAGCTCCTGGTTGCTCTCCAGTCTGATGGTGATTGGTCTCATTCTGGTGCTGGGCTTTCTGCTCAAGAAGAGCAAGCTGGCAACCGCCATGGGGGGCGGCCAGATGCGGGTCATCGCCTCGTTGCCGGTGGGTTACAAAGAGAAGCTGCTGGTGGTCAAGGTGGGCGAACAGCAACTGCTGGTCGGCGTAACACCGCAGCAGGTCAACTTTCTCTACCGGCTGGAGGAGCCGCTGGACGAAAACCAGCCGCAGGCGTTTTCCCAGCAGCTTGGCAAATTGATGGGCAAGCATGAAAAAAGCTAACGGCTTATGGCTGAAAACGGGGCTGCTGGTCAGCCTGCTGATACCACTGTTTTGCTCCTGGCCTGCGTTGGCACAGGACGCCATGTCGGCGGTGACCGTCAAGACCATGGGGGATGGCTCTCAGGAGTACAGCCTGACCCTGCAAGTGCTGGCGCTGATGACCGCGCTCTCCTTCTTGCCGGCCATGGTGATCATGATGACCTCGTTTACCCGCATCATTGTGGTGTTGGGTATCTTGCGCCAGGCGATAGGTCTGCAACAGAGTCCTTCCAACCAGGTATTGATCGGCATCGCCCTGTTCATGTCGTTCTTCATCATGTCGCCGGTGCTGGATCGCATCAATGATGAGGCGTTGCAGCCCTATCTGGCCGAGACCATTCAGGCAAAGGAGGCGCTGGAGCGGGCCGAGTTGCCCATCCATCAGTTCATGCTGGCCCAGACTCGGATCAAGGATCTCAATACTTTTATGGAGATTGCCAACGTGCAGGTGGAGAAACCTGCCGATGTGCCGCTACGGGTGCTGATCCCGGCGTTTGTCACCAGCGAGCTGAAAACCGCCTTCCAGATTGGTTTTATGCTGTTCTTACCGTTCCTGGTCATCGATCTGGTGGTCGCCAGTATTCTGATGGCGATGGGGATGATGATGCTCTCGCCGATGATTGTCTCGCTGCCCTTCAAGCTGATGCTGTTTGTGATGGTGGATGGCTGGAACCTCATTCTGGGGTCATTGGCCAACAGTTTCGGACTGGGTGCCGGTTAGCCGGTCGAGCGCAAGGAGCCCGAACATGAGTCCTGAAACCTTTGTCGACGTCTTTCGCGAGGCGCTCTGGCTGGTCAATATCATGGTCAGCGCCGTGATCCTGCCCAGCCTCGCTATCGGACTGGTGGTAGCCATCTTTCAGGCGGCCACCTCCATCAACGAACAGACCCTGAGCTTTCTGCCCCGTCTTATCGTGACCCTGCTGGCCCTGGGAATTGGTGCTCACTGGGGAATGCAGAGTCTGATGGACTTCTTCATACTGATGGTCAATCAAATCCCCGAGGTGGTGGGATGACCTACACAACCGCTCTGATCATGGAGTGGTTGTCTTCCATCCTCTGGCCGCTGGCGCGGGTGAGCAGTCTGCTGATGGTGATGGCGGTGTTCGGCAGCCGTCTTGCTCCTGCGCGGGTACGGATGGGGCTGGCTTTGGCCATCACCTTTCTGATTGCCCCGCTGCTTCCGAAAATGCCCCCCATTGAACTCTTCTCGGCCGGCAGCTTTCTGGTATTGGGCCAGCAGTTGTTGATCGGAATTGCCCTCGGCCTGATGACCCAGTTTCTGATGGAGAGCTTCGTGATGGCCGGTCAGGTCATCGCCATGCAGACCAGTCTGGGTTTTGCCACCCTGGTGGATCCGATGAATGGCCAGTCGGCACCCGTGGTGGGGCAGTTTTATCTGATGCTGGCGACCCTGGTGTTTCTGGCGCTGGATGGTCATCTGGTGATGCTGCGGCTGGTCATTCTTAGTTTCGAGACACTGCCTGTCTCCGAGCATGGCCTCTCGGTTTCATCCATGAAAACCCTGAGTGCGTTTCTGGGTGTGATGTATCAGGCTGCTTTGGTGATGTCGCTCTCAGCCATCGTCGCCTTGCTCTTGATCAACTTCGCCTTTGGTGTCATGACCCGGGCGGCGCCGCAACTCAACATTTTCAGTATCGGTTTTGCGGTCAGCATGATGTCGGGTCTGCTGATCCTCTGGCTCACTATCGGCGGGTTCCTCGGTCACTTCGACATCATGTGGGAGCGGGTGCAGGAGGTCAGCTGCGAGCTGATCAACACCCAGTGTTTCGGGGGCGCTCATGGCTGATACCGACCAGGAACGTACCGAACAACCCACGGGCAAACGACTGCAACAGGCCCGTGAAAAAGGGCAGATTGCACGTTCAAAAGAGCTGGGGACCGCCAGTGTTCTGCTCTCGGCGGTCTTTGGCCTGCTGATGCTCAAGGGCTCGCTGGCGACTGCCATGATCAAGGTAGTCACCATGGGCTTTACCCTGGACAGGGAGCAGGCTTTCGATCCCAATGCCATGATCGCTATGGTGCCGGCGCTGCTGGGGGAACTGGTGCTTCCGCTGGGACTCTTGTTTGCACTGGTGGCGATTGCCGCGTTTATCGGCAACACCCTGATGGGGGGGATGAACTTCTCCACCGAAGCCATGATGCCCAAGATGAGCAAGCTGAGCCCGCTCAGTGGCCTCAAGCGAATGTTCGGGGTGCAGTCGCTGATTGAGCTGGTCAAATCCATCGCCAAGGTGGTGTTCATCACCCTGTTTGCCTGGTGGATGTTATCCAGCCAGTTCAATCACTTGCTCAACCTCTCTATGGAGGGGTTCCCCGGCGGTATTATCGATGCGCTGGAGTTGTTTCTCTGGATGTTGATCATCCTCTGCTGCGCCCTGCTTCCCATCGTTGCCATCGACGTGCCGTTCCAGCAGTGGAATCACATGCGTCAGCTCAAGATGACCAAACAGGAGGTCAAGGACGAGTTCAAGGACAGCGAAGGCAAGCCCGAGGTAAAGGGCAAGATCCGTCAGTTGCAGATGCAGATGGCGATGCGCCGGATGATGGGGGATGTTCCCAAGGCCGATGTGGTGATCACCAACCCGACCCATTACTCGGTAGCGCTCAAGTATGATGCGGGCAAACCCGGTGCCGCGCCCAAGGTCGTGGCCAAGGGCACCGATGAAATAGCAATGAAGATCAGGGAGATCGCCAGAGAGTACGAGATCCCCATCATGCCGTCACCGGCTTTGACCCGGGCTATTTACCACTCAACCGAGCTGGGCCACGAGATCCCGGAAGGGCTGTTTGCGGCGGTTGCCCAGGTGCTCGCCTATGTCTTCCAGCTCAAGAAATTCCGCCGTGGTCAGGGGCGCCGTCCCCAGCCGCTGGCTAAAGATCTGCCCATTCCGACCGAATATCGAAAATGACAAAGTTCTGACGTAGTCAAAATAAATCCATTGCATTTCAATGCCTTGCATTGTTGGCTTGATGTTTGCTTTAATCTGGCACCAGCAGGTTGAAATTGAGAAGCGCGATGGAATTCAAGGCAGTATTGGGCCAGTTCAAAGAGTACCGGGGAGTTTTGGGCAAAGGCCTTGGCACCCCTCTGCTGGTATTGGCCGCGCTCGGCATGGTGGTGTTACCCATCCCGCCGCTGATGCTGGATGTGCTCTTCTCCTTTAACATTGCCCTCTCCATCGTGGTGCTGCTGGTATCCGTCTATACCCGCCGCCCCCTCGAATTTGCAGCCTTCCCGACCGTACTGCTGCTCGCTACCTTGCTGCGGTTGGCGTTGAACGTTGCCTCGACCCGGGTGGTGTTACTGGAAGGTCATAATGGTAGTGCGGCGGCCGGCCATGTGATCGAGGCGTTTGGTAACGTTGTGATCGGCGGCAACTATGCGGTCGGCATCATCGTTTTCACCATCCTGATGATCATCAACTTTGTGGTCATTACCAAGGGTGCCGGGCGGATCGCAGAAGTGAGTGCCCGTTTTACCCTTGATGCGATGCCGGGCAAACAGATGGCCATCGATGCCGATTTGAACGCCGGTCTCATCAATCAGGAAGAGGCTAAGAAGCGTCGTCAGGACGTGACCCAGGAAGCCGACTTCTACGGCTCCATGGATGGTGCCTCCAAGTTTGTCAAAGGGGATGCCATTGCGGGCATCATGATCCTCTTTATCAACATCATCGGCGGCTTCATCATCGGGATGATGCAGCACCAGCTGACCTTCAGCGAATCGGCCGAGATCTATACCCTGTTGGCCATCGGTGACGGTCTGGTGGCGCAGATCCCCTCCCTGCTGCTCTCCATCGCCGCCGCCATCATAGTGACCCGTCAGAATACCGATCAGGACATGGGAACTGCGGTGCTAGGTCAACTGTTTGACAATCCAAAGGCGCTGATCATCTCGGCCGGGATTCTGCTGATGATGGGACTGGTGCCGGGGATGCCGCATTTCGCCTTCCTGAGTCTGGGGGCTCTCGCCGCTGCCGGCGCTTGGTGGTTGCTGCGCCGCGAGAAGCTGGCAGCCGCCAAAGCGGCCAAGGGCGAGCTGCTGCCTGCCACAGCCGAACAACCTCATGAGCAGAAAGAGCTGAGCTGGGACGATGTGATGCCGGTGGACATCATCGGGCTGGAAGTGGGTTATCAGCTGATCCCGCTGGTGGATCGCAATCAGGGTGGCGAACTGCTCAACCGGATCAAAGGGGTGCGCAAGAAACTCTCGCAAGAGCTGGGCTTTCTGGTCCCGGCCGTCCACATTCGCGACAACCTAGATCTGGCGCCAAACCAATACCGCATCACCTTGATGGGGGTCAGTACCGGCGAGGCCAATGTCTACCATGATAAGGAGATGGCCATCAATCCGGGGCAGGTGTTCGGCCAGATCCAGGGGATAGCCACCCGGGATCCCGCCTTCGGACTGGAAGCGGTCTGGGTTGCCAAGGAGATGGTCTCTCAGGCACAGACGCTGGGGTATACGGTGGTGGATACCGCGACCGTGGTGGCTACCCATCTGAGCCAGATCCTGACCAACCATGCGGCTCTGCTGCTGGGCCATGACGAAGTACAACAACTGCTCGACATGATTGGCAAACATCAGAGCAAGCTGGTCGAAGGGTTGGTGCCGGAAGTGATCAGCATGGGTAACCTTGTGAAGGTATTGCAGAATTTGCTCAATGAAGGCGTGCCAATCCGCGATATGCGCACTATCCTGCAGACCCTGGTTGAATACGCGCCGCGCAGTCCGGATCCGGAAGTGCTCACGGCCGCTTGCCGGATTGCCCTGCGTCGCCTGATTGTGCAGGAGATTGCAGGCCCCGATCCCGAGCTGCCGGTGATTACCTTGGCGCCGGAATTGGAACGTATATTGCATCAATCCCTGCAGGCTGGTGGCGGTGATGGTGCCGGTATTGAACCGGGTCTGGCTGAGCGGATGCAGCGTTCGCTGGTGGAAGCCACTCAACGACAAGAATTGGAAGGCCAACCGGCCGTGCTTCTGACATCGGGGATCTTGCGCAATACCCTGGCGAAATTTGTCAAGAATGCCATTCCTGGATTGCGCGTTCTGTCTTATCAGGAAGTGCCCGACGACAAGCAGATCCGCATCGTCAGTGCGGTAGGGCAGAACTAGTTAGCGGAGACGACGGGTGAAGATTAAGCGGTTTTTTGCCAAGGATATGCGAACGGCTCTGGCCGAGGTCAAGGAGACTCTCGGGCCTGACGCCGTCATCATGTCCAACAAGAAGGTCACCGGAGGGGTAGAGATAGTCGCCGCAGTCGATTATCAATCCCAGGTTCCGGGGCCCAAAGATGCGCCGGTTCGCCGTCAGCTGAACGATGAGAGCGTCAATATTTCGTCTGCTGCACGGCAGATGATCCGCCCCGAGCCGACGCCGGCGAAGGAGCAAAACGAACATTATGCCGATACTCTGGCCGCCTTGCTGGCGCGCCAGCAGAAGCTCAAGCCGGGCAATGGGGCGCCAATGGGCAATACCCAATCGGCCGGTTTGGCTGCTGCCAATGCAGCGCCCAGAACATTGGCCGAGCAGGGGCAGTGGGGCGCCGCTCCGGAACCTGCCAAGCCCAAGGCCCGGGTTGCCTCAGGCCAGCGCGCCCCTCAACCTGCCCAGCGGGATCAGGAGATGGAGGGGATGCGCAAGGAGATGGCCAGCATCCGCAAATTGCTGGAGCACCAGATCTCCGGGCTGATGTGGCAAGAGGTGGAGCGCCGCGAACCGATGCGGGCTCTGCTGATCAAGGAGCTCAAGAAGCTCGGCTTTGATGATGCCTTTGCCGATCAACTGGCGGGACTGATCCCCGAAGATATGTCCATCCATCAGGCGATGGCCCAGTTGGCCGAGGTGTTGACGGCCCAGCTCAAGATCAGCGAGGACGAGATCATGCGTCAGGGCGGCGCGGTGGCGCTGCTTGGCCCGACCGGGGTGGGCAAAACCACCACTATTGCCAAGCTGGCGGCCCGTTTCGCCATGAAGTATGGCGCCGAGCAAGTGGCGCTGATCACCACCGACAACTACCGGATTGGTGCCCATGAACAGCTGCAGACCTATGGCCGCATCATGGGTTGCCCGGTACGGCAGGTGCGTGATGCCGAAGAGCTGGCCAATGCCCTTTATCAGTTCCGCCATCGTCGGCTGGTACTTATCGATACGGCCGGGGTTGGCCAACGGGATATCCGGTTGACCGAGCAGCTCGATACCCTGGTCAAGAATGCCAAGGTACGGATCCGCAGTTATCTGGTGATGTCGGCAACTTCCCAGCGTCGGGTGATGCAGGAGGCGGTTGACCATTTCCGGCGTATTCCATTAAGCGGCTGCATACTTACCAAATTGGATGAAAGTCTGAATCTGGGCGAAGTGATTAACGTGTGTATCCAGAATTCATTGCCCATCAGCTATATCACTGATGGACAAAGGGTTCCGGAAGATATTCAGGTTGCCAATGCGGCGCAGCTCGTCGGGGCTGCCATGGGCTCGCTGGAGCGAGAAACAGAGGAGCCCTACTTCTGGGGCGCTGGCTTTGGCGAGGCCGAAGATTCGGAGTTTTATGAGTAACATGTATATGGATCAGGCGAGTGGTCTGCGCAAAATGCGTCAAAACAATCGAGTAAAAGTAATCGCCGTTTCCGGTGGCAAAGGTGGCGTGGGCAAGACCAACGTGACCCTGAACGTGGCCGGAGCCATGGCCGCCCAAGGCAAGCGGGTGATGGTGCTGGATGCCGACTTGGGTCTGGCCAACGTCGACGTCATGCTGGGGCTGCGGGTTCATCGTAACCTCTCTCATGTCCTGGCGGGTGAATGCACCATCGACGATATCATCGTCGAAGGTCCCTACGGCATGATGATCGTGCCTGCGACCTCGGGCACCCAGTCCATGGTCGAGCTTTCTCCGGTGCAGCATGCCGAGCTTATCCGCGCCTTCAGCGAGATGAAGACCCAGGTCGACATCCTGCTGGTGGATACGGCTGCGGGGATCTCCGACATGGTGCTGAGCTTCACCCGAGCAGCTCAAGACATCATGGTGGTGGTCTGCGATGAGCCGACCTCCATCACCGATGCCTACGCCCTCATCAAGATCCTCTCCAAGGATCACGGTGTGTTTCGTTTCAAGGTTGTGGCCAATATGGTGCGCAGTCTGCGCGAAGGGCAGGAGCTCTTTGCCAAACTGACCCGGGTAACGGATCGTTTCCTCGACACCTCCCTGGAGCTGGTCGCCTGTGTACCCTATGACACCAATCTGCGTGCCGCCGTGCGCAAGCAGAAGCTGATTGTCGAGGCGTTTCCCAAGTCGCCGGCCGCACTGGCGTTTCGGGCCCTTGCCAACAAGGCGGCGAGCTGGCCGGTTCCCAACCAGCCGGGCGGCCATCTGGAGTTTTTCCTGGAAAATTTGTTGCAGAAACCGGCCACAACACAGGAAGGTTCCCGTGAATAAAGCCCAAGCGTACTTGCGTCATCAGGATTCCTATGTGCTGGTGGAGCGTCATGCTCCCCTGGTCAAGCGAATTGCCCAGCATTTGTTGGCTCGCCTGCCCAGCAGTGTCTTGCTGGATGACCTGATCCAGGCAGGTATGATTGGGCTGCTTGAAGCCTCCCGCAACTTTGACGGTAGCAAGGGAGCAAGCTTCGAGACGTATGCCGGGATCCGCATCCGTGGTGCCATGCTGGATGAGATCCGGCGTGGTGACTGGGTGCCCCGCTCTGTGCATCGCAACAGTCGCGCTATCGCAGAAGCGATCGAGAATGTCGAGCAGACTCACGGGCGTGACGCGCGAGATACCGAGGTTGCTGCCGAGATGGGGGTCTCCATCGCTGATTACCATGCGATGCTGCAAGACGTTTCCTGCGGCAAAATTATCGGCATCGAAGATTTGGGAGTCAGCGAGGATGTGATCGGCAACCCCGATGACGCCCCTTCAGGCTCGGGATTCGATGAATTGGCTGCCGAGCGATTTCAGATTCAATTATCCGAGCAAATTGGTCGTCTACCAGAGAGAGAAGCTTTGGTTCTCTCTCTTTACTACGATGAAGAGCTGAATTTGCGCGAAATTGGCGAGGTTTTGAATGTCAGCGAGTCGCGTGTGAGCCAGATCCACAGTCAGGCAATGCACAGATTACGTGCTCGTTTGAGAGATTGGCATCTATAAGTGTTTGTACTGGCTACACTGAGATGAAACTCTAAGGCATAATCCGCACGACACAACCCGTTTTTAGCATCATGTAAGTGAGCCACTCTGGTGGCTATTTAGGAGGGAATTTTGGACAAGAACATGAAAATCCTCATTGTTGACGATTTTTCAACGATGCGCCGGATTATCAAGAACTTGCTGCGCGACTTGGGATTCAACAATACCCATGAGGCGGATGACGGCAATACAGCGCTGCCGATGCTGAAAAATGGTGATTTTCAGTTTGTAGTTACCGACTGGAACATGCCTGGCATGCAAGGTATTGACCTGCTTAAAGCCATCCGTGTCGATGAGAAGCTCAAGCATCTGCCGGTACTGATGGTAACCGCTGAAGCCAAACGTGAGCAGATCATTGAAGCCGCACAAGCTGGCGTCAACGGTTACATCGTCAAGCCCTTCACCGCAGCAACGCTCAAAGAAAAACTCGACAAAATTTTCGAACGAATTGGCTAAGGAGCTGCAGGGATGATGGCCAAAACGAGAGCAATGATTTCGCTCGATCAGGCAAGGATGCTTGTTGATCATCTGGAGCAAGGCGAATTTGAGCTGGCCGATGAACTGCTTGCCGAAGTGTGTGCCCCCAACGCAGCCGATCTGTTTGAAAAAGTAGGTCAGCTGACCCGACAACTGCATGATTCACTTCAAGAATTTCGCCTCGACCCCCGTATTCCCGATTTGGCTACTCATGATATTCCCGATGCTCGGGAGCGCTTGAGCTACGTTATCGATATGACCGACAAAGCGGCCAATCGCACAATGGATGCGGTGGAAGCCAGTTTGCCGATAGCGGATCGCCTGAATGACAATATCCAGCTGGTGATGCCGAACTGGAATGCCCTCATGTCTCGTGACATGAGCGTGGGACAGTTCAAATCCTTATGTCACCAACTTGATGATTTTATTAAGGCTTCAGAGTCTGATGCCGATAAATTACGGCAACTGCTGACAGAAATCCTGATGGCACAAGATTTTCAGGATTTGACAGGTCAGATGATCCGCAAGGTCATCAAGCTTGTTCAGGAAGTTGAAACAAAATTAATAGAAATGCTGACCATGTTTGGTGAGGCTTCTGCTGAGCATTCAACTCGTAGTATTCCTGTCAACGGGATTGAAGCAGAGGGCCCTATCATGAACCCCGAGGCTCGTGCCGATGTGGTCAATGGTCAGGATGATGTGGACGATCTGCTGTCTAGCTTGGGATTCTAATGGAGTGACGCATGGCCTTCGAAGTTGATGAAGACATACTGCAAGACTTTCTGGTCGAAGCATCTGAAATATTGGAACAGTTGTCTGAACAACTGGTCGACTTGGAAAAGCGGCCCGATGACAAGAACCTGTTGAATGCCATCTTTCGCGGTTTCCATACCGTGAAAGGGGGGGCAGGTTTTCTGTCGCTCGGTGAACTGGTTGATGTATGCCACGGTGCGGAAAACGTGTTCGATATCTTGCGTAATGGCAAGCGAACCGTTACTGCGGAGCTGATGGATGTGATCCTGCAAGCGCTGGATGCCATCAATGTCATGTTCGCCCAGGTTCAAAATCGCGAAGCACCCAGCCCTGCGTCAGATGATTTGCTTCATGACCTCCATGAGTTGTGCAAGCCAGAAGGGGAAGAGCAACTGCGCACGGCTACCAGTGCGGCTGCGGCTGTAGAATCTGAACCTGCAGCACCGGTAGTTGTTGAAGAAGTTGCTCCAGAAGTTGTTGAACCCGCAGCCATCAGCAGCGAGCCTGCTCCTGTCAATGGCGGCGGCTCGATCGATGAAATTTCTGCAGACGAATTTGAACGTTTGCTGGACGAGCTCCACGGCGTGGGTGGGGCTCCGACCAAGACGGCTGCAGCAGCCCCGATAGCGGGTGGCTCTGGCGATATCACCGATGATGAGTTTGAGGCCTTGCTGGACCAGCTCCATGGTCAGGGACAGCACATGGGGGCGCCAGAGGTGAATCCTCTGAAGTCCGTGCAAAAAGAGGTGGACGAGCTTATCGATGATGATGAGTTTGAGCGTCTGCTTGATGAATTGCATGGTCGCGGTCAAGGGCCTCAGAGTACTATGGCACCTGCCGCACCTGCCGCACCTGCCGCACCTGCCGCACCTGCCGCACCTGCTGCGGTGACTCCGCCCAAACCGGCCACTCCTGTTGCCAAACCAGCACCGGCAGCCCCCGCAAAACCCGCTGAAGCAGCCAAGGCACCAGCGCCTGCCGCCAAGGCTGCGCCTGCGCCAGCAGAAAATAGTGCCGTGCAAAGCGATACGACGGTGCGGGTGGATACCAAGACCCTCGATGTCATCATGAACATGGTAGGTGAGTTGGTACTGGTTCGTAACCGGCTGGTGAGCCTGGGTATTGCCAGTAATGATGAAGAGATGTCAAAGGCGGTTGCCAATCTGGATGTGGTAACGGCTGACCTGCAAGGTGCGGTGATGAAAACCCGCATGCAGCCAATCAAGAAGGTATTTGGTCGTTTCCCGCGCGTTGTGCGTGATCTGGCCAGAACCCTCAAGAAAGAGATTGAGCTGGTGATGGTGGGGGAAGAGACCGATCTTGATAAAAACCTGGTAGAGGCGCTCGCCGATCCTCTGGTTCACCTCGTTCGCAACTCATGCGATCACGGGGTCGAAATGCCGGATGTTCGTGAGAAAGCGGGCAAACCGCGGCAAGGGACGATCACCCTTAGCGCCTCCCAGCAAGGCGATCATATCCTGCTTTGCATCGAGGATGATGGGGCTGGGATGGATCCGGAGAAACTCAAGTCCATCGCAATCAGTCGCGGTGTTCTGGATGCAGATACTGCCGCTCGCATGAGCGACAACGATGCCTATAACCTGATCTTTGCCCCGGGCTTTTCAACCAAGGCCGAGATCTCCGATATATCTGGCCGTGGTGTCGGAATGGACGTGGTTAAAACCAGCATTGTCAGCCTCAATGGGTCAGTGCACATCGATTCCACTTGGGGGAAAGGTACCCGTCTCGAAATCAAGGTTCCGTTGACGCTAGCCATTCTGCCGACTCTGATGGTGGAAGTGGGTGAGCAGACCTTCGCACTTCCCCTTGGTTGTGTGAACGAGATTTTCCATCTTGATCTGAAAAAGGCCAACATGGTTGATGGCCAGCTCACCATCATTGTGCGCGAGAAGGCTATACCGCTCTTCTATCTGCACAAATGGTTGATTCGTGGCGCCAACAAGCGTTCACGCCAGGATACCGGACATGTGGTGATCGTGCAGATTGGCACTCAGCAAATCGGGTTTGTGGTAGACAGTCTGATTGGTCAGGAAGAGGTTGTGATCAAGCCACTCGATAACCTGCTACAAGGTACGCCTGGCATGGCCGGGGCGACAATTACCAGTGATGGCGGAATTGCTCTTATTTTGGATGTGCCGAGTCTGCTCAAAGCATATGCGCGTAGACATTAATAGCTCAGGCCCAAGGAGTTAGAAAAACAACAATGGCAGTCAAGGTATTAGTTGTCGACGATTCGAGCTTCTTTCGCCGTCGGGTGAGCGAGATCATCAATCAAGATCCCATGCTGACGGTGATTGATACGGCCCAGAATGGACGTGAGGCGGTAGACAAGGCGATGTCGCTGCGCCCTGATGTGATCACCATGGACATCGAAATGCCCGTGATGGATGGCATAAGTGCGGTGCGCGAGATCATGGCCAAGTGCCCAACCCCCATTCTGATGTTCTCCTCCCTGACCCATGAAGGGGCCAAGGCTACGCTTGATGCGCTGGACGCCGGTGCCCTCGACTTCTTGCCCAAGAAGTTTGAGGACATTGCCAGAGACAAAGATGAAGCGGTCAGACTGTTGCAACAACGGGTGAAGGAGATCTCCCGCAAGCGCTTCCTGATGACATCCGCTGCTCGTCCCAAAGCACCTGAACCGGTTGCTCGTGCTCCGCTGGGTAGCCCAGCGCCCAGATCTTCAGATCGTCAGCCTGACCTGCAACGAACGGTGCCAAGTGCCTCATTCAAGCGCAGTGGCAAGAGTTATCAGTTGGTGGCGATCGGGACTTCTACCGGCGGACCAGTTGCTTTGCAAAATGTGCTGACCAAGTTGCCGGGGGATTTTCCCCATCCCATCTTGCTTATCCAGCATATGCCAGCCACTTTTACTGCCGCGTTTGCTGCCCGTCTCAACGGGTTATGTCAGATTGGCGTCAAGGAAGCGGAAGATGGCGATGTGCTTAAACCAGGGCATGCCTATCTTGCTCCCGGTGGCAAACAGATGCTGCTAGAAGGTCGTGGTGCAGGGGCCCGCATTCGCATTGTGGATGGCAACGACAAGGTCAATTACAAGCCTTGTGTGGACATCACCTTTGCCTCTGCGGCCAAGACCTATGCCGACAAGGTATTGGCGATTGTGCTGACCGGTATGGGGGCTGATGGCCGTGATGGCGCCAGACTGCTGAAAGAGCAGGGATCAACCATCTGGGCTCAGGATGAGGCTTCCTGCGTGGTATATGGTATGCCCCAAGCGGTTGCCAAAGCGGGGATTGCCAGCGAATCACTCCCTCTGGACAAGGTGGCCCAGCGTATTCTGGTTGAGTTGGGGCGCTAATCATGGGCTTGCTCGGTCTGCTCCTGGCATTGGGGGCTATTGCCATTGCCCAACTGTGGCATGGTGGCTCCCTGTTGACGCTGGTGGACGGCCCCGCTTTTTTGATCGTGCTGGGTGGTACCGTTGGTGCAGTCACGTTGCAGACTCCAGCCAAGTACATCCTGCTGGCGTTGCGCCAGCTGTTATGGATTTTTACCCCTCCCCGCCAAGATCTTGCGACGCAGGCCGAACGATTGCAGTCATGGGCCGTCTTTGCGCGCCAGCAAGGGCTGCTGGCCCTTGAAAATCAGGCCGAGCAGGAGGAGGACAACTTTACCCGTCAAGGGCTCGGTATGATTGTCGATGGGGTATCCACAGAGGATATCCGTATGCTGCTGGAAGCGGACATCGATATCGAGCAGGAGCGTAATGAACATGCCGCCAGGGTATTTGAAGCCATGGGGGGGTACAGTCCGACCATCGGGATCATCGGTGCCGTGCTGGGCCTGATCCAGGCCATGTTTCATCTCGAAGACCCGTCAGCACTGGGGGCGGGTATCGCAGTGGCATTTGTGGCGACCATCTATGGAGTGGGGTTTGCCAACCTCATCTACCTGCCTATCGCCAATCGGCTACGCGCATTTCACTACCACTATGCACTCTTTCAGGAGATGACCCTGGAAGGGCTGCTGGCTATCGCTCATGGTGAAAACGGCTTGCAGGTTGAACGCCGGCTCAGGGCCTATTTGAAAGGAGAGTAGCCATGCGCAAGCGTTATCGGTTGCACTTGCAGGGTCGCGAGCATCTTGACCGCTGGCTGGTCTCCTATGCCGATTATATGACGCTGATCTTTGCCTTGTTCGTGGTGCTCTACTCTGTTGCTCTGGTGAACAAGGACAAGTATCGCGCGGTGATTGATGGTATGAGCCAGGCGTTCAGTGTCATGCAGTCTGGCGGCAATGGCTTGCTTGAAGGGCAGGGTAATTCCCTGCTGGATAACCCGGTATCTGCCTCTCCATCGTTGCTGGAAAGCCCTGCATCCCCCTCTCCTTCACTTGCTCCTATTTCTGGTGTGCCAGTGCTGCAAGATGGCGCGACACTTGCAAAACTCGATATGCAGTTGCAACAGAGCATGGGCTCGCTGGTGGATGCCGGTATCGTCAAACTGACGCAAGACGAGAACTGGCTGACGGTTGAACTCAGTTCCGGCTTGTTGTTTGGCAGCGGCAGTGCCTTTTTGGGACCAAACGCTGCACCGGTCATTAATACTCTTTCAAGTATTCTCAAACCGGTCGATAACTATGTAAGGGTTCGGGGTTATACCGATAACCAACAGATAAATAATGAAATTTATCGTTCTAACTGGGCGCTTTCTGCTGCTCGGGCCGAAGCGGTACTCAATGGTTTGATTGCTGATGGGATCGCCCCTCAGCGTCTGGCGTTCGAGGCATATGGTGAGTTTTCCCCCTTTGCTGACAACGGCAGCGAGCAGGGCAGACTGCAGAATCGCAAGGTTGTGGTCGCTATCTCCAAATTTGCCTGGGTGCCGCCGGCACCTGTGGTTGCAACACCGACGGTAGTTGCTGAACCGGTTCCAGCTGTACAGCAGGCGGTGGATGCAGGAGAGATAAAGGTGATCACCTTGCCCGGTGGTGGCATACGCATAACAACAAGGCAGGATTGATACAGTGATTGTTTGGACGGTTGCCAACCAGAAAGGTGGTGTGGGTAAAACCACCACAGTGGTCTCGCTTGCGGGGATCCTGGCCCAGCGTGGCCAGCGGGTGCTGTTGATTGATACCGACCCCCATGCTTCGCTGACTGCATATCTTGATTTTGATTCAGATCGCCTGGATGGAACCCTCTATGAGTTGTTTCAAGCTGTCAAACCGACAGCCGAGCTTGTCAATAAACTGACGCTCAAGACCAAGTTTGAAAATATCAACTTACTGCCAGCATCTATTACCTTGGCGACCCTTGATCGGGTGATGGGCAATCGTGAGGGGATGGGACTGGTACTGAAGCGGGCACTGCTGCGCATTCAGGATCAATATGATTACGTGCTGATCGATTGCCCACCAGTGCTGGGGGTGATGATGGTCAACGCGTTAGCTGCCTGCGATCGCATTCTGGTGCCTGTCCAGACCGAATTTCTGGCCCTCAAGGGGTTGGAGCGGATGATGAAAACATTCGAGATCATGCAGCGTTCCAAGCGTGACAAGTTTCGCTATACCGTGATCCCGACCATGTTCGACAAGCGCACTCGTGCCTCTCTGATGACCTTGAAGTCGATCAAGGATCAATATGGAGATTCAGTGTGGAATGCGGTGATCCCTATTGATACCAAGTTTCGGGATGCCAGCTTGCTGCATATCCCCCCGTCTATCTATTCTCCCGGGAGTCGTGGAACCTATGCATATGAAACGCTGCTCAATCATCTTGATGCCCTTGAGCGGCAACGGGTTCATGAGGTGACGGCATGAGAGATACCATTCAAGTTCGGGCGATGGATGACTATTTCCATTCCCTGCTGCTCGATGAGCCACTGGTGCTGGATGAGGTAGAAGAGGTTCAATCTGCCCCTGTTTTACAGTTGCAACGTCAGCCCCAAAGCGTCCCCGAGGTAGTCGCCGCACCATACCTCGAAAGCGATCCACGGCTTGCCCAACTTGGTGAGCTATTGGCTCAGGTGGGACAAGTCCAGTTTGAGAATGACGCCTTCATCCAGGAAGCGACTCTCACCGCACCGCTGGAGATTGTGGCAGAGGAATCACTGCTGCCGGTGGAGCCTGAGTGGCCTGCGGAGGTGCTGCTCCCCGAGGTTGCGGAGCCCCATACTACTATCCTGACCGAGACGGCGCTGGAGGTTGCTCCGGTAGAGGCCAGTGAACCTGTTGCCTGGGAAAATATTGATACCGGTAAAGAGTTTCAGGCCCTTTTCTTTGAAGTCGCGGGCGTGACGTTTGCTGTGCCGTTGACCGAGCTGGGTGGTATTCATCAGCTGGGCGAGATCACCTCCCTGTTTGGCCAGCCTGGCTGGTACAAGGGGATCATGACCTCTCGCGAGCAGAAGATGAATGTGGTCGATACTGCCCAGTGGGTCATGCCGGGTCAGCATCTCGAGATGGATGATTACAAGTATCTGATTATGCTTGGTGAATCGCCGTGGGGATTAGCCTGTCACCATCTCAAAGGGACTGAATTGTTACACCGTGACCAGGTGAAATGGCGCCATCAGGAGGGCAAGCGCCCCTGGTTGGCTGGCATGGTCAAAGAAAAAATGTGTGCCCTGTTACACGTCCGCGAACTGCTCCTGTTGTTGGAGCGTGGGGTTAACATAGAAGGTCGCTGATAACTTCTGCAATCGAGCTGTTTTATTGCTAGTTTTAGCAGTAGACGTTTTCATAAAAGGAATAAAAACATGACAGAAAAGCGCAATATTGCACAGAATCTGGCCGAAGATGAAGTGCTGCAATGGGTAACCTTCCAACTGGAAAACGAAACCTACGGCATCAATGTGATGCAGGTTCAGGAGGTGTTGCGCTACACCGAAATTGCACCGGTGCCGGGTGCGCCTGAGTACGTACTGGGGATCATCAACCTGCGTGGCAATGTGGTGACTGTCATCGATACCCGTTCCCGTTTCGGTCTGCCTTCCGGTGATGTGAGTGAAAACTCCAGGATCGTGATCATCGAGGCCGAGAAGCAGGTGATTGGCATCATGGTCGACAGCGTGGCAGAAGTGGTTTATCTGCGCTCTTCCGAAATCGATGCGGCACCTGCGGTCGGTACTGAAGAGAGCGCCAAGTTTATTCAGGGGGTGAGCAACCGTGATGGGCAACTGCTGATCCTGGTTGACTTGAACAAGCTGCTCTCCGATGAAGAGTGGGAAGATATCGGTTCCCTCTGATAAGTAAGGTGATGTTTTGATAATTGAGATGGTTGCCTTGGGGATGTCCCTGATTGCCTTGGCGTTTGCCTCTTATATTTGGTTCAGGAGCAAGCGCAGCAAGCAGGAGTCCGAGGCCAGTGTGGCAACCCTGCAAGGTCAGTTGGAAAGCTTGCGCAAGCAGATGATGGAACTCCATACCGGCGCTATTGGCATGGGGCAGCGTCTGCAGTCGGTGGAAGGGGCGATGCAGCAGGTCAATGAGCGCCAGCAAGAGCTGACCATGCAGGATCCCGAACGCAGGCTCTACAGCCGAGCGGCAAAGATGGTCGAACTGGGCGCCGATCTTGATGAAGTCATGAGTGAGTGCGAGTTGCCAAAGGCAGAGGCTGAGCTCTTGATATCGTTGCGAAAAGGTCGCTCATGATGATTCAGGAAGGCAATTGCCTTCCTGAATTTTATGGCGTGCAGCCGCTTGCCCCCCAGCTGCGTTGAGCAGGCGGTTTCTACCATATTTTCTTTGTGATCCCGGTCGCCAGTCAGTTCAATTGTTGCATCTTTGAAAAGACGTATTCCAATACTGTGTTAAGATGCAGACCGCTTCATTTTCTCTGAAAAAATCCCCATGCTGCTTCAAGTTAACAATCTGAGCTGCGTGCGCGAAGATCGCACTCTGTTTGAACACCTCTCTTTCTCTGTTGCGCCCGGCGATCTGGTGCAAATTGAAGGGCCCAACGGGGTCGGCAAGACCAGCCTGTTGCGGTTGTTGACCGGGCTGTCGCAGCCGTTTGCCGGTGAGGTGTGCTGGAATGGGGAGAATATTCGTCATTGTCGTGATGAGTATCATGCCAATCTGCTCTATCTCGGCCATCAGCCCGGCGTCAAAGCGGCGCTGACCCCTTTTGAAAACCTGAAGTTCTACCAGCAGTTGCATCACCCGCAGCAAACAGAGACTGACTTGTGGCAGATATTGGCCCGGGTAGGGCTGGCTGGATTTGAAGAGAACCCGACCGGGCAACTCTCTGCCGGTCAGCAACGCCGGGTGGCTCTGGCCAGACTCTGGCTGTCACAAAAACCGGCGCTCTGGATCCTCGATGAGCCCTTTACCGCTATCGACAAGCAGGGGGTCAAGGTGCTCGAGCAGCTCTTTCTGGCCCACGCCGAGCGGGGCGGCATGGTGATCCTCACCACCCATCAGGATCTGACCCTGATGCAAGGACGGCTGAAGACTATCTCGTTGACCCCCTTCGCATCGACATTGCAGGAGTAACGCCATGTTGCGCGCTGTTATGCACCTTATTCACCGTGAACTGCTGATGGCTCTGCGCCAGCGTTCCGATATTCTCAACCCGCTCTGGTTTTTCCTCATCGTCATCACCCTGTTTCCGTTAGGGATTGGCCCTGAGCCCAAACTGCTGGCCCGTATTGCCCCGGGGATTATCTGGGTGGCGGCGCTATTGGCGGCCATGTTGTCGCTGGAGCGGCTGTTTCGCGATGACTTTGCCGATGGCGCGCTGGAGCAGATGATGCTGATGCCGCACCCTCTGGGCTTGCTGGCGCTGGCGAAAGTGGTCGCTCACTGGCTGCTGACCGGCTTGCCGCTGCTGCTGATCTCTCCCTTGCTGGCGATTTTGCTGTCGCTGGATATGAACACCTATCTGGCTGTCGTCGCGACGCTGGCACTGGGCACTCCAGTATTGAGTCTGCTCGGCGCGGTCGGAGTCGCGTTGACGGTGGGACTGCGCAAAGGCGGGGTGCTGCTTAGTCTGTTGATCCTGCCGCTCTATATTCCGGTACTGATTTTTGCCACCTCAGCCATCGATGCCGCGGGGATGAGCTTGCCCTATGGCGGGCAGCTTGCCATTCTGGCCGCCATGCTGGTGGGGGCTTTGACACTGACGCCGCTGGCTGTGTCGGCGGCGTTGCGGGTCAGCCTCAACTGATGGCCGTGAGCTGAACCGGATTTGGCTCCGAACGGAGTCTTTTTGCAAAAAATAATGTTGCGATGGATCAAGGAGAGTGCCGCTTATTGCTTTCGGGGTATTTGATGCTGCCCTGCGGTCGGTATGGTAGGCCTCGCCAAACGATTAATAACAAAAAGGTTTTGTGAGCTATGTGGAAATGGTTGCACCCTTATGCCAAACCGGAGCGGGCCTATCAGCTGGCAGGCACGCTGTTGCCCTGGTTTGCGGTGATTAGTCTGCTCTCGTTTGTGATCGGTACTGTCTGGGGCCTCGCGTTTGCGCCAGCGGATTACCAGCAGGGAGATTCGTTCCGGATCATCTATATCCACGTGCCTTCCGCCATTCTCTCCATGGGGGCCTACTCCACCATGGCGGTGGCCGCCTTTATCGGCCTAGTGTGGCAGCTGCGGATGGCGGACATGGCGGTTGCAGCCATTGCGCCGGTCGGCGCCGTATTTACCTTTATTGCCCTCTTTACCGGTGCCGCCTGGGGCAAACCGATGTGGGGTACCTGGTGGGTGTGGGATGCACGGCTCACCTCTGAGCTGATCCTGCTGTTTCTCTACCTCGGCGTGATTGCTCTCTACAACGCCTTCAGCGACAAGGTGGTCGCTGGCCGTGCGGCCGGCATTCTGGCGCTGGTCGGGGTGATCAACCTGCCCATCATTCACTACTCGGTGGAGTGGTGGAATACCCTGCATCAGGGGGCCACCATCACCAAATTTGACAAACCTTCCATTTCACCCGAGATGCTCTGGCCGCTGCTGATCATGATCCTGGCATTTGCCGCATTTCTCGGGGCCCTGACCCTGATGCGTTTTCGCAATGAACTCCTGATGCGGGAGTGGCATCGCCCCTGGGTCAAAGAGATTGCAGAGCAGGAGAAGTAAGCATGCACTTTGCCTCTTTCAGTGATTTTATGGCGATGGGCGGTTACGCCTTTTATGTCTGGCTCTCTTTTGGCCTGACGCTGGTGTGTCTGGTCGGCATCATCATTTCTACCCGCATGAAAACCCGCAGCCTGCTCGCCGAGTTGCGCAGCAAGCAGGCGCGTGAGGCCCGTCGCAAGGCGGCCCAGCAGATGGAGAACACCCTATGAACCCGAGACGCAAAAAACGCCTCACCATCATTCTTGCCATCACCCTGGGTCTGGCTACCGTCAGCGGGCTGGTGCTCTACGCCCTCAGTCAGAATATCGACCTCTTCTATACCCCGAGCGAGCTGGTGGAGGGGAAGGGGCCGGACAAGATCAAGCCGGAAGAGGGGCAGCGCCTGCGCATCGGTGGATTGGTCGTGCCGGGATCGGTACAGCGGGATCCCCAGAGCCTCAAGGTTGCCTTCAAGCTGGTGGATAACGGCGGTCATCTGGTGAAGGTCGAGTTTGACGGCATCCTGCCGGATCTGTTCCGTGAAGGGCAGGGGATTGTTGCCCAGGGCACCCTCAAGGATGCCACGACCGTAGAGGCGTTCGAGGTGCTGGCCAAGCACGATGAGAACTATATGCCGCCGGAAGTGGCCGATGCCACCAACGGCATGCACTTCAAGCCGGAGTATACCGAGGCGCAGTTGAAGGGAGCCAAGCAGTGATCCCTGTGGTGTTTGCCTTTTCCGCTTTGCCTGCCGTGCGTGGTGCGGCTGTTGTCACCGTTCAATTGAAAGGAATGCCTTCATGATCCCGGAATTAGGTCAGTTTGCGCTGATCCTGGCCTTTGCCACCGCCCTGCTGCTGGGCAGCTACCCGCTGCTGGGCGCCAGCTGGGGGCGTCTTGGCATGATGTCGGCGGCCCGTCCGCTCGCCTATGCCCAGTTCTTGCTGCTGCTGCTGTCGTTTCTCTGCCTGACCTGGGCCTTTATCGATAACGACTTCACCGTGCAGTATGTGGCCACTAACTCCAATAGCCTGCTGCCGCTGGCCTATCGCATTTCCGCCGTATGGGGCGCCCACGAAGGTTCCCTGCTGCTGTGGGTTCTGACCTTAGGGGGCTGGACTGCGGCGGTGGCCATGTTCAGCCGCCGTCTGCCGCTCGATGCGGTGGCCCGGGTACTCGGTGTGCTGGGGCTGATCTCGGTCGGCTTCACTGCCTTCGTGCTGTTCACCTCCGATCCCTTCACCCGCACCTTGCCCTATTTCCCGGTCGATGGTCGTGACCTCAATCCGCTGCTGCAGGATCCGGGTCTTATCTTCCATCCGCCGATGCTCTACATGGGTTATGTGGGTTTCTCGGTGGCGTTTGCTTTTGCCATTGCTTCGCTGATGACCGGCCGTCTAGATGCGACCTGGGCTCGCTGGTCGCGCCCCTGGACCATGGCGGCCTGGGTATTCCTGACCCTGGGCATCGTGCTCGGCTCCTGGTGGGCCTACTACGAGCTCGGTTGGGGCGGCTGGTGGTTCTGGGATCCGGTAGAAAACGCCTCGTTTATGCCTTGGCTGGCGGGTACCGCTCTGCTGCACTCGCTGGCGGTGAGCGAGAAGCGCGCCACTTTCAAGGCGTGGACCGTGCTGCTGGCCCTCTCCGCCTTCTCGTTGAGCCTGCTGGGTACCTTCCTGGTGCGCTCCGGCGTGTTGGTGTCGGTCCATGCGTTTGCCTCGGATCCGACCCGCGGCCTGTTTATTCTCGGCTTCCTGCTGGCGGTGATCGGCTCATCCTTGTTGCTGTTTGCCTTCAAAGGCTCGCAGGTGAAGAGCCACGGTAAACACGAGCTGTGGAGCCGCGAGACCCTGCTGCTTTGCAACAACATCATGCTGGTGGCGGGTCTGCTGACCGTGCTGCTCGGTACCTTGCTGCCTCTGGTGCACAAGGAGCTGGGGCTGGGGAGCATCTCTATCGGTACCCCCTTCTTCAACCACATCTACAGCTGGCTGATCATCCCGTTTGCCCTGCTGCTGGGGGTTGGCCCGCTGTTTCGCTGGCGTCGTCAGGAGCTGGGGGAACTCAAAAGCAAGGTGGTTGTGGCACTGGTGCTGAGTCTGGCCGCAGCCTTGCTGTTGCCGCAGCTCTTTGCCGAAACCTTCAAGCCGTGGGCGGCGGTAGGGATTGGTCTGGGGGCCTGGATCATCGTCACCAGCGTGCAGGAGACCTGGGCGCGGGCGACCCACAAGCACAGCTTTGCAGTCGGTGTGCGCAAGCTTGGCAACAGCCACTGGGCCATGATTCTTGGCCACGTGGGGCTGGCAGTCAGCATCATTGGTATCGCCTGCACCCAGAACTACAGCATCGAGAAGGATCTGCGAATGCAGGCGGGTGATCGGGTGCACTTTGCCGATTACGAGTTCGTCTTTGCCGGGATAAAAGAGAAGAACGGCCCCAACTACGATGGTTTCAAGGGCGTGTTGGAAGTGCACAAGGATGGCAAGCAGGTGGCCCTGCTCAAGCCGGAGAAGCGGATGTACAAGGTGACCCGGATGCCGATGACCGAAGCGGCCATCGATGCCGGTATCACCCGCGATCTCTATGCGGCGCTGGGGGAACAGCTCGACAACGGTGCTTGGGCGGTGCGGATCTACTACAAGCCGTTCGTGCGCTGGATCTGGTTCGGCGGCGTCTTTATGGCTATTGGTGGCGTGTTGGCGATGCTCGACAAGCGTTACCGTTTCGGCCGTCGTGAGGAGGAGGCCAAGGCATGAACAAAAAGACCTGGTTGTTTTTAATCCCCTTTATCGTCTTTTTGCTGGGGGCAGTGTTCCTGTTCAAGGGGCTCTACTCCGATCCCACCAAGCTTGAGTCCGTGATGGTGGGTAAAGAGGTGCCGGTGTTCACTTTGCAGGACATTTACGATCTGAACAAGCAGCACGATCGCAGTATCCTGACCGGTCGCCCCATGTTGCTCAACGTCTGGGCCACCTGGTGCCCCACCTGCTACGGCGAGCACACCTACCTCAAACAGCTGGCAGGGCAGGGTATTCCCATCATCGGCATGAACTACAAGGATGAGCGCGACAAGGCGATCAAATGGCTGGCTGAGCTGGGCAACCCCTATCATGTCAACCTCTATGATCCGGACGGCATGCTGGGGCTGGATCTCGGGGTATACGGCGCGCCGGAGACCTTCTTTATCGACAGCAAGGGGATCATCCGGTATCGCCACGTGGGGGATATCAACCCCGAGAACTGGGCGTCGACCCTCAAACCCATCTTTGATGCCATGAAGTGAGGGGAGTCCTGATGAGAGTATTTATTGCTTCCCTGCTGCTGTTGCTGGGATGGGTGGTGCAAGCGCCCGCCATGGCCGCTATCGATGTCTACACCTTCGACAACGACAATCAGGAGCAGGTCTTCCGTGAACTGACCAAGGAGCTGCGTTGCCCCAAGTGTCAGAACCAGGATATCGCCGACTCCAATGCTGGGCTGGCCAAGGACTTGCGCGACAAGACCTACCAGATGGTGCGCGAGGGTAAGGATAAAGAGGAGATCGTGGATTACATGGTGGCCCGCTACGGCAACTTTATCCTCTATAACCCGCCCCTGATGGCCTCCACCCTGATCCTCTGGCTCGGCCCGCTGCTGGTGATCCTGATCGGTGGCGCCGTGGTCGTGATGCGCAGCCGCCGGCCACCTGCGGTGAAAAAACAACTGGATAACGCCTTGAGCGAGGAGGAGCAGCGCCGACTGGCCGAGCTGCTCAAAGAGGAAGAGAAACAATGACCGCTTTTTGGATAGTGATTGCGGGCTTGCTGGTGCTGGTGAGTCTGGCGCTCGTCGTGCCGCTGTGGCGTGGTGAAGGCAAACAGAGTATCAGTCGCTCGGCGCTCAACAAACAGCTCTATCGCCAGCGGCTGCTGGAAATTGGCGAAGAGCGCGAGCAGGGTGTTCTGGCTGAGGAGTCCGACTCGCTGGTCGAGCTGCAACGAAGCCTCTTGGATGATATCCCTGATGTGGAGCAGACCGCCCGCAGTGGCAAGAGTCTGATCTGGATCCCGGGTGTGCTGGTGCTGTTGGTGGTGAGCCTGGGGCTCTACTACAAGTTGGGCTCCTGGCAAGAGGTGAGTCGCTGGCAAGATGCCAGCGGCCGTCTTGGCGAGTTGAGCAACCGCATTCTGGTGGAGCGGGATGCCAAGGTGACCGAGCAGGATCTGCTGGATTTCACGCTGGCACTGCGTACCCGCCTCAAGGATGAACCGAGCGACTACCGCGGCTGGTTGCTGCTGGGACGCTTGGCGCTGGATGGCAATGATCCCGAGATGGCCAGCGAGGCGCTGGAGCGGGCCTACACGCTGGCTCCCCAGAAGTCGCTGGTGGCGGTGCCTTATGCGCAGGCGCTGATGATGACGGGGGATGAGGCGCAAGCGGATGCCCTGTTGCAGGCTGCTATCGCGCAGGATCCGGACAATATCGAGGCGCGTTCCGTCTATGCCTTTATGGCGCTGCAAAAAGAGGACTTCCAGACCGCGCTGGCTCGCTGGCAGGCGATGTTGCCACTGATGGAGAAAGGTACCCCCCGTTACGTGATGGTCGAGCGCTCCATGGAGTATGCCCGCGCGCAGCTCAAGCAGCGCGGCATCGAGGTGACGAATTCAGGCGCAGCCAAAGCGGGCGCAGTTGAGGGACAACCGCTGGCGGTGAAGGAGGGGGAATTCCCCATCCACGTCACGTTGGCGGCGGGCATTCAGATGCCGGAAGATGCCCATCTCTTCGTCTTTGCCGTGGTGCCCAACGGGCCGCCTATGCCCATCGCCGTGAAGCGTATCGCAGGGCCAACCTTGCCTGTTACCCTGTCACTCGGGGATGGCGATGCCATGATGGAAGGTAGCAAACTGGCGGCCTATCCGGAGCTGCAGTTCAAGGCACGTCTCTCGCGCGGTGGCAATGTGATGAACAAGGAAGGAGCCTTCGAAGGGGTATCCGTGCCGGTCAAGACGGCCGAGATCCCTGCTGCTCCGATTGACATCCGCATCGATCACGCCCTCTAATATGCCTTTGGATAACCCGGCCCCTGGATAGGGGCCGGGTTATCTATACTTCTGATAAATCAAAATAAAACGTCAGGACAATCATATGTATCTTCGTTCAGGGGCCATACTGGCAGCCCTCTTGCTGGCTGGCTGTGCCGGTGGCCCACCCAAGCCTGGCCCAGAGAGTCTGGATCTCAATCCCGGCATGAATAATCCGGGCGCAACCAGTACGGCGGCCGATCCGCGCGATCCCTTCCAGGGGGCCAACCGGGCCATGTGGGCGGTCAACTATGATGTGCTGGAACCCTATGTGGCACGTCCAGTGGTACATGCCTATGCCCGCTACATTCCGGTAGGGGTGAAGGATGGCATTGCCAACTTTGTTGCCAACTTTGATGAGCCAAGCAGCATGGTGAACCATCTGATCACCGGTGATTTGAAGGGGGCGGGCACCAACCTGGGGCGCTTTACCCTCAACACCACGGTCGGTCTGCTGGGTATCTTCGATGTGGCCAAACATGCTGGCCTCGAGCGTAACAAGCTGGAAATGGACACCGTGCTGGGCAGGGCCGATATCGGTAATGGTGCCTACATCATGGTGCCTGTCTACGGCCCGACTACCACCCGGGAGCTGGTTGGCGATGCGATTGACAGCTTCTACTTCCCCTATGCCCTGTTAACCTTCCCGATGAAGGTTGCACACTGGGCACTGGATGGCTTGGGCACACGTGCCAAGCTGATCGATCAGGAGCGGGTCATCGACAACTCCCTCGATCCTTATGCGCTGACCAAGGACTTCTACCTGCAATATAACCAGGGCAAGGTGACGGGCAAGCAGACCGAGCTGAAAGCGTCTCAGCAAGAGCAGGCCGACGATGCCAATCTGGATGAATATATGGACGAGTTGGACCAGTAAACGGGCTATCTCGATATGTAAAAGGCGCCTGCGGGCGCCTTATTCATTCTCGCAGCCACATAGAGATAAAAAAACGCCCCGCAGTGCGGGGCGTTTTGGCAAGCGAAGCGGATTAGGCAGCCAGATTCTTGGCCACGAATTCCCAGTTAACCAGAGCCCAGAAGGTTTCCATGTACTTCGGACGCAGGTTGCGGAAGTCGATGTAGTAGGCGTGCTCCCACAGGTCAACGGTCAGCAGCGGGCTGGTACCGGCTTCAGTCAGGGGGCAGCCAGCGTTGGAGGTGTTGACGATAGCCAGAGAGCCGTCAGCTTTCTTCACCAGCCAAGTCCAGCTGGAACCGAAGTTGCCGATGGCTGATTTGGTGAAGGCATCTTTGAACTCGGCGAAGGAGCCGAATGCCTTGTTGATAGCATCAGCCAGGGCGCCAGTCGGCTCGCCACCGCCGTTCGGGGAGAGGCAGTGCCAGTAGAAAGTGTGGTTCCAGATCTGGGCAGCGTTGTTGAAGATGCCGCCGTTGGAGGTCTTGATGATCTCTTCCAGAGACTTGCCTTCAAACTCGGTACCCGGCACCAGATTGTTCAGATTGACCACGTAGGTGTTGTGGTGCTTGCCGTGGTGGTATTCCAGGGTCTCCTGGGAGATGTGCGGTTCCAGAGCATTGATTGCATAGGGCAGAGCGGGAAGTTCGAATGCCATTTTCTACTCTCCATTGGCTGGACCGTGCGAGCGCGACGGTTGCAAGACATTGCGTACTCTTTTCCAATGTGAAAAGAGTTGTTTTTAAAATGGTGGGACAGGAAAGTCCAAAGCCAAGGGATTGTAGCAGTATCAAAGATGGCCTAACAACCCTTGATTGGCGCCATGATCGCGATCAATCCTGTGTGGGTTCTTTGCACAATTCGAGCCGGGTCACCCCTTTGTCAGTTTGTGCTCGGGCAAGATTGCAGTAGAATGGCCGCCGAAATCGCTCTAGTGAGGCACCTATGGAAACTATTGAAAAGATTAAGCAGCAGCTGGCTGACAACCCCATCATCATCTACATGAAGGGCTCCCCCAAGCTACCCAGCTGTGGCTTCTCTGCCCAGGCCTCCCAGGCTCTGATGTCCTGCGGCGAGCCGTTTGCCTACGTTGATATCCTGCAGAATCCGGATATCCGCGCCGAATTGCCAAAATTCGCCAACTGGCCGACCTTCCCGCAACTGTGGGTTGAAGGTGAGCTGATCGGTGGCTGTGACATCATGATCGAGATGTTCCAGGCTGGCGAGTTGCAGGCTCTGATCAAAGAGACTGCTGCCAAGTACAAGAAAGATGATGCGGCAGCCGAGTAATCGGTTCTGTGTTGTCGAGAGGGAGCCTTATAGGCTCCCTTTTTTATTGTCCCGGTTCTGGCAGGCAAGCAACTGATTGCCGGTTGCAAAAGCAACGCAATTGCCCTGAAAAATCTAATATTTACGGCTTTGTTTTGGAGTTGTTAATTATATTATTTCCCAATGTCTGATTACTTTTTTTAATCCATTTGGATTCAAGTGTTGCTGTCATCACATTTTTTGATAATTTCACCGTAACGCAGTCTCTTTGTAGATTTTTTTGTGTTTATGCTCACATTAATTGCAAGTGATAGAACCTAGTATCGCTTCGCCCTGTGAAATAAAACCCTA
Organism: Aeromonas sp. FDAARGOS 1416; assembly: GCF_019048085.1. Taxonomy (NCBI): domain Bacteria; kingdom Pseudomonadati; phylum Pseudomonadota; class Gammaproteobacteria; order Aeromonadales; family Aeromonadaceae; genus Aeromonas; species Aeromonas sp. FDAARGOS 1416. The sequence goes on along the minus strand of NZ_CP077301.1, from coordinate 2,428,361 downwards.
CAAATTAATAAATAAAAAGAGATTTGCGATGAAGATGTATAGCAATCTGCCCATTGGTCTTCATGATATAACTGAAGCCAAAAAAAGACTGACCAATCATATATACAAGACCGCGCAACTACCCTCTAACTACATCAGCGAACGTTGCCATGGCGAGGTTTACCTCAAGCTTGAAAACATGCAACGTACAGGCTCTTTTAAAATTCGTGGTGCCTTCAACAAACTCAGTTCATTAAGTCTGGAAGACCGACAAAAAGGTGTTGTCGCCTGCTCGGCGGGCAATCATGCCCAAGGTGTATCACTCTCCAGTGCTATGCTTGGAATTGATGCCAAGGTGGTCATGCCTTGCTGTGCCCCCAAATCAAAAATTGCTGCAACCAGTGACTATTCAGCCAAAGTGATCCTCCATGGAAATAGCTTCAATGACACCATTGCCAAAGTCAGCGAAATCGTGGAGATGGAAGGCCGCGTATTTATCCCCCCCTTCGACGATGCAAAAGTAATTGCCGGCCAGGGCACCATTGGCCTGGAAATTATCGAAGATTTGTATGATGTCGATAACATCATAGTGCCGATCGGTGGCGGTGGTTTGATTGCCGGTGTTGCCATGGCTATCAAATCTATTAATCCGACCATCAAGGTGATTGGTGTGCAATCCGAGAATGTGCACGGTATGGCGGCCTCTTTCTATGCCGGTACCATGACCAATCACAGAACCAGCAGCACGCTGGCCGATGGCTGTGATGTGGCAAGACCCGGTTCACTGACCTTCGAAATCGTCAAACAATTGGTGGATGATATTGTACTGGTCACCGAGGATGATATTCGTCATAGCATGGTTGACCTTATTCAGCGCAACAAGGTGATTACCGAAGGGGCGGGAGCTCTGGCCTCGGCAGCGCTGCTCAGTGGCAAGCTGAAACATTATGTCGAAGGTAAAAAGACCGTCAGCATTATTTCGGGTGGCAATATTGATCTGACTCGGATCGCCGAAATTATCGAACAGAACAATATTCGTAAATTTAGCCTGTAAGGAATGCAGTCATGATATTAGACAGTGTTGTCACCGGCAGTAAAGAGAATACGCGTGCATGGCGTAAATCGGATACCACATGGGGATTAGGTCTGTTCGGTACTGCTATCGGGGCGGGGGTCTTGTTCTTTCCAATTCGGGCCGGATATGGTGGCCTGATCCCAATATTAATCATGCTGGTGCTGGCTTACCCCATTGCATTTTATTGCCACAGGGCGTTGGCCAGATTATGTCTTTCCGGCAGCAATCCTTCAGCCAATATCACCGAAACCGTTGAAGAACATTTTGGCAAAATGGGTGGCGTGGTAATTACCTTCCTCTATTTCTTTGCCATCTGCCCACTGCTGTGGATATATGGTGTGACAATCACCAATACCTTTATGGCATTCTGGGAACATCAACTGCAAATGGCGCCGCTCAATCGGGGTGTTGTCGCCCTTGGGCTGCTGCTGTTGATGGCCTTCGTGATCTATTTCGGTAAGGATCTGATGGTTCGCGTAATGAGCTATCTGGTCTTTCCCTTTATTGCCAGTCTGATCGTTATCTCTCTCTCCCTCGTCCCGTACTGGAACAGTGCCGTCTTTGATCAGGTCAATCTGAGCGAGATATCGATGTTTGGCCACGATGGTATTCTGGTCACCGTCTGGCTGGGGATCTCCATCATGGTCTTCTCCTTCAACTTCTCGCCGATTGTCTCCTCTTTCATCGTCTCCAAACGGGAAGAGTATGAGCAGGAGTTCGGTCGTGATTTTACCGAGAAGCGCTGCTCGAAGATTATCTCCGGTGCCAGCATGCTGATGGTGGCCGTGGTGATGTTCTTTGCCTTCAGCTGCCTCTTTACCCTGTCACCGCAAAATATGGCGGAAGCCAAAGCCCAGAACATTCCGGTGCTCTCCTATCTGGCCAACCACTTCTCCTCGCTGGCTGGCAGCAAGTCTGCGTTTGCCACCACCCTGGAGTATGCGGCGTCCATTATCGCGCTGGTTGCTATCTTCAAATCCTTCTTCGGTCACTATCTGGGGACGTTGGAAGGGTTGAATGGCCTTATCCTCCGCTTTGGCTACCAGGGCGACAAGAGCAAGGTTTCCAGTAAAAAACTCAATATGGTCAGTATGTTGTTCATCATGGGATCCACCTGGCTAGTCGCTTATGTGAACCCCAACATCCTCGACCTGATTGAGGCAATGGGGGCGCCAATCATCGCTTCCCTGCTCTGTCTGCTGCCGATGTATGCGGTGAGCAAGACACCAGCACTGGCAAAATATAAAGGTCAGGCCAGCAACCTGTTTGTCACCATCATCGGTGTGCTGACCATCCTGAATATAGTTTCCAAGCTGTTCTGAAAACCTTTTCTGCAAGTCATCAACCATTCAGGCCCCCCTGGTGGGGTCTGGATGGTGCAGTCAGACATGAGCAATAACCGGTTCTTCGTTGGCCACAATTATGTGGGCCCCGGGTAAGGCTTGCCGTTTTTTGACTTTCTGTTTATGGCGAAATGCCCTGACTGCAGTGACTCGACACTATTAATCTCGAGGCGATGTAATGAAGTTTGATTCGTTGGTTCTGGTTATCAATTGCGGCTCCTCATCGGTCAAATTCTCGGTACTGGAGAGTCAATCCTGTGAGGTGGTGATATCCGGTATGGCGGATGGTATTGAGACGGCCCATCCCCAATTGCAAGTGGGTAAAGAGCCCGCTATGTCATTAGCTGAAAATAACCACACCTGTGCATTGGCTGCCATTGCGGCTGAATTGAAAAAGCGCGATCTGCTGGATTCGATTGTGCTGATTGGTCATCGGATTGCGCATGGTGGTAGTGAATTTAGCGAAGCCGTGATCATTGATGAACATGTATTGGCCAAAATAAAGCAGGTGTCACCCTTGGCACCCCTGCATAATCACGCAAATCTGAGCGGGGTGATGGCGGCTCGTCAGCTATTTCCCACACAACCCCAAATTGCGGTATTTGATACCGGCTTTCACCAGACCCTGAAGCCGGAAGCTTATATCTATGGGCTGCCTTACCAATATTTGCAGGATTATGGCGTACGCCGCTATGGCTTCCATGGCACCTCCCATCGCTATGTCGCCGAGCAGGCTTGCGTATTTATGGGGCTGGATGAGCAGCATGCCGGTCTGGTCATCGCCCATCTGGGCAATGGCGCCTCTATTTGCGCTGTACAGGATGGCAAGAGCGTCGATACCTCGATGGGGATGACGCCGCTGGAGGGGTTGATCATGGGCAGCCGCAGCGGCGATATCGATTTTGGCGCGCTGGCCTATATCGCCAGCAAGACGGGTCAATCCATCGAGGATATCGAGCGGGTATTGAACAAGCAGTCCGGCCTGCTGGGTATTTCGGGGCTCTCCTCGGATATGCGGGTATTGGAATCTGCCTATCACGAAGGACATCCCGGGGCAAAATTGGCCATTCACGCTTTTGTCCATCGTATTGCCCGCCATATCGGCGGTCATGCCACCTCATTGCGCCGGCTGGATGCCGTTATTTTCACCGGCGGGATCGGCGAGAACTCGGCCTTTATCAGAAAGCAGGTATGCGAACGACTTAAGGTATTTGGCGTAGCGATCAGCGAGCCGTTTAACCAGCGTCCCAATAGCGAGGGCTGCCGGGTAATTTCGGCGGCAGAATCCATGGTACTGGCGGCGGTTATTCCCACCAATGAAGAGAAAATGATCGCGCTGGATGCCATTCGTCTGGGGCAGCTGGTTTGTCAGGCCGAGTGCGTCTGACATCTTCCACTCTTGTGTCATGAGTAGTGAATGAGGTTTATTTGATGAAAGTTGATATGCAATTGGATCAGGATAAATTCCGTCAGGCATGGCAAGGGTTTGCCGGTGAAAACTGGAAGCACGAGATCAACGTCCGTGATTTTGTCCAGCAGAACTACACCCCCTATGAAGGTGACGAACAGTTTTTAGCAGATGCGACCGAAGCGACCACCACTTTATGGAACAAGGTGATGGAGGGGATCCGCATCGAGAATACCACCCACGCGCCGGTCGATTTTGATACCAATATTGCCACGACCATCACCGCCCACGGGCCGGGCTATATCGAGCAGGGGCTGGAAAAGATTGTTGGCCTGCAAACCGACAAGCCCCTTAAAAGAGCACTGCACCCGTTTGGCGGTGTAAATATGATCCGCAGCTCTTTTGAAGCATATGGCCGGGAGATGGATCCCGAATTTGAATATACCTTCAGCGAATTGCGCAAAACCCATAACCAGGGAGTGTTCGACGTCTACTCTCCCGAGATGTTGCGCTGCCGAAAATCGGGAATTTTGACCGGTTTGCCGGATGGTTACGGTCGTGGTCGCATTATCGGAGATTATCGTCGGGTCGCGCTCTATGGCATAGATTATTTAATCCGTGAGCGGGAGCTGCAGTTTGCCGATCTGCAACCGGCGCTCGAGCGGGGAGAGCAGCTGGAGCAGGTGATCCGCCAGCGCGAGGAGCTGGCCGAGCACAAGCGGGCACTGGTGCAGATCAAGCAGATGGCGGCCAGCTACGGCTTTGACATCTCCGGGCCGGCACGTACTGCCCAGCAGGCGGTGCAGTGGCTCTACTTTGCCTATCTGGCGGCGGTGAAGTCGCAAAATGGCGGGGCCATGTCCCTCGGTCGTACCGCCACCTTCCTCGATATCTATATCGAGCGGGATCTAAAGGCGGGGCTTATCAGCGAGCAGGATGCCCAGGAGCTGGTCGATCACTTCATCATGAAGGTCCGCATGGTACGTTTCCTGCGTACCCCCGAGTTTGACTCCCTCTTCTCCGGCGATCCCATCTGGGCCACCGAGGTGATCGGTGGCATGGGGCTGGATGGTCGCACTCTGGTGACCAAGAACTCCTTCCGCTACCTCCATACCCTCAAGACCATGGGGCCGGCGCCCGAGCCCAACCTCACCATCCTCTGGGCGGAAGGGCTGCCGCGGGCCTTCAAGACCTATGCGGCTCGCGTCTCCATCGATACCTCATCCCTGCAGTATGAGAATGATGACCTGATGCGCACCGACTTCGAGAGCGATGATTACGCCATCGCCTGCTGCGTGAGTCCCATGGTGATCGGCAAGCAGATGCAGTTCTTCGGTGCCCGCGCCAACCTGGCCAAGACCCTGCTCTATTGCATCAACGGTGGGGTGGACGAGAAGCTGAAGATCCAGGTTGGCCCGAAAGTGGCGCCCATCATGGACGAGGTGCTGGATTACGAGACCGTCATGGCCAGCCTCGACAGCTTTATGGATTGGCTGGCGGTGCAGTACATCAGTGCGCTCAACCTTATTCACTACATGCACGACAAGTACAGCTATGAGGCTTCCCTGATGGCGCTGCACGATCGCGACGTCTATCGCACCATGGCCTGCGGCATTGCCGGTCTGTCGGTGGCGGTCGATTCGCTGGCGGCCATCAAGTACGCTCGGGTCAAGCCGGTGCGCGATGCTGACGGGCTGGCGGTCGATTTCGTGATTGAGGGGGAGTATCCCCAGTACGGCAACAACGATGAGCGGGCCGACTCCATCGCCTGCGATCTGGTCGAGCGCTTCATGAAGAAGATCCAGGCGCTGCCGACCTACCGCAATGCGGTACCGACCCAGTCGATCCTGACCATCACCTCCAACGTGGTGTATGGCCAGAAGACCGGCAACACCCCGGATGGCCGCCGCGCCGGTGCCCCGTTTGCACCGGGAGCCAACCCGATGCACGGTCGGGATCGCAAGGGGGCGGTCGCTTCGCTGGCCTCGGTGGCCAAGCTGCCGTTCAAATACGCCAAGGACGGGATCTCCTACACCTTCTCCATCGTGCCGGGGGCGCTCGGCAAGGAGCCGGCCAATCGCGAGAGCAATCTGGTGGGGCTGATGGATGGCTACTTCCATCATGAGCGGGATGTGGAAGGGGGTCAGCACCTCAACGTCAATGTGATGAATCGCGAGATGCTGCTGGATGCCATCGACAATCCGGACAAGTACCCCAGCCTGACCATCCGGGTCTCCGGTTATGCGGTGCGCTTCAACGCCCTGACCCGCGAGCAGCAGCAGGACGTCATCTCCAGAACCTTCACCAACATGATGTAGCTCTCATGCCCGGGGTGAGCAGGCTTGCTCCGGGCCTACTTTTTGTTTGTCAGCACGAGGAAGTAACAGATGCGACAGGTTATCACTACCAAGGCGGCGCCGGGCGCCATCGGCCCCTATGTGCAGGCCACCCGGATTGGCAACATCCTATACACCTCCGGTCAGATCCCGCTGGACCCGGTGAGCGGCGACGTTGTGGAGGGGATCGAAGCGCAGACCCTGCGCTCCCTGCAAAACGTACAGGCGATTGTCGAGGCGGCAGGCGGTGAGGTGCGCAACATCTTCAAGACCACGGTGTTTGTCTCGGATCTGAACGACTTTGCTGCGGTGAATCAGGTCTACAACGACTTCTTCACCGAGCACGATGCCATGTATCCGGCTCGCTCCTGCGTAGAAGTGGCTCGGTTACCGAAGGATGTGAAGATCGAGATAGAGGCGATTGCTGCGCTGTAACCCCATCGGGAGTGTGTCAGCAAGCCAAAACAGAGCGGCTGCCAATGGCAGCCGCTTTTGTCTATATGGTCATCGGGCAGATCAGGCGATCCGTTCGATACGAGCCATGTAGAAGCCGTCGAAGCCGGTCTCGGACGGGCTTACGGTGTGATCGTCACGCAGACGGAAGTTCTCGTTGGCGGCGAGGAACTTGTCCACCTGCTGGCGGTTCTCCTCGGGCAGGATGGAGCAGGTTGCATAGACCAGCAGGCCGCCGACTTTCACCATCTGGCTGTAACGCTGCAGGATCTCTTCTTGCAGCGCGACCAGCACCGGCAGACGCTCGGCGGTATCACGCCACTTGGCATCCGGATTGCGCTTGAGTACGCCAAGACCGGAGCAGGGCACGTCCAGCAGTACGCGGTCGGCGCTCTCTTTGAGGCGCTTGACGGTCTTGCTGCTGGTGATGACCCGGGTCTCCACGTTGTGGGCACCGGCGCGACGAGCGCGTTGCTTGAGGTTTTCCAGCTTCCACTCTTCCACATCCATCGCCAGCAGACGGCCTTTGCCCTGCATCATGGCGGCGATATGCAGGGTCTTGCCACCGGCACCGGCGCAGGCGTCGATAACGCGCATGCCTGGGGCAACTTCCAGCGCAGCAGCAACCAGCTGGGAGCCTGCGTCCTGCTGTTCGAAGCAACCATCGGCAAAGGCCTTGGTGCGGAACAGGGCTGCGTCGGAGGTGACCTGCAGGGCAGTCTCAACACCTTCAACCGGAATGGTGGTGACCTGCTCTTTGGCCAGCATGGCTTGCAGCTCATCACGGGTGCACTTGAGGGTGTTGACCCGCAGGTAACGCTTGGGCATCCAGGCCAGGGCGGCACGCTCGGCAGGCCAGGCTTCACCCAGCTGCTCGTTACCCAGTTTCTCCAGCCAGCTCGGGCAACCATCCATCAATACCGGGTTCTTCTTCGCCTCGGTCAGACGGCGGCGGAAGGCCTCTTCATTGAAGCGATCCAGGGTCGGGTGGTTGGGCTGGGCAATTTTGTGGAAGGCGTGCCAGCTGTGCAGCAGTGGCCAGACATTCTTTTCGGCCTGACGCACCTGAATACCGGTGAGGAAACAATAGAGGCTGAGACGGCGCAGCAGGTCGCCGGTGACCAGGGCAATCCTTGCCTGTTCTTGCGGTTTGAGTTCGATGCCGGAGAAGTGACGGGCATAAGCGCGGTCGAGGGTAAGACCCTGACCGAGCACATCGTCAACAATGGCAACGACCAGATCCCCGAAACGGGGCAACAGTGGGGATTTGAGCATGAGATTAACCTTGGCCAGATAAAGATGAACCGCACCTTTGTGAAGAGGGGCAGTTCTAAAATTGACAAATCCGCGCAATGATAGGGGTTAGACGGGGTTGGCGCAACATTCCCCATGGGTGAGTGGCTGAAACAGTGGCGCCGGGCTTCTTGATTCGGCGGGATAATGATGCCGGTAATGGTTCAAAAAAGTGCATGACTACAAGGATGACAAAGATGCATGTGACCAGTAAGTGTTCGTTGGCCCTGTTGGTGGCCAGTTTGTTGGGGTCAACCAGCCTGATGGCCAGCGAGTGGAGCACGGTAGCCGCCAGAGCGACTGCGGAGCAAGGTTATGAGGTGCGGGCTAATCAGTTTCGGGTGGCCAAGGTGCCGCTTGACTATTTTGCGGGGCTGCAAGCCGGGGCGAGTGAGCTGACCCTGCCGCTGCCCGATGGGGGGGAGGTCACCTTTGCTCTGGAAGCCTACGACTTGCTGCCTGCAGATCTTGCCGCCAAGTATCCGCAGATCCGCACCTTCAAGGGTCACAACCCGGCGCATCCGATAGAGACGGGGCGCTTCGATCTGGGGCCGCAAGGTTTCCACGCCATGTTCAGTCATCAGGGTAGGATGGTGTTTGTCGATCCGCTCAGCAATGCCGAAGGCTACGCCATCTATTACCAGCAGGATGCCCATAGTCGATTGGAAGAGGCTGCAGATGAGGTGATAGGGCCCAAGCTCAGCAAACTGGTGCGCAAGGTGCAAGTGGATGGCAATGTTCGCAAGCGCTACGTCATTGCCATTTCGGCGACAGGAGAATTTACCCAATACCACGGTGGCTCCAAAGCGCTTACCATGGCGGCGATTGCGACCTTGCTCAACCGCGTCAATCAGGTCTATCAACGGGATGTGGGCGCCGAATTCGTGCTGGCCAGTGGCAATGACAACCTGATCTTTACCGATCCAGTCACAGATCCCTTCTACAACGGATATAACCCTAACTATGTGAACAATGTCAGCAGCATCTATGAAGCCAATGATGCCAACAAGAACGTGCTGGTGCAGGCCAACTATTTCACCAATATGCAGCTTGGCAACTTTGATATCGGCCATGTACTCAATACCGGTAGCGGTGGTCTGGCCGGTTTGGCAGTGCTTTGTACCAACGATAAATCGGGCGGGATGTCGGGTTCACCCACACCGGTAGGAGATGCCTTCTTCGTTGACTATGTGGCTCATGAAATTGGCCACCAGTTTGGTGCCGATCATACCTTCAACGGCACTACCGGGAGTTGCGGTGCAGGTACCCGGGTTGCCAATCAAGCCTATGAGCCAGGTAGTGGCAGCTCCATCATGGCCTATGCCGGTATTTGTGGTGATGAGAATATCCAGACTCACAGCGACCCCTATTTTCATAGCAAGTCCATCGAGCAGATGCGTGCGCACATGGCGACCGTATCGACTTGTGGAACCACACTCGTGTTGAGCAATAATGCCCCGCAGGCAGCAGCAGGGGGGGACTATGTGATCCCTGCCAATACGGCCTTTATGTTAAAAGGGGCTGGTGGAGATCTGGATAATGATTCTCTGCTCTACAACTGGGAGCAGATCGATCTGGGTACTGAATCGAGTAGTGCCGCCACCATGATTGACGATGGCTCCCGGCCGCTGTTTCGTTTTGTCTCTCCCACGGCATCGCCGGAGCGGATCCTGCCGAGTTTGCCATCCCTGCTCTCCGGCACGCTTGCCAAAGGAGAGGCCTGGCCGACTACCAACCGGGATCTCAATTTCAGACTGACGGTGCGTGATGGTCAGGGTGGCGTTGCCAGTGATGACATGAAAGTGCAAGTGATCAATACCGGCGCGGCATTTCGCATCACCAATCCGTTTTACGGGGTGACTCTCACTCCGGGGGCCAGTCAGGCCGTAGCATGGGATGTGGCGGGCACAACTGTGGCGCCGATCAGTTGCAGCAAGGTGGACATCTCGGTGACTCAGGATGAGGGCGTAAGCTGGACAATGCTTGCCGCCGGACAACCCAATAACGGCGCAGCAACGGTAACGTTGCCTGCCGATCTCACCAGCAGCGTCAGGCTGAAAGTGGCATGCAGCGACAATATCTTCTTTGCCATCAGTCCCCTCAAATTGCCTCTGGTGCAAGGTGGCTCGACTTCAGGTGGCGGCGGTGGTGGCGGGGCGCTCGGATTGTGGACGCTGGCTCTGGCACTGCTCGGCTGGCAACGGAGGCGTACATGAAGGGAGTCCCTCTGTTACTGCTTGCCATGCTCGGCGGCTGTCAGGCCGATGCCAGCACGCTGGAACAGGAGCTGAGTGCAAACCTCGCCAGGCAGGATTACCGCCTGATAGTGATAGCCGGGCGGGGAGAGTTCGCCCCCGGTATTGCAGCCGAGCAGCAGGCAGAGGCCAAGGCGCGCTGTGGCAAGCGTTATCTGGATGGATTGGGCGATGTGATAAGGCCCGGTCAGCAAGAGATACATGCCAAGTTGAGTGCTTACGCCAGCGAGTATAACCAGCGTATGGTGATTCATTGCCCAATAGCATCGGGCGCTGGCAAGCAGTAATACACCAACGAACCAATCCAAATGGAGGGGATACTCATCCCCCTATCTATCCGTGAAGGCGCCAATGGCGCCTTCACTTTTTCCGTTGTTGAATGGGGCCAGTCTGTATTGCCTGAGATGGAGGAGCGCGGGTGTAGCACGATTTTTCAGCGTGACAGAAGTTTTGTGCGAATGTTCTTTTCTGTCTGTCACGCAGATCGTCAATTGACGCTGCACCATACTTGTTGTCACCAAGGTAGGGCAAGGAGGCTCTATGAAGCATGGCATTGCGGTGATTATCACCAGTTTGTCTGTTCAGGTTGCAGCAGAACCACAGTGGACCTTCATGGATGAAAACTTGGAACGGGGAGGGGTCTATGATGTGCGAGCTGAAAAGGTCAGAGTGGTGGTTCCTGACAAGCCTTTTGAACCCGGGCATCTCGCCAGTGTATTGACCTTGCCATTGCCGGATGGCACTACGGTGCAGTTTGATGTTCATCCCAATGCCTTGCTCCCGGAGTCTTTGGCCCAGCGCTACCCTTCTATCAATACTTACAGTGGGAAGGCTATCGATCGGGCGGCGGATACAGGCCGATTCGATGTCACCACACATGGTTTTCACGGTATGTTTACCCATCAGGGGCGTACCTTTTATGTCGATCCGCTTCAGGACGGTTTCTCTTATGCCGTTTATGAACAGCAAGATGCCTGGCGGCGACAGGATGTGGATCAGGTGATTGATCCTCATGGTATCGAGCGTGAGCGAGCTGTGCTGGTCGATGGCAATTTGCGCAAGCGCTACACCATCGCCATCTCGGCAACCGGGGAATATACCCAGTATCACGGTGGTACCAAGGTTGCAGCACTCTCGGCCATTGCAACACTGCTTAATCGGGTCAATGAAGTCTATCGCCGTGATGTGGGGGCCGAGTTTCAGCTTGCAGCCGATACAGACAAGGTGATTTTCACTGATCCTGCGACGGATCCTTTCACCAACTCGACCCAGGATATTGCCATCAATCAGGTCCAACAGGATTTGCTGTTGAATCCATCCTTTGATTTGGGCCATCTGCTGGCGACATCAGGCGGCGGAGTGGCGACCCTGAGATCCCTCTGTAACCCGTTTAGCCGTTCACGGGGCATGACCGGAGGCTCACAGCCTATCGGTGATGCATTCTTTATTGATTATGTGGCTCACGAATTGGGGCACCAGCTGGGGGCAGAGCACTCCTTCAATGGCATGGCCGACAGTTGTGCCACGGGTCGCAAGGCTAGCTCAGCCTGGGAACCGGGCAGTGGCTCGACCATCATGGCCTATGCCGGGATCTGTGGTGAGGAGAATCTGCAGGTTAACAGCACACCTTTCTTTCACAGCAAGTCGATCGAGCAGATGCGGGCTCTGATGGCCTCTCTGCCCTCCTGCGGCACCGACCTGGCGCTTGCCAATAACGCGCCGGTTGTGGATGCGGGGGGCGATAGGGTGATCCCCGCCAATACGCCTTTCACTCTTGTCGGTAGTGCGCTGGATCTGGATGGTCATCCCCTCAGTTACACCTGGGAGCAGGTTGATCTTGGCAATGCATCCTACAGCGTGGCAACCATGGTGGATGATGGAACCCGCCCGCTGTTTCGCTTTGTTTCACCGACATCGGATCCCCGCAGAACATTGCCCGCCATGAGCTCTCTGATATCGGGTGTCTTGGCCAAAGGAGAGGCGTGGCCTGCGACCAATCGCAATCTCCAGTTCCGCCTTACCGTACGTGATGGTCAGGGGGCGGTGAGCAGTGATGAAATGGTGGTTCAGGTGATCAATACTGGCGCGGCATTTGCCATCACAGCTCCGCAGATCGGCGCCATGGTGGCGGGTAGCACTCAGCTAGTGACATGGAATGTTGCCGGGACCGATCAGCCTCCTATCAATTGTCCCAGCGTGGATTTGGCACTGACACAGAATGGGGGTTCTACTTGGACTACGCTGGCAAGCGGGCTTGCCAATAACGGTTCGGCCAGTGTGGTGTTGCCTGCACCGTTGACCAGCACGGCCAGGCTGAAGCTGGCATGCAGCAATAATATTTTTTTTTCTCTATCAATGGGATAAGAGGTAATGCTTCTGCCACTACGGAAAGTGCAACTGTCATTACCGACAACAATGCGGGTGGCGGCGGTGGTGGTGGTGCAGTGAATCTTATCGTGATCCTCCTGATGGGAGGGGCAGCCGGATGGCGCAGGTATTACGGTTAGCCGTCAGTTTGCTGTTTCTATATATCTGCGCAGCGCCTGTTGTGGCCGCATCACTGACCGAGACAATAGATGAAAGTCTTGCTACTCAGGATTATCGGCTCATCGTGCGTGGCGGGCGCGGTGGTATGGCCCCGGGGGTTGTGGAGTCATTGCAAGCAGAAGCGAGAACCCGGTGCGGAGTCCGTTATCTGAAAGGGTTCGGTGATGTAATTGAGATGGGCAAGGAGTCGGAGTTTGAGCTGCGGATTGACTATGCCACCCGATATAACCGACAGATGCTGGAAAGGTGCATGCCGGAGGCAATTTCAAAGCCGTAGTGGCTGTTTCACAACGGCGTGTAAATCGGCATGTTTGGAGTTATAACTCTAATATTCCAAACATAGTGATAGCCTCATGGGAATGATTCGATGACTCACATATGAGCCCCCATATACTTTTTTGGAGTTTTAACTCTATTAAAAAGAACTGCTGAAAATGCTAACAAAATGAGCTGTTTATAAACTATGACTCACTAACTTTATGATTTTAAATGAAATAAAATTCATTTAATTTTTATTGAAAAAGTTGAATTGTGATTTGCGTCACGTTATTCTCGCCGGCTGTTCAGTCAGGTGATTAATAATGATGAAGTTCACAATAAATGCAATCTCAGTTGTCATCGCAATGTCAGCCAATATCGCGCTGGCATCCCCATGGCATATGGTCGAAAAACGCAGCAAGCAGGCCGATGAACCTGTAAGGGCTCGCGCATACAATATCTTTGAGGTAGAACCGGATTTTTTAGAAAATCTGCGCTTGGGCCAAACCGTGATTACGCTACCATTGCCTGATGGCAAGATGGTGCAATATGAATTGGAAGCCTACTCCGTATTACCGCCTGCGCTGGCAGCAAAATACCCAGATATCATGACCTATAAAGGACATGAAGTTGGCACCCCCAGTAATACCGGTCGTTTTGATATTTCTCCGCGTGGTTTTAACGGCATGTTTATGCATGCCGGAGAGCAGATATTTGTCGATATTCAGCGTAATGGTACCTACGCTGTCTATTACAAAAAAGATGCACATTCAATGAATGGCAAGAATATCAAGGAGATCATTGAAAAATCCGAGCTGAAAAAAAAGTTAGCATACAAAACTGAAGCGGCTCGTAACGAGGCTGGCTATGCTGCATCTATGCTCAAGGAATATCGAATTGCATTCTCAACTACTGGGGAATATACCGAGTATTTTAAGGGGAAGGCTCAAGCGTTGGCTTCACTGACAACGTTGGTTAACCGACTTAATGACGTATATGAACGTGATCTTGGTGCTCGTTTTGTATTGGCAGATGGCAGTGATACTATTATCTATACAAAAAATGACAGCCCCTTCTACAACGGTGTAAATAAAAAATATGTAGCCGGTGTCAGTCCTTGGTATGAGGAGAATGACAGTAAAAAAAACGGCTATGTACAGGGGGAGAAAGTCAAGAATAAGGAGTTGGGTTATTTCGATATAGGTCATGTACTGACAACTGCAGATAAAACGGGTGCCGCTAACTCGGGATCTTTATGCGCAATGGTTATACAAGATGCGACTATTCCATCAAAGCCGGTTATTTCATTAAGATCGATGGGGCGAACAGGAAATACAATACCAGAAAGTGATTCATTCTTTATTGATTTTGTTGCTCATGAAATAGGCCATCAATTTGGGGCCAATCATACCTATAATGCAGGCGTAAGGCAAAGAGTTGAGGATATGGCTTTTGAGCCTGGCAGTGGTAGCACCATTATGGGTTATGCTGGCCTGATAGCGAACCAAGACTTGCAGCCCAATAGCGAAGCCTATTTTCACAGTAAGTCTATTGAACAGATGTTAGCGCATATTGCTACGCGTGAAAAAGAAGCGAGTGATGCTGTGGAAGAAATTGCTAACAACCCGAGTTTAGCTCCTTATATTGCACCGTATATGGAGCCTCGTTGTGGCATGCCTATTCCGAGAGAAAATGGAGATAATCATGCGCCGGAAATTACCGATGTGCCAGCAGGACATGTGATCCCCAAAGGGGTGGCATTTAGCCTGAGTGGCAAGGGTAATGATATTGACGGTGATACCCTTACCTATACTTGGGAACAGGTCGATCTGGGGGATGGAACGACGAGTGGCGATCAATTGAGTTCCGGTCGCCTTGCAACCGGCCCTCTGTATCGTTACGCCGCGCCGACCACTTCCCCGGTTCGTCACTTTCCTTCGCTGGCTACCCAGTTAAAAGGGGAAGCTGAGAAAGGTGATGTTTGGGTCAATGTGCCGCGCACCCTTAACTTCCGTCTGGTCGCCCGTGATGGCAAAGGCGGTGGCGCCTATGGTGAGACCTCGGTCGAGGTGGTCGATACAGGTTCACAAACCTTCAAGATATTGCCAGCCCCTGACCAGCGTATTCTGGTTGGCAACCCGACCACAGTGAATTGGCAAGTAGCTGGCACTGACCGTCATCCTGTCAACTGTCAGCGGGTCGATATCAGTTATAGCAATGATGAAGGCAAGAGTTGGCAGCCGCTGGTCAATGGCGTGAGCAACAATGGCGCTCATGAGGTAACCATTCCGGCCAATGCTGGCAGCGCTGTTCGCCTCAAGCTGGCCTGTAGCGACAATATTTTTTATGCCATTACGCCAAAGCTGGCGA
The DNA here is from genome assembly GCF_019048085.1 of Aeromonas sp. FDAARGOS 1416. Lineage (NCBI taxonomy): Bacteria > Pseudomonadati > Pseudomonadota > Gammaproteobacteria > Aeromonadales > Aeromonadaceae > Aeromonas > Aeromonas sp. FDAARGOS 1416. The sequence continues at coordinate 2,413,044 of NZ_CP077301.1, read as the reverse complement.
CCAAGAGCAGTAATACACCGGCCCCCCAGCCTGAAAGCAATGGCGGCGGCGGCGGCGGTGGTTCGACCGGTCTGTTCGCGCTGCTGGGCCTTGGTATCGCTGCGCTGCTGCGTCGTCGTGAGACCATGAGCTACTAAACCAGATAACCCAAGGGTGAGATTACCCATCTTTGGTAAATTGATAAACCAAGCGAAGAGGCGTGAGCCTCTTCGCTTTTTTTGTATGGTTTACAAGGTTCCTTTATCGAGCGCACAATGCCTGCAATCACTCTCTTGATGGTCGTGGAACCATTATTTATTTGAAGGAAAATCAAGATGATGGATGTTGCTGATCTGCGCCGTGAATACTCCCGTGGCGGGCTGCACCGGGCCGATCTGCCGGCCGAGCCGCTGGCGCTGTTCGAGAAGTGGTTGGCGCAGGCTTGTGAGGCCAAACTGACCGATCCCACCGCCATGGTGATAGCGACGGTGGATGCCGATGGTCAGCCCTGGCAGCGCACCGTGCTGCTCAAGCACTACGATGCCCAGGGGATGGTCTTTTACACCAACATGGGCAGCCGCAAGGCGCAGCAGCTGGAAGGCAATCCCCGTATCAGCCTGCTCTTCCCCTGGCACACGCTGGACAGACAGGTTCATGTGACCGGCCGAGTGGAGAAGATGAGCACTTTCGAGGTGATGAAGTATTTCCACAGCCGTCCCAAGGATAGCCAGATCGCTGCCTGGGTCTCCAAACAGTCGACCCGCATCTCGGCCCGCGGCGTGTTGGAGGCCAAGTTCCTCGAGCTCAAGCAGAAGTTTGCCAATGGCGAAGTGCCGCTGCCGAGCTTCTGGGGCGGATTCCGGGTGGTGATCGAGACGGTGGAGTTCTGGCAGGGGGGCGAGCACCGGCTCCACGACCGCTTCTACTACACCCGCGACGGGGATGGCTGGCATATCGAGCGTCTGGCTCCCTGAGCGCGCTATTCGAATCTGTTTTCACAAGGAGTGTGTATGCGTCTGTATGGTGATCTGCGTTCCGGCAACTGTTACAAGGTGTGGCTGCTGGCTCGCTGGCTGGAGCTGCCCCTTGAGTGGGTAGAGGTGGATATTCAGGCGGGGGATACCCGTACCCCCGCATTTCTGGCCATGAACCCCAACGGCAAGATCCCGTTGCTGGAGATTGGCCAGGGCGATACGCTGGCGGAATCCAATGCCATCCTCTTCTATCTGGCGCACGGCAGCGCCTTGTGGCCAACCGATCCGCGCCAGCAGGCCGAGGTGCTCAAATGGATGTTCTTCGAGCAATACAGCCATGAGCCATACATCGCGGTGGCCCGCTTTATCGTTCACTATCTCGGCCGCCCCGAGTCCCAGGAGGCGCGGCTCGACGGGCTGAAAGCCGGTGGCGAGAAGGCGCTGGCGGTAATGGAGCAGCAGCTGAAACAGAGCCCCTACCTGTGCGGTGATGCGCCTACCATCGCCGATATTGCACTTTATGCCTACACCCACGTGGCAGAGGAGGGGATCTTCTCTCTGCAGGGGTGGCCAGCTATCCGTAGCTGGATCGCCCGTATCGAAGCCCACCCCCGTCACCTGACGCTGCCAGCGGCCTGTCAGGCCAGCTGATGGAGCTGCTGATCGAGGCCAGTCTGTGGCAACCGCAGTGGGCTGCGCTGTTGCCGCACTGGCAGCAGGGTCATCGCTGGCAGCTGCTACTGGGCAAAGAGGCGGCCGCCGTCCTCGATCAAACCGATGCTCCCTGGGCGAGAAGTCCTCCTGACGGGGTGCTCTGCCCAGGGGCCCTGCTGGCTGCTTGGCTCGATGGGGATCTGCTGACGGATTTTCATGTTGATCCCAGCCGCCAGATCCTGATCAGTGCCTCTACCTCCCTATTGACCCTCGCCAGGGAGCAGGGACTGCTCACCCTTGGTCCTATGGGGGCCGATCTGCCGCTTACCCCCGAGGCCGATTTGGGCGCCGTGCTCAATCGCCTGCTGGCGCGCCGCGTGACGGTGCCGACCCTGGCTGAGGGGCATTCGCTATCAGGTGTCGTATTGCGACCACTGCAGGCCGACGATGAGCGCGAGATAGTGCGCTACTGCAGCGACGAGGCGCTGGCCCGCTACACCCTCAATATTCCTCACCCCTATCCGCCGGAGGGGGCCCGCGACTGGCTGGCGCTCAGCTGGCGCAAGGCGGCGCTTGGCCTTGGCTGGAGCTGGGCTATCACCTTGCCAGAGGAGCAAGGTGCGGCGTTGCTTGGGGTGATCTCCCTGCACTGGAATGGCGAGCTCGCCTGGTGGGTGGGCGTGCCCTGGCAAAATCGCGGTCTGGCGACTCGGGCCGCTGGCTTGGTCAAGGAGTTTGCCTTTGACCAACTGCAACTGCCTGCGCTGACGGCTCGCCATATGCCGGACAATCTCGCCTCCGGCCGGGTGATGGCAAAAGTGGGGATGCACTATCGCGGGCGGCGCCATATCAGCGGTCACCAGCCGTGTGAGGTGAGTTACTGGCGACTGGATCGCGCCCCCTCCTTACCCAATCCCTTGCCCGAGGATATTACCCGCTGGCTGGCAGATGAGCGGATCGCCGTGGTGATCCTGCGCGATCCTGTAACGTTGGATCGGCAGAGTACCAACGGCAAGCTGGCCATTTCGCTCTTTGTGGATGAGAGGGGCGCGGGGGAGAAGCCCTGTTTTCTGCACTGCCCGCCGCATCTTGAGAGGTTGCTGGCGCTACACTGTTACCCCGTCGATCTGCTGGAGCAGGCCGAACCGGAGCAGTTGTCCCATCTTGGCGGCGTCTTGCTGAAAGAGAGGGATGAACAGGGGCTGGCGTGGTTGCTGCAACTGGCCGCACTGCAGCGTCAAGGGCCCGATCTGCTCAGCCGCGAGGAGCGCGCATCACGGCGCCACTGGTTCAACCAATTGATGGCGCAGGCGCTGGGCGATCAGGGTGACTCTTTGCAGATACGCTATCAGCAGTTACGGCTGCTGGTGGAGCTGCCGGAGCTGGTCGATGAGCTGGATGGCTGTTGGCATCAAATGCCCGAACTGACCTTTGAGCGGTTGGCGCGGGAGGCTCCCGCCCTCTGGCTGGCCTACCGCGAGGCGATGAACAGGGTCACCCCGGCTACGCTAACCGCCTTGCAGCAGCAGTTTGCAGCTCGTTTTCCTGAGTGCACCCTCCCATTTTTGGACAAAGGTACTCAGAATGACCAGCCGTTGTGTGGAATAATGCCCGCTCTGCTGTACGAGGAGTAATACCTGATGTTGAGAACCGAGCGCCCCGGTGACATGCTGCCGGTTTATGAGCTGCTGAGTGCCGCCTTCGGTCGTTCCGATGAGGCCGAACTGGTCAACCGCCTGCGCGAATGTGGTGCTGCCGTGGTGACCATGGTCGAAGAGGAAGAGTACGAGTTCATGGGGCACCTGATGCTAAGCCCGATCACCATTAACGGCATGGAAGGGCCCTGGCTCGGTCTGGCGCCGGTCGCGGTTCATCCCGACTGGCAAGGTCAGGGTATTGGCTCTGATCTCATCCGTGAAGGGCTTGATACGGCGCTTGAGATGGACTGGAAAGGAGTGGTGGTACTCGGGGATCCGGCCTATTACAGCCGTTTCGGTTTCCGCCCGGCCAGCGAGTTTGGCCTCCACTGCATCTATGAGGTGCCTGCCGACTGCTTTATGGCAATGGAGCTACAGGAGCGCGGTTTTGCGGGTGTGCAGGGTGAGGTGCTCTATCACCCCCTGTTTGATGAACTCCCCGACGAGTTGCCGGATGCGCAGGCAGAAGCGTCCCATTTATAGCGAGACGTCGCAGCGACAAGCCATAACGAAAAAGCCCTCATCGAGGGCTTTTTCATCTTGTATTGGTCCCTGCCGGGCTTATTCGAGCAAATTGGCTCAGGCAATGATATCGAGCTGGGTGCCCTTGCGATTATCTTCGCCCACCATGTCACCCATCTGCTGGGCGAGCGGGCTCTGCTGGAATTGCATGTAGTCGCTGAGATTCTGCTGGCGCTGGTAGCGATTCGCAGCCTGATACATATCAGCCGTGCTCGGGCCCGACTTGCTGTCGCTCTCTTGACCGCTGGCCTCCAGGTAGCGCTCCACCACGGCTTTATCTTGCTGGTTGGCCGTATAAGAGACCGCCAGAGTTCTGCGAGCCGTTGCTTTCTCTTCGCTCTGCGCCTGCACTTCATTCTTCTTGGCCAGTGCTTCGTTACGGGCCTGACTGACCTGCTCGGGTGTGACAGCGGGAGAGGAGGGATATTTGCCGTAATCAGGCAGCGGCATGGGCCGGGAGGTGATTTGCATGGTGGCGCTTCTCTTTTGAACAGGGACGGACGCATCATACTCATCGATCTTAGTTCAATAAATCACCACTTGTCGGTTCATCAAGAGTGGGTTCAGTTTCGCGCATCGATTGTTAATTGAACCGTATCTGAGTGACAAAAAGGCGCCATAAGGCGCCTTTTTGTCGTTCAGTCATCGCTGGATCAGTTGAAGAACCAGTACCCGCGGTTGACCAGACGGGTCAGCAGTTGCAGGAAACCGGCCTGATCGGCCAGCTCCACCATATCGGCTTGAGTGATGATGTCTTTGTCACACAAGAGCGAAATGGCGGCAGCGTCTTCGCTCTGCAGGGTCCAGGCTTCGCCATCGATGAAGCACTGCTGGCTCTCGCCGCTAAACCAGACGGTGCGCAGACCCGGCACCTTGATGGCGGGCTCGCCCTGGGTCAGCAGGTCGGCCACTTCCTCGACGCTGTAGTCTGGCTCCACCGGATTGACGTCCAGATCGTGCTTGGCCTCGGAGATCATGGTGCCGAACCATTCCTTGAACAGGGTCTCGTCATCGAGGGCCTGTTGCATCAGCTCGCGCAGACGGTGCAGCTCGTGGGGCTGGATCTCGCCGTGACGGGCGCGGGGCTTGAGATCGGCATCGCCGTAACGCTCGGTACGCACCTCGTTGTCGATCAGGTGATCGGCAAAGGAGGAGATAAGTGCTTTGGCATCCGGCGCACGGAAGCCCACCGAGAAGTTCATGGAGGGCTCGATGGCGTAGCCTTCGTGGGGGAATCCGGGCGGAATGTAGAGGATGTCACCCGGCTCCATGATGACGTCGATGATCGCCTCGAACGGTTCGCAGTGCAGCAGTGCGGCGTGGGCGGCGAACTCGTTGAGGGGCTTGGCATCGCCAACCCGCCAGTGGCGTTTGCCCAGACCCTGGGTGATAAACACATCGTAGTTGTCGATGTGGGGGCCGACACCCGCATGGGGGGTGGAGAAGCTCACCATCACATCGTCAAAGCGCCAGCCCGGGATGAACTGGAACGGCACGGCCAGCTCGTTCACCTCTGGGGCCCAGTGGTTGCAAGCCTGTACCAGAATGGTCCAGTTCTCTTCGCCCAGATGGTCATAGGATTCGAAGGGACCGTGGGCCGCATCCCACTTGCCGTCGAAACGGGTGACGAGGCGCGACTCTACCACCTCTTCCATGGCCAGACCCGCCAGCTCGTCCGGGCTGATGGGATCCTGAAAGTCCTTGAAGCCACCCTTGATAAGGAGCGGGCGCTTCTGCCAGTAGTGCTCGAGGAAGTGAGCGATATCCAGATTGAGTTCGTACATGCTGTTTCTCGTGTCTCGCAAAGAGGTTTTGCCCAAGGCAGGCTTGGGAAAAGCCACTCGGGATCCTGCCGTGGCAGGGAAAATAACAGGGGCCCTGTTGCAGATCATGCACAGGGCCCCGGTGGTGTCGTTTATCCGCTTATTTCAGCAGATCAACCAGACGCTGGGCGTCACCGATGTAGTTGGCCGGGGTCAGCTTCTTTAGCTCAACCTTGACCGCTTCCGGCAGCGCCAGGGTGTCGATAAAGGTACGCATCCCTTCAGCATCGACGCGGCGACCACGGGTCAGCTCCTTGAGCTTCTCGTAGGGCTTCTCGATACCGTAGCGGCGCATCACGGTCTGGATCGGCTCGGCCAGCACTTCCCAGTTGGCATCCAGATCGGCGGCCATGGCGGCGTCGTTGGCTTCCAGCTTGGAGATGCCCTTGAGGGTCGCCTGATAGGCAATCAGGGAGTAACCCACCGCCACACCCAGGTTGCGCAGTACGGTCGAGTCGGTCAGATCACGCTGCCAGCGGGAGATAGGCAGCTTGCTCGCCAGATGCTGGAACACGGCGTTGGCCAGACCCAGATTGCCTTCGGAGTTCTCGAAGTCGATGGGGTTGACCTTGTGCGGCATGGTGGAGGAGCCGATTTCCCCCGCGATGGTGCGCTGCTTGAAGTGGCCTAGGGAGATGTAACCCCACACATCGCGGTCGAAGTCGATCAGGATGGTGTTGAAGCGGGCCATGGCGTCGAACAGCTCGGCGATGTAGTCGTGCGGCTCGATCTGGGTGGTGTAGGGGTTCCAGGTCAGGCCGAGGGAAGTCACAAACTCCTCGGAGAACTGGTGCCAGTCCACATTCGGGTAGGCGCTAAGGTGGGCGTTGTAGTTGCCGACCGCACCGTTGATTTTGCCGAGGATCTCCACCGCCATGATCTGCTTGAACTGGCGCTCCAGACGGTAGGCGACGTTGGCCATCTCCTTGCCCATGGTGCTCGGGGTTGCCGGCTGACCGTGGGTGCGGGAGAGCAGCGGCATGTCACGGTACTCGTGAGCCAGACGCTTGAGCTCGCTGATCAGCTTTTCGCAATAAGGCTTGATGACCTCTTCGCGAGCGGTTTTCAGCATCAGACCGTGGGAGTTGTTGTTGATGTCTTCCGAGGTACAGGCGAAGTGGATGAACTCGCTGACAGCCGCCAGCTCCGGGTTCACTTCGACTTTCTCTTTGAGGAAGTACTCCACCGCTTTCACATCATGGTTGGTGGTGCGCTCGATCTGTTTGATACGGGCGGCGTCACTCTCGTTGAAGTTGCTGACGATGCCGTCGAGCAGGGCGTTGGCGGCCGCGCTCAGGGCTGGGACTTCCGGGATCCCGGCGTGGCTGGCCAGTTTCTGCAACCAGCGAACCTCGACTTCAACGCGAAAACGCAGCAGGCCGAATTCGGAGAAGATAGGGCGCAGGGCATCGGCCTTGTCGCCATAACGACCGTCAATCGGGGAAACAGCAGTCAGCGCGGACAGCTCCATGGGGTGAACTCCTGATGATTTGTGTGGGGGATCCGTATCCACTCGCGCGTGGGGCTGAGTCGTCGTCAGGGCGGAGGTGCGGCTGTTCACCCTGATGTCGACCTCGGTTGCCCGCGCGCGAGCCGATGATTAGTAACGTTTGGCCAGTTCCACCATCTTCTTGCGAGCGAAGATGATCTGGGTGCGGCTGCCACCGAGCTGACGCCACAGCACGCAGGCACGAATGCCAGCCAGCAGCAGGGCGCGCACTTTGTGCTGCACCAGCGGTTGCTGCAGGAACAGCGGGGTGCCTGCCACCTGAATGCGCGGCCCGATGGGGCTGATAAGATCGCTGTAGATGCTCGCCATGTTGGCCAAAATCTGCTCGTCGAGCAGATCGAAGTGCTGTTGCTGGCGACCAATCTGGCTGATCCGCTCACCCAGCATATTGAGAATGTCCTTGCGCTTGGCCAGCTTGCGCTCCAGTGCAATCAGGCTCACCACGTAGCGGGTCAGCTCGGCATTCTTCTGGCTGCCGTCGGCACCCAGCTGCTCGACCAGCGCACGGTAGCCGTCGCGTATGGCCAGATGGGTGTTGTTGAACACCTCGAGCGGCTGGCTCGGGTTGGTCACCAGAATGCTGGAGAGGCTCTCGCGCAGGGCCGCCTCGTCACAGCTGCCGTCTCGGGCCACCTTCTGCACCAGATACGCGGCCTGGCAGATGCCGGCAAAGGCCATTGTTCTGTCTTGGAATTTATCGCTCACGTCTGCTGCCTTCTGTTAAGGATTCAAACCGGATGGCTGAAACGTTGTTCGATGATGCCGCCGCCCAGACACACTTCCCCGTCGTAGAAGACGGCGGACTGGCCCGGGGTCACTGCAGCCTGCTTCTCGTCGAAGATGACCCGGATGGTCTCGTCGTCGATGGGCTGGATCAGGCAGGGGATATCCTGCTGGCGGTAGCGGGTCTTGACGGTGCAGCGACGCGGCTCGCGGATCGGGGTGCGATCCACCCAGTGCAGCTGGCTGGCGATGAGGCCATCGGAGTAGAGGCGGGGATGCTCGCCCTGCGCCACCACAAGCACGTTGCGTTCGACCTCTTTGTCGACCACATACCAGGCCTCTTCGGTGGCATCTTTGCGACCACCGATACCGAGCCCCTTGCGCTGGCCCAGGGTGTGATACATCAGACCCTGATGCTCGCCGATCACCTTGCCATCCACGGTCTCGATTTTACCGGGCTGGGCGGGCAGGAACTTGGCCAGGAAGTCCTTGAACTTGCGCTCGCCGATAAAGCAGATACCGGTGGAGTCTTTCTTCTTGGCGGTGATGAGATCCAGCTGCTCGGCGATGCGGCGCACCTCCGGCTTCTCCAGATCGCCAACCGGGAACAGGCTCTGACCCACTTGCTTCTCGCTCAGGGTATAGAGGAAGTAGCTCTGATCCTTGTTGGTATCGAGACCGCGCAGCAGGCGCGGGCGGCCGGTGCTGTCGTCACGGCGCACATAGTGGCCGGTGGCGATGTAGGTGGCACCCAGCTCTTCGGCGGCAAATTCGAGGAACGCCTTGAACTTGATCTCCTTGTTGCACAGGATATCCGGGTTCGGCGTGCGGCCAGCCTTGTACTCTTCGAGGAAGTGCTCGAACACATTGTCCCAGTACTCGGCCGCGAAGTTGATGGTGTGGAGTTTCATCCCCAGCTTGTCGCAGACGGCCTTGGCATCAGCCAAATCCTGGGCGGCAGAGCAGTACTCGTCCGTGTCGTCTTCTTCCCAGTTCTTCATGAACAAGCCTTCGACCTGATAGCCCTGCTGCTGGAGCAGGTAGGCCGAGACGGAAGAATCCACGCCGCCGGACATGCCGACGATCACCTTGATTTGGCTGTTGTCTGTCATTAGTCGAAGTTACCAGTTCGTTTAAACGGGGCGTATTCTACCAGAGTTTTGCGCCCCCGGTCACATATCCATGCCGCAGTTCCCATCAGGAGCCTGATAGCAGGAAATCGTTTTTCTGTTTGTCAGCACCATGATGAAAAAATGGTGCCAAACGATATCGGATAGCCTGTTCACGATCTGTCACGAGAGGCCGTCAGCAAGGTAAAGAGCAGCGCAGGAACCGGAGCGTATGTATATACGTGAGCTTTCCTGATTGCAAACAAGCGAGCAGCACATGAGCCTTGATCACGGCCTCGCAGTAAGAGCGTGGACAGGTTCTCAAATAAAGGCCTTGAGTGCCGACAGCGGCAGCCGTGTCCCCACCAGATAATCCTGAATGCATTGCCATACCAGGGGGCTGCGCAGAGCCGGTTTGCATTCTGCTATTTCTTCCAGCGTAAGCCAGTGACAAGCCAGCACATCGCCGTCAGGATCCTCTGGATGGTGCTGGCCGGGCGCTTTTTCAAGGTCGAAGATGATGGCGGTGCGCACATAGGTGGCCTCGCTGTCGGCCGGTTTGAACAGATAGGTGCCAAGCCAGGCGGTCGGCGTGGCGGTCAGCCCCGTCTCCTCTTTGAGCTCGCGGCAAGCCGCTTCGAGCAGGTTTTCCCCCGGCTCCACATGGCCGGCGGGCTGGTTGAAGCGGCGCTGGCCTTTAATCTCCTCTTCCACTACCAGAAAGCGTCCCTGCCACTGCACCAGGGCTGCTACCGTCAGGCGCGCCTCCATGCGGGCGTGGCTGGTGGCCGATTGCTCTGCCTGATTGCTCATCATGACTCCTTGTCGCTGCTATTGGGATTGCCCGTACGGGCGGGTCTGCGTGCTGTTCCTCGCCCGCTGCTGCGGGGTTTGCCGCGGGTCGGGTTCGTGGCTGCGCGCTCGGTTGGGTGAGTGCTGCGGGGGCGTTCGTCCCGTCTCGGCTGGGCTGGCCCGCCGTGGTGCCTCCCCTGCCGGTTTGGCCGGTTTGGCCGGTTTGGCGGTATGAGCGCCTGAACGGGATGAGGAGGGACGCGGGCGGCTGTTGGAGCTCGGCGCCAGCTCGGGAGCGGGCAGGGCGCGGCTCTCGCCGGGGGCCAGTCCATCGAGGGTCCAGTCACCGATGGCATAGCGAATAAGGCGCAGGGTGGGGTGGCCGATATGGGCGGTCATCCGCCGTACCTGGCGGTTGCGCCCCTCGATAATCTTGATCTCCAGCCAGCTGGTGGGGATCTCCTTGCGCTCGCGGATCGGCGGATTGCGCGGCCACACCGCAGGTTCATCCATGATGCGGGCCCCGGCAGGCAGGGTCATGCCGTCGTTGAGCTCCACACCGGCGCGCAGGGCGGCCAGTTGCTCCTCGCTCGGGATGCCTTCTACCTGCACCCAGTAGGTCTTGGGGGTCTTCTCCCCCGGCTGGGTGAGGCGCGCCTGCAGCTTGCCGTCGTTGGTGAGTAGCAACAGTCCCTCGCTGTCGCGATCGAGCCGCCCTGCGGCATAGATGCCGGGCTCTTTGATGTAATCCTTGAGGGTCTCGCGGCCCGCCTCGTCGGTGAACTGGCAGAGCACCATGTAGGGCTTGTTCAGCAGGAGCAATTTGCGATCCGCTGGGGCCAGCTCCGGTTTGCGGGGGGATGCATGGCGGGGTGCGGCTGGTTTGGCCGCCGTGCGCGGGGCGTTATCGAGCGGCGCACGGCTGACAGAGAGACGGGAGCGGGGAGATTTCATCGGATACACACTTCAGACAGACGATGGCAGCGAGTGTACCACAGGGTGCTGAGGGCAGGATGAATGGCTGGCGTTACAGCAAGCAGCGCCCAGAGCCAATTCGCCTAGCTCAGCAGGCTCTCGATCACGATAGCCTGACGGGCGGGGGTCGAGCCCGCCAACAGCAGGGCGTGGCTGACGACATCGTCGATCATCGCCTGTGCCAGTCGGGTAAGGGGGCGCAGGGTCTCCCGTCCGCTACCAATCGGCACCGCCAGCAGAATAATGGTCTGCACCGGCCCGATTTGAGAGCCCCACTCAATGGGCTCCTTGCAATTGAGCAGGGTCAGCGCTGGCTGGCTGATCCCTTCACTCAATACATGGGGCATGGCAAGGCCGGGGCGGATGATGGTGGCCGAGACCTGCTCGCGCCGACTGATCGCCTCCTCCAGCGCGGCTCTGTTGCTGACCAGCTCGGCGGGGAGCAGATCGATTAGATGCTCGAGGGCCTCGGCTTTGGTCAGCGGTTCGGGGCTGTGGGCCAGCTGGCGCAGGGCAAAATGGTAGTCGGGCAGCGCGTTGGCCAGTCGCAACTCCGCCAGTGCGGCGGTGCGCGGGCGCACCAGTGGTTGACCCAGTTCCCCGCACCAGCAGGTGAAGGCCATGTGGGCCAGCTCGGCATCGCACCCTTCAATTTGCAACTGGCAGAGATCGCCGGGCTGGGTGGCGAGGGTCAACAGGGAGAGCTGGTTGCTGGCGGCAACGGTCTGGCGCCGGGTGAGGTTGGCACAGCGGATGGTGGATTTGAACATCCCCGCCAGCCGGTTCAACTGCTTGGCCTGGGTGATGCTCAACCCCTGCTGGCAGTAGAAGGTGATCTCGCGGGTCAGCATCAGACCGGGATCGGCAGGGCCTTGAGTACGGCGTTGGCATCCAGCAGCACGGTTTCCAGTCTCACCTGATGGATGGTGCAGCCGAGGAAGCGCTCTTTCTGCTCAATCTCGATATCGGAGGCAATCAGCACCAGGTCGGCGCTGGCAATATCGCGGGCGGTCAGCATGTTCTCCATGCCCATGGCGCCCTGAGTCTCGACCTTGATCTTGAGTCCCTGCCCAGTGGCGGCTTTTTGCAGGGCATCGGCAGCCATATAGGTATGGGCAATACCGGTCGGGCAAGCGGTGACGGCAACGATCTTCATCTGCTCTCTGTGATGCTGACAAGGGGGAGCAACAAGATAGCGCCAGTGGGGGGCTTTTACCAAAAGTCCATATGAAAAGTGGGATCTTGATGGGGATATGCCTGCCCCTTGAACGGCAGTGCAGGTTCATGCCGGGCCAGTCGGGTGTCTAGTTGCTTCAAACAACAAGGGCCACCCCGGTGGGTGGCCCTGAACAATCTGCGTCTGTTGTTATGGCTATCAGGCGGTCTGGGCGGCCAGTTCGGCGGCTTTCAGTTCGCGCTTGATGCGGCGGATCTTGCGCTCTTCGGCGACCGCGACACAACCCATCAGTACCAGACAGGCGGCGGCTGCGATATCCAGCGCGGCGAAGGTGCCGGTCCAGCCGGTCAAGCCAAAGATGGGGGTGCCATCAGCGATCATGCCCAGACCCAGTTTGGCGAAGCTGTCACCGATGAGGTAGGCAAAGGTGCCCTTGACGCCATCGGCCACGCTGATGCCCTGCTTGGGGACGAAGCCCACGGCGGCGACGCCGATCAGCAGTTGCGGACCAAACACCAGGAAGCCCAGGGTGAACAGGGAGCCCAGGAACATAAACTGGGTGGTCGCATGCTGGTAGAGACCCAGGGTGGCGATAATCAGCGCCAGCGCCACGCAGGCAACCAGACCACGACGACCGTTGGCCAGATCGGAGAGGTAACCCCACATCAGGGTGCCGACCAATGCGCCCACTTCGAAGAAGGTAAAGCCCTGAATAGCCACGTCTTTGGAGAAGCCAAGCTCCTGGTGGGCATAGACGGTAGACCACTGGTCGATACCGATACGCACCACGTAGAGGAAGATGTTGGCAAAGCAGAGCAGCCAGATCACCTTGTTCAGCAACACGTACTTCACGAAGATCTGCCACTTGGTCAGCTGCTGCTCTTCGGTAGCGATATCCTCTTCGCTCGCCACTTCGTCAAACAGCTCTTCCACCTTGCCAAGGCCATAGGCTTCCGGCGAATCGCTACCAAAGCGCAGGCCGATAAAACCGACGATCAGCGCGATGATGGAGGGGAAGATAAACATGCCGAGCACGTTGCCATCGAACAGGTAGTTGGCACCGAACAGCGCCACTCCGGCCGCACCGGCACCGCCCACGTTGTGAGAGAGGTTCCACATACCCAGATAGGTGCCGCGCTTGTTGCGAGGGGTCCACTTGGTGATGGTGGAGTAACTGCAGGAGCCACCACAGCTCTGGAAGAAACCGCTCAGGGCGTAGAAGAAGATCATGAAGTAGAGGCTGAAACCGGTGCCGCCCATGCTGGCACTGAAGCCCAGCATGCAGAGCGCGGAGAGGATCAGCATCAGCGGCAGGAACTGCTTGGTGTTCTTGCCATCGGCGTAGTAGGAGACGATGGTCTTGCCCACCCCGTAGGTGATGGAGAAGCCAAGGCCGATCATGCCAAGCTCGGTCATGGAGAGACCGTACTCCTGGATCATGTCATTTTGCGCAATGTTGAAGTTCTTGCGGATCAGATACATGGTCAAATAGCCAATAAATACAACCAGATAAGATTGCATAAACGGCTTGAACCAGAGCTTGCGCCGGGCTTCGACCGGCAGGTCCAGGGTGGGGATCCTGACCTGTTGGAGCAATTTCAACATCTTCGTTCATCCTCTGCGAGATAGACGGTATTTCCGCCGCGCCCCTCATTTGTAGATAGGTTGTTCGAGGTCACGCCACGGAAGGGGGAACGGAACGTCGGGGCTGTCAGCCGTTGCTGCGCTCGACGCTCCATCCATATAAACCCGGGCCCGGCACGGGATGACGGGGCGCATTGCCCGTCGCGGTGCGGGTCACGACATCAGGTGGGGTGACTCTAATAAGAGGGGCAAAAAATGGCTTGAGAGCCATCCCTAGCGGGACTAGGAAATTTTCCTAGTTTTTGCGCTTTCGCGGACAAAGCGTGAGAAACATCACACCGCTGACGCCGGATTGCTGCCATTTCAGCCAGTTTGGCGCTTTGTGCGAGGGCTGGGCTGGTGGGATGGATAGGCCAGAAGGGAGCAAGGGAAAGGCAAGGAGAGAGGTGAAGGGAGAGATGAGGGAAGAGTGCTTATCGACCACTATTTCTCGGGGGGAGATATTGGGAAATACGGCCCGCCAGCCATCCCCAAAAAACAAGAGGCCACCCCGTGGGGTGGCCTCTTTTATGGTTTAGGAGCCTCGATGGTGAGGGGGGACTCAGGCCGCCTTGGCCAGGGTTACCTCGTCACTCTTTTTTACCCGCAGCTTTTTCAGGGCAACCGCGACCACGCCGGTGACGATGGCACCGCAGATCATGCAGAGCAGGGCCAGCAGCGGCTTGTTGACCGCCCCCAGCAGGGCCACGATGGGGCCACCGTGGGCAACACTGTTGGTGATGCCGAACAGGAAGGCCATCACAGCGGCGGTCATGCTGCCCAGCACGTTGGCCGGAATCACGGCCAGCGGGTCACGGGCGGCGAACGGAATCGCCCCTTCGGAGATACCCACCAGACCCATGGCACCGGCGGCTTTGCCTGCTTCGATCTCGGACTCGTCAAAGATGCCGAGCTTGCGACCGAGCACGGTAGCCAGCGACATGCCAAGGGGCGCAGCCGGGATGGCGCAGGCCATGGCACCCATAAACTGGGTCTGACCGGAGGCGATCATGCCGACGGAGAAGAGGAAGGCCACCTTGTTGACCGGGCCACCCATATCAAAACCAGCCATACCACCCAGCACGATACCCAGCAGCACCAGACTGCCACCGCTCATGGAGAGCAGCATGGCGTTGAGGCCGGTCATCATGTCGGCAATCGGGGCGCCGATGATGAAGATAAAGACCGCAGCGATAAAGAGCGACCCGATGATGGGGGCGATCAGGATCGGCACTAGCGGTTGCACCATCTTGTGGTACTGACGGGTGGCAATCCAGCGCACCAGATAACCGACCAACAGGCCCGCGATGATGGCACCGATAAAGCCGGTCCCGGCATCAGCGCCGTAGAAGCTGCCGTTGTTGGCGATCCAGCCGCCGATAAAGCCCGGCGCCAGTGCCGGACGGTCACCGATGGCGTAGGCGATATAGCCCGCCAGAATGGGGATCATCAGGGTGAAGGCGGCCACGCCCACGTTGAGGATCTGGTTCCACATGCTCCCTTCCGGGATCTGCATGCCGCTCGGAGTCGGGTTGCCGCCGATGGCCAGTGACAGGGCGATAAGCAGACCACCGGTCACCACGAACGGGATCATGTGCGATACGCCGTTCATCAGGTAGCGATAGAGATCCGAGCTGCCGCCGCTGGCGCGCTTCTCGTCACCCTTCTTCTCATCCTTGTCAGCCACATAGGCGGGGGCTTTCAGCGCCTGCTCAATCAGACCCTTGCCATCCTTGATGGGGGCTTTTACGCCGGTCTTGATGAGCGGCTTGCCAGCGAAGCGGGCCATGTCCACCTGCTTGTCACAGGCGACCACGATGGCGGTGGCGCGGGCAATCTCGTCTGCGGTCGGGCTGTTCTTGACACCGATGGAGCCGTTGGTCTCCACCTTCACCTCATAACCCAGCTCCTTGGCGGCGCGCTCCAGCGACTCGGCCGCCAGATAGGTGTGGGCGATACCGGCCGGGCAGCCGGTGACACCGATAATAAAGCCTTTGCTGGTGGTCGGGGCCGCGCTCTGCTCCTCTTTCTTGGTCAGCAGCAGCGCCAGCGCATCGGCCGGGGTTTTTGCCGCCAGCAGTTTGGCGATAAAGCCCTCTTCGATCAGCTTGCCGGAGAGCTCGGCCAGCACCTCGATATGGTGGTTGGCGCCGCCATCGGGGGAGGCGATCATAAAGAAAATATGGGACGGCTTGCCATCTTCGGCGCCGTAGTCGATGCCGTTGCGGCTGATGCCGATGGCGACCGCCGGGTTGCATACCGCTGCACTCTTGGCGTGGGGCAGGGCCACGCCCTCTTCAAAGCCGGTGTTGCCCAGCTCTTCGCGGGCCCACAGATCCTTGATAAAGGCCTGCTCGTCGCTGACCTTGCCTTGCGACGCCAGCAGGCGGGCCATCTCGGTGAAGACCTCTTCCTTACGCGTCGCTTTCAAATCGAGATTGATCAGATGTTCATTGATCAAGGTGGTGATCATGGCGCTCTCCCCGCTTCCGGTGACGGAAGCTATGCGTGAGTACGTATCGACGTACTGGATAAAAATGACCTGTTCATTATCGTGGCTCGCTCGCCCCATCCCTATCGGACAAATGTGCTAATCACTGGATTTTTGTGCGCACTAAAACGCGATGTGATGAAGATCCCATTTTCAGGCAGGACTCACCATTTTCAGGTTATTGCTAATTTTGTCTTTAAAAACAAATAAATGGATTGTGGTTGGTCTCGTAGCCAGGTTTGTAATGCGTCATGTCAATAAATTAATCACCAGCAGGGTCTGGATTTATATGTGGTTTTAAGGCGTTATCAGATGTGACCCTTCTCACAAAAAGTCGCCATTTCGTCGGGCGGATTAGGATTTTTATGCGCCTGATGGCGGAGGCCAATCGAATTGGCTGGGCGAGCGCAGAGGGGCGTTGTTTGGGAAGAAAGTGTGGTGGCAAGAGAGGGATGGCCGAAAAGAGAGAGGTGATAACACGAACGTTCGAATACGCTGCGCTATTCGAACCTGCGGATTACACCATATGCGCCACCGACCCCAGCCAGTTGGGAACTTGTTGCCGATACCACTCCAGATATTGCTGTGCCTGCGGCTTCTCTCTTCTGGTCAGCAGATTGGTGACCTCAATAATCAGCCAGCACTTGGCCATGACGAGATGGCGGAGCAACCGGTCGCCAGAGAGCAGCGAACTGTGGCGCAGATAGCGTTCAATGATGGTTTCATATTCAGCCAGCGAACCCATCCGCGGCACCAGCGGGGCCAGATCGATGGCCGGACTACCATAACCAAATCGCTCCCAGTCAAACAACACCAGCTCACCATTGTCGCGGGTGCCCCAGTTTCCCTCGTTGCTATCTCCCGAAATCAGGTATGACTCCTCGAATAGTTCGTGACCAAGTTGCTGGATATGGTGGATCTTCTCGTTTACCGCTTCCGGCAGGCAGAGTACAGAGAGCGCCTCGTTGGTGTCGACGAGCGACCAGCCGTGAGTTTTCACCGCAAAGTCGGGCTGATAGTTGGCGTTATGCAGGCTGGCCAGCTGAGCAAAGGTCTGTTCGTTGTGGTGCAGCTGCGTGAGCGTGACCGGATGAGGGATCTGCTCAAGGAACAGGGTCTCCCCTTCGACCTTGAGCAGGGCAGGAGTATTGAGCCCGCTCAAATGCAGTGCGGCGCGTTGGTAGAAATGGCGCTCGACAGGCGATGCGCCGCTTTTTCTGATACAGGGCTTGCCATCCAGCAGCTGGATATTTACCGAAGCGCCCCCCATTTTCGCCAGCTCCTGTTGCGTCATCCTCTACCCCGTTAGCTATGAGTGGTCAGTTGCGTGAGATAGCTATTTACCTCTGTGCGAGTCGTGAAACGGTGCTTGTCGTTTGGGAATCGATCAAACAGCTCTTGATGGAATTGGCGGGAGCTTTTGCCGGCTCGCTGCCCATATTCCGATGCCCACACCAGCAGTTGTTGAAAGTTATCTTCGGCTGCCACTGCATCCCCTTGCCTGGCGCTTTGTGATCCGCGCGATAGCAGTGAATCACGGCATACTGACCAGTCGAGATCCAGAAAAAGCAGGGTATCGGCGGCATCAATCAGTTGCTCGGCCAGGGCACCAAATACCCCTTCAACCACCCATGAGGGCTCTTGAGCAAGGGTTTGAATGGCATGATCAATCTCATGCTGGGGCCGTTTTTGGTTAAAGCCGCCCGGTTGCCAGACAATGGTGTCCAGATTGACCTCGCGGATAGTTAACTGCTCAGCCAATCGAGCAGCCAACCAGCTCTTGCCCGACCCCGAGTTGCCAATAATCAGAATTCGTTTCATCTATGAGTGCTCTTTTCTGGAACAGATATTTGGAGGCTGGAAAGTAGAGGTGATAACGCCAATGTCCGAATACGCTTCGCTATTCGAACCTACGGGCTGTACAGTTAATGTCATCATTTCATTTTTCGTTTATGACTAAGAAATTTCAAACGATAAAATCCAATTGATGAAGTTTGAAATTTGTTGGAAGGTAACTGCCAGCCATATTTGTATGATTGCTAGAATGGCGACGAACCAAGACATTCTCTTTTGATATGATAAATTTGCAGATTGTACTTTTTCATTGGATGCTTGCTTTTTTAATTCTAGGTTTGCCTTGATTTTACGAACATTATTCAAGTATGAATTAGCCTTTTTAAAAAACAGATCATAGTCCAACGTGTCATCATCCTTGTAATGCATGAAATCAAGTTTTGTTGCGATTATAGCAGTAAGTAACTCCTCTATCTTCAATACTTCAACGTATGAATCATAAATGTGATTGTAGCTTTTATCAGGGCTTTCATTATAGGTGTCTATAATT
The DNA here is from genome assembly GCF_019048085.1 of Aeromonas sp. FDAARGOS 1416. Taxonomy (NCBI): domain Bacteria; kingdom Pseudomonadati; phylum Pseudomonadota; class Gammaproteobacteria; order Aeromonadales; family Aeromonadaceae; genus Aeromonas; species Aeromonas sp. FDAARGOS 1416. Next base: position 2,394,651 of record NZ_CP077301.1, on the reverse strand, counting down.
GACTGGCAATATTTTTGATCAAGACGGTTAAATCTGGCATCGCAAATATGTAAGAATTGATAGATGTGATGCGAGTTGATTGGTGAAAATAAACGAACTGAGAAGTCATTGAGTCGGTGTTCATCTATTTCTTCAGATGTTTGGGATGCAATATATAGATGAGATATTTTAGGAGGGATTGATCTTGGCCTAAAATAACGAAGGGAGAATAAGCATCTTTTTAAATCATCACTTTTAAATGATAAGTTAAAGCTATCGAAACTCTTAATAAAGTGTGTGTCACAGTTATCATTATATATTTCTTTTGGAGGTGGTGCTTTTTCAATAAAGTATGGATTTATATCATCTATATGGATATCCATTGTATATACAGGTACTTCGGTTTGACTTATACCAAAAAACTTGTACAACTTGCTTTCTGCCAATTGCGTTTCTTTATGTAAAAATTCAAGTCTTGATGATAAACGTTCTTCAGATAAGCTGAATCGATCTGATACGGTTGAAGCTACGAATTGTGCGCTAAATGGGTTACAGCTTAAATATTGTATCTGCTCGGGTTCAATATCTGTCACATTAATGTCTTTTAATAATTCTGTAGCTTTGTCGGATAATATCCAGTACAGAGCCAAAAAGGCTAAGCCTCCATCTATATGAATTATTTGTATCGAGCAAGCTTCTATGTAATCACTTTGATGATGAATATATCCATCAACATGATATCTTTTTGATGTGCTTCCGATTTTAAAAAAAACTACATTTAAAAAACTATTGTTAAGCATGGAGTTCTTGGCGTAGGAGTCATCTAAGTAATTGTTTTTAACTTTCCAATATTTTAATTTTATTGCGTTATCTTGAGTGATGGAACAAAAGCTACTGATGGCTTTTGCTTTCCATTTTAGTTGTGGGTTGAGTAGACTGTAATGAGTGATTATGTTGTTTGTTTTACGTTCTTTATTATGTGCGTGATATTCTTTTGTTTCGTAGTAGAACTTGCTGGCAAGATTCATTTTTTTGCTAAAAAACACAGGCGCGATCTTGATCATTCCGCATATGACAGCTGTCATGAAATTGGTATAGCTACCCACTAACCATCTCCTATTTTTAATATGAAATATAAAAATATAGTCTTTAGATATATTTTTATATAGGTTTTAAGTGCTGGAATGTTATTCAGGAATTTTAGCAATATAGTTTTTATAAGGTTTACAGTAGACTTGAAACTACTATTACAGGGCTTGAAAATGGGAGTGGAGCCGAAGGCGTAACGGACTAACTACACGAGAAAGCCCGTAGGTTCGATTAGCGCAACATAATCGGACGTTCGCGATGTTTTTAAATATCTCGCTTGTGGGGCTTCGCTCTGCGCCAACCTACAAAACCCACGCTACCGCCCGTGGATTACAGCCTCCAGCCTGCTGCTGTTATCCGGCGATGTGGTGGTTGGCGCAACGGCTGCACAGGGTTATCTCTGCAAGAGTGGTTGCCAAGTGGGGCATATTAATTGAGAGAGGGGTAGGGGGAAACCGCAGTCGGGCAAAAACCTGCCAGAGATCAATAAATTACTTATTAAGTGGCTGCTATTCGCCCACTTGGGACAGTGACCGCAGACAGAGCTTCACCTCATGCCGGATACAACCACCACTCAATACTCCAGAAACTTCTCGCCGCAGCGTTCGCAGATCAGATGTTTTACATGGGTGGCCTGATAGGCGAGGGTCTGGCCGAATACCGCATTGGTCAGGCTGCTGGAGCGAAAGGCTTGCCAGAAGGTTTTGCGCGGATCCTTGGGCATGATGTCCTGGCTGTGATCGCGGGCGACCAGCACCACGATATGGCGGGTACGTTCCCTGCATTTGTCACAGCGATGGATTTCACTCGGCGGATTCTGGTCGTGCGGGTTGCTCATAAAGAGGCTCGTGAAGAAAGTGGACGCCCATCATATCCTTCTCCACTTGGCTCTCAATCTCTCCTTGCTGGCGCAGTGAACAGCCTCACATTTTGCGCTGCTACAGGCTTGCCCAGCCAGCTCAGGCCGATGCCCGCTTCTGCGGTTTGCTGGTGAGCGGTGATGATATGGCGGCTGCAGGCTTGCCCAGCTAGTTCAAGCCGACTCCCGCTTTTGCAGATTGGGGGTGATGATATGGCGGTTGGGGGCGAGCTCGGGCTGCTGCATCCGGGTCAGCAGTCGTTTGGCCGCCTGACGGCCGATTTCGCGGGCCGGTGAGCTGACAAAGGTGAGGGCGGGTGTAAGGTCAACTTGATGTGGATTTGAAAACATAACGGGGCCATCAGTGATGGCCCCGTTATGGTTGCGCTGTTTTCCCTTATGAGCAGACGCCGAAATCAGCCGCGAATGGTCGTCGGGATAGCGCAGTCCGGGCGTGACATGGCTGGTTCGATTGCGGGCTCGATGAGCTCGGTAGCTGCTAGTGCTGTGCCTTGGGTCAGGGCTTCGGCCTGATGCAGCATGCGGCTGACAAGCTCAATCAGAAGATCCACATCCAGCTTGTCCAGCCACTCGCGACACCAGAGCAGGGTGCTCTGCTCGCTGTCTCTACTGAGTTGCAGCACAGGCCAGTCGGCCATGGCGGCGAGGGAGGGGGTCTGGATATCCTCCAGCGGGATAAACAGGGTCACCAGTTGATCCCGCTCGCGAATATGAAGGCTGAATGGGCCCGCCTGCAGATCCAGTCCCTCTTCATGCAGGCACTCCTGCGGCAGGGATAGCTGGCGAACGAGGGTCGATAGCATGGCATGGAACATCATTAATCCTCCCGATGGGTGTTATCAAAGACCGACTCTGTGGGCGGCCACAGGTTGGCGATAGGGGGGCGGGCAGGGGTACCGACCAGTGGCGCCCCTATGGTGGCGGCCCAAGGGTCGACTACCTTGGCGTGTGGCCCCCAACTTTCCGGCTTGGTGAGTTCACTCCCCTCGGCGCGGCCAATCACCACAAAGCAGTGGGTCTGGGCGTGACCTTGTGCACCACGATGGGCCAGCACTTCGATCCGCTGGTCACTGTTGTGGCGCAGCAGTTCGGCCGCCGCCGAATAGGCCAGGGTCGAGCAGCAACCGGCCTTGGCGTCATCCACCGCCTTGGCGATGTTTTCCATGGTGCGCAAGGAGAGTGGCTGCTTGTTTCTGGTTATCTGGATGGCGGCCATATTGGCGCTGTTGTTGGCGCGCTGGTTGGCTGCCAGGCGCTGGGGATCCTGCCCGAAGGCGTTGAGTTTGCCGATGATCTTCTGATAGCTCGGGTTGTTGGGCTGGACAAAGGTCTGGGCGTCGGTGCAGGCGTAGCTGCCCAGTTTTTCAAGTCCGGCCATGCTCTTTTGCAGCAGGGCCTGGGTGCCACCTGCCATCACTTTCGGTTCATGTCGCGGGGCGCCTCTGGTGATGGCCCCCTGTTCTGCCAGGGCCTGCTTCAGTTCATTCAGACGAGCGCCGCGTGCAGCCACTTCTTTGGGGTGGTGCTGCTCCCAGTGCTGGATCGCATCCTGCACCCGCTGCGCTTTGCCGCTATCGGGGGCGCTTTGCAACTGGCGCAGGGCGCTGATGACCTGCTTGAGATCGCTGCTCTGGAAGTGGCCGATGCCGCGCTTGACGGATTGTTCGAACAGCTTGTTACCCTTGGCCAGCAGCGGGCTGGCCTCTGTCTGTTGGGGCGATGCTGGGCGGTTGAGGTGAATGTGTCCACCGATTGCTGGTAAGGCCATGATGTGATTCCCGACAGGGTTGACGATAAGGGGATGATACCGAGCCGTGACGGCGCGCTATATCAGGGAGCGGTCGGGGATTTGTCAGTTTTTCGCGTGTTGCGCAGTTTGTTTGGCCAGGCGGGCAGCGTACTGCCCTACCACTGTGGCCCTTCGCTCTGGCGCCACTGCTCCAGCCAGCGCAGAACCTCGGCGGTTGCCTCAATCTGGTCGGCGGGAATGTAGTTGTTGAGCTGGGCATCCCGATAGAGGGCACGGGCCAGTGGAATGCGTTGCAGCACAGGGATCCCCTCCTCTTCGGCAATCTTGCGTACCTGCAGCGCCTGGGCATCGGTGAACTTGAGGGTCACCACCGGCAGCGGGGTTTCTCCCCGCTCGTAGCGGATACCGATAGCGATATGGGTCGGGTTGGCGACGATGACCGAGGAGCGCTTGACGTCGGCGCGCATGTTGCTCGACTGCAACTCCTGATGGAACTGGCGGCGCTTGCTCTTGATCTCGGGGCTCCCCTCCATCTCCTTGTACTCCCGCTTCACCTCGTCCTTGCTCATCTTGAGCTGCTTGATGTGCTGGTAGTGTTCGAAGGCGTAGTCAGCGATGGCGATCACCACAAAGCCCATGGCGCAAACCGCCATCAGCTGGCCCAGCATGCCCCCCAGCACCGGGGTGATGCAGCTCATGCCGCAGCCGGGCAACTGGAGCATCGCCTGCAGATTGCCCTTTATGGTGACCCACACCAAGAGGCTCAGGAGACTCACCTTGAGCAGGGATTTGACGAACTCCATCAGGCTCTTGATGGAGAAGATCTTCTTGGCCCCTTCCACCGGATTGATCTTTTTGATGTCGGGCTTGATGGACTCGCCACTCAGCAGAAAACCGTACTGGGCGAAGTGGGAGGCGAGCACCACCAGCACCGCGACCGCGAGGAGCGGAATGCAGAGATAGGCCATCTCCTGCATCAGGTTCTCCACCACATGGTTGAGCGCCTGGGTAAAGGGGAGGTTGATGTGGGACTCCGGGATCATCATCAGCTTGCCCAGATGTTCGAGGTAGTAGTCGGACATCGCCATCAGCATGCCCACCAGACTGAGGATAATTGCGGTGGAGACCACCTCCTTGCTCTTGACCACTTGCCCCTTCTGGCGGGCATCCCGCAACTTTTTGGGGGTGGGTTGTTCGGTCTTCTCGCCGCTCATCGCGCCTCCAGAATGGGGATCAGCAGTTGCAGCGGATCCATCACCGCCAGCACCTGTTGATAGGCGTGATCCATCATCAGCTTGATATAGATGACCAGCAACAGGCTGGCGACGGCGCTTTTTATCGGCATCGCCAGCACGAAGACGTTGAGGGAGGGGGCGAAGCGGCTGATCAGCGCCAGCCCGAATTCGGCCAGAAACATGGCGATCAAGAGCGGTGCCGCCAGCAAAGCGCAGAGCAGCAACATATGGCTGAACTGGCTGTAGAAAAAGTTGACCCACTGCTCGTCGATGGTGGGGAAAAAGTGCGCCACCGGCCAGCTGATGTAGCTCTGGAACAGGGCGGCCAGCAGGGCGAGAAAGGCGCCGCTGGCAAAGAAGAGGGTGATCAGGGTCTGGGTCAGCAGCAGGCCGGTGGGACTGGTCTGGCTGCCGAGACTCGGGTTGAACAGGGAACCCATGGCGGCACCGCGCTGGTTGTCGATCAGAAAACCGCTCGCCTCGATGGCCCAGAAGGGGATGGCGGCGACAAAGCCGATCAGCAGGCCGAGCAGCACCTCCTTGGCGATCAGCATGGCCAGCGCCATGCCGTCGATCTGATCCGGCAAGGTGTCGGCGACCGTGGGGTAGGCGTAGAGCGCCAGCGAGCAGACCACGCCGTTGCGGATCATCGCCCCCCCCAGCATCTGTTTGCTCAGCACCGGCAGCATCACGAAGCAGCTGATAAAGCGCGGCAGCAGCAGGGTATAGGCCAGCATCTGGGCCTGCAGGCTCTCCAGCGTCATTGGATCTGCGGTACCTTGAATAACACCATGTCGGCAAAGCTGTAGAGCTCGTTCCCCAGCCAGGCGGTGGTGGCAAACAGGGTGATCACCACGGCGATCAGCTTGGCGACAAAGCCCAGGGTCTGCTCCTGGATCTGGGTCAACGCCTGCAGCAAAGAGACAAGGGTGCCCACCAGCGCCGCCACCAGCACAGGTGGCATCGAGAGGATCAGCACCAGCCAGAGCGCCTGGCTGGTGAAGTGAAGGATATCGGCGTGACTCATGCTAGCCTCCATAACTGATGACTAGCCCGTGGGTCAGGCGGGCCCAGCCATCGAGCAGCACAAACAGCAGCAGCTTGAAGGGCAGCGAGATGGTCATGGGGGAGACCATCATCATCCCCATCGCCAGCAAGATGTTGGAGATGATGAGGTCGATGGCGATAAAGGGCAGGTAGATCAGAAAGCCGATTTCGAAGGCGCGGCTCAGCTCGCTCACGGTAAAGGCGGGCAGCAGGATCAGCAGGCTGTCTGGCTCCAGCCGGTCGGCATATTTGCTGGGCCAGAGCTGCTTGGTGCTGTCGATAAAGAAGGCGTGTTCCCGCGGTTTGATCTGCTTTTTCAAAAAGTCGCGGTAGGGGGCAATCCCCTCATCGAGGAACTTCTCCACCGATTCGGCTTTCGCCAGCGACACCTCGTTCTGGCGCAGGTAATCCTGGGTGGCAAAGCCAACCGGCGCCATCACATAGATGCTGAGAATGATCGCCAGCCCGTACATCGCCATGTTGGGGGGGATCTGCTGCACCCCGAGGGCGTTGCGCAGCAGCGAGAAGACCACCGCCAGCTTGACGAAGGAGGTGGCCATCACGGCGATAAAGGGGAGCAGGGCCAGCAGGGCCAGCCCGACGATAAGGTTTAGCTCGTCTGGCAACTGGATCATGACTGTGACTCGTTGTCGAGGCGTTCGACCCGTACACCCAGGCGACCCTGGATCTCCACCAGTCGGCCCGTTCCCAGCGAATGGCCGTTGCTGATGATGCGCACTTCGCCATCGAGGGGCGTGCCAAGATCGATCAGGGCGCCCGGTTGCAGGCTGGTGAGGGTATGCCAGTCCAGGGTCTGGCGGCCCACTTCGAAGCTCACCTGGATCGGCAGTTGATCCAGTTCGGTCGGGCCGAAGGGTTCAGCGGAGGCAGTATTATGCATGGCAGTCAATTCCAGATGTTGTTGATGGGGTTGGCAGTAGGCAAAGGGGCGACCCTCCACGCAGACCAGCAGTTGCTGGCCGAGCTGCGGATGGGGTGGCGGCAGCAGCACATCGCCGATAGCGAGGGTGACGAGCTCATCCATGGTCAGCCCCATCTCGCCCCACTGCAGCGAGAGGGTGAGGGGCAGCGGCAACCGCTGCTGCCGTGGCCGTGGTGGCAATCTGGCCAGCAGGGGCTCGGGCTGCGGCAGCCAGAGAGCGAGACTGGCCCCCTCCCGTTGTAACAGCAGTTGCAAGGCTGGCTCATCGGTCTGAACGTTACTCTCCGGTCGGGTCAGCGCCGAGCAGGTGAGGCCACCGAGGGGTTGTCCCAGCCGTTCGATCAGTGCCAGTTGCAGCGGCTCGGGCAGGCTGAACAGTGCCGCCTGTTGTAGATCCGGCGCCAGCCAGTGCGCCAGCTCTGCGCCGTTGCACAACAGCGGCAAAGAGAGCCCCTGCCACTGCAGTTGCAGCCGGGTATCGAGCGTCGCAGGCGGCAAACCGATGGTGAGGAGAAGCTCGCCGCCACTCCAGCCAAAGTGCTGGCGGTATTGGCTCAGGGTCTGCTGTAAAGTCAGCTCTGCCAGCGAGGCGGAGGTGAGGGTAATCGGTGTCATGCGTCGACATCCCACTCTTCGTAGATGGATCGTTTATGGCGTGAGCCCTGCTCACTGTCGGGCTGGCCGAAGAGATCGAGGGAGACCCGCTCGCCGGGATAGAGCCGTTGCAGGCGGTCGACCAGATCGCTGCGCCCCTGATTGAGTAGCAGTTGCCCTTCGCTGGTTGCCAGAATCTCGATCTGCAACTCGCCATGGTGGTGAGCGATGCGAATGGAGAGATCGCCCAGCTGTGGCAACGTCAGGCGCAGCAGCGGCGGACGCTCCGGGCGGCCCAGCTCCTGATAGATATCCACTGCCAGCCACTCCAGCAGTTGACCCAGTTCCCGATTATTTTCGGCAGGTGCCAGCCGGGCGAGCTGCAGATCCCCTGGGGTCACGGCAAGGGGAGCGCCCCAGATAGTCGGGTTGGCAAAAAGCTCATTTTTTGGGGCTGTTTCACCTGTAGTGACTGGCTTGAGTGCCACCAGCGGTGGTATTTCTGCGTCAAGTTGAGCTACCTGTTCACCGACCTCAGTTGGCTGGGGGGGGGGTAGTTTGGGAGTTATCGCCTCGCTGTCCGTTGCCAATGGCAGTAGATGTGGCGTGGTATTGGCGAGGGTGTGTAACGGGTTGGCGCTGCTTGCCTCATAAGCCTCAATGACTGGATGCTGTTCTTCAAGCCACTCGTTTTCAGTCTGCGTGGCTTGGGTAACATGACCATAGGGCTGGGTAATAATGGCGGTTAGCCCCAAATCGGCAGAGCTTTCAAGCAAGCTTGTCTCTGGATCTCTTTGCATGCTCTCCGGTTGCGCGGTGAGCTTGCTCCCAACCCCCTCGGTGAGCGGCAGAGACTCGTTGAGGTGCGTCGAAATTACATCGCTGCGGGTATTTGTTGGCCTCAGTGCGGCCGGATTAGCTGTTATCGTCAGTATGGGGTGGCGCTGTTCGTTGTCCTGTGCAGTGAGTTGTGTGTGCTTGGTTTGTTGACGAGATGCGCGAGCCTTATCAAGCGTCAGTGTTATTGCATTTATTGGTGCAATGGTTGGTGGCACGAGTGGTGTGTAGTCCGTTACCGCTATCGGGTTTGTGTCGAGCAGTTCAGCGCCAGAATGTGCAGCAAAAGTGGGTTTGTCGTGCCTTTCTTTAGCTGAGATATCTGTTGCTGCCACTCGCTCATCAGTAAGGCGCTGGCTCTGATCTCCGTTAGAGGGCGTGAATGTTAGCTGTTGCGGGTTGGTTTGCCCGCTCCCCTGCCGCTGTTGTTTTGATGTGATCTCTTTGTTGTCAGGCTGAGTGCCTTTGGTCGTGTGGCGTAGGGGAACTGGCTTGCCAGCTTCTGAGGGCGCGCGGTAGATATTCTGTTGCGGCAAGGGGGGGACGTCCGTCACTCTCTGTGAATGACGGATCTGCCCTTTACCATCAGGCTGCGGGTTGTGGCCGCGTTCTTTGAGGTTCTGATCCAGCCGCATCGCTTGCTCGAAACGCTGTTGTTGCGACCGATTGGCTTCAGCCATCTGGGTATCACCCCGGGCTGTCACTGTGCCCTGTATCGGGAGGATTCGCTTCATGACTCGTTACATCCTGATCTGCTGGCGGAACTCTTCCTGTTCCTGCTCTTCGTTGTAGTCGCGCAGGGCTTGCTGTGAGGCCAGCTCCTGACGGTGTAATTCGGCAAATTTCTGTTGCTGCTGGCGGGCGCGGTGTACCGCCTGCTGGCGCTCCTGCAAGCGGATGCGTTCTTCAGCCACCCGTTCGCCCTGTTCGGCGGCCAGTTGCTCAAGGTGGGCCTCTTTCTCCCGCAGCAGGGCAACCTGTTGTTGCCACGCCTTGAGCCCCTTGCGATCGAGTTGCTCCGCCTGACAGATGGCAAATAGCCGATCTTCTTCAGCCTGGCGCCACTGGCGGTAGTCGAGACTCTCCTGCTCCGCTTCGCGCTGGCGGATGCGGGCGAGTTGCAGTCGGGCCTGTTGCGCGGCGAGCTGTTGCTCGGCTCGCTCCAGCCGCAGGTCTTTGATCCGTTGCAGGCGGCCGATCATCTGGTCAGCGCCTCCAGGGTGGCGAGCGCCTCGGGCAGTGAACTCGGCTCATGGGTGCCCTGTTTCAGCCACTGGCGAATGGCCTCGATACGGGTGATCGCCTCGTCGGCCACCTTGTCCTGTCCCTTCTGGTATTCGCCGATCTGCAGCAGCAGTTCGACCTCTTCGTACTTGGCCAGCCAGCTGCGCAGGCGACCGGCCTGCGCCTGATGCCCGGGCGCGATGATCTGGTTCATCACCCGACTGGCAGAGCGCAGTACGTCGATGGCCGGGTAGTGGTTGGCCGCCGCCAGCTTGCGCGAGAGGATGATGTGGCCATCGAGGATGGAGCGGGTCTCGTCAGCCACTGGCTCGGTCATATCATCCCCCTCCACCAGCACGGTATAGAGGGCGGTGATGGAGCCCTTGTCCGACTGACCGGCCCGCTCCATCAGGCGGGGCAGGGCGGCAAACACCGAGGGTGGATAGCCCCGTCGGGTCGGCGGTTCGCCGGCGGCCAGACCAATCTCGCGCTGGGCACGGGCAAAGCGGGTGACGGAATCCATCAACAGCAACACCCGCTTGCCCTGATCCCGGAAATATTCGGCGATGGAGGTGGCGACAAAGCCCGCCTTGGCCCGCTCCATGGCGGGACGATCCGAGGTGGCCACCACCAGCACAGCCTTCTTGAGCCCCTCTTCCCCCAGATCCGCTTCGATAAATTCGCGCACCTCACGGCCCCGTTCACCGATCAGCGCCAGCACGGTGACATCTACCTCGGCGCTGCGAATAAGCGACGCCAGCAGGGTGCTCTTGCCACCACCGGCGGCCGCGAAGATCCCCATCCGTTGCCCCTCACCGCAGGTGAGCAGGCCGTCGATGGCGCGAATACCGAGCGAGATGGGCTCGGCGATGCGCTTGCGGCTCATGGGGGCCGGCGCATCCCGATAGACCGGATACCAGGCATCGGGCTCCGGCAGATGGCCACCGCCAAAGGGGTTACCGAGGCCATCGAGCACCTGACCGAGCAGATGATCGCCGACCCCGACCTGATGCATGGCACCGGTCGGGCTCACCTCGGTATTGGAGGAGATGCCGAACATTTCGCCAAGGGGGGTTAGCAGCGCCTGATGTTGGGCAAAGCCGATCACCTCAGCCTGCAGGGAGAGGGTGTTGTCCGGGTTGCGCAGATGGCAGAGCTCGCCGATCCGCACCCCGGGGACGACTGCCTTGAGCAGGGTACCGGTCACCTGGGTGACCCGGCCACGGATCTGGATCAGGCGGCACTCGTCGATGGCGTGACGAAGCTGGTCGGGGATGTGGTCGAGGGAGAGGGTCATAACAATCTGCGCCATTGAAACTGGTGGCCACTATAGGGGATGGGGGGCTACGGGGATTTCAGCGCGAGTCGGGACTTTTTAGAAAACCGTTGGGGGCGGGCTAAAAATTCACGGCCGATTTTGGCATAGGGAGGCGAGGGCGATTTTTATAATGCCATCCTCGTCAATCCATTCGTCACGGGAGTTTTCATGGCCATTATCCAGAGCAACCCCTATGCCCCTGCCGCCCAGCCCGAGCTGCGCGGAGCAGAGGTCGCATCCCGTCAGGCTCCCCTGCAGGGTGGGCAATTTCAGGGGGAGCGGGTCGTGCTGGCCAGTGCCGCTCAGTCGCTGGCCGATGCCGCTGAAGAGCTCACCTTTGTCTTTTCCGAGCGCGCTGAGCTTTCGCTCGCCAAGCGCAAGCTGAGTGACAGCCATGCCCGCATCAGCGAGATCGAGGCGCTGGTGGGGGACTACCTCGACAAGGTGCCGGAGCTGGAGCGCCAGCAGAAGATCAAGGAGATGGTGAGCCACCTCGGCAGCGGTCGGCTGGCCAATCTCTCCCAGCTGCTGGCCTACCTCGAGAGCTATTCGGGGGAAGTGAGCGAGCAGTTCGAGGCGCTCTGTCAGGCGCGCAAGGCCCTCGCCGGACGACCGGAGATGCAGGGCACCCTGGCGCTGGTGGAGCAGGCGCTGGCCAAGCTGGCGGACGAGCAGGGCAGTGCCATCGTGCTGGGAGCCCGCATTACCGGCCCCGCAGCCGAAGCGGCCAAAGCGGGCGTGGGAGCCGAGCAGGATCTACGGGATCTCTATCGCGATGCGGTGCAGGACTATCGTGCCCTTTCTGCCGCCTGGCGCGATATTCACAGCCGCTTTGGCAACGGTGCACTGGAGAAGGTGACCGGTTTCATGATGAAGGCCCTGAGTGCCGATCTCGATAGCCAGCAGCGTTGGCTCGATCCGGTCAAGCTGGAGCGGGTGATGAGCGACATGCACAAGCTGCGGCTGCTCAACACTCTCTCGGCGCAAGTGGACGAGCTGTGGCAACGGGTGAAGGAGGGCTCGGCCCATGGCATACGGGCCTTCTGAGCTGATGGGCGATCTGATCGCCCTGGTGGAGAAACGCTGGGCCAGCGTGCGGGATGTGGAGCAGGTCGGTGTGGTTCTTGAGCTGTCAGATTGTCGCCAGCAGGTGCTGCTCTATCAAGAGCTCAAGCGGCTGATCCGCCTGCTGCCGGTGGAGCTGTTCAGTGAGGAGGAGCAGCGCCAGAACCTGTTGCAGTGCTGTCAGGGTGCGCTCGATAACGCCATCGAGCGGGAAGAGGATGAGTTGTCTGGAGAGTCGTCATGAACTGGATTGAACCCCTGCTGGTGCAGTTTTGCCAGGATCTGGGCATCACCATAGGGGATAACCCCCATTCGCTGATCCAGCTTGAACTGGAGCAGAGCGGCACTCTGCAACTGGAGCTCCATCAGGGGCAACTGACCCTCTGGTTGGCCCGTGCTGTGCCCTGGCATCAGAGTGGCGAGGCGATCCGCCGCGCCATGACCTTGACTGCCGCGGCGCAGGGGCCGGCACTGCCGGTGCGCAGCGGCTGGTTGGGGGAGGATCAGCTTATCCTCTTCGTCACTCTCGATGAGCGGGCCGTGACTCTGCCCCAGCTCCATCAGGCAGTGACCACCCTGACCCGGCTGCAGCGAGAGGTGCTGGTGTCATGAGCCGGATCACTGCCGCGCATATCGGGATCGAGCAGCTTAGCGCCATCTCCCTCGACGATCAGGAGCGAAGCCTGCCGGGGCGTTATGCCCTGTTACCCGATGGCCAGTCCATCGAACCCCATATCAGCCGCCTTTACCCCGAGCGGCTGGCGGATCGGGCGCTGCTCGATTTCGCCACCCCGGATCGCGGCTTTCACGACTTGCTGCGGCCGGTCGATTTCAATCAGGCGATGCAGGGTCTGCGCAGTGTGCTGGCAGAAGGGCAGAGCCCGGAGTTGCGAGCGGCCGCTGCGCTGCTCGAACAGATGCACGCCGATGAACAACTGATGCAGATGACACTTCATCTGCTGCACAAGGTATGACCATGGTGCTTACGTCACAGCAGCAGGATGCGCTGCTGCTCACCGGCTGGTTGCAACTGCAATATGGCCACCCCGACAAGGCGAGCGTGCTGCTGGCCGCCCTGCTGCAGATCCACCCCGACCATCAGGGAGGGCGTCGGACCTTGCTGGTGGCCCTGCTCAAACAGGGGGAGGGGGAGGCGGCGCTGGCCCATGTCGATCAGCTGATGCAGCAAGGGGAGGCCGACGGCCCGCTCTGGCTCTGTCGCAGCCGGGCCTGCCAGTTGGCAGGGCGGCTGGATGAAGCCCGTTTTGCCTATCAACAATACCTCGAACTGGAAGAGCAGAATGAATCAACGCTCCCTTGAGCTGCTGCGCCGGATCGGCGAGCGCAAGGACATCATGCTGGCGATCCTGCTGCTGGCCATCGTCTTTATGATGGTCTTGCCGCTGCCGCCGGTGGCCCTCGATATCCTGATTGCCATCAACATGACCATCTCGGTGGTACTGCTGATGATGGCGGTTTATATCAATTCGCCGCTGCAGTTCTCCGCCTTTCCGGCGGTGCTGCTGATCACCACTCTGTTCAGGCTTGCCTTGTCGGTGAGTACCACCCGGATGATCCTGCTGCAGGCCGATGCGGGGCAGATCGTCTACACCTTCGGTAACTTCGTGGTGGGGGGCAATCTGGTGGTGGGGATCGTCATCTTCCTCATCATCACCATCGTCCAGTTTCTGGTGATCACCAAGGGTTCGGAGCGGGTCGCCGAGGTGAGTGCCCGTTTCTCCCTCGATGCCATGCCCGGCAAGCAGATGAGTATCGATGGTGACATGCGCGCCGGGGTGATCGACGTGCACGAGGCGCGGGATCGTCGCGGGGTCATCGAGAAAGAGAGCCAGATGTTCGGCTCCATGGATGGCGCCATGAAGTTTGTGAAGGGGGACGCCATCGCGGGCCTCATCATCATCTTCGTCAACATCCTCGGCGGCGTCACCATAGGGGTGACCCAGAAGGGGTTATCCGCCGCCGATGCGCTGCAGCTCTACTCCATCCTGACGGTAGGTGATGGCATGGTCTCCCAGGTGCCGGCGCTGCTGATCGCCATCACCGCGGGGATCATCGTTACCCGGGTCTCCTCTGAAGAGTCTTCCGATCTGGGTACCGATATTGGCGCCCAGGTGGTGGCTCAGCCCAAGGCGCTGCTGATCGGCGGTCTGTTGCTGGTGTTGTTTGGTCTGATCCCGGGCTTCCCGATGATCACCTTCTTTGCGCTGGCGGCCATCGTCACGGCAGGCGGTTATTTTATCGGCTTGCGTCAGCGCAAGGCGCAGAGCAGCAACAGTCAGGATCTTCCTGCCGTGCTGGCGCAGGGGGCGGGAGCCCCCGCCGCCCGCAGCAAGCCAAAACCGGGCAGCAAGCCGCGGGGCAAGCTGGGGGAGAAGGAGGAGTTCGCCATGACGGTGCCGCTCCTGATCGATGTGGATGCCGCTTTGCAGGCCGAGCTGGAGGCGATAGCCCTCAACGACGAACTGGTGCGGGTGCGCCGCGCCCTCTATCTCGATCTCGGGGTGCCCTTCCCGGGTATTCACCTGCGTTTCAACGAGGGGATGGGGCCCGGCGAATACCTGATCCAGCTGCAGGAGGTGCCGGTCGCCCGCGGTCAGCTGCGCCCGGGCCATCAGCTGGTGCAGGAGAGCGCCTCCCAGCTCGATCTGCTGGGGATCCCCTACGAAGAGGGGGCGCCGTTGCTGCCGGGACAACCGACCTTGTGGGTCGCTAATGAACATCAGGAGCGGCTGGAGAAGTCACGGCTGGCCACCCTCACCACCGATCAGGTGGTGACCTGGCATCTATCCCATGTGCTGCGGGAATATGCCGAGGACTTTATCGGCATTCAGGAGACCCGTTACTTGCTGGAGCAGATGGAGGGTAGCTATGGCGAGCTGGTCAAGGAAGCGCAACGCATCATCCCGCTGCAGCGAATGACCGAAATTTTGCAGCGGCTGGTGGGGGAGGATATCTCCATCCGCAACATGCGCGCCATCCTCGAGGCGATGGTGGAGTGGGGCCAGAAAGAGAAGGATGTGGTGCAGCTCACCGAGTACATCCGAAGCAGCCTCAAGCGCTACATCTGCTACAAGTACGCCAACGGCAACAACATCTTGCCCGCTTATTTGCTCGATCAGCAGGTGGAGGAGCAGATCCGCGGCGGCATTCGCCAGACCAGCGCCGGCAGCTATCTGGCGCTCGATCCCACCATTACCCAGAGCTTCCTCGATCAGGTGCGCCATACCGTCGGTGATCTGGCCCAGATGCAGAACAAGCCGGTGCTCATCGTCTCCATGGATATCCGCCGCTATGTGCGTAAGCTCATCGAGGGGGATTACCACGCCCTGCCGGTGCTCTCCTATCAGGAGCTGACCCAGCAGATCAATATCCAGCCCCTCGGGAGGGTCTGCCTGTGAGGGGGGAGCCGTTAACCTCTGACCCCCTGATCCCCTGGCTGCAGGCCATGGGAGTGGCGGTGGCCCCTCACCATCTGGGGGCGACTCCCATCCAGATCGGCCACGGTTTTTGCTATCGCCAAATTTATCTCGCCTGGCGCTTTGATCCTGCGACCCGACGGGTCTGGATCCTGCTGGTGCGCCGAGAGGGGGAACGGGCCGGACTGGCCAATCCCTTTGCCGCCCTCTATCTGCTGGCCGAAGCCACTCTGACAGTGCTCGGGCCGGGCCATTACCTCTACGGCAACGTCGATGTCTTTCGCGGCAGTAGCCTGAGCGGTGAGCGGCTTGGCCGATTCTACCTGCGCTGGACGGGAGCCAGTGAACCCGAGCCCGGCTGGTTCATGCTGGCCGCCGAGCGAGTCTGTTCCTTGCGGGATATGCGAAAACGACAAAAGCACGGCCTTGCGTGACAGGCATGTCCAAAGGGGCCTCATAGAATAGGAGCCAAGATGAAACAACCGCGTTTTGCCGACCATAGCGAGACCATATCGCAGGCAGAGCAGGCGATTGCCGACAGCGATCACCGCAACGCTCTGTTGCAAGAGATGCTGGCTGGTCTAGCTCTCTCGGATCAGACCTGTCAGCTGCTATTCGATGCGCCGACCGAGCAAGTGGCCGTGGCCGAGCAGGAGTTGCTGGCTGAGATCCAGCGCAGACAGGCGTTACTGCCGGCACAGCCGGGAGAGGGCCGCAAGAGTCGCCGTCCCACCATGATGCGCGGACTGATGATTTAAGGAGTCGTGATGAGCACTATCCCTGACTACAACACCAACCCTGGTGCGTTCGTCGGCTGGCTTGATGGGCAAGCGCTGGACGCATTGCCGGGCCATAAAAACCCCAAGTTGACCGAACTGGTCGAGCTGCTCAAGGGCAAGATCACCATCAGTGCTGACTCATCGACTGCGCTGAGCAAGGAGCAGCTGGAGAAGTTGCTGGCTGCCTATCTGACGGATCCCGCCTCGATCAACGGGGGTTGGGCGATGGGCCAGTTCCAGGGGGGGCAAGATGCGGCCATCGCCGCCATCAAGGGAATGATCGAGCGGGGAGCAAAACAAACCCCGCCAGTCACCCACTGGACCGTCCCTGAATTTATGCTGCTCTCCCTCAGTGCGCTGACCATGGATCGCATCGATGACGATCTCATCACGACCTTTACCGGGGTGATGGCGTTTCAGGACAACCAGCGTAAAGGGTTGCGGGAGGAGCTGGCAGAGATGACAGCTGAGCTGAAGATCTACGGGGTGATCCAGTCCGAGATCAACAAGAAGCTCTCGGAGGCATCCGACAAACCGACTTTCAACACCAATTTCAATCTGCTGGATTACAAGCTCTATGGCTATGAATCTCAGGCCAAATTTCTGGATGGGGCAGAGTTCAAACTGTTGTCGAAAATGTTTACCGATGATCTGGTGAAAAATGCACTGCAAGAGTTCACCAACGCTAAAAATGCGCTGGAAAAAGTAAAGTCGGCCAGCCTTGACTCCAAAACGCTGGGTGAGGCCAGTGCCGCTTATGAGCGTAAAAAAGCCAATCTTGAGCAGATCGTAGCAACGCAGGTCATCACAGTTAAAACGTTCCTCGAAAGTGGCCAGAAGAAGAGCGGTGCGATGGAAAATATCGAAGCCAGCTACAGCTATAAGAAGGATGACAACAAGCTTGGCAACTTCTCCACCAGCGTGAGCGACCGTTCTCGCCCGCTCAACGATCAGGTCAGCGAAAAGACCACCCGCCTCAACGACGTCAGCTCGCGCTACAACGCCGCCATCGAGGCACTCAACCGCTTTATCCAGAAATACGACAGCATCATGCGCGACATTCTTGGCGCAATTTGAGGAGAGATCATGCAGACCGATACCACCCTGACCCCGGAATACGAAGCAGAGCTGGAAGCCTTTATCGCTGACGGCGGCACCCTGGCCATGCTGCAGGATATTTCGGGGGACACCTTGGAACAGCTCTATGCCCTGGCCTTTGGCCAGTATCAGGCCGGCAAGTGGGAGGATGCTCACAAGGTCTTCCAGGCCCTCTGCATGCTGGATCACTACGAGCCGCGTTATTTCCTCGGGCTGGGTGCCTGCCGCCAGGCGATGGGTGAGTTTGAAACGGCGGTTCAGAGCTACAGCTTTGGCGCCATGCTTGACCTGAACGATCCCCGTTTCCCGTTTCATGCAGCCGAGTGCCGGCTGCAGCAAGGTGATTTGAACGGGGCCGAGAGTGGCTTCCACTCGGCCCGACTGCTGGCGGACACAGATCCCCGGCAGGCAGACCTGGCGGCAAGCGCCAAGGTCATGTTGGAAGCCATCGCAATCAGAAGGGATCTGCAAGATGAACCCGATCAGCAATGAAAGACAGGTTTCCCCGCTGGGAAACATAGGTGATGTTGCGGGCCTGGCGCCCGTTACCCAACCTCGCAGTGAAACACAGCTCGATGCCGCAACGGTGCAAGTCACCGGTCAGGCCCGCAAGTCAGGGGTCTCGCTGAATCCACCGCTGGCGGTAAGCAATAGCCAGGTCAGTGCGCAGCAGCTTGGCGAAATCGGCAAGTTGGTGGCCTCGGTGAAAGAGAACACCCGCTTGATTCTGCCGCACACCGCCGGGTTGGTGACCGCGGCCTTTACCTCGCCCGAAGCGTTCGAGATTGAGCTGGGCAAGCTCACCAGCGATCTGGAGAAGACCCAGACCAAGCTGAAGCTTGATGATATCCGCCGAGCTCGTGAGCTAAACGAGAAGAAGATCGGTGAGAACCAGGAGAAAATCAAAGAGGCTGAAGAGAGTGCCCAGGAGGCCAAGAAGGCCGGTATCTTTGGCAAGATTTTCGGCTGGCTCAGTGCCATCGCCTCGATAGTGATCGGTGCCATCATGGTGGCGACCGGAGTGGGCGCGGCTGCGGGAGCCCTGATGATCGCAGCTGGCGTCGTTGGCGTGGTCAACATGGCAGTTCAGCATTTGGCTGATGCTGGCTACATTTCTCCAGAAGTGATGGAGCATCTGGGGAAAGCCTTGATGGGAATAGAAATGGCGTTAGCCATTATTTCGTTGGGTGCCAGTTTTGGCTCATCGATTGGCTCTGTGATTGGCAAGGTGGCTACCAAGATTAGCAGCACGGCCGCTGATGCGGCTGCCAAGCTCATCTCAAAAGTGAGTGAACTCACTGCCAAGTTCACGGCTAAGGCCACGGTTGAAGCGCTGAAAGTGACAGGGCAGGCGGCAAAAGTATTGAAAGTTGGTACTCAAGCGGCTGATGTATTGGTAGATGTCGGGAGCGGCGTGACCAAATCTGTCCAGTCTACAAAAGAGTCCGAGTCGCTCGATGCCCAGGCTGATCTTGCCTTGAGCAAGAGCGAGATGACCGAGTTGCAAGGGGTCATCGACAAGCTCAAGGAGGCGATAGCCCAGATGCTCGAAGCGTTCCAGCAGACCATGGAGATGATCTTCCAGATGATCAATGCCAAGGGCGACATGATGAACAACCTGGCCCGCAGACCTGCCGCTATCTAAGGAGTACCGACCATGATTAACAGTGATTATGCAAATGGCGTGACCCGTACTGCCCCGCTGACCGAGGTGCAAGCTGGCGAGGCGCAGCAGGTTCGCAGTGCGGCCACGGCCCATGAGGCTGCCGTTTCGACTCGCCCGCAAGGGTCAGAGAACAAGAGCGTTCCTACTCTGCCACGCCCCTCCATCCCCTTCGATACCAAAGGGGTGACCCAGATGGTTGCGCAGCTGGACAGTGCGATGGATATGATGTCCTTGCTGTTCAAGCTGGCCCGCCAGGCTCGTGAAGAGGGGTTGCAGGTTCGGGACATCGAAAACAAGCTGGTCATCAGTAGCCAGCAGGCGCAGGTTGACGAGATGCGCCACGGCGCCAAGCTGATGATCGTCATGGCGGTGGTCTCCGGCGTGATGGCGGGGTTCTCTGCCATTATGGGCGGGATCAGCCTGGGCAAGGGCGCCAAGACTATCAAGCAGCAACAATCCCTTGATGGCAAGATTGCCGGTCGCGAGGCCTTGATTGACGCCAAGGTTGATAGCTTGAGCAAGCAGGGCCAGCAGGTTGACCGTGCTGATGTGGGCAAAGTCTGGAAACAGGATCAAGTTGCAGACAGTAATGCGAGCCGATTGTTGGACAAGAAATTTGCTCGCACTTCCGAACGGGGTCAGGTGTTCAACACCGTAACCCAGTCTGTGGGGCAAATGAGCAACTCTGCGGTGCAGGTGGCACAGGGTGATAGCCAGGCCAATGCGAAAGAAGATGAGGTCGAGGCGACCATCAGTCAGGGCGAGAAGCAGAAGGCCGAGGACAATATGTCCTTCAATGCCAACTTTATGAAAGATCTGCTGCAACTGATGCAGCAGTATTCCCAGAGCCAGAATCAGGCCTGGAAAGCGGCATTCGGCGTTGCATAAACGCCATGGCAATCAAGGCGCCCACTGGGGCGCCTTTTTGTTTTTTCCGGCCATTTTTCTTAAAAGTGGCGCCCTTGAGTGACAGCCCGCATGGCGGTGGCAGGCTAACATGCCTTTCTCTCTGCTGGAGGAAATCATGGATGTAACTGTCATCATCAATCGACTGCTCGCTGAATTTGCCACCAAATATGGTTTGCCATCCCTGGCTCTGAATCAGGAGGGGGTTGCGGCGCTCTGCTTTGACGAGCAGTTGCAACTCAGCCTGATCCTGGTGCCGGAGCGTGATCAGCTGGTGTTGCAGGCCGACGTGGCCGAGCTGCATCAGGTGGGCGAGGGGATTTTCCGTCAGTTGGCCAGCTTCAATCGTCACTGGTATCAGTTCAATCTTCACTTCGGTTTCGATGAAGAGAGTCTGACGGTGCAGCTCTATCGCCAGATGGCGGCAAGCCGGTTGACCCTGGCGTACCTTGAAGAGAGTCTCGCCAGCATGCTGGAGCATGCCGAGTTCTGGCAGGAGTTGCTGCAACCCGGTACTCGAGAGGCAGGCAGCAGCGATCAGGTGATGGGAGTGCGGGTATAACCATGAAGATTCAGGAATCACAAGGCGCGCTGGCCCTGCATGGGACAGAGGCGGGCAAGGTGGGGGCATTTGCAGGCAGAACCGTGAGTGCCCGGTCAACCAGTGCGAGCCAGGTACCCCTGTCGGCACTGCTGCGACGCTCCATTACCCTCAATCAGGTCCAGGAGCTGGCGCTGCAGCGACTGCAACAAGGTGAGCACACCCCGCTGAGTGAACGGCGGATCAGGGTGTTATGAGAGGTCTGCTGGCACTGATGTTGTCGGCCATGCTGGCCGGTTGTGTCACCACCCCGGAGCTGAAGCCATCGCAACAGCAACTCAAGGGCGAGGTGCATTTCCCGCAAGCCTTGCCACGTCCGGCGACAGTGGAGGTGGCTGTGCTCAGCGTGATCGGGGGGCGTCCGTTGCAAGTGGCTGCCACCCGTTATGAGGTGACCATGCTGCCATTGCTGTTTGATCTGCGTTTGACCCCTCTGCAACTGGCGGAAGGGGAGATCTATCTGCGTGCCCGCTTGCGATTTATGGATGGCACCGCGGTACAGGCTATGAGTCAGCAGAAAGTTTTTAAGATTTTTAATGACAAAAAAATGGTTATTCAATTGCAGCCAAAATCTTGTTATCCACAATGTCAGTAATGATTGTGTTTAAATAAAAAGCCTCAAATCAATCATTTATTAATTTGTCAGTTAAGATTGAAGGTTTCTTTTTGTAACGAAGTATCTTTTTCTGTAAGCACACCATTAAGTATGAGTCGTTGCATTGGATAAATAGTGTGTTAGCTCTAATTTTAGGCTGGTTTTTCTGCTTGTGACTGTTGTAGGATCCCCCCTCATTTCAATGGTGATTAATTTTGAACTCACCAGCGAATGACTTGATTACAAAATAATAAATAAAAATAACAGCAATAATAAAGCACCCGAGAGCGACCCGCTTCCGGAGGTGTTACTGGTACTACACGCAGATTCAGGAAAATAAAACATGAAGGGCATTACTACCACAGAGAAGGGCGATATGGCCCTGCTCCAGTGGTGCATGTCTGCTTTTAACGTTATCGAACATCCGCAAGAGGGAATTTATATTCTCCTGGAAGGATCGATGAAGTGGCAGGACTGTACCGATACCTATGAATTATCCCCCAACGAACTTCTGTTCGTGCGCCGTGGCAACTACGCGGTCTGTACCGGTGACGGCCCCTGCCGCCTGCTTTGGCTACCTCTGTCAAACTCCTTTTTGCAAGGCTTCTTGCAACGTTTCGGTTCACTGTTGAGTGAAGTCCCCCGGCTGGAGGGGATGGCCCCCACGCTGTTGCCGTTTCACTCATCCCCCTTGCTGACCCAATGTATTCAGGGACTGCGCGGGTTGACCGAACATGAACATCCCCCCGCACTGGCCCAATTACGCACCGAAGAGTTGCTGTTTCTGCTCGCTTTTGGCGAACAGGGGCCTCAACTGATGTCTATTTTGCGCCAGCTGAGCAATCGCCAGGTCGAGCGGTTGCAACAGTTTATGGAAAAGCACTATCTGATGGAGTGGAAGCTCAGCGAATTCGCCAAAGAGTTCGGTATGGGATTGACCACTTTCAAGGAGCTGTTTGGTTCGATATATGGTGTTTCTCCGCGAGCCTGGATCAGTGAAAGGCGGATCCTTTTCGCTCATCAGTTATTACTCAATAGTGAAATGAGCATCGTCGATATTGCGATGGAGGCCGGTTTCTCCAGCCAATCCTATTTTACCCAGAGTTATCGTCGTCGTTTTGGCTGTACGCCAAGCCGAGCCCGACACGGCACAGATTAACGCCGGACTAAAATAATCTGACGTTTTTTATAAGCCGCGGAGCGAGGCAATGGATAGAATAGCCAGCATATCGAAACATCATTCCATTATTGCCCGCAGCAAGATGAGCAAGGCATAGCATGAGTCAGCAAGATCACCATTCACCTAACCAGGGCCTGTTTGCAGGTCGTCGGGTTACCGTTGTCCAGCCAGATACCCTGAGTCGGGATCGTCTGGTCGGCCAGCTGTCCGTGCTCCGTTATCAGGATGCCGGCGTGATCACCTCGCAGCAGATGGCCCTGTTGCAACGACTGTTGCCAAGAACCCGACTGGAGAGCCTGTTGGGCTCCATCTGGTTTCAGCGCCGTCTCGATGCCGCGCTGGCGGTCTCGCGTGAGGAGCTGCAACAGATCTTGCGGCTGGCAGGCAGCGAGCGTTGTGACTGGATGCAGCAGCTGGGGGACCGCATCAATCTGGCGGATCGTCCCTTGCTGTGGCACTGGGTGCTCTATCCCTTGCACCGCTGGTGGGTTCAGCGTCTTGAACCACTTTACGGCGCCTGGCTTAACGAACTGGAGCAGTTGCAGGTGATGCGCCGCCAGCTCAATGCCCAGGCTGTGTTCTGGCAGACCGTGGTCGATGTACCGGCGGATCTGGAGAGCCGGATCGCCGATCAGCTTGAGCAGTTGAACCAGCGCGAGCAGGAGCTAACCCGGCTGCAGACTGATTGTGAGACACGTCTCCAGCTGGCCTGGCCTGCCTGGTATGCGCAAACGAGCAAGGAGGGGGACCCGGTTCACCTGATGCCGGTACCGCTCGAGCTCGGCACATTCTGGCATGCCCTGCAGGCTCTGCCCCATCAGGATGAGGCAGCCCTAACCCTGCATGAGTGGCTGGCCGGCCGGGGCATTGCCCTGGGTCAGGATCACTTCTACTGGCAGCCTCCTGCGCCCTAGATAGCCCGAGGAACTATGCAAACGCTACTGAATCGATTGGCCGCAAACCTTGGCCAAGGGCCTTTTATTGCCGACGCACAGGGAAAGTACCATCTGCGGATCGATGGTTATCCCCTCTTTCTGACCCCCAGAAACGGTGAATTGCTGCTGAGTACCCCGCTTGCAAGCAGCCAGAGGAATGACGCTGAGGCCCATGATCCGGCGCTGCTAAAGCGTCTGTTGCAACAGGTGGTGGCCTGGGGCCGTCATGCCCCCCATGCCCTGGTGCTGGACGATCTTGGCAATTTGCAGCTGGAGGCGCGGCTCGCGCTGGAGTGGCTCGACGAGGCGCTGCTGGCGGAGCGCCTGAGCCAGCACATCGCCCTGCTGGAGCGGTTGGAACCCCAATTGACCGAGGCCGCCTTGGCCCCCCAATGGAGACAGATGATATGGCACCCTTGAGTGTGCAACCCCTGCTGCGTCCCCTGTTGTGGATCTGCCTCGCCGTGATGGCGTGGCAGCGTCCCGCCATGGCACAGGAGCTGGACTGGGTGCCCATGCCTTACAGCTATGTGGCAGAAGGGGAGAGTCTGCGCGACGTGCTGGTCAACTTCGGTGCCAACTACGAGGTCTCGGTGGTGGTCAGCGACAAGGTCAACGATCAGGTCAACGGTCAGTTTGAGCATGACGAGCCGCTCGCCTTTTTGCAGCAGCTCTCCTCCCTCTATAACCTGGTCTGGTACTACGACGGCAATGTGCTCTACGTCTTCAAGAACAGCGAAGTGCAGTCCCGTCTCATCAATCTGGAGCAGACTGGCGCAGCAGAACTCAAGCAGGCGCTGCAACGAGCCGGGATCTGGGAGCCCCGCTTTGGCTGGCGCCCCGATGCGGATAACCGGCTGGTCTATGTCTCCGGCCCGCCCCGTTACCTTGAGCTGATCGAGCAGACCGCGCTGGCACTGGAGCAACAATCCCAGCTGCGCAGCGAGAAGACCGGGCCGCTGGCCATCGAGATCTTCCCCCTCAAGTACGCCTCGGCGACCGATCGCTCCATCCAGTACCGCGATACTGATGTGGCGGCGCCTGGTGTGGCGACCATTCTGGCCAAGCTGCTGAGCGATGCTGGCGTGCAGATGGTCAACGGCGAGGGTAGCAAGGCCGCGACGGCCACCTCCGGTCAGGCCATCGTGCAGGCCGATCCTTCCCTCAATGCGGTGATCGTGCGCGATGCTCCGGAGCGGATGGCGATGTACGGCAAGCTGATCGCCGCGCTCGACAAACCGGCGGCCCGCATTGAGGTAGCGCTCTCCATCATCGACATCAATGCCGAGGATCTCTCCCAGCTGGGGGTGGATTGGCGAGTGGGGATCCGTACCGGTTCCAACCAGCAGGTGATTATCAAGACCACCGGCGATCGCAAAGGAATTGAAGGGGGCGCTGCGCTCGGCAGTCTGGTGGACTCCAAGGGACTCGACTATCTGCTGGCCCGGGTCAACTTGCTGGAAAACGAAGGCAATGCCCAGGTGGTCTCCCGCCCGACCTTGCTGACCCAGGAAAACACCCAGGCGGTGATCGACCACAGCGAAACCTATTACGTGAAGATCAGCGGTGAGCGGGTGGCCGAGCTGCAGGGGATCACTTACGGCACCATGTTGCGGATGACCCCCCGGGTGATCCAGATGGGTGACAGACCCGAGATCAGCCTGAGCCTCCACATCGAGGATGGCAACCAGAAACCCAACAGTGCGGGGGCCGATGGCATTCCCACCATCAGTCGCACCGTGGTCGATACCATCGCCCGGGTCGGCCACGGCCAGAGCCTGCTGATAGGCGGTATCTACCGCGACGAGATGAGCGAGAACCTGAGCAAGGTGCCCTTCCTTGGTGACATCCCTTATCTGGGGGCGCTGTTCCGTAGCAAGGACACCCAGACTCGTCGTTCGGTGCGGCTCTTTATCATCGAGCCTCGTCTGATTGATGACGGTATTGCCCACTATCTGGCGCTGGGCAATGGTCAGGATCTGCGAGCCGGGGTGCTCGGGGCTGATGAGATCTCCAATCAGAGTCTCTCCCTTGGCAAGGTGCTGGGGGGCGCGCAATGCCAGCCGCTGGCTGCAGCCCGCGATGTGCAGCAACTGCTGCGTCAGGGGGGCAAGAGCTCGTCTCTCACTCAGTGCCGGATGGGCAATGAGCTGGGGTGGCGTCTGGTCGAAATGAACAAGGATCAAAAATGTACACCGGCCGCCAGCTGGTGCGTGCAGGCGGGCAATGAGGGCGCGACCCGATGAGCTGGAAGTGCCGCGTATATCGCGGGCTCAACCGCGGGGTAGAAGTTCCTCTGCCAGAGGGGCGTCTGGTCATAGGTTCCGATCCCCTCAAGGCTGATCTGGTGCTGGTGGATGAGGGGATGGCCCCCGAGCATCTGGTACTGCTGGTGAATGGGGAAGGGATCACCCTGCAAGCCTGGGCGGACGGTATTACCCCGACTCAGGACGGTGTCGCCCTGACCGCGGGAGAGACGCTCAGGGCGGGGACGCGACTGGAGGCAGGCCCGCTGCTCTGGAGCTTCTGTGACAACAGTCGTTCGCTACCCGAACAGCTTGAGGCACTGGCGGCGGTGGTTGCTCCTTCTCGTGCGCCGCGGCGGCGGGCAGCGGGCGCCGATGTCTGGATGGGGGTCCTCTGCCTGAGTCTGGTGGTCGCCGTGGTCTTGCTGCTCGGCACGGGCTGGTGGCATGGCGCCGACGAGAACGAATCCGCCCGCAGTGAGCAGGCATTGAAGCGCTTTCTGGCCGCACCAAACTACCGTCAGGTGGTGCTGAACAGCAGTGACCCCGAGCTGTGGCAACTCTCGGGTTATGTCGATGAGAACAGCGCGCGTCTTGCCTTGCAGCAGTACCTCGACAGCAAGGGTTTCAGCTACCGGCTGGAGCTGCGCACCATGGAAGATTTGCGGCAGGGTGCCGGCTTTATCTTGCAGAAGCTGGGTTATGAACAGCTGCAGATCCGCAATGGCAAGGAGCCCGGCTGGCTCAAGCTCAGTGGTGAAATTCAGGGGCAGGATGGCAAATGGAGCACCATTGAATCTCTGCTCAAGCAGGAGGTACCCGGCCTGCTGGGGATTGAGAATCAGGTACAGATTGCCGGGGCTTATCGCAAGCGCCTCGATGCCTTGCTGCAGGAGCAGGGGCTGGCTGGGACATTGCGGGTGCGCGAGGCAGGTGGGCGACTCGAACTCTCCGGCCAGCTGGATGAGCGCCAGCTCAGCCAGTTTCAGCAGGTCAATCAACAGTTTCGCCGAGAGTTCGGTACACACCCGACGCTGGAGCTGATCAACCAGACCAGAACGCCGCGTCAGGATGAGCTGGAGTTCGATGTGCGCAGCGTCTCGTTTGGCCGGGTGCCTTATGTGGTGCTGGCAGACAACCAGCGCTATCCGGTTGGGGGCGCAACCTCCAGCGGCGTGCGGGTGCTGGCTATTCGCCCCGATGCGGTGGTGGTGAGCAAGGGCAAGCAGCAATACATCGTCAAATTAAAAGGAGCCGAGCGGCATGATGACCAGTTTGGAAGCGCGACTGTCCGGCGCTGATCCCGCCTTTGCCCGTGAGCTGCATGAGCAGCTTGTTCAGGCGCAGGGAGAAGTGAAACGACAACTGCTGCGCGGGGGAACCCCGCAACAGTATCGGGAGTGGCAACAACAGGCCGACGCCATCGAGGCGGGGCTCACGATCATTGGCAAGATAAAGGAGCACAACCATGGCTGATTACTTTACCTATACGGACAAGAACAGTAACACCCTCGATCAAGTGGCAGAAAACCTTTCTGGTCAGGCCAACACCGCCAACACCGAGGTCAACAAGGCCATTGAGGCGATGAAAACCAATCCGGATAACCCGGCGCTATTGGCCGAGCTGCAGCACAAGATCAACAAATGGTCGGTGATCTACAACATCAACTCCACCGTGACTCGGGCCATGAAAGACCTGATGCAGGGTATTTTGCAGAAGATTTGATGATGAACCCTGAACTCAAGCGACAACTGGCCGAACTTGCGCTGGCTGGTACCGGCCACCATTGTCACCAGGAGGCGGCCACCATCGCCGACTGGCTGGCTGGTGCGCCGGAGATAACCGAATGTGTAACGCTCATTCGCCTCTCCTCCCTGATGAACCGGGGGGATTACCAGGCCGCTTTGCAGCTTGGTGGCGAGCACTGCACACCGGATATCGAACCCTGGCTGGCCCTGTGCGAGTGGCGGCTTGGTCGGCAGGAGGCGCTGGCTGCACGGTTGCTGCGACTGGAACAGAGCGGTCAGCCAACCTTGCAACAGTTTGCCGCAGGCCTGCGCGAGCAGATGACCTCATGAAAATTGAAGGCAGCGATCAGCTTGGGGGAGAGCAGCCGTTGCGTCAGCCACCCCCGCCCGAATCCATGGCCCAACGCCAGTTCGAGCGACTGCTGGCCAAGACCCCCGAGCCGGATCTGTTCGAACGCTGGCAACAGGGGACACCCCTTGAGGGTTTGCTGGCCGGTGTAACACCAGCCGCCAAGCGTGAACTGCTCTGGCAGATCTACCAACAGGGCGACAAACCGGCGCCGGAGATTGGCAAGCAATTGTTTGCCCCGGTCACCGACAAGCTGATCGCGCGTTTTGGCGAGCGTCAGTCGCCGGTGGTGGATGCCATCGATCTGCCGGAGCTGCGAGCCACCATGCGGGAGTTTGACCCCCTTGCGTCGCGGCGGGAGAAGGTGTTGCTGAACTTGTTGAGCGAGCTCAGGGACGGGCAGGGCGCCGTGCCTGCGGGGCATCAATTTCTCGATGCACTGGCCCGGCGCGAGCTGATGACCCTGATCCCGCTCAACGGCATGGTAGACAATCTGATGCGCAATTCGCACAAACTTGATCTGGAGGCGTGATGGAAATTGCACAGTCTGCCCAGGCGGTGGTAACCAGCCTGGATGAGTTGAAAGCGGTGGATCTCTCCTCGCCCCATGTCGCCAGTTTTGAACAGGCGATGGGGAGCACATCCCAGGGGATGGGGAGCTCTCTGCTCGGGGAGCTGGGGGAGTTGAAGCAGCAGTTTGTCGAGGCCAAGCAGAGCCTGCAAGCCGAGCTGGCCACCCCGGGGGATGATCCCAACAGCCTGATGCAGATGCAGTGGTCGCTGATGCGGATCACCATGCAGGAGGAGCTGATTGCCAAGACAGTGGGCAAGATGAGCCAGAACGTAGAAACCCTGTTGAAGACCCAGTGAGGTAGTGTGAAGAGATCGATGCTGATGGGGGTGCTTGGCGCCTCGTTGCTGCTCAGTGGCTGCAAAGTGGAGCTCTATACCGGGGTCACTCAGAAAGAGGGCAACGAGATGCTGGCGTTGCTGCAAACCGAGGGGATCGCCTCGGACAAGCAGCCGGACAAGGATGGCCGCATCAAGCTGCTGGTGGAGGAGTCCGACGTGGCGCAGGCCATCGAGACCCTCAAACGCAAGGGCTATCCAAAAGAGAGCTTCTCCACTCTGCAGGATGTGTTTCCCAAGGATGGCCTCATCTCCTCGCCCACCGAGGAGCGGGCTCGCCTCACCTATGCCAAGGCGCAGGAGATCTCCAACACTCTGTCGGAAATAGACGGCGTGCTGGTGGCTCGCGTCCATGTGGTGCTGCCGGAGGGCAATGAAGGGATCAGCAAGAAACCCTCTCCCGCCTCGGCCTCGGTCTTTATCAAGCATGCGGCGGATATCCAGCTCGATACCTACATTCCGCAGATCAAGCAGTTAGTCAACAACAGTATCGAGGGGCTCGCCTACGACCGGATCAGCGTGGTGCTGGTGCCCTCGGCGGATGTGCGCCAGAGCCCGCTGATGCCGCGCAATACCTCGCTCTTCTCCATTGAAGTGAGCGAAGGTTCAAAGTGGCGGCTGGGCGGCCTGATTGCCCTGTTGCTGGCGCTGGTGGTGACCAGCAACCTGGCGCAATACATGTGGCACCGGAGCCGGAGTCGCGGATGACGGTCGGTTTGACCCCCTATCAGCTGCGCTTTTGCCCGGCCAGTTACCTCCATGAGGCGCACCTGCCCTCATCCTGGGCGCAGGTGCCCAAACTCCTGCCCGAGTGGCGAACACTGACAGCCAGTAACGGCGCTCTGCTCGAGGCGCTGGCGCTGGGGATTGGTTATGAGATGCCAGTGCCTCTGGGTGGATTGGCGCTCTTTCCCCAAAGTGAGTTGGTGCTGTTGTTGCGCCGTTTGGGGGCCGTGCTGCACGGCGAGGCGATCCGTCACTGCTTGCTGGCACCAACGCTGCGCCAGATCATCGCCCTGCTGGGGGAGGAGGGGCACAGAGCCGTACTCTCCCAGCTCGACTTGTTGATCGGCCCCTGGCCCGCTGGCTGGCAGCAGCCTCTGCCCGCTCAGCTCGATGAGGGGGGGCTGGAAGAGGCGGGCTTGCAGTTCTGGCTGGCTGCGGCCGGGGCAGGCTACCCCGACTGGGCTCGCCGTCTCACCCTGCGACTTCCCCCTGCGCCACCCGGACCATCATGGCCTTTGGCGGCTGATCAGCTGCCACTGGCCCGGGCGCTTTGTCTCAAGATTGCCAAACAGGTAACCCCCCAATGCTGCCATTTGTTGAAATAAAGAGTGACCATCTGCAACTGGCGCCAAGCCAGCGTATTTTGCGTAGCCAGGATTACCTCTCCTACCTGAGCGCACAGGAGCTGGTAGAGGCCGCCCGCGCCCAGGCGGCTGATATCGTGGCGGAGGCCCGCGCCGTCTATGAAGAGCAGAAGAGCCTTGGCTGGCAAGCCGGGATTGATGAGGCACGGCGCGAACAGGCGGTGCTGATCCACCAGACCCAGTTGCAGTGCCAGGGGTACTATCGCACCGTGGAGCAGCAGATGAGCGAGGTGGTGCTGCAGGCGGTGCGCAAGATCCTGCACGATTACGATCAGGTGGCGCTCACCCTCAAGGTGGTGCGCGAGGCGCTCTCGCTGGTGAGCAACCAGAAGCAGGTGACGATACGGGTTCATCCCGAGCAGGTGCAGGCGGTGCGCGACCAGATTGCCCGGGTACACAAGGATTTCCCCGAAATCGGCTATCTCGAGATCTCCGCCGATGCCCGCCTCGATCAGGGGGGCTGCATTCTCGAGACCGAGGTGGGGATCATCGACGCCAGCCTCGATGGCCAGCTGGAGGCGCTCTCCTTCGCCATGAGCTCGGCGCTGGAAAAGCGTGGTGAACAGCAGGCCCGACTCGCCGGGGCGAATACCGCGGTTGAATAAGGCGGCTGAATATATGGCCGGCTACGTGAGAGAACATTCATCTGACAAGTCCCGCCGGTTGTTACCTGCGTAAAACAAAACCGCCCCGGAGATCTGGGGCGGTTTTTTATTTGCTGACACAGAGACGAGCCGTGGGCGACATAAGGGCTCAGCGATAGCGGCCACGTACCGAGCTGCTGGCGCGGCCGGCCATCTTGATCAGGCTCTGGCGGGTGTGCAGGTGGCAGAGCGCGACGCCGAGGGCATCTGCTGCATCCGCCTGCGGGGTGGCGGAGAGTTTCAGCAGATGGGTCACCATATGCTGCACCTGCTCCTTGGCGGCGCCGCCAGTGCCCACCACTGCCTGCTTGATCTGGGTGGCAGAGTATTCGCTCACCGGCAGATAGGCGTTGACCGCGGCGACGATGGCGCTGCCCCGGGCCTGTCCCAGTTTCAGGGCCGAGTCGGCGTTGCGGGCCATAAAGACCCGCTCGATGGCAAACTCGGTGGGTTTGAACTGGGTGATGATCTCGCATACCCCGTCATAGACCTGCTTGAGGCGCTCCGGCAGCTCGCCGCAATCGGTGCGGATGCAGCCAGAGCCCAAGTATTCGGCCTTGCCGCCCACGACCCGGATAACCCCGTATCCGGTGATCCGTGAACCCGGATCGATGCCCAAAATAATGCTCATGGGTGTTGATTGCTCTAAACGCGAGTGATGGCCGCCAAGATAGCAAACTGTGGCCCGTTTGGCTGTATGTCCCGGGTCAAGCGGGTAAAGATTGGCCAGCCTGCGTCGGGCGTGGCTACCCCTTGAACAATTCTATGGTGTCGCCATCCTGCAGGCTGCCGGCACCGCGCACCACCACCCGATCCCCCTGCTTGAGGGCGCCGCTCACCGCTACCTGCTGGCTGTCGCCAAACAGCACGGTGACCGGCACCCGATTAACCTTGAGCGACTTGCCGCTTCGCGCCACCTGATAGACCACGCTGCCATCGGTGCCGAGCACCAGAGCGTCACGGGGCAGCAGCATGCTCTGCTGATCCCCCAGTGGCAGGGCAACCCGTACCGGCGAGCCGATGATGAAGGTGCCCGCTTCCGGTTTGAGGCGCAACTCGATGAGGCGCGACTTGGGATCGGCGCTGGCGGCTCGCTGGTAATAGACGCCGTGACCGCTCAGCTGCTCCCCCTCCACCCGCAGCCGGGTTTGCGGCGCCAGCTGCTGGGCCCAGAGGATGGGGGCCTGCAGGCGGATATCCGGCTGATCCGGGTTGACCAGCTCCAGCGCCTGCTCGCCAGCGTCCACATGCTCGCCGGGCTGGATGAAGTGGTTGTTCACCACCCCATCGAACGGGGCATAGATGTGGCTGCGGCGCAGCTGTTCTTCAATCTGGTTCACCTGTATGGCGGCCAGGCGCTCGGCCAGCGCGGCCTGCTCCACATCATAACTGGCCTTGTCGTACTGGCTTTGGGAGGCGCTCTTTTGCTGGTGCAGCCGGGTGATCCGCTGGGATTCGGCGCGAGCGAAGCGCAGGTTGCTCTGCCATTTCGCCTGCTCGGCGCGAGCCTGCTCCAGCGAGAGGCGCAGCGCCGTACTGTCGAGGCGCAGCAGCTCATCTCCTTTTTTGACCCGGCTGCCAAATTCGGCGATCCACTCCACCCGGCCGCTCACTTCGGCGCTGAGCGCCGCCTGCTGGCGACTCGCCACCGTGCCGCTGACCCAGATATTGGCGGCCGCATCCCCTTGGGTCACATCCGCCAGGGTCACCATCTTGCCCTGATCGGCCATTACCGGTAGCGCGCTGCCTGCAATCAGCGCAGCGCCAGCCAATATTCGGGTGATCATATGTGTCATTGATGAGCTCCTTGCTCAGGCCCGCTGGCGCAGGGGTTGTGGGATCGCCACCTGCTCCCCGAGACGCAGGAAGGCAGGCAACAGGATCAGGGTAAACAGGGTGCTGCAACTCATGCCGCCGACAATGACGGTGGCGAGCCCGCGGTAAATTTCGCTCCCCTCGCTCGGGCTCAGCATCAGCGGCAGCATGCCGAAGATGCTGGTGAGACTGGTCATGGCGATGGGACGCATCCGGCTTTGCAGGGCATCGGCCACCGCCAGCTGGCGGTTCATGCCGCCCCGCTCGGCGGTGCGGGTCTGATGCACCAGCAGGATGGCGTTGTTGACCACCAGTCCCAGCAGGATGACAAAGCCGATGATGGTGAGCAGATCCATCGGCAGCGGCACCAGCAGCCCGCTCAGTTGCAGCGCCAGCACGCCGCCAACCGAGGCAAGGGGCAGGGTGAGCAGCACCAGCAGGGCATCCTTGAGGGAGGCAAACACCCCCCACAGCAGCACCAGCAGGATCACCACGGCGAACAGGAAGATGGTCCCCAGATTGTCGAGCGCCTGTTGCAGGCTGTCGGCGTTGCCGGCAATGCGCAGCTCGCCACCGGCGGGCAGCAGGGGGCGGATGGCGGCAAAACTGCGGTTTTTCAGGGTGTCGATCACCTGCTCCATGGTCATGCCCGCCGGAGGGACTATCTGCAGGCTGATACTGCGCCGCCCATCGGCCCGGAAGATGCTGGCCGGGCCCATGTCGTGCTCTACCCGCAGCAGTTCGCCAAGGGGGACGATGCGCCCGGAGGGGGTGGCTAGCGGCACTGCCTTCAGTTCGTCCGGATTGGCGGAGCTCTGCCCCATCAGCATGATGTCGAGCCGCTCCTCGTCATCGAAATACTCGCCAACCCGCAAGCCGTCGCCAAAGGTCTGGATGATGGTGGGCAAGGGCGTGCGATCCCAACCCACTTCGGCGAGACGCCGATCTTGCGGCACCAGTTTGAGCTCGGGGGCGGTGAAGTCGAGACTCGGCTCGGGTCGGATCTGTGCTCCCGGCAGGTCCTTGCTGAGGATCCCCATGCTGGCTCGGGCCGCCTGATAGAGCTCGGGCAGGTTACCCCCCTGCAGCAGCAGGGAGACGCCGTTTTCGCTGTCAAAGCCGCCAAACAGCGACCCCTGACCGCCGAACACCCGGGTGTCGGGAATACCCACCAGCAGCTGTTTCATCAATAGGCTCTCCAGCTCCTTGATACGGTTTTCGTCTTTGGGGCGCACGCCAATCTGGGCGCCCCCCGGGTAGCGCAAGATGTAGTAGTTCTTGAGGGCAGGCTCTTTCTCCCCCTTCATGTAGGGGGCGAGGCGGGCGATCAGGGTATCGATCACCTCTTCGCGCTGGGCCTTGAGGTTGACCCCGGGGGTGAAGTTCATCCAGACATCCACCGCGTCCCGTTTCACGTCCGGCAGATAGTCCATCTTGGGCAGCAGCGCCCAAGTGGCCAGTGCCGGCAGACTCATCATCAGGGTGATGACCGTCCAGCGCTGGCGTGAGGTCGAGGTCCAGCGGATCACATGACGAGTGGTGCGCTGCCACAGCGACTCATAGGGATCGGTCAGTGTTTCATGTCCCATCCAGCGCGCCGCCACCGCAGGCAGCACGATGACGGCGACCAGCATGGAGACTGTCACGGCGCAGGCGATGGTGAGCGCCAGATCGGCAAACAGCTGACCCTCCACATCGTTGAGCAGCAGCACCGGCAGGAAGATAGCAACCGTGGTGAGGGTGGAGGCGACCAGCGCCGTCCACACCTGACGGGTGCCTTCGAGCGCCGCCTCCGCCTTGCTCAAATCCCCCCGCTCGTGGCGTCGGTAGATGCTCTCCAGCACCACGATGGCGGCGTCGAGCACCATGCCGACGGCAAAGGCGATGCCCGCCAGCGAGATGATATTGAGGGTGCGATCCATCACCTTGAGCAGGCAGAAGGTGAGCATGATGCTGATGGGGATGGCGAGGGCAATCATCAGGGTCGCCTTGAGCTGGCGCAGGAAGAGCCAGAGGATGGCGCAAGAGAGCAGCACCCCGAGCCCCAGGTTGGCGGTGACCATGCTGACGGCGCGATTGATGTAGAGGGAGGCATCGAATGACTGCTCCATGTGCAGCCCGACCGGCTCCAGCACCTCCCGGTTGAGCTCGTTCACCCGGGCCTTGATCGCCTCAAGGGAGGCCAGGGCATTGGCGCCGCTCTCCTTGAAGATCTGGGCAGCGATGGCGGTATTGCCGTTCTGGATCCGCAGCACCGGGTTCTCCTCCCGTGCGACCCTTACCTCCGCTACATCCCGCAGATAGATGGGCAGGCCATTGCGCCAGTCCACCACCTTGTCCCCCAGCGTCTCGACATTATAGCGACCGGCGAAGCGCAGCTTGTACTCCCAGCGACCGATGTCGAGGGTACCGGCCGACACGTCCCAGCCGGTGGTGGCACGGCTGGCCAGTACCGGTATCTCCACCCCCAGCTCGGCGGCGCGATAGGGGTCGAAGCGGATCTGGATCTGGCGCTCGTTGATCCCCTCGACTGCGACCGTCGAGACCCCTTCAATGCGCTCCAGCTCGGGTTTGACCCGCGCCTCGATCAACGCCTGATGATCATCGATCACCCCCTTGGCGCCGGGCAGCTGCTGGATGAAGAAGAAGGTGAGGGTGTCGTTGCTGCTGTAGTTGTTGACGTAGGGGCCGCCAATCTTGTCCGGCAGTCCCGAGACCCGGTTCAGTCGCGAAATCACATCGAGTTGGGCCCGCTGCATGTCGGTGCCGAGGGCAAACTCCATGTCGATTTCGGTGAAGCCGGGATAGCTGTTGCTGACAAGGCTCTTGAGCCCTTGCACCCCCTGCATCTCCTGCTCGATGGGGTCGGTGATCTCCGACTCCATCTCTTGCGGCGAGGCGGAACGCCAGCTCACCGAGATGTTGAGGTGTGGACGGTCGATGTCGGGGAACAGCTGGATCGGCAGTCCCCGGATGCTGAGCAGGCCCAGCAGGAAAATCAGCACGATCGAGACCGCCACCCAGATGGGGCGTTCGATCGCCGTTTTGGCGAGGTTCATTCACTCTTCCTGAGTTGTTATTGGCCATTCCGCTGGCCTTGCTTCCAAAGCCCCTGCAACAGGGACTCAAGCATTTAACTGGAATTCTCCCGGCTTGTAAATGCATGGTTAACAAACAAAAAACCGGCCACGAGGGCCGGTTTGGTACTGGTTTGCCAAGGGATCAGGCTGCGTGCTCGACCTTGTTTGGCTGCTTGTTTGCTTGCTGGGAGAAGCCTTCCAGCTCGCCCGGGGCGAAGTTGTCTACCTGAATCGCTTCGTAGCGCAGGGCATCGGCGGCCAGCAGCTTGTCCGCTTCGTCCTTGCTCAGGATGGAACCGGCCAGTGCGGCGGCAACCAGCTCCGGCAGCGCCAGTTTGCGGGGCAGTTTGCCCTCTTTCTGGGCCTGCACCAGCTTCTTCTCGTAGGGCTGCACAGCGACCATGGCCTGGAAGGCGCGCTCCATCAGGCCGACCGGATCCGCCTCGTCCTTGCCCACATAGCAGAGGGCGGTCAGACGGTCGCGGAACTCGCCCGGCTTCATCATGGCCAGACAGATGGCGTGGCAGCGATCGTCGGCCGGCATCTTGTAACCGACGCCGAACGGGAACACCACGCGCTTGAGTACGGCACCCACCACCTTGTTCGGGAAGTTCTGGAAGAAGCCCTCGAACGCCTTGCCAATCAGGTAGAGGTTGCGCTCCACCGCGTACTGCACGAACGGCAGATCGGAGACCATGCGGCCCTGATCCTCGTAATGCTTGAGGGTGGCGGAGGCCAGATAGAGATGGCTCAGCACGTCACCCAGACGGGCGGAGATCATCTCCTTGCGCTTGAGATCGCCCCCCAGCATCAGCATGGAGACGTCGGCGCACAGGGCCAGCCCTTTACTCATGCGGGAGAGCTGCTTGTAGTAGCGAGCGGTTTCACCGGCTACCGGCGCGCTGTTGAACTGGCCCAGAGTCAGCCCCTGGAACAGGGAGCCGAAGAAGTTGCCGGCGCCGAAGGCGATGTGCTTCATCAGCAGGGCGTCAAACTTCTCGAGACCGCGTTCCACGTCGGTATCGGCCGCCGCTTCCAGCTCGGCAAAGACATACGGGTGGCAGCGAGTGGCCCCTTGCCCGAAGATCATCAGGTTGCGGGTCAGGATGTTGGCCCCTTCCACCGTGATGGCGACCGGAATCCCCATGTAGGCGTAGCCGGTGTAGTTTTTCGGACCGAGCTGGATGGCGCGACCGGCGTGGATGTCCATGGAGTCATCCATGATCTGGCGCGCCATCTCGGTCATGTGGTACTTGGAAATCGCGGTGACGATGGCCGGTGCCTGACCCAAGTCCAGGGAACCGGCGGTCATGCGACGAGCCCCTTCCAGCTGATAGGTGAGGCCGCCGATGCGGGCCAGCGCTTCCTGTACCCCTTCAAACTTGCCGATGGACATGCCGAACTGTTTGCGCACATAGGAGTAGGCGCCCACGGTGCGGCTCGCCATGTGACCACAGGCGGTACCCAGAGCAGGCAGCGAGATGCCGCGACCGGCGGAGAGACACTCCACCAGCATGCGCCAGCCGCGACCTGCGTAATCCGGGCCACCGATGATCCAGTCGAGCGGAATGAACACATCCTTGCCGAAGGTCGGGCCGTTCAGGAACGCCAGACCCATGGGGTAGTGGCGATCGCCGACGCGCACGCCCGGGTGGCTGGTGGGGATGAGCGCGCAGGTGATGCCGAGCTCTTCCTTGTCACCCAGCAGTTTTTCCGGGTCATAGAGTTTGAATGCCAGCCCCAGCACGGTGGCGCGCGGCGCCAGGGTGATGTAGCGCTTGTTCCAGTTGAGGCGAATACCCAGCATCTCTTCACCCTTGTGCATCCCTTTGCAGACGATCCCCTTGTCAGGAATGGCACCCGCATCGGAGCCCGCTTCCGGCCCGGTCAGGGCGAAGCAGGGCACCTCTTTGCCATTGGCCAGCCCCGGCAGCCAGAAATCTTTCTGGGCCTGGGTGCCGTAGTGCATCAGCAGCTCGCCCGGGCCGAGGGAGTTGGGCACCATGACGGTAACCGCCACGCTCAGGCTCTTGGTCGCGATACGGGTGACGATGGTGGAGTTGGCAATCGCCGAGAATTCGCGGCCGCCGTAGGATTTCGGGATGATCAGGGAGAAGAAGCCTTCCTTCTTCAGATAGTCCCACACCGGCTCTGGCAGGTCTTTGGTTTCGTTGACGATCTTGAAGTCATCAACCATGGCGAGCAGGGTTTCGACCTGATTGTCGATAAAGGCCTGCTCCTCTGCGGTCAGCTCGGCCTTGCCGTAGCCGTGCAGTTTTTTCCAGTCGGGGTTGCCGCGAAACAACTCGCCATCCCACCAGACGGAGCCAGCTTCCATGGCCTCCCGCTCGGTAGCTGACAAGGGCGGCAATATCTTTTTGAAGATGCCGAACACCGGACGGGTTACCACCTTTTTACGGATGGAGGGTACGCCGAGCACAACGGCTATCGCCAGCACCAGCAGGACAAGCAATGTGATCATACCGAAGTTCCTTCTATTTCACTGTTTCCGTTGATTTATTGTTTGTTGTTACACGGCCAGGGATAGCCTGGTCGACTCCACGGGCGCCCCGACTCCGGACGCCAGATAAGGAATAACGTTGCGCACCAGCCCTTCCACATCGAGCTGCTGGCCAAAGTCGGCCAGGGCGATGTCGCGCAGGGCATCGGCAGAGGCCATGGTGAATACGACGGTGCCCAGAGTGAAGTGCAGGCGCCAGAAGAGATCCGCCGGCGACAGGGCCGGATTGGCCTTGGAGATGGCCTGGGTGATCCGCTGCAAAATGGGGCCATAGTGGGCGGTGATAAAGCGGCGCAGGTGGCCCTGGCTGTCGATATAGCCGCGCCCCAGCAACTGCATGAAGATGGCCGGGCCGTTGGCCCGCACCGCCGATAGCTTCATCAGCGGCTCGACAAAACTTTCAAACAGTTGCAGCAGGGTCAGCTGCTCCTGCTCCATCAGTACCCGCAGGCGGGCATCGAGATCGGGCATAAACAGGCTCAGGTAACGGTCGAGTACTGCCTGGATCAGCTCCTTCTTGGAGCCGAAGTGATAGTTCACCGACGCCAGATTGACGTCGGCTTCACTGGTGATCAGACGCAAAGAGGTATCGGCGAATCCCCGCTCGGCAAACAGCACTTCAGCGGCGTCGAGAATACGGTTTTTGGTATCGATTTTACTCACTGGACACCTCACTTAAACGAATGTTTAAAAAGTACGTTTCATAACGTGAAGTGTCAAGAGAATGTGAATGAGTGTTAGCGGAATGTTTTTCGATGAAAAAAGCAAAGTGGGCGGAACTTAGTCAAAAAGCAGGACTCTATATCTATGCCACTGCAATTAAACATTAAGTCTCGCCCAACCTGCACCATGCTAGTTGGGCCTTTTTTTGCGCGTTTGTTACCAGTTTGCGGCTTGCAGGCAAAAAAAACCGCCGCAGGGCGCGACGGTGGGGAAAGTGAGTTCGCGTCATCCTGACAGCAAACTGTCGATGCGAGTTCAGGCATGTATCGACGGGGGCAGTATGCCAGCCAGAGCCCCTCAGACTATGTCAGCTTCGCGGCATTTTGTGACAAAGTGTGGCAAGCACTGGCGTGGCCCAAGCTGCCGCTCTTTGCTATGCTGCCCTTTCAAAA
The DNA here is from genome assembly GCF_019048085.1 of Aeromonas sp. FDAARGOS 1416. Classification (NCBI taxonomy): domain Bacteria; kingdom Pseudomonadati; phylum Pseudomonadota; class Gammaproteobacteria; order Aeromonadales; family Aeromonadaceae; genus Aeromonas; species Aeromonas sp. FDAARGOS 1416. The sequence goes on along the minus strand of NZ_CP077301.1, from coordinate 2,355,695 downwards.
TATGAGGGGAGAGAAGATGAAGTACCCGGTCGATACCCACACTCACACCATTGCCAGCACCCATGCCTACAGCACTATCCACGACTATCTGCCGATAGCCAGGGCCAAGGGGATCAAGCTGTTCGCCACCACGGATCATGGCCCCGAGATGGCCGATGCCCCTCATGTCTGGCATTTTGCCAACTTGCCGATATTGCCAAGAGTGGTGGATGGGGTTGGGATCCTGCGGGGTATCGAGGCCAACATCAAAAACCTGGAGGGGGAGATCGATTTTCCCGAGCGCTATGAGTCGCGTCTGGACATGATCATGGCGGGCTTTCATGAGCAGGTATTCCCTCCCTGCGATCAGGCAACCCACACCCAGGCGATGATCAACGCCATCAAGAGTGGCCGGGTCGACATGATCAGCCACCCGGGCAACCCCTCATTTCCCATCGACATTCAGGCTGTGGTCAAGGCGGCTGCGGACTATCGGGTGGCGCTGGAGATCAACAACTCCTCCTTCATTCACTCGCGCCCGGGGAGCGAAGGCAACTGCCGTGCCATAGTCGAAGCTGCGCGAGATCTGGGGGCCTATCTCACCTTCGGCTCCGATTCCCACGTGGCATTTACTCTTGGCGATTTTGACCACTGCCACCGTCTGGTGACCGAAGCGGGCTTCCCGCAAGAGCGGATCCTGGTGCGCTCCCCCCGCGCCCTGCTCGATTTTCTCGAGAGCCGCGGCCGGGCCCATATCCCCGAGTTTGCAGATCTGTAAATCGGACTCTAACACCATGAGCCAACTCATAAAATCGAGCTGACTCAATTGACTTGCCGGTCATTTTTCATGAATGTGGAGAGCAACAAGCCGGTATAGCTCAGTTGGTAGAGCAGCGCATTCGTAATGCGAAGGTCAGGAGTTCGATTCCCCTTATCGGCACCAGATCGTGAGGGCAGGTTTCATTTGTGAAACCTGCCCTTTTTACATGGCTTTTGCCAAGGCTCGCTCCACATAGAGATAGCCAATCCCCATCACCTGCTGGGCGCGGCTGAGCTGGCCGAAACGGATATGGGTGGCGTTGACCGCATCGCTGCAGTCGAACGGGTTGGCGCCGGTCTGACTGACGATCGTTTGCAGCCAGGTTTCACCAAAGTGGCAGCTGCGGCCATAGAGCCAGATGCGGTTGATGTTGAGGATATTGAGGAAGTTGTAGAGGCTCAGGCCAATGGCGCGGGCCCCTTCGTCCACCAGGGCACGGATCATGGTATCCCCCTGATGGTAGAGCGCGAGCAGTTGGGCGGTATCCAGCTCTACACCAGTCTGCGCCGGGTTGTCAGCACTGGCTTGTTGTTTGAGAAAGACCCGGGCCCGTTTCTTGATGGCAAACAGCGAGGCGACTGTCTCCAGGCAGCCATAGCGGCCGCATGCACAGGCGCTGCCGTCCGGATTGATGATGGTGTGCCCTATCTGGCCGCTGCCAAACAGGGCGCCCCGGTAGATCTGGTCGTTGATGATAAAGGCCGAGCCAATACCGTAATCGACGTTGATGACGCAAAAATCCCCGTTCCCTTCCCGGCCCTGCCACTTCTGGGCCAGCGCCAGCATGATGCAGTCGTTATCCACCATCACCTCGCAACCCAGCCGCTCCTCCAGCAGATACTTGAGCTCGACCGGCGCGTGCCAGGGGGCTTGCGGCATGGTTTGCGATACCCCGGTCGCCGGGTTGACCTGACCGTGTACCGCCAAGGCCAGCCGGATCGCCAGTCCCTTGTGGCGGCGCTTGTGCTGGTAGTAGTGCGCTTCAATCAGGTGCAGCAGCTCATCGGGGGTTTGTGGGGCAATCTTCTGGTCGCTGAACTCACCCAGTGGGGTGATCAGGTTATCCACCAAGATGCTCTCCAGATGGGTGGGACTGATATTGAGGCAAAGAATGGCCCCCTGGCCGCTGGCGATGCGGTAGCTGCCGCCATTGATGCCGCGTTGGGAGAGGTTCTGCTCGCTGTGGCTGATGACCCCCTCGGCCACCAGCTCGTCGAGGATCTTGCTGACCGCCGGAATGGAGAGCTCGCAATGGCGCGCCAGGGTGGACTTGCTCGCCTCCTTGAGCTGGTATAGCAGGGCCAGCAGTACCTGCTTGTTGTGGTGGCGTACCTTCTGGTTGTTCAACCCTGTGCTCATCACTTCACTAAACTCCGCTTACTTTATTGCGTGATCTTTAGGCAATTAATGGTGGTTTAACCATTCTAATCTGGCCTCACTGAAATTTTTACTAACAAGTATTAAGTGAGGCGAAATTGATGAGAGCTGATGTCAAGGTCTGGGTCGAAACCATCACCCTGCCGACCTACGAGGTGGGCGCCGAAGATCCCAACCCCATGTTTCTCGAGAAGCGGGTCTATCAGGGCTCCTCGGGGGCTGTCTATCCCTATGGGGTGATCGATACCCTCACCGGCCAGAAGCAGATGAAGTCCTATCAGGCGGTCTGGCTGGAGAACGACTTTATCAAGGTGATGCTGCTGCCGGAGCTGGGGGGGCGTATCCACCGTGCCTACGACAAGGTGATGAATCGCGACTTCGTCTATTACAACGAGGTGATCAAACCGGCGCTGGTGGGGTTGGTGGGGCCCTGGATTTCCGGCGGTATCGAGTTCAACTGGCCGCAGCACCACAGACCCACCACTTTCATGCCGGTGGACTTCACCATTACGGAACGGGAGGGCGGCGCCAAGACCGTCTGGCTCGGCGAGGTGGAGCCGATGCGTGGTCTGCAGGTGATGGCGGGGTTTACCCTCTATCCCGACAAGGCGCTCATCGAGATCACTGGCAAGGTGTTCAACGGCAACGACACGCCGCGCCACTTCCTCTGGTGGTCCAACCCGGCGGTGAAAGGGGGCGATGCCCACCAGAGCGTCTTCCCGCCCGATGTGACCGCCGTCTATGACCACGGCAAGCGCGACGTCAGTGCCTTCCCCATCGCCCGCGGCACCTACTACAAGGTGGACTACTCCGCCGGGGTCGATATCTCCCGTTACCGCAATATTCCGGTACCCACCTCCTATATGGCGGACAAGTCTGACTACGACTTTGTCGGTGCCTACTGCCATGACGAGCAGGGCGGCCTGTTGCACGTGGCGGATCACCACGTTTCGCCGGGCAAGAAGCAGTGGAGCTGGGGCAACTGTGACTTCGGTCTGGCCTGGGATCGCAACCTGACCGATGACAACGGCCCCTACATCGAGCTGATGACCGGGGTCTATACAGACAACCAGCCTGACTTTACCTGGCTGGATGCGGGGGAGGAGAAGGTGTTTGTGCAGAACTTCCTGCCCTACAACACCCTCGGCACCCTGCAAAACGCCAACACCCGCGCCGCCATCAAGCTGGAGCGTAGCGAGGACGGTCTGTTGTGCGGTGCCTACGCGATCGCGCCGCTGTGCCACGCCCGTTTCGAAGTGAGTGATGAGAGTGGCGTGCTGTTCACCCAGACGCTAGATCTGCAGCCGGGTCAGGCCTGGCTTGAGTCGCAGGCCATCACCAGCGAGGGACGCTTGCAGGTACGCCTGCTGGATGAGCAGGGCCAGACGATCCTGAGCTATCTCGAGCATCAGCCCGCGGGCGAAGCCCTGCCGGATCCCGCTATGGCGCCGGAGCCCGCCGTCAATCTCGACTCGGTCGACGAGCTCTACTTCATCGGCCAGCATCTTGAGCAGTATCTGCATGCCAGCCGTTCGCCCTTTGATTACTACCAGCGGGCTCTGGAACTCGATGGCGGCGACTATCGCTGCAACCTGGCGCTGGCAACGCTGGAGTACAACCGCGCCAACTATGAGCAGGCGCTGACCTACGTCAATCAGGCGCTGGTCCGTGCCCATCGCCTCAACAAGAACCCCCAGTGTGGCAAGGCGAGCTTGCTGCGTGGCCACATCGAGGAACGTTTGGGGCAGTTCGATGCCGCCTTCGATGACTTCTACAAGGCGACCTGGAGCGGTAACTGCCGCGACAGCGGCTTCTTCGGGCTGGCCCGCATCGCCATGGTGCGCCGGGATCCCGCGCAGGCACTGCAATTTGTGGAGAAGAGTCTTGCCGTCAACGGCACCCACTACGGCGCTATCGCCCTCAAAGGGTTGGCGCTGCTGGAGTCTGGCCAGCGGGAGGTGGCCATCGCCTATATCGACGAGCAGCGCGTTCGTTATCCACTTCACTATCAGCTGGCCTTCCTGCGCTGGCTGGCAAGCGAGCAGCCAAGCGATCTCGAGGCGCTGCGCACCCTGTGCAACGGGCGCGGGGTGAATGTCTGCTTCCTGGCGAGCAATCTGCTGGCGCTGGGTCGCCCCGAGCTGGCGCAGCAACTGCTCTCAACACTGCCGGTGGAGGAGACCCTGCCGCTGCTGTTCCAGGCTGCATTGTTGCCGGAAGGTGAGGCGCAGGATGCCCTGCTGGCGCGAGCCGAGCAGGCCTTTAGCCGCAAGGTGCGCTTCCCCAATACCCTTGGCGAGGTGGCCATGCTGGCGCAACTGCCACACAGCTGGTTTGCCAGCTATCTGCTGGGCTGCTTCCACTACAGCAAGCGCAGCTACCCGCAAGCTATCGCACTGTGGCAGCAGGTGTGCGAGCAGGCGCCCGGGTTTGCCCCGGCATGGCGCAACCTTGGCATCTATCACTTCAACAAGAGCGGCGATCCGGTGGCGGCCGAGCAGTGTCTGAGCCGAGCCTTTTCCCTCAAGCCGGATGATGCCCGTTTGCTGTTTGAACTGGATCAGCTGCACAAGCGTTGCGCCATGGCGCCAAGCGAGCGGTTGGCGCTGCTGGAGGCGCATCGTGAGGTCGCCCTCAAGCGCGACGATCTGACCGCCGAACTGCTCAGTCTCTATCACATCACCGGCCAGCTGGAGGCGGCGGCAGAGATCTTGCGGCTGCGCGAATTCCACCCCTGGGAGGGGGGCGAGGGCAAGGTGACCGGCCAGTACCTCATCAATCAGCAACGCCGGGCATTGGCGTTGATGATTCAGGGACGCCACGAGCAGGCTATTCCGTTGCTGCAACAGGCGTTGCACTACCCCCTCAATCTGGGGGAGGGACGTCTGGTGGGACAGACCGACAACGATATCCACTACCTGTTGGCGCTCTGCCATCTGGCCTGTGACAACCAGAGTCTGGCGGCCCAGTGTCTGCAACTGGCCTGTCTGGGTCAGGGTTCGCTCGGGGCCAGCCGCTACTACAACGATCAGCCGGTGGATTATCTCTTCTATCAGGGTATGGCGCTGGCACGTCTTGGTCGGGTTGCGGAGGCGCAGCGTCTCTTTGAAGGAATGGTCGGCTGGGCCGAGCAGGCGATGGGCGAGTCTGTCGAGGCGGACTTCTTCGCCGTCTCACTGCCGGATCTCATCGTGCTGGATGACGACCCGCAGCACAAACATCGCCAGCACTGTCTGCTGATCAGAGCACTCGGTCTGTTAGGGCTGGGTCAGCTGGATGGTTGTGAACAGACCTTGCGAGAGCTGCTCATCCTTAACCCTGCTCACGACAAGGGGCACCTCTTTGCCCTGATCTGCCGCGAGCTGTCACTCCACTCATAACAAAAACCGGCGCCCCGCCACGGTGAGGGGCGCCACTGCACCCTACAATCGACAAGATGATAAGGATGAGTCATGGAACGCACGAAAAATCAATTAGATACGAATGGGCTCAATATGAGCTACATCTGGATGATCTGTTTGGTGGCCGCCTGCGGTGGCCTGCTGTTTGGTTATGACTGGGTGGTGATTGGCGGGGCCAAGCCCTTCTATGAGGCCTATTTCGCCATCACGGATCCGGCCCAGTCCGGCTGGGCCATGAGCTCGGCGCTGGTGGGCTGCGTGCTGGGGGCCGCCATCTCCGGCTGGTCAGCCGACCGCTTTGGTCGCAAGAAGCCGCTGATCCTGGCCGCCATCCTCTTCACCATCTCGGCGTGGGGCACGGCTGCGGCCAGCAACTTCGATCTGTTTGTGGTTTATCGCATCATCGGCGGGATCGGCATCGGCCTGGCCTCTGCGCTCTCGCCCATGTACATCGCCGAGATCAGCCCGGCCAACAAGCGCGGCAAGTTCGTGGCCATCAACCAGCTCACCATCGTCATCGGTGTGCTGGCGGCTCAGCTGGTGAATCTGATGATCGCCGATCCGGTGGCAAGCAATGCGACTCAGGCCGATATTCTGGCGACCTGGAATGGACAGTCCGGCTGGCGCTGGATGTTCGGTGCCGAACTGGTACCTGCGTTGGCGTTTCTGGTGTTGATGTTCTTCGTGCCGGAGTCGCCGCGCTGGTTGGCCAAAGATGGTCAGTATGAGAAAGCCTCCCGCATGCTCGGCAAGATTGGCGGGGATGCCTATGCCAAGCAGACCCTGGCCGATATCCGCCAGACTCTGGTGGGCGAGACCCACAAGGTCTCGCTGGCGGAGCTGGGCAAACCCTCGGTGCGGCCGATCCTCATCATCGGGATTGTGCTGGCGGTGTTCCAGCAGTGGTGCGGCATCAACGTCATCTTCAACTATGCGCAGGAGATCTTTGCCTCCGCCGGGTTTGACATCAACAGCACCCTCAAATCCATCGTCGCCACCGGTCTTATCAACTTGCTGTTTACCCTGATCGCGCTGCCCATGGTGGACAAGATTGGCCGCCGCAAGCTGATGCTGATTGGCTCGGCGGGCCTGACCATTATCTACGGCATGATGGCGGCGGCCTACGCCACAGGCGTACTGGGGCTGCCAGTGTTGCTGCTGGTATTGGCGGCTATCGCCATCTATGCCTTGACCCTGGCGCCGGTTACCTGGGTGCTGCTCTCGGAGATCTTCCCGAATCGGGTGCGTGGGCTGGCGATGTCGGCCGGTACGCTGGCGCTCTGGATCGCCTGCTTCGTGCTGACCTACACCTTCCCGCTGCTCAATGCCGGGTTGGGGGCTGCGGGCAGCTTCCTGCTCTATGGCCTTATCTGTTTTGCCGGTCTCATCTTTATCTATCGCAAGGTGCCCGAGACCAAGGGCGTCACGCTGGAGGCACTGGAAGCCCAACTGGCCCAGGGCAAGGTCGAACTGACGCCGACCAAGGCTAGCGCCTCGGCATGACGGTTTACACATTAAATAACCCGCATCTTCGGATGCGGGTCTCTGCACAAGGGGCCTGCCTGCTGGGGCTGGAGGATGACAAAGGGCGCCCGCTGTTGCGCGACACGGACCTGGCGCAGCCCTGGCATCCCGGCCAGAGCGCGCTGTTTCCCATGTTGCCGCTGGCCAACCGGGTCGCAGGCAACCGTTTTGAGTTATGGGGGGAGGAGCATCGCTTGCCAGAAAGTCCCGTCGATCCCGACTTTTTCCTGCATGGCGATGGCTGGTTGCAGCCATGGCTGTGGGTGGCGGGTTCTACCAGTTCGGTGACGTTGCAGTTGACCAGCCAATGCGGCCCTTTTCACTATCTGGCGGAGATCGACTATCGGCTGCAGGGGGCGAGCCTGGTGGCGCGAATCAGCCTGACCCATCTTGGGGAGCGCCCCTGTCTCTACGGCGCGGGTTTTCACCCCTTCTTCTGGCGCGACGAGCAGACCCGCATCCGTTTTCTGGCGAGCGGCGTCTGGCAAGAGGGAGCGGAGCATCTGCCGACCGACTGGTCGAGCAGGCTGGCGCCCCACCTCGATTTTCGCCATTGGGCTCGCCCGCAAGGGTGGCTCAACTACTGTTATGGCGGCTGGCGCGGTCAGGCCGAGCTTGACCATCCTGCCCGCCAGCAGCGGCTGCTGGTTTCAAGCGAGTGTGCCTTCCTGATGCTCTATCAGCCCGATGAGGGGAGTGGCTTCGTTTGTCTGGAGCCCCAGAGTCACGCCGCCAATGCCCACCACCTGGCCGGTCACCCCGGTTTGCAGCTACTCGCCAGAGGTGACCGCATGAGTATCGGTATGACCCTGACAGTGGCGTCCGGGGGCTGATAATGATCTGGCTTGTGGTATTGGTGAACGCAAAGAGCCACCCGCCGGGTGGCTCTTTTTATTGCGGATTATCCTGCTTGTTACCTGAGCTCCGGTCAGGCTATCTCCATCTCTGGCTGTTGTGTCGAGGTGTGTTGGCTGGTCAGCTTGTCGATGCGCACCGCAGCTACCTTGAACTCGGGGATCTTGGCTTGGGGGTCGGTGGCATTGATGGTGAGCCGGTTGGCCGGGGCTTCGGCGAAGTGGAACGGGATAAAGACCACGCCCGATTGCATCCGCTTGGTGACGAAGGCGGGCAGCTCGATATGGCCGCGGCGGCTGGTGACCTTCACCCGCTCGCTGTTGCTGATGCCCAACCGCTGCGCATCCACCACGCTCATCATCACCCGTGGCCCAGCCAGCTTGTCGAGCCCCTTGGTCTTGCGGGTCATGGTGCCGGTGTGGAACTGCTCCAGCAGGCGGCCGGTAGTGAGCACGATGGGATAGGTCTCGTCTGGCAGTTCGGCGGCATAGCGGAACGGGGTCGCGACCATCTCCCCCTTGCCACGGGTGAACTGCTTGCCGTGGAGCAGGCGAGTGCCTTCGGGCGCCGCGTCGTTGCAGGGCCACTGCAGCCCTTGCGCTCCCACCTTGTCCCACTGGATGCCGGCGTATTGCGGGGTGACCCGGCAGATCTCGGCGGTGATCTCCTGTGGGTGTTGATAGCGCCAGTCGCCACCCATGGCGTTGGCGATCTGCTGGATGATCCACCAATCCTCCCGCGCTTCACCCGGCGCCTTGAGGGCGGGGGAGATGCGCTGTACCCGCCGCTCGGTATTGGTGAAGTGGCCGCTCTTCTCGGCAAAAGAGCTGGAGGGGAGCACCACATCGGCGAGTTGGGCGGTTTCGGAGAGGAAGATATCCTGTACCACCAGAAACTCCAGCTGCTTGAGCCCCTCAATGACGTGATGCTGGTCCGGATCGCTCAGCACCGGGTTTTCACCCATCACATAGAGCCCCTTGATGCTGCCTGCACAGGCGGCATCGATGGTTTCGGTGAGGGTGAGACCAGGCGTGCGCGGTAAGTCTGGCTGCTTCCAGGTGGTGGCGAAGCGGGCATGCACCTCTGGGTCGGTCACCTTCTGATAGCCGGGCAGGCAGTTGGGCAGCGCCCCCATGTCACAAGCCCCCTGCACGTTGGACTGGCCCCGCAGCGGGTTGATGCCGCCCCCTTCGATGCCGATGTTGCCGCACAGCAGTTGCAGGTTGGCGATGGCCCGCACGTTGTCGTGGCCGGTAGTGTGCTGGGTGATCCCCATCGAGTAGTAGATGGCGGTGCGTTCGGCGGTGCCGATGAGGCGGGCGAGCTCGATCACCTGCTCGGCCGGCACGCCGGTGACGAGGGCTACCTTGTCCGGTGCATAGGCCGGGGAGAGCACCTCCGCTTGCAGCGCCTCGAACCCTTCTACTCGTGCGGCGATATAGGCCTTGTCGTGCCAGTTGTTCTGAATGATCTGCTGCATCAGGCCGTTGAGCAGCATCACGTCGGTGCCGGGGCGGTGGGCCAGGTAGAGGCTGGCGTGGTCGGCCATTTCGATCCGCTTGGGATCGGCCACTACCAGCCGCGCTTTGCCCGTGGTGACGGCCTGCTTGATATGGGAGCCGATGATGGGGTGGGCCGCCGATGTGTCGGAGCCGATGATGAAGATAAGATCCGAGTGATCAATGCTCGGGATGTCGTTGGTCATGGCGCCGCTGCCGAGTGACGCCTCCAGCCCGGTGACGGTGGAGGCGTGGCAGAGCCGCGCGCAGTGATCCACGTTGTTGGTTCCCAGCTCCCGGCGCATGAACTTCTGGAACAGGTAGTTCTCTTCGTTGGTGGTTTTGGCCGACGAAAAACCTGCCAGCGCATCGCTGCCATAACGTTGGCGCAGGGCGGTGAAGCGTTCTGCAACCAGCTCAATGGCATCTTGCCAGCTGGCGGGCACCAGCTTGCCATCCTTGCGGATGAACGGTGTGGTGAGGCGCTCCTCGCTCTGGATAAAGTCAAAGCCGAAGCGCCCCTTGACGCAGAGCAGCCCCTGATTGACCGGCGAGTTGCGATTCCCCTCCACATAGCGGATGCGGTTGCGCGCCTCATCGACGTAGAGGGTGACACCGCAGCCGACCCCGCAGTAGGTGCAGATGGTATTGACCGGCGTGAGCAGTTCGGTGCGCCCCTGCGACTTGTCGCGGGCATCCACCAGGGCCCCGGTGGGGCAGACCTGTACGCAGGCGCCGCACTGCACGCAGTGGGAGTCGCCCATCGAGAGCCCCGTGTCGAACTGCGGCCGGTTCGAGAGGGTGCCATCGCTGTTCTTGGCAAAGCGCAGCACACCCTGTACCGCCTGCTCACCGCAGGTCTGCACGCACTGGCCGCAGCCGATGCAGCGGTTGGCATCAAAGACGATAAATTCGCTGCTGTTATCCACTGCAAACTTCTGGCACTGGCTGGTATCGAGGGCACTCTGCTCGACCTTGTATTCGGTGGCGTAGTCGCGTAGCGCGCAATCGGTGTTGGCCTGACAGCCGCACTCGAGGCAGCGGCTGGCCTCGCTGCGGGCATTCTGGTCACTGAGGCCGCGCTCCACCTCGGCAAAGCTGCCCTCGCGATCCTGGTCTGCTAGATGGGGCATGATGCTGCGGGCGACTTTTTTCAGGTGAGCAAACTGGGCGGGATCGACCTGCTTGAGTGTGGGTGCCTTGCAGGCGTTGAAGGGGCGAACCGGATCGATCATGTCACCGTGAAGGAACTGATCGATGGCCAGCGCGGCCTTGCGACCATCGGCGACCGCCTCGATGGCGGTGGCTGGCCCGCGGCGCAGATCGCCGATGGCGAACAGGTTGCCGTGGCCGCTGTGCATGGTCTCGGGGTGGGACTCTAAAGTCTGCCAGCGGGTGAAGGGGAGGGTGAGGGATTCCCCTTCCATAAAGCTGAGATCCGGCTGCTGCGACACTGCCGCAATCACGGTATCAAACTCTTCAATGAGGTACTCGCCGGTTGGCTCCGGGCGGCGGCGACCGGAGGCATCCGGCTCGCCGAGGGCCATCTTCTCGAGGCGCACCTGACAGACGCGACCACGACTGTCCGGCAGATTCTCTACCGGATTGGTGAGCATCAAAAAACGTACCCCTTCGTGCTCCGCCTCGTCAATCTCGTAGACTTCGGCGGGCATCTCGGCGCGGGTGCGGCGATAGATAAGGGTGGTTTCAGCGCCCAGCCTGACCGCCGTGCGGGCGCAGTCGATCGCGGTATTACCACCCCCGATCACCGCAACCCTCTTGCCGGTGGTGAGCCGCTTGGCCAGCATCCGATCCTTGAGGTAATCGACCCCGAGATAACAACCGGCCAGGGTGCTGCCCGGGTAATCCATCGGCACCGCCTTGGATGCGCCAACCGCCAGACAGACCGCATCATAGTCGCGGCACAGTGCCGAGAGGGTGATCTGGTGGCCCAACCGCTGCCTGGTGTGGATCCGCATGCCGCTTTGGCACATCAGGCCAATCTCCTGATCGAGGATCGCCTTGGGCAGCCGGTACTCGGGGATGCCGTAGCGCAGCCAGCCACCCGCTTCGGGCATCGCCTCGAACAGATCGACCTCGAACCCCTCGTAACCCAGATAGTAACCGCAGGTGAGGCCGCCCGGGCCGCTGCCGATAATGGCCACCCGCTTGCCCTTGGCGGGCTTCTTGGCTGGTTGATAGGGGGCAATCTCGGCCAGATCGAGATCTGCGGCGTGGCGCTTGAGCTGGCGAATGGCGAGCGGCTCATCTACCAAGGCGCGGCGGCACTGTGCCTCACAAAAGGCGGGGCAGACCCGGCCGATGGAGAGGGGCATCGGCAGGGTCTGTTTTATAACGGCCATCGCCGCTTCGTGCTCCCCCATGGCGATGTGGTGCAGATAGGATTGAATGTCCACGCCGGCCGGACAGGCGCGCTGGCAGGGGGCTTCGCAATCGGCGTAGTGATCCGAAAGGATGCGGCCGAGCGCCTGCTGGCGGTGGGCGCGCAGGGCATCGCTTTGGCTGGTGATCACCATTCCTGCCTCGGGGTGTGTCTCGCAGGCGCGGCGGATGCCGAGACCGGTAATTTCAACCACGCAGAGGTCGCAGGGGGTCTTGGGGCCGCTGGTGTTGTCACCGCACAGGGAGGGGATATCGATCTGGTGCTGTTTGGCTATCTGGAGCAGGGTTCTGGTCGGGTCAACCGTCAACTGAGCCCCATCGAGGGTGATGGTGATCATGGCGTCATAAACTCGCTTTTAAGGCGCAGAAAATGCTGCATCTGGCGGAGCCAGCAGGGGAAGCGACAGGGAGGCCGCTTGCTATACGCTCACCATAACAAAGATTATTTACAACTTTATTTGATTTTAGACAGCTTATTGTTCAAAAGGGAAAACGATTTTAGGTTGTCTTGTCTACCTCATCGGCACGGCGCATCGTTGAGAAATATTCCTGTTAAAGCAGGAGATTCATTGTTTTAATGTCAGTTGATGCATCTAGCAGAAGAGAGGCCGCTCTCGCTCACGGTAGGCGTGATCCGCCAGTAGCACCATTTGTGATGCAATTTATTTTGCATAAATGGTGACTCAAGGCATGCGGTGCATGCAGAGCAAAGGGGGTGGGTGGCACTCGGTTGGATAAAAGGTTGGTGGATAGGGGGCGGGCATGCGTGAGTGGCGAGCCCGACACAAAGAAAATGGCCACCTTTTCCAAGGTGGCCATTCACGTTGCCGATCGGCGCGCTGTTGGCCCAAAGGGTTGGTTGCGGAAGATCAGCCGGATATCAGGGTGGGCAGCCGGGCTTGCCAGATCTGGTGCCAGTGCTGCAGTTCGCTGCGCGGCATCGGGCGGGCGGTGAAGAAGCCCTGACAGATATCGCACCCCAGCTTGGCCAGCAGTTGCCAGGTCTGCACATCTTCTACCCCTTCGGCGACTGATTTCAGCCCCAGCTTGCGGGCCAGCTCGATGCTCGATTCGATGATGGCCAGACGGGAGGGGTCGGCATAGCAGCGATCGACAAACGAACGGTCAAGTTTGAGCTCGGTAAAAGGCAGCAGCGCCAGCTGCTGCATCGACGAGTATCCGGTGCCGAAGTCATCGATGGAGAGGCCAAAGCCGTGCATCCGCAGCCGGGTCAGCACCTCCAGTGCCTTGCCGATATCCTCGACAAACGAGCTTTCGGTCACCTCCAGGGTGATCAGCTCGGGGTTGACGCCCCAGCGCTGGCACTGGTTGATCAGGAAGTGGCAGAGGTCTCCCTCAATCAGCGAGGTGGTTGAGAGATTCATCGACAGATTGAGGGAGAGACCGGTCTGGCCCCACAGATGGCAATCCTGCAGCGACTTGTTGATGATGACATCGGTCAGCTGGTCGATAAGGCCGTTGTTTTCCGCCAGCGGGATAAACATGCCGGGGGAGATCAGCCCGTATTCCGGATGCTGCCAGCGGGCCAGCGCCTCCATCCCCACCCACTGGCCGGACGCAAAGCCGACCTTGGGTTGATACCAGGGCAGCAACTGATCGTTGTCGAGGGCGCGTTTGAGCTCGTCCACCGAGAGGACGAGGCCATCGTCCTTGCCCGAGGGGGCCGACTTGGGTGCCCAGGAGTCGATCAACTGGCGCAGCCGCTGCGGGCTGGAGGGTTTCTCGATGCGACCCAGCACATGGAGACCATAGGCCGCGCTCATGCGCAGCACGGCCTCCACCACGTCATCTTCCAGCGCGCTGGAGAGGATGATGCCGCCCCGAAAGCCACCCAGCGAGAGGCGGCGCAGCAGCGCCATGCCATCCATGCCGGGCATCCGCAGATCGCAGAACAGGATGTCGACAGTGTGGCTCTGGCACAGCGCCAGGGCTTCGATGCCGTCTGCGGCCTCCAGCAGTTGCTGATAACCGAGCGCCCGGATCTGGTGCATCAGGGTCTTGCGTTGAAAACCGTGATCCTCGACCACCATGATGACCAACTCGTCTGCCGTTCTACTCATCGAGCCACAATCCCATTTCACGTTCAATAATGTTCATCTGTTCTTCCACTCTCTGTGTCAGCAGCGCGAGCTCGCTCAACTGTTTGAGGCGGGCCGCCGATTCCAGTTGCGCCGCCTGCTCGGCCAGGGAGAGCTCCCCGACCATTCTGGCTGCCCCTTTGATGCGGTGGGCGATCTCCACCAGCTCCTGGCTATCATCGGAGGAGAGTGCGCTCATCATAGCGTGGCAATCTTTCCGGTTGGAGGCCAAATACTCCCTTGCCATGCTTTTGGCAACCCCTTCATCGCCAAACAGATCTTGCCAGCGACCGATCATGTCGAGATTGATGGCCTGTCGTGCGGGCACTCTCTCTGTGATCGTAGTCGCGGGCAACCACCGCAGCAGCATCTGGCGCAGTGACTCCAGCGAATAGGGTTTGCACAGCATGCCGTTCATGCCGGCTGCCGTCATATTGGCTGCCGCCTCCTCCGAGGTATCGGCGGTGACGCCGATGATGGGTGCCTGCTCCCCTTGTTCCCGCAGGCGGCGGGTCAGGGTGTAGCCATCCATGTGCGGCATGTGGCAGTCTGTGATCAGCAGGGCGAAATCCCGGGTTTGCCAGGCGTGCAATGCCTTCTCGCCATCTTCCACTACCTCGCACTCCACCCCCAGGATCGCCAGCTGACGGGTCAGCAGGGCGCGATTGACCAGATGGTCATCGGCGACCAGTACTCGCCCGCCCAGTTTTTCGATGCTGGCGGCATGGGTGGTCACGGCTCGCCCGGTGATCAGCTCGCGGCAGCTTTCGAGCAACAGATCCGGATAGAGGGGGGATTGGCCGAGGCGCCACCAGTTCTCCGAGCCCATGCGTCCCCGCAACGCTTCGCGGGGAGAGAGGATGACCCCCTTGAGAGTGCCGGACTGCAGCAAGGTGTGCCAATCGCTCCCCAGACTGGACTCCAGCGCGGCCTCTTCCGCCAACAGCAGGCCGTCGAGATCGGCGGTGAGCTGGTGGATCTCGAGGGGGCTCAACCGGGCGCCGAGTCGTGCCATGGTGGCCTGCAAGGCGGCATCGCTACCCAGCCACCACCATTCGCTGCCCGCCAGTGCGGGTGGTTCCCACAGGCCATTGAGCAGCGGGATGCTGAAGCGGAAACAGGCCCCTTCACCGAGCTGGCTCTTGACCGTCAGAGTGCCGCCCATCTTCTTCACCAGCTGATCACAGATGGCCAGGCCAAGACCGGTGCCACCAAAGCGGCGATTGATATCGGATTCCACCTGCTCGAACGGGGTAAAGAGCAGCGCTTGCTTCTCTTCGGCGATGCCGATGCCGGTATCCGTCACCGCGATAACCAGCTGCTGGTCCTGATAGCTGACCTGGAGCGAAATGGTGCCCTGCTCGGTGAACTTCACCGCGTTGTTGAGCAGATTGGAAATCACCTGGCCCACTCTGACCGGATCGATATCGGCCAGGTCGGGGAGTTGATCCTCCCACTGGAGCGTGACCTTCAGCCCCTTGCTGTAGGCCAGTGCGGCATGGCCGCGGATCACATCGCACACCACAGGTTGCAGACGGCAGGATTGGTGATTGAGGTGCAGCTGACCCGCCTCGATTTTAGAAAAGTCGAGGATATCGTTGACCAGATAGAGCAGGTGGTTGGCCGAGCTCTCCACATTGCGCAGCAGATAGCGCTGGTCATCATTGAGCTCACTCATGCGCAGCAGCTCCAGCATGCCGTGCATGCCCGAGATGGGGGTTCTCAGCTCATGGCTCATGGTGGCCAGAAAAAGGCTGCGAGCCTGCATCGCCTGCTCGGCCGCGGCGCGCGCCTTACGCAGCTCATGCTCCTGTTGCTTGATAGCGGTGATGTCCTGCACCACGCCATTGAGCAGGCGATCATGGCCCTGTTGCGCCACAAAGTTGCCGCGGATCTGGATATAGCGCTCCCCCTGAACAGAGGGCACCAGCACCTCCATATCGAGCGGCTCAAGGGTTCGCGCGTGTTGGGCCACCTCATCGGCAAAGGCGGCCAACGCCTCGTCGTTCAAGCCGAAGATCACGCCGCCAGACTCGGCTGCCATCAACTCTTGGTGGGTCATCCCGAGAATGTCGCTGGCTCCTTGGGACAGATAGAGGAATTTCCCCTTGCCGGCCCCTTGCCAGAGATATTGATAAACCAGACCCGGCATGCTGTCGGTGATGTCCCGCAGCCTGCCCTCCACTTCCCGCACCTTGTTTTCGGCGGCCTTGAGGGCACTGACATCGGTCAATACCGTCAGCACCCCCTGAATCTCGCCGTCTGCGCCGCGATAGGGCAACTTGACGTAGACCACGTGAAGGGGAACATCCCCCTCGCGCTGGGTATAACCCGATCCTTGGAAGATCTCGCCGGTTTCCCAGACCGCACGCTCCTCGCGCAGCATCTGTTGCCGCTCGTCCTCGGTCATATAGCCCCAGCGATCACCTTCTTCCCCATCACCGACAAACAGCTCGCGGTATGCCCGGTTGCTGAGGGTCAGGCGATGATCGCGATCCCGCAGCGCCACCATATTGGGTAGGGAGTCGAGCAGGGTCTGGACGAACACCAACTGTTCATTGAGCGTCTTCTCGGCCCGTTGTCGCTGCACGATCTCCCGTTTCAGAGTGCGGTTCCAGGCCCAGAACAGGGCAAACAGCAGAGTGGCAGCCGTGCCACCTATTACGAACCAGAGCAGCACTGTTTCGCTGTTGATGCCGGTCTGCACACTCATGGAGAGCCAGCGCCTCTCCACTTTATTGAGCTCCTCCGGCGGTATCGAATAGAGCACCTTGGTAAGGATCCGCTGCAGCATGGGATCTTTGCGCGTGGCCATGGCGACCGGCAGGCGCAAGTCTTTGCCGGCATAGACCACCTGATAGCGTTCGCTCACCCGCTTGTTGATGGATGGAAGGGTGACCATCACGTAGTCGGCATCGCCCGTGTCCAGCAGCTCCAGCAAGCGGTTGTCATTGTTGACCTCTACCGGATGGGCGCCGATGTGGGTCAGTAGATCTTTATCCAGCGAGCCATGCACCATGCCGACCCGTTTCCCTCGCAGCAGTGAGAGATCGGTGATATCGGTACTGCCTTTGGGGGCAATAACGACCCGATCGACAAACAGATAGCCGGGGGTGAACAGCGCAAACTGGCCGCGGTCGTGGTTGGGGGAGATGGCCGGAATAAAATCGATCTGCCGCAGCTTCAGCATATTCTGGGTTTCACCCCAGCTATTGGTGCGAACCAGAGAGAACTTCAGCCCGGAGACTTGCTGCATCAGCGCCATCAGGTCCGCCACATAACCGACCAGCCTGCCCCGGTAATTGAATTCGCTCATGGAGGTCCAGTCCGGAGAGACGCCGTAAGTCAGCTCAGGATGCTGGTTGAGCCACTCCTGCTCCTCAGGGGTAAACTGCACAGACTTCACCGCTCCTGAGTCCGCATGTTGGCTAGTCGTAGTGGCGGCCAGCATGTGACGACGATCTTCAACCGGTATCTCGTTGAATGCCTTGCTCACCAGGCTGACTAGTGCCGGGTCGCTCTTGTGCATATTGATGGAGAGAGACGTGCCGCTTACCCATTCCGGAGTGGCAATGGTGAAGCCAGCCTTGGGATGCTGATCTCTCACCATCACCAGTGACGGCATGTCGGCAAGATAGGCGTCAGCCATGCGCTTTTTGAGCATAAAGGCTGCTTCACTGCGACTCTCTGCCTCGGTCACACGGAGAAATCCCAGTTTTTTCAATTCACTGCAAGCATTGACTCCTGTGACACAGACCCAGTGCAAACCATGGGCATCCTGTCGTGACAACTTCGTTTTGCCATTGTTGAGCAGCACGCCGCGCGGCATGGAGAGCAAAAACGGGAGGGAGACAATATTGGATCGCCATTGTTCGCTTGGCTGGTCGTTCACCAGTATGTCGATTGCTCCGTGGTCAAGTCCGGTCAGCGCATCCACGTAGGAGGGGTAAACCTTGTAGCGCAGGGTCAACCCGAGCGTTCTGGCAATCTGCTGCGCAATGTCGGGGACTGGGCCGGTAAAGCGTTGATCTGCATCCTTATAGCTGTATGGAGGATCGCCCATCATCGGCATGCCGATGACCAGTTCCCGATGTGATGACAGCCAGGCGCGCTCAGACAGATCAAACTCGTCTTCATTCAGACTGGTAATGGCGTGCGCCGCTACGCCCCAGAGCAGTAGCAGGAGAAACAGGAATAGACGATCAGATTGGCGGAGCATCAGAAGGAATCCAACAGAATTGGGCGCATATTGTAAGTGCATTAAAATGCAGCGGCCAACATCAATTTACTCAATATTGGGCCACAACATGCCGATGTGCGGCTGTGAGTCCGGCTAGTATCGGGATGGCAACCTGATGATAAAGCCTGCGCGGTGATGCGCCTGATTTTTTGTCAAAGGCCAGTTCAAGGGGGATATTGGAAAAAAATCCAACCAGTTTGATATTGGTAAACAACATGGACATGGACAAATAAAAAGGGCCACCTCTTGCGAGGTGGCCCTTTCCAAACGTTTGGTGGAGCTGGGGGGATTTGAACCCCCGTCCAAAATTACTACATCCTTGGCACTACATGCTTAGTCACTCTTTACATTCGCCAACCCGCTGCGGAGAGACACGCCACGAATTGACTAGCTCGATTGGTTTTAATGCTTCCGCCCCGAGCAGGACTTCCACACGATCCTGTGAAGGATGACCTTCCGATTCCCTAGGACACAGGCAAGCTAGGGTAGAAGGGCTCTATGCAGGTTATTAAGCTGCTAGTGCGTAGTTTTCGTCGTTTGCGACTATTTTTTTGCGGTTTATTAACGAGGCCTACCGCACCTCGGCATGCACCTTGGGTTTCGTGAATCTTGTCGAATCCAGAATCAGCCCCAAGTTGTTAATTGCGATTGTACGCAAAAATGCTGTCATAGCAAGGCGTTGATACCCATTCCCTCTGGCAACCAGTCTGTTTGCCGATTTATTGTACGCAGCTGAGCTTGAAGGGCCAGCTGCGCCGGGGGAAGGTGAACCGGCGTCCTGATCCTGCCAGTCGCAGGTTAGCCGCGATGCTTGTTCTTCATGATGCGGGCTTTTTCCCGATCCCATTCGCGGGCCTTGGTATCTTCGCGCTTGTCGTGCTCTTTCTTGCCCTTAACCAGGCCGATCTCGACCTTGACCCAGCACTGTTTCCAGTAGAGGGCGAGGGGAACTATGGTGTAGCCCTGACGGGCGATCAGGCTTTCGAGCTTGTCGAGTTCACGACGGCTCAGCAGCAGTTTGCGGGTGCGGGTCGGGTCACATACCACATGGCTGGAGGCCGCTTGCAGTGGCAGGAAGCTGGAGCCGAACAGATAGGCCTCGCCATCGCGGAAGATGACATAGGCTTCGCTGATGTTGGCCTTGCCCGCCCGCAGGGATTTGACTTCCCACCCTTGCAGGGACAGACCCGCTTCGATCTTCTCTTCGATGAAGTATTCGTGGCGCGCGGTTCTGTTGAGTGCAATGGTGCTGGACCCGGCTTTGTTTTTACTGTTTTTTTTGCTCATGACGGGCGATTTCCGGCAATGACTAGGAGGCTCGTATTATACGTAGGCAGGGGCGGCTGTAAAACGCGCAGCAGGTCAAGTGGTGGCTTTCTGAGCGGTTTGGCTGAGGTTTTACCTCCACAACCCCAAACATGGTGATAAAATCGCGCCGATTGGATGAGGAAAAGCCATGCCCCGAATTACGCGCAGTGCCCTGGTGATGTTCAGTGCAGAACAGATGTTCAAGTTGGTTAACGATGTGGATGCCTATCCGCAGTTTTTGCCCGGCTGTGTCGGCAGCCGTGTCCACGAGGCTGGCGATGACTACATGATGGCGTCGGTCGATGTGGCCAAGGCGGGGATTGCCAAGACCTTTACTACCCGCAATCAGCTGGATGTGAACCGCCAGATCAGGATGGAGCTGGTGGATGGCCCGTTCCGCAAGCTGGCGGGCTGGTGGACCTTTACTCCGCTTGATGTGGATGCCTGCAAGGTGGAGTTTGATCTCGATTTCGAGTTTACCTCCAAGCTTATCGAGGTGGCCTTTGGTCAGGTATTCCGCGATCTGGTGAGCTCCATGGTCTCCGCCTTCTCCAACCGGGCGAAGGAGGTATACGGTGTCTGACCAGCTCAACATCGAGGTTGTCTATGCCTTGCCGCAGCAGCAGACGGTGATTGCCCTGCGGGTGGCGCCCGAGACCTGCGTGCTGGCGGCCATCGAGCAGTCCGGCATCGTACAAAAACACCCCGAGATCGATCTGGCGGTCAACAAGTTCGGTATCTACAGCCGCCCGGTGAAAGGGAGCGAGCCACTGCACGACGGCGATCGTATCGAGATCTACCGCCCGCTCATCGCCGATCCCCGCGAGATGCGCAAAAAGCGCGCCGAGAAGGCCAAAGAGGAGGGGAGAGCCGATAGCGTGACCGGTGGTCGCCCCGATGTGCATCGCAAGCACCGCGAGTAGCGCTCAGGTTTTTCTTGCAGAAAAAAGGCGCCGAGGCGCCTTTTTTTGATCCCGTTAGCCGGTGAGCTTGCCGAGGGGATATCAAGAGAGGGCTGCTTCTGCCACACCCAGTCGTGCACGGGCCCAGGCGGCCAGTAGCTCTACCCCGCTTTGCATCACCCGCTCATCGAAATCGAATTCGTTGTGATGGTGCGGCGCCGCCAGATCGGCCCCCAGGATGAGGTAAGCCGCTTCGCCCCCCTGTTTTTGCACCCGCTCCATCAGAAAACCGGCATCTTCGCTGGCGCCAAAGCGGCGAGTCTGGATAGTGGCGAGCCCCTGCTTGCGGGCCAGCGCCGCCAGCTCGGCTTGCAGGGCCGGGCTGTTGTCGAGGGCAATGGCCTCACCCTGCTTGATGATGCGATAGGTGACACCGTGGGCGAGGGCTGTCCCTTCGACGATGCGCTGTACCTGACTGAACATGTAGTCGTTGAGCATGCTATCGGCGCCGCGGGTTTCACCGCGCAGCTCTGCATGATCGGGGATGACGTTGCGGCCGCTGCCAGCGTGAAGCTGGCCGATGTTGATGCGGGTCATGCCGTCGCGGTGGCGGGGAATGCCGAGCATGGCGGTGGTGGCCATGCAGGCGGCTGCCAGTGCATTGCTGCCGGCATTGGGTTCGAGCCCGGCGTGGGCGGCGGTGCCCATAAAGTGGACGTCGAACTTGGTGGAGCAGAGAAACTCGGTGGGGTTGATCACCAGCTCGCCGCTGCCAGCGTGAATACCGATATGGAGCGAGAGCAGGGCATCCACGTCATCGAGTGCCCCCCCGGCGGCCAGCGCCTTGCCACCGCGGCACCCCTCTTCGGCGGGCTGGAAGAAGAGCTTGATGCGGCCGCACAGCTGCTCCTTCATCGCCATCAGGCTGCTGGCCAGCCCCATGCCGATGGCGGTGTGGCCATCGTGGGCGCAGGCGTGCATCCACCCCTTGTTGTGGGAGGCAAAACCCTCCTGCTGCGGCTGGTGCTGTTCGGCATCGGACTCTTCCACCTCCACCGCGTCGATATCGAAGCGAAAGGCCAGGGTCGGGCCGGGACGGCCGGTATCCAGCTCCCCCATCAGCCCGGTGACATCGCCGATCCGCTCCAGCCAGTCGGGATGGGCTCCCTGACGGCGGGCACGAGCCTTCTCGGCCGCCACATCCACATCACGCCCCATCATCAGATTGCTGGCCAGCAGTTTGTCGCCGAGCACAATGCGATAACCGAGCTCGCTCAGGTGGTGGGCAATCAGGCTGGTGGTGCGAAACTCTTTCCAGGCGGCTTCCGGCAGGCGGTGCAGGTCGCGGCGCCACAGGATCAGGTGCTCAAGGGTCATCTTGGCTTCCTTGGTGATTCGATTTGTCGGCTATTGTGCCTTTTTTCCCGGCTGACCACACGGGGGCTGCAGCTGGTCGGGGGAGCTGTGAGTGCAAGTGGTGGCTGTTCGGGCCGTGAATAGTGGTGAGCGTCCATAAAAAACGCCTCCACAAGGGAGGCGTTGTCGATAGCTGGTTATCAGGCCGCGTGATGGTAAGCGGAGGCTTCAAACAGCTTCTTGTTGGCCACCAGATCTATGGGGTCAAAATCATCGACGTTGATGGTGCGCAGGCGACTTACCTCGGCGCGGCGCAGCAGCTCGGCTTCGCTCTGGGTCAGTACGCCAGCGGCCAGGCCGATGTCGGCCACCTTGTCCAGCGCCATGAAGGGACGCTTGATACCATCGCTCTTGCAGACTTTCTCGAACAGCGGCTCGGCGGCCAGCACGTCATCGAGCGCCTGCTCCAGCAGACCGAAGGGGTTGCCCTCTTCGCGGGTCAGATATTGCCCCTTGGCCAGGCGGCTGCGGGTCTCGCTCGGGGTTTGCAGCAGACGGGCAACCTGTTGGTCCAGCTTGTCGCACGGACGGTTCAGGTCACGACCCAGCGGCAGCACCACGGCGCGCAGGGCAAGCCCAATCCAGCGGTTCGGGAAGTTGCGCAGCAGCTCGTCGATCGCCTCTTGTGCCTTGAACATGGCATCTTGCAGTGCCCAGTGCAGCAGCGGCAGGTCGGCCTGCTGGCGTCCCTCATCCTGATAGCGCTTGAGGGCGCTGGAGGCCAGATAGAGCTGGCTCAGCACGTCGCCAAGACGGGCGGAGACCCGCTCCTTGCGTTTGAGCTCGCCACCCAGAGTGCCCATCGCCATGTCTGACAGGAACGCCAGGTTGGCCGAGAGGCGGGAGAGCTGCTGGTAGTAGCCCTTGGTCTGATCCTTGTACGGTGCCGCGGCAAAGCGGGCGCCGGTGATACCGAGCCAGAAGCTGCGTACCAGGTTGCTGATGGCAAAGCCGACGTGGCTGAATACCGCCTTGTCGAAATCTTTCAGCGCCTGCTCCTTGTCGGGATGGCTGGCGGCCAGCATCTCCGGCAGTACATACGGGTGGCAGCGGATAGCGCCCTGACCATAGATGATCATGCTGCGGGTCAGGATATTGGCCCCTTCCACCGTAACGGCGATGGGCGCACCCTGATAGCCACGGGCCAGATAGTTGTTGGGGCCCATGCAGATGGCCTTGCCGCCGTGGATATCCATGGCATCGATGATGCACTTCTGGGCACGGTCGGTGAGGTGGTATTTGACGATGGCGGAGATGACCGAGGGCTTCTCGCCAAGGTCGATACCGGTCACGGTCAGGTTGGCTGCGGCGCCCATGATGTAGGCGTTGCCACCGATGCGGGCCAGCGGCTCTTCAATCCCTTCCATCTTGCCGATGGGCAGCTTGAACTGGCGACGGATGCGGCTATATGCGCCGCTCGCCAGGGCCAGCATCTTGACGCCACCGGTACTGTTGGAGGGCAAGGTGATGCCGCGACCGACCGACAGACACTCGACCAGCATACGCCAGCCCTGACCGGCCATGGCCGGGCCACCGATGATGAAATCGAGCGGGACGAACACATCCTTGCCCTGGGTCGGGCCGTTCTGGAACGGCACGTTGAGCGGGAAGTGGCGACGGCCAATGCCGACCCCCTTGATGTGAGTGGGAATGAGGGCGCAGGTGATGCCGAGCTCTTCCTCTTCACCCAGCAGGTGCTCGGGGTCACGCAGTTTGAAGGCCAGACCCAGCACGGTAGCAATGGGGGCGAGCGTGATGTAGCGCTTGTTCCAGGTGAGGCGCATACCGAGCACCTCCTTTCCTTCCCACTCGCCCTTGCAGACGATACCGAAGTCGGGGATGGAACCTGCGTCAGAGCCCGCTTCCGGGCTGGTCAGGGCGAAGCAGGGGATCTCTTTACCCACCGCCAGGCGGGGCAGGTAGTAATCTTTCTGCTCGTCAGTGCCATAGTGTTGCAGCAGTTCGCCCGGGCCCAGTGAGTTGGGCACGCCGACGGTGGAGGCGAGCACGGCGCTGGCGCCGCACAGTTTTTGCAGGACGCAGGACTGGGCGTAGGCCGAGAACTCCAGACCGCCATATTTCTTCTTGATGATCATGGCGAAGAACTTGTTGTCCTTCAGGTATTGCCACACCTCGGGGGAGAGATCCGCGCGCTCGTGGGTCACTTCCCAGTCGCTCACCATGCGGCACACTTCCTCGACCGGGCCATCCATAAAGGCCTGCTCTTCGGCAGAGAGGGTGCTGACCGGGATGGCGTGCAGCTTTTTCCAGTCCGGGTTGCCCGCGAACAGATCGGCTTCCCACCAGGTGGTGCCCGCTTCGATAGCCTCTTTCTCGGTGCGGGACATCTCCGGCATGATCGATTTGTAGATCTTGAACAGCGGCTTGGTTATTTGATTGCGGCGAAATTCCACCAGATTGAGCGGGATGGCGATCACCGCGAACAGCGCCCATACCAGCAAGGGCACATGACCATAGATGGTGCCAAGCACCAGGGCGGCGCCGGTGACCAGGGTGGAGATGAACAGGGATGCCCGGCGATAGGCCAGGGCTCCGATAACCAGGATCACCCCGAGCAGAGTGAGGGTCGTCGTCATTGCTTGCTCCTTGCGTGGTTAGGTTGCCAACGTGGCGTAACTGATCCAGAGGTCTGACCTGTTGGATATGGCCCCTGTTGTAATTCATACGCACAAAGTTATCAAGCTGTTTACATCTTCATTACCTTCTCTCTGTGATCCCCATAACGCTCACGCGCCGCCAGCGCTGTGGCTAGTAGGGGGGCGACTGTGCGATTCGCTTGTGCGAGAATAGCCGCGATCTACACGCACACTAAAAACAGTGGAAGAGACATCATGTACCAAGAATTGATCCGCAATGAACTGACCGAAGCTGCCAGCGTGCTGCAGGCCTTCCTGGCTGATGAGCAGAACCTGAAAAACATCGAAGCGGCCGCCAAACTGCTGGCTGACTCTTTCAAGGAAGAGGGCAAGGTGCTCTCTTGTGGCAACGGTGGCTCCCACTGTGACGCCATGCACTTCGCCGAAGAGCTGACCGGTCGTTACCGCGAGAACCGCCCGGGTTATGCCGGTATCGCCATCTCCGATCCGAGCCACCTCTCCTGCGTCTCCAACGACTTTGGCTATGACTATGTCTTCTCCCGCTACGTAGAGGCGGTTGGCCGTCGTGGCGACGTGCTGCTTGGCATCTCCACCAGCGGCAACTCCGGCAATATCCTGAAAGCCATCGAGGCTGCCCGCGCCAAAGGGATGAAAGTGATCGCCCTGACCGGCAAGGATGGCGGCAAGATGGCGGGTCTGGCGGATGTCGAGATCCGCGTGCCGCACTTTGGCTATGCCGACCGTATTCAGGAAGTGCACATCAAGGTGATCCACATCCTGATCCAGCTGGTCGAAAAAGAGATGGCCAAGTAATCAGGCCATCGTCACCAGACAAGGGCAACGCCGGTAACATGGTTCGCCATCGGCCGGTTGTTGCCAGTCACAGGGGAAGGGATTGCGCCTTCCCCTGCTGTCTGTCGAACCAGCGTGCTGGTCGAACATGACACAAGCCAAATCATGAAAGGAGTCTGCCGGATATGTGCGAACTGCTCGGCATGAGTGCCAATGTGCCGACCGATATCTGCTTCAGCTTTACCGGGTTGATGCTGCGCGGCGGCAAGACAGGGCCTCACAAGGATGGCTGGGGGATCACCTTCTACGAGGGGAAGGGCTTTCGCACCTTCAAGGATCCCGAGCCCAGTGCCCAATCTCCCATCGCCAGACTGGTACAGGCGCTGCCCATCAAGAGCTGCGCCGTGGTCAGCCACATTCGGCAGGCCAACCGTGGCTGCGTGTCGCTAGAAAATACCCACCCCTTTACCCGTGAGCTGTGGGGCCGTTACTGGACCTTCGCCCACAACGGTCAGCTCACCGGCTACAAGAAGCTGCCAACCGGCCGCCACCGGCCGGTGGGGGATACCGACAGCGAGCACGCCTTCTGCTGGCTGCTCGATCGGCTGGAGCAAAAATATCCCAAGCGTCCGGCCAACTTTCCCGCCATGTTTCGCTATCTCGCCACCTTGTGTGACGAGCTCAGAGCGTTCGGGGTATTCAACATGCTGCTCTCGGACGGGGAGTATGTGATGAGCTACTGCAGCAACAACCTGCACTGGCTGACCCGCTGTGCGCCCTTTGGCGAGGCTAGTTTGCTGGATGAGGAGGTGGTGATCGACTTTCAAAGGGAGACCACCCCCAACGATGTGGTCACCTTGATCACTACCCGTCCGCTGACCGGCAATGAGAATTGGGTCAAAATGGCGCCCGGCGAATTCAATCTGTTTCGCATGGGGGAGCGGGTGGCGACCAATCAGGTTGCGCTTGAGCAAGATAAAAAAATACCAGGGTAGATACCTACCCTGGTTCTTCGCAGCAGCCATAAAAGGCAAAAGGGATGAGAGGTGTTGCTGAGCATCATCACTCTGACGGCATTGAGTGTTGATCGATTGTTAATTTATTGCAATTGGGTTGTTGTCTTGCCGGGCGTTTCAGCATCGCTATTTCGATACTGATCACATTTTTTGCCACTTTATTCCCTGAGCCATCCAATTGGGTGCTTCATCACTGCCTGGCCGTGAGCCACGACATCGAAAACTATCTATAGTATGGTCTGTTTGAATACCGTTCAGGAGGAGCCTCGCATGGAGTGGGTGGATCGCAAGGTGTTGCAGCAGCTGGCAGAGGATATCGGTCCGGATATGCTGCCCGTGGTCATCGCAGTCTTTATTGAAGAGGTGGGCGAGCAGCTGAGTCAGCTCAGACCCCTCTATGAACAGGGAGAGTGGGAGGCGCTGGCTCGGGTGGCGCATAGCATGAAATCATCCTGTGGCAGCTATGGCGCCATGCCGAGTTATCAGCAGGTGATGGCACTTGAGATGGCCAGCAAGCAGGCCGATGTGGCCGAGGCAGAGCGCCAGTTGCAACTGCTGGAGGCCTCCTTGCCTCAGGTGCTCGCGTTTCTTGCCGATTATCAGTAACGGCGCCATGCAGGGGGGCCGGGGCGCCGTGACCGTTGCCTAACGCTGGTTGAGCAGTTGCTGGATGATCCGGTCCAGCGCCAGTTTCAGCTTCAATCGATCGTGCCGATGGGGCAGCTCAAGCTCGCCCAGCTCGGCTTCGATCACACGCCCTTGCCAGTCCCCCGCATCACTCGCGCCCTGTGGGGCCAGGATGGCATCCAGCCGACCCTGACCGACCCGGGACTCCAGCCAGCGACACTGACTCATCAGATCCAGCTGGCTGGCAGGGCCGTTTTCTGCCACCAGATTGCAGACGAAAACCAGCATGGCGCTGCTCTCGTTGATGGCCTGGGCGATCTCGGCCAGCAGCAGTGGCGGCATGATGGAGGTGAGAAAACTGCCCGGCCCCAGAATGATCATGTCCGCCTGCTGCAATGCCAGCACCGCTTCCCGGGTCGCTTGCACCTCCGGCATCAGGCCGAGGGATAGGGGCGGTGTTGCCAGTTGATCGATGGATACCTCTCCCAGGATCTGGGTGCCACACTCCATATGGGCGCAGAGATCGGTGGGAAATTCAGACATGGGTAGCAATTGTGACTCGATTTTGAGCATGTCACTGATCAGCTTGATAGCATCAAGAGGACGGACACAGAGATTATCGAGCGCCAGCAGCATCAGGTTGCCAAGGTTGTGGCCCGCCAGCTCGCCTTTGCCGGCGAAGCGGTACTCGAACAACAGGCTGCCGATGCTGGGATCGGTCACCAGCTGGTTCAGGCAGTTGCGCAGATCGCCCCAGGCGATGCACTCCTGACTCTTGCGCAGGCGTCCGGTCGAGCCACCATCATCTGTGGTGGCGACGATGCCGGTGAGCCGTTGACCGAGAAACGAGAGGGACGAAAGCACTCGTCCCATGCCATGGCCACCACCGATGGCAACGACCCGATCGAAGTCATTGATGTTTTTTTGCCACATATGGGCGTCCTGTTATTGGTCTCAGTTGACCGCTATGTTAGCAAGCGAAGCGAGATAATTGTTTGATAAAGGTATGATTTTTGCTTGAGGCTGCCATTCGATAAAACAAGGAGATGGTGTTGAAATATCTGACCGTTCACTCCCTCGCCCAGAATTCATCGCTGGCGGCCCAAGATATCTGCGCGCAGCTGCGCCACCATGCCGATCAGGCCCCCTCCCTGCTGTTACTCTATTTTACCCAAGCCCATGACGGGGCGATACTGCACGACGCGCTCAAACACCAGTTCCCGACGACCCGCCTGCTTGGGTGCAGCTCTTGCGGTGGTGTCATGACCGAGATGGGACACCACGCCCGAGACGGATATGGGCTGGCCGTTGCTGCCCTGTACGATGAGAAAGGGGCATTCGGGGTAGCCGGTGCCAGCGGTGACGGGGTGGATGTGCGACAGTTGCTGCGCCGAGCCATGAGCGATTGTGGTCGACCGGGCGAGCTGCCCCAGTTGATCCTGTTTCACGCCAGTCCCGGCAAGGAAGAGGGGCTGCTGGCCGGTATCGAGGCAGAACTCGGTGCCTCGGTGCCGGTGGTCGGTGGATCCGCGGCTGATAGCAGTGTCAGCGGTGACTGGCAGCTCTGCTGGGATGAGGCGGTGGCTCAGGATGGCATCGGTCTGGCGGTGCTCTATCCCGATTGCCAGCTGGCTTTTCAGTTTCACTCCGGTTATGTGCCTGCCGAATTCAGCGGCGAGATCACCGCCTGCAACGGGCGGGAGGTACTCACCATCGATCACCAGCCTGCTGCCGAGGTCTATGCCCGCTGGTGCGGGCGCGAGCAGCCCTGGCCGGTGGGGGCGATTTTGCGGGAGACCACGCTCACCCCGCTGGCTCGTCAGGTGGGAGCGCTGGATGGCATTCCTTACTACAAACTCTCCCACCCCGAAGCGGTGACTGAACAGGGCGGGCTGCGGCTCTTTACCGATGTGGTGCAAGGGGAGCGTCTGTTGTTGATGTACAGCAGTCAGGAAGGGTTGTTGCAGCGCAGCCTCAATGCCATGCGCATCGAGCCAGGGTATGGGGTCGATGTGGAATTGCAGCCTATCGGCGCTCTCATCATCTTTTGTGCTGGTTGCCGTTTGGCGCTAGGTGATATGTTGTGCCAATTTGTCGAGCAGAGCCAGGCTCGCCTCGGCAAGATCCCCTTTATCACCCCCTTTACCTTCGGCGAGCAGGGGCGGCTGCCCAATGGCGAGCTGGCCCACGGCAACCTGATGGTATCGAGCGTGATTTTCCTGACCCGTTGAGTCGGCAGAACATAACAGAGCAGGCAACAAGATGATTGGCAACAGTGAACTGGAAGCCCTCGGCGACAAATTGCAGACCACGCTGGTCGACCTTATGCGTTGCCGCGAGCGCGAGGCCAAGTATCGTCACGAGTCCCAGACCCTGCTGGGCGGGGTTGCCACCCTCGCCGATGCCAAGACGCTGGAGCAGGTGCTGGAGAGCCTTATCCAGGTGCTCAAACCCTTTATCGGCTTTGAACACGCGGATGTAGTGGCCTGGGAAGGGGAGCAGGGGAGTACCCACCTCAGTACCGAGCCGATGCTATCAGCCCGCAGCTGGCGTATGACCCCGGCATTTGCCCGCGCCATCTCGGGTGAAACCCTGGTGATTTACGATCCCGCCCAGCTCCCTGAGCTGGCGCCGCTGGCGAGCGAGCCGGGCTGGGCCAGCGTGATGCTGACCGGGCTGCAGGCCCCCGGTTTTACCGCCACCCTCATCTGCCGCCACGCTCGGGCGGGCACCTTCGATCTCACCAGCAAGGCCGCCATGGAGCGTTGTCGTCCGCTTATCGCCCAGGCTCTGGTCAACATCACCTATCGGGCCCGCTTGCAGGAGCAGGTCGCGGTAAAAACCGAGGCGTTACAGGCCAGCGAACGCCGTTTTCGCAGCTTCGCCGCCATGGCCTCTGACTGGTTCTGGGAGACAGATGCCGAGCATCGCCTCAGTTATGCCTCAGAGCCGGGTTATCTGGATGAGATGACCCCGCAGGCGACCCGGCCGACCCTCTATGACTACGTCTGCAACAAGCAGAGCTGCGATGCCCAGAAATACCTGCAGCTTTTGGCGCTGCGCCAGCCGGTGCGAGGGGTGCGGATGCAGGTTGCGCTGCAACACGGCCCCTGCTGGATGGAGGTGAGCGCTGAGCCCTGCTTTGACCATGATGGCCTGTTTATCGGTTATCGCGGCACTGCCCGGGATATCAGCAACCAGATCCGCCGGGAAGAGGAGCTGGCGAGGGCACGGGATGAGGCCGAAGCGGCCAACCGTGCCAAGTCCCAGTTTCTCGCCATGATGACCCACGAGATCCGCTCGCCCATGAATGCGGTGTTGGGGATGCTCGATCTGGTGCAGCATGCCGAGCTGGCGCCGGAGCAACAGAGCCTGCTGCGCCATGCCACCCACTCGGCCAGGTTGCTGCAAACCATCATCGACGACGTGCTCGATTTTTCGAAAATCGAGTCGCAAACCCTGGTGTTTCACTGCGAGACCCTGCAACCCGTCCAGCTTTGCCAATCCCTGGTCGAGCCGCTGCAAACCCGTGCCACCGCCAAGGGGATCGCGCTGGTTTATCGGGTCGATGAGTCTGTGCCCCGGGAGTTGCAGGGGGATCCGATGCGTTTGTCACAGGTGATGGGCAATCTGCTGGACAACGCCCTCAAATTTACCGAGCAGGGGCAGGTGACACTGCACCTGGGTTGGCAGGATGAGAAGCTGCTGATCTCGGTCTCCGACACCGGGATCGGGATCGCTGATGCGGATCAGGCGCTGCTGTTTGAACCCTTCTCCCAGGTCGACAACTCGGCCACCCGGCGTTTTTCCGGTACCGGCCTCGGTCTTGCCATCAGCAAGCGTCTGGTGACGCTTATGGGGGGAGAGATCCACCTCAAGAGCGAGCCGGGCAAGGGAAGCTGTTTCTGGTTCGAACTGCCCGGCATGGCGCTACCCTGCCATAGCCAGCCGCAGCGGGAGGAGGGGGCTTCGGCACTGCTGCCACTGGATGTGCTGGTGGTGGAGGACAGCCCGGTGAACCAGTTGGTGGTGTCGCTGATGCTGCAGAAACTGGTGGGCAAGGTACGGCTGGCAGCCAATGGTCTGGAGGCGCTGGCGCAGGTGGATGAGCAGCTCCCGGATCTGATCCTGATGGATATGCGGATGCCCCTGATGGACGGACTGGAAGCCACCCGGCGCTTGCGTGAGTTGGGATGCACCATGCCTATCGTCGCCCTGACAGCCAATGCGATGGCGGAGGATAAGGCCTGCTGTCTGGCGCAGGGGATGGATGACTTTCTCGCCAAGCCTATCACCTTGTCACGGTTGAGAGAGTGTTTGCAGCGTCACTTTGGTCAGCGGTTGCCGACGCGCGGATAAAAAAAATGGTCAACTTTGTGGGTTGACCAGTTCTTCAGCAAATACTGAAGAGAGCACGGGATAAATCGGGTTGTATCAATCTATATGAAAAATCTGTGCCAACTTTTATGGGACTCTTTTGTGTTCAATTTTGGCCGTTTAGCGCAGCGGCTCTCTCTTGTTATGGCGTTTTGCGTTCCTACTTACTCGCAAAATGCGAATTTCACATTTTCATTGTTGGAATAATTGCATTTTGCAACGCTGTTTTTGTCATTGTGAAATCAGGCGATGCAGGAATTTACGGGCTGCTTCGCTGTTTTGTTTGGCAATCAGCATCTGCTTTTCATAAATTGGCATCGGCAATATCTCGAGCCAGCGTTGGCAGAGCCAGGCGGCATCTTCAAAGCGCTTGTCCGGATAGAGCTCATCAAGCTCCGGATACTGCTCGAACACTTCCCTCAGGCGATTGACCAGCAGCTTGTCGTTGAAATCTGAGTGGGTGCTCGGCCAGTTGGGCAGCATCTCCACCTTGGCCCGGCGCAGGCCCATCTCGTCTGTTTCCATCTCGTGGATGCAGAAGCGCTCCAGTCCCAGCACCGTCACTCCCAGCAGGCCATCATTAAGGCTGTAGAAGTCAGTCACCTTGACCCGGGTGCCCACCGGCAGAATGCGGCCGGATTGTCCCGAGGTGGTCGACTCTTCCATCACGATGCCAAAGCCCTGATCGTTGATGAATGACTCCTTGAGCATCTGCAGGTGGCGTGGCTCGAACAGACGCAGAGGAAGCTTGCCGCCCGGCAGTATGTGGGAAGGCAAGGGGAACAGTGCCAAAGGTTGTAGTTTCATGTTCCATCCTCCATTGAGTAGTTGCTGAATATGACAATGCAGCGACTGTGCCAGAGAATGAAAAAAGCCACCGGAGGGTGGCTTTTCGGGCGGTTGAGGGCGCTTAGTTGCGCTGCTCCAGATACATGACAGCCGCTTCCACGCGGCTTTGCGCCTCGAGTTTCTTCAGCAGGCTCTTCACGTGAACCTTGACCGTTCCCTCGGAGATATGGAGTACCGAGGCGACCTGTTTGTTGGAGAGGCCTTTTGCAATTTCGCGCAGGATTTGCATTTCGCGACGCGTTAAGCTTTCCAGCTTCTGCTGCAGGTGATCCAGCTCGTAGATGTTTTCGAGATAGGGGCGTAGCGGTTCGCTCAGGATCTGCTTACCGGTCATCACGTCGGCCAGCTGGGCCAGCAGCAGATCAGGCTCGGTATCCTTGAGCAGGTAGCCATCGGCACCCGCCTTGAGCAGGGCCACCACATCTTGACGGGCATCGGAGACGGTGAGGATCACTACCCGGGAGGTGATCTCTTCGGCCCGCAGCGCTTTGAGGGTATCGAGGCCGGAGAGCCCCTTCATGTTGAGGTCGAGCAGGATCAGATCCGGCTCTGATTCTTTGGCCAGCGCCACGGCATCTGTGCCGTTGGAGGCTTCACCGGTCACCTCCATGTTCTCTTCCAGAGCCAGCAACTGCACAATCCCTTTGCGCATGAGGGGATGGTCATCTACGACCAGAACTGTGTATTTCATCTCGTCCATCAGGCGTCTCTCGCTAGACTGGTGGGAAAGGTCAGATGCACGCAGGTGCCTTGTGGTTGCTGCTCGTTGATGGTCAGCAGACCGTGCAGTTTGCTGGCGCGCTCGTTCATGATGCTCAAACCGTAATGGTTGATCGCCGAGCTGGCGAGTCCGATCCCGACACCGTCATCTGAAATCTGAACCTCAATGTTACCACTGGCGAGGGTCTCACAGCTAACATCAATCACTTGCGCGTTGGCATGTTTGATGGCATTGAGCACTGCCTCACGGATCAGCTGCAAAATGTGGATATGCTGGCCCGCCTCCAGGTCGTTGTCGGCCAGTCCGTAATGGAACCGGATTTCGGCCTGGGTTTGGGGTTGCAGCTGATCGAGCATGACGCGGATCGCTTCCCCCAGATTGGCATCGCCAATGGTGAGACGGAAGGTACCGAGCAGTTCGCGCAACTGGGTATAGGCATTGCTAAGCCCCTCGTCGATCTGCTGCATCGCCTCCTGCGCCTTGTCATGTTGCCCCTTGGCGTAAGAGCGCTTGAGCAGGGTGGACTGGATCTTGAGATAGGAGAGGGCCTGCGCCAGCGAGTCGTGCAGCTCCCGGGCGATCACCGCCCGCTCCTCCATCAGCAGCAGTCGCTGCTGCTGCAGCAGGGTCTGGTCTTTGTGCAGCACTTGAGCCAGCAGCATGGTGAAGTTTTTAATCAACCGCTCATCGATGGGGTGTTGGCTGATGATGTCGAGGCGACCGAACTCCTGCTCATCCATCTGCAGATAAAAGCTGGCGACCGCATCGAGATCGCCGGGCCAGCCGGTGCGCCCCGAGATATAGACCGGCATGGCATTGTGCTCGAAGCGGGTCAGCCGGATATGGTCGATATGCTGGTGGGCGGCGGCGCGGTCCAGCAGTTTGATGAGGGTACGTGTGCTGAGCGGGGCGGCGTGCAGCTTCTGGGCGGTCGAGTAGAGAAACGAGAGCGTGTCGTTGGCCTGTTGCAGCTTGGCGGTTTTCTCTTCCACCTTGTTTTCCAGCTCCCGATAGAGTTTGCCCAGCTCGTCTGCCATGGTGACGAAGGCGCGCGACAGCTCCCCCAGCTCGTTTTCGCCGTGGGCGGGCAGCTTAAGATCGAAATCCTGCCGCTGGATCTGGCGGGCACAGTAGACCAGCTGGTTGAGGGGGGCGACCACCTGCTGACGGGTGAAGCGCACCGTGAACCAGGCGATGGTGATGATGGCCAGCAGGCCGAGCCCCTCCGCAAGCGCCAGCATCCTCACCTTGAATTCCACGTGGTACTGCATCTGATTGACGAAATTGTCGATGGCCGCCACAAACTGCTCGGTATTATCGGTGTACCGTCTGGGGGTGCGATCCTCGATGTGCTGGCGCATCACCAGCCACTGGCCGAGCACTTCGCCATAGGTGCGACGCAGGGAGGCAGGAGTGATCCAGCGCTGGGTCTCCTGCAGCTCTTCGGCGTGCAGGGTCTCTTCAAACTGGGAGAGGCGCCCCAGCACGCTGTCGCCCCGCTCGATTTCGTAGGCCATCCGGTAGGCTTGCATCCGCAGCGAACCGGAGAGGTTGATCGCCTTGGCATCGGGTACCGAGTAGAAGAGGGTGACCATGGCGACCAGCGCGATCAGGCTGGCCATAAAGAGGATCAACACCATGGCGCGACCAATGGCACTGCTGACCGAATGGACCCTGAACCGTTTTCCCATACTGATGCGCACCTCTGAATAGTGATAAGGACCCCGCAAGATGCGTGGGAGTGTACTCCAACTTGTGTTAGCATCGAAAAACTAGATGAACTCCGAGCGGTTTTGCCTAAGTCCTAGCGATAGGGGGAAACCAGCCGTCAGCCGACGTTCGAGCTGTAAGGGTCAGGAAAGAAATGCCCTGGCCTCCCGTATTTGGAAAGGTGTTTATGTTGCCACTTGAAGATGGTTTTTCCCGTCGTTTTTACTATTTGCGTCTGTCAGTGACCGATGTGTGCAATTTCCGTTGCACCTATTGCTTGCCTGACGGCTATCGCCCCCCGGAAGGTCACAAAGCGGGGCGTCAACCCTTTCTCTCGATTGACGAGATCCGCCGCGTGGTCAGCGGTTTTGCCGCCATGGGCACCCGCAAGGTGCGCATCACGGGGGGCGAGCCCTCCCTGCGCCGCGATTTCACCGAGATCGTCAAGGTGATTGCCACCACCCCGGGTATCGAGAAGGTCGCCATGACCACCAACGGCTATCGCCTCAAGGAGCGGGCTCAAGAGTGGTTTGATGCCGGACTCAACGCGCTGAATGTCAGTGTCGACAGTCTCGACCCGCGCCAGTTTCACCAGATCACCGGTGAGAACAAGCTGGCCGAAGTGATGGAGGGGATCGAAGCAGCACTGGCCGCCGGTTTCAAATCGGTGAAGATCAATGCGGTGCTGCTCAAGGGGCTCAACGACTACCAACTTGATGCCTTTCTGGGCTGGATCAGGTACAAGCCCATCGAGCTGCGCTTTATCGAGCTGATGCAGACCGGCGAGATGGATACCCTGTTCCGTGACCACCATGTCAGCGGCGAACAGATCAAACAGCGCTTGCTGGAGAGCGGCTGGGTGCAGCAGTTGCGGGGCACGGATGACGGTCCGGCGCAGGTCTTTATGCACCCCGATTCGCAAGGTGGGGTGGGGCTCATCATGCCCTACAGCAAGGATTTCTGTGCCGGTTGCAACCGGCTGCGGGTCTCCTCGCTGGGGAAGCTGCATCTGTGCCTGTTTGGCGACAACGGCATCGACCTGCGGGATCTGCTCGGCGCAGATGGGCAATCTGATGAGCTGCAACAGCGCATTCGCGCGGCACTGGCGGGCAAGAGTGCCACCCATCGTCTCCATGAGGGCAATACCGGTATCACCCCTCATCTCGCCTCGATCGGCGGATAACCGCAAAAAATCGCCAACGATTAAATAGCAATCCTCACATGGAGGTATTTTAACCGATACCTCCATTTTTATTGCGCTGCAAGGCTTTGATCTGGCGCAAAAGTCCCCCCTGTTTATCTCCCTGGTGGTATATCCCTTACCTTGTCAGGGCCGCAATATACACCCACTCTTATAATTGGTATCAAGAATGCCAATCATGGACTCGCACTGTCCCCTTTTTCACCAGAACAGGAGTCAACATGCCGGATGAGATCGATCTTGCCCGCCGCGGCCTGTTCCGGGGGCGGCTGAGAACTGCCGAACCGCCGGTGCAGTTGCCCTGGTCAGTCAACTGGTCGGCATTTGTCGCCGACTGCACCCGCTGCGGGGACTGTTTGGCTGCCTGTCCGGAGCAGATCCTGGTGAATGGCGAGGGTGGTTTTCCGGTGGTCGATTTCCAGCGTGGCGAATGCACCTTCTGCACCGAGTGCGTCATGGTCTGCAAGGCGCCGCTGTTTCGCCCGACCAGCGAGTCCCCCTGGCACTACAAGGCCCATATCGAGGCCAACTGTCTGGCCAATGGTCAGGTGTTCTGCCAGCGCTGTCAGGACAGCTGCGAGCCCAATGCCATTCGTTTTATTCCGGTGCTGGGGCGTGTGCCCACCCCGACGGTCGAGCCGGATCGCTGTAATGGCTGCGGCGCCTGCGTGCAGGATTGTCCGGTTGGCAGCATCAAGGTCGACGGGCGAGCCGCCCCATCCGGTGGTACGAGCCAGCCCTCCCTCAAGCAGGAGTCAGAATGAGTCAGAAGCCGTGTGACACAGAAGCCACTATGGATCAGGAGTTCCATGTATCGAGTCTGGTGGTGCTGACCCAGCCCGCATTGCGCCATCAGCTCGCCGAGCAGATTGGCGCCCTTGAAGGGGCCGAGATCCATGCCGTCAGTGACGAGGGCAAGCTGGTCGTGACCCTGGAAGGTCCGAGCCAGCGGCCGATCATGGCGGCCATTGATGCGATACAGGCGATGCCGGGTGTGCTCTCTGCCGCCCTGATTTACCACCAGTTCGATGAACTGGGCGGTCACTGAAAAGAGTGATGGGATGCCGGGCGTGCCCTCTGCCGCTGATGGCTGGCTCCCGTTCGACAGATTCGACAACTATTACGCGATAAGCAATGTGAGGATATGCCATGAAGCTGAGTCGACGCGACTTTATGAAGGCCAACGCGGTGGCAGCTGCCGCTGCCGTGGCCGGTGTCAGTGCCCCCACGCTGGCAGCCAATCTCATCACCAGTACCGACAAGACGGCCATCCATTGGGATAAGGCTCCCTGCCGCTTCTGCGGTACCGGCTGCTCCGTGCTGGTGGGCTCTCAGGATGGTCGGGTCGTGGCGACTCAGGGTGACCCCGATGCGCCGGTCAACCGTGGCCTCAACTGCATCAAGGGCTACTTCCTCTCCAAGATCATGTATGGCCAGGATCGCCTCACCCAGCCGATGCTGCGGATGAAGAACGGCCAGTTCGACAAGGATGGCGACTTCGCCCCCATCAGCTGGGATCAGGCGTTCGACATCATGGCCGAGAAGTTCAAGGCGACCCTGAAAGAGAAGGGGCCGACAGCTGTCGGCATGTTCGGCTCCGGCCAGTGGACCGTCTGGGAAGGTTACGCCGCCGCCAAGCTGATGAAGGCCGGTTTCCGCTCCAACAACATCGACCCCAACGCCCGTCACTGCATGGCCTCCGCGGTCGTCGGCTTTATGCGTACCTTCGGTATGGATGAGCCGATGGGCTGCTATGACGATATCGAGCAGGCCGACGCCTTCGTGCTGTGGGGCTCCAACATGGCCGAGATGCACCCCATCCTCTGGTCGCGGATGTCCGATCGTCGTCTCTCCAATCCGGATGTACAGGTGCACGTGCTCTCCACTTTCGAGCACCGCAGCTTCGAACTGGCGGACAACGGTATCGTCTTCACGCCCCAGACTGATCTGGCGATCCTCAACTATGTCGCCAACTACATCATTCAGAACGACAAGGTGAACTGGGACTTCGTCAACAAGCACACCGTGTTCAAGAAGGGGGTCACCGATATCGGTTATGGTCTGCGTCCGACCAACCCGCTGCAGCAGAAAGCGAAGAACCCGGACAGCGGCGATGCCACTCCGATGACCTTCGAGGAGTTTGCCAAGTTCGTGGCGGATTACGATGTGGAGTCTGTCTCCAAGCTCTCCGGCGTCTCCAAAGAGAAGCTGGAAAAGCTGGCCAAGCTCTATGCCGACCCGAGCAAGAAGGTGGTCTCCTACTGGACCATGGGTTTCAACCAGCATACCCGTGGCGTCTGGGCCAACAACCTCTGCTACAACATCCACCTGCTGACCGGCAAGATCTCCGAGCCGGGTAATGGTCCTTTCTCACTGACCGGCCAGCCCTCTGCCTGTGGCACCGCGCGTGAAGTGGGTACCTTTGCCCACCGTCTGCCTGCCGACATGGTGGTGACCGAGCCCAAGCACCGCGCCATTGCCGAGCAGATCTGGAAACTGCCGGAGGGGACCATTCCCGACAAGGTGGGTTTCCACGCCGTGCTGCAGGATCGCATGCTCAAGGACGGCAAGCTCAATGCCTACTGGGTGATGTGCAACAACAACATGCAGGCCGGCCCCAACATGAATACCGATCGCCTGCCTGGCTATCGCGATCCGCGCAACTTCATCGTGGTCTCCGACCCGTACCCGACCGTCACTGCCCAGGCCGCTGACCTCATCCTGCCCACCGCCATGTGGGTGGAGAAAGAGGGGGCCTATGGCAACGCCGAGCGCCGCACCCAGTTCTGGCACCAGCAGGTGAAAGCGCCGGAAGGGGCCAAGTCCGACTTGTGGCAGCTGATGGAGTTCTCCAAGCGCTTCAAGGTTGAGGAAGTGTGGCCGGCTGAGCTGATTGCCAAGATGCCGGAAGTGAAGGGCAAAACCCTGTTCGATGTGCTCTATGCCAACGGTCAGGTCAACCAGTTCCCGAAAGAGCAGAGCAAGGGGATGCTGAACGACGAAGCCGAGCACTTCGGTTTCTACGTCCAGAAGGGCTTGTTCGAGGAGTACGCCACCTTCGGTCGCGGTCACGGCCACGATCTGGCGCCGTTCGATCAGTACCACGAAGCCCGTGGTCTGCGCTGGCCTGTGGTAGATGGCAAAGAGACCCTGTGGCGCTACCGTGAAGGGTTCGACCCCTATGTGAAAGCGGGTGAGGGGGTGCGCTTCTATGGCAAGCCCGATGGCAAGGCGGTCATCTTCGCCCTGCCGTTCGAGCCCGCCGCCGAGTCGCCCGATAAAGAGTACGACCTGTGGCTCTCTACCGGTCGCGTGCTGGAACACTGGCACACCGGCACCATGACCCGCCGCGTGCCCGAGCTTTATCGCGCCTTCCCGGATGCGGTGCTCTTCATGCACCCGGACGATGCCAAGGCTCGCGGCGTGCGTCGTGGTGAAGAGGTGATCGTCTCCTCCCGCCGTGGCGAGGTGAAGACCCGTGTCGAAACCCGTGGTCGCAACCGTCCGCCGAAAGGACTGGTCTTCATGCCCTTCTTTGATGCCAGCCAGCTGGTCAACAAGCTGACCCTGGACGCCACCGATCCGCTCTCCAAAGAGACCGATTACAAGAAGTGCGCCGTCAAGGTGATGAAGGCTTAAGGCGGGGGTGTGCGAGATGAGTCGTAGTCGTCGCCAGTTTCTGGCCGACATGGCCAAGGGGGCCTGCGGTGTGGGCCTGCTTGGCGTGGGGCTCGGTGGCATGGCCCGCCAGCAGGCGCAAGCTGTGCCTGCCCAGGCGCTGCGCCCGCCCGCCGCCCTCGATGAAGCAGAGTTCCTCAGCGCCTGCGTGCGCTGTGGGCTCTGCGTCGAGGCGTGCCCCTACGACACCCTCAAGCTCGCCCGGCTGTTTGACCCTGTGACCA
Organism: Aeromonas sp. FDAARGOS 1416; assembly: GCF_019048085.1. Taxonomy (NCBI): domain Bacteria; kingdom Pseudomonadati; phylum Pseudomonadota; class Gammaproteobacteria; order Aeromonadales; family Aeromonadaceae; genus Aeromonas; species Aeromonas sp. FDAARGOS 1416. Next base: position 2,316,059 of record NZ_CP077301.1, on the reverse strand, counting down.
CCGGTACCCCTTATTTCAAGGCGCGTGCCGTGCCCTGCGAGATGTGTGATGACATCCCTTGTGTGGTGGCCTGTCCGAGCGGGGCGCTGGATCAGCAGATGACCGACATCGATCAGGCCCGGATGGGGGTGGCAGTGCTCATCGATCACGAGACCTGCCTCAACTATCTGGGGCTGCGCTGCGATGTCTGCTATCGGGTCTGTCCGCTGATTGACAAGGCGATCACTCTTGAGTTGCAGCATAACCAGCGTACCGGCAAGCACGCCATGTTCCTGCCCACGGTGCACAGCGATATCTGTACCGGCTGTGGCAAGTGCGAGCATGCCTGTGTGCTGGAGGAGGCGGCCATCAAGGTGGTGCCACGCCAGCTCGCCAAAGGTGAACTGGGGCATCACTACCGGCTCGGTTGGGAAGAGAAGGCCAAGGCGGGGAACAAGTCGCTCATCGGCGACAGGCTCACCCTGCCCACCCGCAAACCGGAGGGGTTATGAGTCGTTATCCGGGGGAAGAGGCTCGCATCAAGCTGGGGTGGTGGCGTGCTCACCGCTTCCTGCTGCTGCGTCGGCTGAGTCAGTTGAGCGTGCTCGGGCTGTTTCTGCTGGGGCCGCTGGCGGGTGTCTGGATCCTCAAGGGCAACCTCTCCAGCTCGCTGTTGCTGGAGACGGTGCCGCTGACCGATCCCCTCACGCTGTTGCAGTCGCTGGCGGCGGGTCACTGGCCCATCACCACTCTCTGGCTGGGGGCTGCCATTGTGCTGGCCGGTTACTGGCTGGCCGGGGGGCGGGTGTTCTGCTCCTGGGTCTGTCCGGTCAACCTCATCACGGATGCGGCGGCCTGGCTCAGGGGGCGCCTTGGCCTCAAGGGCAATGGCCAGTTCAGTCGAGCGACCCGCTACTGGCTGCTGGCCATGGTTCTGGTGGTGCCTGCTGTGGTCGGCGTGATGGCGTGGGAGCTGGTCAATCCGGTGTCGCTCGCCATGCGCGGTCTGCTGTTTGGCATGGGGGCGGGCTGGGCTCTGCTTGCAGCGCTGTTCCTGTTCGATCTCTTCGTAGTTGAGCGGGGTTGGTGCGGTCATCTCTGTCCGGTGGGGGCCTTCTATGCCCTGGTCAACCGGGTCGGGTTTATCAAGATTTCTGCCAAGGGGCGCGAGCGGTGCAACAACTGCATGGATTGTTATGCGGTTTGCCCGGAGCGTCCCATCCTGCGCGGGCCTGTTCACGGTGCCAAGCGCGGTCACGGGCCCTTGATTGCGGCTCAGGAGTGCACCAACTGTGGCCGCTGCATCGATGTCTGCGCGGAACAAGTTTTTGAAATCACTGTAGGTTTTGCCGTCAAGGCAGAAAAAACGTCGGAGAACAAATAATGAAAAAGCTGATTGGAGCAATGCTGGCCTGCCTGATGGCGGGATCCTTGATGGCAGCGGCCCCCGAGATCACCAACAGTACCGGTGGCCTCAAGTCCGAGCGTGGCGCCACCGATCTGGTGACTGATGCCACCGCCGCGCCCCTGAAAAACTTCCGCAAGGATGGCGCGCCCTACGATCGCCAGTACATGCATCAGCCGCCGCTGATCCCCCACGACATTCGCAACTATGAGGTGGACACCAAGGTCAACAAGTGCCTGGCTTGCCACAGCTTCAAGAATGCCAGCGCCATGAAGGCCCCCAAGATCAGTCCGACTCACTTCGAGACCCGCGACGGCCTGACCCTGGGTGAAGTGTCGCCGCGTCGCTACTTCTGCCTGCAGTGCCATGTACCGCAAGCGGATGCCAAGCCGCTGGTGGAAAATACGTTTAAACCGGTTGAAGCGCTGAACTGAGGAATCCATAGATGAAATTACCCGGCTTTATCCAGCGTCTGTGGACCACCTTCAAGTCACCGTCGAAGGCGGCTCTCTGGGTCATCCTGCTGATGGGCTTCTTCGGTGGCGTGATTTTCTGGGGTGGCTTCAACACTGCCATGGAAGCATCCAACACCGAGGCCTTCTGCACCAGCTGTCACGAGATGAAGGACAACGTGTACGAGGAGTACCGCGATACCATCCACTACGCCAACCGCTCCGGCGTGCGGGCCAGCTGCCCGGATTGCCACGTACCCCATGAGTGGACCTACAAGATCATCCGCAAGGTGCAGGCTTCCAAGGAGCTGTGGGGCATGATCACCGGCAAGGTGGATACCCGCGAGAAGTTCGAGTCGCACCGACGCGAGATGGCGGAGCGGGAGTGGCAGAGGATGAAAGAGACCGATTCGCGCGAGTGCCGCAACTGCCACAACTTCGAGTACATGGACTTCTCCCTGCAGGGGCAGCGTGCCGCCAAGATGCACTCTACCAATCTGGCCAGTGGTGAAAGTACCTGCATCGACTGTCACAAGGGGATAGCTCACCAGCTGCCCGACATGACCGGGGTGAAAGGATTCTGATCCTGCGACGACAGGCCGGGTTTACCCGGCCTGCATTTTGTTCATATATGGGACAAGCATCAGATTTGTGTGTCTTTTAAATCCCATATCTCGTGAAACCTTTGATAGAATCAGCCCGCCGTCACACGCTTGAGCAAGTTGGTCACCTCTGTCTGCGTCAGTTTTTGCGCCCTGACAGCTGGCCTCTCATACCCCTTCTCTTCCTGCCTCGTTGACGGCCCATAGCCACAAGGAGCTGCCCGATGGGACAGAAACACAACGCATTTATTCCCCTCAAGATCGCCGTGCTGACGGTTTCCGACAGCCGCACTGCCGCCGATGACAGCTCGGGCGACTATCTGGTCTCGGCCCTCACTGACGCGGGCCATCAGTTGGCCGATCGGGCGCTCTGCCCGGACAACCTGTTTCGCATCCGCGCGCGGGTGAGCGAGTGGATCGCCGATGAGGGGGTGCAGGTGGTACTGATTAACGGCGGTACCGGCTTCAATGAACAGAACCGGGTACCGGAAGCGGTCGGTGTGCTGTTCGAGCGCACCGTACAGGGTTTTGGCGAGATGTTCCGTCAACTCTCTTTTGCCGAGATTAAAGGCTCCGCCATGCAGAGCCGTGCGCTGGCGGGACTCGCCAATCGCACCCTGATCTGCTGTCTGCCCGGCTCCACCGGCGCCTGTCAGCTGGGTTGGGAGCAACTGATCCGCGATCAGCTTGATGCCCGCACCAAGCCGTGCAACTTTGTCTCCCACCTCTGAGAGCAAGTGATGAACCAGACCGATACCAAGCAGACCCAGCCCAACCTGACGCATCTGAACCAGAGCGGCGAAGCCCATATGGTGGATGTGACCGACAAGCAGGTAACCGAGCGTGAAGCCCGTGCCGAGGCGTTTGTTGCCATGGCCCCCGAGACGCTGGCGCTGATCCTGAGCGGCCAGCACCACAAGGGTGACGTGTTCGCCACCGCCCGTATCGCCGGCATCATGGCCGCCAAGAAGACCTCCGATCTTATCCCACTCTGCCATCCGCTGGCCTTGACCAAAGTCGAGGTGGAGATAGTGCCGCTGGCCGAGCAGCAAAAGGTGCATATCCGCACCCTCTGCAAGCTCTCCGGCAAGACTGGTGTCGAGATGGAGGCGCTGACCGCCGCGTCGGTAGCTGCGCTGACCATCTACGACATGTGCAAGGCGGTGCAAAAGGACATGGTGATCGAACAGGTGCGACTGGTAGAGAAAAAGGGCGGCAAGTCCGGCCATTTTCAGCTGGGGTCAAATAGCGGGGAGCAAGCATGATCAAGGTACTGTTTTTTGCGCAAGTAAGAGAGCTGGTGGCCTGCGATGAGCTGAGCCTGCCATGCGACTACGCCACTGCGGAGCAACTGCGTGCGGCGCTTTGTGAGCGCGGCGACAAGTGGGCGCTGGCCCTTGAGGTGGGCAAACTGCTGGTGGCGGTCAACCAGACCCTGGTGCCCCTCGATACCCCCATCAATGATGGCGATGAGGTTGCTTTTTTCCCACCAGTGACCGGAGGTTAAGGATGAGCGAGGCAATCATAACCGATCGCATTGTGGTGCAGCGGGAGGATTTCTCGCTGGCGGATGAATATGCTCGCCTCGCCACCCGCCCCGACAGTGGCGCCATCGTCACTTTTGTTGGCAAGGTGCGCGACTTCAATCAGGGGGAGGAGGTGAGGGGGCTGGCCCTCGAGCACTACCCCGGTATGACCGAGAAGGCGCTGGCCGATATCGTGCAGGAGGCCCGCCGCCGCTGGCCGCTGCAGGAGTGTACCCTCATTCATCGTATCGGCGAGCTGTGGCTTGGCGATCAGATCGTGCTGGTGGCGGTGAGCAGTGCCCACCGTGACGCCGCCTTTGATGCCTGTCACTTCATCATGGATTTCTTGAAAACCCGGGCGCCGTTCTGGAAAAAAGAGCTGACCGCCGAGGGTGTGCAACGCTGGGTCGAGGCCAAGGAGAGCGACAACGCCGCCGCTGCCCGCTGGCAAGCCTGACCTGTTCATCACGAGGGGCGCAGGTTCAACGGGAACCACGGCCCCGTCAAGGGGCGCGGATGTGCGGGCCCCATCAGGAGAAAGGGAATGAAACCGCTGTTATCTGTTGTCATCGCCGGCGTCTGCGCCGCCACCTTGCATACCGGTGCCGTGCAGGCCGATGAAGTGAAAGTGGCTGTGGCTGCCAACTTCAAGGGAACCATAGAGCGTATCGGCAAGGAGTTTACCGCCAAGACCGGCCACACCCTGGCAATCTCGTCTGCCGCCACCGGAGTGCTCTACACCCAGATCAGTCACGGCGCACCGTTCGATCTCTTCCTCTCCGCCGATGCGGCGACCCCCGAGAAGCTGGAAAAAGAGGGCAAGGGGAGCGATCGCTTCACCTACGCCATCGGCCAGCTGGGGCTGTGGAAGAAGGGGGGGCCGGCCCCTGACGAGGCGACCCTGCGCAACTGGAAAGGCAACCTCGCCATCGCCAATGCCCGCACAGCTCCCTATGGTGCTGCCGCCATGGCGACCCTCACCCATCTCAAGATCGATCCCAAGCAGTACCGGTTGCTGACCGGCGCCAACATCGGCCAGACCTGGCAATTTGTCGACACCGGCAATGCCGAGCTGGGCTTTGTCGCTTGGGCCAATCTGGTGGAATCGGGCAAGACTGGTGAAGCCTGGGCAGTGCCTGCGAGCTTCTATCCCCCCATCGAGCAGCAGGGGCTGGTATTGAAAAAAGGCGCCGCGGTCGAGGCGCTGGTGGCCTGGCTCAAGGGGCCGGGTCAGGCACAGATCAAGGCAGCGGGTTATGCCTTGCCCCAATAAGGGGATGGGCCTGATGCGATATCCTGAGTGGTCGGCCTTCGGGTCGGCCACTCTTTGCAATAAGGATGGATACCATGCCGTTGGGGGCATTTATCAACCGGGAGGTCGGCAATGAGTGAAGGGGATCTGCTGGCGGTCTGGCTCACCCTGAAGCTTGCAGCCAGTACCACAGCGATTTTGCTGTTGCTGGCTCCGCCGCTGGCCTGGTGGCTGTCGCGCAGTCAGAACCGCCTGCGGCCGCTGGTTGAGGCCTTGGTGGCACTGCCGTTGGTGCTGCCTCCCACGGTACTGGGTTTTTATCTGCTACTCGCCTTTTCCCCCGAATATGGCTTCGGCGCCTGGTGGCGCGACACCTTTGGCGCCCCGCTCGCCTTCAGCTTTCTTGGCCTGCTGTTTGCCTCCATCCTCTATTCGCTGCCGTTCGTGGTGCAGCCGCTCACCTCCGCTTTCGTCAACATGGGCAACAAGGAGCTGGAAGCTGCTGCGACCCTGGGACTTGGCCCGCTGGAGCGCTTCTTCCACATCATCTTGCCGATGACCCTGCCCAGCTTCGTGATGGCGGCGGCCCTTGGCTTTGCCCATACCCTGGGGGAGTTTGGCGTGGTGCTGATGATTGGCGGCAATATCCCCGGTGAAACCCAGGTGCTCTCCATCGCCCTGTTTGATCATGTGGAGGCGATGGATTACCAGAACGCCCATATTCTGGCTGGCGGCCTGATGGCCTTCTCGCTGGTAATGCTGGTACTGGTCTATGGTGTGCTGCAGCGCAGACAGCGGAGAGTGTTTGGATGAACCAGCCCGCTACTATGCCGCCTGTGAACGTGCCGCACCGCCATGCCCTGAACCTAAATGCCCGGCGCGAGTTTGGCTCCTTTACCCTCGATTGCGCACTGACCCTCGAGCTGGGGGGGATCCTCGGCCTGTTTGGCCCCTCCGGCTGTGGCAAGAGCACATTGCTGCGCATCATCGCCGGGCTCGATCGCCAAAACGGGGATCGCTTGCTGTGGCGCGATCGGGAGTGTGCTCAACTTCTGCCCGAAGCGCGCCGGATTGGACTGGTGTTTCAGGACTCGCGCCTCTTCCCCCATCTGACGGTGCTCGGCAATCTGCAACTGGCGGCCCGCAAGGGGCGAGGGCGCTGGCAACCCGAAACGCTGGCGGCTCGGCTCGGTTTTGCCGATCTGCTGGGGCTGCCTGCCCATGCCCTCTCTGGCGGTCAACGCCAGCGGGTAGCGCTGGGGCGGGCGCTGCTGGCCGAGCCTGATTTGCTGCTGCTCGATGAGCCTTTTTCTGCGCTCGATCGGCGCAGCCGCATCCATCAGGCCCATGTGCTAAAGGGCTTGCAGCAGGAGAGCGGCATCCCGATGATCTTCGTCAGCCACGCCATGGAGGAGGTGAGCCTGCTCTGCGATCAGCTGGTGTTGCTGGAAAGTGGCAGGGTGGAGGTGCAAGGTCGGCCGAGCGAGATCTTCGCCCGAACCGATCTCTCGCTCGCCAGTCGCGACGATGCCGGGGTGATGCTGGATGCAACCCTCTCTCACTACGATGATGACGAGCAGATGGCGACCCTGCAACTCGGCGAGCAGCAGCTGCGGGTCACCATGACCCATGTGCCGGATGATAGCGGCCCCTTGCAGATCAAGGTGTCGGGGCGGGATGTGGTGATCGCCACAGCCCCCATCGAGCACTCCAGTCTCTCCAACTGTCTCGTCACCCGTCTGCTGGCGGTGCGCGAGGTGCGCCCCGGCCAGACCCTGTTGCAGTTGGCGCTGGGTGAGCAGATACTGCTGGCCCGGATCACCAGCCGCTCCGCCAGGCGGCTGGCGCTGGCGCCGGAGCAGCAGATCTACGCTTATATCAAGGCGGTGAGTCTGGTCAGCGAAGGCTGATTGGGCGCCGTGCCGTGGCAGGATAACCACGGGTGACATAACAACAAGAGATGGTTCAGGTGATGAATCGAGAGGCAATACACTGATGCGCCGCAATCAGGTGATGAAATTCAATGGTCTTGCCCTGCGCAGTGCGGGGGAGGGCCCCTTGCTGTTGCTGCTGCACGGGCTGGGCTCCTCCAGCCTCGACTGGCAGGCGCAGATCGAACGGTTTTCCGAACACTACCGGGTGGTGGCGCTGGACTTGCGTGGCCACGGCCAGAGCATGCAGGAGGGGCCGTTTGACGTGGCGACCCTGGCAGCCGATGTGGTGAGCTGGCTCGATGAGCAGCCGGAGCCCGCCTGGGTGGTGGGATTGTCGCTCGGGGCCATGGTGGCGCTGGAGCTGGCGCTGCAACTGCCCCACAAGGTGCAGGGGCTGGTGCTGGTCAACGGTTTTAGCGAGTTTCTGCTGGAAACACCCAAAGAGCAGGAGCGTTACGCCCAGCGCCTCAAATGGCTGCGCTGGTTTGGCATGCGCCCGCTCGCCTGGTGGCTGGGACGCGAGCTCTTCCCGGGCCCAGATCTGGCGCAGGTGCGCCATACCTTCCGGCTGCGTTTCGTGCGCAATAAAAAGAAAACCTACAAGGCGCTGCTGGAGGCGCTACCCGGCTGGTCGGTGCGCGCCCGGCTCGGCGCCATCTGGCAGCCGGTGGCCATCATCTCCACCAGTCACGACTATCTGCCGCTGGCCAAACGGGTAGAGCAGTTTGCCGCCCTGCCCAACGCCACCATCCACACTCCCAACGGCCACCACGCCTGGCCCGCGGAAGATCCTTCCGGATTTAATCATTTGCTTCACCGGATTTTAGAAACCCATTAAACTTGTCGCCCTTTTACCCCGTGTATGTATTGGTTCGATCGCCTTGCCAAAGGCATAAGGCAAGGCAATCGGACCCATTTCTGATCTATTAACAGGTGTTTCCTCATGTCTGAAGTAATGAAAATGGCCATCGATGATGGCTCGACCAACGTCAAGGTGAGCTGGATTGAGAACAAGGTGCTCAAGACCATCATCTCTCCCAACTCCTTTCGCAAGGACTGGAAGAGCGCCGCATTGCGTAAAGACAAGAAGATCTACAACTACGAGATAGGCAACACCAAGTACACCTACGACGCGACCTCCGACAAGTCTCTGGCCACCACTCATGTGGAGTACCAGTATGACGATCTCAACCTGCTCTCCGTGCATCATGCCCTGTTGCAGACTGGTGTGACGCCGTGCGATGTCGCCATTACCGTGACCCTGCCCATCACCGAGTTTTACAACCCGGACGATTGCCAGCGCAACGAAGAGAAGATCGAGAAGAAACGGCGCAACCTGATGCGTCCGATCACCCTTAACAAGGGCGAGCTGTTCAATATCGTCAGTGTCGAAGTGATGCCGGAGAGTCTGCCTGCTGCGCTCTCCCGCCTGATTGGCTCAGGCTGCAACGAGTTCACCAAGACTCTGGTGATCGACTGTGGCGGCACCACTCTGGATATGGGGATCATCGTTGGCGAGTTTGACGATGTCTCCGATGTCTACGGCAACAACGAGATCGGTGTCTCCATGGTGACCGACGCTACCCGCAAGGCGCTGGCCGCAGCAGACAGCGACTCCAGCTATCTGGTGGCCAACGAGTTTATCAAGCGTCGTCACGACATGAGCTTTGTACGCGATGTGGTCAACGATGAGAGCCAGATCCCCAAGATCCTCGAGAAGATGCAAAACAAGATCGACGAGCTGGGCACTCAGGTTGCACATGAAGCGAAGAAGTTTGCCAAGAACCCGAACCGTGTCTATCTGGTCGGTGGCGGCGCATCTCTGATTTATGACGCGATCAAGGCGGCCTATCCCACCCTGGGTGACCGTGTCGAGCTGCTGGACGATGCTCAGTCCGCGCTGGCTCGTGAAATCTGCCTCTACACCACGGAAGAGGATGAAGTCTATCGCGAAGCGCCTGTGATGGCCGAGGTTGACGATGAGTAGTCAACTCAAGCGCATGACCTTCTCCATCTACATGGATCCGGGTGCGCTGGAGTCTGATCGCTATGCGGTCGGGGTATTGCAGAACTGGTATCAACGGGCGCGAAAGATCCAGGAGGGGACCGAGGAGTTTGATTTCTCCAAGAGCCGTTTCCACAAGGATATCTACCTCTCCGGCATGTTCATGTACGTGCTGGCGCCCAACCTCTGCAAAGCGATTGCCAATGCGCTGGGGCCGGAGCAGGTGAGCATGACGACCCTGCGTCATGCCTTTGCCAGCTGTGGTTTCAATCTGGGGGAGGTCGCTGGCGAGGCGCAGCCTGCCGCAGATGTGATGATCGACGAGATTGTGGCCAGGCTTGCACCTCAGTTGGGACAGAGTGATACCACTTCACTGGTGGACGAGATTGTCAGCCGGCTCGGCGAGCAGCAACCCAGCGAGATGTGGGATGAACTCAGGCAAGGACTGCCTGCCGCGCTGGATCATGACCAGCTGGCCGAAGCCATCGCTGGCAAGCTGCCATCAGCAGGGGCCGAGCAGGATCTGGCTCCCCTTGCCAGCAGTATCCAGCTGCTCTCTCGCCAACTGGAAGAGCAATCCCGGCTAATCCGCGAGCAGCACAGATTGATCCAGCGACTGGCCAGTGCCCCCGCTCGACAGAGTGTTGTCGGCACAGAGGCAGAACCTTTGATCGAGGATCTCTCCAGTCAGGTGGCCAGTATGAAAAAGGTCAAAGCCAAGGGGATCTTCTGATCTCCGATGTCGCTGCTACATTGAAATAAAAAGCCGAACCACAGGGTTCGGCTTTTTTGATCCCGTTTGCGTCAAGGATGGGAGCAGACCGGGCAGTCGGGGCGCTTGGGCAGCTTCATCTCGCGGAAGGTGCCGCTCAGGCCGTCGATCATCAGCAGGCGGCCGTTGTAGTTCTTGCCCATGCCGGCCAGTAGCTTGATGGCTTCGAGCGCTTGCAGGCTGCCCACCAGACCCACCACGGGGGCGAGCACTCCCGCCTCGACACAGGTGAGGGCCTGCTTGCCAAACAGGGCGCTGAGGCAGGAGTAGCAGGGCTCATCTTCCTGCCAGGTGAAGCTGCAGAGCTGCCCCTCCAGCCGGATGGCGGCGCCGCTGACCAGTGGCACGCCATGTTGGCGTGCCTTTTGGTTGAGCAGGTTGCGAATGGCCAGGTTGTCAGTGCAATCCAATACCAGCTGGTGTTGGGGCAACAGGGTATCGAGCAGCGCCTCGTCGGCCACGGCCGCGTGGGTCTCGACGTTGAGCCAGGGATTGAGCGCGCGCAGCGACTGGGCGGCAGAGTCTACTTTGTAGTGACCGATGCGCTCATCGTTGTGCAGCACCTGACGCTGCAGGTTGGAGAGCTCCACCTTGTCGAAATCGACCAAGGTGAGTCGGCCAACCCCGGCCACCGCCAGATACTGGCTGGCGGCGCAGCCAAGGCCACCGGCACCGATCACCAGCACACGGGCTTGTTTGAGCGCCTCCTGCCCCTCGAAATCGAAGGATTTGAGGATGATCTGGCGGTTGTAACGCAGCAGTTCGGCGTCGCTCAGGATCTCGCTCACAGCAGCAATCCCCCGAATGGCTCCACGGTCACCGTCTCGCCCGCGGCGACGCGGCCCCGTTCCCGTTCAAGAACGATGTAGCAGTTGGCTCGCGACAGGGAGCTGAACACAGCGGAGTCCTGCGAGCCGGTGCTGCGCACCTCGAGGCCGTTTGGTCCCTGACTCAGGATGCCGCGTTGGAAGTCGAGTCGGCCCGGGCTCTTTTTGAGTGGCTCGGCCGCAATGGCTTGCAGCTGGAGCGGGCGCTCGAAGTGCTGGCCCGCCAGCTTGGCCAGCGCCGGTTGCACCAGCTGGTCGAAGGTGACCATGGCGGAGACGGGGTTGCCCGGCAGGCCGAAGAACCAGGCGCGGGGCAGACGACCGAAGGCAAACGGCTTGCCCGGCTTGATGGCCAGCTTCCAGAAGCCAATCTCGCCGAGCTCGTCCAGCAGCTGTTTGGTGAAATCCGCTTCCCCCACCGAGACGCCGCCGGTAGTGATGAGTACATCGGCCTCTTCGTCGGCGCGGATAAAGGCAGCGCGTAGCTGGGCCGGGTCGTCGGGGATGATGCCAAGGTCGAGGCAGTCGCAGCCCATGCGCGCCAGCATGGCCCGCACGCCGTAGCGGTTGGAGTCATAGATATCGCCGTGGGCCAGCGGGGTGCCGACCGGCTTGAGCTCATCGCCAGTGCTGAAGATGGCCACTTTCAGCGGGCGGCGCACCGTGACGGTTGCCACGCCGAGGGAGGCCAGCAGTGGCATCTCTCTTGGGGTGAGGCGAGTACCGGCTGGCAGCACGCAGGCGCCCTTGCCGATATCGCTGCCGGCGCGGCGGATATTCTGACCCGGTTCGGGTTGTGCCAGAAAAGTGATCCGATCGCCGTCGGCCTGCGTTTCTTCCTGCATAACCACCGCATCTGTGCCTGCGGGTACCGGGGCGCCGGTCATGATCCGCACGCAGTGGCCAGCGGGCCATTCGCCCTGATAGGGCTGACCGGCAAACGCTTTGCCCGCCATGATGAGCGGGGTGCCGCTGGCGAGATCTCCAAGGCGCACGGCGTAACCGTCCATGGCGGAGTTGTCGAAGGGGGGCACGGCGAGGGGAGAGGCGATGTCGCTGGCAAGAACCCGGCCAAGGGCCTCTGGCAGGGGCAACTGCTCGCTGTCGCAGCAGCAGGCGAGTTGTTCCAGCATCCCTTGCAGGGCATCGCTTAAGGGGAGTAGTCCGCTGGTATCAAATCCCATCGTCATGACCTCTTTCTATGATTGAAGGCGGGATTATCACAAAAATCCCCGGGGATGGGCAGGTTATCTCAAGGATTCTCGGGGTAATCGGCGCTGAAACGGGGTGAGATGGCCATAAAGTATGAGGTGACGCACAAGTTGACTTGAATCTTGGCGGCAATGGCCGTTTACTATGCCGCCATAACAGCTGGCCGTCACATCCCGAGTGGCGACCATTACAGCGATACCGTCGGCCCTGTACGCCGCCATAACATAAGGGGTTGCTCGATGAGCTGCCCTCACAGTCCCTGAGCGTGGGAGAGAAGATAATGACAACCTTAAGTCCGGAAGCCTTGCTGGTCAGGGCTGCCCTCGAAGCCCAGGGACTGGAAACCCCCCTGGTCATCAACGAGCTGAACAGCCAGCAGAAGCGGGAGAAGATCGAAGGCCATATGCGCTCCATCATGGAGACGCTGGGGCTGGATCTGGCCGATGACAGTCTGGCCGAGACGCCGCATCGCATCGCCAAGATGTACGTCAACGAGATCTTCTCCGGCCTCGATTATTCCACCTTCCCCAAGGTGACGGTGATCGAGAACAAGATGCAGGTGGACGAGATGATCATGGTGCGGGACATCAGCCTCACCAGCACCTGCGAACACCACTTCGTCACCATCGATGGCATGGCCCATGTGGCCTATATCCCTCGTGGCAAGGTAATTGGCCTGTCGAAGATCAACCGCATCGTGCAGTTCTTCGCCCGCCGTCCCCAGGTGCAGGAGCGGCTGACCCAGCAGATCCTGCTGGCGCTGCAGACCCTGCTCGGTACCAAGGATGTGGCCATCAGCATCAAGGCGACCCACTACTGCGTCAAGGCGCGCGGAGTGATGGACTCCACCTCCTACACCACCACCACCTCCCTCGGCGGGGTGTTCAAGACCCAGCCCGATACCCGGGCCGAGTTTCTCGGTGGCCTGCGCGGATAAGATGGTGGTTGTTTTGTAACCGCACGCTGAATAAACGAGACGCCAGCAGCCATTGCTGGCGTTTTTCATTGGTCCCGGATGAGAGTGGCGGCCTGCAACGGCTTGACCCGCGCGGCTTGCCTTATGCAAACGTTATGCATTTTTTCGATTTATTCATCTAAGCGGTATATTTAATCAAGTGCGATAAATCCCTCGTTTTCACCTTACAAAAAGTAATCGGACAGACTCTTTCCGAACCATCACAATCCGGTTACTCTAGCGCCCCCCTCACGGCTCTCGCTGCCGCTCATGGAATTCAGAGATATTCATCAAGGTTGGATGGTGCGCCACTGAACAGGTGGCCAGATAGTTCATGCCAGGAGGGCGTGAACCGGACGAGTGCTACGAATTTAACGACCACCAGGATATCCCATGAATACCAGTACCATGACCATAGGCAAAAAACTCACCGCCGGCTTTGCCGTGCTCGGTTTGATGGTCGCATTTATCGGCGGTTTTTCCCTTGTCCAGTTTGGCAACATGAATGATGTTGCCATCCGGTTTACAGACAGCATCTTGCCAGCGGTCAATCGCACCAGCGCGATCGGGGATTCTCTCGGTGAGTTGCGTCGTTATGAGCTGGGTTATTTCGTGGTGGCCGCCGAGCCGCTGAAAAGGGCTGAATATCGGAATATTGCCAGTCAGCAGCTTAACTCGATCGCGCAGCAGCTGATTGCCCATGACAAGACGATCTGGCCTGAGGATGTGGCGGAGCGCCGTACCTTCGATACGGTGAAATCTGACTGGGATCGTTACGTCGCCTTGCACCAGCGAGTCAAACAGCTGCAAGACAGCGATCAGCTTGCCGAAGCCCAACGCATCTTCCTTGAGGAGGGGGTTCCCCTTTACACCGCGCTGAGCAAGTCAGTGGCCTCCCTTATCCAGATTAACCATGGTTATGCGTCTGAATCCCGCAGCGACATTGTCGACTCTTATCAATCCGCCAATCTGAGTGTCACCATCGCGCTGGTGATCGGTTTGATCCTTGTGGTGGTGCTCTCCGTGGTATTGACCCGCCAGATCCGCGACCCGCTGATCATGCTGGCCCGTCAGGCCCAGCGTATTGCCAATGGCGATCTGGGTCAGGGCGAACTGCAGCAGTGGATCCGTGACAGCCGCTTCAACCGCGATGAACTGGGTCAGCTGGGCTCCGCCATCAACCGGATGCAGGGCTCCCTCTCCGATCTGGTGAGCGAGATCGCCGGCTCCGTGAGCCAACTCAGCAGCGCAGTGGAGGAGGTGAGCGCCATCTCCAGCCAGTCCGCCAGCGGCATGGCTATCCAGCAGAACGAAGTCTCCCAGGTGGCGACAGCCATGAACGAGATGCAGTCCACCGTCAACGAAGTGGCCCGCAACACCACGGATGCCATGAGCGCCGCCAAGGATGCCTCCCGCACCTCTGCTGCCGGCAGCGAAGTGGTACGCAGCTCCATTGCCAGCATCGAAGAGGTGTCGGTCAAGATTGAGCAAGCAGGCACAGTAGTGCAGCAGCTTGAGGCCGACAGCGCCAACATCAGCGTGGTGCTGGATGTGATCCGCGATATCGCCGGTCAGACCAACCTGCTGGCCCTTAACGCAGCCATCGAAGCGGCCCGTGCCGGTGAGCAGGGCCGTGGTTTTGCGGTCGTTGCGGATGAAGTGCGTTCATTGGCCCAGCGTACCCAGGACTCCACCGCCGAGATCAGCAAGATGATCGAGCTGTTGCAGAGCCGCGCCGCCGAGGCGGGCAACGCCATGCAACTGAGTCGTCACCAGATGCAGGAGAGTGTCGGTCTGGCACGGGATGCCGGTACCAGTATCGAAACCATCAACGGTGCCGTGGTGCGCATCACCGACATGAACACTCTGATCGCCACCGCTACCGAAGAGCAGAATGCGGTGACCGAAGAGCTCAACCGCAGCATCGTCAACATTCACAATGCCGCTGACGAGAATGCCCAGGGCGCTCATCAGATCGCCCAGGCTTGCGTCGAGCTGAGCAAGCTGGCCAACACCCTGCACCATATGACCCAGCGCTTCACCCTCTAAGGGTTGATGCATGGATAACAGAAGGCCCCGCAATTGGCGGGGCCTTGTTGTTTCTGGTGTTGTGGAAGAGCTCAGCTCAGGCCGACTATCTCGCCGTTCTCATCGATATCGATATGGCGATAGGCAGGCAGACTGCCCAGCCCCGGCATGGTCATGATGGGGCCCGCCAGCGCATAGACGAACCCGCCACCGGCGCAGAGCTTCACCTCGTCGATGGGCACCTCGAAATCGGTCGGCACCCCTTTGAGGGCTGGGTCGTGGCTGATGGAGAGCGGCGTCTTGGCCACGCAGATGGGCAAGTGATCCCACCCTTCGGCGGAGAGCTGGGCCAGCTGCTGGCGGGCTTTGTCGGAGAGCTGCACTCCGCGGCCGCCGTAGCCGGACTCCACCAGGGTCGCCAGTTTGGCGTCTAGGCTCGCCTCGTCGGGGTAGAGCAGTTTCACCTTGCCGGGTTGCTCGCAGGCGGTGACCACGGCGCGGGCCAGCTCGCTGGCACCGGCACCACCCTGGGTGAAGGCGTTGGAGATGGCCGCGCCACAGGCACCGGCTTGCTGCGCTTCATGGGCCAGCAGCGCCAGTTCGGCCTCGCTGTCGGTGGGGAAGCGGTTGATGGCGACCACCACCGGCACCCCGTAGCGCCGGGCGTTCCGGATATGCCAGGCGAGGTTGGCGCAGCCCTGCTTGAGGGTCGGCAGATCTTCCCCTTGCAGGCTGGCTGGCAGCGGCTGGCCCGGACGGATATCGAGCAGGCCGCTGTTGGCCTTGAGGCCGCGCACCGTGGCCACCAGCACCACGCAGGCGGGGGTAATACCTGATTGGCGGCTCTTGATGTTGAAGAACTTCTCCAGCCCCATGTCGGAGCCAAAACCTGCCTCGGTCACCACATAGTCGGTCAGACCAAGGGCGATGCGATCGGCGATCACCGAGGAGTTGCCGTGGGCGATATTGGCAAAGGGGCCGGCGTGCACCAGCACCGGCGTCTGCTCGGTGGTCTGCATCAGGGTCGGTTGCAGCGCATCTTTGAGCAGCACCGTCATGGCGCCCGCTACTTCCAACTGTTCGGCGGTAATGGGCTTGCCGTGAATATTGCGGGCCAGCTGGATGCGGCCGATGCGCTGGCGCAGGTCTTTCAGATCGCTCGCCAGCGCCAGAATGGCCATCAGCTCGGAGGCGGCGGTAATGACGAAGCGATCGCTGCGCTCTACACCATCGGCAGCGCCCCCCTGTCCAATCGTGAGGTGGCGCAGGGCGCGGTCATTCATGTCGAGGGTGCGTGGCCAGAGGATGTTATCGGCATCGATATCGAGCCGCGGCAGGCCGGTTTTGGCGGTGAACTGGTCGCCGAGTTTGCGCTCATGGAACAGGCGGGCATCGAGGGCTGCTGCCGCCAGATTGTGAGCCGCCGTCAGAGCGTGAAAATCGCCGGTAAGGTGGAGGTTCATCTCCTCCATCGGCACCACCTGGGCGTGGCCGCCACCAGCGGCCCCCCCCTTGACCCCGAATACCGGCCCGAGGCTCGGTTGGCGGATGGTTGCGATGCTGGGCTGGCCGATATGGTTGAGCCCCATGGAGAGGCCAAGGGTGGTCACCGTCTTCCCTTCACCGAGCGGGGTAGGGGTGATGGCGCTCACCAGTATCAGCTTGCCGCGCTGTTTGGGCTGAGACGTGAGCAGGTCGAGGCTGAGCTTGCCTTTGTAGTGGCCATGAGGGCTGAGGAGGTGCTGGGGGATGGCGAGGCGTTCGGCCAGCGCGTGGATTGAGAGACGGGGGGACTGGCGGGAGATCTCGATATCGCTTAGCATCAGCACCTCGTTGGTATATCGGGGTAAAATATGCGGCGCAGTCTAGTGGAATATAACGGGTAATCCAATGACGAAAACGATTTTATTTGGTGAGGGCGAGGTTCGTCAGAATCCTGTTCTGCTGGATCTCAACGCACTCTATCATCCCCCCAAGCAGCCGATGACGGCGCTGGGGATTGTCAGCGCGCTGGTGCCGTTGTTCGGTTTCGGCTGGCAGGCGATGACCCAGGACCCCGAAACCCAGCTGCGCCACGAGATCCGCAAACGGGTCAACAAGCACAAGACCGACGAGGCAAACCTTATTTTGATCCTGCAGCTGGCCACCATGTTTGACTGCCCCGAGATTGAAGTGGCGCTCCCCTATGCCCTCAGTGAGCCGCAGTTGTCCGTTGTCCGCACCCGTTTGCCGCGCTGGCAGTTAAGCCTCGAGCAGGAGCGTCTGCTAGCCAAGCTCACCCCTGTTGCCGCATCCACCACCGCAACCGACCTGCGTTAGGTTTCAAGCTGGACCAGCAGGCCGTACCCTCTGCTCTGGCAATCAGGTCGGCGCATCCCACTGCTGCGGGGCGAGATAGCGCTCCTGCACGAACTCGATAAAGCAGCGCACCTTGGCCGAGACGAAGCGGCGGTGCGGATAGACCGCATAAAGTCCCACCTCTCCCTTCTCCCACTCTGGCAGCAGGCTGACCAGCTGCCCTGAGCGCAGGGCCTCCCCCACGATAAAGGTGGGCTGCAATATGATGCCCTGATCATCACAAGCGGCGCGGGTCAGCGCCACCCCGTTGTTGGCCCGCAGCGGCCCCTGTGGCCGGATGCTCTGCTGCTCGTTTCCCCGTTTGAAGTGCCACTCCGGCTGGGTCAGGGTGTAGATCAGACAGTCGTGCTGCTTGAGATCCTCGGGTTTTTCCGGTCTGCCCTTGCGTGCCAGATAGGCGGGGCTGGCGCAAAGCTCGACCCGAATGGTGGCAAGCTGGCGCGCCACCAGCGAGGAGTCGCTGAGGTGGCCGATCCGCAGCGCCAGATCGAACCCCTCTTCCACCAGCGCAACCCGCCGGTCGCTGTACTCGATATCGAGTTTGAGGTCGGGAAAGCGCTGGCGAAACAGCGGCAGGGCGGGGGAGAGGTGCAGATAGCCAAAGTCCATCGGCACCGAGAGCTTGAGGGTGCCGTTGGGCTGCTGGTTGTGGTGGGTCAGCTGGCTGTGGGTCTCTTCCAGCTCTGCCAGCAGGGCGAGGGAGCGCTGGTAGTAGAATTGGCCCGCTTCGGTGGGATTGACCTGACGGGTGGTGCGCGACAGCAGCCGGGTGGCGAGGGACTCCTCCAGCTGCTGCATCAGTTTGGAGGCCATGGCGACCGAGATGCCGAGCTGGTTGGCGGCCTTGGTAAAGCTCTGGCACTCCACCACCTTGATAAAGGTGCGCATGGCGGCGATCTGGTCCATTTTCCATCCTCAGTAAATAATGAATTTAATAAATCACTGATTATTCATCTTCAGAACGAGGTTAGCATTTTAACCACTGATGTGAACCCCAAGATGAAGGAACGAACGGATGAAAATGACCAAGGCTCTGCTGGCCTCCTGCCTGTTTATGGCTACCCCTCTGATGGCGGCGGATTACGATGTGGATGCGGCGCACACCACGGTGCAGTTCAAGGTGGGTCACCTGGGCTTCTCCGAGCTGGTGGGTCGCTTCAACACCTTCAGCGGCACCTTCAGCATGGATGACGCCAACCCGGCGGCCGCCAAGGCGAGCTTTGAAGTGGATGCCGCCAGCGTCGACTCCAATCACGAAGCCCGCGACAAGCACCTGCGCAGTCCGGACTTCCTCGACGTGAAGCAGTATCCCAAGATGACCTTCGTCAGCTCCGCTTACGAGGGCACCAAGGATAAAGGCGTGCTGAAAGGGACCCTGACTCTGCACGGCGTCTCCAAGGAAGTGGCCTTCGATCTGGTCAAGATCGGTGAGGGCAAGGATCCCTGGGGCGGCTACCGCAGCGGCTTCAACGCCTCCACCACCATCAAACGCAGTGACTTTGGCGTGAGCTACATGCTGCCCGGCATTCCGGACGAGATGAACATCAACCTGTTTGTCGAAGGCGTGCGCAAGTAATGGGCGCGGAACTTCTGCTGCAAACCCTGGCGGCTCCTCTGGGAGCCGCTTTGCTATCGTGGCGCTGGCCGCGACTGGGGTATCTGTGGGGCGCGCTGGCGCTCTGGCTGGTGGGATCCTGGCTCGGCGGCTTCTATGGCATGCCGGAAAAGGCGTGGCAGTGGCTGCCGCTGACCCTGCTGGTGCCCGCCATTGCGGCTCAGGTGAACGATCTGCGTGGTTCACTGCTGCTCTTTACCGTGTTCAGTGCGCTGGTGTGGTGGCAGGGATTGGCCTCGGTACTGGCGAGCGAAGCCGGGATCTGGCTGGCCCTACTGCCCGCCATCCTCTGGTTTGGCTGGAGCACCTTGCGCTGTGATAGCCGCGAGGGGCTCGGGTTTGCTCTCGGCTTTATCTGGCTGGCGCTGGTGATCGGCATCGATGGCAGCCTGCTGATTGCCCAGCTGGCCGGTGCGCTGGCTGCTTTTGCCGGCTTTCGCGCCCTGCTTGCCACCTTTGTTGGCATCAAGGTAGCCCCAGCCGGTCTGGCGCTGGCCCTCGCCTTCGTCCAGATGCTCGCCTGGCAATATGTGGAGGTGCCGCTGGTGGTGTTGCTGCCGGTCTGGTTGCTGCCGCTGCTGGAGTGGGCGTTACGTGACAAACCCTGGCCAGTGCGTTGGGGTGGGCTGATCTTGCTCGCTGCCGCGGGAACCGGGCTCAGCCTATGGTGGGTGTGGCCTGCTGCTTCTTTGTACTGATTTTTGCATGAAAAACAGGCAATTACAGTCATTTTTGCATACCCGCTCATACTCTTGGCAGATAATGATTGAGCCCCATATGTGTTTCAGATAAAAAGGATTTTCATTTTATTTGGACACACACAGAACCCGGCCGCGCCGGGTTCTGTTTGCCTGCTTTGCGGCACATAAGGAGGCCACAGTTGCGCAGTCAAGGATCTGAGCATCTGTTTTTTCGCCATTTCACCGGACAGGGACGTATCGACGGTCTCTGCATTCTGCTGGTCACTCACCTGCTTCCCGATCGCCCCCGTTTTATCGACGCTCTCGGTCAGATTGGACGGATTGGCGCCATTTTGCCCAAACCGAAATCGGTACACGGTCCGACCCTGGAGTGGGTATCCCAGCACTATCCGGTGCTGCCCCTCAACCGACGCTGGACCAATGAACCCGACAGCATCATCCAGCAGATTGCGCCGCTGGTGGCCCCCCACGAGCGGTTGCTGATCCTCGATATAGGCGGTTACTTTGCCAAAACCCAGGTGATCTTGAGTGAATACTTCGGCCCCCGTTTCCTCGGGGTGGTGGAGATGACCGAGAACGGCCACCAGCGCTATGAGCAGGAGGTGCTGGCGACCCCGGTGGTGTCGGTGGCGCGCAGCCCCCTCAAGCAGGCCGAGGATATCCAGATTGGTTTGAGCGTGGTCTACTCCGCGGAGTCGCTGGCTCGTAATCTCAACCGTACTTTCAACGTCTGCGAAGCCGTGCTGTTTGGCTATGGCAAGGTGGGGCGCAGCATCGCCCGCGACCTGCGTTGTCGCAACCTCCATCTCGGGCTGGTGGAAACCGATGTGCTGCGACAGGTCGAAGCGCTCTCTCACGGTTTTCGCTTGATCACCAAGGCTGAAGCCTTGAGCCGCGCCGAGCTGGTGATCTGCTCTACCGGCAACGGCTCGCTGGATTTGGCGGATCTGCAGGCGCTGCGCCCCGGCACCATGGTGGCCTCGGTCACCTCGGCTGACGACGAGTTCGCCTTCTCGCTGGCCCAGTTGCCGTGGCCGAGCGAAGAGGTGTGCCCCCATGTGCTGGCCCTCAACCGGCCGGATGGTACCCAGATCTACCTGCTCAACCGGGGCGAGGCGGTCAACTTCGTTCATGGCGCCGTGATTGGCGAATATGTCTATCTGGTGCTGGCGGAGATTATGGAAGGGATCCGGATGCTGGCGGCAGGCCCTCTTGCTCCCGGCCTGTTCGAGCTGCCAGAATCGGCGATGCGTACCATTGCCCGCCATTGGCTGGCCGATTTTCATGGGGTTGATCAGCACTGATTTGACCAAACCGGGAGCGGCCATTGGGCGGCAGTACGCCATTTCCCGCCATTGTCGCTTTTTTATGGAGTCACTCATGACCGAGTCTGAAACCCTGATCAGCAAACCCCGCATCGAAATCCGCTACTGCACCCTCTGTCGCTGGATGCTGCGCGCTGCCTGGCTGGCGCAGGAGCTGCTCTCCACCTTTGACAGCGATCTGGGGGAGGTGGCGCTGGTGCCGGCCAGCAAGGGGGAGTTCCGCATTCTGGTGAACGGGGTGCAGGTGTGGGATCGGGTGGTCGATGACGGTTTCCCCGAGGCCAAGGAGATCAAGCAGCGGGTGCGCGATGTCATCGCTCCTGAGCGGGATCTCGGCCACTCGGATCGCAAGGCGGCCGAGTAACGCCTGATGGGCCGAGCGCCTCGAAAAGGTACTGAGCATGAAAACGAAAGGAGAGGGAGGCGATGGCCTCTCTCTCCTTTTTTGCCTTTGGCTATTTGCCTGGCGCCTGCAGGGCTATAAGCGCGGCTCGGCCAGATGGCTGCCGATATAGCGGGCCCGCTTGTGGGGCTTGATGCGGCTCACATCCACCCACACCAGCCCGTCGATGCAGTGGTTGAAGTCGGGGTCGATGCCAAAGTCCATAAACTGCACTCCGCCCGGTTCGCACAGCTCGGAATACTGCTTGTAGAGGGTGGGGATGGCGCAGCCCAGATTGTCGAGGCGGGCCTTGAGTGCTTTGAGGTCGGCGCCGTAATCCACCCCCTCGAACAGAGGTTGCGTCTCGGGGTAGGGACGGCGGGAGGGGGCCAGCGCCAGCTCGGGGGCAAAGTGCTCGCGGTAGAAGCTCACCAGCAGATCCTTGGCCGCCGGCGGCAGGCTGCCGGAGAGCGACACCGGGCCAAACAGGTAGCGGTAGCGGGGATAGCGGGCCAGATAGGCACCGATGCCGAACCAGAGATAATCGAGCCCTCGCTTGCCCCAGTAGGCGGGCTGGATAAAGCTGCGGCCAAGCTCGATGGCGAGCTCCAGCCGCGGCAGCAGCTTCTCTTCAAAGCCGAACAGGGTGTGGCTGTAGAGGCCATCCTTCCCCTTGCTGGCCAGCAGCTCCGCCACTGGGGCAAAGCGGTAGGCGCCGATAATGTCGAGCCGGGCCGGATCCCAGAGGATCAGGTGGTGATAGTCGTTGTCAAAGCCATCGAGATCCCGCCGCTTGCCAGACCCTTCCCCCACAGCGCGAAAGGCGATCTCCCGCAGTCGCCCCAGCTCGCGCAGGATCACCGAGTGGCTCAGTTCGTGGCGGCGGTAGAGGTAGATCCCCTGACCATCCGGGGTGGTGCCGAGCTGTTCGCAGCTTTCGATGGCCTGTTTGAGCTGGCGACGATCCTCCGGCAGGGCGATGGGGGCCTCGGTCTGCAGGCGCCCCGCCTTGCCACGGCCAATCCGGTAGAGGTGGTTGCGCACCAGCCGCGCCGCCGTCTTGGCGGGCAGATCCTGAAAACTGCCGAGTGGAATGCGCGCTCCTATGGTCACCGGCAGGGTCTGCCCCTGCTGGCGAAACAGCTGGCGCACCAGCAACAGGGCGGAGGCGGGCTTGTTGAGCCAGGAGGCGAGATAGAACCAGAGGCTGTTGCGCCCTCCCAGATGGATGGGCACCAGCGGGGTGCGGGTGCGCTTGGCCAGCTTGATAAAGCCTGCCTGCCAGGGGCCATCTTTCACCCCCTTGAGGCCAAGCCGCGAGACTTCACCTGCGGGGAAGATCACCAGCGCCCCTTCATGGGCGAGGTGTTCGTTCATGGCGAGGATGGCCTGTCGATCGGTCTTGCCCTCCATATTGTCTACCGGCAATAGCAGAGAGCGCAGCGGCGCGAGCTGGGCCAGCAGCTGGTTGGCGACGATCTTCACATCGGGGCGGATGCGACCGAGCAGTTGTAGCAGCGCCAGTCCGTCCAGCGAGCCGATGGGGTGGTTGGCGACAAGAATGACCCGGCCGCTGGCGGGAATATGCTCCAGCTGCGCCTCGCTGACCCGATAGTCGAAATCGAGCTGGGTCAGCGCCTGCTCGACAAAGTCGAGGCCGCGCAGGTGCGGGTAGCGGGTGGCAAAGTCGGCAAAGGCCTGCTCGTTGAGCAGCCAGCCCAGCAGCCGCTTTAACAGCGGGGTGAGCAGGGGGTAGCCAAGCAGGCGGGGGAAGTGCTGGGTCAGCAGGGTATCGATAGTGAACATCTGGAGGGCTCCGGCGATCCGTTGCTCCCAGCATGATGTGACACTGTTCCCGCGACATGTCAGCGGGATGACAGTTTGATGGCAGCGGCAGCCAGTAGCTCCTGAGAGACTCTCCCCGGTTTCCCTTTCCTGATGGGTGATGGCCAGATAGCAAGGGGGGAGTCGGTTAACCGGCTCCCCCCTTGATGGTCGTGGTAATGACAGCTACCGATTAACCGCGCCAGGCTGCAGTGAGGCGCACCAGCTCCACCAGGGTGGCGACTGATTTCTCCATGGATTGCAGCGGGATGAACTCGTGCTTGCCGTGGAAGTTGTGGCCACCGGTGAAGAGGTTGGGGCAGGGCAGGCCCATAAAGGAGAGGCGGGCACCATCGGTACCGCCGCGAATGGGCTTGATTTTCGGCACCACGTCGGCGGCCTCCATGGCGGCCTTGGCCAGCTCGACGATATGCATGTGCGGCTCAATCTGGCTGCGCATGTTGCGATAGCTGTCGGTCAGGGTCAGCTCGATGCGGGCCTTCGGATACTCGGCCTGCAGGGCGGCCGCCCGGCTCTGCATCTCGGCCTTGCGCGCGGCGAAGTGCTCGTCGTCGAAGTCACGGATGATGTAGTGGAGGGTGCTCTCCTCCACGGTGCCGCTCATCTGGGCCAGATGGAAGAAGCCCTCATACCCGTCGGTGCACTCCGGGGTCTGCTCGGCAGGCATGGCGGCGTGGAAGCGGGCGGCCAGGGTCTGGCTGTTGATCATGCTGCCCTTGGCGGTGCCGGGGTGGACGTTATTGCCGATAAAACGCACCGTGGCGCTGGCGGCGTTGAAGTTTTCATACTCCAGCTCGCCCAGTTCGCCGCCATCCACGGTATAGGCCCACCTGGCCGGGAATCTCTCCAGCGGGAACAGGTTGGCGCCACGGCCAATCTCTTCATCCGGGGTAAAGCCGACCCAGATATCGCCGCGCGGGATCTCGGGGTGGGCCTGCAGGTGGTCGATGGCAGTGAGGATCTCGGCGATACCCGCCTTGTCGTCGGCGCCAAGCAAGGTGGTGCCGTCGGTGGTGATGAGGTCCTGACCCAGATAGTTTTTCAGGAAGCGGTAGTCACGGATGGCGAGCACCTCGTCACCCTTGCCAAGGCAGATGTCGCCGCCCTGATAGTTTTCGATGATTTGCGGTACTACGTGCTCCGCCTCGTAGTCGGCGGTGTCCATGTGGGCAATCAGGCCGATAGCGGGGGCGTCCGGCTGGTTGCCCGGCAGGCAGCCGGTGAGGTAGCCGTGTTCATCCAGGGTGACCTGGCTAAGCCCCAGCGCCTTCATCTCTTCTTGCAGGGCACGGGCAAAGATCAGCTGGCCTTCGCTGCTGGGGCAGGCTGGATTGGTCTCATCGGAGCGGGTATGAAAAGTTACGTAACGCAGAAAACGCTCAAGCAGGGTATCCATTAGTCAGCCTCTAACCGATTGTGAGCGGTCATTGTGGCCAATCCGTGCGGGGCACTCATTGCGTCAGCGCAGGTTTTTCCCATTTTTTGACGCAAGGGAAGAGCGGCGAATGTGCGGCGCGCGGGGCAACGTCCGGGAGGGAGATCGCATAAAATTTGCATTTATTACGATATTTAGGCGCTGGCGGTGGCGACCAAATTTCCCTCAGCGACCGCACAGCAAGGCGTCAGCCCAATCATGGCGTTTTCACACACTTTTCAAGAGGAAACCGGACTGTCGCATAACCTGCGCCATCCCAGAGCCCGCCTGCCCGCCAGCAAGATTTGATCGACTTATTAAAAGGGGATTTTGAACACTATTTTTTATTGTCACTGCCCGCGGTAAGTGTGTACACTCCGCGCCGATCCAAGGGTAACCCTGAAGCAGGCAGAGCCGCCAGAAACCCGACCGATCATACGCCTATAGGGCGAGGCACGCAGAAACGACAGACACTGCTGGGGAATGGTTTCTTTAATACCGGTTAGGCTCCGGTATCAGGGAGAACAACAGACTCTCATCCTTCATTTGACCGAGTGGGCCACCGGCTCATCATCTTCCCTTGTCATGGGCGGTCACTGACGGTGAGGTGGGCTGTGGTTGTTGTCGTCTATCAACACGCATGCGTGCTGGCGCCTTCGCTTCTCTTCCTTGGAACCCTCTCCTTCTGTCGGGATCGCTGCCGAATGATGAACTGACGGCGTGGCTGATGTCGTCTGTCATCAAAGTACCGCGGCGCCACGGCATAGTGGCACCGCATACCGTTGAGCTTGATGTAAAGCCACCAGCCCCACATCAAGACTCGTTACTTCCCCAAGATCCACCAGGCAGCCTCTGGCTTGCCGCGATGTGCAAAGGGTTGGTTTGGGTGGCTGCGTCTCGTGATGGCAGCGCTCGCCGTACTCTGCACTAGATGGTCTGGATGTGATTGAGGGTAACGAAGGCGACTTTGGGTCGCTCATTTGCGAGGCATAGCCCATGACTAACTGGTCCAGCAAGGACTCCTTGAAGGTCTACAACGTTCCCTACTGGGGTGCGGGTTTTTTCAATATCAATGACGCCGGTCATGTGACCGTCGCCCCCGACAAATCACGCCCTGACGCGCATATTGTGCTCTCTGACGCCATCGAACAGTTGCGTCAGTCCGGGCTGACCACCCCCGTGTTGCTGCGCTTCCCCGACATTCTCAAGAGTCGGGTCGATGCGCTGTTCAACGCCTTTGGTCAGGCCATCGAAAAGTCTGGCTATGAAGGGGACTACCTCTGCGTTTACCCGATCAAGGTAAACCAGCAGCGTCGTGTCATCGAGACCATCAGCCAGTCCTACAGCGACAAGCCCCGGCTTGGCCTGGAAGCTGGTTCCAAACCGGAACTGCTGGCCGTGCTGTCCCATCACCATGAGCAAGGCTCGGTGATCGTCTGCAACGGTTACAAAGACCGCGAATATATCCGCCACGCCCTCCTGGGCAACCTGATGGGCCACAAGGTCTACATCGTGGTGGAGAAGCCCTCCGAGCTGGAGATGGTGCTGGACGAGTCAGCTCGTCTCAACATCAAGCCCAACATCGGGGTGCGGGCCAAGCTCGCTTCCACCGGCTCCGGCATGTGGGAATCGAGCGGCGGCTCCATGTCCAAATTTGGTCTCTCCGCCTCCCAGATCCTGGCGCTGATCGAGCGTCTGCGCGGGTTGGGCAAGCTGGATTGCCTGCAACTGCTGCACTTCCATCTGGGCTCCCAGATCGCCAATATCCGCGACATTCAGGGCGGCATCCGCGAGTGCGGCCGTTTCTACGCTGAACTGCGTCGCCTCGGTGCCAACATCGAAGTCGTGGACGTCGGTGGCGGCCTGGGCGTGGATTACGAGGGAACCCGTTCCCAGAGCCACTGCTCCGCCAACTACAGCCTCTCCGAGTACGCCAACAACGTGGTATGGGGCATCGGCGATGTCTGCCGCGAGTTCGATCTGCCGCACCCGACCATCATCAGCGAGTCTGGCCGTGCCCTGACCGCCCACCACGCCGTGCTGGTCACCAATATCATTGGTGCCGAAGGGGTGGAGATGAACGACATCAGCGCGCCGGACGAAGATGCACCGACCATTCTGCAGAACATGTGGAAAGGCTGGCTGGATCTGCGCAGCGAAGATCCCTCCCTGCTGGAGATCTTCCATGACTCGGTAGCCGATCTGGGTGACGTGAATACCCAGTACACCATGGGCCTCTTGAACCTTGAACAGCGTGCCTGGGCCGAGATGCTGCACCAGAACACCTGTCTGGCACTCAAAGAGATGCTCAATCCGGTCAACCGCAACCACCGTGCGCTGGCTGACGAGCTGAGTGAAAAGCTGGCGGACAAGTGCTTTGCCAACTTCTCCCTGTTCCAGTCTCTGCCGGATGCCTGGGGTATCGGTCAGGTATTTCCGGTGATGCCGCTGGCGGGTCTCGATCGTCCGCTTAGCCGTCGCGGTATCCTGATGGATATCACCTGTGACTCCGACGGTCAGGTCGAGCACTATGTCGACGGTCTGGGGGTCGAGAGCACCCTGCCGATGCCGGTCTACGGCGAGAACGAAGAGTGCCACGTCGGCTTCTTCCTGGTCGGTGCCTATCAGGAGATCCTGGGGGATCTGCACAACCTGTTTGGTGACACCCACTGCGCGGAAGTGTGGCTGGACGAAGAGGGCAAGATGGACATTCGCAACGTGGTGCGCGGCGACACCGTCGACCAGCTGCTGCGTTACGTCAACATCGACCCGTCCGTGATCCGCGAAAACTACCAGCGGATCGCCGCTCACCCAGCGCTGGACGATGCCACTCGCAAAGCCCTGCTCGACGAGCTGGAGCTGGGCCTGCAAGGCTACGCCTATCTGGAAGACGAATAAGCCTTCTGTTTGCCCCTCGCTTTTGAGGGAAAATCAAAAACGGCGCCTGCGGGCGCCGTTTTTGTTACCGGGGGCCATCCGGCGATATGACGGGGCACTCGGCCCATCTTCATTCGGATAACCGATGCGGGCTCAAGGCATCCGCAGGCCACAGATCTGGCTGATATCAGTCCCTTTCAGCTGTTTCCCTTGATCTGCATCAAGCGTGAACCTCGGTGGTTATTTTACGGTCAGGAGTGATGTTGATGGGATGTAACAAAAGGATGTGCATATGGAACTGAAAAGGGATCCTAGATGCTATACCGACGTCTGTATCGACGGTAAGTGGTATCACTACGACCACTGCAGCACCAACGTCTACATGCTGATGGGGGGCGCCGCGCCGAGCCTTCAGCTAGCCTATGAGCCGAGCAGCGAAGAGGAGCTGATCGAGATGCTCCAGCAGCTGGGGCGCTTCTGACTTACCGAATTGATGTCTTGCCATATGGCCATCGGGCGCGTTGCCACGATGGCCACCACTCTTCACTGCTGTACCTTATCTCAGCGTGTTTTATTGCCCAATAACCCCTTGCCAATCTCCAGCATGGCGACGGCCGCGGCGTAGCTGCTATCGGACTTGCCTATCTCATCCGCCACATAGAGAAAATTGGATTGGTACTTCTCGACGGCCTCCCGTGGACTGGTCGCGTCAATAAAGTCCTCCTCCACCTCGAATCCTTGGGTCAGCAGTGCCGCCTTTTCACTCAGAAAAGTCGGAGATGCCATGTCGATAAAGGTGTATTGCTGCCGATTGGACGCCGGAATGGTAAAAAACTGGTATCTGGCCATGGGTAAATCCTCGCTTGAAGCGGGTGATAGATGACGTGACGCTGGTTTTAATCTGTGGCTCGCAGGTGGCTTGGTTTCCCTCGACATCATCGAGAGTGCGTGTCGGGAATGCCGCATTTTGTTTTCGTTCGAGACTACTTTGTTGGCGTTTGCCCGGCAAGTGGGAGCTGCGATTTTCTGAATGATCCGCTCAACCTAGATGTTGTCGGGAGATGCGAGACCGGGATAATGCCGGGCTCACGTTGAGCCCGGCTTGTCAGCGCTATGTTACAGCACGAAGCTCTGTACCATGGCGCGCAGCTGTTCGGTGAGCTGGTGGATCTGGCGGGCGGCATCGCGGGCGGCGTTGGCCACTTGCAGCGCCTCGTCGCTGCCATCGGAGATGCGCACCACGTTGCGTTCGATCTCGTTGACCACGGCGCCCTGCTGCTCGATGGCGCTGGCGATGATGGCATTGGTATCGACCATTCGATCCACCTTCTCGGTGATGGCGCCGAAAGCCTGTTTTGCCTCCTGCGCCAGCCCGACCCCCTCCTGCGCTTCATGGCTGGCCGCCGACATGGCGGTGACCGAGGCGCGGGCGCCGGATTGCAGCTGTTCAATCATCTGCTGGATCTCGACGGTAGCCCCTTGGGTGCGGTTGGCAAGAGATCGCACCTCGTCGGCCACCACCGCAAAGCCGCGACCCTGCTCACCGGCCCGGGCCGCTTCGATGGCGGCGTTGAGGGCCAGCAGGTTGGTCTGTTCGGCGATGCCGCGGATCACGCTGATGACGCCGCCAATCTGGCTGCACTGCTGCTCCAGTTGGCCGATGGTGTCGGCGGTACGCAGCACCTCGCGGTTGATATGGTCGATTGCCTTGATGGTGCGTTCCACCACATCCTCGCCCTGACCGACCACGTTCTGCGCCTCCTGGGTCATGCGGGCGGCTTGCAGGGCGTTGCCCGCCATGTCTTGTGAGGTGGCGGCCAGCTCCTTGATGGCGGTAGCGACCTGATGGGTCTCCCCTTGCTGATCGGCAATGACCTCCTGCGAGCGGCAGGTGCGCGCTTCGATCTCGGTAGCGCTCTCCACTACTGTGACGCCATTTTCCCGCACTCGCAACATCAGGGTGCGCAGGGTCTCCAGGGTCACGTTGTAATCCCGGCTGATGGCGGCCAGCTCGTCCTGACCGACGATTTCGATATGCTGGCTGAGATCCTGGGCGTTGACCCGGGCGGCAATATCACGCACCCGCCCTACGGTGTCGCGCAGGGAGAGATAGGCGCCGATCATCAGGTAGAGGTAGAGCAGCAAGCTGGCGGTCAGCGGCGCTGTGACCCACCAGAAGTGGCGTTGGTTGGCGGTCAGCCGCTGATGCAGGTCGGCCTCCAGCCGCTGGCGTACCTGGCCTGCCAGCGCGGTGATAGCCTCGTCCATCTTATCCCCCAGTGCCTGCACCTCCTTGGTGGAGAGCTGCACCAGCTGATCCTTCATCATCTTGTTTTCCATGGTCTCGACCCCCTGACGCACCAGCTGTATCAGAGCATCGGTCTGCTGACCCAGCTCGGCGCGGTAGGCCGGTTCAATCTGGTAGAGCAGAGTCAGATCGGCCTCCAGTTCCTGCAGAGTGGCGCTGATCAGGTCGAGACGAAAACGCAGGCCGCTGTAGCCCTCTGCCTGAAACAGGCCGAAATCGGCGATGGTGGCGGCGCGATCCCGCACCTGAGCCAGCAGGTCGCGCAGCTGCGGCAACCGCTCGCTGGCGAGGATCACCATGTAGTAGGTACCGAGCGCCGGATCCTGGATCAGGCTGCTACTGGCAGTAATGTGCTTGTAGAGGTGGCGCACCTCGGTCAGCAGCTTGTCGTGGCGCAGGTTGCTCTGCTCCACTTCCAGCTTGCCCGCTTCACTCTGCAGGGCGGCCCAGCCCTGCTGGATCACCTCAAAGGAGGGGGTGTTCTGGCGGGTGTCGGCAAAGGCTTGCAGGCTCTGATCAACGGCTTGTGCGGCTGCCTTGACCTGATCATCACCGACCGGATCCACCTCATGGGCGTGACGGGTCACCAGATTGCGATGGGTGAGCAGGGCTTGCTCGATAGCGGGCACGGGGGCGAGATTGACCACTCCCGCCAGCTCGCGGTTGGCCTGGACGTTGTCATCCTGCAGCTGCCCCAGCAGATTGGTCATGCTGTACGCCAGTGGCAGCAGCATCAGGCAGGACCAGAGCAGAAATTTGTATTTGAAAGAGAGCTGATTGCCCAGCCGGATGGCGGGGTTGAAAATCCATTTCATGTTAAGCCTCGATACCTGAGTGCGGGCGTGAGTCGTGTTGCCTGAATAGTACTCCGAGCGGCCTCTCTTGGGTGATGGCCGGTTGCAAGTTGTGATCCCCTTGGCTTTTTACTTCCGGGCGGGGGCGCCGTCAGCCGAGCCAATAGAAAACGGGCCACCCGAAGGTGACCCGTGGTCGATAAGGGGATATCCGCCTGCAACCGTCAGTTGAACGCCAGGAAGGGCGAGACGCAGAGCAGCAGGCCGGTGACGATGATGATGTAGAGGGAGGTGCCCTTGTACTTGTGCAGCGCCGGTACCTGATAGACCAGATAGGCCGGGATGAGGCAACCCACCATGCCGAAGATGGGGCTGCAGATGGAGGTGAAACTCAGTACCGGTGCGTTGAGCACGATGGCCCCCCAGGAGAGCATGACGGTAAACACCATGATGCCCTTACCCACCAATCCTTTGTTGATGCGGTTTTCCGGCATGACGCGGCGCAGCAGGTTCATTGCCAGCCCCTGACAGGCTTCACGGAAACCGAGGTAAACGCCGAAGTAGGCGGTCATCACCGCGAAGATGTTGAGGGTGAGGCTCAGGAGCTTGAGGGTCTGGCCGGGCATCCCCTGGGCTACCATGGCCAGCGCGGAGATGTTCTCCTCGGAGGCTTTGACCGCCTGATCGTGGCCCATGGCAAGGGTAAAGGAGACCGCGTAGAAGAACACCACCACGAACAGGATGCCGAAGGCGATATTCATGGCGCGCATCGCCTTGAAGCGGGCCACTTCCAGCGACTTTTCCCGCGAGCGGTAGGAGATCACCATGGGGCTCAGGCTCTGGATAAAGAGGATGGAGGTGAGGGTAAAGGGCAGCATGATGATGGCATCCTTCATCCAGTCACCGGCAGCGGGCATGGCGGTGATGTTGGCCGCATCCCACTTGTCCACCATCATCAGGCCGAGCACTGCCACCACGCTGATCTTGGTCAGCACCATAAAGGTGGAGATCTTGAACAGCAGGTTTTCGCCGCGCGAGGCCAGTGCCACCAGACCGCAGATCAGCACCAGACCGTAGAGCGGGTTTTCGGAGAGCAGGCCGTCGGTGACGCCGAAGCTCTGCAGGAAGGAGGCGCTGTCATTGGTGATGGCGGTGGAGTAGACGAAGACCCAGATCACCAGCATCACGAAGTAGAGCGCGCCTAGCAGCACACCCCAGTTCTTGCCAAGGTAGCCGGTGATGACGCTGGGGTAATCCTTGCACTCCGGCGAGGTGGCCAGGGTGTTGATAAAGAGGCGCTGGAACATGTACATGGCGGGGTAGCCGATCACAGCCGAGAGCAGAAAAACCCACAAGCCCATCAGACCCACCTGTACCGGCAGGAAGACGATCCCTGCGCCGATGGCCATGCCGATGCTCATGATGATCCAGCCCCAGTCGGTGCTGTCGAAGCGAACCGCTTCTTTCCATTCCAGCGTGCCCATCACGGGGCTGGCGAGTGTAGTGCTATGCGCGTCCATTAAAACCTTCTTTTTTGTAGGGATGTGGGAAAGCGGCGCAAATATAGTTGAATGAAACTATCATAAACAATGCCCATAAGAGTACTTTTGTTCAAATCAGGATGGTGATCACGGTTTATATTGAGGCCGAAAGGTGCCTTTAAACGCCATTTTTGTATCTTTTTGTTGAATGGATAAAATAAAAAGCAAATAATGTTGAACGAAATGAGATTCATGATTGCAAAAAAAATTGCACAAACAGGAGTGGCTATATGAAACGCATCATCACAGCAGCAGCGGCACCTGACGCTATCGGTCCCTACAGCCACGGCACTGCCTATGGCGACCTTATCTTTACCTCCGGTCAGTTGCCGGTCTGCAAGCAGCAGGGTGGTGTGGTGGAAGGGGGGATTGCCGCCCAGACCCGCCAGTCACTGGAAAACCTGAAATCCGTGCTGGAAGCCGCTGGCGGCTCGCTGGATACCGTGCTCAAAACCACCTGCTACCTCGCCGAGATCAGCGATTTTGCCGCGTTCAACGAGGTCTATAAAGCCTATTTCCAGAAAGATTGTCCGGCGCGCAGCTGCTTCGCAGTGAAGGATCTGCCGATGGGCGTCAAGGTTGAAGTGGAAGCGATCGCCCATATCGCTCGTTAATGCTGATAAAAAGGTTCAAGTGATGAAACAAGCGTGGCAGCAGTATCTGCAGATTATTCAACAGGTTGTCAAACCAGCGCTGGGTTGTACCGAGCCAATCGCCGCCGCCTATGCCGCAGCGGTCGCCGTCCGGCAACTGGGTGGGGAGCCCGGTCGCCTCGAGGTTGCGGTGTCGGACAACCTCTATAAAAACTCGATGGGTGTCTATGTGCCGGGCACCGGCAAGATCGGTCTGGCCATTGCGGCCGCGGCCGGTGCCATCGGCGGCAACGCCGATGCCGGGCTGGAGGTGCTGGCCGCGATCCAGCCAGAACAGGTGGATCGTGCCCAGCAGCTGATCGATGCTGGCAAGGTGCAGGTGAGCCGCACCGCCGCCCCCGAGTTTATCTTCTGCCGCGTGACCGTTTATGGCACTGATGACAAGGGTGAAGAACACAGCGCCGAAGTGACCCTGTGCGGCGGTCATACCCGCATCGTCGAGCAGCGCCGCGATGGCGAGGTGACCTTCACCGCCGATCAGAGCCAGGGCGGTGCCACCGGTTCCATCTGCGATGGCGTCGATATCAGCATCGCCGCCATCTACGAGTTCGCCACTCAGGTGGAGTTCGAGCAGATCAGGTTCATCCTCAAAGCCTCGGAGCTCAACGGCAAGCTCTCCGCCGAGGGGATGAACAACCCCTATGGCCTGGAGATTGGCCGCACCATGCAGCAGAACATCAATGCCGGTCTTATCGGCGAGGATGTGATGAACCGCATCGTGATGATGACGGCGGCCGCTTCCGATGCCCGCATGGGGGGCGCAACCCTGCCAGCCATGAGCAACTTCGGCAGCGGCAACCAGGGCATTGCCGCCACCATTCCGGTGATGGTGATTGCCGAGCGCTTTGCAGCCAGCGAAGAGCAGCTGGCTCGCGCCCTCATCATGAGCCATCTGGGCGCCATCTATATCAAGTCCCATTATCCGCCGCTGTCGGCTTTCTGTGGCAATACCGTGACCAGCGCGGCCGCCTCAATGGCCATGGTCTATCTGGCGGGCGGCAGCTTCGAGCAATCCTGCTTCGCCATCCAGAACGTGCTGAGCGACAGTGCCGGTATGGTGTGCGACGGGGCGAAAGCCTCCTGCGCCATGAAGGTGAGTACCTCCTCCGGCGCGGCGGTGCGCGGCTTCCTGATGGCCCTCAACAGCCACTCGGTGTCGGGGCAGGGGATCGTCGCCGGCGACGTGGATCAGACCATCCGCAACGTCGGTCAGATGGTGAAGGAGGGCATGTCTGCCACAGACAGCACCATTATTGATATCATGTCCGCCTGATGTCCCTGTTGGTTGCTGCCTGACACCCATTGCCCGGCAGCAACCCTTGCAAGAAGGTCCCATTGTGAAGCTGCAAGAGTTGAGTCCGAGCGATTTTGAGATCCTCAAGTCGATGGAGAACATTGTGGACGGCATCGCCGCCATGTATGGTCAGCACACCGAAGTGCTGCTCCACAGTCTGGATGCGCGCAATCCCTCGATCGTCAAGATTGCCAACGGCCATATCACCGGCCGCAGTGTCGGCGCCCCCATCACCAACCTGGCGATGATGAAGCTCAAGAGCGGGCAGGATATCTCCAGTCCCTACATGACCAAGTGCGCCACCGGCAAGACCCTGCGCTCCATCACTACCGTGATCCGCAACGGGGAGCACAGAGCCATCGGGTTGCTCTGTATCAACAGCGACATGGATGCCCCGCTGCAATCCGTGCTACGGACCATGATGCCGGAGTGCATGCATCCCCACGAGAGCCATGCCACCCCGGAGGTGTTCGCCCGCAACATCGACGAAGCGCTCAACAGCACCATTGACACCGTCAGTGCCGAGGTGCGCGGCAACGAGGCTGTTCCCCCATCCCAGAAGACACGGGTCATCGTCAACCAGCTGCACGACATGGGGATCTTCGAGTTAAAAGACAGTGCCCAGATTGCGGCGCGCCAGCTCGGGATCTCGGTCCACTCCATCTACCGCTATCTGCGGGAGATCAAGAAGGGCTGAGCCGATACACTCTGGCCAAATTGGCAGCAAACGGGTCAGCCTTGACCCGTTTTTTACGCCCGCTTCAGCCTCTCTGTTTGGGCCATCCTTCGGGCTCATCTGTTATCATCTTCCCCCTTTATTTTTCTATCTCTCTGAACGTGCTGGAGAAATCATGTCTCGACTCATCTATCTGCTGCGCCATGGCCAGACTCGCTTCAATGCCGAGCAGCGTCTGCAGGGGCGTTGCAACTCCGATCTGACCGACAAGGGTGAGGCGCAAGCCATCGCCATGGGGCGGCGGCTTGCCGACGAGTTGGCGGATCCCGCCCGCTGGACCGTCTATGCCAGCCCGCTCGGTCGCGCCCGTCAGACTGCGCTGCTGGTGTGCGAGCAGCTGGGGCTGTCAGCGGATCGCATCATCTGGGACGATCGCTTGATGGAGCTGGGCATGGGGGAGTGGGAGAGCTGCCAGATACCTGCGCTGCGTCTTGCCCACCCCGAGCTCGATACCGGCAAGGGGGACTGGTATCTGCAGGCACCGGGGGCCGAGAGCTTCGAGAGCATTCAGCGCCGGGCACACCAGTGGTTGCAGGATCCCGCCATCGCCGAGCGGGCCATCGTTATCTCCCACGGTCTGCTCGGTGCCATCCTGCGCGGCGTCTATGCCGATCTCGGCTATGAGGCGACCTGGTCACAGGAGTTGCCGCAAGATGCCTTCTATAAGCTGCAGGATGGCCACATCACCCGCATTGCCTGCTAGTTGCCATGAGGTGGCACCATGGCATGGACCATGATGGCCACCTTCGGATGCCCATTTTTGCCGCAGTTCAACACATCAGAGCACCTTATCGCGGCAAGATGAGGTATCTTATGCCCCGATTTCATCCATTAAACGGATCCGAGACCCCATATGATCATCAAACCCAAGGTTCGCGGCTTTATCTGCACCACCACTCATCCGGTCGGTTGTGAAGCCAATGTTCGTCGCCAGATCGCTTATACCAAGGCCAAGGGCACCATCGAGAATGGTCCCAAGAAGGTGCTGGTGATCGGCGCTTCCACCGGTTATGGCCTGGCCTCCCGGATTGCGGCTGCCTTCGGTAGCGGCGCCGCCACCCTCGGCGTCTTCTTTGAAAAAGCGGGCACCGAGTCCAAGACCGGTACCGCTGGCTGGTACAACGCTGCCGCCTTCGACAAGGCAGCCAAAGAGGCGGGCCTCTACGCCAAGAGCGTCAACGGCGATGCCTTCTCCAACGAGTGCCGCGCCAAGGTGATCGAGCTTATCAAGCAGGATTTGGGTCAGATTGATCTGGTGGTCTACTCCCTGGCCTCTCCGGTGCGCAAGATGCCGGAAACCGGCGAAGTGGTGCGCTCTGCCCTGAAACCCATCGGTGAGGTCTACACCACCACCGCCATCGATACCAACAAGGACCAGATCATCACCGCCACCGTCGAGCCGGCGAACGAGGAAGAGATCCAGAACACCATCACCGTCATGGGCGGTCAGGATTGGGAGCTGTGGATGGCTGCCCTGCGTGATGCCGGCGTGCTGGCTGACGGCGCCAAGTCCGTGGCTTACTCCTACATCGGTACCGATCTGACCTGGCCAATCTACTGGCACGGCACCTTGGGCCGCGCCAAGGAAGATCTGGACCGCGCCGCTGCCGCCATCCGTGGCGATCTGGCTGCCAAGGGCGGTACCGCTCACGTAGCCGTGCTGAAATCCGTGGTGACCCAGGCCTCTTCCGCCATTCCGGTGATGCCGCTCTATATCTCCATGGCTTTCAAGATCATGAAGGAGAAGGGCATTCACGAGGGCTGCATGGAGCAGGTAGATCGCATGATGCGCACCCGTCTCTACGCGTCTGACATGGCGCTGGACGAGCAGGCTCGCATCCGCATGGATGACTGGGAACTGCGTGAAGATGTGCAGCAGACCTGCCGTGACCTGTGGCCATCCATCACCAGCGAAAACCTCTCTGAATTGACTGATTACACCGGTTACAAGCAGGAGTTCCTGCGCCTGTTCGGTTTTGGTCTGGACGAGGTCGATTACGATGCGGATGTGAATCCGGATGTGAAATTCGACGTGGTCGAGCTCTGAGTCTGACTCAAGTGAAAACAGGGCCCCGCGGGGCCCTGTTTTTTTGGCAAAAATTCCGCCAAATTGCGGAATTTTATTATCAGCGATCACCTTTTTCCCATATCAAACCCGCTAGTCTTGCGCTGATCGGATCACAGACGGCATTGCCGAGGAACGGAAGCTATGACCACTCCAAATGAGGCGCCCAAGAAGCGCCAACTCCCCACTGTCTATACCCTGCTTTTTATCATCATCGCCTTGATGGCTGGCCTCACCTGGGTGCTGCCAGCGGGCAAATATGACTATGTCACCGCCAAGACCCAGCAGCCGGTGGCGGCAGCGGCCGTGGCCGATTACAGCGGCGACGAGCGGTTGTTGCCGGTGCCTGGCAGCTACACCGAGTTACCCGCCCACCCGCAAGGGGTATTCGAGGTGCTCAAGGCCCCCATTCAGGGCTTTCACAAGGCGGCCGACGTGGCGCTGTTCGTGCTCATCATCGGTGGTTTTCTCGCGGTGACCATGCAAAGCGGTGCGCTCGATGCCGGGGTGGGGGCCATTGTGCGCGGCTTTGCCGGGCGTGAGCGGCTGCTAATTCCTGTGCTGATCGCCCTGTTTGCCCTCGGCGGCTCCACCTTCGGCATGGCAGAGGAGACGGTGGCCTTCTGGGCGCTGATCGTGCCGGTGATGATGGCGGCGGGCTTCGATCGCATGGTGGCGGCGGGGATCATCCTGCTCGGCTCCGGGGTCGGGGTGCTCGCCTCCACCGTCAACCCGTTTGCCACCGGTATTGCCTCCGGTTTTGCCGGTATCCCCATCGGCGAAGGGATCGGTTTGCGGGTCATCCAGTGGCTGCTGCTGGTGATCTTCGCCTCCTGGTTCGTGATGCGCTACGCCAAGCAGGTGCAACAGGACAAGTCCCGCTCCGTGCTGGCCGACATCACCTATGACGACGAGTTCTCCCAGATGAAGAGCGGCAACCTCGCCTTCACCGGCAAGCAGAAGCTCACCATGCTGGTCTTCTTCGGCACCTTCCTGCTGATGATCTATGCGGTGGTGCCCTGGTCGGACTTGGGGATCGATGTGCTGCCCACCTTTGGCTGGTGGTTTGACGAGCTCTCCACCCTGTTCTTCAGCTCCTCCATCCTGATTGCGCTGATCAACCGGATGCCCGAGTCCAACTATGTGGCGACCTTCCTCAATGGCGCGCGGGATCTGATCGGGGTGGCGCTGGTGGTGGCGGTGGCACGCGGCATCTATGTGGTGATGGAGCATGGCGTCATCATCGACACCATTTTGCACTGGGCCGAGGGGCTGGTGAGCGGGCTCTCCTCGTCGGTATTCATCCTGATGGCCTATCTGGTGCACATCATCCTGAGCTTCTTCATCCCCTCCACCTCGGGGCTGGCGACTGTCTCCATGCCGCTGATGGGGCCGCTGGCTGACTTCTCCGGCATCTCGCGGGATCTGGTGATCACGGCCTATCAGTCCGCCTCCGGCTGGATCAACCTGTTCGCCCCCACCGCCGCCCATCTGGTGGCGGGGCTGGCGCTCGCCAAGATCCCCTACGATCGTTTCGTGCGCTGGGTGCTGCCCTTTATCATCGGCGTAGCCCTCATCACCATGGCGGTGCTGGTGGCCGGCGCCCTGCTGCACGGCTGATGGCACGGATAAAACCACAGATAACAAAAAGGCTCCCGCGGGAGCCTTTTTCATGAGCCTTGCTTACTGCTTGTAGCCCTTGAGGAAGCGGGCGAGGCGGCCGATGGCATCCTCCAGCTCCTCTTCGCGGGGCAGGAACACCAGCCGGAAGTGATCCGGTGCCGGCCAGTTGAAGCCGGTGCCCTGCACCAGCAGCAGCTTCTCTTGCTGCAGCAGGTCGAACACCATCTTCTGATCGTCGCGTATGTCATACACCTTGGGGTCGAGACGCGGGAACATGTAGAGCGCTCCCTTGGGTTTGACGCAGGAGACCCCGGGGATCTCGTTCAAGAGCTCCCACGCCTTGTCCCGCTGCTTGCGCAGGCGGCCGCCCGGCAGGATCAGCTCGTTGATGCTCTGGTAGCCGCCAAGGGCTGTCTGGATAGCGTGCTGCATCGGCACGTTGGCACACAGCCGCATGGAGGCCAGCATCTCCAGCCCCTCGATGTAACCGCGGGCACGGCCTTTGGGGCCGGTGATGACCATCCAGCCTTGACGGAAGCCGCAGGCGCGGTAGGCCTTGGAGAGGCCGTTGAAGGTCACCACCATCACATCGTCACACAGGGTGCAGACGCTGGTGTGGGAGATATCGTCGTAGAGGATCTTGTCGTAGATCTCGTCGGCGAAGATGATGAGGTTGTGCTGGCGGGCGATCTCGATCACCTCCAGCAGGAACTCGCTGCCGTAGACGGCGCCGGTCGGGTTGTTGGGGTTGATCAGCACCAGGCCGCGGGTGCGCGGGGTGATGCGGGCGCGGATGTCGTCGAGATCCGGGTACCAGTCAGCCCCTTCGTCGCAGCGGTAGTGCACTGCATGGCCACCGGAGAGGGTGACGGCGGCGGTCCAGAGCGGGTAGTCAGGGGAGGGCACCAGCATCTCGTCACCGTTGTTGAGCAGCGCCTGCATCGCCATCACGATCAACTCGCTGGCGCCATTGCCGATGTAGATGTCGTCGATGTCGACCTTGCGCATCCCTTTTTGCTGGTAGTACTGCATCACCGCCTTGCGGGCGGAGAAGAGCCCCTTGGAGTCGCAGTAGCCCTGGCTCTGGGGCATGTTGAGGATCACATCCTTGATGATCTCTTCCGGCGCATCAAAGCCGAACGGGGCCGGGTTGCCGATGTTGAGCTTGAGAATGCGGTGGCCTTCGTCTTCGAGACGGCGAGCTTCTTTATGCACCGGGCCGCGGATGTCATAGCAGACATCGTCGAGCTTGTGCGACTTGTCGATTGTGAACATGGTGACAGTGATTCCTTCCCCACAGGGACGCGTTGGCGAAAAAGGCGGTTTTTAGTATCAAATATCTTTTCCCCTATTCTTCACAGAATTGAATGCTAGAACAATCCTCTTTTTAGAAGAATTCCCTGATTTTTAGCCCTAAAACAGGGTTGCCAGAACGTTAAATTCAGCACAATCTTTGGTGCTAACCAAGGTTAACTAGTGAAACATGGGGAACGAATTAACAATGCTGCCTGACTGTGTTGCAATATCCGGATCCTGTGGCACGATTGGCTTGTGTAAAAAATCGTCTTCGTCCCCCTTTTCGATGAGTTGAATGGCACTCATGGTGTCATCTTTATGTGGTTCGCTCATCGGCGTTTACTTCTGCGAGGTTTTCCCATGCAAGCACCTGTTCCAGGCCGCTATCGTCACTTCAAGGGGGGTTACTATCAAGTGCTTGCCCTGGCTCTGCACACTGAAACCCAGGAGCAGCTGGTCATTTATCAATCCGAGCAGGATGGTCAGGTCTATGCCCGTCCCGTCGCCATGTTCATGGAGTGGATTGAGCATCAGGGGCAGGTTTTCAGCCGTTTTGCCCCTGCAGGAGACTGACCACGCCTCCGTTTATATCGTTCAAGGGATGAGCACTCGAGCTAAACGGTGTCATAAGTTGTCGCATGACGCCCTTGGGTATGAGATGTGCAGCCAGCTGTCTTAATGATAAATCCCTTATCTAATCAACTAATTGTGATGAACATCACATTCAATGAGCTCTGCCTGCCGGGTTCGCAATCTGGACTCACACTCCCATAATGCTGCGCTTGTTCAAGCATGGGCCCTTCTCGGGTCTTGTTCGGTGTTATCTCAAATGGGAGAAATAATGTGAAACCTGTTGCTGCTGAGTTTATGGGCACTTTCTGGCTGGTATTGGGCGGTTGCGGCAGTGCCGTGCTGGCTGCTGCCTTCCCTCACGTCGGGATTGGTCTGCTGGGGGTCTCGCTGGCTTTCGGTCTGACCGTGCTGACCATGGCGTT
Source organism: Aeromonas sp. FDAARGOS 1416 (assembly GCF_019048085.1). Classification (NCBI taxonomy): domain Bacteria; kingdom Pseudomonadati; phylum Pseudomonadota; class Gammaproteobacteria; order Aeromonadales; family Aeromonadaceae; genus Aeromonas; species Aeromonas sp. FDAARGOS 1416. Next base: position 2,275,288 of record NZ_CP077301.1, on the reverse strand, counting down.
TGCCATCGGCCATATCTCCGGTTGCCACCTCAATCCGGCCGTAACCGTCGGTCTGTGGGCGGGTGGTCGTTTTCCGGCATCCGGTGTACTGCCTTATATCGTGGCGCAAGTGTTGGGTGGCATTGCCGCCGCTGCCGTGCTTTACGTGATTGCCAGCGGTCAGGCCGGGTTTGATCTCTCTGCCGGTTTTGCTTCCAACGGCTACGGTGAGCACTCTCCGGGTGGTTATAGCCTGACTGCCGCACTGGTGTGTGAAGTGGTGATGACCGGTTTCTTTCTGTTCGTCATCATGGGCGCCACTGATAGCCGTGCGCCTGCCGGTTTCGCGCCGATCGCCATCGGTCTGTGCCTGACCCTGATCCACCTCGTCAGCATTCCGGTGACCAATACCTCGGTCAACCCGGCCCGCAGTACCGGTGTTGCGCTGTTTGTCGGTGACTGGGCTATCAGCCAGCTGTGGCTGTTCTGGGTTGCCCCGATTGTCGGTGCCATTCTGGGTGCGCTGGCTTATCGCCTGGTGGCGACTGAGCAGAAGTAATCATTTGCGAAACAAAGTGTGGTATCGACACGCCTGCGGGCGTGTTTTTTGTTTCTGTAGGGGCGAGAAAAGAGCATTAACCGAGGCTAACCTCAGAGCCCTTTGGCCTGCAGCATCTCTTTGTAGCGCAGGTGGAGGAGCTGGACGCGCTCCACATAGGCACGGGTTTCCGCATAGGGCGGGATACCGCCATGTTTTTGTACGGCGCCCGCGCCGGCGTTGTAGGCCGCGGTCGCCAGCGCCACGTTGCCGTCATACTGCTTGAGCAGTCCCGCAAGATATTTCACCCCGCCGAAGATATTCTGCTCCGCCAGCAAGGCATTGCCGACCCCCAGCTCCCGCGCTGTGGCGGGCATCAGCTGGGTCAGCCCCATCGCTCCCTTGCGGGAGACCGCCAGTGGATTGAAAGCGGATTCCGCATGGATCAGCGCCCGGATCAGCGCAGGCTCAACCTGATAGGTTTTGGCGGCCGCCTTGATGGTGCTGGCATAGTCATAGAGAAACAGCCCTGTAGTTTGCCAGTTGACGCTGGATTTGGGATCGCAGGCGAAGCAGTCGTTGAACAGCAACAGCTCGTAATGGCCCTGTTCGGGCGCCATGTCGGAGTAGCGAACCACCCCGTTCTGTTGCACCGATTTATAGACCTGGATCTGCTTCTTGCCGTTGGTGGCGACTGCTGCTGTTTGAGCGGTGTCGGGTTGTGAGGCTGGAGTGGCATCTTTGCTCGGACGCAAGGGGGAGGGAGCTGCGGTCAGGAAAATCACCTCCGCGGGGGGGGGAGTCTGGCTCCATCCGCTCAGAGGGATCAACAACATATGGCCTGCCAGCATCCATGCTTTCAACCCTGATACTCCTTCTTGTGATGACCATGTTGAGTAAAGCATCATGACGAGGGCAGAACAAGCGGCCAACAGGGGGCAAATGATCCGATTCGGTGACCGGGATCAAAGTATCCGCCGCAATAAAGGATTGTCATCATAAAGCACGGTTTTGGCCGTCGGGCGGTGGGTCATGGCCTCTTCCACCGGGTAAGCAAGCTGCCCACGACGTCCGCTTTTTTGTTGACGAAAGGCATGCTATCGTGCTGGCGTCATGTGGTCGGATTAGCGCACCGTATCTGGCACTAATAACTGATTATCAAAGGATTTGTCTGTGACAAGCAAGCTGGCGATGGAACTCACTTTCGAAGAGTACTGCGACGCCGACCTCTCCCTTATCAGGGACTATTACGAGACGACGTTTTCCCACTATGTGCCGGATCTGGCCGAGCGGATCTTTGTCGTGCGTGATGCTCACTGGCTGGTGGGGGCGGTACGGTTGCGGGACGAGGAGGAGTTTTACCATCTGTGCGGCTTTCGCCTGTTGCCCCACTACCAGTCGCTGGGATTGGGGTCACGGCTGCTGCAGCACGCCTGTCACGGTCTGTTGGACAAACCTGTGGTCTGTCAGGCGCTGCCCTTCGAGAAGCCTTTCTATCTCAAGGCCGGGTTTGCCGATATGCCCCTCAATCAATTGAGCGGGTCGCTTTTCTCCCTCTACGAGCGGCAGCAGCAGCAGGGTTATCAGGTGGAGCTGCTGGTACGGGATACCACCCAGCCCCTCCTGAATTGAGCGGTTTAGCGGGGTTTGGTCAGCAGGTGGATCTTGCCCGGTGACAGCTCCAGCCCCAGCAGATTCTCCTTCAGCCAGGCCTGATCCGGGTCCTTGTCATTGAGTTTGTAGACCGGTTTGGTCTCGAGTCGCTTCTCCATGCTCTGCAGTAGCATGTTGAGCATCAGCCCGAACTTCTTTTCGGCCGCCTCCGGCTCCAGCTTGTACTCCACCAGCTTCATGTTATCGAGAAACAGGGCACTCTGGCTCTTGTCATAGCGGGGTCTCGCCTCATAGGTCATCTGCAGGCGGGCGTCATATTCGGTATTGTCTGGCAGGGCGATTTTGAGCTTGCCCTTGCCATAGACCCGGGCGGTATCGGGGCGTTGGCGACCGATCTGGACATCGCTCTGCTCAAGCGTCACATGGGCTTTGATGATGCCCGGTAGCTCCAGCTGTTTGTCGACTTGCACCTGAGATTGCAGGTACTGGTTTATCTGTTGCTCATTGATGTCATATGAGCCTTGGCCTAGCATGGCCAGGCTGAGCAGCATAGATTGCAGGATCATGCGTGCGACCTGATAGAATGGATTTGCCTTACAGCATACCATCCCGGCCGGTTGGGGTCTGCCCACCGCGCTGTTTGTCGATTAGAAGGAGTCCCCGTTGTTTAACGGTCTGGAACACGATCTTCAACTGCTGTTTTCCCGTTTTCTGGGTTGGCTGCTACTGCTTTTTCATACCGTGATTGTCACCGGTGTGTCGTTTCGGGTGGTGATGAAACGCCGTCCCATCGGGGTGTCGCTGGCCTGGCTGGCGCTGATCTATGCCATTCCGTTTGCCGGGGTGGGTTTCTATGTGCTGTTTGGTGAAATCAAGCTGGGGCGCCGCCGTGCCGAGCGCGCCCAGGCCATGTATCGCCCTTATGCCATCTGGATCCGGCAACTGGCCCGTCTGTTCCCGCAGCACTGCTGCGAAGTGGGCGCCAAAGCACAGCCGCTGCACGATCTCATCCAGGGACGGCTCGCCATGCCGATGCTCTCTGGCAACCGCATGACCTTGCTCAACAAGCCGGACTGGATCTTGCGCGAGATTGCCCAGGATATCCGTCGCTCGACGCTCTCCTGCTATCTGGAATTCTACATCTGGCATCCGGGCGGCGATGCCGACGAGGTGTGCGAGGCGCTGATTGAAGTGGCGCAACGCGGCGTGGATTGTCGCTTGCTGCTCGATTCGGTGGGTAGTAAACAGTTCTTCCGCTCCCACTGGCCCAAAAAGCTGCGCAAGGCGGGGGTCAAGCTGGTGGAGGTGCTGCCGGTCGGCGCCTGGCGCATTCTGTTCCAGCGTCAGGATCTGCGGATGCACCGCAAGCTGGTGGTGATCGATGACAGGGTGGGTTACACCGGCTCCATGAACATGGTGGATCCCCGTTTCTTCAAGCAGGATGCCGGGGTCGGCCAGTGGGTCGACATCATGATCCGGGTGCAGGGGCCCATGGTGCCGCTGATGTGGTCGATCTTTGTCTGGGACTGGGAGATGGAGACCGGCGAGCGGCTGCTCGACAGTCTGCAGCATGAGCCGGAGGCCTGGCCCCAGACCAACTACCGCGCCCAGCTGATCCCGTCCGGTCCCTTCGTCGGCGGCGACTGCATCCAGCAGAGCCTGCTGCTGGCCATCTATCAGGCACGCAGCCATCTGGTGCTGACAACCCCCTACTTTGTACCCGACGATCCGCTGGCGGCCGCACTCAGTTCGGCAGCGGCGCGCGGGGTGCAGGTGCAGCTGGTGTTGCCGGCACGCAACGACTCCATCATGGCCAATTACGCCTGTAACGCCTTTATGGAGGAGCTGCTGGCGGCCGGGGTGGAGATCTACCGCTACGATGCCGGTCTGCTCCATACCAAGAGCGTGCTGGTGGATGATGACTTCGCGCTGGTGGGGACGGTCAATCTGGATCGGCGCAGCCTCTGGCTCAACTTCGAGGTGACCCTGCTGGTGGATAACCCCTCGTTCGTGGCCCAGATGACCCGGCTGGTACAGGGCTATATGGCGGAAGCCACCCCGATGACCCTGGCCCAATGGCAGGCCCGCCCCTGGTACAAGAAGGCGATGGAGAACATCTTCTATCTCTTCAGCCCCTTGCTGTGATGTTGTGGCGAGCCGCAAGAAAGTGGACTCGCCATCTGATTGGACTTGCCTAGCCCCGAGTCCGCCCCGTAGAGTGCAGTGACAACTCCCTGGAGACACATGGATATATGAAAAAGATAGTGGCCCTCGCCGTGGGTGCGGCACTGGTAGGTGGTGGTCTGGCTGCGTGCTGGTACACGGGAAACAGCTTCGACAACATCATGGCGGAGCAGATCGCCAAGGTGGAGAAAGAGAGCGGGCTCGACATGCAGTGGCTGCCGGGCAGCAGCAACCTCTTCACCCGTGACGGGGTCCTGAAGGTCGTGGTGACGCCGGAGGAGCTGGCTGCCATTGACAGCGAGCTGGAGGGTAGTCAGCCCATCGAGCTGCAACTGGTGGTCAAGAGCCAGATCCTGCCGCTCTACATCAAGAGCCACTTCCTGCTCGATACCCATAATGGCACTCTGGCGCCGGTTTTCACCGCACTGGGCATGGAGCAGTGGGAACTCGGTCTGGAGTCGGTCACCAGTCTCTGGACCCAGGGGAACAGCAGCCGTTTTTGGGCCAATGAATTCAAGATCAAACAGGGGCTGGACGAGTTCAGCTTCCTGCCCCTGAGCGGTGAGTTCCACGGCAATCTGGAGGGGAATGGTCACCTCACCATGACCTGGCAGGGGATGACGGTCCATGAAGAGCAGAGCAAGATGGACTTGGTGCTGGCCGACCTGAAAGGGAGTGCCGACATTGCCGAGATCAGCGGTGTGCTCCTCTCGCCCCAGAGCGAGATGACCCTCTCGGCCCTCACGGTACAACTGCCTGACAGCGTCAAGGTCGCCCTGCAGGGGATGACTACCGAGACTCAGCTGACCGGTGATGATGCCCAGACCCTCTCCAGCAGCTATCAGATGAAAATTGCCAAGCTGGATCTGGAGAACGAGACCGACACCCTGGCGGTGACCGACAGCAAGTTGGCGCTCAACCTCAACGGTCTGGATCTGGAAGGGTATCAGGGGCTGCAGGCCGCCGGTGGCAAGGGGGTTGAAGATGCCGCCATCCAGCAGGCGCTGGACAAGATGCTCAAACGTGGCGCGACCCTTGAACTGGCCGATCTCAGTGCCAAACTCAACGGTGAGGCGGTGACCATGAAGGGGGACGTGAAGCTGGCCTCCACCTCGCTGGAGCAGCTGTTCAACGGCGACGCGGGAATGCAGGCCCTCTCCGGCGTGCTGCATGCCAGCCTCAGCGACAAGCTGGGCAAGGCGGTGCCGCAACTGGCCCCAATGCTCGATCAGCTGACCCTGATGGGTTATCTGAAGGCCGACAAGCAAGCGCTGACATCCGAGCTGAAGCTGGAGAAGGGGGCGGTGACGGTAAACGATCTGCCGCTCTGACACTCGGCGCAGAAACAACAACGGCTCCCGCGGGAGCCGTTGTTGTTTCTGGCGTTTGCACACGGGCCGTGTGGGCGAATTACTTGAAGACCACCGTCTTGTTGCCGTAGACGAACACCCGCTCGTTCAGTACCAGCTCCAGCGCGCGGCTCAGCACCGATTTCTCCACATCCCGACCCGCCTTGGCCATGTCCTCCGCACTGAAGGCGTGACCGACGTGGATCACGTCCTGTTCGACGATGGGGCCTTCATCCAGATCGTCGGTCACGAAGTGGGCGGTGGCGCCGATCAGCTTGACGCCGCGATCAAACGCCTGCCGGTAGGGGCGGGCACCGATAAAGGCGGGCAGGAAGGAGTGGTGGATGTTGAGGATCTTGCGCGGATAGGCCTCGACAAAGCTCGGGGTCAGCACCCGCATGTACTTGGCCAGGATCACATAGTCAGGCTCATAGCTGTCGATGATGGCGCGCACCTGCTCTTCATGCTCGGTACGGCTCAGACCCTCGTGACTGACGGTGTGGAACGGGATATCGAACTTGCCGGTGAGCTCGGCTAGGGTGTCGTAGTTGCCGATCACCGCGACGATATCCATATCCAGCGCGCCCGCGTAGTTCTTCATCAGAATATCGCCGAGGCAGTGGGTCTCCTTGGTCACCAGGATGATGATGCGCTTCTTGCCCGCCTTGACCAGACGGCGTTGGGCACCGGTGGGCAGGGCATCATCGAGGTCGGCCAGCAGGGTCTCGTCGTTGAAGCGCCCCTCCAGCTCGGTACGCATGAAGAAGCGGCCATTCTCGTGATCCACAAACTCATCGTTCTTGATGATGTTGAGCTGGTGCTTGTAGCAGATGTTGGTGATCTTGGCGATGAGCCCTTTGGCATCCGGGCAATCCGTGAGCAGTATTTTCTTTTCCATCTCTGTCATTTTCCGTTTGTGGTGTTGGCGCTGCTGTCTGCGCCGGCAGCGTTGTTCAGGCTCTCTTTTCGGGCCCTGTTTTTTGGTTTCGGGAACTATGCCATAAACCGATCCGCGCCATAAAGAAATTCGCCAGTCATAGCCTCGCACGCTGGCGAGCAGGCCGCAGAGCGGGATCCCGTGCGCAATGTTGAAACGCTTTTCAGCCTGCGGGGGATTTTGGCTGGTATCTGCAACCGTTTTTCTTTAGGCTGTCTGCGCTTATTCTCAGGGCGGGGTGCAATTCCCCACCGGCGGTATCCCGATTGACTCGGGGAGCCCGCGAGCGCCCGACTTGGCTGATTGCTGGGTCGGGGTCAGCAGATCCGGTGAGATGCCGGAGCCGACGGTCATAGTCCGGATGAAAGAGGATAAGACAGACCTTGCCGCGTTGGCCCTTGTGGGCTGGCCGCTGCATGCCCGTCTCTGTCTGCCTTTCCATGCCCTGATTCTGGTCCTTGTCTTGTTTAGGAGTTTTACCATGAATCAGTCTCTACTCAGTGAATTCGGTGATCCCGTTGCCCGTGTCGAAGCGGCGCTGTCTGCCTTGCGTGCCGGAGGCGGCGTGCTGGTGGCCGACGATGAAGATCGGGAGAACGAGGGCGACCTCATTTTCGCCGCCGAATCCATGACCAATGAACAGATGGCGCTGATGATCCGCGAGTGCTCCGGTATCGTCTGCCTCTGTCTGCCCGACGAGCGGGTTCGCCAGCTCGAACTGCCGATGATGGTGGAGGCCAACTCCAGCCACTACCAGACCGCCTTTACCGTGACCATCGAAGCGGCGCAGGGGGTCACGACCGGTGTCTCGGCGGCTGATCGCATCACCACTATCCGTGCAGCCATCGCAGACGGCGCCAAACCGGGTGATCTGCACCGCCCGGGTCATGTTTTCCCGCTGCGGGCGCGAACCGGTGGGGTGCTTACCCGTCGGGGTCATACCGAAGCGACGGTCGATTTGATGCAGTTGGCTGGCCTCAAACCGTTTGGTGTGTTGTGTGAATTGACCAAAGAAGATGGCTCGATGGCGCGTCTGCCAGATCTGGTTGCGTTCGGTCGCAAGCACCAGATGCCGGTGCTGACCATCGAGGATCTGGTGCAATATCGTCAATTGTTGTCAGAACGTACAGCCTGAGCCTCATACGAAATTGTAATAAGGCAAAAATTTGGTTAACCTTTGTCCGTGCCCCCACCACACGGCACTCATTTTTTAGACGAATCTGGACAAAAACTGTTCATTCAAAAAAAAATGAGGGTTTTAATGCATTTATCTGTGGTGGGGACTATGCAAAGTAGGATTTTTTTGTGCCATAATCACGCCGCTTGCTAAACGTCTGGCGAGTTCAAGGGAGCTTTAAAAATGAAAAAATTGTTGTTGGTAGGTGTTGTTGGTCTGTCCGCTCTGCTGGGCGGTTGTGCAAACACCAGCGAACTGGAAACTTCCGTTCAGAATCTGTCTAACAAAGTTGACCAACTGGCTCAAGATGTTAGCGCAGTTCGTGCTGATCAGTCCAAAATCGCTGCTGATGTTGCCGAAGCCAAGCAAGAAGCTATGCGTGCTAACCAGCGCATCGACAACATGGCTACTTCCTACAAGAAGTAATCCATGCGAAAAAAATGGCGCAGTTTTGCGCCATTTTTTTTTGCCTGAAATTCACCGTATCTCCACTATTCCCACAGCACCTTATTCCCACAATACCTTCTTCGTACTTGACCCATGAGGTCATGCCGGTCTCCCGGCACTCCCCCATCATTACCAGCCAGTTCGATTCCGATCAGTAGAGCAGACTATAGAGTTTGCGACGGTAGCTCTGCGCCGCCGGTGTGCTGCCCATGGTCGCCAGAATATCGAGATAGGTCTTTCTGGCATCGCCGAATGCCAAATCCCGCTTGAGGATCTCCAGCAGCAGTCCCAACGCCTCTTCCTGACGACCAGCCTGGTTGTATTGCACCGCCAGCTCCTGAGCCAGGGCAAAATCATCAGGCTGTTCAGCATGGCGGGCTTCCAGCGCGCGCAGCTCCGGGCTGTCTGCCGCTTGCAGGGCCAGCGCCAGTCGTGAGCTCAGGGTATGGAAGTGGCCATCCTGCGCCGCCATCGGGATGGTGCCGAGGCGCTCCTGCGCTTCATCCAGCAGGTTGAGGTCGAGCGCAGCTTGAATGAGCCACAGGCTGATGTCGTGACGTTCAGGAGCCAGCTGGTGTGCCTTGGTCAGATGGGCATAGGCGATGCTGGGCTGCTCGTTAGCCAGTGCTTGTTGCCCCTTGGCCAGCAACTCTTCCTCTTCTTTGGGGGCGAAGGCGGCGAAATACTGGCGCAGGGTGGCTTCATCCTGCGGTCCTTCGATGATCCCCTGTTCGTCAGGGCGACCCTGATGGAACAGCACCAATGCCGGCAGGGCGCGCAGGCCGAGCTGACTGGCCAGCGGTTGCAGCTGGGGAGCGTTCATATCCACCTTGGCCAGGGTGACCTGCTCATTGGCGGGCCCAACCAGTGATTCGATCAGCGGTGTCATCCCTTGGCACTCCGGCATTTGCGGAGCATGGAAATAGATGACGACCGGTTTCTTCATGGACGCATCGATAAGTTCAGCGTGAAAATTCTGGGGAGTAATGTCGACGATCATGAGTTGGACTCTTCAGAAAGGGTGTTGAGTAACATGGGGTTAAGCGAGTGGCAATTCAAGCGCTCATCCAGCCGGTAAAAGGTCACGGGGGCTGCCGTCGCCGCGAGACTGAGCCAGCCGCTGGCAAAGGGCCAATCCTGTACCTGATAAGGGGTGTCATCGAGCCGGTTGTCGAGTCGCCATCCTTCCTTCGGGAGAAATCGCACCTTCTCCAGTCCCGCCGCTATGCCGCCACCGTGGGCTTTCAGTACCGCCTCCTTGCGCGACCAGAGCCGGTAGAAGGCGCTCTCCTGCTCTTGGGCAGGCAGTGCGCAGAGCCACTCATATTCACTCGGTGCATAAAACCGGCGGGCCAGGGGGAGGGGATGATGCCGCCGTTTGCCCAGTTCGATATCCACCCCAAGCGGCCCCTGTGGGCAGAGTGCCAACACCAGCCAGCTGCCACTGTGGCTCAGATTGAACTGCCAAGCATCATCATGCAGTCGGGGCTTGCCGTGGGGGCCGTTGCAAAATTGCAGACTGGCGGCGGGTTGTTGCAGCCGCTCGGCCAATAGCTGGCGCAGCAGGGAGCGGCTCACCAGATATTCCTGACGCCGTTCAGGATGGGTCATGGCTTGCCAGATATGTTGCTCATCGGTTGACAGCCATTCAGGCAATTGAGCAAGCAGCTCCTGGCATACCCTGGCCGGTTTTAACAAAAAAAGATCGGTTTCGATCATGATTTTTCACTTTAAAAAGGTGCTGAAGCAGGGATAAAAGCCAGTTATCTATGAGGCTCAAGGCTCTTTTTGCGATTGTATATTGTTTGGGCATGATCACATTAATTATGAAAAATCGTGCATTTCCTTGCAAAAATGTGAGCTTGATAGGGATTTTCACTTGCCTCGATAGAATTCTTGGATATAGTCGGGTGCTGTTGCCTTATAAATTGCCCTTTGGGGCCGTATTTTAACAAGATTTACTATTTAGCGGGGATAAAGGATTGCGCCACCTGATGCTACTGCTGGTCGCGCTCGGAATGGTGGGTTGTGCCTCGGCACCCCAACCCGAGGTCGCGAGCAAGATCGAAGTTTCCATGGTTGAACCTGTCATCGAACCGGAAGCTTCCCAGACACCCGATGTGAATGAAATCCTGACTGTATATAAAGAGTGGCGTGGTGTTCCGTACCGTATGGGTGGCAGCAGCCAGCGCGGTATCGACTGTTCCGCCTTTGCCCGTGAAGTGTTCCGCAATGCCGTCGGTATCGAATTACCCCGCGATACCCGCTCCCAAGTCCACGAAGGGACGCGCGTTTCCAAGCAGGATCTGGTCGAGGGTGACCTGGTCTTCTTCAAAATCAATCGTCGTCTCAACCACGTTGGTATCTATGTCGGCAATGGTGAATTCATCCACGCCTCGACTCGCGCCGGTGTGACACGCTCCAAGCTGGATAGCCAATATTGGCGCAACAAGTTCTGGCAAGCTCGCCGGATCGATATCTGAGTCAGGCTGGACAAACGGCTCGCAGTACGGACTGTTTTTCCAACCTCACTTGAACCGGGCTCGATAGCCCGGTTTTTTATTGCCGTCGTTTAGACTTTCCCGAGTCAAATCACTATAGTGTGGGCCCGTTTTCTTCGGCAGGCTCAGCATGAAACCCCGCATCCCATCAGCCGGTGGCCCCAAGTCGGGCGACCGCAAATCCGGACTTCACTCCCGTAATCGCCATCAGGCGGGTTACGCCTTTGAGGCGCTCTGCCTGCGAACACCCGAGTTGGCTGCCCACGTCTTTATCAATGACTACGGCACCCGCACCATCGATTTTGCCGATCCCGATGCAGTGAAGACCCTCAATCGCGCCCTGCTGGCCCATCACTACGGGATTGCCCACTGGGACTTGCCTGCCGGTTACCTCTGCCCGCCTATCCCGGGACGGGTGGACTACCTGCACTGGGCGGCCGACCTGTTGGCCGAGAGCGCAGGCCAGCTCCCTACCGGCAAGGGGGTGAGGGTGCTGGATATCGGGGTGGGGGCAAACTGCATCTATCCGCTGCTCGGCTGCCGCGAATATGGCTGGCGTTTTGTGGGATCGGATATCGATCCGGTCTCGGTCAAGGCGGCCACTCTGCTGGCCAAGAGCAACGGGCTCGGCAACCAGATTGAGTGCCGTTTGCAGGGTAACCCCAACCATGTGTTTCGCGGCATCATAGGGCCGAAGGAGCGCTTCGCTCTGACGCTATGCAATCCGCCGTTCCATGCGTCGCTGGAAGAGGCGAGCAAGGGGACGGAGCGCAAGCTGCGCAATCTGGGCAAGGAGGTGACAGGCGCCCCTGTGCTCAACTTCGGCGGCCAGAAGGCCGAGCTCTGGTGCGAAGGGGGCGAGGCGGCGTTTCTGGCCAACATGATTGCTCAGAGCAAGGAGTTTGCCACTCAGTGTCTCTGGTTCAGCTCGCTGGTGTCGAAAAAAGAGAACCTGCCGGGGGCGAAAAAGGCGTTGAGCCGGGTGGGGGCGCGTCAGGTACGGGTGATCGACATGGCACAGGGCAACAAGGTGAGCCGGATCCTCGCCTGGTCCTTCCTGGATGAAGAGGGATTGCGTCGCGGCTGGTCGAGCGCGCGCTGACTCCCCACCACAAGGCCCGATGAGGGCCTTTTTTCATAACGACCCCGATGAATTTCCCCTGCTGGCGGCATCTTTGGCAATCGATTTCCTCATTGGCAGATCGTGCTGGTTTACATAGTTTAAGTAGTTACTTCCGCCTTGGTACAGGTGTACGCCGAGATTTTTTTGCACTTACAGCTGAAACTTTAATAAAATAGGACTGGTTAGACCTCTTTACAGGCATTGAATCAAATAGGGATCGGTAGATGAAAGTTGTCGATTTTCTGAAGCGCAAGCGCGAAATTCTGGCGCAGCACCCCTTTGAGCTCAAGGATTGGCTCTCTCCGGCGATCCGCGACTACTGGCGTGAGTTTCAGCAAAAGGCACATCTTCATCCTTTGCTGGGGCGTGTGCTGGACTTGCAAGCCGAGTCCCAGAGCGAGCAGCAACAGGATGCAGCAACCGTGGCACAAGTAGCCAACGGTCAGCCTGCCGTGGCTCAGGAACCCGCTGTTGAGCTGGGGGCCGAGGCGGCCGAGCTCTATGCCGCCCTGCAGGCCCGCATCGGTGAAGAGACCCACGTCGGCGAGTGGCTGCACGTCAGCCAGCAGATGATCGATCAGTTTGCTGCCGTGACCGGGGATCACCAGTGGATCCACACCGATCCGGAGCGCGCGGCCGCCGAGTCGCCCTTCAAGACCACCATCGCCCACGGCTTCCTGACCCTGGCGCTGCTGCCACAGTTGACTGGCTCGGTCGACGAGGCCGCACCCGAGTTCCCGACCGCCCGCATGGTGGTGAACTTCGGGCTGGATCAGGTGCGCTTCCCGTACCCCATCAAGGTGGACAGCAACATCCGCGCCCGCACCAAGCTGGCCCGGGTCACCCCCATCAAGGGTGGGCTGGAGTTGCTCAAAGAGATCAAGGTTGAGATCGAAGGGATCCGCCGCCCGGGTTGCGTCATCGAGTCGGTGACCCGCATCTACTTCTGAGCCCCCTCATCGGCATGAATGGTGAAACGGGCCCGCTGTCGTGTGCAACGAACAGCGGGCCCGTTTTTTGCCTGTTTGTTGCAAGGGGGGAGGCGTCAGCCATAGCGCGCCGACCCCAGCTTGATATGACTCACAAAACGGTGCGCCGTGCAGTTAGCCAGCTCTCATTTTGGCGAGTTGGCCGCGTGAGGCGATAGCATGTTATGCCACTATTGGCTTCTTACTCCCGATCCTGGAGACAATAGTGCCCATCAATAACAAGATTATTCTGCCACTGCTGCTGAGCCTCGCCATCCTGCTGATCCCGACCCACTGGATCCCGCTCGAGGGGATCACCGTCATCGAGCAGCGGGTCGTGGCCATTTTCGTGCTGGCCGCCCTCTGCTGGATCCTGGAGCCCATCCCTATCTTCGCTACCTCGGTGCTGATCATCGTGCTGGAGCTGCTGCTGCTCTCCGACAAGGGGCTCTGGTTCATGACTGCCGACAAGGCTGAACCGGGCTTTGGTGAGCTGCTCAAGTCCACCGAGGTGATGGCGACCTTTGCCTCGCCAGTCATCATGCTGTTTCTCGGTGGTTTTTTCCTCGCCATTGCGGCTACCAAGTACCATCTGGACGTCAATCTGGCGCGGGTGCTGCTGCGCCCGTTCGGTCAGGATCCCCGGATCGTCATGCTGGGGCTGATGTTGATCACCGCCACCTTCTCCATGTTTATGAGCAATACCGCCACCACCGCCATGATGCTGGCCATCCTTACCCCGGTGCTGGCGGCGTTCCCCGACAAGGACCCGGCCAAAATCGGCTTTGTGCTGGCCATTCCACTGGCGGCCAACCTCGGCGGGATCGGCACTCCCATCGGCACTCCGCCCAACGCAGTGGCCCTCAAATACCTGACCGGCGAGCATGCCATCTCGTTCGGTCAGTGGATGGGATTTGCGGTACCCTTTGTGGTATTGCTGTTGCTGCTTGGCTGGTTTCTGCTGGGGCGCTTCTTCCCGAGCACCCTCAAGCGGATGGAGCTCAAGATTGAGGGGCGCTTTATGCAGACCCCTCGCGCCTGGGTGGTCTACCTCACCTTTATCACCACCATAGTGCTCTGGCTACTCGGGGATCTGCATGGCATGAGCTCCTACGTGGTCGCCATGATCCCGGTAGCGGTGTTCCTGACCACCGGCATCATCACCAAGGACGATCTGCACAAGATCTCCCTCGACGTGCTCTGGCTGGTCTCGGGCGGTATCGCGCTGGGGCTGGCGCTGGAGGACTCCGGGTTGGCCGAGCGGCTCATCACCCATATTCCGTTCCACGAATACTCCACGCTGGCGGTGCTGGTCGGCGCCTGTCTGCTGGCAGTGGTGATGGCCAACTTTATGTCCAACACCGCGACCGCCAACCTGTTGTTGCCACTGGTAGCGGCGCTGGCAGTCAGCATGCCGGAGCTGGCCGAGTGGGGCGGCAGTCACACCCTGATCCTGGCGGTCACCATTTCGGTTTCGCTCGGGATGTCGCTGCCCATCAGTACCCCGCCCAATGCGCTGGCCCACGCCACCGGTCTGGTGGAGAGTCACCAGATGGTGCGCATCGGCGTCATCATGGGATTGGTCGGCACATTGCTGGCGATGGTGTGGATCTACCAGATTGCCGCTTGGGGGCTGATCTAGCGAGCCTGTTCGCCTAAAGCAAAGAGGAGCCGATTTGGCTCCTCTTTGCGTGTTGGGGATCCGAGGCTAGAAACTGGCGCCAAGGCTGAGCAGGTGTCTTAGTTCACTCTCCCGGGGTTCCGGGCTGCCTGTGTCGACAAGGATGTCAGCATCTTCCCAATCCAGCTCACTCGACCAGGAGAGGCGCAGATGGTCGTTGAAGTAGTAGCGCAATCCTATGCTGCCTTTCAGATCCTGATTACGGGTGAAATAGGGGGAGGCTTGTGCCAGATATTTCAGATAGCGCCCCTGGCTGAACAGCTCCATTTTCTCCTGCCAGAGGGAGAAAGGTTGGCGATAATCCCAGTTAAAACCGGCGAAGGGGTAGTCAATGACCCGTTCACCCAGAAAAATCTTGGGAACCTCGCTATCTTCACGGAAGTAGAGTCGGCTTAATCCCCCTTGGGTCATCAGCTCCAGTCGGCGGCGTTTATCGTTCCAGAAGCGATAGCCAGGCCCCGAGCCATAGTCCATGTAGAGATAGCGATCTTTATCCAGCATGTCATATTCGGCATCAAGTGAGGTGCGCAAGAACCACTGTTGGTTGAAGAAGTAGTCCAGCGTAGGGTTGAGCTGATAATCATGGCTGTCGGTGACGTTGTCAGCGGTCTCATAGGTATATTCACCGGAGAAGCTGTAACGCCAGTCCAGATTGGCCAGCTCGCTTTTCCACTTGAGGTTGACGTTGTTGGTCTGCTTGTCATTCTGTTTGAGTTTGACATTGAGATCGCCGCTGCCGGTCCAGAGCCAGGCGTTGCGTTCATCCTGGTCATCCTCGAACAGCTTGAGCCCACCCTTTGCCGTTGCCTTGGGTTTGTCCTCTTTATCGATGCGCCAGCGTTTGATGGCCTCCCGCTGGACGGTGACTGCGCCACTGTAGGGCAGGGCGATGCGCACCGACTGTTCGGTCACCTCCTCGATGTTACCGGTCAGACGATCGCCATTGTTCATCCAGAGAATGTCCTTGGCCCACAAGGAGTGACAGGCCAACAGGAGTAGGAGGGGCAGGAATTTCATGAGGTAAGGTGACTCCGGTGCGACTCGGGCGCTGGTGACTTAGCCACTGACAAGTTGGCTGCTGATGGGGCGGGGCAGGCCGTTTTTGCTCTCCAGCGCCGCCGTCACCTCATCCTGCATCACGTCAGGTGCACTGATAAAGCTCTCTATGGCCGGAGATAGCACCAGCGGGGCGCCATTTTCAAGCTCCTCTTCGGTGCGGGAGAGCGGGGAGTGTACCTCCAGCCAGCGCCGACCATCCGGTTCGATGGCGACCTTGACCGGTTGATTGATGACCCGTACCGGCGTGCCGATCGGCACAATCTTGAACAGGGCCTCAATATCGTCAGGTCGCAGCCGGATGCAGCCTGCACTTACCCGCAGGCCAACGCCAAAATCCTTGTTGGTGCCGTGGATCAGGTAGTCGCGTTTGCCATAGCCAAGGCGCATGGCGAACTTGCCGAGGGGATTCTCCGGGCCGGGGGGCACCACGGCGGGCAGGGTGATCCCTTTTTGCTCCAGCCAGGATTTGCGCACCATGGGGCCGGGTACCCAGGTCGGGTTGGGATTCTTCTCGATGACGGTGGTGGTCATCTCGGGTGTTTCGCGGCCGATATCACCAATCCCGATGGGCAGCACGATGACCTCGCTCTTCCCTTTGGGGAAGTAGTAGAGACGCAGTTCGGGCAGATTGATGACGATCCCCTCGCGAGGCACATCAGGCAGCAGCATCTGGGTGGGCAGCGTCAAGCGGGTTCCCGGCTTGGGTAAATAGGGATCTACACCCGGATTTGCCTCAAGCAGCGCCAAAAATCCAATTTGCGTATTTTTGCCAACCAGCTCCAGATGTTCATTCTGCTGGATGATGTAATCCTCCAGCTCACCGATGAGGCGACTCCCGGCAGGTGGCAGCGGGTAGCGTTTGGCCTCTGCCGGCGCCGCGCAGAGCAGGATCGCTGCCAGCAGCAGGGAAAGGGCGGGTGTTAAGGATAGGGGCTTGAGTTTCGGCAATCGCATAAGAAGATCCATCAGTTCAATCGGGGCGGAACATCATCAACACAGCCGCCAGAATGGCGCGATTGTTCCTCAATCAGCCCATGATTACCAGCTTGCCACGCACTCGCAATGATGTGGGGATACATAGGAAACCTGCCAAAATCGGTATCACCCATAAATTTGAGCACCAAGCAGGAAAAAGAGACGCCTGATGGCAATGGGGCAATATCACGATATGGATAATGGCCGGGTGTGCGAGAGGGTTAATGTCGGGTGGATGCAGGGTGGCCTAGCAACGCGAACAGCACGCGCCGCATTGTGAGCCTGCTCCCAGATATCTGATTCAGCCATTTGATATCTAAGAAATTTTTATTGCATCCTCGGCCCAGCTTGGGTAAAACTCTCTCCCCACGGAGAGATGCCGGAGTGGCCGAACGGGATTGACTCGAAATCAATTGTGGCAGCAATGCCACCCAGGGTTCGAATCCCTGTCTCTCCGCCACATACCAAGCCCAACCTGTTTAGCAGGTTGGGCTTTTTCTTTTGGTGATGTGCTGAGGGACTATCCGGCCGCCTGTGTATCTGTGGTCATTGATCCGGATGAATGCTGTTGGATGTTCGCCGTGCCTGCCAGGAGTGCAGGCGCTGCTGCGCCCCGATGATGAAGACAAAAAAGACCGGTACGAAGAAGATGGCCAGCAGGGTGCCGCTGATCATGCCGCCGAACACGCCGGTGCCGATGGCATGCTGGGTCTCCGCGCTGGCGCCACTGGCGAGCATCAAGGGCACCACCCCGAGGGTGAAGGCCAGCGACGTCATCAGAATGGGGCGCAGGCGCAGGCGAGCAGCAGTAACAGCCGCATCAAGCAGCGAGCGCCCTTCACTGTGCAACTGGCGCGCAAACTCCACAATGAGGATGGCGTTCTTGGCCGACAGACCGATGATGGTGATCATGCCTACTTTAAAGAAGACGTCGTTGGGCATGCCGCGCAGCATCACGGCCGCGACGGCACCGAGCAGGCCCAGCGGCACCACCAGCATCACCGAGAGCGGGATCGACCAGCTCTCGTAGAGTGCCGCCAGCACCAGGAAGACCACCAGCGCGGACAACAGCATCAGCAGGGGTGCCTGCTCGGCCGACTGGCGCTCTTGCAACGACTGTCCCGTCCAGGCCAATGCGAAGCCTGGCGGCAATTGCGCCACCAGACGCTCCATCTCCGCCATCGCCGCTCCGCTGGAGATGCCGGGCGCTGCCCCCCCGGCAATACGCACGGCAGGGAAGCCATCGAAGCGCATCATCTGTTGCGGCGATTCGCGCCATTCCGGTGTCACCACCTCCCGCAGGGGCACCATGCCGCCGCTGGCATTGCGCACCCGCAGGCCGAGCACGTCATCGAGCTGCATGCGCGCCGACGCGTCTGCCTGCAGAATGACCTGCTGCATGTGCCCGCCGTTTGGGAAGTCGTTGACGTAGAGCGATCCCATCGCGGCCGACAGGGTACTGCTTACGCTGGCGAACGAGAGTCCCATGGCTTCGGCCTTCTGTCGGTTGATCTCGAGGTGAATACTCTCGCCGGGAGGCAGGTTGTCGGGATACACATCACTGACCACCTTGCTGTTGGCGGCCAGTTCCAGCAGTTGGGCCTGAGCGGCCAGCAGCGCGGCGTCCCCCCGGTTGGCTCTGTCTTGCAGGAACAGGGTGAAGCCGGAGGCGGTGCCCAGCTCGTCGATAGCGGGCGGCAGCAGGCTCATTACCGTGCCTTCAGGAATATTTGCCATGGCTGCTTGTGCCAGATCTGCCTCTTCGGCTGCCGTGGCGCCATGACGCTGATCCCAATCTTTGAGCATGGTGAAGGCCATGGCGGCATTGGGGCCAGCGCCGGAGAAGCTGAAGCCCTGCACCACCAGGTTGGTGTCTAGCGTCTCGCGAGAGACGACGTGAGCCTCGAAGGCCTTGACCACCTCAAGAGTACGCTCGCTGGTGGCGCCGGTTGGCAGCTGGATGGAGGTCATGAAGTAACCCTGATCCTCGTCCGGCAGGAAAGAGGAGGGCAGCTGGGCGGCAGCGAGGGCCAGCACGGCGCAGAGGGCGGCAAAGGTTGCCATCATCCGTCCACTTCGCCCGACCAGCCGGGTTACCCGCGCACCGTAGCCTGCCGTGAACCGCTCGAAACCCCGGTTGAAGGCACCGAAGAAGCCGCGTTTCTCATGATGACTCGGACTGACCGGACGCAGCAAGGTGGCGCAGAGCGCAGGCGTCAGGGTCAGGGCGAGGAAGGCCGAAATGAGGATCGACACCGCCATCGACAGGGTGAACTGCTGGTAGATGACCCCCACCGAGCCGCTGCCAAACGCCATGGGGAGGAACACCGCCGTGAGCACCAAGGTGATGCCGATCACCGCTCCGATGATCTCCTTCATGGCCTGCGAGGTCGCCTCCCGGGGCGACAGCCCCCGGGTGGCCATCAGGCGCTCGACATTCTCCACTACTACGATGGCGTCGTCGACTATGATGCCGATGGCCAGCACCATGCCGAACATGGTGAGGGAGTTGATCGAAAAACCGGCCAGCAGTATCACCGCGAAGGTGCCAAGCAGAGCGATGGGGGCGACGATGGCCGGGATCAGGGTGTAGCGCAGGTTCTGCAGGAAGAGAAACATCACCAGAAACACTAGCACCATGGCTTCCAGCAAGGTGTGCATCACCTTTTCGATGGAGACCTTGACGAAGGGGGCCGAGTCAAACGGGATCGAATAGGCCATGCCCGCCGGCAGCGTGGGGGCGAGCTGGGCGAGACGGGTGCGCACCGCATCTGCGGTACGCACGGCGTTGGCGCCGGGGGAGAGCTGGATGGCGGCGCTGGTGGCGGCCACGCCGTTCTCCCGGTTGGAAAAGGCGTAAGATTGCGCCCCCAGCTCGACCCGGGCGACATCACCCAGCACCAGCTTGGCGCCATCGCCACCGGCTCGCAGCACGATGGCGGCGAATGCCTCGGGGGTCGTCAGTTGGCCTTGAACCGTAAGGGGAACCGTCAGGCGCTGTCCCGGCAGGGCGGGTTCATCACCGAGGCGCCCCGGTGCAATCTGGATGTTCTGCTGCTCGATGGCCTGCGCCACCTCGCTGATGGTCAGCCCATAGGCGGCGAGTTTGGCCGGATCTACCCAGATGCGCATGGCCTGCTCGGCGCCAAACAGTTGCACTCGTCCTACCCCGTCGATGCGGCGCAACTCCTGCACAATATTGCGTGCCATGTAGTCGTTGAGGGCAACCTCATCGAAGCGGCCATCCGGTGAGGTCATGCCGACCATCATCAGAAAGCCGGATGTGGCGGACTCCACCTGCAGGCCGGTTTGCCGCACCGCCTGTGGCAAGCGAGGCTCGACCGCCTTGATGCGGTTTTGCACGTCCATCTGGGCCAGCTCCGGATCGGTGCCCGGCTTGAAGGTGGCGGTGATCTGCGCGCTGCCCGAGGCGTCCACCGACGACTCGAAGTAGAGCAGGTTCTTCACTCCCGACAGCTCGCGCTCGATAAGGCTCACCACCGCATCGTTCAGGGTCTGCGGCGTGGCGCCCGGATAGGTGGCATAGAGGGTCACCGACACCGGCGCCACCGAGGGATAGCGGGAGATGGGGAGCTTGGGGATGGCGATGACCCCTGCCAGCACGATGAACAGGGCGATCACCCAGGCAAACACCGGGCGATGGATAAAAAACTGCGGCATGGATAACTCTCCGATTCAGCGAATGCCACCGTCAGCCGGTTGGCTGACGGCGGGTGGTTGCCAGGGGGAGGCAATGACCTGAATCCCCGGGGTCAGACGGTCGAGCCCTTCGATCACCACCTGTTGCCCGGCACTGAGCCCGGACGCGATGCGGTACTGGCTATTCACCAGTTCAGCGGTGTTGACCGGAACCAGTTGTGCCTGCCTCTGGCCATCCACCACCCACACGCTGGTCTGGCCCGATGTGCGCACCACCGCCTGCTGAGGCACGCTCAGGGCGTTGGCATAGCGGGCACGGGGAATGCGCGCCTGTACGTAGAGGCCGGGCAAGAGCCGCCGCTCCGGGTTGTCCACCAGTACCCGCAGCAGTACGTCACCGGTACCGGCATCGACCTCGATGCCGGAGAAGAGGATGCGCCCCTGCATTCCCAGCGGTGTGCCATTGCTGCCGAGGATCTCCACCGCCAGTTCCGGTGCCATTGAGCCAGCCTGCTGGCGCAGGGATTCCAGCACCGAGGCCGGTTGACGCACATCGACGTAGACCTGATCAATCTGCTGGATCCGGGCCATGGGGGTGGCATCGGTGGGAGACACCAGAGCCCCTTCACTCACCAGCGCCTGATCGATACGTCCGGCGATGGGGGCCTCCACGCTGGCAAATTGCAGGTTCAGTTGGTGCCGGGCCAGAGTCGCCCTGGCCTGGGCCACATCGGCGGCCGCCTGATCCCGCTGGGAGATCGCATCGTCATAGGTCTGGCGGCTGATGGCGTCGGTGCGCAGCAGCGGCTTCAGGCGCTCAATCTGGATGCGGGCGCGGGCCAGCACAGCCTCGGCCCGTTGCAATGCGGCGGCGGCGCTGTCGACATCGGCCTTGAAGGGGGCCGGGTTTATCTGGAACAGCACGGTGCCTGCGCTGATCTCGGCGCCCTGCTCGAACAGGCGGCGCTGTACGATGCCGCTGATCTGGGCGCGAATGTCGGCGCTGCGCAGTGCCGCCACCCGGGCGGGCAGATCCTCGCTGATGACAAGCTCCCGGCCAGTCAGAGTCAGCACCGACACCTGAGGAGGGGCGGGTGCCTCCTGCTCTTGCGGCGCGACATCGCAACCCGCCAACCCGAATGCGGCAATGACGGCGAGCAGGGCGCCCGCATACCGCTGTTTGACAAACATCATCCACTCACCTCGTTAAACCGTCTCTCCGGTGTGATGTGACCGGAGAGTGCATCGAGCGGCCATTATGGCGAGGGGCTATTGCGAATGATTCGAGGCTTTGTGGAGAATCCATGGAGGCGATGATAAAGTTCAACGCCACCTTTTTTCGAGTCCGACTATGTCCCATCTCAATGCTCCCGCCAGCCCGGCGGGCCAGTCACTGGTACTGATTGCAGAGGATGAAGCCGAGATCGCCGACATCCTCGCCGCTTACCTGCAACGTCATGGCTTGCGCTCCCTGCACGCCGCCGATGGCCGTGAAGCGCTGGCCATGCATCAGGCATTCAAACCCGATCTCCTGCTGCTGGATGTGCAGATGCCGCAACTGGATGGTTGGCAGGTGCTCAGCGAGATCCGGGCGCGTGGCGACACGCCGGTGATCATGCTGACCGCCCTCGATCAGGATCTCGACAAGCTGATGGGGCTGCGCATGGGGGCGGATGACTATGTGGTCAAACCCTTCAATCCGGCCGAAGTGGTGGCTCGAGTGCAGGCCGTGCTCAGGCGCACCCGGGCCGTAAAGCCTGCCACGGCGAACGTGCTGCGGGTCGGCCTGTTTCAGATCGATCTGGAGAGCCACGAGGCCAGCATTTTCCGCGATGACCAGCAGCAGGTGCTGGAGCTGACCCTGACCGAGTTCAAGTTGCTCGCCTCTTTGATGCGGGCGCCGAAACGGGTGTTCAGCCGCGCCGAACTGCTGACTCACTGCTTGCCGGAGGGGGATACCCAGGAGCGTACGGTGGATAGCCACATCAGCAAGTTGCGCAAAAAACTGGAGACACACGGCATTCAGGGGGTCCCCGCCAGTGTCTGGGGCGTTGGCTATCGCTTCGGGGGCGATGCATGAAATCGGCGCCCGGCCTTCGCAGGCAGATCATCCGCTCTCTGGGCTTGATGACGCTTGGTATCATCTCCCTCGCGGTGATCGGCACCTATGTGTTTTATGGCATCGCCGTGGCGTTTGTGCCGGGCAGCATCTCCGAGACCTGGGTGCCCTCCAGAGTCGAGATGATCTGGATCGGCTCCACCATTCTCATTGCATTGGGGATGGCGCTGTACGTGGCTGTTCGCCTCTCTCGCCGCATCCTGACTCCCCTCAACTCGGTGGCAACCAGCCTGCGTGAGGTGGCCGAGGGCAAACTCGATGCGCGCGTGCCGCTGGATGAACAGGCGATCGGGGAGACGGCGCAACTGGTGCGCGACTTCAACGCCATGGCCGAGCGGCTGCAGAGCATGACCCGCGAGCGGGAGTTCTGGAATGCCGCCATCGCCCACGAGTTGCGTACTCCCGTCACCATTTTGCGCGGCCGCTTGCAAGGGCTGGCCGAAGGGGTATTTCCTCCCAGCAGCGAACTCTTCGAGGGGTTGCTGCGTCAGGTGGAGGGGCTCAATCACCTGATCGAGGATTTGCGGGTATTGAGCCTCAACGACAGCGGCCATCTGGAGTTGCAGCGGACCGAGGTCAGGCTGGCCGACGAGCTTGCCGTGGTGCTTGAGGCATTTGCCAGCCCTCTGGCGGCGAGCGGATTTGTGTTGCAGCGGGAGCTCGATAGCGAACTTCATGTTTGCTGCGATCTGTTTCGTATCCGTCAGGCTCTGATGGCGCTGTTGGAAAATGCCCAGAAGCACGCGCTGCCGGGCCTGCTGACCGTGCGGCTGTATCGCTCGGAGAGTGTGTGCGTCCTGAGTGTGGAAGATGAGGGGCCTGGCATCAGCGAGGAGATCGCCGCCTGTATCTTCGATGCGTTTCGTCGGGGAGATCCATCACGCTCGCGCAAGAGCGGCGGTAGCGGACTCGGACTCGCCGTGGTCAAGGCGATTGCAGAGGCCCACGGCGGCAGTGCGGTTTGCCAAGCTACCGGGCGGGGAGGGAGCCGATTCGTGCTCTCCTGGCCCATCTCAGCCATGTCCGGTGGCCCTGAAATCTAGCCTAGGGGGGGGCAGGTTCTGATGAAGCTATACAGCTGCCCGCACAGGGGCGTTCGACAAGCGACCGTTATGGGTTTTCTACCGCTTGTGCCGGGTGAGCAGGAGGGGTTGGGACATGGCTCATTTGGCGCGAAATCATGGTTTTTTGCCGTCAAAAATTGAAACCGTTTTCAGAAATCCTTTTCAACTGTGATCCGCTTCAAAGCTTTTTCGGGCGCCAACCTCTAGCATTGGCTCCACGAATTAGGGGCTAGCGCTCCCGATTTTCCCGCTGTGGGAGGTAACCGGATGATCCGGCTATTTCCTTCGTTACTTTCGACGGTCATCATGGATGGCCGTTTTTTTTTGAGTTATTTCACGGTAAAGGGTCGAGCCGCTGGCGCTTTACCGTTAAAATTTCGCTTTTGCACTTGCCCGTGAGTCTTGATGTCTGCGTCCACCCTCTCTTCGGATAGTTATGCCCTGCTCGCCACCCTGCAATTGCAGCGCGTTGCCAGTACCCGTTTGCTGCAAGAACAACTGGCGTTAGGCCATGCCCTGATCGATAAACTGACCCGACTGCAGGATGCAGGACTGGTCAGATTACGCGGGGAGCAGCAGTGGAGCCTGACCGCCGAGGGGACGTTGGCGCTGATCCTGGGGGTGCGTGCCGGTCTCTGCCCGGCGCCGGACTGGAGCCGAGTGCCCTCATTGACCGGGCAGGATCTCACCCATGCGGTGGTGCGCGAGCTCTGCCGCGGCAAGGCGGGGGAGATCCCGACCTATTTCTCGGCCAGCGATCTGCTGACCCTGCTCGATACCCCGGACGCTCACCAGTTGCTGGCGGGCTCCAGCCCCGCCTGGCAGCAAATGTTGCTGGAGCACTTCTCGCTGCAACTCTTGCTCGATGCCCCCTATGAAGAGCGCTGGCCGCTGGCCAATGCGCTGGTGCGCTGCGCCCCCGAGGTGCAGGCCCGGGCCAAAGCCTTCGAGGCGGAGTGGCGCTGGCTCTGCGGGGATGGCGAGAGCACATCGCCAACCGGCGAGGACCAGGATGCCGCCCCCGGCTGGCCAGCCCTGCAGGCGCTGGCCCAGCAGAGCCAGAGCGGCCCGCTTGGCGAGCGACTGCTCACCGCGCTGGGCCAGTGGCAGGCAACCGATGAGGGCGAGGCGGGCCAGTGGCCCCGTTCATTCAGCGCCCTGCTCTGGCTTGGCTGGTTGCAGCAGGCCGATCCCGTCATCGCCAGCGAACAGCGCAAGAAGTGGCAGCGCAGTTTGACTGGCCAGTTCCCCCTGCTTGCCGATCTGCTCAGCCAGTGGGCGGGCGATCGCCACGGTCAGGCGGTCGGCCTGTTTGATACCCTGCAACTGCCGGTGGAGGAGCTCCACTGGGGCTATCTCTGGCTCGATCTCTGCGCGCTGGCCCGTCACGGTGCCCAGAGCCCGCAGGTGGCCATGTTGCACAAGTGGGATCTCTCCCATCTGCTCGATGCCGAGCCCCATCATCGCCTGATGGCCTTTTGTCAGGATCTGCTGCGCATCTTGTTGGGCGAGGTGGCCAAAGGGGCACCCCTGTGCCAACTGCGCGGTAGTGAGGAGAGTGCGCAAGAGGGCAGTGACGAGCAGGATGATGACGGGGACGAGGACAAAACCGCGGCCTCTGCCAGCTGGCTCAACTGGCTGCAGGGGCTGGGACGCTCCAGTGGCGTACGCAAGCCGCAGGAGCGGTTGGTGTGGCTGCTCCATGCCGATGGTCCCGAGCTGGAGTGCAAGATCCAGAAGCTGAGCACCAAGGGGGAGTGGACCGCCGGTCGCCGGGTCGATCCGGCCCTGCTCTCCACCCAGTATGCCGCCATGCTCGACGAGCACGACTGGGCACTGGTTCGCACCCTGCCGCGGGTGATGGGACGACTGCCGCGGGATGTCTGGGCGCCGCTGGCCGATCACCCCCGTTTGTTCAACGCCAAGGGGCAAAAGCTGCAACTGGCCATCAGCGCCCCCCTGTTGCAGGTGGTGGCCACCGAGCAGGGGATGAGCGCGCAGCTCTGCCCCGATGCGGCCGCTCGCGGGGCCCATATCATGCCGCTGGCGCAGGATCTGTGGCAGCTGATCCTCACCCCGCAGCCGCTGCTCGACCGCTTGCCAGCGCTCGAATCCATCCCGCTGTTGCCCGCCGAGGGGCTGGCCGAGCTGCAACGCACCCTGGACGCCATTCCCGAGCTGCCCTGGCACAGTCAGGTTGCGGGGCTTAGCGGCAACGCCGAACTGGCTCCCTGGCCGGGCATTCCTTCGGTGCAACTGGATTGGCAGGATGGTCAGCTGTCGGTCAAGCTGGTGACCCGCTTTGAGGATCTGCCGCCCCAGCCCCTTGGCAAGGGGGAGGCGATCGTGCGGCAGGGGATCAAGGCGTACCACTACTGGCAGCGGGATCTCGCGGCCGAGAAGGGGCAGGCCCAGCTACTGCGCAATCAACTCCCCATCGGCCTGCCCGGCAGCGAGTGGCTGCTGCAGGGGGAGCAGGCGCTGGCGCTGGTCAATGCCCTGCCCGAGCTGGTGGATGCTGGCGTGGTCATTCACTGGCATCAGGACAGCGCTCGCCTCAAGAGCCTTGATGAAGCGGCTCTGAGCCTGCGCATCGAGCGGCGGCAGGACTGGTTCCAGGTCGAAGGGGCACTGGCGCTCGATGAGCACCAGATCCTCGATCTGCGCCTTATTCTGCGTCAGATGACCCCGGGGCAGCGCACCGTTCAGCTCGACGAGAAGACCAGCCTGATGCTGAGCGACAAGCTGGTGGAGCGGCTCACCATGCTGGGGGCCATGCTCGATGAAGAGCAGCGCATCAACAACAAGCTGGCCTATCCGCTCACTCGTCTGCTCTCGGTCATTACCACCGAAGGGGATGCAGCGTGGCAATCCCTTCAGCAGGAGTGGCAGCAGGAGGTTGATTGCCCGGAGGAGCTGCTTACCTCCCTGCGGGACTATCAGAAAGAGGGGGTGCGCTGGATGGCGACCCTGGCCCATCACGGTTTTGGTGCCTGTCTGGCCGATGACATGGGTCTGGGCAAGACACTGCAGGCGCTGATTGTGCTGCGGATGCGCCAGCACCTTGGCCCTGCCCTGGTAGTGGTGCCCAAGTCAGTGGTCACCAACTGGCAGGAGGAGGTGACCCGTTTCGCCCCCGAGCTTGATGTGGTGGTGTTCGAGAATCCTGCCGAGCGGGAGGGGATCATTCGCGAGGCCAAGGCCGGTCAGGTGATCCTCATCAACTACGGCATGCTCGGCAGCCTGGCGGAGGCGCTCAAGTCCCGCCGCTGGTCCAGCATGGTGCTCGATGAGGCGCAGCAGATCAAAAACGCCGGCACCCAGCGCGCCAAGCTGTTGTTCCAGCTCGACGGCGATTTTCGCCTCGCCCTCTCCGGCACCCCCATCGAAAACCATCTGGGAGAGTTGTGGAGCCTCTTTACCTTTATCAACCCGGGGCTGCTCGGCAGCCTCGGCGAGTTCAAACGTCGCTTTGGCAAGGCGGTCAAGGATCCCCAGCACATGGCACTGCTGCGTGCGGTGATCAGCCCCTTCATCCTGCGCCGTCTCAAGCAGCAGGTGCTGACCGAGCTGCCGGACAAGACCGAGATCATCCACCACATCAGCCTCTCCCCCGAGGAGCGTCAGCTCTACGAGGCGACCCGGCGGGAAGTGGTGCAGCAGGTGCAAAGCGCCGATGGCCGCGCCCTGATGCATGTGCTGAGTGGCCTGACCCGGCTTCGCCGCCTCTGCTGCTCACCGGAGCTGGTGATGCCCGAGTGGTCACAGACCAGCAGCAAGCTGGACGAGGCGATGGCCCTGCTGGAAGAGGCGATCGACGGCGGCCATCGGGTGCTGGTGTTCAGCCAGTTCGTCGACCTACTGAGCCTGCTGCGGGCCCGCATCGAGCAGAAGTCCTGGGACTACTGCTATCTGGATGGGGGCTGCTCCGCCAAGTCCCGTCAGGACTCCATCCTGCGTTTTCGTCATGAGGAGGTGCCGCTGTTCCTCATCAGCCTCAAGGCAGGGGGGACCGGCCTCAACCTCACCCAGGCCGATACCGTGCTGCACCTCGATCCCTGGTGGAACCCGGCGGTGGAAGATCAGGCGAGCGATCGGGCGCACCGGATGGGGCAGACCCAGCCGGTGACTGTGTACCGGCTGGTGTGCGAGCAGACGGTGGAGGAGAAGATTGTCGCTCTGCACGACGAGAAGCGGGCGCTGGCCGATGGCCTGCTGAGCGGCCAGTCCGAGGTGCGCGGGCTGGATGTGGAGAGCCTGCGGGCCCTGCTGATGGGCTGATTGGCGACGCCACCTTTCATACCGCCTATCGATACAGAAAAGGGAGAACATCCAGAGATGTTCTCCCTTTTCTTATTTGGGATGCAGATGCGGGATTCGTTGTTTATCGCGGCAAGGCGGCCCAGCTATTCCTGATCCAGTCACCCCTGATAGAGATAGAGGTGCAGCCGCTCGATGATGGGCTCACCGCCAATCTTGCGATCTCGCCGCGCCTGTCGGCTCTTGGGGGGATAGTTGCCCAGATGGGTGACCGCGGGCGGGGTATCCGAGCAGAGCAGCAGAGGCAGGCTCGCCTTGATCTGCTGCTTGCGCGGGGTGCGCTCCAGCCAGAGCAGGTTGATCATCGGGTGAGTCTTGACCGGGCGGCGGATCCGCAGCTCGGCATCGGCGGGCAGACGGCGAATGTCGTACACCTCCTGATCCACCATCTTGCTCCACTCCTCGTTGTTGGAGAGGGCCGGTATATAGCGGCGGCTGCGCTCCAGCATCTCAAGCACCTGCTCGCGACTTAGGCGATTGATGGTCTGCTTGTCAGCCCAGGTAAAGCCGAGGGATTGCAGCTCTCCCGCCAGCAGGGTCAGTTTGCGGTAGACCTGCAAGGTGATCACCCCGGGCAGAGCGGTATGTACCAGCTCGAACTTTTCGTCCCGTCCCCCCGCCTGCTGCACCAGCGCCTTGAAATCGAGCTTGTGCTGGTTTATTTGGTCGATCAGCGGTTGCAGCAAGGGGGCTGCGGCGGCAGGAAAGCGCAACCAGCCGGGCAGCCGGTGAGTCGCCTTGGTGGAGCAGCCGGGGCGGGCGCTGTGATCCCGATAGGCGGCGAGGGTGGCCGCCAGCGCGGCTTCACCGTTGAGATAGCCCACCTCAATTTGCTCGATCGGGTCGTGCTCTTCCCCCTGCGCAACCGGAGGGAGGGGATAGACATGGGCCTCCTTTAGCTCGAGCTGGCCAAGCAGATCGGCCAGCTGGTTGAGAGCGGCTTCAATGGCGGCCATCTGTTGACGCAGGGCGGCGGTCGGGGTAAAGGTATCCATCGATGATCCTGTGGTTTCATCCGCCTCTGACGGCATAAACGATGGCGTCAGGGCAGGGGAATAAACTACTGTATAAATAACCATACCAGTATGCCGGTTGCGCGCCAAGAGGGGCGTTTTCGGGTCTTCATCGAGGGAGCTGCGCGGGAGGAAAAGTAAGTTTGTTATATGTTTCATTGTGTTAATTTAAGATCGCCAAGAGATCACGGAATTAACAATCGAATGTAATGACGGGGTTGCCACCCATGGCACGTCCATTGGTGAGTGCATAGGCAATGCGGTAAATTGCATATGTAAGGTGGTGCCATGCAGCACAATATGCTGCGGGCCGTTGATGGTCGAATGGTGACTTAATTATTCTTTATAAATCAAAGCATTAAAATTGTATCAGTCAGTTTTTTACTATTAGTTTTCCTAATGTAACGTATCAAAATTCGTCAATTGAGTCGGCCCTGCTCCCTGACTAAGCTTTGCGCATCAAATAAAGCCCAGTGCGTAAACAAATATTCAGAGGAGCCACATCATGGCCAACATGACTTATACCGAAACCGGTTACCAGCATTCCAGCCAATTGAATCTGGTTGCTCGCGTTAAAATGACCGTTCTGACCTGGCTGGAGCGCAGCCGCAGCCGTCGCCAGCTCTCCGAGCTGCCCGAGTACCTGCTCAAAGATATCGGCCTGAACGAAGCTGACCGTTATCAAGAGACCACCAAGCCGTTCTGGCGTGGTTGATCAGCCGGGCATGGATGCCTTGTTTTTCTGCTGAGTCGTTTGCTGTTCTGCCCCTGTGGGGACTAGCCGCCAGGTCTGCCATTGTCTGTTTTATCTCCCCCCGTTTTACGTTGATCCTTTTTCCTATCCTCTTTATTCCATATCGCTACCGTCATTGCTGTCATCGTTCGATTGTTATCACACTTGTATCGTTAATGTTTGAATTTGTTTAAAAAACGATTTTAAGCCGCGATGCCTTGCGTATAATCCGGCCATAGTATTCCAGCGCAAGAGGGTGAGACGGATGATTCCCCAGCACGATTTTTTGGCCTTGACCCGCAGCCATGAGTGGCAGCTTGAGCCCTTTGAATTTGCCCTGCCCGATGGTGCGCGGGTCAGCGTCTGGGATACGGGCGTGCTCTGTCTGGAGCCTGCCAGTGGCACTGACGACCAGCCGGGAGGACGCAAGGATATCGTCCTCTCCTGCGGCATCCACGGCAACGAGACCGCTCCCATCGAGATCTGCAACCAGCTGCTGAGTCGTCTGCTCTCAGGCGAGCTGAGCGCCCGCCATCGGGTGCTGTTCCTGTTTGGCAATCCGGCGGCGATGAACCTCGGGCTGCGGGAGGTGGAGGAGAACATGAACCGCCTCTTCTCCGGCGCCCACAGCAAGGGGGAGGGGCTCTGCAATCGGGAGCGGATCCGCGCCATGCGCCTCGAGCAGTATGTGAGCCGCTTCTTTGCCGATCCGGCTCGTCCCCGCTACCACTACGATCTGCACACCGCCATTCGCGGCTCGCGCTACGAGAAGTTCGCCGTCTACCCCTTCCCCCACGAGCGGCCTCACTGCCGCGAGCAGGTGCAGTTCCTCGGCGCCTGCGGGGTGCGTACTATTCTGCTCTCCGCCAGCCCGACCACGACATTCAGCTACTACAGCTCCCGCCAGCATGGTGCCCATGCCTTCACGGTGGAGTTGGGCAAGGTACGGCCGTTTGGCGAGAACGACATGACCCGCTTTATCGAAACCCGCCAAGCGCTGCAGGAGCTGGTCACTCAGGATGAGGTGGCGCTGGAGCCGTGGCGGGCGGATGATTTCACCCTGTTTGCCATCGATCGGGTGATCACCAAAAAATCGGCGGACTTTTGCTTCCTGTTCGCCAGCGATGTGGACAACTTCACCGAATTCCCCCAAGGGTTTGTGCTGGCCGAGGATGGTGAGCTGCGTTACACAGTCGAGAAGCCGCGTGAGGCGGTGGTCTTCCCCAATGCCAATGTGGCGATCGGTCAGCGCACCGTGCTGATGGTGGTGCCGACAAGGCTCTGGGAATAGCGGTGATAGTTTTGCCTGCAGAGCGGTGATGCATCCGCAGGTGGCGCCAAGCCATTGTTTTAGTCGGCGGCTCAGACACAGCAGCGGTTAGCCGCAGTAATAAAAAACGGGGCCAGTCAGATGACTGGCCCCGTTTTTTATCGGGTTCAAGCGGTGAGGCTTAGCTGTTGTTCTTCACAAACAGGGTCAGCTCCTGACCGGGCTTGAGGTAATCCCCTTTATCCAGCTGATTCCAGCGCATCACATCGTTGATTGCCACCTGGAAGCGAGCAGCGATGGAGGAGATGGAGTCGCCACGGCGAACCTGATACACCATCGATTTGTCGCTCTTCTTCCCTTGCTTGGGATAGACCACCAGCTTCATGCCTAGCTTGAGCGCCGACTTGGCATTCAGACCATTCCACTTGGCGAGCTCTTCGTGGGAGACGCCGTGTGCCTGGCTGATGCTCCACAGGTTGTCACCCGAGCGCACCTTGTAACTGACTTTGGCCTTCTGGCTGCTACCACGGCTTGCCAGCTGCTGCGGTTTGCTGGCGGAGCTGGCCTTGCTGCTGACCTGACCGTGGGTCGGGATCACCAGTTGCTGACCGCGACGCAGGTTGTTGCTGCGCAGATTGTTGGCCAGCTTCAGCTCGTTCACGCTGACGCCATGATTCTGGGCAATGCGCGACAGGGTATCGCCACTGGTGACCTGATAGGAGCGGGTTCGAATACGCTCACTCTTGGGCAGATCGGCCAGTGCCAGCTCCAGAGTATCGGCATACTCTACCGGTACCAGCAGGCGGTAAGGGCCACGGGGCGACATCACACCACGGCTCAGGGCCGGATTGACCTCCTTGAGCTGTGAGGTACGCAGACCGGCCAGTTGGGCGGCCACATTCAGATCGATCTGGCTGCCGGTTTCCACCACCCGCAGCTTCGGCTCGTTGGCGAGCACCGGCAACTGGATATTGTACTTGTCCGCATTGCTGATCATGTCAGCCATGGCGAGGATCTTGGGCACATACATCCGGGTTTCCCGGGGCAGATCGAGCGACCAGTAGTCGGTCGGTTTGCCTGCGCGCTGGTTACGCTGGATGGCGTTGCGCACCCGACCTTCACCGGCATTGTAGGCGGCCAGCGTTTGCAGCCAGTCACCGTCAAAGAAGCGGTTCAGGTACTCCAGATAGTCGAGCGCCGCATTGGTGGAGGCCAGCACATCGCGCCGTCCGTCATACCAGTTGTCGTGGCGCAGACCGAAGTTTTTGCCTGTCGCTGGCACAAACTGCCAGAGTCCGACGGCATTGCTGCGGGATCGGGCATGAGGATCAAACATGCTCTCGATCATCGGGACAGTAATAAGCTCCATTGGCAGCTCACGCCGTTCAATCTCCTCTACCATCAGATAGAGGTAGGGTTCAGCCCGGCTGGCAATGGTCGCCAGATGCTTATCATTGCGCAACAGCCACTCACGTTGCTGGCGGATGCGCGGGTTGTCCGGAGTTTCCAGCTGCATATCATCGCTGATACGCACCCACAGATTGTCCGTATCTTCCATTTCGTCCAGCTGTTCATCGCCAAACAGGAAATGGGAAGAGTGTTTTTTATGCGCTTTTTTCTTGACCTGGGGGGACTTGATCGGCTCGATTGCCGTTAGCGCCCGGTCATCCTGATGGCTCAGGTTTTGGCAGCCGCTGAGCAACAGCGCTGCCAATAAGGCCGTTCGTACCTTCATCTCGTTCCGGTCATTTTTAGGAAAAACAGCTCGCATCATAAGGGGCAATGGCCCCCTGATCAAGGTTTGTTCAAAAAACGTCCTTCCACTGACGCAGGATGGTGAAGGTATCTACCGGATTTTCCACGCATTTTAGCCCGTGCTTTTCAGCAGAAAATTTCACTGAATCCTGTTCGCATCGCAGAAAAATGTTGAAAGTGCGTTCGTCACCCAGCCGGGTTGGCAGACTTGGCAGCCCTTGTTGCCGCAGTTTGCTGATCAGCCCGATCTGGCGGCGGATCGCCGGGTTGTCCGGCTCGACCGCATAGGCAAAACGCAGGTTGGAGAGGGTGTACTCGTGGGCACAATAAATGAGGGTCTCATCGGGCAGGGCGGCGAGTCGTTGCAGCGAGTGGTACATCTGCTCCGGCGTCCCTTCAAACAGGCGGCCACAACCGGCCGAGAAGAGGGTATCGCCACAAAAGAGCATGCCGTTGCCGTGGTAGGCGATGTGGCCGCGAGTGTGCCCGGGCACATGGATCACCTCGAGGGCGAGGCCGTGCCAGTTGATCTGATCGCCATCTTCCAGCCACTGACCGTGGTGATCCGGCATGGGGTCAAGTTTGGGGCCATACAGTCTCGCGTGGGGGAAGTGCTCGAGCAATGTGCTGACGCCCCCCACATGGTCGTGATGGTGATGGGTCAGCAGGATGGCATCGAGCACCAGCCCCAATGCCTCAAGCCGCTCCAGCACGGGTGCGGCATCGCCCGGATCGACAACCAGGCAGTGATTTTCGTGGCGGATCAACCAGATGTAGTTGTCATTAAAGGCTGGAACTGTGATCACTGGATACATGAGTCTGCTTCTCTTTAGGGAGGGTATCTTATATAACAGGATGGCGTTCGAAACCCCGAGTTGAGCCCTATTATGCAGGTGGCACGTACCGAACAACAAATCGAGATCCCGACCAGCTGGTCTGCATTGCCTATGGGGGACTGGGTGGCGGCCGAGATCCAGGATCGGCTCGACAACTGGTGCCCCAATCTGTTTGGGTATCATCTGCTGAAAATTGGCGCCCTGAGCGCTGAACTCTCCTGCAAACGCTCCTCCATTCGTCACCAGATCGGGGTCGCCCGCGGCGGACGGCTGCTCGACATGTATGGCGATCCCCTCGATCTGCCGGTGCGGACCGGCAGCGTCGATGCCTGCCTGCTGGCTCACTGCCTCGATTTCTCCGCCGATCCCCACCAAGTGTTGCGCGAAGCCGAAAGAGTGTTGACCGACGATGGCTGGCTGATAATCAGTGGCTATAACCCCATGAGTCTGGTCGGGATCGGTCACTGTGTGCCGTTCTTGCGGCGCAGAATGCCCTGGTCGGCACGGATGTTCACCCCGGGGCGGGTGACGGACTGGCTGCATCTGCTGGGATGCGAGGTGATGTTCGACGAGCGCTTTGGTTATTCGTTTATGGGAAAACAGAGCTGGCACAGTTGGTGGCGAGAGAGTATCGGGCGGGATTATTGCAGGGCATTTGCATCGGTATACGTGATTGCGGCCCGTAAACGGCGCTTTCCATTGATCCCGGTGCGGCGGCGCTGGCAACTGCCAAAGTCCCTCGCCACACCGGGAATGGCCCGTCAGGGCTGGTAGCCGGTATCCTCGGCCAGATCCTTGCCGCAGGCGGCCTCTCTGGCCAGCTCGTCGCACCGTTCGTTCTCCGGGTGGCCGGAGTGACCCTTCACCCAGAGCCACTCAATCTGGTGGCGACCCACTTCCGCATCCAGCTCCTTCCAGAGATCGACGTTCTTGACCGGTTGGCGGTTGGCGGTCATCCACCCTTTCTTCTTCCAGCCGATGATCCACTGGGTGATCCCCTGGCGGACATACTGGCTGTCGGTAGTGAGGCGCACCTTGCACGGTTCGTTGAGGGTACGCAGCCCCATGATGGCGGCCATCAGCTCCATCCGGTTATTGGTGGTCAACTTGAATCCGGCGGAAATCTCTTTGCGGTGCTTGCCGTAGACCATCACGGCCCCGTAACCACCCGGGCCCGGATTGCCAAGGCAGGAGCCGTCGGTATAGACATCAATCTGTTTTAACATGAGCAATCAATCTGTTTTAACATGAGGCTTGGGGTAAACTAGCGAGTAAGTAAAGCCGAAGTTTGACATAGATTGGATCATGAACACACCCCAACTGAATCGCCAGATCATTCTGGATACTGAAACCACAGGTATGAATACGGCGGGCGGCCCTGTCTATCTGGGGCACCGCATTATCGAAATCGGCTGTGTGGAGGTGATCAACCGCAAGCTGACCGGTAACCACTATCACGTCTATATCAAGCCTGATCGTCTGGTCGACCCGGAAGCGATCCAGGTGCACGGTATCACCGACGAGTTTCTGCGTGACAAACCGTCGTTCAGCCAGATTGCCGACGAATTCCTCGACTTCATCCGCGGCGCCGAACTGATTGCTCACAACGCGCCGTTTGACGTGAGCTTCATGGACTACGAGTTCAGCAAGCTCGGACTCAACTTCAAGACGGCGGATATCTGCACCATCACAGATACCCTGGCGATGGCGCGGGATCTATTCCCCGGCAAGCGCAACAACCTGGATGTGCTGTGCGATCGTTACGGTATCGACAACTCCCACCGTACCCTGCACGGGGCTTTGCTCGATGCGGAGATCCTGGCTGACGTCTATCTGTTGATGACCGGCGGCCAGACCAAACTCAATCTGGCCACCGAAAGCAATGAAAACGAGAGCAATCAGGACACCAGCATTCGCAGGTTGGAGAGCAACCGACCCGCCCTCAAGGTGGTGCGTGCCAGTGCCGAGGTTCAGGCCCTGCACGAGGCGAGACTGGATCTGGTACAGAAGAAAGGAGGAAGTTGTCTGTGGCGGCAATGAGCAAGTGGTGTGCCGGTCTGCTGTTGTTGCTCTCGCTAGGGGCGACAGCGACCGAGGTATTTGCCCCTTCCGATATTCCGCTGCTGGATAACCGCTTTCGCATCGATTACGGCGTGAAGGGGATCACCTTCATCATCAAGCGCAAGCCGGGCACCCCGTCCGTGATCCTGGTTCGACCCGATGGCAGCAAGCTTTACGTGGGTAGGGTCAAACCCGCAGATGTGGGTTGGCTGGCGCTGCCGGAGCATGATCTCATTACCCTGCGCAATCCCATGCCGGGCCCCTGGCAGGCGATTGGCGAGGTGGATCCCGACAACCGGGTGCGCATTCTCTCCGATATCCGGCTCGATATCGCCGCCCTGCCGATGCAGCTCTATCAGGGGGAGGTGATCAAGCTCAAGGCGTGGTTGTTGATCAATGGTCAGCCGCCGAAAGATAAATACTATCTCTCTGACCTTGGCATGACCGTCAAGCTGCAATCGTTCAGCGATGCCGATAAGAAAGAGGTCGTGCTGGATCAAGTACTTGGCCACTATCGCGATGATGGCAAGGGGCTAGATGAGGTGCCAGGCGATGGCATCATGACGGCGGAAGTGACGCTGCAGGATATTCCCGGTGGCAAGTACCGCGCCATGTTCAGCACGGGCAATCAGGTGTTTGTCCGTGCCCGTTATCAGGATGTACTGCTTTACCCCTACCCGTTCAGCTATAACTTGTCGCCGCCTTCGGATGAGCTCGGTGCCAAGCTCTCACTGCTAATCGA
This sequence comes from Aeromonas sp. FDAARGOS 1416, assembly GCF_019048085.1. Taxonomy (NCBI): domain Bacteria; kingdom Pseudomonadati; phylum Pseudomonadota; class Gammaproteobacteria; order Aeromonadales; family Aeromonadaceae; genus Aeromonas; species Aeromonas sp. FDAARGOS 1416. The sequence goes on along the minus strand of NZ_CP077301.1, from coordinate 2,239,183 downwards.
CCGTGATGAGCTGGATCCCGCTTCCGTGGTGGTCAAGGGGAGTGTGACCAGCAATGTGGGCGGCCTCTACGAGTTCAGCGAGATCGCCAGCGATCCCAAGCTTGATATCGATCTCTCCAACATCAAGGAGGTCGGTCAGCATGAGGTGAAAGCAACCCTCTATGGCACCACTCGCCTCGGGCGTGAGCTGAAAATCGAGTTGCCGGTGAAAACCTTCAATGTCTTCCCGCCACCGCCGCCTCCTGTAGAGGTGGTGTCGGCCGCCGCACCGGCCTCCAGTGCCGAGGCGACCCATGAAGCTCCGGCAGAGGAGGAAATGGGCTGGCTGATCTGGGCATTGGCAGGTGGTGGTGTGTTGCTGGCGGTATTGGGTGGGGTCGGGTTTGTGGTGATACAAAAACGGCGTGCCCTGAAGCGTGCTCTGGCCGCTGCGCAGGCCGAGAACCAGCAAGCCGGACAACCTGCCGCCAAGCTGGATCTCAATCTGCCAGAGCAGTAACCCTCGTACTTCTCGCTCTGAAGTGGCGCGATGCCAGATATAGAAAACCGCCCTGATAAGCAGGGCGGTTTTTTTGAGTTCATAAACAGAACAAGCTGGCTATCAGTGTTCGCCGATATAGACATCCTTGTTCTGCTCGCGGATCTCGAGGAACTTGTCCAGATTGGCCATCATCAGCTCGACCAGCTGGGGGTCGAAATGCTGCCCCTTCTCCTCTTCAATCAGGGCCAGCACCTTGTCCAGCGGCCACGCCTTCTTGTAGCAGCGATCCGAACCCAGGGCATCGAACACGTCAGCCAGCGCCACAATTCGCCCCTCCAGCGGAATATCCGTCCCTTTCAGACCGCGGGGATAGCCACTGCCATTCCACTTTTCATGGTGATTGCCAGCGATGGTGGCACCAATCTGAAACAGCGCCAGATCGCTGCCGGAGAGCATATCCTGCCCGAGCTGGGCGTGGGTTTTCATGATCTCCCACTCTTCCGGTGTCAGCTTGCCCGGCTTGTGCAAGATGGCATCGGGAATTCCCACCTTGCCAATGTCATGGAGCGGCGAGGCACGTTTCACCAGCTCGCTCTGCTCTTCGCTCATGCCCATCAGGTGGCAGAATTGTTCGGTATAGAGCGCGACCCGTTTGACGTGCAGTCCTGACTCTTTTGAACGGGTTTCGACCAGTTCGCCGATGCGATAGATGATCTCCCGCTGGTTGTCGGCGATCACCTCATTGAGTCGGATATTCTCCAGCGCCACTATGATGTTTTCGGTAAACAGGGTCAGCAGACTGGTATCGATCTGGCTGAGCTGGCGGGTGGTCTCGATGTGGAACAGCAGGTGGTGGCGCGGGTTCTGGCAGTAGAGCACCATCTGGGTGGCGTTATAGACATTGCTGCGCTTGCTCATAGCCTGGCGCAGGATCTCCGGCGCGTCCGTGAGGAGCATGGCGGGATGGCCGGGGAGCAGGGGCTCCAATACTTGATCCTTCACCTCATAGGCGTATTGCTTGACGTCGTATATCTGGGTTTCCCCCAGATGGAGCAGGGCGCTGAGCTGCTCCTGGGCGCCTTCGACAAACTGGCGCAGGGCCCGTTTCTCAAAGATCCCCTTGGAGGCTTCGATGACTTTTTCCAGCCCCTGACGGTTACTCTCCAGGGTGCGGATATCCCGATATGAGCGCAGGCTGGCCCGCAGCAAGGTGCGCAGCTTCTGGGAGGTGAGCTCGGTTTTATCCTTGTAGTCGTTGATGTCGTAGTTGGTGACCACGTCATCTTCCGGCGCCTGGCCGGGTTGGCCGGTACGCAACACGATGCGTACCATCTTGTTTTGCAGATCTTCACGGACGTATTTGACGACATCGAGGCCGGCGTGGTCGACCTCCATCACCACGTCCAGCAGCAACAGAGCAACGTCCGGGGTGGTGGCCAGCAACTCCTTGGCCTGTGCCGCGGAATAGGCATGCAGAAAATCGATGGGGCGATTGTCAAACTCGAATTTGTTCAAGGTGATTTTGGTGATGCGATGCACTTCAGGCTCATCGTCAACAATCATCACCTTCCAGCCCGCTTGCTGTGCGTCGGGGAGGGAGAGATCGTCATCATCAATAATCAGGATCTGGTCATCCATCATACAATCCTGTTTGGCATCCTGTGCTTACATTAACCGCTTCACTAAGGATAGGAAACTTATTGGGAAATAAAATTTGATCTCGAAAAACTATGGTCGAAATAAGCAAATGGAACCCTTTGTAACTGTGGCGTTGTCCGGCTGCTTTCTTTGCCCAATCATGGCGCTAGCGTGCATAAAGTCGATTTCTGGATTGGGGTGTGGACGCCAGTGGTTGGGGATGTTTGAATCCAGCTTGTAGCTATTAGACGAGAAACAATCTTATTTGATAGTGATTCCTATTTGCGTGTAGCATGGGCGACACACTCAACGAGGAGCCCCATCGTGTCCCCATCTCTGCCTCCCAATCGTCCCCGTCTGCTGACTGTCAAAGCCATCACCCAGATCACCCCCCATTTGCGTCGCATCACCTTTGGTGGCAGCGAGTTGGCTGACTATCCCTTTACCTGCGGTGGGGCCCATATCAAGGTGATGCTGGCCCAGCCCCATCAGGTAGAGCCGGTGCTGCCTGCCATGACCCCGAGCGGCCCGCGCTGGAGTGACCCGGCTGACAAGCCGGTGATCCGCACCTACACCATCCGCGCGTTTCGCCGTGATGAGCAGGAAATTGATATCGACTTCGTGCTGCACGGTGACGGCGGGCCCGCCAGCGCCTTTGCTACCCATGCCAAGCCGGGAGAGAAGGTAATCCTCTCCGGGCCGGGTGGTCCCAACCCCATGCTGCAACCGGCCGATCACTACTGTCTGGTAGGGGATCTCACCGCCTTGCCCGCCATCATGGCGATGTGTGAGGTGATGCCTACCGAGGCCAGAGGGGAAATTGCGATTCTGGTACCGGATCAGGCCGATGCTCAGCCGTTGACACTGCCGGTCGGGGTTCGCTGTCACTGGTTTGTCGGCGAGCCCGAGTCCAGCGGCCTGCTGGAGCATGTGATTGCTCTGCCGCTGGTGCGCGATGGTGGTTTCTTCTGGCTGGGTGGGGAAGAGGCGCTGGTGCTGCCGCTGCGCCGCCATTTTCGCTCCGTGCTCGAGGTGGATCGCCAGTCGCTCTACGCCGTGCCGTACTGGCGCCGGGGCAAGAGTGAAGAGGCCTATCACCAGACCCGTCACGATGTGATGGATAATTAAGCTGACGCGAAAGAATACCTGACTCATGCTTGCAAATAAAAATGATTTGCATTTAGTATTGCGCCGTCCGGGTATTCGTCCGGGCGGCGTTTTTATTTCCGTTGACACAAGAGCGCCCTGTTTTCACGTCGGTTTGGCTGCATGTTGTCAGACCCAACGCAAGGAGTCGTAAAGGGTGGTTAAGTACCAGACCCCTCTGTTCTGGCTGGCATTGTTCCTTCTCTGCACGCTGTTTTGCCTCTCGCTCGCCACCGGTGCGGGCGTCTATGGTGCCCGCGAGGTGCTCGGCTACCTGATGGGGGATGCCCGCTGGGCTGGCGACCAGAAGCTCGCCATGGTGCTCAATACCTTGCGACTGCCGCGCACCCTCTGCGCCATGGTGGTCGGCGCCTCTTTATCTCTGGCTGCCTCCTTGTTGCAGAGTGCGACCCGCAACCCGCTGGCGGAGCCCGGCCTGCTCGGGGTCAACGCCGGGGCCGTCTTTGCGCTGGTGGTGGGGCTCACCTGGTTTGGGGTGGAGTCCGCCTACGGCTATCTGCTCTGGGCAGGACTCGGCGCGCTGCTTGGTAACGTTATTGTGCTGGGACTCGGCATGATGATTGGCCGCTCCAATCCGCTGAAACTCATTCTGGTTGGGGTGGCGCTCTCCGCCACCTTCGGCGGTCTCTCCAGCTTTTTGCTGCTCTCCAACAAGATGGTGCTGGAGCAGTACCGCTTCTGGAACCTCGGCTCCCTGTCGGCGGCCAATCTCGATGCCATCATTGCCGTACTGCCCTTCGTGCTGGCGGCGTTTGTCATCACCTTGCTGCTCTGTCGCCAGCTGACCCTGATGCAGATGGGGGACAGTCAGGCCCAGGCGCTCGGGATCCGCCCTAACCGGGTGCGAATTGGCGTGCTGCTGGCCGCCACCCTGTTTACCGCCAGTGCCATCGCCATCGCCGGCCCCATCGGCTTTGTCGGTTTTCTGGCCGCCTACTGTGGCCGACTGGTGGAGCCTGTGAAGCTGTCGGTGCAGGTCTGTTTCTCCGCCCTGTTCGGCATGCTGTTTCTGCTGTTGGCCGACATTCTGGCGCGCTGGCTGATCCAGCCGTTCGAGCTGCCCAACGGCGTCATTCTGGCCCTGATCGGTGCACCTGTGCTGATCGCCATCGTTCACCGCGGGGGCTTTCGTACCCTGCTGACCGTCAAGTGAGGGGCTGATGCGTACACCTACCGATATGCTCTGCCTGCGGGCCGGCAACCGCTCTTTGCTGCTCCATCTGCCGAGCTGGCGCTGGCTGGCTCTGCTGGCCATGGCGCTGCTAGCGTTGGGTCTGCTGGCCCTGAGCGTTGGCGGCGGCAAGCTCGGCTTTGCCGGGGTGGTCAACACTCTGCTGGGGGAGGGGACGCGGCTTGAGCAGCTCACCCTGTTCAAGATCCGGCTGCCGCGCATCCTTGGGGTGGTGGTGGCGGGGGCGGCCATGGGGCTCTCCGGCTGTCTGGTACAAACTCTGGTGCGCAACCGGCTGGCTACTCCCGACATGGTGGGGGTCAACAACGGCGCCTCTCTGGCCATCATCGTCTTCTCCCTCTACCTGACCGTGGGCAGCTGGCCCTGGTGGGCTGCCCCAATCGGTGCCATCTTCGCGGCGCTGGTGCTCTATGCCCTCTGCCGCAAACCGGGTGAGCAGGGCTATCTGTTCGTGGTGATCGGCATCGGCCTCTCCGAGCTGTTCGAGGCGCTCGGCCAGTTTGTGATGTCCACTCAGGCCCTGCTGCACCTGAGCTCTCTCTATCTGTGGAACATGGGCAGCTTTATCGCCGTGGGTTACAGCACCATCACCCCCATCGCCATCCTGTTGCTGCTGCTCTGCCCGTGGATCGTCTATCTCTCCCGCTCGCTGGCGGTGCTGCGCTTTGGCCCCGAGATGGCCAGAGGGCTTGGCGTCAACGGCGATCGGGTGCAACTGGGCATTCTGGCGCAGGCCATTCTGGTGGCGGCGCTCGGCACCGCCATCGGCGGGCCCGTGGTCTTTATCGCCATGGCGGCCCCCATTCTTGCCTCCTGGCTGGTGAAAGACCGGGTGGTGCCGCTCTGGCTGGCGGCGCTTAGCGGCGCCCTGCTGCTGCTTGCCAGCGATACCCTGGTCCGGGTGCTGGCCAGCCCCCACGAGGTGGCGACCGGCATCATGACCCGCATTCTCGGCGGCTTGTTGCTGCTGTTTCTTCTCGTTAACGATCGCCAGAGGGCTGACTGATGACGCTCACCGTAAATCGCCTCCATTTCGCCTATCAGCAGACCCCCATTTTGCGGGACATCTCTTTCAGCGTGCCGAGGGGCAAGCTGGTGGGGATCGTCGGCCCCAACGGCTGCGGCAAATCGACCCTGCTCAAGCTGCTATCCGGCCAGATGAAAGCCCAACGCGGCGAGATCCTGCTCAAAGGCAAGCCGCTCGCCAGCTACCCCATGAAGGGGTTGGCGCGGGAGCTCGCCTATCTGCCCCAGCGGCCGACCCTGCCTGCCGGCATTCTGGTGGAGCAGTTGGTGCAGTATGGCCGCCACCCTCATCAGGGCTGGTTCAATCAGTGGGGTGAGGAGGATGCCCGTATGGTGCGTATTGCCTGCGAGCGGATGCAGCTTGAAAGTATCTGGCAGCAGAGCGCAGCGTCCCTCTCCGGCGGGCAGGCACAGCGTGCGTGGCTGGCGATGATCCTGGCGCAGGACAGCGACATGGTGCTGCTCGACGAGCCCACCAGTGCCCTCGATATCGGTCACCAGACCGAGGTGATGGAGGCGATCCATCGCATCACCGCCGAGGGCAAAACCGTGCTGCTGGTGATCCACGATCTGGCGATGGCGGCCCGCTACTGTGACGAGCTGATCGCCATCGGCGAGGGGACCATTGCCGCCATGGGCCCGGCCCGGGAGGTGGTGACCAAGGATCTAATCGACCGGCTCTACCAGACCAGTGTCGACATTCTGCATGCCCCCGGCGATGGGGCGCCCATTATAGTGCCCCGTCGTCACGAACATGGCCGTTCCCTGCGTTCGGTGAATTGAGTCATATGGGCCTGCTCTGTGGGCCCACCGAGTGTATTCACGCGGCCGATTATCCGGGCCGTGCAACGAGAAGGAGTGAGATGATGAAGCGTTTTGCCGCCCTGGCAGCAGCCATCCTGATGCTGGCCGCGCCGCTGGTTCAGGCGCAGGAGATGCGTGAAGTGACCGATGCGTTTGGCCAGAAGGTGCAGGTGCCAGTCCAGCCAACGCGGGTGGTGGTGCTGAGCGAGCTCGAACTCGACAGCACCCTGACCCTGGGGCTGACCCCCATCGGCGCCGTCAATGGCCGTGGTCAACCCACTTTGCCTCGCTATTTGCTGAACAAGGCGGGCATGGGGATCCAGGTGATCGGCGATCTCGACAGCCCCAATCTGGAGTCGCTGATTGCGCTGGAGCCCGACCTTATCCTGATAGGTCAGACCCGTCCCGAGCTGCTGACCTTGCTGGGGGAGATCGCGCCGACCGTGGTGACCAGCAAGTGGGGTGAGCCGTGGCAGGATAGCTTCCGCCGCACCGCCCACACCCTCAACCGCGACCAGCAAGGGGATACTTTCTTGCTGCAGTATGCCGAGCGGCTGACTCAGGCTCGCAGCAAGCTGGCCAAGCATCAGGGGGAGAGCATCAGCATAGTGCGCTGGAACCCCAAGGGGCCGAGCTTTATGTATCAGGGCACCTTTGCCAGCAGCGTAGTGGAGTCGATGGGGCTGGTGCGTCCGAGCAAGCAGCAGGGGACTGGCGCGCCCCACTCACCGGCGCTCAGTCTGGAGTCCCTCAACCTGCTGGATGCTGACTGGCTGGTGGTCGGCACTCTGAGCGCCAGCGGTGATGCGGTGGATGCCATGCGTCAGGCGGAGCAGACCCCGGCGTTCCAGCAGCTGCCGGTGATCAAGGCCAAGCGCTTTGGCGCAGTGGACGGGTCGCTCTGGACCTCCAGCGGCGGCCCGCAGGCGGCCCTCAAGGTGATCGAGGATGTGGAGCAGTTGCTGGCAACCCGCAGCTGAGTGCTATCGCGCGCCAGAGGTTGACCACACGAACAGGTTGATCAAAAGAAGAGGGAGGCTGATGCCTCCCTCTTGCGTTGTCACTGTCTATCGTGACCTCTTCGGCGAGCCAGAGCCGTTTATTGCGGCTGGATGGCTGTCACTGTGAGCTTGCCGCTCTGGCTTTCGGCATGAAAGTGGATGGCATCCCCCATCTTCAGCCCCTTGAGCTGGGCCGGATCTGCCACTCGAAAGACCATGGTCATGGCGGGCATCTTGAGATTCTCGATCGCCTCGTGCTTGATGCCGACCTTGCCGCGCCCCTCATCGAGGCGGGTAATGACCCCCTTGGTCATCACCATTGCGGCCTGTTCGCTCATCTCACCCGTCTGACTCATATCGTGCCCTTCATGGTGCATCATCTCTTCGGCTTGCAGGTTGGTGTGGGTGGCAAGGCCAAGCAGCAGGGTCAGGGTCAGCGTCTTGTAGTTCATGGTGTTTCCTCGTCGTTGATTCAGATTCTTGGTTGTCAAAAAGGGCGCAGCCACCGGGTTAGCCGGCGGGTTGGTGCTCGGTCGCGCCCAGGTGCCGGCTGCGCCACAGGTAGTAGGCGGCGGGCAGCACCAAGAGGGTCAGCACCAGCGCGCTCACCATGCCGCCGATCATGGGGGCGGCGATGCGCTGCATCACCTCGGATCCGGTGCCGTGGCTCCACATGATGGGCAAGAGGCCAGCGATGATGGTGACCACCGTCATCATCTTGGGGCGTAGGCGCAGGGCGGCGCCGTGGATCACCGCCCGGTGCAGACCCGCCTTGTCCGGCTTGCCACTGGCCACCAGGTCATCCCAGGCATGGTTGAGGTAGACCAGCATCAAGACGCCGGTCTCTACCGCCACCCCCGCCAGAGCGATAAAGCCCACCCCGACCGCCACCGAGAGGTTGAAGTCGAGCAGCCAGAGGGTCCAGATCCCCCCCACCACCGCCAGCGGCAAGGTGGTGAGAATGAGCAGCACCTCCTGAACGCGGCGAAACGCCAGATAGAGCAGCAGCACGATAATGGCGACCGTCAGCGGCACCACGTAGGCGAGGCGCGCCTTGGCCCGTTCCATGTACTCGTATTGGCCAGACCAGGTGAGGGCGTAGCCCGCCGGCAGCACCAGCTGCTTGCCCACCTCGGCTTTGGCCTCATCGACGAAGGAGCCGATATCGCGGCCGCGAATATCGACGTAGACCCAGCCGTTGAGCCGCGCGTTTTCACTGCGCAGCATGGGGGCTTCATCGCTGATGTAGACCCGGGCTACATCCGCCAGCGCGATGCGAGCGCCACTTGGAGTGACCACCGGCAGCAGCTCCAAGCTGGCTACAGAATCGCGATAGCTCTGGGGGTAGCGCAGGTTGATGGGATAGCGTTCGCGCCCCTCGATGGTTTGGCCAACCTCCATGCCGCCCACTGCGGTGGCGAGCACCGCCTGTACATCGGCGATGTTGAGGCCATAGCGGGCCGCTTTGAGCCGGTCGATATCCACCTTGACGTAGCGGCCACCCGCCACCCGCTCGGCGTAGACCGATGAGGCGCCCTCCACCTTGCCAACGATCTGTTCGAGCTGTTGGCCGAGTTGCTGGATCACCTTGAGATCCGGCCCCGCTATCTTGATGCCGACCGGGGTCTTGATACCGGTGGCAAGCATGTCGATGCGGGTCTTGATGGGGGGCACCCAGGCGTTGGTGAGGCCGGGGAAGCGGATGAGGGAGTCGAGCTCCTCTTTGAGCTTCTCCGGGGTCATGCCGGGGCGCCACTGATCCCGGGGCTTGAGCTGGATGCTGGTCTCCATCATCACCAGATCGGCGGGGTCGGTGGCCGATTCGGCGCGCCCCGCCTTGCCGAACACGTTCTGCACCTCGGGCACGGTACGAATCAGCTTGTCGGTCTGCTGCAAAATCTCCCGTGCCTTGCCCACCGAGATATTGGCTGCGGTGGTGGGCATATACATGATGTCCCCCTCATCGAGCGGCGGAATGAACTCGGAACCCAGATACTTGAGCGGCCAGAAGCCCGCCACCGTCACCACGGCGGCGATGGCCAGAGTGGTTTTCGGACGGGCCAGTACGGCCTTGAGCAGTGGCACATAGCCCTGGCTCAGCCAGCGGTTGAGCGGGTTGGCCTGCTCCGCCAGCACCTTGCCACGGATGAAGTAGCCCATGATCACCGGCACCAGCGTGATGGCGAGCGCGGCGGCGGCGGCCATGGCGTAGGTCTTGGTGAAGGCGAGGGGGTGGAACATCCGCCCCTCCTGCGCCTCCAGCGCAAATACCGGCAGAAAGCTGATGGTGATGATGAGCAGGGAGAAGAAGATGGCGGGCCCCACCTCTATGCTCGCCTCGGTGATGATGCGCCAGCGGTTCTTGTCGGTGAGCGCTTCCCGCTCCATGTGTTTGTGGACGTTCTCGATCATCACGATGGCGCCATCCACCATGGCGCCGATGGCGATGGCGATGCCCCCGAGCGACATGATGTTGGCGTTGATCCCCTGCAGGTGCATGACGATAAAGGCCACCAGAATGGCGATGGGCAGGGTGATGACCACCACCAGTGACGAGCGCAGGTGGAACAGGAAGGCGAGGCAGACCAGCACCACCACGGCGAACTCCTCCAGCAGCTTGCCGGAGAGGTTGTCGATGGCGCGCTGGATAAGGTCGGATCGGTCGTAGACGGTGACGATCTCTACTCCTTCCGGCAGGCTACTCTTGAGCTCCGCCAGCCGTGCCTTGACTCCGTCTATGGTGTGCTGGGCATTCTCGCCGTAGCGCATGACGATAATGCCGCCCACTACTTCCCCTTCGCCGTTGAGCTCGGCAATGCCGCGCCGCATCTGGGGACCGGTGACAACATCTGCCACATCCCCCAGCAGCAGCGGGGCGCCGCGTACCGTGGTGCCGAGCGGGATCTGCTTCAGATCCTCGACGCTTTTCAGATAGCCATTGGAGCGCACCATATACTCCGCTTCCGCCATCTCGATGACGGAGGCGCCGGTCTCTTGGTTGCCCTGCTTGATGGCGGTCTCGATAAGGGAGAGCGGGATGCCGTAGGCGCGCAGCTTGTCCGGATCGACCCGCACCTGATACTGGCGCACCATGCCACCGACTGTAGCGACCTCGGAGACCCCCTCAACCATCTGCAACTCGTACTTGAGGAACCAGTTCTGCAGCGAGGTGAGCTGACTGAGGTCGTGCTTGCCGGTTTTGTCTACCAGCGCGTACTGGTAGACCCAGCCCACCCCGGTGGCATCGGGGCCGAGCTGGGGGCGGGCGGAGGCGGGCAGATTGGGCGCAACCTGGCTCAAATACTCCAGCACCCGGGCACGGGCCCAGTAGAGGTCGGTGTTGTCGTCAAACAGCACATAGACGAAGGAGTCGCCGAAGAAGGAGTAGCCACGCACCGTGGTGGCCCCCGGCACCGCCAGCATGGCGGTGGTGAGCGGGTAGGTGACCTGATCCTCCACCACCTGGGGCGCTTGGCCCGGATAGGAGGTCTTGATGATCACCTGCACATCGGAGAGATCCGGCAGGGCATCCACCGGGGTTTGCTTGACCGACCAGAGCCCCCAGGCGGTGAGCATGAGGGTCAGCAGCAGCACCAGAAAGCGGTTGCCGATGGACCAGCGAATAATCGACGGGATCATGACTTCTTCTCCATCTCGGGCATCGCCATCTGATGCTGGCTATGGTCCATGCCTTCCATCTTCTCCATCTCATCCGTTCCACGCTTGGCGTCGCCGTCAGTAGCGGGTGCTTTCTCCTGATGGATGGTGGTGATGCGGTACTCATCTCCCTCCTGTATCACCTGCAGATGGAGGGTCTGCCCCTCGACCAGCTTGCTGATATCGACCCCGTCGGCGACGGTGAACTCCATCTCCATGGCGGGCCACTGCCACTCGGGGATGGGCTGGTGGGAGACCATCAGGGTACGTTTGGCCAGATCGATGCTTTCAACCTCGCCCTGGGTCCACACCTGGGCGGGGCGCACCGCCGTCATGCGCTGGAAGTCCGAATCGATGGCCGACTCGGAGTCGAGCAGGAACTGGGCCGAGCTGACGATGTTATCCCCAGCCTCTACCCCTGCCTTGATGGCAACCTTGTCGCCAAACTGGGGGCCGAGAGTGACGGCGACCGACTTGAAGTTGCCATCCCCCAACGCCAGCACCAGCCGATCCTGACTGCCGGTGCGGATCACCGCTTCGCTCGGCACCACCAATTGCGGCTCTCCCTGCCCGGTGCGAATGCTCACCTTGGCAAACATATTGGGTTTCAAAAACTCGTCCGGGTTGTCAAAGCGCAGTCGCACCTTGAGGGTGCGGGTAGCTGCGTCCAGGGTCGGATAGAGGTAATCCACCTTACCTTGCCAACTGCGACCGGGGGCATAGTCGAGAGTCATGGTGACCGGATCCCCCACTTTCAGCTGGGCGGCTTGACGCTCGAACACCTCGGCACTGACCCACACCTGCTTGAGGGTGCTGATGTTAAACAGCGCCGCAGCGGGCTCAACATACTGGCCCTCGCGCACCTTGAGCTCGGAGACATAACCGCTGCTGGGGGCGTAAATGCTGATGGTGTCGCGCACCTGACGGGTGCGCTTGAGGGCTGAGATTTGATCTGCCGGTACCTGCAGGGACTTGAGCTTGCCCTCGGCAGCGCGCAGCAGCAGTGGGTTGGCGGTGTTGAGAGCGAGCAGGTATTCGTGCTGGGCGTTGACCAGATCCGGCGCGTAGAGCTCGTAAATAAGGCTCCCCTTGCTCACCTGCTGCCCCTCGCTCTTGATGGCGAGGGTGCGGATCCAGCCCGCCATGCGGGCGTTGACTGCCTCCAGCCTGTCCTCGTCATACCCGACATAGCCCACCGTCTCGATCTGTTGGTGGATAGGCAGCTTCTCCACCTTAGCCAGCCGCACCCCCAGGTTCTGCTGGATCTCGGGGCTGATGGTGACTGTGCCGGGTGAGCCGTTTTTTTGTTCCTCATAGACGGGGATAAAGTCCATCCCCATGTTGTCCTTGGCCGGGCCGTCGCGCTTGTCGCGGGGATCCATGGGGTTGACCCAATAGAGCGGCGTCTTCTCTTTGGCGCTGGCGCCATCGGAGGTCTGTTTGGCGGCCCAGTAGCCGCCACCGGCGCCAAGGACGAGCAGCAGGGCCGACATCAGGACGGTCTTGTTCATGACTGGCCTCCGGCGCGGATCTGCATGCAGAAAGTGCAGGAGGGTAATGCGCCCGCAAAGGCAGCAACCTTGGACGGTGAAAAGTGGGCTGGTGACATAATACGTCTTCTCTTTTGCAGGCCGCCGGTCGGGTGAGGTGCAAGGCATCACCAAAAGGGCTGGCGGCAAACGGGGCGCAGCTGTATCAGTGCGCACGGCTCCCTGTGAGCGGACCGGTTTGGCCGGGGCACAGGGTCAAGGCAAGGCAGCAGAAAGCGGACAAGCCGAGGCTTGTCGCTGCCGCAAGAGAAGGACTTTCTAGTGGCGCAGCACCGACAGCATCAGATGTCGGCGTGGCCAGGAGGGAGGGTGAGTACCGCGCGAGCGCAGGAAGGGATCCCGCAACCAGTTATCAAGCAGTGACGCTGCGACGTTGTTGCCAAGTAGCAAGGGAAAGAGCAGCAGAGCGACCAGTACCCCAAGCAGAGTCATCGCGCCGAAGGAGGGGGCATTGATGCCTGTCTGCATCTGGCACTCATCGCCCATGGCTGACCCATTGTCCCCCTGATGGCAGGAGAGGGGCATGCCATCGCCCGGGTGATCCATAGCGGGCATTGCATGAGAGATATCGCCATCCGCCATCGCCATGGATGAATCGAACATCACCATCGACTGGGCGCTGCTTGGGGTCGGCTCGGAGGAGAGGGGAGAACCATGCCAGCTGATGCAGAGAGTCAGATTGCAGACGAGCAGCAGCGCCAGCAATAGCCGGGCCAGAGCAACAGAGGGCAATCTTGCAGCAAGCTGGGTGAGTGACAATCCGGGCATCCTTCGGGAGCAGATGGCGGGACTGTAAACCTTGCCACGAGGTGAAGGTCAATGGCGCCGGTGATGTAATAGAGGTGCTGTGTTGGGGGGAGGATATTTAAGCAATGCTTAACCATTGCGTATGCCCAACCCTAATGAAGCATGCCCCTCATCCCGTTAGGATGCCCTCTGTCAGTTACCACGATGGCGTGATGGTTCACTCTTGTGCTCCGGCATAAATGACTGCGGCAGGAGTGCTTGCCGACCTTATCCATCCCGTGACGCCATGAGCGAGCAGTATAAAGCCGCAGGTCTCCCGGATGCTGACAATCAAAGAGTCAAACCGTGTTTTTGAGCAGCACACCTTGCCGGGTGCTCACCATGTTCACTATTCAGGAGTATTGAAATGCAGCCACGACTGCTGTCGCTGATGCTTGCCGCTTTGCTGAGTCCATCAGCCATGGCTGGCGGCCTTGCCCTCTACGAGACCAGCACTGCCAACAGTGCGCTGACCAACGCAGGGTCTGCCGCCCGTGCCCAAGGGGCAGATACTATCGCAAGCAACCCGGCCGGTATGACCAAACTGGAAGGTACCCAGTTGCAGGTCAATGGCGGTGTGGTATACGGCGACCTTGAGCTGGATCTGGACAACGGCGGTAACAACGGTGGAAATGCCCTGCAGACCGCGCCGCTCGGCAGCCTCTATCTGACTCATGCCATCGACGATCAATGGGTCGCAGGTATCGGCGTCTTTGGCAGTCACGGTCTGGGTATCGATTATGGCGATGGCTGGGATGGTCGTGGTTATGCCCAGTCGGCCAAGCTGACCGGCATCGCCTTTGCTCCGAGTCTGGCGTACCGCATTGACTCAAATTGGTCGGTGGGAGCCAGCCTGATCGCCATGAATGGTTCGCTGGAAGCCTCTGTGGATCTGACGTCCGGGATGGGGGAAGGTCGGGAATTCTCCAACAGCGACTGGGCGTATGGCGCCTCCTTCGGGGTACTTTACGAGCTGGATCAGCACTCCCGTATCGGCCTGAGCTACTTCTCCGAACTGAAGTGGGAGCTGGAAGATCAGCTCTTCCCACGTGCTGATGTGGCAGGTCTAGGGGTCGAGATCATGATTCCGCAGACCATTACGCTAAGTGGCTATCACCAGCTCAACGACCAGTGGGCCTTGCTGGCCAGTGCCAACTGGCAGCAGTGGTCCCGTTTTGGCGATATCGGTGTAGCATCTGCCATGGGCAGCCAAACCATTGATATGAATTACAAGGATACATGGCATGCCAGCCTGGGGGCACAGGTTGATGTCACCCCTGCACTGCGTTTGAGCAGCGGAATCGGCTATGACAGTAGTGCAGTGAGTGATGAGTACCGTACTGTGATGCTTCCAGTGGGTTCTGGTTGGCGCTGGGGTCTGGGGGCCAGTTATCAGTTGAGCCCAGCCACCAAGGTGGAAGCCAGCTATACCCTGGCCTGGCTGGGTGATATGCCAGTGGATCAGGACGGGATCGGTCGCCCGCACTTGTCCGGCAGCTACAACAACAGCTACCTGAACTTCTTCAACATCGGTGTGCAACACCAGTTCTGAGTTGTGAGCCTTGCAAGCCTTCACTGGTTGGGGGCTTCTCCATCCTGCCCGTCGCGCCGATCCGGCGCGTTATTAGCTGGGTGGCTCGTGAGGTCCACTTGTTTGCTCATCCGTTACTCAAGGAACAACATCAAATGTCATCACAATCAACCTCTGCGTTAGCGCGGTGGCTTTGGCGCCTGACGTTTATATTGGTCACGGTCGCTCTGGTTGTCTTCTTCTCGAAAGGTGCCCACATCTATCCAATTGAGGCGACCAAGTTCAACCATGCTTTGCCAGCCATCATGGTACTGCTTGATTCCGAGATCTTTATGGGGGTGATTACTGTGATCACTCTCTATGTGGTCCTCTATCTGGTCTATCTGCTGTGGCAACTGCATGAGATCGCTGTGCATCGTGCCAAGGTGTCTGAGTCGGTGCATGTCACCCTGGTGTTTGCGCTCTCCTTGTGCGGACTGTTTATCGACAAGACCTGGTGGGTGCTTGCCGTCATCATCGCCTTTGCCCGTTGGGATGTGCTGAGCGAGCGGATGAGCCTTATTATCGGCCATGGTATTCGACGTGGCCGTCATGAGGGGGAGGCATCATGAAAGAGATCCTGCTGCCCTATATCCTGATCGTCTGGTTGCTGGTCAAGCTGAACATATTGCCTTGGAACCTAAAAACGGGTTTTTGGAGTACCGCAATTGGCGCGTTATTGGCGCTTGGTTTGTTGACTACCTCTCGCCATTTGGCTCCGGTGGATTTTACCGATTCGGCGACGGTCAAGGCACCTCATGCGGTGTTGGGACCCTTACTAGGCATCAACCAGTTTCATCAGATAGATCAGATTTATGTTGCGCATAATCAGCGCGTTGCGCGTGGTCAGCCCATTTATAGTCTTGCGGACTGGGAGAGTAACGGTAAGTCTCGGGCGTTGAGCTATCAGATTGACGCCCAGCATGCCCAGGTGGCGTCAGAGGTAAGCCAGCAGCGAGCGATCCAGTCACGACTGAACCTCAATCACAAGGAATTGGCTCGGCTGACCCAGTTGGGTAACTTTGCCAGTATTCAGAGCCGTGACCAGCTGCAGACCCAAATTGATGGCGATCTGGCGCAACTGAGTGCCAGTGAAGCGAAGGTTCAGGCGATTGAAGCTCAGGTGTTGAATCTGGAGACAGAGCTGGCCTTGCAGGAGCGACGGAATGAAGAGAAGGTGATCAGGGCTCCGTTTGATGGCCAGGTCTCGATAGTCAATATTGCCAGCGGTTCCCGTACCGGCAACATGCACCTATACGACACTTCTCGCAAGTTTCTGGAGTTTCGCATTCCGGATCAGAGTTTTCGCAACATAGCACCAGGCCAGTTTGCCGAGTTTTATGTAGATGCCTATCCCGGGCGCATCTTTCGGGCACGGGTGCACTCAGTACTTACTGGTACGGGGGAGGCCCAGATGAGTGTTGCGCAGGGGGATCAGGATGTACGACAGCATGTGGGTAACAACATGTCGAGCCATGGCCGGACAGTGGTGCTCGACATGCTGGTGCCGGACGGTGTGGACCTGCCAATTGGGGCAACCGGCTCAGCCTGGATTTCGGCACATAAACCCCATCCGCTGCTTGGCTTTATCGACATCATCGGTGCCGCCACGGTACGCCTCAAAGCGATGAAGGCCTATCTGTTTGCGATGTAACGGACTGACATAAAAAAGCCCCTCCGTGAGGGAGGGGCTTGGTGAGCTTTACCGGAATAGTCAGGCCCTTTTTTCCGATCCTCTCATGATGAGGCGGAAGAAGAGCGGGATAAAGAAGATGGCGATAAAGGTGGCCGCCAGCATGCCGCCGATGACCGGCCAGCCGAGGGCGTGACGGCTTGCCGCACCGGCCCCGCTGGAGGTGACCAACGGCACACAGCCGAGGATGAAGGCGAGCGAGGTCATCACGATGGGACGGAAACGCAGGCGCGCCGCCTCCAGTGCCGACTCGATGAGGCTCATCCCCTCTTCGTGCTTCATCACCGCGAACTCCACGATCAGGATGGCGTTCTTGGCGGCAAGGCCGACCAGGGTCACCAGCCCGATCTGGAAGTAGACGTTGTTGGTCAGCCCCACCAGCCAGGTGGCGAGCAGGGCACCGAACAGGGCGAACGGTACCGCGGTGATCACCGCAAACGGCAGGCTCCAGCGTTCATACTGGGCAGCCAGAATGAGGAAGATCATCACGATACCGAAACCAAAGGCCATGCCTGCGCTGCCTGCGGCCGCTTTCTCCTGATAGGCGGAGCCGGTCCACTCCAGCTTGGCGTCGTTGCCAAGAGCTTCATTAGCAACCTCTTCCAGCGCGGCGATGGCCTGACCCGAGCTGTAGCCGGGGGCGGGCTGGGCCATGATCTTGGCGGCCTGGAAGATGTTGAAGCGTTCGACCAGTTCGGGGCCGGTGGCATCACGCACCGTCACCAGACTGCTGAGCGGGATCATCTCCCCTTTGTCGGAGCGGACATAGACATTGCGGATGTCGCTCTTCTTGGCGCGATAGTCTGCCTCGGACTGCAACTGCACCCGGTAGGTACGGCCGAACTGGTTGAAGTCGTTGACATAGACCTGACCGAAGGTGGCCTGCATGGTGTCGAATACCGCGTTGATCGGCAGCCCCAGCGCCTTGGCTTTTTCGCGATCCAGGTCGAGATAGACCTGTGGCACGTTGGCGCGGTAGGTGCTGGTGACGCTGGCAAACTCCGGGCGCGCCTTGGCCGCTTCGAGGAAGCGCTGCACTTCGCCGGAGAAGGCCTGGGCGTTGCCGGTGCCACGGTTTTGCAGATAGGCCTCAAGGCCACCTGTGGTGGACATCCCCTGAATGGGAGGCGGGTTGAAGGAGGCGACAAAGCCATCCGCCAGTCCCATCAGGCTCAAGCCCTGGAAGGTCTTGGCCAGTGAGAAGGAGTCCTGCCCGGCCCCTTGACGCTCGCTCCAGTCCTTCAGGGTAATGAAGGTCATGCCGCTGTTGCTGATGATGGCATTGGAGAGAATGTCAAAGCCCGAGAAGGTGATCACATCCTTCACATGGGGGTTGGCCATGGCGATCTTGTCGAACTGATCCGCCACTGCCTGGGTTCGGCTCATCGCGGCCGCATCCGGCAGCATGACGGCGGAGATGAGGTAGCCCTGATCTTCGTTCGGTACCAGTTCGCCCGGCACTTTCAGGAAGAGGCCGTAGATGGAGAGGATCAGCACGCCGATGATGGCAAAGGCGACCCCCACCCGACGGTTCAGGAAGGCCACACCGCGTACATAGCCGCGGGTCAGCTGGTCAAATTTTTCGTTGAACCAGACGAAGAAGCGGGCCGGTTTGTGATGTCCCTCTTTCAGCAACACGGCACAGAGGGCCGGGGAGAGGGTCAGTGCCACCAGACCGGAGATGGCGACCGAGACCGCGACAGTGATGGCAAACTGTTTGTACATCACCCCTGTCATGCCGCCCATAAAGGCGACCGGCAGGAACACGGCGCAGAGTACCAGCACGATGGCGACCACCGGACCGGAGACCTCCTGCATGGCGAGGATGGCCGCCTCCTTGGCGGAGCACTTCTTCTCGCTCATGATCCGCTCGACGTTTTCGAGCACCACGATGGCGTCATCTACCACGATACCGATGGCGAGCACCATGCCGAACAGGGTCAGCAGGTTGATGGAGAAACCGAGCACCAGCATGCCGGCGAAGGTCCCGATGAGCGACACCGGCACCGCGATACAGGGGATCAGGGTGGCGCGGAAGTTTTGCAGGAACAGGTAGACCACCACGAATACCAGTACGATTGCCTCGAACAGGGTGTGTACCACCTCTTCGATGGAGATCTTCACGAACTCGGTAGTGTCGTAGGGGATCTGGTACTCGATATCCTGCGGGAAGCGCTCCTTGAGTCGCTCCATGGTGGCATGCACCGCATCGGCGACCGCGACGGCGTTGGCGCCCGGTTGCAGATAGGTGGCAATACCGATGGCCGGTTTGCCGTTGGCGCGGGCGACCAGATCATAATCCTTGCCCCCCAGCTCGACCCGGGCGACATCGCGGACCCGGATCTTGGAGCCATCGGGCATGGAGCGGACGATGATGTTCTGGAACTCCTTCACATCCTCAAGGCGCCCCTTGGTCTGCACCGTGTAGGTGAAGTCGATGGGGGCCGTGGTGGGTTGGGCACCGATCTTGCCTGCCGCGAACTGGGTGTTCTGCTCGCGAATGGCGCCGATCACGTCGCTCGGGGTGAGCTCGAGCTGGGCCAGTCGATCCGGCCGCAGCCAGATACGCATCGCATAGTCGGTACCGCCAAACAAGGTGGTATCACCGATGCCGGGAATCCGCTTGAGCTCGTCGATGATGTTGAGCAGGGCGTAATTCGACAGATAGGTGGTATCAAACGAGCCGTTCGGTGACTGGAGGGTGACCACCTGCAGGATGGAGGTCGATTTCTTCTTGACCGTCACCCCCTGCTTTTTCACCTCTTCCGGCAGCTGGGCCATGGCGGCCGAGACCCGGTTGTTGACGTTGATGGTGGCCTGATCCGGATCGGTGCCGATCTCGAAGTAGACGTTGAGGTTCATCTGGCCGTTGGAGGCCGACCCCGACTGCATGTAGATCATCCGCTCGACGCCGTTGATCTGCTGCTCCAGCGGCGCAGCCACGGTCTGGGAGATCACCTCCGGGGTTGCGCCCGGATAAAACGCCGTGACCGAGACCACCGGCGGGGTGATCTGGGGATATTGCTCGATGGGGAGCGCTCGCATCGCCGCCAACCCGCCCAGCACGATAATGATCGAAATCACGCTGGCGAAGATGGGACGTTCTATGAAGAACTTGGAAAACATACGGGCTCCTTACTTGGCCGCAGACTGGCTGACCACCTTGCCGGTGATCGCTTTCATCTCGTCGGCAGAGACAGGTTTCACCACGGCGCCCGGGCGAGCCTTCATCAAGCCTTCGACGATATAGCGCTCACCTGCCTGCAGGCCGCTCTCGATCAGCACGCCGGAGTCGACTGCCGCGCCCAGTGTCACCGGACGGGGCACTACCTTGTTGTCGGCATCGACCACCATCACCATGCGGTCAGCCTGGGACTGCACGATGGCGCGGGGCGGCACCACGATGGCGTTTTTGCGGGTGCCCAGATCGATGGTCATGCGGACAAACTGGCCCGGCAGCAGTACGCCGTCCTTGTTGTCGAAGATGGCCCGGGCACGGATGGTGCCGGTCTGCGGATCGACCCGGTTGTCGGAGAAGTTGAGCTTGCCCGCCTCCGGATAGAGGGAGCCATCGGCCAGACGAATATGGGTGCGCCAGGTGGTGGCATCCTTCGCCTCAATCACCCCTTTCTTTACCGAGTTTTCGAAGTTGAGGCGATCCTGCTCCGAGTAGGAGAAGTTGACGTAGAGCGGATCAAACTGGGTGATGGTAGTGAGCAGGCCGTTGTCGCCGCTGGTGGAGATAAGGCTCCCCTCGGACTGGGAGCTCTTGCTCGCCATGCCGTTGATGGGGGCAGTCACCTGGGTGTAGCTGAGGTTGAGCTCCGCCTCTTTCACCTTGGCCTGAGCGGCCTGATGACTGGCGATGGCCGCTTCGTAGTTGGCGATGGTGTCGTCATAGTCCTTGCGACTCACCACCTGACGCTTGAAGAGGGGAATGATGCGATCCCGGTCGGCACGGGCCTTGTTGAGACGGGCCTGCTCCTGAGCCAAAGTCCCTTTGGCCTGCTCCAGTGCCACCTTGTAGGGCTCAGGGTCAATCAGAAACAGCTCCTGACCGGCGGTAACCGGCTGGCCTTCTACATAAGTGCGCTTGAGCAGGATGCCACTGACCCGGGAGCGCACATCAATCTCGCGAAAACCGGCGGTCTCTCCCACCATCTCGGTGGTGAGCGGCACATCGGTCAGCTTGACCTCGGCGACCACCACAGGGACGGCGGGCATGGTCTGTGCCGTCTGGGTCGTCTCGCCGCCACAGGCACTCAGACCGCTGATCAGCGCCAGGGTCAGCAAGCTGCGTTTGTAAACCTCTCTTCCGGCATTGGACACCTTCATCATCACACTCCTGTTGGATCGATTTCGGCTGCTGCGTTCAGCATGTTTCTCCATACACATCATTAACTTCATGATTAAAAAAACAACTTCTTTATGATTGGAATGGGAGATGATAGGTCGGCAACCTTGAACACAACCTTCTCAAAGTGGCAATTAGGGTTGCCGATTGACGAAAAAAGTCTGACTTTTCCGATATGGACGGGGGTCTTCGGGGATGTTCATCCCGGGCTCGGGCTCTTTGCAACCGTATCACGCCAGCCACTCCTTGCTGCAAAAAATAAGGTGCCATAAGGCACCTTGTCTGGATGGTTTTTTTTACGCCCTTTTATCGCAGGCAACCGCGAGCCGCTTCACAGTTTACGAATTCGTCGCGACTCATCGGTTAATCTTGCGCCGCATCAGGCGAAGCAGGCCCAGATGGGGGCGTGGTCGGAGGGTTTCTCGATGCCGCGCAGCTCGTAGTCGATGCCGGTCTCGGTCACCTTGTCCTTGAGGGCGTCGGAGGCCATGATGAGGTCGATGCGCAGGCCACGGTTCTCGTCAAATCCCTTGGAGCGGTAGTCAAACCAGGAGAAACGCTCGCACTCGGTGGGATTGGCGGCGCGGAAGGTGTCGGTCAGGCCGAACCCTTTCAGTCGCTCCATCCATTCGCGCTCGATGGGCAGGAAGGAGCATTTGCCATCCCGCAGCCAGCGTTTGCGGTTTGCCTCGCCGATGCCGATGTCGAGATCGGTGGGGGAGATATTCATATCCCCGATCAGCACCAGCTGGTCGTCCGGGGTGTGGTTGGTCTCCAGATAGTGCTGCAGATCCTCGTAGAACTTCTGCTTGGCCGGGAACTTGGTCTCGTGATCCTGGCTTTCACCCTGCGGGAAGTAGCCGTTCATCACCTTGATGAGAGAGCCGTCTTCACGTTCGAAGGTGGCCATGATCATCCGGCGCTGGGCCTCTTCGTCATCGGTGGGGAAGCCTTTCTCCACCTTGACCGGCTTCTGCTTGCTCATGATGGCGACCCCGTAGTGGGCCTTCTGGCCGTGAAACTCTACGTGATAGCCCATGGCTTCCACATCGGCCAGCGGGAATGCTTCATCGTGCACCTTGATCTCCTGCAGGCCGATCACATCGGGCTGGTGCTTGTCGATGATGGCTTGCAGTTGGTGCAAACGGGCGCGCAGGCCGTTGATATTGAAAGAGATGATCTTCATGTCCGGGATGCTCATGTCATTTTTATAAGTGGCTATTGGACTAGGAATCGGCGGTGGATGCAAGTTTGGCCGCGGGCCTACATCAGTGGCAGGCACCGCGGGGTGGGCAGAGGTGTCAGCGGGTCATCTTTTTGACGAATACCACCACAAACAGCGCCAGCGTAAAGCTGCCGGTGAAGGCTTCGAAGGCGGCGAAGATCCTGGAGAGCCCGACCGGAGTGAAGTCGCCGTACCCCAATGTGGTGAAGGTGACCACGCTGTAGTAGAGGCATTCGAGCAGGAAGATGGCATTTTGCTCGAGCGGGGCACCGGGCTGGTAGATGAGGTGCTCGCCCTGAAAATGCAGTCCGCAGAAGAAGTAAAAAATGCTGCAGATAAAGATGAGCAGCAACGAGAAGAGCACCACCCGCATCGGGGCCTCGCCATAGCCGCAGAAGAGATCGACCACCCAGGAGGTAAAACGCTGGGTCGACCAGAACGGCAGTTGCAGGCGGCGCATGGTGAGCTCCTGCTGGATATAGTTGCCGGACATGGTGAAGATCCCCTGTGCCTCGGAGGCTTTGCGCAGATCCCGGTAGGTCTCTTCCGCCTCCTTGAACCAGATGCGCGCCTGTTTGGGATCCCGTTCGCGGCGCCCCTTGCGATCCTGCATCACCCGTTTGCCGGTCTGCATGTTGTCGAGCCGGGTGTTGTGCCAGCGGATGCCGAGCAGGTTGACGTCATCGAGGGTGGCGCACTGGAGGTTGGCATCACTGAGATCGGCCTTCATCAGGCTGCCGCCCTTCATGCGCAGGCCGTAGAGGTGACCACCGCGCAGGTTGGCGCGATATAGGTTGCACTGCTCCAGCAAAAATCCCTGATCGGATTCCTTGTTGACCAGATTGAGGCCCGCCAGATTGGCCCGTGCCAGCTGCAGGCCGTGGCAGAGTCCGCCAGCGCGAACGTACTGTTCAAGCGCCTCGGCGCTGCGGGCTTCCTGATGGGTATGGTGGGGATCATGCCAGTGGCAGAGATCGTGCTCGCCAGCCTCTTCACTGCAGTGGCGGCCATCGGCCACCAGATAACGACACATCGCCATCTTCGTTTCCCTCGCATTGCCGAACTGGTTTCAGCATAGGCGGGGAAAAGGGGGCGTGGCGGCGTCTTAGCTGAACTGGTTGAACTCCTGACGCAGCTTGCGAAAACGCTCCTGCTGGGCCGGGTTGAGGGGGATGCCGTCGAGCACGTCCAGGGTGTCTTTGCACTCGGCACCAAACTCCGGGCTCTTGCGGTTTTTCTGCATCAGTTGCAGCAGCACCTGGATCTTGTTGAGAGCCGCACCGGTATTGGCGGGAGCGCGGCGCAGGGCCTCGCGAAAATGGCCGAGGGCCTGCTCCAGCTCGCCGCTCTGATAGGCCTTGATCCCCAGATCGTTGAGCTGCTGGTAACGCTGACGCCGCTCCAGCACCGTCTTGTCATCGCGGGTTGCCTGAATGCAGGTGGTGAGCAGCCGATCTTCGTCCTCTGCCAGCAGCCCCTGCAGGCTTTCGGCATATTCAAACTCGCCGAGCTGGTAGAGGGCAAGGATGGTCTCACCAAGCAGGACGGGGGGCATGGTGGCCGGTTCATCGAGCCAGTTCTGATTAGCGCGATAGAGCATCTTCTTGCCCTTGAGCAGCTCCCCCAGCGCAATCTGCACCCGGGCCTGACAGATCTGCTCGAACACCGGGTAGTTGAACTCCGACATCATCAGCGAATCGCGGATGCGCGACAGGGCCGAATTGACCTGCTTTTGCAGGTTGGCGATGTGGTAGCTGTCGTTGCTGTTGAGGGCGTAGAGGGTCAGGGTCTGGATATAGGCCCCCAGATAATGGGGCGTGCGGTGAATGGAGTTGCGTGACAGGTCGATCAGCGACATCAGCACATCCTTGGCCTGGGCGTAGTCGTGACGCTGCAGGCACACCTCCGCCAGCCGACGGGAGAGTTGCACCGACTGGGGGGAGATATCCACCGCCCGTCTGAGCTCCTGCTGCGCCTGCTCGTCATTGCCAAGGGCCAGCAGGGATTCTGCCAGCCAGAGGTGAGCCTCCACCATCAGCGGGGTATTTTTGAGGGTCGCCTGCAGATGGCTGACCGCCTCTTCGTGGAGCCCCAGGGTGTTGCACGCCTTGCCCAGCGTCAGGCGGGCCCAGCTGTTCTCCTGCCCGGCCAGCAGTTGGCGCATCAGGGAGCGCGCCTCCTGCGCCTGACCCAGCTTGAGGTGGGTATCGGCCTGCAGGCAGCGGCAGTAGTTGGCAAAACGGGGCACCGCATCGGCCCGCTCGGCACAGGCGGTAATGAGGGCTGCCAGATTGTCATCGGCCAGCGCGGTAAAGACGCTGGCCAGGGCGTTGCGCCGGGCGAGGGCACGCTTCAAGCGAAACGAGAACTGCTCCTGAGAGAAGGGCTTCATCAGGTATTCGTCGGGCTCGGCTTCCAGCGCGCTCAGTACCATGGCGCGGGAGCTGTCGCCACTCACCATGATCACCACGCTCTGGGGCGGGATCAGATCTTTGTCGCGCAGGCTCTCGAGCAGCTGGCGGCCATTCTCGCCAACCCCGAGATCGTAATCGATGAGATAGATGTCGAAACTGCCTTTCTGGCAGCGGCGCCGCGCATCCTCGGCGGTATTGGAGTAGGTGATGTTGCTGATACCCAGATTGAGCAGCATCGCCTTCATCATCACCTGAAACGAGCGCTGCTCATTGACCATCAGAATGCGTTGTGGCTTGGCTGGGCTCTTTTTCTCTGGCTCTTGTTCAGGTGTCTGCATCTGTCTGGGTCGAGGCGCTGCGGGCTGATGGGAGAAAGTGTGCCACCAAAGCGCCCGAAGAGGCAATTGGCCAAGTTGTCGATTGCGAACCATCTCCGTTTGTCCGCCTTTTGCCCGCGATGAGTGAAAGAGAAAGGCCCTGTTGCCAGGGCCTTGAACTCACCGTTTTTTCTCTGCCAGATAGGGAGCAAATTGCGGCGTGTACTCGGCCTTGAACCCCTGTTCGGTCTTGATGATGAGATAGACCGCCAGCTGGTGCTGCTTGGCAAATGTCATCCCCGCTTCAGGTCCCATCACCATCAGCGCGGTATCGAGGGCATCGGCCTCCAGCGCGGTCGGGGTGATGACGCTGGCGGAGACCAGCTTGTGGGTGACCGGCTGGCCGGTGGCGGGATCGATGATATGGGAGTAACGCTGGCCATCCAGCTCGTAGTAGTTGCGATAGCTGCCCGCGGTGCTGAGCGCCATGCCGTTGGGGATGACGATATCGGAAAACGCCCCCGGCTGATCGGAAGGTTCGACGATGGCCACTTTCCATGGCGAGCCCTTGCTGTTGTTGCCCTTGCTGCGCACCGCACCGGCCACTTCGATCAGATAGTTGTGTACCCCCTTGCCCTCGAGCAGGGTGGCGATTTCATCCGATGCCGCCCCTTCGCCAAGGGTGGAGAGGTCGAGATAGAGATCCGGGATCGTTTTTTCGAGCAGGAAGTGATCCCCTTGCGGGGTCAGGGTCAGCTTGTCGATCCCTACCTTGTGGCGGGCGGCGGCGATGGCTGCCTCATCGGGCCGCTTGACCGGCCGTTTGTCCGGGCCAAAGCCCCATAGATTGACCAGAGGCCCCACGGTCACATCCAGCTTGCCGTCGGTCAGCTTACCGGCATCCATCCCCTGCTGGACTATGATGGCCATGGCGGGCGGGATGGCAAACGGGGTGTTGGCGGGCCCCTGATTGAAACGGGAGATGAGCGAACCCGGATCGTAGGTGGAGATCTCTTTGTTCATCCGGGCTAGCAGGCTCTCTACGTCACTTTTGAGGGCGGGCTCCCCACCGGGATAACTATCGCTCAGGGTCACCACATAGTAGGTGCCCATGGTCTTGCCCTGAATACGGGTCTGGGCAGGCGGGGTGGGCTGGCAGCCGGCCAGCGCCAGCAGCAGGGTCAGCAGCAGGCCGCGCATGGCTGCCATGGGGGTTATCGCAATCATCCGGCGCTCTCATCTGGAGAAGGTTCATATCGGGGCGCTAGCTTAGCCAAGGGGCGCCCTTCGGGCGAGCCCTGATAGGGCCAATAGGAGGGAAAAGGGCAGAAAAAATTAAACATTTTTGAACCTGTGGCGGGAGTGGGTCGTATCGTCCATCCGTGAGGGAGATAGTGGCGAGTAGAGCACCGTCTGGTGACCTGGCCCGCAGCTTTAGCCAAAAGCCATAGCCGATTGAAGACAATTGAGTAAAATGAAGGTCGATTTAGACGGCATCTTTGCGAAGCGTTCACCGCATCCGCCAAGTCGTTGCCATCCATTGCCAATCAAAGGAGAAGATGATGAAAAAGGCGATTACCCTGCTGTTTCTGAGTACCCTGGCTGCCCCCGTGCTGGCGGATGAGTGTGCACTGGTCATCGAAGGCAATGATGCCATGCAGTACAACCTCAAAGAGATGAGCGTGCCGGCCACCTGCAAGGAGGTGACGGTCACCCTGAATCACACCGGCAAGCTGCCCGTGACCGCCATGGGCCACAACTGGGTGCTGGCCAGCACCGCCGACTATCAGACCGTGGCGACTGCCGGGATGAGCGCCGGGGCCGAGAACGGTTATCTGCCCAAGGATGATCCCCGTGTACTGGCTCACACCAAGCTGATCGGCGGTGGCGAGAGCAGCAGCGTCACCTTCAAGACCGACGGTCTGGCGGGCAAGGATCTCACCTTCTTCTGCTCCTTCCCCGGCCACTTCGCCATGATGAAGGGCTCCTTCAAGGTCAACTAAGGTGCTGACCGGCACGAGCCGGTTGCCTCAATAGCAAAAGCCGGGATTTCCCGGCTTTTTCATCTCTGCTGTTTGTGTGTGGCGTGGCATGACTGCACACCGCCGACTTTTGCGCTATTTGGCCAGCAGGGTAAAGAAGGCGATGGCGGTCTTCTTCTGGCATTCGAAGTGAATGCTCTTTTCACCGGTCACCACCAGCGTCTCGTTGATGGCCACCTCTTTGCCCTGCACGGCCAGCTGGCCGCTCAGCAGGTGACAGAGGTAGGTCTTCTCTGGCTCGAGGGTAAGGGTCAGCGGAAAGGGGAGGTTCAGCACCCGCACGTTGGCGCTGATGCGATCCGGATGGTAGATAAGCCCCAGATCGGTCACCTCTTTTTTCAGCAACTCGCAGTGGGTCTCCTCATCGCCGCTAAAGTGCGCCGCCTCGAAGGTGGCGTAGGGGTGGCCGTTGAGCACAAAGCCTGCCCCGCTTACCGGCAGCAAAATGCGCTGATAGCCGGGAAAGGGGGAGAAGGGACCCGCGCTCTTGATGGGGGCCGAGCTCAGTCGATAGTCAAAGTCGAGTTTGGCAAGGCTGCTTCCCTTGGGGGAGATGAGGATCTGGCTGGTAGTGCCCTGCTGGTTTTTCCAAGGCATCTTCTGGTGGTCAGACTCTTTAATCAGGGTGATCACGGGCACTTCCTCACGATAAAAAAACGCAGGGAGCCGGGGACATCAGCCCCGGCTCCCTGATAGAGATTGGCGATGGTAAAGGCGATCAGCCCTGACTATCCAGCGCAGCCAGCCGAGCTTCCATGGCGGCGAGACGGCTCTTGAGCTCGTTTACCTCCTGCTCCAGCTCGCTCAGACGGTCGGCGGCAGGAGAGGCATAGGCCGCGGCGGGAGCGGCATCCATCATCGCCTGAATATCCACTTCGCCGCTAAACAGGTGGGCGTAGCGGGATTCGCGCTTGCCCGGCTCGCGCGGCAGCTTGACCACGTAGGGGCCACGCTCGATAAGCTGGGTCAGCACCGCATCTACCTCGGTGACATCATCGAAGCTGCAGAGTCGGTTGGTGCGCGAGCGCAGCTCCCCAGGGGTTTGCGGGCCGCGCAGCAGCAGCTCGCAGACGATGCCGAGCTCCTGGGCACTGAATTTCAGCTCGCCAAATTCGGTGTTGCAGAATCTGTGCTGATAGCGGGGCACCCGGGCGTTGAAGCCGGCGGTGTTGACCACCAGCCGCTTGCGGATCAGCTCGTCTACCACGGCGCGGATATCGAGCTCGGAGAGCTCCAGCACCGGCTCGCGGTTGCTCTTCTGGTTGCAGGCGTTGACCAGTGCATTAAGGGAGAGGGGATATTGATCCGGGGTGCAGATCTCTTTTTCAATCAGACAGCCGATGACGCGGGCTTCCAGCGGGCCAAGTACTAACTCCATTTCCTACTCCCTTCCAAATCGAGACATCAAGAGCCCCTATCTTAGTCATGGTCCGCGCCGCGTCTAGCGTTGCGCGCCATTTTTGCGAGCTGATCAGGGGGTTGGCGAAAGGCTCGCCAACGCTACAGACCTCCGCTTTTTATCGCTGCCCCTGATAGAAGCGCGCCTTATTGGCATACATGGCATCGTCAGCCACCCGGCTCAGCTCCGCCAGTGGGGTCTGGTCGCTGTTGCTCCAGCCGATGGCAAAACGCAGCGGGAAGCTGTGCTCCCCATGCTGCACGATGGCGTGCTGCTGGCTTGCCTCCAACCTGCCTGCCAGCTGCTGGCTGGCGAGGTGATCCGCCTCCGCCAGCAGGACGAACTCGTCGCCGCCGATGCGGAAAATCTTCTCATCCTGACGGCACAGCGTGCGCAGCTGGCGAGCCATCTGGATCAGCAGGGCGTCGCCAGCCTCGTGCCCATACTGGTCGTTGGTACGCTTGAGGCCGTTGAGATCGAGCATGAAGAGGGCGAGGTGACGCTCGGGATGGCGTGCCAGCACCGCCTGATAGTGATGGAAAGCCTCTTCGAACGCCTGCCGGTTGGGCAGCCCGGTGAGGTTGTCGGTGCGGGCGACCCGCGCCAGCTCGTCGGTGAAGAGGCGCCCCTCGATGCCCACCGCCAACTGCTTGGCAAACAGCCGCAAGATGGCCCTGTCTTCGGACTCCAGCCCTTCTGCGCTTACCATCAGATAACCAAACAGCACGCCGCTCTGGCTGCCGGGCAGGGTCATGATCTTCCAGAGAGCGTCATCCCACTGGCATTCGGAGTGTTTGACCTCCTCATCCATCAGTTGAGCCAGTTTCTCCTGCAAGGCATCCCGCAAGGGGGCATCGACCCCCTGGGTCAGGGAGTAGTGAGGCTGGCCATCGCGGCGGATCACCAGTCCCCAGCGGTGGCCGGGATAGAGCTGCGAGAGCTGCAGCAGGGCGGAGCTGGCCAGCTCGGCAATATCGATATCCAGCTGCTGGTGCAGACCGAACTGCAGCCAGGATTGCAGGATATGGCGGCTGCGCTCCTCCCGGCTCAGGGCCGAGCGCAGGGCGGTCGTTTGCGAGGCAACCTCTTGCTCCAGTTCGTCGTTGAAGCCGAGCAGCCGCTGGTTGAAGGCCTCTTTCTCGCTATTGGCCTGCTGCAGCTGTTCATTTTGCTGATAGAGCGCCCGCACCTGATCCGAGATAGTGCTGGCCATCTCCTGCAGCAACTGGCGCACCTCGTCGTACTCCACAAAGCGCAGCGGCGCCTGCCGTTGCTGGTAGTTGCCCTTGCCATAGCTGCGCACCAGCGCGGCCAGCGAGCGCAGCGGTCGGGTGAGCCAGCGGGTGAGCCAGACGCAGCCGATGGCCACCAGCAGCAACATGACGGCGATGCTGACGGTCAGCAGCTGTTGGGATTTGTTGAGCTCGCTGACCCTGTCATTGCTGTAGCTGTAGAGGGTGATGGTGGGGGTGATCTCTTGCTCCAGCTGGGGCCAGCCAATGGCCAGGGGCTGCGCCAACTTGCTTGGCTCCCTGTCATCCATGGCGTTGGCGTTCTGGTGAGCCCCTTCGTAAAGACGGTTCTCGCCCTGAGAGATCACCAGATATTCGCTTCCCTTGAGATAGGGTTCCAGTAACTGGGCCATCTGCCGCCAGGGGAGAATGGCCATCACGAAGCCGGAAGGGGTCTGCATCACCCCTGCGCGCTGGTGGTTGCGATAGATGGGGGCTACCAGCGCCAGCCCGCCGCTGCGGTTTTGCTCCATGTCGTCGACCAGCACGGGATCATCGACGGGCAGCAGCAGATGCTTGCCCTGTTTTGCCTCGCGGGTCTTGCCCCAGGCCATCAGCTGCGGCATCAGGTCGCTCGACTCGAGGTGGGAGGCCTGGCCATTGATGTACTCCACCACCAACCCCTTGTCATCGATGAGGTAGGCCGAGGTCAGCAGGCTGTTGGATTTTATAAAGGTGGCCAGTGCCAGCCGGGCATGGCTGGAGAAGAGAAAGTTGTCGAGGGCCTGATGGAGTACCCGATCCTGGCTGAGCTGATTGATCTGGGTGCCGATCAGCTCGCTGCGAAAGCGGGCCTCGCGGGTCATGCTGGTGAGGGCCCGCTCCAGCTGCGACTGCTCGCTCTGGGCGATGATCTGGTGCTGGCGGATCAGCAACACAGTGCTGGCCAGCAGCGCCGGCAGCAGGGCGACGGTGAACAGGATGATGATGAGGGTCGGGCCGAGCCGAAAGGTGCGATGTTTCATGGTGCTTTGACCTGCCGGTACTGCTGATCGGCCAGCTGCTGCATATAGCGGGCGGTGTCGGCGGCACTGATCCCCTCTTTAAAGCGCTCGAACCCTTTCTCCATTGCTTGCCAGGCGATGGACATGGCGCTGTCGGAGGGCATGGGGGTACTGAGGGTGAACTGCTCCAGCAGCACTTTTTCCTGAGGCGTGGGACGGCGGCTGATGGCGGTAAAAGCCTGCTGATTGACCGGCAGCAGCGCCCCCTGATGATAGATGAACTGTTGAATATCCTGACGCTGGATAAAGGCCATCAATGCCTTGATGACGGGTTGCCGATCCTCATCGTCCATCGCCCAGCGGGAGGCTCCCATTACGTAGGCGCCGCTCATGGAGTGCATGGGATGGCTTTGCCAGCGGGGCAGCAGGGCAACGCCCAGCTTATCCCCCATATTCTTCACCAGGTCATTGAAGGCCCAGTCCCCATTGATGAGGTAGGCGCTCTTGCCCTCATTGAAGCGGGCGAGGGCGGTGTCATAGTCGCACTCGGGATCGACCCACTGTTCGCTGGCGACGGTGCGGTAGGCCTCCAGCGCCTGCACCATGGCCGGGTTGTCGAGGGTGATGCGCCCTTCGGTCACCGGCGAGCTGCCAAAGGTGTGTAAAAAGGCGGCGAAGTAGTACATGTCGTGATAGGGCCAGCTGACGGGGTAGGCCCCCTTGGTCTTGAGGGCCGGGGTGATAGCAGTCAGTTGCTGCCATTGGGTCACCGGAGTCGAGACCAGCGCCTTGTTGTAAAACAGCATCAGATGGTTGCCCTGCATCATGGGCATGCCCCAGCGTTGCCGATCCAGGGTGACATAACGCAAGGCGCTGGCCCTCAGCGCGGGGGAAAACCACTCGGCCGGGAGGGGAGCGAGGGTCATCTGGCGATAGAGGCCGATAAAATCGGAGGGGATTAGCATCAGGTCGGGCAGCCCCCTGGCCTGAGCTGCCAGCAGGAGATCCGCCTTGATCTTGCCCGGCTCAATCTGGGTGACCCGCACTCTGTGGTTCCCCTCCTGATTGAAGCGGGCGATCACGTCGTCGATCACGTAACCGGCTTGCTGGGAGTGCCACAGCTCCAGTTCAGGCTCCTGAGCCTGCAGGGGGTGGCTCAATGCGAACAGGCAAAGCAGCAAGAGATGATAAAAAGATCGTTTTCTGCTCATGTTATCATCACCGTTATTCCCTGAATTCCAAGGGAAAAATGTAACAAACTACCGGCAAGATCGGTAGGCTCGGGTGTCAACTAATTGACTGAAACAACAAAAAGCCCGGCGCGTGGGCCGGGCTGGGGGATAAATTGCTTATCCGCATATTCTTCGAGGCATCTATTGTGGATGTTGTTTGAGGATGTCGTATATCTCCTCTTTCAGTTTGAGTTTCTGTTTTTTCAGATCTCTCACCTCGGCGCTATAGTCGCTGGCGTGATGCTTTTCCAACTTTCTAATCTCCGCATCCAGGTCGTTGTGCAAGTCAAACTTCTTCTGGAAATGGACATCACTGCTCTTCAGTTTCGAGATGAGTTCTCTGTACTCTGGGAACATGTAATGGAGCCTCCTTGGTTTCGTTTGATTGTGCCTGTAAGACCAAAGCTACCCCTTAGTGCCGGGGATAAATGTGATCCTGATCGGATTTGGGGGCAATGATTTGGAGTATTCGGCGGGATATTTATAACTTGTTGAATCAAAACAAGATAAGTGATTTATCAATCTGAATGGTGAGCCAAACTGTGCGACAAGTCACAACAGGGGCAGTGTTGGCGTGAGGGTGCAGGATCAAAAAAGGGGCCGAGTGGCCCCTTCTTATGGATGCAGGCAACGTTACTCTTTCTCTTCGTCCGCCTGCTCTTTTTTCTTTTTCTTCTCGGGCAGCGGCTTGCCGTCGCGGTGGATCACCTTGCCCGCCTCAAAGCCAATCTGGGCCGCCAGCTCCTCCAGATCCGCCGACTTGGCCTGATCTCCGATGGCGTAGCGATAGTTGGCGATGGAGAGTTTGTCAGCCACCGGCGTGCCCGGGACGATAGGCTCGCGCCAGCCCTGGCCGATGTGGGCCACCAGGGTGCCGTTCATCAACAGCTCGCCGACGATCTCCTGGGTCGGATTGCCCTTGCCGTAGGTGAGACCCTGCGGGTGCTTCTTGCCGACCAGCGGCTCGTTGCTGGCGGGGATCAGCTTGGTGCGGATCAGCCACTTGGGCTTTTTGGTGTTGCCCACCGCCTTGCCGGTCTGGTACTCGTTGATCTTGATGGTCTTGATCATCTGGGCCATGAAGTCCTTGGTCAGCGCCTTCTGGGCGTCGCTGGTTTCATCGATGGCGATGGGGGCCACATACCAGGTCTGGGTGGCTTGAGCCTTGGGAGCGGCAGGGGCAGTTTGCGCCATGGCCAGGGGGCTGAGCAGGATGGCAGCCAGCAAGAGTCCTATCTTCTTCATTGTGATTCCGCTTTTGTTTCAACAAGAATTTTGTTTTGCCAGCGACGACTGCGCCAGCGCCAGAACATGGCCAGACCGCGCACCCACTCGTCGCAGGCCAGCGCCAGCCAGATACCGACCAGTCCATAACCCTGCATGATACCGAGGAAATAGGAGAGTGGCACGGCAATTCCCCACATGGAGAGCAACGCCATGTAGAGGGGGAAACGGGCATCCCCGGTGGCCCGCAGGGCGTTGATCACCACCAGATTGAAGGTGCGGCCGGGTTCGAGGATAAGGCTGATAAGAAACAGTTGCGCCACCTGGGTGATGATGTCGGCATCATCGGTAAAGAGGCTGATGATGGTACGGCCATTGAGGGCAGCCGCCACGGCGATGACGCAGGTGACTGCCAGCCCCAGCTTGAGGCTTTTGAGCAGCTGTTGATAGGCGCGATCGAACTGCCTGGCACCTGCCAGATGACCGATGATGATCTCGTTGCCAAGGCCGATAGAGAGGCCAAACAGCAGGATAAACAGGCAGATCTGGAAGAAGTAGGATTGGGTCGCCAGCGCCTTGTCCCCCAGCAGTCCGACAAAGGCTGTCACCACCATAAACTGCAGCATCCAAGAGAGGTTCTCCCCCGCCGCCGGCAGGCCGATATGGAGTACCTTGCCGAGCATCTCCCGGCTGGGGTGGACGATATCGCGCACCACCAGTCGAATGCCGGTCTTGCGGGCTACCAGCCACACCAGCAGCACCACGCCGACCAGTCGGCCCGCGACCGTGCTGATGGCGACACCGGCGACGCCAAGCTGGGGCAGGCCGAACCAGCCGTAGAGCAGCAGCAGGTTGCCGACGAAGGTGATGAGGTTGACGATGAGGGTCACATACATCGCCTGACGGGTGTGGCCGTGAGCGCGCAGGGTGGCTGCCAGACAGAGGGCTGCGGCCTCCGGTAACAGGCAGAGACCGATGATCTGCAAGTAAAGCGTCCCGTCGCTCATCAGATTGGCAGGCAGGTTCATCAGCGCCAGCATGGTGCTGGCCCCCGCCATCACGCCGATGGCGGCTACCAGACCGATCAGCAGGTTGAAGCCGATGGCGGTGTGGATCACCACCCGACTCTTCTCCCGATCGCCCGCCCCCAGATACTGGGTGATCACCACACTGGTACCGATACTGACGAAGCTGAACAATGTGATGGCGAGATCGAACACCTGATTGCCGACCGCCAGCGCGGCCACTCCCTGATAGGAGACGTGACCCACCATGAAGGTGTTGAGGGCACCGGTCAGAAAGTGCAGGGCGAGATCGATAAAGAGCGGCCAGGTCAGCGCAAATAGCGTGCCCGGGCCTGCGTGGGATTGAGATTGCATGGCATGTCCAACAGCTGGGAGGGCACGGGGGAGTGCCCTCTGGGGGCGCATTTAACACCAAGGCCAAGGCCGGTGCAATCCTTGTGCAGGATTGCACCGGCCAGGGGAGCAGGCCAAGGGATCAGGCAGGCGTGGCGCCCGCCTCCTGTTCGCTTGGCAAGGTGAGGCGCGCCGAGTCGGGCAGGGCATCATCCTGCGGCCAATTTGAGCGGATGGCATCAGTGGTGCTCTCCACCACCGCATCATCCTTGAACACCGGCTCGCGGTAGCAGCGGGTCAGGCGCAGCGCCTGATACATATCGGGGCAGAGGATGATCCCTTCATCGCCCACCCGCACGCCTGCCTGCTTTAGCCAGTGGGTCATCTGGCCGTGGCGACCCGCCATCACCATATGGATGCCGCGCCGTTTCAGCTCTTTGTGCAGCTCTCCCACCATGCTCATCACGCTGATGTCCTGATGGGTGAAGCAGGCGACCGCATCGATCACCAGACACTTGGGGGCTCGGGGATCCTGCACCAGCAGGGCCAGCACCCGCCGCTTGAAATAGGGTGCATTGAAGTAGGTGAGCGGTGAGTTGAAGCGATAGACCAGAATACCCGGGATCGCCTTGGCCTGTTCGTTGTCCCCCAGGGTACGTACTACCCCCTCGTCATCCATGCCAAGCAGCTGGTCGGTGGGGCGCATCACATTGCGCAGGAACTGGAACAGCCCCAGCAACACGGCGAGTGTGATCCCGGGGATCACTCCCATGGTGAGCACGCTGATAAAGGTGACCAGCGCCAGCCAGAAGGCGGATCGATCGGAGTGGCGCAGGGCCCAGAGACCGCGAAAATCGGTGAGCGACAGGGAGGCCATCACCAGCACCACCCCGAGGGCGGCGGTGGGAATATATTTGAGCGGCGCCGTCAGATAGAAGGTGATGAGGGCGATCACCGCCGCAGCGATGATGGAGACCAGCTGGCTCTTGCCGCCGTTGGCGTCGTTGACCGCGGTGCGTGAATCCGCGCCGCTGATGGCAAAGCCTTGCGAGACCGCGGAGGCGAGGTTAGCCATACCGAGGGCCCGAAACTCCTTGTCCGCGTCTATCTCATAACCGTTTTTGGCGGCAAAGCTGCGGGCGGTCAGCATCATGGAGACGAAGCTCACCATGGCGAGGTTAAGGGCAGGCAGCACCAGCTCCCGCATCAGACCGGGGGGAAATTCCGGCATCTGGAACGCAGGCAGGCCGGAGCCCACCGTCCCCAGGGTGGCGATATCAAACTGGCCGAGATTAAAGCCCCACACCAGCGCAGCGGTCACCACCATGGCCACCATGGAGGAGGGCCATGCCGGTTTGTAGCGCTTGGCCAGCAGCAGGGTGAGCAGGGCTACCAGACTCATGGCCAGGGTAGGCAGATGGGTCTGGGTGATATAGGTGGCCCCGCTGGCGATCCGCTCGATGAGGTAACGTTCGCTGAAAGTGAAGCCGAAGATCTTGGAGAGCTGGCCCACCATGATGGTGATGGCCACACCATTGAGCAGCCCCATCAGGATCGGGCGGGAGAGAAAGTCCGCCAGCACTCCCAGCTTGAAGCGGCTGGCAATCAGGCACCAGAAGCCGGTCATGGCGGTCATGGTCATTACCAGTTGCCAGTGACGGGTGGGGTCGCCTGCGGCCAGCGGCGTCACCACGGCGGCGATGACCGCACAGGTGGCGGCATCAGGGCCGACGATCAGCTGGCGGGAGGTGCCAAACAGGGCATAGACCAGCATGGGCAGGATGCAGGAGTAGAGGCCGACGATGGCGCCGACCCCGGCAAGCTCGGCATAGGCGATGGCGACGGGCAGTGCCACGGCCGCCACCGAGAGTCCGGCGCGAAGATCTGGCATCAACCAGGCGCGCTGGTAATGCAGCAGGGCGGCGAGGCCCGGTAGCCAGCGTTCGAGAGAGAAGAAATCGCGCATTATTTAACCCATTGAGTTACAACCAGCTTTTCCCCTAGTGTGCCCAAGGTTATCGAAAGATTGCAATCAGGTTATGGCCAGTTTACCTGAAGGTCAGGCCAGATAGCCTGCCAGCGTTTCTCCTTGATGCGCTGGGTAAAAATCTGTTTGTCCTGACGACATCTGGGGTTGGCACTCACTTGCAGCGACCAGTTTATGGCAAAGCCGTAGGGGGCGAGCCACTCGAACTCGCCATCCTGATTCAGGCGCACGCCTATGCAGGTGGGCACCTCGACCCAGTGGCTGAGCGCCTCAAGGCTGCTGGCAAATGGCGCTACCAGTTGGCGAGTGTGCATGCGGGCCTGATTGCGCACCTCCCACTGCTGGCCGGGCAGCCGTTTGGCGAGCCAGGCTTCGTGCTCTGCTTCGGCCAGCCCTTGCGGGTCGCTGCTATCGAGGTAGATAAGGTCGATATCGTTGAGTGGGGTGGGCACCGCCTTGTGGTGAAGGTGATCCCAGATGAGATTGCGGATAAAACCGGCCCCCAGCGCCCAGTCGGGCAGATTGAGCTCGGCCGCGGCTTGCAGGCAGGCCATCCGCTGCGGATCGGCCCGCAGCAGGGCTTCTGTTTTGGCTTGGAATTGCTGTTCGAGGGCGGAGTTCAGAGGTTCAGTTGTTGGCATTGCGGCGTAACCAGACATCAATGTAGCGGCAGCTCGGTACTATAGTGAGCCCCTCCGCCTGAGTCCAGTTGAAGAAGGCGCGCGCCAGCTGATCGGCAATCCCCTGCACCCTCAGCTCGGGGGGCACGAAGGTGCTGTAGGCGTCGATGGTCTTGGCATCGAGCCGCCGGTAGCGCAGTCTCGACTCTTTCCCCTCCACCATACAGATGAACTGCTGCTGGTTGGCCTGATGGATGATGTCGCTCATGGTGGGCACCTCTGGCATAAAGTTGGGTCTCTCGGCACAACATAACTGTTAGCCAAGGTATAGAACAGATAATGAGAGCCCGTGGTCAATATCATCCCCCTTTGACAGAGGGCGCATCGATATCGCGATGCAGATCAAGGTGCCCGATGGTGAGTCGGGCACCGCGTTAGTGTCAGCACAAGAGTGTTGGCAAAGGGGAGGGATCAGACCCAGGCTCGCTCCAGCAGGGTAAGTAACTGCTCACGGTCGGCATCCTTGCGATTGAACAGCAGGGCACCGTCGTTGACCGCCAGATCGCGGATCTCGGTCAGTAGCGAGCGATCGCTTACCCCAGCCTCGCTCATGGTGCGCGGCAGCTTGACCGCTTGCCACAAGGTGTCGCGCAGGGTGCGAATGGCTGTGATGGTCGCCTCCGCCCGCTGATGGGCCGGGGTGGCAGCAAAGCGCTCTGCCCCCACCAGCGGCAACAGCAGCCGGGCCAACTCGCTATCCACCTCGGGGCGGTTGTAATCGAGCACGGTCGGCAAAAAGAGGTTCATGCACAGCCCGTGGGGCAGATGGCAGCGGGCTCCCAGACTGTGGCCGAGGGCGTGCACCAGCCCCACCATGGAGTTGGAAAAAGCCATGCCAGCCAGCGTTGAGCCTTCCGCCAGTTGCAGCCGCAGCTGTTTGTTTTGCGGGTCGTGGATGATTTGCGGCAGGGCGCTGGCGATCTTCTCCACCGCCATCAGGGCCAGTGCATCGCTCACCGGGTTCTTGGCGGTACCGATAAAGGCCTCGATGGCGTGGGTCATGGCGTCCATGGCGGTAGCGGCGGTGATATTGAGGGGCAGTCCCTGGGTCAGGCGCGGGTCGAGCACCGCCAGCTGGGGCAGCAGGAAGGGGGAGGTGAAGGGCACCTTGCGCCCGCTCGCCTCATCCTTGATCACCGCCACCAGAGTCACCTCTGATCCTGTGCCCGCCGTGGTGGGCACCACCGCCAGCGGCTTGAGGGGACGGGTCAGGCAACCGGCGCCCGAGTAGTCGAGCAGATGATCCCCCCCCATGGAAGTGAGAATGTTGACTGCCTTGGCGGTGTCGATGACCGAGCCGCCCCCCAGCGCCACCAGACTGTCGCAGTCGAGCTCGCGATAGCGTTTGGCGATCCGCTCCACTACGGCAGTGGAAGAGTCGGCCGGGATCTCGTCCCAGATGGCGGCGACCGGCAGCTCCCCCTCGGCCAGCACATTGGCCAGCAGGGTGGCAAGGCCGGTGGCATTGACCCCCTTGTCGGTCAGCAGCAGCGGGCGACGGGCCCCTAGGCTGGCCAGCTCGCTGGCCAGCTGCTCCAACGCCTGTTCACCGGCCAGCAGTTTGACCGGGCAGAAGAAATCGTAATAGCGGCTCATTTCAAAGCTCCTTGCGCGTTAGCCGGTCACCAGACCCAGATAGATGTTACAGGCCCGGCCGATCTTGTTGGTCGGGGCGGGATAGTGGCGCAGCAGAGGCCGCGCGATAAAGGCGGGCAGGATCAGGGACTGCAACTGCTCAAGCCCCCGTACCAGATGCATGGCAACGGTCAGGTCTCCCTCCACCAGCAGCCGGTTTTCGCCAAATGCCTGATTGACCCCGAGCCGAAAACTCAGGGCGCGAAAGGCGATATTGGGATGCTTGAAGCGCACCCGTAGCGGATGGATGGTGGCATGAGGGGCGACTGGCGCGCCGGGATACCAGCGGCCACCCTGCTTGTGCATGTTCATGGCGTAGCCGATGCCGCCCACTTCGAGGCGGATTGCCAACCCGTCCGGCAACGGCGCCAATTCGCGGCGTACCGCCTCATCGGTGCGGGCGGCGCGACAGAGGGTGCGACCCACCACCCAGAGCAGAGTGGTGATCCAGAGGCGGCGGCCAAGGGCTGCCGCAGGTTCAAACATCCGTGTTTGCATGGGGATTGGCTCCTGAGATGGCTGACCAGAAGAGGGCGAACGCACTGGCTTGCCAGTAGTCGTCCTGTCCCAGCTCCGGTTGATCGACAAACAGTGATGCGCAGGCGAGGAACTGGCCCTGACACACCTCCAGCAACAGTGGTGCGGGAGCCTGCATCAGCTCGCCGCTGGCCTGCCCCTTTGCCAGCAGGGCAGGCAGAAAGCGCAGGGCATCGTTCAGGATCTGGCTGCGGGCCGGTCTGGCCAGCAGCGGGGAGTGAAAGAAGCCCAGCACGAATTTGAGCTCATTGGGGTTAGCCTGCATCCACTCCATCGCCAGCTGCCAGTAGTGGCGGGTCTGGTCGTACAGCGGCAGGGTGGGATCTGCTTCATGGATGGCGCTCCCCATCCGGGTTTTCACATCCTGATAGAGGGCGAGGATCAGCGCCTCCTTGCTCGGAAAGTGGTGGAACAGAGTGCCGTTGGCCACCCCGGCCGCCTTGGCGATGCGGGCGGTGGCGGCCCCCTGCAGGCCATCTTCGGCGCAGAGGGCGAGGGCGGCATCCAGGATCTGGCGGCGCTTGTCGGTCATGGTTTGTGGCTGCGGGATAGCCTGGTTCATGGTCATCTCTATCAGCGCAGGAAGAAGGCCATCATCAGCTTCTGGATCCAGCTGTGGTAGGGGGGATGGATCAGGGAGCCGGTGGTGAACTTGCCGCGGGTCAGCACGGTTTTTGCCTTGGAGAAGGTGAGGAACCCCTCGTGGCCGTGGTAGTGGCCCATACCGGAGGCGCCGATGCCGCCGAACGGCACATCGTCGGCCGCCACCTGAAACAGGCTTTCGTTGATCGCCATGCCGCCGGAGTGGGTCTCCCGGGTCACCCGTGCCTGCAACTCGGGGTCGAAGCTCATCAGATAGAGGGCCAGCGGGCGGGGCCGCTCGGCCACATAGGCGAGCGCCTCCTCCAGGGTGTCGTAGGGGATGAGCGGCAGCAGCGGCCCGAAGATCTCCTGCTGCATCACCTGACACTGACCCGGCACCCCGGTCAGCAGGTGGGGCACCAGCAGGCGACGCTGGTCGTCGCGGGCCGGGCTGCCACAGGGATGGAGCTGGGCACCCGCCTGCTCGGCTTCATCCAGCCAGCTGACGAGACGTTGATACTGGCGGTCGTTGATGATGGCGCCGTAGTCAGCACTATTGAGCCCCTGCGGGTAGAGCTTGCTGAAGTGGCGGCGATAGGCGGCGATAAAGTTATCCACCTCGCTGCGGGGCAGCAGCACATAGTCGGGGGCGACGCAGATCTGCCCGGCGTTGAGGCTCTTGCCGAAGATCATCCGCTCGACTGCGGTGGCGACCGGCATGTCGGGTGCGATGAGACAGGGGCTCTTGCCGCCCAGCTCAAGGGTGAGGGGGGTGAGCTGGGGCGCGGCGGCGGCCATCACCAGCTTGCCCACCATGGTGGAGCCGGTAAAGAGCAGGTGATCGAACGGCAGTGAGCTGAACGCCGCCGCCATCTGGGCATCTCCCTCGATGATGGCGATCTCGTTTTCGTCAAACACGCTGGTGAGCATGGTGCGCAGCACGGCGTTGGTATGAGGGGTGAACTCGGAGAGTTTCAGCATCGCCCGGTTGCCCGCCGCGATGGCGGTGATGAGGGGGCCAAGGCTCAGCATCACCGGAAAGTTCCACGGCACGATAATGCCGACCACCCCGAGCGGCTGGAAGTGCACCTCTACTTTGGCGGGAGCCAGCAGCAGGCCGGTGTGACGGCGGTGAGGCTGCATCCAGCGCTTGAGCCGCTTCTGGGTGTAGTTGATCTGCATGATGCAGGGCAGCACATCGGCGATCAGGCTGTCGTAGTGGCTGCGCTGGCCATAATCTGCCGCCAGCGCCTTGCACAGCTGCCCCTTGTGGGCGAGCAACGCCTGCTTGAGTTTGGTCAGCTGCGCCCGGCGCTCGGCCAGGGTTGGCATGGGGTGAGCCAGACTCGCCCGCTTGAGCCGCGCCAGCTGATCCGGCAGGGACAATTTGATGGCGAGGATATCCTCAGGAGTGTGTTGAAGCTGCGCCGCACCCATGTTGTTCTCCGCATGAAAAATGACCGACTGATTAGTCGGTCTAAATCTAGCTGTTTGTTACCGGAATGTAAAGCTGGCAAGCTGTCTGCCGTTCACCGCGAGCTGGACGCAAGAGAGAACTGTGTGTCTCCCCACACTTTTGTGGTTTGCTCGTTGGTGGCTTATCTAATAAGGGGTAGTTTTTGGCTATTAACCTACACGGAGAGAGCACTATGACCAGGGAACTGAACAGCTTGTTGGCCCGGCTTGAAGATGTGGTTGAGCGGATGCCGGATTGCTTCAACACCTACGAATTCGCCCAGAAGCTGGCATTGCAATATCAGCCGGAGTTCTTTGCCGCGGGCCACTCTCTGGCCGAGCACGAGGGCAAGGTACTGCGGGTGCTGCACCAGAAGATCGCCGAAGCGCTGGCAGGCAGCGAAATGGTGATTGAAGGGGCTCTGCTCCCCTGCGTCACCCCCTGGGGGGAGAAGGCGACCTCGCCGCGCTGGCACCGCAAGCACTGAGGGGCAAAGTCAGGCAGAACTGTGCCAGATAGCAGATAACGAACAACGATAAAGGGCGCGGCGCTGGCAACAGAGCCGCGTTTTTTTTATGCAGATTGTCGCCAGCTGCGTCTCGTTGTCGGGAGCAAAGGCCCGCTCTGTGATCCCATGCCGGGATACGAGACCGTCAGCCGGGTAGACTCTTCCTCTTGTCGCAGGGTTTGTCACCGTAGGAATTTCTCATGACCCATAAAATCATTCTGGATACCGATCCGGGTATCGACGATGCCATGGCCATCCTGTTTGCCGAGGCTCATCCCGCCATCGAGCTGCTCGCCATCACCACTGTTTTTGGTAACGCCACCATCGACAATGGCACCCGCAACGCCCTCTGGCTCAAGCAGAAGTACGGCATGAAGGCGGATGTGGTCAAAGGCGCTGCCGCCCCGCAGCTGCGCGAGCCGGTCGGCCCCACCACCATAGTCCACGGCCCGAGCGGCTTTGGCGACATGGAGGCGGGGGAGGTGACCATAGCCCCGGATCCTCGCCCCGCCTGGCAATATATTGTCGAGGCGGTGAAAGCCGCGCCGGGGGAGATCACCCTCGTCACTATCGGCCCGCTCACCAATCTGGCGCTGGCGCTGCAACAGGTGCCCGAGATTGTCTCGCTGGTGAAACAGGTGGTGGTGATGGGGGGCGCCTTTGGCGTCAACGGCCATCGCGGCAACGTCACCCCCTATGCCGAAGCCAATATCCACGACGATCCCGATGCCGCCGACCGGGTCTTTACCGCCGACTGGCCGGTGGTGATCATCGGGCTGGACGTGACCCAGCAGAGCTTCTTCAGCAGCGCCTATCTGGATGAGCTCAGGGACAAGGCGGGGGAGCCGGGCCGCTTCCTGTGGGATGTCAGCCGCTTCTACCTGCGCTTCTACTCCGAGAAGCTGGGGCTCTCCGGTTGCCATGTCCACGACCCGTCCGCCATCGCCTATGTCATTGACCCGACTCTCTTTACCCTGCGCGAAGGGCCGGTGCGGGTGATTACCAGCGGCCCGGCCATCGGCCACACCCTGCAAAAGTTCGATGGCAAACGCCACTCCCACGATGACTGGGCAGCCTATCGTCCGCAGCAGGTCGGGGTGGCGGTGCGCGATGAAGCCTTGCTGGCGCTCTATCGCGAGACGCTGGTGGGCTGGGGCAAGGATTGCTGAGCAAAGAGGCGTTATTACGTTGAAGCGGGGGCTGTGATCGGCGCCAAACAATCGGAACGCTCGGCCGCTTATACTGCCTTATATCAAGAGCTTGGGAGGGATGAAGATGGCCTGGATTTCCTTGATAGTGGCGATAGCCCTGATCTGGTGGTTGATGAAGCTGGGGCGTGGTGCCCTGTTCGAAATCCGCCTTGCCCCCGGCAAGGTAGTGGTCAAGCAGGGCAAGGTGTCACCCGCCTTTATTGAGCATGCCAAGCAGATCCTGCGCCACGAAACAGTGCGCGGTCGCATTGTGGGGCAGCGTGATGGCGATGGCGTGAAGCTGATCTTCTCCCGATCCATCCCCGAGCCGGTGGCCCAGCGGTTTCGCAATATCTTCCCCTATGGCGATTACCGCCAGCCAACGGCGCCGCTGCCGGGGCCCAAATCCCGCAAGGGATAAGCACCGGAACCTGGTTCATCAATAGCAAACGGGCCTCCAGTGGAGGCCCGTTTTTTATGGCACTTGGCCAAGAGAGAGCTGACAGCCCTTACTCCTTGCCGTGCAGCTCGCGCTGGGCCTTGACCGCCGCCGCCTTGACGGCGGTGCCTTCATTGCCCCAGGAGGCGCGCAGGGTGTTGACCAGCTCGGCGAGCCGCTCGTCATCCATGGTCCAGCCATAGCCTGGCATGTGGTAACCCAGATGGCCGTGGGTGACCGGTGTTTCGGCACCGTGCAGCAACACGTTGATCAGGCTCGACGGATCGCTCGCCAGCACGGTGCGGTTGTTGACCAGCGAGGGGATGACGTGGTCATTGCCCTGGCCGTTGACCCCGTGACAGGTGGAGCAGTACATGGCGTAGTCCGCCTTGCCGCTGGCACTGGCGTAGGCGCGGGCCCCTTTCTCTGCGACCGGCTCATCTTTCAGATCGGTCAGATAGGTGGCGATGCTGGCCAGATCGGCGTCGCTGAAATACTGGCTGCTGTGAGTGATCACTTCCCCCATGGGGCCCGCGACCGCTTCATGCTGGCTGCGGCCGGTTTTCAGCAGATCGATCAGCGCCTGCTTGCTGTAACGGCTGCCGCGAATGTCGGGGGCATACCAGCCATCCAGCGCCGCACCGCTCAGGTAGACGGGATCCGCCTCGGTCAGCGCTTTCTCCTGCATGCCGAGCCCGCGCGGAGTGTGGCAGCTGCCGCAGTGGCCGGCGCCTTGCACCAGATAGGCGCCACGGTTCCACTCTTCGCTCTTGCCCGCCACCGGGGTGAAGCGACTGTCATCGTGGTAGACCCAGTTCCAGCCCATCAGCGGCCAGCGCATGTTGAGGGGCCAGGGGATGTCGCTCTCCTTGTTGGCGATGGCCAGCGGCTGCACCTCCTTCATCAGATAGTGATAGAGATCTTCGAGATCTTTATCGCTCATCTTGGCGTAGGCGGTGTAGGGCATGGCCGGATAGAGGCGATGCCCATCGCGGGCCACCCCTTCGCGCATCACCTTGATGAACTCCGGCAGGCTGTAGTTGCCGATACCGTGGGTCTTGTCTGGGGTGATGTTGGTGGCAAATACGGTACCGATGGGGGTCGGGAACCCTTTGCCGCCTGCCAGCGGCTTGCTGGTCTCGCTGGTGTGACAGGCAG
Organism: Aeromonas sp. FDAARGOS 1416; assembly: GCF_019048085.1. Classification (NCBI taxonomy): domain Bacteria; kingdom Pseudomonadati; phylum Pseudomonadota; class Gammaproteobacteria; order Aeromonadales; family Aeromonadaceae; genus Aeromonas; species Aeromonas sp. FDAARGOS 1416. The sequence continues at coordinate 2,194,645 of NZ_CP077301.1, read as the reverse complement.
CGCAATCGCCGAGCTTGGCCACGTATTCCCCCGCCGACATGGCGGGGGCTGCGTTGGCGGCAAGGGCGGGCAGGGCCAGCAGCAGGGCGCTAGCGGTCAGTGACAGGGCGCGGCTCATTGGGCACCTCCCTTGCTCATGGCAACCAGCTCGTTGACGGCGCGCCACGCTTCGTCGATGGCGGCGTGGGCGTAGGGGCTCCAGCCTGCATCCGAGTTGGCGATGGTGATGTTACCGATCGGCTGGCGACCCAGTTCAATCCATTTTTCGCACTGCGCTTCGTCATCAAACAGGGTGTTGGTGACATAGGAGTAACCGTGAGACCAGCGGTTGACCGTGATGGCGAGGATGTCCTGCTCATGGTTGAAACCGGCGCTGCCGAGCATCCCCTGCAACTGTTCGCGGATCATCTGTTCATGCTGCTCGAACGGCATGCCGAGGATCATGGCGCGCCCCTTGCGGGACTGCTCGCGTGCCGAGAGGCCGCTGCCCGGCAGGGTCGGCACATAGACCATGTGCAGGCACATCGGCTGATCCGGGCTCTTGGGATGCTCGTAGCCACCCATGCTGACCGGATAGTCGAGCTTGACCCGGCTGTAAGGGGCCGCCGGGGAGTAGACCTCGTGTACCCCCAGCTTGACGAAGGCTTGCCAGTTCTTGATCACCACCTTGGTGTAGACCAGCGGCGCCTTGGCGTTCTGGCGCAGCGCCTCCTTCTGGGGCTCCGGCATCTCGGGCACCATGTAGGGGATCATCATGTTGTAGCCCGCCATGATCGACTGCTTGGCCCGTACCCGGTGCAGTTTCCCTTCCTTGATGTAGGTGACATCCACCGCCAGCTTGCCGTCGGCGAGGCGCACGTTTTTGGCCTGCAACGCCGTGCTGCCAAGTCGCAGTTGCACCTTGTGCTCAGGCAGGTCGAGCTTGCTGTAGTTAAACTTGGCCAGCACCACATCCTGCATGGTGTGACCCGGCGCCACCTGCGGAATGAGCTTGCGCACCATCAGGCGGGTGAGACCGGCGTTGCCATCGGGGAAGTGGAAGATGTAGGGATCGTCCAGCTCCGCCTGCTCCTCGGCATCCAGCGGCGTCAGATTGAGGCCGTCGAAACCCGGCAAGGCGCACAGACGCGCATCGGCGCAGGCGGTGGCGTCGATGCCGACCGCCTGGAAGTCGTTGGTGCGCTGCTGGAAGTAAGTGATCGCCCGCTCGCTCAGGCCCACTTTATCGCGCAGGAAGGTGGTGTAGCTGTTGCGAGTCACCCACTCATCCTGCTGCTCGCGGGTCATGCCGCTCAGGTAGTCTATCTTCGCTTCGTGCAGGGCCAACAGGGCGGCCTTGTCGGCATCATCCAGCGGGAAGTCACCGATAAACTCTGCCAGCGGACGACCGTTCAGGCGATCGCGCGGGATATCATCCGCCACGTTGTGGCCCGGATCCCCGTTCACTATCTTGTTGACGCCAAAGTGCTTCTCGTCGAAATAGACGCCACGGCTCAGCCCCAGATCCGGATAGAAGGTCTGCTGGAAACCGGCGGCCAGCTCGTCGATGTTGACCTCCAGCGCCTTGAGCAGACCGAGCGCAACCGGGCTGTAGACCGAACGCGGTGATTGCAGGGATTCACTGCCGCCGTAACCCAGACGCAGGCCATCGGGGGTGGTGAACTCGTTGCGCTTGGCGTGGCCGCCGAAGTCATCGTGGTTGTCGAGCAGCAGGATCTTCTTATCCGCGCCGAGCAGTTGCTGATAGAAGCAGGCGGCGGCCAGACCGCTGATCCCGGCGCCGACGATCACCAGATCGTACTCTCCCTCTAGGGGAATATTGGCAAAATCATACTGCTTGCCGTCACGGGCGATGCTGTGGGCCGGTTCGAAAGAGCCCGGGTGGTTGCCGCGCAGGCCGGTGAGGGCGGGCGGGTAGGCCAGGGTTTTATCCGCCAGCGTGCTGCCGCCTTCGGCAGCCTTGAGCAGATTGATGGGGGCGACGCCTGCCGCAATGGTGATGGCAACGCCGTTGAGAAAATCTCTGCGTGTAATACTCATGGCTATCCCTGTGTTAGGAGAAGTAATGAATAAGTGGATTCATTATGGGAGGGAGACACAGATCCTGTTCAGGATTGGGCGCCGAATCTACCGCTATCCTCACGCTGAGTCCATACGATTGCTAATGGATTATTAAGCACCATTTTCCTGCTTGTGACGAGAGTGATGCGCTGATGGGGGGGATTTGCCCTGTTGCAGGGCAAATTAACTCTCGGCTCGGTCGGTCAATGATTGCCGCAGCTGATTAGTTTGGGAGGCGTTCGGGCATCATTGTCGACTCGGGGGGATGATCGCGCTAAGCTCTTAACTACTTGTTTTATCGACTCTCTTTTTTATTCATAGGCATAAAAGCCACTCAGGAGGCGTAATGAACTGGTATATCTCGGTCCTCAAGCAATATGCGGTATTCAGCGGGCGGGCCCGTCGCACCGAATACTGGATGTTCGTGCTGTGCAACGTCATCGTCATGCTGCTGCTCGGCATGGTGGACAAGCTGATCGGCGGCGACAATGAGCTGATCAGCTCCATCTATTCGCTGGCTGTGCTGCTGCCCTCGCTGGCGGTAGCGGCTCGTCGTCTGCACGATACCGACCGCAGCGCTTGGTGGCTGCTGCTCGGGCTTATCCCCATTATCGGCACCCTGGTGCTTATCTACTTTATGGTTTGCAACGGTCAGCAGGGGCCAAACCGCTTCGGTGATGATCCCAAAGCGGCCCCCTCGCAGGGCTTTATCGTCAGCTAACGGGCGCGGCTTGGCCAATCATCGGCCAATAAAAAGAGAGGGAGGCATCAAGCCTCCCTCTCCTTTTCGTGTTGATGGTCGATCAACGCTCGATCAGCGGGGCAGATCGGTAGCTCCACATGCCGTAGGTGCGCAGGGCGTCGCGGTAGATGCCGAGCAGCTCGCTCTCGCTCGGGGTGGCCAGCTCCTCGAGGGGCTTGTCAGGGTAGCTGACGCTCGCCACCTTGATGTTGGCCGGGCCAATCTGGTCGCAGGCGATTTCCAGCACCGTCTGGCCGCGGCGTACATGGCTGGCGGAGCTTACCAGCACCGCATAGTCAATCTGGTGGCGGGCGAGGGCATAGGCGCTGTAGAGGGCGTTATCCACCGTGCTGGTGGCGTAGTTCTCTTCAATCAGGCGGCTGCGGTCGATGCCGTGGTTGGCCAGCCAGTCAGCCATCAGCTTGCCCTCGGTCTGGCGGTTCTGGGGCACGCCGCCGGTCAGGATGATCAGCGCCTCCGGGTCGGCTTTGGCCAGCGCCAGAGTGGTTTGCAGGCGGCCCAGCAGGATCTTGTCCATGCTGCCGTCGGGATTGAGGGCGTAGCCCAGGGTGACGATGGCGCGTTTGCCCTCCTTGGTGGCCTTGACCTGATCCCCGGTCAGTTCGGTCTGCAGCGGGGCGGCGGTGATCCGCTGCACCCGGGCGATGATCTCCTCCAGATCGGCGGCGCGGCCACTGCTGCGATCCGCCACTTTCGCCAGATAGCTGCGGGAGGCCTCCTTGTTACCCTTCACCAACTGCCAGATGGCGAGATAGCTGTTGATGTCGAGATCATCGGGGGCGACGGCCTGCGCCTGCTCCAGCAAGGTGATGGCGCGGCTCAGGTTGCTGTTGTAGATCTGGGCGTTGGCTGCCGAGATGAGCAGGTCGGTGCGGTAGGGTTCAAGCTGGTAGGCGGCCAGCAGCCGCTCGGTCACCAACTCCATATTGCTCGGCATCTTGGCGGTAAAACCGGCGTGGGAGATCTTGGCTGGCGACTTGTAGATCTGCAGCGCTTCGCCGAGCAGCATGTCCACCGCCTGGCGTTTGCTGACCAGGGTATTGAGGTCGTGATCCATTTGCATCGAACTCTCGGCCGCTTGCAGGGCGAGGGGCGAGAGCGCCAGCAGGCTGCCGAGGGTGAGGGCAAGAAGGGTCTGTTTCATCAAAAGGTCCTCTGTCGGGCTGAATCGCGCCGTGGCGCAGCGGTTTGCGGGCCGATGCGACGAGGAAAATGTGCGTCAATTCAGTCTGTTAGTGCCAAAGAGAGGGCAATATACCAGCTAACGGTGCGGCAAACTGTGAGTTGGGGCGAGTCGTCGGGTGATGCCACACCAGTGGCCGCAAAAATGGCCGCAACGGGTCAGCTACCATCTGAAAAGGGCAGGGGGAGCGTGACTCCCCCTGCTGGGAGGGGCGCTGGCCCCTCCCTCTATCTATCGCGATGCAAGACTGATGGCGTCTCAATCTATCTGCGGATGAGTTGTTCGAGTCAGTTCCACATCGGGGAGATGCGGGCTTCCAGTGTCTCTTGCTGCTCTTCGGGCATATCGCTGAAGAAGTTGAGCTGGGTCTGCTCCTCCACCTCACGTACCGAGACCCGGTAGTCGGCGATCTGGCTGATGGGCACCTCTTCCTGCGGCATGATAAAGGCGATGGCCTGCAGTCTGGCCGGGTCCATCACGATCTTGTAGTAGGCGCTCGGGATCGCCACACCCTGACCGATGGACTCTTCAGAGCCGGTAAAGATGGGGCCGGTGATCACCTGCACATCCTTGCGGGAGACCGCCCACTTGTTCACCTTGTCCTCCAGCACGCGCCACGCCTTCTGGTTGAGCACCCCGACCTGCGGTGTCATGTTGCTCAGCAGGAAGCTCTCTTTCATGGTGTTCTTGTTCGATTTCATGTCTCCCGCCGGGGCCTGATGGCCACGATCGTAGCCCGAGCCCTTGTAGTCGGAGAGGGTGGCGCGGTAGGCGACCGGGATCTCCCTGTCCTCGGCGAAGGCATCCTTGCGGGGCACTGTGCCCTGTGCGCTCTGGGCGGTCATCCGGTAGGAGACCCAGTCCGCCACCTTGTAGTCGTAGTTGTAGCCGACGGCATACCCTTCACGACAGAGCTTCTGATCCGATTCGGAGGGCAGACCAAAGCGCACGTGATCGCCACACGTCCAGTGTGCCGCCAGCAAGGGGGTAGTAGTGAGGGTAAGGGTAACAGCCAGAACCAATTTATTGATTTTTATCATTTTTGTGATGCTCCAGTTTAGTAGGCGGAGCCATTTGACATGAGATCTGACCAGCGCTTCAATTGCTGTTTTTTTACACGTCACCGTTCTGTGACGGCTCGCCAAGATCCGTGATGTGACAGGTTAATATGTTTTAAATCAGTGGCTTGGTTGGTGGGATGATATGCGGTTGCTCGGCAGACAACGAAAAAGGGCCCGCGATGGGCCCCTTGTACTGGTTGGTCTGACTGCTATCAGGCGGCGTTTGCCTTGTTGCCCTGAGTGCGGGCCAGCAGTGCTTCCGGATTGTGGATCGCCTCCTTGGTCTTCACGTCGATGACCTCGATATCGGTGAAGCGCTCGCGGTTCTTGATAGCCACGTCGTGGGCGAAGATGACGCAGCGGGCGTTGGCGACATCCTTGGCGGTAATGCGGTTGATGATGCCGTTGGCGCCCTGGGTCTCGACCTTGATCTTGATCCCCTGCTTGGCGGCGGCCTTCTGCAGGCTCTTGGCGGCGAGGAAGGTGTGGGCAACGCCAGACGGGCAGGCGGTGATGGCCAGTACGTCTGCTTCTCCTTCCGCTTCAATGATCTCGAAGCTGGTTTGGGTGGCGGTCACGTCATCTTCTTCGCTCACCGGCTTCTTCAGCAGGTTGACGATGATGGCGGTGGTCAGGGCGCCGAGGATGGTACCCAGGATGTAGCCCATCTTGCCTTCAACAACCGGCAGGACAATCCAGCCACCCCAGGGGGCGTGGTTGATACTGTGCATCATGAAGCCGGTGATGTTGCCGACGATGCCGCCTGCGACGATGGCCGGGATAACGCGCATGGGGTCAGCGGCGGCAAACGGGATAGCACCTTCACTGATACCGATCATGCCCATGATGGCGGCCGCTTTGCCGGATTCACGCTCTTCTTTCTTGTAACGCTTCGGAGACATGAAGGTCGCCAGCGCCATACCCAGTGGCGGCACACAGATGGCGATACCGACACCACCCATCAGCCAGGGCTGGGTGTTGACCTGAGTCTGGGCAAACAGGGTCGCAACCTTGTTGACCGGGCCGCCCATATCGAAGGCGGTCATACCACCCAGAATGGCCCCCAGCATCACTTTACCTGAGCCCGCCATGCTGGAGAGCCAGTGGTTCATTCCTTCCATCATGGCGGCGATCGGGGCACCGATCCCCCACATCACGATGCCACACACCAGGAAGGTACCGATCAGCGGATAGATGAAGATGGAACCGAGCGAGGTCATGGAGTCAGGCAGCTTGATCCGTTTGAGCTGATTGACCACGAAACCTGCGATAAAGCCCACCAGAATGGCGCCGAGGAAACCGGTTTGATAGTGCTGAACGGCAATCCAGGAGCCGATCATGCCCGGGGCCAGGCCCGGCTTGTCAGCCAGCGAGTAGGCGATGTAGCCACCCAGTACGGCAGTAAACAGAGTCAGACCGGCGATACCCATGGTGGCCATGTCTTTAAGGAAGCCCGCTTCCGGTACGGCGCCCTTGCCGCTCATCATCACCGACAGGGAGAGCAGCACACCGCCTGCCACGATGAAGGGGATCATGTGGGAAGTACCAAACAGCAGGTGCTGCTTCATGGTGTTGAGGCGCTCCTTGAAGGTGCGATCGGTGGGTTCAACCGGAGCAGAGGCCTCCGGTTTGGCGGCTGGCGCCGGTTTTTCCGCTTTCGGGCCTTGCTTGAGCAGGGTCAGGGCTTGCTCGACGGTAGTGGCCGCTTTCATCTGCTCGATAAAGCCCGGCTCCAGTAGACGGGTAGAGAGCTCGGCCAGCACTTCGATGTGGTGGTTGGCGCCGCCATCCGGGGAGGCGATCATGAAGATCAGCTGGGTCGGCTTGCCATCTTCGGCGCCGTACTCGATACCCTGACGGCTGACACCGATGGCAATGGCCGGACGGCTGACAGCCTTGCTCTTGGCGTGGGGCAGGGCGACACCCTGCTCGAAGCCGGTGCAGTCCAGCTGCTCGCGGGCCCAGATATCCTTGACGAATTGCTGTTGATCAGACACGGCGCCATCGCGCGCCAGCATCTGTGCCATCTCGTTGAACAGGGCCTCCTTGCTGGTGGCCTTCAACTCCAGGCAGATGAGTCTGCCGTTGGTCATGGTGGGTAACATATTACTCTCCTGGCTCCGTTGCCGAGCCGCATGATGGGGGGAACAATTGACATGGATATTGTTCTCCCGTTGGCGCGGTGCCGAAATCGGACAAATGTGCCGTTTACTAGATTTTTGTGCTGGCAAGAATGAGCTGTGACTCTCATCTCGTTTTAGCGTGATGATTAAATTCGATGTGAATATGAATTTAATTATTTATTATCAATTACTTAGTTTGGTTTCGTTCGTGCGAAATCGTATCTGAGTGTCTAGGTCGATGATGAGTTTTCTGTGATGGAATGGATATTTGTGTGATTTGTTATGGGTCAATAGTGTGAGCTGGTTGGCAAATAGCAGGCGCCTCAAGTGATTTTATTGTCATTAATTGGGAGGGAGATAACTCTGAGAGTCTGGTCAACCGTGTTGTGAAGCGATGAAAGGGGATGGATGGGGATAAAAAACAAGGGCCATCATTGATGGCCCTTGCGCATGTTCGGGTGGGGGCATCGCCCGGGATGTGCTCGTTAGCAGCGGTTGCCGGCGCGGGCGACCCGTCCTTCGGCCAGCAGTTGATAACTGCCAGTCGCAGCAGGAATAAAGGCAGATTGCCCCTTTTCCAGACGCAGTGACTGTTCGCCTTGCTTGAGGGTCACTGTGTCATCAATGGCAAACAGGATCTCGGCGCTGGCAGTGGTGAGCTGATGCTCGCCAGCCGGGTAGACGCTGAAAGTGAAGTCAGGTACCGGCACGTCGAAGTGCTGTACCGCACCATCACAGCGGGGGGCCAGCAGGATCTGGTCATCCGGTTTGGCCTGGCAGCGCGTGCAGTCCAAGAGCTCTGCCACATCGATGTATTTGGGGGTGAGGCCAGCGCGCAGTACGTTGTCGGAGTTGGCCATGATCTCGAGGCCGGTGCCGCGCACATAGGCGTGCGGGGTGCAGGCATCGAGGAACATCGCCTGACCTGGCTCAAGCGTCACCACGTTGAGCAGCAGCGGCGAGAAGAGGCCCACATCTCCCGGGTACTGGGCCGCCAGACTGGTGATGAGGGCAAACGTCTCCTCATCCTGATGGGCGGCGGCATAGTCCAGCAGTCCTTCCAACGCCTCCTCCTTGCGCGCCCCTTCCAGTACCAGCAGCTGGTAGAAGAAGTGCTGCAGGCCCGCTTCATTCTGGCTGGCGGCAAGGGCTGCGGTCAGATCGGCGATGGCCGCCAGATTGACCCGCTCGAACAGTGCCAGAATGGCGGGAATGGCGCGAAAGCCGTTCATCGCCTGATAGGGGGTGAGGGCAAAGACAAGCTCCGGTTTATGGTTCGGGTCCTTGTAGTTGCGATTGCTCGCCTTGATATCGATGCCTGCGGCCTCCTCTTTGGCAAAGCCCGCTTCGGCCTGAGCCTTGCTCGGGTGCACCTGAATGGAGAGAGCCTTCTCGGCACACAACACCTTGAACAGGAACGGCAGGCTGCCAAAACGGGCGAAGGTGGCCTCACCCAGCGCGGCGGCCGGAGCCCTGTCGATCACCGAAGAGAGCTTTTGCACACTGCCCGCCAGCGTCACCTCGGAGCAGCCGTTGGGGTGAGCCCCCATCCAGAGCTCGGCCTGGGGTTTGCCTTGCGGGTTGGGAATGCCAAACAGGGTGGTGAGGGAGTCATGACTGCCCCAGTCATAGCCTTGAATCGGGTTTTGCATCAACAGAAAGGAGGGCAGATCGCTACTGCTCATAAGGGACGCCTCGTCTAGTTTGAAGAAAATCGGGTGCAGAAAAGGGTGGCATTACTGCTGTGGACCGGACTATAACATGGGCGGTCGCGCGCGCCGCAACCGCTTGCCTCTCTCTTGATCAGGATCACCATGTCTCTCATCTTCAGCCAACTGCTCGACGGAGCCCTGAGCGAACAGGTTCCATTTGACCAAATCTGGTTTGCCAGTGAACAGGGGGTGCCACCCAGTTTCAGCTATCAGGTCAACTTTCCCCGCCTCGAGCTGGTCTTTAGTGGCGAGTATCTCAACCAGATCTGGGACAGGGAGGAGGGGGTCAGAGAGATCAGCGTGTTACCAGGACAGGCGCTCTATATCCCTCCCAACGGCTGGAACAAGCCGCTCTGGACCACCGACTGCTCGGTGCTGAGCCTGCTGTTTGGCAAACGCCAGCTGGGGTTCAGTCTGGTGAGCAAGCGCCGTGAAGATCCGGACTTTTTCGATGTGCAAAAGCACAGCATCATGGCGCGGGCGGGCCATGTGATCGAACACATTCTGGCGGCGCTGAACGTACTGACCGAGGATCCTGGTCGCTCCCCCACCGATGATCACCTGCTGCAGGCCCTGCTGGCGAGTGCCCGTCAGCTGTTGCTGGAGTCCGCCACGGATCGGCCACGGGGGGCAGAGCTCTTTCACGGGATCTGCATTTATATCCAGGAGAACTTTCACCGTCCCATCACCCGTGACTCCATTGCCCACCGCTTCAACGTTTCAGCCAGCCATCTCTCCCACCTGTTCCGCGAGCAGGGTCATATGCGCCTTGCCGATTACATCAGTTGGGTGCGGATCGATCGGGCCAAATTCATGCTGAAAAAGTACCGCTTTCGTCTTGAAGAGGTGGCCAGTCGCTGCGGTTACAGTGACGTGAACTACTTCTGCCGGGTGTTCAAACAGAAGACCGGCTTGACCCCTTCCCAGTATCGTTCCCTGAGTCAGCCGCAGGCGGCGGCCAGCGAGCTGGAGGGATAACTGGGCGGGGTCGGAGAGGCGTGGTGACGGCGCACTGGCGGGTGGCTACCTCTTTGGTCTGACATGCTTTCTTGTCGTTTTATTATGAAAATGAATGGGCTAAGATGGCCGCGCGCAACAAACAAGTTGATAACAAACGGAAGTTAGGAGATGCCGATGGAAAGCAAAGTAGTAATCCCGACCCAGGGTCAGAAAATCACAGTCGATGCCAACGGCAAGCTGCAGGTTCCCAACCATCCGATCATTCCGTTTATTGAAGGGGATGGCATCGGTGTTGACGTAACCCCGGCCATGTTGAATGTGGTGAATGCTGCGGTCGAGAAAGCCTACAAGGGCGAACGCAAGATCGCCTGGATGGAGATCTATACCGGCGAGAAATCGACTCATGTCTATGGCGAAGGTGCCTGGCTGCCGGCCGAAACCCTGGATTTCATTCGCGAATACTGCGTGGCCATCAAGGGCCCGCTGACTACTCCGGTCGGTGGCGGTATTCGCTCTCTCAACGTAGCCCTGCGTCAGGAGCTGGATCTCTACATCTGCCTGCGTCCGGTGCGTTACTACGACGGCACCCCGAGCCCGGTGAAGCGTCCTGATCTGACCGACATGGTGATCTTCCGCGAAAACGCCGAAGACATCTACGCCGGTATCGAGTGGAAGGCCGACAGCGCCGAAGCAAACAAGGTGATCGCCTTCCTGCAAAACGAGATGGGCGTGAAGAAAATTCGCTTCCCCGAGTCCTGCGGGATCGGCATCAAGCCGATGTCCAAAGCCGGTACCGAGCGTCTGGTGCGTGCCGCCATCGAGTATGCCATCGACAACGATCGCGACTCCGTGACTCTGGTGCACAAGGGCAACATCATGAAGTTCACCGAAGGTGCCTTCAAGGATTGGGGCTATGCTCTGGCCCAGAACGAGTACGGTGCCCAGCTGATCGATGGCGGCCCATGGTGCTCCTTCAAGAACCCGAAAACCGGCAAGACCATCGTCATCAAGGATGTCATCGCCGACGCCTTCCTGCAGCAGATCCTGCTGCGTCCGGCCGAGTATGACGTCATCGCCTGTATGAACCTCAACGGCGACTACATCTCCGACGCGCTGGCCGCTCAGGTAGGCGGTATCGGTATCGCACCGGGTGCCAACATCGGTGACGGCGTGGCCCTGTTCGAGGCGACCCACGGCACTGCACCTAAGTATGCCGGTCAGGACAAGGTCAATCCGGGCTCCCTGATCCTCTCTGCCGAGATGATGCTGCGCCACATGGGTTGGGTCGAAGCGGCCGATCTCATCATCAAGGGGATGGAAGCGGCGATCCGAAACAAGACCGTCACCTATGACTTCGAGCGTCTGATGGAAGGGGCCACCCTGCGCTCCTGCTCCCAGTTTGCTCAGGACATGATCGACCAGATGTAATCTGCTGCTTGCCAGAAACGCAAAACCGGCGCCATGTGCGCCGGTTTTTTTATCGCGAAAGAGTGAAGGGGCTTATTGCGCCTGCTCTACGTGTTGCTGATAGCGTTGCTGCCATTTGCTGGTTTCTGCTTCATCACCCTGGGCCTTCCAGAAGGCGCAGATGGTGTTGGCAAGTTCCGAAGCCATCGCGTGATCTCCGTCACGTCGACTCATCAGATAATCTCCCAGCCAGCTTTGATATTGTTTCATTACCCGATCTCCTTATCTGATGTGCCCTTGAGGGTGCCCACCTTGACGGGAGCCTGTCGGCTCATCCTGGGGGGAACATCATCAGGCATGATGGTGCAAAGTCACGACCCGGGCAGAGAGCCCGATGGGCAATCTGGCGGCGAACGTGACGCGAGATGTCAAAAAATGAGCGCCATTTTAGCACAAACTGACCAACTTGGGGAAATTGTCGCCATGGATTGCGACAGAACTGCCCCATCCCCTTGTTCCCAAAACAGAAAACCCGCCGTGATGGCGGGTTGATTTGCAGATAAAAGTGGCGAAAAAGCCTAGAGCTTGGCGCTGGCCAGGTACTTTGCCATCTCTTCGGCGGGCACCATGCCACCGCCGGTGGCCCACACCAGATGGGTGGCGCGGGCCATGGTTGCGGCATCGCAACCGCGCCCGGTGAGCCACTCGGGATTGGCTGCCACCCGCCACGGGCCTGCCATACCCGCCAGGGCTGACGGTTCGAGTGTGATCTGCTCATCGCGCGCCAGCAGTCCCAGCAGGTCATACATCTCCTGATCGCTCAGGGTGTAGAAGCCTGCCAGCAGCCGCTCCATGGCGCGGCCGACGAAACCAGAGGCGCGCCCTACCGCGAGGCCGTCGGCTGCGGTGAGGTTGTCGATGCCCAGATCCTGCACCGCAATGGCATCGTGCAATCCGGTGTGGACCCCCAGCAACATGCAGGGGGAGTGAGTGGGCTCGGCGAAGAAGCAGTGAACGTTATCCCCGAACGCGAGCTTGAGACCAAAGGCCACGCCGCCCGGGCCGCCACCCACGCCGCAGGGCAGGTAGACAAACAGCGGGTGGTCGGCATCCACCTTGATACCCATCTGGTCGAACTGCGCTTTCACCCGCTCGCCCGCCACCGAGTAGCCGAGGAACAGGGTGCGGGAGTTCTCGTCATCGATAAAGAAGCAGTTGGGGTCGCGTTCGGCCTCTTTGCGCCCCTGTTCCACCGCCACCCCGTAATCTTCGGCATATTCGACCACGATGACGCCGTGTTCACGCAGCTTGCGCTTCTTCCACTCCCGCGCATCGGCCGACATGTGGACGGTGACGGTAAAGCCGAGCTTGGCACTCATGATGCCGATGGACATGCCAAGGTTGCCGGTGGAGCCCACTGCGATGCTGTAGTGGCTGAAGAACTGGCGAAACTCGTCGCTGAACAGTTTGCGGTAGTCATCCTCTTCCCGCAGCAGACCAGCCTTGATCGCCAACTGTTCGGCGTGAGTCAGCACCTCGTAGATACCGCCTCGCGCCTTGATGGAGCCGGAGATGGGCAGGTGGCTATCTTTTTTGAGCAGTAGTCGACCGGTGACCTCGACTCCGTAGCGCTGGTTGAGCGTAGCCTGCATCGCCGGAATAGCGGCGATCTCGGACTCCAGGATGCCGTTGCTGGCGCGGGTCTCGGGGAAGGCCTCGCACATGTAGGGAGCGAAGCGGGCCAGCCGAGCGGAAGCGTCCGCCACATTGTTGTTATCGAGCCCCACATAGGGCAGACCGGCAGCCAGAGTGGTGGTGTTGGGGTTGAACCAGGTGACTGGCTCAAGCGCGATCAGGGATTGCACCAGTGGAAATTGCGCTGTGAGTTGTTGTACGTCGATGTTTTTCATAGTGTTCTCGGTCTTGTTACACGATATAGGAGAGCAGGAAGGTACCGGCCAGCGCCATCAGGGAGGCGACCAAGGTGGCGGTGGTGTAGTACTTGAGCGTTTCGTTCAGGGTGGCGCCGCAATACTGCTTGACTAGCCAGAACAGAGAGTCAGTCACCATGGTGCAGCCAATGGCACCGGAGCCGATGGCCAGGGTCATGATCTCCGGGCTGATATCCGGGTAGTGCACCATGATGGGGGAGACGATGGCGGTGGCGCCCATCATGGCGACGGTGGCGGAGCCCACGGCGGCGTGCAGCACGATAGCCACCAGCCAGGCCAGCAGAATCGGGTGCATATCCAACTGGGAGAGGATAGTGGCCAGAGAGTCGCCCAGCCCACTCGCCTTGAGTACGCCGTTGAAGGCGCCGCCCGCTCCGATAATGAGCAGGATATTGGCGATGGAGGAGAAGCACTCCTCGGTCTTGTTGAGCAGCCCTTCCATCTTCATCTGCTGGCGGATCCCCAGCACGTAGTAGGCGGTGAAGGCGGCAATGAACATGGCGGTGATGGGGTTGCCGATAAACTCCAGCACGGTATAGAGGTGGCTGGCGTGATCCATGTTGAGCTCGGCGACCGTCTTGGCCAGCATCAGCAGGATGGGCAGCAGCACGGTGAAGAGCGAGGCGCTTAAGGTCGGGAGAGTTGCTTCATCGCGGGCCTTGATGTCGGCAAAGGCAGCGGGTACCTCCTTGAATGGAATCCGGTTACCCAGCAGCTTCAGAAACAGCGGACCGCCCACCAGCGAGGCAAACAGCCCGACCGCCAGACCATAGACGATGACGGATCCCACATCGGCGCCCAGCTGATTGGTGACGTAGAGGGCGGCAGGGTGAGGCGGTACGATGCAATGCACGGCCATCAGGGCGGTACAGAGCGGAATGGCCAGCTTGAGCAGCGAGGTGTTGGTCTTGCGGGCGATGGAGAAGGCCAGCGGGATCAGCAGTACCACGCCGACTTCGACAAACAGGGTGATGCCACATACCAGACCAACCAGCACCATGATGACATCCGGCGAAAGCCAGCGGCATCTCTGCAGGGCGAGGCCGATGCGCTCCGCCGCGCCCGACACCTCCATCATCTTGCCGAGTATGGTGCCAAGGCCGATGACGGCGGCGAGAAAGCAGAGCGTGCCGCCAATGCCCTCTTCCATGGCGCTGACTATCTTGAGGGGCTCCATCCCCATCAGGGTGCCCACATAGAAGCTGGCCAGCAGCAGGGCAAGAAAGGGGTGGATCTTGCCCTTCACTATGGTGACCACGATAAGAACGATGCTACTTAGCAAGGTAGCGATGACCCATACCTCTGAACTCATACTGCGCCTCGACATCTGTTGTTTGTGATTGTTTATGCGCTTATTGAATGAAAATGAGGCGGGGCTGACAAATGATGAAATCGACCACTTGGGTGAGCTGAAGTGATGCAAAGACGCTACATTGGTCACAATTTATCTAAATTACACTCTTTGGGTCTTTTGGCTTCATCCTGAAGGTGGCCTGTGGGTGTATCATTGGCGGCCATCGCGAAGAGGGGGATGAATGTATAACGGGGATAATTACATATCGCGCAACAAACTGCTGAGTGGCTACCAGCTGGCCAAGCTGCACACCTTCGAGGCGGCCGCCCGCCACGGATCCTTTGCCATGGCAGCTGATGAATTGTCGCTGAGTCCCAGTGCCGTGAGTCACCGGATCAGCGCGCTGGAAGAGGAGCTGGGGTTCAAGCTCTTTGAGCGTTTTCACCGCAAGGTGGTACTGACGGCGGATGGGCAGCGGGTGTTCTGGGCGCTCAAATCGTCGCTGGAGTTCATCAATCAGGAGATCCTGGAGATCAAGAATCAGGAACTATCCGGTACCCTGACCATCTATTCGCGTCCCTCCATCGCCCAGTGCTGGCTGGTGCCCAGGTTGGCTGATTTCTCCCGCCAGCATCCGCAGATCGAGCTCAATATCATCACTGGCAACGAGAACATCAACCTGCATGGTTATGGCATCGATTTGACCCTCTATTTCGATGAGAAGAGCCCGGAGCGGCTTGCCATCCACCCGCTGATGGATGAGTACATGCTGCCGGTCTGCAGCCCGGAATATGCCGAGCAGCACGGGCTTGTCGGCAATCCCGCCAACTTGTCCTTGTGCCGTCTGCTTCATGATCGGCAGGCGTGGGGATTTGACTCGGATACCGATGAATGGAGCTGCTGGGCTCGCCACGCCGGGGTCAGCCTCGAGGCATGCCAGTTGAGCATGGGTTTTGATCGCTCGGATCTCGCCATCATCGCCGCCATGAATCACGCCGGGATCGCCATGGGGCGCAAGAATCTGGTGAGCAAGCGACTGGCACGCAACGAGCTGTTGGCCCCTTTTGCCGGGCTGGAGATCAAGTGCGAGCAGCGTTATTACATGGCGACCCTGCCCAATCGGGCGTGTCCCAAGATCCAGGCCTTTATCGACTGGGCGCAGGAAATGGCTGCCGAGATGGAATGAACAGAGGCCGGTGCGCAAGAGCAAAATGAAGATGGTAAAGCGCGAGTGAACGAAGGTAGCGGTTTAACGTAGCGGGAAAATTGGGGGAGAGGGGTTGGCTGATGGTGGTTGGTCGCGAGTGGCCTTGCTGCCAACACCGGGTGGCTGGCAGCAAGGCAACGGTCGGGATCAGGTGGTCTTTTCCAGATGGTTCTGGTAAATCTGCTGCCACTTGTCCAGTTCGTTTTCATCACCCTGCTGCTGCCAGAACTCGCAGATGGAACTCGCCATCTCGCATGCCATGGCGTGGTCACCGTCACGGCGACTCATCAGGTATTGCCCCAGCCAGCTTTGATACTGTTTCATTGCACGATCTCCTTATCTATTTAACCCTTGATACTGCAGCTGTGGGCCACCCGTCCGGCAGTGTTGCGCCACACTCCACTTTCGCCGCGCGCTGCTTGTTATCGCCTCGCTTGTTGTCAATCAGGACAGAGAACGTATGAGAAAGAGGCGAAAGTGTTAAAAATTGGCCACCACCTTATCACAAAATGGTGTGATATGCAGGCTTTGGGGCCAATTGAGTTATAAGCGTGGGTTGTGTGTCCCGACATAGCGACATGGATTGACGGAGAGTATCGGCACGCAACTTGTGCCGCAAGCAGGCGTTTGAGTGGTTACTGGGTCACCCGACGTGCCTGCCAGTAGCGACTGTTCCAGTAGACGTTGTCGAGGCGGGAGCGGATCACTCCCTTGCTGGTGGAGGCGTGAATAAACTCGCCGGCACCTGTGTAGACCCCCACATGGTACTGTTGCCAGCCGGTTTTGAAGAAGACCAGATCCCCGTGTTGCAGCCGGTAGCGATCCACCTGTTTGCCAATGCTGGCCTGAGATTCGGTGGTTCTTGGCAGGTTGAAGCCCAGCACCTGACTGTAGGCGAGCTGGGTGAAGGCGGAGCAGTCTAGCCCGGCGCGGCTGGCGCCGCCCATGCGGTAGGGAACACCGCGCCACTGTTGGTAGAAGCCATCAAAGGCACTGCTCTGCCGGGGGGCCGGAGGCGGCTCCGGCGTGCTGGAGCAGGCGGCCAGCAGCAGAGTCAGCAGGGATAGCAGCAGCTTGCGATACATCGGGCTCTCTCCACGGACGGGTCTACCAAACGAGACATTTATCGAGCGCCATATCCTGCCAAATCGTTCTGGCGGTAGGGGGCGCGACAACTTTTCCATCATAAACAGGGATCTGACTCCAGACCTAGTCTCCGATAGGAAAAATGTGGTGGGGAACTGAAAAACGCCAACCCGAGGGCTGGCGTTTGTTGTCACTCGTTGTGGCTGATCAGCGGTTTAAGCAGCTCGGCCAGCTTGTAGAAGGTCTGCACCCGGGTGGTGCTGGGGCGCCAGACCAGCCCGATCTCGCGATAGGAGGTCTCTCCCGGCAGCGGGATGGCCACCAGATCGGAGTTGGCAAGAATGCCGGCATCGATGGCCATCTGCGGCAGGAAGGTGGTGCCAAGGCCCGCTTCCACCATCTGCACCAGGGTGTGCAGGCTGGTGGCGGCAAACGGGTTGATCTTGCTCTTGTCCCGCAGGCGGCAGGCGCTCACTGCGTGCTCGGTGAGGCAGTGCTCCCGCTCCAGCAGGAAGATGCTCTGGTTGGGCAGCTCCTTGTAGTCGAACGGGGTATGCAGACCGGCCGCCATGCTGGCGGGCATCACCATGTGGAACGGATCCTGGCCCACGGTCTTGCAGTGAAATCCCCCGATCTCGATGGGCAGGGCGAGGATCAGCAAGTCGAGCTGACCCTGTTCCAGCTGCTTGAGCAGATTGCTGGTGGTGTCTTCACGCAGCAACAATTCGAGGTCAGGATAGGTTTTGCTGCACTCTTTCAGCAGCTTGCTCAGCAGGAAGGGGGCGATGGTGGGAATGCAGCCAAGACGTACCGTCCCCTGCATCACGCCGCCCTGATGTTGCCCGAGCTCCATTAGATCCCGCGCATCGGAGAGTAAATTGCGAGCGCGCTCGACGATTTCCATGCCGACCGGGGTCATAATGAAGCTCTTGTGGTCCCGCTCCACCAGTTGCAGGTTCATCATGTCCTCCAGCGTCTGGATCCCGGTACTCAGGGTCGACTGGCTGACATGACAGGCCTTGGCGGCGCGGTTGAAGTTCTTGTGCTCATCGAGAGCGACCAGATATTGCAGCTGTTTGAGGCTGGGCCAACGTTGCATAGAAAAACCCGATTAATGCTATCTATTTAATTTGATTTAACTAATCTACCATCAGGTCTATAGTTTGTCGCTTGAATTAGATGGACTTGGCTCTAGGTAGCCCAATCCTCACCGGATTGTTCACTTCACATAAAGAGGAATTGAATATGGTATTGGTAGGCCGTCCCGCACCCGATTTTACCGCCGCAGCTGTTCTGGGTAATGGCGAGATCGTTGATTCATTCAACCTGTCATCCCACATCAAAGGCAAAGCTGCCGTTGTCTTCTTTTATCCGCTCGATTTCACCTTCGTCTGCCCGTCCGAGCTGATTGCCTTCGATCACCGTTATGAAGAGTTCCAGAAGCGTGGCGTGGAAGTGATCGGTGTTTCCATCGATTCCCAGTTCTCCCACAACGCATGGCGCAACACCAAAGTGGAAGATGGCGGTATCGGTCAGGTCAAGTACCCGCTGATCGCCGACGTGAAACACGAAATCTGCAAAGCCTATGACGTTGAGCATCCGGAAGCCGGCGTGGCGTTCCGTGGCTCCTTCCTGATCGACAAGAACGGTGTCGTTCGTCACCAGGTTGTCAACGATCTGCCGCTGGGCCGCAACATCGACGAGATGCTGCGCATGGTCGATGCCCTGCAATTCCACGAAGAGCACGGCGAAGTGTGCCCGGCTCAGTGGGAAAAAGGCAAAAAAGGTATGCAAGCCTCTCCGGACGGCGTTGCCAAGTACCTGTCCGAGAATGCTGACTCCCTGTAATCGGGCTGCACTCTCCTTGAAGAACCGGCGTCTTGGCGCCGGTTTTTTTATACCAGAGATTTATCCATCCCCTGACATTGCGGTCACACTCTTCTCGCTCCATCGCTATTCCAAGCTGCCGTTCGCTGGCGTACTCGTTGTTTCGAAATGAGATGCTGATCCGAATGGCTAGGTGGGGGGATATGCCGACAGACAATCGCCATAAAAAAAGCGCGCCATAGGCGCGCTTAGTTCACAAGCGAAGAAGTTATTCCTCAAAGATCCCGAAGTGATCCTTGGCGAAATTGACTCGCTGCTCCACGTTCATCTTCACCTGGCCCAGCTTCTCGATAGTCTTGAGATTGGGCACCAAGCCGCGACCGTTGGCGATCTGGATGGCAAGACCGGGACGGGCGTTGAGCTCCAGCAGCATGGGGCCGCGGAACTTGTCCAGCACCATATCGGTACCGATATAGCCCAGACCCGACATCTCGTAGCAGGAGGCGGCCAGGGTGAGCAGGGTATCCCAGTGTGGGACCTTGAGCTCATAGAGGTCGAGGCCGGTATCCGGGTGGTGGCGCAGCGGATTGCCAAACTGCACTGCCCGCAGGGCACGACCGGTACGCAGGCACAGACCCACTCCCACGGCGCCCTGGTGCAGGTTCGCCTTGCCATCGGAAGCCGAGGTGGAGAGGCGCATCATCGCCATCACCGGGAACCCTTTGAAGATGATCACTCGGGCATCGGGTACCCCTTCAAAAGAGTAGCCGTCGAACACATCATCAAAGTTGATGAGGCCTTCGACCAGCGCCACGTCGGGCTTGCCGCCAAGCGAATAGAGCCCCGCCAGAATGTTGGAAACATGGCGCTCCAGATCCTGACCGTTGGAGGCGCTGCCGTTGGGTTTATAGAAGAGGCCATCTTCCTGACGCAGGATCACCAGGATCCCCTTGCCGCCCGAGCCACGGGCCGGCTTGATGCAGAAGCCCGGCCAATCTTTTACCAGCTCGGTGATGCGACCCACATCGTGCTGGGCACGGATGGTACCGATCAGCTCAGGCACGGTAACCCCTGCATCCAGCGCAATTTGCTTGGTCTGCAGCTTGTCATCCACCAGCGGATAGAGGCTGCGCGGATTGTAGCGGCTGATGTAGGAGTGGTTGCGCTTGTTCATGCCGAGGATGCCTGATTGGGACAGGCTCCACGGGGTTGTGTATTTTTCCCAGAACCACATCGGTTACTTGTCCTTACCCGGGGTGACGCCAGATTTCATCTCGTCCACCAGCGGCTTGAAGCGCTTCAGTTCGCTCAGCTTGTAGCCGGTGTAGTTACCCATCAACAGCACGGTCGCCATCAGCACCAGCTGCAGGCCGAGGAAGTTGAAGGTGAGGTGACGAATAAGCTCGTTATCCATGGCCAGATAGGCGATGACGGCAACCAGCAGAGAGCCGCCGCCTTGGCGGAACACCTCTTTCGGGCCCTCTTCTTCCCACAGGATGGACATCCGTTCGATGGTCCAGGAGAGGATGATCATCGGGAAGAAGGTGATCTTCATGCCGTCGGTCAGCCCCAGCTTGAAGGCGAACGCCGAGAAGATACCGATCATCGAGATAACCATGATGATGATGGCCGATATTCGGGCGACCAACAGCAGGTTAAGCCGCGACAGATAGGAGCGGATGATGAGACCGGTGCCGACGATCAGCAGGAAGCCGATGAGACCGGTGACCAGCGAGGTCTGGATAAAGGCGACCGCGATCAGCACAGGCATAAAGGTACCTGAGGTCTTGATCCCAACCAGAACCCGCAGGAACACCACCATCAGCACGCCGATCGGGATCAGCAGCAAGCCCTTGAACAGGGTCTGCTCTTCCAGCGGCAGGCTGTGGATGGAGAAGTTCATCATCTCTGATTTTTCGAACTTCTGCGCCAGTGCCACGCTGACCGGCTGCTCCTGTTCGATCATCGAGAAGCTGACACGGGAGTTGTGACCACCGGTCACGTCCAGCAGGGCGCCGGAATTGTATTCCCACAGCAGCAGGTTGGCCGGACGACCCTGTTCACCGGTTTGCGGGTTGAACAGCTTGTAGTCGGTCGGGCTGTTGAATACCTGCAGATAATCCACCAGCTCCTGACGACGGCGGCCATCTTCCAGATTCAGAGCATGCACCACGCGGGTGGGGACGTCAGCATTGTTGAGCAGCTCGGCGATCAGGTTGGCGCGGCTCTTGTGCTTTTTCAGCAGCTCGGCGTTCTGCTCCTGCTTCTCGATCTCCTTGATGATCTCGCGAGTCAGGGTGTAGCCGTCGGCAGAGCGCTCCTGCGCCCGCTCGAGGATCTGCTTCATCGCGGTGGCATAAGGCTCACTCTCGATCTGCTTCTCGATGGCAGGCGGCTGCGGATTGGCGGCCGGTTTGGCATGGGCATCCGCCATCATGTCGACGCGGTAGTAAAGCTCCTGACGGCCAGAGGCGGTGCGGATGGACCACTCGGCGCGGGCATCGCCATCTTTCTCGACGAAGGAGAGGCCGTAGCCGGGGCTGGCGGCGTTCTCGTTCATCAGGGTGAAACCGGGCTGGGTGCCCGGGATGGCCAGAGAGGCGATCACCGGCTCACCGGTCGCCTCAAACTCCAGCTTGGCTTCGATGGACCAGATCTGGCGCTTTTCACCGGGCGTCAGCGGTACATCCAACGCGATATGGTGATAGATCGTCATCCCCAGGCCGACAATGTACAGCAGGGCTACCAGCAAATAGAACGGCTTACGGGAAACCATGGATTATTTCACATCCTTGAGCTTGGGTTTGGGTTGGATATATTCGCGGGCCACATCAACCACGGCGATGTCTTTCAAAAATTCGCGACCCAGCAGCACAGGGAAGGTCATGTCGCTACGGTCTTTCAGGGTAAATTCGGCTTTCTCGGTCATGTCGCCAATGCGCACGGCCAGACGCACTACCGGACGGCGGTCGAGGTCGTCGGCAGAGGCCTGACGCACCCGTACATGGCGTACCAGCGGCGCTTCGATCTGGAGCTTGTCGTCCACTTCCTGATGGCTCAGGAAGAAGCGCACCCAGTTTTTGCCGTTGCGCTCGAAAATGGTGATCTCCTGCGCACTGATGGAGGAGGTGGTCGCACCGGTATCGACCCGCGCCTGGAAGGCGTCGTTGGCCGCATCAACCCAGATCCACTCGGCTTCACCGACCATCAGCTTGCCATCGATGGTGTGACCCTGATTGGGGGCCGGGCACTTCTCGGTGGGGATGGCCATCGGCTTGGGCGGCTCGGAGGGGAGGGTGGCGAGCTTGTGGTCTACTTGCTTGACGGACTCTTTCATATTGGTGACATCTGTGTTGAGCTGAACCAGCAGGTGCTGTTGCTGCACATACTGCTTCTGTTGCTGTTCCATGGATGTTTGCAGGCGCTGCTCGCTCTGGCTCAGCTCGCTACGAAGCTCGGCCAGCGTCAGAGCAGGGACCTGAGGCGCTTTTTCCATATTGACACACCCGCCGAGACTAAGCAGGGAGAGCAGGGTCATTCCTTTTAATTTGCTTTTCATGTCATTCATTTAACTGTGCTTCCTGGAATTGGGTCAGTGTAACTTCCTGAATCGCCATCGGCTAGTCTTTGGCCTTGCGGGCAATCAGTACGGCACGTTTCGGCGCCGGGTGTCCTTCTACCGTGAGTGCTGGATTGTCTGGATCCAGATAGTCACTCAGGGATTCATTAATCATCCAGTCGGTACGACGCTGTTCGTCGGTGCTGGTCATATTCTCGTCTACTATCCGCACGTCGGTGAAGCCGCAGCGCTCGACCCACAGCTTGAGGGCGCGGCTTGAGGGAATAAACCAGACGTTGCGCATCTTGCCGTAACGGTCAGTGGGCATCAGCACGTCGTTGACCCCGCCATCGATCACCAGGGTCTCAAGCACCAGCTCGCCATCATCTTTCAATTGATTGCGCAGCTGCTCGATGTGCTCGATGGGGGATTTGCGGTGATAGAGCACCCCCATGGAGAAGACGGTGTCAAAGGCACGCAGCTCCGGCAGTTCCTGAATGCCGAGCGGCAACAGGTGGGCGCGCTGATCATTGCCCGCGAAGTGGCGAATGGCCTCGAACTGGCAGAGGAACAGCGGACTCGGGTCGATGCCGACTGCAAGCCGAGCCCCTTCACCCACCATGCGCCAGAGGTGGTAACCGCTGCCGCAGCCCACATCCAGCACGTAACGGCCTTCGAGCTGGCTGATATGGGGCAGCACCCGATCCCACTTCCAGTCAGAGCGCCACTCGGTATCGATGTGGATGCCGTGTACGGTGAACGGCCCCTTGCGCCAGGGCATGAAGTGACGCAGCAGGCTCTCGACCTTCTTGCGCTCCCCTTCGCCAAGGCTCTCGGCCGAACCAATCTCGACCCGGCTTTTCAGCTCGATGTTGCCGGGGGAGACCACCGGCAGCTTGTTGAGGGCGCGGTTCCAGCGCGGCAGGTCGCCATGCTGGTTGTCATGTTGCCAAGCGTGCAGCTGGGCGGGCAGGGTATGCAGCCAGTGGCTCAGCCGGTTTTTGGCAATTAGTTGATAGAAATTGGCAAAGTCGATCATGGCTGGGCGTCGCTGGATTTGATGGCAATCATGGAGCCGAAGTTAAAGCATTGGAACCAGAGATCCTGATGGACGAAACCGGCCTCCCGCAGACGGGCCTGATGCACCGGCAGGCTGTCGGTGCGCATCACGTTCTCAAGGGCAGTTCGTTTCTGGCTGATCTCCAGCTCGCTGTAGCCATTGGCCCGCTTGAAGTCGAGATGCAGATCGATCAGCAGCTCGTTGACCGGTTCATCTTCGAAGCGGAACTTTTCGCTCAGGATCAGGATCCCGCCCGGGCGCAGCCCATCGTGAATGCGCTGGATCAGGGCGGTCCGTTTCTCTGGTTCGACAAATTGCAGGGTGAAGTTGAGCACCACCACGGAGGCGTTCTCGATCTCGATGTCGCAGATATCTGCTTCCACCAGCTCCACCGGTACCTCGGATTTGAAGCCGGAGAGGTGGGCGCGGGCGCGCTCGATCATCGGATGGGAGAGATCCACCGCGGTGATGCGGCAGCCGGGCTGGCTGACATGGCGACGCATCGCCTGGGTCGCGGCGCCCAGTGAGCAGCCGAGATCATAGAGTCGGCTCTCGGGTTGGGCGTAGCGGGCGGCCATCATGCCGATGGCAGAGATGATGTTGCTGTAACCCGGCACCGAGCGCTGGATCATATCGGGAAACACGTCGACGACCTGTTCGTCAAAACAGAAGTCACCCAATCGGGCGATCGGGGCGGCAAAAATTTGATCTTTGGTATGCATGCTGGCGCAACCTGACAGTCGGGACATCACCCGGCTGTATTGTTCAATTGAGTCGTTGGGTGACACCCATCAGAGTAGATTTATCACCTGTTTACGAACGGGGTGGCTGGTCATGAAATCCTTTGGACCTGTCCTGTTCGTACGGGCCATGTTCCGGACCCTTACTTGGGGCGGTAGTGTAGAGGATTGATGGCCGTTTGTCTTGACGCCAGGGCTTGCCACGCCACAAAAAAGTACTTTTTTTACAGCGAAACGATGGCCACAGAATGGGTTGGCTAAAAGCGCAGCACTCCCTGCCGTGCGCGATCGTTTTCCCCCGGCCAGGGGGCCATATCCTGCTCCAGCAAGCGGGTGATCTGGCGGGCCAGCTCAGGTGCCTGGGCGTTGTCGGCAGTATGTATATAGAGGTAGAGATCTTTCCCCTCCGCGAGCCACTGGCGCCAGTGGGGGAGCCAGCTGGGCAGGAAGGGGTGATTGGCCGCCGGATCCGGCAGGCCGATAAAGCGCACCATGGGGGCGTTGGCGGTGGCCAGCAGATGCACCGGTAGGCGCGGTTTCTTGCCCTGGGCATCGACAAGGGCTGGCGTGGTTGCTTGCACCGAGAAGAGTGGCCGGCTGTCGAGCATCACCCGGTTCACACCCTGTTCCATCAGCAGCCGGTTTAATGCCCGCTCGGCCTCCCCCTTGGCGAAGAACTCAGGGTGACGCACCTCGAGGGCGTAGCGAAACGCCCGCGGCAGCCGATCGATGAAGGCCGCCAGTCTGGCCAGCCCCTGTGGCCCGAAACGGGCGGGCAACTGCAGGGTGAGCAGCCCCAGCTTGTCGTGCAGCGGGGCGAGCAGACGAATAAAGTCGGCGACTTGTTTGTCTGCGCTCACCAGATCGCTCTGGTGGCTGATGGTTTGCGGAAATTTGAAGTTGAAACGAAAGTGATCGGGCACCGCATCGGCCCAGCGCTGTACCGTATCGGGGGTCGGCAGGGCGTAGAAGGTGGTATTGCCCTCCACCGAATTGAACACGGTGGCGTAGTGGGAGAGGTGTTCGGCAGGCTTGGCGCCAAGGCCCAGCAACTGGCCTGGCCAGCTGGGGTGGGACCACTGTGGCAGGCCCAAATAGAGGCTCATGATGGCTATTCTCTTCGCTCTTGGTGCATTCGTGCCGATTTTTTGCCCGCTTTTTGCCATCGAGCGCAAAAAACTGGCGAAAGGAGGCTGCTGGCCATTTTACCCAAAAGGGGGTTTTCCTCTATAATGCCAGCCCTTTTGTTTATCAATTTCTTGTGACCCATGCCTATCTACGAATATCGTTGCGACGTCTGTGGCCATGAATTGGCAAAACTGCAAAAGCTTTCCGATGCCCCCCTGACCGACTGTCCGGCCTGTAGCAAGCCGAATCTGGTCAAGCTGATATCGGCGGCAGGCTTCCGGCTCAAGGGAACCGGATGGTACGAGACTGATTTCAAACCGGGTAAGAAAAAGAATCTGGCCAGCTGTGAGACAGACGGTGCTTGCCAGTCGTGCCCGGCGGCCCAAGGTTAACCGTCTCTCTACAATTTCGAAGGAAGAAGTCCATGCGCTCTATCTATTGCGGACAGGTCAATGAGGCCCATGCAGGGCAGACCATTACATTGTGCGGTTGGGTTCATCGTCGTCGTGATCTCGGCGGTCTGATCTTTATCGATATGCGCGACCGGGAAGGGATCGTTCAGGTGTTCTTCGATCCGGACAAGCCGGACGCGTTCGCGCTGGCCTCCGAGCTGCGCGGCGAGTTCTGCATCCAGGTGACCGGTGTGGTGCGCACCCGTCCCGAGTCCCAGCGCAACAGCGACATGGCCACTGGCGCCATCGAAGTGTTCGCTCACGAGCTCAACATCATCAACCGTGCCGAGCCGCTGCCGCTGGACTTCAATCAGGTCAACAGCGAAGAGATCAGCCTCAAGTATCGCTACCTGGATCTGCGTCGTCCCGAGATGGCCAAGTACCTGAAAACCCGTGCCAAGGCCAGCGCCTTCGTACGCCGCTTCATGGACGAGCACGGCTTCCTCGATATCGAGACCCCGATGCTGACCAAGGCCACCCCGGAAGGTGCCCGTGACTATCTGGTGCCGAGCCGCGTGCACAAGGGCAAGTTCTACGCTCTGCCGCAATCACCCCAGCTGTTCAAGCAGTTGCTGATGATGTCCGGCTTCGATCGCTACTACCAGATCGTCAAGTGCTTCCGTGACGAAGACCTGCGTGCCGACCGCCAGCCGGAATTCACCCAGATCGACGTGGAGACCTCCTTCATGACCGCGCCGCAAGTGCGTGAAGTGATGGAAGAGATGATCCGCAAACTGTGGCTGCACATCCTGAACGTGGATCTGGGCGACTTCCCGATCATGACCTTCGACGAAGCCATGCGTCGCTACGGCTCCGACAAGCCGGACCTGCGTCTGCCAATGGAGCTGGTCGATGTGGCTGATCTGCTGACTGCTGTCGAGTTCGCCGTGTTCGCGGGCCCCGCCAACGATCCGAAAGGCCGTGTGGCTGCCCTGAAAGTCCCGGGCGGTGCTGAACTCTCTCGCAAGCAGATCGACGAATACACCAAGTTTGTCGGCATCTACGGTGCCAAGGGCCTGGCCTGGATGAAGGTCAACGAAGCGGCCAATGGTATCGAAGGCGTGCAGTCTCCGGTTGCCAAGTTCCTCTCTGACGCCATCGTGCGCGAGATCCTGGCTCGTACCGGCGCTGCCGACGGCGATATCATCTTCTTTGGCGCTGACAGCAAGAAAGTGGTCTGCGATGCCATGGGCGCCCTGCGTCTGAAAGTGGGTCGCGATCTGGGCCTGCTGGAGAACAGCTGGAAACCGCTGTGGGTCATCGACTTCCCGATGTTCGAGGAAGATGGTGAAGGTGGTCTGGCCGCCATGCACCACCCGTTCACCGCGCCGAGCAACATGAGCCCGGCCGAGCTGAAAGCCAATCCGGTGGGTGCTTACGCCAACGCCTACGACATGGTGATCAACGGCTACGAAGTGGGTGGCGGCTCTGTCCGTATCCACAACAGCGAGATGCAGTCCACCGTGTTCGATATCCTGGGTATCACCCCGGCCGAGCAGCGCCTGAAGTTCGGCTTCCTGCTGGATGCGCTGAAGTACGGTACCCCGCCGCACGCCGGTCTGGCCTTCGGTCTGGACCGTCTCAGCATGCTGCTGACCGGCACCGAAAACATTCGGGACGTCATCGCCTTCCCGAAAACGACCGCGGCTGCCTGTCTGATGACAGACGCCCCCAGCCTTGCCAATGCCGCCCAACTGGGTGAGCTGGCGATTGCAACCACCGTCAAGGGCGACGAGTAAGCCGATACCGGCACCGGAGGCCGCCGCCGTGCGGCCTCTGTGTTTCCCTTGGGTTAGTCATGATCAGTGTTACTGACATTTAAAAAATAACGGAGAGTCTCTATGGCAGGTCACAGTAAATGGGCCAACATCAAACACCGCAAGGCCGCTCAGGACGCCAAGCGTGGCAAGATCTTCACCAAACTGATCCGCGAAATCACTACCTCCGCGCGTCTGGGTGATGCCGATCCCGCCAACAACCCGCGTCTGCGTGCTGCGGTGACTGCCGCCCTGACCAACAACATGACCCGCGACACCATCAACCGTGCCATTCAGCGTGGCGCCGGTGGTGGCGATGGCGAACAGCTCGAGACCATCGTGTACGAAGGTTACGGCCCGGCTGGCTCTGCCGTGATGGTAGAGTGCCTGACCGACAATCGTAACCGTACCGTAGCCGAAGTGCGCCACGCCTTCAGCAAGTGCGGTGGCAACCTGGGTACAGACGGCTCCGTCGCCTATCTGTTTAGCAAGAAAGGTCTGCTGACCTTCGTGGGCGTAGACGAAGATGCCCTGATGGATGCCGCGCTGGAAGCGGGCGCCGATGACGTGGTCACCGAAGAGGATGGCACCATCGAGGTGTACACCACCCCGAACGACTTCGGTACCGTGCTGGACGGTCTGGAAGCTGCCGGCTTCAAGGCCCAGAGCGCCGAAGTGACCATGATCCCCTCCACCGAAGCGGAGCTGGATGCAGAAACTGCACCCAAGCTGATGCGTCTGATCGACATGCTGGAAGATCTGGACGACGTGCAAGAGGTGTATCACAACGGCTCCATCTCCGATGAAGTCGCTGCGACCCTCTGATCGCTGAATCGTGCTCTCCCGATGGCAGCCTGATGGCTGCCATTTTTTTATCTTTGTATCGTGGCAACTGCTGATGCGTCGGTTGCGCAACTGGTGCTGCAACTCTCTTCACTGACAGTCTTTCCCGCTTTCTCTGCGAATTATCATTGCTCTGTCTCTGCCAGTCGGTTGGCCCTGCACGTATGCCAGTCGCAGTTCTGCTGCATTGCGTTAGCGAGGCTCCGCTTATCCTGTTTATCACACCTTTAGCTCTTGAGATGGCGTTGACTGCTCACATCTGCCCGTCAGGGTAATTCGTTGCGGGTAGGGGAGAGGAGGTGATGGAGCGTGCTCTTGTTATCACAGGGGCCCATCAATACAGAGTCACAGGTTGGGATGTCGATAACGGATTGGTTGGGGCGAGTTGGTTGGTTGGGAAGTTAGGGGCTGCACTACCGCAATCGGCTGGAGAGAGGAGCTCTGTGATAAGTGACAGATAAAAAAAGCCCGCGCAGTGCGCGGGCTTGTTATCTCAGGACTGGTTATCAGGCCTTGGATTTCTTCTTGCCTTCAACCTTGGCTTCAACCGGGGCAGCAGTTACCGGAGCGGCTTCGGTGAACGGACGACCGTAGTAGGAGTCCAGCAGAACCTGCTTCAGCTCGCTGATCAGCGGGTAGCGCGGGTTGGCGCCGGTGCACTGGTCATCGAAAGCTTCGATAGCCAGCTGGTCAACCTTGGCCAGGAAGTCAGCTTCAGTCACGCCAGCTTCGCGGATAGAGGCCGGGATACCCAAGGTAGCCTTCAGCTCGTCCAGCCAGGTCAGCAGCTTCTCGATCTTGGCGGCGGTGCGGTCACCGGCAGCAGTCAGACCCAGGTGGTCAGCGACTTCGGCGTAACGACGACGAGCCTGCGGACGGTCGTACTGGGAGAACGCAGTCTGCTTGGTCGGGTTGTCGTTCGCGTTGTAGCGGATGACGTTGCTGATCAGCAGGGCGTTAGCCAGACCGTGCGGAATGTGGAACTCGGCACCCAGTTTGTGAGCCATGGAGTGGCACACACCCAGGAAGGCGTTGGCGAACGCGATACCGGCGATGGTGGCAGCATTGTGCACCTTCTCACGAGCGATCGGGTCGTTGGCACCGTTCTGGTAGCTAGATGGCAGGTACTCTTTCAGCATTTTCAGGGCTTGCAGCGCCTGACCGTCGGAGTACTCGTTAGCCAGTACGGAAACATAGGCTTCCATGGCGTGAGTCACGGCATCGATACCACCGAAGGCACACAGGGACTTCGGCATGCCCATGACCAGGTTGGCATCAACGATGGCCATGTTCGGGGTCAGCTCGTAGTCAGCCAGCGGATACTTCTGACCAGACACTTCATCGGTTACTACCGCAAACGGAGTGACTTCAGAGCCGGTACCGGAAGTGGTGGTGATACAGACCAGTTCGGCCTTCACGCCCATTTTCGGGAACTTGTAGATACGCTTGCGGATGTCCATGAAGCGCATGGCCAGATCTTCGAACGCAGTGTTCGGGTGCTCGTACATCACCCACATGATCTTGGCCGCATCCATCGGTGAACCACCGCCCAGCGCCAGGATAACGTCCGGTTTGAAGGAGTTGGCCATCTCGGCACCCTTGCGAACCACAGCCAGGGTCGGGTCAGCTTCTACTTCGTAGAACACTTCCACTTCCATATTCTGTGCTTTCAGCAGGCTGACCAGTTCATCGGCGTAGCCGTTGTTGAACAGGAAGCGGTCAGTTACGACCATGGCACGCTTTTTACCTTCCAGGTCGCTCAGAGCGATCGGCAGGGAACCACGACGGAAGTAGATGGATTTCGGAAGTTTGTGCCACAGCATGTTTTCTGCCCGTTTTGCGACTGTCTTCTTGTTGATCAGGTGCTTCGGACCCACGTTTTCGGAGATGGAGTTACCGCTCCAGGAGCCGCAACCCAGGGTCAGGGACGGTGCCATTGCGAAGTTGTACAGGTCACCGATACCGCCTTGGGTAGACGGAGTGTTGATCAGGATACGCGCGGTCTTCATCTTGTCGCCGAAGTACTTGATGCGGTCAGCGTTGCGGTCCTGGTCGGTGTACAGACCTGAGGTGTGGCCGATACCACCGATGTTGACCATGTCACAGGCCATATCAACGGCGTTTTCGAAGCTGCTTGCACGGAACATACCGAGCAGCGGGGACAATTTCTCGTGAGCGAACTCGTCTTCTGCACACAGCTTGACGCCTTCACCGATCAGGATCTTGGTATCAGCCGGTACAGTCACGCCTGCCATCTCGGCAATCTTGGTGGCTGGCTGGCCAACGATGTTGGCGTTCAGGGCACCGTTGATCAGGATGACTTTACGTACCTTGTCAGCATCTTCTTTGGAGAGCACGTGGCCCTTGTGGGATGCAAAACGCTCTTTAACCTGGTCGTAGATGGCATCAACAACGATGACTGCCTGCTCGGAGGCACAGACCACGCCGTTATCGAAAGTCTTGGACATCAGGATGGAGGCAACGGCACGCTTCACGTCGGCGGTTTCGTCGATAACGATAGGTACGTTACCGGCACCCACACCGATAGCAGGCTTACCGGAGGAGTAGGCTGCTTTCACCATGCCCGGGCCACCGGTGGCCAGGATCAGGTTGATGTCTTCGTGCTTCATCAGGGCGTTGGAGAGCTCAACAGACGGTTGGTCGATCCAGCCGATGATGTCTTTCGGCGCACCAGCGGCAACAGCTGCATCCAGTACCAGCTTGGCAGCGGTATTGGTGGAGTTCTTGGCACGGGGGTGCGGGGAGAAGATGATGGCGTTGCGTGTCTTGAGCGCGATCATGGATTTGAAGATCGCAGTGGAGGTCGGGTTGGTGGTCGGAACGATACCACAAATGATACCTACCGGCTCGGCGATGGTGATGGTACCCATCTGATCATCTTCGCTCAGAATGCCGCAGGTCTTCTCGTCTTTGTACTTGTTGTAGATGTATTCGGAGGCGAAGTGGTTCTTGATAACCTTGTCTTCGATGATACCCATACCGGATTCTTCCACGGCCATCTGGGCCAGGGGGATACGGGCGTTGTTGGCGGCCAGGGCGGCGGCACGGAAGATCTTGTCTACCTGCTCTTGAGAGAAGCTGGCGAATTCACGCTGGGCTTCCTTAACGCGGGCGACCAGTGCATCCAGTTCAGCCAAATTGGTTACTGCCATGTTTATCTCCTGATTATTTGAAAACTGTTTAGTAAGACGTTGGCAATGCCCGGCAATTATAGTCGCCCTGTCAAGACGGTATCGTTGCAACAGCTTTTTCACATGCCTTACTAAATCGCTTTCTGAGTCGATTATAGAGCGGGGCTGACTCAGAAAAACTTGATCTGGATCATGTGTAACAAAAGAACAAAAGAAATTTTATTTCACAATCCTTGTTTGACTGATGTTATCGGAATGTGCATCAAAGGGAAAGGCGAGAGACTTGTTAACGCAGGGTAATAAACCACATTTATCAAGTGGTTAATTGCAATCGAACATAGGATTGCAGAGCTATTTTGGCGGTATAGGTTAGCAAATATGAGTGAATTGGTTTCAAAATCACCGACAAACGCACTTTATTCCAGCGTTTGTTGCAAAAATGATTGTTGTTTTAATCCATGACTAATCCGCTTTATTCCCCGAGGGGGCCATTTCTGCCCCCTTTCCCGGTTTTTGCATTGTGGCTCTCTTGCCGAGTCAATGACGTGATGTCTGGCCTGAAATAGTGGGAAGGCAAAGCCTGGATCCTCTCGAGTCGCTTGATCATTCGGTCTGTCATCGTCGGACTCTCTGGTCATGATTAAGCAGGCTTGCGCTCACTTTTCTGGCGCGTGTCGGGCGGTAGAAAGGGTTTTTGGCATCGGTTTATGCCAGTTAGCGCTGATGCATTAGATGAACTAACTAAAAAACCCTCAAAATGGTGAGATTATTTGATTGGTGCCCGCTCTGGCTATGATGTAAATTTACGCACGAAATTAATGGACTGGCCCGCTGGGCCCGAAACTCTATTGGAAGGCGCCTATGGCAGCAATTGACGTCTCGTTGTATTTGAAGTTTTTTGTCGGTTTGTTCGCAATTATCAACCCGCTTGGTTTGTTGCCGGTGTTTGTCAGCCTGACCAGCCACCATACCCAGGCCGAGCGGATGAAAACCAATACCACCGCCAATATCGCGGTGATGGTGATCCTGCTGGTCTCCATGTATATGGGGCAGCTGATCCTCGATGGGTTTGGCATCTCGCTGGCATCGTTCCGGATCGCCGGTGGGTCGCTGATTACCCTGATTGCCTGGTCGATGCTGCAGGGCAAGCTGGGCGAGGTGAAGCATAACAAACAGGAAAAGGGCGAACTGGCGGTGCGCGAATCTATCGCCGTGGTACCGCTGGCGCTGCCGCTTATGGCGGGTCCCGGTGCCATCTCCTCGGTGATTGTCTATGCCAGCCAGAGCCACTGGCAGCAGCTACTCGGCATGTCAGTGGTTGTCGTGGTCTTCTCCTTTTGCTCCTGGCTCATCTTCCGCGCCGCGCCGCTGCTGTTCAAGATCATGGGCAACACCGGCATCAACGTGGTGACCCGTATCATGGGTCTTATCATGATGTCGCTGGGTATCGAGATCATGGTGGCCGGCATCAAGGGGGTTTTCCCCAGCCTGATGTGAGCCAGCTCCGCTTTATGAAAGCCGGTCCTCGTGACCGGCTTTTTATTGGTTGCTTTTTGCCCGGTCTTTTCTAGAATCGGTCGTTTGTGTGAAAAATGAGCGCTTTGCTGGTGTTTTAATACTGAAAAAGCGCATGACGGCTGATTTTTTGACCAGAAAATGACGATTACCCTGACAATATCTGTTGCATTATCGGAATTGGCAGGGAATTATGCTGGGAGCGGGTTTTAACCCCGTCACTTTAAAAAACGCATGGAATGTTCTTGTTGGAGTAGGGAAATGACTCATAAAAAAACAATGATTAACACATTGCTGGTGGCTGCACTGTTTGGTGGCGTCAATGTGGCTCAGGCTGCCGATGTCCCGGCGGGAACCAAGCTGGCTGAAGTCCAGCAACTGGTAAAAGGCAACGGCTCCGAGCCTGCGACCCTTGACCCGCACAAGACCGAAGGAACGGTCGAATCCAATATCCTGCGCGACCTGTTCGAAGGTCTCGTTGCTTCCGGCCCGAAAGGGGAAATTCTCCCGGCAGTGGCTGAATCCTGGGAAACCAAGGATAACAAGCACTACGTCTTCCATCTGCGCAAAGATGCCAAGTGGTCCAACGGTGACCCGGTCACTGCCCACGATTTCGTCTTTGCTTTCCAGCGTGCCGTTGATCCGAAAACTGCCTCTCCTTACTCCTGGTATCTGGAGATCCCGACCATTGCCAATGCCTCCGAGATCATCGCAGGTAAAAAGCCGGCTGATACGCTGGGCGTGAAGGCGACCGACGACTACACCTTCGAAGTGCAGCTCGAGAAAGCGATCCCTTACTTCGTCAGCATGCTCTCCCATACCACCACCTATCCGGTACCGAAGAAGGTGATCGAGAAGTTCGGTGACAAGTGGACCCAGCCGGAAAATATGGTATCCAACGGTGCCTATACCCTGAAGAACTGGGTGGTGAACGAGCGCGTCGAAGTGGAGCGCAACAAGCACTACTGGAACGATGGCAAGACCGTTATCAACAAGGTGGTCTATCTGCCCATCCAGTCTACCAACGCCGACCTGAGCCGCTATCTGGCGGGCGAAGTGGACATCACCTATCAGATGCCCATCGAGCGCTTCAAGCAGATGAAGAAAGAGAAGCCGGACGAGCTGAAAGTGACCGGTTATGTTGGTACTTACTACTACCAGTACAACGTCAAGAAGAAGCCGTTTGACGATGTGCGTGTCCGTACTGCGCTCTCCTATGCCATCGATCGCAACGTGATCGCCGACAAGGTGATGGGTCAGGGTCAGACGCCGGGTTACACCCTGGTGCCGGACTTCGTCGATGGCTTCAAGCCGGTAGCGCCCGAGTGGTCGAAGATGACCCAGGCCGAGCGTGATTCCAAGGCCAAAGCGCTGCTGCAAGAGGCCGGTTTCGATGCCAGCAAGCCGCTGAAGTTCGAGCTGCTCTACAACACCGATGACAACCACAAGAAAGTGGCTGTGGCCGTGGCCTCCATGTGGAAGAAGCTGGGCGTGCAGGTGAGCCTGGTCAACCAGGAGTGGAAAACTTACCTGGAAACCAAGAAACAGGGTCAGTTTGACGTAGGTCGTGCCGGCTGGATCGCCGACTACAACGAAGCCTCCTCCATGCTGGATCTGATGCAGACCACCCACGGTAACAACGACGGCAAGTACTCCAATCCGGAGTTCGACAAGCTGATGGATTCATCCCGTGATCAGGTCGATGTGGCTGCCCGTAACAAGCTCTACGTCCAGGCTGAAGAGATCCTGGCCAAAGACATGCCGATCGCCCCCATCTACCAGTACGTGACTGCCCGTATGGTCAAACCCTATGTAGGCGGCTACCCGGCCAACCCGCTGGATAACCTCTACAGCAAAGATATGTACATCATTGCTCACTGATTTAAAGCAACAAGTCGCATAACAAGCAGGGCCCGCCAGACGGCGGGCCTTTATTACAACCGCGACCATTTGGAAGCAGTACAGGACAGGAAATGTCTATGTTGAAATTCATTTTTAAACGGCTATTGGAAGCGATCCCGACTCTGCTGGTCTTGATCACCGTCTCTTTCTTCATGATGCGTTTCGCCCCCGGTAACCCCTTTACCAGCGAGCGTTCACTGCCCCCCGAAGTCATCGCCAACATCGAGGCCAAATACGGGCTCGACAAACCCATTGGCATGCAATATCTCACCTACCTGGGCAACCTAGTGCAGGGTGATTTGGGCCCCTCTTTCAAATACAAGGATTTCACCGTCAATGATCTGGTGAGCCAGGCGCTGCCTGTTTCCGCCAAGATCGGGACCACGGCCTTCTTCTTCGCCGTGCTGCTGGGGGTCACCTTCGGCACCATAGCGGCACTGAAACAGAACACCATCATCGACTATCTGCTGATGTCGTCGGCCATGGCCGGGGTGGTGATCCCGGGCTTTGTGCTGGCGCCCTTGCTGGTGCTGTTTTTCAGTATTCATCTGGGTTGGTTCCCTGCCGGTGGCTGGCAGGGTGGTGGCATCCAGTTTATGGTGCTGCCGGTGTTTGGCATGATGATGTACTACATCTCTGCCATCTCGCGGATCATGCGGGGCAGCATGATCGAGACCATGAACTCCAACTTCATCCGTACCGCCCGTGCCAAGGGCTTGCCGCTGCGACACATCATCCTGAAACACGCGCTGCGTCCGGCTATGTTGCCGGTGGTCTCCTATCTGGGCCCGGCCTTTGTCGGCATCATCACAGGTTCCGTGGTGATCGAGACCATCTTCGGCCTGCCGGGGATCGGTCAGCTGTTCGTCAACGGTGCCCTTAACCGTGATTACTCCATGGTGCTCGGTCTGACCATTCTGGTCGGCGCCCTCACCATCACCTTTAACGCTGTGGTCGATATTCTCTACGCCTTTATCGATCCCAAGATCCGTTACTAATTCGGGAGTTCATCATGGTTGTTTCAACTGAAAAACGCGACGCCATCGAGGCGTTCGCGCAAAAAGTGGAAGTGGTGGAGGGGCGCTCCCTGTGGAAGGATGCCCGTCGCCGTTTCCTGCGCAACAAGGCGGCCCTGACCAGCCTGATCATTCTGACCATCATCGGTCTGGCGGTCATCTTTGGTCCCCATCTGTCCCAATACACCTTTGACGATCCGGACTGGGGTGCCATGCAGTCGCCGCCCGATATGGAAGCGGGTCACTACTTCGGAACCGACAGTCTGGGGCGAGATCTGTTCGTGCGCACCCTGCTGGGCGGTCGCATCTCCCTGATGGTCGGCATCATGGGTGCCATGGTGGCGGTCATCATCGGTACTTTGTATGGCGCGGCCTCCGGCTTTATCGGTGGTCGGGTCGACAGCCTGATGATGCGGGTACTGGAGATCCTCAACGCTTTCCCCTTCATGTTCTTTGTCATCATGCTGGTCACCTTCTTTGGCCGCAATCTGGCACTCATCTTTATCGCCATCGGGGCGGTGAGCTGGCTCGACATGGCGCGGATCGTGCGCGGCCAGACTCTCAGCCTCAAGAGCAAGGAGTTTATCGAGGCAGCCCACGTCTGTGGCGTCTCCAAGTGGAAGATCATCACCCGTCACATCGTACCGAATGTACTCGGTATCGTGGCCGTTTACGCCACCTTGCTGGTGCCGGGCATGATCATGTTTGAATCCTTCCTGAGTTTCCTGGGCCTTGGGGTTCAGGAACCGATGACCAGCTGGGGTGCCCTGCTGGATGAAGGCTCCAAGTCGATGGAAGTGGCCATCTGGCAACTGCTGTTCCCCGCCTGCTTTATGGTGGTGACCCTGTTTTGCTTCAACTTCCTCGGGGATGGTCTGCGTGACGCCCTCGATCCGAAAGATCGTTAATCGAGCATCGGGTCGACAGGAAAGCATCACGAAAGATCGATAAGGAGTTTTTATATGAAGTTACTGGATGTGAAAGATCTGCGGGTCGAGTTCAAGACCCCGGACGGCAATGTGGTGGCGGTCAACGACCTCAACTTTTCTCTCTCTGCGGGTGAAACCCTGGGGATCGTCGGCGAGTCCGGCTCTGGCAAATCCCAGACGGCCTTTGCCATCATGGGGCTGCTGGCCAAAAACGGCATTATTACGGGCTCCGCCAAGTTTCAGGGGGAGGAGATCCTCAACCTGCCGGAGTCCAAGCTCAACAAGATCCGCTCCGAGAAGATCGCCATGATCTTCCAGGACCCCATGACCTCGCTCAACCCCTACATGAAGGTGCAGGATCAGCTGATGGAAGTGCTGATGTTGCATAAGGGCGTCAGCAAGGCGGAAGCGTTCGAAGAGTCGGTACGGATGCTCGATGCGGTGAAAATTCCCGAAGCACGCAAGCGGATGGGGATGTATCCCCACGAGTTCTCCGGCGGTATGCGTCAGCGGGTGATGATCGCCATGGCGCTGCTCTGCCGGCCGCAACTGCTGATCGCCGACGAACCGACTACCGCACTCGACGTGACCGTACAGGCCCAGATCATGACTCTGATGAACGAGCTCAAGCGCGAGTTCAACACTGCCATCATCATGATCACCCATGACCTTGGCGTGGTCGCCGGTATCTGCAACAAGGTGCTGGTGATGTATGCCGGTCGTACCATGGAGTACGGCAAGGTAGACGATATCTTCTATCGCCCGAGCCACCCCTACACCGAAGGCCTGCTGCGCGCCATTCCTCGTCTCGATACCGAAGGGGAAGTGCTGCCCACCATCCCGGGCAATCCGCCCAACCTGCTGCGTCTGCC
Source organism: Aeromonas sp. FDAARGOS 1416 (assembly GCF_019048085.1). Lineage (NCBI taxonomy): Bacteria > Pseudomonadati > Pseudomonadota > Gammaproteobacteria > Aeromonadales > Aeromonadaceae > Aeromonas > Aeromonas sp. FDAARGOS 1416. Next base: position 2,157,084 of record NZ_CP077301.1, on the reverse strand, counting down.
GACCGGCTGCCCCTTCCAGGAGCGTTGCCACCGGGTCAGCGAGATTTGCGGCCAGCAGTCACCGATCCTGACCCCGTTCAACGACGGTCGGGAGCGTGCTTGCCACTGGGTTTCGGATGCCATGAACAAGGGGGCCAACTAAATGGGTGCCGACAAAAAATTGCTGTTGGAAGTGTCTGACCTCAAGGTCCACTTCAGTATCAAGAGTGGCAAGGCGTGGCCCTGGGCCAAACCGTCCGACCTCAAGGCGGTCGATGGGGTGACCTTGCGTCTCTATGAGGGTGAAACCCTCGGTGTGGTGGGGGAGTCCGGCTGCGGCAAATCGACCTTTGCCCGCGCCATCATCGGTCTGGTACCGGCCACCGATGGCAAGGTGGTGTGGCTGGGTGACGATCTTACCAAGCTCGATCAGAATGCCCTGCGCGAGAAGCGCAAAGAGATCCAGATGATCTTCCAGGACCCGCTGGCTTCTCTGAACCCGCGCATGACCATCGGCGACATCATTGCCGAGCCGCTCATCACCTTCTATCCCAACCTGCCGCGGGAAGAGGTGAAGGAGAAGGTGCGCGCCATGATGAGCAAGGTGGGGCTCTTGCCCAACCTGGTCAACCGCTACCCGCACGAGTTTTCTGGCGGCCAGTGCCAGCGGATCGGTATCGCCCGGGCGCTGATCCTCGAGCCCAAGATGATCATCTGCGACGAGCCGGTGTCGGCGCTTGACGTATCCATTCAGGCGCAGGTGGTCAACTTACTCAAATCCCTGCAAAAGGAGATGGGGCTGTCGCTTATCTTCATCGCCCACGATCTGTCGGTGGTCAAGCACATCTCCGACCGGGTACTGGTGATGTATCTGGGCAACGCCGTCGAGCTGGGGACTCGCAAGGAGATCTTCGCCAACCCGTTGCACCCCTACACCAAGGCGCTGATGTCAGCGGTGCCGATCCCGGACCCTGAGCTGGAGCGCAACAAGGTGATCCAGATCCTGGAGGGGGACTTGCCCTCACCGATGAACCCGCCGTCCGGTTGCGTGTTCCGCACCCGCTGCCCGGTGGCTGGCCCCGAGTGCGCCAAGACCCGCCCCGTGCTGGAGGGGAACTTCGATCACGCGGTCTCCTGCCTCAAGGTCGACCCGCTCTGATGGGGATGTGTTGAACCTGTTTGCGGGGCTCCTTGATGGGGCCCCGATTTATTTCTGGCGGTAGTGAAGATGCCTCTTGGCGTTATCTTTTACCGCTGCTACTATCCGCGCAACAAGGGGAGTAACTTCTCGCCGGTTTGTCGTCATTACGGTGCACCCATTTCCTGCAGTGCACCCGGCAGCCGGGCAGTCGATGCAAATCAGCTGTAAGTGAGACCTTGCCGAGAGGCAAGGTGTATCTGCTCCAAACGCAAACCCATGCCTCTCGGTCGTGGGTTTTGTCGTTTTTGGGAGAAGTGAACATGGGTGAATGGTGGATGTGGACCGGTTTCTTCAGCATAGTGCTGGTCCTGTTATGGATAGACATACGCTTTGTCGGTGGCGGCAAGTCACACAAGGTGTCCCTCAAAGAGGCGGGCGTCTGGTCCCTCATCTGGGTCAGCGTGGCCCTGCTCTTCAACCTGGCCATCTGGCTCTGGCTCGATCACAGCGCGGGCCGTGAGATTGCCAACCAGAAAGGGCTGGAGTTCCTCACCGGCTACCTCATCGAGAAAGCGCTGGCAGTGGACAACGTCTTCGTCTGGCTGATGCTGTTCGGCTACTTTGCCATTCCAGCCGAGCTGCAGCGCCGGGTGCTGCTGTACGGGGTACTGGGTGCCATCGTGATGCGTGCCGGTATGGTGTTCGCGGGCAGCTGGCTCATCGAGCAGTTCCACTGGATCCTCTATCTGTTCGGCGCTTTCCTGCTGCTGACCGGTGCCAAGATGTTGTGGGCGGCCGACAAGGAGCCGGACTTGGCCAACAATCCGCTGCTGGGCTGGATGCGCCGTCGCTTCAAGGTGACCGAGACCCTGGAAGGGGAGAAGTTTTTCGTCTGGCGTGACGGTGTGCGCTATGCCACCCCGCTGCTGCTCATTCTGGTTCTGGTGGAGGTGAGCGACCTTATCTTCGCGGTGGACAGTATCCCGGCCATCTTCGCGGTGACCACGGATCCCTTCATCGTGCTGACCTCCAACATCTTCGCCATCATGGGTTTGCGTGCCATGTACTTCCTGCTGGCGGGTGTGGCTGATCGCTTCGCCCTGCTCAAATACGGTCTGGCGCTGATCCTGATGTTTATCGGGGTCAAGATGCTGCTGCTGGATATCTTCAAGATCCCGACCGGCATAGCACTGGGCGTAGTCGCGTTGATCCTGCTGGCATCCATGGGGCTGAGTCTGTTTGTGACCCGTAAAAAGGCCGCTTGAGCGCGGCAGACAATTAAGCAATAACAACAAGGGCTCCCGCGGGAGCCCTTTTTCATATCGCGTGATCAGCGTTTGATCTTCTTGGGGTTGGTGTAGCCCCAGATGGTGTACATGTCCGCCAGCAGGGCGCCGTTGTACTCCTCCAGATCCGCCTGTTTCACTTCGGCTTCACCCTGATGGCCAAACAGCACCACCTCGTCGCCGGGTTTCACCCCTTTCAGGTCAGTCACATCCACCATGATGGTGTTCATGGAGGTCTTGCCGACCACCGGCACCTTCTGACCCTGGATCAGCACATAGGCTTTGTTGCTGAGCGCACGGCGATAACCATCGGAGTAGCCCAGCGGCAGGTTGGCGAGCCAGGAGTCACGCTTGAGAGTAAAGGTGCGGTCATAACCGACGGTGTTACCCGCTGCATAGTGGTTGACCGAGGCGACCTGGGTCTTGAATGCCATCACCCGCTTGTATTCGGTGTGGGAGGGGATGGAGTCACCGTAGAGCAGGCCGCCCGGGCGCACCATGTCGAAGTAGGCGTCCGGCACGGCCAGAGTGGCGAAGGAGTTGGCGGCGTGGATGGTGATCTTGCTGCGATCCAGCTTGCCCGCTTCCAGCAGCCACTGGGAGTCCAGTTTGAACTGGGCCAGCCCCATCTTGACGTCCTCTTTCTCCTCAACCGGGAAGTGGGTCATGATGCCGACCGGGGTGATCCCCTTTAGCTTGAGCATGGCCAGCGCATCCTGCTTGGCATCGGCCAGACGCAGATCGATGCCGTTGCGGCTCATGCCGGCGGAGTTGAGTGCAATATGCACCGGAATGGTGGTGTGGTGGCGCTGGGCGATATCGGCGATACCCTGGGCACTCACCAGACTGCCGATCAGCTCCTCCATCTTGTAGGGCAGGGCCTGCTCTACTTCATCCGGGGTGGCAGCACGCACCCGCATCAGACGGCCGGTAAAGCCCTTCTCGCGGGCGACGCGCGCCTCTTCGTTGCTGGCGATGCCGATGCAGGGGATATTGGCCTTGACCACGGAGGGAACCAGCAGGTCGATGCCATGACCATAAGCGTCGGCCTTCATGATGGCGCAGATCTGCGGGCCTTTGTCGCCGAGGCGATCCTTGAGGGTCTGGATATTGTGTTCAAAGGCGCCCAGATCCACTTCCAACCAGGCGTTGCTGGCGGTTTGCTCCTGGCCGTTGCGATGATCCGTCGCAAGGGGCAGATAGGGAGCCGCAACGGCTTGGCCCGCGAGCAGGCCGAAGATCAGGGTAGCCAGCAGAGTTTTCTTGTGCATGGTGATTCCTTTTTGTTGTTCGCGTTGGATAGTTTGGACGGGGTCGGCCACATTGGTGGTGGTTTAACCACAACTTGTTGTTATTATTATGATCTTTGTCACTCTCAACAGGCGCTGACTGGTTGGGAGTCTACCGCAACACGGGTTCGGCCGACACTCGTCAGGGGAAGAAAATGGTCAATCTTGAGTTACGTTTGCCACCACCGCTGATCTTCCTGCTCTGTGCCGGGGCCATGTGGTGGCTAAGAGGGGAGAGTCAGCCCGGCATCTGGGCAATGGCGCTGATGGCTGTGCTGGTCGTGGCGGGGGCCATCATGGGATTTGGTGCCCTGCAACGGTTTCGTCACCACCAGACCACGGTCAGCCCCACCAAACCTCAGCACACCAGTCGTCTGGTAACCTGCGGCGTTTATCGTGTCAGTCGCAATCCCATGTATCTGGGACTGCTCTGCTGGCTGGCCGCCTGGGGCTGTTATCTCGGTGGAAGTTGGGTCTGGGTTGGGCCAATCGTGCTGGTGGCCTGGCTGACTCGCTTTCAGATCATGCCGGAGGAGCGGCTGCTGCGCGCCCGTTTCGGCGACGAGTATGTGGCGTATTGCCAGCGCGTTCGCCGTTGGTGCTGACTGGCTATGATCTGCGTGATCTGCGTGATCTGCGTGATCTGCGTGATCTGCGTGAGCTGAGGGATAAGTCGGGTCAGCTGTGCGGGATAAAGAGAACCCCGGGCGGGCTCGGGGTTCTCGAGGGGCTAGTTAGAAAAAATCGCCCTTCTCGTCCTTGGTGGGTTCGAGGCTCCAGCCGGTGGCATCGCTGCTGCTGGCGATCTGCCCCTTCTCCTTCCACAGCTTGATCTTGAGGCGCAGGTTGTTGGCCGAGTCGGCGTTTTTCACCGCCTCTTCTTCCTCAATTACCCCTTCCACCACCAGATCAAACAGGGCGCTGTCGAAGGTGACCATGCCGAGGGCCTTGGATTTTTCCATCACCTCTTTGAGGCCGCCAAATTCACCGCGCTTGATCATGTCGCGGATGGTGTGGGTGCCGAGCATGATCTCCACCGCGGCCCGGCGGCCACCATCGGTGGTTTTCACCAATCGCTGGGAGACAAAGGCCTTGAGGTTGTTGCCCAGATCGTTGAGCAGCTGCGGGCGGCGCTCCTCGGGGAAGAAGTTGATAATGCGATCCAGCGCCTGGTTGGCGTTGTTGGCGTGCAGGGTGGAGATGGCAAGGTGGCCGGTTTCGGAGAAGGCCAGCGCATGTTCCATGGTCTCGCGATCGCGGATCTCACCGATAAGAATGACGTCCGGCGCCTGACGCAGGGTGTTTTTCAGGGCTGCGTGGAAGCTGCGGGTATCCACGCCAACCTCCCGCTGGTTGATGATGCTCTTGCGGTGGCGATGAACGAACTCCACCGGATCTTCGATGGTGATGATGTGGCCGCCGCTGTTGCGGTTGCGATGGTCGATAAGCGCCGCCAGCGAAGTGGATTTACCCGAGCCGGTACCGCCGACAAACAGTACCAGACCGCGTTTCTCCATGATGGTGTCGAGCAGCACAGGCGGGAGTTTGAGATCTTCAAAGCGGGGGATGTCGGTCTTGATGTTGCGGGCCACCAGAGAGACTTCGTTGCGCTGCTTGAAGATGTTGACCCGAAAGCGGCCGATCTGGGGCAGGGAGATGGCGAGGTTCATCTCCAGATCCTTCTCGAACTGCTGCTTCTGCTCGCCATCCATGATCTCGGCGGCGATCCGCGCCACTTCACCCGGTTCCAGCGGCGTTTCGTTGAGGGGGCGCAGGCCGCCGTTAAACTTGGCGCAGGGGGGCGCGCCGGTCGACAGATAGAGGTCTGAGCCATCCTGCTTGGCCAGGATCTGTAACATGTCTCGCAATTCCATTTTTTGCCTCGTCGATCAATGAGATGCCATGAGCGGGATGATATTGAGTGTACAGTCTCAGGCGCCGGTCAGTTTCTCGCGAAAGACAAAAAAGACCGCACCGAGAATGCAGAGCCCTGCCCAGAGATAGTCCCATTTCAGATCTTCCTTGAGATAGAAGATAGAGAAGGGGACGAATACGGTGAGTGTGATCACTTCTTGCAGGATTTTAAGTTGGCCCACGCTCATCACCGTATGGCCGATGCGGTTGGCGGGCACTTGCAGCAGGTATTCGAACAGGGCGATACCCCAGCTCACCAAGGCGGCAATGATCCAGGGTTTATGGTTCATGCTCTTGAGGTGAGCGTACCAGGCGAAGGTCATAAAGACGTTGCTGCAGAGCAGCAGACCGATACTGGTGAAAATCGGGTTCATAGGGTTCTCCTTGAAAATCCGGCGCATTTTATCCCTGAACCACGGGTTTTCATACGTGGTGCGGGAGGGTATTTTTAACCAACAGGATAAGCCGTGCGAGGTATGCGACGGGATGGGCAAGTTATGCGGGATTGTGTTGTTACTGTTATTTGCCATGCCGGTGCGAGCGACCCCGACGCTGACGGTAGCCACCGATCTGTGGCCGCCATTTCGCATCCTGCAAGCGGATGGCCGGTTGCAGGGGCTCGACATGGACATCCTGCGCCGGTTGCAACAGGCGAGCGGCATTGAGTTGCAGGTACGGCGGATGCCGTGGGGCAGGGCGCTCAAGCAGATGCAGACCGGTCAGGTCGATCTGATGATTGGCCTCGCCTATACCGCCGAGCGGGCGCAGTTCATCGACTATCTGCAGCCTGCCTACTATCAGTGCTGGCCCGCGTTTTATGGTCAGCCGGTCAATGTGGCCCGGATCCACCAATACCGTGATCTGCAGGGGGCGAAGGTGGGCTATGTGCTCAACTCCGCCTACTTTGAGCCCTTCAACAGTGACAGCCGCCTCGACAAGCACGGAGTACCCACCGAAGATCAGCTGCTGCGCATGGTGCAGCGCGGTCACCTGCCGCTGATGATTGGCACCGACTGTCAGGTGGACTATGCCCTGAGTCAGGGAAATGCCAGCCGGATAGGCAAGGCGGACTACCGCCCCGCCACGCCGGTGACCCTCTATCTGGGGATGAGCAAGCACTCACCTCACCAGTCGCTGCGCCAGCCCTTGCTGGTGGCGCTGCAAAATCTGGTGGCCAGCGGCGAGATAAGGGTGATGGCCAAGCGTTACCAGCCTTGACCTTGGGTGGCAAGCCACTGTTATCATGCCCTTTTCCTGCTTCTCCCCCGGCGCTGCGACAGGGCCGGGGGGAAGCCTTGATATTCGGGGATCCTCCTTGTACCTCTCCCTTATCGCCCGCCAGCAGCGCTGGCAGCGGCGCTGGCTCTGTGGCCTGACGCTGCTGACCTTACTGCTGTTTCTCTTCTCCCTCGTCTGGGGCGAGTTTGTGCTGCTACCCTGGCAGCCCCTTGGCGATCTCGAACAGCGCATCCTGCTGGAGCTGCGCCTGCCCCGCGCCTTGCTGACCCTCTTGGCTGGCGCCGCGCTTGCTTGTGGCGGCGCCGTGTTGCAGGTGATGCTGCACAACCCGGTGGCCGAACCCGGGCTGCTCGGCGTCTCGAGCGGGGCGGGCCTTGCCGCCATGGTGGCGATGGCGGTGGCCAAATCCCTCGGCCTCTATCTGCCCGGCTGGGGGCTGTCGCTGGCGGCCTTCGGTGGCGCCCTGCTGGTGACCATGCTGCTCATTCGGCTGGCTCGCCGGGCGCGTCTCGGCCATGCCCGCTTGCTATTGTTTGGCGTCGCCATCGGCATTCTCACCAATGCCGCCATGACCTGGTTGATGTACTTTGCCGATGATGGCTCCTTGCGTGAATTCATGTTCTGGATGATGGGGAGCCTCTCTTACGGCAGCCAGCAGTTCGGCTGGTGGTGGCTGGTGCTGCCGCTCACCCTGTGCTGGCTCTGCTGGCAGGGCAAGGCGCTGCAACAGTTGTTGTTGGGGGAGACCCAGGCCCGCCTGATGGGGATGGATGTAGACAAGATGCGGGTGCGGCTGGTGCTGGCGGTCTGTCTGCTGACCGGTGTGGCGGTGTCGTTGTGTGGTGTCATCGGTTTTGTCGGGTTGGTGGTGCCCCATCTGCTGCGGCTCTGCGGTGGCAGCGATCAGCGCTTTCTGCTGCCTGCCTCGGCGCTTGGCGGCGGGGCCCTGCTGCTGGCGGCCGATCTGGTTGCTCGATCCACCCTGAGCGCGGGGGAGTTGCCTATCGGCGTCATCACCGCCTCGGTGGGGGCGCCGCTCTTTATCTACCTGCTATTGAGGCAAACTGCCGATGGTGCTGCATAAATATCTGCATGATTTGGTCGGGGCGCGCAGTCTCCTTATTTACCCGTTGTGGAGGCAAGATGCCGATGTCACCCGCTGATCCCATGCCGGTTTCTTCTCGTGCTACTGTGCCGCTGCTGGAGGCGCGCGCACTCGCCATTGCCGGACGGCTCTCTCCCCTAGATATCCGCTGGCATGGCGGCCAGTTGGTGGCGCTGCTTGGCCCCAATGGCAGTGGCAAGTCGACCCTGCTCGGGGCGCTGGCGGGGATTTTACCCGCCGATGGCACAGTGCTGCTGGGGGGGGAAGTGCTTACTGACATGAGTTGGCCCGAGCTTGCCAAACGGCGCGCCATGCTGCCCCAGCGTCAGCCCCAGCTGTTTCATATTCCGGTGTTTCAGGTGTTGAGCCTGGGGCTCGATGAGATGGTTGCACCCGCCAGACAGAATGAGGCGATAAATGCACTGTGCGAGGCATTGGAACTGGAAGCCTTGTTGGCTCGTGACTTCAGCCGGTTGTCGGGGGGCGAGCAGCAGCGGGTGCTGATTGCCCGCACCCTGCTGCAGGTGTGGCCGAGCCTCAATCCGACCGGCAAGGTGCTGCTGCTGGATGAACCGCTGGCGGGGCTCGATCTGCATCATCAGTTGGCGCTGTTGCGGTTGCTGAAAACCCTGGCCGGGCAGGGCTTGCTGGTGGTGCTCGCCATCCACGATATCAATCTGGCCATCGACTGGGCCGACCGCATTCTCTGCCTGCAAGGGGGCGCGGTGGTGCGCGAAGGGGGTGTCGAGCTGGTGGATGAGGCGCTGCTGGCGCAGGTGTTTCAGATCCGCACCGACCGCATCGAAGCGGCAGGGCGGGTGTGGTTTATGCCCAGTTTGTGAGAAACAAGAAAGGCCCTTGGCGTCAGCCGAGGGCCTTTTTGAAGAATACGACTCGCTCCGTTTCGGCAAAGCCGAGTTGTTGGTGCATCTGCTGCGAGTCAAGATTGTCGATGGCGGCATCGGAGGCCAGTTCCCGGCAACCCAGCTCGCGGCCCCACTGCGCCACCTGAGCGATCAAGGCTTGGGCCACCCCACGCTGGCGCGAGGCCGGTTGCACATAGACCCCTGCCAGATACATCACAGGGCTGCTGTTGCAGCCATTCACGTAATCGTGGCGCAGGGCTGCATCGGCAAAGCCTACCGCCTGACTCTGTTCATCCAGCGCCAGAAAGGCGTTGAGATGTGCATTGGCCAACATCTCAACCCCTTCCTGCAGGTGGGCCGAAAGTGCGTGGTGCGGCCACAGCTGCTGGCGCAGGGTTGCCCACTGCGCCAGCAGCGTCTCGTCGAGGGGGACTATCTGCCAGCCGATATTCGTCATCGGGGCTCAGGCTTGCCGCTTGGCAAGGCGTACCAGTGCAGCCTCTGCCAGCATCGCCAGCAGGGTTTCGGTGTCGCTCCATGACAGGCAGGCATCAGTGATGCTCTGGCCAAAGGTGGCGGCGCAGCCGTTCTCCACATCCTGACGCCCTTCCACCAGGAAGCTTTCGGCCATGATGCCGGCGATGCCGGTGCGGCCACGTCGCAGCTGATCGCAGATATCTTGCGCGACCAGCAGCTGACGGCGGTGATCCTTCATGCTGTTGCCGTGGCTGAAATCGACCACCAGACGCTCCGGCAGGCCCACATCGGCCAGCGCTTCACAGGCTTCATCGACACTGGCTGTGTCGTAGTTGGGTCGGTGGCCACCACGCAGGATCACATGACCAAAGGGGTTACCGGCGGTGCGGTAGATGGTCATCTTGCCGTCTTTGTCCGGCGAATAGAAGATGTGGCTGTGACGGGCGGCGCGCACCGCATCGATGGCGATGCGGGTATTGCCGTCGGTGCCGTTCTTGAAGCCAACCGGGCAGGATAGGGCCGAAGCCATCTCGCGGTGTACCTGGGATTCGGTGGTACGAGCACCGATAGCGCCCCAGGTGATGAGGTCGGCAATATACTGGCCGGTCACCATATCGAGGAATTCGGTGGCGGTGGGCATGCCGAGCTCATTGATATCGACCAGCAGCTTGCGTGCCAGTTTCAGCCCTTCGTTGACGTCGAAGCTGCCATCGAGGCGCGGATCGTTGATCAGCCCTTTCCAGCCGACGATGGTGCGCGGCTTCTCGAAGTAGGTGCGCATCACGATGCAGAGGCTCTCTTTATACTGCTCGCGCAGGGCGTTGAGGCGCTGGGCATACTCGCGAGCAGCAGCGGGATCATGGATAGAGCAGGGGCCGACAATGACCAGCAGGCGCTGATCGTCTCCGGCCAGAATGGCTTCCACTTCGCGACGGGCATCCAGCAGATTCTGGGCAATGGTATCGGTGATCGGAAACGCGTGTGCAAGCTCGCTCGGAGTGATCAGTGACTCCAGGCGACGGGTGCGCAATTCATCTGTGTGAATGGACATACAACTCAAGTCTCGAGTGGGTGGTGTCAGCCGCAAGGGGCGAAAAAGCAAAGAGATAAAATAAAGCAAAAGTCCCCTGATTGAAACCTTGGGGGGCTCTGATAGGATGTGAGGCCAAAATCGATTCCAAATGAGGTAGTTAGCGTGGCAAAGCCAGGGGCAACCGGGGTCACCCGCATCATCAACGCAACCGGTTACAGCATGAAGGGGCTCAAGTCAGCCTGGATTAACGAGGCGGCGTTTCGGCAGGAGCTGATGCTGATCCTGTTGCTGATGCCGCTGGCCTTCTGGCTGGGGGATTCTCTCAACCAGATCCTGCTGCTTATCGTCATCAGCTGGCTGGTGGTGATCGTCGAGATCCTCAACTCTGCCATTGAAGCTGTGGTAGACAGGGTTGGCTCCGAGCATCATGAGCTCTCCGGTCGCGCCAAGGATTTGGGCTCTGCCGCCGTCTTTATCGCGTTGGCCCTCAATGCCCTGGTGTGGGGCGCTCTGGTGGGCCGCAACCTGTTGGGGTGGTGGTAAGCCATCACGCTGCTTTGAGGTTCTGCTTCACACAAAAGCCCGTCATCACGACGGGCTTTTTGCTGCGCAGATAAGGGGCTATCAGTGGAGGATGCGGGCACGGATGGTGCCGTTGATCTCCTTGAGCTTGGCGAGCGCCTTCTCGCTGTGCTCGGTCTCCACGTCGATCACCACGTAACCGATATGGCTGCTGGTCTGCAGGTATTGACCGGCGATGTTGATCCCCTCTTCGGCGAAGATCTGGTTGATCTGGTTCATCACGCCCGGCTGGTTGCGGTGAATGTGCAGCAGGCGGCTGGAGCCCTTATGGCCCGGCAGCGACACTTCCGGGAAGTTGACGGCAGAGAGGGTGGAGCCGTTGTCGGAGTATTTGACCAGCTTGTTGGCCACTTCCAGCCCGATGTTCTCCTGCGCTTCATGGGTGGTGCCACCGATGTGCGGAGTCAGGATCACGTTCTCCAGCCCACGCAGCGGGCTTTGGAACTCCTCGTCATTGGACTTGGGCTCGACTGGGAAGACGTCGATGGCGGCGCCGGCGATATGGCCGCTCTTGATGACGTCAGCCAGCGCATCGATATCCACCACGGTACCGCGGGCGGCGTTGATGAAGATGGCGCCCGGTTTCATCATCCGCAGCTGCTCGGCACCGATCATGTTCTTGGTGGAGGCGGTCTCCGGCACGTGCAGGCTGATGACGTCAGACATATTGAGCAGCTCGACCATGCTCGGCACCTGAATGGCGTTGCCCAGCGAGAGCTTGTTCTCGATATCGTAGTAATAAACCTTCATGCCGATGCTCTCGGCGATGATGCCAAGCTGGGTACCGATGTGGCCGTAGCCGATGATGCCGAGCTTCTTGCCGCGGGCTTCCACCGAGCGATTGGCCAGTTTTTCCCACACGCCGCGATGGCACTTGGCGTTTTTCTCGGGGATGCCGCGCAGCAGCAGCAGGATCTCGCCCAGTACCAGCTCGGCGACCGAACGGGTGTTGGAGAAGGGGGCGTTGAAGACCGGAATGCCGCGGATCTGGGCCGCTTCCAGCTCTACCTGGTTGGTACCGATGCAGAAGCAGCCGATAGCGACCAGTTTGTTGGCGGCGTCGAGGACTTTCTCGGTGATCTGGGTGCGGGAGCGCAGCCCGATGAAATGGACGTCGCGGATCTGCTCGATCAGCTCCTCTTCGGAGAGCGAGGTCTTGAGATACTCCACACTGGTGTAACCTGCGGCACGAAAGGTCTCTACGGTGTTGGGGTGAACCCCCTCCAGCAGCAGAACCTTGATTTTATCCTTGTCCAACGAAAACTTGGCAGTCATGACGATCCCTCTGTATGTGCAAACGTAAGTGCAGATTTGGTGTGCGAAGAAAACCGTAAAGTAGCAAAAACGTTTGGGAGAGGGAATATTTGTGACGAAAGTCAAATTCTTTGAAGTTATCAACGAATGTTGTAAACATCCGTATGCAACTTGTTGAGGGATAAATAAAAACGGCGCCATCAGGCGCCGTCATTTATTCAGAATGCAATGTCTGGGTTAGTATCCCATCCCGGGGCTCAATCAACGCCATCGCTGTGTCAGGGTTGGCAAAATGGCGCTGGCGAGGGAGGGAGGATGCCGCTGCACTGTGCTGCCGGTGTCGGGATTACTGGGTAATCACGCCGTCCGGCGTACCGATCAGGACAACATCGGCGCCGCGCGCGGCGAACAGGCCGTTGGTGACCACACCAACAATGGCGTTCAGTCGTACTTCCAGCGCCTTGGCGTCGGTAATGGCCATGCCTTTCACATCCAGAATGTGGTTGCCGTTGTCGGTGACCACCCCTTCACGCCACACCGGGTTGCCACCCAGTTTGCGAATTTCGCGGGCCACGTATTCGCGGGCCATCGGGATCACTTCAACCGGCAGCGGGAACTTGCCCAGCACGTCGACGGTCTTGGTGTTGTCGATGATGCAGATGAACTTGTCAGCGACGGCGGCAACGATCTTCTCGCGGGTCAGGGCTGCGCCACCGCCCTTGATCATGTCGCGGGTTGCGTTGATCTCGTCGGCGCCATCCACATAGACGGAGAGGGCGTCGATCTCGTTGAGATCATATACGGTGATGCCGAAGCCCTTGAGGCGCTCGGTAGAGGCCACGGAGCTGGATACCGCCCCCTTGATCTCGTCCTTCATGGTCGCCAGCGCGTCGATAAAGTGGTTGACGGTAGAGCCGGTGCCCACCCCGACGATGGTGCCGGGAACCACATACTTGAGCGCAGCCCAACCGGCCGCCTTCTTCATTTCATCTTGAGTCATGATCGTTCCTTAAGAAAAAAGCGGGCGCATTATATCCAACCCGGTACCCCGTCGCGACCTTGTTGCTCACGTTCCTGGGCAAAAAGAGGAACTTTGTAAATCGTTTGCCTGTTTATTCTGCGTTTGCGCGCACAAAGCAGGGGCTGCCTGCCAAAAACAGCCTATTCAAAGCGCCAGCAGTGGCTCGGGGTGATGATCTGGGGCAGCGGCACATCCCACTCCTCTTGAGGGACCGTATCCACCTGCTGGCAGTCGTGGGCAATGCCGAGCGGCTTGGGGCCCAGCTTGTGCTCATGCCAGATGGCGAGAGTGCGATCGTAGTAGCCGCCTCCCATGCCAAGACGATTGCCCTGGGCATCGAAGGCGACCAGCGGGGTGCAGATAAGATCGAGCGTGCTGTGGGGCACCACCTGCAGGATATCCAGCTCCGGCTCTTCGATGCCGTAGCGGTTGCGTACCATGGGGCTGGTGGCGGTATAGCGCAAGAAGAGCAGGTGACCCGGGGTAAAAGGGTGGAGCACCGGCAGGTAGACCTCTTTGTGCTGGGCCCACAGCCAGTGGATGGTGGGCAGGGGGTTGATCTCCCCGTCATTGGCCAGATAGAGGGCAATGCGTTTGGCGGCGAGGATCTCGGGGTGTTGCTTGAACTGGGCCAGCAGCTGTTGGGCCGCCGCCTGCTGCTCGGCCGGACTCAGATTTTTGCGGCGTTGACGAACCAGTTGGCGCAGGGATTGACGTTCGGGTTGGGACTCATGCATGGGGAACCTCTGGTATAGCTGCGCATCGATGGTTTGAACGCGCTCTACCTTAGCACATTCACTCTTGACGTTAAGGGGGGCAGGGAAACCCCGTCCCGGACGGCTGATGCCCGGAACGGTGGGATAAATGCTGGCGGATCCGATAGTGAGTCAACAAGGGCCAGGGTGTGGCCCCTGTTGATGGCATGTCGGCGCGCCAGCGTCTGGTCTGTTACTTGTCAGCTTTGCCGCGCATCTGGTGCTTCACGAACACGGCAATCAGTGCCGCCACCGCGAGCGCCATCGGGTAGAAACTCATGCTCACTACCGCCAGCGGTGACAGGGCGAAGATGGAGCCCAGCAGCAGCGCCTGTGCGCCCCAGGGGATCAGACCCTGTACCACGCAGGAGAAAATATCGAGCATGGAGGCGGCGCGGCGCGGGGTGACACCGTGGTGTTCGGCCAGATCCCGGGCTACCTTGCTGGCGACGATAATAGCCACCGTGTTGTTGGCGGTGCAGAGGTTGGTGAGGCTCACCACCCCGGCGATGCCGAGCTCGGCGGCTTTCTCGTTCTGTTCACCATTGTGCTCGCGAGTGAAACGGGCAATCAGGGCGCTGATGCGCTCGCTGATCCATGCCAGTCCACCCTGACGTTCCATCAGGGCGCCGAGACCGCCGATCAGCATGGAGAGCAGGAAGATCTCCTGCATGCCGCTAAAGCCCTGATAGATATCCTTGCTGAATTGACCGATGGCGTAGCCGTTGATCATGCCCACCACTCCGGCGGCCAGAATGCCGATCCCCAGCACCACAAACACATTCACTCCGGCGAGCGCTAGCCCCAGGATCAGCAGATAAGGCATCACCTTGAACAGCTCGATGGAGCTGCCGTTGGCTGGGGATTCACCCACTGAGCCCAGGGTCAGATAGAGCAGGATCACCGCGATGGCAGCTGGGGCCGCAATCTTGAAGTTTTCGCGGAACTTGTCCTTCATCTCGCACCCCTGGCTGCGGGTTGCTGCTATGGTGGTGTCGGAGATGATGGAGAGGTTATCGCCAAACATGGCGCCGGAGAGAATGGTACCTGCCATCAGCACCGGATCGATACCGGCCGCCTGCGCCACACCGAGGGCCACCGGCGCCACGGCACCTATGGTGCCCATTGAGGTGCCCATGGCGGTAGCAATAAAGGCAGAGATGAGGAACAGTCCGGGCAACAGCGCCCAGCCGGGAATGAGGGAGAGACCCAGCGCCACGGTGGCATCAACGCCGCCGGTGGCCTTGGCCACGCTGGCAAAGGCGCCCGCCAGCAGATAGATAAGGCACATCGCCATGATATTGCTGTGGCCAACCCCCTTGAAGAAGGTCTCCAGATTGCTGTTGAAGCTCTCTTTGCCAAGCAGCAGGGCCAGCATTACCGCAGGCAAGGCAGCAACCGGAGCTGGCAGCTGATAGAAGGCGAACTCGACCCCCTGCAGGGTCAGCCAGGTACCGGTACCGATAAAGAGTGCGAGAAAAACCAGAAGTGGCAGCAAGGCCCTGGCACTGGGTTGAGTCTGGATCATGTGTTCCTCTGAAATTGAACAATGACCTCCTGTCATGAACTGCTTTGTACCTGTATCGGATAGGGATAGGGGGAAAACAGGGCGGGCATCCTGCCGCATTGGGGTGCCCACAGTAGTGAGTCAACCTCGCTTGGTCAAGATAGACGTCCAGATGGATAGGTGTTTTTGTTTGATGATTCTGGTGTTGTTGAGATATCCAAAGAATATTCGGAAAAAAAAGTTAGCGCTGTTTATTGTTCATTGCTGTTCTGACGCAGTCAGCGGGTATCGCGTGCCTTTAATAAGGAAAGAGGTAAACGATAAGATCTCTGCATGCCATCTTGGGGATTTCTCCCGCAGCCAAACGTCAGCCGCACCTCTCTCTATCTCTACGTGAGCATGGTTCGGATATTTCCAGAACGCGTGGACACAAGACCTGGGCTGTGTGGTTACTGTGTCAGTTTCTCCACCGCCTGAACGGCTGTCGCGAGAGCATCCTGTTCCAGCGTCAGCGGAATGTGGCCAATACCGGGCAGCAGGGTGACAGGCCAGGAGATGCCGAGACGTCTTAACTCAGGTTCAAGTTGATCTGTTTGGAAGGCTTCGTCATTTGCACCTGCGATCACGGCGCAGGGGCGTTGCACATTGCGTATGTTCTGCTGATAGTCGCGTTCTGGCTGGAAGTTCGAGGCAAGGTTGAAGGAGTAGGAGGGGGTCAGCAGGGATTTCGCCTCATCATTAAGGGCAAAGTTCAGCACGGTCAGATGGTTGAGTGCGGAAATATGGAAACCGTTGGGGATGCTCAGGGCGATGAGGCGAGGCAAGCCGACACGCACCCAGCCACCGCTGTTGGGCCGGTAGTTGGCGGCGGTGGGGCCGAGATAGGGGGAGAGCAGCAGATAGCTCTCGAACAGCGTTTGTCGCGCACTGCCAGCAACGCGCAGCACAAAGCCACCCCCTGACGAGAAGCCGACGAGTGTTGCAGGCTTGTCGGGGGCTACCGACTTGATGAAATCTTCCAGATCGTCCTCAAGCTGGCCGATGTAGGCAATGGTGCCTTTGTTGCCCGATGCGCCATGGCCGCGAATATCGAGGGCGTAGGCGTCGTATCCCGCTTGCGAAAAGGCGTCCGCCATCTTGTGCATGCTCTGGCTGCTGGCAGAAGAGCCATGAACCAATACCACGCTGCCCTTGACCTTGTTGTTCTTCGTATTGCCCTCTGCGCCATAGTGCCGATAGGCCAACTGCGTGCCGTCACGCGCCGGGTATCTTGAGAGGGGTGGCATATTGCTCCAGTCACTCCCCTTGAAAGGGTCGTTGATGCTGGCCATCGCCGGTGCCGAGCTCGGCCCGCCAAACAGCAGAGCCGCGGCCAGCATGACCAGGGTCAGTGATCCCAACCCCACTGCAAACAGCAATCCTGCGCTCATCCTTGCACCTCGTTTGATATCGACACGGGCGTTGCCCTGATTTTGCTTATGCTGGCATTTCACTCGTTCGAACCTATCAGATGGCACCCGGTCTGCCAAATGATGGAGTGCGACGATGAAAAACGGCCTGTGACCAAAAGGAAGTTCTTGGCCAGCCAGTGTGCGCTGCCGTTGGCGAGCGCAGCAAGGCGTGGTGGCATCATGGCTTTTCAAACCCGGCGCGGGCTGGTAAAACGGTCTCTTTCCATAATTAAAAGAGATGAGAGGGTGGAGATGGACAATCCGATCCGTGTGGCCGTGATGGGCTGTAATGGTCGTATGGGCAAGGTGCTGCTGGAGGCCATCACCAACACCGATGGCGTAGTGGTCGGCGCCGCGCTGGAGCGGCCGGGTTCGGCGGTGATCGGTCTTGATGCCGGTGAGCTCAATGGGCTGGGCCATCTGGGTGTGGCCATCAGCGACAGTCTGGACAAGGTGCGCGATGAGTTTGATCTCATCATCGACTTCACCCGCCCCGAGGTGACCCTTGCCAATCTGGCTTTTGCGCTGGCCCACCACAAGCAGATGGTGATCGGCACCACCGGTTTTGACGATGCAGGCAAGGCCGCCCTGAAAGAGGCGGGCAAGCAGATCGGTATCGTGTTCGCCTCCAACTACTCGGTCGGGGTCAACCTGGTGTTCAAGCTGCTGGAGCAGGCCGCCAAGGTGATGGGGGATTACACCGACATCGAGATCATCGAGGGCCACCATCGCCACAAGGTGGATGCGCCATCCGGTACTGCCCTCTCCATGGGGGAAGTGGTCGCCAAAACCCTGGGTCGGGATCTCAAGGAGTGCGCCGTCTATGGTCGCGAGGGGATCACTGGCGAGCGGGATCGCAACACTATCGGCTTTGCCACCATTCGCGCCGGCGATCTGGTGGGGGAGCATACCGTCATGTTTGCCGATATAGGCGAGCGGGTGGAGATCAGCCACAAAGCTTCAAGTCGCCTGACTTTCGCCAACGGTGCTGTGCGGGCGGGCAAGTGGCTTGGTCAGCAGGGTGCCGGTCTTTATGACATGCAGGATGTGCTCAATCTCAAGTGATGCCTCTGTGCGGCACTTTCGTACTACAGCTACCCAGTGAAAAACCCCGGCTTGCCGGGGTTTTTGCTGTCAGTCAGCCAGAGTTTGTGTAAAAAGACACGCTATCGGCAATTTTTATCTGAATGCCTTATAAATCACACTATTGCGCTATCCGCCAGATTTTCCCTTCCTGAATGTCATCACCAGGTAACAGATTTGAGCATCTTTATGGCGGATAAAGCCATTTTTTTACACGGACTGGAAAAGACTAAAAATTCAAACGCAGAAAAACGTTTTCCAATTTTCATGTTCAATCTTGTCATCATAAAAGCGTTAAATTTGTCATTAATGTTTTTTGTGTAAAATTAAATGTCATTGTTTTAATTGGTTTTTTTGTTTATTTTTGTCGTTATCGCTGGCTTAATGGCATCTTTTGATGGTGATTTTTCCTTTTCTTTCGCGGGAGGGGGTTGCAAAGCGATCAAGTGCATAGATAATGGGTAATGTTGCTTTTTTATTGAATTTAGATGCATTTCATTTGAGAAAAGACGTTGAAATGCCACTTTTTTTAAGTAGAATGCGCCCAATTTGCCAGAAATCTGCCGGGTTCGAGTCCTGTCCAAGACCGGAACCGAGCCCGCAACACCCAGGTAAATTGCTGAATTTAAAGCTAAATAACTGGAGGTTGTCTTGAATCACACTGCATTGCTAGTGCTGGAAGATGGAACTGTGTTCAAAGGCGTGTCGATAGGCGCCGAGGGATGTTCCGTTGGTGAAGTGGTTTTCAATACGTCGATGACGGGCTATCAGGAAATCCTCACCGATCCCTCTTATTCCCGTCAGATAGTCACCCTCACTTACCCCCATATAGGCAACACCGGCACCAACAGCGAAGATGAAGAGTCCAGTCAGATCCATGCTCAGGGATTGATCATCCGGGACCTTCCGATACTTGCCTCCAATTTCCGCAATCAGCAATCTCTCTCCGAATACCTCAAGTCTCACAACATCGTTGGCATCGCCGACATCGACACCCGTAAACTGACCCGCATCCTGCGCGAGAAAGGCGCTCAGGCTGGCTGCATTCTGGCCGGGAAACAGGTCGATGAAGCTTATGCTCTCGAACAGGCCCGCGCCTTCCCCGGTCTGAAGGGGATGGATCTGGCCAAAGAGGTGACGGTTGGTGAAGCGTACAACTGGACCGAAGGGAGCTGGCAGCTTGGCAAGGGGCATGTCACCCCGGATGCCGACCAGCTGAAATACCACGTAGTGGCCTATGACTTTGGCGTCAAGCGCAACATCCTGCGGATGCTGGTTGACCGTGGCTGCCGCCTGACCGTGGTGCCTGCCAAGACCCCGGCCGCCGAGGTACTGGCGATGAACCCGGATGGCATCTTCCTCTCCAACGGCCCCGGCGACCCCGAGCCGTGCGACTACGCCATCGAGGCCATCAAGGCTTTCCTTAATACCAACACGCCGGTGTTCGGCATCTGTCTGGGTCACCAGCTGCTGGGTCTGGCCTCCGGTGCCAAGACCGTCAAGATGAAGTTTGGCCACCACGGCGCCAACCATCCGGTGAAGAGCCTTGATGACAACACCGTCATGATCACCGCTCAGAACCACGGCTTTGCGGTAGACGAGAACAGCCTGCCGGATTGCCTGCGCGCCACCCACGTCTCCCTGTTCGATGGTTCCCTGCAAGGTATCCATCGCACCGACCGTCCGGCCTTCAGCTTCCAGGGGCACCCCGAAGCGAGCCCGGGCCCGCACGATTGTGCCGGTCTTTTTGACCACTTTATTGAATTGATTAAGCAGTATCGCGCCTAAGAAATAGAGGAAAGAGTTTCATGCCAAAACGTAACGACCTTCAGAGCATCCTGATCCTCGGCGCCGGCCCCATCGTCATCGGCCAAGCCTGCGAATTTGACTACTCCGGCGCCCAGGCGTGCAAAGCCCTGCGCGAGGAGGGCTACCGCGTTATTCTGGTCAACTCCAACCCGGCCACCATCATGACCGACCCGGAGATGGCAGACGCCACCTACATCGAGCCCATCACCTGGGAAGTGGTACGCGAAATCATCAAGAAAGAGCGCCCGGACGCCATCCTGCCCACCATGGGCGGCCAGACTGCGCTTAACTGCGCACTGGCGCTGGAGAAGCATGGCGTGCTGGCCGAGTTCGGTGTCGAGATGATCGGTGCCACCGCCGACGCCATCGACAAGGCCGAAGACCGCTCCCGTTTTGACAAGGCGATGCGCAGCATTGGCCTGGAGTGCCCGCGTGCCGGCATCGCCCACAACATGGAAGAGGCGTGGGGCGTGCAGCAGATGGTTGGCTTCCCCTGCATCATCCGTCCCTCCTTTACCATGGGCGGCTCCGGTGGCGGCATCGCCTACAACACCGAAGAGTTCGTCGAGATCTGCGAGCGCGGTCTGGACTTGTCGCCGACCAAAGAGCTGCTCATCGATGAGTCGCTGATCGGCTGGAAAGAGTACGAGATGGAAGTGGTGCGGGATCGCAACGACAACTGCATCATCGTCTGCGCCATCGAAAACTTCGACCCCATGGGTATCCACACCGGTGACTCCATCACGGTCGCGCCAGCCCAGACGCTGACCGACAAGGAGTACCAGCTGATGCGCAACGCCTCCATGGCGGTGCTGCGCGAAATCGGTGTCGAGACCGGCGGCTCCAACGTCCAGTTCGGTATCAACCCGAAAGATGGTCGCATGGTCATCATCGAGATGAACCCGCGGGTGTCTCGCTCTTCTGCGCTGGCTTCCAAGGCGACCGGTTTCCCCATCGCCAAGATCGCCGCCAAGCTCGCCATCGGTTACACCCTCGACGAGCTGATGAACGACATCACCGGCGGTCGTACTCCGGCCTCCTTCGAGCCGGCCATCGACTACGTGGTCACCAAGGTGCCGCGCTTCAACTTCGAAAAATTCGCCGGTGCCAACGACCGTCTGACGACCCAGATGAAGTCGGTCGGTGAAGTGATGGCCATCGGCCGCAACTTCCAGGAGTCCCTGCACAAGGCGCTGCGCAGCCTCGAGACCGGCAAAACCGGCTTCGACCCCATGGTCGACCTCAATGCCCCGGACTCCCTGACCCGCATCCGCCACGAGCTGCAGGATGCCGGCGCCGAGCGTATCTTCTACATCGCCGACGCCTTCCGCGCCGGCCTCTCCATGGACGGCATCTTCAAGCTGACCAAGATTGACCCCTGGTTCCTGGTGCAGATTGAAGAGCTGGTGAAGCTGGAAGAAGAGGTGAAAGAGCGCGGCATGGCCGGTCTCGATGCCGACTTCCTGCGCGCCCTCAAGCGCAAGGGCTTTGCCGATGCCCGTCTGGCCAAGATCCTCGGAGTGGCCGAAGGGGAAGTGCGCAAGCTGCGTGCCCGCCACAACATCTTCCCGGTCTACAAGCGGGTCGATACCTGCGCCGCCGAGTTCGCCACCAACACCGCCTACATGTACTCCAGCTATGACGAGGAGTGCGAGGCCAACCCCACCGACCGCGACAAGATCATGGTCATCGGTGGTGGCCCGAACCGCATCGGTCAGGGCATCGAGTTTGACTACTGCTGCGTACACGCGGCGCTGGCCCTGCGCGAAGACGGTTACGAGACCATCATGGTCAACTGCAACCCGGAAACCGTCTCCACCGATTACGACACCTCGGATCGCCTCTACTTCGAGCCGGTGACCCTAGAAGATGTGCTGGAAATCGTGCGCATCGAGAAACCCAAGGGCGTTATCGTCCAGTACGGTGGCCAGACCCCGCTGAAACTGGCCCGTGCACTGGAAGCCAACGGTGTGCCGATTATCGGTACCAGCCCAGATGCCATCGACCGCGCCGAAGACCGTGAGCGCTTCCAGTCTGCCGTCGAGCGCCTTGGCCTCAAGCAGCCGGAAAACGGCACCGTCACCGCGCTGGAGCAGGCGGTCGTGGTGGCCGAGCGCATCACCTACCCGCTGGTGGTTCGCCCCTCCTACGTGCTGGGTGGCCGCGCCATGGAGATCGTCTACGACGAGACCGACCTGCGTCGCTACTTCGCCGAGGCGGTTAGCGTCTCCAACGAATCGCCGGTACTGCTGGACCGCTTCCTGGACGATGCCACCGAACTGGACGTGGATGCCATCTGCGACGGCACCGATGTGGTTATCGGCGGCATCATGGAGCACATCGAGCAGGCCGGTATCCACTCCGGTGACTCCGGTTGCTCCCTGCCGCCCTACACCTTGTCCAAGAAGATTCAGGACGAGATCCGCGAGCAGGTGCGCAAGCTGGCGCTGGAGCTCGGCGTTATCGGCCTGATGAACGTACAGTTCGCGGTCAAGGGCAATGACATCTACCTCATCGAGGTTAACCCGCGTGCCGCCCGTACCGTGCCGTTCGTCTCCAAGGCGACCGGTGCGCCGCTGGCCAAGATTGCCGCCCGCGTGATGGCCGGTCAGAGCCTGAAAGAGCAGGGCTTTACCAAAGAGATCATCCCGCCCTACTACTCGGTGAAAGAGGTGGTACTGCCGTTCGCCAAGTTCCCGGGGGTTGACCCGCTGCTGGGGCCGGAGATGCGCTCCACCGGTGAAGTGATGGGTGTGGGCAGCAGCTTTGCCGAGGCCTATGCCAAGGCGCAGCTGGGTGCCAACCACGCTGTACCGAAAGAGGGGCGTGCCCTGCTGTCTGTTCGTCACAGCGACAAGGCACAGGTGGTCGATTTGGCCGCCAAGCTGCTGGAGCTGGGTTACGAGCTCGACGCCACCCACGGCACCGCCGTCGCGCTGGGCGAGGCGAGCATCAACCCGCGTCTGGTCAACAAGGTGCACGAAGGTCGCCCGCACATTCTCGACCGCATCAAGAATGGCGAGTACACCTACATCGTCAACACCGCCGAAGGGCGGGTGGCTATCGAGGACTCCAAGCAGTTGCGCCGCGCTGCCCTGCAGAACAAGGTGGCGTATACCACCACCATGAACGAGGCATTCGCGACCTGCATGGCCATCAGCGTTGATGCCACTGCCAGCGTCAACTCGGTGCAGGAGCTGCACCAGAAGGTGAAAAACCGCTAAGCGTTTGCAGCGGGCATCAGCCCGACTTGCCAGACGACCAACCCCCGCCAGCGATGGCGGGGGTTTCTTTTTATCTGTCGCTCACCGTACGGTTCGGGGCGGGTGAATCCTTGAAGAAGGTCATGAGTTCCGCATCGCAGACAACGGATGGCGCGTGGGGTGGCAAAAGCTGGCAAGGGGAGGGGATGCTGCGAGCGCGGGTTTCAACTGCGGCAGGCAATCCTCTACAATGGCCCCACTTTGCTTGTCAGTGCAGTGCCAGCGGCGCTGCCTGTAGGGCCTACAAAAAATGGACATGCTTATGAGCGCTTTACCTTCCTGTCGTCTTCTTGCCTTCTGCTCTGCCTTGTTGCTGGCCGGTTGTGCCAGTGATCCCGCCTCCGCGCCTGCCAAAGAGGCGAGCGTAAGCAACCCCAAAACGCCGCCTGCCATGCAGCCGCGCAAACCGGCGGATATGAAGAGCCGCATCGTGCGCTTCTTGCCCCGTCAGGTGCCTGACAAACAAGGGTGGGCCAACGACGTGGTGACGGCGCTCACCACCCAGGGGGTGACGGTCAATGATCACAATGTCTGTAGCGTGCTGGCGGTGGCGGAGCAGGAAGCCACTTATCAGGCCGACCCCGTGGTGCCGGGCCTTGGCAAGATCGCCTGGAAAGAGATCAACTCACGGGCAGCCAAGCTGCTGATCCCCGAATTTATGGTGCGGGCCGCGCTCTCCATCAACTCGCCCACCGGCAAGAGCTACGCCGAGCGGATCGACAAGTTGCGTACCGAGCGGGAGATGAGTGAAATCTTCGAAGACATGATCAGCATGCTGCCGATGGGCAAGACGCTGTTTGGCAACCTCAACCCGGTGCATACCGGCGGCCCGATGCAGGTGAGTATCGCCTTTGCCGAGGCCAACGCCCGTGGTTACCCCTATCCAATCAAGGATTCCATCCGCCACGAAGTCTTTACCCGTCGCGGCGGCATCTGGTTTGGCACCAAGCATATCTTCGGTTATCCCGCCGACTACCCGGATACCCTCTACCGCTTTGCCGATTTCAACGCTGGCTGGTACGCCAGCCGCAATGCCGCTTTTCAGGCCGCCGTCAGCCGTTTGAGTGGCAAAACTCTGGCGCTGGACGGGGATCTGATCCGCTATGACTCGGATCTGCCGGGCAATACCGAGCTTGCCGTCTACACCCTCGCCAACCGGGTCAATATGAGCAAGCAGGCGATCCACCAGAGCCTGCGTAAAGGGGATACCGCCGAATTTGCCGAGACCGATCTCTACCATCGCATCTTTACCCTGGCCGACAAGCAAGCGGGCAAGCGACTGCCCCGCGCCATCCTGCCCGGCATACAGCTAAAGAGCCCAAAAATCACCCGCAACCTCACCACCGCCTGGTTTGCCAAGCGGGTGGATGACAGGGAGCAACGATGCGTGCGGCAGATGGCGACGATTAGGTAAGAAGCATCAAGGGCGGCCAATTGGCCGCCCTTGATGTGAGAGTGAGTTTCCCCTTATGTGGCAGTTCATGCCTTGCTGTTCCCCGTGAGATTTACAATGAATCTGCATTTGGGGTATCCACTGCATCCCCAAAACCGATTGCCTCGGTTATCCCCCCGTTTGGCGGTACGCAATATCATCGGGTTGCCGCATCTGGGGCATAGTGGATTTTCTTGGGGGCGCGATTCGGTGATGGTTGGCGAGGCGTTCACCACCTGATTGACGACAGGCATTGCAGCTACGGATAAAGGCGGGTGGGGAACCTCGCTGTGACGTGCTTTCAACTGCGCCACATGCTGTTTATGGGTCTGCCAATTGGCGGCCAGTCGTCCCCGCTGGATGGTGTCGATCACTCTGGTGACTTCGGCAGGGGTCAGCACCTGCGCGGTTTTACTCTTGATATAGCGAATAAGCCCGCGGTTCATCACGTTATCCGGCATGGGGGTTTTAAAGGTGCAGTCGCCAATAAAGTAGATAATCGAATGGAGCTGATGATCAGCAAGACCCAGCAAGGATTTGAGTGTCATCAGGTGCAGATAGTTTTGGCGCAGGGGATTTTGAAAGGTATGTCTGCGGCGATAGAGCTGCTGGGTCCAGCTCTTGTGGGCTGGATTGCCAAATATCCACCCCTTGATGTTCTTGGTCTCGATCACAAACAGCCCGAAGCGCGAGACGATCACATGATCGATCTGGGTAGTGCCCTGCGGGGTCGGCAGGGTCACGTTCTTGAGCAGGTGGTACTCCCGCTTGTCGAGAAAGAGCCGGATGCCCAAGTTGATAAATGCTTCCCCAACCATTCCTTTGAACTTGGGCGTTTTGATCAGGGTGGCAATCAACAACAGGGGCAGCAGATACCAGAACTGGCCCAGCAGAACCGCAATAACGGGAGTGAAGTCCATTTCACATTTATCCAGTCAGTGAATTAGAGGGGATTCATGGCCTCTGGCCAGAGGAAATAGGGGCCAAATTTGGGGCTCATTCTAAACTCCCCTCCTTCCTCTTTGCCTTTCGCTGTTAGGTAATGCTTGCTGTCACGCAGCTCAAGCAAGCCGTGAGTCACCATTTTTTCCAACAACTCATTGGTTTTGATCCCCCACTTTTGCGCCAGTTTGGATGAGGTCAGTTTTTCAGTGGCTGACTCATTTTCGTTAGCAGAAGGCTGTTGGGTTTCGGCTTCACTGACAACCCGTTCAAGGGATATGCGGACTTCATCACTAACCCGAATAATTCGTTGTGCCTCATCATAGGCATCACGGTAAAGGTCATGATCTTCCGAGCGCTGGATCAATACCCCCATCTCGTTGTTATTGACCTGACTGAACTCGTAGAGATTGAGGCTGGTGACAATACACATCTCTTCATTGAGATAGCACTTGGCATGGAGGTTTTTGCAAAAGCTGGTGCGGATATAGGTGAGCTCTTTGAGCCAGCTGATCTCTTCCGGTTGCAGCTCACTTTTGCCATAGACGATCCGCACATCGATCTTGAGGCGGTTCTTGTCGGTGAGCAGCTCCTTGATCCTGTCGTTGAGCTTGAGGAAGGGGCTGATCAGGATCAGACGTTCTTTGGCATCTTTGATAAGTTCTTCAAGAAAGTAGTTGGTTGCGCTGGTATTCAAAAACTTGGCCATGGCAAAAATCTCTATCCCTGTGGTGTAACTGGTGGCGCAAATACTTGGCGGCGCTTGGCAGGCCATCTCCATGCCGGGCGCCGTGATCACTCAGCCAGTGCGGTTGGCAATCGACATCGTGGCTCCATGTGGACGATGGGGGCCAAACTGAGCCATTCTACCCATTCCATCAGAAGGAATATGTGACAGATTGCACTAACTCTGTGACAAGGCTGGATTTTTCGGGGCGGGCTGTGGTTGATGCTAAATCGCAGGTGCAAAAAAGCCCCTTGGCGGGGCTTGGTGTCTGGCAAGGCCGGTGTCGGGATTATCAATCGAACAGGATGCGGCCGCTGGTGCCGGCATCGCTGTCTTTCCAGCTGGCACCGCTTTTGCGCAGGGTGTAAGTGATGGTCTCCTGCTTGAATTTCAGGTAATCGCTGCCGCTGTGGCTTGGTTTTACCTGATTGCCATCGATATAGGTCTCCCCTGTGGTATCGACGTGAATTTCGGCCACGGTGCGGCCATCGTCAGTGACCGCCTTATAGTTGCCAGCCCACGGGCTCTCGTCGCCATACTGCACGGCCCCTTCCTGAGCGTGCGCTTGGGCATGGGTCTTGTGGCCGTGATGGGTTTTGGCCACGGCACAGCCGGAGATACCGACAGCCAGCAGGCAACCGAGGGCGACATTGAGCAGAGTCTGTTTGGATTTCATCTTCATTTACCTGTATCAAATAATTGCAATGGATAAGGGGTGGAGCCCCCACGGTAGGTGTGGGCCCCGCTGAGCCGTGGCTCGAAATCAGTCCTGATTGATGCCAGAAATATGGCCGCGGGCGTCGGTGAGGCAGTGCCAGAGCCGGTCATGGGGCCCCTTGATATCAATCATCATCCCCGCCTGGGAGTCGGCCACATAGTCGAGGGTCAGTTTGCTGCGGCTGACGCCCGCTTTTCTGGCGACGGCGTTCATGCAGGCGTTCTCGGCAACCTTGGTTTGCGCAGTGCTGCCGTTGTAGGCACTGCTACTGGCGATTTCATTATCATCATCATCGCCGTCGTCATCGTTCTCATCGTCATTGAGCTGGCAGGCGCCACTGTCGCCATTTTTGACAAAATAGGTGATGCCCCAGTCGCCATTTTTCACCATGGAGAGGGTGGTGCGCCCCTTGCTCGCCTCGTAGAAATTTGAATTCACTTTTTTAAGTGGAACTTGCTGGTTATTGATATAAGCCGTGCCATCTTCGACGCGAAGATTAATATGTCCAGGACAGCTGGCGGATAAATCAGGCACCCCTGCATATGCGGTTCCGGTCATGACCAATACAGAGAGAGCAAGCAGCGTTTTTTTCATCAGATAACCTCAAATCAACAAGGATCAGCAAGTGTGATGTCGTCAAAATAACGGTTGCTATGCCTGAACGTTATTTCTGTGCTCATTGCACACCTGTTATCGGTAGCCCGCAGTCAGTCGTTTCAGTGCGCCTCGTCCTGCCGGGATGACGCCAAATTTAGCAGTCGGGTGATGTAAGTAAAATAAAACAGGATTAATTGGATTCATAAAATATGAAAAACTATAAATCATTTAAAACAATGGGTTAGGTGCAGTTCAAGTCACTGTGCAAAAGATGGGGGACCATCCGGGATGGTTCCTTATGGGTGTCGATAAAGTTGCCATAGGGCTGCAATGCCGGGAGTAGAGTATTTCCTCTGTTGCATGATGGCACAGGCTGGCGATATCAAGGGCCAATCAGCCATTGCGCGCCGTAAATACACAGACAAAAACTCCAATATTCGGTGTGCTAGGGGGGGAATTAGCCTGCCAGCAGGTGGATATTTTTACCTGATATTAATGGGTGGTGAGATATATGAAAAGGGGCAGATCAATAAACCCTCCATCAATAGAGGCATGATTATCTGGAACGTTAATATACTTTCCCTGAGGATTGCCCACTCGTGGCAGGAAAATATAACGACTTAGAAACTCATGGCCAACCCGATGGAATAACCGCTGGTGTTGTGGCTGAACATATAGCGGGCAACCAGCCGGGTACGGGTGACTATGATGTCGTATTTGCTGCTATCCAGCTCCAGACCGGCGCCGATGGAGTTGAGGGAGTCAAAGCCAAGCAACCCCCGCTGCTCCCCCAGATATGCGGTATGAGCCCCCTCCAGTACATAGCGCACCGGTCTGTCGAGCAGTGTCCAGTGGAATAGCGGGGCCCGGCGACGCAGATAGAGACCGAGGTTCTCCGCCTCGGCGTGACCACGGACGCTGGTCGAGGTACCGCCAAAGCTCTGCAGGTGCTGGTAGGAGTAGCGCACTTCGATATCGATATCCTGCGCCTTTGAAAAGAGCTCGTAGTCGAGCATCAGCGAGCCTCCCAGTCCGTACATATTGAGCTGTCCACCATCGAGAAAATCCAGCGAATAGCCCTTGGTGCGCTCCAGAAGCCAGTTGCCGATCCGCAGATCGCTGGCCATGGTACCGAGCGAGACGTTGGCGATAGGGCGCAGCACCCAGTGGCCACCGCGCGGGTCTTCATGGAGGGCGATATCCCAGCCGATCCCGCCCGAAGCTGTCAGGCTGTTCCATTTGGTCGGGAGGGTGCGGCTCTCGGTGCCGTTGCTCACCACAAACTGGGGATCGTAGCGGCTAAAGCCGATCGCCCCTTCCAGATAGATGGGCACGGCTTCGCTCATGGTGGCGCCGCCACCGATCTGGGTCATGTTAAGGGCGGCAGATTGATTGGTGCCGCTGCCGATATCGAGGTTGCTGGCGGTGATGTCGGGCACCACAGTGAAGGTCATCAGCGAAAGCACCGCATTGGCGCGCTCCTGTGCCCACTCCTGATCCTGTGTTGCGGCCTTGACGGCGCTGCCGGATAGCGCCAGCAGCATTGGCAACAACATCTGCAATAAAGAGAAGCAAGAGCGGTGCATGAGTGTGGCTCCCGATAAGCGGCGTCTGATTGCCCTGGTTTTACTGTAGCGAGCTTCCTGCCGGCTGGCACGGAGCTAAGAGGGGGGAATAAGCGCCGCTTGCGGTCGGTTGCCGCTGAGGGGCAAGCCTTTGCCACACCAACGGCACGCCTTTGCAGTTTGTCGCTAAAGCTTGGCCTCTTGCCGCCGATATCTCTTGTGAGATCGTGTGGAGGACAAGCAATTGAACGCTTGGGTGTTGGGGTTGGTCAGCATATCCGTGAGTATGCAGTTACAGGCTGGGGTCACCGAATTTGGTGCCGGTCTGGATCAATCCGTCTGGCGTTTGACCTCCGATACCCAGATTGAGTGTCGCCTCGAGCATCCTATTCCCAACTGGGGAACGGGGGCTTTTGTCAGTCGTGCCGGGCGCAAGATCAACCTCGACTTCGAGCTCAAGGGCAAGCGGCCACAGGCCCAGACCCAGACGGTGAGTCTTGGCATCATGCCGCCGGTATGGCGCCCGGGGATAGCCGGGCGAGAAGTGAGTCAACTGCGTTTCTATCAACAGTTCGATGGGCTGGTGGAGGGGCAAACCGCCTGGACCATGCTCGACGAGCTGGAGGGGGGGCGGATGCCGACCTTCCAGTATCGGGACTGGTATCGCCAGAACCGCGCGGTGCGAGTGTCCCTCTCGTCGGTCAACTTTCGGGTGAAATATCAGGCATTTATCGACTGTCTGAGCGGGCTCTTGCCCTACAGCTTCAACGACATCGCCTTTAGCGTGCTCACCTACGACAAGAACAGCGATCAGCTCTCCATCCCCTCCAAGCGGCGGCTGGCGATGATCAGCGAGTTTATCAAGGCGGACAAGAGCATCGACGTGGTGGTGATCGACGCCTACAGCGACAGCTATGGCGGCCGCTGGCCGAACCTGAAACTCTCCGAGAAGCGGGCCGATGCCATCAAGAAGGTGTTTGTCGATCTGGGGATCGATCCCGGCAAGATCTCGGTGGAGGGGCATGGCGAGAAGCAGCACGTCGCCTCCAACGAAACCGAACAGGGTCGTGCCAAGAACCGGCGAGTGGTGATCAGCATGGGGCGTAACGGCGAGATCTAGCTTTGCGGCCCGGTCAGAGAAGCATAAAAAAGAGCGCAGATGCGCTCTTTTTTGATCCTGCTATTCAGCAGCGGGATTAGGGCAGCTTAGAAGCTGTCGCCCAGGCCAGTACCGGCATCTTTCTTGGCAATCAGTTCAATCTTGTAACCGTCCGGATCTTCGACGAAGGCGATGACGGTGGTGCCGCCTTTGACCGGGCCCGGCTCACGAGTGATCTTGGCACCGGCGGCGCGCAGTGCTTCGCAGGTGGCATAGATGTCGTCCGCTTCCAGCGCGATGTGGCCGTAGGCAGAGCCCAGTTCGTACTCGCTCACCCCCCAGTTGTAGGTCAGCTCGATCACCGCTTCATCCTTCTCGTCACCGTAGCCGACGAAGGCCAGGGTGTACTTGTACTCGCTGTTCTCGCTCTTGCGCAGCAGCTTCATGCCGAGGACGCGGGTGTAGAAGTCGATGGAGCGTTGCAGATCGCCGACACGCAGCATGGTATGCAGAATTCTCATTGCTCAGTTCTCCGGGTTGGTGATGTGTACTGCTTTCAATCTCGGTTGCGAGGCTATCAGCTTTCTGGATAGACCTTCTCTTTGTATTCGCACAAGTCCTCGATGATACAGGAACCACAACGGGGCTTGCGAGCCAGACAGGTGTAACGCCCGTGCAGGATCAGCCAGTGGTGGACATCCAGCTTGAACTCGGCGGGTACCACTTTGAGCAGCTTTTCCTCCACCTGATCCACGTTCTTGCCCACCGCAAAACCAGTGCGGTTCGATACCCGGAAGATATGGGTATCGACAGCGATGGTGGGCCAGCCAAAGGCGGTGTTGAGGACCACGTTGGCGGTCTTGCGGCCGACGCCGGGCAGGGCTTCCAGCGCTTCGCGGTTCTCCGGCACCTCGCCGCCATGGCGCTCCAGCAGGATGGCGCAGGTCTTGATGACGTTCTCGGCCTTGGTGTTGAAGAGGCCAATGGTCTTGATGTACTCCTTGAGCCCCTCAACCCCGAGATCCAGCATCGCTTGCGGGGTGTTGGCCACCGGATAGAGCTTGTCGGTCGCCTTGTTGACGCTGACATCGGTCGCCTGCGCCGAGAGCAGCACGGCAATCAACAGCTCGAATGGCGAGTTGAAGTTGAGCTCTGTGGTGGGGTGGGGGTTGTTTTCCCGCAGTCGCTCGAGGATCTCTCTGCGTTTCTGGTTGTTCATGCCTTGCGTCCGATCATAGCTCGGTCGCCCGGACGCGGGCCGGGGCAACGTTGCAGTGGGCTATGGTAGCGGCCTGTTTGCGGTCCCGCCAGTCGTTGATGGCGTTCTTGGCGGCGATCAGCAGCCCCAGCCCGATAAAGCCGCCAGGCGGCAAAATCGCCAGCAGCAGGCTTGCATCGGCGTGGAACAGCTCGATGCGCAGGGATTTGGCCCACTCGCCCAGCAGTAGCTCGGCGCCATCAAACAGGGTGCCCATGCCGATGATCTCGCGCATGCCACCCAGTACCAGCAGCACCAGGGTAAAACCAAGGCCCATCATCAGGCCGTCGAGGGCCGCCAGCAGCGGCGGATTCTTGGAGGCATAGGCCTCGGCGCGGCCGATGATGACGCAGTTGGTGACGATCAGGGCGATAAAGATGCCGAGTGCCTGATAGAGGCCATAGGTGTAGGCGTTCATCAGCAGCTGCACGCTGGTCACCAGCGAGGCGATGATCATCACATAGACCGGGATGCGAATATCCTTCGGCACCCAGTTGCGCACCAGCGAGACGGCGAGGTTGGAGCAGACCAGCACCGCCATGGTGGCAAGGCCCAGCCCCAGCGCATTGGTAAAGGTGGAGGAGACGGCGAGGGTCGGGCAGAGGCCCAGCACCTGCACCAGCGAGGGGTTGTTCTTCCACAGCCCCTGACTCATCAGCTCCTTGAGCTCGCCCTTGCGGCTTTCCAGCTCGGCAATCGGGGTTGCGCCCGTTTCAATCTGTTCCATCTGGTTCATGATGGCTCGACTCCGTTAGTTCGCCGCCGGACAAGCCGGGGCGTTGCTGAGCAGTTCGGGTTGCTCCTGCTGCAGTTTAAGCAGGTTCTTCACTGCCTTGACCACGGCTCGCGGGGTGATGGTGGCGCCGGTAAAGGCATCAAACTCGCCGCCATCCTTCTTCACCGCCCACTGGGGCTCGTTGTCATGGGTCAGGAATTTTCCGGCAAAGCTGTTGATCCAGTCCGATTTCTTCAGCTCGATCTTGTCACCGAGGCCCGGGGTCTCGTTGTGAGCGAGCACGCGCACGGCGGTGATGGTGCCTTTGGTATCAAAGCCCGCCACGATGCGGATCGCTCCGCTGTAACCATCCGGCGCGATCGCCTCCAGCGCATAGCCCGTTACCACGCCATTCTTGCTGGCGGTATAGAGGGCCTGCGGCTGATCGCTGCCGAGATACTTCCTGCTGGTCACCTGTTTGCAGCTGGCCACCAGATCGTTGTCATAGCTCCCCTCTGGCAGCAATACCGAGAGGGTCTGCTGCTTCTCCAGCTGCTGCTGGTGGGCGATTTTATCCTTGGTCAGCTCGTTGGTCAGTACCACCAGCGCGGTACAGCCGAGCGCGAACATCGCCAGAATTAGGCCGTTCTTGCGCATGCTCTTTAACATGTCCGGGCTCCATCAGCTGTGATGGGGGAAAAGGGCAGAAACATCATTGGCGACGGGCTCCATACACTTTCGGGCGAGTCAGGCTGTCAATAAACGGCACACAAAGGTTGGCCAGCAGCACGGCGAAGGCGAACGCATCCGGATAGCCGCCAAAGCGGCGGATGATGTAGACCAGCACCCCGATCAGCACGCCATAGACCAGTCGGCCGCGCGGCGTGGTGCAGGCGCTGACCGGATCGGTGGCGATAAAGAAGGCCCCCAGCATAGTCGCGCCGCTGAATAGATGGAACATGGGCGTGGCAGTCGCATCCGGGCTCACCAGATAGCCGATGGTGGAGGCCGCCAGCAGGGCACCGAGAATCGCGGTGGGAATGCGCCAGTTGATCACCTTCTGCTGCAGCAGGAAGAGGCCGCCCAGCAGATAGCCGAGGTTGACCCAGCTCCAGCCGATGCCGCCCCAACCCTCAAACAGCGGGCCGCTCAGGATCTCGCCGGTGGTGAGCCCCTGAGTCAGGCCGGTTTTCAGGGTATCGAGGGGAGTTGCCATGGTGAGACCATCCACCCCCTGCTTGAGCTGGGCCATGCTGTAGCCGTCGAGGCTAAAGCCGGTGAAGATCACCGACGCCGCATCGCCAAAACCGAGGCTGTAGGCGCGCACGCTCTCCGGCGGCAGCCAGCTGGTCATCTGCACCGGGAAGGAGACCAGCAGCAGCACATAGGCGACCATGGCCGGGTTGAACAGGTTCTGGCCCAGTCCGCCGTAAAGGTGCTTGGCGACAATGATGGCAAAGGCAGTGCCCACCACCAGCATCCACCATGGCAGCAGCGGCGGCAGGGAGAGACCGATCAGCACGGCGGTGAGCGCCGCACTGCCATCCATCAGGGCAGGCTTGATGGCGCGGCCCCGCAGCTTGAGCACCAGCGCCTCGCACAGCAGCGCGGTCACCAGCGCCAGCAGGATCTGGATAAAGGAGCCCCAGCCGAAGAACCAGGTCTGGGCCAGCAAGCCCGGCACGCAGGCCAGGATCACCAGCAGCATCAGGGTTCGGGTCTGTTTGCGGTTATGGGCAAACGGCGCAGTCGCAATATTGAACATGAGTCTGTCGATTACCTTGTGGTTGTTCGGTCGGCTGACGGGACATCTTCAGCGGCGGTCCCGGCGGCTCTGGCTGCCTCGGCCGCCAGCTTCTTCGCCTTGGCGCGGGCCACCGCGGCTGCAATGGCCGCTTTTTTCGGATCAACCGGGGCATCAGCCGCAGGGGCGTTCGCTTCAGGCACGGCAGTGACGGCAAGTGGTTGCTCACTGCTGGCTGCATCGCTTTGCATCGGCTCGGCCGGTGCGCGCTCCCCCTCAGTTCCGGCACTCTCTAATTGAGTACCGGCATTTTCTACCTCTGCACTGATACGCTCGCTCTGCTGGGCCAGTTTTTTGGCCTTGGCTCGGGCGATGGCTGCGGCGATAGCGGCTTTCTTGGGATCGACAGCTTCGCTTGCAGCCGTATCGCTTTGGCTGGTGGTTACTTCGCTCTTGGCTACCGTCACGTCGCGGGTCTGTGCGCTGGCAGTTGGCTCACTCTGCGCACCCTCAGCACCGGCACTTTCGCCCTGCTGGGCCAGCTTTTTGGCCTTGGCACGGGCGATGGCTGCGGCGATAGCGGCCTTCTTGGGATCGACCGCTTCACTTGCAGCCGTATCGCTTTGGCTGGTGGTTACTTCGCTCTTGGCTACCGTCATGTCGCGGGTCTGTGCGCTGGCAGCTGGCTCACTCTTCGCATCCTCAGCACCGGCACTCTCGCCCTGCTGGGCCAGCTTTTTGGCCTTGGCGCGGGCAATAGCAGCGGCGATAACAGCTTTCTTGGGATCAACCGCTTCGCTGGCCGCAGATGGCGCATCGCTTTGGATTGCTGCCGTTTCGCTGGTGCCTGCGGTGGCAGTCAGATCGCCCTCAGCGCTGTCACCCTGCAGCGCCAGCTTTTTGGCCTTGGCACGGGCAATGGCGGCGGCAATCGCCGCTTTTTTCGGATCAACCTCTGCTTTTTGCTGATCAGCATCTACCGCAGGTGCAGCAACGGCTTCGGCAGTCACAGGCTCGGCGCTATCACCCGCTTGCGCGGCTTTCTTGGCCTTGGCGCGGGCCAGTGCGGCGGCGATGGCTGCTTTCTTGGGATCGCTGGCGGGGTCCACCGCCTCGGCGGGTTGCGCCGTAGCGGCTGTTTCGCTGTTTGCGCTCTCCGCCAGCTTGGCGGCGCGGCGCGCCTCCGCTTCCCGTTTGCGGGCTTCGCGGGCGGCAATCACTGCGCTGTTGTCAGGCAAGCCCTCTGCGGTGGCGGCAATGGCAGTGATGGGGGCATCCTGCTTGGCCTTGATGCGGGCGAGGGCGGCTGCCACCGGATCTTCCCCGCCTGCGGCCGTCATGGTCTGACGGCGCTGGGCGGCGGCTTCGGCGTGGCGCGCTTCGCGGGCCGCTTTCTCCCGCTCGAAACGAGCCTGCTTGGCCTCGAAACGCTGCTTGGCGCGTTCGGCTTTTTCGGCCTCGGCACGGGCTTCGCGAATGTCGTCCTTGGCGATTTTGTAGTACTGCACCAGCGGGATCTCGCTCGGGCAGACCCAGGCGCAGGCGCCGCACTCGATGCAGTCCATCAGGTTGAGCTTCTCGGCCTTGTCATACTCCTTGGCCCGGCTGTACCAGTAGAGCTCTTGTGGCAGCAGGGTGGCCGGGCAGGCGTCGGCACAGGCGCTGCAACGGATGCAGGGCTGCTCCGGGCCGGGGGCTGGCAGTTCGGCCTGCGTCGGCGCCAGCAGGCAGTTGGTGGCCTTGACCACAGGCACCATGGCGTGGGGCAGGGTAAAACCCATCATGGGGCCACCCATGATCACCCGCTGCTCCGCTTCCGGTTGCAGCTCGAAACGCTGCAACAGCCAGCGCACCGGCGTACCGAGGCGCACCCAGGCATTGCCGGGTTTTTTGAAGCTGTCGCCGGTGAGGGTGACGATCCGCTCGATCAGCGGCTCGCCGTCGATAATGGCGCGCTTGATGGCAAACACGGTGGCGACGTTGAGCACCATGATGCCGATATCGACCGCGCGGCCACCCTTGGGCACCTGACGGCCGGTCAGCAGCTCGATGGTCTGCTTGGCACCGCCCGAGGGGTACTTGGTCGGCACCGTCTTGACCAGCACGTCCTCGTCGGTGGCGTGGCGGGTCAGCTGCTCAATTGCCTCGGGCTTGTTGTCTTCCACCCCGATCAGGGTGAGTTTCGGTTTGAGCAGGTGCTTGAGCACCCGGATGCCATCCATGATCTCGTCGGCATACTGCTGCATCAGCCGATCATCGGTGGTGATATAGGGTTCGCACTCCAGCCCGTTGACGATCAGGATCTCGGTGAGCTGGCCGCGGCC
The DNA here is from genome assembly GCF_019048085.1 of Aeromonas sp. FDAARGOS 1416. Classification (NCBI taxonomy): domain Bacteria; kingdom Pseudomonadati; phylum Pseudomonadota; class Gammaproteobacteria; order Aeromonadales; family Aeromonadaceae; genus Aeromonas; species Aeromonas sp. FDAARGOS 1416. The sequence goes on along the minus strand of NZ_CP077301.1, from coordinate 2,120,909 downwards.
ATCGAGCTTGCTGTGAGTGGGGAACACGGCGCCGCCAAGGCCCGCCACCCCCGCCTGCTGGATGCGCTCAAGCAGCTCGCCCCGCTCCAGATTCCAGTAATCGGCTTTGCCATTGCGCTCGCCCCACTCATCCTCCCCATCCGGGGTGAGAATGACACAGAGATCGCCGAGTCCGGAGGGGTGGGCAACCGTGTGGTTGCCAATCTCGGTGATGGTGCCGGAGGTAGAGGCATGGACAGGGACGACCCGCCCCTTGGCATAACGGGTCAGCGGCTGCCCTTTTTTGACCTTGTCGCCCACCTGCACCAGCAGATCGCCGGCGGGGCCTGCGTGCTGGCGCAGCGGAATGATGAGGCGCGGCGGCAGACCGGCGTCTACCACCGGGCTCTGGCTTGATTGCAGCTTGTTGTCGGCGGGGTGAATGCCACCGTGAAAGTCCCAGAGCGTGCCGGCTTTGATACGTTCGAGTAAGGAATGCATGGTTGCTCCGCTGTTTATTCCACTATCTTGACCGGAATCTTGCCCGGAACATGCACGTTATTGAGATCCCACTTCCAGTTATCGACCGTGGTGGGCACCGGGATCATCTCGATGCAGTCGGTCGGGCAGGGATCAACACAGAGATCGCAACCGGTGCACTCGTTGGCAATCACGGTATGCATCGCCTTGGTGGCGCCGACGATGGCATCCACCGGGCAGGCCTGAATGCACTTGGTGCAGCCGATGCACTGATCTTCGTGGATAAAGGCGACCTTTTTGACCGGCACGGCGGCCTCGTCACTGCCCCCCAGCGGCTGGGGCTCGACCCCCATCAGATCGGCAATCTTGCGCATGGTGGCCTCGCCACCGGGTACGCATTTGTTGATCTGATCGCCGTTGGCGAGCGCCTCGGCGTAGGGTTTGCAGCCGGGATAGCCGCACTGGCCACACTGGGTCTGGGGCAGCAGGGCATCGAGCTGATCGACGATGGGGTCTGCTTCCACATGAAACTTGACGGCGGCAAAGCCCAGGATAATCCCGAACGCCAGCGCCAGCAGGGTGAGCACCAGAATGGCAAAGAGAATATGGATCATGGTTATATCTTGATAAGGCCGGTAAAGCCCATAAAGGCCAGCGACATCAGACCGGCGGTGATCATGGCAATCGACACCCCGCGAAACGGGGCGGGCACATCGGCGGCGACCAGACGCTCGCGCATGGCGGCAAACAGGATCAACACCAGCGAGAAGCCGGTGGCGGCGCCAAAGCCGTAGATCACGCTCTGGATAAAGTCGTGTCGCTCATTGATGCTGAGCAGCGCCACCCCGAGCACCGCGCAGTTGGTGGTGATGAGGGGCAGGAAGATCCCCAGCAGGCGATAGAGGGTCGGGCTGCTCTTGCGCACCACCATCTCGGTAAACTGCACCACCACGGCGATCACCAGAATAAAGGCGAGGGTGCGCAGATAGGCGATATCCAGCGGCAGCAGGATATAGTGCTCCACCAGATAGGAGCTGGCACTGGCGAGGGTCATCACGAAGGTGGTCGCCAGCCCCATGCCGATGGCGGTTTCCAGCTTGCCGGAGACCCCCATAAAGGGGCAGAGGCCGAGGAATTTCACCAGCACGAAGTTGTTAACCAGCACGGTGCCGATCAATAAAAGCAGGTACTCAGTCATCAATTACCGTCACTGAAAGTCGGGTTATCGGGGTTTGAAGGCGGGCGGTATTATCTGACGTTAGGGCCAGTTAAACAACCGCAAGGCCGCATGGTTATTATGCAACTGGATAATTTAGCCGGGGTTTTGGGCGAGAATCCGGTGGGTTTTGCGTCATATCCCCACCGGGTGAGAAGCCTTACTAACCAACAGCCAGTTTGGCGGCCTCTTTCCACATAAATGGCGGCATCGGAGTAGTGAGACGCCATTTTATGTTCATCGGTTGGCTGCCTGTGTGGGATACGTACTCCACCTCACCAAAGTTCACAAAGCCAAGGGTGCGGCCAAATTCATCTTTGCTCTGCTCGCGGACGAACAGAAACAAGCGCTTACCTTCTGCTCTGTGGTTTATGTAACTCAGCCCCTTACCCCGTTCTGGGCGAGCGCTGTTTTGGCTCTGCCAATGAAACAGCGACTCGTTGATGGCGTAGTCGTGATAACGGGTGGTGGGGGAGAAGTGCTGTTCCGTTTTGTTCAAGGTCACGAACAGCAACTCGATATGTTGCTCTGCGATGACATAGACCCCTTCGCGAGCAGTGGGTTGCTGCGCGAAGGTAGTCGCGCCAAAGCCAACCAGCACCTGCTCTCTGGCATAACGGGCATGCAGCTGCAGTGGATTACCGGGAAGGTTTGGCATGGCGCTTTGTTCGTGCTGCACCCGGTTGATCAGCATGGGCAACAGATCTGCCAGCTCGGCCCTTAATTCAGGTTGATTGAGTTGTTTCAGGCTGTGCGCCAAGGAGCTAAAGCCAGCAGTGGGGCCGCTCTGTTGCCAGAAGTCGTAATGGCACATCAAGGCCATGCGTGCATCGTGCTCGGCCGTTAAGGTAAATGCGTCTGCCACCAAGGTTTGTAAGAAGTTCAAGTAATGGAGCGCATCGCAGCCCAATAGCCGGGTTTTGATGGCCCGGGTGTAGAGAGTCGACAGCTTTTCATCGCTCATTTCAGAAATGGTATGGTTGTGGGCCTGTTTGACCAAGGCGCTCCAATTGCCGCGCTTGTAGATCTCCTCAAGGCTAATGTGAGGGTAGAGCTTCAAAAAGTTCGCTAGTGTCAGAGGTAAATCGCAATCCTGTGAGAAACGGCGGATCAGGCCCATAAGGAGCGAGGTATTGAGAGTCGCCTTCTTGATATTGCTCAGAATTAACTCTTGGGTCTGTTTTGAGAGCTCGATGCGGCAACCCAAGGGGGCGTGAGGGAAGCCCTGTTTGATCTCGTGGCTGATCGCCTTGTTGGTTTTGCCCACCAGTGCCCGGAATTTCTGGGCAAAGTCATACTCAACACGGGCATTGCCAACAAAGTCCAACACGGTGCAGCACTCTTTATCGCTCGCCAGCCGCAGGCCGCGCCCTAATTGCTGTAAGAAGATGGTGAGACTTTCCGTTGGTCGTAAAAACAGCAAGGTATCGACTTCCGGGATATCAACCCCTTCGTTGAAGATGTCCACCACGCAGAGAATATTGATAACCCCAGTGCGCAAATCTTGTTGTTTACTATGCCGCTCGTCTCGATTATCGCTGGTGAGAATATCAGCCTTGATGCCCTTCAATAAAAAGGCCTTGCGCATAAAATCGGCATGTTCACGGCTCACACAAAATGCCAGTGCTTTGATCTTGGTAATATCGGTGACGATCTCATTGAGGCTCTGGACGATTTTCTGTACCCGCTGCTGATTGTGGGTATAGATATTGGTGAGCTCAGTGATGTCATAACGGCCATTTTTCCAAGCCACTTGGCGCAAGTCAGTATCATCATCGATACCAAAATATTGGAATGGACAGAGATGGCGACGATTAATGGCCTCTGGCAAGCGGATCTCTGCTGCGATGACACCACAAAAATCAGCGAGAATATCACCGCCATCATGGCGCTCTGGCGTTGCGGTCAATCCAAGCAGAATGTGAGGTTCAAAGGCGGCGAGCAAACCACGATAACTGGCCGCAGCAATATGATGAACTTCATCGATGACGATGTAATCGAAATAATCTGGGCTAAGACGTAAATTAGCCAGCTGGTTATTCAAGGATTGCACCGAGGCAAATAGTTGACGGTAGTGGGTTGGCACGGCGCCGCCGACCAAGAGTTCGCCAAAATTGGATTGCTTGAGCACACCGCGGTACGAGGCTAATGCTTGGCGCAAGATCTCCTCTTTGTGGGCGACAAACAGGAACTTGGCGTCGGGTTTGGTTTTCAGAAAACGCGCAAAATCAAAAGCGGAGATCAGGGTTTTCCCTGTACCAGTGGCCGCAACCACCAAGTTACGGAAGCGCTGGTGTAAAGCGCGCTCCATCGCCAATTGTTCAAGGATCTCCAGTTGATGGGGAAACGGCGTGATATCAAAGAAATAGGCAGGGCTATTTTTGTCCCCATCCCCACGGGCCTCTTGCAGTGCATGCTGCAATTTTGTACAGCTTTCGAGCTTGCCATCAAACAGCTCAAAATCATCGGATTCCCAATAGGTTTCAAAGGTACTTAGGGATTTCTCGATAATATGAGGGATCTCTTGCGAGGTGATTTTTAGGTTCCACTCCAAGCCGCTAGTGAGGGCAGAGTGAGAGAGATTGGAGGAACCTATATAGCCGGTATGAAAGCCGGTATTTCGGCAAAAGAGATAGCTCTTGGCATGCAACCGCTCGCGCTGGGTGTTATAGCTGAGTTTGACTTCGGTATTTGGGAGGCTGGCTAAAAATTCAACTGCCTTGGCGTCGGTCGCCCCCATATAAGAGGTAGTAATTACTTTTAATTGGCGGCCGCTGCGAGTGAACTCTTCCAGCTCATGACGGAAAATCCGGATACCTGCCCATTTGATAAATGAGACCAGCCAGCAGATGCTATCTGCCGATAATATTTCCCGTTTAATCTCCGACTCCATCGACAAACCCGCATTGCTGCCACAAAACAGTTCGCTCTGAGTGAGACCTGTCAGAGGGAAAATATCCTCGGCATATTGTTTTAAATTGGCGGAGATGGGGTTATCCAACAGGTAGAGCGCTGTCAGAATTTTTCCCTGACTATCGATGAGGTTCTCGCTAATAAAGTCTGGGTCTTGGGTGCGATCCTTTAGCCAAAGCAATAACTGGTTAGCCAGCTTGATCTGCCGTTGCAGCTGATCCTCTCCAGTTACCGAGCCCACCGCATATTCCAAAACCCGGCTCAGAAATCTGGATAACCAAACTGCCGCTTCGGCAGGTTCAAGCTGGCGTTCCCCTACGTAAAAGTGCTCGCGGTCGAGTCGAGATGTCAGCAGTTGAGTAATGAGCTGTTCATAAATACCGCATTGTTGCATCACGCACGAGCCTCGAACATTGTCTATAGAAGAAAGAGATAATATCATTTTTTTCATCTAAATCAGCATGTTATTATCGGTGGCATGTTTGGTTATGGAGCCCGTATTATTAATTTTTTCACGTGGCTCACAGATTCAAGATGTGGCAGCATTTTTTTCTTACCCCATGCTGGGCTTTATTACTGCCACTATCTGCAGTGACTGAGGAGTACAGATGTTCAAGAAACCGGTAGCGGTTGAACTGGAGGCCATCAATCAGGAAGGTGAGATACAGGTGGTGCGTGACAGCGGTCTGACCGTTCAAGGCTACAGCGTTTACTTGCGAGTCGAAGAGAGCAACGGCTGTGCCTTGGCAACCTGTGTGGCAGACTACGACACCATCGGCCCTGCCTACGAACTGGCAGAGCGGTTGAGTCAGGCGCTGGCCATCCCGCTCATTGTGATGACTCCAGAAGCATTAATGCCAGTGAAGAGTTAGCCAAACGCGACAACAGCAGCCATTGCAACGCCCAACTGAACACCCCTTAAAAATCACATCATCATTTGCGCTCTCTTTGCGCGCTACGGCACAAATGGGTTTCCCCTTGCCGGGTATGATGGGGTAGCCCGCCGTGGCGGCAGCAGTCGGATGCTTGCGGGCATATGCCGGTCACATCAGCCAGATCACCACCAGGAGGTAACCATGATCAGCCATATCGACCATCTGGTATTGACGGTCAGTGATATCGAACGGGCCGTGGCGTTTTACAGTTCGGTGCTCAATATGGAGGCCATTACCTTCGGTGCGGGGCGCCGGGCGGTAGGGTTTGGCAACCAGAAGATCAATCTGCAACTGCTGGGGCAGGAGCCGCGCAATCGGGCGCAGGTGGGGTCGGGAGATGTCTGCCTTATCACCCGCTGGCCGCTGGAGCAGGTGATGGCCCAGCTTGCCTGCCACGGGGTGGAGATTGTCGAGGGGCCGGTGACCAAAAGTGGCGCCTGCGGGCCGATAGAATCCATCTACTTCCTCGACCCTGACCAGAACCTGATAGAAGTGAGCATCTATCCCTGAGCCCACCAAGCCATCAGTCCCATCGCCATCTCCAGCAGAAAGGGGCCGTCACTTGACGGCCCCTTTCTTGTATCGCCATCGACCCAGCGCCAGTGCCTCTTTGCCGATACTCCAGAAACGCCCTAGAAAGGCGAGCTGCTCTCGTCGCTCTCCTGTAAAAACTGCTCCACTTCTGCCTGATAGGCCGCATCAGGTTGACCGCTGCTGGCAGGGATTACGGCGGCAGGACGAGCGACGGGAGGGGCGGTGAGGGTCTCCATCACCCGCTGCTGCAGATAGGGGTAGAAGGGGTTGGAAGAGGTGCGGGTGAGGGCGCCGGGGTTGACGATCAGCACACCGCGCTCGCCGCGCAGGGCCAGACCGCCGAGATTGATGCCGTATTGCTCCCGCTGCTCCGGGCGCGCCGCCATGCCATAGAGGGGGTCGTCCATCGGGAAGGGGAGCGCCACATGGGAGAGGGAGTAGATCTCCTTGGGATAATCGATACCCAGCGGGTGGAGCTGCTCAGGCTGGTCTGCACTGGCCAGCGTTCTGGCCTGCGTCGCGGGGGAGGAGGGTTCGACATTGCCCACCACGGTGAGGCGATAGTGCCCGGGGGCGTTTGGCAGCAAGCGGTGCAGTGCCAGCTCTGAGGCCGAGCTCATCAGCGGGCCAAACAGGGTGCTGCGGTTGATATCAAACAGCACCAGTTCGCTGCCGTTGGCCGGCAGGTAGTGGTAGAGATCGGCAATGATGGAGCGGGTGCTGACGGTGTAGTCCATCACCGACTGGAAGGTGAGGGCAGGGGGAAACGCCGCCAGCTCGCCACTGGCGGCCAGCTGGCGTACCTGCTGCTGGATGGCGTGGGTCAGGCGATAGGACTGGCGCGCGCCGTTGACCGGAAACGAGTTGTACTTGAACGGGTTGAACTCCGGCATGGTGTCGAGCCAGGCGGCGTTGGCAAAGGCGGGCAGCAGGGCAGGCACGGCCTTGAGCCCGGCGAAGCGGGCAAAGCGGGTCACCCCGATCATCGGGGAGATCAGCACCAGCCGATCCGGTTTTGCCAGCGTGCCGCTCGGGTCGGCCAGCGCATCGAGCGCATATTTTACCGCCAGCGCGCCGCCGTTGGAAAAGCCCACGAGATGCAGCGGCCGCTTGCCCGGTGCCAGCAATCTGGCCTCCCGCACCGCAAGTCGGGTGGCGGCCAGCCAGGTCTCCCAATCCACATCCACGAGGCCAGCGGGCACGGTGCCGTGGCCGGGGATCCGCAGCCCCAGCGCGATAAAGCCCTGCTGCTGATAGCGTCTGGCCAGATGGCGCAGGCTGTAGGGGGAGTCGGTCAGGCCGTGCAGCAGCACCGCTACCCCTTTGGCTTCCCCCTCGGGGCGCAGTAGGTAGGAGCGGTTCCAGTTCTGCTGAAAGCGGGCGGGATTGATGGGCGCGTCCTGATGGTAGCGATTGCTGGCCAGTTGCTGCTCGGGCGGTGTCTTGGCGACTACTTCGGTGGCCACTAGCTCGAACAGCTCTGCTTCGCGGGCCAGATAGGCTTGCCAGTCGCTGTTGTCGAGCTCATCGGCGCTGAGTTCGGGGGGCACCACTGTGTGCCACAGCTGCAGCGGCGCTGCCTGCCAGGCGAAGTAGGCGATCACCGCCCATGCGGTCAGCAACAGCAGCAACAGGGTCAGCAGAGCACGGCGAACAAGGCGGCGAGTGTGAGCCAGCATGGTGCAATCCTTGGCGATAGAGGTGGAGCCGCCTTTGGGCGGGCGAGTTCGGCGCAGCACATTGGGCGCGGCCAACCGGCTTAAAGCCTAATGGAAACAAGGTGATATGTATAGTTGATGGCGTTCGTCCGCGCTGGCTGTGGGCACCAGATCCTGCCGTTGGCATCAGGCTGGCCGTTCGAAGGCTGCATCGCGGGCCATCTGGCGCTGTGAACTTATCCGCGGATGCCAGCTTGGGCGCTGCGACCTTGCAACTATCTGCCCCTGAAAGGGGGCAATTATGCTACTGTAGCGGCGTTTTTTGATGGATAAGCTGGCATTGGCCTTTTTTGAAGATGGAATGGTATGCAGAATTTTGACGTAGTGAATTGGCTGATGCAGCAAACAGCCTCCCCGGCACAGCCGGAACAGGCGATGGCACAACCGGGCGCGGCCCAGACCCTGTGGCAGGTGACCCATGCTGGCTAACGAATCCATGCGCCTGAACAAATACATCAGCGAGAGCGGTATTTGCTCGCGCCGCGAGGCCGACCGCTTTATCGAGCAGGGCCACGTCTTTATCAACGGCAAGCGCGCCGGGATCGGCGATCAGGTGCAGGTTGGCGATCTGGTCAAGGTGAACGGTCAGGTGATCGAGCCGCGCGAGGCGGACAGTCTGGTGCTGATCGCTCTCAACAAGCCGGTGGGTATCGTCAGTACCACAGAGGCGGGCGAGAAGGACAACATCGTCGATTTCGTCAACCACAGCACCCGGGTCTTCCCCATCGGGCGGCTCGACAAGGATTCGCAGGGGCTGATTTTCCTCACCAACCACGGCGATCTGGTCAACAAGATCCTGCGGGCGGGCAACGATCACGAGAAAGAGTATCTGGTGACCGTCGACAAGCCGGTGACCGACGAGTTTGTGCGCGGCATGGCTGCCGGGGTGCCGATCCTCGGTACTGTGACCAAGAAGTGCAAGGTGAAGAAAGAGGCGCCGTTCGTCTTTCGCATCACCTTGGTGCAGGGGCTTAACCGCCAGATCCGCCGCATGTGCGAGCACTTCGGTTTTGAAGTGACCAAGCTGGAGCGCATCCGCATCATGAACGTCAGCCTCAAGGGGCTGCCGGTGGGCGAGTGGCGCGATCTCACCGACGACGAGCTGATCGATCTGTTCAAGCTGATTGAGGACTCCTCCTCCGAGGTGAAACCGGCCAAAGGCGACAAGCCTAAGGCGGCCAAGGCTCCTGCGGCGCAAAGCGCCAAACCGGCCCAAGGCAAGAAGCCGCGCCGCGATGACGATCACGAGATTGGTGGTCGCCCCAATGTGCCGGGCCCGGAAGCCTTCGAGAAGAAGCTGCCGGTGGGCAAGGGGGGCGCGGGCAAAGGTGCGGCCAACAAGGGCTGTGCTGGCAAAGGGGCCCCCGGCAAGGGTGGCAAACCGGCGGCAGGCAAGCCGCGCACCGCTAACAGCGGACGGCAGAAGAAGGGGCGCTGAGTTGCCCCTCTGAGTGGCGTCAGCCGCCAGTCATCTCCAATACGGTTATCTCCAACACACCGGCCTCAGGCCGGTGTGTTGCTTTGGGCCGCAGCGCTGGCCGGGAGGGGCGCCGAGATGGTCGGCTCGCTGGCGGTCGGTAACCGCATGACGCGGTGGTAGTGGCGCGGGTCGAGACGCAGTACCAGCAGGCTCATCAGCAGCAAGCCCCCCAGTTGCCACTGCCAGGCGGCGGCGAAGTCGCCAAACAGGTGATAGAGGCGCGCCGCCACCCAGGGGCCGGTGGCCGCCAGCATAAAGCCGAAGCCCTGCATCAGGGCGCTCAGGGTGCCGGCGCGGCGCGGGTCGGGCAGGTGATCGAGCGCAATCACCATGATCAGCGAAAAACTGCCGCCAAGACCGGCGCCGCACAGCATGCACCAGAGGATCGGGGCACTGGCTGGCGCCAGCCATAGGCCGCCGAATCCCGCCAGCTGCATGGCGATGGCAAGGCCCATCCACGGCCGCCGATCCAGACTGCGCGCCGCCAGCAGCGGCAGGCCGAGGCCGCTGGCAGTCTGCGCCAGCGCCAGCCAGGCGACCAGTTCGCCCGCCTGCGCGGCGCTCCACCCCTGCGCCATATAGGCGGGGGCCAGCCAGGCCACTACGATGCCGTAACCGCTATTGATGATGCCAAAGCAGACGATCAGCAACCAGCTGCGGGGCAGGGTGATCAGCCGCTGTTCGCCGTGGGGAATGGCGACCGCGGCGGCCCGTGGCAGACGCACTGTCCACCCTAGCCAGACGAGGGCCAGCAGCACCGGCAGGCTCCAGAGCGCCAGCGCCCGCGACCAGTCGAGGCTCGCCGCCAGCCTTGGGGTAAGGCTGGCCCCCAGCGCCCCGCCCCCCATCATGCAGGCAGAGAAGATCCCCATCACCAGCGGCACCTTGTGGGCGAAGGCCTGCTTGATCAGTGCGGGCAGCACTCCCTGCACCAGTGCCGACCCCAATCCACAAAGCGCCGCGCTGGCGATCAGCAAGGCACCGCTTTGGGCATCGAAGCGCATGGCGCTACCAATACCGAGCAGCAGCAGGGCCGCCCCCAATAGTTGGCGCGCACTGGCGCGCCGACGCAGGCTTGGGGTGAGCAGCACGCCAATCCCGATGAGCCAGAGCGGCAACAGGGTAAGCCAGGCGAGGGTGTCCATCCCCAGAGCCAGACGCTGGTCAATGGCTTGGGCCAGCGGGCCGATGGCGGTAAGAAAGGGGCGCAGGTTCAGGCCAATCAGGATCACCAGCACCAGCAGGGCCGTCTGGCCTGCGGGATGATCCGCATTTCGTTGATTCATCGGGTGCTGTTTCCGGTTCTGGGAGAAACAGGGGGCATTCGGGACGCGGAGTCATCGGGGCTGAACATGGCAGATCACCGTCAAAGGAGGCAAAAGCGCCAGCCTAGCGGGGGCGAAAGTCATTTGGAAATTAAATGATAGAATGGGCTTCAGTGGTTTTGTAAATGGAGTGCCCCATGCTGGATCCCCTGTTACTGCGCAGTTTTGTCGCCATTATCGACACCGGCAGCTTTACCCGCGCCGGTGAACGGGTCCATCTGACCCAATCCACCATCAGCCAGCAGATCCGCCGCCTTGAGCAGCAGCTTGGCTGCCCGCTGCTGGATCGCTCCGGTCGGCAGGTGGTGGCGACGGCCGAGGGGGAGCAACTGCTGGGGCTGGCCCGGCGCATTCTGGCGCTGCTGGCACAGGCCGAGGAGCAGGTGAGCGAGGGGAGCATATCGCTCAGCCTCGGGGTGCCGGAGGATTTCGCCGCCGGTGCCATCACTCCGGTGCTGGCCGCCTTTGCCCGCGACTACCCCGAGGTGCGGCTGGAGGTGGAGAGCGGCCTGAGCCACCACATCTGGCAGCGCTTCGCGGCGGGGGAGCTGGATCTGGCGCTGGTCAAGCAGACTCGCGGTCAGGGTTCGCCCCTTGCCAGCTGGCGCGAGCCGCTGGTGTGGGTCGACAGTCGCGACTGGCCCGCACGGGAACGGGATCCGCTGCCGCTGGTGGTGTTCCCGAGCGAAGGGCTCTATCGGCGGCAGATGACCGAGGCGCTCGATGGCCTCGGTCGGCGTTGGCGTATTGCCTATGTCAGCGCCAGCCTTGCCAGTTTGCAGGGGGCGGTGAGCGCGGGGATCGGGGTGAGCTTGCTGCCCAAACGGTTGATGCCCGCCGATCAGCTGGCCCTGACCCAGTGGCCCAAGGTGGCATCGGTGGAGCTGGCGCTCCATGCCGGTGGACGCGGGAGCGAGCCGCTCACCCGCTTGAGCGCGGCCCTGATCGCCCTCTGTGACGAGGTGATGGGGCCACAGTGAGTGGCTATGTGGGGAAAACTTCTGTGGGGAAAAACTGACGTCGGCAAGATAAGGCGGAAAAAGTACGGGGAGGGATCAGTGATCCTTCCCCTCCGCCAGCTTGCGCTCGTAATCCTGTTTCACGATGGCCAGAGCCGCCAGTACCAGCTCGGGGGCCAGCTGGTTGGTTTCCAGCAGTTCAATCAGATCCACCGCGAGTTTCACCTCGGGTGGGGCAGTTTCCAGTGACATGGGCAGGGTTCCGGTTGCGGGAAGAGGGGGGATTATACAGGGGCGCCGTCGTTGGCCGAAAGCGCCCGCGCTGTCGGGCTGTGAGGCATGAAGGTCAGAGGTGCTGACGCATCTCCTTGTCGATCTCCTCGCGCAGGGCAATCAGCTTTTTGGCGTACTGCTGCAACTGCAGATCGCTCTCGCTCACCGGTTGCCACTGGGGCACCGGGGTCGGTTTGCCCTGCTCATCCATCGCCACAAAGATGATGATGCAGTGGGTGGTCTTGTGGCGCTCGGTGTCGGTGGGGTGGCGGCTGTAGACATCCACCGCCAGATGCATGCTGGTGGTGCCGGTGTGGATCACCTGAGCGTGAACCTCCACCAGCTGGCCAATCTGGATGGGGCGCAAAAAGCGGATCCCCCCCACATAGACGGTCACCGCATAGCCGCCACACCAGCCAGCAGCGCAGGCATAGCCCGCCTGATCTATCCACTTCATCACCATGCCGCCGTGTACCTTGCCGCCGAAATTGACGTCGGAGGGTTCGGCCAGAAATTGCAGGGTCAGTTCGCGATTTGGCACAGTTACATCCTTATTGCCTGAAGGGTTTCCCTGAGCTTTGCCCCATCGGCCTGCCCGGTCAAGGGTTCATCCCCGATTCAGGGGGGCGGGGTCACTATCTGGCTCTATCGACGGGAACATAGCCGCAGGAGTGACACCATGAAACAGATGCTGGAACAGTTACTGGGGGCTGGCAAAGGCTGGCTCAACGAAGGCGGAGACAAGCGCAAGGGGCAGATGCAGGGGGCGCTGGCCGGTGGCGCGCTCGGTCTGCTGCTGGGCAATAAAAAAGTGCGCAAATATGGTGGCAAGGCCGCTGCCGTGGGGGGCGCTGCGGCCCTTGGCGGGCTGGCCTACAAGCTCTATCAGGATTGGCAGGCCCAGCAGGCGGCACCGGCCCAGCCTACCCATCCCATCAGCGGGCTGGAAGGCAATGCGCTGGATGCCCGTGCGGCGCTTTTGGTGCGCGCCATGGTGGCAGCAGCCCGGGCCGATGGCCATATCGACGGCGCCGAGCGCCAGAAAATTCAGGAGTACCTGACCGAACAGGGCCAGAGCGATGTCGCCCGCTGGATTGACGCCGAGCTGGCTCGCCCCCTCGATCCCCACGCGCTGGCGCGGGAAGTGACCGATATGGAGCTGGCCACCGAGGTCTATCTCGCCTCCCTGCTCGCCATCGAGGTGGATCACTTTATGGAGCGCGGTTATCTCGACGAACTGGCGCGCGCCCTCAAGCTCGATGACAACCTCAAAGGGAGCATCGAGCGTCAGGTGGCCCAACTTAACGCCCCCGCCTGATACCCCTCATCGCCATGGATTGCCGATAACGCCCCGCTCATGGGGCGTTGTTGTTTCTGCTGCCCGTTAAAAGATGCGGATGAGCCTATTTGGATTGCGGGGCACAGCCCCTAAGATGGCGCAGGACCATCACCTTTTCGCAAGGAGCAACCGTTGGAGATACGCAAGGCAACCGAACTGGATATCGACGCCATTGTCGAGCTGAACCGGCAGATAGGAGAGATCCACCATCAACACTATCCCGAGGTGTTCTGCCCCCCTTCACCAGAGGAACGGGGGTTCTTATTGAGCGCCATCGGCGCGGAAGGGCGTCTGTTCTGCGTTGCCGAGCAGGATGGCAGGGTGGTGGGCTTTTTGACTGCGCGGATCGACATCAATGACTCTGTGCCGTTTCTCACCCGTGCGCCGATTTGCCGTATCGGCTCCGTGGTGGTGGATGAGCAGCACCGCTCCCGCGGGATTGGCAAGGCGCTGATCGCCCATTGCGATGAGTGGGCCAAGGCCCGTGATGCTCAGCAAATCCGGCTGGAGGTGATGGCCTTCAACGAGCGCGCCCAAGCGCTCTACGAGGCGCTGGGCTTCAAGGTGCAGTCGCAGATCATGGCCAGATGAGCTGTTTGTTATGGCGAGTAACGCCGCGTCACTCCCCAACTACAAAGGCCCGTTACGGGCCTTTGTTCGTTTCGCCAGCGGCTCTTTGCCACGTTACTTTTCGCTGAGTTGCGCGGCAATCAGCGCGGCCAGTCGGGTGAGGGCCTGCTCCAGCTGTTCGCTCCAGGGATGGGAGCTATTGAGGCGCAAGCAGTGGTTGTGTTGCCCCTGACTGGAGAAGAGCGCGCCGGGGGCCACTGAAAAACCGCTGCCCAGAGCCTTGGCGTGCAGGGCTCGGCTGTCGAAATGGGCAGGCAGTGCCAGCCAGAGAAAGTAGCCGCCATCGGGGGAGGAGATCCGCACTTCGCTGGGCAACAGCCGTTGCAGGGCCGCCCGCATCTGCTGCTGGCGCTGGGCCAGGGTGTGGCGCAGGCGGCGAAAGTGGGCATCGACCCCGCCCTGGCGCAGCATCTCGGCCAGCGCCAGCTGGCTCGGTACATTGGTGGAGAGGGTGGACATCAGTTGCAGCCGCTGCACCCGCTCTGCATGGGGTCCCGCCACCACCCAGCCGACCCGAAAGCCCGGCGCCAGACACTTGGAAAATGAGCTGCAGAGCAGGCTGTCGCCACGCTGATCCCAGTGGCGGATCGGCTTGGGGCGCTCGCGGCCGAAGTAGACCTCGGCATAGACGTCATCCTCCACCAGCGGCACCTTGTGGGCGTTGAGCAGTGCCATCAGCCCCTGTTTGTGCGCATCGGGCATGGTGTGGCCCAGCGGGTGCTGCACATTGCCCATCAGCCAGCACGCCTTGATCGGCATCTGGCTGAGGGCATCTTCCAATAGCGCCAGATCGATACCCACCCCCGGGATCACCGGGATCTCTACCGCCTTGAGTTTCAGCCGCTCGATGGCCTGAAGGGCGCCATAGAAGGTGGGGGACTCCACCACCACCCAGTCACCGGGCTCGGTCAGCACCTGCAGGCTAAGGGAGAGCGCCTCCATGGCGCCGGTGGTGATGATGATCTCCTGCGGATTGACCGCCACTCCGTCGCTGGCGTAGCGCTGGGCGATGGCGCGGCGCAGCGCTTCGTTGCCGGGGGGCAGGTCGGCCACCGTGCTGAAGGGATCGAGTTTGCGCATGCAGCTGGCCAGCGCCCGCCCGAGCTGGGGATGGGGGAACAGGGTCGGGTCTGCTACCGACATGCCAAGGGGCACCAGATCCCGCGATTTGCTCGCCTGCAACACTTCGAACACCAGATCGTTGATATCCACCGAGCCGCTGTAGTGAGTTTGGCTCAGCGTGTGCTGCACGACCTGTGGTGAGGCGGCTTTGACGTAGTAGCCGGACTGGGGGCGGGCGAGGATCCGCCCCTGACTTTCGAGCAGTTGATAAGCCTGCAACACCGTCATGGGGCTGAGCCCGTGGGTCTTGCAGCTCTGGCGAATGGAGGGGATACGCTCCCCCGGTTGCCAGATGCCATCGTCGATCTGGCTTTGCAGGCGGTCGGCCAACTGCTGGTAAAGGGACATGATCTGGATCAACTGTTATAGGTGTAATTCAATATAACTGCATCTGTTATAGGTGTCATGCTCCGTGATGTACTTGTCACGCACGAAACGTGCAAGGCAAATACAACAAAAGAGAGTGACGCATGATCAATCCGGATGACGTGGTCAGCCTGTCTCGCCTGCAATTTGGCGCCACGGCCCTGTTCCACTTCCTGTTTGTGCCCCTCACGCTGGGGTTGTCCTGGATCCTGGTGATCGCCGAGTCGGCCTATGTGATGACCGGCAAGGTGATCTATCAGGACATCACCCGCTTCTGGGGCAAACTGTTTGGCATCAACTTCGTCATGGGGGTCACCACGGGGATCACCATGGAGTTTCAGTTCGGCACCAACTGGGCTTATTACTCCCACTACGTGGGGGACATCTTCGGTACCCCGCTGGCCATCGAGGGGCTGATGGCCTTCTTCCTCGAATCGACCCTGGTGGGGCTCTTCTTCTTCGGTTGGGACAAGCTCTCCCGCGGCAAGCACCTGCTGGTGACCATGCTGGTGGCGCTCGGCTCCAATCTCTCGGCGCTGTGGATCCTGATCGGCAACGGCTGGATGCAAAACCCGGTGGGGGCCGAGTTCAACCTGCTGACCCAGCGCATGGAGCTGGTGGATATCGCCGCCGTGCTGTTCAATCCGGTGGCGCAGGTGAAGTTCGTTCACACGGTGGCGGCGGGCTATGTGGCCGCCTCCATGTTTGTGATGGGGGTGAGCAGCTGGTATCTGCTGCGCAAGACGGAAGTGCAGTTTGCCCTGCGCTCTTTTGCCATTGCCTCCGGCTTTGGGCTGGCGGCCATCCTCTCGGTCATTGTGCTGGGGGATGAGTCGGGCTATCGCACCGGCGAGGTGCAGAAGGTGAAACTCGCCGCCATCGAGGCGGAGTGGGAGACCGAGCCAGCGCCAGCCTCCTTTACCCTGTTCGGCTTCCCGGATCAGACTGCCGAGACCACCCACGCAGCCATCAAGATCCCGTATCTGATGGGGATCATCGCTACCCGCTCCATCGACGAGGCGGTGACCGGCCTCAAGGATATCAAGGTGCAGAACGAGGCACGCATTCGCAGCGGCATGGTGGCGGCAGAGGCCCTCGAGCAGATCCGGCAGGGTGATGACACCCCGGCCAACCGTGCCCGCTTCGAGCAGCACGGCAAGGATCTTGGCTACGGCATGCTGCTCACCCCCTATGCCAGCAATATCGCCAAGGCTGGTGAGGCGGAGATTGCCAAAGCGGTCGATGACTCCATCCCGCCAGTGGCGCCGCTCTTCTGGGGCTTTCGGGTGATGGTGGGGCTTGGTGTCACCATGCTGGGGCTGATGGTGGTGAGCTTTGTTCAGCTCTGCCGCAACCGGCTGCAAGACTCGCCACGGCTGCTCAAGACCCTGCTCTGGAGCATTCCGCTGCCCTGGATTGCCATCGAGGCGGGCTGGCTGGTGGCCGAGCTCGGCCGTCAACCCTGGACCATCAGCGATGTGCTGCCGGTGTCGGCCTCGGTCTCTTTGCTTCAGCCGGGCCAACTCTGGTTCAGCCTGATCGCCATCTGTTCCATCTATACCCTGTTGCTGGTGGTGGAGCTGTTCCTGTTGCGCCATGTGATCCGCAAGGGGCCCGCCATTCTCCATACCGGCCGCTACAGCGGTGAACAACCCGAACTTGCGAGGATCGCCTGATGGATTACGCAACCCTGAAACTCATCTGGTGGGCGCTGGTGCTCTTCATGATGGTCGGTTTTATCGTGATGGATGGCTTCGATCTCGGCATCGCCATGCTGCTGCCGGTGGTGTCGAAAGATGACAACGACCGCCGTCTGGTGATCAACAGCGTGGGGCCGGTGTGGGAGGGCAATCAGGTGTGGCTGATTGCCGGTGCCGGTGCCCTGTTCGCCGCCTGGCCGCTGGTCTATGCCGCCGCCTTCTCGGGGCTTTATATCCCCATGGTGGTGCTGCTGCTCGGGCTATTTTTGCGTCCGGTCGGTTTTGACTATCGCAGCAAGCTGGCCGATCCGGTGTGGCGCCGCTGGTGGGATCGGGCACTGGTAGCCGGTGGCCTGATACCGGCGCTCATCCTCGGTGCTGCTATCGGTCTGGTGATGGAGGGGCTGCCGTTTCGCTTCGACACGGCGCTGCGTCTGCACTACGGCGCATTCGACTTCCACTGGGGCTGGCTGCTCTCGATGCTGGCCACCGCCATCACCCTGTTGCTACTGCACGGCGCCGGTTTTCTGCAAGCCAAGGTGACTGGCACCCCTGCGCTGCGCGCACGGGGCATCGCCATCCTGCTGGCCCCGCTGGTGAGCCTCTGCTACCTGCTGGCCGGCTGGCATCTGGTGGATCTGCAAGGGTTTCAGCTGACCGGTGTCGGCACACAACCCTTTGACCCGAATGCTGCCATCAGCCCGCTGATGAAGGGGGTGATCCCCCACGCCGGAGGCTGGCTGCGCAACTATTTTGACTATCCGCTGCTGTGGCTGGTGCCGATCATCGGGGCGCTGGCGCCGCTGGTGAGCGGGATTGCCTCCTGGCTGGAGCGGGGCCGGATTGCGCTGCTGGCCAGCGCCATCGCCTGCGCCGCCATGCTCTGCTCGGTGGCCATCGCCCTGTTCCCCTTTGTGCTGCCTTCATCCCTCGATGCGGTCAGCAGCCTGACCCTGTGGGACTGCACCTCCAGCTACAAGACCCTGGCCATCATGTTCGGCCTCGTGCTGGTGCTGATGCCGGTCAACCTGGGCTACACCGGCTGGGTCTATCGGGTGGTGCGCGGCAAGCTCGACCGTGCCCGCATCAAGCGCGACAGCCATCAACTCTACTGACCTCAAGGGATCTGCTATGTGGTACTTCACCTGGATTTTGGGCCTCGGATTCGCCCTGCTGCTGGGCCTGTGCAACCTGCTCTGGCTGGAAGCGCGCTGGCAGGCGGACGAACGGGACGGTAACTGACGGCGGGGTTCGCGCCCCGCCACGGCCGGTGGTTGGCGTTCACGCGTCGCCATCGGCCCCTCTCTCCCCCTCTTTAAACGACACACACTTTCAACCGACAACCAACCGACAGGTAATTGTGATGAAACAGAGATTGAAAGCGGTGGCGCTGGCCATCGGCTGCGCGCTCACCGTCGCCCCGGCCTGTGCCGAGCCGGTACAACTGACACCACTGGATAAAACCTTCACCCTGCAGGTACTCGGCAGTGGTGGCCCCATCTCCGACGACCTTCGCGCCTCCTCCAGCGAGGTGATCTGGTGGAAGGGGAAATCCCGCATCCTGATCGATGCCGGTGGCGGCGTCTACCTGCGCTTCGGCCAGGCGGGGGCCAAGCTCGAAGAGGTCGATTTTATCGGCATCACCCACTTCCACACCGACCATGTGACCGACCTGCCCGCCCTGCTCAAGGGGGCCTACTTCTTCGAACGCAGCGATCCGCTGGATCTGGCGGGGCCCGAGGCTGGTTCGGCCTTCCCTAGCATGAGCGGCTACTTCGATGCCCTCTTCAACAAGGACAAGGGCGCTTATGCCTACCTGAGCGGTTTCAAGGATGGCACCGATGGCCTCTTCCCCATCACCTTGCACGATGTGCCCTACCAGAGCCCGCAGCCCCACACCGTCTATCAGCAGGATGGGCTGACCATCACCGCGCTCGGCATCCCTCACGGTGACGTGTCCTGTCTGGCCTATCGCATCGAGAGCGCCGAGGGGACCATCGTTATCTCTGCAGATCAGAACGGCAGCAACCCGGCCTTTGTGCCGTTTGCCAAGGGGGCCGACATTCTGGTGATGCCGCTCGCCATCCACGAAGGGGCCGACCCTGTCTCCGCCTCGCTTCACGCCAAGCCATCTGTGGTGGCCAAAATTGCCTCCGAGGTGAACCCCAAGCTGCTGGTGCTCAACCACTGGATGGGGTTGGGGTTGAGCCGCAAGAGCGAGGCGCTCGACATCGTCAAGTCGCA
The DNA here is from genome assembly GCF_019048085.1 of Aeromonas sp. FDAARGOS 1416. Classification (NCBI taxonomy): domain Bacteria; kingdom Pseudomonadati; phylum Pseudomonadota; class Gammaproteobacteria; order Aeromonadales; family Aeromonadaceae; genus Aeromonas; species Aeromonas sp. FDAARGOS 1416. Next base: position 2,101,696 of record NZ_CP077301.1, on the reverse strand, counting down.
GTTCCGCGGTCAGGTGATTGCCGCCCGCGATCTCTCCAGCTACCCAGTTTCATCCGTCAAGGAGTCCACTCATGAGTAACCCAAGCAGCAACAAAACCAACAAACTGACCCTCTCCATCGCCATGACCAGCCTGATTGCCCTGACCCCGGGGCTGGCGCTGGCGGCCACCCCGAGCGATGCGCCGGTGAAAGCCGCCCCCAGCGAACAGCACGGCGGCAAGTGTGCGGCGGGCAAGTGCGGCACCGAGAAGCGCTTTGAGAAGCAAGCCCTCGACAGTGATCCGCAGGGGCGGCTGGTACGCGCCCGCGATGGCAAGTGTGGCGTGGCGGGCGAGGGGATTGATGGCAATACATCCAGCCAGGGCAGCAAGATGACGGAGGGGGTATGCGGCCAATAAGCTCCCGCAGTCGGGGGATCGGGCTGCGTCAGGAGCATCTGGATGCGCTCTGCGCCGGCCCCGTCCGCCCCGGCATCGACTTTCTCGAGCTGGCGCCGGAGAACTGGATGGCCATCGGCGGCGCCAAGCGGGCGCAGCTGCATCAGCTGGCCGAGCGTTACCCGCTGGTGGCCCACGGCCTCAGCCTCTCCCTCGGCGATTGCCAGCCCCTCAATCGCACCCTGCTCAGTCAAATCCGCACCTTTCTGGACGAGTTTGGCATCGAGATCTATAGCGAGCATTTGAGCTTTTCCCGCGACCAACAGGGTTATCTCTACGAGCTATTACCTGTGCCGCGCCAGTGGGAGAACATCCCCTATCTGGCAGAGCGGATCGCGCAGGTGCAGGAGGCGCTGGCCCGCCCGCTGGTGCTGGAAAATATCTCCTACTACCACGGCTATGACCACGAGATGCCGGAGGAGGATTTTCTCGCCGAGCTGGTGGCGCGCAGCGGCTGCGAGCTGCTGCTCGATATCAACAACGTCTTTGTAAACAGCCGCAACCACGGTTACTGCCCCAAGCGGATGATCGCCTGGCTGCCGAGCAATGCGATCCGTTACTTCCATATCGCCGGTCATCTGGAAGAGGCAGACGGCACTTTATTGGATACCCATGGCAAACCGGTGTGCGAGGAGGTGGTGGCGCTGGCCCGTTATACGGTGCAGACCCATGGCCTGCGTCCCCTGCTGCTGGAGCGGGATCACCATCTGCCGCCGCTGGCCGAGCTGGAGGCCGAGCTGGCGCGGGTGCATGGCGCCTGTTGTGAGGCGATCGACCGTCAGGTGCGGGAGGTGCGTTATGGATAGACGGTTATCTCTGGTCACTGCGTCCAAAACGGCGCCGCAGCGAATGCAGCAGCAGACCGCCTGGCTGGCGAGCCGGGTGCGGCTGCCGCAGGATGGCATCGCCAGCCACTATGCCCGCAGCGTGCGCGCCAATGTGGAGTCGGTGCTGGAGAGCGCCTTTCCGCTCACCCACGCTCACTGGGCGCCGGTGGACAGGTGGCAGTTGGTGGAGGGCTTTGTTATCCAGCACGGCGCCGAGGCCCCGGAGTTTCACCATATCGCCACCGAGTTTGTCCGCTATGTGCAGCATCGCCACGGCGAGGGCTCTCTCAACTGGCCCAGGCAGCGGCTGGCGCTGCTGGAGTACGAGTGGGCCTGCCTCTGTGTCGAGATTGATGAAGGGGTAGTGCCGCAAGTTATATCGGGGGTTGAGGTGACGGCGGAGAGTTCATTTCGGCTCAATCCCACCCTGCAACTGCTTGAGCTCCCCTTTGCCATTCGTCGCAGCGGCGTGGTGCCGACCCGGCAGGGCAACCACTTCTATGGCCTGTTTCGCAGCCCGGAACATCAGGTGGTGACCCAGCGCTTGCGCGAATGGGACGTGGCCCTGATCCAGCTGCTGCAACAGCAACCGGGGATCACCCAAGCCGCGTTCCAGCAACAGGTGCAACAGGTTCGCAGTGATTTTGATCTGAGCGAGTGGGCGCGCCATTTTCACCGGCTGGGTCTGTTGACCTTGCCCGTCGGTGAGCGCCAGCCCGGCGCCCCCTTGCACCCATTTAGCAAACACCAAGGAGAATTCCCATGAACAACACCCTGATCCAGTGGTACGAGCGGGCGGTGGCCCAGTGCAAGCGGCTCGATTTTCTGGCCCTGCTGACCATTCGCCTCTATCTCATTCCGGTCATCTATGTGGGGGCCCACTCCAAGGTGATGGGCTTTGCCGGCACCGTCGCCTGGTTTGGTGCCCCGGTCTCGGAAGGGGGGCTCAACCTGCCGTTCCCGACCCTGCTCGCCTTTCTGGCGGCGGGCACCGAGGTACTGGGCTGCATCTGCATCGCCCTTGGCCTCTTTACCCGTATCATGGCCATTCCCACCATCTTCCTGATGAGCGTGGCGAGCGCCATGGTGCACTGGAAGCACGGCTGGGACGCCATCGCCACCGGCAGCATGGAGGCCACTGTGCGCCTCAACGGCTTTATCGAGTGGCTGGCCGCCAACTTCCCCGGTCGCTACAACTACATCACCGAGCTCGGGGATCCCGTGATGCTCAACAACGGGATGGAGTTTGCCGCCACCTACTTCGTGATGCTGCTGGTGCTGCTGGTTTACGGCGGGGGCCGCTACGTCAGCCTCGACTACTGGCTCAAGCGGGCGGTGACCGGCAAAGCAGGCGTGCAACAGGCGGCATAAGGCTTGCCCACGGATAACAAAAACCATAACGACAGAGCGTGAAAAACAGCGAGCGGCCGGGGGCCGCTCGCTGTTTTTGTGCTGTGTGGGGGGAGTGTCAGCCGCGTCAGCCGCTACTGGTAGCGGCCGACTGCGATGGGGGACTCCTGTTCAATCTGGCCAAGGCGTTTGGCCCACTGGGCGAGCCAGGCTTCCCGCTCTTCTTGCGAGACCCGCACCGGGGCATAGCAGATATGGGGGCGCAGCACGTCGAAGCCCACAAATTGCAGGAGCCCGCGCTGGATGGGGCGCAGCACACCGTCGATATCGCCGTTGAAGCCGTCGGGCAGATAGGTCTCGGCAGGGCCGCCGGTGGTGAGGCTCAGCAACGCCCGCTTGCCGCGAAACTTGCCGCTCTCGTAGATATGGCCCTGACCATAGACCCGCCCCATGGCAAAGACCCGATCCACCCACCCCTTGAGGATGGCGGGCAGGCCGAACCACCAGAGCGGGAACTGGAAGATCAGCAGATCGGCCGCCTCCAGCTTTTGCATCTCCTGCTCCAGTTGCGGGGCAAAGCTGCCCTGCTCGGTGGCAGCCAGCTCTTCAAGCTGCAGCTTGAGAAAATCGGGATCGCTGGCGGCAGTGAAGTTGCGCCGATCCGAGACGGGATCAAAGCCCATGGCATAGAGATCGCTGGTCATCACTGTGTGGCCCGCCTGCTCCAGCGCCCTGATGGCGTGGCAGAAGAGGGCACCGTTGAAGCTTTTGGGTTCGGGATGGGCATAGACAATAAGCACCTTCATAACAGACTCCGTGGCAAATGATGCTAGGGGGCAGGCTTGGTTACTGAAACAGTTGAGGGCTTGAGGCTGTGTCACAGCATAGAAGCCTGCCGCGCCGATTGCAGCAGGCGCCACGCCCTTGCGTGACGCCTGCTGGCGCAGCTTATGCCTGACAGGCGGCGAGCCGGACGGCTTCACGGCGCTCGCTGACATGGGTCAGCCCGTAGGCCAGCAGCACGATAAGGGCGCCGAGCCAAGGGGTGTGCATCAGGCCGAGGTGCTCAACCACCAAGCCACCAACCACGGAGCCGAGCGCGATGCCGACGTTGAAGGCGGCAATATTGAGGCCCGATGCCACATCCACCGCCTTGGGGGTGTGCAGTTCGGCCTGCTTCACCACCAGTACCTGCAGACCCGGCACGTTGCCGAAGGCAAAGGCGCCCCACACCAGCACGGTGAGCACGGCCAGCACCGGATGGGGGGCGGTGAAGGTGAGGGCCAGCAGCACCAGCGCCAGACCGGCAAACAGCAACTTGAGCGCAGGCAATGGGCCCATCTTGTCGGCCAGCTTGCCACCCCAGATATTGCCGACGGCGACCGATACCCCGTAGACCAGCAGGATCAGGCTCACCGCACCGGCGCTAAAACCGCTCACCTGCTGCAGGATGGGGGCGAGGAAGGTAAACGCCGTGAAGGCACCGCCATAACCGAGGGCGGTTTTGGCGTAGACCAGCAGCAGCGGCTTCTTGGTCAGTACCGAGAGTTGCTCGCGGATGGTGGAGGCTGCCCCCTTGGGCAGGTTGCCCGGGATCAGCAGCAGGCTACCCACCATGGCGACGAGGCCGAGCAGACTTACCACCAGAAAGGTTTCCCGCCAGCCAAAGACCTGACCAATCCAGGTGCCGAGCGGTACGCCGGTCACCAGCGCCACTGTGAGGCCGCTGAACATGATGGCGATGGCGCTCGCCGCCTTCTCTTTGGCCACAAGACCCGTGGCGATGGTGCTGCCCACCGAGAAGAAGACCCCGTGCGCCAATCCGGTCAGGATGCGGGCCACAATCAGGCTCTCATAACCGGGGGCCTGCCAGGCCAGCAGGTTGCCGGCGGTAAAGAGTGCCATCAGCCCTACCAGCAGCCACTTGCGCGGCACCTTGCCGGTGAGCGCCGTGAGCACGGGGGCGCCGATGGCAACCCCAAGGGCATAGAGGCTGACCAACAGGCCCGCCGAGGGGAGCGAGACATTGAGCTGCTCTGCGATAGTGGGGATAAGCCCCACAATCACAAATTCGGTGGTGCCGATCGCAAAGGCACTTAAGGTAAGGGCAAATAACGCCAGTGGCATAACAACTCCTTGGTTAGGGACTCCCGACGGGAGAATGGCGCCAGTATGCCGATGGGTTTTGTTGGCAAAAATGACGGTGACATCAAATTACTTTTGCCAAATCAGCAGCAATGGCGATGAGTAGGAGGGGAATGGGAGAGACAAGAGTGGCCGCAAAGAGGGGGGAAGAGAGATGAGATCGAAGTGACTGGAAAGCAGAGACAAAGCGTGTTGAGCGAGTAGGGTATAAAGAGGAAACGGGGGCGGGGGTAATGGAAGGAGACAGGGTTGGCTGAACCTGCTGTGCGTGGGGGAATGAGCAACGAGTGAGATGAAAGGGCAAAAAAAGCGGGAGGCATGATACCTCCCGATTTTGCTGAAAAATGTCGTTGAGCGTTATTTGCACCCTTCTCCCCTTGTGGGAGAAGGGTTAGGGATGAGGGGGAGGTCGCTTGCCCCCTCACTCTGACCTTATCCCGTCGGGAGAGGGGATAGTTCGCAGTTGCAATAGGCTCGTGAGAGTTGCCGGTATCCGCCGTCGAAGCAAGAGAGCCCATGTCTCCCTTCCCGTTTAATCCCAATCTGGTGCAAAGTCCGGGTTGGCGCAGCGCTCACCCCGATCCAGCGTGGCGATGGCGGCCATCTCCTCGCTGCTCAAGGCGATATCGAGAGCGGCCAGATTGGCTGCCTGATTCTCCCGCTTGGTGGAGCTCGGGATCACTGTCATGTCCTGCGCCAGCAGCCAGGCCAGCGACACTTGGGCCGCCGAGACGCAGTGGCGCTGGCCAATCTCCATCAGCAGCGGCTCGCTCAGCACCTTGCCATAGGCGAGCGGCATATAGGCGGTGACGGCGATACCGTTAGCTTTGCAGAACTCGACCACCTTGCGGTTTTGCAGCAGGGGATGAACCTCGATCTGCTGGTGGGCGATGGCCCCAGGCCCCAAAATCTCGATAGCCTGTTTGAGCTGGGCCACGGTGAAGTTGGAGACCCCGATCTCCCGGGTCAGGCCCCGGGCCTTGGCCTCGGTCAACTGCTCCAGATAGACTGCCATCGGCACCTCATCCTTGGGGGAGGGCCAGTGGATCAGCGCCAGATCCAGATAGTCAGTGCCCAGTTTTTCCAGGCTTACCTCCAGGCTCGGGAGCACCTTGCCCGGGCCAAACTCGCTGGTCCACACCTTGGTGGTCAGGTAGATCTCGTGGCGGGCAACAGTGCTGCGGGTCAGCACGGCGCCGACTTCGGCTTCGTTGTCATAGATCTGGGCGGTATCGATATGGCGATAGCCCAGCTCCAGACCGTTGGTCAGGGTGGCAAGCAGCGGCTCGCCCTTCAGGCGGAAGGTGCCCAGACCCATGGGTGGCATATTGATCATCTTATTCCTCAATGGGGTGGTGGTTGGCCCTTGATGGGCTGAACAGAAACAGGCTCTAGGGCCAGTCAGGCGCCCAGTGGCTGATAGCGGCGAATGGTGCTGCTGGCAAACCAGGGCTCGGCCTTGGCGACAAATTCGGTAAAGTGGGGTTGGCCCTGATGGGCGGTGAGGGCCGCTTCGCTCTCCCACACTTCGTAGAGCATCCAGCTGTGGGGATTGTCCAAGTCTTGGTGCAACTGATAGCGCTGGCAGCCCGCCTCTTGCAGCGTGGCCGCAATCAGCGGCTCAAGGGCGGCGCGAAACTGGGCGGCGAATTCGGGTTTGGCTTCAAGCTGGGCAATCACAATCACGGGTGATGACATCTGAACCTCCTTGGCAAAAACGAAGGGTCAGTATGCCTGTCGTGACTTGCTGGAAACAGGGCGCTGGTCGCAAAACAGTATTGAGGGGAGAGCAGCAATGGGGTAATCCAGGACATATAAGAGGAATACGCTAATGACCTCATTACACGAATCAACAATTTATTTTTTTAGTTTCTAAGTTTCGACCTATTCTGATTGCAAGCGTCAGGATCTTATGTGCTTCTACATAAGCTTCGATTGTAGGTGATTTGCTGAATGTTCCATCCATCTTAACATCTTGAACTATTGCATCTACTAAATGATGAAAGTTAATAATTTGCTTCGATGTTTCATGATCTACCACGCCCAAATGTTTACAGTTTTCTTGATATACTCTGGAATAATGAGGCGGGATATCGGAGGCTAATATGTATGTATCATCTGGATTTTCTTTTAAATGAGCAATGGCGTTATTGATACTGTCAAGAAACCCTCTTGTTTCCATTAAATTAAGTAATGCGGATATTTCGGTAATCAGAGATCTTGTAATTTGTAATGAAAACATTTTCTCTTTTTTACGTTCAATTATGCTAGAAGTAATAATTGAACTGAGCGAACCCAAAACTGCACCGCCAAGGGCTGCAATAACTGGAATCCATTCGTTCGATCCTTTACTTCCAATAGCCTTGATTGATTCAGTTACAAGATTAATTTCTTCTGGGCTCATAGAACACCTTTTATAAAATTGCCATATAGATGGCATGATATTCTACTGTAATTACCTTCAAAATAACACCTTGAAATTTTGATGCAATCTGACAGCCATCTGCATCTGCAATAGAATGTAATAATATTTGTTGGGAACTGTGTCTTAAATGCCATGATTAAGTCAAGAACACGTAATATGAAATGAACACTTCACCTGTTTTTTTTCAAAAAAACGGTTCGGTGTTTTCTTTTATAAACCTTTCGGATATGTAGTAGAGAACGATATTATGAATAATATGGATGTAGATTGTTTCACTTCGTCCAGTATTATCAGGCGCTAAATAGCTGTTCCGAATAATAGATCACTGCACTCGTACAGCTTCTACAAGTGACATTGAGCACGCATCGTGCGCTAAGCCTTGTCACTTCAGGCTTTCTCGCCAGATTGCACAAATGCCTTACGCCACAAGGCTTCCGGCAAGATGGAGCACTATTAGGATCAGTTATTTAGCTTGCACCGACCAGACCGCAAACTCATTGCCGCTGGGCTCAACGAAGTGGAAACGGCGTCCACCGGGGAAGTCGAATAGTGGGCGATTGATGGTGCCACCGTGTTGGCTTACCTTGGCTTGGGTCGTTTCAATATCGGCGCTGTAGTCGGGGCCGTAACCGACAAACTGCCAGCCAAATACGGCCTGAAAGAATGCTTTGGTCGCGGCGAGATCCCTGGCCGCAAACTCCACATAGTTCAATTTTTCATGGGCTTTCATGCAGTTCGTCTCCCTCATCATCAGCATCGCTGGGTTCAGCAAGTTGTTCCCACGGGGTCAGTTTAAGCTGCTTGCGCCGTAGCCAGAGCCAAGATGCCATGGTCAGGCCGCAGAATCCCGCAAACAGGGCTGTTTGGCGCAGGGCAAACAGCGGATCTATCCCCATGGGGTGCCAACTGAAAAACCACATCGCCATGCCCCATACCAGACCAATGCCTACCCCGAATAGCAGAACGTTGGTTAGCCAACCCTCATAGTGAGGCGGTTTGACGGGATAACCGAACCTGAGCAGCAGTCTGCACAGCGGTGGATTGTAGTTGGCATGCCATACCCCTTTGTTAGCCAGCTCCTGATGGGCGGCGGCCAGCCGTTCTTCAAATGTCATGGTATTCATCCTTGTGAAATAAGTGGTGCCATACGGTGCTTTTCTGGCTGCATTGTACTGACAAATCGCGGGCATGATGTGGGCTCGCGGTCACGTTCTTTTTCTGTAGAAAAAAGAACTGGCCTCACCGCACGCTTGCCAATCCACAGCGGCTGCGCCTATAAAGGCCCATTACTCTTGTCCGGATAACAGCAATGAAGACCCATTCTGATGAACTGACCCTGTTTGTGGCGGTGGTGGAGGCGGGCAGTTTTCGCCAGGCTGCGGAGAACCTCGGCATGGATAACTCGGTAGTGAGCCGCGGCATCAAGCGGCTCGAAGAGAAGCTCTCAACCGTTTTGCTCAATCGCACCACCCGCCGGGTCAGTCTGACCGAGGAGGGGAGCTGGTTCTATCAGCGGGCGGTGAAGATCCTGACCGAGATGAGTGAGGCGGAGGGGCATCTGCTGATGCGCCGGGAACAACCCGAAGGGGTGTTGAGAGTCGATGCCGCTACCCCCTTTATCCTGCACCGGCTGGTGCCGATCATCGGCGAGTTTCGCCGCCGCTACCCCGCCATCGAGCTACAGCTGCACAGCTCGGAGGGCTTTATCAATCTGATGGAGCGGCGGGTGGACATGGCCATCCGCATCGGCGAGCTGACCGACTCCTCCCTGCGTGCGCTGCCCCTTGGCCGTTCGCGGTTGCGGCTGCTGGCCTCTCCCGCCTATTTGAGCGAGCGCGGCACCCCGCGCCAACCGGCGGATCTGCTGAGCGGTCACGAGCTGCTTGGATTTTTGCATCCCGATCACCTCAACCACTGGCCGCTGCTCAGTGCCGAGCAGGGGGATCGCTTTGCCATTACCCCCAGCCTGCGAGCCAGCAGCGGCGAAACCTTGCGTCAGCTGGCGCTGGCGGGGCAGGGAATTGTCTGTCTGTCGGATTTTATGACCGGGCCGGATCGGGAGTGCGGCGCGCTGGTGGAGGTGCTGGCCCGCAGTAACAGCGGCGCCTCGCGCCCCATCAATGCAGTCTTCTACTCCGATGCCCAGCGGGATATCCGACTGCGGGTCTGGCTCGACTTTCTCAAAGAGCAGCTTGGCAGCCATACCCTGTAGTGCAGGTTGGATTGTACGGTTTGTTTGAACGGTTCGTCGCTGCGGTTTGCTTGGCGAAGAACAAGCCGCGCCTTCGTTGCGGCCCATCAGCATTAGCCTGGTGGCAGATAAACAGACGGCCGATTTGAGGGGCGGCCGCCGGTTCGGGAAGGTGTGTGAGGTGAAGCGCAGTTACCGTGGCAGTTTGCCCCATACCCGGCTGAGCAGGGCGCCGCCGATCACTGGCGGAATGGCTAGCAGCAGGGTCCACTGCCAGGAGAGGCCGCCGACGGTGGCGGCCAGTACGATGCAGGTGAGCACCACCAGTTGGGCCACCATCATCAGGAAGGTGCCTTCGCGGGGGGTCAGGGTCTCTTTTTGAGTGGCGACGTGGGCTACGGGCGCTTGATTGGTGGTCGGTTTCATGGCGATATCCCTCTGTTGAGTCTGATATCACTAAGCAATGGCCATTCCACATTTTTTCATGTTAATTATCAATTGTTTGCGAGTTTCGTCGTCATTCCCGTTTCGAGAGGGCAGGCAAAATGATTTGCAAAATGAAAACGCCACCCTGCGGTGGCGTCTTGGTTATTGAGAGGGAGATAGGGAAGCGCCGGACCTAGCCAATCCGGTATTGGCGGATCTGCTCGTCGATGGCTTTGGCCAGTTCGAACAGTTCGCGGCTGGCGGCATTGCTCTCCTGCGCGTGTTCCCGCTGGTGTTCGGCCACCATGGCCAGCTCGTCAAGCGCCGTTCTGGCTTGCCCCATCTGTTGATTCTGCGCCTGCGCCAGCGCGCTGATCTCGTTGATCTCGAGGGCGGTCTGGTTGATCTGGCTGGTGGCATCAACCAGCACCTCTCTGGCCTGATTCATCCGGTTGTATCCCTCTTCGCTCAGGTTGCGGGAGTCTGCCATCGAGCTGCTGGCCTGCCGGGTTCCCTCCTGCAGGCGCAAGATAAGATCCTGCACATCCTTGGTGGCGGTCTGGGTACGCACCGCCAGTTGGCGTACCTCGTCGGCCACCACCGCAAAGCCCCGCCCCATATCCCCCGCCCGGGCCGCTTCGATGGCCGCATTGAGGGCCAGCAGGTTGGTCTGGTTCGAGACATCGCGGATGAGGTTCATTATCTGGGTGATGTTGTTGCTGTCTTTCACCACCTCATCGAGCAGGGCCGAGGAGCTGCCGATGCTGCTGCGCAAGGTGTCGAGTTGCGCGGCGCTCTGGGTCACATCCTGCTCGATGCTGAGCATATGGTTGGCGATGCGTTGGGTCACGTCGTTGACCCCTTCAGAGCGGCTGGCGATCTGCTCGGCGTTGTCGCCGATGGTGGTGACCACAGTGGTCAGCTCCTGAATGCTCTGGGCCTGCTGGCACGCTTCTCCTGCCAGTGCCTGGGCCTGCTGCATGGATTGGGACGACTGCGCGGAGAGGGCGCTGCCTGACTGCTGGAACCGGGAGAAGCTCTGGTTCAGGCTCTGGATCAGCTGATTGAAACTCTGGGCCATCATTCCCAGCTCCGACTCGTCAGAGAAATCGAGACGGGTCGCCAGATCCCGATCGGCGGTGATGTGATGCATGCCATCGGCTGCCTGACGAATGGGGCGACTGATGGAGTGAGCCAGCCAGGCGGATGCCAGCATGGCGATCCCGCCGATGGCGAGCGAGACCATGATGATGAGCTGGCGGGATTCCTGCAGTCCCTCTTCCAGCTCGGCGCTGTTGATCTCGCCAATCAGCAGCCGGTTGAGGGTGGGAATGTAACGTACCGCGATGAGGTAGGTTTGCCCCTCCAGTGTTAGCGCCTCTACGGCCACCTGTTCCCGGGCATTGGGAATAAGCCGTTTGACGGTATCGAGGAAGGATTGCTGGTGGTGGGCGGCGCCTTCCACCTCCTGCTCGGGGTGGATCTCGATATTGCCCTCCATGTCCGCCAGATAGACCTGACCGCTCTTGCCGATCCGGTAGCCGCTGATGAGTTTGCTCAGGGCGCTCATGTCGATGGAGGTGCCTGCCACTGCCAGGGTCTTGCCCTCGTGGGTGACGGCGGTGTTGATATAGAGGGAGGCGCGCTTGTCAAAATCCGAGATGTCGAGGTTCAGCTCATAGAGTTTGCTGCGTTTGAGAAAGCCGAAAAACCACCCATCTTTCGGGTCTGATTCGCTCAGCGATTTCTGGGCGGTGGGGCCGCCGCTGAAGTTGATCAGGGTGTTGCTCTGGCGGGGTGCGATAAAGACGTTGCCGCCGATCCGCCGTTGCAGATCCTGAAAGTAGCGCTCCATGGCGGGCCACTCTTGCTCTGGCATGCCAGCGGTCAGCCAGTCGATGACAAAACGGTTGCTGGCCAGCGCCTGCGCCTCGGTCAGGTGCTGGATAAGCTGGGCGGTCAGCTGGTTGGCAATGCGATCCACGCTGCTTGGCAGCTCGTAGCGTTCGACCCGCTGCTGGGCCTGACTGTGTGATATCTGCTCGAGGATCAAGGTGATGCAGCTGATGGCGATGGCCATCAGTATCGCCACGCCAGCGAGGATCCGGGTGCGGATCCCGAGCCCTGACCAGAGTGAGTGCAGTGTAAAACGGTGTATCGCCCTCTCCATATCGCTCTCCTCATAAATAAGGTCGCATATGCGACCCAGATGATGATTATAGATAGAGAACTCAATTGCGTTGTGGCGGATGGTGACAACAGAGGGCGGCAGAAAAACAGGAGGGAGCAGTTAGCGGGGAAGGGGGCAGAAAGCGGCAAGGGAAAGCATAAAAAGAGAGGCCGACATTGCGGTCGGCCTCTCTGGGGTTTCTCTCAACAGAATGTCGGATGCCCGATCAATCCTCTTCAGCCCAACGGCGTGAACGCTCAACCGCTTTTTGCCAGCCGCTGTAACGTTTGGCGCGATCGTCTCTGTCCATCTGCGGGATGAACTCGCGGTCCACGCTGAACTTGTCTTCCAGCTCGTCCGAGCTCTTCCAGAAGCCGACTGCCAGACCAGCCAGGAAGGCGGCGCCCATGGCGGTAGTCTCGATGCGGGTCGGACGTACCACCGGGGTGTGCATCATGTCAGCCTGGAACTGCATCAGGAAGTCGTTGGCTACGGCGCCGCCGTCTACCTTGAGGGCTGCCAGCTTGATGCCGGAGTCCTGCTGCATCGCATCCAGCACATCGCGGCTCTGATAGGCGATGGATTCCAGCGCAGCACGGATGATGTGGTTGCGGTTGGCACCACGGGTCAGACCGACCATGGTGCCGCGAGCATACGGATCCCAGTAGGGCGCGCCCAGACCAACGAAGGCCGGTACCAGATAGACGCCGTTGGTATCGCCCACCTTGGAGGCGAAGTAGTCGGTATCGCGGGCATCGTGAATGATCTTCAGCTCGTCACGCAACCACTGGATGGTGGCGCCGCCCATGAATACCGCACCTTCCAGCGCGTAGTTCACTTCCCCTTTCGGGCCGATGGCAACGGTAGTCAGCAGACCGTTGCTGGAGCGAACCGGCTCGGTGCCGGTGTTCATCAGCATGAAGCAGCCGGTGCCGTAGGTGTTCTTGGCCATCCCTTTTTCAAAGCAGAGCTGGCCGAACAGGGCAGACTGCTGGTCACCGGCAATACCGGCGATGGGGATGCGGGAACCGCCGCCACGGGTGGTGTAGCCGTACACTTCGGAAGAGGGTTTCACTTCCGGCAGCATGGACATGGGGATGCCCAGCTCGTCCAGCATCTTCTCGTCCCACTTCAGCTCGCGGATGTTGTAGAGCATGGTACGGGAGGCGTTGGTCGGGTCGGTGACGTGCACTTCACCGTTGGTCATCTTCCACACCAGCCAGGTGTCGATGGTGCCGAACAGCAGCTCGCCGTTCATCGCCTTTTCACGGGCACCTTCCACGTTGTCGAGGATCCACTTCACCTTGGTACCGGAGAAGTAGGCGTCCAGCACCAGACCGGTGTTTTCACGCACGTACTCTTCCAGACCGCGTGCTTTCAGCTCTTCACAGATGGCTGCGGTGCGGCGGCACTGCCAGACGATGGCGTTGTAGATGGGTTTGCCGGTGGCCTTTTCCCAGACAACGGTGGTTTCACGCTGGTTGGTGATACCGATGGCGGCGATCTCTTCGCTGCGCAGGCCGGTCTTGGCCAGTACTTCGGTAAAGACGGAGGATTGGGTCGCCCAGATCTCCATCGGGTCGTGCTCTACCCAGCCCGCTTTCGGGTAGTGCTGGGTGAATTCGCGCTGGGAGGTACCGACAATGTTGGCATCCTGATCAAACACGATGGCGCGGGAAGAGGTGGTTCCCTGGTCCAGAGCGACGACATATTTCTTTTCAGCAGACATGATGTTCTCCACGTTTCTATTTTCCACGTTTTTATACGTTGGAGGGGCCGCTCTTATGCGGCAGCCTCTTCTTTGGCGGTTTGGGTCGCTTGCTCGGTGGTGACGACACGGTTGCCCGGGACGCAGGGAGCCAGCACTTTGACATACAGAGCGGTACCAATCTGGGCGCCAACGATGGGGCCAAGGATCGGAACCCAGAAGTAGGGGTTGTCACGACCACCGGTCAGGGCAACATCACCCCAGCCAGCAAAGAACGCGAACAGTTTCGGACCAAAGTCACGGGCCGGGTTCATGGCAAAACCGGTTAACGGGCCAAGGGAGGCGCCGATCACCGCGATCAGGATACCGATCAGCAGAGCGGCAGCGAAGCCTTTGGGGGCGCCGTTGTTGTTGTCACCCAGCGCCATGATGCCCAGCATCAGGACGGCGGTGATCACCAGCTCGACGGCAAAAGCTTGCATATTGGTCAGCAGGGCATTGGGGTAGGTGGAGAAGATCCCGGCGGTGCCGAGGCTCTCGACGCTGCCGCGCACCACGTTATGGGTCACTTCCCACTGGGTGAAAAGGTTACCATAAAGGAAGTAGACAAGGGCCGCGAAGCAGAAGGCACCGGCCATCTGGGCGATAATGTAGGGTACCACTTTGCGCTTGTCGAACCCGCAGAAGGTCATCAGCGCCAGGGTTACAGCCGGGTTCAGGTGGGCACCTGAAATGCCGCCGGTCACATAGATGGCAATGGCCACACCCAGACCCCAGGTAATGGAGATTTCCCACTGCCCGAAGTTGGCGCCTGCCAGCACCAGTGCCGCCACACATCCGACGCCGAAAAATATCAGCAGGCCGGTTCCGATAAACTCGGCGATGCACTCGCCAAGCAGGGTATTGGGTCTTTGTATGCTCATACTTTTGTTCCTTATATCCACCCGTAGAGGTTTGATGTTCCGTTTTATCTTTTTGTGTCTATCCGTTGCTGCCGAAAACGTTTCCTTGTTGTTTTTGCGTCTTGCGCAAACGTTATGCTCGTTTGCGCTCGTTATCGGTCGTGACAGAAAATAACCCTTCCCAATAATTTCACCATCCCCCCTCCATAGGAAATGTGGACAAGATCCCACTCATTGCTAAGAAAATGTGACGTAAAGCATCTTGATAACCGCTGGTTACCACTTAGGGGGTAGCTCACAACCCTTGCCACACAAGGGCTGGCGCTTGCTGAGTGATTTCTCATTTGGAGCTTTTATTTGTAATAAAACTGCAATATTTGAGCATGCATCACAGATTAAATGAGCGCATATGAGCACAATAGGCTCGCTTACGAATCAGCGGACTCACATGATTCGTCGGAATGGTCAGGGCATCCTCAACCGCCCATAACAACAATAAGGAAGCAGAACATGCTTAGTCTCTTCAGGCCTGCGGCGCACATCGACAGGCTCCCGGCTGACAAGGTCGACCCCTTCTACAAACGCATGCGTTGGCAGGTGTTTTTCGGGATCTTCTTCGGTTACGCCGGCTACTATCTGGTACGGAAAAACTTCAGTCTGGCGATGCCCTATCTGATCGAGCAGGGCTTCTCCCGTGGTGATCTCGGTTTCGCGCTCTCCGGGGTCTCCATCGCTTACGGTTTGTCCAAGTTCCTGATGGGGAACGTCTCTGACCGTTCCAACGCCCGTTACTTCCTCTCCGCCGGTCTGCTGCTCTCGGCTGCCATCATGTTCATGATGGGTACCATGCACTGGGCCACCTCCAGCATTGCCATCATGTTTGTGCTGTTGTTCCTGAACGGCTGGGCACAGGGCATGGGCTGGCCGCCCTGCGGTCGCACCATGGTGCACTGGTGGTCACAGAAAGAGCGCGGCGAAGTGGTTGCGGTCTGGAACGTGGCGCACAACGTGGGCGGCGGCATGATTGGCCCGCTGTTTATCCTCGGGATGGGCTGGTTCAACGACTGGCGCAGCGCCTTCTATGTGCCTGCGGCAGCGGCGGCCGCCATCGCGGTGATCGCCTTCTTCGTGATGCGTGATACCCCGCAATCGGTCGGTCTGCCTCCCATCGAGGAGTACAAGAACGACTATCCGAAGGATTACAACGAGAGCCACGAGCAGGAGTTCTCCGCCAAGGAGATCTTCGTCAAGTACGTGCTGCACAACAAACTGCTGTGGTACATCGCGATCGCCAACGCTTTCGTTTACCTCATTCGTTACGGTGTGCTGGACTGGGCGCCAACCTACCTGAAAGAGGCCAAGCACTTCACCGTCGACAACTCTTCCTGGGCTTACTTCCTCTACGAGTGGGCCGGTATTCCGGGCACCCTGCTGTGTGGCTGGATCTCTGACAAGATGTTCCAGGGCCGCCGTGCCCCGGCCGGTATCCTGTTCATGGTGCTGGTGACCCTGGCTGTACTGGTCTACTGGTTCAACCCGGCCGGCAACCCGACCATCGACATGATGGCTCTGGTGGCTATCGGCTTCCTGATCTACGGCCCTGTCATGCTGATCGGCCTCTATGCTCTTGAGCTGGCACCGAAGAAAGCAGCCGGTACTGCGGCAGGTTTCACCGGTCTGTTCGGTTATCTGGGCGGCGCCGTGGCAGCCAACGCCATGCTGGGTTATACCGTTGACCACTTCGGTTGGGATGGCGGCTTCATGGTGTTGACCGTCTCCTGCGTGCTCTCCATCATCCTGCTGGCGATGACCCTCAAGCATGAGAACATTGCCGTTGCGGCCAAGAAAGCGGCTGCCCATAAGGCATAAAACGTGATCCTCAGCTTATTGATCCCAAAGGGGATCAGGTAAACTGCCAAAAGGCCCCGCATCTGCCGGGGCCTTTTTTTGTCTCATCATCGGAGTGCAAGCGTGAAGCAAACCCAACGACATCTGGAGATCCTGGACGTCCTGACGCGGCAGGGATTTGTCTCGACCGACGATCTGGTGACCCACTTTGACGTCAGCCCCCAGACCATTCGCCGGGATCTGAACGATCTCGCCGAACAGAACAAGATCCGGCGCCATCATGGCGGTGCCTCCCTGCATTCGAGTACCGTCAATACCGCCTACAGCGCCCGTAAAGTGATGCAACTCAAGGAGAAAGAGCGCATCGCCCGCGAGGTAGCGGCCAATATTCCCGACGGCTCATCGCTCTTTATCGACATAGGTACCACCACCGAAGCCATTGCCCGCGCCCTGCTCGATCACCGCGAGCTGCGCATCGTCACCAACAACCTCAACGTGGCCAGCATTCTGACTGCCAAGGATGACTTCACCGTCATCATTGCCGGCGGCGAGATCCGCAACCGCGATGGCGGCATCGTGGGGGAGGCGACCCGCGACTTTATTGGTCAGTTTCGCATGGACTATGGCGTCATCGGTATTTCGGGGATCGACAACGACGGCTCCCTGCTCGATTTCGACTATCACGAGGTGAAGATTGCCCAGGCCATCATCGCCCACTCCCGTCAGGTCTTTCTGGCCGCTGACCACACCAAGTTCGGTCGCAATGCCATGGTCAATCTGGGCAATCTCAGCCAGATCCACGCCCTCTTTACCGATCAGGAGCCACCGGAAAAGCTGACGCGATTGATGGCGCAACACCAGATCGCCTGCCACATCTGCTGACGGCGAAACACGCCAAGGCTGTGCCGGTCGCCCGTCAGGGCGGCCTCCTTTCTCTTTTTCTCCCACATCTCTGCACCCATCTCACCCCTTTATAGGTATTGCAAAAACCACTATTCAATCTGGTTTTTTTGGCTATTAACCCGCCGATTTTGGCCCGACACCATTTGCTCCGTTGACCTGTCCCCTTTGCCACCTCTGGCGGGCTGTGGCGATCACACTTTCACCATAAAATGTTCGTTTGTTGTATTTTCATGTTCTAAAATGAGCGAAATCAAACATTGCTGTTATAGCAATCATAAAAATGAAAGTAGGTGAACATGAGCGAACATTATGATCTGGTCGTCGTCGGTGGCGGCATCAACGGGGTCGGCATCGCAGCCGATGCGGCAGGACGGGGTCTGAAGGTTGCCCTGTTTGAGGCGCAAGATCTCGCCTCTGCCACCTCGTCCAACTCCAGCAAGCTGATCCACGGCGGTTTGCGCTATCTCGAGCATTACGAATTCCGGCTGGTGAAAGAGGCGTTGGCGGAGCGTGAGGTGCTGCTCGGTATGGCGCCTCACATCGCTCGTCCCATGCGTTTTCGCCTGCCGCACCGCCCGCACCTGCGTCCGGCCTGGATGATCCGTGCCGGTCTGTTCCTCTATGACAATCTGGCCAAGCGCGACAAGCTAAAGGGGAGCTGTGGCGTGCGCTTCCTGCCGCAAGATGGTTTGACCGCGGGGATCAACAAGGGGTTTGAATATTCCGACGCCTGGGTCGACGATGCCCGGCTGGTGGTGCTCAATGCCATGATGGCCCGTGACAAGGGGGCCGATGTGCAGACCCGCACCCGCTGCATCAAGGCGGTGCGCGGTTCCAAACACTGGACGCTCACTTTGGAGCGGGAAGGGGGCGAGCAGTTCACCGTCACCTGCCGTGGTCTGGTCAATGCAGCGGGCCCCTGGGTCAAGACCTTCTATGACGAGAGCCTGCACGAGAAATCCCCCCGCGGCATTCGCCTTATTAAAGGCAGTCACATGATAGTGCCGCGCATCCATGAGCGCGAAGAGGCTTATATCCTGCAAAACGAAGACAATCGCATCGTCTTCGTCATCCCGTATCAGCAGGATTACTCCCTTATCGGCACCACGGATGTGGAGCACCACGGCAGCCCGCGGGAAGCGAAGATCAGCGAGGCCGAGATCAATTACCTGTGCAAGGTGGTCAACGCCCACTTCACTCGCCAAATTGCCCCGAAAGATGTGATCTGGACTTACGCCGGGGTGCGCCCGCTCTGTGACGACGAGTCAGATTCACCGCAGGCGGTGACCCGCGACTACACCCTCGAACTTTCTGGTGAGTCTGACGGTGCGCCGCTCTTGTCGGTGTTTGGCGGCAAGCTCACCACCTATCGCAAGCTGGCGCAGGCCGCCTGCAACAAGCTCAAGCCCTGGTTCAGCCAGATGGGGGATGACTGGACTGCGACCAGCCGTCTGCCCGGCGGCGAGTTTGACTGCTCGGTACGCGAGCTGGCCCGCGCCTTTGCGCTGGAGTTTGACTGGCTCGATGATCGCAGCGCCCTGCGCATTGCCGAGGCCTATGGTGCCCATGCCCGTCTCTGGCTGAAAGAGGATCGCGGCATTCACTTCGGTGGCGGCCTGTACGAGTCTGAAGTGCGCTATCTCATCGAGCGGGAGTGGGCCTGTTCACTGGACGATATCCTCTGGCGCCGCAGCAAGCTGGGGCTGCGCCTGAACGAGTCAGAGCAGCAGATGCTGCAGATCTGGCTCGACCAATACCATCAGGCTCTGCGCAAGGCGAGCTGATGAGTGACGGTGGGCAGTGCGCTGCTGCCCACCGCTTTCCACCGTAAATATGCAACAAACCTCTGATAGAACAATTACCTACACACAATAATAAAGAGCATCACATATGAAAAAACTCGCCGTTTCCCTCATCGCCTTGAGCCTTGGGGCCTCCCTCTCATTACCCGTGTTGGCTGCCGATGAAGGCAAGGTGGTGATCGCCCACCGTGGCGCTTCCGGCTACCTGCCCGAGCATACCCTGGAGTCCAAGGCGCTGGCCTATGGCATGGGGGCCGACTATCTGGAGCAGGATCTGGTGATGACCAAGGATGACCAGCTGGTGGTGATGCACGATCACTTCCTCGATGGCATCACCGATGTGGCGGCGCGCTTCCCCGGCCGTGCCCGTCCGGACGGTCGTTACTATGTGGTGGATTTCACCCTGGACGAGGTGCGTTCCCTGCGCATGACCGAGCCGTTCCAGCTGGTGGATGGCAAGCAGGTGCCGGTCTATCCGGCCCGCTTCCCGCTCTGGAAGTCAGACTTCAAGATCCACACCTTCCAGGAGGAGATCGAGATGATCCAGGGGCTCAACAAGAGCACCGGCAAGAACATCGGCATCTACCCGGAGATCAAGGCGCCCTGGCTGTTCCGTCACGAAGGCAAGGATATCTCCAAGGCGGTGCTGAAGGTGCTCAAGGAGTACGGCTACACCGGGAAGGATGACAAGGTCTATCTGCAGTGCTTCGATGCCGATGAACTCAAGCGCATCAACAGCGAACTGATGCCCGCC
Source organism: Aeromonas sp. FDAARGOS 1416 (assembly GCF_019048085.1). Classification (NCBI taxonomy): domain Bacteria; kingdom Pseudomonadati; phylum Pseudomonadota; class Gammaproteobacteria; order Aeromonadales; family Aeromonadaceae; genus Aeromonas; species Aeromonas sp. FDAARGOS 1416. Next base: position 2,081,808 of record NZ_CP077301.1, on the reverse strand, counting down.
ATGGGTATGGATCTGAAACTGGTGCAACTGATGGCCGAGACCGACTGGAACGAGACCATGGTTTACGACGCCAAGGGCAAGGCGACCCCCTACAACTATGACTGGATGTTCAAGCCGGGAGCGATGAAAACCATCGCCAGCTATGCCGAAGGGATTGGCCCGTGGAAGCCGATGATCGTCACCGAGCCGGGCACTTTGGGCAAACCGGTCTTCACCGGCATGGTAAAAGAAGCCCACGCGGCGGGCCTGAAAGTTCACCCCTATACCTTCCGTCAGGATGAGGGGCAGATCCCGGCCTATGCCAAGGACTTTACCGATCTCCTTAACATCTTCCTCTATCAGGCTGATGTGGATGGGGTGTTCAGTGACTTCCCTGACAAGGCGGTGGCCGTCATCAAGGCCCATCAAGAGGCGGCCAAATAGCACTCTGGCGCCATTTGAATGCAACGCGAGGCCAATTGGCCTCGCTTTTTGTTTCAGGTTCCCGTAACGGGGGTGTGCGCCCTGTCAGAAAATAGCCAGATCACGTCATGGTGTGCCGGATCTGCATCATTTTACGCAGTTTTTACGTAGCAGATCGCTGGCATGAAATCGGCAGAGCGGTTAGTCTAGCGGCGTTGAACCAACCCCATGAGGTACAGATGAAAACCGTATTGCGTTTTAGCCTGCTGGGCGCCTTGTTGCTGGGTGGCCATGCCTTCGCCGCCGAGCCGAAAAAATTTGATATCAGCATGTTCCCAGCCGCTGACGTGAATCAGGAACGTGTGGTGATCCGCCTGCCTGAAGTCGAGAAAGAAGCCGACATGATGGTCGAGCTGCAGGTCGGCAAAAAGATGATGGTTGATTGCAACGTACCGCGTTTTGCAGGCAACCTGGAACAGCACAGCGTCAAAGGCTGGGGCTACAACTACCTGAAACTGGGCAAAGTCTCCGACCCCATCAGCACCCTGATGATGTGCCCGGATAACCAGCAGAAAGAGACCTTCGTCCAGATCTACGGTCAGGGCTTCTTCGTGAACTACAACTCAAAACTGCCGTTCGTGATCTACGTGCCGCAGGAGTATGAAGTGCGCTACCGTCTGTGGCGTGCCGACAACCTGGCCCAACCGGCCATGATTGAGTAAGCATGTTTGAACCAAAGGTTCAGCTGGTTCACCTGATGTGATAAATAAAGCGCCGTATGGCGCTTTATTTATGCCTGCACAGTCCAAAAAGTGACGTGCAAATTGGCTGCACGTTTACATAAGTTTATTATTTATCAACGTTTTTTGTGTGTTATGCCACAAAATCGGCGTCAACGATGGGGCAAAGTGACTTCGATAAAAGATATTTATTAACATAGTGAGAAAATTGATTTTGCACTCGGCGATGGCCTGATGATACTTGCCCGCAAAGGTCAAACTAACCAGAAAAAAGAGCACTATGAGCTTCGAATCAGACAAGCGTTTCAACGACTTCAAACATTTTCCCCGTGGCCTGCGTCGCAGTGGCGAATTCACTGTGGCCGAAGCGGACAGTCTGGAAAAGTATGGTACCGCCATGCTGGCACTCTACCAGGGCAACCTTGCACCCCGTGACGATGTCGAGTCAGCCTTCGTCGAGCAGGTCAAATCCGGCGAAGCCGGTGCCAACCCCCATGCCAAGGTGTGGTTCAAATACCTCAAGGTGATCGGTCCCAAGCGCGTTCATCGCCTCTGCACCGTCGTTGGCGGCGCCAGCGAAGAGAGCAGCGGTGGCGGCAGCTTTGATGTCGGTGGTGGCAGCGGTGGTGGCAGTGACGAGTCCATCGATTAATGGATACCGAGCTGCTTCGGACCTTTATCGAGGTGAGCAAGACCCGGCATTTTGGCCGGGCTGCTGAAAATCTCTACCTGACCCAGTCGGCGGTGAGTTTCCGGATCCGCCAGCTAGAGCAGCAACTGGGTGTCAGTCTGTTTGCCCGTCATCGCAACAACATCCGCCTGACCGCCTCCGGTGAGCGTCTGCTGCCCTACGCAGACGCCATCTTGCACACCCTTGGTCGGGCCAAGCAGGATGTTGCGCTCTCGCCAGGATTCAGCCAGCAGTTGGCTATCGGCGCGCCCGCTGTGTTCTGGGAGCTCGATTTCAACGACTGGCTCAATCACATCTATGCGCTGGCGCCCGGTTTGGCGGTGCGGCTGGAAACAGCCTCCCGCGAGCACCTCTGCCGCCAGTTGCTGGAGCGCTCCCTCGATCTGGCCCTGCTCTCCGAGCCCACCAAGATCGACGAGATTGCCCTGCATCCCATCGGTGAGCTGGTGTTCGAGCTGGTGAGCCGGGATCCGGCCGCCAATGCCGACAACCTGATGCAGATGCCGCACATCCACCTCGACTGGGGCACCAGCTTCGAGCCGCAACCCAGCCGTTTGCAGAGCCTGCAAAAGACCCCGGTGCTGCACTCCAGCTCTGCCAGCATGGCGTTGCAGTTCGTGCTGGCCAACGGTGGTGCTGCCTACCTGCCACGGCGCATGGTCAGCCCCTTCCTCGAGAAGGGGGCGCTCCATCTGGTGGAGGGGGGCCAGCCGCTGAGCCGCCCGCTCTATCTCGCCTATCTGGAGAAATCCGATCGCCGGGAGCTGATCGATCAGCTGCTGACCCTGCCACTGGGCTGGCACGACGCCGAGCTGCGCCTCAACGTCGAATAAGCGTCGAGTGTTATCCAAGGAAGAGCCCACCCCACGGTGGGCTCTTCTGTTTGGGGAATATTGCAGGGAGCGAGGTCACGTAATTGGCGCGGGAGGCTTGGCGTCATCGGCCTGTAACGGTACCTTTTCAGGCTGTTTGTTTATCTGATTGAGCACTGGCAGGGATGGATTGTAATTGATCGACTTTAGTCACCCCGAATGGCGGGCGCTGGCGCAGCAGTTGCTGAGTCACTCACCAGTGGTGATCCGTGGCCGCCAGTGGCAACCGCTGGTGGGGCTGCTCAAGGATAACCAGCTGCTGCTCGCCTATGGCAGCCACAGCTATGAGCTTACCCCGGCCGGGCGGCGCTATCTCACCCGCGAGCTGATGCTGGCCGAGATCGCCACCGCACCCCCCGAGCCCGAGGAGTGGTTGCATGCTCAGGGCTGGCAATTGGGGGAGCAGGTCAACGAACGGGTGCTGGCGGCGCTCTATCGCAAGAGCGAGGTGAACTTCACCCCCAACGAGCAGATCGATTTCGAGGACAAGGGGATCCGGCTCTGTGCCGATCAGCTGTTGCGCTTGCGCGCCGCCCAGCCGTTCAGCCTCTTTTTCAGCGGCGGCACCCTGATCGACGCAGCCCCCTGGTTGCAGGCGCTGGGGGAGGTGGCGCTGCCCGAGCGCACCCTGGCGCGGCTTGGCAAGATCCTGTGGGGGGAGGGGAGTATCGAGCGGGTGATCACCACCGACAGCGTCGGTGCCTTTGCCGAGATGCCCCTTGATGCTGGCACCTTGCTGGTGTGGGCCCCTCCATCGGCTCCTCTAGCCTTGCAGCAGCTAGTTGCCGCCTTGCCCCCCAATGTGTTGTGGAGTCATCTCACCGCCCTCGACCCTGCCGGGGTGGATCGGCTGCAGGCGTTGGCCCAGCGCTTGGGCCGTCCGGCCAGCTGGTGGCTGCCCCGTGATCTGGCCCCCATTCTCAGTGCGTATGCCCAACCTTTGACTGAGGCAAGGCACTGGGAGCCGAGCCGGATCCCCAAGTCATTGTTAGCAGTTTGTAGCGGTTTGGTTGAGTCCAATGGTGGCTTGTCGGCCGAGGTGTGCGCACTGGCGCCAGCGTGGCATGCCGTTGGTTGAAATTGGTCTGAAAGCGAGCCAAAAAGCGGTTTTCCCTCATTGAACGCGGTGATATAAAGAGTTGACGAAGCGCTCGCCAGATGAGCGCTTTTGTTTATCAAGCCGCTTTGCCACCCAACGAACTCAACGGAATACAGGGAATACCATGTTTGAAAAGGTTGTTGCCGCCCCAGCGGATCCGATCCTGGGCCTGACCGAAGCCTTCCGCGCTGACTCTCGCAGCCACAAGATCAATCTGGGCGTAGGGATCTACAAGGACGAGTCCGGTGCTACCCCCATTCTTCACTGCGTCAAGAAAGCCGAGCAGAAGCTGCTGACTGACGAGAAGACCAAGAACTACCTCGGTATTGAAGGCAATATCGAATATGGCCGCATCGTACAGCAACTGCTGTTCGGGCAGCACTCTGCGCTGGTTGCCAGCGGCCGTGCCAAGACCGCGCAAGCGCCGGGCGGTACCGGTGCCCTGCGTATCGCGGCCGAATTTGTGGTGCGCAACGGTCTGGCCAAGACAATCTGGATATCCGATCCCACCTGGGCCAACCACGTCAGCGTGTTCCAGGCCGCGGGCCTGACCGTCAAGTGGTACAAGTACTACGACGCCGCCACCAAGGGACTCGACTTTGCCGCCATGCAGGCCTCGCTGGCCGAAGTGCAGCCGGGTGAGCTGGTGCTGCTGCATGGTTGCTGCCACAACCCGACCGGTATCGACCCCACTAGCGATCAGTGGCGCGCGCTGGCCAAGCAGAGTGCTGCCGCCGGTTGGTTGCCGTTGTTTGACTTCGCCTATCAGGGTTTTGCCCGTGGTATCGAAGAGGATGCCGAAGGCCTGCGTATCTTCGCCGAGTGCCATGACGAGCTGCTGGTGGCGAGCTCTTTCTCCAAGAACTTCGGCCTCTACAACGAGCGGGTCGGCGCCTTCACTCTGGTCAGCGCGACCAAGGAGATCGCCGACGTGGCCTTCACTCAGGTCAAGACCGTGATCCGTGCCAACTACTCCAACCCGCCGTCACATGGCGCCGCTGTGGTCACCGCCGTGGTGAGCGATCCGGCTCTCTATGCCGAGTGGGTCGAAGAAGTGGCTGCCATGCGGGTGCGTATTCGCGAGATGCGTGAACTGCTGGTAGAGAAGCTGGCGGCCCTCGGCGTGAGCCAGGATTTCAGCTTTATCCGCGAGCAGAACGGCATGTTCTCTTTCTCCGGTCTCACCAAGGATCAGGTGGAGCGCCTCAAGAGCGAATTTGCCATCTACATCGTCGGCTCCGGCCGGATCAGCGTAGCCGGTATTACCCGCGCCAATATCGACCCTCTGTGCGAGGCGATCGCCAAGGTGCTGTAACGCCAGCCGTTAACCGCACTATAGGAAAAGCCCGTCACGCCAGTGACGGGCTTTTTTGATCCAGCCGGGTGAGCTGTTCAGCGGGCGCCTTGCCACAGCTTGCGCAGTTGCAGCAGCAGCGCGGTCAGGGCGCCGCCACTCAGGGCGGTGAGTACCGCCAGCAGCAGGCTGCCGAGCAGGAAGGGAGGCACCAGGGTGGCCGCCTCCTGCTCCAGCCAGTGGAGGGTCCAGCTGAGGTGGAAGGGCTCCGGCGTCTGGTGCAGTAGCAGACACCCGGTGCGATAGGCGTAGAGGTACATGAACGGCAGGGTCAGCGGATTGTTGAACCAGACCGCCAGCAGTGCCAGCGGCAGGTTGAGACTGAATGCCAGCGCCAGACCGACTGCGATGAGCGAGTGCATCGGTATGGGAAACCAGCAGGCGAAGATCCCGGCTGCCACCGCGCCACTCAGGGCGCGAGTGCCCCCTTGCCAGAGGGCTGGGGCAAGCAATCGCTCACCAAACAGGGCAAACCACTTCTGCTGGCGCAGGGTATCGGGATCTAGCTTCAAGCGGGCAAACCAGCGACTCAGCATGGGCGGGCCATCTTGCGTTTTTTCCACTGGCGCACCGTGCTGAACCGCCAGAAGGTTCGGATCAGGGTGTAGCCGATGAGAGAACTGAGCAGGGCCAGGATCAGCGAGCCCAGAAGCAGGGGCGGCGCCACTGTGCCCAGTACCGAGACCAGCCACTCCCAGGTGAACTCAATCTCTATCTGCTGCGCGGAATGTCCCATGAGCTGGCAGCCCACCAGATAGGCGCCATAGAGCAGGGGCGGCATGGTAAAGGGGTTGGAGAGCCAGACCAGCGCCACCGAGAGCGGCAGATTGACCCGGCACAGGATGGCGCCACCGGCGGCCAGTAGCATCTGGCAGGGGAGCGGCACCCAGGCCATAAAGAGGCCCACCGCAAATGCCCCGGCGGCCGAGCGACGGTTGAGGTGCCAGAGGTTGGCATCGAGCAGCAGTTTGCCGAACAGCCGCAGGTGCTTGTGTTCTTTCAGGGTTTGCTGATCGGGCATCCAGCGTTTAATGAGTCGTTTGGGCATATTGAAACCTTGCTAAATACTTTCTCCATGGATCTGCGTCTGTTGTCGTTTGCCCTAGGGGCAAGCTCCTCACTGCTCTGGCCATGGTTACCTTCACTCGCATGGGGGGGCCTGTTGCTGTCCCTGCTGATCCCCCTTGCATGTTGCCGTGCTTGGCGGTGGCTGTTTCTCCTGCTCGGCATCCTCTGGATGCAGGCCAATCTTGCCTATCGGCTGGCCTGGCTGGAGCGGTTGGGCGATCAGACGAGCCACATGATAACCGCACAGCTGCAAAGTGCAGAGCCCGAGGGGGATAAATTTGTCCGGCTGCTGCTGCGGGTGAGCACCCTCGACGAGCAACCGGTGACACCTGAGCCCCTGATCCGGGTCAATGCCTATCAGGCATTGCCCGCCATGACAGTAGGTAGCCGGATCACTCTGGTGACCTCGTTGAAATCGGCTCACGGTCTTGCCAACGAGGCGGGGCTGGATGGGCGGCGTCTGCTGCTGGGCAAGGGGATCACCGCCACCGGCAATTTGCGTCGGGTGATAGATATTCAACAGGCACCTGCGGGGTGGCGCGAACGCTGGTTGGGCGCGGCGACCGAGAGTTGGCGCCCACTTGATGATGCCCCCTTGCTGGCGGCGCTCACTTTTGGCGTGCAGAGCGGCATTACGGATGCCCAGTGGGAGCTGTTTCGCGGCAGCGGCCTGACCCATATCATCGCCATTTCAGGGCAGCATATTGCGCTGGTGGCGGTGCTCGGGTGGTGGCTGGGCAGGCTGTTTGGCCTGCGCGGCGCCATCATCACCTCCCTGCTCTTTGCCGCCGTCTACAGCGCGTTGGCCGGATTTGCGGTGGCCACCGAGCGGGCCCTGATCATGGTGCTGGTGTGGAGCGTGTTGCGCTGGAGCCGGCGAGAGTGGCCGGCCTGGCGCATCTGGTTGTGGGCCTTTGTGGTATTGACCCTCTGGGATCCCTTCGCCCTCTATTCGGCCGGTTTCTGGCTCTCGTTCCTGGCGGTGGCCATCTTGCTGCTGGTGGGATATCACCATGACAAACCGGGGCTCTGGCAGATCCAGCTCTGGCTGCTGCTCGGTCTGCTGCCGCTGCAACTGGCGTTGTTCGAGGGGATAGCCCCCCTCGCCATGGTGATCAACCTGTTGGCGGTGCCGCTCTTTTGTATCGCCATCATTCCGCTGGCCCTGATCGGTGTGCTGCTGGCGCCGCTATCCACCTTGCTCGCCTATCTCCTGTTCTGGCTGGCGGATTTGGGGCTCGGGTGGGTGCTGACGATCCTGAGCTGGCTTTCCGATCAACTGCAACTGTGGTGGCCACTGCCCGGCTGGTGGCTGCCGGTGAGTACGCTCTTGCTGTTGCTCTGGTTCTGCTGGCAATGGCGGGCGGCCCGCTGGCTCTTGCTGCCGGGGCTGCTGGCCCTGACGCTTTTTCTCTGGCCGGCTGCGCCGCGCTGGCAGCTGCGGGTGCTCGATGTGGGGCAGGGGTTGGCAGTGCTCATCAGCAAGGGGGATCGCGCCATCCTTTATGACACCGGCGATCGCTATCCCGGCGGCTACAACATGGCGGATGCGGTGATCCTGCCCCAGCTGAGCCATCTGGGGATCCGGGTGATCGATCGCCTCATCATCAGCCACAAGGATCGTGACCATGCCGGCAATCGCAAGCGACTGCTCGGCGCCATGCCGGTGCGCAGCGAGCTATCCTCTTATTCCTTCAGTGAGGGAACAACGCTCTGCCAGCGTGGGCAACAGTGGCGCTGGCAGGGGCTCTCGTTTGCAGTGCTCTGGCCCGAGCGCCCCGGTGGCGGGCGCAATAACGATGGCTGCGTGGTGCGTATCAGCGATGGGCAGCGCAGCGTGCTGCTGAGCGCCGATATCGAGCGGCAGGCCGAGCTGCGACTGGTGGCGCTGGAGGGAGAGGGGATGGCCAGCACCTTGTTGGTGAGCCCCCATCATGGCAGCCGCACCTCCTCCACGCCCCCGTTTGTCGCGGCGGTAGCGGCGCAGGAGGTGATCCACAGCGCCGGTTTTATGAATCAGTGGGGCTTTCCCCGTCCCGATGTAGTGGCCCGCTATCGGGATGCCCGCCAGTGGATCACCGGTCAGCAAGGGGCGATGCTGGTCGAACCCACCGAAGAGGGCTTGAGCGTCACCGCCGAGCGAGATCTGGGGCCTTGGTACCGGCGCAGTGGTGAGTGGTGGCGACCGCGAGTGTGGTTTGAGCAATAATCCGCCATTTCTGCCGTGTAGGAATGCGATATAGGTGGCGGCGCTTGGTGTCAGCCTGCGCTTTGGCTAGAATAGCCCGTCATTTCCATTACTAACGGCTATTCATGCAACAAGAAACCTCACAAGAGAGCTGGCCAGTATTCAAACGCCTGCTCGGTTATGTCCGTGATCGCAAGCTGGGCCTGGTCGGTGGCATCATCGGGATGCTGGGCTACGCCGCCGTGGATACCACCTTTGTCTACTCCATCAAGCCGCTGATCGATCAGGGCATCAATGGCAACGACAGCACCGTTTTGAAATGGATGCCTTTCTTCGTCCTCGGCATCGTGGCCCTGCGCGGTGTCGCCAACTTTCTCTCCAACTACTGCATGGCCTGGGTTGGCAACCACGTCGTGATGCGTCTGCAACAGCAGGTGTTCAATCACATGGTGGCGATGCCGATGAGCTTCTTTGACCGTCAGAACACCGGTCATTTGCTCTCCAAGGTGACCTATGACGCCAGTCAGGTCTCCTCGGCGGCGAGCACCACGCTGGTGACCCTGGTGCGGGAAGGGGCGACCGTGGTCGGCCTGCTCGGCCTGATGTTCTGGCACTCCTGGCAGCTGTCGGTGATCTTTTTGGTGGTTGGCCCGCTGGTGGGGGTCATCATCGGCCTTATCAGCCGTCGTTTCCGCCAGATCAGCCGTCACATCCAGCAGGCGGTGGGAGATATCACCACCTCCACCGAGCAGATGCTCAAAGGGCACAAAGAGGTGCTGATGTTTGGTGGCCAGAAGGTGGAAGAGAAACGCTTCTTCCAGGTCAGCAACAACATGCGCCAGCAAACCATGAAGATGGTCGCGGCTGATGCCATCGGCAGCCCGGTGGTGCAGATGGTGGCCTCCATCGCGCTGGCTGCCTTCCTCTATGTAGCTACCATCGATAGTGTGCGCAGCGAGCTGACTGCCGGTACGTTTACCGTCATGATCACCTCCATGATGATGCTGCTCAAGCCGCTGAAAAGCCTGACCGACGTCAACAACCAGTTCCAGCGGGCCATCACAGCCTGCCACAGCCTGTTTGGCCTGCTCGACACCGAGCCGGAGCAGGATACCGGCACCCGCACTCTGGAGCGTGCTCGCGGCGAGATCGAGTTTCGCAACGTCACTTTCACCTACCCGACCAAGGACACCCCGGCGCTGCACAACGTCAGCTTCAAGGTGGAGGCGGGTAAATCGGTGGCGCTGGTGGGCCGTTCCGGCTCTGGCAAGAGTACCATTGCCAGCCTGCTGACCCGCTTCTACGACATCGATCAGGGCGAGATCCTGCTGGACGGCATCAACATCCGCGAATACAAGTTGAGCGAGCTGCGCAAGCAGTACGCGCTGGTCTCCCAGCATGTTCATCTGTTCAATGACTCGGTGGCCAACAACATCGCCTACGCTGCAGAAGACAAATACAGCCGCGACCAGATCGTGCAGGCCGCCCGTATCGCTCATGCCGACGAGTTCGTCAGCAAGATGAGCAACGGGTATGACACTGTGGTTGGCGAGAACGGTGCATCCCTCTCCGGCGGCCAGCGTCAACGTGTTGCCATTGCCCGCGCCCTGCTGCGCGATGCGCCGGTTCTGCTGCTGGATGAGGCCACCTCGGCCCTCGATACCGAGTCCGAGCGCCACATTCAGGCGGCTATCGACGAGCTTTGCAAGGCGCGTACCTCGCTGGTGATCGCCCACCGTCTCTCCACCATCGAGAAGGCGGACGAGATCCTGGTGATCGACGAAGGTCATATCGTCGAGCGCGGGAACCACGAAGCATTGATGGAACAGCGCGGCACCTATGCCCAGCTGCGCGCTATTCAGTTTGGCAACGCGGGAAGCAAGGCCTGATGCTGGAACGGCTCTGGTATCGCAAAAGTGGCTGGCGCTGGTTGCTGGCCCCCTTTGCCCTGCTGTTTGCCATCATCAGCGGCACCCGCCGCTACGCCTATCGTCACGGCTGGCGCAAGGGGTATCGCTCCTCCTTGCCGGTGATCGTGGTGGGTAATATTTCGGTGGGGGGCAACGGCAAGACGCCGGTGGTGGTCTGGCTGGTGGAGCAGTTGCAAGCTCGCGGCTATCGCCCCGGGGTGGTGAGCCGTGGTTATGGTGGCAAGGCGCCCCATTACCCCTATCGGCTGGATGAGACCAGCACCACGGCGCAGGCTGGAGATGAGCCGGTGCTGATTGCCCGGCGCTGCGGCTGCCCCGTGGTGGTTGCCCTGAAACGGGCCGACGCGGTACGACTGCTGGAGCAGAGCGGTGAGGTGGATATCATCATCACTGACGATGGTCTGCAGCACTATGCGCTGGCCCGCGACATCGAGCTGGTGGTGGTGGACGGAGCGCGCCGTTTCGGCAACGCCTGCTTGCTGCCTATGGGGCCGCTGCGCGAGCCGGTCACTCGTCTAAAACGGGTGGACGCCATCATCTGCAACGGCGCCGAGCCGGGCAAGGGGGAGTACCCCATGCAACTGGTCGCCGACACCCCGCGCCGGGTGCGCGACGATGCGCCGTTGCCTGCCCCCTTGTCGGGGCAGGTCGATGCGCTGGCGGGGATTGGTCATCCGCCCCGCTTCTTTGCCACCCTCGAAGGGCTCGGCTATCAGCTGGATCAGCAGGCCGCCTACGGCGATCATCACCCCTTCGATCGGGATGAGCTGGTGGCTCGCTTTGCCAGCAAGCCGCTGCTGATGACCGAGAAGGATGCGGTCAAATGCCGCTCGTTTGCCCTCGATAACTGGTGGTATCTGCCGGTCAGTGCCGAGTTGCCCGCCTCCCTGCTCGATGCCCTGCTGCACAAGCTGGGGGCGAAGGCAAAGGGTGCGACCAAGGCGCAAGATTAATCTCCCTTGCCTGAGCGAGGGAGAAGTGGACCAATAGCGGTCCCGTATGGAATATCTGGTTGCTCGACATCCATCGCTGGCGTGATGAAGCCGCCAGCGCGACATCGTTGAAGGAGTATCGTTTTGGCTTTGGACATCAAGTTGCTCGACATCATCGCCTGCCCGGTCTGCAAGGGTAAGCTGCATTACAACAAAGCAGTTCATGAGTTGGTCTGCCGCTTCGACAAGCTGGCCTATCCGCTGGAGGAGGGGATCCCGGTGCTGCTGGAGAATCGTGCCCGTCCGCTCAATAGCGATGAGTTGCCGTCATGAGTTTCGTTGTCGTTATTCCTGCCCGCTATGCGTCAACCCGTCTGCCGGGCAAGCCGCTGGCGGATATCCATGGCAAGCCCATGGTGCAGCACGTGGTGGAGAAAGCCCTGCAATCGGGTGCCGATCGGGTGATCGTCGCCACTGACGATGCCCGGGTACAGCAGGCATTGTTGAGCACCGGCGTCGAGGTGTGCATGACCTCACCGGATCACCAGTCCGGCACCGAGCGTCTGGCCGAGGTGTGCCGTCATTACGGCTTTGCCGCCGATACCATCATCGTCAATGTGCAGGGGGATGAGCCGCTCATTCCGCCCGCCATCATTCGTCAGGTGGCGGACAATCTGGCCGCTGCCACGGCGCCGATGGCGACCTTGTCGGTGCCGATCAAGGATGCGGAAGAGGCGTTCAACCCGAACGCAGTGAAAGTGGTGACTGACAAGGATGGCTACGCCCTCTACTTCAGTCGTGCCACCATCCCCTGGGATCGGGATCGCTTTGCCAAGAGCCATGAGCAGATTGGTGACCACTACCAGCGTCATATCGGTATCTATGCCTATCGCGCTGGCTTCATTCAGCGTTATGTAGACTGGGCGCCAAGCGTGCTGGAGCAGGTCGAGGCGCTGGAGCAGCTGCGGGTGCTCTGGTACGGGGAGAAGATCCACGTGGCGCAGGCGCTCGAAGCGCCACCGGTTGGTGTCGATACCCAGGCCGATCTGGAGAAGGTGCGCGCCTTTTTGGCCAACTGATGGCTACAGCACTAACGTCATGAAAAACGGTGTCGCAAGGCACCGTTTTTTGTTTTGAAAATTTATATAATTATTTGATTTTAAACGCTAAACATGGGTTTTCTCAAACTTTTGGCGTGCATGGTTTGCCAAAGCGACGAGTTTGGTTATGATGCAAGACGCCCTGTTAACCCTAACCGGGCGGCTAAAACGAGATAAAACGGGGTGTTTGGGTGATAAATGTATTCCTGGTCGATGATCATGAGCTGGTGCGTACAGGGATAAGACGCATTCTTGAAGATGTGCGCGGGATCAAGGTGGTGGGCGAAGCACAGAGCGGCGAGACAGCAGTTACGTTCTGTCGCCAACACCATCCGGACGTGATCCTGATGGACATGAACATGCCGGGTATTGGTGGTCTGGAAGCGACCCGCAAAATTCTGCGGATCCGCCCCGATGTGCGCATCATAGTGCTGACCATTCATTCAGAAAATCCGTTCCCCACCAAGGTGATGCAGGCAGGCGCCGCCGGTTACCTGACCAAGGGGGCTGCTCCCGACGAGATGATCCAGGCGATCCGGCTGGTGCACTCCGGTCAGCGCTACATCTCCCCGGAGATTGCCCAGCAGATGGCCCTCAGCCAATTTGCCTCCGCTGACGAGAATCCCTTCAAGTCCCTTTCCGAGCGCGAGCTGCAGATCATGATGATGATCACCAAGGGGCAGAAGGTGACTGATATCTCCGAGCAGCTCAACCTGAGCCCGAAGACGGTCAACAGCTACCGCTATCGGCTGTTCAGCAAGCTGGGGATCAACGGTGACGTGGAACTGACCCATCTGGCCATTCGCTATGGCATGCTGGATGCCGATACCCTCTAATCGGCTGGCGTGTGGTCACAAAGGCGGCGCGTGCCGCCTTTTTGCTTTTCTGCCCTTTTGCTTTTCAGGCGGCGAGGGCAGTATGCTCTGCCCGTCAATTTTTGCCTTTGTGTGAGCCGAGTTGCTGATGACCCTCTCTTCCGAACCTCTCTTCGACAGCAAGGCGTTTCTGAGCGCCGTCACCCATCAAAGTGGCGTCTACCGCATGTATGACAGCGGTGGCACCGTGATCTATGTGGGCAAGGCCAAGGATTTGAAAAAGCGGCTCGCTTCCTACTTTCGCACCAACGTCGACAGCATCAAGACCCGCACCCTGGTGCGACAGATCGCCGATATCCAGGTCACCGTTACCCACACCGAGACCGAGGCGCTGATCCTCGAGCACAACCTGATCAAGCAGTACCAGCCCCGCTACAACGTGCTGCTGCGGGACGACAAATCCTACCCCTGGATCATCATCACCGCACACCAGCATCCGCGTATCGGCGTCCATCGCGGTGCCCGCAAGGTGAAGGGGGAGTACTTCGGCCCGTACCCCTCTGGCGGCGCGGTGCGTGAGAGTTTGCACCTAATGCAGAAAATATTTCCGGTACGCCAGTGCGAGGATGCGGTCTATGCCAATCGCACCCGTCCCTGTCTGCTCTATCAGCTCAAGCGTTGCGCCGGCCCTTGCGTACCCGGGTTGGTGAGCGAGGCCGAATATGCCCAGCAGGTGGAGCTGGCCAAGCTGTTTCTGGCGGGCAAGAACCAGCAGGTGATTGGCGAACTGGTGGGCAAGATGGAGTCCGCCAGCGGTGATCTGCGCTTTGAAGAGGCGGCCCGCTATCGGGATCAGATCCTGGCGCTGCGCCGGGTCACCGAGCAGCAGTCGGTGAGCGGCAACGTGCTGGATGAGCTGGATGTGGTGGGGGTGGCCTTCGAACAGGGGGCGGCTTGCATCCATGTGCTCTTTATTCGTCAGGGCAAGGTGCTGGGTTCGCGCAGCTACTTCCCGAAAGTGCCGGCCGATACCCCGCTCGACGAGGTGGTGCAATCCTTCCTGCTGCAGTTCTATCTGTCGGGGCAGGGGGGGCGGCAGATCCCGAGCGAGGTGCTGCTCGATGTGGCGTTGGAGGATGAGAGCGTCATCGCCGAGACCCTGAGCCAGACCGCCGGTTACAAGGTGCGGGTGGTGAGCCGAACTCGCGCCGAACGGGCCCGTTTTATCAAGCTTGCCTCCATCAATGCCGAGACGGCGCTGCGCTCGCGGCTTGCTCACAAGAGCACCATCACCGCCCGCTACGATCAGCTGGAAGAGCTGCTGGAGCTGGAGCGCCCCATCGCCCGCATGGAGTGTTTCGATATCTCCCACACCATGGGGGAGCGCACGGTGGCCTCCTGCGTGGTGTTCAACCGGGAGGGACCGCTCTCATCGGAATATCGTCGTTTTAATATCGACGGTATCACTGGCGGTGATGACTACGCGGCGATGGAGCAGGCGCTGGAGCGCCGCTTTGGCAAGCAGCAGGAGCCGGACAAGGTGCCGGACGTGCTGTTTATCGACGGTGGCCTCGGTCAGTTGCGCCGCGCCGAAGAGATCCTGGCCCGTCAGCTGGAGTGTCTCGGCGGCAAATATCCGCTGCTGGTGGGGATTGCCAAGGGGGTCACCCGCAAGGCGGGGTTGGAAACTCTCATTATGGGGGAGAGCCACGAAGAGCTGCATTTACCGGCAGATATGCCCGCTTTGCACCTTATTCAGCATATTCGCGATGAATCCCACCGTTTTGCCATTACCGGCCACCGGGCCAGACGGGCCAAGGCCCGCACCAGCAGCAGTCTGGAGGATATTCCGGGGGTGGGGCCAAAGCGACGGCAGGCGCTGCTCAAATATCTGGGCGGTCTGCAGGAGGTCAAAAAGGCGAGCGTGGATGAACTGGCCAAGGTACCCGGCATCAGTCAGGAGCTGGCCCAGACCATCCACGATGGCTTGCACAGCGCCTGAGCAGGGTTAGCAGCATGGCACAATCGCTAACTCCTTGATGCACAAGAGCCGTGACGCGGGGGGGCCGTAAATGCCATAATGGCCCTCGCATTTTGAGAAGATTGATGGATTAAAAAGACCAAGACGGGCGCCAGTGCGGTTGCATCGCAAATCGGCTTTGGCGCACTATGTAGCGACGTACAAGAAGTGGCTGAAAATAATGACAAACATACCTAACCTGTTGACGTTTTTCCGGATTTTGCTCATTCCCGTCTTCGTCATCCTGTTCTATCTGCCTTATCAATGGTCCTATCTGGCTGCCGCCATCGTCTTTATTCTGGCCGCTGCCACCGACTGGTTTGATGGCTATCTGGCTCGCAAGCTCAATCAGTCCACCGCCTTTGGTGCCTTCCTTGACCCGGTTGCCGACAAGATCATGGTCGCCGCCGCACTGGTGGTTATCGTCGAACACTACAACACCATCTGGGTGACCATCCCCGCCATGACCATGATTGGCCGCGAGATCATCATCTCCGCCCTGCGTGAGTGGATGGCCGAGCTCGGCAAACGCTCCTCGGTGGCGGTCAGCTGGATTGGCAAGTGGAAGACCATGATCCAGATGGTGTCGCTCACCGGTCTTATCTGGCAATACAACGTCTGGATGGTGTGGCTCGCCTATGTGATGCTTTATGTCGCCACCGTGCTCACCTTCTGGTCGATGTTCCAGTACATGAAGGCCGCCTGGGGCGATCTGACCCACCACGCCAACTTGTGAGTCACCCGCGCTGCAAGGTGAGGTTTCCGCTGATTTGAGGCAGGAAACGGCCAAAGGCGCTAAAACTGTTCAAAAAGGGTAAAAAATGCCCGAACGATCAGGTAATTAAATATTTCTGGTTGACTGGGCGAGGAACATCGCTAGAATGCGTCCTCGTAGTCAGGCAGTCAGCCAGACCAATGCGGGAATAGCTCAGTTGGTAGAGCACGACCTTGCCAAGGTCGGGGTCGCGAGTTCGAGTCTCGTTTCCCGCTCCAAATTCAGACAA
This sequence comes from Aeromonas sp. FDAARGOS 1416, assembly GCF_019048085.1. Lineage (NCBI taxonomy): Bacteria > Pseudomonadati > Pseudomonadota > Gammaproteobacteria > Aeromonadales > Aeromonadaceae > Aeromonas > Aeromonas sp. FDAARGOS 1416. Next base: position 2,065,592 of record NZ_CP077301.1, on the reverse strand, counting down.
CAGAGAGCCAACTCTCTTTTGCATGGCGCGTTAGCAAAGCGGTTATGCAGCGGATTGCAAATCCGTTTAGTCCGGTTCGACTCCGGAACGTGCCTCCATATTGACAAGCCCGCCACGCGAGCTTGATACCGATTGCGGTGCCCGAGTGGTGAAATCGGTAGACACAAGGGATTTAAAATCCCTCGACGTTCGCGTCGTGCCGGTTCGATTCCGGCCTCGGGCACCATTAACTTGATGATTTTAAAAGAAAAGTTCTAACTCTGTCGGTGCGAGTCAACATCCCATTAGGCGCAATCAGGCGTAAGGATGTTGAAAATGGCAAAAGTACAAGAACGACAAGGCGCAAAAGGTAAAACCTACCGTGTGGAATTCATGCGGGAGGGTTCTCGCGTATCTAAAACATTTCGACTTAAAAAAGAGGCGGAAAAATTCGCCGCTTTAATCACCCTCAATGCTGACTTGGCCGGAACATTGGCTAACGTCACGCTCAACTCGTTAACCCTCCAAAATGCTATAGCTGAGTACCTCGACCAGCACACAGGCAAAGACCCCAACGCGAAAGGGCGTCTCAACTGGTGGGCCTGTGCGCTTGGTGCAGACAAGCTAATCGGCAAAATCACAAAACAAGACGTTAAAAAGTGCCTTCAGTCGATGCTTGATGATGGCATGGCTACGGCTACCCATAATCGGTACAAGTCCGCGCTGTCCTCCGTGTTCGAGTTCATAAACGACCGCTACGACTGCCAGCACAACCCCGCCCGCCAGATCAAACAAATCAAAGAAGCCCGCCAGCGTGAGAGATTCGCATCCCGTGAGGAACTGGAGCGACTATTAGCAGCTTGCAAGGTCAGCCAGTGGGAGCGCCTGCACCTGCTTGTGCTGATGGCCGTCAGCACTGGGGCTCGCCGTTCTGAGCTCCTGGGGCTACGCTGGAACGCGATCAACTTCCAAGACAAGACAGCCTATCTAAGCGACACCAAGAACGGCACAGACCGTGTTTTGCCGCTCACTGGCGACTGTCTGAACGAGCTGGCCGCCTTTCGTGAGATCGGGAATGGCTGGTTGTTCCCACACCCTGATGATCCCCTATTCCCTTTCAAGCACTTCGACAAGCATTGGTACGCCGCATTGGCACAGGCAGAGATCACCGGCTTGGTGTTCCACGGTCTGAGACACACAACCGGCAGTTACTTGGCTATGAGTGGGCAACCTCTGTCAGTGATTAAAGAGGTACTGGGCCACAAGACCATTGTCACGACCCAGCGGTACGTTCACCACTCCGTTGAGAGTAAAAAGGCAGCGGTGGATGAAGTTTTTGGAAACATTTTAAATAAATAATGACCGGATAAAACGGAATCTAATTAAATGTTTTTTCATTCGGTTAGATATTAAAAGAGTTATTTTGTAAAAATATATATTTACGTTTTTAATGTATAAAAACAGGGGGTTGCAATGCGAATCACTGTGAATCAATATAGAAACCGTTGGCTCGCACTGACAATATTAAAATCACTTTTCTGAGGGTATATATATGAACAAAGTACAAGAATTGGCTATGGACTTAAATAACTGGACTCCGATCCGGCAAGCTAACGTCCCTGGTATGAATTATCAGGTACTGTTACGGTGTTTGCGTAAGCGCGATGAAGATCCGTCTCTCCGTAAATGCTGCCGTGAGGTAGGGAATCGACTGTTTCTGAATAAGCCGCTGTTCGGTCTCTGGATGGCGGGTGAGCTGGAATGAAAAAGAGCTCCAATGTGTCCACACTGGAGCCCTCACCCTTTCAACTATGTATCCACACCATTAAAAGGTTTTTGCCGATTTCCAACGTTTTGCAAGAGCGTTGGAAATTGCACACACTAAAGGAAGCTGTATGCAACCTAAATATAATGATTTATCTGATCCCAGTCAAGGTGACTGGTTAGATAAACAGCTACACGAACTTAATATATATGACCTGATTCCGGTATATAAGTTACCCCAGTTGCCTAGCGACCCACTTAGGCACACACCGGCGAAGTATGCCAACGGGGAGAAGTACCCCATCCAGCATACCGAGTGGTCACGGGCTTGTAGAGACTGGGTAGGCATAAGACTTAACAGGTTTGTTCTGGTCGATTGGGACGGTTACAAGCCTGAATCTATTAGCTTTGACACCCTGGCAGAGGCTTTAGGTTTCACAGGTGATGAGTTAATGACACATTGTATCCAGTGGAACGCTGAAAGCACCTCGTTGCACTTCCTTTTCGTTATGCCGAACTGGGTGAATGTAGAAGAATTCAAACAGGCAAATAACGGAAAATGGTTTGCTGGTGTAGATATAAAAACAGGCAATCAGCTTGCTTATGTGAAAGCCTCGAAAACAAATAGGATGGCTGGTTTTGTTCCAAGGGAGGCACCATCGCCAGTGCTCGCCGCTCTGAAAAAAGAGGGTAAAACTAGCGCTCATATTAATACCAAAGTCATGCTTGATTCTGAGGCTATCCATACTATTAACGAATGTGACCCAGATACAGGGTATGACAAATGGTTAAAAGTTATCACCGGCACTGTTGACCAGTATGGCAAAGGTGAAGATGTAATAAACACGCTCGACCGGTGGAGCAGTAAGAGCAAAAAATATAAAGGTCGCCACGAGATTGAATCAAAGGTAAAGAGTATCACCCAAGGCGGCGGGACGACTTGGGGCACTGTCCTGCATATGGCTGGTAAGACGAGAGCACAAATTACACCAATATCAGCACATGAAGCGTTTAAAGGCTACCAGCTACCGCCAGACTCGCCAAAGCTGGTTGGGATGATGCGTGAGTATCCCTATCCGGATAGGACATTCGACAAGGCTAATAAACCGCTACAAACAAGCGACAATCTGAAGACATTGCTAAAGAACATGGGGATTCAAATCGCCACCAATAAGATGAACCTTAACCTGGACATTGAACAAGATGGCCGGATAGTTGAGCCGAGTTTTGAAGCTTTGAGATCAATGCTTATAGATGAGGCGCAAAAGACCGGTCTCCCCATCCAGACGATTGATTACCACCTAGCCGCCATCGGAGAGCAAAACAGTTATCACCCTATCGCAGCGGCACTCGATGGCAAGCACTGGGACGGCGTAGAGCGGGTGCAGCGTGTTCTCGATTGCCTGCCCTGCACTGACCCACCGCACAAAGACACAGTTTTCAAAAAGTGGTTTATAGCGGCAATGGCGGCGATCTACGAGCCTTCATTCTCCGCGAAATTGGTGCCTGTGCTGAAGGGGGGGCAATCGACCAGAAAATCGGCTTTCCTGTCTCGTGTCTGTTCCATCGTTGAGGGGAGCTTTCTACCTGAGGCCAGTCTGGATGCTGAGAACAAGGATTCAGTGATTGCTGTTGCAAGCCACCACATTGTTGAGTTGTCAGAGCTGGAACGGACAACCCGCAAAGAGGCCGGAGCATTAAAAGCACACATAACCAAGGACATTGACACTTTCCGAGCACCTTACGCCCGCAGTGCTATTAACAAGAGAAGGCAAGGCGTCTTCGTTGGCACGGTCAATGATGACGAGTTTTTCAAGGACACCACGGGTAACAGCCGCTTTGCTGTTATCGAGCTAACAGGCAAGATCAGCCTGGACGCAGTTAACGATATTCTCGGGTATTCCTACGATAATGGACGGGTTAGGCAGACAGACAGAGAGCAGCTTTTACAATTCTGGCTTGAGGTCAAACACTGGTATGACACCGGTTGGAGTTGGGTACTCACCGATTCAGAGTCAGAACACAGTGAGGCCAACAACAGCAGGTTCATGGTGAAGGGCGATTATTATCACCTCATCATGGAGAAGATGGAGCTATGGTGGAACGGCCATAATGTAGGCATAAGCGCTTCAGAGGCTGCCGGAAGGCTGGGCCTAAATGCCAGTTATTCCGGCAAAGTAGGTAAAGACCTTGCGCAACTGGCGAAGGATGGACTATTGCGAGTAGGTGAAGGCAGACAACGACGCCAGTATTTTAAAGCATGATCGGTATTAACTACGGGGGCTCACCAAATCGGTGGGCCTTTTTGTTTTCGGTGACAGTGCGTGACAGTACGTGACAGTGGCTTTTTATTGCACTGTCACGCCTACAACCCGCGCCACGCTTGGGTTTGCTGTAATCGGTGACAGTGTGACAGTAGTTTCTAATAGAGTAGATATGAGTAACAGGTAATAGGGGTATAGAGAGGGGTATAGGGGGTATATAGGGAAAAACACCCGCACACTGTCACCACATGGAGCAAACCCAGCAGTGGCGCGGGTTACAGACCGATAGCTCCACTGTCACCGCACTGTCACGCACTGTCACCGAACACCAACACAACTGCGCATAATTTTGAATGTGCTTAATAAATATTGAATAAACCCATCAAGATTTTCACTCAATTAAACAATCATTCCTCTGTATGACCCTGCCATCGACCGGCGCCATCCTCAAATTTTCGTATACGACCATTTCAGCGAACACCTGTACTCTCAATTACGTAAAATCCTTAGTAACAAGATTTTACGTAAGTTATTGAATTATAAGAAATTAACTCCTTGATCGGGAATTATCTCGGTGCTAGCTTGTGGACTGTCAACTGACGTTTTTTAACCCGATATCGAGGTCTTTTTATGAAAATTGAGCTTCTTAAGCGGTCTCTGAATGAAACCCGAGAGCAAATGAAAGCCTTGCTGGTCAAGGCTGAGAGCGAAACCCGCAGCATGGATCAGCAAGAGTTGGAGCAATTCAACACTCTGAGAGCTAAGGCGGAGGGGCTGCACTCAACCATTCAGGCCGCAGCAGCACTCGAAGAAACCGAGCTACGAGCAATGCCGAGCCAAGGCGACAGTGGGGCGACCAAACCGGCACCGACCCGTGACGAGCTCCGAAACTGGATGGCAAACGGCGAAGTGGCCGAGCGAAGCATGACAACCACCAACACAGCCGCCGTTGTCATTCCGGCAGTGCAGAAAAGCATTCAAGAGAAGATGGTTGCAGCTTCACCGTTGCGCCGCTTGGCCGCAGGCTTTACCACTGACGCTCTGACCTATGGGGTACCTGTTCAAGTAACTGGGGCTGAAGTTAAGCCTGGTGATGAAACCACCGCCCGAGGTGAGACCGCAGCGCCAACCATCGAGCTTGCCGAAGCAACGCTCGTGGAGCATTACGCACAACCTATGGTGTCCCAACGTATCCTTGACGGTAACGGCGGCGGCTATGACCTAGAAGGTTTCATGAATGGTTCGGTGGCGAAGGCTTACATCACCAAAGATAACCAGCTTCACGCCGACTTGCTCAACGACGCAGTAGAAGACCCAGCCGCGTTCACCTTTGGCAAAGTCCGCCTGGCTGGTTCCCTGACCGGTAGTGATATCAGCGTGATCCTGAAAGAGCTGCGCGCAGCTACTAAGGTTCTCCCCCTGGTGCACCGTTCCAATGCTCAATGGCTGGTTGCATCCGATGTGGTGACTTCTTTCAGCAACCTTGAAGACACCACCAAACAACCGCTGTGGGGCAGTGTCGAAGGTGGCGAAGGTAAATTATTGCTGGGCTATCCGGTAAATGAGTGCGAACAACTCACCCCTGGCACCATGTATCTCGCCAACTGGCCGGAAGCAATGTTTATCGTGGACAACCCCGCAGGCGGCAACCTCCGCGATCCATACAGCAAGAAGGGATACGTCTCTCTTTATAGCTGGATGTATAGCGGCAGCCAACTGACTGACCCCGAGGCGATCGTAAAGGTCAAAGTGACCGTTACCGCGCCGTAATGACTGAGATTGGCCCCTGTAATGGGGGCCTCTTTTGAAAGGGGAAAAGTATGAATATTGAAACCCGAGTATCAAAACTAGGCGCTGAGAGTGGCAAGCTCGTTGGTGTTGCAATTGCTTATGGCACCCGTTCGCAAGACCTGGGCGGCTTTGTCGAGATCATCGAGCCTGGCGCTTTTTCCAAGCATTTGGCGACTAATCCAGACGTTCGAGCCCTGTACGAGCACGACAAGAAAGACCTGTTAGGCAGGACAGCCAGCGGCACCCTGAAAATTAGTGATTCACCGCAGGGGCTGGCCGTTGAAATCGACCCGCCAGCAACCCGAGCCGGTGCTGATTGCGTGGAGCTGGTGAAGCGTGGAGACCTGTCTGGCATGAGTTTTGGTTTCAGTGTGGTGAAAGACCACTGGGACATGAAGGCAAAGCCACCAGTACGCCGCGTAATCGAGGCCAGATTGCACGAGGTAACGATAACCAGTAACCCAGCATACCTGACAAGCGCCATAGCGTTACGCTGCGCCTCAGGGGCTCTGATGAACGCAACAGAGTGGAGGCAGTATGAACTTCTGGCCGTTTAAGCGTAACTCGACAGAAACCCGCTCAATGAGTATCGAAGCGTTTATTGATGCAGTGACCCGAGTCAATAGCAGTTCGGGCGTGAGCGTGACCAGTGAGAGCGCCAACGGTCTGGCCGCTGTGTTTGCTGCCATCAGCTTTATTAGCAAGCAGGTTTCAGGCTATCAACTGACCGCCGCTAATCAAACAGTGGAGCAGTTACTTACTGTTTCGCCTGATGACGTGATGACTGCGCACAGTTTCAAAATGGCGCTGATGCAAAACCTGCTCCAGCACGGTAACGCCTTTGCTCGCATTCACTGGGGTTTGACCGGCTGGCCGGAACGCCTTGAGTTTATCGCCTCGCACCGTGTGGGCGTGAACGTTGACCAGAGTCACACGCTCCGCAATTACTGGATCGATGGCAAGGCCGAGCTGGTCAAAAACGTGGTGCACTGGAAAATTCACAGCCTGGATGGGCTCGTCGGTCGCTCGCCTGTCACAGTTGCGCGTGACGCTATCGGTTTGGGATTGGCACAGCAGAAGCAGGCAGCAGACCAGCAGGCCAACGGATTGAAGCCGAGCGGTATTATTGAATTCCCTGGCTATCTCAACAGTGAAAACGGCAAGAAATTCAAAGCGAGCCTTTCCGAAAGGAATCCTGGTGAAACCCTCGTATTGGAAGGGGAGGCCAAATGGAAAGCTGTGAGTCAGTCGAACGCAGATGCTGAATTCATTGAAAGCCGGAAATTTAGTGTTATCGAGGTGGCGCGTATTTTCGGGATCAGCAAGATATTTTTACAAGCTGATGAAGGTGGCGCGAGATATGACAATTTGGGCAGCGAGCAGCGTTCGCTGATGCTTAACACAATCAGCCCTTATCTTGATCTGATTTCAGCGGAACTTAGTCTAAAGCTGATGGTGCCTTGCTCGTTTAAACAAATGGACTTGTCTCGCCTTGACGCAAAGACCCGTTTCGATATTTATAAAACTGGTGTTGAGATTGGCGCATTGACTCCGGAAGAAATTAAATCGGCGGAGGGTTTTAAATGATCACTCTCGAATTAGTGAAAGAGCATTTGCGATTACCCGCAGTGACAGCAGAGGATAACATCCTGACGCTTTATATCGCGGCCAGTGTTGATGCAGCAAGCCACCATATCGGTGAGCCGGTAGTAAATGACAGCACGATGAAGCCGAGCATAAAGGCAGGTTGTTTGCTTCTGATTGGCACGCTGTACGAGGCCAGAGCCGATACCACCGAGTTACAGCGCCATATCGTACCACAGACCGTGGAGCGCTTATGGAGTGCTCACAGACAGCACGGGGTATTCTGATGGACAGAGGTCGATTGAATAAGCGCGTAACCATACTGGAGCGGGAACAGGGAACAAACGACTGGGGCGAACCTGTTGAAATTTGGACTCCCGTTCTTACCTGCTGGGCAAACGTTCGTTACGTTACTGGACGGGAAATTATCGAGGGTGGCTTGGTATTTTCAGAACAGACGATCACTGTAGTTATGGATTACAGCTCGCTGATATTACCAAAACACTTTATAGAAGCAGACGGAAAGCGATTCTCCATTCAAGCGGTTGCACCTGATGCAACAGATCGATTCATGAATGTCACAGCAAAACAATATATTCAATGAGGTATTAAGATGAAACTTATTATTCGGATCGGTAGTCGCGTTGTTGACGCAAAAGAAATTGCACGACCAGTGGAGACTTTTAAAAAAGACGACATTGTAACATGGGCGGGCGCTAAATGTGTTGTCGATTACGTGAACAACGACACACTGGCATTACAGATGGTCACTTATCCGTGATATTCCGCTGCGCTTATCCTGGCTGTGGTGCACGAATAAGCGAAAGTCAGCGCGGGCGGTGTGATAAGCACCCCCGCTCATTTACCCGAGTTCGTAAGCTACATAGCAAACAATATGGAAGTGCATCATGGAAAAGAGCGAGAGCAGCATTTATTCAGGTGTACCCGCTTTGTCTGATTTGTTTTCTGGAGGGAGTGATCACGCCAGTGGACGAGGTGGATCACATCATCCCGCTGGACGACAACAGCGACTTGGAGCACCTCACGCACCCAAGCGGATTGGCAGGGCTGTGCAAGTCGCACCACGTAAACAAAACAAAAAGTGATGGCAACCCAGCAGAGCTGGAGCGATACCGTCAACGAATAGAACAAGCCAAGAGGTTATACAATGAACAAAATGCCACCGATGCCACCGATGCCACCGAAGAAGCCCAGTTCCACCGTGGTGAAATATCCGCGACCATCTAACCCGAAGCTATTGGGCAAGGTGGGGCAAGCAACCTGGAAGCGCCTGATCCCGCTCCTGGTGAACCCGACGGATGGTGACTTGCAGTTACTGGAACAGCTTTGCATTCAAACCAGTGTAAACCAGCAAGCAGCAGAAGACATCCAGACCCACGGCACCCGCGCCACCAATGCGGCGGGCAGTAGTATAGCGAACCCGTCTTGCAACCTGTTCAACAGCACTAGCAAGCAGATCCTGCACCTGAACAAAGCTCTGGGTCTGAATGCGATGACCAAGCACGTGAGCCGTATGCCTCAACCGGATGAAGATGATGGCTTTGACCAGATCTGATGACCGCCCGTGGCACCGTTACGCGCTAGCAATCCGTTCCGGTGCCATCCCTGCATGTGCCGCCATGAAAAAGACCGTTGAGCGGTACTTTTCCGAGATTGTGAGAGATGACGTTTATCTTGATGAGGATGAGGCCGCCCGAGTGCTTCACTTCTGCAAGTTCATCACGCATCACAAGGGAGAGCTGGCAGGCCAGCCGTTCACGGTGGAAGACTGGGAGGCGTTTATCCTGGTCAATGCTTTGTGCATGAAGTGGCGCGACACCGGATTTAACAAGTACCGTGAAATTTTCGTGTTTGTGCCGCGAAAGAATGGAAAAACTTTTTTAGCCTCGACTTTCGCCAATTACCTACTGATTGCGGACAAAGGCCAACACGATATTTTCACCTATGCCAAGACCGCTGGACAGGCTCGCCTTGCTTTCGATGGTTGCAAGCAGCAAATACAGCAATCCAAAGCGCTTAGCAAGCGGTCGAAAGTGTTTGCCCACTATGTTGACTCACCCGCCAGCAAATCACGCCTGAAACCTGTGAGCAGCAACACGGGCGGGAACGAAGGGTTAGGGGGGTCGAGTATCTGCGACGAGTTACACACTCACCCAGACGGCGAGATGTTCTCTGTCATGCAACTGGCTATGGCCGCTCGCCGTCGAGCCTGGCATTTCATCATCACAACGGCTGGGACGAGCACGACGAGTTTCTGCAAACAGTACGCAGACCAATGCAAGCAAAGCACCAGTGAGACGCTGTTTTCAGCTATCTATGAGCTTGATGATCCGAGCGAGATGGACGATCCGACCCAGTGGGTCAAAGCGAACCCTAACCTGGGCGTTTCAGTTTTTGCCGACGAGATAGCCGCCAGTATGGAAACGGCGAGACTGATCCCAAGCCAGTGGGCCGAATTCCAGACTAAGCGGTTTAACCGGTTCACCAGTGGCGAGCAAGAATTTATCAGCGCCGCAGATTGGGCAGCCTGCCATATACCCGATGAGAGCTCCCCAATTGAGCGCCAGCCCGTCTATGTGGGCATTGACCTATCAGCAGCGAGCGATATCACTAGCGTTTACTGTGTGCAGCCTACGGGCGCAGTCGGTGAGGTGAGGGTTTGGGGTTATAACTTCCTTCCTCGCGCAGCCCTTGAACGTGGCAAGAAAAATGCTGGTATCTATGCCGAGTGGGTTCGAGAAGGACACCTGACCATTGCAGGAGAGCGGACGATTGATTATGAACATATCGAGCGCAAGATTTACGAGCTGGCCGAGCATTACGATCTGCAAAGCGTTTCCTTTGACCCTTGGAACTGTAACCAGACACTGACACGTCTAGAGAGCAACGGGATACCGGTCGAGAAGGTGAGGCAAGGTTTTATCAGCCTGTCAGCACCAACAAAAGCACTACAGGTTGCAGTCATTCAGCAGAAGGTGATTCACGGTAATGATCCGATCCTGAATTGGGCGATAGGGAACGTCTGTTTGGCTACCGATGCAGCCGCAAACATCAAGCCAGATAAAGCCAAGAGCGAGAACAAAATCGATCCGGTTGCGGCGTTGTTGAACGCTTATCGCACTTGGTCACTTGAGGCAGAGCAAGGCCAAATTGATGAAGCGTGGAGCGTTGCTATCTAGGCGTAAACTAGGCGGAAGACACCCAAAAACTAGGCGAAATCGAGTGATTCACAATGACTTGAAGGCCATATAAATCAATGATATGGTTGCCCCGTTGACTGCACTTACAGCTTTTAAAATCCCTCGACGTTCGCGTCGTGCCGGTTCGATTCCGGCCTCGGGCACCATTAAAATCAAAGAGTTACGAAAGGCCACTAGAAATAGTGGCCTTTTTCTTTTTCCTCCGAATCCACATTTGATCCAAACAGGTGTTGTCCGGTAGAGCCTCCGGCGTTTAATTGCCAGCTCAAGCTCACTATAAGGCTTGCCACCCCCTGACTCGGTGGGGAATACAGATCGAGAAAAAGGGATACAGCGGCCAGTCTGAATATTTCCTTGTCACGTAGCGGCTTGCTCATAAGACCTGCTGAATGACGTCAATTTGAGGCTCTTGAAGTGCCAGAGAACGCGGGGCGATTAGCGTTGATATATTGGGTGTTTTTATAACGTTAGTGACAGATGGATGCGGTCTGTTAAAAAGGGCGAGATCGTTCAGATCTCGCCCTTTTATATCAATATGTCACGTCATCTTTCTTATCGGATCAGGCTCCCTGCTCCGGGCGGGCGTCCGGGATCAGCGGATCGGCTTTGCGGCGGCGCAGCAGGCGTACCAGCGGGGGCAGGGTGATCACTGCAATGGCCAGTACCAGCAGGGTCTGGCTGATGCCGCTGCTCCACAGGATGGCGGTGTCGCCATTGCTGATGGAGAGGGCGCGGCGCAGGTTCTGCTCCAGCATTTCACCCAGCACGAAGCCCAGAATGAGCGGTGACATGGGGAAGTGCATCTTGCGCAGCAGGTAGCCAAAGACCCCGAGGCCCACCATCAGCAGCAGATCGAAGGTGGTGCTGTGCACCGCATAGACTCCCACCGCCGAGACGCTGGCGATGGCGGGCACCAAAAACCAGAGCGGGATGGAGAGCATGCGGGTAAAGAGCCCCACCATGGGGATGTTCATCACCAGCAGCATGACGTTGGCCAGCAAGAGGGCGGCGATCAATCCCCACACCACATCGGGCTGTTCGGTGAACATGGTGGGGCCCGGGGTGATGTTGTAGAGGGTCAGCGCCCCCATCATCACCGCTGTGGTACCCGACCCCGGCACTCCCAGTGTCAGCATGGGGATAAAGGAGCCGCAGGCCGATGCGTTGTTGGCCGCCTCTGGCGCGGCCACACCGCGAATATCCCCTTCGCCGAATTTGGCATTGGGCCCCGCCAGCCGTTTCTCGCTCATGTAGGTGATGGCGCTCGCAATGGTGGCACCGGCGCCGGGCAAAATGCCGACGAAGAAGCCGATGGTGGAGGAGCGCAACATGGTGCCGGTGCAATGGACCAGCTCCTTGAAGTTGAACAGCATCCGTCCGGTGGTGCGCACCAGCTTGGCGCCACTGCTGGTATGCTCCAGCATCAGCAGGATCTCGCTCACCGAGAAGAGGCCGATCACCACCACGATAAACTGCACCCCGTCCGAGAGGTGAACGCTGTCGAAGGTGAAGCGATAGACGCCAGTGTTGGCATCCACCCCGACGGTAGCGAGCCCCAGCCCAATCAGCGCGGCCATAAAGGATTTGAGCGGGTTCTGGCTCATCATGCTGCCAAGGCAGGCGATGGCGAACACCATCAGGGCAAAATACTCCGCCGGGCCGAAGGCCAGTGACCAGCGTGCCAGCGCCGGGGCGAACAGTATGATGCCGCCGATGGCGAGCATGGAGCCGACAAAGGAGCTGACCGCCGAGATGGAGAGGGCCACTCCCGCCTTGCCCTGCTGGGCCATGGGGTAGCCATCCAGCGCGGTCATGATGGCGGCGGCATCCCCCGGCACGTTGAGCAGGATCGAGGAGATCCGCCCGCCATACTCGCAACCTATGTAGACGGTGGCGAGCAGAATGAGCGCCGATTCGGGGGGCAGTTTCAGGGCAAAAGCCAGCGGCAACAGGATGGCGACCCCGTTGATGGGGCCAAGGCCCGGCAGCAGGCCGACTACGGTGCCGACAAAGCAGCCGATCAGGGCAATCACCAGATTCTCCGGGGTGAGTGCCACCGCAAAGCCCTGGGATAGGTACATCCAGGTATCCATATTGACTCCTTAAGAGAACCAGACGCCGAGGGGCAGGGTGACATCCAGCAGCCGGTCGAAGGCGAGATAGAGCACCAGACCACCGACGACGCCGGAGAGCAGGGCAGCCTTGGCAGAGGCGCCAAACAGGCGCCCCAGTACAAAGGTGAGCAGGGTGGTGGCCAGCGGAAAGCCCAGCCACTCGAAGCTGGCACCGTACCCGGCCAGCGCCACCACCATGATGGCGAGGTGGCGCAGGGTACGCAGCGGCGGCCAGCTGACGGTGTCCGGCTGGCGGCGCAGCAGCAACAGGGCGCAGAGCGCCATCAGGCCGATGATGCCGAGCGGGAAGGGGCGTGGCCCCAGCGGCTCATAGCTGTATTCGCTCTGGATCTGCCAGGCGATGGCGGCACCCGCCAGACAGAGCAGCAGCCAGATGGCGGCGAAGATGCGGTCGCTCATGGCTGCGGCTCCTATTTGGCCAGACCGAAGGCTTTGGCCTGCTCGCGATATTGCGCTACCTGCTCCTTGACGTAGCTGTCGAGGGCCTCGCCGGTGAGGTCAAACTCGAACAGGCCGCGCAGATCCCGCTGCGCCTTGAAGGTGTCGGTCTTCACCAGCTGATCGAAGGTCTGCTTCCACCACTGGTATTCGCTGTCGCTCACCTTGGGGCCGACATAGAAGCCGCGGATCACCGGCCACACCAGGTCATAACCCTGCTCCTTGGCGGTGGGGATGGTGGCCAGCTTGCCGGGCAGCCGCTCGGCTGAGAACACCGCCAGCACCCGCAGTTTGTCGCCGCCGATATAGGGCACCATCTCGCTCAGATCGCCGGAGACCGCCTGCACATGGTTGCCCAGCAGCGCGGTGACCGGCTCGCCGCCCCCTTCAAAGGCGACGTAGCGCATCTTGTGCGGGTCAACCCCGGCCTGTTTGGCCAGCAGCGCCGTCTTCATCCAGTCCTGACTGCCGATGGAGGCGCCTGCGCCGATCACCACACTGTTGGGATCGCGCTCCATGGCGCTCACCAGCTCCTTGAGGTTCTGATAGGGGGCATCGTGGCGCACCGCGATCATGCCGTAATCGGTGCCAACCGCCGCCAGCCAGCGCACATCATCCACCCCGTAACGGCCAAATTTACCCTGTGAGAGGTTGAGCAGGGAGCCATCGGAGAAGGCGACCACGGTCCCCGCCTCGGCAGGGCGCTGGGCCACGATGGCGTTGTAGGCCACGGCGCCGACCCCGCCCGGCATATAGGTGACCCGCATCGGCTTGTCGATGGTGCCGGTCTCCTGCAGGCTCACCTGCAGCAGCTTGCAGGTGAGATCGAAACCACCGCCCGGTTTGGCCGGTGCGATGCATTCGGTACGGCTCGGAGTCGTGGCACTTTCGGCCGCCTGCAGTGGCAGGGCGCCGAGCAGGGTCAGCAGGGCGAGGGCATGACGTGTGCGTTGCTTCATGGTTGTGTGCTCCATCTTGTCGTTGTTTTTCCTGGGTGTGACTCCGTCGATAGACGAAGTGATGCGAAATTGTTAAAACAACAACCTTTCATTCACCTTTCAATCGCTGACCAAGAGCCGGGAGTGTGACCCTGATCGCACCTTCTCCCGCAATGGCAGTGACGAAGGGATGCAGTTGAAGCAGTGCGGCTGAATGCTGCGGTTAGGAACAAGGGGAGAGGGATGCGCTTGCTGTTGGCGGAAGATAATCACGAACTGGCCCACTGGCTGTCGCGGGCACTCACCAGCGCCGGTTTCGCGGTGGATTGGGTGGCTGACGGGGCTCAGGCTGACCACCTGCTGCGCCACGAACAGTACGCGCTGGCGGTGCTCGATATCGAGATGCCCAAGCTCGACGGGCTGGCGGTACTCGGCCGATTGCGCAGTAGGGGGCAGGGGGTGCCGGTGCTGCTGCTCACCGCCCGCGGCGCGGTGGAGGAGCGGATCTGCGGCCTCAATGCCGGAGCCGATGACTATCTGGCCAAGCCGTTCGATCTGGGGGAGCTGGATGCCCGGCTGCGAGCCCTGCTGCGGCGCAGCGAAAGTGGCGGTACCGAGTTGCGGCTGGGTCGTCTGACCCTGCATCCCGATGGCTATTTTCTGCTGGCCGATGCCCGCCTTGCCCTGACTCCGCGCGAACTGGCGCTGCTGACAGCGCTGATGTACCGCCATGGGCGGCCTGTCGCCAAAGGGCAGTTGTTCGAGCAGGTGTTCAACCTCGATGACGAGGTAGGGCTCGACAGCATCGATCTCTATATCCACCGGCTGCGCAAAAAGCTGGTGGGCAGCGGGGTGGTGATCACCACACTGCGCGGGCTGGGCTATCTGCTGGAAGCGGCGCCGGAGGCTTCCCATTAGTCGCTCCCTGCTCCATCAACTGCTGCTGTTTCTGGGGGGCCCCTTGCTGATCCTCTGGGCTGCCTCGGCCTGGTATAGCTACTACGGCGCACTGGCGGCGGCTACCTCGGCCTATGATCGTACCCTGCTCGCCTCGGCCCGCACCGTTGCCGAGCGGCTGACGGCAGCCGAGGGCAGTCTCAGGGTGGATGTGCCCTATGTGGTGCTCGACAGCTTCGAGCGCAACATGCGCGATCGCCTCTTCTATCAGGTGCGTGGTATCGACGATAGGGTCATCTCCGGCTTTGACGACTTGCCCCCCATGCCGGACGGTACGCCACTGACCGACCGCTATCCGGCGCTCGCCTACTTCTATGACGGGCTTTATCAGGAGGCGCCGATCCGCGCCGTGATGCTGCTGCAACCGGTAGGTGAGGGGGGCGTCAACGGCATGGCCCGCATCACGGTGGCGGAAACCCTGCTCGGTCGCCAGCAGCTGGCGGAGCAGTTGCTCTGGTCGGCCCTGCTGACCCAGGGGGCGCTTGTGGTGCTCACCCTGCTGCTCGCTTATCTGTTGCTCAAACGGCTGCTCACTCCGATGCGCCGTCTGTCGCGGGAGATCATGCGCCGTGATGCCGCCAATCTTGCCCCCTTGCCCGACCTGCTCCCCTGGCAGGAGACCCGGCCGCTGGTGCAGGCGTTCAACCGCCAGCTGGCCCGATTGCGCCAGCTGGTGGCCCGGCAGGAGCGCTTTAGCGCCGATGCCGCCCATCAGCTGCGCACCCCGCTCACCATTTTGAAAACCCAAGTTGAGGTGGCGCGCGGCAGTGGCGATCCGGCCCTGATGAGCGAAAGCCTCGATGCCATGGCCGTGCGGCTCGATCACACCATCGCCCTGACCGAGCGGCTCCTGCTGCTGGCGCGACTCAAATCAGACGAGTGCTCCGGGCTGCGCCAGCGTGAGCCCATGGAGTTGACGGCGCTGGTGCAGCAGGCCTGTTTGTCACGGTTGGCGCAGGCCCGCAGCAAGGGGATCGATCTCGGTTACGAGGGGGAGGAGTCCGCCATCATGCTGGCGGGGGAGCCGCTGCTGCTGGGGGAGCTGTGCGCCAACCTGCTCGACAACGCCATCAAATACACCCCACCCCACGGCACCGTGACGGCGCGGGTGGTGCGAAGCCACGGGCAGATCTGGCTGGAGGTGGAGGATAGCGGCCCCGGCATCGCCCCCGAGCTGGCGGAACGGGTCTGGCAGCCGTTCCAGCGCCTCGAGCAGGGCAGCGAACAGCCGGGAGCGGGGCTTGGTCTGGCGCTGGTGCGCGATATCGCCCACTACCACCACGGCGAAGTGGTGTTGCTGCCGAGCACCCAGCTGGGGGGGTTGCTGGTCAGGTTGATCTTGCCGCTGGCAACATCGTGAAGGTGATACAAAAAGAGAGGGCACCGTGTGGTGCCCTGTTTATCTACACATAAGATGGCGTTGGGTTGTCAGCTGCGGATCTTGTTGAAGATAAACAGGACGATAAGGGCACCCACGGTGGCGATGGCAATGCTCGAAATATTGAAGCCGGTCACCGAGCCCAGACCCAGCAGGGTGCCCACATAGCCGCCGACCATGGCGCCGACAATTCCCAGCAGGGCGGTCATGAAGAAGCCACCACCGTCGCGGCCCGGCATGATCCACTTCGCCAGAATACCCACCAACAGTCCCAATACGATCCAGGTGATAAAGCCCATGGATTAATCCTCTCTGTGTGTTTGAGCCCGCATTATAGGCAGGGATGCCGAGATGCGAAGGGCCGGATGGCGCTGGCTGGTCACAAGCTGTCGGACGGCGGCCGGCGCTGGTCGGGCTGCACAGTCCGGTTATGAGCGGTTGAATGGCGGTATGTGCGCCGCCAAACAGGGGTGGGGATGGCTCACGTAAAGGCGAAGATGAGAAAAGCCCCGCGAGCGGGGCTTGGTTTGTGACGGGGTGGTGCCCTCACTTCTTGAGGTGTTTTCGGATCGCCTTGCCTGAGGTGCCGACTGCCTTGACCGCCCGTTTGAGCTGGACCTCGGTGCACTCGAACATTTTGATCCACTGCTTCATCTCATAGGGATCGTTGACATTGATCTTCTTGGCATCGAACGGGTGAGCGACCGCATTGCTATCAGGCATACAAACCTCAACTTGTTGAAATAGCTGGCGAGAAAGACGTTTCTGCCTGAGCGCCATCATCCTCTCAATTGGCAAGGGGCAAGGTGACGGGGTTCACACAACCCGGGGACTGAAGGAGGAGTGCAGGTTTGCTTTGCTGATCTGTGAGCGATCACCACTTATTCGCTCGCGCCTGATGGGCAGTGAACCGGATGGCGCGAACGATGGTGGGGGTGATGGGGCGTTTTTGTGGGTCAGCCGGACTGACGGGCTATCAAGCCTCTGCCAGTGCCCGCATTTCCAGCCGCTGCTCGCCGGGGCGGCAGATCAGCACCGAGCCTTGCTCGAACCAGTCACCCAGCACAATGCGGCGGGCGGGCTGGCCATCGAGGGTGAAGTCGTGGATGGCGGGTCTGTGGGTGTGGCCGTGGATCATCATTCGGCAGTCGTGGGCGCGCAGGGTGTCGTCCACCGCCGCGGGCGTCACATCCATGATGATCTGGCTCTTGTGGGCATTTTCCATCTGGCTTTGGCCGCGCATCTTGCAGGCGATGGCCTGACGGCGGGCGAGCGGCAGTCGCAAAAAGAGCCAGCGCAGCCATTTGAGCTGGGTGATGCGGCGAAACTTCTGATACCCCTCATCCAGGGTGCAGAGCAGATCGCCGTGGCTCAGCACCACTCGCTCCCCATAGAGGTCGATAACGCAAGGGTCACCCAGCAATGTCATCCCCGCGCGCTTGGCAAACTGCTGGCCCAGCAGAAAGTCGCGGTTGCCGTGGATAAAGTAGATGGGCACGTTCTGCTGGCTCAGGGCCAGAAAGGCGTCGGCTATCTGTTGATGGAGCGGATTGGGGTCATCATCGCCAATCCAGAATTCGAAGAGATCCCCCAGCACATAGAGGGCATCGGCGCCGGGGGCGTCGTGCTCGAGAAAGCGCACCAGTGCCGCGGTCATATCGGGCCGCTGGGCAGAGAGGTGAATGTCACTGATAAAGAGGGTGCTCATGATGTGGGGATCGGGCTCTCGGTCGAAACAGGGCAAACAGGGATGGCAGAGATAGTAGACACAACAGGGGACGAATCGTGCGCTGCGGGCGCCATCTCGCCAGTTGAGGAGGTATAGATATCGTCACGGGATGGCGGCTGCCATGACAGCTCGGCCAGATTGCGTCCCTCCAGCGTCAGCAGGGCGGCATAAGGATCGCCCGCCAGCCCCAGCAACCGGCACATGGCCGCTTCTCCTTTCAGACCCTCTTCAAGGCGCAGGCGCAGCACTTCGCGGTAGAAAGCATCGCCAAACCGCTCGAGCAACGCGGCCATCAGGGTGAGGTGGCGCCAGCCGTTCAGCGTCTCGATGGGGGCGGGGGTGACATACAGCTCCAGCGGCCAGCAGGCATCGCTCATGTCAGAACCGCTATTAGCACAGCTCTGGTCGAGGCGGGGAAAGGTGCGCTCCAGCAGCCAGATATGGTCGCCTTTGGCGTATGCCAGCCAACCTTGAGTTTCGAGCGTCGCGGCAAACTCGGCGGGATCTGGATGCTGGCAGAGAATATCGAGATCGCTGCCGGGCCGATCGAGGCCGATGGCGAGCGTGCTCACCAGCGCCAGATCGGCGCACTGCGCGGCCAGCTCATCCCACACACCGGCGGTGAGCAGGGCATGGGCCGAGCGCTGGCGCGGGTTGCCGTGGGCCAGATAGTCAAGGCGGCGCCAGTTTGGGCTGGCAGTGGGGGAGGCAGATGGAAAAACTGCGGCCGGGGCCGCAGTTTTGTCAGTGCCGAGTCGGCAGAGATCAGTCAGCAAGGGTCACCTTGGTGATCACTACGTCTTCTACCGGCACGTCCTGGTGGATGCGGCCGTAGTTACCGGTCTTGACGCCCTTGATCTTGTTGACCACGTCCATGCCGGCGGTCACTTCACCGAATACGCAGTAGCCGAAACCCTGGGTGGTAGCGGATTTGAAGTCGAGGAAGTCGTTGTTGTTCACGTTGATGAAGAACTGGGCGCTGGCAGAGTGCGGCTCCATGGTGCGGGCCATGGCGATGGTGCCGATCTTGTTGGAGAGACCATTGGCCGCTTCGTTCTTGATGGGGGCGCGGGTGTCTTTCTCTTCAAAGCCCGGGGCATAGCCGCCGCCCTGGATCATGAAGCCGTCGATAACGCGGTGGAAGATGGTGTTGTCGTAGTGACCGTCACGGCAGTATTGCAGGAAGTTGGCCACGGTTTCCGGGGCTTTTTCAGCGTTCAGGGTGAGGGTGATGTCGCCGTGATTGGTGTGCAGAGTGACCATGATATGTCCTTTCATTTGATGCGGACGACGAAGTGCCCGCAGGTGTATGGCATAAAGTGGTGGCAATTCTAGCCCATCAGGGGCTGGCGGCATAGTCTCTCTGGCGCCGTAACCGTGCTGGCAGGCGGGATTGGCCCGCTTTTCTGCCTCGTTTTCTGCCCCTGAACGGGGTATTATGACCAACCATTTTACTCACAGGCAGTGGTTAGAAGATGCTGAAGATATACAACACACTCACTCGTCAAAAAGAAGAATTCAAACCTATCCACCCGGGCAAGGTGGGCATGTATGTGTGTGGTGTCACCATCTACGATCACTGTCATATCGGCCACGGCCGCACCTTCGTCGCCTTTGATGTGGTCGCTCGCTACCTGCGTTACGCCGGTTATGACCTCACCTATGTGCGCAATATCACCGACGTGGATGACAAGATCATCAAGCGTGCCGCCGAGACCCAAGTGACCTGCGACGAGCTGACCGAACGTCTGATTGGCGACATGCACGCCGACTTCGACGCCCTCGGCATGGTGCGCCCGGATATCGAACCGCGCGCCACCCAGCACATCGAAGAGATCATCGAGCTGGTGCAATCCCTGCTGGAAAAAGAGCACGCCTACGTGGCGGATAACGGCGACGTGATGTTTATCGTCGAATCCTACGCCGACTACGGCAAGCTCTCCGGTCAGGATCTGGAACAGCTGCAAGCCGGTGCCCGCGTCGACGTGGTCGATGCCAAGCGCAACCCGCTCGACTTCGTGCTGTGGAAGATGTCGAAGCCCGGCGAGCCAACCTGGGAAAGCCCCTGGGGCCCGGGCCGTCCTGGCTGGCACATCGAGTGCTCCGCCATGAACTCCAAGCACCTTGGCAACCACTTCGACATCCACGGCGGCGGCTCCGATCTGCAGTTCCCGCACCACGAGAACGAGATCGCCCAGTCCTGCTGCGCCCACGGTGGCGACTACGTCAACACCTGGATGCACAGCGGCATGGTGATGGTGGATAAAGAGAAGATGTCCAAATCCCTTGGCAACTTCTTCACCATCCGCGACGTGCTGGCTCACTACGACGCCGAAACCGTCCGTTACTTCCTGATGTCCGGCCACTACCGCAGCCAGCTCAACTACTCGGAAGATAACCTCAAGCAAGCCCGCGCCGCGCTGGAGCGGATGTACACCGCCCTGCGCGATCTGCCGGCAGCCGCCGCTGCCGGTGGCGACGAGCAGGTAGCGCGCTTCAAGGAAGCGATGGACGACGACTTCAACACCCCGGAAGCCTACTCAGCCCTGTTTGACCTGGTGCGCGAGATCAACCGCCAGAAGGGTGAAGACATGGCCGTTGCCGCCGCGCTGGGCGCCCGTCTGCGCGAGCTGGGCGCCGTGCTCGGCATCCTGCAGCAAGATCCCGAGGCCTTCCTCAAGGGTGACGAAGCGGATGAAGAGGTTGCCGAAATCGAGCGCCTGATCGCCGAGCGCAATCAGGCCCGTGCCGACAAGAACTGGGCTGCGGCGGATGCCGCCCGCAACCGTCTCACCGAGATGGGTATCGTGCTGGAAGACAGCGCCGGCAAGACCAGCTGGCGCCGTGCCTAAGGATCGCCGGTTGACGATCTGACGCAGAGCGCAGCCCTTGGGCTGCGCTCTTTTTTTCAGGGCCCGGCGCGTTGTTCAAGGCGCGGCCCATGCAATCGAACATAAGGAAGTTGGCATCATGAAGATATCCAGCTGGCCCGTGCTGGCACTGGCCCTCTCTGCGGCGGCCCTGATCGCCCCGGCCCATGCGGGCACCACCACCAGTGGCAAACTCGATCCGGCCGCCAGTGCCCGCGCCAAGGCCAAGGTGGCCCAGTTTCTCGACTGGGAGCGCGCAGTCAAACCGAGCGGCCTCTATCAGAGCGATCTCGGCGGCGCGCTGCCCACTATCGTCTCCCCCGAGCTACTCTGCCTGCTCAATGCCGCCTCAAAGGCGCGCGAAATAGCCACCCGCGAGGCCCCCGACGAGAAGCCCCCCTTTGTCGAGGGCAACCCCTTCCTGCCCAACGCCTGGGATAACCTGCTGGGCTCGGAGATCCTCTCGTCGCGCGCCATCGCCGGCAGCCGGGATCGCAGCGAGGTCAAGGTGCGCTTCACCTTTGGCGAGCCGGGCACCCCGCTCGACGCCCCCAGCGGCACCTACCGTTTTGTCAGCACCTATCTGGTACAGGACGGGCCGCAAGGCGCCCGCATCACCGATATCGACGCTGGTGGCAGCTGTGATTTCTGCCAATCCGGCAGCCTGCGCGCCGCCCTCTATGAGACGCTCACCGCTTATCCCGCCGCCGGGGGAGAGCAGTGCAAGGGGTTGGCTGAGATGGCAAACAATCCAGAGAATATAAATGAAAATTTCAAATAAAATTTATTTTTTGTGATCGTCTAGTCCTATTATATAGAACTCAGCCCCTGAAGACCTGATTGCGTTTTCAGCGCTAACTAATAACACATCCAACTGTGTTTTTATTTTGGAGTTATCTACTGATGTATAGATACTTTTCTGGGTGTGAGGCTGTATTACTATTACCCGTTTCTTTATATGCTTGTTATCTTTTAATGATTCTATCTTGCTGAAGAAGTCTTCTGGCTGTGCTTCTATTCCGTCATGCCAGCATAGCTTCTCTGTTGAGTTACTATACCGTTGGCGGAGATCTTCAACTAGAGTTTTTCTTGTGCAGTAACGTAGATTTTTAACGGCTTGGTTTAATACTATATCATGTGCACCGACAGATATTCTCCTTAAGGGGGATGCGCTCTTAGCAGCTTTTATATGAATTAAAGATATTATGTGATAATTACTATATTCCACGTAGTGGATGAAGTCGGCTTTTTCTCCTGCACCATCATCACAGTACAACCATCCTTTTGAAGATTCTGATGTGTTAAATTCGCTTGGCTCAATCCAGTAACCATTCCAACGATTCTTAACCCAACAGAATAG
Organism: Aeromonas sp. FDAARGOS 1416; assembly: GCF_019048085.1. Lineage (NCBI taxonomy): Bacteria > Pseudomonadati > Pseudomonadota > Gammaproteobacteria > Aeromonadales > Aeromonadaceae > Aeromonas > Aeromonas sp. FDAARGOS 1416. Next base: position 2,043,184 of record NZ_CP077301.1, on the reverse strand, counting down.
AGATTTATTCTTTCCCGTTTCCTGCAAGTCAGGTTTTTTGGGATCACTTCCTGGCTTTTCTTTTGTAACATCATAGTTCTCATAGTCGGCCCATATGAATTTATTATATTCAACGTCTTGATAGCCAGTTCTAAATACCATTCCATTTACAATGGCATGACCTGATTCAAACCAACACTTTATCAACTCTGGGTATCTGAATACTCGTGTGTAATAATCAAAATATTTCTTTTTTATAGGGATTTGTGTTTTCAGCTCTAATGTGACTTTGTAATCATCAACCTTAACGGCTACGCACACATCACCAATATGCGTTCCTTGATAAGTAATCCTCAATGAAATGTCTTTGCCTGTAAAGGATGGAGTAAGCTCAGCAGAATAATCATACTGCAATTTTCTAAGTAGCTCTTTTCGTACTTGGCCGTCTTCTTCAGATATAAACTCATAATCAACAAGGGAAAAGTCATAAGGCGAATTAAGATCATCAGGGTTGGATATAGGGTAAGAGAGTATTCCTATTGGTGTTTCTGATTCACTAGCATTTGACGTTAATATATCAAGAATTTCAATGGTTTTATTTTCAAATGAGTTCCAGTCATTACAAGGTCCTCTCCAGATCGACGAACGAAAAGGATTTATCCCAAGTGAACTCTTTCTATTGTGACCATGCACTTCAGTTCGTACAGCAGACATCATATAAGATTGATCTATTAGAGGGTCAAGTGTATCAGCAACACTTTTCCCACCTAAAACTTTTGAATCAGCTTTGAAATTTCCTTGACCATGGATTCCTAATAGCCATAACATTTTTATCTCATCTTCGTTTATGAAGTTGCCATATAATTTTCTTATTGGTACTGGATAAATGTGTTCAAGTTTTTTTCTACCAAAGTAGTCTCTGATTAAATCTTTTTTGCCTTTCTCAGAAAAATAAAATGCAAAGTGATCTTTTACAAGGAAACTAACAAAGACATGGTTTTCAATATCTTTTATATCAATATTTTTAGACCAGCTAGGTTCTTTTCTTACAGAATATGGAGTGATTTTTACTAAGCCTAACTCATTTATACTATCGATAATGGTATTGCCTGTTGTCATCTCACCATCTGACTCATCATTTAATATTTTTAAAATTACACCATGATAATCAAAGTTTTCGTCACTATTCTTTGATTTTATGGCAAGTAATATTGATAGATATGGTGCTACATTATTTTTATCTATGTTCATAATATGTTCTCATCCCTGTCGATATATGAAAAATCATTTTCACTTAGTCTGTATATTCTATGGGTGAAACGTAGTTATAAGTATGAGGGATAGGGTGTTATCACGACTGAATGCTCAATGTCTGGCCCCCCATGGGGTGAGGGAGGGGACGGTTATTCTTGTTCAAGGTTAGTGGCAACAAGCTTGTCCCCAAATCCTGGTTATCAGAAATGGCATTGAATTAAGTTAATTACTATGAATACGTGCTGTCTGATGGTCTATTTCTTAAGTTTTCTATTTTTCCTTGCAGCCAGTTCATTAAGTTCATGCTCGATCAATTCAAACCAGGTTTTATCTACGCGCTCGAAGGTATTCTCTTCATGAAAATATTTTACCAGTTGGCCTTCTTCATTATAACAATAGACACCGTCATCGGCCCAAACCTTGAGAACTGGAATTACCTTGTGACCCAATTCTTTGAACTGTTCTGCTGCTATATGTATATTCATCCATTCAGGAGCATCCTCGCTATAAGCGTAAGAATAAACACCTCGTAAAAACTCCCAAAATGGTGCCACAGCCAATATTTCTGCATATGGCCACAATTCCTCTTTAACCTCTATAAAGAATCCACCTAACGCTCCCATAGCATGAGAGATATAGTCATCTGGTAATTTAATCCCATACTTCTCTCCAAGAATCATCACCTCGTCTTTTGTTGGAGCCTGATCTCCTGCCGCAACAATGTAATAATCATCATCCCAGATCTCCAGTATCAGTTCTCTCGTTTTATCTGTTACGTTAACCATTTTTATTGTCATCCTGTTAGCATTGTCTTTAGAGGCAGGGTTAAATTAGTGAAGCTTAATTAGATATTCGAAAAATAAGGTTCTGCCACTGCGAAATACTCACTGTCGGGTCTTCAATATAAGGTCATTCCCCGACTGTTAATTGTCCTCGGGCCTTAGGGTCTTTGCCCCCTGTTGTTCGCCGAGGTGAGCCCGTTTGTCCAGGCAGCGAGGCAGGACGCCGAGCGAGCGCCGCTGGGCCAGGGGCCAAACCGGAATTGGACGAGCAACGCTCGCCCCGGTTTGGCGCAAGGACAAGGATGTCCGCAGCGGACTTTGACCGACGCCAGGGATGGTGGAGGTCAAAGCCCATCGGTGCGTGCCGTCGGACAAACGGGTGAACCGAGGGAACCCGACGCAGGAGGGCGAACAAGTGGGGGAGTAGACCTTTGGTGACTTTGGGTCTTTCCAAAGTCACTCGCCTAGCCGCGCAGCGGCGGCGAAACCCCGTCGAGGACGGAGTCCTCGTGTCCTGCGCGGCGAAGCCGTGCTATTTAGACGGCGATATTTAGCCAAGCAAAGACGTTACCTACCCCCTCACCCTAGCCCTCTCCCGCAAGGGGAGAGGGGACAGTTACCGCGGACGATTACGCTTCGCTAATCGACCCTACGCTAAAGTCGCTACCGCCCCTGACTCTCGCTACCAGATTGCGCCGTTGACCATTGATCTCGGAAAAGGGGTCAACAGACGCCCGTCGCCATATTACGGAGCCAGAGTGGTCTTATCTATGGTTTTGATGGGCTAACTATCAGAAAAGAGTGATTTTTTGCGCTGGCACAAACTTTTATTAATTGGTGATTAGTTGTTGGTTGTCGGGCTTGGAGCTGGCAGGGCGGTGGGGGGGCGCCGCGAGAGGAGTGCAAGCGGTAAAAAGAGGGGGGCGCAAACGGTAAAAAGCGAAGGGGCCCGCTGTGGGCCCCTTGTTGTTGGCGCTCGACGCCGCTATTTGGCGGCGGGGGCAGGGAAGTATTTGCTGTGCAGCAGCGGGTATTCGCTGCTCGCCAGCACCTGGGTCAAGCCGGTCTGGAACTCCTTGACCAGCTCGTCGCTCACCGGATGGCTGAAGGCGAAGCAGAACTGCTCCGAGCTCAGCACCCACTGCTCCTTGAAGCGGGTGGGATCGAGTTTTTGTTCGACGATCAGCTGCTCCATGGTGGTCTTGTTGGTGGAGACCAGATCGACCCGGCCGGAGGTGAGCATCTTCAGCGCCTGTGCCAGCCGGTTGGCTGCCATCAGTTTGGTTTCGTCAAAGCCGTTGTTGAGCAGCAGTTGCTCCCCCACATCGGCCCGCACCGCGCCGATATTGAACGCCTTGGCATCGTCGAGCTTGGTGATGGTGATATTGCGATCGGCCAGCCCCACCAGCACGATCTCGGCATACCCGATGGGGCAGGCCCACTTGAACAGGGGGTCCCGCGCCTGGGTGCGGGCGGTGGAGAAGAGCACCGCATTGGGTTTTTGGGTCAGCAGGTAGTAACCACGCGCCCACGGCATAATGGTGATGGGCTGCGCCGGGGTATTGGTCTTTTTCCACACCAGTTGCAGCAGCTCGACCGCGAGGCCGGTGGGGGCGCCGCTGGCATCGGCGTAGTTGTAGGGTTTGTACTCTTCGGTGATGTAGTGCAGTTTGCCGAGCTCAGGACTCGCCTGTGCGAGGGTGGCCAGCAGCGCCCCGGCCAATCCAATCCATGGTTTCATTTTTGCCATCCTGATCAAGGGAATATCTGCTCAAGTGTGACCAAGCTGGCCGATTTCGCCAAGGCGACGGAGCATGTTTGGCAAAAAAGCGCGGGTGCACAGTCCCATCCCGCGCCCTATGTCGGCGGCGATCAGGGCGTTAGCGCAGCGGCAGGTATTTGGCTTGCAGGGCCGAGAAATCCGCTGAGGCGACGACATGGGTCAGCGCCTGCTGAAAGAGGGCGACCTCGCTGTCGGGCACCTGACGGCTGAAGGCATAGCAGAGCGGTCTGGCATCCAGCACGAAGGCGACATGAAAGTCATCCGGCTTGAAGCCAAGCTGCTGCAGGGTTTGATAGCCCGCCAGCTTGTTGGTCGCAAACAGATCGGCACGACCTGAGGTGAGCATCTTGGCCGCCTGGGTGAGGCGGTTGGCCAGCATCAGCTGGCGCTCATCGATACCGCGCTCGAGCAGCAGCTGTTTGGAGACGGTAGAGCGCACCACGCCGACCTTGTAGCGGCTGATCTCGGCCACGGAGCTGAGGGTGATGTTGTCCGCCTTGCGCCCCAGCAGCACAAACTCCGAGTGATCTATGGGGCAGGCCCACTTGAAGAGCGCTTCCCGCTGCGGGGTGCGGGCGGTGGCAAACAGCACCACATTGGGTTTTTGTTGCAGCAGGTTGTAGCCCCGGGCCCAGGGCATAATGCGGATGGGCTGGGGCGACACGCCGCGCGCTTTCCAGATAAGCTGCATCAGCTCTACCGACAATCCGGTCGGCATCCCTTGCTGGTCGCTGAAATTAAACGGGGGAGAGATTTCGCTCAGATACTCGAGCTTGCCCGGATCGGCCTGTGCGAAGGTGGCCCACAAGAGCAGTAGCAGATGAGGTAGGTGCCATGTCCGCACGGGAAAGATCCTTCGCAATCAACTATGTAGCCCAGTTTGACTGCTTGTGGCGGGAATAGCTAGCCACCTCTATTGCATCTTTCATCAATAAAATGGGCAGCGAACTGCTGCCCATCGGGTGAGTGAGTGCTCAGCGCACCGGCAGGTATTTGGCCTGCAATTTGCGAAACTCCTCCGAAGCGAGGGCGCGGGTCAGGCCCTGCTGAAAGAGGGTGATCTCGCTGTCGGGCACCTGACGGCTGAAGGCGTAGCAGAGCTGCTCGGCGCTCAGCACCATGGCCACGTTGAAGTCGTCGCTGCTCAGCTTCAGTTCGCGGATGGCGTCATATCCCGCCAGTTTGCTGGTGGCGAGCAGGTCGGCGCGGCCGGAGAGCAGCATCTTCAACCCCTGCGACAGGCGGTTGGCCGGGATGATGTTGTTGTCATCCATGCCGTTGTTGAGCAGCAGTTGCTCGGCGGCATCCGAGCGCACCGCGCTGATCTTGTATTGGCTCATCTGTTCGAAGGCGGTCAGGGTGATGTTCTGCGCTTTGCGGCCCAGCAGTATGTACTCCGAGTAGCCGATGGGGCAGACCCACTTGAAGAGATCCTCCCGCGCCTGGGTGCGGGCGGTGGAGAAGAGCACCACGTTGGGCTTCTGGGTTAGCAAGTAATAACCTCGCGCCCAGGGCAGGATGCGCACCGGCTGGGGCGTCACGCCGCTGTGTTGCCAGATCATCTGCAGCAGATCGACCGCAAGGCCGGTGGGCTGGCCTTGCGGATCGCTGTAGTTGTAGGGGGGGTACTCTTCGGTGAGGTACTCGAGCTTGCCCAGATCAGCCCGGGCCATCGAGGCCCAGCAGAGCAGCAACAGATGACAGATCAGCCATATCCTCATTGGGAACATCCTTAGCGATCAACCTTCTCTTGAGTGTGACCATGAACAGAGTAAATAGCCACTCACTGCCGTTACCAGCGGGCGCGGATCTGCCCGATGGGCTGGTAAGCCTCATCCCGCAGCCCTACCAGCAGGGTCTTTCCATCCGCTTGCAGCCGGAACTCGCCGTAGCGGGCCGCTTCGTACTGCTCCCCCGTGCCTTCTTCAAAGAAGTAGGCATCGGGGCCGATCTGCCACTGCCGCTCGCTCTGGTGCACCTGCAATAGCCGCTCATCGCTGGCGAGCCGATCCGGTTTGCCATCGGCCACCAGAGTGGCCACCTGATGGGCATCGAGGCGGATCACCAGGGTGTCGCTGCCCTTGTTTTGAGTCGCACGGGAATCGCGGCTGGTCAGCTCGCGGGCAATCTCATAGTTGAGCCGCATGTAATCCCCCTGCATCAGGGAACGGGGATCGACCGGAGCGAGCCGCAGCAGCACCACTTCGCCGCTGCTCATGGCGTGCTCATAGCGCCAGACGGTGGCATTGATGCCTGCCAGGATGGCGAGGCCACTCAGCAACAGGGCCAGGTGTCGGGTGACGGGTTTCATGAGTCGCTCCTTGCCGCGAAGGTGGTGAGCAGCTGGCGGGCCACCAGCAGCAGGATGCCGGAGCCCAGCAGCAGCCAGGATTTGGTCATCAGGGTGAGCCCCAGATCGTAGTAATAGAGCGAGCCATAACCGAGCAGCAGCAAGGCCGAGAGGGTCATCAGCCCCAGACTGCCGGCATAGAAGCCGAGGATCAGCACCAGTGCGCCCGCCCCCATGCCGGGGATGATGGCGCTGATCAGCACCAGCGGCAGGCCAAACAGCAGGGGGAGCCTCAGCTTCACCATCACCGCCAGCAGCAGGGCGGCGCAGATCAGGGGATTGAGCCAGATCGGCAGGCGAGACAGCCCCAGTTCGTCCAGCACGCTGCTGCCGCCATCCCACAGCGGATGGTGCAGACGGCCCAGCACCAGCAGGGAGAGGGCGAGCCCCAGCGTGATGGAGTGGTAGAGCTGGTGACGCTCTGGATCCCTATCTGCCCGCAGCCAGCAGAAGGTGATGGCCGCCATCACTAGCGGCAGCGCCAGCAGTTGCAGCCCGAGGCAAGCGAGGCCAAGGGTGAGCAGCAGGGCCGCCGCCACGCTGTGAAACAGCCGCACCAGCCAGTGATCGAACAGCACGGCGATGGCAAGGGAGAGCAGGCACAACCCAAACCAGAGCAGGGCGTGATGGAGATCCAGCTGATCGAGCAGGCCATAGAGCAGCCAGGCATCGGCCGCCAGCGCGAGGGCCAGCACGAACTGATCCCAGAGATCGCCGCGCTGGCTGCGATTGAGGGCGTAGGCCCCCGCCAGCAACACGGCCCCGAGCAGCACGGCGCTGTTGGCCTCGCGGGTCAGCTGCTCGAAGGTGAGAAACAGGAAAAAGAGCAGGAACAGGGCGGCAATCCAGCCCACCAGCCCGAGCAGAAAGCGGCTCGACCAGTGGGGCTGGTTGTTGCGGGGCATCTCTCCCTCCACCAGATTGGCCTGTTGCAGTGCTTGCCAAAGGGTCAGATCACTCATGAGACCTCCGTTGTTGTTGCAGCCAGCGGGCGGCGGTGACCGAAAGGCCGATGGCAATCAGGCTCAGCAGCAAAAAGCCGTTGATGTCGGGCTCCATCCACTTGCCCAGCGCCGCGAGGATGACGGCAATCAGGCTGAGGCACCCCATGGCGAGTCCGGCGATAAATCTGTGATGCCAAAGGGCATAGGCCGCAGCGAGCCAGCCAAGCCAGAGCGGCCACACCAGCGGGGAGGCGGCATCAAACAGCGCCAGCAGGGTGAGCAGGGTGGCCCCCAGACCGGCAGCAAGGCCCGCCAGCCAGCTTGGCATCAGGCGCCAGCGGTTTGGCGCCAGCAGAAGCAGACCCCAGAGGGCGGCGTTGAGCAGGGTAAGGCACCAGCCCAATCCCTCTTCATCGAAGGTAAAGAAGAACGTGAACAAACCGAGCCGCCAGTAGAGCACCAGCGCCAGCTGGCCGAGCAGCCAGCTCAAGGTCCAGAGCAGCGGGCTTTGGCCAAATGTCGCCAGTGGCACCAGCATCAGCGCCCAGGTGGCGAACAGCTGCCAGGGATCGGCGCCGGTCTGGTAGGTTTGACCCACCAGCGCCAGCAGGGCGCCGATATTGAGGGCGATAGCGAGCAGCAGCGCCTGACGGGGGGTATCCCCCAGTGGTTTGCGCCACAGCAGAAGCAGCATGGCGAGCAGCGGCGCCTCCAGCAGGGCGAGGCGGGAGACCCGGCCCAGCTCTTGCCAGTTGAAGGCGACGAAGAAAATAAGGCCAGCCCCGATACAGAGGGCGCCGAGCCAGAGCAGCAGCCGGTCAAACAGCCACTGCCAGCGCGCCGGATGGGGAGGAAGATCGGCGAGGGTCAGGGCGTCCGCCAGCTTCTCTGGCGCCAGCCGTCCCTGTTTGACCCATTCGAGAAGCGTCTCTCTTGATACGTTGTGCATGGGGGGACTCCACGAGGTTTGCCCCATTATGGCATGAGGCACCCGCAACCGTGCACTGCCCCTTGGCTCTACGGCTGGTGGTTGCGACAGCGGATTACGCACTAGACACAGCAGCAAACAAAAAAGCCCTCCACATGGGAGGGCTTGAGCAGCGGAAAAGGCGATCAGGCAAAGATCAGAGTGCTCACCCCGAGGCCGACGAAGAGGATGGCGCAGGCGATGCGGATCCCCTTGAGCGGCAGCTTGTCTGCCCCCAGCTTGCCGATCAGCACCACAGGCACGTTGGCCAGCATCATGCCGAGGGTGGTACCGGTAATGACCTGCACCAGCGAGTCATACTTGGCGGCCAGCAGCACGGTGGCGATCTGGGTCTTGTCGCCAATCTCGGCAATAAAGAAGAGCACGAAGGTGGCCATAAAGGGGCCGTATTTATCCAGCGGGCTCTCCTCGTCATCCATCTTGTCCGGCACCAAAATCCAGATAGCCATGGCGATAAAGGCGATGGCGACCAGCCAGGTCATTATCTTGGGATCGAGCCAGCGGCTGATGAACTCGCCAATCCAGGCAGCGCCCGCATGGTTGAGCAAGGTAGCCGCCAGCATGCCGGCGATGATGGGCCAGGGCTTGCGAAAACGGCAGATGAGCAGCAACGCCAACAGCTGGGTTTTATCGCCGATCTCGGCAATAGCGACGCTGAGGGTTGAGGTTAACAAGGCTTCCATAAAAATGACCGGGGGACGGAATTGTTATAAACCAAAGACAAGCCTGCGCCATCCGTCCCCGGTATTGGCACTGGCCCGTCAAAGGTCTTGTCAAATCCATGGTTGGCATGGATCACCCTGACCATGGTGATTTGGCACCAAGTATGTTGATCAGGGTCGCAAACCGGTATTCATGCAATGGATGGCACCGGCGTGCGAGACTACTCCCCCTCGATGGGAGCGGGCATTCTAGGGAAAAACCGCATGAGTGACAAGGGGATCAGCCACCCACCAGCTTGACGCTGAAACCGGCTTTCTCCAGCTCGGTTTTGATCAGGTCCCGTTTATCCCCCTGGATCTCGATCACTCCCTCCTTGATACCGCCTCCGGTGCCGCACTTTTTCTTGAGCAGGGTGGCCAGGGATTTTTGCTGTTCGGCGGGTACGCCATGAATGGTGATCACCCCGGCACCCTTGCGCCCCTTGGTCTCGCGGCGAATGCGCACGGTGCCGTCGGTGGGGAAGGGGGAGGCGGATTGGGGAGCACTCTGCTCCTTGATCATGCCGCCATCTGTGCTGTAAACGAGGCGGCTGTTGTTGTCGTGACTCATGGCAATACTTTATGGGTTAGCTAAGCGGAGTTTGATTTTACTCAAATAAAAGTTGAAGACACAGCTTATAATGCCCCAAGTAAAAGCGAATTATTATTGTTTAACTTCAGGAGTCAGTCATGGTACTCACGCAGTTGTCACCGGGACAGAGTGCTCGCATCAAGAATATGAATCAGCTCGCCCGGCCGCTGCGCCGCAAACTGATGGTGATGGGCCTGTTGCCCCAGACTGAAGTCATCTATCTGCGCTCCGCCCCCCTGGGGGACCCGCTCCAGATCCAGTGCCAGGGGATCTGTCTCTCCATGCAAAAGAGTCTGGCCCAGCAAATAGAAGTCGAGCCGGTATAACCCCCTGTTCGGCTACCGCTCTGGTCAAGAACGTCACCGGGAGCGGTTCAGAGACAAGAAGTCGAGCCTGCAAAGCAGCTTGCCACACGCACGCGGCGGGTTCAGAAGAAAATAGAGGTAGAGCTGGTATGAATTATTCCCTGGTAACGGTAGGTAACCCCAATAGCGGCAAGACCTCCCTGTTCAACGCCCTGACCGGCGCCCGCCAGCAGGTAGGCAACTGGAGTGGTGTCACCGTCGACAAGAAGATGGGTGAGTTCAGCGCGGGTGAGCATCACTTCAAGCTGATGGATCTGCCCGGCATCTATAGCCTGGCCAGTCAGGATGGCAGTCTGGACGAGCAGATCGCCAGCCGCTTTGCCCAGGGCCAACAACCCGACCTGCTGCTCAACGTCATCGACGCCGCCAATCTGGAGCGCTCCCTCTACCTCACGCTGCAACTGCGCGAACTGGGCCTGCCCATGGTGGTAGTGCTCAACAAGATGGATATCCTGCAAAAGCGCCGCATCGTCATCGACGAGAGCAAGCTCGGCAAATCCCTCGGTTGCCCGGTGGTGGCCCTCTCTGCCCACAACAGCAAGCAGGTTGCCGCCTTCAAGCAGCAGATCCGGCAGTTTATCGGTCAGCCGCAAGCCGCCTTGCAGCTCGATTACGGCCACGCGCTTGAAACCGATCTGGCGGAGTTGGAGACCCTGCTCGCCCCGCATCACCTCACTACCCGTGGTCGCGCCCTGCGCCTGCTGGAAGAGGATGCGGTGATGCAGGAGACCCTGCTGCCCGGTCAGCAGGCGGCCGCCGCCAATGTAGTGGCTCGCGCCCATCAGGGACAGGATATCGACCTGCAGCTGGCGGATATTCGCTACGGCCATATCCACCAGTGGGTACAACAGGCTCGTCAGCAGAAGGGCAAGCTCACCGAGGCCCAGAGCGAGTGGCTGGATCGGGTGCTGCTCAATCGCTGGATTGGCATCCCCTTCTTCCTGTTTGTCATGTACCTGATGTTCCTGTTTGCCATCAACGTTGGCAGCGCCTTTATCGACTTCTTTGACATCATGGGCGGCGCCCTGTTTGTCGATGGGGTGCACCACCTGCTGGGGCTGGTCAATGCCCCCGAGTGGCTGGGCGCCATTCTGGCAGACGGCTTTGGCGTTGGCTTGCAGACGGTGGCCACCTTTATTCCGGTGATTGGCTGCCTCTATCTGTTCCTCGCGGTGCTGGAGAGCTCCGGCTATCTGGCCCGTGCCGCCTTCGTGGTGGATGCCCTGATGCGCCGCCTCGGCCTGCCGGGCAAGGCGTTCGTGCCGATGCTGATGGGCTTTGGCTGTACCGTCCCCTCGGTGATGGCGACCCGTACCCTCAACTCCGAGCGGGAACGGCTGATGACCTCCGCCATGGCGCCCTTCATGTCGTGCGGTGCCCGTCTGCCGGTTTACGCCCTGTTTGCGGTGGCTTTCTTCCCCGAGTCAGGTCAGAACCTGGTGTTCGGTCTCTACCTCATCGGCATTCTGGTGGCGGTGCTCACCGGCCTGTTGCTGCGTAGCACCCTGCTGCCGGGCAAGAGCGACTCCATGCTGATGGAGATGCCGGATTACGAGTGGCCGCGTCCGGTCAACGTTGCCATCAAGACCTGGCAGAAGCTCAAATCCTTCGTCTTTGGTGCCGGTAAAACCATCGTACTGGTGGTCGCCGTGCTGAGCGTGCTTAACTCCCTGGGTACCGATGGCAGCTTTGGCCATCAGGAGCAGGAGAGCTCGGTCCTGAGCAAGATAAGCCAAGCGGTGACCCCGGTGCTGCACCCCATCGGTGTACGCGATGACAACTGGCAGGCCACGGTCGGTATCGTCACCGGTATCTTCGCCAAAGAGGCGGTGGTCGGTACCCTCAACAGCCTCTACGCCGGTGGTGGCGATGCAGAGGAGGAGAGCGAGTTCTCGCTGGTGGCCAGTTTCCACGAGGCGATCGATGCCGTGGCGGCCAATCTGGCGGAGATCAACCCGAGCGACCCCATGGGGCTTGATGTTGGCAACCTCGACGACCAGAAAGCTGCCGCCGAGGCGCAGGAGGTGGATGTCTCCACCTACGGCAATATGCAGACCCACTTCGACGGGGCGGCCGGAGCCTTTGCCTACCTCTTGTTCGTGCTGCTCTACATGCCTTGCGCGGCAGCCATGGGCGCGCTGGTGCGGGAAACCGGTCGCCAGTGGGCGCTGATGACGGCGGTATGGTGCAACTACATGGCCTTTATGTGCGCCACCCTCTTCTATCAGGTGGCCACCTTCGCCGCTCACCCGGAGCAGAGCCTGTTCTGGATCGCCAGCTACGGCCTCTCTCTGGTACTGCTCTGGTGGGCCGGTCGCCGTCACGGTGATATCGTTGCCCGCAAGGTGGTGACCTTATGATCCTGCGCGAGCTGGGGGATTACCTCGCCGCGCAGCAGAAGGTGAGCCGGCGTGATCTGGCTCGCCACTTCCACACCTCGGAAGATGCGGTGGAGGCCATGCTCGGCGTCTGGATGCGCAAGGGGCGAGTCATCAAGCGTGAAAGCCGTATCTGTGGTGGCAGTTGCTGCGGCAAGAGCGAGGAGGTGATGTTCGAGTGGTGTGACGCGGGCCAGATTGGCATCAAGATCCGCTAAACGACTACCCAACCTCATCACCAAACATCGAACAATAAAAAACGGCAGATCCTGCGCAAGGGTCTGCCGTTTTTTATTGCTGAAGACAGGCGGGCTCAGGCGCCTTGGCGAGCCTCGCTCAGCAGTGCCAGCGCCGGTTGGGCGTTGTCCGGCATCAGCCGGTAGGCTTTGTGGTGTTTGACCAGGGTGGTTTTCTTGTTGCCCTGGCTCAGCAGCAGGCCGTGCTTGAAGGCCACCTCGGCCAGCACCTTCTCGTCACCGCGCACATAGAGGGTAAGGGGTTTGACAAGCTCACCGTCCTCGATATGGCCTTCATATTCGCTATGGCTTACCACCAGACTCGCCTGACCGCCCGATTGCAGGCGCAGCTTGGCGTTCACCTCGCTCTCGGTCAGCACCAGCCAGCCTGCCGCTGAGAGCTCCTCCAGCAGGGCAGCCAGCTTGGCTCCCAATTGCTGCGGATTGGTCATGGCGCACTGGTATTGGAAGGCGATGCGCTCCAGCAATCCCTTGAGATCGGCGCCCGCACCCAGAGTGCGGCCAAGCTGCACCCAAGCTTTCAAATCTTCCATCACCAGACGGGAGAAACGCTTCTCCTTGAGGGAGTCGGCCATCCAGGTGCAGAGAAAGTGGCTCTCTTGCGCCGGAGTGCGCTTGCCTGCCTTTTGTTCGGCGGTGCGGACCAGTTCGGCCAGACTCTGGGTGGCCATCTCGAACAGGGCCTGATTGTAGGTTGGAGAGGTCATAAGCAATCCTTGAGTTGACCACCAGGGGCCAACACCGATGACAGAGATGGCAAAGGCGCCAGTGGCGCCTTTGCGGTTCAATAGAGCAACTGCCCGCCTTATTTCGGCTGACGGGGCTTCTTGGCTGCAGCCAGACGCTTGAGGCGCTGACCCTGCAGCTTGGCTTCGGCCATCACCTGGGCCACGGCGTTATCTTCACGCTGCGGGCGCTTGCCGAAGCGACGACGCTCTTGCAGCTGTTTGATCAGCTCGTCACGGCTGCTCACCTCATAGCCCGGCACCATGATGCGGCGGATCTTCTGGCCGATCAGGGCCTCGATCTCCAGCAGGGTGCGCTCCTCTTCACGGCTGACGAAGGAGATGGCCATGCCGCGCTTGCCGGCACGACCGGTACGGCCGATGCGGTGCACGTAATCTTCCGCCAGGAACGGCAGATCATAGTTGACCACGTATTCCAGATCCGGAATGTCCAGACCACGGGCGGCCACTTCGGTGGCGACCAGTACCCGTACCTTGCCTTCCATGAATTCGCGCAGGGCGCGGCGACGGTTGCCCTGGGCCTTCTCGCCATGGACCACGGCGGACTTGATGCCGTCGAGGTTCAGCTCCTCGACCAGCACATCACAGCTCTCGCGGGTACTGGCGAACACCAGCACCTGCTGCCAGTTCTGCTTGCCAATCAGCTCTGAGAGCAGCTCGCGCTTGCGCTTCTGCTCGACCGGATAGACGGTATGGCTGACGCTGTCGGCGGTGGAGTTCTGCTTGTTGACGCTGACGATCTGCGGTCTGTCCAGCATCAGGTTGGCCAGCTTCTTCACCGCGTCGGAGAAGGTGGCGGAGAAGAGCAGGTTTTGACGGGTTTTGTTGACCGCTTGCAGGATCTTCTGCACATCGGCACTGAAGCCCATGTCGAGGATGCGATCCGCTTCATCCATCACCAGACACTCGACGCCGGAGAGGCTGAGGTTGCATGCGGTGAGGTGCTCCAGCAGACGGCCCGGGGTGGCCACAATGATGTGAGCGCCCGCTTTGAGCTTCTTGGCCTGTACGTCCTGCTTGCCACCGCCGACGATGGTGATGGTGGTGATATCGAGATACTTGGCGAAGTCATTGATGTTGCTCGCCACCTGAGCCGCCAGCTCGCGGGTCGGGGTCAGGATCAGCACCCGGGCGTTGGAAGGCTGGACCGGAGCCGGATTGTCTACCAGACGCTGCAAGATGGGCAGGGCGAAGGCGGCGGTCTTGCCGGTACCGGTCTGGGCGCTGGCCAGCACATCGCGGCCACGGCGAATGGCCGGGATCGCCTGTTGCTGCACAGGGGTCATCTCCTGATAACCGCAATCTGAGACAGCACGCAAAATCTCGGGGGCAAAATCGAACGATTCAAATCTCATAATGGGTTCCTGTGTTCCAGCTGGGCTGTGTTTGGCTTGGTTAGCTCGGCATGAGCGAGACGGAGGTTGTAACCACCGACGGCTGCGCCTGACATCAAGTCAGAGAGTGAGCCGGAAAATGGCGGGCGCGAAGTGTAACAGATAGACGTCACAAATTCTGCCTCAAATGGTTGTCCTTTTCTCATCCTTTGTGGTGTGAATGGCGGTTGAAAGCAATCATTTGACTCCCAAATGCCAAGCTTAGATGCGTGGCTAATGGTTTTGGGCAAGGACAAAAGGGATATCGATGGAACTGGAACAGTTAAAACGCCAGCTGGAGCAGCTTGGCGAGCGCAATGACAGCATGCAGCAGGCTCGCCACCGCAAGTTGCTCAATATCACCCGCGACACGGGGGAGTTGCTGTCAGTATTGGTACAGACCCGTGGGGCGCAGGCGGTGCTGGAGATTGGCACCTCCAATGGTTACTCCACACTCTGGCTGGCAGAAGCTGTGCGTCGGTTGGAGGGGCACGTGACCACCATTGAGCTGGATGAGGATAAGCGCGTGCAGGCCCATTACAACTTTCAGAGGTCAGGGTTGGCCCCCTGGGTAACCTTGCTGGCAGGGGATGCAGGCGAGCTGTTACCGACCTTGCCGCAAGCCGGCTATCAGCTCATCTTCCTCGATTCGGATCGTCAGCACTACCGGGCATGGTGGCCGCAGATCCGCCGCCTGCTGGCACCCCGTGGCCTGCTGGTGGTCGACAACGCCATCTCCCATCGCAGCGAGATGGTGGAGTGGATGAACGAGGTCGGGCAGGATCCGGCCTTTGCCACCTCGCTGGTGCCGGTCGGCAAGGGGGAGTGGCTGGTGGTGCGTTTGTAGGGGGTCGGTAGCTACAAAAAATCAGCCCCGCATTGGCGGGGCTGATTGTTAGGGAACATCACGGCTGTGGCCGGTCAGATCAGACCGCCAGATAGTCCATGATCCCTTCGGCCGCTTTGCGCCCTTCGTAGATGGCGGTCACCACCAGATCGGAGCCACGCACCGCGTCGCCACCGGCAAACACCTTGGGATTGCTGGTCTGGAAGGCGTATTCCGCCTGCTCGCGGGCCTTGATGCGATCCCTGTTGTCGAGCTCGATGCCGAACTCCGCCATCCAGGGCTGGGGGTTGGGCTGGAAGCCAAACGCCATCACTACCGCATCGGCGGCCAACACCTGCTCTGAGCCCTCGATGACCACCGGATTGCGGCGGCCATTGGCGTCGGGTTCACCCAATTCGGTGCTCACCACCTTGATGCCGCAGGTGCGACCGTTGGCATCCAGTTCGACCGCCACCGGTTGCAGGTTGAACATGAACTCAACTCCCTCCTCGCGGGCGTTCTTCACCTCCCGCTTGGAGCCCGGCATGTTCTCCTCGTCGCGGCGATAGGCACAGATCACCTTGTCAGCCCCCTGACGGATGGCGGTACGCACGCAGTCCATGGCGGTATCGCCACCGCCCAGCACCACCACCTGCTTGCCGGCGAAGTCGATATAGTCGGCTTGCGCCTTCTCGAACCCCAGCAACCGGTTGGCGTTGGCGATGAGGTAGGGCAGGGCGTCATAGACTCCCGGCGCCTCTTCGTTGGCAAAGCCGCCCTTCATGTACTTGTAGGTGCCGACCCCGAGGAAGACCGCATCGAACTCGCCGAGCAGATCGGCGAAGGTGATGTCCTTGCCCACTTCGGTCTCGAGACGAAACTCCACGCCCATCCCCTGGAAGATCTCGCGGCGACGCTGCATCACCTCTTTTTCCAGCTTGAAGGAGGGGATACCGAAGGTGAGCAGGCCACCGATCTCCGGATACTTGTCAAACACCACCGGGGTGACGCCGTTGCGTGCCAGTACGTCGGCACAGGCGAGACCAGCCGGGCCGGCACCAATGACGGCGACCCGCTTGCCGGTCTTGACCACGTTCGAGAGATCGGGCTTCCAGCCCATCTCGAACGCCTTGTCGGTGATGTACTTTTCGATGTTGCCGATGGTCACCGCGCCGAAGCGATCGTTGAGGGTGCAGGAGCCCTCACAGAGGCGATCCTGCGGGCAGACCCGGCCGCACACTTCCGGCAGGCTGTTGGTCTGGTGGGAGAGCTCCACCGCCTCCAGAATGCGCCCCTCTTTGGCCAGTTTCAGCCAGTTGGGGATGTAGTTGTGGACCGGACACTTCCACTCGCAGTAGGGGTTGCCGCACTCGAGGCAGCGATCCGCCTGCATCTGTACCTGAGGCTGATTGAAGGACTCGTAGATCTCCACAAACTGGATTTTGCGGATCTTGAGCGGCTTCTTGGGCGGGTCGACCCGCTGGACATCGATAAACTGAAATACGTTCTGGCTCATAGGGTTCCCTCCTTATTGCGCCTGGATTCTGAGTTCTGCACTGGAACGGCTGGTGTGACCCAACAGCGATTTCACGTCACTGGACTTGGGTTTGATCAGCCTGAACTTGGGCACATAGGAGTCGAAGTTGGCCAGGATCTCCTCGGCGCGCGAGCTGCCGGTCTCATTGAGGTGCGCCGTGATGATGCCGCGCAGGTGCTCCTGATGGATGGCGAGATCCGCCACGTCCAGCAGTTCCACCAGCTCGGGGTTAGTGCGCTTGGCGAAGTTGCCGCACTCGTCGAGCACGTAGGCAAAGCCGCCGGTCATGCCCGCCGCAAAGTTGACGCCAGTCTGACCGAGCACGGTGACGATGCCGCCGGTCATATATTCACAGCCGTTGTCGCCAATCCCCTCGACTACCGCCAGGGCGCCGGAGTTGCGCACCGCGAAACGCTCGCCAGCAGTGCCTGCGGCGTAGAGTTTGCCGCCGGTGGCACCGTAGAGGCAGGTGTTGCCGATGATGGCTGCTTCGTGGGATTTGAACGCCACGCCGACATGGGGCTTGATCACCAGCTTGCCGCCGGTCATCCCCTTGCCCACGTAGTCGTTGGCATCGCCGGTGAGGATCATCTCGAGGCCACCCGCGTTCCAGACGCCGAAGCTCTGGCCTGCGGTGCCGTTGAAGTGCACTTTGACCGGATCCGCCGCCATACCCTGGTTGCCGTGCCGCTTGACGATTTCGCCCGAGAGACGCGCACCCACCGAGCGGTCGGTGTTGCGAATGTCGTAGCGGAACTCGCCGCCGCTTGAGGTTTCCACCGCCTCCAGCAGATCTTCCACCATTTTCAGGTTGAGTGGCCCCTTGTCGAAGGTGGGGTTGTGTTGCTGGCTGAACAGGCTGGAGCCTGCCGGTGCCACCGGACGGGCCAGAATGCCGGAGAGATCCAGCTTGGCCTGACGGGCGGTGAGGCCGGGCAGGGCTTCCAGCAGATCGGTGCGGCCAATCAGGTCGGTCAGCTGGGTGACGCCGAGCTGAGCCATCAGCTCGCGGGTCTCCTCGGCGATGAACTTGAAGTAGTTCATCACCATCTCCGGCAGGCCGGTGAAGTGCTCGCGACGCAGCTTCTCATCCTGAGTGGCAACGCCGGTGGCGCAGTTGTTCAGGTGGCAGATCCGCAGGTATTTGCAACCGAGCGCCACCATGGGGCCGGTGCCAAAACCAAAGCTCTCGGCGCCGAGGATGGCCGCCTTGATGATGTCGAGACCGGTCTTGAGACCACCATCCACCTGCAGCCGCACCTTGTGGCGCAGACCGTTGGCCACCAGCGCCTGCTGGGTTTCGGCCAGCCCCAACTCCCACGGGGAGCCGGCATATTTGACCGAGGTGAGGGGGCTCGCGCCGGTGCCGCCGTCATAACCGGAGATGGTGATGAAGTCGGCATAGGCCTTGGCCACGCCGCAGGCAATGGTGCCAACGCCGGGTTCGGAGACCAGTTTCACCGACACCAGACAGCTCGGGTTGATCTGCTTGATGTCGAAGATGAGCTGGGCCAGATCCTCGATGGAGTAGATGTCGTGGTGCGGCGGCGGTGAGATCAGGGTCACGCCGGGCACGGAATAGCGCAGCTGGGCGATCTGGGCAGTCACCTTGTCACCGGGCAGCTGGCCCCCTTCGCCGGGCTTGGCCCCCTGAGCCACCTTGATCTGCACCACGTCGGCGTTCATCAGGTAGTGAGGGGTGACGCCAAAGCGACCGGAAGCCACCTGCTTGATGCGGGAGTTCTTCTCGGTACCGAAACGCTTGGGATCTTCGCCCCCTTCGCCGGAGTTGCTCTGACCGCCGAGGCGGTTCATGGCGACAGCCAGCGCCTCGTGGGCTTCAGGGCCGAGGGCACCGATGGACATGGCAGCGGAGTCGAAGCGGGGGAACAGCTTGTCGGCTGGCTCAACCTGATCCAGCGCGACCGGATTGTCGACTTTCTTCAGCGCCAGCAGATCGCGCAGGGTGGCAACCGGGCGTTCGTTCACCAGACGGGCGTACTCTTTGTAATCGGCATAGTTGCCGGAGCGCACCGCGGTTTGCAGGGTCTGCACCACATCCGGGTTGTAGGTGTGGTACTCGCCGCCGTGGACGAACTTGAGCAGGCCGCCGTGGGGGAGGGGCTTGCGCACCAGCCAGGCCTGACGGGCCAGATTGTGCTGATCCTGCTGGATGTCGGCAAAATCGGCACCCTGAATACGGCTCGATACGCCGCGGAAGCAGGTATCGACCACCGACTTGGCCAGGCCCACCGCTTCGAAAAGCTGGGAGCAGCGGTAGCTGGCGACCGTGCTGATGCCCATCTTGGACATCACCTTGTAGAGCCCCTTGTTGATGCCGTTGCGATAGTTGACCATGGCCTGGCGCAGGGACATGGCGAGCACGCCCTCTTCAACCTGTTTGGCCAGGGTTTCGTAAGCGAGATAGGGGTAGATGGCGGTCGCGCCAAAGCCCAGCAGCACCGAGAAGTGGTGCGGGTCACGGCAGCTTGCAGTTTCCACCAGAATGTTGGCGTCGCAGCGCAGGTTGTTGTCCACCAGGGTGCGCTGTACCGCGCCCACCGCCATGGCGGCCGGGATCGGCAGGGTGTCGGCGCTGATATCGCGATCCGACAGCACCAGCAGCACGGTGCCACTCCTGGCAGCAGTTTTGGCTTCGTCGCAGATGCGCACGATGGCCGCTTCCAGCCCCTCTTCGGGCTTGAAGTTGAGGCTGATCACCTGATGTCGGTAGTACTCACCTTCCAGTGCCAGCAGCTGGTGGAAGTCGGAGTAGAGCAGGATCGGTGACTGGAACAGCACCCGGTGGGCGTGGCCGAAGGTTTCGTTGAAGACGTTCTGCTCGCGACCGATACAGGTGGCCAGCGACATCACATGGTTTTCCCGCAGCGGGTCGATGGGCGGGTTGGTCACCTGGGCAAACATCTGGCGGAAGTAGTCATAGAGGGTGCGCGGGCCGGAGGAGAGCACCGCCATCGGGGTATCATCCCCCATGGAGCCGACCGCTTCCTGACCGTTTTCACCCAATACCCGGATGATCTGATCCAGCTCCTCGAAGGAGTAGCCAAACAGCTTCTGATAGGTTTTCAGCTGGTCGTCGGAGAACTCGCGGCTACCGGTCTGGCTGTCGTCCATCTGCTCGAAGGGGACTAGCCGGCGGCAATGTTTATCCATCCACTGCTTGTAGGTGTGGCGGTTCTTGAGGTCGTCATCGATCTCGAAGCTGGTCCACACCTTGCCGTTGCTGGTATCCACCACGAACAGCTCGCCCGGGCCGACCCGGCCCTTCTCCAGCACTTCGTCCGGGGTGTAGTCCCAGGTGCCAACTTCGGAGGCGAGGGTGATGAACTTGTCCTTGGTGATGACGTAGCGGGCCGGACGCAGGCCGTTGCGATCGAGGGCGCAGGTGGCGTAGCGACCGTCGGTCATGACGATACCGGCCGGGCCGTCCCACGGCTCCATGTGCATGGAGTTGAAGTCGTAGAAGGCGCGCAGGTCATCATCCATGTTCGGATGTTTTTGCCATGCAGGCGGGATCAACAGGCGCATGGCGCGGAACAGGTCCATACCACCGGCGAGGAAGAGATCCAGCATGTTGTCGAGGCTGGAGGAGTCAGAGCCGGTGGTGTTGACGAAGGGAGCCGCTTCCTGCAAATCGGGGATCAGCGGCGTCGCAAACTTGTAGCTGCGTGCCTTGGCCCACTGGCGGTTGCCGGCGATCGTGTTGATCTCGCCGTTGTGGGCCAGATAGCGGAACGGCTGGGCCAGCGGCCAGCGCGGGCTGGTGTTGGTGGAGAAACGCTGGTGGAAGACGCAGATGGCCGCCTGCATACGGATGTCGGCGAGATCCAGATAGAAGCGCGGCAAGTCCACCGGCATGCACAGTCCTTTATAGACGGTGACCAGATTGGAGAGGCTGACCACATAGAAGTAGTCGTCGTTAACGCGCTTTTCGATGCGGCGGCGCACGATATAGAGGCGGCGCTCGAGATCCTTGTCGACCCAGCCGGGCGGGGCGTTGACAAAGACCTGTTCAATGCTGGGCAGGGAGGCTTTGGCGATGGTACCCAGTACGTTGGTATCGACGGGCACCTTGCGCCAGCCAACCAGACTCAGGGTCTCTTTTTCCAGCTCTTCGTCGATGATGTCGCGGGTCTGCTGGGCCAATACGGGGTCAGGGTTGAGAAACAGCATGCCGACCGCATAGTTGCGGCCAAGGTGCCATCCCTTCTCCTCGGCGACAGCTCTGAAGAAGCTGTCCGGTTTTTGCAGCAGCAGACCGCAACCATCGCCGGTCTTGCCATCGGCGGAGATCCCGCCGCGGTGCTGCATGCGAGCCAATGCTGACATCGCGAGACGAACAAGCTTGTGGCTGGCTTCCCCTTCCATGTGGGCCAACAGGCCGAAGCCACAGTTATCCCTCTCCAGCTTTGGATCATATAGTGACATTGCATTTCTCCCTTGCTCGGCCTTGTATCGCACAGTCATCACCTGACTGCATAAATTGCGATTGGCTCTTGTGGTTCCGTCTGCCTGACGTGGCGAATCTCCAAACTAATGGGATTTTCTGGCGAGGTCAATCGCAGGTCAGGTTTGTCTTCATGGTTACATTCGCATAACAAAATGTCGGGTTAGGGGGATTCGCTCGCAGTTATGGAGTGTTTATTCTGTGTAGTTTGATTTTGTTGGTTAAATATATCGTCATTGGCGGGCTCAATGGTGCGCTCGGCGACGATGGGCGAATGTAGTAATTTTACCAACCCGATGTGGCCGACAGCGGAAGGGATCACATTTTCAATATCCCATGCTTGCAATTGTGTGCTGTCGGGTCTCTTTGAATTTTTCATTGTTCAACAGTGGGTTATCAGGTCTCATTTTCATATGGATGTTTACTGTTTGAATCGTCAAAGAACTGTAAAAATCCTTTTTTTGCGCTTTTTCTCTATATTTATTCAAAATTGGTCGGGTATTTATATGTTTTACCCTCTCCGCTAGCTTGATCCAGCTCAGCCCCTGTTTTACGCAAGCTCGTACAATGGCGCTCCTTTAGCGGAGGTGTCATGCAGTTACACGAACTCGTCAATACATTCGGTCAGGATCTCAAGCAACGTCATGGTCAGAAGATCCACAAACTCTCCATCCACGGGGCCTTCACCTGCCCGAACCGTGACGGCACCCTGGGTCGTGGTGGCTGCACCTTCTGCAACGTATCCTCTTTTGCTGACGAGTCGGCTCAGCAGCTCTCTGTGGTGCAACAATTGCTGGCTCGCCGGGACGAAGTCACCCGTGCCAAACGCTATCTTGCCTATTTTCAGGCCTATACCAGCACCTATGCCGAGGTCGAATATTTGCAGCGGATGTATGAAGAGGCGCTGTCAGTGAGCGATATGGTGGGGCTCTGCGTGGGCACTCGCCCCGATTGCGTGCCAGATGCGGTGCTGGATTTGTTGGCGGGCTATCAGGCCCGAGGCTACGAGGTGTGGCTGGAGCTCGGGCTGCAAAGTGCCAACGACAAGACCCTGCAACGGATCAACCGCGGCCACGGTTATGCCGCCTATGAGGATGCGGTAAGACGTGCCCATCAGCGCGGCATCAAGGTATGTGCTCATCTGATCGTCGGCCTGCCGGGCGAAGTGCCGATGGACAGCCTCGATACCCTGCATCGCATCGTTGAGACCGGTGTTGAGGGGATCAAGTTGCATCCGCTTCATGTAGTAGAGGGCAGTACTCTCGGCAAGGCGTGGCAGGCGGGGCGGCTTGAGGTATTGACGCTGGAGCAGTATGTGGAGGCGGCCGTTGCCATGATCCAGCACACGCCGCCCGAGGTGGTGTATCACCGGATTTCGGCCTCCGCGCGCCGTCCAACCCTGTTGGCGCCAGCTTGGTGTGAAAATCGCTGGACGGCCATGGCGGACATTGCCAAAGCACTCTCATTGAGCGGCCCACAAGGTCACGCGTTGGGCAGACCCTTCATACTTCCTGACCTATAATTGAGCGCCAGATTATTATTTTCACGTAAAACATAGGGTTATATAAAAAACTTCATACCCTAAACTATAGTTTTGGTACGTGCCGGTTGATATAGTGGTGCGCCATAATAAATGTCATTATCAATTAACTCCGACATTCACCCTGATTGCAGTGTTAGCATGGTGTTGATGAGCCGATTATTTTTACCAATAACGAATCATGCCGCCATTGCTGCTGTGCCGGGAAATTGGGGATGAGTGTCGCGATCTATCTGGACAGGTTTATCCCCTGATCAGTCTCATCAGCGGGAAGGCCACTCGGTTTTAGCGTGGCTATAGCAGGGAAATATGAGCGATGAACGCTCCTATCTACCTCATTTATGCAGTGACAGGATGCTATGCAAGCAGAAACAAGTCGTATTGATGAGTTATTGGAGTGTCTGGTCTTCTTGACCCGTTTTTATGGTGTGCCCAACAGCCAGGATGCCCTGACGACCGGGTTGCCACTGGTCTCCGGACGCCTGACTACCGCACTCTTTTGCCGTGCTGCCGAGCGGGGCGGGTTATCCGCCCGTGAAGTGATACAGCCACTGGCCGATATTTCTCCCTTGCTGCTGCCTTGTGTATTGCAGATGCGCAATGGTGGCGCCTGCATTTTGCTGGAGTGGAATGAAGATCGAAGCCAGGGGAAAGTGATTTTCCCGCAGGCCGGTGATGCCGCGCAATGGCTGACCGCAGCCCAGTTGGGTGATGAGTATCTGGGACGCCTCTTCTACGTGAAGAAGCAGTTCAAGTTTGACGAACGCTCGCCCAAGGTGCTGGAAACCCGTGATGGCCACTGGTTCTGGAGCACCTTGTTCGAATCCCGCGGCATCTATCGCGATGTGCTGATCGCCTCCATTCTGATCAACCTGTTTGCCATTGCCAGCCCTCTTTTCACCATGAACGTCTATGACAAGATTGTGCCCAATCTGGCGTTTGATTCACTCTGGGTGCTGGCGGTCGGGGCTATGGTGGTCTTTACCTTCGATTTTGTGATGCGGCAGTTGCGCAGTTACTTTATCGATATCGCTGGCAAAAAGTCTGATGTGCTACTGTCCGCCAAGATCTTCGCCAAGGTGATGGGTATGCGGATGGAGTCTCGTCCCGCTTCCACTGGCGCGTTCGCCAAACATCTGCAGGAATTTGAATCGGTGCGAGAGTTTTTCACCTCCGCAACGGTTTCTACTCTTATCGATCTGCCTTTTGCCGTCTTCTTCCTTTTTATTATCTGGATGTTTGCCGGTGTGATGGTGGTGGTCCCCATCGTCGCCATGCTGATCCTCATCGCCTACAGCTTCTATATTCAGGAGCCCCTCAAGCAGTCCATCGAAGAGGGTTCACGCCTTGCGTCCCAGAAGAACGCCAACCTGATTGAAAGTATTTCCGGGCTGGAAACCGTCAAGATTTTCGGTGCCGAGAGCATGTTCCAGCATCGCTGGGAACAGGCCGTCTCCCATATTTCCACCTGGGGCGTACAGACCCGCCGCATTACCAACTCCATGTCCTCGCTGGCCAGTTATATCCAGCAGGTGGTGACGGTTGGTCTGGTGATCGTCGGTGTTTACCAGATCTCGGAAGGCTTGGTCACCATGGGGGGCATGATTGCCGCCGTGATGCTCTCCAGTCGCGCCATTGCACCTATGGTGCAACTCTCCGTGTTGTCGACCCGTTATAACCAGGCCAAGTCAGCACTGGATATTCTGGAAAAAATCATGCAAACCCCGGGTGAGCAGGAGGAGGGCAAGCAATATATCCATCATCCGGTGATTGCCGGTCGAATTGAATTCGAGAATGTCTCCTTCAAATATCCCGGCATGGAAACCAGCACCCTGCACAATATCAATTTGCGCATTCAGCCGGGCGAAAAGGTGGCGATTATCGGCCGGATTGGGGCGGGTAAAACGACCCTCGAGAAGCTGTTGATGGGGTTGTATCGACCGACCGATGGCTCGGTACGTATCGACGGCTTTGAACTTGATCAACTGCCACCTGCGGTGATCCGTCGCAATATCGGCTGTGTTCCGCAAGATGTCATTCTCTTTTTCGGATCGGTGCGGGACAACATCATGCTGGGTAATCCGCTGGTGGATGATGTGAGAGTCTTGCGCGCAGCCAAGCGGGCGGGTGTCACCAACTTTACCAACCGGGATCCTAACGGGCTGGATCGGCAGATAGGTGAGGGTGGCCGTCAGCTATCCGGTGGCCAGCGTCAGTCGATCCTGCTGGCACGCGCCCTGCTCAATGATCCCCCCATTCTGGTGATGGATGAGCCGACCTCCAACATGGACAACCAGTCCGAGATGCAGGTCAAACAGGAGCTAGCCAGACTGGGCCCGGAAACCACATTGATCCTCATCACTCACAAAACCTCGATGCTGGATGTGGCATCGCGAGTGATCGTTATCGAGCAGGGGCAGATCGTTGCTGATGGCCCCAAAGAGGTGGTGTTGCAGCAGTTGAAGGAAGGCAAGGTGCGCGTGCAGGAGGTGTCCCATGGTTAAGGGGCTCATGGACTGGTTCAAGCGCAGCAAAAAGACGCCTTCCGGCGAGGTATTGCCAGCACCCGAGCATCTGGAGTTTGTCGATGACGGCGCGGCAGCTGTACTGCTGACCACGCCGACCGGAGCTCGCATCCTGTTGTGGTGCTGCTTCCTCTTTTTCATGAGTGCCATCGTCTGGGCGGCCTGGGCCGAACTGGATGAAGTCACCGTGGGTCAGGGCAAGGTTATTCCGTCCCGTCAGCTGCAGGTGATCCAGAACCTGGAAGGGGGGATCGTCAAAGAGATCTTCGTCAAAGAGGGGGACATCGTCGAAAAGGGGCAGCCGCTGCTGCGTATTGATGACACCCGTTTCCGCTCCGACTTTAGAGAACGGGAGCAAGAGGTGGTCACCCTCAAGGGGGATGTGGCCCGTCTGCGCGCCGAGATGGCCAGCGTCGAGGTGAAAAACGACCCGGCACTGGGGTGGCGTGAGCAGGTTGTGGTAGGCGAAGCGCCAATCCAGTTCCCCGATGGTTATGAAACCGTCTTTGCCGAATACGCACACCGTGAGCGGTCTGTACAGCGGGATCGCCTCAATAACCTGAAGAACCAGCTCTATATTCTTGGTCAGCAAATCGAACAGAAAGAGCAGGAGCTGATTGAACTGAATGCCAAGATCCGCACCGTGAATCGCAGTGTGGATTTGGCCAGACAGGAACTGAATATTAGCCGTCCGTTGGCGAAAGAAGGTATAGTGCCTCAAGTGGAGCTAATCAAGCTTGAGCGGCAGGTCAACGAGATGCAGGGGGAGCTGGAGAGCAACCGTCTGCTGATCCCAAAACTCAATTCGGTACTGCGTGAGACCATCTCCAAGCGTAATGATATTGCGCTGAAGTTCAGAGCAGATTCCCAGACTGAACTGAATGAGAAACAGGGGCGGCTTGGCCAGTTATCAGAAGGGCAGGTTGGCTTGCGAGACAGGGTTGACCGGACCAGCGTGATTGCACCGCTCAAGGGCACCATCAAGAAGCTCAAGATCAACACCCTGGGCGGCGTGGTTCAGCCCGGCATGGATTTGATGGAGATTGTGCCGCTGGAGGATACCTTGCTGGTAGAAGCCAAGGTGTCACCGAAAGATATCGCCTTCCTGCGACCGGGGCTGGATGCCATCGTCAAAATTACTGCCTACGACTTTACAATCTATGGAGGATTGCATGGCAAGGTTGAACAGATAAGTGCGGATTCGATCCAGGATGAGGAGGGGAACTCCTTTTATCTGGTTCGGGTTCGAACAGAGAAAAGTTACTTGGGCGATGAGCTTAACGCACTTCCCATCATCCCCGGTATGTTAGCCAGTGCTGATATCATTACTGGTAAAAAAAGTGTCCTAGACTATTTGCTTAAGCCGATTTTACGGGCAAAGCAGTCGGCACTGAGAGAACGATAAGCCAACAATCTAAAAACAAAACATGACTGGAGATAACATGAAAAAAACGATTGTTGCCATGCTGGTCAGTGGCTGCATCCTGATCCCTAGTTTGGGTCAGGCCCAGACTCTGGAAGAGTCGGTGGCACAGACACTTGCTACGCATCCCAAGATCAAGGAAGCGTTTGATCTGTATCAGGCACGACTCTATCAGCATGATGGAGCCAAGGGTGGCTATTATCCTACGATCGATCTGCGTGGTGGCGTAGGCTATGAAAAAACTGACAGCCCTTCTACCCGTGCTGCCAGTGCCAACAGCAATATTGATGATTCCATGACTCGCAAGGAGGCTGGACTCAGTCTGCGGCAAATGTTGTTTGATGGCTTTGATGTCAGCAACAACGTCTCCAGAACCGAAGCTGAAGCCAATGCCCAGCGTCTGGCGATGATCTCCGAAGCTGAAAATACCGCGCTGCGAGTAGCTGAGGTCTACCTCAATATGCTGCGCCAGCAGGAGATCCTGGAGCTTTCCAAACAAAACCTGGAAACCCACGAACAGATCCGCAGCGACATCAGCAAGCGGACTGATTCAGGGCTTGGCTCTACTGCGGATCAGACCCAGATTGAAGGTCGTGTTGCCCGGGCCTATTCAAATCAGGCCGCTGCCGAAAACAACTATCGCGACGCAGAGAGTGAATTTATTCGTGTCGTGAACGAGGTACCAAAAGATCTGGTACAGCCGGTTCCCAATACCGAGCTTATCCCGGCCAGCCTCGATAGTGCGCTGAAAACGGCGACCGAAGTCCACCCGACCCTGCTCTCTTCCCTGCAGGATATCGAAGCGGCCAAGTATCAACATGAAGGCGCCAAATCCGGTTTCTACCCGAATGTAACATTCGAGGTCGATCAGAACTGGAATGAGGATATCGATGCGGTCAAAGGGCGCAACGATGATCTGACCGCAATGGTGCGCATGCGTTACAACCTGTTCCGTGGCGGTTCTGATGTGGCAGAGAGCAATGCAACATCGGCGCTCTACTCTCAGGCGAAAGACATTCACTTGAATGCGTTTCGCCAGGTTGAGGAAGGCACTCGTCTGGCCTGGAACGCGAAAGAGTCGCTGGCCAAGCAAAAGACCTTCCTGAAAGAGCATGTTGACGCCAGCTATGACACCGTACAGGCATACAAGAAGCAGTTTGGGTTGGGTCAACGGACATTGCTGGACGTATTGAACACCGAGAACGAACTGTTCGAGGCGCGTCGCAGCTATATCACTGCCGAGTATGATGCACTGCTGGCGGACTATCGCATTCTCAACGCTACAGGTAGCCTGCTCAATGCATTTAGCGTCAAACAACCCGCTGAATGGCAGGCCAGGCAATAACCGTTTGCCCATGATCCCGCTGGGATCATGAACGCCAACATGGTGACTGCTGCTGGCAGTCACCATGTTTGGCTAAAGCAGATGGTTGCACGGGCTTTGAGGAGTGCAGCAGCAATAATGCAGCAGGAATATGACGTGACACTCCAGCGCGGAACCGGCGGCAGATGGTGTTATCTTCTTAATGAATGGAGATACCGATCCTTACGCGCTCTGCGCCACTCCTTATGGATCCTGCTGTTACCCTTCTCACTTCTGCTCTGTGCCAGTCAGCCTCTGCCACAGGAAGATCTCAACTTGATCAAACGGGCGGAGCAGACCTATGGCGCCAGAGCCGGCAAGCGTGTAACTAGTTGGCGTATGCTGGTCATGGAGACGAAGGGCAGGGCCCTGAGTGAAGAAAAAAAGCTTGAGCGGGTAAATAATTTTTTCAATCGGATGCGTTTTCTTGACGATATCAAGTTGTGGCGCAAAAAGGATTATTGGGCAACCCCGCTAGAATTTTTGGGAGCCGCTGGGGGAGACTGTGAAGATTTCAGTATCGCCAAATACTCTACGCTGCTCGAGCTTGGGATCCCGGATGATAAAATGCGGATGGTGTACGTTAAGGCTCTTGATTACAACCAGTTTCACATGGTGGTGGCATATTATGAGACACCCTCTTCCGTTCCGGTTATTTTGGATAATTTGATAGGCTCGATTCGCCCAGCCACACTGCGGCGTGATCTGGTGCCTATTTACAGTTTTAACGGTAGTCACTTGTGGTTGATGAAGGCACGAGGCCAAGGGGAACTGGCTGGTCAATCATCCCGCTTGGGATTATGGAATGATTTACGCAATCGCATGACCTCGGGGCGATTGGCTCGGCCAGTGGTGAATTTGGATGATTAACCTATGACGCTCTATCGACAGTTATTAGCCACCATGCTGCTGCTGTTTGGATTGTTATTTGCGGCCACATACTGGGTGCAATTCAATTCAACCCGCACTTATCTTGCGCAGCAACAGGAAACAACGGTCATCAATACGGCAACCTCGCTGGGGCTTGCGCTCACCCCCTATCTGGAAAACGGTGACAAGGTCGGTGCCGAGTCGGTGATCCAGGCCATTTTTGATGGTGGCTATTATCGATTGGTTCGCTTGGATTTGCTGGCATCAAAGGATGTCATCGAGCAGGAAAATACCAACAATATTCAGGGGGTACCGCGGTGGTTTGTAAATTTGGGACTGTTTCCTGAGGTATCCAACGAGTCAATTCTGACGTCTGGCTGGTTGCAGCTTGGAAAATTAAAAGTAGTTGGTCACCCCGGCCAGGCTTATTACGAGTTGTGGCGGGGGATGAGCGAGCTGGCGAGCTGGTTTCTGGTCGGCTTTTTGATCACCACCATTTTGTTGATGAGAGCACTCAACTACTTGCTCAAGCCACTCAAACAGATCTGTGATCAAGCCGTCGAGATTGAGCTGCACCATTTCGGTCATACGATCCCGGAGCCTAAAACCCATGAATTGAAGCAGGTCGTTCAGGCGATCAACACCCTCTCAAGCAAGTTGGCGTTGCAGTTCAAAGAGCAAGCCGATGAGGCCGAGAAATTGCGTGAGCGGGTTTATGTCGATGCCGTGTCGGGGCTTGGCAACCGAGCCTATTTTGTGGGCCAGGTAAACGCATGGATAGCGGAGGCTGGCCAAGGTGGCGTCATGCTGGTTGCGGTCGACATGCTGGATGATATCTATCGCGATGAAGGCTTTGCTGCCCGTGACAACATGGTCAAATCGATAGCTCAGGCTTTGAAAGAGCAATTAAAAGGGTGGGATGGCGCAGCCTTGGCACGGATCTCCGCGACGGAATATGCGCTGCTCTGTCCAACTGACGATCTCACTCAGTTAAAAGAGCTGGCTGAAGTGATTAATAGCCGCATTGCCGATCTGGTGGTGAATCCAATGGGCGAAGGGGATGCGCTCTCCGTCATCGGTATTGCTGGTCGTGATGGCAATGATGATCTCTCTGCCTTGTTGACCAAAGCCGATAATGCGCTTGGCAAGGCGCGCAATGAACGCCGTGGTGCTGTGGTGATGGAAGGGGGGACCGAGCAAGGTTTGATGGGGCGTTTGGCCTGGCGAGATCTGGTACAAGATGCCATTTCACGACAACTTTGGCGCTTCAAAGCACAACCAGCTTGCCGGTTTGATAATGGAGCAAGGTTGCATGCCGAGCTATTTGCTTCTATCTCTCGGGATGGCACTGATTATTTTGCCGGTCAGTTCTTGCCCGCGATTGAACAGTTCAAATTGGGTGGCGAGTTTGACCAGGCGGTGCTTGATGCTTGCGTTCCATTACTGCAAAAACAGTCTGATCTGGTACTGGCGATCAACATCACTGCTGGCTCGCTCTGCTCGGATGAGTTTTTAACCTGGTTGACGCGCTATCTGATCGAGCATGTTGAGCTGAAAGAGCGGTTGTTATTTGAAATACCTGAAGCTGCCATCATGAAACATAAAGACAACGTGGCTGCGTTGGTGGGCACCTTGCAAGCTCATGGCTTCCAGTGGGGGGTTGACCACTATGGTCGTCACTTCCAGTCTCTGGGCTATCTGGAGGAGTTGTCGCCGGCTTATGTCAAGGTTGATCACGGTTATACCAGTCAGGTCATGGAGCCGGGGGCTGACACCTCATTCCTGGCTGCAGTGTGTCGCGCCGCACATAATGCCGGTGTGACCACCATTGCAACCCGCGTCGAAGATCAACATCAAGTGGAACTGCTTTCCAAGTTGCATATCGATGGTTACCAGGGATTTGTTCATCCCGCCTTCCCATTGTCTTGAATTAAATGCTGGAAATGGCCCCGATAGGGGCCTTTTTTATACCAGTCACTTTTCTTTTCGCCATTTTTCTATAACCAACTCAAGGTCGGTCTTGAATGGGGCTATACCTAGAGTTCTGATTTGTATTAATAAATTCCAACTCTTCGATTTTTTTCCGTTTATTTGTTGAATTCCTCTCGAACGTACGCTTTTTTGCAACGGAACAGCGCGCTATCTCCTTCTACGGTGTAGACATCAAGATCTGTCACCTTGGAGCAATGGATATGCGTACCCAAATCATCGACAAGTCCGTGGTTGTCTCAGCTATAGAGGGCAATGTGGAGATTGTGCTGGCTGATGGAAGCAGCCGCCCTCTGCAAAAAGGGGAAATTCTCCAACCCGGAGCAAAATTGACCATAGCGGATGACGCCAAGCTGGCTCTTTCCCCTTATGACGATACTCCTGCATCGGATGTTCCGGCAGGTTCCGAGTCCGCTGAACCTGCTCAACCGCAAGTGGCGGCCAGCCAGGAAGGCGCACCTTCAGATATTGCCGCATTGCAAGAATCGATTCTGCAGGGTGTTGACCCGACTCAAAACTTTGAGGCTTCTGCTGCTGGTGGGGCACCAGCGGCCGGTGGTGGTGGCGGCATTGGTGGGGTTGCGGGGGCCAGTGGTAATGGTGGTTTCGTAACAATTGATCGAACAGGCGATGCCACGATAGCGGCTGCAGGGTTTGATACTACCTACGATACGGCCGCTGTCATCAATGAAAATCAGGCCGAAGATTTGATTCTTGAAAATCAGCTTGATGATTTGGGCGAAACCGCCGAGACCTTGGAAGACACTCAGGTCAGTGGGAATTTACTCGACAATAGTACCAATCCAGATGGGCCTGCTGATGCCTCTATCGTTTCATATGACTGGGGTATCAATATCGGAGTCCCTGCGGGTGTTGCTGCCACCATTACCGGAGTGGGCACACTGATCATCAACCCGGATGGGAGCTATACCTTTACTCCTGCGCCTAACTATGATGGCGCTGTTCCCCCGGTGAACTATCAGGTAACTGATGGCCAGGATACAGTGACTTCAACACTCGTTATCTCCATTACTCCGGTAGATGAGGCGGTAGGCCTTGATGGGCTTACTCTGGAAGGGGGAGAGGTGTTGGTCAGTGATGCCAACCTTGCAGACGGTTTGGCACCTAACGCAGCCGCGTTAACTAAAAGTGGGGTGTTTACCTTCAATGCCCCGGATGGAGTCCAAAGTCTTGCTTTGGGTAACGTTACGCTCATCACCAATGGTCAATCTGCTACCTCTTTTCCCCTGTCAATTATTAGCCCGTTAGGAAATGTCCTGACAATTACCGCGGTGACCTACAACCCTGTGACTGGTGCAGGACAAGTCAGCTACAGCTATGCCCTTGGCGACAATGAAAACCACACAAGACCTGCCAATGACACCTCCTTGAGCGAGAGCTTTAGTGTCGTTTTGACTGATAGCGATGGCGACACGGCTAGCGATACCCTTGATATAACTATTTTGGATGACATTCCCACTCTGGCTGGTGATATCGGGTCAACTCTGGGTGGTCAAGTGCAGGAAGATGCGCTGACCAGCGGCAACAACGAAGGGACTGGTCAGAGTGCGAGCGCCAGCGGCGCAGCTGGGACCCTGAATAACCTGGTCAACTTCGGTGCTGATGGGGCAGGCAGCTTTGGTCTTGGCAGTGATGTCAGCAGTCTGACCGCGCAGGGACTGACCAGCGGCGGTGTGGCGCTGAGCTACAGCGTGGTGGGTAATGTGTTGACTGCCAGCGCAGGTAGTGTGCCGGTCTTTACCCTGACCGTAGGGGCAGACGGCAGCTACAGCTTTACCCTGAGTGGCCCGTTGGACCATCCGGTTGCAGATGGTGATGACAGCGAACAACTGGCTGGCGTGGGCATCGACTTCTCTGGCGTGCTGAGCGCCACCGACGGTGATGGCGACCCGCTGACAGGTGGCTTCCCGGCGGGGAGCTTTGCCATCAAGGTGGAAGATGATGTGCCGGTGCTGGCGGGGGGAGAGGATGAGCGGCCCCAGGTTGGTGGTCAAGTGCAGGAAGATGCGCTGACCAGCGGCAACAACGAAGGGACTGGTCAGAGTGCGAGCGCCAGCGGCGCAGCTGGGACCCTCAATAGCCTGGTTAACTTCGGTGCTGATGGGGCAGGCAGCTTTGGTCTTGGCAGTGATGTCAGCAGTCTGACCGCGCAGGGGCTGACCAGCGGCGGTGTGGCGCTGAGCTACAGCGTGGTGGGTAATGTGTTGACTGCCAGTGCAGGTAGTGTGCCGGTCTTTACCCTGACCGTAGGGGTAGACGGCAGCTACAGCTTTACCCTGAGTGGCCCGCTGGACCATCCGGTTGCAGATGGTGATGACAGCGAACAGCTGGCTGGTGTGGGCATTGACTTCTCTGGCGTGCTGAGCGCCACCGACGGTGATGGCGACCCGCTGACAGGTGGCTTCCCGGCGGGGAGCTTTGCCATCAAGGTGGAAGATGATGTGCCGCGTGTCGTGCTCGCAGACGATGCGCCGCGTATTGGTGCGATAGTAGATGAAAGCCTGGCCAGCTTGGATGGTGTTGGCAGCGACGGGGTGGCCAGTGCCACGCTGAGTGCAGCTGACGTGCAAGCTCAGTTTGCAGCAGCCTTCGGGGCGGATGGGAAAGGCAGTATCGGTTACAGCTTGGCGCTGACCGGCAGCAACGTGGCGAGCGGCCTGTATGCGGTCGACCCGCAGGCAGCCAACGGCCAGGGAGCGGCCATCGTGCTAAATCAGGCGGGTAACGTTATCACCGGCAGTGTCGGTGCAGTGAACTACTTTACCCTGACCATCGACCCGACCACCGGGGAAGTGACGCTGGCCCTGCTGGACAACGTCTGGCATGGCGACACTGCCAGTGCGGATGACAGCGTGGTGCTGAGCGTGGACGAGGGCGTGCTGACGCTGGTGCAGACTGTGACCGACGCCGATGGCGATCGGGCCAGCGCGTCTGTGGACCTGGGCGCCAACGACGTGTTCCGCTTTGAGGACGATGGCCCGAGTATCAGTGCCGGCAGTGCGGCCAACGACAGTCTGCAGGTGGACGAAAGCAACCTGTCACTCAATGCCAGTACCAGCTTTGCCAGCCTGTTCACCAGCAGCTTTGGCGCCGATGGGGCCGGCACCCTGGTTTACAGCCTGAATGTCAGTGCTGCCGGGGCAGATAGCGGGCTCAACGACACCGCGACCGGTCAGGACATCCTGCTCTATCTGGAGAGTGGCAGCGTGGTCGGCCGGGTGGGTGGCAGCAGTGGCAGTGTGGCCTTTACCCTGTCGGTCAACAGCAGCGGGGAGGTGACACTGGATCAAGAGCGTGCCATCGCACACACCCCGAACAGCGGCCCGGATCAGGAGAGCAGCCTGCTGTCAGCCAATCTGGTGCAACTGGTGGGCACCATCACTGACAAGGATGGCGACAGCCAGAGCGCGAGCGTGGACCTGGGCAGTGCCATCAGCTTCAAAGACGATGGTCCGAGTATCAGTGCCGGCAGTGCGGCCAACGACAGTCTGCAGGTGGACGAAAGCAACCTGTCACTCAATGCCAGCACCAGCTTTGCCAGCCTGTTCACCAGCAGCTTTGGCGCCGATGGGGCCGGCACCCTGGTTTACAGCCTGAATGTCAGTGCTGCCGGGGCAGATAGCGGGCTCAACGACACCGCGACCGGTCAGGGCATCCTGCTCTATCTGGAGAGTGGCAGCGTGGTCGGCCGGGTGGGTGGCAGCAGTGGCAGTGTGGCCTTTACCCTGTCGGTCAACAGCAGCGGGGAGGTGACACTGGATCAAGAGCGTGCCATCGCACACACCCCGAACAGCAGCCCGGATCAGGAGAGCAGCCTGCTGTCAGCCAACCTGGTGCAACTGGTTGGCACCATCACCGACAAGGATGGCGACAGCCAGAGCGCGAGCGTGGACCTGGGCAGTGCCATCAGCTTCAAAGACGATGGTCCGAGTATCAGTGCCGGCAGTGCGGCCAACGACAGTCTGCAGGTGGACGAAAGCAACCTGTCACTCAATGCCAGCACCAGCTTTGCCAGCCTGTTCACCAGCAGCTTTGGCGCCGATGGGGCCGGCACCCTGGTTTACAGCCTGAATGTCAGTGCTGCCGGGGCAGATAGCGGGCTCAACGACACCGCGACCGGTCAGGACATCCTGCTCTATCTGGAGAGTGGCAGCGTGGTCGGCCGGGTGGGTGGCAGCAGTGGCAGTGTGGCCTTTACCCTGTCGGTCAACAGCAGCGGGGAGGTGACACTGGATCAAGAGCGTGCCATCGCACACACCCCGAACAGCGGCCCGGATCAGGAGAGCAGCCTGCTGTCAGCCAACCTGGTGCAACTGGTTGGCACCATCACCGACAAGGATGGCGACAGCCAGAGCGCGAGCGTGGACCTGGGCAGTGCCATCAGCTTCAAAGACGATGGTCCGAGTATCAGTGCCGGCAGTGCGGCCAACGACAGTCTGCAGGTGGACGAAAGCAACCTGTCACTCAATGCCAGCACCAGCTTTGCCAGCCTGTTCACCAGCAGCTTTGGCGCCGATGGGGCCGGCACCCTGGTTTACAGCCTGAATGTCAGTGCTGCCGGGGCAGATAGCGGGCTCAACGACACCGCGACCGGTCAGGACATCCTGCTCTATCTGGAGAGTGGCAGCGTGGTCGGCCGGGTGGGTGGCAGCAGTGGCAGTGTGGCCTTTACCCTGTCGGTCAACAGCAGCGGGGAGGTGACACTGGATCAAGAGCGTGCCATCGCACACACCCCGAACAGCGGCCCGGATCAGGAGAGCAGCCTGCTGTCAGCCAACCTGGTGCAACTGGTTGGCACCATCACCGACAAGGATGGCGACAGCCAGAGCGCGAGCGTGGACCTGGGCAGTGCCATCAGCTTCAAAGACGATGGTCCGAGTATCAGTGCCGGCAGTGCGGCCAACGACAGTCTGCAGGTGGACGAAAGCAACCTGTCACTCAATGCCAGCACCAGCTTTGCCAGCCTGTTCACCAGCAGCTTTGGCGCCGATGGGGCCGGCACCCTGGTTTACAGCCTGAATGTCAGTGCTGCCGGGGCAGATAGCGGGCTCAACGACACCGCGACCGGTCAGGACATCCTGCTCTATCTGGAGAGTGGCAGCGTGGTCGGCCGGGTGGGTGGCAGCAGTGGCAGTGTGGCCTTTACCCTGTCGGTCAACAGCAGCGGGGAGGTGACACTGGATCAAGAGCGTGCCATCGCACACACCCCGAACAGCAGCCCGGATCAGGAGAGCAGCCTGCTGTCAGCCAACCTGGTGCAACTGGTGGGCACCATCACTGACAAGGATGGCGACAGCCAGAGCGCGAGCGTGGACCTGGGCAGTGCCATCAGCTTCAAAGACGATGGTCCGAGTATCAGTGCCGGCAGTGCGGCCAACGACAGTCTGCAGGTGGACGAAAGCAACCTGTCACTCAATGCCAGCACCAGCTTTGCCAGCCTGTTCACCAGCAGCTTTGGCGCCGATGGGGCCGGCACCCTGGTTTACAGCCTGAATGTCAGTGCTGCCGGGGCAGATAGCGGGCTCAACGACACCGCGACCGGTCAGGACATCCTGCTCTATCTGGAGAGTGGCAGCGTGGTCGGCCGGGTGGGTGGCAGCAGTGGCAGTGTGGCCTTTACCCTGTCGGTCAACAGCAGCGGGGAGGTGACACTGGATCAAGAGCGTGCCATCGCACACACCCCGAACAGCAGCCCGGATCAGGAGAGCAGCCTGCTGTCAGCCAACCTGGTGCAACTGGTGGGCACCATCACTGACAAGGATGGCGACAGCCAGAGCGCGAGCGTGGACCTGGGCAGTGCCATCAGCTTCAAAGACGATGGTCCGAGTATCAGTGCCGGCAGTGCGGCCAACGACAGTCTGCAGGTGGACGAAAGCAACCTGTCACTCAATGCCAGCACCAGCTTTGCCAGCCTGTTCACCAGCAGCTTTGGCGCCGATGGGGCCGGCACCCTGGTTTACAGCCTGAATGTCAGTGCTGCCGGGGCAGATAGCGGGCTCAACGACACCGCGACCGGTCAGGACATCCTGCTCTATCTGGAGAGTGGCAGCGTGGTCGGCCGGGTGGGTGGCAGCAGTGGCAGTGTGGCCTTTACCCTGTCGGTCAACAGCAGCGGGGAGGTGACACTGGATCAAGAGCGTGCCATCGCACACACCCCGAACAGCGGCCCGGATCAGGAGAGCAGCCTGCTGTCAGCCAACCTGGTGCAACTGGTGGGCACCATCACTGACAAGGATGGCGACAGCCAGAGCGCGAGCGTGGACCTGGGCAGTGCCATCAGCTTCAAAGACGATGGTCCGAGTATCAGTGCCGGCAGTGCGGCCAACGACAGTCTGCAGGTGGACGAAAGCAACCTGTCACTCAATGCCAGCACCAGCTTTGCCAGCCTGTTCACCAGCAGCTTTGGCGCCGATGGGGCCGGCACCCTGGTTTACAGCCTGAATGTCAGTGCTGCCGGGGCAGATAGCGGGCTCAACGACACCGCGACCGGTCAGGACATCCTGCTCTATCTGGAGAGTGGCAGCGTGGTCGGCCGGGTGGGTGGCAGCAGTGGCAGTGTGGCCTTTACCCTGTCGGTCAACAGCAGCGGGGAGGTGACACTGGATCAAGAGCGTGCCATCGCACACACCCCGAACAGCAGCCCGGATCAGGAGAGCAGCCTGCTGTCAGCCAACCTGGTGCAACTGGTGGGCACCATCACTGACAAGGATGGCGACAGCCAGAGCGCGAGCGTGGACCTGGGCAGTGCCATCAGCTTCAAAGACGATGGTCCGAGTATCAGTGCCGGCAGTGCGGCCAACGACAGTCTGCAGGTGGACGAAAGCAACCTGTCACTCAATGCCAGCACCAGCTTTGCCAGCCTGTTCACCAGCAGCTTTGGCGCCGATGGGGCCGGCACCCTGGTTTACAGCCTGAATGTCAGTGCTGCCGGGGCAGATAGCGGGCTCAACGACACCGCGACCGGTCAGGACATCCTGCTCTATCTGGAGAGTGGCAGCGTGGTCGGCCGGGTGGGTGGCAGCAGTGGCAGTGTGGCCTTTACCCTGTCGGTCAACAGCAGCGGGGAGGTGACACTGGATCAAGAGCGTGCCATCGCACACACCCCGAACAGCGGCCCGGATCAGGAGAGCAGCCTGCTGTCAGCCAACCTGGTGCAACTGGTTGGCACCATCACCGACAAGGATGGCGACAGCCAGAGCGCGAGCGTGGACCTGGGCAGTGCCATCAGCTTCAAAGACGATGGTCCGAGTATCAGTGCCGGCAGTGCGGCCAACGACAGTCTGCAGGTGGACGAAAGCAACCTGTCACTCAATGCCAGCACCAGCTTTGCCAGCCTGTTCACCAGCAGCTTTGGCGCCGATGGGGCCGGCACCCTGGTTTACAGCCTGAATGTCAGTGCTGCCGGGGCAGATAGCGGGCTCAACGACACCGCGACCGGTCAGGACATCCTGCTCTATCTGGAGAGTGGCAGCGTGGTCGGCCGGGTGGGTGGCAGCAGTGGCAGTGTGGCCTTTACCCTGTCGGTCAACAGCAGCGGGGAGGTGACACTGGATCAAGAGCGTGCCATCGCACACACCCCGAACAGCGGCCCGGATCAGGAGAGCAGCCTGCTGTCAGCCAACCTGGTGCAACTGGTGGGCACCATCACTGACAAGGATGGCGACAGCCAGAGCGCGAGCGTGGACCTGGGCAGTGCCATCAGCTTCAAAGACGATGGTCCGAGTATCAGTGCCGGCAGTGCGGCCAACGACAGTCTGCAGGTGGACGAAAGCAACCTGTCACTCAATGCCAGCACCAGCTTTGCCAGCCTGTTCACCAGCAGCTTTGGCGCCGATGGGGCCGGCACCCTGGTTTACAGCCTGAATGTCAGTGCTGCCGGGGCAGATAGCGGGCTCAACGACACCGCGACCGGTCAGGACATCCTGCTCTATCTGGAGAGTGGCAGCGTGGTCGGCCGGGTGGGTGGCAGCAGTGGCAGTGTGGCCTTTACCCTGTCGGTCAACAGCAGCGGGGAGGTGACACTGGATCAAGAGCGTGCCATCGCACACACCCCGAACAGCGGCCCGGATCAGGAGAGCAGCCTGCTGTCAGCCAACCTGGTGCAACTGGTTGGCACCATCACCGACAAGGATGGCGACAGCCAGAGCGCGAGCGTGGACCTGGGCAGTGCCATCAGCTTCAAAGACGATGGTCCGAGTATCAGTGCCGGCAGTGCGGCCAACGACAGTCTGCAGGTGGACGAAAGCAACCTGTCACTCAATGCCAGCACCAGCTTTGCCAGCCTGTTCACCAGCAGCTTTGGCGCCGATGGGGCCGGCACCCTGGTTTACAGCCTGAATGTCAGTGCTGCCGGGGCAGATAGCGGGCTCAACGACACCGCGACCGGTCAGGACATCCTGCTCTATCTGGAGAGTGGCAGCGTGGTCGGCCGGGTGGGTGGCAGCAGTGGCAGTGTGGCCTTTACCCTGTCGGTCAACAGCAGCGGGGAGGTGACACTGGATCAAGAGCGTGCCATCGCACACACCCCGAACAGCAGCCCGGATCAGGAGAGCAGCCTGCTGTCAGCCAACCTGGTGCAACTGGTGGGCACCATCACTGACAAGGATGGCGACAGCCAGAGCGCGAGCGTGGACCTGGGCAGTGCCATCAGCTTCAAAGACGATGGTCCGAGTATCAGTGCCGGCAGTGCGGCCAACGACAGTCTGCAGGTGGACGAAAGCAACCTGTCACTCAATGCCAGCACCAGCTTTGCCAGCCTGTTCACCAGCAGCTTTGGCGCCGATGGGGCCGGCACCCTGGTTTACAGCCTGAATGTCAGTGCTGCCGGGGCAGATAGCGGGCTCAACGACACCGCGACCGGTCAGGACATCCTGCTCTATCTGGAGAGTGGCAGCGTGGTCGGCCGGGTGGGTGGCAGCAGTGGCAGTGTGGCCTTTACCCTGTCGGTCAACAGCAGCGGGGAGGTGACACTGGATCAAGAGCGTGCCATCGCACACACCCCGAACAGCAGCCCGGATCAGGAGAGCAGCCTGCTGTCAGCCAACCTGGTGCAACTGGTGGGCACCATCACTGACAAGGATGGCGACAGCCAGAGCGCGAGCGTGGACCTGGGCAGTGCCATCAGCTTCAAAGACGATGGTCCGAGTATCAGTGCCGGCAGTGCGGCCAACGACAGTCTGCAGGTGGACGAAAGCAACCTGTCACTCAATGCCAGCACCAGCTTTGCCAGCCTGTTCACCAGCAGCTTTGGCGCCGATGGGGCCGGCACCCTGGTTTACAGCCTGAATGTCAGTGCTGCCGGGGCAGATAGCGGGCTCAACGACACCGCGACCGGTCAGGACATCCTGCTCTATCTGGAGAGTGGCAGCGTGGTCGGCCGGGTGGGTGGCAGCAGTGGCAGTGTGGCCTTTACCCTGTCGGTCAACAGCAGCGGGGAGGTGACACTGGATCAAGAGCGTGCCATCGCACACACCCCGAACAGCGGCCCGGATCAGGAGAGCAGCCTGCTGTCAGCCAACCTGGTGCAACTGGTGGGCACCATCACTGACAAGGATGGCGACAGCCAGAGCGCGAGCGTGGACCTGGGCAGTGCCATCAGCTTCAAAGACGATGGTCCGAGTATCAGTGCCGGCAGTGCGGCCAACGACAGTCTGCAGGTGGACGAAAGCAACCTGTCACTCAATGCCAGCACCAGCTTTGCCAGCCTGTTCACCAGCAGCTTTGGCGCCGATGGGGCCGGCACCCTGGTTTACAGCCTGAATGTCAGTGCTGCCGGGGCAGATAGCGGGCTCAACGACACCGCGACCGGTCAGGACATCCTGCTCTATCTGGAGAGTGGCAGCGTGGTCGGCCGGGTGGGTGGCAGCAGTGGCAGTGTGGCCTTTACCCTGTCGGTCAACAGCAGCGGGGAGGTGACACTGGATCAAGAGCGTGCCATCGCACACACCCCGAACAGCAGCCCGGATCAGGAGAGCAGCCTGCTGTCAGCCAACCTGGTGCAACTGGTGGGCACCATCACTGACAAGGATGGCGACAGCCAGAGCGCGAGCGTGGACCTGGGCAGTGCCATCAGCTTCAAAGACGATGGTCCGAGTATCAGTGCCGGCAGTGCGGCCAACGACAGTCTGCAGGTGGACGAAAGCAACCTGTCACTCAATGCCAGCACCAGCTTTGCCAGCCTGTTCACCAGCAGCTTTGGCGCCGATGGGGCCGGCACCCTGGTTTACAGCCTGAATGTCAGTGCTGCCGGGGCAGATAGCGGGCTCAACGACACCGCGACCGGTCAGGACATCCTGCTCTATCTGGAGAGTGGCAGCGTGGTCGGCCGGGTGGGTGGCAGCAGTGGCAGTGTGGCCTTTACCCTGTCGGTCAACAGCAGCGGGGAGGTGACACTGGATCAAGAGCGTGCCATCGCACACACCCCGAACAGCGGCCCGGATCAGGAGAGCAGCCTGCTGTCAGCCAACCTGGTGCAACTGGTTGGCACCATCACCGACAAGGATGGCGACAGCCAGAGCGCGAGCGTGGACCT
The DNA here is from genome assembly GCF_019048085.1 of Aeromonas sp. FDAARGOS 1416. Classification (NCBI taxonomy): domain Bacteria; kingdom Pseudomonadati; phylum Pseudomonadota; class Gammaproteobacteria; order Aeromonadales; family Aeromonadaceae; genus Aeromonas; species Aeromonas sp. FDAARGOS 1416. The sequence continues at coordinate 2,001,599 of NZ_CP077301.1, read as the reverse complement.
GGGCAGTGCCATCAGCTTCAAAGACGATGGTCCGAGTATCAGTGCCGGCAGTGCGGCCAACGACAGTCTGCAGGTGGACGAAAGCAACCTGTCACTCAATGCCAGCACCAGCTTTGCCAGCCTGTTCACCAGCAGCTTTGGCGCCGATGGGGCCGGCACCCTGGTTTACAGCCTGAATGTCAGTGCTGCCGGGGCAGATAGCGGGCTCAACGACACCGCGACCGGTCAGGACATCCTGCTCTATCTGGAGAGTGGCAGCGTGGTCGGCCGGGTGGGTGGCAGCAGTGGCAGTGTGGCCTTTACCCTGTCGGTCAACAGCAGCGGGGAGGTGACACTGGATCAAGAGCGTGCCATCGCACACACCCCGAACAGCGGCCCGGATCAGGAGAGCAGCCTGCTGTCAGCCAACCTGGTGCAACTGGTGGGCACCATCACTGACAAGGATGGCGACAGCCAGAGCGCGAGCGTGGACCTGGGCAGTGCCATCAGCTTCAAAGACGATGGTCCGAGTATCAGTGCCGGCAGTGCGGCCAACGACAGTCTGCAGGTGGACGAAAGCAACCTGTCACTCAATGCCAGCACCAGCTTTGCCAGCCTGTTCACCAGCAGCTTTGGCGCCGATGGGGCCGGCACCCTGGTTTACAGCCTGAATGTCAGTGCTGCCGGGGCAGATAGCGGGCTCAACGACACCGCGACCGGTCAGGACATCCTGCTCTATCTGGAGAGTGGCAGCGTGGTCGGCCGGGTGGGTGGCAGCAGTGGCTGTGTGGCCTTTACCCTGTCGGTCAACAGCAGCGGGGAGGTGACACTGGATCAAGAGCGTGCCATCGCACACACCCCGAACAGCAGCCCGGATCAGGAGAGCAGCCTGCTGTCAGCCAACCTGGTGCAACTGGTGGGCACCATCACTGACAAGGATGGCGACAGCCAGAGCGCGAGCGTGGACCTGGGCAGTGCCATCAGCTTCAAAGACGATGGTCCGAGTATCAGTGCCGGCAGTGCGGCCAACGACAGTCTGCAGGTGGACGAAAGCAACCTGTCACTCAATGCCAGCACCAGCTTTGCCAGCCTGTTCACCAGCAGCTTTGGCGCCGATGGGGCCGGCACCCTGGTTTACAGCCTGAATGTCAGTGCTGCCGGGGCAGATAGCGGGCTCAACGACACCGCGACCGGTCAGGACATCCTGCTCTATCTGGAGAGTGGCAGCGTGGTCGGCCGGGTGGGTGGCAGCAGTGGCAGTGTGGCCTTTACCCTGTCGGTCAACAGCAGCGGGGAGGTGACACTGGATCAAGAGCGTGCCATCGCACACACCCCGAACAGCAGCCCGGATCAGGAGAGCAGCCTGCTGTCAGCCAACCTGGTGCAACTGGTGGGCACCATCACTGACAAGGATGGCGACAGCCAGAGCGCGAGCGTGGACCTGGGCAGTGCCATCAGCTTCAAAGACGATGGTCCGAGTATCAGCGCCAACGCAGCAGTGCAACTGGACGATGATGCCCTGGCGGGCGGCATAGCTGGCGGCACGGGCGACGACCCGAATGCGGTCAACATCAGTGGTACCTTGGGTCACAGCTTCGGTGCTGACGGCGCAGGCAGTGTGCAATGGCTGACTACGGGGGCGCCGGCTGGATTTACTTATGAAACGAATCCCGCAGGCGCTCTGTTGGTCAAACAGGGGGCGACCACAGTGCTGACAGTAACACTGAACTCGGCTACTGGGGCGTATAGCGTGACGCAGAATTCGCCTATTCAACATGCGAATGCTGATCAGGAGAACAACCAGGCGTTTACCCTGAACTATAAAGTGAACGATGGCGATGGCGATACCGCGACCGGCACGTTGGCTATCAATGTCGATGACGATACGCCGGTGGCGAAGAACGACACGGCTATCGTTGCCGAGTCCAGCGGCAAGGACTTCAACGTCGCGTTCGTGCTGGATTCCAGCGGCAGTATCAACGGTACCGAGTTCGCCACCATGATGGCGGCTGTGCGGGCGGCAGGCCAGGCGCTGTTCAACGGCACCGACGGTACCGTGCAGATCACTATCGTGGCGTTTTCCACCGGGGCTACTTCTTACACTGCGATCAGTTCGCTGGCGGCCTTCGAGTCGCTGATTGACAGCATCCTGGCCAACCGTCCCTTCAACGGCAATACCAACTTCACGGCGGCAGTTGAGCAAACCATGGATGTCTACAACCCGATACCGGGTTGGAGCAACCAGGTATTCTTCATCAGCGACGGCAATCCGAATGTCGATACCGGTGTCAACAACTCGCTGGAAAGTGGCACGGCGACGGATTGGAACAACTTCATCGACAGTAACGGCATCAACGTCACCACCATTGGGGTGGGTGACGGCATCAACGGGCCGCGGCTGCAGGATGTCGACCTGGATGGCAGCGGCTCGCCGATTCTGGTGACCGACTTCGATGATCTGATCGACGCGCTGCTCACTCAGATATCGGGCAACACGGTCAGCGGCAACGTCCTGCTCGGCAACAACAATGTCGTGGGTGGCGGTGACGACGATGCCTTTGGCGCCGATGGCGCCGGTCGGGTGCTGTCGATCGAGATCGATGGGGTTACCTACACCTGGAACGGCGTGGGCACCATTGCGGTGAGTACGGGCGGTAGCATCGCCGGTAGCCAGTTGAGCAACATCGTCACCGATCTGGGCGGCAAACTGAGCTTCAACTTTACCAACGGCACCTGGAGCTACGTTGCGCCGCAGAGCGTTGCGTCGGATACCAGCGAGAGCTTCGACTACGTGATCATCGACAAGGACGGCGACCCGTCGCAGGCCACGCTGACGGTCAATATCGAGGATGCTGCACCGGTGATCGGCAGGGTGGACGAGGACGAACTGCCCGGTGGTATTACCGATAACGATCTGCAGACCACGGTTGCCACCGGCAGCCTGACCGAGCTGCTGATCGGCAACGGTCCTGCCACCTTCAGCCTGCAGAGTTCGCCGGCGTTCCTGCCGACCCTGACCTCTGATGGTGTGGCTGTCACCTACAACGTCGTCGGTAATACCCTGACGGCGATGGCGGGCGCGGCCACTATCTTCACCCTGGTGGTGCAGGCCAATGGCGCTTACACCTTCACGCTCAGCGGTCCGCTGGATCACCCGCTGGCCAACAGCAACGACAACGACAACGAAATCCTCACGCTGAACCTGACCGAGGCAGTCAAGGCCACCAACGGCGGAAATCCGGTGCCGCTGGCCGGTGATCTGCTGATCCAGGTCGAGGACGACGTGCCGGCGATCTTGGCAACCTCGAACCTAGTGTACTCCAACAGTGGCAACCCGGGCGGAGCTACCGGCGTGTTCGACTACAGCACCGGTGCCGATACTCGTGGCAGTGGTCCCTTCAGTGCGGCGGACTCGGACTTCAAGTCCATCATGCTGACGGGCAATGTCGGTGGCTCGGCGATCAGCGCGCAATCGGTGACCTGGGTGTCGGAGAGCGCTACCACCGCGACCTTCGATATCGAGTTCGACTACGCGCCGAACCCGGCCAACCCCGGCGTCAAGGAAGAGGCTACCGGTACCCTGACCTTCGACAAGGTGAACGGCACCTACACGGTGACGCTGGACGGGCCGATCGAGGGCTTCCAGGTGCTGAAAACCAGCGCTTCGCTGGGTATCACGGGCTATGTGCCGGGTGGAAGCTCGGTGGATACCACCAATCCGGAGGTGGCGGTTTCTCAGCTGGCCACTGACTTCTTCGTGCAGTTCAGGAGCTACGCCGAGACCGGTGGTGGCACCGGTAGCAACAATCTGCAGACGGGAGGCACGAACACCAACGTCTTCGTCAATGGTGAGACCTTCACCCAGACGAGTTCCTACGTCTCTCTGTCCAACAGCGAGAACGGGGTGGCGGGCGACACCATTGGCAAGGGCGAAGTGCTGGACCTGAACTTCTATACCTCCAACCCCACCGGCAACCTGGGGCTGACCCCGACCGGCCGTGCTGATGGCGTCTACCTGAAGTTCGATGGCATCAACAATGAGGATTTGGTTATCGTGCTGAAGCTGGTCGGTGCCGGAGGTGTTACGACCACTAGGGCGCTGGTGGTCAGCAACAGCGACATCTACCGCAATTTCAGCGGTGCAACGGCGCTGGCTGCCCTGGCCGTCTATGGCATCACCCTGGACAACAACGATGGAGCGATCGTCATCGAGAGCAATGACTACAACGCCGCCGGTGAGAGCTGGCAGATCTACGGGGCGCAGATCCTGACGTCGGTCGAAGACATCACCACCAGCGTCGCGCTCAACTATGACCGCGACTTCAATGATGGTTTCGATGGTCTCACCAGCTTTGCCAACCAAAGCGACAACGATGTGGTCAAGGTCTCCGATATCGGCTTTATCAAGACCCAGACCACCACCGTGGATGCGGACCTCGACTTCCTAGTGGTAGTGCAGGATGCCGACAACGATGCCACTTCGAGCGTGAATCTGCATGTCACCATCGAAGCTGGCAATGTGTTCACCGGCACAGCTATGGATGACATCATACATGGCAGTGCCGATAACGATACACTCAAGGGGTTGGGCGGAGATGATCAGCTTATCGGTGGATTAGGTAATGACATCCTGATCGGTGGATTAGGCTCGGATACTCTTGTAGGTGGCTCTGGCAGCGATACCTTCAAGTGGGGGGCGGGTGATATCGGTGGTGTGGATGTCATCCAAGACTTCACCACCGGCACTGGCGGAGATGTACTGGATATAAGCGAGCTGCTCACTGGCGAACATGCCAACTCTGGTTCGCTTGATGCGTACCTCAATTTCAGTAGTGATGGGCCAGGCACAAACAAATCAACATTGACTATTGATTTGGATGGTACGAATGGAGGAACCACCCACGTCATAAAATTTGACAGTATTGACTTGACGACCCTGGGTAACAGTGACTTGCAGATTATTCAGAAGTTGCTGGATGACGGTAACTTGAAGGTTGATCCGTAACGTTGTCTCGGGGCCGGGCTTGCCTGGCCCCTGTTTTTTCCTCAAGGGGATGGATAAGATAGCGGCAGTAGAGGAGAGGGGTAATCATGCAGTCATTCAACTGGGTCGACATTGATGGCATCCGTTATAGCTGGGATGGGCAGGGGAACATTACCTGCGCAGGCCAGTTTGGCTATCAGGCCTCGATCGCGGGGGATCGGCTGGATGGGATGGAGATTGAGAATGAGGCCGGTGATGTAGCGGGCTCGCTCTATGTTGATTTCGCTACGGCCTCTATCACTTATGTGCCGGTCATGGATACCGAGTCTGCCCATAACATGATTCTGGTTGGCCATAATCAGGGGCAGCAGGAGTATCCGCTGGCCAGTTTTCACTCTCCGTTGTTGCAAGATTTGCTAGGACCATCTGATACCATCCCTTGGTCTGCGATGGAGGAGGATAGTGGTGGCACCAATATCGGACAGGCGGTGCAAGGACACGTTCTGTCGTGGGACTCGTTCCATTTCGATGATGAGGTGTTGGTCTGTGGCGCGGCTCCTGCGCTGGATATGGCAAACCAGAGCCAGGATCCCGGCAGCATGGTCACCATTAGTCTCGATCTGACCAATCAGATACTGGATCAGCTCCCTCCCTTGCATGATATATGAATCCCGTAACTGCACGGGCATAATGACCTCAATCTTTCCGATTGAGGTTTTTTTCTATGTGGCGTCCCCTTCTTACTCTTTCCGCTCTGGTTGTCAGTGCTCCGCTGCTGGCGATTGAAGTGCCGCAAGCGCCCCATCTGGTGGTGAGTGGTTATGCCGAGCAGAAGACCGAACCCGATATGCTCACCCTCAATGTGGCGGTGAGTGCACTGGATAAGCAGGGCCTTAAGGCCAAGCAGCAGGTCGATACCAAGGTCGCAGCCTTTTTCAGCCAACTGGAAGGGCTGGGAATAAAGCGCAGCGATGTTGAGGCTGGCAACCTGATGGTCTCGCCGGAATATCAGTATGGCGAAAATAAGAAGCCGGTATTGTTGGGGTATCGTGCTCAGCGACAATTGGCGGTGAAGCTCTATCAGCTCGACAAGTTGAGCCCCCTGATGGATACCGCACTTAAAGCCGGGCTGGAGTCTGTATCCCAGATTGAATACGGGTTGAAATCGCCGCAGGTCATCAAGGAGCAGGCCCGTCTGAATGCCGTTGAGGATGCCAAAATCAAGGCTGAATCTCTGGCCAAGGCGTTCGGGATGAAGCTTGGCAAGGTCTACAGTGTGGAGTACCGCAATGCTTCGCCCATTACCGCCTACAGCCGCAACCTGAAAGTGGTGCAGGCCATGGCGATGGCTGCTCCTGCGGCGGATATGGCGGACAACAGCTATCAACAACAGCAGATCACGGTAAGTGATAATATCGAGGCTGTTTTCTTGCTGGAGTGATGCCCGTCGTTTAAGTCCAGTCATGAACAACCCCGCCATTTGCTGCGGGGTTTTTATTGCGCATCGATGCAGATATAAAAAAGCCGACGCTCGTGTTTACTTAATCGAGCGTCGGCTTTTTGTTGCGCTGGGTTTATCAGGCGGTCACAGCATCAGCCTGGGTCGCTTCAGGAGCTGGGTTACGGATGAGGTAATCAAACGCACCCAGTGCGGCGGTGGCGCCAGCACCCATGGAGATGATGATCTGCTTGAACGGTACCGTGGTGGCATCCCCTGCGGCGTAGACGCCGGGCAGGGAGGTCGCCCCTTTGGTATCGATCTCGATCTCGCCAAAGCGGGTCAGGGCTATCTCGCTCCCTTTGAGGAACTCGGTGTTCGGTACCAGGCCGATCTGGACGAAGATACCCGCCACCGCCAGGTGTTTGATCTCACCTGTGGTGCGATCTTCGTAGTCCATACCGACCACCTTGCTGCCATCACCTATCACTTCGGTGGTGCGAGCGCTCATGATGATGTCGATATTGCCCATGGAGCGAGCCTTCTTCTGCAGTACTTCATCGGCACGCAGGGTGTCGGCGAACTCCACCACAGTCACATGCTCGACGATGCCAGCCAAGTCGATCGCTGCCTCGATGCCGGAGTTACCGCCCCCGATCACCGCAACCCGCTTGCCCTTGAAGAAGGGGCCATCACAGTGCGGGCAGTAGGCCACGCCCTTGGTGCGGTACTCGAGCTCGCCTGGCACGTTCAGGTCACGCCAGCGGGCACCGGTCGCCAGGATCACGGCGCGGCTCTTCAAGGTGGCGCCAGAGGCGAGATCCACGTTCACATATCCATCTTTGCTGATGGCGGCGGCGCGCTGTTCGGTTATCACTTCCACGCCGTACTCTTTGACGTGCTGCTCCAGGCTGGCGGCCAGTTTGGGGCCTTCGGTATAGGGCACGGAGATAAAGTTCTCGATGCCGACGGTGTCCATCACCTGACCACCGAAACGCTCGGCAACGATGGCAGTGCGAATGCCTTTACGAGCGGCATAGATGGCCGCTGCGGCGCCGGCCGGGCCACCTCCCACCACCAGTACGTCGTAGGGAGCTTTCTCATTCAGCTCGGCAGCCTTGCGCTCGGCGGCGCCGGTGTCGAGTTTGGCGACGATCTCTTCCAGCGAGATACGGCCCTGGCTGAACGGTTGGCCGTTCAGGTAGACATTCGGTACCGCCATGATTTGACGCTCGGCAACCTCTTCCTGGAACAGGGCGCCGTCGATCATGGTGTGAGTGATGCCGGGGTTCAGGGTAGCCATCAGGTTGAGGGCCTGTACTACGTCCGGGCAGTTGTGGCAGGAGAGGGAGATATAGGTCTCGAAGTGGAACTCGCCCTTGAGATTGCGGATCTGCTCCTGCACGGCTGCATCTGCCTTGGAGGGGTGGCCGCCGCTTTGCAGCAGGGCGAGCACCAGAGAGGTAAATTCATGACCCATGGGGATGCCGGCAAAGTGAACGCGCGGGGCTTGGCCCTGCGGCGCGACACTCATGGAAGGCTTGCGAGCGGCAGTGCCAGAGGTCTGGGTGATCTTGGGGGACATCTCGGCGATCTCGCTGGCCAGTGCCAGCAGCTCTGCAGATTTGTCGCTGTCGTTGCCGGACACGCTGATCTCGATGGGATTGACGATGTACTGCAGATAGGTGTTCAGCTGTTGTTTGAGGTTGGTATCCAACATCTTCGAATTCCTTCTTGTGATTGCGGGTCGGCGTGAGATGTAAGCCGTAAAGCAGACCGGCGCCTTTGCTTGGGGCCGGAAATAAAACCGGCCCTTATACGGGCCGGTCTTGGAAGCGGGAGGCTTAGATCTTGCCTACCAGGTCCAGGGACGGGGCCAGAGTGGCTTCGCCTTCTTTCCATTTGGCCGGGCACACTTCACCCGGGTGGGAAGCAACATACTGGGCCGCTTTGACTTTGCGCAGCAGTTCCAGTGCGTCACGGCCGATGCCGCCAGCATTGATCTCGACGATCTGGATGATGCCCTGCGGGTCAATTACGAAGGTACCGCGGTCAGCCAGACCAGCTTCTTCGATCATCACGCCGAAGTTGCGGGTGATGGTACCAGTCGGGTCACCAATCATCGGGTACTGGATCTTCTGAATGGTGTCAGAAGTGTCGTGCCATGCTTTGTGAGTGAAGTGGGTATCGGTAGAGACAGAGTAGATCTCGACGCCCAGTTTCTGGAATTCAGCGTAGTTGTCAGCCAGGTCGCCCAGCTCGGTCGGGCAAACGAAGGTGAAGTCAGCCGGGTAGAAGAAGACCACGGACCACTTGCCTTTCAGGTCAGCGTCAGACACCTGAACGAATTTGCCATTGTGGTAGGCGGTAGCATTGAACGGCTTGATTTCAGTGTTGATGTAGGTAGACATGTAATTGCTCCTTGGTGATGTACATATGCCGGTCTGGTGTTGAAGAGTCTTGCCAGACGAGGCGCTTAACTTTCGATGGATTCATCATAGGGGCTTCCGCTAATCGATAAAAGCCGCAATTTTGAATCGCTTAAATCTACTTATTAGATAACTCACTATGGCTGTACCTAACATGAATATCTCTGGCCTACTGAGATAACTCCTTGTCGTGGTTCAATATCTGTGCGCTACATCGCCTTTTCAAGGCATAAGAAGGGGTGTGCAGAGCCACGATGACGCGATGAGATAAACGGTGGTGCAAACAGGTGGCGCAGGAGGTTGAGGCCGCTGCTCGCAGCGATGGGGGATGTGCTGGTAAGGGGGAAGCCGAAAGCGCAGATAAAAAAATCCCGGCGCTATCGCAACGACAGGGCCGGGTCATCAAACAAGGAATGGCTATATAAACAAATGCTTTACAGCAAAGACTAACTACGGGGTGTGCAAACTTGCAGACATATGAGAGGAAGATAATGGGTGCACAATCCCTCGTCTCCCCCTCGGCAACTATTGCATGAGAGGGATGATAGTGTGATGCAGATCACAATGCAAGCATTTGGTGTAATTTTTCAATCAAAATGAAAGTATTTCATCATTTCAGCTTGTTTTGACGGCTGAAAACGCTTTTATTGTAATTTAATTACATTGCATTCTGTCAAAATTCGGTTGGGGGTTCCTGCTCTTCCATCAATTCCAGCAGGTTGATGGCCACGGCAATAAAGTCCGACTCGGTGACAATGCCGATCAGCTTGCGTCCTTTGAGTACCGGCAGGCAGCCATATCTGTGCCGCTGCAGGTAAAGTGCCGCCTCCTTGATGCCGGCGTGAGGATCTACGCTCGCCACTTGCCGTGTCATGATCTCGTCGAGTTGCACGCTGTCGGTAAATTCTGCTTCCCGCTCCGGGCTGATGAGCAGCAGCTTGGATTCCCGGGTGGCCAGGATATCGGTGAGGGTTACCAACCCCAGCAGGTGATGCTGCTCGTCGACGATGGGAATGTGGCGGATCCGCTCCTGCTGCATCAGGTCCATCGCCTGTTTGACACTGTTTGACGGACCCAGAGTGAAGGGATGTTCGGTCATGATTTCGGATAGGGTCATCATGGTGGGCCTCCTTGTGTATCTGCTTTCACCCTAGCCCAGCCCCAACTGGCAAAACATGATCAGGGTCAATACATAACATTAAAGAATCATTAACCGGAGGTGTGTCTCAATATTGCTCGCTACCCCTTGTCTCTCTTGGGTTTTTGGTCTTTTGGGTTGCCTTGGAAGATGGGGATAACTAGACTAGCCGCCGATTCCCCCGAGGTGAAAGATGCAAGTATCCGATTTTCATTTTGATCTGCCAGACGAGCTGATTGCCCGCTATCCGATGGCAGAGCGTACTGCCAGCCGCCTGTTGCAGCTCGATGGTCAGACTGGCGCCCTGCGCCACGGTCAATTTGTGGATGTGCTGGATCAGCTCAATCCGGGTGACCTGCTGGTATTCAATAACACCCGTGTCATTCCGGCGCGCATGTTTGGCCAGAAGGCCAGCGGCGGCAAGCTGGAGGTACTGGTCGAGCGCATTCTGGACGAGCACAGCGTGCTGGCCCATGTCCGTGCATCCAAGGCGCCCAAGCCCGGCACCCGGATGATCATGGATGGTGGTGTTGAAGCCGAGATGCGAGCCCGCCACGACGCCCTGTTCGAGATCCACTTCCTCGACCCGCGTCCGGTGCTGGAGATTTTGGAGGCCATCGGCCACATGCCGCTGCCCCCCTATATCGACCGTCCCGACGAGGATGCCGACAAGGAGCGCTACCAGACCGTTTACAATCAAAAGCCGGGCGCCGTCGCGGCGCCGACCGCCGGCCTGCACTTTGATGAGCCGCTACTTGAGAAAATTCGGGCCAAAGGGGTTGAAACGGCCTTCGTCACCCTGCATGTAGGGGCGGGGACCTTCCAGCCGGTGCGGGTTGAGAAGATTGAAGATCACCATATGCACTCCGAGTATGCGGAAGTGCCGCAAGAGGTGGTGGATGCCATCGCGGCCACCCGTGCCCGTGGTGGCCGGGTGATTGCGGTGGGGACCACGTCGGTCCGTTCGCTGGAGAGCGCGGCCAAGGTCACCCTGGCACAGGGCAAACCGCTGGCGCCCTTCTTTAGTGACACCGACATCTTCATCTTCCCTGGCTATCAGTTCCAGATTGTCGATGCCATGGTCACCAACTTCCATCTGCCGGAGTCGACCCTGATCATGCTGGTCAGCGCCTTTGCCGGTTATGACAACGTGATGGCGGCCTATCAGGCAGCCGTGGCCGGGCAGTACCGTTTCTTCAGCTACGGGGACGCCATGTTCGTCACCCGTCGCCAGGTTGAAGCATAAGCTTCAGCTTATTTACCGGGCCGTGAGCGGCCCTCCTATTGTCAGACTGTTTATCTGACGCAGCCGAGGTAGCAATGAAATTTGAACTGAAAACCACCGACGGCCGTGCCCGTCGCGGTCAACTGGTCTTCGAACGTGGTGTGGTACAAACGCCGGCCTTTATGCCGGTCGGGACTTACGGCACCGTCAAGGGGATGACCCCGGAAGAAGTGCGTGAAACCGGCGCCCAGATCCTGCTGGGTAACACCTTCCACCTCTGGCTGCGTCCGGGTCAGGAAGTGATGCGTGCCCACGGCGATCTGCACGATTTCATGAACTGGCAGGGACCGATCCTGACCGACTCCGGTGGTTTCCAGGTGTTCAGCCTGGGCCATATTCGCAAGATCACCGAAGCGGGCGTCCACTTCCGTCACCCCATCAATGGCGAGAAGATCTTCCTCGACCCCGAGAAGTCCATGGAGATCCAGTACGATCTGGGCTCCGACATCGTGATGATCTTCGACGAGTGCACTCCGTACCCGGCCACTTATGAAGAAGCGCGCAAGTCCATGGAGATGTCCCTGCGCTGGGGCAAGCGCTCCCGTGAAAAGTTTGATGCGCTGGGTAACAAGAACGCCCTGTTCGGCATCATTCAGGGCTCGGTCTACGAAGATCTGCGGGATGTCTCCCTCAAGGGGCTGCTGGAGATCGGTTTCGACGGTTATGCGGTCGGTGGTCTGGCCGTGGGCGAACCCAAAGAGGACATGCACCGCATCCTCGAGCACGTCTGCCCGAAAATTCCGGCTGACAAGCCGCGCTACCTGATGGGTGTCGGCAAGCCGGAAGATCTGGTGGAAGGGGTGCGCCGTGGTATTGACATGTTCGACTGCGTCATGCCGACCCGCAACGCCCGCAACGGCCACCTGTTCACCACCGATGGCGTGGTGAAGATCCGCAATGCCCAGCACCGCAACGACACCAGCACCCTGGATGCCGAATGCGATTGCTACACCTGCAAGAACTACAGCCGTAGCTACCTGCACCATCTGGACAAGTGCAACGAGATCCTCGGTGCCCGTCTGAATACGATTCATAACCTGCGTTATTACCAACGCGTGATGCAGGGTTTGCGGGACGCGATCGAGCAGGGTAAATTAGACGACTTTGTAACAGAGTTTTACCGTCGGCAAGGGAAGCCTGTGCCTCCGTTAGCTGAAAATGACGTTAAATAACAACAACATATAATTTTGTTTTTTTAAATCTACATCAATAAGAGGTTGTTAAATGAGCATTATCTCCAAGGCGTATGCAGAAGGCGCAGCACCGGGTGCACAGGGTGGTGGTATGGAAATGATCATCATGCTGGCCGTATTCGGCCTGATTTTCTACTTCATGATCTATCGTCCCCAGGCCAAACGTGCCAAGGATCACCGCAATCTGATGAGCTCCTTGTCCAAGGGTGATGAAGTGCTCACTTCCGGTGGCCTGGTTGGCAAAATTGCCAAAGTGGCTGCAGACAGCGATTACCTGGTGATCGCCCTGAACGACCAGACTCAAGTCACCATCAAAAAGGACTTCGTCTCTGCCGTTCTGCCCAAGGGTTCTATCCAGTCCCTTTAATCTCCCAAGGAGCACAGCGTGTTGAATCGCTATCCGCTGTGGAAATACCTGATGGTGATCCTGGTGATCGCCATCGGTTTTCTATATGCAGCCCCCAATCTTTACGGCGAAGATCCGGCTTTGCAGGTTTCTGCCAGCCGTGGTGCCGAAGTCAAGCTAGATACTCTTGATCTGGTGAAAGAGACCCTTGAAGCGGCCAAGATCCCGGTCAAACATGCTGCATTCGAGCACGGTTTTATCCTGATCCGTTTCAAGAACACCGAAGACCAGCTGAAGGCGCGCGATATCGTTGCCAACAAGCTGGGCGACAACTTCATTACCGCACTCAACCTGGCACCTTCCACTCCCGCCTGGCTCGAAGCCATCGGTGCGGCGCCTCTGAAGCTGGGTCTTGATCTGCGCGGTGGTGTGCACTTCCTGATGGAAGTGGACATGGCCGAAGCACTGACCAAGCAGCAAGAGCAGATGGTGCAGGATTTCCGCTCCGAGCTGCGCACCCAGAAGATCCGTTACTCCGGCGTACGCCGGGTCGGAGATCAGGTGCAGGTGATCTTCCGTGACGAAGCCGATCAGGAACGCGCCGTTTCTCATCTGCGTCGTCAGAACCCTGATTTGACTTTCACTACCGAGCAGAAAGGGGATGAGTTCATCCTGCTGGCTGGTCTGAGCGAAGCCAAGATCAAGGAAGTGAAGAAGTACGCCCTCGAGCAGAACATCACCATCATCCGTAACCGGGTCAACGAACTGGGCGTGGCCGAGCCTCTGGTACAACAGCAAGGCGCCGAGCGCATTGTCGTTGAACTGCCCGGTATTCAGGATACCGCCCGCGCCAAGGAGATCCTGGGTGCAACCGCGACCCTGGAATTCCACATGGTCGATGAGACTGCCGACATCCAGGCTGCGGCCGATGGCCGTGTCCCGCCCAGCTCCAAGGTCTACAACGATCGAAACGGTCGTCCCGTGGTGCTGCAAAAGCGGGTGATCCTGACCGGTGACCACATCGTGGGTGCCCAGTCCGGTTTCGACGAGTACAGCCGTCCCCAGGTCAACATCAAGCTGGATGGCCAGGGTGGCAACAAGATGGCCAACTTTACCAAGGATAACGTCGGTAAAGGGATGGCGACCGTCTTCATCGAGTACAAGCCGGTCGGTCAACCGGGTCCGGATGGCAAGCGCAAGTTCCGCAAGCAGGAGGAGGTGATCAACGTCGCCACCATCCAGTCGCGTCTTGGCAGCCAGTTCCGTATCACAGGGATCGACAACGCCAACGAAGCCCACAACCTGGCGCTGCTGCTGCGTGCCGGTGCCCTGATCGCCCCGATCCAGATCGTGGAAGAACGCACCATTGGCCCGAGCCTGGGTCAACAGAACATCGACAGCGGTATGGAAGCCATCGGCTGGGCCATGCTGGTGATCGTGCTGTTCATGGGGATCTACTACCGCGCGTTCGGCTGGGTCGCCAACCTGGCGCTCTGTATGAACCTGGTGTTGATTGTCGGCATCATGTCGATGATCCCGGGGGCCACCATGACCCTGCCGGGTATCGCCGGTATCGTCCTGACGCTGGGTATGGCGGTGGATGCCAACGTGCTGATCTACGAGCGTATTCGTGAAGAGATCCGCAACGGTCGTGGTGTTCAGCAAGCCATCCATCTGGGCTTTGATCGGGCATTCTCCACCATCGCCGACTCCAACGTGACCTCGCTGATCACCTGCGTGATCCTGTTCGGTATCGGTACTGGCGCCATCAAGGGCTTTGCCCTGACGCTGGGCATTGGTCTGACCGCCTCCATGTTTACTGCCATCACAGTTTCCCGTGCCATTATCAACCTGGCTTGGGGTGGACGGCGTATCGACAAGCTGCCCATCTGAGGATAGAGAGATGTTTCAGATTCTACATTTTGAAAAACCGATCCCGTTTATGCGCTATGCCAAGCCGGGTGTGGTTTTCTCTTCCGTGCTGATGGTGGTAGCCCTGTTCTTCCTGTTTGATCGGGGGCTGAACTGGGGTCTGGACTTTACCGGTGGTACCACTATCGAGGTGGGGTTCCAGCAGTCGGTGAGCCTGGACAAGATCCATGACGCTCTGGAAGAGCAGAAGATTGAAGGGGCAACCCTGCAACACTTTGGCTCCAGCCGTGACGTGCTGTTCCGCCTGACCCCGAAAGAGGGGGTCAAGGTAGAACAACAGGGTAACGAAGTGCTGGCGGCGGCCAAGCAGCTCGACGAGGGCGCAGTGCTCAAACGCGTCGAGTTCGTCGGCCCTTCCGTGGGTGATGAACTGGCGACAGACGGTGCGCTGGCCATGCTGGCCTCCATCCTCTGTATCCTGGCCTACGTGGCAGTGCGTTTCGAATGGCGTCTGGCGCTGGGGGGCATTCTCTCCCTGGTGCACGACGTGGTGATCACGCTGGGTGTCTTTGCCTACTTCCAGTACGAGTTCGACCTGACCGTACTGGCGGCACTGATGACCCTGGTGGGTTACTCCCTGAACGATACTATCGTGGTGTTCGACCGCTTGCGGGAGAACTTCCGCAAGGTGCGTAAAGGGGATACCGAGTACATTCTGGATCTCTCCATGACCGAGACCCTGAGTCGTACCATCATCACCTCCGGCCTTACCTTTATCGTGGTGCTGGCGCTGCTGCTCAAGGGCGGTGCGCTGATCCACGGTTTTGCCGTGGCCATGGTGATCGGTGTGGCGTTCGGTACCTACTCTTCCATCTATGTGGCGAGTGCGTTTGCCATGTTCCTCGGCGTCAAGCGCGAGCACATGCTGCCCACCCAGGTAGAGAAAGAGGGTGCGGACCAACAGGAAATCCTGCCGTAACAGTGAAGAGCGCCTCATGGCGCTCTTTTCTTATCTCTGCGTGTCGTTTGCTGACGCACATGATTTAAACAACAGGAGTTTGTCATGCATCACAATCCCCGTTTTTTGGCGCTTGTTGACGGGATCCGCTCCCGCATCACCGAAACCGATGTTCACCAGATCAAGCGCTGGCAGGACGAAGGGCGCACGTTTCACCTAATCGACGTGCGGGAAGAGAGCGAGTGGGCCAAAGGCCATCTGCCCGGTGCCCGATATCTGGGTCGTGGCGTGATTGAGCGGGATATCGAGACCCAGTTCCCGGATCTCGAGACCGAGCTCTACCTCTATTGTGGTGGTGGTTTTCGCTCAATTCTGGCGGCGGACAACCTGCAACAGATGGGTTATCGCAAGGTGATCAGCGTCGACGGCGGGTTTCGCGGTTGGTGCGATGCCGGATACCCTGTCGAATCCTGATTTATTTGAGGTAGAGGGGCACAGCTACATGACAAAGCGGCAGTTGACCTTTACCATATGCGGGGTCAAGCGTAAGCGTCGGAGTGTTCATTGAACGTCAGGAAAGGGATTGGATACCTCCTCGGTATCCTGTTGTTGCTTCCCATGTGGGGTTGCAGCAGTAGCAGTCAGGTTAACACCCCCAAGGTTCCCAAGCCGCAGCCTGCTTCACTGGTGTTGGCGACCCCCCTGCAGGTCTCCTACCAGAGTGAGCTGGCGCTCGCCCGACTCGGGCAGATGCTCAGTGAAATGGAACTGACCACCGAGCAACGGGCAGAGTTGTTCTATGAGCGTGCCGTGGTGTTTGATCGGGTTGGTCTGCGTTCCCTCGCGCGGCTCGATTTCAACCGTGCCCTGCGGGAGAAACCGGATTTCGCCGAAGCCTACAACTTCATCGGCGTCTATCTGGTACAGCAGCAGAATTACGACGAAGCCTATGATGCGTTCGATTCTGCCCTCGAACTGGCGCCGGACTATGACTATGCCTATCTCAACCGTGGCATCGCCCTCTATTACGGCAACCGTCCCGAACTGGCCGCGGCCGATATGAAGCGTTTCTACGAGGCGCAGCCGGAAGACCCCTATCGGGTGATCTGGCTCTATCTGGCCGAGCAGAAACTCGACCCGTCGGCCGCCATGAGCCGGATGCGCGAGCGTCTCAACAAGTACGATGACGATGCCTGGAACTGGGATCTGGTTCGCCTCTATACCGGCGAGATCAACGCTTCCCAGCTGATGGGCAACGTGGTGAAAGGGGTGAAGGATAACCGGGAGCTCGCCGAGCGCCTGTGTGAAACCTACTTCTATCTGGGCAAGTTCGAGCTGGGCAAAGGCAACCGCAAGGAAGCCATCAGCTACTTCAAGCTGGCCTTATCCAACAACGTCTATGACTTCATCGAGCACCGCTATGCGCTGCTGGAACTGGAGTTGATGGCGCGCAAGCCCTTGCCGCCAGGTGCCCAGAGCGCTCGTAACAAGGGTGATCAGCCCTCCTGAACCACTGCCAGATAGTGGTAAAAAAGGCCTCGCGATGAGGCCTTTTTGTTGGGCGAATGGCGGGTTTACTCCACCAGGCACATGCCGGGGATCTGGCGCCAGTAGCCGTTACAGTCGCTTCCTTGCTGCAAGGGGAGGGGAGCCTGGCCCTGCCGGTTGGCTTTGAAGCGGGCCAGCATCTCCAGCGTCTCCATCCCTTGCGGTGAAAGTCTGACCACATCCACCAGACCTTCCATACCAGCCAGCTCGTTACCCAGGTTGTAGCAGTAACCGGACTGGGTCTGGATCCCGTTGAGATTGAACACCCGCTGCCCCTCGCGGCTGTTGGCCAGTCGTCCGGTGGGGTAGTTGATGCAGGCGAGCTCGCAGTTGTCCTTGGGCTTGTCGAGGGATCGGGCGGTGAAGCAGCGCGCCGAGTAGGCGAGCGGCAGATGACCGTAGGCAAACACCTCCACCTCAAATTGGTCGCGCAGGGGGCCCAGATCCTGATTGAGCTGGATCAGCCAGTCACGGGAGAGCTCCACCGGCATGACCCAGCGTTTCATCCCCTGTTTGAGCAGCATGCGCAGTACATCGGCGTTATAGGCGTTGATGGCGGGGCCACAGACGAAGGGGATCCCTGCCTCCCAGGCGAGTTGCACCGTACCGAGATCGTTGGCTTCGACCATTAGATCGCCATTGTCGACCAGCCGCTTCACCTCCTTGAGCTCGGAAGGCGCGGAGATAAGGGCGAGGGTCGAGAGCACGACCTGCTTGCCGGAGCTGGCCACCTGACGGGCCAGCGCAATCCAGTCATCGACTTTGAGTTCGCGCCGCTTGCTGCAGACGGTCTCACCCAGATAGATGATGTCGGCCTGACTGTCGGCAGCGGCATGATAAAAGGCTTCGGTATCGGCTTTGGGCCAGTAGAAGAGCAGAGGCCCGAGAGAAAATTGCATGGGTGGACTCCTTATTGCCACTGACGATGGTAGGCGCCGAGGGTAGTCTGGCTACCTTCGGAGACGCGTGCGAGCTGGGCATCCCACTCAGCTTTGACCTGATAGGCCTCGGGATTGGCCTGATAGGCATCGATGGCTGCACGCCATACCCGGGTCACCTGCTCCACATAGGCGGGGCTGCGCTGGCGCCCTTCAATCTTGACCGACTGGATCCCGGTCTTGAACAGCTCGGGCAGGAGACCCAGGGTATTGAGACTGGTGGGCTCTTCCAGCGCGTGGTAGGTCTGCCCATCCACGTCGAAACGCCCCTTGCACAGGGTTGGGTAACCGGCATTTTCGCCCGGGCCATAGCGGTCGATCAGCACCTCGTTGAGCCGCGACTCGAGACCATTCGGGGTCTCTTCCCAACGGACGAACTTGGCCGGTGAGCAGGCGCCGACGGTGTTGGGACTCTCGCCAGTCATGTAGGAGGAGAGATAGCAGCGCCCCTCGGCCATGATGCAGAGGCTGCCAAAAGCGAATACCTCAAGGCCAACATCGGTCTCGCGGGCCAGCTGCTTGACCTGATGCATGGAGAGCACCCGGGGCAGCACCACCCGTGTGACATTGAATTGCTGCTGATAGAAGCGTATGGCGGCGGCATTGGTGGCGCTGGCCTGCACCGAGACATGGAGTTCCATCTCGGGGTAGTGGCGGCTGGCATATTCCAGCACGGCGAGATCGGCGATGATTAACGCATCGGCGCCGAGGGCCACCCCGCGATCAACCGCCTGTTTCCATCGAGTATCGGCCCCGGGATGGGCAAAGGTATTGATGGCAATATGCAGCTTGCGACCATGTTGATGCACATAATCCACCGCCTTCTCCAGTTTGCTGTCGGTAAAGTTGAGACCGGCAAAGTGGCGGGCATTGGTGTCATCCTTGAAACCGATATAAACGGCATCGGCCCCGTTATCCACGGCGGTTTTCAGTGCCGGCAAACTGCCTGCCGGACAGAGTAATTCCATTGGTACGCTCCGAGAGTGCATATGAAGGGCAAACGAGCCCTGATTGTATGCAGCCATGCACTCTCGCTTTTTGACCTGAGGCAGCTTTGTGTGGCTTTACCCTTCTTGAGGTAACCCTGCACAATTTTGATTTCCAACAGGATCTTGCCACTCGCCCTGTGTTTGAATGCGCAAAAAAGGGAGTCTATTGTGTTTCAACAACTGCAACGTCGCCTGGTCGAACAGGCTCCGCGCTTCTTGCGCCATCCCCTCAAGCTGGTTCCCTTCAATCTGCAAAAGCAGCTGATGGAGAGTTTGCTGGCCCGGGTTTTCAAAGAGGCTATCGAAGATGGCGATTTCGAGTTTCTGGCAGACAAGTGGCTGAAAGTCGAAGTCTCTGATCTGGAGCTGTGCTGGTTTATCAGTGAGCAGAATGGCCAGCTGGTGGTGGCTCGCGAGTGTGACAAGGCCGATGTCTGCTTCAGCGGTACCGCCAACGACCTGATCCTGATTGCCGGTCGCAAAGAGGATCCGGATTCGCTCTTTTTCCAGCGCAAGCTGAAGATAGAAGGGGATACCGAACTGGGCCTTGAGGTGAAAAACTTGATGGACAGTCTGGATCTCGATGGCTTGCCGAGCCTGATGAAGTATCCCCTGATGGATCTGGCGACGTTTATCGAACGCGCCCGCACCGAGTCAGCGCAGGCTCCGGTGCAGACGGCGCCGGGCGGGATCCCGTCTTAAGTGGACAATCACCCCATGGGCATGGCGACGATAATGGTGCCGTGCCCAGAGGCAACGACAGGCCCACAGACAGGGCACCAAGGCGATGAGTGCCGCAGGGGCGGGCAGCTGTGACATGGCCAGCCCCGCAGCCAGCCAGATGAAGGGCTGCGCTTCATACAGCCACTCCGGCTGCAGCCAGCGTTTGCTCGGAAAGATAATCAGGTCGGTACGCCGGTAGCTGGAGCGCATCATCCAGGTCACCGCTCCGGCGATAAACAGCAAGGCGCCTGCAAACCAGAGCAGGGGCTGATCACTCAACGTAATAATGGCAATGGCTGCCAGCAGGTAGAGGCTGGGCAATCTCTCATAGATAAAGGGAGGAAGCATGGCGTTGTGTCTCCTGTGCCGTTTATCGGATATCCATCAAGTTTACTCCCCCCCTCTCACTTCCCTCATGCTGGTTTGTTATACAAACGGGTGGTTTTGTTCTGAAATGGCTCGGCTTTTACGGTGCCAACATCGTGTTCTCTTATGTTACAATTGCGCGCCATTTTTGACTGAAGATTGACTGGGCATGTTGGATCAGATTCGTATCGTTTTGGTAAACACCTCTCATACCGGCAACATGGGGTCTGCGGCACGCGCCATGAAGACCATGGGGTTGACCCAGCTGGTATTGGTTGATCCGCAAGCCTTGCCGGATGACAATGCCTTCGCCCTGGCGGCTGGTGCCAGCGATGTGCTTGCCAATGCCCGTATCGTCCCGACACTGGACGACGCGATCGCCGATTGTGGTTTGGTGATTGGCACCAGCGCCCGCTCGCGAACCCTGAGCTGGCCCATGCTCGATCCCCGTGAGGCCGGCGAAAAGTCGGTAGTCGAGGGGATGCAGCACCCGGTCGCGCTGGTGTTTGGCCGTGAACGCACTGGTCTCACCAACGACGAATTGCAAAAGTGCCACTACCACGTGGCCATTCCGGCCAATCCCGATTACAGCTCCCTCAATCTGGCCATGGCGGTGCAGACTCTCTGCTACGAAGTGCGGATGCGCTGGCTGCAGGGGCAGGCCGCCGAGCCTGAAGACGAGATGGTCTATCCTAGTGCCGCCCAGCTGGAAGGGTTCTATCAGCACCTGGAACAAACCCTGATGAAGACCGGTTTTATTGCCGATGACCATCCGGGTCATGTGATGAGCAAGCTGCGTCGCCTGTTCAATCGGGCTCGGCCGGAAGCGGCGGAGCTCAACATTCTGCGCGGTATTCTGACCTCGGTGCAGAAAGCGCGCGTACCGGATTAATCCGACTGATTTACTCAACCATATACTTGACTGATTTGGTCGGGTATGTGACCATGTGCCCCATTAAATTGCTTCGCAAGACGGTAAGGCACATGAGACTGACTTCAAAAGGACGTTACGCTGTAACCGCCATGCTCGACGTGGCGCTGCATGCAGAGCAGGGGCCCGTCCCCCTTGCCGATATTTCCGAGCGCCAGGGCATCTCGTTGTCCTATCTCGAGCAGCTCTTTGCCCGCCTGCGCAAACATGGTCTGGTGAGCAGCGTGCGTGGCCCGGGCGGTGGTTATCGCCTCGGGTTGGCCCCAGGCGAGATTTCGGTTGGTCAGGTGATCACCGCGGTCGATGAGTCGGTCGATGCAACCAAGTGCCTCGGCAAGGGCGGTTGCCACGGCGGTACCCAGTGCCTGACTCACTCCCTGTGGCGCGACCTGAGTGAGCGGATCTCCAGCTTCCTCGGGGATATTACCTTGGCCGAGCTGGTACGCCAGGCCGATGTGCGTCGCATTGCCGGCAAGCAAGATGAACAAATGAAGACCGTGTTGTCCCTGGTTGATCGGGCAGAACACGGCGATGTGAGCTTGAAAGTCCAACTATAAACGTGCTTTCCACAGCGGGACTCTGTATGACCCGGACTGTGACGGAGAAAAACATGAAACTGCCTATTTACCTTGATTATTCGGCAACCTGTCCGGTGGACCCGCGTGTCGCAGAAAAAATGATGCAGTGTCTCACCATGGATGGCCTGTTCGGCAATCCGGCTTCCCGTTCTCACCGCTTTGGCTGGCAAGCCGAAGAGGCGGTGGATCTGGCCCGTAATCAAGTGGCAGATCTGATCGGTGCCGATCCCCGCGAGATCGTCTTCACTTCCGGTGCGACCGAATCCAATAACCTGGCCATCAAGGGTGTTGCCCACTTCTATGCCAGCAAGGGCAAGCACATCATCACCTCCAAGACCGAACACAAGGCGGTGCTCGATACCTGTCGCCAGCTGGAGCGTGAAGGGTTCGAGGTGACCTATCTTGAGCCGATGCCCAACGGCCTGTTCACTATCGAGATGATCGAGAATGCCATGCGTGATGACACCATCCTGGTGAGCATCATGCATGTGAACAACGAAATCGGCGTGGTTCAGAACATTGCCGCCATCGGCGAGTTGTGCCGTTCCCGCAAGATCCTGCTGCACGTGGATGCCGTTCAGAGTGTGGGCAAGATCCCGGTAGATGTGGAAGCACTGAAAGTGGACCTGCTCTCCGTCTCCGCGCACAAGGTGTATGGTCCGAAAGGGATCGGTGCACTGTTTGTTCGCCGCAAACCCCGCGTTCGTCTGGAAGCCCAGATGCACGGTGGCGGCCACGAGCGCGGCATGCGTTCCGGTACTCTGCCGACCCACCAGATCGTCGGTATGGGCGAAGCTTTCCGCATCGCCAAAGAAGAGATGGTGAGTGAAGGCGAGCGCATCTTGGCTCTGCGCCAGCGTCTGTGGAATGGCATCAAGGATATTGAAGCCGTCTACATCAATGGCGATCTGGATCAGCGTGTTCCTGGTAACCTCAACGTCAGCTTTGCCTATGTGGAAGGGGAATCCCTCATCATGGCGCTGAAAGATTTGGCGGTCTCTTCCGGTTCGGCCTGTACCTCCGCCAGCCTGGAACCTTCCTATGTGCTGCGCGCACTGGGTCTGAACGACGAGCTGGCACACAGCTCCATCCGTTTCAGCATGGGTCGCTTCACCACCGAGGAAGAGATTGACTACGCGGTCAAGCTTATTCGTGACTCCATCGGTCGTCTGCGCGAGATGTCCCCTCTGTGGGAGATGTACAAAGACGGCGTCGATCTGAACACGGTCGAATGGGCTCATCACTGATCTATCTGGTCAGTGAGCAACAGAATTAGCAGGAGTGAGATATGGCTTACAGTGAAAAAGTAATCGACCACTACGAGAATCCTCGCAACGTCGGTGGTTTCGACAAGAATGATCCCAGCGTTGCAACCGGCATGGTCGGTGCGCCCGCCTGTGGCGACGTGATGAAGCTGCAATTGAAGATCAGCGACGAAGGCATCATCGAAGATGCCAAGTTCAAGACCTACGGCTGCGGTTCCGCCATCGCCTCCAGCTCCCTGGTGACCGAATGGGTCAAGGGCAAGACCCTGGACGAAGCGGCTGGCATCAAGAACACCGATATCGCCGAAGAGTTGGCCCTGCCACCGGTGAAGATCCACTGCTCCATTCTGGCCGAGGACGCCATCAAGGCCGCCATCGCCGATTACAAGCAGAAGAAAGGTCTCTAAGCGCCGGAGAGCAGTATGGCTATTACCATGACAGATGCCGCCGCGGCACGGGTTTCCTCTTTTCTGGCTAACCGGGGCAAGGGCATTGGCCTGCGCCTCGGCGTCAAAACCACCGGCTGCTCCGGTCTGGCCTACGTGCTTGAGTTCGTTGATGAACTGACCGATGAGGATCAGGTGTTCGAGCAGCAGGGCGTCAAGATTATTGTCGATGCCAAGAGCCTGATCCATCTGGATGGCACCGAGCTGGATTTCGTCAAGGAGGGCCTCAACGAGGGCTTCCAGTTCAACAATCCCAACGCCAAAGGCGAGTGTGGTTGCGGCGAAAGCTTCAGTGTCTGAGATGTTTGACGTCAATGATCCTTCGTCTGTGGTTGAGCGGGTCGCCCATGACCCGTTCAACCATATCTCATTTGCCAGGGGCGAGTGAGGTTGTGGCGAACGTTTCCAAGAGGTTTGCATGAATCATTTCGAGCTGTTTGGGCTGGTTGAAGGCTTCGAGCTCGATACCCGTCAGTTGGCTGATACCTACCGCCAGCTGCAAACCCAATTCCATCCTGATCGTTTTGCCACAGCCCCCGAACGGGAGCAGCTGGCTGCCGTGCAACGTGCCGCCCAGATCAACGAAGCATTCACCACCCTCAAGGCGCCGCTGCGCCGTGCCGAATATCTGCTCTCCCTGCGTGGCACCGATATCCGTGGTGAACAGCAGACTCTGCAAGATACCGCGTTTCTGATGCAGCAGCTGGAGTGGCGCGAACGTCTGGCCGATCTGAAAGATGACGCCGACCCTGAGCGCGCCATCAAGGATTTTCGCAGCGAGATCAGGCATGATCACCAGATGTTGATGCAGCAGCTGACCGAGTCTCTTGCCGCCGGCAGAGATCTCGTTGCCGCTGATTGCGTTCGCAAACTCAAGTTTGTCGACAAGCTCCTCGAAGAGCTGGAACGATTCGATGACTCGCTTCTCGAGTCTTGATCCTTTAACGCTGGAAGTTTCATTACCCATGGCATTACTGCAAATCGCCGAACCCGGCCAGAGCGCTGTTCCTCATCAGCACAAACGTGCCGTCGGCATCGATCTCGGCACCACCAACTCTCTCGTCGCTGCGGTTCGCAGTGGTCACGCCGATACCCTTTGCGATGAGCAAGGGCGCGACCTGCTTCCCTCAGTGGTGCACTATCAAAGCGACGCCATTCGAGTGGGGATTGATGCCAAGCGCGAAGCGGCGCTCGATCCTCACAACACCATCGTCTCGGTCAAACGGATGATGGGCAAGGCGCTGGCCGATATCGATACCCGCCAGCAGCCTTACCAGTTTGTTGCCGCCGACAATGGCATGCCGCAACTGCAAACCCGTCAGGGGCTGGTCAATCCGGTGCAGGTATCGGCCGAAATTCTCAAAAAGCTGGCCGAGCGTGGCGCCCAGACCCTGGGTGGCGATCTCGATGGCGTGGTCATTACCGTGCCCGCCTATTTCGATGATGCCCAGCGTCAGGGCACCAAGGATGCGGCCCGTCTGGCCGGTCTGCACGTGCTGCGTCTGCTCAACGAGCCGACCGCGGCCGCGATTGCCTATGGCCTTGACTCCGGTCAGGAAGGGGTGATCGCGGTTTACGATCTGGGGGGCGGTACCTTTGATATCTCCATCCTGCGTCTGCACCGCGGTGTGTTTGAAGTGATGGCGACCGGCGGCGATTCGGCCCTCGGCGGTGATGACTTCGATCACCTGCTGGCGGACTGGATCAAGGAGCAGGCGGGCCTCTCCGGCAAGCTGGATGCCCATCTGCAGCGCGAGCTGCTGGATGTGGCCGCTGCCGTCAAACACGGCCTGACCGATGCCGAGCAGGTGGCGTGCACCTTTGCTGGCTGGCAGGGTTCAGTGAGCCGTAGCCAGTTTGATGAACTCATCACCCCGCTGGTGAAACGGACCTTGCTGGCTTGTCGCCGCGCCCTGCGCGATGCCGGTCTCGAGCAGGTGGAAGTGCTGGAAGTGGTGATGGTCGGTGGTTCCACCCGGGTGCCGCTGGTGCGCGAACTGGTGGGCGAGTTCTTCCAGCGTACGCCGCTGACCAGCATCGATCCGGACAAGGTAGTCGCCATCGGTGCCGCCATCCAGGCCGATATCCTGGTGGGCAACAAGCCCGATGCCGAGATGCTGCTTCTGGACGTTATCCCC
The DNA here is from genome assembly GCF_019048085.1 of Aeromonas sp. FDAARGOS 1416. Taxonomy (NCBI): domain Bacteria; kingdom Pseudomonadati; phylum Pseudomonadota; class Gammaproteobacteria; order Aeromonadales; family Aeromonadaceae; genus Aeromonas; species Aeromonas sp. FDAARGOS 1416. Next base: position 1,976,055 of record NZ_CP077301.1, on the reverse strand, counting down.
CTGTCGCTGGGTCTGGAGACCATGGGTGGCCTCGCCGAGAAGGTGATCCCGCGCAACACCACTATTCCGGTGGCCCGTGCCCAGGAGTTCACCACCTTCAAGGATGGTCAGACCGCCATGGCTATCCACGTGGTACAGGGTGAACGCGAACTGGTCGCCGATTGCCGCTCCCTGGCCCGCTTTACCCTGACCGGTATTCCGCCGATGGCCGCCGGTGCCGCCCATATTCGCGTCACCTTCCAGGTGGATGCGGATGGTCTGCTCTCGGTCAGCGCCATGGAGAAATCCTCCGGCGTGCAGGCCGAGATCCAGGTCAAGCCCTCTTACGGGCTGGCGGAGCAGGATATCCTCAACATGCTGAGCGCCTCCATCGAGAACGCCCAGCAGGATATGGATGCCCGCATGCTGGCCGAGCAGCAGGTTGAAGCCGACCGGGTGGTCGAGAGTCTCAATGCGGCGCTGGCCGCCGATGGCGATGCCCTGCTCAATGCTGCCGAGCGTGCCGAGATTGATGCCGCCATCGCCCATCTGCTGACCATGCGCAACAGCGGTGCAACCCATCAAATCAAAGAAGCCATTGAGGCAGCCGATGCTGTCAGTGGCGAGTTTGCAGCCCGCCGGATGGACGCCTCCATCCGCAAGGTGCTGACCGGACAAAACGTCAACAAGGTGTAATATGCCAAAACTGATCATTCTTCCTCATCCCGTACTCTGTCCGGATGGCGCCGCCCTCGAGGGGCAAAGCGGCGAGACTATTCTGGATGTGGCGCTGCGCAACGGTATCGAAATCGAGCACGCCTGCGAGAAATCCTGTGCCTGCACTACCTGCCACTGCGTGGTGCGCGAGGGCTTTGACTCGCTCGAGCCAAGTGACGAGCTGGAAGACGACATGCTGGACAAGGCGTGGGGGCTGGAGCCGGAATCTCGTCTCAGTTGCCAGGCAAAACTGGCGGACGAGGATCTGGTGGTGGAACTGCCCAAGTACACCCTGAACCTTGCCTCTGAACGCCATTAATTACACATGAGTGAATTGCACGTGCAGCATCCTGTGGTGCTTCAGTGATATGGTGGAAGGCCGTGACCCTCGGGGGCACGGCCTTTTTTGTATTCGTTATTCTCTCTTTGCCAATAAGCTCTTTCCCATAAAGAGTGCTTATACATAGTGCCAGTAAAAAGGAAGCAAACACGATGGCTGACATGATGAAGGTAGCGTTATCCACCCAGGCTGCGGCCGCCTATTGGGGCGAGGGCGCCCAGCTCAGTTTCAATGGCGACGAGGCACTGATCCATCTTGGTGCCGCCGGTCAGGAGAAGGATGTTCTGCGCACCGTTCAGCGCGCCGCCCGTCGCCTCGAATCGAGCGGGATCAAGCGGGTGACGCTGGTCGGTGAAGGCTGGGATCTGGAGCGTCGCTACGCGTTCGCCCAGGGGTTCTACGCCGCCAAGGGAGCCCGTGAACTGGATTTCGGCCAGCAGAGCGACGCGGAAGCCCGTGAACTGGAGGCGCTGCTCAAGGCGGCTCGCTGGGTACGTGACATCACCAATGGCTGTCCGGAAGAGATCTACCCCATGAGTCTGGCGGAATCGGCCCTGTTGCTCATTCGTGGTCTGGCCGGGGATCAGGTTACAGCTCGCATCACCGCCGGTGAAGCGCTGCGCGAGTCCGGCCATATCGGGATCTGGTCGGTTGGCCGTGGCAGCGAGCGCGAGCCTGTGCTGCTGGAGCTTGACTACAACCCGACCGGTGATCGCAATGCGCCCGTGGTGGCGGCGCTGGTGGGCAAGGGGATCACTTTTGATTCCGGTGGCTACTCCATGAAGTCCTCTGACAACATGCTGCCGATGAAGTCCGACATGGGCGGCGCGGCCATGGTGACCGGTGCGCTGGCGCTGGCTATCAGCCGCGGTCTGAACCAGCGGGTGAAGCTCATTCTCTGCTGCGCCGAGAACCTGGTCTCCGGCCACGCCTTCAAGCTGGGCGACATCCTTACCTACAAAAACGGCATTTCGGTCGAGATCCAGAACACCGATGCGGAAGGGCGTCTGGTGCTAGCCGATGGCCTGATGGCGGCCTCCGACAGCGGTGCAGCTTATATCCTTGACGCAGCCACCCTGACCGGCGCCGCCAAGATGGCGCTGGGGCGCGACTACAATGCGGTGTTTGCCCTCGATGAGACCGAACAGCTGCGTGCGCTGGCCGCCGCCAAGGTGGAAAACGAACAGGCGTGGGCGCTGCCGCTGGAACCCTGGCATGCCAGCCAGCTCACCTCGGCCTTTGCCGATCTGGGCAACGTCGCCTCGGCAGAGGGTACGGCCGGTGCCACCACGGCTGCTGCGTTCCTTTCCCGCTTCGTGCGTGATGAGGGCAAGGGTTGGGTGCATCTGGATCTGGCAGCCTCCTATCAGAAATCGGGCAACGATCTCTGGGCGACCGGCGCCAAGGGGCACGGTCTGCGTACCATCGCCCGCTGGCTGCAGGAGGTGACCGCATGAATGTCTGGTTAAGTCGTGAATTTGCACCGGCCGAGTGGGGGGAGGGGGCGCTGCTCTCTCACCGTGCCGACGGCATGGTGATCCATCTGGTGACGGCCAATCCGCTGCTCGATATCCAGCAGGCGGCCCGTCGCCTCTGCCAGCAGGGGATCCAGAAAGTGACCCTGGCTGGTCACTGGGAGCGTGAACAGCAGTGGGCTTTTGCCCAAGGGCTGCAAACCCCCAAGGCGGAGGTGCAACTGCAGTGGGCCATGTCCTCGGAAGAGGACAGAGAGGAGCTGGAAGCGCGTTGGCTCTGCGGCCGCTGGGTGCGCGAGATGACCAATGCCACCCCGGAGCAGTTGGGCCCGCTGGAGCTGGCGGTGGAAGCTGCCTCCTTTATTACCGAGCTGGCGCCGGACAAGGTGAGTCATCGCATTTTGAAAGGCGAAGCGCTGCAACAGGCGGGCTGGGTCGGCCTCTATCAGGTGGGCCGCGGCAGTGCGCGCGAACCGGTATTGCTGGAGCTCGACTTCAACCCGGGGCGTGACCCCAAGGCGCCGGTAGCGGCAGCGCTGGTGGGCAAGGGGATCACCTTTGACTCCGGCGGCTACTCCATGAAGAGCTCCGAGGGGATGCTCACCATGAAGTGCGACATGGGTGGTGCGGCGATTGTCACAGGTGCGCTGGCGCTGGCTATGCTGCGCGGGCTCGACAAGCGGGTGAAGCTGATCCTCTGTTGCGCCGAGAACCTGGTCTCCGGCCACGCCTACAAGCTGGGCGACATCCTCACCTACAAGAACGGCACCACGGTCGAGATTGTGAATACCGATGCCGAGGGGCGGCTGGTGCTGGCCGACGGCCTGCAACTGGCGAGCGAGTCCGGCGCACCGCTGATCATCGATGCCGCGACCCTGACCGGCGCAGCCGTGATGGCGCTGGGTGGGCGCTACAATGCTCTGTTCGGCCTCGACAAAGGGTTGGTAAGCCGCGCAATGACCTATGCCGATGCCGAGCATGAGCCTGCCTGGCCGCTGCCGCTGGAGCCCTGGCACCGCCAGCAGTGCCCCTCCCATTACGCCGACACGGCCAACAGCCGTCCGGTGAAGGGGGGCGGGCCGGGTGGCGCCTCCAACGCGGCGGGTTTTCTCTCCCGTTTCGTTGCCAACGAAGGGATGGGCTGGTTGCATATCGATCTGGCAGCTTGCTTCAGTGACAACGGCGATGCCCTCTGGGCGCCGGGGGCCAATACCCTGGGGATGCGCACCATAGCGCGGGCCTTGCTGGCGGAAGCCAAATAGGCGAGACAAGGCACCTTCGGGTGCCTTTTTCATGCTGTTCGAATTGTGAACAAAAGATGGGGTTTTGGCGGCTTAAGGTAACTATCGTGCGCAAGCGCACATATTTTCCGGCTCTGCTCGGTCAAGATGAGTGTGGATGTTGATTGCAAGGGAGTGATGTTTAATAAAAAGTTGCTTGTTTGTGTGTTTTTCCGGTTTTTGTTTACGTATAATCGCCAGCGAACATGGATTCTAACAATAAAACTCTGTAGTTAAGGAAAGATATCAATGGCCATCGAACGTACCTTCTCTATCGTCAAACCGGATGCTGTCAGCAAGAACCTGATCGGTGCCATCTATAGCCGTTTCGAAAGCGCAGGCTTGAAAGTGGTGGCATCCAAAATGCTGCACATGAGCAGTGAACAGGCTGCCGGTTTCTATGCCGAGCATCAGGGCAAGCCTTTTTATGACAATCTGGTCAGCTTCATGACCTCTGGCCCTGTCATGGTGCAGGTGCTGGAAGGGGAAGACGCCATCCGTCGCAATCGCGAGATCATGGGCGCTACCAACCCGAAAGAGGCGCTGGCTGGTACCTTGCGTGCCTGTTATGCCGAGAGCATCGATCGCAACGCAGTGCATGGCTCCGATGCACCTGCGTCCGCTGCCCGCGAAATTGCCTACTTCTTCTCTGACAACGAGATCTGCCCGCGCGGCTGATTTTTGTGGATGATGACCCAAGGGAGCCTCGGCTCCCTTTGTTGTTTTCGCCGTTTACGCAATATCCCTCTATTCTCCAGGTGGAAAGCCAGACCCATTATTTGTACAATGCCGCCCCCTGACGTCGTCAGCCAATAATTGATGAAGTGTTTGAACTGAGGCCATTGATGAGCGAAACAAAAATCAACCTGCTGGATCTTGATCGGGATGCCATGCGTGCCTTTTTCGTCGAACTGGGCGAGAAGCCATTCCGGGCAGATCAGGTCATGAAGTGGATCTATCACTTTGGGTGTGATGATTTCGATCAGATGACCAACGTCAACAAGGTGCTCAAAGAGCGCCTCAAGGCGATCGCCGAGATCAAGGCGCCCGAGATCAGCCGCGAGCAGCGCTCTGCCGATGGCACCATCAAGTGGGCTCTGCAGGTGGGCGATCAGGAGGTAGAGACCGTCTACATCCCGGAAGATGACCGCGCGACCCTCTGCGTCTCCTCTCAAGTTGGCTGTGCGCTGGAGTGCAAGTTCTGCTCCACGGCTCAACAAGGCTTCAACCGCAATCTGAAAGTCTCCGAGATCATCGGTCAGGTGTGGCGTGCGGCCCGCGTGGTCGGTGGCAAGCGTCCCATCACCAACGTGGTGATGATGGGGATGGGCGAGCCGCTGCTCAACCTCGCCAACGTGGTGCCCGCCATGCGTCTGATGATGGATGACTACGGCTTTGGCATCTCCAAGCGCCGGGTGACCATCTCCACCTCTGGCGTGGTACCTGCGCTGGACAAGCTGGGTGACCAGATCGACGTGGCGCTGGCTATCTCCCTGCACGCCCCGAACGACAAGTTGCGTTCAGAGATCATGCCGATCAACGACAAGTACAACATCGAGGAGTTCCTCGCCGGTGTCCGTCGCTACCTGGCCAAATCCAATGCCAACGGTGGTCGGGTAACCGTCGAGTATGTGCTGCTCGATCATATCAATGACGATATGCAGCATGCGCACGAGCTGGCCAAGGTGCTCAAGGACACTCCGAGCAAGATCAACCTGATCCCGTTCAACCCCTTCCCGGGCAACCCTTACGGCAAGCCGAGCAACAGCCGTATCGATCGCTTCTCCAAGGTGCTGATGGAGTACGGTTTCACCGTGATTGTCCGCAAGACCCGTGGTGATGACATCGATGCCGCCTGTGGTCAGCTGGTGGGTGACGTGATTGACCGTACCAAGCGAACTATCAAAAATCGGATGCAACAGGATGGGATTTCCGTCAAAATGGTTTAAATGCTAAGCCATTGTATAGACAGGGAATGGATACACGTACATTGATCGTAGTGGCAGCGCTCTGCGCGCTGCCAGGCTGTGTGACCGAGACCACTTACGCTGGCCAGAACTCGACCCAGCGTGAAGTGGGTCCTGACCTCAAGGCGGCTGCCCAAACCCGCCTCGACTTGGGTATCCAGTACCTGCGTCAGGGCAATGCCGAGCAGGCCAAGTTCAATCTTGATCGCGCCCTCCAGTATGACCCCTCCAATCCTCAAGTGCAGATCGGTTTTGCCTACTTCTACCAGAGGGTGGGGGATTTCAAGGCGGCTGAAGAGCATTACAAGAACGCCCTTGCCATGGATCCGTCCAATGCTGACGCAATGAACAACTATGGCGCCTTCCTCTGTGATCGTGGCCGTTATGATGAGGCAGACAAGGCATTCAACCAGGCTGTTATTCAACCAGGCTATGTGAAGATTGCCGATACCTATGAAAATGCGGCACTTTGTGCCCTGCAAAATCGCAGAAATGATAAAGCAACCGAGTACTATCTCCTGGCCTTGGGGTATAATCCGGGCAATCCAAGGTTATTGCTGGACTTGGCCGAGCTTTCCATGAAAGATGGCAAGCTGCCTGATGTGCAGTCCTACCTCGCCCGTTTTGCCGATGTGTCAGACGAGAATGAGGAGAGTCTCTGGTTGAGACTCAGATTGGCACAGGCAATGGACAAGCCGGCATTACTTCACCAATTCGGGACTGAGCTGGTAAGGCAATATCCCACTTCGCAACAAGCCAAGCGTTATTTAGCCAATGACTATTGAACAGCCACACGATTTCCAACAAGACGATTCCCAGGCAGCAGGTCCAGGCCAGCTGCTGCGCAATGCCCGTGAACAGCTTGGCTGGACACGAGAACAGGTTGCGTCCCGCATTCACCTTCGTCTGACCCTGATCGCCGCCATCGAATCGGATACCTACGACAAACATACGTCCCATACCTTTATTCGGGGCTATCTGCGTACCTATGCCAAGTTGGTCGGGATCCCGGAAGAGACCATTCTGGCCGCTTACGACAAGCTGGGTCTGACTCCTCCCGACAATATCGACATGCAGAGCTTCTCCCGTCGCTCTCGCCAGCAAGCCAACGACAATCGGCTCAAGGTAGTCACCTGGCTGGTTATTCTGGTGTTGATTGCGCTCTCGGTCGCCTGGTGGTGGCAGAGTACTTCCCGTCGCTCCGCCGGTGATGAAGCGCTGGCAGCCACCGAGATGAGTGCAACCGGTTCGACTCCGGCTGAACCTGCTATCACGCCGCCCGATGCGATCAACACCGCCCCGGTGGAAGGCGCTGCCATCGCACCTGCCGCCACTGACGTGACTGCCCCCGCGGTGGTCTCCGATGCGACTGCTACCCTGGCGCCTGCTTCTGCGGCTGTTGCCCCGACCGATGTCAGCGCGGCTGTCGGCACTGCGACCGATGCTGCGGTATCCGGCGCCAATGGCACCGAATCTGAAGAGGCTGTCGTTGATCCGGCGACTGCGCCGCAACTGAAGATGAGCTTCACCGCCGATTGCTGGCTGGATGTGAAGGATGCCAACGGCAAGACCCTGTTCAGTGGTCTGAAGAAGGCCAACGACGAGCTGGTGCTGGAAGGCGCCGAGCCCCTGAAGTTCATCATTGGCGCGCCCATGGCCGTCAAGCTTGACTACAAGGGTCAGTCGTTTGATATGAGCCGTTACAACAACGGTCGTACAGCCCGCTTCTCACTGCCGCAGGAGTAATCTGTTTCCCATGTCTTCTCACGAATCACCCATCATTCGTCGTAAATCCAGACAGATCATGGTTGGTAATGTACCGGTTGGGGGCGATGCCCCCATTACCGTGCAGACCATGACCAACACCAAGACCACAGATGTCACCGCCACCATCGAGCAGATCCAGCGGATCGAGCGGGTCGGTGCCGATATCGTCCGTGTCTCCGTGCCCACCATGGAAGCGGCGGAAGCCTTCCGGCTGATCAAACAGCAGACCCGCATCCCCATCGTTGCCGATATCCACTTCGACTATCGCATCGCCCTGAAAGTGGCCGAGTATGGCGCTGACTGCCTGCGCATCAATCCGGGCAACATCGGCAACGAGCAGCGTGTCCGCTCTGTTGTCGATTGCGCGCGCGACCTCAATATCCCGATCCGTATCGGGGTCAATGGCGGGTCGCTGGAGAAAGATATCCAGGAGAAGTACGGCGAGCCGACCCCAGAGGCGCTGGTAGAGTCCGCCATGCGTCACGTGGACTATCTCGATCGTCTCGATTTCCAGGACTTCAAGGTGAGCGTCAAGGCCTCCGATGTGTTCCTGGCTGTAGGTGCCTATCGCCTGCTGGCCAAGCAGATCGAGCAGCCGCTGCACCTTGGCATCACCGAAGCGGGCGGTTTCCGGGCTGGCGCGGTGAAGTCTGCCATCGGTCTGGGCATGCTGCTTACCGACGGCATCGGCGATACCCTGCGTATCTCGCTGGCGGCGGATCCTGTGGAGGAGGTGAAGGTCGGTTTCGATATCCTCAAATCCTTGCGTATTCGCTCCCGTGGCATCAACTTTATCGCTTGCCCATCCTGCTCACGGCAGGAGTTCGATGTGATCGCTACCGTCAACGCACTGGAAGAGCGGCTCGAAGACATCATCACCCCGATGGATGTTTCCATCATCGGCTGTGTGGTGAATGGGCCGGGTGAAGCGCTGGTCTCCGACCTTGGTCTGGCGGGTGCCGCCAACAAGAGTGCCTTCTATGAGGGGGGCCAGCGGGTCGATCGGCTCGATAACAAGGATCTCATTCCAACTCTGGAGCGCCGCATTCGCGCCCGCGCCGCCATGCTGGATCCCGCCAACCGGATCCCGATGGACAAGGAGTGAGCGAAACAGGGCCACATTGGGTGGCCCTTTTTCCAGGTGACTGATTTTAAATCCCGCATCCGGATTCCCTGATTTTACCTTGGGGGGGAAAATCCCTATAATGCGGCCAAATTTTACCTCTTTTTCTCGAGTATCAACGTGGCAAAACAGATCCAAGCTATTCGCGGTATGAATGATTGCCTGCCGGAGCAGAGCCCGGTATGGCAGAAAGTAGAACAGATCCTGCGCCAGGTCGTTGCCAGCTATGGCTACAGCGAAGTGCGCATGCCGATTGTCGAGCAGACTCATCTGTTCAAGCGCGCCATCGGTGAAGTGACCGACGTGGTCGAAAAAGAGATGTACACCTTTGAAGACCGTAACGGCGACAGCCTGAGCCTGCGTCCGGAAGGGACCGCCAGCTGCGTCCGTGCCGGTATCGAACACGGTCTGCTTTACAACCAGGAACGCCGGATGTGGTACATGGGCCCCATGTTCCGTCACGAGCGTCCCCAGAAGGGCCGTTATCGCCAGTTCCACCAGTTCGGTGTCGAGCTGTTTGGCATCAACGGGCCGGACATTGACGCTGAGCTGATCATGCTGACCCACCGTCTGTGGCGTCTGTTTGGCATCAGCGAGCATGTCACCCTGCAGCTCAACACCCTGGGTCAGAGCGCCGAGCGTGCCGCTTACCGCGATGCGCTGGTGGCCTATCTGGAGCAGTACAAGGAGCAGCTGGACGAAGAGAGCCAGCGCCGCATGTACAGCAACCCGCTGCGGGTGCTCGACTCCAAGGATGAAAAGGTGCAGGCCATTCTGGTGGGTGCCCCGCGTCTGTTCGACCATCTGGGCGAAGAGAGCCTGGCCCACTTCGAGGGGCTCAAGCGCCTGCTCGAGTCTGCCGGTATCAAATACGAAGTGAACGAGCGTCTGGTGCGTGGTCTTGACTACTACAACCTGACCGTGTTCGAGTGGGTCACCAGCAGTCTGGGTGCCCAGGGCACCGTCTGTGCCGGTGGCCGCTACGATGGTCTGGTAGAGCAGCTGGGCGGTCAACCGACCCCGGCCGTGGGCTTTGCCATGGGCATGGAGCGTCTGGTGCTGATGCTGGAAACTCTCGAGCTCAACGCCGATATCCGCCCGGCGGTGGATGTCTATCTGGCGATGGTGGGCGAGGGGACCGAACAGGCTGGCTTCCAGCTGGCAGAGCGTCTGCGCGATGCCCTGCCGGACCTGCGCCTGATGAGCCACTGCGGTGGTGGCAACTTCAAGAAACAACTCAAACGTGCCGACAAGAGCGGCGCGGCAATCGCCCTGATCCTTGGTGAGACCGAGGTGCAAAACGGGGAGATCACTATCAAATATCTGCGTGGTCAGGCCGAGCAACAGACCGTCAAGGTTGACGCCGCCATTGCCCTGCTGGCAGCCAAAGGAGAGTAAGCTGTGGAAGTCTATACCACCGAAGAACAACAGGTTGAGGTTATCAAGGAGTGGTGGAAAGAGAACGGAACCTCGGTGATTGCCGGGACCGTGATCGGTCTGGTCGGTCTGTTCGGCTGGCGCTATTACAACCAGCACCAGCAAGAGACCATGGAGGCCTCCTCCCACTCTTACAACCAGGTGATTGAGCAGCTGGCCAAGGGCGATGCCGCCGGTTTCGAGCAGGCACAGCAGTTTGTTACCGCCAACAAGGGGGACTCCTACGGTGAACTGGCCGCGTTGCAACTGGCTGCCGCTGCCGTCAAGGCGGGCAAGCTGGATCTGGCTGCCGAGCAGCTGGAGCTGGTGGCGACCACGGGTGACGAGAGTATTCGTCCCATCGCGGCGCTGCGTCTGGCCCGTGTACTGAATGATCAGGGCAAGGCAGATGAAGCGCTGGCCAAGCTGGCGACCATCCAGAATGAGGCCTTCAAGGCGCAGGTAGCGGAAGCCCGTGGTGATGTGCTGCAAAAGCAGGGCAAGACCGAAGAGGCTCGTGATGCCTATCAGGCAGCGGCCGATGCCGGCGGCCTGCAGGGTAGCGCCGAGCTCAAGCTGAAAATGGACGATCTGGCCCTGCCGGCCGTTGCGACTGGTGAGGCACCGGATGCGTAATCTATTCAAGATGGTGGCGCTGGGGGCTGCGGTCTCCTTCGCTCTGCAGGGTTGCTCCCTGTTCAGTTCCGAAGAGGATCTCAACCCGATGGCGCCGCTGCCCAAGGTTGAATCTGCCTTCACTGCCGACACCGCATGGTCATCCACTGTGGGTGATGGCATCGGTGACTTCTACTCCCAGCTCAAGCCGGTGGTGGAAGAGGATCGTATCTATGCGGCGGCCCGTGACGGCGATGTCAGCGCCTTTGACCGTGCCAGTGGCGATCGCCTCTGGACTGTCGATCTGGCCGACCTGCCGGTCAACGCCGACAAGCGCAGCGCTCGTCTCTCCGGCGGCCTGGTCTCCCGTTACGGCAAGCTGTTCCTCGGCTCCGAGAACGGGGTGGTCTACGCCCTGAACGAAGAGAATGGTGAAGTGCTGTGGCAGACCAATGTGCCCGGCGAAGTGGTGGCAAGCCCCGCGGTGGAAGATGGCCGCGTGGTGGTGTTGACCACCTCCGGTCGCCTGATCGCCCTCGACACTGATGAAGGCAAGATGCAGTGGTCGCTCTCCGAAGAGCAGCCGCCGCTGACCCTGCGCAGTGCCGGTGCACCGGTGATCACCAACGGCGCCGTGATTTACGGTCGTGCCGATGGCAAGGTGGGCATCGCCCTGCTGAGCAACGGCCAGCCGGTGCGCCAGTCCAAGGTGGCTGATCCGCGCGGTGCCACCGAGCTGGACCGCATGGTTGACGTCGATACCAGCCCGCTGATTGCCGGTGATGAGCTCTATGCCATCGCCTACAACGGTCAGCTGATGGCGCGCAAACTGATGACCGGCGATGAAGTGTGGAAGCGCAAGTATTCCGGCTATCGCGATCTGGCGATGACCGGTAATGCCATCGTGCTGACCGACAGCCGCAGCCACCTGTTTGCCATCGACCGTCGCAACGGTCTGGAGCTGTGGTCCAACACCCAGCTGGAAAATCGTACCGTCACTGCACCTGTCATCTTCGGTGACTATGTGGTGGTGGGTGATGTGGAAGGATACCTGTATTGGCTTGATCGTACCGACGGTACCATCAAGGCGATGCAGCAGCTCGATAGCAGTGGTCTCTACGCCGCCCCGCTGGTGGATGGCGAGACCCTGTATGTGCAGAGCCGTGACGGCAAGTTGTACGCCCTCAAGCGTCCTTGATCGTCCGATAATGTGAATATCCGGCTCCTGGTCTTCGGACCCGGAGCCTTTGTCGTCTTGAGAATGAGGCTTTTATGACTCCTGTAGTAGCCCTGGTGGGCCGCCCCAACGTGGGGAAATCCACCCTGTTTAACCGCTTGACCCGTACACGGGATGCCCTGGTTGCCGATTTTCCCGGTCTGACCCGGGACCGTAAATACGGTCAGGCGAAGTTGGGCGAGCTGGAATTTATCGTGGTCGATACCGGCGGTATCGATGGCACCGAAGAGGGGATCGAGCTGAAGATGGCCGAGCAATCCCTGCTGGCCATCGAAGAAGCGGACGTCGTGCTGTTCATGGTGGATGCCCGTGCCGGTCTGACCGCAGCGGATCAAGCTATCGCCGAGCACCTGCGCAAGGCCCACAAGAAGGTATTTCTGGTGGCCAACAAGACCGACGGTATCGACGGTGATTCCGCGGTCTCCGAGTTCTACGGTCTGGCGCTGGGCGAGGTCTACCAGATCGCGGCCGCCCACGGTCGTGGCGTGCTGAGCCTGCTGGAACTGGCCCTGGCTCCCCATCTGGAGACCCTGGTCGACGCCACTACCGATGAAGATGCGCAGGATGAGGAAGAGGAGGACTTCGACGAAGAAGCCCTGCTGCGCATGGTGGCTGCCGGTGAACTCGATACCAAAGAGGACACCAAGGAGACCCCGTTCGCCGACCTGCCCATCAAGTTCGCCATCGTTGGTCGTCCCAACGTCGGTAAATCTACTCTGACCAACCGCATGCTGGGTGAAGATCGGGTCATCGTCTATGACATGCCCGGCACCACCCGTGACTCCGTTTACATTCCGATGGAGCGTGACGAGCAGAAGTATGTGGTTATCGACACAGCCGGTGTGCGTCGTCGTGGCAAGGTGCACGAGACGGTTGAGAAGTTCTCCGTTATCAAGACCCTGAAAGCTATCGAAGATGCCAACGTTTGCCTGCTGGTGATCGACGCCCAGGAGACCATCACCGATCAGGACTTGAGCATCCTTGGCTATGTGCTCCACGCCGGTCGCTCCGTGGTGCTGGTGGTGAACAAGTGGGATGGTCTGGATCAGAAGGTGAAAGAGGATGTGAAGAACGAGCTGGATCGTCGCTTGGGCTTCATCGACTTCGCCCGCGTTCACTTCATCTCCGCCCTGCACGGCAGCGGTGTCGGCCATCTGTTTGAATCCATTCAGGAGGCTTACCAGTCCGCCACCCGTCGTACCAGCACGGCCATGCTGACCCGCATCATGCAGATGGCGCAGGAAGATCACCAGCCGCCGATGGTCAACGGTCGCCGCGTCAAGCTCAAGTATGCTCACGCCGGTGGCTACAACCCGCCGCGCATCGTGATCCACGGCAACCAGCTGAACGACTTGCCGGACTCCTACAAGCGGTATCTGATCAACTACTTCCGCAAGTCCCTCAAGATCATGGGCTCGCCGATCCGGGTCGAGTTCCAGGAGTCGGTCAACCCGTTTGAAGGGAAGAAGAACACCATGACCCTGAGTCAGGAACGTCAGCGCAAACGGCTGCTGAAAATGAAGAAGAAATAAGCCCTGGCGGCTGCCCTCACCGGCAGCCGCTTTGTTATCCTCGCCATGTTAGGGTGAGGAATAAGGGGAGGGGGATCTGCCATGGAGCCAGACCATGGCAGATCCACTTTTCGAGGAGTTGATTATGGAAGCCCTGCTTTGTCCGTCATGCCAAGCTGAACTGGATACCCGCAGCAAGGAGCAAACCTGTGGCCAGTGCCAGGCTAACGTTCACGTTACGGCCATCTGCCCCACCTGCCAGCAGGAGCTGGAGCGTCTCAAGGCGTGCGGCGCAGTGGATTACTTCTGCAACCACTGCAACTCCCTGATCTCCAAGCGGTCGGTACAGTTCAAGGCGGCGCTGGTGTAAGACAGTATTCAGGTGAGAAAGAAGATAAAAAACCCGGCGAATGCCGGGTTTATGCTGTGTGCTCTGCAATAAGCAGGGTATAGGATCGATTTCTGCGCCACAGATTGCGCTTGATGTCATTAAGCTTGAGTTTGCGTCTGGGGCTCCAGCTGCACTTCGCTTTTCTGACCAGACTGATTTTTCTACGTTTTTGCATCTTGGTCTCCTCCCAACTCAGGTGGCCATCCCGGCCTTGGGTCATTGATGGAGCCCATCCGAAATTGCTGTTATTTAATCTCTCAACATAATGAAAACAATGCGATTTCGGATAGGCTCCGATGTGAATCGATGGTAACAGAGAAGTTTGCGTGAAAACAGCCGAATAATGACTGGTTAGCGCATGGTGATCTGATTGACCACTTCGGCGATGGCGGTGGGGCGCTCGGCCAGCTCGGGCTCGCTGTCGTTGTCGAGACTCTCCCGCTGATGTGCCTTCTGCTGCTCGTTGTCGAGCCAGAGCAGACTCTGGTAATACTGGCGCACGTTGTTGACATAGTTACGCGCCTCGCTGCCACGGGCATAGCCGTAACGTACCTTGCGGTGCCAGCGCGCCTGTTGCAGCAGCGGCAGCACCTCTTTCACGTCGCTCCAGGCGTCGGGATTCTTGCCGAGCTCTTTGGTCAGGCGGCGGGCATCCATCATGTGGCCGTAACCGATGTTGTAGGCGGTGAGGGCAAACCACACCTTCTCGTCATCGGGCACCGAATCCGGCACCTTCTCCATCATCTGTTGCAGATAGAGGGAGCCACCCTTGATGCTCTCTTCCGGATGAAGCCGGTCGTTGACTCCCATCGCCTTGGCGGTGGGCTCGGTCAGCATCATCATGCCGCGCACGCCGGTGTAGGAGCGGGCCTGCGGGTCCCAGTGGGACTCCTGATAGCTGATGGCGGCGAGCAGACGCCAGTCGATATTCTTGGCGTGAGTCTGGAACAGCGGCTGGTACTTGGGCAGCAGGCTCTTGGCGCGCTTGAGGAAGGTGCGGGTATCGACAAAGTCGAAGTTCTGCACGTGGCCGAAGTACTTCTCGTCCAGCTTGGCGATGGCACCATCCATAAAGCGCTGACCGAAGAAGTCGATCACGCTGGCATAGAGGCTGTCATCGGGCAGCTTGCTCATGGCCCAGGCAACGGTCTGCTTCTGGGCCAGGGTCAGCCCCTCGGTGAGCTCCGGGTAGTAGCGCTGGGTACGGGCCAGCACGGTATCCTGCACCACCGTGTAGTCAATCTTGCCATCCACCACCTGCTTGAGCAGCTCCTCCACATCGGCGTTGTCGCTTGTGCTCCAGGCTAGTTTCGGATTTTCTTTGCTCATCTCTTTGAGCAGATCTTCACCGGTGGAGCCGGCGGCCACGACCAGCTTGCCCTTGATATCGTTCAATGAGGCCGGCTTGGGTTTGCCGTTGCGGTAGACCAGTTTGGGGGAGACCTGGTAGAAGCCCGGGCCGAAGCGAAACAGCTCGCGTCGTTCGGGGGTGACCATGATGGCGGCAGCCGCCAGATCGAGTTTGCCCTTTTTCAGCAGGGTGACCAGTTGGTCAGTGGTGTCGACCGGGATGATGGTGAGTTTCACCCCCAACCAGTCGGCATAATTTTGCGCCAGCTCGTAATCGAACCCCTGGGCGAGGTCGTCACGCTGGTAATAGGAGGTGGGACCATAGATGGTGCCAACCCGGATCTCGCCTCGCTGGCGGATCTGCTCCAGCTGGCTGGAGGGGCTATAGAAGTCGCAGCCAACCAGCGTCAGCGTCAACAACAGCCCGATAAACAGTCGAAAAATGCAGCGCAAGTAGGTGAGTACCTTTGTTGAAAAAATCGGCATTTGTCAAAAAAGAGGCACCTTTATACCAGAGAGTGTGCGCAGAGTCACACTGCACGAAGTGAGAAAAACGTTTGTCCGCTGTGAGCCAGATCCCTATAATACGCGCGTCTCAATTCCCCCCCACTTTAAAACTTGGTGAGAAAGGTCATATGGATATCTTGCGTGGTGCCCCAGCACTGTCTGATTTTCGTGTCCAAAAACTGCTGCAACGCTTCGCACAGATGAGAAACGAGAGTGGAGTAGAGAGCGGAGTAGAGATAGAGGATGTCTATGCCGAGTATGTGCACTTTGCCGAGCTGACAAGCCCCCTCTCTCCCCCCGAGCGAGCGACCTTGGGCCAGCTCTTGCGCTACGGCCCGACCATCCCCGAACACACCCCCAGCGGTCAGCTGTTTCTTGTTACCCCCCGCCCCGGCACTATCTCCCCCTGGTCTTCCAAAGCAACCGACATCGCCCACAACTGCGGCCTGAAACAGGTCAAGCGGCTGGAGCGTGGTATTGCCTATTACCTGACCATCAAGGGGCAGGGTGAGCTGAGTGCCGCCCAGCGCAGCGCCATTGCCGCCGTGTTGCATGATCGGATGATGGAAGTGGTGTTTGCCGACATGGACGCGGCGAGCGCCCTGTTTGCTCACCACGAACCGCGCCCCTTTACCCAGGTGGATGTGCTGGGCGGTGGTCGCGCAGCCCTGGCCGAAGCCAACGTGGCGCTCGGTCTGGCGCTGGCCGACGACGAAATCGACTATCTGGTGGAGAACTTCACCAAGTTGGGTCGCAACCCCAACGACATCGAGCTCTACATGTTCGCCCAGGCGAACTCCGAACACTGCCGTCACAAGATCTTCAATGCCGACTGGACCATCGATGGTGAGCAGCAGCCCAAGTCGCTGTTCAAGATGATCAAGAACACCTTCGAGCAGACGCCGGATCATGTCCTCTCTGCCTATAAAGACAACGCCGCCGTGATGGAAGGGAGCCAGGGTGGCCGCTTCTTCCCGAGCCCGGCCAACGGCGAATACCAGTATCACCAGGAACAGGTTGACATCCTGATGAAGGTGGAGACCCACAACCACCCGACCGCCATCTCCCCGTTCCCGGGCGCGGCTACCGGCTCCGGCGGCGAGATCCGCGACGAGGGAGCCACCGGTCGCGGTGCCAAGCCCAAGGCGGGTCTGGTCGGTTTCTCCGTCTCAAACCTGCGCATTCCCGGCTTCGAGCAGCCCTGGGAGCAGGATTTCGGCAAGCCGAGCCGCATTGTCAGCGCCTTTGACATCATGCAAGAGGGGCCGCTCGGCGGCGCCGCGTTTAACAACGAGTTCGGCCGTCCGGCCATTCTCGGCTACTTCCGTACCTTCGAAGAGGAGGTGCCGAGCCACAACGGCGTCGAGGTGCGTGGCTACCACAAACCCATCATGCTGGCGGGCGGCATCGGCAACATCCGCACCGAACATGTCCAGAAAGGGGATATCCCGGTCGGCGCGGCGCTGATCGTGCTGGGCGGCCCGGCGATGAACATCGGTCTGGGCGGTGGTGCCGCATCCTCCATGGCCTCCGGCCAGTCAGCCGAAGATCTCGACTTTGCCTCGGTGCAGCGTGACAACCCCGAGATGGAGCGCCGTTGCCAGGAGGTGATCGATCGCTGCTGGCAGCTGGGTGACGACAACCCTATCGTCTTTATCCACGATGTGGGGGCGGGTGGTCTCTCCAACGCCATGCCGGAGCTAGTCAACGACGGTGAGCGTGGCGGTCGCTTCGATCTGCGCGCCATCCAGAGCGACGAGCCTGGCATGAGCCCGCTGGAGATCTGGTGCAACGAATCCCAGGAGCGTTACGTGCTGGCGGTAGCGCAGGACAAGCTGCCGTTGTTCAAGGCGCTGTGCGAGCGTGAGCGCGCACCCTATGCCGTGATCGGTACCGCGACCGAAGAGAAGCATCTGACCCTCTCTGACAGCCACTTTGACAACCAGCCCATCGATCTGCCGCTGGACGTGCTGCTCGGCAAGGCGCCCAAGATGCACCGCGACGTGGTGACCTTGCCTGCACAAGGTAAAGCGCTCCAGCTCGATGGCATCACTTTGAGTGACGCTGCCGAGCGGGTACTGCGCCTGCCGACCGTGGCGGAGAAGTCCTTCCTGATCACCATCGGCGATCGCAGCGTGACTGGCTTGGTCAATCGCGACCAGATGGTTGGCCCCTGGCAGATCCCGGTGGCCGATTGCGCCGTCACCGCTACCACCTACGACAGCTATCACGGCGAAGCCATGTCCATGGGCGAGCGTACCCCGGTGGCGCTGCTCTCCCACGCCGCCTCCGCTCGCATGGCTGTGGCGGAAGCGCTCACCAACCTGGCGCCGGCTCATATCGGGTCGCTGAAGCGGGTCAAGCTCTCCGCCAACTGGATGGCCGCTGCCGGTCACCCAGGGGAAGATGCCGGGCTCTATGAGGCGGTCAAGGCGGTGGGTGAGGAGCTCTGCCCGGCCCTTGGCATCACCATTCCTGTGGGCAAGGACTCCATGTCCATGAAGACCCGCTGGCAGCAGGATGGCAAGGAGCAAAGCGTCACCTCGCCGCTCTCCCTGCTCATCTCCGCCTTTGCCCGGGTCGAGGATGTGCGCAACACAGTCACGCCACAACTGCGTACCGATCTCGGTGAAACCGACCTTATCCTCATCGACCTTGGCAATGGCAAGCAGCGTCTCGGCGCATCTGCGTTGGCGCAGGTCTATCGCCAGTTGGGTGACAAGGCGCCGGATCTCGACAATCCGGTCCAGCTCAAGGGCTTCTTCAACGCCATTCAGGCGCTGGTGGCTGATCGCAAACTGATCGCCTACCACGACCGCTCCGACGGCGGCCTGTTCGTCACCCTTACCGAAATGGCGTTTGCCGGCCACTGCGGCCTCGACATCCAGCTCGATCGCATCGGCGGCGAGCTGCTGCCTGCTCTGTTTAACGAAGAGCTGGGCGCCGTCATTCAGGTGCGCCGCGAAGATAAAGAGGCGGTGATGACCCTGCTGGCCGGCCATGGTCTGGCAGCCTGCTCCCATGTGCTCGGTACCGTGCGCGAAGGGGATCTCATCACCCTGCAACGGGCCGGTCAGGAGGTCTATCGTGCCAGCCGTACCGCCCTTCGCACCATCTGGGGCGAGACCAGCTGGCAGATGCAGCGCCTGCGCGACAACCCCGAGTGCGCCGACAGTGAGCACGCGGCCCGTCAGGACGCCACCGATCCGGGTCTGCATGCCAAGCTGACTTACAACCCGTCCGAGGATGTGGCGGCGCCCTACATTGCCAAGGGTGTTTCACCCCGTCTGGCGGTGTTGCGCGAGCAGGGGGTCAACTCTCATGTAGAGATGGCGGCGGCGTTCGATCGTGCCGGTTTCGCGGCAGTGGACGTCCATATGAGCGACATTCTCTCCGGTCGCATCAAGCTGGAGGAGTTCCAGACCCTGGTGGCCTGTGGCGGTTTCTCCTACGGTGACGTGCTGGGGGCGGGGGAAGGCTGGGCCAAGTCCATCCTGTTCAACGACAACGCCCGCGAGCAGTTCCAGCGCTTCTTCGAGCGTGGCGATACCCTCTCTCTGGGTGTCTGCAACGGTTGCCAGATGATGTCCAACCTGCGGGATCTCATCCCGGGTGCTGATCTCTGGCCGCGCTTTGTGCGCAACCGCTCCGAGCGCTTCGAGGCCCGCTTCAGTCTGGTGCAGGTGCAGGAGTCCCCATCGG
The DNA here is from genome assembly GCF_019048085.1 of Aeromonas sp. FDAARGOS 1416. Taxonomy (NCBI): domain Bacteria; kingdom Pseudomonadati; phylum Pseudomonadota; class Gammaproteobacteria; order Aeromonadales; family Aeromonadaceae; genus Aeromonas; species Aeromonas sp. FDAARGOS 1416. The sequence goes on along the minus strand of NZ_CP077301.1, from coordinate 1,956,678 downwards.
CCTTCTTCGCCGGCATGGCAGGCTCGGTGATGCCTATTGCCGTTTCCCACGGGGAAGGGCGTGTCGAGGTGCGCGATGCCGCTCACCTGAGCGCACTGCAGCAGAGCGGTCTGGTAGGGCTGCGTTTTGTCGACAACCGCGGCAGCGTGACCTCGCGTTACCCGGCCAACCCCAACGGCTCGCCGGATGGTATCACCGCAGTGACTACCACCGACGGTCGCGCCACCATCATGATGCCGCACCCGGAGCGGGTGTTCCGCACCGTGGCCAACTCCTGGCACCCCGACAACTGGGGCGAGGACGGCGCCTGGATGCGGATGTTCCGCAACGCCCGGGTTCGTCTGGGTTAATAGAGACAGCACCAGCGCATAAAAACAGAAACCGGCCAATTGGCCGGTTTTTTATCCGTGTCGTTACGGCTTGCCGAGCGGTTGGGGGATAAAGTCTCCCCGGTCGAGGATCCGCAGACAGGCATCCACCACATCCGCATCGAGCTGATGGCCGCGCATCTGGATGATCTGCTCACGGGCCTGGGGAATGCCGAGGGCGGCGCGATAGGGGCGATCCGAGGACATGGATTCGACGATATCGGCGACGGTGAGGATGCGGGCCTCCAGCAGGATCTCATCCCCCTTGAGTCCCAGCGGATAGCCGGAGCCATCGAGATACTCGTGGTGCTGGTGGATCATCCGGGCGATGGGCCAGGGGAAGTCGATATCCTTGAGCACCAGATAGCCGATGGCGGGGTGTTCCTTGACCAGCTCGAACTCCAGTGGCGTGAGGCGTTCCGGTTTGGTGAGAATTTCAGCCGGTACCTGGATCTTGCCGATATCGTGCACCATGGCGCCCAGATAGATCCCCCGCAGTCGCTTCTCTTCCAGCCTGAGCTCCCGGCCGATGGCTTGGGCCAGCTTGGCCACATGTTTCTGATGGCCAGCGGTATAGGGATCGCGCTGCTCCAGCACGGCGGCGATGGCACCCAGCGCATCTTCCAGTGCCAGCTCCAGCTGGCGGGCATGGAAGATCTTCTCCTGTTGCGAGCGCAGATAAGCCTGCTGGGTATGGCGCGCCTGCAGGCCATAGGTGAGGTAGTCGGTCAGCTGGATGAAGAGCTGCTCCTCCTCCTGGCTGAACAACCGCGGCTGGTCGCTGTGAATGATCAGCGCACCGGCCTGATCCTCCTGCAGTGGCAAGGGGATAAGCAGGCGGGAGCGCAACGGGTGGCGGCCGGTATGGGGCCGCTCGTGGAAGATCACCTGATTGAGGCGCCGCTGGTGGAGGATGGCCTGGGTGAGGGCCTCATCGTTCAACCACAGCGTTTGTTCCGAGGCATCGGCACTGCCTGCCTGCGCCACGATCCTCGGCGGGTGGGCGAGTTCGGGCTGGCCTTGCAGCACTGCCACCAGCGGAAAACGGTCATCGACGGCGATGGCATCGCAGATATCCTGCAGCAGTTGCGGCTCATCGCCCGGTTTGAGCAGGGCGTGGTGGGCGCGGCTGATCGCCTGCTGGGTCCAGCTGTACTGTTGCAGTTTCTCCTGCTGCCACTTCTGCTCGGTAATGTCTTCGAAGAAGACGCCGACCCCCACGATACTCCCCGCCTCATCACGCAGGGGAAACTTGGTGGTGCTGAGCCAGCGGGCTTCCCCCCCCTTCAGATAGGGCTCTTCGATGTGCTGGTGTATCCCCTCGCGCATGACTCGGGCGTCATCCTCCCGATAGCGCTGTACCAGTTCGGGAGGAAAGAAATCGCAGTCATTCTTGCCCACCAGTGCCTCTGGTGAGAGGGCGAGATCCGCCGCCAGCAGGCGGTTGCCCGCGATGTAGCTGAAGCGGGTGTCTTTGAGCAGCACCCGATAGGGAAGCTGATCCATCACCTGGGTCAGCAACAGCGCCGAGGAGGGGAGCGCATCGGTCAGTGGGTGGGGGAGTGCACAGGAGGTGAGGAGTTCGGACATCTTATCCCGCCTTGTCTGCAAGTTGACTGATGGGAGGGCCGAAGTGGTAGCCGCTCTGCCAGAGCACGATACAGCTGTTGACCACTTTTTCATCGTAATGGATCCCGGCATAGCGGGTCAGTTCGGCAAAGGCGTCACTCAGGGGCATGGCCCGGCGGAACGGGCGATGGGAGGTCATGGCGATCAGCGAGTCGGCCACCCGGATAATGCGCGCCTCCAGGGTAATGGCGTTGCCCGCCAGCCCCTGTGGATAGCCGCTGCCATCGAGGTTTTCGTGGTGCTGCAGCACTATGGTGGCGATGGGCCAGGGGAAGTCGATCTGTTTGAGAATATCGTGGCCGGCCTGGGGGTGCTGCTTGATCAGTTCGAACTCCACCGGCCGCAATTCACGTGGGCGGGTGATGATCTCGGTGGGGATCTGCAGCAGGCCGATATTGTGCACCATGGCCGCCAGTCCTAGCGCATCCAGCCGCTCTTGCCGCAGTTGCATGGCCTGCCCGATGGCCAGTGCCAAATCGCGCACCCTCAGCTCATGGCCCGCACTGTTGCGATCCTTGTGGCTGATGGCGCTGGCGAGGGCACTGATGGTCTGGAACAGCAGGTCACGCTGGTGGCGCTCGCTCTCCTTGAGGCGGGTGATGTCGACCAGGGTGCCGATGATGCCGGCAACCATCCCCTGATGGTCATAGAAGAGATCCTTGAAACAGATGACCTGATAGCGCATGCCATTGCGGTCATGCAACTGCTGTTCGATGCACTGGGGCTGGCGACTTCGCAGCAACTCGGCTTCCCGCATGCTGTAGGCCTCGGCAAGCCCGACTGGCAGCAGCTCCTCGACCCGTCGACCCAGCAGTGCCTCCTTGCCGATGCCGATCACCTGATTGAAGGCCTGGTTGCAGCCCAGAAATCGCCCTTCGATATCTTTGTAGAACACCGGGATCGGGATAGCCTTGAGCAGGGATTCGTTGAAGTGTTTCAGATCCTTCAGTTCGGCCTGCTGACGCAGGGCGAGCAGCTCGCTGTCCTTGCAGAGGGAAATGGCGCGGGCCAGGTTGCCGAGCACCGGGCTGAACAGATGGCAGACCGGTACGATCTGCTGATGTGGCTGGGGGGCGAGCAGCAAGATGAGATAACCCCCTTCAACCTTGAGCCGATAGGCAAACTGGTAGGGGCGGCTGCCCGGCAGGGGGAGCGTCTGTTGCAGCAGGCAGTGCTCCTCCTCGCTGACCCACCCAGGCAGGGTCAGGGTGGTGCCGGTGTGCTGACGCAGCTGCTCGTCGCCGATCACCTTGAGCAGCTTGTATCCCTCCCGTTGTTGCTGCAATACCGCGCCAACCGGCGTGGCGCAGTGATGCATCAAACGTTGCAGTACCTTGGTGAGCAGCGCATCCAGCGTCACTTCACGCCCGATGCAGAGCGCCAGATCGCAGACGATGGCCATGGCGTGGTCGTTGTTCATATCACTGCCCCGTTACAGAGAATGGCGCCGTTATGAAATTGGGGGTAATCCCCATGGCGCACGCTGCCAATTTCGCCAAGGGAGAGGGCTCCTGCCAGATCGCCGGCCCCCGAGTGGGTCAGCAGGGTGCGCAGCTCGGTCACCGTCTGCTGGTCGAAGTGCAGCTGGCGTCCTGCGCAGTAGTAGACCTCCAACAAGTGTGCCCGGGTGAGGGTTTGTTGCTGGTTGAGGCGCCTGGCCAGTGAGCAGGTATGTTCGGTGGCACTCTCTGGCGCCTTCAGCAGGGTGAGGATGCTGTGCTCCGCGACCTCGCCGGCGCAGAGCAGGGCGCCGTCATCGTTTGCCTCGACGGGGATCCTGACAATCACATCCCCGTTGGCCCTCAGCAGGCCCAGTGGCATGTGCACCACGAAACGGTAGAGCTCCTCGCGCACCATAGTGTGCTGGAATTGCTGGCGGATCAGCCCCTGATATTTTTGAAAGGCCGGTTGCCAATCGATGTAGGCAATCTTGTTCGCTTCACTGCTGGTGGCCAGCATCGGTTGGGCCGAGAGCTGGTAACCATGTTCCAGAAAAGGAAAGCTGTTGCTGGGCAGCAGCGTGCAGTTGACCCCGTAGGCAAGTTGCCGTTGATTGTCGAACAGGCAGGCAAGGGGGGTGAAGCTGCCGCTGCCTGCGTTGGCGCCGGCATAGTTGACGCGATTGGCCAGTTGCAGATAAAGCGCATCCAGAATGGAGGCGATATTGGGAATGAGGTTGTCGAAGGTCAGAAACAGGGTTGGTGGCTGCGAAGGGGTTGGCCAGGTGGCCAGCATGCTCTCCACCTGTTCCGCAATCAGTTGGGCAAGGGATGCTGCGCTGGCCTGCGGTGTCAGGGGCAGCAGTGTGGCGTGATAGGGGTTGGCTCTGGGCAGTAGCCAGGCCCCTTGCGGCAACAATCCTTGCGCACCGATCAGCTGGGGGAAGATGGCGCCATCCAGGGCGATGTTGAAGTCGCGGCACAACTGCTGCAACAGGGGGACCTGAGCGCAATCCTGTTCGGCCAGCAGTATGGTCAGCTTGCCTCCTTGCAAGGGTGCCAGCGTGGCAGCCAGTTCTGTCGGGTTAAATTGGCAAACGTAGTGTTGCTTCATCAATCTGAACTCCATTCCAGAATATAACCAATATATCAATAAGGAATTCAAGAGGGTATGAGGATCTCGCCCGGTTCTGGTTGTATGGCAAAAACCATGATGGGCATCACCCTCGCTGATTGATCTGTCATTTGCTGGCTCGCGGAGTGCGCGATGCTGTCGGTCCGCAAATAGAAAACCGGCAGCCAAGGCTGCCGGTTTTGCGGGTAATGAGGGGTAGCGACGGTAAAGGTTACTGCAATACCACGTGCTGGAACCCTTGTACCAGGCTGATGACCGGCTGGGGATAGAGCCCCAGCAACACCACCAGCACGGCAGAGAGCAGCACTACCACACCACCGGAGGAGAGAGCCCAGTCGGCGCTGGCATCGCGCTGCTGCATACCCGGTTCGCGCAGATAGAGGGTTACCATCACCTTGAGGTAGTAGTAGAGACCCAGTGCGCTGCCGAGCACGATGGCACCGGAGAGCCACCAAAGCTGCGCCTCGACGGTGACGCCGATGAGGTAGAACTTGCCGATAAAGCCGAGGGTCATCGGGATGCCCGCGAGTGACAACATCATCACCGTCAGTACGGCAGTCAGATAGGGGCGCTTCCAGAACAGACCACGATAGCTGTGCAGGGAGTCTGCATCCTTGCCGCGATAGGGGCTCGACATCATGCTGACGACGCCAAAGGCGCCGAGGCTGGTGAAGAGATACATCAGCAGGTAGACCCCGGCCGCTTCCACCGGCATCTGGCCGAATCGGCTCGCCACGATCACCGCCAGCAGGTAACCGAAGTGGGAGATGGAGGAGTAACCCAGCATCCGTTTGACGTTGGTCTGCACCAGGGCCAGCAGGTTGCCGACCATGATGGATATGACCGCCATGGCTGCCAGCAGCCAGTGGATCATGGGATCGCTCGCCGCCGGTACCGCCAGATAGAAGCGCAACAGCACGGCAAAAACCGCCACCTTGCTGACGGTGGCGAGGAAGGTGGCGACCGGTGCCGGGGCACCTTCGTAGACATCCGGGGTCCAGAGGTGGAAGGGGGCCAGGGAGAGTTTAAAGGCAAAGCCGACCAGCATTAACCCCAAACCGCCCATCAGCAGCGGATGGTGAGCCGGGCTCTCGGCCAGGGTCTGCCCCAGGGCAGCAAAGCTCAGGCTGCCAGCCTGTGCATAGAGCAGCGCCATGCCAAACAGCAGGAAGGCGGTGGCGGCGGCAGAGAGCACCATGTATTTCACCGCTGCTTCCAGCGAGTGGCGCTCGCGGTAGGCGTAACCCACCAGACCGAACATCGGCAGGGTCAGCATCTCGATCCCGATAAAGAGAGAGGCGAGGTGACGGGAGCAGGCCAGCACCAGACCACCAGCGGTGGCGATCAGCAGCAGCAGGAAGAACTCTTCCCGGTTGTCCGGGTAGGCTTTCAGCCACGATTGACCGAAGGTGCAGGTGGCCAGGGCGCCGATGAGCACCAGTCCCATATAGAAGACGGCGTAACTGTCCACTTGCAGCAGCGGGGTGACCCCCTGATCCCCCTGAGCCATCACGATGGGCAGCGAGAACAGTGCCAGATTGAGGCCAACAATGGTCACGGTAAAGGCGGTGGTGACACAGCGGCGCCACGCGATGGCCAGCATCAGGGCCGCCATGGCCCCGGTGGTCAACAGCAGGGGAAGCAGTGCCAGCAGTTGGGAAGCGGAGAAAGTCATTGCAGGGCTCCAGCAGTCGGCAGCAGATACCAGTGCAGCACGTTGATAAGGCTGCTGCTGGCGGTATCAATCACGGGTTGGGGATAGAGGCCAAGCAGAACCAGCAGTCCCGCGATCACCATCATCATGGTCAGCTCGCGGCGATCCAGTCCCTTGAGCATGCTCTCATCCTTGGCGGGGCCAAAGCAGGCGCGCTGCAACATGATGAGGGAGTAGACCGAGGCCAGTACCAGACCGAAGGTGGCGACTGCCGTGATAACAGGGGCAACCTGGAAGCTGCCGACCAGGATCAGGAACTCGCCGACAAAGTTACCGGTGCCCGGCATGCCAAGCGACGCCACCGAGAAGAAGAGCATCACGCCGGGCAGATAGCGCAGGCGTCCCCACAGGCCGCCCATCTGGCGCAGATCCCGGGTGTGCAACCGCTCGTAGAGCTGACCGCAGAGGATAAAGAGGCCGGCAGCGGAGAGACCGTGGGCGATCATCTGCACCACGGCGCCCTGCAGGGCCAGTTCGCTACCCGAGTAGATGGCGATCATCACAAAGCCCATGTGGGAGATGCTGGTGTAGGCTACCAGCCGTTTGATGTCGGTCTGGGCAAAGGCCACGATGGCACCGTAGACGATCCCGATCAGGCCAAGCACCATGGCGTAGGGAGCAAATTCGGCGGACGCTTCGGGGAAGAGCGGCAAGGCAAAGCGCAGCAGACCGTAGGCGGCGGTTTTCAGCAAAATACCGGCGAGATCCACCGAACCTGCGGTCGGCGCCTGACTGTGGGCATCCGGCAGCCAGCCGTGCAGCGGTACCAGCGGCATCTTGACCGCGAAGGCGATAAAGAAGCCCAGCATCAGCAGCCACTGAACGCCCTTGCTCATCGGTGTATTGAGCAACTCCAGATAGTTGAAGGTGAAGACTCCGGTGGCATGCTGGTGGGTCAGCACCAGCCCGATGATGGCCACCAGCATGATAAGGCCGCTCACCTGGGTGTAGATGAAGAACTTGGTTGCGGCGTTGATCCGTGATTTGCCGTCAGTTACCGAATGGCCCCAGAGCGCAATCAGGAAGTACATGGGGACCAGCATCATCTCCCAGAAGAAGAAGAAGAGGAACAGGTCCAGCGCCATAAAGACCCCGAGCACGCCGCCCAGGATCCAGAGCAGGTTGAGGTGGAAGAAGCCGATGCGCTGCACGATCTCTTTCCACGAACAGAGAATGGCCAGTACCCCGATAAAGCAGGTGAGGATCACCATCAAGAGCGACAGGCCATCCACCGCCAGATGCAAAGAGATGCCAAAGCGCGGGATCCAGGGCAGGCGCCACTCGGCGGCCCAGGCTGAGGCAGCACCGGAGACGCCCGCGCTGTCGAGACCCGTGGTGGCAAGGGAGAAGTCACCACTTAGCCAGATGGCACAGGAGAGCAGCAGGCTGGCGCTCATGGAGAGCAGGGCTACCCAGCGGACAAACTGCCCGCCGAGACGCTCCATCTGCCAGCAGAGCAAGCCGCCGATAAAAGGAATTAGCAAGATCCAGAGTAAGGTCACGGTATCAGCTCTCGTTCAAGTTCATATGAGATTGCGCTCCCTGTTCCATCAGGGAGAGCAAACAGCCCGGCTGTACGATCTTCGTGTTGTTCATCGCGTTATCCCAGCAGCAACAGCGCCAGCACCAGCACGGCGCCGATCCCCATGGAGGCGGCATACCAGCGCAACTTGCCGGTCACGGTCCAGGCCAGCAGCTGGTTGCCACGCAGGGCAAGCCAGGCGGGCAGGCCCATCATCCAGTCCAGCGGATCCTGCCCGACCAGACGGGTCGCCAGCAGATAGGGTTTGACCCACAGCTGGTCATAGAGCCAGTCAAAGCCCCAGGCGTTGAACCAGAGGGTGCTGAGCAGCCGGCCTGGCGCGCTGTTGGCAATGGAGGTGGCCAGACGGCGCTCACCAAGGAACAGAAACGCGGCCAGCGCGATGCCAGCAATGGCGATGATGCCGGAGGTTATCTCCAGTGCATGACGACCCTCTTCGATATGATCACCCGGGCCTGCCGGCAGCACACCTGCCAGTGGCGGGGTGATCAGTGCCCCGATGCCGGTGGAGAGCACCAGCAATACCAGTAGCGGCAGATGGTGAGCCAGACCGTGACCAGCGTGGGCTTTGGTCTGCTCTTTGCCATGGAAGGCGATAAAGATCAGCCGGAAGGTGTAGAGCGAGGTGAGGAATGCCCCTACCAGACCTGCCCACAGCAGAGCGCTTTGGCCCGATGCTTCCACTTGCCACAGGATGGCATCCTTACTGTAGAAACCGGAAGTGACCAGCGGCAACGCCGCCAGCGCCGAGCCACCCACCAGGAAGCAGGCATAGACCAGCGGCAGGCTCTTGCGCAGGCCGCCCATCTTGAAGATGTTCTGCTCATGGTGGCAGGCAACGATAACGGCACCGGCGGAGAGGAACAGCAGCGCCTTGAAGAAGGCGTGGGTCATCAGGTGGAAGATGGCCCCTTCCCATGCGCCGACACCGAGAGCCAGAAACATGTAGCCAATCTGGCTCATGGTGGAGTAGGCGAGGATCCGCTTGATATCGGTCTGAACCAGCGCGGCAAAGCCTGCCAGCACTAGGGTGATGGCGCCAACCAGCCCGACCAGATGGAGGATCTCTGGCGCCAGCAGGAACAGGCCGTGGGTACGGGCAATCAGGTAGACACCGGCGGTCACCATGGTGGCGGCGTGGATCAGCGCTGAGACAGGGGTCGGGCCTGCCATCGCATCCGCCAGCCAGGTTTGCAGCGGCAGCTGTGCCGATTTGCCGACCGCGCCGCCCAAGAGCATCAGGCAGGCCAGCGACAGGGCAGGGGAGCCCTCGGCAAACAGGGTCGGGGCACGAACCAGCAGCTCGTGGATATTGAGGGTGCCCAGTTCCCGATAGAGGATAAACAGGCCGATGGCGAGGAAGACATCACCCACCCGGGTCACGACAAATGCCTTGAGGGCCGCCGCTCCGTTCTTGCGATCCTTGTAGTAGAAGCCGATCAGCAGGTAGCTGCACAGCCCTACCCCTTCCCAGCCGAGGTAGACAAACAGCAGGTCATCGGCCAGTATCAGAAACAGCATGCTGGCGATAAAGAGGTTGGTGTAGGTGAAGAAGCGGGAGTAACCCTCTTCCCCGCGCATATACCAGGAGGCGAACAGGTGGATGAAGAAACCCACCCCGGTCACCACCCCCAGCATGGTCAGCGACAGGCCATCCAGTGCCAGCGAGAAGCTCGGGGTAAAGTTGCCCACCGCCATCCATTGCCACAGGCGCTGGACATAGACGCCCCCCTCGGGCGGGTTGCCCAGAAAGTCGATGCCCACCCACAGGGTAGTGAGGGCCGACAGGCCAATGGAGCCTACCCCGATCAGCGCCGAGGTACGCTCACCAAACCGGCCGAGGGAGAAGGCCAACACCAGCCATCCCAGCAGCGGAAATAGAAAAGTCAGATATAAGAGGCTCATCCGCGCATCTCGCTCACAGTGTCCACGTTCAGGGTGTGGTAACGACGATAGAGCAGCAGTAACAGGGCAAGGCCGATACTGGCCTCCGCTGCCGCCAGAGAAATCACCAGGATATACATGATCTGGCCATCGGCCTGGGCCCAGCGGCTACCCGCCACCACAAACGCCAGTGCCGAGGCATTCATCATGATCTCGATATTCATCAGGATGTAGAGCAGGTTGCGGCGGATCAGCAGACCGCACAAACCGATGCAGAAGAGCACCGCGGCCAGCAGGAGGCCGTGCTCCATAGGGATTCCATTCATTGCTGACCTCCTTCTTGTGCAGAGCGGGAAGCAGAGCGCGGGACGGAGAGCACTTCACCGCTCTTCTCTTCCCGACCCAGGTGATAGGCGGTTACCAGACCCGCCAGCAGCAGGATGGAGGCAAGCTCCACCGCCAGCACATAGGGGCCAAAGAGCTCGACACCCACCTGCTTGGCGGTCACTTCGGTCACTCCGATCAGGCCGCCGGTCACCCCGAGAATGCCGTGGGCCAGAAAGCCCAGCAGGATCAGCGAGAGCAGGGCTGGGCCCCCCCAGGTCATGGGGGTGAGCCACTTTTTCTCCTGCGCCTGGGCACTCCCCAGGTTCAGCATCATCACCACGAACACGAACAGCACCATGATGGCGCCGGCGTAGACGATCACCTGCAGGGCGCCCGCAAAGGCGGCACCCAAGCAGAAGAAGATCATGGCCACGGCGATGAGGGAGATGATGAGATTGAGCAGCGCATGCATGGGATTGCTGGTGCTGATCACCCGCAGCGTGCTGTAAATGGCCACCAAGGCCGAGGCATAAAATGCCAGTTCCATGATTGACTCCTCAGGGCAGCAGGCTCTTGACATCGATGGGCTTGGCTTCGTTTTCGGCATCCCCTTTCGGCTTGCCGTCGATGGCCATCCCGCTCATGCGATAGAAGTTGTAGTCCGGGTATTTGCCGGGCCCGCTGATCAGCAGATCCTCCTTCTCGTACACCAGATCCTGGCGGCGATACTCACCCATCTCGAAATCCGGTGTCAGCTGGATGGCGGTGGTGGGGCAAGCCTCTTCACACAGGCCGCAGAAGATGCAGCGAGAGAAGTTGATGCGAAAGAACTCCGGATACCAGCGACCATCTTCCCGCTCGGATTTTTGCAGCGAGATGCAGCCGACCGGGCAGGCAACTGCGCAGAGGTTGCAGGCCACGCAGCGCTCGTCCCCGTCGGGGTCACGGGTCAGCACGATGCGACCGCGGTAGCGGGGGGCCGCATAGACTGCCTGCTCCGGATAGTTGAGGGTTTCACGGGGCCGCCAGGCATGGGAGAAGACCATGGCCAGACTGCGTAACTGGGTGCCGACACCCTGAATAATGCTAACAATTTTCATATTGAGTGCCTCACTGCGTACTTATCAGTACAACTGCCGCGGTGACCAGCATATTGATCAGGGTCAGCGGCAAGCAGACTTTCCAGCCAAACGACATCACCTGGTCAAAGCGCGGGCGAGGCAGGGAGGCCCGCAGCAGGATGAAGAACACCATGAAACAGGCGGTCTTCAGGGCAAACCAGATGAAGGGGGGCAGCCAGGGGCCGTGCCAGCCACCGAAGAAGAGGGTCACGATGAGCGAGGAGATCAGCACGATGCCGATATATTCGCCCACGAAGAAGAGACCCCACTTCATCCCCGCATACTCGATGTGATAGCCATCGGCGAGCTCCTGCTCGGCTTCTGGCTGATCGAACGGGTGACGGTGGGTGACGGCGACACCGGCAAACAGGAAGGTGACAAAGCCCAGGATCTGGGGCACCACGTTCCACAAGTCTGCCTGTGCCTCGACGATATCCCGCAGGTTGAAACTGCCGGTCTGGATCACAATCCCCATCAGGGATAGCCCGAGAAACACCTCGTAGGAGAGGGTCTGGGCCGAGGCGCGCAAGCTGCCGAGCAATGAGTATTTGTTGTTGCTCGACCAGCCGGCGAACAGCACCGCATAGACCGCCAGCCCCGCGATGGCCAGGATGTAGAGCAGCCCCACATTGAGATCCGCCACGCCCCAGGTGGGGGTGATGGGCACCACCGCAAACGCCAGAATAAAGGCGGTGAAGGCGATGATGGGGGCCAGGATAAAGATCCGCCGATCAGCGAACGGCGGGATCCAGTCCTCCTTGAAGAACATCTTGATCATGTCGGCGGCCAGCTGGAGCAGACCAAACGGCCCCACCCGGTTGGGGCCGTAGCGATCCTGCCACAGGGCCAGCAGACGGCGCTCGATGAAGCTCATGAAGGCGCCAGCCCCCACGATCCCCACCAGCACGATCAGTGCCTTGCCCACCTCCAGCAACAGATCGATCAGCGACTCGCTCATGCGATCACCTCCTGCAGGTTATTGATATATGCCTGTTGCAGCGCAGTTGGCAGGCCGTTGACGCCAAGGGGCAGACCCACCAGACCGGCCGCCAGCTGCTCGCTCAGACGCAGACGCAGTTGCCAGTGGCTACCGCCCCAGGAGAAGGAGACCTGACTGCCCCCGTGGAGGGCCAGACGCTGCGCATCAAGGGGATTGAGCACCAGCTCGGGTTCGTTCATCCGGGCCTGAATGACCGGGCTGCGAGCGGAGAGCTCCTCGCCGCCAAACAGCTGGGCATAATTGACCACTTGCAGCGCCTCTGCGGCCTTGAAGGGGGCAGGGATGGTGGTGAACCAGCCGAGCAGCTCCTTGCCTTCTGCCTGCGGGTCTGTTGCTTCCAGCAGACGGCGACCCGGATCGCCAGCACGCAGTTTGCCACCCACTTCATCCTGGAACTTGTTCCAGGCGGAGGGAGAGTTCCAGCCCGGCGCCCAGGCGAACGGTACTTGCGGCAGCGGCTGACGGGCTCCGGCATACCCTTCCATGGAGAAGTTGAAGGGGGAGTCGGGATCTTGCGCTACCCGCGGCTCGCTGACGTTCTGATCCGCCAGCATGGAGGTGCGACCGCTGTAACGATGCGGCTCACGGGCCAGTCGCATGCCACGGATCCGCAAGCCTGCGTTGGGCGCCGCTTCCAGCATGGTAGCCAGCAGCGGATTGCTGGTGGCGCAGTCATGGTTGACCTGGTCGAAGTTCTGCCAGCGCAGCGGCTTGCGTTCGATCGCCCCTTGCAGCGCCGCCAGCCAGCGCCACCCTTCACGCACCTGAATATCGGCGTTGTAGAAGGCGGGCGCATAGACCTGGAAGAAGCGCTGGGCGCGCCCTTCCATGTTCACCAGGGTGCCATCGGCCTCTGCAAAACTGGCCGCTGGCAGCACCAGATCTGCCTTGTTGGCGGTCGGGGTCGCCTGATGGTCGATGACCAGCAGGTGCTGCAGCCGTGCCAGCGCAGCATCCACCCGGTTGCGCGGCGCGCGGCGGTAGAGATCGTTCTCCAGGGTGACCAGCGCCAACCCCTCTTCGGCCTCGATACGCGCAAGGGCGGCTTCGAGCGGCTTGTCTGACAAGGTTTGAGCGCCCAGCATGGCCAGACCCAGCGAGTTGGCCTCCTGGCCAACCAGCGCGATGCTGGCTTCCAGTCCACGGCCTTTCAGGGCGCGGGCAATGTTGCTGGCCGCCTCAAGCAGCGCCACCTCGCGGGCAGTGGAGCCTGCAATGATGAGCGGCTTCCTGGCGTTGCCGAGCAGTTCGGCCCAGCGAGTCGCTTGTGCCTGCTGCTCGGGGCAGAGGTCGGCCACGGCCGGTGCGGCCGGGTCGAGCAGGTTGGCGATGGCAAAGCCAATGCGCGCCTGATCGGCATAGGGGGCGTGCAGCTTGTCGGCCGCCACATCGTCCAGACGGGTGGTGTCGAGGCTGGTGATGAGCAGCGGGTAGCGCTCGTTCTGACCCAGGGTCTGAACGGCGGCGACTTGCCACAGATCCACCTTCATCTTGCGGGCCAGCTCGCGAGCCTTGCCCTTGACGGCTTGGCGCAGCGCCAGCGCGATACGGGCGGCGCTCATGGTGACATCTTCGCCGAGCAGCAGAATGACGTCGGCCTCTTCCATGTCCCGCAGGCTCGGAGTCGGCACGCCGCCCTGTTGCAGGATCTGCAGCATCTTCAGCTGACAGGCCCACTCGGCCTGCTCGACGCCTGCGTAGAAGTTGGCTTCACCCACCAGCTCGCGCAGGGCAAAGTTGCTCTCCAGCGAGGCGCGGGGCGAGCCGATGCCGATGAGGCCGCGGGCCGTGCGCAGGGCATCGGCGGCTCGGTTGAGGGCGCCATCGACCGTGATGGTCAGCTGGTCGTTGCCATCTTTGAGCAGCGGTTGGCGCGGGCGGTCCGCCAGATTGACATAGCCATAGCCAAAGCGGCCACGGTCACAAAGGAAGTAGTGGTTGACGCTGCCATGGAAGCGGTTTTCGATGCGGCGCAGCTCGCCATAACGCTCGCCCGGACTGATGTTGCAGCCCACGGAGCATTGCTGGCAGATGCTGGGGGCAAATTGCATGTCCCACTTGCGGTTGTAACGTTCGGAGTGGGTCTTGTCGGTGAAGACGCCGGTGGGGCAGACCTCCACCAGGTTGCCGGAAAATTCACTCTCCAGGGTGCCATCCTCGACCCGCCCGAAATAGACGTTGTCGTGGGCACCATAGACCCCGAGATCCTCGCCACCGGCATAATCCTTGTAATAACGGACGCAGCGATAGCAGGCGATGCAGCGGTTCATCTCGTGACCGATGAAGGGGCCCAGCTCCTGATTCTGGTGGGTGCGTTTGGTGAAGCGGTAGCGCCGGCTGTTGTGGCCGGTCATCACCGTCATGTCCTGCAGGTGGCAGGCGCCGCCCTCTTCACACACCGGGCAGTCGTGGGGGTGGTTGGTCATCAGCCACTCCACCACGCTCTTGCGAAATTCTTTAGCCTCTTCATCCTCGATGGCGATGTAGCTGCCATCGGTGGCCGGGGTCATGCAGGACATGACCAGACGGCCGCGCTTGTCATCGGCATTCTGATACTGTTTCACCGCACACTGGCGGCAGGCGCCAACGCTACCCAGCGCCGGATGCCAGCAGAAATAGGGGACGTCCAGACCCAGCGACAGACAGGCTTGCAGTAGGTTATCTGCTCCGTCTACCTCGTACTCTTTGCCGTCTACATAAATGGTTGCCATACAACTTCCCTGAAACCTGTTTTGTGAAATCTGTGGTGTCGTTACCAGCGCTCGCCCAGCAGATTGGGCTGGATCCCTTTGACCGGCTTGCGGTTATCACCGCTGCCTTTGATCCCGGCCTCGAATTCGGAGCGGAAATATTTGATGGCGCTGGCCAGCGGCTCGACGGCGCCCGGAGCATGGGCGCAGAATGTCTTGCCCGGGCCAAGGAAACCGCAGAGTTGCTCCAGGGTCGCCAGATCGCCGGATTGCCCTTCGCCACGTTCCAGTGCCCGCAGCAGCTTGACGCTCCAGGGCAGGCCGTCGCGGCAGGGCGTGCACCAGCCACACGACTCGCGGGCGAAGAACTCCTCCATGTTGCGCAGCAGGGAGACCATGCTGATGGAGTCATCCACCGCCATGGCGAGGCCAGTCCCCATCCGGGTACCTACCTTGCCGATACCGGCGGTATACATCTGGGCATCGAGGTGCTCCGGCAGCAGGAAGCCGGTGCCCGCGCCGCCCGGTTGCCAGGCTTTCAGGCGATAGCCGCTCTTCATGCCGCCGGCGTAATTTTCAAACAGCTCGCGGGCGGTGATGCCAAAGGGCAGCTCCCAGACCCCGGGGTTGTTCACCTTGCCGGAGAAGCCCATCAGCTTGGTGCCGTGATCTTCCGAGCCCGGCAGCGCCAGCCCGTGATACCAGGCGACTCCGTTGCCGATAATGGCGGGCACGTTGCAGAGGGTTTCGACGTTGTTGACGCAGGTGGGTTTGCCCCAGACACCTGAGACGGCGGGGAAGGGGGGTTTGGCACGCGGGTTGGCGCGGCGCCCTTCCAGCGAATTGATCAACGCCGTCTCTTCACCACAGATGTAGCGGCCGGCGCCGGTGTGGACGAACAGCTCGAAGTCAAAACCGGATCCCAGAATGTTCTTGCCCAGCAGACCGGCGGCCTTTGCCTCTTCCACCGCGCGGCGCAGGTGGATGGCAGCATCCACATACTCGCCGCGCAGGAAGATATAGCCGCGATAGGCCTTGAGCGCCCGGGCACTGATGATCATCCCCTCGATCAGCAGATGGGGCAGTTGCTCCATCAGCAGGCGATCTTTCCAGGTGTTGGGCTCCATCTCGTCGGCGTTGCAGAGCAGGTAACGGATGTTCATGCTCTCGTCTTTGGGCATCAGCCCCCACTTCACGCCAGTGGGGAAGCCCGCACCGCCGCGCCCCTTGAGACCGGCATCCTTGACGGTGCTGACAATCTCGTCCGGGCTCATCTGGCCGAGTGCCTTGCGGGCGGCTTCATAGCCCTGTTTGGCCTGATACTCCTCCAGCCACACCGGCTGGCCGTCATCCCGCAGCCGCCAGGTGAGCGGGTGGGTCTCGGCGGTGCGGGCCGTGCGGTTGGCGGTGCCAAGAGAGGCGAGGATCTTGTTTTGCGGCAGGCTCATGGGTAAGCCTCCAGCGTTTTCAGCAAGGTCACCGGATCGAGGCCGCCATAGGTGTCGTCATCGATCATGATGGCTGGCCCCTTGTCGCAGTTGCCAAGACAGCAGACCGGCAGCAGGGTGAAGCGGCCATCCGGGGTGGTTTGACCGGGGCCGAGGTTCATCACCTCCTTGAGACCGGCCATCAGATCTTCATGGCCATTGATGTAGCAGACCATGCTGTCGCAGACGCGGATGATGTGACGCCCTACCGGCTGGCGGAAGATCTGGCTATAGAAGGTGGCAACCCCCTCCACGTCGCTGGCGGGAATGCCGAGCTCGGACGCGATGGCATGAATGGCGCCGTCGGGAACCCAGCCTCTGGCCTGTTGCACGATCTTGAGCGCTTCGATGCTGGCGGCGCGGGGATCTTCGTAGTGGTGTTTCTCGTGTTCGATGGCATCGAGTTCAGCCTGGCTCAGAACGAAGTCGTCCTGTTTGCTGCTGCATGCCCCTTGCCCCTGTGGGGTCTGATTATTGTGACACTGACATTGCTGGCTCATGACTTGACCTTTGGTGGCTTGTCCTTTTACTGCTCGTCCGGCGATCCCGATTCCCGGCCATGGCCGGGAGGGCGGATCACTTAACGGTCCACATCCGACATAACAAAATCGATACTGCCCAGATAGACGATGAGGTCCGACACCATGCTGCCCTTGATCACCGAGGGGATCTGCTGCAGGTGAGCAAAGCTCGGGGTGCGGATCCGGGTCCGGTAGCTCATGGTGGAGCCGTCACTGGTCAGGTAGTAACTGTTGACCCCCTTGGTCGCCTCAATCATCTGGAACGACTCGGCAGCGGGCATCACCGGGCCCCAAGACACTTGCAGGAAGTGGTTGATCAGGGTCTCGATGTGCTGCAAGGTGCGCTCTTTGGGCGGCGGGGTGGTGAGCGGATGATCCGCCTTGAAGGGGCCCTCCGGCATGTTCTTCATGCACTGCTCGATGATCGACATGCTCTGGCGGATCTCCTCGATCCGCACGGTGGCTCTGTCGTAGGCATCACCATTGCTGCCGACCGGCACTTCAAAGTCGAACTGATCGTAACCGGAGTAGGGACGCCACTTGCGCACGTCGAAGTTGAGGCCGGTGGCGCGCAATCCGGCACCCGTAGTGCCCCAGGCCAGAGCCTGTTCGGTGGTGTAGGCGGAGACCCCGATAGTACGACCACGCAGAATGCTGTTGCGCATCGCGGCTTTCTCGTAATCCATCAGCCGCTTGGGCAGCCAGCTCAGCAGGTTGTCCTGGATCAGACGTTGCCATCCGTTGGGCAGGTCGTGGGCAACACCGCCGATGCGGAACCAGGCCGGATGCATACGGGCGCCGGTGATCGCTTCGATGATGGTGTAGATCTTCTGGCGGTCGGTAAAGGTGAAGAAGACCGGGGTCATGGCCCCCACGTCCTGGATATAGGTACCGAGGAACAACAGGTGACTCTGGATGCGGAACAGCTCCGCCATCATCACCCGGATCATGTCGACCCGCTGGGGCACCTTGATACCGGCCAGCTTCTCGACCGCCAGCACGTAGGGGAGGTTGTTCATCACCCCGCCCAGATACTCGACCCGGTCGGTATAGGGAATGTAGCTGTGCCAGGACTGGCGCTCGCCCATCTTCTCGGCACCGCGATGGTGGTAACCGATATCGGGCACACAGTTACGGATCTCCTCGCCATCGAGTTGCAGTACCAGCCGGAAGGCGCCGTGAGCCGAGGGGTGGTTGGGACCGAGGTTGAGGAACATGTAGTCCTCGTTCTCGTTACCACGTGCCAGACCCCACTCCTCCGGTTTGAACAGCAGGTTCTCCTGCTCCATGTCCTGTTTGGCGGCATCAAGCATGAAGGGATCGAATTCGGTGGCGCGCGCCGGGTAATCCTTGCGCAGCGGGTGACCCTGCCAGCTCTTGGGCATCATGATCCGGGTCAGATGGGGATGGCCATCGAAGGTGATGCCCATCAGATCCCACACTTCCCGCTCGTACCAGTTGGCATTGGGGAAGTGGTTGGTGATGGTGGGCAGATGCAGGTCACTTTCGGCCAGCGCCACTTTCAACATCACATCGGCGTTACGGTCGATGGAGATGAGGTGATAGAAGACGGTGAAATCGCTCTGGGGCAGACCGTCGCGATTGCTGCGCAGCCGCTCATCGGTGGCGCTGAGATCAAACAGCATCACAAACGGGGAGGGCACCTTGCGCAAAAAGCCCATCACATCCTGAAGCAGTTCGCGGGGAAGCCAGACCACCGGCACGCCAGTGCGCGTGGTCTGCACGGTGAAGTGCTCGGCCCCGAAGTGGGCAAACAGTTCGCCAATGACTTTGGCATCCTTGTGGTCGCTGGGCTGCCACTGGGCCATGGCGTAATTGCTGGGAAAATCACGAGTCAGTTTCATGGTCAGATCTCATCCGGCGTGCGCAGGTTGGTCACATTGATCCGTTCGCCGCGCTTGCGCTCTTTTTCGGCCTGCATCTGGGGACGGTAGATCCCCTGATCGCCCACCACCCAGGAGAGGGGGCGGCGCTCTTTGCCGATGGAGTCCTGCAGCAGCATCAGGGCTTGCAAAAAGGCTTCGGGACGGGGCGGGCAACCCGGAATGTAGACGTCGACCGGCAGGAACTTGTCCACCCCCTGCACCACGGAATAGATGTCATACATGCCGCCGGAGTTGGCGCAGGCCCCCATGGAGATCACCCACTTGGGTTCGAGCAGCTGTTCATACAGGCGCTGGATGACTGGCGCCATCTTGATGAAGGGGGTCCCTGCAATCACCATGAAGTCGGCCTGACGGGGCGAGGCTCGGATAACTTCGGCGCCGAAGCGGGCCACATCGTGGGGGGAGGTGAAGGCGGTACACATTTCCACGTAGCAGCAGGAGATGCCGAAGTTGTAAGGCCAGAGGGAGTTTTTGCGGCCCCAGTTGACTGTGTCTTGCAGCACCTCCTCGAGGCGGCCCATCATGATGCCGCGCGTCGCTTCTTGCGCCAGTGGGTCATCGACGGTCTGGCGCTGCTCCTGGGGGTAGCGCTCAACGGGTGCATCCGGGTCAATCCGGGTCAGGGTGTACTTCATGGTGCAACCTCAAGGAAAGGGTCTGTGGTTCAATCACTGTTTTTGTTGTTCAGCTGCGGTTTGCGCGGTGACCAGTCCAGTGCGCCGATGCGCCAGAGGTAGATCAGGCCGATAAGCAGCAGTCCGATGAAAATGGTGGCTTCAATAAAGCCGACCCAGCCGCTCTCCCGCACGGAGACAGACCAGGCAAACAGGTAAAGGGCCTCGACGTCGAAGATGACGAAGAACATGGCGACCAGATAGAACTTGGCGGAAAAACGCAGGCGGGCACTGCCAACCGAGTCGACACCAGATTCAAATGGCTTGTTCTTGGTGCGGCCGTAGGCGCGACCTCCCAGCAGGGCAGCGAGGCCTATCATCACCAGACAGATGGTGATGGCACCGATGACATAAATGGCAAAAGCCCAATGTTGAGCAGAAATATCAGCAAACATAGAGGTTTTTCCTAACCAAATTAATCAAGCGACTTAACAATAATGTTACGCATTATGACACTTTCGCACTGATTTACATGTCATTTTTACGGGTTAATTATTAATCGGTTAACCAGTAATTAAATTTTGTTAAGAAGCGCACTTTTTTGTTGGTTATGGCGGGCGAGAAAGGCCTGGAAAGCGCAGAGAGCTGCTCCTCGTTATCACCTGAAAGGGGTAAATGCCGCGGGCGAAGCCGGATCAGGTCGGTATCGCGGGCAGGGGGCACAGGTGGGTGAAGAGCGTGATGGCGGGTGAGGTAGGGGGGCGGCAAGAGCAATAAAAAGAGAGGCTTTCAAGCCTCTCCTGTCATCGCGTTCCGGTTTCGAGCGTGGGGCAGTCAGGGTTTATTGGCGACCAGCAAGACCTGATCCGGGTAGGCGCCAATGGCGCGAAGACCGATATCTCCCGAGGTGATATCCAGATACGCCCGCTGACCATTGGCGGAGGTTACCGTGCTGCTCATCAGATAGACATAGCCCTCATTGACCTCTTTACCGCCCCCCGCCATGGCGCGCGGGAAAATGGCTTCATTGAGAGAGGGCTTGTAGCAGGCATGCTCGACCAGGGTCGCCAGCTCCTTGATGTCGGGCAGGCGCCACTGGCTGATACCGCCGAAGTGATAGAGAGCATGGCTGCTGTCACTGCGGATCCGCTCCGCCACTTGCAGCCCCTGCTGCCAGTAGTAAACGGTCGGTTCCCCCAGGCAACTGCTGCCACTCCATGTCTGCCCCAGTTTGCAGCGCATCCAGGTGAGGCCGGTGTGTTGATCTGTGACGGTGCCGTTGCCATGGTCAAGAAAACGGGCAGAGGGGGCGGTGCGATCCATGGTGTCATCACAAATGGCAGCACCGTGGGCCAGGGGGGCCAGCAGTGCCAGCATGGCGAACGAAAAGCGATAAAGGCTCATGATATTCCTCGGGTTATTGGGGAGTGGCGACCAGTCGTACCTGCATTAGCTCGATATAGGTATCTTGCTGCACCAGCGCGGGATAGGTGGTGCCCGCATCTTCTCCCAGGAGCAGGACTGTGCGTTTGCTGATGGGGCCACCGGAGAAGCGCTGGGCGGTGTTGCTGGTGGCGCTCCAGTAGTAGCCATGGTAGGTGTCATCTTCCGAGGAGGCGATATCCGGGAAGTAACGGGTATCCACGATGATGCGTTGACCCAGCGGGTCCTTGGCCAGGCTGCCGTAGTGCATCAGTGACATCAGCTCACCCATGGTGGGCAGCCGCCACTGGCTGATGCCGCAGCGCTGCTCGCCATTGAGCCACTGCTGATACGCGCGGGTGGTCAGCATGGTGGTCAGCGCCTGTGCCCGGGCGAGGGCCGCCAGATCTCCTTCGGCGGTGAGCTGTTCGATCCTGTTATGAATATGCTGGTAGGCCGCTTGCTGCTCGCCTGCGGTCGCCTTGAACTGCTCATCCTCATAGGCAAAGGGTCTGCTTTTCCAGGCCGGGCTCAAGGGATCATCCGATTTGACCTCCCACACCAGACCGGTATTGAGATCCTTGACGCACTGCCAGCTCGTCGCGTTGTCAGGGAGCGCCTGACCGCGATCATCGAGTTTGCGATAGGCAAGCTGGGGACGAGTGCGATTCCAGCTGGCATCTTGTCCCGGATAGTCGGCGGGTTCCTGTTCCAGCAGCGGGTCGTTGCCATCGCTGAAGGTGGTGACTCCGGTGACGGTTAGCAGGTTGCGTGGCTGCTGCTGCACCAGCAGGGTCAGCAGCTTGCTTTGGGTATCTTCAGCGAACTGGCCGTTGCGTTGCCACTCCTGAGCCAATTGCGCCAGCATCAGGCTGATGGCGCGATAGCTGGTGGTGAGCAACTGGGTCTCCTTGGCGGTGGCAAGGCGTGTGCGGGCCTGTTGCTGCAAGCTGATCGCCACCTGTTGTAGCGCCTGATCAAACTGGCCGAGACCTGCGATGGCCGCGCGGTCGCCGCCCGGTTGCAGCGGCGCGAGATCGGCCAGCAGCTGCGTCAGTGCGCGATCGGCGGCCACCCCTTCGGCAATACGGCTCTGCCACAGGGTGCTGAGCAGGGTCGGTTGCAGCCGTTGTGGATCCCCTTTGGCGGCCGGATGTGCCAGCAGCAGGTCTCCGCTCCTCGGTACGAACAGCAGGGGCGAGTTGACGATGTTGGCCGAACGGCTGACCAGGGCCACAACTCCTTCGCCGCTGACGGCAGGGTCGGCAGGATCACATTGCCAGTTCTGATCCAGATCGGCGCACAGGGTACCGGCGGTCGGCAGAGCGACATCGACCCGGTAGTCCGGGATCGCCAGTGGTGCGTTATCTTCCCCGCCGCCACAGGCGCTGAGCAGGGCTGAGAGGGTTGCAATAACCAGTACGGATGGTTTCACTTCACATTCCTTGATTCGGTCACAGGTTCACGGGGGCGGTAACCCCCGTGGTACAGGATTCAACGGCGCGGGGTGCTCCGACGCCAGAGGCGGGGCCAGAGGGCCAGCAACAGCAGCAGGGGGGAAGTCATGCCGCCACCCCCTTCATCCTGCTCAAGGGTAATGATGCCGGTGTTGGGCAGGGCTTCATCCTTGTCGCAGCGGGCGCCGACTTGCTGGGCTACACGCCAGTTGCGCAACTGACCGGTGTCACCGGCGCTGGTGTCGTTGATCTCCAGCAGCCAGCGGCCAGCGAGCGGTTCGCCGTGCAGCTTATCGAGTGATTCGAACGGTACCAGTTCACGGGGAAACTCCCCCTTGAGCCGGGTATGGCTGGCGTAGCCCTTGTTCCACAGGCTGATCCGGGTACCGTAAGGGGAGGTGAGCCAGATCTCCAGCTGCTCCAGCTTGCTGTGCTCCAGATCGAGGGCGACCACGAATCCGCTGTCGATGCGGGCCTTGCTCTCGGGCAGGGTGAGAGTGAAGCGGGACAGGCCGTGCCGTTCATTGCTCACCGCATCCTTTATCTGGCCACCCTGGCCGATGGCCCGCTGCCAGAGCGGTTCACCGATCGGCAGTTGCAGGTCAAGGCGGGTCTGGCGCTCGGTGGGGCTGGGCAGGGTGAGCTGGAACTGCAGCGGCAAGGTGACCGCTTCGCCACAGGTCAGGTTGCTCGCTGCTTCCAGCGGCAGGGTCCAGCGGGCGCTGCCATTGGCGTTGAGCTCTCCCTGCCAGTGACCGTCACCCATGAGCCCCTTGCTCGGGAGCAGGCTGGCGTCAGCCACGGTCAGGGGGCGGCCGCTCTGGTTGGTCAATTCGATGGCGAGGCTCTTTTTCTCCCCGGGCAGCAGGTAGCTGTCATCGGCAAGGCGGGCCGCAATGGGAGTGGGCAGCAGGGCGTGGTGGCGGAAGGTCTGCTCCAGCAGCTTGCCATAGCTGCGATCCGGATAGAGGCGGTTGGCGGTATCCACGGTGACCCGCGCCAGCTGGGGCATCCGCACCTGCGGGCCGAGGCCGAAGTGGGATTCAATCAGCAGGGTATCGAACTCGTCACGGGCTACCTCGCCATACTGTTCAACGGCCTGGCGCAGCGCGGTGAAGAGCGGGGTGCCCCACAGCTGGTCGCCGTTGCTGCCGTTGATGGTGAGGTGAGCCGGATAGAGGAAGCCCGGATGATAGCGCGCCCGCAGATCATCGAGCTGACGGGGCGTCCGGCCGCTGATCCTGGCATCCCAGTTGAAGACCATGAAAGGCTCGAACTGGCGAGCCTCTGGACTACGCTGGCGCCAGCTGGCGGCCAGATAGTCGCTAAAGCCCTCGCCGATGGCGCCCCAGTCACCCTCTTCTCCCATGTCGGGCAGGATATGGTGCTGCACCGCATGGCCAAACTCGTGCCAGATCACCATGGGATCTTCCGCGTCGGGCACCCCTATCCGGCCAATTTCCAACCGGCGCAGGAAGGGGTCATAGAGAGAGTTGTCCTGCTCCCCGGCATCGGTATCGATGGCCAGGGGGCCGCCCATCAGCGTCGGGTAGCCAAGGGATTCCACATGGCGCTGGGCCAGATCCAGATGGTAGTAGCCATTGATATCGAGGAAGGCGGGCTGCTGGTGATCCAGCTGGAAGCCATCGGCATCAGGGCTGCTAAAGGGGGCAGTTTCCGGCGCCGTGCCATCCACGACCCGGGCGCGTGGGCCACTCAGCTGGTAGGTGTCATCCACCTTTTGTACCCTGAGCGGCACGGTGCGATAGGCCCCGTTGTCCAGCACCAGATCGTGGCGCCACAGCAAATTGCCATCTTGCAGTTGGGTGCGTGGGTCGAGGGCAAAGATACGGGCCTGCACCGTGGCCGCTTCCCCTGCCAGCGGTGCCGCTTCGGCACGGGTATTGGCCTCTTGCAGCGTGCGCCCCAGCAGGGCGCTGCCATCGCAGGTGACAAACAGTTGCCAGTGGCTGCTCTTGCTGTTGCCCGGCTGGCTTTCCACCGCCAGCAGACGCCAGGCCGCAGTCAGGGTGTCGCCATCCTGCCAGTACCAGGGCTGGGCTTCGTCACTGCCAGCGAATTGCCACACAGTACCATCCAGCGTGGCGGTATAGGCATCCACCCCGGCGCGGCTTGCTTCATCACATGGAGCCGCCTGTGCCTGCATCAGCCGGGTATTGTGATAGAGACGCCACGGGCGACCCCGCTCATCGAGACTGATGGCGGCCATCAGGCCGGCGATCGGTGCGCCATTGAGCTGCTGGCGATAATGCAGATAGTGGCCCAGCTTGCCTTGGCGCTGATAGGCCGGGGCATCACTCAGGGTGACGCCGAGCTGCTGTTCGAGCCAGAGGCGGGTATCGGCCGGGGCGTCCTGTTCGACAAAACGCAGTTCGGCGGCTTGAGTGGAAAAGCCAGCCAGCCCCAGCAAGAGGGCGGGCAACAGGGGTTTCATAGTGGTACTCCCAATCAGCGGCAGGGTCATTGATTTATCCCCGCCAGATGCAACAAGAAGGCAAATTCACGAGCCCGATCGCCACCACCGGCGCGGTGGCCTCCCTCCAATTCGGTCAGCAGCAGGTAGGGGCCGGAGCCCGTGCTGTGCTCCCGCAGGCGGGCCAGCCACTTGACCGGCTCCCAGTAGGGGACCTGGCTGTCGTGCAGGGCGGTAGTGACCAGCAGGGGTGGGTAGGGGGCGCGGTACAGGTTGTCGTAGGGGCTGATGCGGCGCATCGCCTGATACTCTGCGGGCTTGGCCGGGTTGCCCCACTCCTGATACTCCTGACGGGTCAAGGGGAGGGCGGGATCGCTCATGGTGCCGAGCATATCGACGAAGGGAACCTGCAACACGGCGCCGCTAAAGAGTGTCGGTTGCTGGTTGAGGGCCGCAGCAACCAGCGTGCCCCCCGCGCTGCCCCCCATGGCAAACATGGGCAGGGGGGCTGCGTCGGGCAACCAGTGGCGCAGGGCGTTGCCGGCTGCGATAAAGTCGCTGATGCCGTTCTGCTTGTTGATGCCCCGCCCGTCGCGGGTCCACTGCTCCCCCAGCATGCCGCCGCCGCGCACATGGGCGATGGCGTAGACAAAGCCCCGATCCAGCAGGCTCAACAGCTCTTTCTGGTAGTAGGGGCGCATCGGCGTGCCATAGGCGCCATAGCCGTAGAGCAGTACGGCGCGAGGGGCCAGATCCTTGCGCCACACCAGCGAGACAGGCACCCGGGTGCCATCGGCAGAGGTGATCCAGCGCCGCTCGCTCTGATAGGGCAATGCTTTATTGCCTGCGGTGTGCTGGTCGTTGATCCACTGGCCGCTGTTCAAATCCAGCCAGCGCTGGCCGGGGGGCTGGCTCAAGCCCTGACTGCGCACCAGAATACGGTCGCTGGCCGGGTCATGTTCTCCTTGCAGCCAGCCGGTACCGGCGCCACTGGCCAGCGGCAGGCGCTGGCGTTCATGGCCGTTGCGATCGAGCAGGGCGAGCCAATCCTCCCCCTGCTGGCGAAACTGCACCACCAGATGGCGATCAAACAGTCGCCACTTCTCGGGATCGCCGAGATCCTCCTCTTTGGCGGGCCACAGGCGCTGCCACTCACCGAGCGGCGTGCTGGCTGAGTAGAGGGCAAATGCCCCCTCCCGGTTGCTCTTGATCACCCAGCCAGACTGGCTGTCCAGATAGTATTCCACCCCGCGCTGGCGGGGTTTGATCTGCTGCGGCTTGTCCGAGTCGAGCAGGTACTGCTCCGAGCTGTCGTGGTTGTTGCCCTGCAACACCAGATGCTGGCCATCCGTGGTGCGATAGAGGCTGAGCAGCCAGGCGGGATCCTGCTCCTCATAGAGAGTCTGCTCCTGGCCATCCTGCCAGCCGCGCAGCTGCCAGGGGCGCAGGGTGTAGCGCTCGTTGGCGATGGTGTAGAGGGTGCGACCATCTTGTGACCAGGCGAGATCAGCGCTGCGCTGCGCCAAACTGGCCAGCACCTTGCCGCTCTGGAGATCGAGCAGGGTGACCTGATAGTCGAGATCGCCGCGCCTGTCTTCGGCGATAGCCAGCGTGCGGTTATCCGGGCTCAGAGCCCAGCCGCCCGCTTCGTAATAGGCCTCACCCGCTCTGGCGGGAAGCCGCTGCAGCACCTTGCCCCCGTGGCGTTGCCAGAGTGAGCCATCCGGGCGCAGCAGCCATGCCTGATCGCCGCGGACAAGCCAGTTCTCTGGCACAGATTCCCCCGCCGGATGACGGGCAAACTCGGCGCGCAAGGTTGCCTCCAGCGGTTGCTGCGCGGCGAGTTGCTGCTCGCTCCAGCGATTTTGCTGCTTGAGCAGGGCGAGAATGGCCGGGTTGCTACGGCTCTCGTCCCGCAACCAGAAGTAGGGATCCTGGCGTACGGGATTGCCTGAAATCAGGTGCGATTGGGACGGGATCGGCGGTGGCAGGGCCTCTTGCGCCCACGCCAACGGGGCGGCCAACAGGGCCGCCATGATTGCATGATGTTTCATCACATCCCCACGAAACGGTAGCTGAGGCTGGCTGACAGGTAGCGGCCGCTCTGGCTGTAGAGGGAGGTATCGCTGCCAGCCGGAAGTCCGGCCACATCCTGATAGCGGACGTAGCGGGTATCGAGCAGGTTGCCGATGGTGGCATTGACCTTGAGCGCCTCGGTGATCTGCCAGTCGCCTGTGAGATCCAGACTGAACCAGCCTGCGCTGCTCTGGCAGGCACCGTTGTAGCCAGTCTGCGCATTGGCGCATTGGGGCACCTTGGTCATGGCGGCGGCATAGTTGCCACTGAGCTCAACCCCCCAGTCGAGCTGTTGCCAGCGCAGGGTGGTGTTGCCTTCCAGCGGTGTCTGGGTGCGCAGCGGCTCACCGCGGTGATCCTTGCCATCCATCCAGGCCAGATTGGTCGAAAGCTCCCACTCGTCGCTCAGCCAGAGGCTGGCGGCCAGCTCGGCGCCCCAGGTTTCTGCTTTGGCGACGTTGCGATACTGGCGCAGGAAGACACCGTCATCGAGGCGAAAACCGGTCTGGCGCCAGTCGATGAAGTTGTAGTAGCGGTTGTAGAAAACGGCCGGTTTGACGCTCCAGTTGTCGCTTTGGCCATTCACTCCCCACTCCAGACTGTGGCTGGTCTCCTCCTTGAGGTTGGGGTTGGCAATGATCTCGAATGGCGGCATGGCAAAGTAGTGGGGAATGTTGCCGTAAACCTGATCGTAAGCGGGGGCGCGGAAGCCGTTGGCATAGCTGAGCCAGCTGCGCCATATCTCGTTGAAGCGGTAACTGGCCGCCACACTGGGGGAGATGTGGTCGCTGTGGTTCTCAGCCAGATTGCTGTCCGGTGCGCGCAGGCGCTGGCGGTCAAAGCGCAGGGTCGGGGTAAACTGCCAGCTGCCCAGATCGATCACATCGCTCAGCCAGATGCCATCGCGGCGGGTCTCGGCCTTGCTGAAGGGGGCTTTCTGACCCTGGGTGGTGATGCCATCTTCCAGGGTCAGATTGCTGACCGGTCGCTCGTGGTTGGCCTGCTCCACTTCCACACCGTAGCTGAAGGTGTGATCCAGCGAGCCGGTGCTCAGCTTGCTCTGCAACTCCAGCTCACTGCCAAGGCGCAGCTCCTCGAACGTGGAGAGGGTGCGCTGGCTGCGATATCTGGGATAGCCGCTCAGGGCATCGTTGCGCAGCAGCTGGCGCTGGTTGGCTTCGTTGCGTGACTGGTTGCCAAACAGGCTCCAGTTGAGGGTATCGACCATGCCCAGATCGTTGGCTTCCCAACTGAACTTGCCGCCCTGGGTGCGCTGATCGCCATCTTCCTGAAAACCGACCACGTCCCAGCTGCCATCGGGTTGGGGCACCGCTTTGGGCCCCATCTGGCGTTTGGCGTGATCCTCGTAGTAGTCCAGCTCCAGCCGCAGAGCGTGATGGGCATTGAGGGGGAGGCGGCTGCTGGTGGAGGCACTCATGCCATCCAGATCCGCCGGAATGCGGTTCTCCTCAAAGTTGGCGGTTTCGTTGCCACGCCAGCCGGAGAGGCGCAACAGATGTTCGCTCTCCAGTGCCCGCACCGCGCCGGTCATGCTGAGCTTCTTCTTGTTGCTGTCGCCACCGTAGAGGGTTTTGGCCGCCAGATAGCTATCTTGCTGTTGCAGATAATCTTCCGGCTGCTTGGTATTCATCACCACGGTGCCGCCGATGGCATCGGAGCCATGCAGGGAGGAGCCGGCCCCCTTGGCCACCTCAATTTGCTTGATGTCATCGAGATCGAAGTTGAAGCGACCCACCTTGTCATTGATGTTGTCGGCGCCAAAGCCGTCGCTGACGCGCACCCCATCCTTGATCAGCAGGATACGGTTGCCACCGATGCCGCGCACGCTGATGTTTTGCGGTCGCCCGGCAGAGCCGGTGACCGAGACACCGGGGATCTTGCGAAACACATGAGTCAGCTCGCTGGCGACCTGACGGTCCAGCTCTTCCTGGGTGATGACGGTGATGGAGCCGGAAACATCGGAGAGTTTCTGTTGTACCCGTTGCCCGGTGACAATGATGGTGTCGTCGCTGCGAGCCTTCTCCACAGGGGGAAGATCGGCCGCGCCAGCGGAGGCACACAGGAGTGCCGGCCATGCCTGAAGCAGTTTGTTCATAATGATAATTGTTTTTATTTAAGCCTGAAGGGCGGCATTATTGCAGAGGCCTGACCACTTGACAATAAATGGCAATTATTATCATTAAGATCTTATGGTGTTGATATTATTGAGTTATTTGTTTTTAGAAAGGGGCTCCCGCGCGAGGCAGGAGCGGGGGGATCAGGGCTTGAGCAGTTGCAGCGACTCTTCTGCGGCCTTGCCTTGAGAGAGGGTGATATCGACCCGGCGATTCGCCTGGCGATGTTCAGGGGTGTCATTGGCAAAGCGGGGTTGAGTGTCGGCAACCCCCTGAGCGATGACTCGTCTGGCATCCAGCTGGGGGTTGGTCAGCATGGTCTGCACGATGGAAGAGGCCCGCAGCACCGAGAGCTCCCAGTTATTGCGATAAAGCTCCACCGGCGCCTGGGAGTTGTCGGTATGACCGGTGACCACTACCTGCCCCGGGATATTGGCCAGAATGCCTGCGATCTTGTTGACCAGCGGGATGAACTGGGGCTGCAGGAACGCCGAATCGGCGGGGAACAGCGCCTTCTCGCCGATGCGGATCACCAGCTGACTGCCAAGCTGCTCGACCTCCAGATCCTTCGATTCAATCTGGGCCTTGAGCTGCTGCTCCAGCTTCTGCTTGGTCACCTGCACCCACTCCTGCTCCCGGGTCTTGTGGGGCCAGGCTTCGGTGGCGCTCGGTTTTTCAGAGGCACCTATGGTCTCGTTGAAGGGGTCCGATGCCGCCATGGGGGCATCTTTCTCCAGCACAGTCTCCTCTTTCGGGCTGCTCGGCGTAGTTTTTGATTCCGGCTCGAGAATCCCTGTGCCCCCCTGCATCAAAGGTGAGCCGGCAGGCGGGGAGATGAGGCCGATTTTACCCAGCGACTCGATAAAGCCCTGGATAAGCACCCGGGTTTCGGACTGCTTGGCCATGGCAAAGGAGTAGAGCACCACAAACAGGGCGAACAGCAGGGTCATGAAGTCGGCATAGGAGACCAGCCAGCGTTCATGGTTCTCCGGTGCTTCAGCCTTTTTCTTTTTGGCCACCGTGACCTCCCAGATAAGGTGCGAGGGTAACTTGCAGGCGCGCTTGGGACTCGCCATCCACGATGCAGAGAATGCCGGTCAGGGTCATCTCCTTGTAGTGGCGGATCTGGTGGGCAAACCCTTTGTAACGGTTGCCGAACGGCAAGAAGATCAGGTTGGCGGCGGATACCCCGTAGATGGTGGCGATAAAGGCCACCGCGATGGCGCTGCCCAGCTTGTCGGGAGCATCCAGCAGACCCATGGCGTGGATCAGGCCAAATACCGCCCCGACGATCCCCATGGTCGGGCAGTAGCCGCCCATGGCTTCATAGAATTTGACCGTCTGTTCGAGATCTTCCTGCTCGAACTCGATCTCGTTCTCCAGCACCTCGTGTATCTTGGTTTTCTCGTAACCATCAACCATCATCTGCACCCCTTTCTTCAGGAAAGGATCCTTGATCTCGTCGATCATCCCTTCCAGCGCCAGCATGCCGCTGCGGCGGGCGTTGCCTGCCAGGGTCTCCAGCAACTGGGCCTGTTCATGCATGTCGAGCTTGAGGGGGGAGAGCAGCCATTTGAAACGCTTCATGGTGCTGCCGACGACGGAGAAAGGGAACTGGGTCAGCGCAGCACCTATGGTGCCACCGATCACAATGAGGAATGCGGGCAGATCGAGCAGTGCACTGGGGTGCCCCCCCTCGATCATGTTGCCGCCAAGGATGGCGATCAACGCCAGTACCAAGCCAATCAAGCTCATTTTTTACACGTCCCTGCATGTTGATAATGGCTAGTGTAGCTACTTAAGTATCAGTTTTTCAAAATGAAATCCAATCGCTGAGCAATTAATGGGCGCTGGGTAACGTCCATAAAAGAAGGCGTGTTGCGGCCATAAGATGGCATTGCAATCATCTTGTTGCTCCTGTTGTGACTGGAAGGAACGCTTGTCGGGTGGGGCAATCACAAAAGCAAGGTAGGGGGCGGGAGCTGGCAATACGAAAAGCAGTGATGTTCCATCAGTGCTTTGCAAACCGGGGGATGAGTGCGTGGATGATCTGCCAGTGCGTGGCTCTGGCTCACTTGTCGACATAGGTGTTTGCCGGAAAGCCAAAAACCGACCCTGAGGTCGGTTTTTTTAAATTTGGCGGTGAGGGAGGGATTCGAACCCTCGTGCTCGTACTTCACAGCACAAATATAACCTTCAATTTCAATAACTTACGCTATGATTTGTCGCAATAAAAGCAGCGTGATTGTCTCAGGTAATTGCTATGAGACTTATCGTACTTTTATATAGAAAATTAATGAAATGTCAACCACATAGGTTGTGGCAATTGACTGCGTTGTAGCTCCTATCTGACCGATCAAGAGGCCCTTGGAGAAACACCTTTGCTTAACACAAAAAATCTGTGTTGTATGGGGTCAGATAAGCTCCAGGTTCCGACTGACTAACCCAAAATCAGGTTCTAGCTCATAACCTTTTTCTGAAAACATCATTGCCCCACGCCGCTCCTCTTTCATATTTGCGATGACTTGAAAAAAGCAGCTCTCACACAGGTGGACCTCGTACTGTTCACCATCGTGCTGAGAGCCATAGCCCCATTGGGCACTCAATGTTCCAAACGAGATATTTGAACAGTCGGTTTGGCAGCTCTCTTCACAGACATCACAGCGGACATCGCTGACTACCTCTACCTCTTTTATTGCCATAATTTTCATATCTTGCAGCTCCATTTGTCCGGTCAGTCACTTATTGTGCAGCATCCTCCGACAAACGACACCCCCAGCGGGTTCTTTCAATGGCGCTGGTTGTGTCATGAGCCGATTGACGGTTATTATCGACTCATATCACGAGCCGAATGTGATGTCGATTCGGCTCGGTTGTGGCATTGCACTACTTGCCCGCGACACAGAATCAACGAGGTTATCGATGGCAGCAAACTGGATCTGGCAACACGATGAGTGGCCAAATTTTTGCTGGAAAGATAAGCCGTTACTGCCACGGCTACGCATGGTGTACCGCAATCTGGGACTACTCCAGGGCCTTCACTTATCAGCCCACAGCACAAAACCAGCGCATCAGTCACATGTGCTTGATACGCTACTTGCCAATCTTATTGCTTCATCGGCCATCGAGAATCAACGACTTAATGGGCAATCATTACGTACATCGCTGGCTCGTCACCTTGACATATCGGAACAGGCACCTTACCCCACCTCAGATCGCTCTGATGGATTGGCGGCCATGATTGTTGATGCAATCTATAACACCGATGAGCAGTTGACGCTGGAACGCTTGCTGCAATGGCACCGCTGGCTTTTCCCCGCTGATGACCGGAGATCGCATCAGATACGCGTTGGCCAGCTGCGTGGTGATGAGCCGATGCAGGTGATATCCGGAGCACGTGATCGACTCATCGTGCATTTCGAAGCCCCACCACGAGAGGGGCTGGAGCAGGAATTGGCCACTTTCATCGAATGGTTCAGAACCAGTCTCGATGACCCCTGCCTAGACCCATTACTAAGGGCCGCCATCAGCCACATATGGTTTGTCACTTTGCATCCGTTTGATGACGGTAATGGGAGAATCACCCGAGCCCTCACCGATCTTGCACTCTCTCAGGCCGACAACCAGAGCATCACTCTGTATGCAATGTCGACCGTGATTTTCGAACACCGAGCCGATTACTATCGCGCTCTGGAGCAGACTCAGAGAGGAGGCGTGGATGTCACAGAGTGGCTGGTTTGGTTTTTGGACACACTCAACGTCACGCTGGAACAGGCCCAACAATCATGCTCCCATACTCTGGCCCGGAACCGTTTCTGGCAGCAACACGCTAGCGACCAGTTGTTCACAGAACAAATCCAGATCCTGAACCATTTGTTAGACGGTTACATACAGGGCGGCCTACCGTGCATTAGTGCCAGCCAGTATCAAAAAATTGCTCAGGTGAGCAAATCAACTGCGACACGCCATCTTACTGAGCTACTTGAAAAAAACTGCCTAGAAAAAGGGTCAAGTGGCGGCGGTAGAAATACCAGTTATAGGCTCAAATTGACACATCATTGATAGAGGGACTCAAAATGGGATGGGTTTTACAGGTATAGTGAGAAGCCAATCGACTATGGGCATGTGTGATTGGCCACCGTCAGATTGGTTTCTTTATATAGGATGCCTGACGCCAGGTAGAATTGGGGAGCAAAACAATGGACCAAACGATAGCTGTTTTGAGCATTGAGCCACTGGGACTGTGGTTGTACGCGGACGGAAAAAAGCATTTTTTGGAATTTAGACATTTTCCGTGGTTTAGCGGAGCTCCAGTAGCATCGGTGTTTAGCGTTGAGCCGTTAGGGGATGACGGAGTACGGTGGCCTGATCTGGACATTGATCTACATCTGGCCAGTATTCAGGATCCAGCTCGGCATCCACTCATTAGTCAAGATCCACCAGTAGCACCCGCAGTAATGGCTGCGGCCATAGCATTACATGATGGTAATGCATCACGTGCACTACGATGGTTGCAGAAACCTGCGATAGCACTTGGGGGCAGGCGTCCGGTTGACTACCAGGATAGTCCAGAACACATCCAGGCCGTGCTCGATCTTATCGGGCGCATCGAGCACGGCGTCCTAAACTAAAGCGGAATCTCGCACCAATTTAAGGCTAGTGTCAGGTGATAACTGATCTGTACTGGCAGAAGTTGCCAGGCGCGTTCGAGAGAGTCGACGTGCCCTGATATCTACAGACTCAGGAAAGGTGTATCTCAAATCAGTAACATCCTCGTGCCACTGGTTCGGTTAGCACATTGATAGCGGCTATCAGCAATGGCACAAAACAAGGTCTTCATGCCGATACCTGAGCGACAATAGCAATCAAGATCAAAAAGTTGTCGCTTAGTCTTCCCTACAAAATAACTTGTGATACGATGACACCTAATAAAATTGATTAGGTTAAAGCCTATTCAGTGTTTCATGGCTATCGGTCCTGCTTCACCCAGTAGAGATTGCTAAGTCATTGCGGATGAAGAGCTGCGTTGAGCGACACTGTTCAATGTGATTACGCGATGTCGGTCACTGCTTGATAAACAGAGTTTTAAGAAACTGGTTGAATTGGATGAGCAAGACGCATGACAAATGATGGTTTAAAACAAACGGTAGCGAAACCAGATAGGTCTTCGCAGATAGCACAGTTGCCCCAAGCAACCAGAGATCGCATTGCTCACATCGATTTCACCTTACTGTTTAAAGGAGAAGCGGTTCGGGCGGATTTAGTCGATCGCTTCAGCATAGCCGCCGCTCAGGCCACGAAAGACTTCACAATGTACCGAGAGCTTGCACCAAACAACATTGAGTATGACCCAAAGCTCAAGCTGCATAAGCGTGGTGAAGCATTTGAACCCTTGTTCGACTATGACATCGTTCGAACACTGGCGACGATTAGCCAAGGGTATGGCGATGGCTTCACAGGCAAGGTAAAACCACCTCTTGCGTGTGAAGCACCTTATCACCTTAACAAACCGAGTTTATCGATAGTGGCGAAAGTCACCGAGGCCATACACAAAGGCAAAGCCTTGCGTATCACCTATGTATCGCTATCAAGCGGTGAAACAACCCGTGAAATTGTGCCTCATACGCTGGTGGATAATGGTCTGCGTTGGCACGTTCGTGGTTTTGACCGCAAGCGTAGTGAATTCCGTGACTTTGTACTGACCCGAATTAAAACCGCTGCTGTGCTTGAAGATTCAACCTTATCGCCTTCTGTTATCAAAGAAAGTGAGCTCGAAACCCAAGATCGACAGTGGAACCGATTCGTAGAGCTGGAGTTAGTGCCGCACCCACGCATAGCGCACAGTGAAGCGATTGAGCTGGACTATGGCATGGCGGGTGGCGTACTGAAGGTTGAGATCAGAGCTGCAACTGCGGGGTATTTGCTCAGGCTTTGGAATGTCGATTGTTCCGAGACCGCTTGCTTATCAAGCAGTCAATGCCAACTGGTATTGAACAATCGTGCCGCGCTTTATGGGGTACAAAACCTCGCAATTGCGCCGGGTTATGTCACTTAGACGATGAGCACAACCCAGGCAACACTTTTTATTACTAGAGATTAATCATTAGAATTAATGAAGAATTTAAGGAATACCTATGCCAACGTTGGATTTTAAAGGTAAGCAGTTTGTATATTCACACCACCTGAGTGTGCCGTTTCGTGAACTAAAAGTGGTTGCCGATAAATCGTTACCGCAAGAAGGCAAGGCGGCCTCACTGGATGACAACCTCATCATCCATGGCGATAACCTCGAAGCCCTCAAGGCGTTACTGCCGACTCATGCCGGTAAAGTAGACTGCATTTTTATCGACCCTCCTTACAACACCGGTAATGAAGGCTGGTGTTATAACGACAATGTGCGTTCACCACTAATGCAAGAGTGGCTTAAAAAATCTGCTAACCCTGTAGATAAAGAGGACATGGAGCGTCATGACAAGTGGTTATGTATGATGTGGCCTAGATTAACTCTTTTGAGGGAGTTATTGGCAGATGAAGGAAGTATCTGGATGACTCTTGATGATAACGAGATACATCGAGCAAGGATGCTTTTTGATGAAATATTTGGTGAGGAAAATTTTGTTGCTTGTTGTGCTTGGGAAAAAACCTATACACCTAAAAGTAATGGGAGAGTCATAAGTACCGATCATGATTATGTGCTGATCTATTCAAAGACTTCATCTTTTACCGAGCATGGCTGGAATTATCTTGCTAAAAATGAAGAGCAGGTTGGGCGCTACACAAATTCTGACAATGATCCCAATGGTCCTTGGAGAACATACCCATTAGATGTTCGAACTGAGGATAGTGAACGTCGGGAAAAATACCGATATGAAGTTGTTCTTCCTTCTGGGAGGGTCGTGAAGCCTGCTAAAGGAAGACACTGGGCGTTACCTGAAGCTGAATTTATAAAGCAGAGAGATGCTGGCGAAATTTATTTTGGTAAAAAAGGCGATGCAATGCCGACTAAAAAGGCATATTACGATCCTAATGAAGATAAAGGTGTTATCGCACGCAGTTGGTGGACTTATAAGGATGTTAAAGGTAATCAAGACGCAAAAAAAACACTATTAGATATTTTTGGCGATGTTGAAACAGATTTTCTTACCCCAAAACCATATCAATTGATTCAAAGGATTCTAGACATAGCTACAGACAAAAACTCTATAATTTTAGACTCTTTTGCTGGTTCAGGAACAACAGCACATGCTGTGCTTGAGGCCAATAAAAATGATTCGGGAAATAGAAAGTTTATACTAATTGAGTGTGAAGAGTATTGTGACCGAACTACGGCAAGTCGTGTTCGAGGGGTAATCAAAGGTTATAAATTCAAAGGTACACAAAAACAAGAGCTTCTTTCAGAAAAAATCACTTGGTCGGTATTTGAAAAGAAGCAGGCTAAGCTTCTAGATAAAATTGCTGAAATAGAAGCAAAACACGCCAAAGATTTCAACAAAATCAAAAAAGAGCTCAAGGACGGTGTGCTGACTGTCACCGGTGAGCGCAAAGTGGATGAGTTTGCCCCAGGCATTGGTGGCAGTTTCACTTATTGTACCTTAGGTGAGCCGATTAAAATTGAAAGTTTACTTACCGGCGAAGCGATGCCGTCGTTTGACGCGCTCGCGCGTTATGTATTTTATACCGCCACTGGGCAGTCGTTAGAAACGGTCGCTAAAGCCTCTGCTGATGGGTTTATCGGTGAAACTGACTTATTCCGTATTCATTTGTTCTATCGTCCAGATAGCGAATGGCTGCGCTCAAATGAAGCGGCATTAAACGCAGACAAAGTAGCTGCGATTGTTAAAAACAATGCCACGAAAAAGCGCACGATTGTCTTTGCGGTAGCGAAATTTATGAGTCAGAAGGACTTAACTGAAAAACAAATTGAGTTTTGCCAGTTGCCTTACGCTATCCATCGCATTATGGGGGCGTAACATGGAGTTAAAAGACTACCAAAATGGTGTGCTGGATAAGCTTGATTATTACTTAAAAAAGCTGGCCGACACCAAGGAAGAAGCGGAAGATTTTGTTGCTTTTCAGAAAATGAAAGGCAAAGAGGCTCGCTTAACCGATTATGCCAAAGATACGTGGGAAGCGCTGGTACAGGAGCGCCGTATCGACCTACTTAAAGACAAAAGCGGTCACTTGGTACCTGCGCCTTATGTCACAAGGTTTGACGGCTTAGAGCGGCCAATTCCTAATGTATGCCTGAAAGTACCGACGGGTGGTGGTAAAACCTTACTTGGTGTAGCTGCCGTTGAACGCCTGCAAACGGATTTGTTTACGCAACAGACTGGTATGGTGCTCTGGGTGGTGCCGTCGGATGCCATTTACAAACAAACCTGGAAACAGTTGGCCAATCGTGAGCATCCGTATCGGCAAATGCTAGAGCGTGCTTCGGGCGGGCGTGTGAAAATGCTCGAAAAGAACGATGCATTTACCAAGCGGGATACCGACGGAAACCTGTGCGTTATGCTGTTGATGCTGCAATCCAGTGCGCGTCAATCCAAAGAAACTTTGCGCATGTTCCGTGATAGCGGGCGATTTACCACCTTCTTCCCGATTGAGGATGACACCACCGCCAATGAGGCATTGCTGAACAGTATTCGCAATTTAGATTGTAACGATCTTTCAGATTACGGTTGGCAAGAAGGCATAGCGCCAGGCTCTGTGTCAGTCAAACAAAGCTTAGGCAATGTGTTACGTATAGTACGGCCCATTATTATTGTTGATGAAGGCCACAAGGCATACAGCGAAACGGCCAGAGATACGCTTTGTGGTTTCAATCCTAAGTTTATTCTTGAACTTTCTGCTACGCCGAACGCAAACGGTAAACATCATTCAAATGTGCTGGTGAACGTGTCTGGTCAAGCTTTGAAAGATGAGCAAATGATTAAGTTGCCCATCAACTTAATCAACGAAGACAAAAGTGAGTGGAAGCATACCTTGTCACTTGCGCACGCTAAATTGGCTGAGCTTGAACAGGATGCCGGGCAGCTACAAAACGAAACCGGTCGCTACATTCGCCCCATCATGCTGATCCGTGTTGAGCGTACAGGTAAAGACCAACGAGATTCAGCCTTTGTGCATGCGGAAGACGCCCGCGAGTATTTAATAGAAAAACTGGGCGTGAATGAAAATGAAATTCGCCTGAAAACGTCTGATAAAGACGAGTTGGGTGATGATGACTTGCTCAGCGAAATGTGCCCCGTTAAATACATCATCACAAAGGATGCGCTGCGTGAAGGGTGGGATTGCCCCTTTGCTTATGTGTTAACCGTATTGTCTAAAATGACCGCAAAAACGGCAATCACTCAAATGATTGGCCGGGTATTACGTCAACCCCATGCGCGATTGACACAAAAACCAAGCTTAGATGAGTGTTATGTCTATACCTTTGATCAGGATGTGATGGAAGCCGTTGCCGGTGTGAAGCAAGGGTTAGAAGAAGAAGGGATGGGGGATGTGGCGAATCAGGTTAAAGCCTCGGAAGCCAACAAGCCCGCCACAGTGGTAAGCAAAGAAACGTTGTTACGAAGAGAACGTTTTCGTAGCTTGCCTAAAATATTCTTGCCTCGGGTTTTACATCGTGATGCTGGATATGAAGAAGGCTACCGCTTGTTTGATTACGAACGGGATGTGCTGGGTGACCTAGATTGGGAGTCGCTGTCTTATTTGAACGCAGAGAACTTCCAGTTAGTGGACGACAAGTTACAGCGCACGATTGCCCGTATCGACTACAAAATGTCAAAAGATAAC
This sequence comes from Aeromonas sp. FDAARGOS 1416, assembly GCF_019048085.1. Taxonomy (NCBI): domain Bacteria; kingdom Pseudomonadati; phylum Pseudomonadota; class Gammaproteobacteria; order Aeromonadales; family Aeromonadaceae; genus Aeromonas; species Aeromonas sp. FDAARGOS 1416. The sequence goes on along the minus strand of NZ_CP077301.1, from coordinate 1,917,980 downwards.
CAAGGTGAATTGGACTTGGCGGATCCAGTACACGAAAACATCGAATTTGACCCCAGTGCGGGCCTAGATATCTCGTCTATGGTAAGGCAGCTCACCGATGTCATTCCAAACCCTTGGCAAGCCATGCGGGTGTTAACGCAGACGTTAGACATCTTGCGTGGTAATGGCGTTTCTGAGGAGGCGTTGTTTACTAACCGCCTTGAGCTACTCAAAGAGATGAAGCGCGATATTAAACAACAGGTTGCTCAATTGTCGGAGCAAATCTTCAGGTCTAAGTTGGACAAGGGGGATATCTCCCTGCGCCTACTCGCCTCAGATCATGAAAAGCTAAATTGGGAACTGGCACAAACCTTAGAAGTTAACGTCAGTAAGTATGATCAGGTGCTTCGCCGCAAAGATGGATCTGAACTCGAAAAAAGCCTGTTCGAAAAGGTCTATCAAAATGAGCTTAACAATTTAGAGCGAGACACAGCCTGGTATTTGGACAAACAAGGATCAGTGTATTGGTGGCATCGCATTGCGGTAAATCAGCGCGAGTACAGCCTGCAAGGGTGGCAAAAGCAAAAGGTTTACCCTGACTTATTGGTGTGCGTCGAACAGCCTAGCTCAGGTAATTACCGTTTCTCGGTGTTGGAAACCAAGGGCGAGCATTTAAAAGGCAACGACGACACTGAGTACAAACGTCGTTTGTTTGAGCTTTTAACTGAGCATGTCAAGACGGCGGTAGATGCCGGAAAGCTTACATTGGAAGCAGCGTCGGGCGGTATGTCCTTCAGAATGCTGATGGAAGACAGTTGGTCGCAAGAGATCGTGCCTGAATTGAATTAATGAGTGATTTGTTGGTGTTGTGTTGTCTCCAACCTTGTCGCCCCTTCTAAAAAAGGGGCGAAACTCCAAAGGATTATCAAGTTAACGAGGATTTAGATGAGTCAGCCAATACCGACTTCTTATAATCAAATCATTGCGCATACGATTGAACAGGCACTTGCTCTATCGGTTAATGCAAAGAACGAAAATGCTATTGCTGGCTTTTGCCAGTTACAAGGTCCAACAGGCGGTGGCAAAAGTAGTTCTCTTTATCGTAGCCCAGACGGGAAAATTCCAGCGAGCCTTGAATTTATAAAATCCAAAGGGTTGCAGGCCATATTGGTCACCCATCGCTGGAACATCCTGCATGACATTTATGAAAGTGCAACGAGTGCAAAAGATAGCTCAGGTAACCCGCTGCTCGTTAGTATTCTTTATGCTCAGGATGAAACTGTTGTCAGTGCCGTTTCTCAACGGGCACTGCCACACGAACAAGGTGTTCAAAAATCTGACTTGCCCGATCCTTATAAGGCCATTGAGGAAATCCATGGTTTAGGAGTGTTTCGTTCTAATGCTGATAAAGAGGCTTTCGTCCGTGCTTGCCACAACGTTTCAGCCATTGCCCGTAATGTTGAGTACAAAAAGAAAAGTCCTGATTCGATGGGCGTCTTACTCGAACGAGAAGAGCAGGAACTAAGAAAACTGTGTGGGTTTGTCGAGCGCTCGCTACTTGGTGGTATGTCATCCTTAGAGAAGGCAGTGAAATATTCCAGTAAGCACCATGGAAAGACGCATGAACTCACGAGGCAAGCAAAAGAAAAGCTTCGCTTATTCAGAGAAAACAAATGGGTGCGCAGAATTTTTCCTGCTATTGCCTGGCACGATGATAAGCAACATTTGCTGGTGTTAACGACACAAAAAATGTTTGCTTCATTTTACGACGGTAAACAGAAAGTCAGGATGTCGAGCGGGCAACTGGCCGGTAAGGTGGTATTTGTTGATGAATTTGATTACCAAGCTGACATTTTACAAACATTACTCGCACAGTCTCAAATGGTGCAAGAACCGCCAGAGTGTATTGGTCAATTACTTGAAGGGGGTAAGCGCTTATTAGCGCGAATGCAGTTTGTTACTGCCGAACCTATACCTGAGCTTTACAGTGAGCTTAAACAGCTTATTGCCGACTTAGAGGAGGATCTAACGAGTAAAGGTGTCGATCTCAATCAGTCTAGGGCGCTGGTAATCCCTTTAAAGCAGTATGAATCAGGTGCTCCGTTCGAAAAGAAATATTTGTTTCGCTCAGATCACTTAGTGACCAGTGAACCTTTGCAGTTACAGCAAAAACCCTATGGCTTTGAAGTAAAAAGTCATGGTGAAAGCGATGATGTATCGGTTGATGTCGGTGATTTTTTGCGGGTGATGGAGAAATATATCAGACGCTTCAGTTTATTGTTGTCACAGTTTGCGACCGATGAGTCCGAAGCCTATGAGTATCTTGTTAGGTTAAACCGATTACTTTTCGACCCCGCTAATGACTATCGACCATCATACTACAGCACAGCTTTACCTAGTTTATCGCTATTCTCCTTACCCCGTACAAGCTTAGCTGAGTTAGAGGCGCTGAGTAAATCAAACCTATTGCCAAATACTCAAACGAATATGTTTGGCCTGACAACCTGGCTGTTAACCACTGATGAAGCCGAAGCAGATATTGACCCACTGAGGATCAAGATTAAACGAGCACTATTGCCGACAACACCTGAAGGGTTAATGGTTTCGCTATCTAGTCGGAATCTCGTTTTTGCGTTATCCGCAACCTCTTATATCGAGAGGGCAATTGGCCATTTTGATATACGCTGGATTGAAAGCGCTTTGCGTTACGTTGCACAGGCCCGCAATCCACAATGTAACGAGAGTTTTTTGGGTGATAGTTTTGAGCCGCGCCCCGAAGATTGGTTTAAGAAGCCGATTCCATATTTACAAACTGGCGAGGATAGGCAGCTACAAATGGCTGTGATCCGCTCATTGGTTAAAGACAAATCGGAAAAGCGTCGCTCGGCACTGAAAACCGCGATCCACGACTTTGATGATGCAATCAATTCTCCAGTTTTTCAGGAGGCAAAACTGCATTTAAATGCAGTATTTTTTGAGGCTGAGAACTCAGACTACAAGTATGCATACCGGCAGTCTGTGCTGTTTAAATTACTACATGTTCTACGTTTAGCATCGAATGAGCCACAACATAAAGGGCATTTGGCCTTTGTTAACTCAGTTAAATACCTGAGGAAGTGGTTGATTAGTGATACCGCAGAAAACAGCAGAATTAGCGCTGATTGGCTTGAAATGGAGCGACCAACGGCCGGAGTATTGTCTTCTTTTGACGATGTATTTATTCCTTTAACTGTCAACGGTAAGCCTATGATGATTTGCTTACTAAATGCAGAGGCACAAAAGAAAGAGGGATTTGAGCACGCATATCAAGCGGCGTTCGACTCTGGTCGTATTGTCGTTGTAATGACACAAACCGCATCCGCAACCAATGGTATTAATTTGGATTACTCCTTGCCTAACTCTCAAGGAAGGATGGATCTGACGTCGCTTTTTATTATTGAAAGTAAGCACTTTTACTTTTCACCATGGGATAGTAATGATGCTGATGATGAAATGTCTCATGCTGGCTTTCAACTCAGAAACTTAGAAAAATTAGTCAGGCGCTCAGAGTTTTCACGTAAACAGCAACGGCAATTCATTATGCCATTGATGAATAACTCAGTCTCTAAAATCCAGGAGCTAAACAAGCTTTATAAAGGGACAAATGACTACGTTAAGAATCTTGCCGCTGATGTTCAGCAGCAAGTTGGTCGTATTGAACGTGCTTGGACATATGTGCCTCATGTAGCGATTCATTTGAGCGATGATGTAGCAGGTCATCTTCGTAATTACGGCCAACTAACAGTTTGTACTAACAACCGAAATTGGGTTTCAAACCTTAACAATCAGCTTATTGATGATCTTGTTTACTCAGAAAACGCTTCGGTTTCCAACTTTCTTGAGCTGTTGAGAACGCGATCCCAGGATGGCTCTGGTGCAGTAGATATTATTGATAACAAGTTGGTTTCTGCTATCCGAGATGCACGACAAGGTAAGGGTTGTATTGAAGAAATTTCAGGGCTTTGGTATGAACTAGGCCGAGCTGTATTACAGCATGATCTTCAATGGAAACCTCAGAAAAATACTTTCGGCATAAATGAGCCTTTGTGTCGTTGGGCGTGTTTTGAAAGACCGGAAGAGTCAAAGGCTACTGGTGAAATATGGTATGACCCGAAAAGTTGGCAGTTCTTTGCGAAGCGAGCAGCCGGATTGATTAAATATAATCCCCAGGCGCTCTATGAAGTAGTTAAGCGACAACCGGCCATCTCGGATTGGTTTAATCGCAAAGGTTTTCGAACTTCATTTCATCCTTCTGCTAATGACATTGAAGAGCAATTTGCATTTCATCCAGTCGTTATTCAGCGAATTTTACAAGGACGTATTGGAGAAGAAGGCATTCGCGCATTGCTTAGTGATAAGCAGCTTTTTACTAAACAAGATGTTTATAACCATGAGCTGTTTGAATTATATGATTTTGAGATAGCAAACGCGGATGTTTTTGTTGATGCTAAATTTTGGTCTATAGCCGCTCTAGAACAGTCTGATGAAGGCTTTGATCAATGGTGTGCTTCTGGTAAACATCCTGATTTTTCTCCTTTTGGGTTAATTAAAAAGTTGGAAAAGATACGCCAAGTCCGTGGTGAAAATGCCATTTTGGTTATCGCGAATCTATTAACTGGTGAAGATTGTTCTTTATCTGGCTTCTCTGAAATGTTGGAGCCAGTAAAAGTTGAGAATGCCTCAATCCTGTTTTTACCAGGCTGTCTAGTGAGCGATGGGTATCAAATGACGTCTGGCTTTAAGTGGTTTTCTAAAATAGTTTGGCAGCGTATAAAGGAGCAAAGTTAATGGATAAGAATAAAGATTTGAGGAAGTTGCCGCTGTCTCATTTAGTTTATTTAAATAGCGAGGTTGATGCAGATAAAGCCAACAAATTTGTGGTTTATCACTATCCACTTCTCAATAACAACTATCAGTGGAAAGAGAAGAAAGCCTGGGAAGAACGTATTGATGCTGAACTAGACAGCCGGCAGTTTGCCTATTTAATGAAAAAAAATGGTAATCAGTTTGGTCTCTATGTCGCTTTACAAAGTTCAAGTGATAGTCCTCCGTCTATTGTAGACGCTGAGTTGCAACCTATTAATCCAGTTCGAGTTGAATATTCACCGGTGTTAAATCCTGTGTGGATTCGACTGATGATGCGATCATTACGGGCTTTTGGCGGTCATTGTAAAGGCGCTTACAGTTTAGGTTGTCCGTTATTGAAAGTAGATAGCTGGGCTGGCGGTGTAAATGCGATTAGTCTAGATTGTAGAACTCAGCAGTTAAATGATGGTAATACCACTGAAATTGCTCTGTTTTATACCAATGTTCCATTAAGACCGTTGTCTAATGACGATGATATAGATCGCATTAAAAAGCCTCTATGGGTCTATGACAAAAATAAGGTACTCGTCAGGTGGTATCCTGGCCATGAAAGAAAACCGAGAGGTACGCTGTTTAAAGAAATTGGAAAGAGTAAAAATTCACGGAAACAGCGTCCGTTTCTGGATCTTTCTACACCAACCAGGTTTGAGCAAAGTTGGCCTATGGTGTTAAAACCAGTGCAAGATGCGCTTATCCTTTTTGCGCGTGACTATGGTTTTGAACTTTCAGCTAAAACGTTAAATCTCCAACCGCTGACGTTGAAAACAAAGCATAAGGCCAATAAGGCTAAGTCATCTTTCCCAAGCATCGATATATCCGGTGAAATCAAGATTATAGACCTAAGAGTTAATGCCGTTGTTGCTTGTGAAGAAATCTTAGACTTATTTAAATCTATAATTGCACAGAAAGACGTCGATGTTTCGTGGAATTTACTAGATGGAACTGCGGCAAATGACTTTGAACGGATAAAGCTTGAACGTTCGGACCGCGTTTTGATTCTGCTAGATCAGGAAAAAGGTATTGAAGATGATCGTTATCCACTAACGAAGTCGTTAGTTGGACGGTGTGCAGTTCAACATATCAACGTTAATCCTCATGATGTAACGGGAGACCCAGTCGAAAAAGGGTTGTTAATCGAGTCAAAAAGAGACGATGACCCGATAAAGCTATACGTTGCGTCTGAAGGTGGATATTACACCTACAACTACGACTTATTAGATACCAAGGCATACAAAGAAGCGATAATTAGAAAGCTTGAAGTGGTTCTTAAAGAGTTAGAGATCAAACGTTTACTGATTGATTCTGATAAGCCTATTTCTCAAGTCTTGCCATTGCAACACGCCTGTTTAAACGAATCAACCATTGTCATTACTGATGGTTATTTGTTTACGGTTTCAAATGACAGACCGGTTTTGATCCCCTTCGATCCCACTGATTCTGGTATGACTTTGAAAACAAATGAGTACCTGGCCAATTTCGAAACATCTGTAGATGATTTGCTCACTTTGATGAATGAGAATTGGCCCTATAGTTATCGTCAGAATGTCGTAATGGATTACTACGGTACGGAAGTTGATAAACAACGACGCTTTGCGGCAAGAATTACGCTTGTTTTGAGTAAGGATAAGGACGCACAAGTATCAATTATGATGCAAGATCCATCTTACGACCAAACGAATGTATTGCCACTGGGTATGGAAGATGCGCTTACGGATTTAACCAAGAAACAGAGGCCTTATCCGTTGACGGATTGGATGCTGCCAGATAGTGAAGTATTAATCAATATTGTCAAAGAGTTGAGTGATGATGGCGTTCTGTCCAGCCAAAAAGCAGCAATGCGCTTTGAAAGTGAACTGCCAGAATTAGTTGAATTATGGCAAGAACAATTAGTTTCGCTTCATCAGCAAAATGAAACAAAGGTGACTTACTATCAGGTAAAAAAAGAGGTTATTCAGCGTTGGTTAGATAGGCGAGGTAAGAAAAAGGACACATCAATCAGCGGTAGTTTAGATACCTTGTTATCTCGATACTTTGATAAGCCTTTAAACGACATCAAACGCTGGATGAGTAACATACCGGGTATTCAACGCATATGGTACGACAAAGAAAAGGGGTATTTTGTTGTCGGTGGATTAACCTCTCCAAAAGCTCAGTTAATGAGACAGCCAAGCATCCGACAATGGCACACCTTGCAAGGTGAATTGGACATCGAATTACTTGCTGATTTGCTAGATGTTGATTGGGTTCGTATGAATCAGCTTGCGGGTAACCCCTGCGTGACAACACTAATCAAGCGATGGAAAGAGATAAATCCCGACTCTAGAGATGCGATTTTGCTCAGTTGAGAATCGACGTTGGGAAGGAGCGAACAAGTGGAGCACATTGGGAGAAAACCAGTGGTGGGCAATGCCTTTTCTTGATGGCAACGGCAGACAATAAAGGGGCTAATGTATCAAGCCAAATTAACTGAAAATCGATGCTAGATAGACAATGTTTGGCCTCGTAAAAAATCGAGGCGTTATACCAAATCTAACAAATAAAAAGGGACTGCAAACGCGCTGCGCTTTCAGTCCCGCTTATTTTAAGATTACTACTTTCATCAGATGTGCATTTCACGTTATTGGTGAAGGTGTTTTAACCTCATACATATCATGTTCAAACTTCTTACACATCAATAAGATTGATGGAGCAAGCCAGACTAACTTTCAATAGTTAGTTTTGCTCGAACCAACATCAATAATGGCTATACTTTTACTCTTGAGAGTACATTTATCGCCATTTTGTAATTTTCTATAATAGTAGATTCATTCACATTGTCAGCCCCCATCTCTGCAAGGAAATTCTCAGCAGATTGGTAGTCTCCACCTGGCATATAGTAACTAGGCATGTTGCTACGGGCCCAATCAGAATGTACTTGATCATAAGTAACAGTACTACCATTCTCATCATTGTAAAATGCATCAGCAAGATCATCATAATATGTCTTAATAGACACATCATCTAATGCTCTTGCAACAAGCATTGCAATGTCCTTATTCACAAGGACAAACGGGGGGAAATCATGAAGTTCATACATATAGTTACTATTTTTGAGCACCACATGCTTATCAAGGGCATAGGTGTTTTCATTCCGGTTAATGCCCCCCATCAAATGGACGAGTGCATTATTAATAACCTCAGATTCAATCGCACAGACGTCATCATTAACTTTTTCAATCATAATACAACCTCATATATTAACGAAGATTTTTCAGCACTTGTGTTTATCTATTGGTAGGTTGAAGACCTACCCCAAAGCAATGAGTTTATTGCCAAATAAAAACTTATAGGTTAACGCAAAACACATTCACTATTTGTAGTGATAAATGTATAGCGCGCGTCTAGTTGCAGTTAATTTAGGTTGATTTCATGCAAATGGCAATAGCAATTAGCAAAAATATCGAAAATATTTTTTCATTAAATATGAACTGATTTTTGCTCTCTTTTTACTGTCCATAATGAGAAGTTTAAAACAATGAAAATCAAAAAAATCACACGGAGAAAAGTCATTTTCGTGGAAAAAAATAATGGGGTTTCACATAATTATTTCCAACATAAAAAGTAAAAAAAACAGTATAAAAATCTCGCCAAAAAATCATGAGATCATGAAAAAAAAGCTTAGATGTTCTGGAAAAAAACCGTGGCTTTTTTACGTGTGTAAACTGAGATTTCTATGCACCTACATGAGCAAAAAATCGATTACTAACAGACTGCCCCTTGCTCGACCAAGAACAAGCGTGGCGAGCGTGACGGCGAGATGCACCAGACCAAGAAGAAAGGCAATCAATGATACTTCGGCATGAAGGCTCATATCGGTGTCGATGCCAAGAGTAGCCTGACGCACAGTCTGGAGACCACGGCAGCCAATGAGCATGACCCAATCAAGTGGGAAATCTGCTCCATGGCGAGGAGGCATTTGTGTTCGCTGACGCAGCGATATCAGGGGTACGGAAAATCGTGAAGAGCTGGCGGATGTAAAGGCACAATGGGCGATTGCGATGCGACCAGGCAGGCTCAAGGAGCTCAACAAGCATCCGCGCCAAAGTGGAGCCCCCGTTTCGGATCATCAAACGTCAGTTTGGCTTTGTGAAGGCGCGGTTCAAGGGGCTGCGCAAGAACGACAACCAACTGGCGATGTTGTTTACGCTGGTGAATCTGTTTCGCGTGGACCAGATGATACGGGCATGAGATAGCTGTGCCCAAAAATCGAGATAATCCTCGAAAATGAGGCTAAATGGCGCTTAATAGCCGAATACTTGCGGCAAAAAGTTAGGTTTTGGAGTGATGGGCATTTCAAATGCGGACAAAGAGCTCGTGGTGAAGATGCGATCCACTTGTTCGCACCTTCCCTAGACTAACTGCTCGCGACACAAATCCCGTTATCCCGCAGCATTCCATCCGAACACCGTGCGACAGTGGAGTGAAACGCATCGCTGAGATCGTAAACCGGATCGTGGAGCAAATTGAACTCGGTCACTAACAGGCCGGGGTTCATATGAGAATAGTTTGGGATTGCACCCAGCAGGTGGTTACGCAGATGCTGGGTCATCTGGAAAAAATCCTTGCCCGATAACAGGGGGGCATCCAATCGAATTAGCTCAGTGAAGGACTTTGGATAGCTAGAGTCGATGATATAGCCGCTGACCTGATAGGTGTATGTTCGAGCCCTTAGTCGCCTCTGGCATCTATGCCCATCCTCTGGCTGCGTATAGCACTGCTCCCGGGGTGGCTGCGGGATAAACTCGAGATGCGGCAGATCGGGATGACCCAGCAGGATAAATTGGGTGATCAGGCAGTGTCGAACGTCGGCGCTACCACAGCCAGCATTAAAACCAGCCTCGACGCTGTCACGTCGCAGTTGGTTGAAATGTTTAGCCAGCAAAATGGGTTGGTTATAGGATCTTTCATCGATAAATGGAAGTTCACATCCGGGCTCGGTGATATAGCCGTTTAGGTGGTAGATGAATGGGCCGATGAAAGGCTTTTTAGTTAAAATTATCATGATTAGTCCAGTGGGGGAAATTGGCAAACGGTTGCTGTTGTGATGATATAACAATCATCCTATTTGAATACTCGGGAGCAGAACCCGATCACCAGCCCCACGAAAAATTAGTATAAATAGAGATATTGAAATTTTTAAATTTCTCCCGCCATTTCAAAATCCTATCGCATAGTTGATCCATCATGAGTCGCCATTGGGTATCTAAGAGATGTGCCCACGGTAAACCGAGAGATTACCTCTGTCAAGCCAAAAATCTGGATCATGCCATTGATTTTAAAGGAGTTTTTTATTGAAAAAATAATTGTACAAATTTTGCTCTTGGTTTTTTTTTTGCTCATTTTGGGTGTTTGTTGCACAGTTCTTGACCGGTAATCCCCCCCCCCGAAAAACTGGGGTGCTTATAAGTACAATTTTCTCGTATCTTGAATGCACCCGTACCACTTGGCCGACGGGTCTCTCCTAACGAGCTCAGAATTGACCGTTAATACACTGAGATGAGTTCTTATTGACCGGCCTGCATTGCTAAACTCTGGATCATATATTCACATAGAACGCAGTTCTATGTGGAATTTATGAAAGTAAAGACGGCTTCCGATGAGACGCATTTTTAGAAATGGCGATAAGGAGGAGAGTGCACTGAAAAAGAGGCAGCGTGAAGTTCAATCCCAGCCAGTAAAATAATAAAACCGTTTTTTTGTTTTCATGAAAAAATTCCTTTTTTATTTGAAAACAAACGGGGGGGTTAGATTTTTTTTAAAATTAAACTTGATGCTTTCATACCTACTTATTTTCGAGATGTCAACCGATGAGGATAAGAGTAGATTTATCCTCATCGAGCCGGGGGATTGTTAAGGGGGTGCAATATATCACATGCAATACTTATATATATGTAGTTCATTGCACTATTGCATCCAATTAATTGGCGGATGTGGATGAATCTGCTAAATGTGTGATAGCAATGCCATCTGTTAATACATATTCAGTCCGTTCAGATGTCGCCACCCTTGTCACCCAACCATTATCGACACATTTTTTTATGTAATTTTTTGCCTGCCGTTCTTTTACAGAGAAATACTGGCAAAACCTCTCGGTCAATGTGGTGGCAGAAATCGCCTCCTGGCCTTCCAGTGCCTCCAGCAGCCCATCCATCAGCCTGTCGCGCTCCTCCCCGATGGCACTGACTAATGTCAGCCCAATACGATTAAGGAGTATTTCGTCAGGTGTTTCAACAGCCCTCGCACTGAACGTCAGGTTGTAGCGAGCGCCCTGACCCTCTCGCGTCCCCAGTGAGATGACACCATCGGCCTCACCATGAATCGAAGAAGCTCCCCGCATGCTCATTACGCCAGCCTTAACCCCACCTGCATTAGGCGAAGCCTTTCTTGCGTGATGAACGATGATGTGTGCAGCTGAGCCGCTGATTTTTCGAATGGCTCGCATCACCTGACCCATTTCGCCATTGTTGTTTTCCTCTGCATTATGCATCCGAGCGAGGACATCCCAGATGATCAAATCCGGTTGAATGTCGTTGACAATATCTATTATTGCCTGTGATGCCATAGGATCTAATACATCAGTCGATTTATAATCGCCGCACCGCAAGAATGTTTTAATGTTTTTTGCATCTCCCAAGTTGGTCTGTGCCGACATGGTGTAGTATCGCTGCCAAAACAATCTGTCATTGACCTCAAAATCCATATACAATACGAGCGCTGGCCTTTTAATTTCCCAATTTAAAAATACACTACCGCTGGCTACAGCCAAGCCCAACTGCGTTGCAAGCAAAGATTTACCCGTTTTGGGCGAGCCATTAATAATCCACTGTTCGCCTTTTTCAATCAGATTATCCACCACCCAATTAGGGCGTTGCTGGCTGGAAATTAATCCAGCAGCAGGACTGAAATTATAATGTTTTTCATTATTCATAAACATACCTATATTATTGTGGTGACTTAGTACTATGTTGATATGTCTCATCGTTTACATATATGCATAAGCTAATCATGCGTATATGTATAATTAACTACCCCGTGTTGTTGCAGATACAGTGTTTTTATGTCTGATATTGCGCTATCAGTATGAAGGGCATGGATAATCAGGTATAAAAATGCCACCAACAATGGTGGCATTGGTCGTCTGTCCTCGATCAGCAAATGAGCCCGAGCGCCCGAAGGCGTTGGAGCGCCCGATCCTGTGCATCGTTCGAATAATCGGCTTCCAGAGTGATCCGAGCAAGGCGCTCAACCAGCCGCCTGCCACTTTCATCGAGCCTCACAGACACATCGAGCAATGACACTGTGTATTGAGTGTTACATGCCGATGCCAACGCAGCAGCCAGCACCCTGCTAGATCCGGTGCGCGGGTGTTCTGAAATGATTGCCAAAATTTCGTTTAGAATTTTCATCTATTTCCTCTATGTTGTTAAACAATATGGTGCCTTTTCGGCTGTCATAAATTCTGCTGGTTAGATACTGGTTGTGATGTAAACGCCCTCGATTGATCAGCACCAAGCGATGTTATGGCTGCGTTTTGTGTAATAACAAATAATCATCTAAACATTTTTTATGTCTGGTATTTCGCCATCAATATGGATGACCGTCACCGATATATAGGCATCAAGGTAGTTCCTCCTCGTGCCTCGTCAGACTCCACCTTGACCCCTATATTCGGCTCCTTTGTCATGCCATATTAATCGCTTCATACCCTCCATAAAAATGGGTTCTCCACCCCACTCCGGTCGCTGCGCAACCTACGGGGGTTCCGGGTTCGCTACTCTCACCACACCCACATTCTTACGTTCGTAAGAATGTTTTACCCCGCGTTCTTACGCTGTGTTGGCTCTGCGTTCTTACGGTTGCGGCGAAGGCGTTCTTACGGTTGCGCCGCAGGGGGATTTGCCAGCCCTGCTGTGATAGCAGCAAGGCTGTCCCCCTGTAGCCGCTCCCTTATCGGGAGAAGTCGTCATCGGCATCGCGATGCCGATTGATGAATGCCGCCATGCCTCTCGGCGTTGTTGGGGAAGTTGAATCTGCGCTCGGCGAAGGCTCAGCCACTGTTGTGGGTGTAGCTACCTGGCGATAAGTTGTGTTATCCGCAGAAAGCTCGGCGTGCGTTGTCCTGATATGGCTCAGGTCAGCATCCGCTGGGCAAGTGGGTAACACGTTACCATTAGCGGATTTACGATTGCCGTATTTGTCCACAGAAGACGTTGCCTGATGACCCATGATGTAGGCAATGCGCTGCCGGTCGAGCCCGGACGCTTTGAGCTCAGAGCCCATCTGATGGCGCCAGCTGTAAAAGGTCGGCAGCGATTTTCGCGTCGGCCAGAGTTTTTTGCCCGCCGCACGCAGCTTGTCCTGCAATGAGCCAATTTTTGCTTTCTTTGCCTCGGTCACCATAAGTTGCAATTCTTCTGGCGAAAGAGTGTTAAACTGTAAGACCCGATCTGCACCACGTTTGCCATTATGACTTTTTTTGGCTCCGATAACGGTGAGCCGATTACCCTGCGCAGTTATGGTGGCTAGTTCAGCAGGTCTTATCCCCGCGCGCATAAACAACAACATGGCCGCCAACATAGCTTTGTCATTACGCGCCTTAAAATACTGAATCAGTGCAACGAGGTCATCATTCTCGATCTTTTTAACTCTTTTTTGTTTTGTCTTAACCGGTATGTCTGGCCTACTCAGGGCTTGAATTCGCTCGGCCGCGTCGGGAAAATTCAACAATCGCTGATGATATACCAGTGCACAGCGCAGTTTTCGCCAATAGCCTGGACTGCATTCTAAAGCGCGAACCAACAATTCATCTGCAATGTTTTTTGCTGTGATGTTGAGGCCCTTTTTCTTTAGAATTTCATAATGATTTTTTGCCAGTCTTTCATATTCCTTTTCCGTTGCCTGTGTAGCCATTCGGTCATCTCCCAGAGCGCTTGAATAACGCCTTCTTTAGATAGTGGGCAGGATTTCCCCACCCACGACGTGGATCCATTTATTAAAGGTGCGATTTAATTTTAAATTAATGCTGAATGCGTGATGTAGACAGTGATTTACTGCGCCACAGATATTCGCTGCATTAAAATACTCATCAATCTCTGCATGACAGCAGGAGTTGCCAGTAATGTGTCGACATCGAATTCGCTTTCAGTTTTTTTATCTTCAGTTTTTGGATTACTGCTCGGCACAGTAACTTGAGCCTGCTGACCAGCCATACAGGCATTAAATACCGTGTCAGCCCTACCCCTATAATCAGGGGCGTCCTCCATCAACCACTTGCCATAATGGCGTACCACCATTTCCGTACCGGTGTGCCCCATCTGACGGGCTATCCACTCGATGCTGATCCCCGCCGAGAGCAGTTGGCTTGCATAGGTGTGCCGAAATTGAGATGGCCCCCGATAACGCACCCCAGCAGCCTGACAGAACGGCCTGAAAAACCGCTCACGGAACTCATCAACCGAGGCATAACTGCGCCTTTTGGCGCTGTAGTAAGCCAGCAGGGTGCGTTGTTCACTCATCTGAGTGCGATTGTCCGACCTCGTGACCGTAATCTTCTTAGCCTTACGATGCTCCGCTAGCCTCATCAAGGTTTTGAGAGATCCAACAGCCTGTTCTGACAGCTCTATCGTGCGAATAGATCCCCGGGTTTTGGGCGTTTTGTACTGCCCATCAACCAACGCAAGGTCAACCAATAAGGTCTTCTTGTCGAGATTGACCGCCTCCGCACTGACCGCCATTAACTCACTGATGCGCAGACCCGTAGAGATACCGAGTTGGATGAGTGACACCTCCAGCAAATGGGTGCTTTTCAGGGCGAGAAATGCCTTAATTTCGTATTGATAAAATGGATCAGGTTCGTCCACCTCAAATTTGCATTTTTTAATGCCATCCATTGGACTGGTATGAATAACACCATCGCTGACAGCTCGTGCAAAGACTTGTCTCAATATATCCAAATATTGGTTAATGGTATTTCCTTTATATTTTTTGTTGCAAAATTTCACTACGAGCAGTTCAATGTCACTCGCACGATATGACGTCAGCGGTTTATCACCAATCCATTTTATCAACTGTTCTGCTTTACGCTTCGAAATGTCATAGGTTGTCTGCGCATACTGGTATTTTTTGATTTCCAGGTGCTGACGAATGGCTGCCGCCAGTGAATGCTCATCAACAATGACTGAACGCACAGTGTTGTGTTTAGTGTTTTGTTTTTGAACGGTCCTTTTATTGGTTTGTTTGTTCATAATTACCCTCATTACAGTTATAAATACTCCTTCAATTACAAAAACAGCAATAGCAAAACGTGATGCTCACGCATCGATACCGAGAGGGTAATAGTGCACCTAAAAATAGCGATATAAATTACTCTGTGACGCTATAAACAGATAAGTTTCACCTCAAAATCCTGTTAATTTGTCAAATGCCAAGTATACATTAGCGATAGCTGATGTCATTTAATCGATATAATCAAATGTTCCCGTCAGATTTTTACTCAACATTGCATCAAGCAAATACCATGTGTTATTCACTTCACCCGAATTTGGGTAATAACAACCCGTTCAGCGTATCGAAGATAGCTGTGATATTGGTGGTATTTTTTAAATCTGAAGGGGTGATAACCCTTGTTTGAACGAGATAAACGTGTCGGTGTGTTCTACGCCATATTCATTTCGTTTCGATCCTTCGTGTTTACTGTCGTTGTTATGTCCTTGTTAGCAGCTTTATCAGCATACTACAACGATTGAGGCCCACCTGTCAATGCAAATGACCCACAAAGAAAAATAAATGTCAACATGTTTTTATTGGGTTTTTTAAATATTTTCCAGTGCACTTAAAATCATTATAAATCATGAGGATAGGGCGCTACTCGCCCCATTAAACCGCCGAGAAATGCTCTCATATTGGTTTTTTCATGGGGGGTAGACAGCCCTGTTACCCAAAAAATATGCGTCATCTTTACGGTGATTTTCCCCCTGACAGCAGGTGGTGGGGTATCAGGTCGGTAGGAAGGGATTGGATTTTCTCATTCAGCAGCCTAATGTTCACACGTTTGCCATAGCGGCCAAACGTCAGGCCATTTTTACTGTGTCCCGCAAGTTCGGCCACAATATGCTCAGCAACGTCCGCCTGTTGCAGCTCATCGATAAACGTGTGTCTCATCCCGTAAATGGTGGGGCGGCCCTGACCTACGATGCCAGCATCATTGAGGTGGCGTTGGAAGCGACAGGTGATGTTATGCGCCCAGTCGTCGTCTTTGCCTGATGGTTGGTCATCGAACAAAAATACCTTCCCTTGACTGCGACGACTCTCCACATAGTCCAGGAATTGATGTCCAATCAACGCACTATGCAACGGCACGGTACGGTACGCATTGGCAGTTTTGAGCTGTTGATCCGCCTCTCCCGCATCGACCATCAGACACCAAATCCCCTCAACCTGTTTGATGTTCTGAGTTTTGAGCTGGCAAGCCTCGGAGGGTCGCAGCCCGGCATACAGGCACAGCAGGGGCACCCACCAGTCTTGAACTCTCAATTTTTTGCCTTTCTGGGATTGTTTGCTGCGCAGGCTGGCAAACAGCTGAGCCAGTTGAGGGCGATGCCAGCGCACTCGCTCCTCATCCGCCCGTTTGTGCGGCTTCTTGCCTGCCGACAACCCATCAAAAGGGTTACGGCTGCAATAGTCCAGCGCCACGCACCAACGGAAGAACTGTTTCAGGGCGGCGAGGTAATCTCCTTTGGTTTTGAAACTGAGGTTGGTCTTGCGCAGCAAGCTGTTGCGGTACTCCTGCGCCAGAGCGGGCGTCACCTCATCGACTTTAACCCCTTTGGCCCAGGTGACGAAGGCGTTGATCCGAAGTTGGAGCTGGCCCACCGACCTATGCTGGATCCCCTCACTGGTTTTAGTCTCGATGAATCTCGCCAATGCGTGGGTGAGCATGATCCCACTGCTGGGGCAAGCTGGGGCATCAACAGAAGGTTCACGAGGTGTGGAAGGTGTTTGAGGAGGGATGAACCCCGCTGCTTTGAACGCGTCTAGATCGGCGCGGATCCAGCGATAGAAACTGCGGGGGGCAGTATCGGCAGGAGTAGCCGCGATAAGTGCACGAGTACGAGCTGCCACTGCCAGGTTGCGGTCTACGGCGAGCTGACGATCTTTGGTGCAAAGGGAAGTACGGATAGCGAAGGGCAAGCCACGGTCACGTAATGACTTAGGCAGCGGGAGACGAGTGTAGTAGGTGCCGGAGGCATTTTTACTCAGATACATGATTGTTCCACCCAGTTGATCCAGGAAAAAAATCACGTAAGTCTAGAAATGAAAAAACCCGTTGAAATTCAACGGGTTATATTTGGCGGTGAGGGAGGGATTCGAACCCTCGATACGTTGCCGTATACACACTTTCCAGGCGTGCTCCTTCAGCCACTCGGACACCTCACCAATTTTTCGTTCGCTGCGCTGTTGCGCTGGAACGGGGCGTAATTTAGGGGAAAGGGCTGTGTGGGTCAACCTCTTTTCCCCTTATTTTTCATAATCTTTTCCGAATGCCTAACCCTTGTGCAGAATGCCGGTTTTTTAAACCGGATCAGGGCTTGTCGAGGATGATCAGACTGTCCGGCAGCTCGTTTTGATCCCGGGTGGCCGGGAAGGCATCGGTCAGAATGGCGCTGACGCGCTCCACGCACTCCAGAAAACCCTGTTCGATCTCCTTGTTGCGCACTCGCGCCACGAAGTCGTCGATGATCTCCTGCCACTGGCCGTTGTCGATATGCTGGGCGATGCCGTCATCCACCAGTATTTCTACATAGTGCTCGGCGGCCGAGACGAAGATCAGCACCCCGAGCCGGTCGCGGGTGCGGTGCAGCCCCTGCTCGACAAATTGCAGGCGAGCCATCAGGGCCGCCCGGTGCTGGCGAACCTTCTTCGGGATGAGCCGCATCTTGATGGGGGTCCAGTGGAACAGCAGGCTCAGCAGCAGCCAGACCGACCACTGCACCAGCAGGATTTCGTACCAGCCGAGCCAGAAGCCGAGCTGGAACACCAGCAGCGGCGTGAGCATCGCCAGCAGCGCCGCCCAGAGGGTGGGAATGTAGCGATAGCCATCGCTGGCCGGGGCCAGCACGGTGACCAGTTCAGCATCAGTCTCTAGCTCCGCTTCGCGCACCTTGGCCTGAAGCGTGTGGAAGAACTGTTTAGAAATCATGATTTGTCTCTTTACTCCTGTTACCAGCCACCGGAGGCTCCGCCGCCGCCAAAACTGCCGCCGCCACCGCTGAATCCGCCGCCAGAGCGACCACCAAAGGAGCCGGCACCCAATCCACCGGCCATGTAGGTCGACCGACGTCGTCCTCCCGGCCCACCGCCACCACCCCCGCGCAGGTTGTGGAGCACGATCATCGCAATCACCACCAGAATAAACAGCCAGGGGCCGCCACCGTTGTCACTCTTCGGCTGCTCGACCGGCTGATATTCTCCGGCGAGTGCCTTCATGATGCTCTGGCTGCCCGCCATGATCCCGGCCACCATATCGCCGCGCTTGAAGGCGGGCAGGATGCGGCCATGGATGATGTTGGCTGCGATGGCGTCGGGCAGGGCGCCTTCCAATCCATAACCTACCTCGATCCGCACCTTGCGCTCATCCTGGGCGATCAGCAACAGCACGCCATTGTTTTTGCCTTTCTGGCCGATCCCCCAGTGGCGACCGAGCTGGTAGCCGTACTCCTCGATAGTCTCCCCATCGAGGCTGTCGACGGAGACCACCACCAGCTGGATGCCGCTGCGCTTTTCAAAGGCGGCCAGCTGTTGGGTCAGTTGATGGGCCTGTTTGCGGGACATCAGACTGGCTTCATCCACCACCCGTCCGCTCAGCGTCGGGAAGTCGGGTGCCGCTTGCAGGGCACTGGCCCAGAGCAGCAGACAGGGAAGAAACCAGCGCAGCATCATCTTCATTGGAAGCTGACCTTGGGCGCCTCATCGGCACCGGGTTTGGCACTGAAACTGGGTTTGGCTTCCAGATCCGAGTAGAGCAGCTTGGACCAGATAACGCCGGGGAAAGTGCGGATCTCGGTATTGAACTGGCGTACCGCCTCGATATAGTCGCGGCGAGCCACCGAGATGCGGTTCTCGGTTCCTTCCAGTTGGGCCTGCAGTGCAAGGAACTGCTGATCCGCTTTCAGCTCGGGGTAGCGTTCTACCACTACCATCAGGCGGGAGAGGGCGCTGGAGAGCTGGTTCTGCGCCGCCTCAAACTCCTTGAGCTGGGCAGGATCGCTGACCTGCACGCTGCCGACCCGGGCACGGGCATCGGTGACCGCCTTTAGGGTCTCCTGCTCATGGCTGGCGTAGCCCTTGACGGTGGCGACCAGATTGGGAATGAGGTCGGCGCGGCGCTGATACTGGTTCTCCACCTGCCCCCAGCTTGCTTTAACCTGCTCATCCAGGGTCGGAATGTTGTTCATGCCGCAGCCGGTCAGGCCGAGCAGCAGGGTCAGGGTCAACAGGCTCTGCGTGGTTCTGCGCCAGAGTGATGTGGCCATCTTGTTGTTCTCCTTTGGTATTTCGAGTCGATAGTGCGCCATGGATGGTGTACGACCAAGAGTGCACCACCATACCAGCTTGGGGTCAGTTGCCACAACGCGCAGGTAGCTCAGGTCGCTTGTTGATGCCGGAGACCTTGGGTAACTGGGGCTTGTCTTTTAGCCAGGAGGCCAGCTCTTCCCCGCAGCCATTGCCGGGCGGAATGGGAGCCTGGGGCTCGCAATCGGGGCTGCCTGCCGGGCAGCGCAGCCGTACGTGGAAGTGGCTGAAGTGGCCCACCCAGGGGCGCAGCTTGGCGACCCAAGGTTCGTTACCAGCCTGTTGGCAGACCGCGGATTTGATCACCGGATTGACGAAGATGCGGGCCACCTCGGGTTTGCTGGCCGCAAGCCGCAGCAGGGTGAGCTGCTGGGGGCCAAAGCGGCCCGGTAACATCTTGTAGCTGGGTTCGTCGATCAGCGCCCACTCCTTGGGGGCATCCTGCTCCCATTTGCTGATGGGACGGTTGGCCATGCGAAACCAGATATCGGCATCAAGTCCGGTCTGATGGCTGCGATGGCCAGAGGTAAAGGGGCCGCCACGGGCCATCGCCAGATCAGCGATGTAGAGATCTGGCAGCCCGGCCATGCGGGTCTGGTTGGCCAGCGCTTGCAGATAGTGGATGAGGTCGGGGTGGCCGTAGTAGCGCAGCCGCTTGGTGCGGATCACCTGATAACCCGGCCCTTCAAGGGGCAGGGATACGCCGTTTTTCAGGCAACCGGCGGCATAACCACCGATGGCTTCCGCTTGCAATACGGTCGCCAGCAACAGGGACGTCAGCATGTGCGTGCTCCTTGTCTTGCTTCGAGTCGGCTCAGCAATACGAACAGACTCAAACATATAAATAAATAGGCCGCGGCCACCAGCAGCCAGATCTCGTAGACCAGTCCGCTGGAGTTGGCCATCTCGGTGCCGACGAAGGTGAGCTCCTGCACCGAGATAAGGGAAACGATGGCGGTATCCTTCACCAGCGCGATGAGCTGCCCGGTGAGGGGGGGCAACATCAGCAGCATGGCCTGCGGCAGGATCACATGGCGCAGCCGCACCCAGGGGGAGAGCCCGAGGCTCTGCGCCGCCTCCCACTGGCCACGGGGGATGGCAGCCAGCCCGGCGCGGACGATCTCGGCGACGAAGGCTGCGCTGATCATGCCAACGCAGAGGGTGCCTGAGATGAGGTTCTCCCAGCGGGCTGGTGGGCCAAACAGCGCCTCTTGCCACGGGGAGAGTGATACGGTGCCGAACCAGCGGGAGAGGCCGCTCGCAGGCAGCAGCTGGTTGGCGATAAAGAAGTAGAAGATGAAGATAAAGACCAGCGGCGGCAGATTGCGGATCAGCTGGATAAACAGGGTCGCGGGCATCACCAGCCAGGGGCGGCGGCTGAAGGCGGCTACCCCCAGCGCAGTGCCGAGCAGCAGCGCCAGCACCATGCCGAGCAGGGCGATGCGCAAGGTGGTGAGCAGACCGCTGAAAAAGTAGGGCAACTCGCCTTGAGGGCCGGGGGTGAACAGCAGGTCGAAGGCTTCATGCCAGCGCCACTGATAGGCCACCCCTATGTGCAGGCGGCTGGTCAGCCAGAGGCCAGCCAGCAGCAGGATCAGGGCGATCGCCCCATCCAGCCAGTTGATGTTCCGACATGCCCCACGGACGATGCGCCGGATGGTCTCTTTTAGAGCAATCAGCATCAGGGGTTGGCGACCTGCGCTTCCCACGCCAGCGACTTGAACCAGTAGTCATGGCGCGCCTTGAGCCAGCCATCGGCCTGACGGGCTGCGATCCACTCGTTGAACTGCTCAGCCAGGGCATCATCCCCCTTGCGCAGGGCAAAGCCTTCATCGCCTTGTGCCAACGGCTCGGCAAACGGCATAAAGAGGGCATCCGGGTGGCGCAGCGCCTCTTGCTCGGGTTTCGGGGAAGAGGAGAGGGCGCCGTGGGCGCGGCCGTTCAGCACCTCCTGAAATACCTGTGACTCGTCATCAAACTGGCGCAGGGTGGCCTTGGGGAAGTGTTCTTTTGCCACCTGTACCGGTGAGGCGCCACGACGTACCGCCAGGATCACCCCGCGCTGGTTGAAGTCCGCCACGGTTTTCTTCTCTTTGGCCAGGGTGCTGGAGGCGGCCAGCTGCACCCCCGAATGGGAGTAGGCCTGGGTGAAGCGCACGCTCTTCTCCCGCTCGGGGGTGATGGTGAGGCCGCCGATGATGACGTCATATTTTTTCGCCAACAGGGAGGGGATGATGCCATCCCAGGCGGTAGGCACGAACTCTACCTGCCAGCCGTTATCTGTGGCGAGGCGACGGGCCACGTCAATCTCGAAACCGATCAGGGCCCCCTGCTTGTCGCGCATCGCCCAGGGGGCGAAGGTGGACATGCCGACCCGCAGGGTACCGCTCTGCTCGATCTGTGCCTGGGTGTCGGAGGGGGCAGTTTGTGCCAGTGCCGGAGTGAGCAGGCTTGCCAGCAGCAGGGCTGCGCCCGACAGGGTGGTCTTGAATGACAGATTCATGGTTAGCGTCCTTGTTGATCCGGATTCAGGTGACGGGCCAGCGCCCTCGAAAAGGCTGACAGCGTCAGGGTTAACAGCAAATAGAGGGCAGCTACGGTAAACCACACCTCAAAGGTCAGAAACGTATCGGCAACCAGAGTACGCCCTTCGTTGGTCAGATCGAAGATGGCGATCACACTCACCAGCGCCGAATGTTTGATAAGGGAGACCAGCTCGTTGGTCAGCGGCGGCAAGGTGATGCGCACCAGCTGGGGCAGGATCACCTTGCGCAGGGTGATGGCCCGTGACAAGCCAAGCGACTGGGCAGCCTCCCACTGTCCTTTGGGAATGGCCTGTACACCTGCACGCAGCACTTCGGCGGTGAAAGCGCCCTGATAGAGGGAGAGGCTCAACACGGCGCAGGCAAGGGGGGCCAATCCCAGCATGGGGCCCAGCAAGAAATAGAGAATATAGAGCTGCACCAGCTGGGGCGTGGTGCGCACCAGCGCCAGATAGGCGATGGCGAGCCAGGGGCCGAGCCGGGAGGGAAGCAACCGCAGGCTGACCACGCACACACCGACCGCCATCGTGCCCAACAGACTGAGCAGCGCCACCTGCAAAGTGACCAGCAGGCCGTTTAGCAAGGGGCCGGCATAAAAGGTTCCCTCATCCCACTCGCCGAGAAAGGGCAACACCCGCGGCCACTGCCACTCATAGCCCATCTGGCGAGCGCCGCTATAGAGCGCCCAGCCCAGTAGCGCAGAGAGCATCACAGTGCCTGACAACCAGCCGAGCAGGCGGGGACGATTGAGCCTAGCCATGATAGCTGAGCACCTGTTCGAGGAAGGCCCGGGTGCGCGGGTGCCGGGGGGCGTTGAACAGCTGGGCGGGCGGGGCCGACTCGATGATCTTGCCCTCGTCCATAAAGAGCACCCGATCCGCCACCTGACGGGCAAAGCCCATCTCGTGAGTGACGCAGATCAGGGTCATCCCCTCGTCAGCCAGCTCGCGGATCACATCGAGCACTTCGCGGATCATCTCGGGGTCGAGGGCGGAGGTGGGTTCGTCAAACAGCATCAGCTCGGGTTGCATGCAGAGGGAGCGGGCGATGGCGACCCGCTGCTGCTGGCCGCCGGAGAGCTGGTGTGGGTACTTGTCGGCCTGTGCCTGAATGCGCACCCGCTCGAGCAGCCCGAGCGCCCGGGCTTTGGCCTCCTGAGGGCGCAACCCCAGGGTATGCACCGGTGCCACCATCAGGTTTTCCAGCACCGTCATATGGGGGAAGAGGTTGAACTGCTGAAACACCATGCCAACCCGACCTTGCAGGCGGCGCAGGTAGGAAGGGGTCACCGGCTCGCCAAACAGGAACAGCTGGCCGTCGTCGATCCCCTCCAGCCCGTTGATGGTGCGGATCAGGGTCGATTTTCCCGAGCCTGACGGGCCACAGATAACCCACTTCTCTCCCCGTTCAATGGTGAGATCGATGTGATGAAGAGCCTGAAAGTCGCCATAGAATTTGTCGACGCCACAAAAGCGCACACAGGGTTGCGAGCTGGTCAAGAAGCGGGTCCCACTGAGAATCATTTACGCCATGGTATTGATTTTATAGGGGGATGACAAAGAAAACCCCCTTGTCAGCATCCTGATGGCTATTCACAATGGCGCCATTTCGTGATGACAGGAGCTTTTCATGCGTATTACATCCTTGCTTGCCGGTTCCCAGGTGCAGCTGTTGATGCCGCCAGCGGTTCGCTATCGCTGCGTCATTTTTCTGCTGTTGCTGGTGAGTTGGGGCGTGGTGGCGGCCTCCTTGTGGGATGGCTGGGGCGCCATGGCGCTGCTCAACTGGGTGGGCCTGGTCTTTGGTGGCATCACCGGGATCATGGTGTCGCTGCCCCGCAGCTGGCAGCCCTGGCGCCTGGCGGAGCTGGGGTGGGATGAACAGCATATCTATTTGCTCAATGGCAACAAGGATGAGGCGCTGGCGCTGCCCCGCAGCCAGCTGGTGGCGCTCGAACGGGAGCGGCGAGTGGGTCACGACGGCCAGTGGCTCGACTTCAGCCTCGATCTGCAACTGAGTGAAGAGGAGCTGGCGACGGCTATGGCCTTGCTGGATCTCAAGGCGGGGGAGCTCCATCTGGTGAGCCCGTCGGTCTATCGCTTCGGCTTTAAACGGGCCTGGCACGGTCGCCGGATGCTGGCGCAACGGTTGTCAGATCTGCAATCGGCCTGAGTCGACTATTTTCTCGACAATTCCCGGCAAAGCTCAGATACTGCCAGTGACTCGAATTGATCTTGTCTGCACTGTTAACCCAAGAGATCAATCACTTGACGACAGTGTGGAGAAGGCCACGGCATGAAGCCATGGCAGGTCCGGCATAGGGGTTGTGCCCTTACCGTTATGCTGGGAATTGCATAGAGAAGGCACCTTGAATCGAGAGTGGATGGCATGAAGATTTACGTAGGAAATCTGTCGTACCGGATGACGGCCGACGAACTGAAAACCCTGTTCAGCCAGTTTGGACAGGTCGACAAGGTTGATATCATCATCGACCGCGATACCGGCCAGTCAAAGGGGTTTGGTTTTATTGAAATGCCGGTCAATGGTGATGCCGAAAAGGCCATCGCTGGTCTGCATGGCACAGAAGTCGGTGGCCGTACCATCACCGTCAACCAGGCCAAACCGAAGACAGATGCTCCCCGTGGTCGCCCGCAACAGCGCCACCGCTAAGGTACCTCGGCAATAAAAAACGGCATGGGTTTCCCCCATGCCGTTTTTGTTTCTGGACGTTTTGCTGTTATCAGGGGACGTCGTAACCGAGCGCCGCCTTGCGGATGCGGAACCACTGCTGGCGATTGAGGGCGATGGATTCGGCGGCCACGGCGGCAGCAATCCGCTCCCGCTTGCCGGAGCCAATCAATGGCAGCGGCTGGCTTGGCAGCATCATTACCCAGGCGTAGACCACCTGCTCGATAGTCTGGGCGCCCACTTCCTGACGGATCTGCTCCAGTTCGGCACGCAGCGGGGCATAGGCGTCATCGCTGAACAGTCGGCCGCCGCCGAGACATGACCAGGCCATCGGCTTGATGCCAAGCTGCTGGCACTGATCCAGGGTACCATCGAGGGTCCCTTCCTGATGAAGCGGCGAGATCTCCAGCTGGTTGGTGACCAGCGGGAAGGGGAGGCGCGATTGCAGTAGCTCGAACTGACGGGCGGTGAAGTTGGATACCCCGGCGTGCTTGATCTTGCCCGCCTGTTTCAGGGTGATAAAGGCATCGGCCACTTCATCTGCGTTCATCAGGGGATCCGGGCGGTGGATCAGCAGCAGGTCCAGATGGTCGGTGCCGAGCTTGCGCAGCGAGGCCTCGGCGCTGGCGATGATATGGTCCTTGCCGGTGTTGTAGTGGTTGAGAGCATGCTCTGGCTTGGCGGTGAGGGCGATACCGCACTTGGTGACAATCTCCATCCGGCTGCGCAGGGAAGGCTCGAGGCGTAGGGCGTGACCAAAGGCCTCTTCGCACTGGTAGCCACCATAGATATCGGCGTGATCGATGGTGGTGACCCCCAGATCCAGATGATATTTCATCAGATCGAGCAGAGCGGCCGGAGAGAGCTGCCACTCCATCAGGCGCCAGTAACCCATGATGAGGCGAGAGAAGGTGGGGCCTTGCGGATGCAGGGCGACACGGGATACAGACATGGTTGACTCCTTGAAAAACACGATGCGAAAACGATGTGCAACATAGATGACTGCGGGCATCTTGGCCTCATGTGGCTGGCAAAGCAATAATGGGCAGTGGCATGATTCGAACTTTGGTTCTGATCGCAGAGTAGGAGAGAGAGTTGGATGGAAGGATTTGCCGAGCGCTTGCAGAGCCTGATCGGGGAGATGAGCGTGAGCGCGTTTGCCCGCAAGGTGGGGCTCAGTGAAGCGCTGATCCGCAAATATTTGAAGGGAGCCGAGCCTGGCCTGGCGCGGGCCAACCAGATCGCCATGGGGGCCAACTGCTCGCTGGAGTGGCTGGCAACCGGCTGCGGTTATCTCTACCGTCAGGCTGAAGTGGTCGACAGGGAGGCGCTGGCAGCGGCGCAGCTACTGCTGGGCGAGCAGCAACCCGGGGTGGGGCTGCCCGATGAGGAGGCACTGGTCACCCTGCTCGCCTATTACCAGTTTTTGCGCACCCACAAGAAAGCGGACGGTTTTCTCGACTTGGCGCTGGCGCGGGAGTTTGGTCGCCATCTGGGGGAAGCGTGATGAGGGGCATATTACCCTTTGGTCGTGTCACGGCCGGTTGATTATTCTGATACGCTCTAAGCAAGATAACTCTCCATGGAATGGGCGATGAGCTACTTGATCCTCGGAAGCGGTGCGCTGGGCTCGGCGCTGGCAAGAGAGCTGATGGCAAGGGGGGAGTCCTTCCTTCTGGCCGGGCGCACCTATCCAAAAGGGATCGAGATGGGGGCCTTCTTCCCGCTGCAAGAGGTGGACGCCATCTCGTTCGACGCCCTGTTTACCCTCTACGACACCGATCCGCTCCCCACCGTGGTAATCAACACCATCGGCCTGTTGCACGATGTCAGCTTTATGCCGGAGCGGCGGGTCGAAGAGGTGCACCCCAAGTGGCTGTGCGACAGCCTGCTGGCCAATGCCTGGCCAACACTGGCGCTGGCTGCCCGTTTCAGTCGGTTGATGGGCAATGACCATCCGCTGTGGCTCTGTGCCATCTCTGATCTGGCGGGCTCCATCACCTCCAATCTGGAGGGGGGACGTTACAGCTACCGGATGAGCA
Source organism: Aeromonas sp. FDAARGOS 1416 (assembly GCF_019048085.1). Lineage (NCBI taxonomy): Bacteria > Pseudomonadati > Pseudomonadota > Gammaproteobacteria > Aeromonadales > Aeromonadaceae > Aeromonas > Aeromonas sp. FDAARGOS 1416. The sequence goes on along the minus strand of NZ_CP077301.1, from coordinate 1,891,213 downwards.
AGGCGGCCCTCGACATGGGGGTGAAAACTCTGGCCCTCGAGTGGGCGCAACGTTTCTCGCAAGCGGGGGTGGTGGCGGTGGCGCCCGGCTTGATGGACTCCCCGATGAACACCCCCTTTCTGAGCGAGTTGCCTGCGGAGCAATTGCAGGAGCCTGCCGAGGTGGCGGTGAAACTGCTCAATCTCATCAAGGGGTTATCGTTGACCCAATCGGGTCAGCTACTGGATCTCAACGGTCAGCCGCTGCCTTGGTAAATCCCGCCTGCGGGTTCTATGGACGTCTATTGGCTTCACATTCTGCTCATGCGCCCCTTGCCAAGCGAGGGGCGCATGGCTAACGTCACTCTCCTGTTTCAGGAGGGATCTCATGCGCTATATCGATTTACGAAGTGACACCGTCACCCAGCCTACTGACGCCATGCGTCAAGCCATGCTCCACGCCGAAGTCGGTGACGATGTCTATGGTGAAGATCCGGGCGTCAACGCGCTGGAGGCCTTTGGGGCCAGATTGCTGGGCAAACAGGCGGCGCTGTTTGTGCCGTCCGGCACCATGTCCAATCTGTTGGCGGTGATGAGCCACTGTCAGCGCGGTGAGGGGGCCATCCTCGGCAACGCCGCTCACATCTATCGCTATGAAGCGCAGGGGAGTGCCGTGCTGGGCTCCGTAGCCCTGCAACCCTTGCCGATGCAGCGCGATGGCACGCTGGCATTCGATGATATCAAGGCTGCGCTGGCCCCTGATGATGCCCACTTCGTCCAGACTCGCCTGATCTGCCTTGAGAACACCCACAACGGCAAGGTGCTGTCGCTCTCCTATCTGCAGGAGATGGGGGCATTTGTTGCTGAACGTGGCTTGAAGCTCCATCTCGATGGCGCACGGCTTTTTAACGCCGCCGTGGCCAGCGAGACCCCGGTCGAGGTGATCGCCGCTCCATTTGATAGCATCTCGATTTGTCTCTCCAAGGGGTTGGGCGCACCGGTGGGCTCGCTGCTGGTGGGCAGCCACGATTTCATCGCCCGTGCGCGCCGCCTACGCAAGATGCTGGGAGGTGGCATGCGTCAGGCGGGGATTCTGGCGCAAGCCGGTCTGTTTGCCCTCGAGCAGCATGTGACCCGCCTGGCCGATGATCACCGCCGTGCCAAACGGCTGGCCGAAGGGTTAGCTGCACTCCCGGGCATCGAGCTCGACCTCTCGCTGGTGCAGAGCAACATGGTGTTCCTGCGGCTGCGTGAGGGGGAGTCTGCCCCTTTGCTGGCCTTTATGAAGGAGAGGGGGATCCTCTTCTCCGGTTACGGCGAGCTGCGGCTGGTGACCCATCTGCAAATCAACGATGACGATATTGAAGAGGTGATCGACGCCTTCACCGAGTATCTCGGAGCGCGTTGAGACGGCTGGTGAGGTAGAGGTTATACCAAGACCTGTTCATACCGAAATAACAGAGGGCGCCGCGGCGCCCTCTGTTATTTGCTGCAAGCTCAAGCCTGCCGCTGGCCGCTCATCAGCATGGCCTCATCGGTGGCGTCGTAGATCATCACCGCGATATGGGTTACCTGACCGCCGAAATCGGCCAGTGGCACCAGGGTCAGGTTCTGGAACATATGGGGGGCCGAGCCGGTAATGGGGCGATAGTTGGAGAAACGTAGCAGATAGGGCTTCTGCTCCCAGGTGCTGAAGGCGCGGTTGTTGAGTTTGAAGACCATGTTGGCCTTGCGTTCGAACCAGGCTCTGTCCACATTGGGGAAGAGCTCGAACAGTACGCCATCGCGCACGTCACTGGCCAGTCGGCCGCTGTGGCTCTCCATAAAGCCGTTCCACACCTGAACCTTGTACTCCTTGTCGAGCACCACCAAGCCTACGTCCAGGTTCTGGACTATGTTCATCAGCCAATGAAATTCACGGATTTCCATAGTCACTCCTAGAGCATGTGCATGATTTTGTTGTTCATGGTGGCGATGGAATCTTCGGTAAACAGCAGCAGCAGATCACACTGCACCGCGTAATCCTGGATCCGGTAGTTGATCTCGATGGCGAGCGTGCGGCGCCAGCGACTTTTGTTGGTGTTGATCAGCTCGTTGATGGGTCTGTGCTGGCCGAGCACCACCGGGTGGCCCTGACTGAAGGGGGTGTCGAGCTGGTTGGCGTAGCCGCGCAGGAAGGCGCCGATCAGCACGTTGGCGGTATCCATCAACAGCTCCAGTTCGGCGGTGCGATCCAGCGTTCCCTGATGGTTCATCAGCTTGGCCAAATCTTTGAAGCTGGAGTCATGGAACAGGATCAGCGCTTCGCCGGCGATCCCCGCCCCGATAAAACCCTGACAGACGGCGGAGAGGGTATCTGAATCCGCAGCGGCCGAGAGGGCCATGTGCAGCTCGGAGACCTCCAGCACGTTGACGTTGGGGATAGGCAGTACCACGAAGGCGTTGAGCAGACGAGCCAGCAAGTCGGCTGCCTGACCCATGGAGACGTTGGCCAGCTCCTGATAGACATCGCGGATTTCGGGGGTGATCTTGACGCCTGCATCGGCTACCACGCCGCTTGTCAGCTGCTCGGGGGCGCTTGGTTGAGCGCTCGGGGCGGCACTCCAGAAATCATGCTTTTTGAGCAGGGCGAGCAGGGTTTCGGGGGCGGCGGGTTTCTTGATGAAATCGAGCGCCCCCAGCCCCATGACCCGTTGATAGGCCTCTGGCTGGATATCCCCGGAGACCACGATCACCTTGTTGCGTAGCCCCTCCCGTTGGAGGGTCTCCAGCACGCCGTAACCGTCCATCTCCGGCATGGTCAGATCGAGGAAGATGAGATCGCCATGACCCATCAGCACCTGTTCGATCCCTTCGAGACCATTGGCTGCGTAGTGCAAATCGACTTTCCAGTCGGCCGGGAGCGCCCGCGCCAGCTGTTTGCGGGCGAACCCGGAGTCATCACATATCAATACATTCATGGCGTTAGGCAGGCTCTGTTGGCAAGGGATGCTATAAGTGTGGCCCGCTAACGGTCAGATGCAATGGGTGAGGCTATCACCTTGTGAAAATTGGTTGTCCCACTGCCGATTGCGATAGCGTGCTGAGTATTTTTCAACAAATTCAACGAACATCTTAACACGCAACGGAGCGAACTGGTGCTGGCAACACAACATGTAGAAGGGGCGATTGCCGGTTTGCCAGTCGGTCAGTACCGGCACCAGCTGCTCGTCATGGAGGAAGCTGCTCAGATAGTGCAGCGGGGCATTGACGATCCCCAGATGACGCCGGGCTGCACGTACCGCGGCCTGGGTCTGGTTGACGGTCAGTTTGGCGCTGCGTTTGATGCAGACGCTCTGGCCATCCTTGTCGGTCAGCTGCCAGTGCTGGTGAGGCCAGCAGTAGATGAGATCATGCTCTTCCAGCTGGTTGGGGTGGGAGGGAGTGCCCTTCTTGGTCAAATAGAGTGGTGAGGCAAACAGGCCGTACTCGATATGGCCGAGACAGATCGCATTGGGCAGCGACTGGGGCAGCTCACCATTGAAGAACACCAGATCCCGATCATTGTCGAACAGGTGCTGGTGATCATTGGTCTGGGTGATATCGAACTGTACCTCGGGATAGTGCAGCCCGAATTCGGCCAGCATATCGATGAGAATGGTGTTGGAGAGTGCGATCGGCGCAGCTATCCGGATAAGCCCGTTGATATCGGCCTCTTGACCCTGGATCTCGCTGGTGGCCTGCTCGATTTGTGCGAGTGGCGTGCAGAGACGTTCGTAGTATCTGAGGCCATCATCGGTAAGGCGGAGCTTGCGGGTAGAGCGATGTAGCAGGGAGCAACCCAGTTGCTCTTCCAGCTGGGAAATGCGTCGACTGATGGTGCCTGTTGGCATGCCCAGTGCGGCTGCAGCGTGGGAGAATCCTCCCTCTTGCACCACCTTGACGAACAGGTAGAACTCTTCGATGTGCTTCATAAACGCTGTTCTGGGTGTAACAAGGGGGCAACCATAAAAAGAGCGTTCCGGGTTGGCAAGGGTAATTCAGCGTTTAATTGATCTGGATTCGATTTCTGTTGATACCAGTTCTCCACCCGCCCGTCATCTCAGTTTCCCCGAGCTGGTGATTATTCCGGCACGATGCCAAATGGTACTGCGGCAGTGATGTTTGCCATATGCCCTGATTTGTTCCGCTATAACCGCAGGCGAAGGCCGATATTGCAACCTGATGGAAGGGCGCCGGGTTGCTCTGCGTACTCAGCCGGGGTGGTTTGCCATCCACTGCCAATGTGATGCAGATCATATATTCGGGTTTTGCTCATTGCCTGTTGAAAAATGAATTTGGGGTATATCAATTCCGCCTTAGTGAACTATTTTTGTCCGTTTTGGCGTTTTTTTGGCTGTTTATCCATCCGCTTGGTTAATTAATGGAAGCTTTGTGACAGAGAGTGATGACTATTTCCACCATTGATTTAAATGTTAATAACAAATTTATCGCAGCAAATATGCAATTGCTCTTTCAAGGTCTCGAGTGGATAGCTCTTAGTGCTTGTTTTTACTGGGGAAAAAAGTTAAAAATCGACTATATGATTTGCCTGGATTAACAGGGTCCTTGGCTGAGTCCTTTGTAGTATTGCCGTACAGGCTGCCCTGTTGTTGATATCTGAAATAGTTTTGTCCGCTCTTGGCTATGTGAAAAGGGATAATGGCCGAGAGGTATTTGCACCTTGCATTCTGCAGCTAGCGGTTTGCCAGATCTGTTTTCCGGTTAACCAGTGACCATCCAGCATGAATGACCTTGACCAGATGAATACGCTTGACGAACGGTTACTGAAGACGATGGATGTTCTGCATACCCCGATCTGGGTTTATGACATCGAGCATCACCATATTTTCTGGGCAAACAGCGCCGCGCTCTCCGTGTGGGAGGCGACGTCTCTCGACGAACTCTGCTCCCGCGACTTCTCTGCCGATATGGCAACCGCCATCGATCTGCTGTTGCAGCGCTATCTGGGTGATTTTCAGCAGGGGCGCAGTTACAACGAGTGGTGGACCCTCTCCCCAAAGGGGGTCAAGAAGCAGATCTATCTGCGCCTCTCCGGTATTCAACTGGCTGGCCGGCTGATGATGATGACCGAAGCGGTGCTCGACTCCGATACCCTCTATCAGGAGTCCTCGCTGGCAACCGGCGATACCCTTGCCTGCCTGTTCGATAGCCATGGTGTGTTCGAGAGTGGTAACTATCACTTCGAAATGTGTTTCGGCCACCAGATCGCCAAGCTCTCCCAGGTTTTCTCCGGCAATGATGACAGCTTCTACCAGAAGCTCTCCCGTCTCGATGAAGTGGTGACCGAGGGGGAGTGCCGAACCCTCAAGGGGATGCGCTGGTTCCAGTATCAGTTCCGCTATATCCAGCAGGGGGCCCGCATTCTGCTCACCATGCGGGATATTACCGATCGCAAACTCGAAGAGCTGGAGCATCGCCACCTCGCCTGGCACGACTCCCTGACCGGCCTGCTCAATCGGTATGGCTTGATGAAATCCCTCGAGGCCTATTGCGGGCTGGGGGAGCGTTTCGCGCTGGTGTTCATGGATCTGGACAACTTCAAGCTGGTCAACGACAACTACGGCCACAAGGCGGGAGATCGCCTGCTGGAGCGGGTCGCCGGTCGCCTCAAACAGATTTGCCCGCGGGATGTGGAGCTGGCTCGCCTCGGTGGCGATGAATTCACAGCACTGGTGCCGCTGGGCAATCAGGGGGATCGGGCGCAAGAGGTGGCCGATCAGATGCTCTCCCAGATGACCAAGCCGCTGCAACTGAGCGGGCTGCCGGAGGTGACCATCGGCGGCAGTATCGGTATCGCCATCTATCCAGATGATGCGGATGACGGGGACAACCTCATCACCCGTGCCGACATGGCCATGTATCAGGCCAAGCAGATGGGGCGGCTGCGCTGGCAGCGTTTCACCCCCAGCATGCAGCAGACCCTGCAGCGCAAGCTCAATCTCAAACAGTTTCTGGCCAAGGCCATCGGCCGTCAGGAGCTGAGCCTCTGTTACCAGCCGCAGGTCGATGCCGCCAAACGGCGTCTGATCGGTTACGAGGCGCTGCTGCGCTGGTACAACCCGGTGCTCGGCCATGTATCGCCGGTGGAATTTATCCCGCTGGCCGAAGAGATGGGGCTGATCCGCGAGATCGGCAGCTGGGTGCTCTCCACCGCGCTGGCACAGGTAGCCAGCTGGCAGAAGCGCTTCCATCAGCGGGTGCCGGTCTCCGTCAACCTCTCCGGTTTCCAGCTCTCGTCGGCGCTGCCCGGGCAAGTTCGCCAGCAGCTGGAGCTGCACGGGGTGGATGCCTCCCTGTTGACGCTGGAGCTGACCGAAACCGTGCTGATGCTCGATATGAAGGGGTGCCTCGGTATTCTCGACGATTTGAGCGAGCAGGGGATCAAGATTGCCATCGATGATTTCGGTACCGGCTACTCCTCGCTGGCCTATCTCAACCGGTTGCCGATCAACAACATCAAGCTGGATCGCTCCTTCGTGGTCGGTCTCAACTTGCCGGTGATCCGGGCGACTGCGGCCATGGCCACCAATCTGGGGTTGGGGATCATGGCGGAAGGGGTGGAGGAGCCTCACGAGCTGGCCGCACTGCAGACCCAGGGGTGCCATGTGTTCCAGGGATATCTGTTCAGCAAGCCGCTGACTGTGGCGCAAGTCGAGGCGAGCGGTTTCGTGGTGGAGTGCCAGGTCGGGCGTTATCCACTGCTAGATGCCGTAATGGCAGAGTAACAAGTGTGCGTTAGGCCACAACTTGGAATTTTATTCCGCAATAATTAATCAAAATTAATCATTCTTTTGCGATCGGTCATGAGACGGATTGGCTGGAGTTGCTAGCATGCGACCTCGTTTCTAGGGAAAGGAGTATCGCAATAATGAGTCATGCTGCTGTCAATGACCGTCCGGCCAGCCCTCCCAAAGGTTGGCTGAACCGTTTCCTCAATGGCGTCGAGAAAGCCGGGAACAAATTACCCGACCCCGCCATGCTGTTCCTCTACGCCTTGCTGATCGTCTGGGTCGGCTCCTGGGTGTTGTCACAATTCCAGTTTGATCTGGTCAACCCCCGTACCGGGGAGGCGGTAGTGGTCAACAACCTGCTGACCGGTGCCGGTCTGGCCGAGTTTCTCTCCACCATGGTGACCACTTTCACCGGCTTTGCCCCGCTGGGGATCGTGCTGGTGGCCATGCTCGGGGTCGGGGTGGCCGAGCAGTCCGGTTTTATCAATACCGGTCTGAAAAAGTTGCTGAAAGTGACGCCTGCCCGTTTTCTCACTCCCATGCTGATCCTGGTGGCGATCGTCAGCCACACCGCCGCAGATGCGGGTTATGTGCTGGTGATCCCCATCGGTGGCATCATCTTCCACGCTGCCGGACGCCATCCGCTGGCGGGGATCGCCGCTGCCTTTGCCGGCGTTTCCGGCGGTTTTGCCGCCAACTTCCTGCCCTCCGGCGGGGATGCGCTGCTGCAGGGTTTTACCCAGTCCGCCGCTCAGTTGCTCGATCCTGACTACATGGTCAACACCCTGTGCAATATCATCTTTACCGGTGCCTCTTCGTTGCTGATCATCTGCGTCGGCTGGTTCATCACCGAAAAGGTGGTGGAGCCGCGCCTCAAGCATGTGGCGCTCAACGAGGATCTGGAGAGTGCCGACGAGATGGGGCGCTACAGCGCGCAAGAGAGCCGAGCCTTCAACTGGGCCGGGTTTGCCATGCTGGCGGCTATCGTGCTGCTGGCTCTGGCGCTCTCCCCGAGCGATTCACCGCTGCGTGCTGCCGATGGCTCCCTGACCACCTTTGCCGCGCCGGTGATGAAGTCCATTGTGCCGCTCATTTTCCTGCTCTTTATCCTGCCCGGGATTGTCTACGGCTTTGTCGCAGGCAGCTTCAAGAGTGGCAAGGATGTGATCGATGCCATGTCGGCCACCATGAACAAGATGGGCTCCTACATGGTGATGGCCTTCTTCTGCGCGCTCTTTATCAAGGCGTTTGGTGACTCCAATCTGGGCACCCTGCTGGCCCTCTCCGGTGCCGAAGTGCTCCATGCGTTGGCGCTGCCCGGTGAGGTGACTATCGTCGGGATGATCCTGCTCACCGCCAGCGTCAATCTGGTAGTCGGCTCGGCCTCCGCCAAGTGGGCGCTGATCAGTCCGATCCTGGTACCCATGCTGATGGCGGTGGGGATCTCCCCCGAGCTGACCCAGGCGGCCTATCGGGTCGGGGATTCCGCCTCCAACATCATCACCCCGCTGATGGTCTTCTTCCCGCTGGTGGTGGTCTATTGCCAGCAGTATGTGAAGAGCACCGGGATCGGTACTCTGGTCTCCATGATGCTGCCCTACTCGCTGGCCTTCCTGGTGAGCTGGACGATTTTCCTGCTGCTCTACTGGGCGCTCGGCTTCCCGCTCGGGTTGCAAGCCCCTTACGTCTATCCGGCCCCTTAAGCTGGGTGTGCGAGGGTGCCTTGGGCTCCCTCGTTTTTTTCGCTATGGTGTTACCTCATTTTGGAGGTGCCATGAATCAGACCATCGATCTTATCCTTTCCCATCGCTCCATTCGTCAGTTCACTGCCGAGCCGATCGCCCCGCAGCAGCTGGATGCCATTCTCGCCGCCGCCCAGTCCGCCTCAACCTCGAGCTTTTTGCAGGTGACCAGTATTGTGCGAGTCTGCGAGCCCGAGGCGCGTCAGCAGTTGGCCATGCTGGCGGGCAATCAACCCTATGTGGTGCAGGCGGCCGAGTTTCTGGTGTTCTGCGCCGATTACCACCGCCACACCCAGATAGTGCCCGAGGCCCAGACCGGCTATGCGGAGCAGTTGCTGATCGGAGCCATCGACGGCGCCCTGATGGCGCAAAACGCCTTGCTGGCGGCGCAGTCGCTGGGGCTGGGCGGGGTCTATATCGGCGGCATTCGCAACCATCCGGCCGAGGTGAGCGAACAGCTCGGCTTGCCCCATCAGGTGATCCCGCTGTTTGGCCTCTGCCTTGGTCATCCTGCCCAGCAGCCGGAACAGAAACCCCGTCTGCCCAGGGGATTGGTGGTGCATCAGGAGCGCTACCAGCACGAGCAGGATCGCGGCCTGCTGGCCCAGTACGATCAGCAGATCGCGGACTACTATCAGGCCCGTAGCAGCAACAACAAGCAGCAGACCTGGAGCGGCCAGATCCGCGCCATTCTGGGCAAGGAGTCCCGCCCTTTTATGCTGGGATTCCTGCAATCGCGGGGCTTTAACCTCAAGTAATGGCGCTGATGGGCGATACTATGGGGAGGTGACCGTCATGGTCATCATCCCCTGATCCTGCAATCTCTCCCTGAGACCGGGGGCACAGCTTGGTGACAAATCGTGGGCAAGGGGGGATCTGCAGGCTACCTTAAGTGGGTAAGCTGTTGTAGGATCACGCAATTGGATAGGAACAGGGGTTTGGACATCCTATGATTTTAACTTTGGTATTGCTGTCTATCGGCGCACTCCTGTTTTTGGTTATCGCCTATAACGTGGTGCAGCAATATAAGCAGAAGGCAGAGGCGGACAAGCGTCACGCCGTTGCCAGACACAAGACGGTGGCCGACGAGACTGAAGAGGTGCTGCTGAACGTCAATCTGGTGCCTTTCTCCAAGAACATGGTGTTGCTGTTGCAGCACCGGATCCTCGATGCCTATCGCGCCATCGCCCAGGTGATGCCGAACAATCAGATCAAGCAGCGCATCGTTGATGTGCAGACCCAGATCAAGAATGTGCAGGAGAACTACAGCGTGCAGGATGAGGGTCAGTTCAAGACCCCGGAGTCCGATCGTCAGGCGATCCAGATGCTGCAGTTGGTCAAGAAGATGCGGGCCGTGCTGCGGGTCGAGCACAACAAGGGCAAAATTGACCCTCAGGGGTTTGCCCAGGAAGAGCGCCGCCTCGAGCTGATGCAGCTCAAGATCAACATCTCCAATCTGGTCAAGCGGGCGATGGATGCCCGCATTCAGGGCCAATATGGTACTTGCCGCCAGCTCTATACCAAGGGACTCTCTGCCATGGCGAGCGTGGGCGACAAGGATCCCTATCTGCTGGCCCGTGAAGAAGATATGCGTCAGGGGCTCAAGGAGCTTGAAGAGCTGCAGCAGCAAAATAGCGCGCAGGATCTGCAAAACATCAAGGACAAGGAAGCCGACGAGCTCGATGTCCTGTTTCAACCCAAGAAGAAATGGTAAGCATGTCCCACCCACTCGATTCCACACTGGGGCCAATGGCCCCATTTGTTTCTCAGCTGTTGGCCGAACTGGCCGCCACTGGCGTCACCATTTCCCGGCCAACGGTCGATCACTTCTGTTATCGGGCGGCTACCCTGCAGGAGTACCGCGCGCTATGTGCTGTGCTGGCTGAGGCGGGCTCCTTGCTGGTGGAGGGTATGATTGGCGGACGTCCCATCGCCACCTATCAGTTGCATCAGCCGCTGTTGGCTGGTGAGGTACAGGTACCCTGTATCGAGCTGGCTGCACCGAAACCGGGTCGCGTCCATCAGGCGGGGCTGGAACATATCGAGCTGGTGGTTACTTCACTGCAAGATCTGGTAGCGCGCTATCCCGAGCTGCCATTCAAAACCGGCAACATGCAGGATATCCGCAACCCCGATATTGGCCTGATGTTGCCCTCCGGCCAGATCAAGTTTCACCTGCGCCCGCTGGCTGAGGTGATCGCCGAAGAGGTGGCGATCGACGCTGTGGTCTCGGTGCCTGCGGATTATTTCGATCAGGAGTGATCCTGCGTTCAATGCGGTGCGAGCCTGACAAGGCTCTTGAATAACGCAGCAAAAGGGGTTACCGGTGTGACTAATACCAGTCAGTTAAGCCTGAATTATATTGTTTTTATTGGCTTTTTTCACACTGTGCCTCTGTGGCCTTGCCTTCAAGCCGCGGGTAACTTCGCTCCCTTCGTTTCGGTAACACAAGTGCCTTGGGGATGGAGTCGGGGGATGCGCCGCTACCGTTGCAAACTGTGTCTGCGCACCAACACCATCCTCTCCATGATCGCTTGAACAAGCAGGTGGCTAGTGAGCTTCATCTGGCAGAGCATGCGCACTTGCGGATAAGCGGTCTCGCCATGCTGGGTGCTGGGATTGGCAAACGCAGCGGCATAGTCTGGGGTATCGGGCATCAGCCACATAACATCATCGGCGACGATCAGTTTGGGTGATAGGCATGTTGGTGCTAGATCGAGGCGGTTTCGTGACTCTTGTCCCCGAGCTTCTGGTGGGCTTGCAGGAAGGCGCTGGGTTCAACAACGGGACGGTCACTGGGTGGCGACGCCCTCTTCGCCGAGCAGAGCCATTATGAGCTCGGGAACATGAGGTTGGAGAGTGACTCAAACTGGGCGGCATTGTTGGCGTGGAGGAAGTCGAGAGTCTATTCGATACGCATTAAAATCCGAAACCAAGCCAACTGGTTTCGGATTTTTACACATCAAGAGGATCGATCAATTGATCCTTAACTAATCGGCATCAACCTTGCGGGCGCCCTGTTGCGTGTTCGAAATTGCCTCGGTTGAGGATCTGTCCAGCAACTCCTGATGGAGGCGGTTGACGATATTGCCCGCCTCGCTCTCCTTGACCAGGAAGCAGAGGTTGTGGGCGCTGGCGCCGTAGCAGATCATCCGGATGTTGTGCTCGCGCAGGGCGTCAAAGACCTGACTGCCCACCCCGTTCACTTCGCTCATCCGGTTGCCGATGAGCGCTACCAGTGCCAGACCGGTTTCCACCTCCACCTTGCAGAGTTGCCCCAGTTCGGCCAGTACCTTGTCGCTCAGGATCGGCTCGCCGTTGCTCTGGCTGCCGGTGTGATCCAGCGTCAGTGACACGCTCACCTCCGACGTGGTGATGAGGTCGACCGAGATGCGGTGACGGGCCAGAATGCCGAACACTTCGGCCAGAAAGCCGTAGGCGTGGAACATGTTGAGGCTGTGCAGGGTCACCAGCACCTGCTGGCGGCGCAGGGCGACGGCGCGAAACAGCGGGCTTGAATCTGTGCTGGCGCGGATCCAGGTACCACCGGCGGCAGGATCCTTGGCTGAGCCGACAAACACCGGAATATTCTGGCGTACCGCCGGTTGCAAGGTGGCGGGGTGCAGCACCTTGGCGCCGAAGGTGGCCATCTCGGCCGCTTCGACAAAGCTGATTTCGGGGATCGGGCGGGCGCGGGTGACGAGGCGCGGATCCGTGGTGTAGATGCCGGGCACATCGGTCCAGATCTCGATACTGGCGGCATCGAGCGCTTCAGCCAAGAGGGCTGCGCTGTAGTCAGAGCCGCCGCGCCCCAGCGTGGTGGTGCGGCCATAGCCATCGGCACCGATAAAGCCCTGGGTGATGATGAGGCTGTCGCCAAGCTGCGGGCCCAGCGTCTGCTGGCAGAGGGTACGGGTGGTGGCCAGATCGACGGTGGCCTTGCCAAAGCGGCTGTCGGTGCGCATCAGCTGGCGCACATCCTGCCAGTGGGCCTTGACGCCGCGCTGGCGCAGCAGCTCGGTAAAGAGGCGGGTAGACATCAGCTCGCCGCAGGCGATGAGGCGATCGGCCAGCTCCGCATCGGTATGCTGGTGGGCTTGCTGGGCCATGAGGCGAATTTCGTCCAGCTGGCCATGAATGAGGGCGCTCACATCAACGGGGTTGCCGAGATCGGTCAGAATGGCCTGCTGGATCCCGGCCAGTTTGGCTAGCTGCTCGTCGCGGCCAGCTTCGTCCAGCTCCCCTTGTGCCAGAGCGACCAGCAGGTTGGTGACACCGGCGCTGGCGCTTAGCACCACCACCCGGGTGGCGGGATTGGCCAGCACGATATCGGCGCAGTGATTCATGGCCGGGAAGTTGGCGACACTGGTTCCGCCAAACTTGGCGACATTGATCGGGCTCATTGCTTACTCCTGTCTTATTTTAAGATTCCGGTTCCATCGGGCAAAAAAGAGAGGAGGAGGCTGAAAATGGCAGGAATGAACGAAGCTATCCCGGCCAGAAGCACTCCACCTGCAGAGCCCATCCCGTACCGCCCCTGACAGGGCGCGGTGGGGGATGATCACTACCGATGACAACCCGGGGGATTCAGCCCCCGCAGCCGACGTTGAGGTTACCAGTCTCCTCAATCGTCTCGGCGCTGCTCCCCCTGACCCAAGTTCACCGGACGCTGGCGTCCTCCCTTGGGCTGCCTGGGCAGCGCTCCTCTTCTGGCTCCACCAGGGCGGTGGAGTGCATTTAGAAATACCCTGCGTTGGATTGCACTGTCAATCGAGTTTGTGAAAAAGTTCAAAGTATCAGCGAACTCAACGCAGGATCAATGACTTAGGCAATGCTCTTTGACAAAACCTTGGAACGGCGCTGCCAGTTGTAGAGACGCTGGCGCGCCACCGGCAGATCTTCCACTTCCAGAGGATCAAAGCCCCGCTCCCGGAACCAGTGGATGGAGCGGGTGGTGAGTACGAACAGGCGGCGAATGCCGAGCCGCTTGGCCCGCTCGGCCACCTTGGCCACCAGCTGATCCCCCCGGTTGGAGTTGCGATAGTCGGGGTGAATGGCGACGCAGGCCATCTCCGCCATCGCCTCTTCCATGAAGCAGTAGAGGGCCGCGCAGCCGATGATGAGGCCATCGCGCTCGATGATGGTGAACTTGTCGATCTCCATCTCCAGTTGTTCGCGGGAGCGGCGCACCAGAATGCCTTCCTCCTCCAGCGGGCGAATGAGATCCAGAATGCCGCCGATATCCTCGATGGTGGCGGCGCGGGCCTGCTCGGCACTTTCCCGCACGATTTGGGTGCCGAGGCCGTCGCGACTGAACAGCTCCTGCAGCATGGCGCCATCATCCTGATAGCTCACCAGATGGGAGCGGGGCACCCCGCCACGGCAGGAGGCAATGGCCGCACGTAGGTAGCGGGCGGTGCCAGACATCTCTTCGCCCGCCTGCTCCAGCTCCACCAGCAGCTCTTCGGCCTGCTCGGGGAAGAGCTCGGAGATGGCTTCGCCGCGTCTGTCCATCACCCCCTGGGTGCTGCTAAAGCAGATGAGTTTGTCCGCCTTGAGATCGACCGCCACCCGGCGGGCCACCTCTTCGGAGCTCAGGTTAAAGCTCTCGCCGGTGACCGAACAGCCGATGGGGGAGATAAGCACCAGACTTTTCTGATCGAGCTGGCGGGTGATCCCCTCCACGTCGATGCGGCGCACCCGGCCGCTGTGGCAAAAGTCGATGCCATCATCCACCCCCAGCGGCTGGGCGGTGACGAAGTTGCCGCTCACCACGCTGATCCGCGCCCCCTGCATGGGTGTGTTGGCGAGCCCCATGGAGAGCTGGGCGGTGATGTCGTATTGCAGGCCGCCACACACCTGCTTGATGATGGTGAAGCTCTCGTCATCGGTGACCCGGATCCGCTTGTGGTACTGGGCCTCGATACCGGCGCGGGCCAGCGCCTCATCGTTTTGCGGACGTGAACCAAACACCAGCACCAGGCGTATGCCCAGAGTCTGCAGCAGAGCGATATCGCTGACGATATTGGCGAAGTTGGGGTGGCAGATGGCTTCTCCCCCCATCATCAGCACAAAGGTGGCACCCCGATGCACATTGACATAGGGGGTGGATTGCCGGAAGGCATTGACCAGACTGGGTTCGCGTTCACGCACTTGATATTTCTTCCATAAAAAAACAGCGATTGGCTCAATATATGAAAATTAATTCACAAATCAAGACTAAATATTGATTTTGGTCGTTTCTGGTCTACGAGGGGCGGCTTGGCCGTGCGGATCGGGAAAGAGTGACGGACGGTGCAGATGGCCGCCGGAGTGAGCGATGAGGGCCCGCCGGTTGATCCGGCGCGATAAACTGCTATCTTCGATGCTCCTTTTCGTCAGCTGTGTGATTTCACAGGGTTTTATACAAGGACAGAATTCATGGAACAGATTATTTCACCGGCAGATGCCCTGCCGGGACGACGCGAAGCGATGGTGATTGGTCAGCAGCATGCGGTGAATAGCAACCCCACTCAGGGGCCTTGGCCCGAGAACATGGCGATCGCCTGGTTTGGCATGGGCTGTTTCTGGGGCGTGGAGCGCCTGTTCTGGCAGCAGCCGGGCGTCTACTCCACCGCGGCCGGTTATCAGGGCGGCGTGACCCAGAATCCCACCTACAAAGAGGTGTGCAGCGGTCTGACCGGCCATGCCGAGACGGTGCAGGTGGTGTTTGATCCGGCGGTGATCAGCTACGGCGATCTGCTCAGACTGTTCTGGGAGCAGCACGATCCGGCGCAGGGGATGCGTCAGGGCGGGGACATCGGCACCCAGTATCGCTCGGTGATCTTCTATGGCGACGAGAGCCAGCAGATCATTGCCCAGCAGAGCATGGCGGCCTACCAGCAGGCGATGGCGGCAAGCGGTGACAGCCGTGCCATCACTACCCGCATTCTGCCGCTGGCGCCCTTCTACTACGCCGAGGATTACCATCAGCAATATCTGGAGAAAAACCCAGATGGTTACTGCGGATTGGGTGGCATCGGAGTCTGTTTGCCACCCAGCCTGAACCGCTGAACAGGTTTGTAGTCGATTTCTTAATAAAAGTGAAAATAAATGGTCGGAGGAGGGAACTTATTGCGACCAGTCGGGACTAACTAGGTAGCGTCCAGGGATCGGATGCAAAGTCCAGACACATTTCTTGCCTTGATAACCGCCTGATGAATGAACGCACTGGCGGGTTGAAAATGATAGCAAGCAGGGCTGCCCACCAAGGCGGCCCTTTTCCTTATCTGCTGTTCTGAAATCTTGCGTTGGGCGGGAAAACCGGACGGCAGATCAGCCGATGGCGCTGTCGAACAGGTTCTTGATGAGATCGATAAACTCGATGAGGAAGGTTTTCTGTTCCGGGGTCGGGGCGCGCAGCCAGACGGCGGAGAGCACCTCTTCCAGGTCGGCGACCACGGCGTCGGCCTCCTGCATAATGGCGAAACGCACCTTGGGATCGAGCTGGGGGTTTTGCTCGCAAATGGCCATCAGGTTGCTGGCAACTCGGCCACTGACCAGATCTTCGATGGTCTCTTCACCATCGTTCTGCTGTTGGGATTCAAACAATCCCAAACTCTCCACCAGATACTCGATCAGCGAGATATAGCCTTCACTTTCTACCACCATGGTTGCTGCCTCAATACAGTAACAATACGAAAATTAAGCGTATTTTAGTGGCTTGCCCTAGCTTGGCAAGCAGCAGTGCAGGCGATGGCGAGTAAAACTGACTCCGCCCCGCTCCACGCACTCCAGCCCGGTCAACGTAAAGCCATGTCGTAAAAATAGCTCATAACTGAAGGCGCTGGCCTCGGTGGTGATGAGGGTCATACCGAGCCCTCGGGCCCCCGCGAGCGCCGTGGTGAGCAGCAGATTGCCCAGTCCCTGGCGCTGATGGTCGGCGCTCACATAGAGCAGGCTGAGGTGGCCATCGGGGCTCAGGGTGACAAACCCGAGGGGCACATTTGCCTGCTCTACTACCCAGCCGTGGTGCTCGCGCAGCTGGCTGACAAAGCCCGGATGTTGTGAACCGAGGGCCCACTGCTCCACCTGTTCGGCGCTGTAGAGCTCGGGGCCGCTGCGTCGCACCGCCTGCTCAAACAGGCTCACGAGAGCGGGGATATGTGCCTCGCCAAGGGGGACAATGCAAAGTGCTGGATTAAGTGCTGGCGTCATAAGGTTGGGCCGTCAGTGGGGGAGAGGGGACGCGGCGCCTGTGGCCGTTTGGCTTTGGGCAGACCCGCGACAACCCGCTCATAGGAGTGGTGCACCCAGCCTTGCCACAGATCATCTGGCAAGGTGCTGTTCAGGGTCACTGTGTTCCAGTGTTGCTTGTTCATATGCCAGCCCGGTTTGACCTCGGGGTGGATCTCGCGCAGCAGCAACGCCAATTCGGGCTCGCATTTGAGGTTGATGGTAAGCGGCTCGGCCTGCCAATCCACCAGCGCGAACATCTTCCCCGCGATGCGGTAGACCAGGATCTCCGGGCCAAATGGGGTATCTTCGGTGGCGCCCGGCAGGGTCAGCAGAAAGTGGCGCAAACGGGTCAAATCCATGGAAAGTTCTCGCGCAAGGGGTGATCCGGGTCATGTCAGGCGCATATCTATCGGCGGGGCTGTTCTGTTAATATGCGCGCAGCCGAGTATACCCCCCATCACCAAGGGAGCCTATTGGATGTTGTATCACAAGACTTTCGAACTGGGTCCCGAGCGGGATTGGGTGGTGTTTGTCCACGGCGCCGGTGGCAGCTCCTCCATCTGGTTCAAGCAGCTGCGCGCCTATCGCGAGCACTTCAACGTGCTGTTGCTGGACTTGCGCGGCCACGGCCAGTCCCACCAACTGCAACAGGTGGTCAAGGGCCACTACAGCTTTCGGGAAGTGACCGAAGATATCGTTCGGCTGCTCGATCATCTCGATATCCGCCGCGCCCACTTCGTCGGCATCTCCCTTGGTACCATCCTTATTCGCCATCTGGCCGAGCTCTGCCCGGAGCGGGTCAAGAGCATGGTACTGGGGGGCGCCATTTTGCGGCTCGATATCCGCTCGCGGGTGCTGGTGCAGCTGGGCCGACTCGGCCAGCACTTCCTGCCCTATATGTGGCTGTACCGGCTGTTTGCCTTCATCATCATGCCGCGCCAGCACCATCAGGAGTCGCGCAACCTTTTTGTGCGCGAGGCCCGCAAGCTCTGCCAGAAGGAGTTCAAACGCTGGTTCCGACTCGCCACCGAGGTCAATCCGCTGATGCGCTACTTCCGCGAACGCTCCCTGCCCATTCCCACCCTCTATGTGATGGGGGAGGAGGATCATATGTTTCTGGCACCGGTGCGCGAACAGGTGGCCCGCGATGCCAGCTCCTCGCTGGCGGTGATCCAGCAGTGCGGCCATGTCTGCAATGTGGAGCAGCCGGAGCAGTTTAATCGTACTACCTTGGATTTTATTACTCGCCAAGTTGGTGTTGCTAACCCGTAATTGCCGAGCACTTGTATGGCTTATCGCTGCATTTCCCCTACAAAATAAGCCCCTGACAGAAAAGTCTGTTAGGGACTTATTTTAATGCTATGTATGCAGGACAAACTAGGTGCTAGCTCTATCTTTTGCTCTAGCAATGTAGTTCATGCCTGTTAGTTCTGATTTCAAAAACTCATCATCCAATAGCTGCAGAAAATTAGAACAGCGTGATATGCTATTCAAGTCAAATTGACTACCATCTTCTGTTAATTTTAGCTTCCCTTCATAGAAGGGCTTGCTCATGGCAAATGAGATAATTTCTTCATTAGATAAATCTTGTTCTATCACAGCTGAGTTTTTAAAGACCTTGACAAATTTCCTGGCGAAATTAATTTCCTTGTTAATCTGTTTGTTAAACTTTTCTAGATTTTCGACAAGGCCGCGCGATTCAATACTTGTGCAGTATTGGGCTGCCTTGGCATGGATGATTTTGTCAAATCCTAACTCTTTCTCAAATGCTCTAACATTATTAATTAAATAGTTCTGTCCAATTTTGGCAAAGATAAAGTTGTTATTTAGTCTCAAAACATCATCTGTCATTTTTACGACGCGAGTCTTATGAGTTGTAAAGAAAACTCCTTTCCCCGAAGTCCATAGAGATGTTCTATGTATGTACTGATAAAATGAGATTACTTTCCCATCACTTCCTTTAAGTCTTATGACAACAGCTTTAATACTTGACAGACCTTTGCTTCTAACTTGGTACTTGCCAATTATCTTATTGGCTTGCATCTCGTTGACTTTATCTAAATACTTAAACTCATGAATTTGGTCATCAAAATCAAAATAGTAAAGCGCATGCTTTCTTTCGTCGGCATTAGATAAATTTGGAATTGAGAATTTTTCGTTATCAGTGAATTTGTTTTTCAGGTCACTGACAAAACTAACCATAAACTCATCCAAGCCATCACTTTCAATATCAGAATCATAGAGTTCATTATTGTCATCATCAATAAAGAAAACTTTAATCCCTGAGCATGTGTCTAGAATGCTCTTCATGTCATTTTTAATATCATCTCTAGTCATTATTTATTTTCCTAGCAAAGCAAACATCTTCTGAGATAAATTTATAGGCAATGTTCTGCCCTTTTCTTAAGTCATGTTTTGTTAATACAATTACGGAATGGTAATGGCTGACATGATCTGCTAACGTGGCCCTGTATAATTTATATCCATAAATAGATAGCGTAGGATTTGTATAATATTTATCTGTTCTGACAAAGATGATGCCAATTACAATCAATAAAAATAAATATGCAAGCAACTTTAATGGGGAGTCAAAGTTTAGTCCTGCAAACGGAACAATATATGTCGCTAAAAAGCTTAAATGTTCATAATTTTCACTTTTACAATCAATGACCAATAAACTGTCGCTAGCACTTCCATTAAGCTCAAAGTCGAATTCACGTCTTAAGAACTCGCAGTATGCAATGAGAGCCAGCATTAATATAGGAAGCCAATTTGATAAGGCATAATATATAATAATATTATGTTTTAGGTCACTATCCGAAGATGGCGGATTTATATTAATGGAAAGGAAAATTACCATGACAAATAAAAACATAAGTGAAAGAATGTAAAGTTTTATTTTCTCCTTAGTATTCATATTCAGCCCCTAAATCATTACTTAACATTATCCAACTGTTATTAGTAATAAGTTTTCCATCAAATGAATCCTTACCGCACGGAGTTGCTGCTCCCCTAGTGCTGCTTTTAAACAGATTGGATGTTGATCAATCATCGGCTTACCTCGGCTGCTTTTGGGGCTGCGGGTGCCGCATGGGTAAGATATCAAACAGTGACTAATTTAAGTGAGTGAAAAGTTATTTATCGCTCGGATTTTGAAAGGTTTTTTGACGAGGATCAGCCTTGAGCCAAGTTGGCTGTGGGTTGAGTGGGCGAGGGGAGTTTAATAAATAAACAGATAAGGCATCCTTGGCTACTAGCGCCAAGTGACTGGAATGGCGGGGCAATATCACTGTGATGCCCTGTTATAAGGGCTATGGGTTTCGGGTCATCGAGCAGACCGACCACTCGGGTGGCCGGTATCTGCAGAGGGCCGCAGTCAGTGGGGGGGAGGATTACTCACGGCCCTCTTTTTTGATCCCCAGCAGCCAAGGCACGATGGTCAGAATAAACAGCGCGATCAGGGTGGCGAGCACCGCGGTGGACTCTCGGCCCATACCCGCGGCAATACCGATGGCGGCGGTAACCCAGATACCGGCGGCCGTGGTCAGCCCCTTGGTTTCTGTTTGTCGGGTGCCCAGAATGATGGTGCCAGCCCCCAGAAATCCCACCCCGGCAGTGAGCCCCTGCAACACCCGGGTCAGATCGGCAGTTGATGCGCCAGCTTGCTGGGGGATCAGCACGAACAGGGCGGCGCCAATACTGACCAGCATATGGGTGCGGATCTCGGCACTTTTCCCTTTCTGTTCACGTTCGTAGCCTAATAGACCGCCGAGCAGACCTGCCACCAGCAGGCGCAATACAATCTGGGTCATCTGCTTGATATCTTGAATATCGGTGAACTCGGAGACGATGGTCTGCCAGATCTCTTGCCACATAAATGCCATCCTTGTGCATGCTGCATATGAATTGAACGAATCAAACCGGTTAATGTTGTCGCCATGGGTGCTGTACGAAAATACGCCATGAGACCTCATCCGCAGGGTATCAAACGCTGACTTCCCTTGTTGAGTAAAAAGTGTTGAGTAAAAAGTGTTGAGTAAAAAGCTGTCCAGGTTGTCGGATTTTAATGAGTTCTTGATAGCGCCCTGCTTTTTAAGCGAGCGTCAGAATAAGGGATAACCGGCGATGGTCGCAGGCTTAATAGCCGGTCATCTCCAGATAGCCGACCCCCTTGGCATCCCCCGAGACAGAGACTGCCCCCTCCCAGTAGTCAAAACGACCAGTCATGGCCTGATTGGGCTGACGGGCTTTGATGGTGAGGCTCATTCCGGCGGCGTTTAGCTGCCACTCAACGGGGTACGCTTGTCCCTTGGGGCCGCGCCAGGTGTTGCCCGGCGTAAGGTGAATCGCGTCAGGGGCGAGCACCCGGCTGCTGCCATCCCGCTCAATGAGAATGCCGTAGCGGTTTTCTGGCTGGTTTTCGGGATTAGCGCGGCCCGGTTTGGTGCGCAGGCGAAACAACATCAGCTCGCGGCCATCAGCCAGTTGCAGCGAAAACCAGTCCCAGCCCGATTGCCACTCCGCCAATACCGTGCTGCTCCACTCGTGATCAAACCAGCCTTGTCCGGTGACGGTGCGGGTCTCGCCATCGCTGATCAGGGTGCCGCTTAAATGCAGGCGTGGGTAGGAGTAGTAAAAGGAGGCGTTGCCCGGGCTCTTCTCGCTGTAACCGGCCTTGCCTTGCAGCACCAGCGGCTTGGCGGCAGTGACGGTGAGGTTCAGCTCGCCAATCTTGCTCTGCACCTTGAGGGTGGCGGGGAAGAGCGCCGCCCCTTGCGAGGCAAGCCGCCACTCCCTGAGCCAATATTGGCCGCCGCTGGCTCCCGCCAGTCCCGGTCCTTGCCGACTGGCCCGTTCATCTTGCTGGTGGCTGCCACGGTCGAGATCCGTGATGGCAAACTGGGCCAGCCAGAGCTGGGGGGTGAGCCAGGGGTTGCTGGTGCGAAGTTCTTGTTCGATCCCTTGGCGAAACAGGGTCCACTGCATGCCATATTTGCGCCCCTGTTCATCCTTGAGGTTGCCGGTGAGATACCACCACTCGGAGCGGTAATCGGGGTGGGCGGCGTGATCCTCCGGCAGCTGGATGGTTTGCCCCGGCAGCACCTTTTTAAAGCTGTCGTTGCCACCGCCGAGCAGGGCGCCCAGATCGCTGGCCTGCGTGCTGTCGATCATGGCAATCAGCGGGATCAAGAGGGTGGAGAGCCACAGGGGCCGTAAGGAGGACAAGATCCCCCTCACCCTGGCCCTCTCCCGAAGGGAGAGGGGATGGTTCAATGCCGCACAGTGCTCTTCTTTGCGCTGAAGAAGGGGCGGAGAAAGGGACGTGGTCGATGGGAGCTTCAAGCCATGGCTGAGCCAGTGCGCTAACCGATATTTCATACCACTCTCCTTGCCGCATACCAGGAGGCCAATGCGCCACACACCGGCGCCAGCAACAGGGCCGTGACCGCATGAAGGGGGGCGGCCTCGAAGGCGAGGCGCCAGCCAAAGGCGCGGGGGTTGACCACCTCGATCAGCACCCAGGCGAGGCCATATCCCACCGGCAGGGCCAGCAGGGCGGTGAGCAGCCCCAATCCAGCCCCTTGCCACACCAGCAGCTGGCGGCAGTGGCGGGGGCTCAAACCCAGACTCTGCAAGGTCTGCAGCTCGCCACGGCGTGCCAGCCCCAGCACCATAAAGGCCGAGCCAATGCCGACAAAGGCGATGCCGAGGATCAGCAACTTCAATAGCTCGGTCACCACAAAGGTCTGGTCAAACACCTTGAGTGCCGCGCTGTGAATGGCGGGGGCGGAGAGCAGATTAAGCTGCTCGCCAAAGCGCTCGCGCAGGCGGTCGGCCAGTTGTTCGGGGTCGTCGCTAAAGAGGGCGAGGGATTGCACCGCCCCGGCCTCGAAGGCGTGCAGGATCTGCCCCTTGTCGCTGCCGTAGTCCTGATAGACGCCGGTGACAGTGAACTGCCTTGGCCCCTGCTCGCCGCTGATCGCCAATGTCTGGCCCACCTTGACCCCGAGGCGCACCGTCAGCGGTTCGCTCGCCAGCACTTCGTCGGGACGGGTGGGCCAGCGTCCGGCCAGCAGCGGATAGGCCGCTTTAAGCTGGGGGATAAAGTCCATCTGCGCCCACTCGATGGGCTGCCCCTGCCAGCGGGCGGGGTGCACCGAGCGGCGCGAGGCGGCGCTCACCAGCGGGTTGGCGAGCAGGCTCTTAAGGGTTGTGTCGCTCAAGGTGCCCTTGTTGCCAGCCACCCCCTTGGGAGCGGTGACATAGAGATCGGCGGCCAGACGCTGGCCGAGCCAGATCTCCACGCTGGAGCGAAAACTCGACACCATGACCCCGATGCCGATGGCCGCCGCGATGGCGAGCTGCAACGCCATCACCGCGATGGCGGTGCGATCGAGATGATAGAGGGTCTCGGCCACCCCGAGCCGGGCGGTGAGGGGGCCGCCCGCGCGCCGTCGCAACCAGCCAAGCAGGCCGCGCAGGGCATCGGGTAGCCAGAGCGCCATGGCCAGCAGCCAGCCGCCGGCGATAAAGAGGGCGCCGGTCAAACCGGTTTGCGGCAACCACAGGCACAGAGCGCACAGCAGCAGGATGGCGATGGCCAGCACGCGCCGTCGCCACGGGTGAGCGGGGGGACGGCTGCTTCCCGCTCGCAGTTCGAGGGGGGATTGGCGCAGCAGTTGCCACCAGCCGGGCAGGTTGGCAGCCAGCGTGCCGAATAGCCCGATCAACAGCGCCTTGAACAGGCTCATAGGGGAGAGGCGAAGCAGGTCGATGGGGTTGGGCCCATAGAGATCGGCTAGCGCCTGGGTGAGCTGCCCCATCAGCGCCAGCGCCAACAGGCTCCCCAGCAGCACCCCGAGCAGGGTGCCGAGGGTGGCGAGAATAAGTAGCTCCAGGATAAGCCAGCGGAGCACCCGACTCTGCCCCATTCCCAGAATGATCAACTGGGCCAGCTGGGGGCGGCGCACGCTCTGGACAAATCGCTGGGCGTTGAACACCAGAAACAATCCCACCGCCATGGCGAGCAATGAGAGCGCCGTCAGATTGAGGGCCAGCGCATCGCCAAGCTGGCTGGCATCGAGCGCCGGGCTAATGGGCTCAAGCCACAAGGGCTGGTTCGGGTAATCGGTTTGCAGGGTGGCCTGCAGGGTGCGAGCTTCTGATTCGCTTAGCTTGAAGACGATGCGATCGAGCCGACCCGCTTTATCCAGCAGGGGTTGGGCGAGGCCAATATCGGTTATCAGCAGTCGCTCCATGGGCACGGCGCCCGGTTCAAACGTGCCCGCCAGCGTCAAGGTCAGGGTTCGGGCGCTGGTGCCATCGCTGCCGCCCAGTACAAAGCGGCGGCTCTGGCCCGTTTGCCAGCCAAGGCGATCTGCCTCGGGGGCCGCCAGCCAGATGCTGTCGGCATGGGTTAAGGAGAACTCGGGTTGGTTCGTGGGTCGGGCGCCAAACAGCTGGCGCAGAGGGCCGGGGTTGAAGAGATCCATTCCCAGCAGTTGAAAGCTGCGCCCCTCTTCATCCTTGAGCCAGCCATGGAGCTGGGGCATGGCATCGAGGGCGGGCTGGCTGGTCACCAGCTGCACGTAAAGCTGCTCATCCAGCCCGCCAGCAGGGGCCAGCCGGTAGTTGGCTTCCCCTGCCAGCTGGCTGCGGGCGGCGACGAAGTTGGTGCGGGCACTGTGATTGAGCAGCTCGATGGCCACCACCAGCGATACCCCCAATACCAGCCCGGCCAGACTCATCAGCAGCAACCAGGGGTGACTGCGATAGAGGCGCAGCAGCGCTTTGAGTGGCAGCATCAGCGAGTCCCCGACAGACGCAGTCGCTGCCTAGTCATGACGGGGCCCCTTGAGCTCGATAAGTTGCCCCCCTTCGAGGCGCAGCACCCTGTCTGCCAGCGCAGCATAAGCGGGGTTGTGGCTCACCAGCAGCAAGCCTGCGCCGGTATCGCGTACTGCCGCCACCATCAGCGCCATCACCTGTTCGGCATTGTGCTCATCGAGGCTGCCGGTGGGCTCGTCGGCGAGCAGCCACTGGGGCTGATGGATCAGGGCGCGGGCCAGCGCCACCCGCTGTCGCTGGCCGCCGGAGAGCTGCTCCGGCCAGGCATGGCGCTTGTGGCTCATATCGAGCCGCTGCAGCAACTGGTCAATCTTTGTCTCATCCGGTGGCAGCCCGTTGATGGCGAGCGGCAGGGCCAGATTCTCGGCCACGTTCAGGGTCGGTAGCAGGTTGAAATCCTGATAGACGATGCCGAGATGGCGGCCCCGCAGGCGCGCCCGCTCGTCGGGGGAGCGGGTGTCGATCCGGGTCTCCCCCAGCCAGACCTCCCCTTCATCCGGTGCAATCAGCCCGGCGATCAGATTGAGCAAGGTCGACTTGCCGCAGCCGCTTTGGCCCAGCAGCAGGGTGATCTCGCCAGCAGGGAGGGCGAGATCGAGATGGTGGAACAGCGGCAGTCGTTCACTGCCGTTATCGAAGCTCTTGCAGAGGTTGCGCAGGGTCAGCATGGGATAACCGTTTGATGGTCAATGGCTTTCATCATGCTTGGTACGCTAGCACGGCCAGCATTGATCAACACCCCTTACGGTTGATCAAGAGTGCCAGTTAGTGATCAAGGCGGCAAAAGAGCAGTGGATCCTCGCTGGATCCCGCTTGCCCGAGGTGGTTAGAATAGGGGCTTCCATGGGTCACAGGATGAGCAAGGATGTTACACAAGCAAGTCAGTTTTATCATCGATAGCAAGGGCAACAAGCAGGCTGCCGTCGTCCCCATCGAGATCTACAACGAGCTGATGACCCTGCAAAAGGCACTCTCCGACAACCGGCCGGGGGAGCGCGAGCTCTACCACTTCAACGGCAAGGGGGCCGAGGCCCACGGTTATCCGGTGGGCAAGCGGCAAAATCCGGGCTTTATGGTGCTGGCCGGTTCCACCGCCAATGGCGAGGATGCCGCCTCTTTGCGTGAAGCGGTGATCGAGCTGCGTCACGAACTGCTGGAGAAGGGGGTCATAGTGCCCCGCAGTCAGGGCGGCTTTGTCTTTACCGCCGATCAGCTGTTCAACAGTCCGAGTCTGGCCGCCAGTCTGGTGGCGGGCAATAACCGCAGCGGTCTGGATGCCTGGCAAAACAGCGCAGGCTATACCCTCAAACAGTCGGGTTTCGGCAAGAAATAATCCCGCGTTTCGACAGCAAACCAATTAAGCGTTAATTGACCTGGATGAATTTTTCTTTTCATCCAGGTGCTAGCATCATTGCCAGACGGTTCTAAAAGGAAGAGACCATGTCTGCGCTCACCCCTGTTATTTTGCTGCTGTCCCTGTTTATCCCTCCTGCCCATGCCAGTAGTGGCCCTGTTCTGTTGACATCCTCCTCAATCGGACTTTTTTGTGTCGGATTGTTTGTGTTGGCCTACGCCCTGGTGATGGCTGAAGAGTATCTGCAACTGCGCAAGTCCAAACCCGTGCTGGTGGCCGCCGGGGTGATCTGGATCCTGATCGGTATCGCCTATGCACAGCAGGGGATGAGCCCTGTCGCCGAGCAGGCATTTCGCCATACCCTGCTGGAATATGCCGAGCTGATGCTGTTCCTGCTGGTGGCGATGACCTATATCAACGCCATGGAGGATCGGCGGCTGTTCGATGCCCTGCGCGCCTGGCTGGTGCGATCCGGCTTTCACTTGCGCACCCTGTTCTGGTTGACTGGCGGGTTGGCATTTTGCATCTCGCCGGTGGCAGACAACCTGACCACTGCGCTCTTGATGTGCGCCGTAGTGTTGAAGGTGGCCAACGGTGATCGGCGTTTTGTCAATCTTGCCTGCATCAACATAGTGATCGCCGCCAACGCCGGAGGGGCGTTCAGTCCCTTTGGCGATATCACCACCCTGATGGTGTGGCAGGCGGGCAAGGTGCAATTTGGCCAGTTCTTCACCCTGCTGATCCCCTCTCTGCTCAATTTTCTGGTCCCGGCCATCCTGATGAGCCTGATGGTGCCGCGCCATGTGCCGGAGGCTGATAACGAGGTGGTCGATCTCAAGCGGGGGGCCCGCCGCATCGTCGCGCTGTTCTTGCTGACCATCATCACTGCGGTGCTATGCCACAGTTTCCTCCATCTGCCACCCGTACTGGGCATGATGCTGGGGCTCGGTTATCTGCAGTTTTTCGGCTTCTATTTGCGCAAGTCGCTGCCGCGATCCCTTGCCCGCAAGCGTGCGCTCTATGAACGCAATGGTGATGAGGTACGGTTGCGCAGTCTGGGTTCTGTGGTGCCATTTGACGTGTTCAACAAGGTGGCCAAGGCGGAGTGGGATACCCTGCTCTTCTTCTACGGGGTGGTGATGTGTGTCGGTGGGCTGGGCTTTATGGGGTATCTGGAGCTGGTATCACACTGGCTGTATGCCGGTGGGGATCCCACCATGGCCAACATCTTCATCGGGGTCTTGTCGGCCATCGTGGATAACATTCCCGTGATGTTTGCCGTGCTGTCGATGAACCCGGACATGGCGCTGGGGCAGTGGCTGCTGGTGACCCTGACCGCCGGAGTGGGCGGCAGCCTGCTCTCCATCGGCTCTGCGGCCGGTGTTGCCCTGATGGGGCAGGCCCATGGCATGTATACCTTCTTTGGCCACCTGAAGTGGCTGCCTGCCATCTTGCTCGGTTATCTGGTGAGCATAGGGGCGCACCTCTGGCTCAACAGTGCCCAGTTCTGAACGTCTGGGCGCCAGTACGAGCCAATACGAAGAGAGGCTTCCGTTGACGGAAGCCTCTTTCGTTTTTCTGAGCGGGGGGAGGGGGGATCAATCGCCTCGCTTGCCGGTCAGCAGCCAGTAACTCAGAGTCGAACCCACCCCGCAGCAGGCGATGGCAATGGCCATCGGCAGCGGCGAGTGGGGCGGATTGAGGTTTACCAGAATGCCGACCAGGGCGCCGATGCCAAAGCGCAGGGTGCCCGCCAGTGCCGAGGCGGTGCCCGCAGATTGCGGGAAGTGGCCCATCAGGCCGGTCATGGCGTTGGCGCCCACCAGACTGATATGGCCGACAAACAGCACCACCGGAATGACGATGCCCCACAGGCCGCCGGTCTGGCTCCAGGCGTTGTAGACCAGCAGAGCGCCCGCGCAGGGCAGCACCAGCAGACCGTATTGCAGCATCCGCTCGGCGCCAACCCCTTTCACCAGTCGGCTGTTAACGAAGGTGACCACCATCATCAGCAGGATATTGAGGCCAAACAGCCAGCCGTAGTGCTCGGTCGGCACCTTGAAGTACTCGATATAGACGTAAGGGGAGCCGCTTAAGAAAGCGAACATGCCGGAGCTGGAGAGGGAGCCGCACAGCACATAACCCATGGCGCCGCGATGGGAGAGCACCCCCCAGTAGTTCTTGAGGATCTGGCCCAGATTAAGGGGCTGACGGTGCTCCGGTTTCAGGGTTTCCTGAATTTTCCACTGCATCACCAGACAGATGAGCAGGCTGATCCCCACCAGCAGCCAGAAGATCACCCGCCAGTCGGCGTGGGCACTGATATAGCCGCCCACCACAGGGGCTACCAGCGGCGCCAGCGTCATCACCAGAATGACGAACGACATGGCGCGAGAAAATGCATCCTTCTCGAACAGATCGCGCAGCAGGGCATTGACCACCACAGAGCCCGCCGCGCCGCCCGCCGCTTGCAACATCCGATAGGCCAATAGTTCGGGCAGGGAGTCCGCCATGGCGCAGCCCACCGAGGCGATGGCAAACATCACCAGCCCCGCCAGGATCACCGGCTTGCGGCCATAGCTGTCGGCCAGCGGGCCGTAGAAGAGCTGGCCGATGGCAAAGCCGCCCAAAAAGGCGCTGATGGTGAGCTGGGCGCCGTCGATGCTGGAGGCCAGATCCCGGGCGATGGCCGGAATAGCGGGCAGATACATATCCACCGCCAGCGGGGTCAGACCCGCCAGAGCGCCGAGCAGGATAAACAGGAAACGGGGGGAGAGGGCGGCAGCCTGAGCTGTTGGCGATTGGGGCATAGGGTATCCGCTGGTGAACCTTGGTTGAAAAAGGGAGAAGGGCGAGTCTATCAGGTTTGCCCCCGCTCGGCATGACGTTCCTGCCCCCTCAAAAGGGGGAGGTGCTCGGCCGCTCAGCCACCTTGGGAATCACGCTTGCGGTCATGCGGGCGCGCTGCGCGGATCACTCCCCCCAGCCAGAGCAGCCAGGCCAGCGACGAGATGGCGTACCCGAGCCGCTCCGGCCAGCGGGCGGTGAGGGTAAAGGTGAGGCTGTGTTGTCCGGCGGGCACCCAGACCTGCACCAGCCCGTTGCGGGTACTGCTGACGCTCAGCGGCAGGCGCTGGTCGAGCCTTGCCTGCCAACCCGGGTAATCAAACTGGTGCAGGATCAGTTTGGCGGGCGCCGGGGCATCCACCGTCAATTCGATATGACGAGGCTGCCAGCGCTGGATCTGCCAATTCACCCCCTGATGGTCGCTGGTGATGGCGGGCTGGAATTCCTCTTTCCAGGCCAGCAGGGTGGGGGCAAACATGCCGCGCGGCACCTGCTTTGGCCGATATTCGCGAGCGCTGCGCTTGCTGTCGAACTCCCCGTCAAGCTGACTCTTTACGGGAGCCTGGGTGAGCGGTGCCTCGCGTACATAGATTCCCTGCGAGAGCAGGGTGAGGGCAAGCAGTAGCCACCAGACCCACTGCCACGGGCGATAGGTGGGGGTACCCAGCGCCACCACGGCGACGGTAGCGATGACCAGCAGCAGATTGAGGCGCCAGGGAAATTGCACCAGTTGCAACGGAGTGAGCAGGCGCCACAGGGGCTCGCTTGGTGGCAGCATCATCAGAAAGCTCAGGGTGCCAATGACCCCCCAGAGCAGCAACTCGGGATGGCGTGGCTCGCGGGCAGCCGCCCAAGCTACCAGCAGCAGAGCCAGGGTGAGCAGCGTCAGCCAGGCGAGATGGCCGCGAAAGCGCCAGTCATCACGGCTTTGGGGCAAACGATCCAGAAAGTTGCGCTGAAATTCGAACATGCCAGTGCGCATCTGCTCCATGGAGATCCCCCCCTGATCCAGCAGAGCGGGCAGCAGCAACAGGCTGGCCATCGCCAACCCCCAGAGCTGGCCCAGCAGGGTGTCAATGAGCGGGGAGGCGGTGACAGGGACACTGACAAGCGTTGTGCTCCCCTTGTAGCGCCAGACCAGCAGCAGGCTGCGCAGGGTGAGCAAGCCCAGAATGAGCAGGGTGCTTGGTAGATGGGAAAGCGTCAGCATGGAGACGGCCAGTGCGAGCAGCAGTAGCGCAAAGGGGGCGCCGCGGCAGAGGCGATCCTGCGCCAGCAGTGCCAGCGGTGCCCAGACGAAGGCCCAGCTCTCCGCCAAGGCAAAGCGGGCGTAGATATCGATGGCCAGATGATAGGGCAGCGCCATATAGAGCAGACTGGCCGACAGCGCCCGCCCGTGGCCGGCAAAGGGGCGCAACCAGAGATAGGCAAACAGGCCGGAGAGCCAGAGTGCCACGCTGCTGCTCCAGAGCAGCGGCGTCATCGCCTCGTGGGCCAGTGGGGTGGGGCCGGCGAACAGGGCGCTCACATAGTAGGGCAAGGGGGGATAGAAGAAAAAGACCGGGCTGCCAAAGGCGCCGTTCATCTCCATCAACCAGCGCGGATAGAGCTCACCTTGCCACAGTTGCACGGCAAAGAAGTGACCGGAGAGCAGGTGGTGAAACAGATCATGGCCCTGACTGCCGCCGCGCAGCCAGAATGGCAGCAACAGGAGGGAACAGGCCACGCTCAGCACCGACAAAACCCACAGCCACTCTCTGGTTACACGCATAAGGAGACTCGTCTGTTATGGATGCGCAGTGAGTGTACCCGAGTTGTTCCCCTCTTTTTTAGTTGTCTTGGTGGTTTTTTGTGTTCTTTCTGTGTTTCTTGTCACTTTCCCCATGGGGTGTCTGCAGTGAGGGAATGGCGAGCCAGAGTCCGGGCTCGGCGGCAAAGCGTGGGGCAAACCAGTGCTGGCGCACCGCGCTGGGCATTTCGTTCGCGGCGATGGAGCGGCGACTGAGGCGGCAGGCTCCCTGAGAGAGCGCCAGCGCCGCATCCCCCTTGTACCAGCCGTCCGTCACCGGCAGTGCCGTGGTCTCCCGCAGCAATCTTACGCCCCACTGGGTCACCAGCGCCGGACACGCTTTTTCTGCCAGTTTTGCCGCTTGCACCATGGCGGGCGGACGGGGCAGGGTGAAGGTCACGCCGATCAGCAGCAATCCGGCCACCGCGACCACCCCCTCGCCACGGCGCGGCAGCCAGCCTGCCAGCAGCACGATACCGAGCAGGGTGATGGGCGCCAGATGGCGGGGATTGTCGGGATTCTGGCCAAACAGGGTCCAGAGCAGCAGGACGAGCCAGTAGAGCGTCCAGAGCGGTGAGAGGGCGGCAGGGTGGTTTTTTGATCTTTGCCAAAGCGGCAGTACCAGCAGCGCCCCGACAGCCAAGGGCCAGAGCGGGGTAAGCTGATCGTTGAAGGTGCGGGCCCAGCTCAGCAGCCGATCGCCATGGGCTGCCGCCGTGTTGCCCCACAGGGTAAAGTGGCCGTCGGTAAAGCGGCGCCCCTCGCTGAAGTAGGCCCAGCCATCGGCTTGCCAGACAAACAGCAGGCTGGTAAGCCCCACCAGCGCGATGGGGAGCACAAATCTGACGCGCGTGCCATGCTGCGCCAGCCCGAGCCACAGGGGCAGCAGCGCCAGCACAAAATAGGAGGGGCGCAGGGCCAGCATGAAGCCAAGCATGAGGCCAGCCAGTACGAATCTGCGCTGCTGCAAGGCCAGCTGCGTCCCGAGCCAGGCGGCGAGCGCGGGCCCATCCGAAAGGCCGGAGAGCGCCAGCGCCGGGGTGAGCGGCAGTGCCAGCACCAGCAACCAAACCGGCGCCAGCAGGCTTGGCCGTTGCCACAGTCTGACCGCCAGCAAGGCGGCGAGGGGCGCCAGCAAACTGCTACCCAAGAGGCTTGCCCACTGCACCGCCCGGGCCGGATCGTCTACCGCCAGATTGATCAGCCGCGCCAGCCAGATAAAGGCGGGGTAGCCCGGAAAGTGGGGGGAGAACTCCAGCACGCTAAAGTGCGTCACCCCGTGGGCAAAATTGAGGGCATCATCGGAATCGAGCGCCACCGGGAAGGCCAGCAGCCAGCCGAGCCAAGCCAGTTGCAGCAGAATGAGCAGCCAAATGGTGGTGGAGCAGGGGGAAGGCCAACGCCGGGCCATTACCTTACCCCTCATCCCCAGCCCTTCTCCCGCAAGGGGAGAAGGGGGCAAACCGTCGTCCGGGTGCATTTATCGGTAGGCCGTGCGTAGGGTGGGTAGCGCGCAGCGAAACCCACCGTTTGTCACAGCGAGGTGGCGCAATGATTGGCAGGTTGCCATCAAAGCGGCGCCAGCACGGCCATCAGCGCTTTTTCTGCATCGCTAAAGGCGGCGGCATCGGCGGGCTTGGCGCCCACCCCGAATACCCCCGGGTTACCGATGGCATCCAGCACCTTGGCCAGCGCCTGTTCGGCTGCCTTGCGATCCCCTTCACTGAGGGAGGGGAGGATCAAATCGAGGAAGCGCTTGCTCTTGACCACCAGCACCTTGGCGGTCTGGTAGTCGCCAAGATTCTGGCTGGCCCCTTCGAGGCGGCGCTCGATCTCCGCCTTGTAGGCGCGGTTGAGCAGGGCGGCGGTGGCTGCGGCATCTTGGGCCTTGATGGCGGCGGCCAGCGGCACTTGCAGCTCCACCTTGTGGTGCTGTTCCAGATAGCTCAGTTCGTCGGCAATCTCGCTCAAGGTGGCGCTAGCATCCTTGCCGTCAGTGGCGGCGCCCAGCAGCGCTTCGCGGGCGTCGATCAGAGGCTCCTTGCCGGCGGCGGCGTAGGAGTAAGCCTGCGCCTGCCCACTCATGGCCAGCAGCAGGGTGAGGGCGAGTAAACCCGAGCGGATGGTCATCCTGTTCTCCTTACTTATGCCAATGGCGCGGCCATCAGGCCACGCTCTGGGTTTCGATCACGGTATTTTCGTTGCGATGGTTAAAGATGGCATGACGTCTGTCCACCCCGTCGATCACCATGTCGGCAGCCATCATCCCCATCTCCATGGAGGTGTCGGTGAAGATATAGCGAAATGTCCCCTGACGGCCGGTCATGATGAGGTTTGTGATGGGCATCAGCGCCTTGATGGCTTCGTTGCGGCGCGTCTGATAGCCCAAATCCATCAGCGGATAGGCGTATTCGCTACGCGCTTCAAAAGTTTCATCGCCAAGCTTGGCGGTATCGACGCCGAGGCTCGCGAGATCGGCGGTAACCCGACCGCGCAGATCAGAGAGCGGAGCCTGCCAGGTGGCATCCCCCGGATTGCAGGGGATCTCCAGCATCACCGAGGTCTGGCCCTTGGGCGCCATAAAGGGGCTGCGGCGGCGCGGCTCCTGCAAACGGGTGGCCAGAATATGGGGGTCGGAGAGATACTGCCAGGTGTTGTCCGACAGGTTCTCTGTTTTAAGCGGCATATTGACGAAGCGAAGCGACCGGTAGTGCAGATCGCACGGCAAGCCAAGATGCTGGCAGGTGAGCGGCAGCGGCAGGGTAGAGATCACCTGATCAAAGTTCTCGCTCTGCTCAACGTCATCTTGTTTCCAATAAACCCGTTCGATGCGGCCATCGGCCTGCTCAAGGCGGGTGATGGTGGCACCGGTTTTCAGCTCAACGCCCTCTGCTACCAGCCGCTCCCCCAGTGTGGTGAAGATCTGGCCGAAGCCATATTTTGGGTAGCGATATTTGCGGGCATAGGTGCGCACCGAAATGCTGCCGTTGCGTCTTGGCAGCAGGCGGCGGGCCACGTCTTTGAGATCGATCAGGCTGATGCGCTGGCCGGCCCAGTCGGCGGAGAGCTTGTCTGGGTTGATGCCCCACAGTTTGCCGGTGTAGCCCTCGAAGAACTGGCGGTAGAGGGTGCGACCAAAGTGGCTCTGGATCCACTCGGCAAAGCTTGCCTTGGCAAAATCGGTGGGCTTCTTGGCAAAAGGCAACAGCAGCAAGTCTTTCACCGCACCGGCCATCAGGGCGAGCGGCGCCGTCTTGAGCAGGTTGGGCAGGTTCAAGGGGTAGTCATAGGTGCGCCCGCCAAAGCGGATCACGCTCTTGCGCTCGGCGTGGAGCAGGTCGTCCCCCATCAGCTCGTCGATAAAGGCGAGCAGCTCGGGGTTTTTGGTGATAAAGCGGTGACCGCCGTAGTCGAAGCGATACTCCCCATCGCGCCCCTTGAAGGTCTGGGTGGCGCACATGCCACCGACCACCGGCTCCTGCTCGAACAGGGTGACTGCAAAACCGGCGCGGCGCAGGCGCCAGGCCGCCATCAAACCGGCGGGGCCAGCACCCAGCACTGCAATGCTTTTCTTGTTGTTATCGCTCATGACCTATTCCGAAACTGCTTGATAGATAAGGGAACCGCGCCAAGGCGCGGCTCCCGAATAGTGTTGTTACCCCGTGGCTTTGTTGCCACAGGGCGTGCGGGCTCAGCCCTTGCCGGATGCGGCGCTCACCTGCGGGCGATAGCTGCGCTGCCAGAGGGTAACGAAGATCGCCAGATAGAGGGCCCAGGTCAGCAGCTGTAAGCCAGCGGGTGAGGCATTGTAGCCAAACAGAGCGCGCAGGAAGGTACCAAATACCCCCTGATCGTCGAGAATGTGGCTGATGTCGAACACCGGTGTGGTCCAGAAGGTGATGATGTCCGCCGCCTGCAACATGTTGACGGCGGACGAGAGCAAGCCTGCGGCGATGATGATGATAAGCAGGCCGGTCCAGCGGAAGAAGGGGGCCAGCGCCACCTTGCGGGTGGAGCGCAGCAGCCCCCACACCAGCGCGATGGAGACCAGCAGACCCGCCAGCGCGCCCATCAGGCCGGATTGCAGATCCACCCCTTGCCCGGAGTAGAGCAGGGCGGAGAAGAAGAGCACGGTTTCAAACCCTTCGCGCATCACAGCCAGAAAGGCGAGCAGCACCAGCCCAAACAGGTTGCCGCCATCGATGGCCGCATCGATGCGCGCCGTCATGGCCCCCACCTGGGATTTGGCCTGCTTTTGCATCCAGATCGCCATATAGGTGAGCACCAGAGTGGCGAAGATGAGGATCCCCGCCATCAACAGGTGGTTGTAGCGCTCGCTCTCGAACTGGCTCACCACCACCTGGAACAGGAAGGCGACCACAAGGGAGGCGATAAGGCCGAGCCCCACCCCCAGATAGATGAACTTGTTGTAGCGGCTCGCCCCCAGCTTGGCGAGGTAGGAGAGGCAGATGCCGACCAGCAGGAAGGCTTCCAGCCCCTCACGCAGGGTAATCAGAAAACTTGCAAACATCAGGATTGAGGCTCCGTAGCGGGCGTGACGAGGAGAGGCTGCAAGGTAAGTTGCAACCGATTTAGCTGCACTATGGGTGGCTCCGGCAAGCTCGGCTCGGCGGCGCGCACCGCATCATTGACCCACTTGGGGTAGGTGCGGAAATTGAGTTTGATATCGGCCTTGAAGGGCCCCTGGGCATCTGCGGGTAGCGGCCAGGCTTCATCGCGCCAGCCATCGGCCGGAATGCGGGTATCTTCCAAGAGCTTGGCGTAGCGCCAGAACTTGAGCCCCACCGGCTTGCCCTCGGCATCGCCGAACACTTTTCTGAACAGTCGCGCATCTTCGGGGACTGCACCATCCACCGGCTGGCCGCTGGCAAGCACCAGCTTGCCGCTGGCGTCGGTGACGGTCAGCTCCAGCCAGAGTTCACGAAAATCGGCCACCCCGGTGGGCAGGGCATGGCCTGCGCCGGTATTGGCGACCCGCACCACCAACCGCTGACTATCGGCAGCCTGTTCGATACGGGCCGAAAGGGTAGCGCTGGAGCGCAGCAGGGCCAGACTCTCCTGTTCAAGGTCGGGGTTGCGCAGCCCCACCAGCTGGTGCTGGGCGCCAGTAAAGTTGTGGCGATAGAGCCGCGCCTTCATGGTGCCGTTTTCGGTGGACTGGCCCGCCACCGGCGCACCGCCATTGCCCGGCTCCGGGTTCATATGGCAGTCGATACAGGTGCGCCGCTTGGCGGGATCCTCCGCGTTTGCGAAGCTGGATTTTTCCCACTCGTCCCAGGTGTTGACGATATTGGCGCCGCTGCCCGGGGCAAACTCGTTGTGGCACGACTTGCACAGAGCCGCGTCGCGGTAGAAATCCTTCTGATAGGAGGCTTTGTGGGCCGCCGGACGGGCGTTGATCTGCCGCTCGGCTAGCCAGTGCTGGAGGCTGCCGCCCGGGGCATCCTCGAACACATAGCTCTCGCGGTCTTTCAAATTCACGGTAAAGGCGCTGTTGCCGCCCGCATCTTCCACCTTGGTGATGCGATGGCAGAGCACGCAGCCGGTCCCTTCCTCAACCACAGGTTCACCCGTCTTGTGGGCGGCAATCAGTGAGGCGCCGCCCTGCTCGAACATGTGGGAGCCCTTGGGCAGATCCAGCTGGCCTGTCATCACCTGCTGGGGCATATGGCAGCCCTGACACCACTGACCGAACGCTTCTCCTTCGGTTTCGCGTGCCAGCGCCTGCACCACCTTGTAGTAGGGGTGGGAGTTGCCCATCAGCCGATGGTTGCTCTCGCTCCAGTCCTTGAACGCCTGTTGGTGGCAGTTCTGGCAGGAGGCGGAGTTGAGCCACTCTTTCGGGTGGGTAGTCGGCGCCCTGGCGGGATCCGTGCGCGGGGCATCGAGCCGCAGCCAGTTGGCGAGATAGGGGAGGTTGCCATCGGCGGTGACGAAGGCGTGCAACTCTTCCATCATCGCTTTCACTTCCGGTTGGGGCCTCGCGGGGTCAACTGCCTCGGCCCCATCGCGGGTGTCGTGCCCCATGCCGCCCTGGGTCTGCTGGGTCATGCGCAGGTATTCGCCGACAAAATCCCCCGCCACCATGTTGGTGAGGTTGGCGTGGCCGTTGATGGCGTTGTCGCCGCTCTTCTGGCGATGGGCCGCCATCAGATAGCGGTTGGTGAAATTGAACCCGTCCAGATGGCAGGAGTTGCAGCTCATCCAGTTGTCTCCTGCCATGGGGAAGCGTGAGTTGGACGCTGTGTTACCAAGGTTGAATAGCCGCTCGCCGCGCTGAAGCGGCTCGGGGCGGGGATCCGTCTCTACCAGTTTGGCGAACTGGGGCACATCGACCGTGACTCGGGCAAACGGGCCGCTGCCGCCACTATTGAGGCGGGTAAGATCCTGCCCCATGGCGTTGTGCACCAGAATATGGTCGCCATCGATCAGCAGATCCCGCGGATTCTGGCCCGGCAGGTGACGCAAGAGCTGGGTCGCCTTGGCGCCCCCCTGAAACTTCTTGCGGCGGTGGCGGTTGTTGTTGGACTTGCCGCTGCGGGAGAGATCAAACACCAGCAGATCTTCCGAGCCAGCCAGGGTCAGATAGACCCGCTTGCCATCGGCGGCAAAGCGCGCTGCGAACGGGTTGGAGACGATCTGGCTGCGGTTGCCGACGCTTGGCAGGTTGATCTGCAAAAAGAGCTGCTTTCTTTCATCGACCCGCTCTTTCTCCTCATCGAGATCGATGATGGAGACGGCCGGAAAGACGGTGCTTTGAAACTGGAAGGGGTGGCTGAAGCTCCACAGCACGTGGGGCAGCCAGGCCTCGCTGCCATCGGGGGAGAGGGCGATGCCATCGAGCAGGCGCGGCAATCCCTGCGAGTCGCTCGGCGTGTCGCTATGGGTCTCGGCCAGGGTAATGAGCTTGGGCTTGGGAAGCGAAGATCCCTTGGCGCCGTGGCCAAGCTTGGCGAGATCATAGATGGCGAGCTGGCCTGTCATGGCGTGGGTGAGCAGCAGGCGATCGTCGTTGGTCAAGGCCAGCCCGCGGGGAGTCTCGGCGGTCTTTGCATCCAGCTGTAGGTTGCCTGCGGTGTCATAGGCCTGCAGGCGAGCGGATTCGAACAGCGTGACCCAGAACCACTGCCGCTTGGCATCGAAGATGACCCCATAGGGTCTATGGCCGGTGGGGATCGCCTTTTCCAGATCGAGATCATCATCCAGCAGCAGCAGGCGATCGCCGCTGTAATCGGTGACCAGCAGGGTGCCATCATCGGCACGGGCAAGCTGGCGCAGATCACCCCCCAGCGGCACCTCTTTTAGCCGCTTGCCGCTATCGCGCTCAAGCAGGGTGACCGAGCCTGCGTTCAGGTTGGCGGTGACGAGGCGCGGGGCGCTTCCCTCCTCATAGGCAAGCATCCCGGCGCCCATCTGCTGGGCCAACGCGAAGGGGCTGGCCAGCAGCAGGACGAGGGCCAGCAGGGGTGACAAATATGCAGAGAACGATGACTTCAACATGGGATCAGGAGCGCCATTTCAAGATGGTCCAGCGCCAGGCGTGGCGCAGCACCAGAGGAGTTAACGCCAATGCGCTCAACCAGTGGGCCCAGCTGGCGAGGTTGCCCATGGCATCGCCCGGGGTGCCGTGCAGTACCAGCAGCAGGCCGCTGGCCAGACAGATCAGCAGCAGGGCTTCAATAATCCGCCCCGTGGTGCGCAAAAAAGGTTTGTTGCTGCGATTCAACAAGCTGCGATGGGAGAGCCAGAAGGCGCCAAACAGCAGCGGGAACAGGGTGAGCGAGAGCATCACATGGAAAAACAGATTCCAGCGTGCCAGCGACCAGAACGGGGTCAGCGGTTCCCACAGCAGCAGGCCGGAGAAGAACATCAGATAGAGGGTGCCCTCGGCGGCCTGATGGTGATAGGCCAGCCACTGCCAGAATTGTCGGGGTGAGAGAGAAAGGCTTGTCATAAAGGCTCCAGCACCCGGGCGGGGCAGCCCGGGGGGAGCAAGTTTATAACGCAGTAAGAGTAATGAAAAGTGTTATCAATTGTATTGCTGGTGAATCAAGGCTGAACAAGCACAGTGATCAAGCTCGACTATTTATGCTCCGCCATCCGCTCGGTCACCGCATAGATGAGCGCGGCCAGCGAGAAGGCGAGAAACACCACCACGGACCACTTCATATCGACTTCATTGATGATGCCATCTTCGAGAAATGCCTTGAGCACCTCCACTCCGGCGATGGTCACCAGCGAGTTGATGACGATGAGCTTGAGGGAGGCAAAGTTGATCTTGCTAAGCCAGTTGCTGCTAAGGGAGGCGCGCTGCTCTTCCGTCTGGATAAATTGCACATAGCCACAGATAGCAACCAGGATCAGCATCTGGGCCACCAGTATAAAGTCCACCAGGGTCAGCACGCCGGTAATGAGGTCCAGATAGGGGATCTCGAAAATGTTTACAGAAAGCTGATAGAGCTGCATGGCAAACTTCACCATCAGCAATACCACGCAGATGAGAATGCCAATGTAGAAGGGGAACATCATCAATCTGCTGCCATTGAGCATGAAATTGAATCGACGCATGAGAACTCCGATGTTGGGAACAGGGGTAAATAGAGTGAGTATGGCGCGAGCAGCCCGCAGCGTTGCAAGGCCGTGGGGACTGATTATGCCGGGTCGCCCCCTGCTTGCGCCTATAAAAAAATAAAAAGCCATCATAAAAAATAAAACCGCATCCCGCTGTCTTATTTGTGATTTTTCCCTGCCGTAAGATGCCGCTTCTCAATTCAGGGGGGCGACTGCCTCCCTCCTATTTATCAGGCTCGGCCCACTCTTGTGGCCGCTTGCCAGGAGTGTTGCGATGCGTATTGGTCTGCTGTTGAGTATGGGGATGCTGGTTGCAAGCGGGGTTCAGGCACAAGAGCTGGGAGCCATTCCCGGGGAATCTGGCTTTTCCGGCAGTGTGCTGGCGGGGGCCAGCGTTGGCGAGACCAAGTCCAATTTTGCCACGGGGAGTGCAGGTAGCGAGCGTATTGACGCTTTGGGTGTTGCGGCGCAGCAGCGCCACCTTGATCCGGTGATCAACGGCGATCTGCGCTACACCTTTGCGTCCACCGGTAGCCAGCTGTTTCTGGGCAACCTCATTCAGGATGCCATTCGTGGCGACGGTACCCAGCAGTTCGGGCTGCGCCAGCAACTGGGGGACAAGGGGATCGTGGCCGGTTCGCTGGTGTTCAATGCCACCCCGGTCAAGGTCTGGCGCGATCCCTTTGCTGTGGGTGTGGAACGCGAGCAGAGTGACGTGCGATCCCACGGCGCCCGTCTGGCGTGGGACAACATCTGGGGTAGTGCGCTCAGTGGCAGCATCACCAGCCGCGACGTCAAGGTGGATGGGGAGTCCAGCGGCGAGCAATATGGTCGCGCTGTGATGGGGATGCTGGATCGCAATGGCCGGGTCAACTTCGCCGAGCTCTCCTACCAGTTCCGGCTGGCAGACGATCAGTTCCTCGAGCCAGCAGTGCGCTATGAGAAGGCTGATCTGGCGGGCAGTGCCGAGTCTTATGTGAGCAAGGGGTTGCAGCTCACGTACGCCAAAACCTCGCCCCGCTGGTCATTTGTCAGCAACCTCTATCTGGGCAAGCGCGACTATGACGAGGCCAACCCGCTGTTTGGCCAGCGTGCCGACAGCCGCGACATGGCCATCGATGCCACCCTCTTCTGGCACCAGCTGTTTGGCATTGCGCCGCTCTCTGCACTCCTGAGCGCCAGCTACGCCACGGCAAACTCCGGGATCGACTTTTACGATATTCACGCCACCAGCATCACCACAGGTCTGCTCTACCGTTTCTGATCCCGGCATCCGGCAGTGAGATGAGGTGCACACAAAGGAGCTGGTCAATCCAGCTCTTTGTTTATGGGATGGAGCGCAATAGACAATTCAAGCTGTATGCAGGTTGGTCATCACATGCAGGCAAGAGGCGTTATGACAGAGGGCATTTGAAGGGCGCGCGTGACAGGGAAGGGGGCGAACAGAAGATACGAAAAAGCCCAGCCAAAAGGCTGGGCTTTAGAATTTGGCTCCCTCGACAGGACTTGAACCTGTGACATACGGATTAACAGTCCGCCGTTCTACCGACTGAACTACGAGGGAATTGGCTCCTCCTACTGGACTTGAACCAGTGACATACGGATTAACAGTCCGCCGTTCTACCGACTGAACTAAGGAGGAATTGCCTGTCTCGTTAAGACGGGGCGAATATTAATGACCAGGGCGGCTGGTGTCAACCCGCGAATTTCCCGAAAACCGGATTTTCGGACTGTTTGCCCAAAAGTTGCGCTTTGCGGTTTATTTTCAGCACAATCAGTCCCTTGCCATCGCTCCCCCCAACCGGCCCAGGGGTTATTGGCTCGGTTCGCATCAACCTGATGATGCCAGTATGATGTCGCGAACGTGCTGGTAATACAGTGAGGCTCAAATGGTAATCTTTGTGGCAAAAAGGGGGAGAGCAGGAGCCAAGATCGGCGATTTGGCGGCAAATAGGCCAAATAACGGGTGAGCGCGCGTTTCATTGATCCTGCCCATCGAAAAAATGGCCGGTCTGGAGTAAGGTTACGCAGGATACCATCGCCGCGTCGACAGCCCTGCCGGCCCTTGATGATGATCGGGCGCCGGATCTCTCCGGCCTTTATCTCCCTCTTCTGGTATTACGATATACATGCACAAGCAAGCCTCTTTAAATAGCGTGAAGTTCGCCATAGCCTTACGCCAGTCCTGTATTGATGAACCCTACAGCATGGCCCGCTTCGGCCGTGATCTTATCGCCGGTGTGACGGTGGGCATCATCGCCATCCCGCTCGCCATGGCGCTGGCCATTGCCAGCGGTGTGCCGCCGCAACACGGTCTCTATACCGCCATCATCGCCGGTATCGTGATCGCCGTGACCGGTGGCTCCCGTTACTCCATTTCCGGCCCGACCGCTGCCTTTGTAGTGATCCTCTATCCGGTCGCCCAGCAGTTCGGGGTCGGTGGTCTGTTGATGGCGACGCTCATCTCCGGCCTCTTTCTGGTGGCGATGGGAATGGCCCGTCTTGGCCGCCTTATCGAGTACATTCCCCCGTCAGTGACGCTGGGCTTTACCGGTGGTATCGCCATCGTGATCGCCACCTTGCAGATCAAGGACTTCTTTGGACTGAGCGTGCCCGAGATGCCGGAAACCTATCTGGGCAAGGTCGAAGCGCTGGCCGCCGCCCTGCCAAGCTGGCAGTGGGGCGATACCCTGGTGGGGGTCGCAACGCTGGCCGTGCTGCTGCTCTGGCCGCGCCTGCGTTTGCCGGTGCCCGGCCACTTGCCCGCGGTGCTGGTCGGGGTAGGTCTGGGTTTTGGCCTCCATTACTTTGGGGTGGATGTGGCCACCATTGGCAGCAAGTTCAGCTATACCCTGGCCGATGGCACCCAGGGGATGGGGATCCCGCCCATCGCGCCGACCCTGGTGATGCCCTGGGCCTTGCCCGGACCTGATGGCTTGCCAGTTGAATGGAACCTGGCGGCTGTTGAGCGGCTGCTGCCTGCCGCCTTCTCCATGGCGATGCTGGGGGCGATCGAATCGCTGCTCTGCGCCGTGGTGCTCGATGGGATGACCGGTCGCAAACACAGCTCCAATGCCGAGCTGGTGGGGCAGGGGCTTGGCAACATCTTCGCCCCCTTCTTTGGCGGCATTACCGCTACCGCTGCCATCGCCCGCTCTGCCGCCAACGTGCGTGCCGGCGCTACGTCCCCCGTCTCGGGGATCGTCCATGCGCTGGTGGTGCTGGCCGCCATTCTGGTGCTGGCCCCTTGGCTCTCCTGGTTGCCGCTCTCGGCAATGGCTGCCTTGCTGCTCATCGTGGCCTGGAACATGAGTGAAGCGCACAAGGTGGTGGAGCTGATCCGTCGCGCGCCCAAATCCGATGTGCTGGTGCTGCTGGTCTGCCTGTCACTCACCGTCATTTTCGACATGGTCATCGCCATCACTTTCGGGGTGATCCTGGCGTCCCTGCTCTTTATGCGCGAAATCGCCAAGATGACCAAACTGCACGATTTGGCCGAGCACAAGCGCTATGCCCATGAGGTGCCGGACAACGGCCTGCTCTACAAGATCAACGGCCCGCTCTTCTTCGCAGCGGCCGAACGGGTCTTTGCCGAGCTGGAATCACAAGTGAAAGGACACAAGGTGCTGGTGTTGCAGATGGAGGCGGTTTCCATCCTCGATGCGGGCGGCCTGTCAGCCTTCCTCCACTTTGGCAAGCAGATGGCTAAAGCCGGTGTCGAGTTGCGGGTGGCCGAGTTGCAGTTCCAACCGCTCAAGACCCTGGCCCGTGCCAAGGTGCGGCCGCAGCCCGGCAGGCTGGAATTTTACGGCTCGCTGGAAGAGGCGCTCAAAGGTGAACATTTGCACGAAGCGGCAGTAAATTGATTGAAAGGGATACGAAACGGCATATTTTTGGTCACTTGGTTCGGATATTGAGCAAACGAACGCAAAAAGTAAAAAATTGCATTGACCAAAAGCCATCATATCCCTTACATTACGCCCCGTCGCCGCGGCATGGTCCGCCAGCGAATGTGCAGCTCAAGCACATAAAGCAGTGAGCAAAAATTTGGTGAGGTGTCCGAGTGGCTGAAGGAGCACGCCTGGAAAGTGTGTATACGGCAACGTATCGAGGGTTCGAATCCCTCCCTCACCGCCAAATATAACCCGTTGAATTTCAACGGGTTTTTTCATTTCTAGACTTACGTGATTTTTTTCCTGGATCAACTGGGTGGAACAATCATGTATCTGAGTAAAAATGCCTCCGGCACCTACTACACTCGTCTCCCGCTGCCTAAGTCATTACGTGACCGTGGCTTGCCCTTCGCTATCCGTACTTCCCTTTGCACCAAAGATAGGCAGCTCGCTGTAGACCGAAACCTGGCTGTGGCAGCTCGTACTCGCGCACTTATCGCAGCTACCCCTGCTGATACTTCCCCTCGCAGTTTCTATCGCTGGATCCGCGCCGATCTTGACGCTTTCAAGGCTGCGGGGTTCATCCCTCCTCAAACACCTTCCACACCTCGTGAACCTTCTGTTGATGCCTCAGCTTGCCCCAGCAGTGGGATCACGCTCAGTCATGCACTGGCGAGATTCATCGAGACTAAAGCCAGTGAGGGGATCCAGCACAAGTCGATGGGCCAGCTCCAACTTCGGATCAACGCCTTCGTCACCTGGGCCAAAGGCGTCAAAATCGATGAGGTGACGCCCGCATTGGCACAGACGTACCGTAATGCCCTATTGCGCAAATCTGAGCTCAGTTTCAAAACCAAAGGGGATTACTTAGCCGCACTCAAACAGTTCTTCCGCTGGTGTGTGGCCTTGGAATATTGCGCGCGCAACCCGTTCGACGGACTCACCGCCGGTAAGAAACCCGTCACGCGACGAGCCGATGAGGAGCGTATCCGCTGGCAGCGCCCTCAACTGGCCCAACTGTTTGCGAGCCTGCGCAGCAAACAAGCTCAAAAGGGCAAAAGACTGAAAATCCAGGATTGGTGGGTGCCGCTGCTGTGTCTTTATGGCGGACTGCGGCCCTCCGAGGCTTGTCAGCTAAAAACCCAAAACATCAAACAGGTAGACGGCATCTGGTGTCTGGTGGTGGAGGCCGGTGAAGTCGGTCAAGCCCTCAAGACCATCAACGCCTATCGCACAATTCCACTGCACCATGCGCTGATTGCGCACCAATTCCTGGACTATGTGTCCCATCGTCGCCACCAAGGGCAGACGTTCCTGTTCGATGACAAACCGTCAGGCAAGGATGATGATTGGTCACATAACCTTGTGTGTCGTTTTCAGCGTCATCTCAATGATGCAGGTATCATCGGCAAAGGCCGCCCCACCATTTACGGGCTGCGGCATACCTTTATCGATGAGTTGCAACAGGCCGATGTGGCTGAGCACATCGTGG
The DNA here is from genome assembly GCF_019048085.1 of Aeromonas sp. FDAARGOS 1416. Classification (NCBI taxonomy): domain Bacteria; kingdom Pseudomonadati; phylum Pseudomonadota; class Gammaproteobacteria; order Aeromonadales; family Aeromonadaceae; genus Aeromonas; species Aeromonas sp. FDAARGOS 1416. The sequence goes on along the minus strand of NZ_CP077301.1, from coordinate 1,846,688 downwards.
CGGAATTGGTGGGTCATAGCAAAAAGGGGCTCACGTTTGGGCGCTACGGCAAGCGACTAGGTATCGCGTTGCTGCGAGAAAAAATCGAGTCAATCCCCAGCGATTTAGTCGAATTTTGAATATCAGGCCAAATAGGCATTTGAGTGGGTGAGGTATACCCACTCACGTGCTTGCCTGGCAAAGTAACATGTTGATTTTCATCATTAAAATAGTGTGACAGGCTTCTGCTGTTACTGGTCGTTAATTTGACAATTTATTTATTTCAAATATATTTAAAATTGACATTAAATTAGTTTTTGTTAGGTTTCACTTTTTATTTGACTTGGTTTTTGCTGAATGTAATCCTGCGCAAAATTATAATAACAAAAACAGGGTGCACATGAAAAATAACAACAATCTAAAATCAGATCCTCGTGAAAAAACGTTCAAAACCGCAGTAGAGGAACACCTGAACATAAAATATCAACAGGTATCAGACGCAACCTATGATGTTTTGTGTAGAAAGGCCTGGCAGCTTATCCGTAAATGGGGAAAAAAGAAGCTGGTTGATATTAATGCAACCGACATCGAAATGTATATTGCCAAACTGCTAAAACGCCTCAAAGGGAACACAGTTAATCAATATATTGACATTATGCGACAGGTATTTAACAGGGCCTATCGAGATGGCATTATAAAAATCAATCCGATGTGTCATGTCAAAAATTGTCGATTTGAGGTGGTAGAGCCTCAGCCATTCCTGCAATCAGAGATCCAGTTATTTATTGCACATCAACATATCAACCCTATTGGTGCAGCAATAATCCAGGTTGGTATTTCCACTGGACTGCGGATCAGCGAATTGTTGGCAATTAGCCGTGAGGCTATCGACCTGGATAAACGCACACTGCGTGTTGATCTGGCCCTGGTAGATGGTTGCTATAAAACGCCGAAAACCAAAAGCTCCTGCCGAACAGTCGAGTTGACTGTCCCCGCGGTGCAGGCACTGTGCACCCTTCTGGAGCATGCTAGGCATCGCAAAGAGAAAGCTATTTCGGTCATGTGTGCTGACAATCGTACGCGGATCAAACTGCGCCGGACTTTATTAGCCTATTATCCGGATAAGCGACGTCAATACATCAGCGTCGATGAATTCAGAGAGGATTTTTTTGAGCCGTTTTGTGCCACTGCGGGCGTTGCCTACCGAGGGCCATCGCAATTTAGACATACCTATGCCAGTCAACTGTTGTCCGCAGGTGTTAATATCGAATGGATTGCCAAACAGATGGGGCATACAAGTACCGCAATGATAAGGCGCCATTATGGAAAATGGTTAGTCGAGGATGCTGCGGATTTCAAAACATTAGCCGAAAACGCGCTTGCTCGTTGCTTCCGCCTTAATGAGAAGCAGACTCTGGTTTCGGCCAACAACTCAGAACTTGACATGACTAAATTAATTGCCGACCCAAAAATTCAGCAATATTTATTAGGGCTGGTTGCTCAATCAATGAAAAACATACATGTTGGTGAACCGCATTCTCAATCAGATTAGCGATAACTACTGTGATTCATATCGATATATTATTGATTCGATAATACGTTAAATAAGGGCCGTTAAGAGCCTAAGGAATAAAAATGGCTACAGAAAAAACAAAACTAGAATACGAAAGGTTGGCAAAACATTTCTATCTTCGCCTTGAAAGAAAAAACATCAAGGTTACAGCTAAAAACATTTCAGATGAGCTGTTGGCCTGCGCGCCTGAATATCGTCCTGACTACTGGCGTCGCCTGCGTGGAGCACTTGTCTATCATCAAAAAAATCTGGGTTATGTCGAGGCCGCTGAGCGCATTATGGGATTACGTAATCCAGTCACGGCTCAAGGTAGCAATACTCCAGTTAAGAAAAAGCAGAACAGGGTTAAGAGCATCAATCCTGCTGACCAAACCGTGCTGATCGATTATTTCAACGCGCGGAATGATATAAGAATGGTTGCTGCGATAATACTATTTTCCTACACTGGTATCAGGCCCACTGAACTTGCTGACATTACAGTAAATGGCGATAAAGTACGTATTGTGGGGGCAAAAAAGAGCCATAATGGTATTCGTGGTGCAGACAGGACTCTGCAATTTGAAGGCGTTGACCCTCGCTGGTTAAGCTCAATAGTCAAAGAAGCACAGTTCGCCAATATTAAATCGTTGCAAGATAAACTTCGCATTGCAGGAAAAAATTTATGGCCGAAGCGCAATCATCTCCCTACATTTTATAGTTGGCGTCATCAATTGGGGTCAGAGCTCAAAGCCTCCGGAATGGACCGCGTACAAATTGCCTATTTGATGGGACATCAGGCCACAGCCTCAGTTAATCGTTACGGAAATCGAAAATCAGCAAGAGGAGGACGTTTACCGAGTTGTCCTGCTGATGCTGACCCGAGCCACATTAGAGTGACTCACAACGTGCCGTCTGCGGATAATAAAAGCTATATCCAGCCAAATACACCAATAATGGTGGTTGAGCCAAGTGAGGAATCAAATGTTAAGCGAAAAGGAATGGCTTCATTTATAAATAGAGACAAATCAAAAGATGATGGTTTCTCGCGGTAATATTCTCAATCTTCACTCATCAAAAATAGTCATACTCGGACATATAAACACCTAATGATGGTTTTCATTGGCGTGAAAAATATAACATGTAGCGCTTACGGATGCGCACGTAAGTGCGCCATGAAAAGAGTCGTAAGTACGCAAAGAATACAACCGTAAGTATGATTTAAAACACACCGTAAGCACGGCTGTTGAAAACCATACTTACGCACGTAAGTATGGGGGTGTGTCGAGGTTACGAGACCGGAACCCCCGTAGGTTGCGCAGCGACCGGAGTGGGGTGGAGAACCCTTTTTTATGGATGGTATGAAGCGGTCAATATGGGATGACGAAGGAGGCGGGTATAGGGGTCAAGGTGGAGTCTGACTCGGGACGAGGAGGAACAACCTTGACGCCTATATCTCGGTGACGGTCATCCCATATTGATGGCGCAATACCATTCATAAAAACGGTTTGAATTTAATTGAGTGGAGCCATGTATGTTTTAACTACCCCACGCAATTAAAAAGTAGAAAATGGCAGAGGTTATATATAACAACAATCAGGTGATAACACCGAGGATAATAAAAATGAAAAATAATAAAAACAAAACAGCGGGGCATGATATTTCGTCATATGACGGTCAGAAGGACGGTGCTGCCACACAACAGGTGCAGCAGGCTGCCAGGTCGGTGATGCAGGGTAAACTGCTGACTCTGCCGGATATGAGCCCTACTGGCCGCCCCATCAAAACCAGCTCGAATTTGTTTGCTCTTATCACATTCAACGGTTGGGAGCCACGCTACAACCTGATGACGGGTGAGGCAGAACTGGCTAATGCGGATGGTGAGCGTCTGGGAGGCTCTGAGGCGGGTCAGCGATCCGCGCTGGTTGATGCCTGCCAGTTGGCAGGTGTGCCGGATGCCGTGATTGAGGAGCACCTGATCGCAATTTGTGAGCGCCACAGTTATCACCCTGTGCGTCAGTGGCTCGAACGTGGGGCTCCGTGGGATGGGAAACCGCGCATCGATGCGGTGATTGCTACCCTCAATCCTGCTAATCCCGTCTATGCGGGGGCGGTATTGCATGCATGGCTGGTTGGGTGTGTCGCTGCACTCTATCAACCGCGCTGGTACTCGAAATTGGTGCCTGTGTTGGTGGGGGCACAGTCCTATCGAAAAAGCGCCTGGGTGAGCCGTCTGGCTACTGTGGTGCAAGGTTCGACCCTTGATTGTGCCATCAATCCAGACAAGCCTGATGATGTTCGTCGCGCAGTGTCTGCATGGGTTGTGGAGCTGGCTGAGCTTGAGAGTACGACCCGACATGAGGCGGGTAGCCTCAAGGCTTTTTTGACCCGAGAGAACGACAGCTATCGCCTACCCTATGCCCGCTGCATGACCACCAAAAAGCGCCAGACTTCCTATATTGCCACGGTCAACGGGACGGATTTTCTCAAGGATACAACCGGTAACTCCAGATTTGCTGTTATCGAGTTGGCTGCGGCAGCTGATGTTGAGGGCCTGAATTCGATCCTTGGATGGAGCTGGAGTGCAGGCCGTTTGTCCCAGACAGACCCTGAGCAACTGCGCCAGTTTTGGCTGGAGGTAAGGGAGCGCTATGAGTCAGGAGCAACGTGGTTTCTGGATGATGCAACAGCTGCACTAGCTGCATCGGAAAACGATGCTCACACAGACAAGGGTCCATATTATGAGGTTATTTACCACCACCATCTATCGCGTCCACTGGCCTCATCTGAATGGCTCACGGCGAGCGGGCTGTGCGCCCGCCACGGTGAGAGGCTGAGCATGGCGAGTAGTTGGGGTAAGGCACTCCGGTTGCTCGCGAGCGAGGGCAAGCTCCAGAGCCGCAGGGTGCGTTCTAATAGGACCGAGTACCTGCTGCCCGTCGATAGCCCCAAAGAGAAGGGTAAAGCCGACAAGTGACTCTTAAGCCCTGCCGATAAGGCGGGGCTTTTTCTGCCCGTCTATTGGGCAAATGATTAATTGGTTAAGTGCATGTTAAGTGGTTTTTCTAGCTTCTTAACCAGCCTCAAACCCTCGCCATTACTGACCTACAGTGGTTTTTGGTTAATTGATTAAGGTGATTTATATATAAACACTGAGTAAACCTTGATAAGAGCCCATCCAGCACTCACCACGCTTCATAGCAACTTCACTTACTCAGCTTAACCATCATTACTTCAAACGCAGTCATGGCAAGGGTTTGAGGCTGATTAATGGGAGATTTACTCGCTTGACCTGCATCCAACCAGAGCAACCCATGACATCCTATAAAGAATACCGATCACCACCACAACTCGGCAGGTTAATTAGGGCTTGAGGTTGTAAAACACAGGGGGCTCTGATTGTTTTATTGCCGTTGAATTCTCAACGGCAGATTAGCCATATCAACCCGATCAGATATACAGGACATTAATCGTCGAGTCCCTTTAAAAGGCTCGCACCTCCCCCAAACACAACAAAAGTATATAAAAACAGCACCACCTCTACAAAATTTCAGCATCTGAACCTTTAGCTCCAACGCGAAACAGGCAGTTGAACATGTGTTTACGATTGAACAGACGACTTGGCAGAACGATCCAGCTCTTGCGTCTCCGCCTCAGGATTCATTTTACGAAAGAACATCCGTCGATAGTCAGAGGGTGACGTGCCTAACTGGGCACTGAATTGTTGCCTTAACGATAAGGCTGTCCCGAAACCGGCTTCACCTGCGATGCATTCAATCGGCAAATCCGTCGTTTCCAATAGCGCTTGTGCTCTGGCAACGCGCTCAGCATTCAACCATTGGGTGACCGTACTGCCAGTGGCGTCGCGAAACCGGCGAGTAAAGGTTCGCCGGCTCATCTTTGCCCTTTCAGCCAGAACATCCAGCGACAGAGCATCGGCCAGATTCTGCCTCGCCCATATCAGCACATCGGACAGATTAGTCTCGGTGGCAAGTCGCGGGACGGAGTGTTCAACATACTGTGATTGTCCCCCCTGCCGATGTGGAGGGGTCACCAGAAGCTTCGCAGTGCGATTGGCCGTTTCAGCGCCGTATCGCTGCATCACCAAATGAAGGCAACAGTCAATCGCGGCTAGGGTTCCTGCGGAGGTCATGATGTTGTCGGTACTGGCGTAGAGCACCTCGGGCCGAAAACGTGCCTTCGGAAACCGTTGTGCAAACGTCTCTCGTGCGAGCCAATGCGTCGTCGCCTCTCTCTCATCAAGTAAACCGGCATCGCCGAGCACAAACGCGCCCAAGCATAACCCCACGATCAGCTTGCCTTGGACATTGGCGAGTTTCAGCGCTTCAACCAGCGCTGTTGATGCGACAACCGAGGGATCACTCCAGGCAGGAATGACGATGACATCGGATTTATCCATGAGCCCAAGCCCGTGCTTGACGGTGATGGCGATACCCTGATCGCTCTCTACCATGCCCGGTACCTCAGCACAGTAGCTGATTTCGTATCGCGGTTCATGCTGAGCGGTTTGAACGGTTCCGAATACGAGTCCTGGTACGGAGAGATGAAACAAGCTCACACCATTGAAGGCGAGTACAGCAACACGTATGGCGGACATAGGTTAGATCCTGCTTGATTACCAATGGCCCAATTATATCGAAATATGTCATTTTGGCCACTTTTGAACGTATGGAGATTAAGCAAAAATGACCACCTCGAAACGTCAATAGGAACAATCACATGAAACTCAACGCTCTTCCCCTCGTACTCTCCATTGCTTTTGGTGCAGTCACCGCCCCGGTGTTTGCAGGAGAAAGCGACACTCAGGATTCCACTTCAACTCATAAAGTTGAAATGCAGCAGGTTCGTAATGCGACAGTGAAAATCACTTACGCAGGCACGACCTTCCTGATCGATCCGATGCTGGCTAAAAAGGGCACTTACCCTGGGTTTGAAGGTACCTATCGCAGCAACCTCCGCAATCCGATGGTGGAATTACCCGGATCGGTAGAGGACGTCATTTCCGGTGTTGATGCGGTCATCGTTACTCATACCCACCTTGACCACTGGGACGATGCCGCACAAAAAGTACTGCCAAAAGACATTCCGCTGTTTGCACAACATGAGGCTGATGCACAACTGATCCGCTCTCAGGGTTTCAAGAACGTACGCGTACTGACTGACAAAGCTGAATTTGGCGGAGTTAAAATTACCAAGACCGGTGGTCAGCATGGCACAGACAAAATGTATGCCGATCCCACTCACGCACAACTGCTTGGTGAAGCCATGGGCGTCGTTTTTCAAGCGAAAGGTTATAAGACCCTTTACTTGGCCGGTGACACTATCTGGCGTAAAGAGGTTGACCAGGCCATTGAGACATATAACCCCGAGGTCATCGTACTCAATGCCGGGAAAGCAAAATTGATCGGGTACGAAGGTGCGATCATCATGGGCGAGGAAGATGTGCTGCATGCATCACAGGCTGCGAAAAATGCAAAAATTGTTGCGGTGCACATGGACGCAGTCAATCACATGTCCTTGACCCGTGAAGAATTGCGGACCTACGTCAAGAAGCAGGGTATCGAGAGCCGCGTTGATATCCCGGAAGACGGTGAGTCGCTGGCGTTCTGATGTAAATCACATGGCACTGAATGACGTCGCTAGTTAATGATCCCCAAAGGATTCGGTGCTCGGTTAGGAGTGGGTTATTCAAAAACCCACTCCTGAACACCCTGTTTGAGTGGCCAACACACGCCCTGTCTTTACACCAAATCAATCGGATAACTTGACTGGGGATCGTTTATGGACTTCGCGATGACGTGAATAGACTCGTCATTCAGAGATAACCATAACATGATCTCGATAGTCAGAAAGCCTGCTCAAGTTCTTGACATTCCAGAGTTTCTCTTTATAAAGGATATAGAAAGCTCATGGCAATAGCTTGAGTCAATTGAGATGTTTTTATGGTCGGCAATGCCTGCGTAAGTAATTGAATGTAAAGGTTATGTTTGTGTGGTGATATGTAAGAACGAGGGTTCGAATCCCTCCCTCACCGCCACATTGCAAAGCCCTGATGGAAACATCAGGGCTTTTGTTTTATGGCGCAATCCCGAGCGGTTGTCAGCATAGGACTGCAAATCTTCGTTCTTGATAGCGCATCTGGCTGAACCGCTTGGGCAATCGTAGTGAAAAGCCTCGGTGACTTTGACGCCACGGCCAACCCATTGGTCGATCCTTTTAAAGTTTCCGCCCGATTCAGTACCAGGGCCTCTCGCAAGAGAGGCCCTTTTCATTGCTCGCTGATTTGCCCTGCTCGGTACTTGAAAGGCATTCCGTGGTGATACCGGTTAATGCTCCACAGTCAGCGGATCCGGGGGTAGGTTCAGATGCTTGGTGATGGCCTGATAGAGCTGGGGGTAGTTATCGTCAAAATGATGTCCTCCCGGCAGGGTGATGCTGGTGACGTTGGGTTGGTTGAGACGGGGGCAGAGGCGGTCGCCGTCATCGTCATCGGCTCCTTGCAGGCAGAGCATCGGCAGATCGCGGATGGTCTTCACCTGCGGTTCGGTCGGGTAGCTGCGGGTCTTGTGGGTCAGCATGTCGCTGACGTGGATCTCGAAATCCGAGCTGGTAGAGGGGGAGAGCATCACGGCCCCGACTAGTCCCTGACGATAGTGCTCCGGCAACCGGTTGATAACGAAGGGGGCAATCTCTGCACCAAACGAGAAACCGACCAGTAGCCAGTGGGGGCGCTGCCAGCGGGCCTGATAATCATCGAGGATCCGCTCCAGATCGGTGGTCACCTGCTCCGGGGTTTTCTTCTTCCAGTAGTAGGTGAGGGAGCTCCAGCCCACGACCGGCATGCCGTGCAGCTGAAACTGGGCGCTCAGCCCCTTGTCGAGGGCCGCCCAGCCACCATCGCCGCTGAGAAAGATCACCATGGGGGCGTCGGATGGCTGCTTGACCGGCAGCTCAATCAGGCTCAGGTCATCCTTGACCGGGGCGGCGTGCGCCGCAAAAGATGAAACGGGCAGTACGAGACTGAGTAACAGCAATATCAAGGCTCTCATTGGCCATGCTCCTATTTCTTGATCAGCCCCAGCGGGCCGCGGCTAATCAGGGTGATCAGGTGAGTCAGGGTTCTGGGCAGTACCAGCTTGCTGCTGCAGAGCAGGTAGCGGGGTTCCCAGCGGGGCGAAAATTTCTCCTTGTAGCGTCTGAGCCCCTGGAAGTTGTAAAAGCGGCTGCCGCGCACAAACAGGGTATTGCCAAGGCGGGCCCAGTAGCTGCCGAGCGGGTGATCGTTGAAGCCGGACATGGGGGCCATCCCCAGATTGAAGCTGGCGTACCCTTGCGCCTTGCCCCACAGCAGCAGCTCGACAAAGAGAAAATCCATGATGGGGGCGGTGCCGGTATCCAGGCTGTAGCGCATCAGATCGATGGAGAGCATCTCCTTGTTATCGCTCACCCAGAGGTTGGCAAAGCCGACGATCTGCCCCTCGTGCCACACCAGTGCAGCCGGGCTCAAGGTCAGGTAGTCAGGCTCGAAACGGCCGACCGAGAAGCCCTTCTCCTTGCCCATCTTGCTCTGTAGCCAGGTATCGGAGACGGTCTGCAATCTGGGCAGCAGGGGGGCCACGGCACTGGCCTCGACCACCTCGAAGGTCAGTCCTTCCCGTTTGCCCTTGGCGTGGCTCTGGCGCAGGTTGCGCAGCCGGCTGCCCGCCAGATCGAAGGTGGCCAGATCGACCATCGCCTCTTCACCGAGCTTGAAGGGGATCAGCCCCAGCTCCAGATAGAGCGGAAGATAGCGGGCCGAGACCTGATAAAAGACCGGGTTGGCGTCGTGCTCGTCGCACCGCTCGCGAAATTGCCAGAGCAGCTCTTCGATCTGCTCGGGGCGGCCGACCGGATCCCCCATCACAATCCAGCTGTTGCCCTCGATGCCATACATCAGGAAGGCGTTACCGGCGGGGTGGAACAGCAGGGACTTGTCCTGTAGCTGGGCCAGATAGCCGTGGATCCCCCCTTCACGCACCACCAGTTCGTGAGCGCGCGCCAGCGTCTCCTTGTCCGGCTTTTCACCGACTACGCGCAGCGGTGCAAGTAATTGGGCAACCCCGGCCACGGCCAGCACGGCCACCACGCTCCCCATGGCGCGCAGGCCGCGGGCAGCCCCGCCGTGGGGCGAGAAGTGGAACCAGAGGGCGTGGTCATACTCCACCTGACGGTAGGAGAAGAGCAGCAGCCACAGCGCTCCCAGCAGCACGGCGCCGACCGAGATGAGCCAGCCCGGGGTGTACTGGGGATAGAGCAGCGACCCCTTGCGATAGAAAAGAGAGCGGCAGGGAGTCATGATCAGCAGGAAGCTGCCGAGCAGCAGGGCTGACTCCCAGTCCCCCCCCTTGAGCAGGGAGAAGGCGATACCCAGAGCCAGCAGCAGCTGGGTGATGCGAAACGCGGCGTCGTGACGGCGATAGAGGCTGCGAGCCAGCAGGATCAGGAGGATACCGCTCACGCTGCCGAGCACGTGGGAGAGCTCGAGCAGGTGGAGCGGCAGCACTTGCAGCCACACCTCGATGTGGCTGCGCATGGTCGGGATCATACCCGAGCAGAGCAGCAGGCTACCGGCGGCGAAGGTGCCCATGCTGATAAGGGCAGGCAGAAATTCGCGCACTGCGCTCATCAGCCCCTGTAGCCGCTGCCAGCGCGCTTTTTGTTGCAGCATCTCCTGACTCGCAAAGAGCAGCAGGGCACAGAGAAAGGGAAGCAGGTAATAGATGCAGCGATAGAGCAGCAGCGAGGCGAGCAGCTTGTCGGTTGGCAGATAGTTAGCCAGCAACAGGCTCATGCTCGCTTCGAACACCCCAATCCCGCCCGGCACGTGGGCCAGCACCCCGAGGAAGCTGGCCAGCACGAAGGCACTGAGCAGCACGGGGTAGGGGACGCTATCGGCGGGCAACAGCACAAACAGCACGGCAGCGGCGGCCATCCAGTCAGCCAGCGCGACCAACAGTTGCAACAGACGAACCTTGAAGCCGGGCAGGGTCAGCGTGTGTTTCCGCCAGGAGAGACGTGGGGCGGGCCAGCAGAGGTAGCTGGCCACCAACAGCAGAGCCATGACGCCCGTCAGCCTGAGTAGGGTATCTGCCCATTGCGGCCAGTCAGGCAGCAGCTGTGATACATCGCAGGTCAGTAGGGCACCACCTCCCCACGCCAACAGGCCGAGGAAGAAGGTGATGGAACAGAACAGCACCACTCGGGCTACCTCACCGGTCGCCAGACCGAGGGCTGAGTAGAGCCGATAGCGTACCGAGGTGCCGGTCAGCAGGGCAAATCCCAGGGTGTTGGAGAAGGTGTAGGCGATAAAGGAGGTGATGCTGACCTGTTGCCAGGGAAGGCGTTTGCCCAGCGCATGGAGCGCCATCATGTCATAGCTGCAGAGGCAACCATAACTGAGCAGGGTCAGCAACAGGGCGCCCGCCAGTCGCGGCAGGGGTTGGGACCAGATGGCCAGACGAATATCGTGCCAGTGCCATGCCTGAGTCAGGTGATACAGCACGGTCAGTGCGGTGCCGAGCAGCAGCAAGCTGTACAAGGGGCCGAGCCATTTAAGCAGATGACGCCACATGCCATGTTCCTGTGGTCATTGACCGTTTCCCGCAAAGGGGGAGCCGGGTCGTGGATCCGGTTTGGACGAGGGAGGCGCTCGTCAGGAAAATTTCGGGAAGAGATGGAAAGGGAGGCGTCAGCCTCCCTCTGTGCTATCCAGTGACCGGTTGGATCACTTGGTTTTCGGTGCGACTTTGACGGCAGGGGTCTTGGCGTGGGTGGCTTTATGGTGTTTTTTCACCACCTTGGTCTGGGTCGCCTGCGGTGTGGCGGTCTTGGTCGGGGTGGCCGCCATGGTGAAACCGGAGGTGAGGGCGAAGACGGCAGCCAGGGTCAGGGGAATGATCTTTTTCATGTTCAATTTCCTTATTCGGGTTGATGTTATGGAGCGTTCTCCATGACAGTCATCCTATGACGGTTGCGGCGGCCCTTCAGTGAGCGGTTGGTGACGGTTTGTATCCAAATGTACAGGCAGGGTGAGGCAGAAGCGGGCGCCGTGGTCACTGGCCAGCAGCGCCACATCCCCTCCGTGATGACGGGCAATGCTGCGCACGATGGCCAGCCCCAACCCGGTGCCGCCGGTGCGACGATCCCGGCTCTGATCAAGGCGCACGAATGGTTCGAAGATCTGGGGGGCCAGCGCCGGATCGATCCCCGGCCCATCGTCGCTCACCTCCAGCAGATAGTTCTCCTGCAGCCGCGAGATGGAGAGGGTAACCTCGCTCTCGGCGTAGCGCAGAGCATTGCCGATCAGGTTTTCCACGGCGCGCGTCAACAGCCGTTGATCGCCGCACCAGGGCATGTAGCGTTGCGGCAGATCAAGGGTGAGCCTCTTCTCAGGTGCCAGCGCTTGCCAGTCGCCGAGATGCGTTTGTGCCCAGTGGCTGAGTTCAAGCTCGTCGCGCTGCAACGGCAGCTCGGGTCTATCCAGCTTAGCGTAGGTGAGCATCTCTTCGATCAGGGCGTCCAGCGCCCCCAGATCTCGCTCCAGCGCCTGCTGCTCCTGCTCGGCAGGGGCAGGATCGAGCATGGCAAGCCGATAGCGCAACCGGACCAGCGGGGTGCGCAACTCGTGGGCGATGGCATCGGTCAGTTGCTTGCGGCTGGCAATCATGGCCTGCAATTGGGTCGCCATTTGATCGAAGGTGCGTCCCACCCGGGCCAGACTGCTGCCCGGTGGCAGATTGGTTCGGCAAGAGAGATCCCCATCGCCTACGCGACGTGCGGTTTGCTCCAACTGCTGCAAGCCGCGCCAGTGGGGACGCAACCAGAGCAGAATGGGCAGGCCGAGGGATAGGCCGATCACCAGCAGCAGCCCCACATCGACCCAGTGCAGCTCGTGCAGGTAGGAGAGGTAGGGTACAGGGCCGACAATCAGCACCCGGTCGGTATCGGGGATGCGCTGCAGGAAGGTGTCATCCTCCTCGACGATGACAATGTTGCCGGCGGCCAGAAAGGCTTGATCATCGCTGGCCAGTGGCTGGCGCACCAGCTCGCCGATCTTGAGGGGGAGGGTAAACTGACTGCTCTGCTCGGCCAGCCGATCGGGCCAGCGCTCTGGCGGGGTTCTTGCCAACTCGCCGGTCAACAGGCCAAGAGAGCCCTGCATCATGCGTTCGAGATAGCGATCACCCGCCCGTTCGGCGGTCACCTGATAGACCACACCAACCAGCAGGATGGCCAGGGTGAAGCAGCCGATCAGCAACAGATAGAACTGGATAAAGAGGCGGCGCATGGCGGTGCTCCCGAAAGAGGGTTATTCCCAGGCGTGGGGGACGAAGAGGTAGCCTTTCTGGCGCACCGTCTTGATCCGGGTCGGGTTGTCGGGGTTATCACCCAGTTTGCGGCGCAGGCGGGAGATGGCCACATCCATGCTGCGATCCTGACCGTCGTACTCCCGGCCGCGCAAGCTGCGAAAGAGAGCTTCCCGTCCTAGGATCTGGCCGGCGTGACAAGCGAGTTCCCACAACAGATCAAAATCGGCGGTCGAGAGAGCAATGCTCTCGCCATCGAGCCGCACATCTCGTCCCGGACCATCCACCCGTAGCCGACCAAATTGCAGCTGCTGGGGAACGCTGCTGGTGGCTGCCGGTTGGGTTGATGCTTGCTGGTGCTGGCGAAACTGCACCCTCAGTCTGGCCAGTAGCACGGGGGGCGGGGTGGTTTTAAGGATGTAGTCGTTGGCGCCCAGCTCCAGACTCAGGATCTGGTTCATGTCGCTATCCAGCGAGGTGAGCATTACGATGGGGCCGTCGAAGCGCGGCCGCAGATCCCGGCAGAGGGACATGCCATCTTGCCCTGGCAGCATGATATCGAGCAGCACCAGATCGGGCTGTTCGGCCTCGATCCGGGCCAGCGCCATGTCCCCTCTGGGCTCGAGGATCACTTCCATATCGTGGCGGCCGAGCCAACTGCTGATGAGCTGGCCAATCTCGGGATCATCTTCGACAAAAAGAATGCGTTGCATAGAAAAGCTCCAACGGAAAGCAGGAGAGAAGAAGAACGATCAGCATATCAATGGTGCTTGGGAAATACAGAAAAAGAACCGGGCAGGCTGGTGCGTGTGGGAGTGTGGCTGTGTGTATCGATGGGGAGGCGCACATCGTGACAAATGGGCAGAGCCGCGTTTATCGATCTAGAGGATGATGGCCTTGTAGACAAGGCAAGGCTCTGTCGGGCGTAAAAACAAAAAAACCGGCCAAAGCCGGTTTTTTTGTGGTGTAGACCAGAAGGTCACTGCACCAGTCGATGGACATCCCCTTGCGGCGATTATCGACAGAATAATGGGGTGGCTGATGGGGCTCGAACCCACGACAACCGGAATCACAATCCGGGACTCTACCAACTGAGCTACAGCCACCGCTGAAATTTTCATCAACGCTCGCCAATCCAGAAGGATTGGGGAACATCAATGGCGCGCCCTGCAGGATTCGAACCTGCGACCCACGGCTTAGAAGGCCGTTGCTCTATCCAACTGAGCTAAGGGCGCTTTGTATCAACCCGTTTTGAGGACGAGTCGATGAACATGGTCGGTGATAAAGGATTCGAACCTTTGACCCTCTGGTCCCAAACCAGATGCGCTACCGGACTGCGCTAATCACCGAAAATCCCTGACCAGCATATCGACATGAGTCGTACTGGGCAACGGGCGGGCATCATAGCCAAGCGTAAGGGCCAGCGTCAACGACTTTTTCCCCCAGTAAATTCAAGTGCCTACTTATTGCCCGCTACAGGTATGGCGTGCGTCTGCCGCTAACATCCCGGCTAAAAAAATGCGACAATGCGCGGCAGTTGAACACATGGTGAGTGGAGAACGATGTCTGCCAAAATCATAGATGGAAAACAGGTTGCGCAAACGATTCGCAGCCAGGTCGCGGCGCAAGTCCAACAGCGGTTGGCGGCAGGGAAACGGGCTCCAGGGCTGGCAGTCATTCTGGTGGGGGCGGATCCAGCCTCTCAGGTCTATGTCGGCAGCAAACGTCGGGCGTGCGAGGAGGTGGGTTTTCTCTCCCGATCCTATGACCTGAGTGCCACTGCCAGTCAGGAAGAGCTGCTGGCGCTGATCGACCAGTTGAATGCGGATAGCCACGTAGATGGCATTCTGGTTCAGTTGCCGTTGCCGGATCACTTTGATACCACTCAGGTGTTGGAGCGGATCCAGCCTGACAAGGATGTAGATGGATTCCACCCGTATAACGTCGGCCGTCTGGCCCAACGTATTCCGGCGCTGCGCCCCTGCACCCCGAAAGGGATCATGACGCTGATCGAGACCACCGGCGTGAAGACGCACGGTCTGCATGCTGTCGTGGTGGGAGCGTCCAACATAGTGGGGCGTCCCATGACCCTCGAATTGTTGCTGGCGGGCTGCACAACCACGACCTGCCATCGTTTTACGCGGGATCTGGAAGAGCAGGTACGCCGTGCCGATCTGCTGGTTGTCGCAGTTGGCAAGCCCAACTTCATCCCTGGGGAGTGGATCAAACCGGGGGCACTGGTGATCGATGTGGGCATCAACCGTCTGGCTGATGGCTCGCTGGTCGGGGATGTAGAGTTTGAGACGGCGCGCAGCCATGCCTCCTTCATTACCCCGGTACCCGGTGGCGTGGGCCCGATGACGGTCGCCAGCCTGATGGAAAATACCCTGATCGCCTGCAGTGAATATCACGACTGATCATGGCTGGCGATAACCTGTGATCCCATGAGGAGGCAGGATTCGCCAGAAATCTGACAATAAAAAACCGGTTGCTCAGAGAGGAACCGGTTTTTTATTTATCCAACGGGCGTTATTTACATATTTTGTGCTTCGTTTGGCACAATCACAGAGGCGTGATTTCCTTTCGGCCCCTGTTGCAGTTCAAAATTGACAGCCTGACCCGCTTTCAGGGTCTTGTAGCCCTCCATTTGAATCGTGGAGTAGTGAGCGAAGATATCCTCACCGCCCCCTTCCGGACAGATAAACCCAAATCCTTTTGCGTTGTTAAACCACTTAACTGTGCCGGTTGCCATACTTCTACATCCTTTTATTGATTACCCAGAAGTCGTTGAGTAACCTGCGCCAGCCCTTTATAACTAGGGACATGGGCCCATAGCAGACGGGCGCAGATTAGCAAGTAACCAATCTAGTCTAACTTTTGAGCGAGTCAAGAAGTTGTTAACAGCTGATGTGATCTGGTTAACAAGTCTATTGACAAGCTTGTGTGAGACGGTAGTAATCTAGAGGTACCAAAGCGCGATTATGAGCAAGCAGAAAGAACTCTTTGCTAATGAAGAGATTGCAGAAGCAGAGAAAACAAAGCTGCAGCCGCCACCCATGTATAAGGTTGTGTTGAACAACGATGACTACACGCCCATGGAGTTTGTGGTGGAGGTGCTGCAAAAGTTCTTTGGTATGGATTTGGACAAGGCGACTCAGGTCATGCTGAGTGTGCATTATAGTGGTAAGGGTGTCTGCGGCATGTTTACCGCAGAGATCGCCGAAACCAAGGTTGTCCAAGTCAACACCTATGCACGTAACAACGAACATCCACTGCTCTGTACTATGGAAAAGGCTTGAATCTGATGACTTGATGGCGAGTGTGACACCACATTGTAGCTGTACTAGGGGAGGTGCCTATGTTGAATAAAGATCTAGAAAAGACGCTGAACGAGGCTTTCAAACTGGCCCGTGACGAGCGCCACGAATTCATGACCGTCGAGCACCTGTTGTTAGCCCTTCTGGATAACAGTTCAGCCCATGAGGCGCTGAGCTCCTGTGGTGCCGATGTCGAGCAGATGCGCAAGGAGATCCGCGCATTCATCACCCAAACTACTCCGCTCATACCGCGCGACGATGAAGATCGTGAAACCCAGCCGACACTGGGCTTCCAGCGCGTGTTGCAGCGTGCCGTCTTCCATGTGCAATCCTCCGGAAATACCGAAGTCAGCGGCGCCAACGTGCTGGTCGCTATCTTCAGTGAGCAGGAGTCACAAGCTGCCTATTTCCTGAAAAAAGCCGAGATCAGCCGTCTCGACGTCGTCAATTTCCTCTCCCACGGGGTGCGCAAGGACAGCAAGCCGGATCTCGGCAGCAATAACAATCCCGAGTCTGATGATGATGTTTCGGCCGCCCAGATCGAGAGCTTTGCCACCAACCTGAACCAGCTGGTGCTGGAAGGGCGCATCGATCCGCTGATTGGCCGTGATCAGGAGCTCAATCGTACCATTCAGGTGCTCTGCCGTCGTCGCAAGAACAACCCGCTGCTGGTGGGTGAAGCGGGCGTGGGTAAAACCGCCATTGCCGAAGGTCTGGCCTATCGCATCGTCAAGGGGGATGTCCCCGAGGTGATTGCGGGCAGTACCATCTATTCGCTGGATATGGGTTCTCTGCTGGCGGGCACCAAATACCGTGGTGATTTCGAGAAGCGCCTCAAGGTACTGCTCAAGCAGATTGAGCGTCAGGAAGGGGCCATCCTCTTTATCGACGAGATCCATACCATCATCGGTGCCGGTGCGGCATCCGGTGGTCAGCTGGATGCAGCCAACCTGATCAAGCCGCTGCTCTCCAATGGTTTGCTCCGCTGTGTGGGATCCACCACTTATCAGGAGTACGCCCAGATCTTCGAGAAAGACCGTGCGCTGGCCCGTCGCTTCCAGAAGATCGATATTGTCGAGCCGACTATCGATGACACCACTCGCATCCTGATGGGCCTCAAGAGTCGCTATGAAGCTCACCACGGCGTGCGCTATACCGCCAAGGCGATCCGGGCAGCTGCCGAGCTCTCTGCCAAGTACATCAATGATCGTCATTTACCCGACAAGGCGATCGACGTGATCGACGAAGCGGGTGCCGGTCAGCGGTTGCTGCCGGCGAGCAAGCGCAAGAAAGTGATCAATGTGCAGGAAATTGAGTCCATCGTAGCCAAGATCGCCCGCATTCCGGAGAAATCAGTTTCTTCCTCGGATAAAGAGGTGCTGAAGAACCTGGAGCGCAATCTGAAGATGGTGGTCTTTGGTCAGGATAAAGCCATCGAGGTGCTGACCGATGCGATTCGCCTCTCTCGTTCAGGTTTGGGTAACGAGCGTCGCCCGGTTGGTTGCTTCTTGTTTGCCGGTCCTACCGGTGTTGGTAAAACAGAGGTGACCCAGCAGTTGGGCAAGGCATTGGGTGTCGAGATGCTGCGCTTTGATATGTCCGAGTACATGGAACGCCACACCGTCTCACGCCTGATTGGTGCGCCTCCCGGCTATGTTGGTTTTGAGCAGGGTGGTCTGCTGACCGATGCGGTGATCAAACACCCTCATTCCGTCGTGTTGCTCGACGAAATTGAGAAAGCTCACCCGGACGTATTCAATCTACTGCTGCAGGTGATGGACAACGGCACCTTGACCGACAACAACGGGCGTAAGGCGGATTTCCGTAACGTCATTTTGGTGATGACTACCAACGCCG
The DNA here is from genome assembly GCF_019048085.1 of Aeromonas sp. FDAARGOS 1416. NCBI lineage: Bacteria > Pseudomonadati > Pseudomonadota > Gammaproteobacteria > Aeromonadales > Aeromonadaceae > Aeromonas > Aeromonas sp. FDAARGOS 1416. The sequence goes on along the minus strand of NZ_CP077301.1, from coordinate 1,828,620 downwards.
GAGTGCAGGAGACTCAGCGCAAATCGATTGGCTTCCAGCAACAGGATTTGAGCCACGATGCCATGGCGGTGATCAACAAGACCTTCAGTCCGGAGTTTCGCAACCGGCTTGATCACACCATCTGGTTCAACCATCTGGATATGACGGTGATCCATCAGGTGGTCGACAAGTTCATTGTCGAATTGCAGGTTCAACTGGATGCGAAGGGAGTTTCTCTCGAGGTGTCCGAGCGTGCCCGCCACTGGTTGGCGGAGAAGGGGTATGACAGAGCCATGGGCGCCAGACCGATGGGTCGGGTAATCCAGGAGCACCTCAAGAAACCCCTGGCCAACGAGATCCTGTTCGGTTCACTGGTTGACGGGGGAATTGTGAAGGTTGAGTTGGTAAATGACAGCCTCAGCTTTGATTTTCAGGTCAATGTTGAAGCTGTTTCCCACTAAGCGTCAGTGATCAGAAAACGACAAAAAACCCCAACCGAAAGGTTGGGGTTTTTTGCTGAATTCCTGGCTTAGCGAGAGCGGAAAACAATACGTCCCTTGGAGAGATCGTAGGGAGTCAGTGCTACCGTTACTTTGTCTCCAGTCAGGATACGAATGTAGTTTTTGCGCATCTTGCCTGAAATATGAGCGATAACCACGTGACCATTCTCCAGTTCCACACGGAACATGGTATTGGGCAGGGTTTCGAGAATAGTGCCCTGCATCTCAATACTGTCTTCTTTAGCCATTGAATCCTCTTGATAAGCCACAACAAAAAACCGCTGGATCATGCCGGATTTAAGGCTATGTGTAAAGTTTACTCGGGCTTGGTGTCGATATTTTTCCATTCCCCCTGAATTAACAGCTCATGAGGGAGATAATTGCGCTTGTAATTCATCTTGCGACACGCCTTTACCAGATAGCCAAGATAGAGCCAGCTTCGCCCGGTTCGCCTGGCCAGATCGAGCTGGCAGAGGATGGCAAAGGTGCCCAGGGAGCGATCGGCATAATCCGGATCGAAGAAGGTGTACATGGCACTCAAGGAGTGGGGCAGCAGGTCTGTGGTGGCGACACCGATCAGGCGGCCTTCCTTGCGCATCTCCAGGTAGAGCGGCGGCATCCAGTCACAATGGAGAAACCCGCGATACTGGCTGCGGTTGGGGGGATACATGCTGCCATCGTGGTGGCGCTCACGAATGTAGCGTTCGTAGAGCAGGTAATACTCGGGTTTGTCATCATAGCTCAGGACGATTTCGATATCCCTGTTGAGCTGGCGGATCCGCTTCTGGCCTCGGCTGGGACGAAAGCGTTCGCTGTGAATACGAAGGGACTGGCAGGCATGGCACGCCGGGCAGTGGGGGCGATAGATGTCGTTGCCACTGCGGCGAAAACCGGCAGTCAACAATCGCTCGTAACCGTTGGCGTTGAGCAGATTGTGATCCATCAGCACCAGCAACTGCTCCTGTTCATGGTCCAGATAACTGCAGGGATGCTTGGGGGTCAGCCCTACTTTTAGGATCACTTCTTCAGTCATAGGCTGATTTCCCCCTCTTGCCAGCAGGAAGCCAATAGTGGTTGATGGCCAAGGCGCGCCAGCTCAGCCAGAAAGCGGGCCCGTGGCCACTCCTCGATACCCAGGGTCGCCAGAAACGGGTTTTGCATCTGGCAATCGATGAGGGCGCCGCGATGGCGGGCGAAGTGGCGACAGAGTGCCACCATGGCAAGTTTGGCGCCGTTATCAATCCGGCTGAACATGGATTCACCGCAAAACAGTCGGCCGATAGAGAGGCCATACAGTCCCGCTTGCAGCTCTCCCCCTTGCCAGATCTCGATAGAGTGGGCATGACCCAGCCGGTGCAACTGCTGGTAGGCATCGATCATGGGTTGGCTGATCCAGGTGCCATCGGCAGTGCGACGAGGGGCGGCGCAGGCGGTAATGACTTCATTAAAGGCGCGATTGACAGAAATATCGAATGGGGTACGGCGGATAATCTTCTGCAGTGTCCGCCCCACATGGAGTTGGTCGGGACGGATCACCCCGCGGGGATCCGGTGACCACCACAGGGTCAGTTGGTGGGGTTCATTCCACGGGAAGATCCCCTTGTGGTAAGCTGCCAGCAATCTGGCAGGGGAGAGATCCCCGCCGATTGCCAGCAAGCCGTTGGGTTCTTCCAGCGCATGGCTGGGGTCGGGAAACCAGCAAAGCTCATCATCCAGTTGGGTAAGATAGCGAGACATAAGGCAACGAGGTTCATAGATGAAGGCCATTATCCTGATAGTATCCAGCTTGCTCTGCTTTGTCACGGCGCCCGCCGGGGCGGAGGTCTACCAGCGCAATACCGCGCGGCCGGTCAATCAGGTTGTGTTTGGTCAGGTCGAAACGGTGCGCAATATTACCCAGCGCCAGATCCTGGAGTCCGAGCACTCTGGCTGGAAGACGCTGGGTGGTGCCGTGTTGGGCGGTCTGCTGGGCAACCAGTTTGGCGGCGGTCATGGCCGTGAAATCGCCACCGCCGTCGGCGCACTCGCGGGGGCTGCGGCTGCGCAGCAATACCAGTCCGGGGGAACCGTGGTGGAAAACAAGCTGGTGGAGCTGCTGATCCGCAACGAACAAAATGCTCTTATCAACGTGATCCAGGATTATGATCCCGCCATGGTCTTTGCCAATGGGGACAAGGTGCGCATTCTCTACTTCGATGATGGGGTGCGGGTCGACAAGACTTACTGACTTTCGATAGTCTCGGTGATGGGGAGACTGTGGCAGGGAAGGAACCCGCAGACTCTCCTGCTGGAAAGTCTGTCGGGCGGTAATACACGGGACTGATGCCCTGAGGATTCAGATAGCTGTCTCTTGAGAGACTATCTTGTCGCGACCGGTGTTCTTTGCCTGATAGAGCAGCCGATCCGCTACGCTCAGCGCCTCGTCCATGGATATCCGCCCGACACTGATCACGCCGTAACTGGCGCGAACAAAGAGCGGGGTTTCCGGTGACAAGGGTTGCTGGCGCAGCTGCTGGCGCAGCCCTTCAAGACGCTTGATCAACACGGGGACGGTACAGTGAGGCACCATCATGGCAAACTCCTCTCCGCCAAACCGGGCGATCATGGCATCGGGGAAGAACTGGGTCAGTAGCCGGGTCAGATGGCAGAGCAGTTGATCGCCGATGGCATGGCCCCAGTGATCGTTGACCTGCTTGAAGTGATCCACATCGAGCACACAGAGTGCCAGAGGCGTCTGCTGGCGCTGATGCTCTTCAAACCATTTTTGCCCTTCGTTGAACCAGTAGCGCCGGTTGTAGAGACCGGTCAGGTAGTCACGATTGGCGGACTCCTGAATGCTGTTGAACTGCTCGAGGGCCTCTAGATTGTGGCTGACCCGACACTGCAGCTCTTCCGGCTCGAACGGCTGGTTGAGAAAGTCGTTGGCGCCTTGCTTGAGGTAGCGAGCAGAGAGACCGCGTTTGTCCGAGACCGAGATCCCGATAATCGCGAGCTGCTGCTTGCTGTATCGCTCTCTCAGCATCCGCACCAGACTGATGCCATCGATATCCGGCATATAGTAGTCGACCAGTGCCAGCCGGATGTCCGGGTGTTGCTCCAGCATCGCCATCGCTTCACGGGCATGACTGGCCTCATGCACCTGCAACAACTGCTTGCGCAACTGGGCCATGGTGCGGTGACGGGAGGTGCGTGAGTCGTCGACTACCAGCACTTCGATGGACTGGTTGAGATAGAGGCGGTGCACCAGACTGACGGCATATTGCAGCGAGTGGCGCGAATCCTTCATCACATAGTCCAGCACGCCGGTTTCCAGCCAGGCGGCACGTTTATCCTCGCTGATGTCGGCAGTGAGGATAACCACCGGCAAACCTCGAGCTAGCAGCTCGTTGACCGCTTCGCCACGGGGCGCATCCGGCAAGGTCAGGTCCACCAGCGCGACCACATACTCCTCTCCCCGACAGTGACGGGCGCCTTCGAGGGTATCGAAGGCGTCAATCTCGAGGCCTGTCTGCTGGGCAATGGCCTGAGTCAGCATACGGCGGATGGTCAGGCTATCTTCGACAATCAATATCTTCTGTTTCATTAGACTCCTTCAAATAAAAAAGGCATACCGACTGGTATGCCTTATATCACAACTGCGCTTATTTATTGCGCGTCGAGGTAGCGTTCGGCATCGAGGGCTGCCATGCAGCCGGTACCGGCAGAGGTGATCGCCTGACGGTAGTTGTGGTCGGCCACGTCGCCGGCAGCGAAGACACCTTCAATGCTGGTCTGGGTGGCAAAACCGTCGAGGCCGCCACGTACCTTCAGATAGCCGTTTTGCATCTCCAGCTGGCCATCGAAGATCTGGGTATTGGGCTGGTGGCCGATGGCGATGAAGACGCCCATCAGCGGCAGCTCGCTGGTGCTGTTGTCCTGAGTGTTGCGCAGGCGCACACCGGTGACTCCCATCTGGTCACCCAGCACTTCGTCCAGGGTCTGGTGGGTGTGCAGCACGATGTTACCGCTCGCGACCTTGTCGTGCAGACGCTTGATCAGGATCTTCTCGGCCCGGAACTCGTCGCGGCGGTGGATCAGGTGCACCTTCTTGGCGATGTTGGCCAGATACAAGGCTTCTTCAACTGCGGTGTTGCCGCCGCCGATCACCGCCACTTCCTGATTGCGGTAGAAGAAACCGTCACAGGTGGCACAGGCGGAGACGCCGCGACCCTTGAAGGCCTCTTCGGAGGGCAGGCCCAGATACTTGGCGGAGGCGCCGGTCGCGATGATCAGGGCATCGCAGGTGTATTCGCCGTTGTCCCCTTTGAGGCGGAACGGGCGCTGAGTCAGTTCGACACTGTTGATGTGATCAAACAGGATGCGGGTATCGAACTTCTCTGCATGCTCTTTCATGCGCTCCATCAGTGCCGGGCCGGTCAGGCCTTCCGGATCACCTGGCCAGTTCTCCACTTCGGTGGTGGTGGTCAGCTGACCCCCTTGCTGCATGCCGGTGATGAGCAGGGGATTGAGGTTGGCGCGGGCGGCGTAGACGGCCGCGGTGTAACCGGCCGGGCCTGACCCTAAGATCAGCAATTTGCTGTGAGTGACTTGGCTCATGATGTCATTTCCGGGATGTGATGAGTTTGCGCGATTGTAGGTAATTCGTGATCCGGGGTCAAAGGCTGGTGAGTCGATTGCACTAATCGTGTTCACAAGGGGTGACATGCAAAATAAAGGAATAAAAAAACCGCCCATCGCGGGCGGATTTTCACTCATCTCCAACTGGCGCAGGCCAGCGCAGATCAGTTCAGCAGGGTCAGGGGATCCGTGTAGGCAAGGCCATGTGCCACGGCCACTTCCTTGCAGGTGAGCTTGCCCTCCATCACGTTGAGCCCGTGCAGCAGGTTGGGATCGCTCAGCAGTGCCTGACGATACCCTTGCTGGGCCAGCTTGATAATAAAGGGGAGGGTGGCATTGTTGAGCGCCACGGTCGAGGTGCGGGCCACCGCCCCCGGCATGTTGGCGACACAGTAGTGCACCACCTCATCGACAATATAGGTTGGATCCTGGTGGGTGGTGGCGTGGGAGGTTTCCACGCAGCCGCCCTGATCGATGGCCACATCGACGATGGCAGAACCCGGCTTCATGCGCGCAATGTGGTCACGGCGGACAAGTTTTGGCGCAGTGGCACCCGGCACCAGCACACCGCCGATGACCAGATCGGCCGCCAGCAGATGGCGTTCCAGGGTCTCGCTGTTGGAATAGACCACTTTGGCCGCTCCCTGGAACTCGTTATCGAGACGGCGAAGGGTATCGACGTTGTTGTCGAGGATGGTCACATCCGCGCGCAGGCCAATGGCCATGCGGGCTGCATTGGAGCCGACCACGCCGCCACCGATGATCACCACCTTGGCCGGTTCGACACCGGGTACGCCGCCGAGCAGCACACCGCTACCACCGCGCGATTTTTCCAGCGCCTGGGCACCTGCCTGAATAGACATGCGACCTGCGACTTCCGACATGGGGGCCAGCAGGGGCAGGCCGCCACGGCCGTCGGTGACGGTTTCATAGGCGATACAGATGGCGCCGCTTTTCAGCAGGGCTTCGGTCTGGGGCAAGTCTGGCGCCAGATGCAGATAGGTGAACAGGGTTTGACCCGGACGCAGCATAGCACATTCGACAGGCTGAGGTTCCTTGACCTTGACGATCATCTCGGCTTTGGCGAAAACCTCTGCTGCAGAGGCCAAAATTTCGGCTCCAACAGCGATATAATCTGCATCGCTGAAGCCAATGCCGTTTCCGGCACCGCTTTGGACGAAAACAGTATGGTTTCGTGCTGTCAGTTCACGTACACTGGCCGGAACCATGCCTACGCGGTATTCATGGTTTTTTATCTCTTTAGGTACACCGATAATCATGCTATCCCTCGTCTATAGATTGGTGTTTCATGTTGCCAAAATGTTAACCAACATTTGCGCCTAGTATATTCAGGTATTGACAGGATTTGTGACCATAATTATAAAATGACTGGTGATTCTTACCAAAAAATAGCCAAAGGATGGAATAAAATGATGGAAGCTAAGAGTCGGCTAAAGGATTTGGACAGGATTGACCGCAACATTCTTAATGAACTGCAAAAGGATGGCAGGATTTCGAATGTTGAGTTGTCCAAGCGAGTTGGCCTGAGTCCTACACCGTGTCTGGAACGGGTTCGTCGCCTCGAGCGACAAGGTTATATCGAAGGATATGCCGCTATTCTGAACCCTCATTATCTGGACGCATCTCTGCTGGTGTTTGTAGAGATAACCCTCAATCGCGGGGCGCCTGATGTGTTTGAACAGTTCAACAAGGCTGTTCAGGTGCTCGAAGAGATCCAGGAGTGTCATCTGGTTTCCGGTGACTTCGACTATCTGCTCAAGACCCGAGTCAGCGACATGTCGGCTTACCGCCGTCTGTTGGGGGAAACCCTGCTGCGTCTGCCCGGTGTCAATGACACCCGCACCTACGTGGTGATGGAAGAGGTCAAGCAGAGCAGTCGTCTGGTGATCAGCACCCGATAAAGCAGGTTATGCCGTGGTATCTTTTCCATATGAGACACCATGACAGTCAGAAACGAGCGGCCGGTCCGCTCGTTTCTTCTTGTAAAGATAATTGCAAATATGGCCCCGTCCCATCAGGCTCTGGCTGACAATCGATGGGCTTTTCGGGGATACTAGGCCCCCTTATTTCCTGCATTACATGTTTTCAGAAAGGAGCCGGAGTTTGGCCGATAAAAAGCTGTTTACTCCTTTATCAGGTACACAACGGATCTTCGAAGCCGTCTTGATCGCCATCACCCTGATGGCTGCTTATCTTCTGCTTGCCCTGTTGTCCTATCATCCCGCTGATCCCGGCTGGTCCCAGACCTCCTGGCAAGGGGAGGTGAAGAACCTCGCCGGTAGTGCCGGTGCCTGGCTCGCCGATATCACCATGTTTACCTTTGGTGCCTTCTCCTATCTGGTGCCGCCGCTGGTGGTGCTGCTGGGCTGGAGTCTGTTCTGGCGCCCGAGCCGTCTGCTCGATGTGGATTACCTCACCCTGGGGGTGCGGATCATCGGCTTTATCCTGACCGTGCTCGGCATGTCGGCCATTGCCAGCATGAACTTCAACGATATGCAAAACTTCTCCGCCGGTGGTCTGGTGGGGGATGTGATCGCTTCTGCAGTGGTACCGCTGTTTGGCGGCGTCGGGGCCAACCTGATGCTGCTCTGCTTCGTGGCAACCGGCATCACCCTGTTTACCGGCTGGTCCTGGCTCACCATCGTCGAGCAGATCGGTGCGGCCTGTACCGGTTCGGTCAGCGCTGTTTACCACTTCCCGACCACCCTCGGCCGCTGGCTGACCGGTGGCTGGCGTCAACCCCGCAACGAGGGGCCGGATCCCTTGCTGGAAGGCGGGGTAGGGGCCATCGCGTTTGATGACGAGGAAGATGAGCCGCACACCAGCTGGACTCGCAAGCCCAAGGCCAAGAACCAGAAGGCTGCCTCCGAAGAGTGGCTGCCGGAACTCGACGAGGATACCTTCGAGTTCGATCCCCAGTTTGATGATGAAGATGATGAGCCAGCTCCGGCTGCCAAACCGAAACGTGCGGTGGCGGCCGCCAATGGTCGCCGCCAGCCGGTACTGGCTGTGGCCGATGACGATGATGAGGACGATCTGGATCTGCCCTGGGCCGAAGGGGACGACGAGGTCGCTGCGTCGGTAGCCGTCGCACCAACCAAGCCCAAGCGTCGTCCGCAGTCAACAATGCCACCGTTGCCGAGTATCGAGCTGCTCGACCGTCCACCTGCCAAGACCCAGATGATGAGCAAGGATGAGCTGGATCGCATGGGCCGTCTGGTGGAGGCCAAGCTTGCCGACTACAACGTGCAGGCCAAGGTGGTGGGTGTCTATCCGGGTCCGGTTATTACCCGTTTCGAGCTGGATCTGGCGCCGGGCATGAAGGCGAGCAAGATCACCAACCTCTCGCGCGATCTGGCCCGCTCCTTGTCTGCCAGCAGCGTGAGGGTGGTGGAAGTGATTCCGGGTAAAACCTATGTGGGGATCGAGCTGCCCAACCGGGTGCGCCAGACCGTTTACCTGCGCGAAACCCTCGACTGCGATGCTTTCCGCGATAGCCGCAACCCGCTCACCATGGGCCTGGGTCAGGACATCGCCGGCGAGCCGGTGGTGGTGAACCTGGCCAAGATGCCGCACCTGCTGGTGGCCGGTACCACAGGTTCCGGTAAGTCGGTGGGGGTCAACACTATGATCATCTCGATGCTCTACAAGTCATCCCCCGATGATCTGCGCTTCATCATGATCGACCCCAAGATGCTGGAACTCTCCGTCTACGAAGGGATCCCGCATCTGCTGACCGAGGTGGTGACCGACATGAAGGACGCCGCCAACGCCCTGCGCTGGTGTGTGGGCGAGATGGAACGCCGTTACAAGCTGATGTCGGCAGTCGGGGTGCGCAACCTCAAGGGCTACAACGACAAGGTGCTGGCTGCCATCGAGGAGGGGGAACCTCTGCTGGATCCGTTGTGGCGCCCGGGTGACTCCATGGATCAGATGCCGCCAGAGTTGGAGAAACTGCCTCACATCGTGGTGGTGGTGGACGAATTTGCCGACATGATGATGATCGTCGGCAAGAAGGTGGAAGAGCTGATCGCCCGTATCGCCCAGAAGGCGCGGGCCGCCGGTATTCACCTTATTCTGGCGACCCAGCGTCCGTCGGTGGATGTCATTACCGGTCTTATCAAGGCCAACATCCCGACCCGGATCTCGTTCCAGGTGTCGAGCAAGATCGACTCGCGCACCATCATCGATCAGGGTGGTGCCGAATCTCTGCTCGGTATGGGCGACATGCTCTACATGCCGGCCGGTACCTCCAACCCGACCCGGGTACACGGTGCGTTCGTCGATGATCACGAAGTGCACAAGGTGGTTGCGGACTGGAAACTGCGCGGCGAGCCGAACTACATCGAGGAGATCCTCTCCGGTGAGTCGGGTGGTGAAGGTGGCAGCGGCGAATATGGCGGTGGTGGCGATGAAGAGCTGGACCCCCTGTTCGACGAAGCGGTTGCTTTCGTGGTGGAGTCCCGCCGTGGCTCGACCTCCAGCGTCCAGCGCAAGTTCAAGATTGGTTACAACCGGGCAGCCCGTCTCATCGAGCAGATGGAGAATCAGGGCATCGTCAGCTCACCGGGTGGCAATGGTCAGCGCGACGTGCTGGCACCGCCGCCGGTGCGGGACTAAGCCTCACCGTTTCATACTATCCCTGGCCATGCCCTCCGCGGGCGTGGCCTTTTATCGAGAGCGTCTTTATGAAGAGCGTGATGAAAAAACAACTGTTGATGGGTACCGTGCTGCTGATGGCCAGCAGCCAGGTGTGGGCCGATGCGGCCAGCGATCTCAAACAGAAGCTGGCGGGGGTGAGCCTCTTCTCCGCCAAATTTGCCCAGACCGTCTATGACAGCAAGGGCAAGGAGCTGCAAAAGGCCAGCGGCGATCTGCTGGTGCAGCGGCCAAACCGTTTCAACTGGCACACTACCTCGCCGGACGAGAGCCTGATCGTGGCAGATGGTCAGGATGTCTGGGTCTATGATCCCTTCGTCGAGCAGGTCACTGCCCTCAAGCTGAAAGATGCGGTGCTCAACACCCCCTTTATTCTGATCGCCGGCAATGACGACAAGTTCTGGAAGAACTATGACGTGACCCAGCAGGGCGATGTCTACACCGTCACCAGCCGCAACAAGGATGAGCTGATCGCCTCCTTCCGTGTCACCTTCGACAGACAAGACAACATCAGTCGTTTCGATGTGAAAGAGGCGCAAGGGCAGTGGAGTGAATTCACCCTGAGCAGCTTCAACCGCAAGCCGGTGCTCAAGGGCAACGAATTTGTTTTCAAGATCCCGAAGGGGGTCGAGCTGGACGACCAGCGCTAATGAGCAAGCGGTCGTTGGATTGCTCGCCACTGCGCCAGTCAAAGGCGAGTGACGTGACGTTGGGTGGTCAATACAGATGAGCAACTTGTCGCTGGATTTCTCATCGGACTTTCGTCCGCTGGCGGCCCGGATGCGGCCGCAAAACCTCGACCAGTATATCGGTCAGCAACATATCCTGGGGGCTGACAAGCCCCTGCGCAAAGCGATCCTGGCGGGTCACTGCCACTCGATGATCCTGTGGGGGCCGCCCGGTACCGGCAAGACCACGCTGGCGGAGTTGATGGCTCACTACTGCCAGGCGGAAGTGGAGCGACTCTCTGCGGTCACCTCCGGTATCAAGGAGATCCGCGCCGCCATCGACAAGGCGAAGGAGAACAGCTGGCGCGGGGTGCGTACCATCCTGTTCGTGGATGAGGTGCACCGCTTCAACAAGAGCCAGCAGGATGTGTTCCTGCCTCACATCGAAGATGGCACCATCACCTTTATCGGTGCCACCACCGAAAACCCCTCGTTCGAACTCAACAACGCACTGCTCTCACGAGCACGGGTCTATCTGCTCAAGCGACTGGAGGAGAGCGATATTCTCGCCATGCTCGATCAGGCGATGACCGATCCCCGTGGTCTCAATGATCCGGCACTCACCTTCGCCCCCGGCGTCAAAGAGGCGCTGGCCAAGGCGGTGGATGGGGACGGGCGTAAATCCCTCAACTATCTGGAGCTGTTGGCCGACATGGCCGAAACCGACAGCACAGGGGCGCGGGTGATCGACAGTGCCCTGCTCGCCGCCGTGGTGGGGGAGCACGTGGCCCGCTTCGACAAGGGGGGCGATCACTTCTACGACCTCATCTCGGCGGTGCACAAATCCATTCGCGGCTCGGCGCCGGATGCGGCGCTCTATTGGTACGCCCGCATGGTGAGCGCCGGTTGCGATCCCCTCTATATTGCCCGCCGCTTGCTGGCGATTGCCTCGGAAGATGTGGGCAATGCCGATCCCCGTGCCATGCAGGTCGCCCTGTCGGCCTGGGATTGCTTCCATCGGATCGGGCCGGCGGAAGGGGAGCGGGCCATCGCCCAGGCGATCGTCTATCTCGCCTGTGCCCCGAAAAGCAATGCGGTCTACACCGCCTGGAAGGCGGCGCTTCATGATGCCAAAAACCTCCCTGACTTCGAGGTGCCGGTACACCTGCGCAATGCGCCGACCAAGCTGATGAGCGATCTGGGCTATGGCGCCGAGTATCGCTATGCCCATGACGAGCCGGGCGCCTATGCTGCGGGCGAGCAGTATTTTCCGCCCGAGCTGGCGGGCAAGCAGTACTACCAGCCCACCGATCGCGGCCTTGAAAAGCAGATTGGCCAGAAGCTCGATTACCTCCAGGAACTGGACAGGCAAAGTCTGCAGCAACGGGGCAAATAGCCCCTTTGTTACCTCGCATGGCTGAAAATTGGTCAGGCGTTTGAATATGCAGGACGGTTTGCGTGCCAAAGTCGATAAAAACGACACAAATAGTCCCTGTTCGGGCGGGGGGGCGGTCTGCTACACTGCCCGTCTGACCCCGCTTGTCTTGGCCTTGCGCCATCTTCTTGATCTCGAAGGCCTGATTGTTGAGGCCCGATTCTGAAGACGATTGGGGTGCGCCAACCGATGTTAACTTCCGGATCTGTTTCCCAGCCCGTCATGACGACTCAGGCCCAGATCCCATTTTAAAAAAGTAGGTAAACCATGCTGGATCCCAAATATCTGCGCAGCGATATCGAAGAGGCTGCCGCTCGTCTGGCGACACGTGGCTACGTTCTGGACGTAGCGGCTGTCAACGCTCTGGAAGAGAAACGCAAGGATCTGCAGTCCCGTACCCAGGAGCTGCAGGCCGAGCGCAACGCCCGCTCCAAATCCATCGGTGAAGCTGCCCGTCGTGGTGAAGATGTTGCCCCGCTCAAGGCCGAAGTGACCAAGATCAACGACGAGCTGGAAACCAGCAAGGTCGAGCTGGATGCCCTGCTGGCCCAGCTGAAAGCCATTGCCGACGCCATCCCCAACCTGCCGAGCGAGACCACTCCGGTGGGCCGTGACGAGAACGACAACGTGGAAGTGCGCCGCTGGGGTACCCCGCGCGAGTTCAGCTTCCCGGTGCGCGATCACATCGAGCTGGGCGAAGCGGCCAAAGGCGTTGATTTCAAGAACGGCGTCAAACTATCCGGTACCCGTTTCGTGGTGATGAAGGGCCAGATTGCCCGTCTGCACCGTGCCCTGGCCCAGTTCATGCTGGATCTGCACACCCAGCAGCACGGTTACACCGAGTGCTACGTGCCCTATCTGGTGAACCCGGACAGCCTCTATGGCACCGGCCAGTTGCCGAAATTTGCCCAGGACCTGTTCAATACCGGTATCGAAGGTGAAGGGGAAGAAGAGGGCAAGGTGCGCAAGTTCTCCCTGATCCCGACCTCCGAAGTGCCGCTCACCAACATGGCCCGTGACGAGATCTTTGACGCCCAAGAGCTGCCGATCAAGATGACCGCCCACAGCCCCTGCTTCCGCTCTGAAGCGGGTTCCTACGGTCGTGATACCCGTGGCCTCATCCGTATGCACCAGTTCGACAAGGTTGAAATGGTTCAGCTGGTTCACCCGGAGAAATCCTGGGATGCGCTGGAGGAGATGGTGGGTCACGCCGAGAAGGTGCTGCAACTGCTGGAGCTGCCGTATCGCGTGATGGCGCTCTCTACCGGTGACATGGGCTTCTGCGCTTCCAAGACCTACGATCTGGAAGTGTGGCTGCCAGCCCAAAACACTTACCGCGAGATCTCCTCTGTCTCCAACTGCACCGACTTCCAGGCGCGCCGCATGCAAGCTCGCGTGCGCATCGATGGCAAGCCGCAGCTGCTGCACACCCTGAACGGTTCCGGTCTAGCGGTGGGTCGTACCCTGGTTGCCGTGATGGAGAACTACCAGCAGGAAGATGGCCGCATCGCCATCCCGGCTGCGCTGCAATCCTACATGGGTGGCCTGACCCACATCGGGTAAGTTCACGCCGCAGACCACAACGCCATGGCATTGCCATGGCGTTGTGCATTCTGGCGCCGATCAACCGTTTTAGTGTTGAAAAAATGCGGCTTTTCGGCGTCGCTTTGAACAGTTAACACATTTTTATCAAGCAATGCGCAATCGTTTTTGTTAGACTGCGCCGCAATTTCGCAGGACATCTTTTTCTATGGTCTGGATTGATTACGCCATCATCGGCATCGTCGGTTTCTCTGCTCTCATCAGCCTGGTGCGCGGCTTCGTCAAGGAGGCCATGTCTCTTGTCACCTGGTTCGTCGCCTTCTTTATTGCCAGCCATTTCTATCCCGATCTCGCCGTCTATTTCACCTCCTTCTCCGACGCGCTGGTTCGCAACGGTCTGGCCATCGCGGCGCTGTTTGTGGCGACTTTGATCCTCGGCAGCGTGGTCAACTATGTGGTGGGCCTGTTGGTGGACAAGACGGGTCTCTCCGGTACCGATCGGGTGCTGGGGGTCTGCTTCGGTGCAATTCGCGGGGTGCTGATCGTCAGTGCCCTGCTTTTTTTCATGGATACCTTCACCAGCCTCTCCCAGAGCGACTGGTGGGTGGCGTCCAAGCTGGTGCCGGAGTTCAAGCCGGTGATCCAGTGGTTTTTCGGGTTCATGTTGAACTCATCCAGTTTTCTTAAACAGGTATAGTGACTTCGAGGTAGCAAAGACATGTGTGGTATTGTCGGTATAGTTGGCACCACCCCCGTCAATCAGGCCCTCTACGACGCCTTGACGGTGTTGCAGCACAGGGGACAGGATGCCGCCGGGATCGTGACCATTGATAGTGGAAACTTCCGGCAACGCAAGGCCAATGGCCTGGTGAAGGACGTGTTTGAAGTGCGCCACATGCAGCGTCTGCAAGGGAACATCGGCATAGGTCATGTCAGATACCCCACCGCAGGCAGCTCAAGTGCCGCTGAAGCCCAACCTTTTTATGTGAACTCTCCCTACGGCATGGTGCTGGCCCATAACGGTAACCTCACCAACGCCAAGGAGCTCAAGGAGCAGCAGTTCAAGGTCGCCCGCCGTCACATCAACACCACCTCCGACTCGGAAGTGTTGCTGAACGTGCTGGCCCACGAGCTGGATCGCTGTGACAAGATGGCCCTGCGTCCCGAAGATATCTTCGCCGCGGTGCGCAGAACCCATCAGCAGATCCGCGGTGCTTATGCGGTGGTCTCGCTGGTGATCGGCCATGGTCTCATCGGTTTTCGTGATCCCAACGGCATTCGCCCACTGATCCTCGGTCGTCGTCAGGACGAGCAGGGCCAGGTGGAGTACATGCTCGCCTCCGAGAGCGTGGCACTCGACGCCATCGGTTTCGAGACGGTGCGGGATATTGCGCCGGGTGAAGCTATCTACATCACCGAGCAGGGCCAGCTCTTCTCCGAGCAGTGTGCGGAGAACCCGCAGATGAGCTCCTGTATCTTCGAATATGTCTATTTCGCCCGTCCCGATTCGTGCATCGACAAGGTCTCGGTCTACGCCGCCCGCCTCAACATGGGTCGCAAGCTGGGTCAGAAGATTGCCCGCGAGTGGGAAGATCTCGACGTCGATGTGGTTATCCCCATCCCCGAGACCTCCTGTGACGTGGCGCTGGAGATCGCCCACACCCTGGACCTGCCATACCGTCAGGGCTTCGTGAAGAACCGCTACATCGGCCGTACCTTCATCATGCCGGGCCAGACCCAGCGCAAGAAGTCGGTGCGCCGCAAACTCAACGCCATTAGCTCCGAATTCAAGGGCAAGAAGGTGTTGCTGGTGGATGATTCCATCGTGCGTGGTACCACGTCCGAGCAGATCATCCAGATGGCCCGTGAAGCGGGGGCAGCCAAGGTCTACTTCGCCTCGGCGGCGCCGGAAATTCGCTTCCCCAACGTCTATGGCATCGACATGCCCACCGCCAACGAGCTGATCGCCCACGGCCGTGAAGTGGAAGAGGTGTGCAAGCTGATTGGCGCTGACGGTCTGATTTTCCAGGATCTGGAAGATCTGGAAGAGGCGGTGCGGGAGATCAACCCGGATCTGCGTCACTTCGAGACCTCGGTCTTCAATGGCCACTACGTCACCTCCGACGTGGACCAGTCCTATCTGGATCACCTCAACGCCCTGCGCAACGATGACACCAAAGCGGTGCGTGAATGGCAGGAAGGCACCAGCAATCTGGAAATTTTTAACGAAGGTAGTTAAACGTTTGCGGTTTTGCCGGATAGGATAGCGAGATGGGGGCCTGTGGCCCCCATTGTCGTTTTTACCTAACACGGGCAGAAGGAGGAGGAGATATCTGTTTGAAAAACATCCGTTTATCTTGCCGGATATGGGCATGGCCAGCGGGATCCGCTAGCATAGGCGGCAACATATATGACCGATACGCTTTTAAGAGACGAGAGTTCAGATGGATGATCTGCTAGCCCCAGTGCGCCAGTTTTTGCAGTGCGAGACCCCGGATGAGTGGGTGGAGATGGCGCGGGATCCGGCCCGTTTACCGACCCTGCTCATCGATCACGCCAACTGCGAGACCAAGGCCGCACTCACGGCCCACAGTCTGGTGCGCCGCTACTGCCTGCCCAAGGGCAAGCGCCATCTGCTGCCCAAGCTGGAGTTTTATCGCGAGCTGGATGCCATCCCGGAGAAGGCCGAGATCCTGGGCAAACGCAGCATGGGGGAGTCTGATCGCACCGTCTTTGCCGAGCTGGAGCGCAATCCGCTGCTGTTTCCCATGGTGCGACTTATTCAGGAGGAGCTGCACCACTTCGAGCAGGTGCTGGAGATCATGCAGGCCCGCGGCATCGAATACGGGCCGGTGACGGCCTCCCGCTATGCCCGTCAGTTGATGCAGCATGTGCGCACCCATGAGCCGGCCACCATAGTCGACAAGATGATCATCGGTGCCTATATCGAGGCCCGCTCCTGCGAGCGGTTTGCCAAGCTGGCGCCCCATCTGGACGAAGAGCTGAGCCGCTTCTATGTCTCTTTGCTGCGTTCCGAGGCGCGTCACTATCAGGATTACCTGAGCCTGGCCGAACAGTACGCAGGGGAGGATATCAGCGAGCGGGTGGCCTTCTTTGGCAAGCTGGAAGCCGAGCTAATCTGCTCGCCGGATCCGCAGTTCCGGTTTCATAGCGGCCTGCCTGTCACATCTGACAGTTGTTGACGCACAGGGGGCAAACTACTATTGCCCTGTTCCTACTACGAGCGACAAGTAGTTACTTTTGAGCGCAATTCCCGGCCCTGAGCCGGGATCTTTTTTTCTGTCGTACCTCCTTCCTGCTTTTGGCGCTCTATGCTGAATCCTTGGCTATTTTTGCGTCTTCCCCTTGCGATGAAATCCTGTTCGATCAGCCGGTTATTGTGGTGATAAAGTGCTCATTCAGGTGGCTCACCCTTGTAGAAACGGGCGAAACCGTGTACTTTTTTGCCTTCGCAAGATTTGAATAACCAATCAATAGGAGCGTGTATGCGCATTGTTCTGTTGGGGGCTCCGGGCGCCGGCAAAGGTACCCAGGCTCAGTTCATCATGGAAAAACACGGTATTCCCCAGATCTCCACCGGCGACATGCTGCGTGCGGCGATCAAAGCGGGCACCGAGCTCGGTCTGAAAGCCAAAGCTGTGATGGACGCAGGTCAGCTGGTCTCTGACGACATCATCATCGGTCTGGTCAAAGAGCGCATCGCTCAGCCGGACTGCGCCAAAGGCTTTCTGTTGGACGGTTTCCCGCGCACCATTCCCCAGGCGCAAGCCATGAAGGACGCCGGTGTCGTGGTTGATTTCGTGCTGGAGTTCGATGTGCCGGACGAAGAGATCGTCAAGCGCATGAGCGGCCGTCGCGTTCACTCAGGTTCCGGCCGTACCTACCACGTGGTGTTCAACCCGCCGAAAGTGGAAGGCAAGGATGACGTGACCGGTGAAGATCTGGTGATCCGCGCCGACGACGAAGAGACCACAGTACGCAAGCGTCTGGATGTATATCATCAGCAGACCGCCCCGCTGATCGGTTTCTACGGCAAAGAGGCGGAAGCGGGCCACACCCGTTACGTCAAGATCGACGGCACTCAGCCGGTTGATCTGGTCAGCAAGCAGCTTGCCACCATTCTGGGCTGATCTTTGCTGCCGGCACTGTTTCCCGTGCCATCAGATAAATAAAGAGAAGGGCCCTGTCGGGCCCTTTTTGCATAATGACAGATAGACAGGAAGCCAACGTGACCACGAAAACCGGAATATTGCTGGTCAATCTGGGTACCCCAGCCGCACCGACCACCGCTGCCGTCAAAGCGTTCCTCAGCCAGTTCCTGCACGATCCCCGTGTGGTTGACCTGCCCCGCTACCTCTGGTGCCCGCTGCTCCACTTCATCATCTTGCCGACGCGCTCGCCCAAAGTGGCCAAGCTCTATCAGCAGGTGTGGACCGAGCAGGGCTCGCCGCTGATGGTGATAAGCAAGCAGCAGCGCGCCGCACTGGAGCAGGAGCTCAAGCGGGAGGGGGTTGAGGTGCCGGTAGAGCTGGCGATGACCTATGGTTCCCCGTCAGTGAATGATGGCTGGCAGGCGCTCAAGGCCAAAGGGGTCAACCGGGTGATCCTGTTGCCGCTCTATCCGCAATATTCGGTCAGTACCACCGCCTCGGTCTTCGATGCCTGGAGCAAGGCGATGAAGAGAGAACGCAATCTGCCGGTGGTACGGCTCATTCGTGATTATCACGCCCATCCCGAATACATTCAGGCGCTGGCCATGAGCGTGCGCCGTCACTGGGAGCAGCACGGTCAGGGTGATCACCTGCTGATGTCGTTCCACGGTATTCCCGAGCGCTACGAGAACGAAGGGGACCCCTATGGTCACCAGTGTCGCCATACCGCCAGCTTGCTGGCCGAGGCGCTCGGGCTGGAGACCGGGCAGTGGACGGCCAGTTTCCAGTCCCGCTTTGGCAAGGAGGAGTGGCTCAAGCCCTACACAGACGTGACCATCGCCGGTATGCCAGCTGCGGGCATCAAGCGACTCGATGTGATTTGCCCTGCCTTTGCCGCCGACTGCCTCGAAACCCTCGAGGAAATTCAGGTACAGAATCGGGAGATCTTCATGGAGGCCGGTGGCGAGCGGTTTGAATATATTCCGGCCCTCAACAGCGATCAGGCCCACATCAGGATGATGGTCTCGCTCATCTGCCGCGAATTGGCATGAGTGACCGGCAGTCAGTAAAACAAGGAGTCGAGTCATGGTACATATCACGCTTATATACGCAGGCCTGCTGGGGCTGCTGTTTTTGGGGCTATCTTTCTGGGTGGTCAGACGTCGTGCCCAGTTCGGGGTGATGATAGGGCAGGGGGAGGCCCCCGAGCTGCTGGCGGCGATCCGGGCCCACGGCAATTTTGCCGAGTATGTGCCGTTGACCCTGCTGTTGATGGCGCTGTGCGAGCTCTCCGGTGCCGGTGCGCTCTGGCTGCATGCCGGTGGCGCCATGCTGCTGGTCGGCCGCATCCTGCATGCCATCGGCATCCAGATCCCCAAAGCCCCCAATGTGCCCCGTTTTCTGGGTACCTTGCTGTTCTGGCTCGCCCTCGGCCTCTTTTCGGTACTGGCCCTTTTGCAGGGCATGGCGGCCGCCTGAAAACAGGCGCTTTTTTATGCTAGGGAACCACCTCGGACGGGGTGGTTTTTTTATGGTGAAAAGGCAAACGTTTTTCCTTGCAAGCCTTGTCTATACTGACTCCATTATTTAAACAGGGCGACTTTTCGGGGCGGCGGATTGTGTTAAAATCCCGCCCCTCTTTCCCCCAGAGCACAGAACATTGCCATGAAATTTCCCGGTCAGCGCAAGTCCAAACACTACTTCCCTGTCGACAGACGCGATCCCCTGGTTCCGCAAAATCCCCTGTTAACCGAGCTGGGCAAAGCCTACGTGGTCGGGATTGATCAGACCCTCGTTGATATTGAAGCCCATGTGGATGAAGACTTTCTGACCCGTTATGGTCTGAGCAAGGGGCACTCCGTCGTTATCAATGACGACGTGGCCGAACGGATTTATGACGAGCTCAAGGCCAACAACATGGTGGTGAGCGAGTTTGCCGGTGGCACCATTGGCAACACGGTACACAACTACTCGGTACTGGCCGATTCCCACTCCATCCTGCTGGGTGTGATGAGTCAGGATATTCGAATCGGCTGCTACGCCTACCGTTATCTGTGCAACACCTCTTCCCGCGTCAATCTGGACTATCTGCAGCCGGTGGATGGCCCCATCGGCCGTTGCTTCACTTTCATTACCGAGTGCGGCGAGCGCAGCTTCGGTATCAACGCTGGCAAGATGAACCAGCTGGATGTGCAGCACATTCCGGAGGATGTGATCAAAGGGGCGTCTGCACTGGTTATCACCGCCTATCTGGTACGCGGTGACGATGGTGATCCGATGAAAGAGGCGGCCATGACTGCGGTGCGTTATGCCCGTGAGGCCGGTATTCCCGTGGTGCTGACCCTGGGCACCCGTTTCGTTATCGACGAAAACCCCCAGTGGTGGCGCGACTTCATTGCCGAAAACGTGACCGTGCTGGCGATGAACGAAGACGAAGGTGAAGCCCTGACCGGTATCGCTGATCCGCTCGGTGCGGCCGACAAGGCGCTCGACTGGGCCGACATGGTGCTCTGTACTGCTGGCCCCATCGGCCTCTACATGGCGAGCTACACCGATGAGGACTACAAGCGCGAGACCACTCATACCCTGCTGCCTGGCGTTATCCCCGAGTTCAACATGTATGAGTTCAGCCGCCCGATGGCCCGTGCCAAGTGCCGCAAACCGGCCCGTATCTACTCCCACATCTCCCCGTACATGGGTGGCCCGGAGAAGATCAAGAACACCAACGGGGCAGGGGATGGCGCCCTTTCCGCCGTGCTGCACGACATGGTGGCTAACTCCTATCACCGGATGAATGTGCCCAACTCCGCCAAACACATCTCCGAGTTCCTGACTTACTCCTCACTGGCCCAGGTGTGCAAATACGCCAACCGCGTCAGCTACGAGGTGTTGGCCCAGAGCAGTCCCCGTCTCTCCCGCGGTTTGCCGGAGAAAGAGGACAGCCTGGAAGAGGTTTACTGGGAGCGTTGATCTCCTGAATCTGCAAGACGCCTCCATCGGGAGGCGTTTTTGCAGGCAAATATGGGTTATCCCGGCTTTTTTCCCGGAATAACCCCAATATGCTTGAGTCCATGTCACTTTTACGACACCATTTGGCCATCGTATTGTCGCCCGACAATGCCGCAGCACCCGAAAGAAAGAGAGAATCCCATGAGCATGCTTAACGACAACCTTGACGCCAATTTCCAACTGTTTATCGAACAAGTCCGCGAGTCGGGTCAGGTGTGGGGTCTGCGCTATGGGGAAGACTGGGTCGTCTGCCGCTCCGCCGAATTTGAAGATGCCGACGTGATGCCGCTCTGGTCTGCCGAAGAGGACGCCCGTCTACATTGCGTCGACGAGTGGGCCGATTACGAGCCGGAAGTGATCGATCTGGAAGAGTTTCTCGATATCTGGATCAACGATCTGGATGAAGACGATGTGCTGGTCGGCCCGAACTGGAACGCCGATCTGGAAGGCCAGGAGCTCGAACCCATCGAGCTGGCCAAGGCTCTGGTTGAACTGGACGCCTGAAAGCGCCTCCATTGATGGCTTGAACGCACAGGCCATCGGGACAAAGACCGGCATCCGTGAGGGTGCCGGTCTTTTTTATGGTCGAATGGCCCGATTGATGAGTTAAAAGCCGATTTGCCTTTGCACCTGTCAGAGGGATGGTCCATCATCAACCTTTTGCCAAGGGAGGAGCGCCATGTTTGTATTCGACGTAACGGGAGCTGCGGGTGAGAAGGCCAGCATTCGGGTGCAGGCGCTGGATTGGGCGCAAGCCGGACCAGTGACCTTCCAGTGCGATGACGATCAGCTGGCGGTCCTACTCCTGAGCGGTTGTCGTTGCGATGCTGTGGGCTTTTTCAACCTGTTGGCGGGGTGCAAACCGCTCTATATCGAGCAGTGGCTCAGCTACCTGCAAGAGAGTGGCCGCATTGGCAAGTGGAGTCACCAGACCGAGAGTCCCGCCGATGGGGACTATCTGGCCAGAGCCGGTCTGGAGCACGATGAGCTCAATACCCTGCTTGGCCAGGTCTATCAGGTGGCGGGGTTCAATCGCCTGCAAATCAACCGTTACCTCAAGAACCGCCACAACCCCACCACACTGGCGACCCGTTACGATCAGAAAGAGCTGGAGCGCTATCGCCAGCTCAATGACATCATTCTGACCCTTTTGAAGCTGAAGCATCCTCAGTAAAGAGCCCCAGCTGGCTGATATCCGGTCGCAGCGGTTGCGGCCGGGCGATCAGATAGCCCTGCAAGCCATCCACGTACATCCCCTGCAGCAGCTGTTTCTGGCCAAGCTGTTCTACCCCCTCTGCAATCACCTGACACCCCATCCGATGTGATACATCGACGATCATCCGCACGAACTGCTGGTTGGTCTGATCCTGCTCCAGTCCGGTGATAAGGGCAGGATCGAGCTTGATGTAGTCGGGCTTGAGCTCGCGAAACAGGGTAAAGGAACCGATCCCCTTGCCGAAATTGGCGATCGCCGAGCGACTGCCGTTGCGGCGCAGCAGTTCAAACACCCGCTTGGCGCCGGTCAGGTTGCGCTCCAGATGCTCTTCATCCAGTTCGAACACCAGATTGGCGCTGGTATTGGGATCTTTGAGCAGCTGGCGGTCAAGCCAGATCAGGAAGGCGCTGTTTTGCAGCAGGTTGGGGGAGAGGTTGATCCCCCAGCGACTCTGGTTGGCACCAAAGGCCCGGTACTGGCGCATGATGTGGGTAATGACCAGTTGCTCCAGCCGCATCACCATATCGAGCCGCTGGGCCATGGCAAACAGGGTGTCGGTGGGCAGGGCGGTGCCGTCATTGCCGCTGAAGCGGGTGTAGATCTCGTTGTAAGCCAGCATGCTGCGGTGCAGGGGCTGGATCGGCTGGTAGGTAAAGCTGAGTCGCTCCTGCGCCAGCACTTCAGTCAGCACGTCGCGCCAGTGGTGTTGCCCCTGCAGATCGGAGGCGCTGTCATCCTGCTGGATGGCCCAGCCGTTGATGGTTTCGGTCTGGGCGCGAGCCAGCGCCAGATCCGCTCTGGCCAGCACGGCTTCAATTTTCTGGCCGCTGCTGAGCTTGGTCAGCCCCGAGTAACCGGTGCTCTCCAGCTCGTGCTGATCCTGATAGTGATCGAAGGCCACCTTCAAATCCTGCCCCAGCAGATGGGGAGGAATATTGGCCACCGGTTGCACCAGCACGGCGAAATCAGCCCCCGAAATGCGGTAGACCTGATTGCCCGGGAAGCGGCTTACCACCCGTTTGATGAGGGCGGCCATGTCCTTGATGTAGGCATCGCCAGACTGGAAGCCGCGCTGGGCGTTGATCTTGCCAAGCTCGGTGGCACGGATCAGCACCAGGGTCGCGGTCTGGGTGTCCTGATCCCGCTGCAGCAACTCGGTCATGTCGCGGCGAAACGCGTGGCGGTTGAGTAGCTGAGTCAGCTCGTCGGTGGTAGCCAGGTTGCTGAGCTCGGTCAGCTGGCGATGGGCGCTCTGCTCGGCACTTTCGAACTGCTCCAGCAGTTGTTGCAGCACCTCCTGGGAGGCGGGCTCATCGAGTTGTGAGGGATCCCGCCCCCTGATCGCCTTGACCCAGGTGAGCTCCTGATGCTGGAGCATGCCATCCATGGTGCGGATGGCCAGCATCAACAGCAGGATCATGCCAAGCAGTGTGGTGGCCAGAATAATGGCCAAAGTAAGCGGTGTGCTCTGCAGGGCTAACCAAACTGCTTGCAGGAGCAGCAGGGGTATGGTCACTATGGTGGCGATCAGAAAGAGGGTACGTCCGAGCTTGTGAACCATCTTGTCATCCTTGAAGTGGCTGCTTTGTGGGGGAATTTTAACCAAGCTGGCGGAGCAAAGCATGCTATTCCTCGCAACTCGGTGAAAAGGGTCAATTGAGATCGGTTAAATGTGAGTGAAACCACTTTCACAGGTGCCGAAACAGGCGAAGATGAGTTGAAAATAGATCAAACAAGGCAGAGGTAAATCATGTTGTTAGAGCCCGAAAATAGTGCCAAAGCACGACAATTATTGAACCAGAGTATGGCACTGGTGCTGGCGGGTGGACGTGGTAGTCGCCTGAAGCAGTTGACTGACAACCGCGCCAAGCCTGCCGTCCATTTCGGTGGCAAATTCCGGATCATTGATTTTGTGCTCTCCAACTGTATCAACTCGGGGATCCGCCGCGTTGGTGTAGTCACCCAATACAAATCCCACAGCCTGCTGCGTCACCTGCAATCGGGCTGGTCCTTCCTGCGTTACCAGATGAACGAATTCATCGACCTGCTCCCTGCCCAGCAACGGGTGGACGAGGTGCACTGGTATCGCGGCACCGCCGATGCCATCTATCAGAACGTCGATATCATCCGTGACTACGGCCCCAAATACCTGGTGGTGCTGGCGGGGGATCACATCTACAAGATGGATTACGCTGCCATGCTGCTCGACCATGTGCGCCTTGGCGCCAAGGTGACGGTCGCTTGTATCGAGGTGCCGCGGGCCGAGGCATCCGCCTTCGGGATCATGGATATCGACGAGCAGCGCAAGATCCGCGCCTTCGTCGAAAAACCGGCCAATCCGCCCGCCATGCCGGGTTGCGAAGATCGCTCGCTGGCCTCCATGGGGATCTATATCTTCGAGGCGGAGTACCTCTACCAACTGCTGGAGGAGGACATTCACAATCAGGACTCCAAACACGACTTCGGGATGGATGTGATCCCCCGCATCGTGGAGGAGGGGATGGCATTTGCTCACCCTTTCAACATGTCCTGTGTCGGGGCGCGCGAGGGGCAAAAGCCCTACTGGCGTGATGTAGGTACGCTGGACTCCTTCTGGGAAGCGAACATGGATCTCGCCTCCGTGCTGCCCGAGCTCGACATCTACGATCAGAACTGGCCCATTTGGACCAGCCAGACCCTGACGCCACCGGCCAAGTTTGTGCAGGACCGCAACGGTCAGCATGGTATGACCATCAACTCCATGTTCTCGGGCGGGACCATCGTCAGCGGGTCATTTGTGCTCAACTCGGTGCTCTTTACCAATGTGCGGGTGCACTCCTTCTGCACCCTGGATCAGGCCATCATCTTCCCCGGGGTAGAGATTGGTGCCGGTTGCCGTCTGCGCCGGGTGGTGGTGGATAAAGGGTGTGTGCTACCCGATGGGCTGGTGGTGGGCGAGAATGCCGATGAGGATAGTCGTCGCTTCTACCGCTCCGAGCAGGGGATTGTGCTGGTGACCAAGGAGATGCTGGACAAGCTGATTTGAGGAAGGCCCTTGAAACTGTGTCAGACACTGTAATGCAAAGGGAGCCAATTTGGCTCCCTTTTTCATGCTGGTGAATGGCGAGGATTACTCGCTAACCACTGCTTTAGCAGCCATCACCATGGCGGTGCCGTGCTTGCCACCGGCAGCGGTCACTTGCGGTACGCCATCTTCATCGGTGTCGCTGCCGGCACCTTCGATGATGTTCTCGCCGGAGTCACCGATCCACTCGGCCATCTGCATGCCACCGTTGACGGTGCCACGGAACCAGCTGACGTACTGACCGGTCAGCTTGGCCAGCTCCAGCTCGGGTGCCTTCTCGGCCCCTTCGTTGCGCAGGTTCAGCATGGCAGAGCGCAGGGCGCCGGAGATGGCAGCCTGGGTCCAGGGAGTGTATTCACCCTGTTTACCCGCCAGCCAGGTGCCCGCCTTGTCATTGAAGTAGGCCTTGTCGGCAGCGATAAACAGCTCGCGGGCGGCAGTGCGGTACTTGGCATCGGAGGTAGCGAGGAACGCAGCCGTCAGACCACGGATGGCGGCGAACTGCGCATCGATGGAGTGGCCGGCATCGAGCTTGCCACCTAGCGTGATGCCGTCATGCACCAGACCATTTTTGCCCTTGAGGTTGGCAAGGATGAAATCGGCTTGTTTGCGGATCAAGTCGAGCGCCTCTTGACCCTGCTTGGTCTTGAGGTTCAGCTCGCCATTGTCACCTGCGGCGTAACCGACCGGCAGCGCATCCTGAGCGCGCTGGAAGATCTGCAGGGCGACCAGTGCGTAAGCGGCGTCAAAGGTGGTGACGTGCTTGCCCTGTTTGCCTGCCTGCCAGCTGTCGACCAGGGTACCAGCCTTGGCATCAAAGTGCAGGGCTGCCAGGTTCTTGAAGGTGAGGTTTGAGAGATTGATCGCCAGCGAGAAGGCATCGCTGCCCGCAACCGCTTTGCCCAGGTCATTGACCTGGTTGGCAGCCGGTGCGGCGGCAAACGGCGCACCGTCAAACACGGCGTGGAAGGCCGGGTTCTGGTTGGTGTTGGCGCTGCGCTGATCGCTGAAGGCATAGAACTCGGAGAGTGGCCACAGCATCATCCAGGCATCGCGCAGCTGGGCGGAGCCATCCACCACCTCCAGCTTGCCAATGGCACCGGCATCGTTGTTGCTGGTTTCGGTCACTTTCACCTGATGGGGGAAGTAAATCACGCCCTTGGACGGATCGTACTGCGGGGTGATCTTGGCGCCCAGTTGCTTGCCATCGAAGCCGAGCTGGTTCTGCATGATGGCCAGCTTGTCGATGGATTGCTCGGTCAGCATCATGCCGTTGAAGCCATCGGCGGCAGAGACGCCCAGCTTGTGCTTGCCATCCTGATCCATGGTGGCGGAGGCGGCTTCTACCTCTTCATCGGTTTCGGCCACGTGCATGCCGCCGAGGAAGTCCTGCGACCACATCACCTCTTTGAGCAGGATGCCGCCCACCGCTGCGGGCACCAGCAGGTTGTCGCTGCCGCTCCAGCGCAGGGTGCTGTAGTCACGGAAGTAGGCGGGCACCTGGGTCTTGACGGTTTTCTCGGTCCCTTTGGCGGTCTTGATGGTGATCTGGTCGCCATTGACCGGGGTGGCGTTGACGGCCTGGGCAAACTCCGGATTGGCGGAGGCGTAGGGCAGGGAGAGGGGATACATGCCCTGCGGCACTTCATCAGCCGGGAAGCCAACGGCGTCGGCCATGGCCAACACCCGTTGCCCCAGAGATGCCATGGTGCCGCCACGGGCCAGGTTTTGCGGCCCGTTCACCAGATGCGGGCCCATGCCGGATTGGTAGTTGAGGGCGTACATCGCCTCTTCGGAGTATTCGTAGGATTCGATGCCGGCGGCGAAGTCGAACGGGGTCGGCTCATCGGCACGGTTGGCATCCAGCACATCCAGATCCAGCCCCAGCGCTTCGGCCAGCGGCTCACCGGAGAGCTCGAATTCGGTATAGGCCAGCATGTTGGCGGCGGTATTGAATGTCTTGTCTTCGACTTTGACGGCAGCGTGTGCGGCGCCGTTGATCAGTGCGCAGGCGATCGCCTGAACCAGTACGGTTTTTCTCATGTCCCTTCTCACCATTGGTTTTATTATTGACGCTTCTCATGACGAATCTAAATGAGAATGGTCTGCATTATGCTGTGTTGGCGGGGACTTGAGAAGTAAAAAACCGCCCCATTCGGCTGCACGTTAAACCGGATGTGCGCTGTCGAAAAGGACGGTTATCTGTTTATTGCGCTGAAAGTGCCAGTGTGGCGGGGATCAGAGCAGCTTGAACGGGATGACCAGACGGCCTGGCTCTACCTTGAGGGCTTCGACCTTCTCCTTGATCCTGGCTTCGTTCTTGCGGCTGCTGTCGAGGCGGTAGACCGGGGTCTGCGACAGGAACAGGGAGAGCGACTGATTGAAGGTGGGCAGCAGTGGGGTGAGGGCGGCCCCGATATCGGCAGGCTCGGTCTTCACCGAGACCAGCTCAAGGTCGCGCAGGTAGATGGCGCCTTGATCGGCCACATAGTCCGGACGGGCACTCAGGGCAAAGCGGATCTTCATCTGCTGGCTGCCAAGGGGGCTGCTCACCTGCAGGTCGCCAGCGGCATCCAGCTCGATGCGATCTGCTTGTTTGCGGCCGATACGGCTCTGCATCTCATCCAGACGGATCTTGCTCGACATGATGCCGGGGATCCCCAGCTGTTTTTCAAAAGAGACCTGATCTTTGAGGTACTGGTTGATTTCGGCCTCGCTGACGTTGTACTGGGTCAAGGAGCAGGCTCCCAGCAGCAGGGCGAGGGGGAGTAACAACAACTGTTTCAACATGATGGATTCCGCTTGGGCAACTATGATGGCGCTATCTTACGCGATAACGGGCGTGGAATGAGAGCCTCATACCGTGGGAAATCACGGAGTTGCTGCATTCCCGATTGTTTTTTGGCAACCGCCGGGTTCATCATCGACGAGTGAGCGGAATAGGGCTGAGCTGTTTGCTGCGGGCATGGGTCTACGCCTTAAGCAGAGAGAAGAGCACAGAGAACGAGGAGAGCGTAATGGTTCGGATGGGCAAGGTTGGCCGCAGGGCGCTGCTGTGGCTTGGCTGCATGATGGGACTCTGGAGCCCATCGCTGTGGGCCGAGGTGAAAGTGATCTCGGTCTTCGAGGCGCAGGCGGCGGTGCAGACCCTCAAGGAGATCTATCCCCAGCTTGGGGTCAGCGCCATGGGTAATCAGCTGGTGCTGAGCGGTACGCCAGCCCAGCTGCAGGAGGCCGAAGCCACGCTGGCACAGATCAACCAGCCACCGCAAAGCCTGCTTATCGAGTGGCGGGTCGATGGTGCCGCCAGCGGTCAGCAACTGGGGGGCTCAATCAGTCGCGACGAGGCCAAGCGGCAGTGGCTGGTCGATGGCAACGCCCAGCAGTACCAGCGCAGCCAAAACGACAGCTGGCAGGTGCGCGGGCTGTCGGGTCGTCCCGTGTTGCTGCAAATGGGCTCCTATCAGCCGGTCACCTTCTATCAGTGGAACGGGGGCGCGGTGGTGGGGATGATGCCGCTGGTGAACGGCCTCTATGCCACCGCAACCCTGATAGGGGAGAGGGTTCAGGTAGCGCTCAGCAGCGAACAGGCGAGGCTGGATCAGGGCACCATCAAT
Source organism: Aeromonas sp. FDAARGOS 1416 (assembly GCF_019048085.1). NCBI lineage: Bacteria > Pseudomonadati > Pseudomonadota > Gammaproteobacteria > Aeromonadales > Aeromonadaceae > Aeromonas > Aeromonas sp. FDAARGOS 1416. The sequence goes on along the minus strand of NZ_CP077301.1, from coordinate 1,800,121 downwards.
CGTGGGCAGAGTGCCACCGAGGTGAGCGGGGCCCCGGGCCAGTGGCTGACGGTGGGGGAGCTCTCGACCAGCTCGGCAGATCAGGGAAGCAGCCTCGGCACCCAGCTACAGGGCGGGCGAGGCAGCCAGAGCGAGCGCCAGACCCTGCAGATCCGGGTCACTCGTCAATAGGTGTCAGCCCCGTCAGTGGGGCTGATCTGCGGCATATTCCCGTAGCTGGCGACTGCGCAGCAGATACCAGAGCGCCCAGAGGCTGGCGACCAGCACCAGTGCGGTGGGCCAGCTGAATGACCACTTCTGCAGATTGAGGCTGTGCAACTGCATCAGCAGGCCGCTGACGGCAGAGCAGAGTAGCAGCAGCGGGCTGTGGCGCCGGAGTCTGGCGCGAATGCTTTGGGTCTGCTGATAGGTGCCGCCGCAGGCGAGCAACGCCAGCATGGCGGGCACGTCGGTCAGCAGGCTGATGTAGAGGGTGATCTTGTCCGGATAGAAGAGGGTCAGGATCTCGCTGCCGCTCTCGCGGGTGACCCCTGCCATCAAAAAGAGCCAGACCGAGCGGGTCAGCAACAGGGCGATGGGCCAGAACCAGAGGGGCGGGCGCAACTGGCCGTGGTCGTCATATCGGTGTTCGGGGTAGAGGGTCATGGTTGCCCGTTATCCACTTGAATTGAGTGATGAAGGGGATATGGGGCGACGAAGCGTCCTTTGCAAGGCGTTGGGTGTGGCGCAAATTAATCGGGGGGCCATGCCCCCCAATCCGTTTCTTCAGATATCGCAGTGCGCGTCGGCGGCGTTACAGCCAGCCTTTGCGCTTGAAGAAGAGGCCGGTGCCGAGCGATGACATCACCATCAGTACCAGTGACATGGGATAACCATACTCCCAGGCGAGCTCCGGCATGCGGCCGAAGTTCATGCCGTAGATACTGGCGATCAGGGTCGGCGGCAGGAAGATCACGGCGGCTACCGAGAAGATCTTGATCACCTTGTTCTGCTCCAGATTGGTCACCCCCATGGAGGCCTCCAGCTGGAAGTTGATCTTGTCGAACAGGAACTGGGTGTGGGGCAACAGGGATTCCACGTCGTGCAGCATCTCGTCGATCCACTTGTTCTGTTCAAGGCTCATGCGCTGGCGCAGGCTGCGTTTGAGGAAACGCAGGGCGCGGCGGGTATCGTGCAGAGAGAGACGGATCTGGCCGTTGGCCTCTTCCTGTGCCATCAACTCTTTCAACATGGGGTTGATCTGATCCGGCTCGAAGATCTGATCGGCGGTGTTTTCCAAGGTCTTGTAACCATCTTCGATAAGGTCGGAGAGGTACTCCACCTTGAGGTTCTGCACCTCCAGCAGGATGTCGAGGGCATCCTCCACCTCCAGCCGATCCTGGCGCATATAGTGGCGCAGCAGGCGCACCAGCCCGATGTCATCTTCGCGAATGCTGATCAGCAGGTTGTTGCGCAGGGTAAAGGAGACGTGGACACCCTTGGTGTCACGACCGATCCGCTGGGGAAACAGGGAGTGAATGTGTAGACCATCGGTATCCCAGTAAAAACGGGCGGATGCTTCGATGTCGTCGAGCTCTTCCTTGTCGGGGACCTCTTCCAGGAACAGGCCCGTCAACCATTCTCGCTCTGCCGTGTCCGGCTTGTAGGCATCAAGCCAGACCGTGTTGTCAGGTACTATGTCGTCAGGCCCGAGCGTGACTATGTCCAGCACCTTGTTATTGAGAATGTAGGCGGTGATCATCTGTCCCCCCTTAAAAAGTCATGGGTAATCAGGGATGGTTGCACAGGTCATGCGGCCTTAGATCGCTGCAGAAGGCGATCCCGTGGATAAGCAGATCGGGCCGATGGAAAACCTGAATGCGGCGAACTATACAGGGGCGGGCCGCGCTTGTCAGGGGCTATTCATCAGGGATTCAGCTTGTTTGTTCAAAAAAACAGCGAGGTCGGATCACCTGAGCGGCTATGCGGGGTAGAACCCAGCCTTTGGCTGGAGGAGGGCTAGCTGGGGCTGCTTGTTGCCGCTGCCCCGCTTCATCACATATTGGGATAATTGGGCCCGGAGCCTCCCTGTGGCGGTGTCCAGACGATATTTTGACTGGGATCTTTAATGTCACAGGTCTTGCAGTGGATGCAGTTGGCGGAGTTGATCTGCAGTTTGGCCGCGCCTTCCATTTCCAGTACCTCAAACACCCCGGCCGGACAGTAGCGTTGGGCGGGTTCGGCCCAGGTGGGCAGATTGACCTCGACCGGAATGCGCTCGTCCTGCAGCTTGAGGTGGCAAGGCTGATCCTCGTCGTGACTGGTGTTGGCCAGATACACAGACGAGAGCTTGTCAAAGCTCAGCTTGCCATCGGGTTTGGGATAATGGATGGGCTCGCAGCGGCTGGCAACGCGCAGCTGACGGTAATCGTGAGCCTTATCGAGCAGCTTGAAGGGCGAGTTTGCGCCAAACAGCCGTTGCTCCAGCCAGTTGAAGGCACCGCCTAACCAGGGACCATAGCGGTGAAGCGCCGCGCCGAAGTTGCGCGCCGCCTTGAGTTCGCGGGCCAGCCAGCTCTGGTGCAGCTCGTCACCATACTGGGCCAGATCCCGGCCCCCTTCATCGCCCCCCCGCAGGGCCATCGCGACGGTTTTTGCCGCCAGCATGCCGGACTTCATGGCGGTGTGGATCCCCTTGATGCGGGAAAAGTCGAGAGTGCCCGCATTACAACCGATCAGCAGGCCGCCCGGGAAGTGCATGCGGGGCAGGGCGTGCCAGCCCCCCTTGGTGATGGCGCGGGCGCCATAGCTGATGCGCTCACCTCCTTGCAACACGCCAGCGATAAGCGGGTGATGTTTGAGGCGCTGGAATTCGTCGAACGGGCTGAGCCAGGGATTCTGGTAGTTGAGATCGACAATCAGCCCGACTGCCACCTGATCCTCCTCCATGTGATAGAGGTAGAAACCGCCGTGACTATTGCCGCCCCCTTGCTTGCCGAGGGGCCAGCCACTGCCGTGCAGCACCTGTCCCGCTTTGCCTTGACCTACTGGCAGTTGCCACAGCTCCTTGAAGCCGATGGCATAGTGCTGGGGCTGGGCAGGGCTTGCCAGGTTGAAGTCGGCGATCAGCTGTTTGCCGAGATGGCCGCGGGCCCCTTCGGCAAAGAGGGTGTAGCGGCCGAGCAGCGCCATGCCGGGCACATGATCAGCTTTTGGATTGCCCGCCCGATCCAGCCCCAGATCGCCGGTGATGACCCCCTTGACCCGGCCCGCTTCCATGATAAGTTCGCTGGCGGTAAATCCTGGGTATATTTCGACTCCCAGTTTTTCCGCCTGTTGGCCAAGCCAGCGGCAGAGATTGCCGAGGCTGACGATGTGACAGCCCTCATTGTGCATCCGGGGTGGCACCGCCCAGGCGGGGAGTTGCAGGGAACGTTGCTCGCTTTGCAGCAGATGAACCTGATCGTCGCTGACCGGCACGCCGAGCGGCGCTTGCTGCCAGCAATCCGGCAGCAGCTCTTGCAAGGCGACGGGATCAAAAAGGGCGCCGGAGAGCAGATGGGCGCCAATTTCGGCCCCCTTCTCCAGTAGACAGACAGAGAGAGTGGCATCCTGCTGTTTCAGGGCGATGGCTGCACTGAGCCCCGCCGGACCGCCGCCGACGATGACGACATCAAATTCCATTGCTTCCCGTTCCATCTTGCCTCTGCGCTCTGGTTGGCCTAGGGTAATGCTGGTAGTTTACGTAAACGTAAAGCGATTGTAAGCAAAGCTGAGCAAGAAAAAGCAAAAAATCAGGGAAGAGCGTACTGCAACAAACGCAGAGGCACACTAATGAATTCAATCCAAAGAGACGAGGCATGACCCCATGAAGCTGCTGGTCGCAATCAAACGGGTAGTCGACTACAACGTCAAGATCCGGGTGAAGGGAGACGGCTCCGACGTGGAGCTGGCCAATGTGAAGATGGGGATCAACCCCTTTTGTGAAATTGCGGTGGAGGAGGGGGTCAGGCTGCGGGAAGCCGGGGTTGCCAGCGAGCTGGTGGTGGTGACCTTCGGCCCTGACGCTGCCGCCGAGCAACTGCGCCATGGACTGGCGTTGGGGGCGGATCGGGCACTGCACTATATAACCGGTGAGAGTGTCACCGATGAGACGCTCACCCCGCTGACTGTCGCCCGCGCCTTGCACAAGGTGTGTGAGCAGGAGCAGCCAGATCTGGTGCTGCTCGGCAAGCAGTCCATCGATTCAGACAACAATCAGGTGGCCCAGATGCTGGCTGCCCTCAATGATTGGCCGCTGGCGACCTGTGCGTCCGCCCTCAAGGTGGAAGCTGGGGAGCTGCTGGTGACCCGCGAAATCGACGGTGGCCTCGAGACCCTGGGCATGCCGTTGCCTGCGGTAGTGAGCGCCGATCTGCGTTTGAATGAACCGCGCTTTGCCTCGCTGCCCAACATCATGAAGGCCAAGCGCAAGCCGCTTGATAGCGCTCCGTTCTCGACACTCGCCGTTGAGGTGGCCAACCAGACCCGTTTGCTCGGGGTGATGGCGCCGCCAGCCCGCAGCGCCGGGATCAAGGTGGGCTCGGTGGACGAGCTGGTGGACAAACTCAAACACGAAGCAAAGGTGCTGCCATGAGCGTGCTGATCATTGCCGAACATCATCAGGGTCATCTGGCCGACAACGTGGCACAACTGGTCACCGCTGCCGCTTCCATCGGCGGTCAGGTTAACCTGCTGTTGCTCGGGCAGGGGCTGACCGAGGCGGGTGAACAGGCGGCTGCCATTGGCGGTGTCGGCAAGGTTCTGCTTGCCGAACATCCCCGCTTGGCCGACGGGCTGCTGGATGGGGTGGACAAGCTGCTGGCCAGCTGGTGCGAAGGTTACAGCCACTGCCTGATGGCGGCGAGTACCATGGGCAAGGCGCTGCTGCCACAGGTAGCGGCTCGGCTCGGGGTGGAGATGCTCTCCGAGGTGACGGCTATCGAGAGCAGCGACACCTTCCTGCGCCCCATCTATGCGGGCAATGCCATTGCCAGAGTGGCAAGCTCGGCGCCCGTCAAAGTGATGACGGTGCGGGCCACCGCGTTTGCCAAGGCGGCGACGGGCGGGCAGGCTCTCATCGAACGCTTGGCCGTGCCCGAATTCGCTGGTCGTACCCGACTGGTGGAGCGCCGCGCGGTGCGCTCCAGCAGGCCCGAACTGACCGCCGCCCGGGTGGTTGTCTCCGGTGGCCGCGCCCTTGGTTCCAAGGCGCAGTTTGCCCTGATTGAGGCGCTGGCCGACAAGCTGGGCGGCGCCGTGGGGGCATCGCGGGCCGCTGTTGATGCGGGATATGTCGCCAACGATCTGCAAGTGGGGCAGACCGGCAAGGTGGTGGCGCCCGAGCTCTATATAGCGGTCGGCATTTCGGGGGCCATCCAGCATCTGGCGGGGATGAAGGAGTCGAAGGTGATCGTGGCTATCAACAAGGACTGCGACGCCCCCATTTTTCAGGTGGCGGACTACGGGCTGGTGGGGGATCTCTTCACCCTGCTGCCTGAGCTCACCGCCAAACTGTAAATTTGTCAGAAATGGCTGAGCTGTGGTCGTTTATGCGCTCTGCCCGCCATTTCTGTGCATGTTCCCTGCAAGCCCTGACCCGTTCAGGGCTTTTTCTCCTGCAAGGGGGATGCAGAGTGACGGTAAAAGGTTGAGCCAGCTCCCAAAAAGCCTTTGATCCGCTGGCTGCTCTTGTGTAAAACCTGACAAGTCATCGATTACTCTCATCCACTCACGGAAAGCGTCATGAGCAAACAGATTTACAACTTCTGCGCCGGCCCCGCCATGCTGCCGGTTGAAGTCATGGAGCGCGCCCAGCGCGAATTTTGTAATTTTCAGGGGCTGGGAGCCTCGGTCATGGAGCTTTCCCATCGCGGCAAGCCCTACATGGCGGTTGCCGAGAAGGCTGAAGCGGATCTGCGCGAGCTGCTGGTGGTGCCGGACAACTACAAGGTGCTGTTTATGCACGGCGGCGGCCGCGGTCAGTTCTCCGCTGTGCCCATGAACCTGCTGGGCGGGGCCAACAAGAAGGCGGACTTCCTGCTGACCGGTGTCTGGTCCCAGAGCGCGGTGGATGAAGCCAAAAAGTATGGCGATATCCAGACCTTCCAGGGGGTTGCCAAGAACGAGCAGGGGATTTCCCACCTGCTGCCGACCCCGGCGTTTCGCGCCGATGCGGCTTATGTTCACTACTGCCCGAACGAAACCATTGACGGCATCGAGATGTTCGACATCCCGGCCACTGGCGAGGTGCCGCTGGTGGCGGATCTCTCCTCCACCATTCTCTCCCGTCCTCTCGACGTGAGCCGCTTTGGCATCATCTATGCTGGTGCCCAGAAAAATATCGGGCCGTCCGGGCTTGCCATCGCCATCGTGCGCGATGATCTGCTGGATCAGGCGAGAGCCGATGTGCCCTCGATTTTCGACTACAAGCTGACTGCCAAGAACGACTCCATGTTCAACACGCCGCCCACCTACGCCTGGTATCTGGCCGGTCTGGTGTTCGAGTGGCTGAAAGAACAGGGTGGCCTCGAGGCGATGGAAGCGCGCAACAAGGAGAAAGCCGACTTCCTCTATGACTATCTCGATCAGTCGAGCTTCTACGGCAATCAGGTTGATGTCAGCTGCCGTTCGCGGATGAACATCCCGTTCCAGCTGAAAAATGCCGAGCTGGACAAGCAGTTCCTGGCAGAATCGGAAGCGGCCGGCCTGCTGGCCCTCAAGGGGCACCGCATCGTCGGTGGCATGCGCGCTAGCATCTACAACGCTATGCCGCTGGAGGGGGTGAAGGCTCTGGTGAGCTTTATGGATGGCTTTGCCAAGCGCAACGGCTGAGAAGAGAGTACTCACATGCTTGCTGGCGGCCTCTCGTGAGCCGCTTCCAGCTATTGCAGTGATTCAAGACGCCGGGGATACCCCGGCGTCTTTTTTTCAACAGAACCAGCGCGCTGGCGTTTGCCGTGTGATTTCCGCTGAAAGTGCCCTTGCCGAGCGGGACGCAGGCTGTTAACGTCCGGACAGGCGTTTATTTTTGAGATAGCACAGGAAGTCTATGAATTCGTTGCGTTTGGAACCCATTTCTCGTGTGGCCGGAGAGGTCAATCTGCCCGGCTCCAAGAGTGTCTCTAACCGTGCGCTGCTGTTGGCGGCGCTGGCTCGTGGCACCACCCGTCTGACCAACCTGCTCGACAGCGATGACATTCGTCATATGCTGGCTGCGCTGACCCAGCTCGGGGTCAAGTACAAGCTCTCTGCCGACAAGACCGAGTGTACTGTACAGGGTCTGGGTCGCAGCTTTGCGGTGAAAGAGCCGGTCAATCTGTTCCTCGGCAACGCCGGTACTGCGATGCGACCGCTGTGCGCCGCCCTGTGCCTCGGCTCAGGTGAATATACTCTGGGCGGCGAGCCGCGCATGGAAGAGCGTCCCATCGGCCATCTGGTGGATGCTCTGCGTGAAGCAGGTGCCCATATCCAGTACCTCAAACACGATGGTTATCCGCCGCTGGTGGTGGATGCCAAGGGGCTGTGGGGCGGCGATGTGCACGTCGATGGCTCCGTCTCCAGCCAGTTCCTGACCGCGTTTTTGATGGCAGCGCCGATGGCGGCCGGTGATACCCGGATCCATATCAAGGGGGAGCTGGTCTCCAAGCCCTACATCGACATCACCCTGCACATCATGAAGCAGTTCGGGGTGGTCATCGAGCACGACAACTACAAGCTGTTCTACATCAAGGGCAACCAGACCTACATCAGTCCGGGTGACTTTCTGGTGGAAGGGGATGCCTCCAGCGCCTCTTACTTCCTCGCAGCGGGCGCCATCAAGGGCAAGGTGCGGGTCACCGGCATCGGCAAGCACAGCATTCAGGGTGATATCCACTTCGCCGATGTGCTGGAGAAGATGGGCGCGCGCATCACCTGGGGCGATGATTTTATCGAGGCGGAGCAGGCGCCGCTGCACGGGGTGGATATGGACATGAACCATATTCCCGATGCGGCCATGACCATCGCCGTTGCCGCGCTGTTTGCCGAGGGGCCGACCTCCATTCGCAATATCTACAACTGGCGGGTGAAAGAGACCGATCGTCTGCACGCCATGGCGACCGAGCTGCGCAAGTTGGGCGTCGAAGTGGAGGAGGGGCATGACTTCATCACCGTGACCCCGCCGACCCAGCTCAAGCATGCCGAGATCGATACCTACAACGATCACCGTATCGCCATGTGTTTCTCGCTGGTGGCGCTGTCGGATACCCCGGTCACCATCAATGATCCCAAGTGCACCTCGAAGACCTTCCCGGATTACTTCGACAAGCTGGCCAGTATCAGCCAGCGTGGCTGATCACTGACAAACCCGTCATCACCGACGCTTCGGGCCCGCGCTGAGCGGGCCTTTTTGCCTTCCTTATCCGCACTTCCATTTCGCCTAGCATTATTTCAATAACTTGCAAGATTGCCATATAAAATAGTTTTGTTATTGCTGTAATTTCCTATTTACACATGCGCTGTCGCGGGCTATGTTGAGATTTCCTAATCGCAGTCATCTAGCAGGAAGCCTTGTCATGCAGCATCAAACCGACGACGTTCGTATCAGTGAAATCAAAGAGTTATTACCCCCGGTTGCGGTGCTTGAGAAGTTTCCGGCTACCGAGGTGGCCTCGTCCACCGTTTTTGAATCCCGTCAGGCCATTCACAATATCCTGGCCGGCGAAGATGATCGTCTGCTGGTGGTGATTGGTCCTTGCTCCATCCATGATCCGGTTGCCGCGCTGGAGTACGGCAAGCGCCTCAAGGCGTTGCGCGACGAGCTGAAAGGTCAGCTGGAGATCGTGATGCGGGTCTACTTCGAAAAACCGCGCACCACAGTGGGCTGGAAGGGGCTGATCAACGATCCGTACCTCGACAATAGCTGCAAGATCAACGACGGTCTGCGCATTGGTCGCAAGCTGTTGCTGGATCTCAACGACATGGGGCTGCCGACTGCCTCCGAGTTCCTCGACATGATCACCCCGCAATATGTGGCGGATCTGATGAGCTGGGGCGCGATCGGTGCCCGTACTACCGAATCCCAGGTACACCGCGAGCTGGCCTCCGGTCTCTCCTGTCCGGTGGGCTTCAAGAACGGCACTGACGGCACCATCAAGGTTGCCATCGATGCCATTGGCGCTGCCAGTGCGCCGCACCACTTCCTTTCGGTTACCAAATACGGTCACTCCGCCATCGTGGCGACCCGCGGCAACCCGGACTGTCACATCATTCTGCGTGGTGGTCGTGAGCCGAACTACAGCGCCGCCCATGTCAGCGAAGTTGTGAAGGGGCTGGAGAAGGCCGGTCTGCCGCAGAAGGTGATGATCGACTTTAGTCATGCCAACAGCAGCAAGCAGTTCAAGAACCAGATGGTGGTGGCCGAGGATGTGGCCGGCCAACTGCGTGCCGGTAGCAAGGCGGTGTTTGGTGTGATGGTGGAGAGCCATCTGGTGGAAGGCCGTCAGGATCTGGTGGAAGGGTGTGAACTCACCGTCGGCCAGAGCATCACCGATGCCTGCATCGGTTGGGCTGATACCGAAGTGTTGCTGCGCAACCTGGCGGATGCCGTTGCAACCCGTAACGCCCGTTAAAGCTATCCTGGCGGCGCTGTTAATCGTCAACGCGCCGCTGGAACAGCAACGCTGCCGTTCGGCCAAATCGAATCCATAAAGCAAAAGCGCGACCCTCGGGTCGCGCTTTGTCGTTGGTGAAGTGGATTACCAACGGTAGGTTTTCAGCAGAGCCTCCAGTTTCTGACACTGCTCCACCAGCTGGATGCTGGCGAGGTTGGCGGCGTGCGCCTGACCCAGGGTGTCGTTGGAAGTGTTGCGAATATCGCTCACCGAGCTGTCTACCTCATGGCAGACCCTATCCTGCTCTTCGGCCGACTGGGCCATCTGGGCGTTGAGGTCGTTGATGCGGGCGATGCGCTCGATGATGTTCTGCATGGCTGCCAGGGTCGCTTCGGTCTTGCTGATGCTCTCATCGGCTTTGCTTTTTGCATCCCCGATCACCGTAACTGCGCTCTGGGCCTCATTTTGCAGGGCGGCGATCATCTGAGAGATCTCTTCACTGGCGGCGCGGCTGCGATTGGAGAGGGCCCGCACTTCATCGGCCACCACCGCAAAGCCACGGCCTTGTTCGCCTGCCCGGGCCGCTTCAATCGCAGCGTTGAGGGCCAGCAGGTTGGTCTGATCGGCAATACCCTTGATCACCTCGAGTACGCCGTCAACCGCAAGGCAGCGGCTGTCGAGTTGCTGGATCACCTGATCCACCCGATCGATCTCTGCCGACATCTCGCCCATATCGGTGATGGAGTGCTGGGCGAGGCGACTGGTGTCAGCGGCATCCTGATTGGTGAGGGCGGAGAGCTCGGCGCTGTGGCGGGCATGTTCGCGTACTTCATGAGAGCTGGCGGCCAGTTCGCTGACGGCGGCGGCAACCTGGGTGGTCATCCCCTCTTGCTGGCGGGCCGAGTTTTCGGTCTGGGTCGCCACCTGACGGATCTGGTTCGACTCCTGATAGAGCTGGTGGGTTGCCCCTTCCACCTCCTGCAGGCTGTGGCGGAATCCCTGCACCATGTCATTGACGGCGCGGGTCATCTGGCCCAGTTCATCCCGGCTGTGATTGACCAGGGGGAGGGCGAGGTCGCGCTCTTTGGCCATCCGGATCATGGTGAGTTGCAGCTGGCGCAGAGGGTGTTTCACGTAGCGTTGCAATACCCACCAGAGCAAGCCGAAGCCGAGGCTGAAGACGGCGGCTAGGCTGCCGCTCAGGATCAGGTTGTTGTGGCGGATCTCGCCGAAGGTGTGGCTGAGGTCATAACTGATCCGCACTGCCCCCATCACGGTCCCCTCATTGACCTGATGACAGGTGAGGCACTGGGTACCGCGATACTCCTTGTAGGCTTTGAACGGTTTGATCAGGGTGAGCCGGTTGCCCTGCTGCTCCAGAATGGCTTCGCCCTGATTGATGGCTCGCTCATCGAGGGGATCCTGCGCTTTCTGATCCGGATGACCCGGGCCAAACAGGTTGCTGACGGCTGGCGCGCGTACCAGACGGGCCTCAACGATGCCCGCTTCACTCTTGAGTTTGGTCTGTACTATCTGCCGGTTGGCCATGCCACCTGTCATCATCAGTACGTTCACCTGATCCATATAGGTGTTGGCCATGCTCTCAACCTTCTCCTCTGCCAGCCGGATGGCGAGATCCCGTTGCAGCCAGGCGGAGAGTTCGAAGCAGAGGCCAAAGGTGGTGCTGATGACCAGCGCAAGAGGGAGGAATATTTTCCAGTTCAAGGAGAGGTTATGCATTTTGGGCAAGTTCCATGCGCTTGGTGTTGTTATGTGATCCCGTATCATCTTGATCGTAGACGAAGAAACGGCGGGAGATGGTTCTCTATCGGCACACGATAACCACTCTTGAGTAAATAATCTGTTAAGCCGATCGGTAATGCAGGTTGCCAAAATGCCTTTCGGGAGGGGGGCTGCTCCTCGGGTTGATCCAGAACAAATTGCCAGTAACGATAATCGTTATCATTGTCATTATTTGCTGATAATAGTGACCATCATGAATCTGACCCCTTCCATGACCGGTATTGCCACGCCGGATCCCCTCAAGTTTGCTTTTAGCGCCAAGACCTCGGCTCACGCCAGTCGGGGAGGGATGCGCCCCTTCCCGCTGGATGAGGCTGGCTGGCAGAGCTGGTGGCAGCGAGAGAGTGAAGCTGAGGAGCGCGCCCTCTACATCCACATTCCGTTTTGCCGAAAGCGCTGCAGCTTCTGCAATTTCTTTGAAAATGGCGCCAATCCGGCGCGGATCAACCGCTATGTCAACGCCTTGTGCGCCTCCCTTGCGCAGGCGGCTGACACCTCGCTGGCGCAGAGCATGCCATTTTCAGCCGTCTATGTGGGGGGCGGTACGCCGACCGACATGAGCGCCGACGAGCTTGCCATGCTGGCCGCCGTGATCCGCAGTTTCCCGTTGGCGGCCGATGCCGAGGTGACGCTGGAGGGGCGTCTCAACGGCTTTGATGATGAGAAATGGCAGGTTGCGCTGGCGGGGGGCTTCAACCGCTTCTCATTCGGGGTGCAAAGCTTTGATACCCGGGTGCGTCAGCAGGCGGCCCGTTTCGATGACAGGGAAACCTTGCTGACCCGTCTGGGTGAGCTGACCCGGGATGATGCGGCTGTGATCGTGGCGGATCTCATCTTTGGTCTGCCCGGTCAGGATGATGCCGTGTGGCAGCAGGATATCCGCGATGTGATGGCGAGCGGTGTACACGGGGTCGATCTCTACCAGCTCATCGCCATGCAGGGCACCAATCTGGAGCGGGCGCAGGAGAAGGGCACCCTGGATTGGCTCGCCGATGGCCAGCAGCGGGCGGCCATGTATGCCTATGGCGGGGCGCAACTGGAAGCCCACGGCTGGGAGCGCCTCTCTTGCAGTCACTGGCGGCGCAGTCCGGCCGAGCAGAGTCGTTATAACCAGATGGCCAAGCGCGGTGCGGAGATCCTCCCCTTTGGCGCCGGTGCAGGAGGCAACATTCTTGGGCATGGCTTGATGTATGGACGTGATCTGACCCCTTGGCACGACGCGCTGGCCAGTGGCAAGCGGGCGCCCGGGATGGTGATGGGGCGCAATCCCAATGCCAGGGTGGACGGTCTGCTGCGTGGCGCCCTCGATAGTGGCGTGCTGGAGCTGGATCGTCTGCCAACGCCTTTGCTGACCCATCTGATGCCGCTTTTTGCCGCCTGGCAGCAGCACGGGCTGGCCGAGATCGGGAGTGCACGGTTGCAACTCACCCTCGCCGGACGCTTCTGGAACGTCAATATGCAGGCTGGCTTGTTCGAGTTCTTGCAGCTCAATCCGCTCGATGGTTCTGCGCCGCCCAGCCATGGTACCGCTGCGGTGCGCCATTCGCTGGTTTGAGCCCGAGCGGAGCATTTGCACGGAGCACTTGCATGGCTCCGAGCGATCCATAACGAAAGAGGGAGCCTTGCAGGCTCCCTCTTTTGGCTTGGCAGTTAGCGTCGCGCGAGCTTACTCGTCGCTGCTCTCCTGATAGCTGTCGCGCATTGCTTTGGGCAAGCGGCGCATCGGTGCAAAGCCGATATCCTCACCCACTACTTCCCGCTTGCGGGACTTGTTTTGAGGAGATTGGGCGGGATTTTTGCTGGCGTTACCTTTGGCTTTGCCCTTGCCCGCGGCTGGCTTGCCCTTGGCATTGCTGCTCTTGGCGTTGGCATGGCCGCGAGCCCGAGGCGGGTTCTGCACCGGCTTGCTGCCAGGCAGAGTCTGGCGACTTGGCTTGCCGCTTGGCTCATACCCTTCCAGGATCTCCACGGTCAGGGATTGGCCGATCAGGGCTTCGATAGCCTTGAGCTGACCCAGCTCGTCCTGGCTGACCAGCGAGATGGCCTCGCCGCCACGACCGGCGCGGCCGGTACGGCCGATACGGTGGATGTAATCCTCCGCCATCTGGGGCAGTTCAAAGTTGATCACGTAGGGCAGTTGATCGATATCGAGACCGCGGGCGGCGATATCGGTCGCTACCAGCACCCGCACCTCGCCACTGCGAAAATCGGCCAGCGCTCGGTTGCGGGCACCTTGGCTCTTGTCACCGTGGATCGCCACGGTATTGAGACCATCTTTTTGCATCTGCTGGGCGAGGCGGTCGGCGATCTGCTTGGTGCGAACAAACACCAGCACCCGTTGCCAGTTGCCACGGCCAATCATGTGGGAGAGCAGCTCGCGGCGGCGTTCCCGATCCACCTGAATGATGCGCTGGGTCACCTGCTCGGCAGCAGTATTGCTGGGGTCAACCTCGATCAGTGTGGGGTCGTTCAGCAGGTCATCGGCCAGCGCCTTGATGTCGTTTGAGAAGGTGGCAGAGAAGAGCAGGGTTTGCCGCTCTGCAGGCAGCGCCTTCATGATGCGGCGGATGTCGACGATAAAGCCCATGTCGAGCATGCGATCCGCTTCATCCAGCACCAGCACTTCCAGCTGGCTCAGGGTCAGGGCGCCCTGGGTCAGCAGATCCAGCAGACGGCCCGGGGTGGCGACCAGAATGTCCACCCCCAGCTTGATGGCGTCCAGATTGGGCTTGATGCTGACACCGCCATAGGCGATCAGAGTCTTGAATGGCAGGTGGTGGGCATACTTGATGATGCTCTCGCCCACCTGTGCCGCCAGTTCGCGGGTCGGGGTCAGTACCAGTGCGCGCACCTGACGACGGTCACGACCATGGTTGGCCAGCAGACGCTGCAACATCGGCAGGGTGAAACCGGCCGTTTTGCCTGTGCCTGTCTGAGCGCCGCCGAGCACATCCTGACCGGCCAGAATGGCCGGAATCGCTTGCTGCTGGATGGGGGTTGGCTGTTCGTAACCCAGCTCCTTGACGGCCCGCAGAATATGCGGAGACAGACCCAGTTCGTTGAATGACATGTTCGAGAGAAACTCCTGAGATGAGCCTTTGGCTCAACGGGCAGCCAGCGTGTTGGGGCCAGCCACGATATGGAAAAGATAGTGGGGCCGTAATATAGCAAAAGAGCGGCCGCTGCGCAGTAGCTGTCGCACCGGCCGCCATACAATCGTTCAACGCAGTGGCGTAAAACGGTGCGGGAGCATCAGAGCATCTCGCGGATCTGCTCGGCCAGGCTCTCCGGTTTGGCCTGGGGGGCAAAGCGCTCTACCACATTGCCATCGCGGTCGATCAGGAACTTGGTGAAGTTCCATTTGACGTTTTCCAGCCCCAGAAAGCCCGGTTTCTGTTGCTTGAGCCACTGGTAGAAGGGGTGGGCATGCTCACCGTTGACATCGCACTTGGCCATGATCGGGAAGGTGACCGGATAGTCGAGGGAGCAGAAGCGGGCGATCTCGTCCGCATCCCCCGGCTCCTGCTGACCGAACTGGTTGCAGGGGAAGCCTAAAATCACCAGCCCCTTGTGGCCTAGCTCCCGATAGAGCGTTTCCAGCCCTTCATATTGGGGAGTAAAACCGCAGCGACTGGCCACATTGACCACCAGCACTACCTTGCCCGCCAGTTGAGTCAGCGGGTAGGGGGTACCATCCAGTCGTTGCAAAGTGAGATCGGGCAGAGGCATGAGAAGATCCTTTCGTGGGTGATGCGCGGGTTGTGCCGTGAGTGGTTCGGTCGGTGACAGAGACAAGCGCCGGATGAACAGCAACATGGCGATGCGGATACGGTATCGGTTGGCTCTTGGTACCGCAAGGAGGCCGCGGCGCCTCTTCGTACCGATTGCAAGGGCCATCACAGTTTCGACAGCCAATACGCCTGTTGGCGGAGCGGGATCACAACTGGCGATAAAAAGCGGGGAGGCGAGCAGCAACTCGCGTATTGATGTTGGGACTTCTCAAGAGAAGCAAACCGGTTTGTGACTTTGCCGGTAAGTCGCTACAAAGCGCCCTCTTTCCACTCATTGTGAGCCAATCTTGGACTATCAAGCTGCCATGGATGCCATTTACACCCGGGGATGGGTGATAGTGGATGATTTTTTGACCGCCGCCGAGGTGGATGCCCTCAAAGCCTGTTTGCCAAGCGAATGGCAACCTGCCGGGATCGGCCGTGACGCCCTGCATCAGGGCAATCCCGACATTCGCCGTGACCAGATCCACTGGCTTGAGCCCTCCCTCGGTGCGCCGGTGGCTGACTACCTCGCCCGGATGGAGTCCCTGCGTCTTGCCGCCAACCGGATGCTGATGCTGGGATTGTTCGACTATGAGGCCCACTTCGCCCGCTATCGCAGCGGGGATTTTTACGCCACCCATCGGGATGCCTTTGCCGGTCGCTCCAACCGCCGTCTTACCACCGTGTTTTACCTCAACAACGACTGGCTGCCCGAAGCGGGTGGAGTGCTGCGCATGTATGACGACAAGGAGCAGTTTCTGATGGATGTCAGCCCCAAGGGGGGGCGGCTGGTCATGTTTCTCTCCGAGGAGTTTCCCCACGAGGTGCTGCCTGCCAATCGCGAGCGCTACAGCATTGCCGGCTGGTTTCGGGTCAATGGCAACGGCATGGGAAGGGTCGATCCCCCGCGCTGAGGTGCAATGTGTCCCGATTTTGACACAGGGGAGACTTTTCACTGCAAGAAGTGGGGTCATGGGTCTCCCATCAGCTGACAAGGGTTGATCTCCCTTGCTACACTGGCGCGCACTTATGTTCGTATCTGGCTTCGTCCGGTTTTTATGGTGGTTGGCTTATCAAATGGTCATGACGAGGCCGCTTTTCCCAAGGGATCACATCTAATGAAGAACATGCATGTCTTGCTGCTGTGCGGCGGCGGTGGCTCAGAGCACGAGGTTTCTCTGCGCAGCGCCAATTTCCTCGAGCAACAACTGGGCCTTCTGCCCGGTGTCGAAGTGACCCGCGTCGAGATGTTCGCCGATCGCTGGCTCAGTGCCGATGGCCGCGAGTGCAAGCTGGGGCTCGACAAGCTGCTTTCGTTTGACAGCGTGGCCCGTCCGGTGGATTACGTGGTGCCCTGCATCCACGGTTACCCGGGTGAGACCGGCGATCTGCAATCCTTTCTCGAGCTGGCCGGATTGCCTTATCTCGGTTGCGATGCCGAGGCGAGCAAGATCTGCTTCAACAAGATCAGCACCAAGCTGTGGCTCTCCGCCATCGGCATTCCAAACACCCCCTATCTGTTCCTGACCGAGCAAAATGACGCTGCGCTGGCCGAGGCGAAGGCCGCGCTGGCCAAGTGGGGCAAGGTCTTTATCAAGGCGGCCTCCCAGGGCTCTTCCGTTGGCTGCTACTCCGCCAGCAACGAAGCGGATCTGGTAAAGGGCATTGCCGATGCCTTCGGTTACTCCGAGCAGGTACTGATTGAGAAGGCGGTCAAGCCGCGCGAGCTGGAAGTGGCGGTTTACCAGTACGGTGACGAGCTGGTGGCCACCTATCCGGGCGAGATCTGCGTGCCGCAGGACAAGTTCTACACCTATGAAGAGAAGTACAGCAGTGCCAGCCATACCGAGACTGCACTGCGTGCCGAGGGGTTGACCCAGGCGCAGGCCGATGCGATCCACGAGTATGCCCTCAAGGCGTTCCGTCAGCTGAAACTGACCCATCTCTCGCGCATCGACTTCTTCCTGACCGAGGAGGGGGAGATCCTGCTGAATGAAATCAACACCTTCCCTGGCATGACCTCCATCTCCATGTTCCCGAAACTGCTGGAGCATCACGGTCACCGCTTCTCTGACTACCTTGAGCAGATCCTGCGCAAGGCCAGCTAAGCGCGCTCTCCCGCTCGCGGGATGAAGCAGAACCCAATAAAAAATCCCCGCCAATTGGCGGGGATTTTTTTATGTCTTTATCAAGCGGGGGAGGCCAGCTTGAAGGGATAAACAGGCGGGGATGACTCTTCCCCGCCTGTTGCTAGCTGTGGGTGTTACCGGCGGTTAGCCGCGAGCCACCCGAAAGCGCACGCTGCGTGAGTGGCACGGCGCCAGCTCCCCAAACTCGCCAGCGGCCAGTTCAAGGGGCAGGGGTTGCTCATCCATCCGCACCGCTTGCCAGTCCTTCAGGGCGTGTTCGCAGCTCACTTTGCCACCCTCCAGTACCGCCTGCTCGCTCGGGTTGTAGACCCGGATCACCAGCGCCTCTTCATCCTCTGCCTTTTTCAGGGCGCTCAGCACCGGACCGGAGGGGTCCATGGTGAGCAGGCTGAAGTGGAGCGGGGTGGTGAAGCTTGCCTTGTTGAGCTTCATGGCATCGAACGGGATCTTGTTGTAGCAGCGCACCGGGGTGAGGTAGCTGCGCGCCGCCTGCATCACGTTGGCGCTGATGTGATCGCCAGCAAACGCCAGCAGGCTGAAACGGCAGCTGAGTTTGCCACGCACCTGGGAGTCCGGGGTGGGCAGCTTGATGCCGGAGGGGCGACCCGGGCGCAGCAGCAGCTCCTCTTTACCGAGTACGCCGACCCCGCGCAGCAGGGTGAGTGCCAGGGTGTCGCACTGCTCGCCGATCACCTCAAACTCGCGCAGACCGTCACTCAGCACCGCCAGCCCCTGCTTGCCATCTTGCAGGGCGACGAAGTTCATCAGCTGCCAGACCGGAATGGGGGCCTCTTTCCACCCCTCCGCTTCCCAGTTCGCCATGGCGCTGTCGCGGGTGGGGCGGGTGATGCAGCCAAACTGGTTGTCGGAGACTACGGTGTCGCTCGGGAAGGGGGTGGGGATCAGCACCCGCACCCGGTGGTCATAGGCCTGATTGTCGAGCTCCAGCTCGATATCGATACGCGGGCTCTGGTGCGCCAGCGTGATGCGGCAGGTGACATCAAGGTGGCCGCTGCACTGGCGGTTGGCCCGCTCGGCGAGGTTGGCCGGCAAGGCCATACGCAGTTTGAGGGTGGCGATGCTCTGCCACGCTTCATGGGTGACCTCACGGGTCACCGCAAACTCGGTGGAGTAACGCAGCCACTCGTCCCGCGATGGTGAGTAGTCATATTCGTCGCCATCATCGGAGCCCTCTTCCAGCGTGAGCACCTGATCGAAGGTGGTGCCGCGCAGCTTGTCCAGGATCTGCAGGGTGCCGTTGTCATTGAGGGCGATGCGGTAAAAATCGTTCTCCAGCAGCTCGCCGCTGGCCGTCACCGGTTGCTCCAGTCCCGGCTGGTTGCCCTCGATATGGAGAGTGCAGTAGCCCATGGCCGGCAGCGGATGGCAGATCTGGATGTCGTACTCCATAAAGGGGTCGTAGTTGCCGTAGTGAACGATCTGTCGGTCTACCAGACCCGGATCAATCTCGCGTCTGGCGCGGATGAAGTAGGGGACCGGCTGGCCTGCTTCATCGCGCAGGGCAAAGGATTGGGCACGAATGCGGATGCTGGTGTTGATCACCTCCTGACGGGGGAAGGGCATCAGGTTGAAGAGGCAGAGTTTGTCGGCCACCTGCACGCCGTCTTCGCAGAGCGCCACCGGCATGTTGTCGACAATCTTGCGCATGTAGAAGCGGATCAGGTTCTCGGCCATGTCATCGGCCAGAATGAAGCGGGTCATCACCTCCTGATGCACCTTGTCGCTGCAGCAGCAGCCGATGCTGTCATGGGCGTGGTTCTTCATGATCTCCTTCCACATCTTCTCAAGCAGCCCGTGGTGGTACTCGAAGCCGAGTGCCCAGGCGATGCTTGCCAGCGGTTCGAGGATGTTGACGATCTTGTTCTCGATGGCGGCGTGGGCCAGCTTGATGTCCATCCGGGTGGAGGAGATGGTGCGGTGTACCCGCATGTATTTGCCGTCGTTGAACTCCCCCTTGAGGGTGGCCAGCTGGTCGCGGCACGCCTCAATGCGCTCGAAGACCTGCTCGAAGCGGCTCATGTGGAATTCACGCTGGGGGTAGATCTCGCGCAGCTTGTCGATAATGGCGAAGATGTTCTGTTGCAGCGGCATCTGGTCGTGGCCGTTGGGCAGCAGGATATCCTTGGTCACCGAGGCCTTCTCCAGCACCTCGAAGTAGGATTCGAGCCGCTTGCGCAGGCCCGCTTCATCTTCCGGCAGGTACTTGCCGATGGCGTAGCCGAGCGGCAGTACCTGGGCGGTCACCTCGCTGCCATCGTTGCTCTGCCAGAGGAACTCGGTCTTGTCAGTGCCGTGGCGCTCGGAGCAGCCGCGCCAAAACATGGCCCGATCGATCCCGAAGCCGTTGAAGATGTGGGGCAGTTGGGAGGACATGCCGAACGAGTCGGGCAGGTAACCGATCTTCATCGGCTCGCCAAGGCTCAGGCAATCGCGCATCCCGTAGAGCAGGTTGCGCAGGATGGACTCGCCGCTCACCTGCATGGTGTCGGTCTGGGTGTACCAGGGGCCGATGATGAGCTTGCCCGCTTCCACCAGCGCCTTCACCCGGGCCTTGTTCTCGGGCTGGATGGCGAAGTAATCCTCCAGCACCGCGGTCTGGCCGTCCAGCACGTAGAACTTGTAGTCGGGGTCGGATTCAAGACGCGCCAGGATCTCCGCCATGTTGTTGACCAGCAGGATGCGGGACTCCTCGGTGGTGAAGTACCACTCCCGATCCCAGTGCATGTGCGGGGTGATGTGAACTCGTGAAACTGTCATGACAATGATCCTTTGCTGACGCACGGCGGCCTTTGCCTGCCGTGCGGAAAAATAGTCTGTTGAAAAAGCGGTGGTGAAGATGCGCCTTACTCTGCGGCGACCACCTGATAGGTGCCGCGCTGCATGGCGTGACGGCGCCAGCCGATCAGCACCACAGTGGAGATAAGGGTGCCCACCAGTGCCGCACCGAGCCAGACGGCGGCAGCCATCAGGGCGCCATGGCCGCCATCGTGGAGCAGGAAGAGGGAGAAGATGCCGGCTCCCGGGGTGGAGAGACCAATCCCCATGGCTCCCACCATGGCGCCGGTGACCACCGAGCCTGCGAGGAAGGAGCCGATCACCCGGATTGGATCTTCGATGGCCATCGGAATGGCGCCCTCGGTGATCCCCGCCAGCCCCAGCAGCCAGGTGGACTTGCCGGTCTCGATCTCGAAGGTCTGGAACAGGCGTGGCGCCAGCATGGTGGAGAAGGTGACGGTAAAGGCCGAGACCATCTTGACCGCGCCGAAGATGGCGTAGGGGCCGTAGACCCCGTTGGCCATGGCGCCGAGGCAGAAAGCGTAGGCCGCCTTGTTGACCGGGCCACCCAGGTCAAACGAGCACATAAAGCCGAGCAGGGCGCCCAGTACCAGCGCATTAGTGCCGGAGAGACCGTTGAGCCACTCGGTGAGGCTGTTGTTGAGCCAGGCTACCGGCTGGCCGATGACAAACAGCATCAGGCTGCCTGCCACCAGAGTGCCGATCACCGGATAGAGGTAAAAGGTGAGAAAGCCTTTGAAGTTGGGGCTAAGGCGCACATGCTGCTTGACCCAGCGCATCAGGTAACCGGCGATAAGACCACCGACCACGCCGCCGAGGAAGCCGGAGCCAATCATGTTGGCGGCCAGTCCCGCCGCAAAGCCCGGGCCCAGCGCCGGTTTGTCCGCCAGCGAATAGGCGGTATAGGCCGCCAGCACCGGTACCATCAGAGTGCCCAGCATGCCACCGCCCAGCTTGCGGTACATCCAGAGCCAGGAGTTCTCGGTATCAAACAGATGTTGCAGGCCGAAGATCTGGGCCAGCAGCACAGAGACGGCGAGCACGGTACCGCCCGCCACGATCAGCGGCACGGCAAAGGAGATGCCGCTCAGCAGCGCCTGCTTGAGCTCGGTCTTGAGGCTCACCTTCTTGCCGGTTGGCGCGTCGCTCTGGCTGGTGTTGGGCGTCGGGGCGGTGCGACCGGCCTTGGCCGCTTCCAGCGCGTCATTCAGGATCCGCTCGGCATGGCGGATGGGCTCGGCCACCGGCGTCTCGATCCGGGGGATACCGGCGAAACGCTCCTGCTCCTTGATGGCCACCTCGGCGGCGAAGATGCAGGCTACTGCAGCATCGAGCGCCTCTTGCGGCAGGCGATCCTCGATGCCGTTGGCACCCTGCTTCTCGACCAGTACCCGAATGCCCAGCTTGCGCCCCGCCTTTTCCAGATACTCGGCAGCCATATAGGTGTGGGCGATCCCCGCCGGACAGGCGGTGACACAGACCACTGTGGGTTGATTTGTATCTAAGTTGTCTTCTTTTGCTGGTTGCTTGCCGCTATCCCCTTCACCATCGAGCAGCGCCATCAGCTGCTCGGCACTCTGGGCCGCCAGCACTGCCTCGCGGGTATCGTCATCCACCAAGGCTGTAGTGAGGGTGGTGAGCAGCTGCATATGGGTCGAGCCCGCCTGATCGGTCGGGATCGCCAGCATGAAGATCAGGTTGACCGGCTCGGGGCCGTCGATCCCCTCCCAGCCCAGCTCCTCGCTTAAGGTTGCGACGGCAAAGGCCGCTTCGCGCACCGCATCGCACTTGCCGTGGGGCACCGCCAGCCCTTCGCCAAGGGCGGTGGGGCCCTGTGCCTCGCGGGCCATGACCGCGGCCAGAAAGGCGGCCTTGTCGTGCAGCTTGCCGGCCTGATCGAGCCGATCAGCCAGGGCATGAATGGCCGCATCCCGATCGGCAAACCGGGTTTGCAGCGTGATGAGATGGGGGCCGGTAAGACTGGTCAGATTCATGATGATCCTCTGTCAGGTTGGCTTGCCAGCAAGCCGTCATGGTGAAAGTGACAGCGATGCTAACAAACCGGCCGACTGATTTTTGTGAGTGGTATCATACAATTCATTATTTGTATTGTTTTTGTATTGTCTTGCCAAGGTGATTTGTTAGGTCAAATGGAGCGAGCCGTTTTGTCTGCCGGGCAACTGGGGTAGAATGGCGCCTCTTCCATTTATCATGGCGCAGAGCCGACGAGGTGGCCTTTCGTGTCGAAAAAACCCATGTATCGCCAGATAGCCGACACCATCCAGCAGTGGATTGCGCAAGGGGAGCTGGCCCCCGGCGATGCCCTGCCCACCGAAGCCGAGTTGCGCGAGCAGTTCGGGGTGAGCCGGGTGACGGTACGTCAGGCCCTCAAGCAGCTGACCGAACTCAACGTCATCGAGAGCATTCAGGGCAGCGGCAGCTACGTGCGGCAGGAGAAGGTGAACTACGACATCTATCAGCTCACCAGTCTCTACGAGAAGGTGACTGATCCGGCGGCCGAGACTCACAGCGACATTCTTGCCTTCGAGGTGATCAAGGCGAGCCGCGAGCTGGCCGAGCGGCTCAATCTGCTGGAAGGGGCGCTGGTCTACTACGTCAAGCGGGTGCGCTTTATTCGCCAGATCGCGGTAACGCTGGAGGAGACCTGGATGCCGCTCGCTCTCTTCCCCGATCTCAGCTACGCGGTGATGCAGGGCTCGAAGTACCACTACATCGAAGAGGTGAAGCAGCTGGTGATCGACCGCAGCGAGCAGGAGATCATTCCGGTGCTCCCCTCGGCTCAGGTAGTGGAGGCGCTCGGTATCGACCCGGCCAAGCCCATTATCGAGAAGGTCTCCCGTGGCTTCTTGCAAGATGGCACCGTGTTCGAGTTCAGTCGCAACTTCTTCAAGAGCGATGATTACAAGTTCACCCTGGTCGCCCGCCGCGCCAAGGGGTGAGGTCGCAAGCACCCGAGACCAAAAAGGCCAGCACCGTGTTTGCGGTGGTGGCCTTTGTTTTTGGCTGATTGCCGGGCTGAATAGCAGATTGGCTGGTGGTTTGATGCAGCCGATCTACTGCGCTGAGTCTTTGATAACTTGCTCGACCCGTACCTGCAGGCTCCCTTGCGCCAGAGTGGTAATGAGCTGATCGCCACTGTTGACCTGATCGGCACGGCTGATGACGTCGCCACGCGCAGTGCGGGTGATGGAGTAGCCGCGACCGAGAGTAGCGAGCGGGCTCACCCCGTCGAGGCGTGCGGTGAGCATGGCGAGGCGGTGACTAGCAAGGTCTTGCCGCTTGGCAATCAGGGCATGGAGTCGCTCCTCGGCCAGCTGATGGCGGCGCTTGCCAGCGGCCAGCAAGCGCTCCGGGCTCTTGCCATGCAGGCGCAGTTCAAGGTTGGTGAGGCGCCGCTCACCCTGATGCAGCCGCTGGCGCAGCAGTTGCTGCAAACGGCTGGAGAGTTCGTCGAGCCGCTGGGATTGCTGCTCCAGCCGCCGTTTCGGGTCCTGATGGTCGAGCCGTTTTTGCAGCAGGATGAAATCGTGGCGGGCGGTGGTCTGCTGGCGGCTCATCGCCTGCAGCAGTCGCTGTTTGAGGTGGGCGAGGCGCTGGATGCGGGCCTGATTGTCCGGCGCCACCAGCTCGGCGGCTGCCGACGGGGTAGGGGCGCGCAAGTCGGCGGCAAAGTCGCTGATGGTGACATCCACCTCGTGGCCCACTGCGCTCACCACAGGTATGGCTGAGTGGGCAATGGCGCGCGCCACCGCCTCTTCGTTAAAGCACCAGAGATCTTCAAGTGAGCCGCCGCCACGGCCGACGATCAGCACATCCACCTCGGCGCGCTGGTTCGCTTTGGCGATCGCCGCGACGATCTGGCTGATGGCGGCGCTCCCCTGTACCTGAGTCGGGTAGATAAAGAGCGGCAGATCCGGCGCGCGCCGTTTAAGCACCGTCAGCATATCGTGCAGGGCGGCTCCGGTGGCGGAGGTGATAAGGCCCACCGCCCGCGGTTCACGGGGCAGCGGCCGCTTGCGGCCTTCGTCAAACAGCCCCTCGGCGCCGAGGCGGCGCTTGAGCTCTTCAAAACGCAGGGCCAATACGCCGTCGCCCGCCGGCTGCATCGACTCGATGATCAGCTGGTAGTCGCCGCGCGGCTCATAGAGGGAGACCCGCGCCTGCACCAGCACCTGCATGCCATCCTGCGGGCGGAAGGCCACCCGCCGGTTGTTGCCCTTGAACATGGCGCAGCGCACCTGCGCCGACATGTCCTTAAGGGAGAAGTACCAGTGGCCAGAGCTTGGCATCGCCAGATTGGAGAGCTCGCCGGTCAGCCACACCAGCCCGAGATCCTGCTCCAGGAGCATGCGCACGGCGCTGTTGAGGCGGGTGACGGTAAAGACCTGCTGCTCGCGGCCGCTTGCCGCACTGGATGGGGGAAATCGGTTCAATGGCGTACCTGTGGTCTGCTCCGGTGGGGCCGGGATAAAACAATGGCCGCTATCTTAACCCGAAACAGGGAGAGGGCGTTAAGCAGGAGGCGCCAGCAGCAGAAAAGCAAGATTGGAAACGCTGCCGTTTATCCGGGCAGGCAATATGGCTCCCGATAAAAGTCCTCGCGCTTGCCTGCATCTGGCCGCGTTGCGGCTTGCCTAGATGCCGTTGATCTCTCAGGTGCTGCTGATGTTCACGGCGCCACCATCTTGACCAACGTTTACTCGCCCCCTGTTTGGAGTAGCTTATGAATCCCTCAACCCACTTAACTTTGACGACCCGTTTGCTGCACTGGTCGGTTGCCTTGCTGATGATTGGCCTGACCCTTGTCGGTTATCT
Source organism: Aeromonas sp. FDAARGOS 1416 (assembly GCF_019048085.1). Lineage (NCBI taxonomy): Bacteria > Pseudomonadati > Pseudomonadota > Gammaproteobacteria > Aeromonadales > Aeromonadaceae > Aeromonas > Aeromonas sp. FDAARGOS 1416. Next base: position 1,775,131 of record NZ_CP077301.1, on the reverse strand, counting down.
GATGGTGAAATTTGAAATATGGGATCTCTATGCCCTGCATAAATCTCTGGGGGTGATTGCACTGATCTTGATCTTGCCCCGCGCCATTCTCCGCCTTGTTAGAGGGTGGCCTGAGCCTGTGCGTCAATATCCTGTTTACGAGGCATTGGCAGCCAGGGCGATCCACTGGGGCTTGCTGATTTCAACGCTGCTTATTCCGGTGTCCGGTCTCTGTTATTCCGCAGCGGCTGGCCGAGGTGTAGCGATATTTGGCTGGTCTATTATCCCGATGAATCCAGATATCCATGATCCTGCCAATGTGATTCCATTCAGTGAATCCGTTCGGGATATTGCTCACACAGCTCATATATATTTGCCATATGTCATGCTGGCATTTTTGTTGGTGCACATTGTCGGGGCGTTGAAACATCATCTGCTGGATAAAGATAATACCTTGCTGCGGATGGTGGGGAGAAAATAATAAAGAGAGACAACCCTTGTTGTGCCAGAAAATATATTTTGGCAGCGGGCGAAATTTATTATCCAGACCGAGCAAAGGAGATTGAGAAGAGAATGATACCGGTACGAGTGGTCGCCGCGAGGGCAAGAGACAATACAAGGACACAAGACAAGGGGAGGGTGGTCAGAGGCCGCTTGCTCCCTGAGCCCCTGTCGATCATCCCGTTGCATGGGGGTTGGGCTGTGTCGGCACCTACCGGTTTTGCATAAATCACCGGTTAGCCAACTCTTTTGCCCCGAAATAGCGCTTTTCGTACTGATAATCTTGGTTTTTTGGCGTTTTGGCCGCCTAAAAGAGGGCTATGCCATAAAAAATTCAAAAAACTTCTTTACCAGTGACCAATGCGTGAGTAAACTTCGTCGGCAATATTTTACACCCCCACTTCCTCAACGGTGAGATATTGCCATGCTCAGGATTGCCAAAGAAGCGTTAACCTTCGACGATGTACTGTTGGTTCCCGCCCACTCCGAAGTTCTTCCCAATACTGCCGATCTGCGTACCAAGCTGACCTCCGCCATCAGCTTGAACATCCCGATGATTTCCGCTGCCATGGACACAGTGACCGAAGCCCGTCTGGCTATCGCACTGGCACAGGAAGGCGGTATCGGCTTTATCCACAAGAACATGTCCATCGAGCAGCAGGCTGCCGAAGTGCGCAAGGTCAAGAAGTACGAGAGCGGCGTGGTCACTGACCCCGTCACCGTACGTCCTGACATGACCATCGCCCAAATCAAGGAGCTGAGCCACAAGAATGGCTTCGCCGGTTACCCTGTGGTGACTGACGGCAATCAGCTGGTCGGTATCATCACCGGCCGTGACGTGCGCTTCGTGATTGACCTCTCCCAGACCGTTGAACAGATCATGACCCAGAAAGATCGTCTGGTCACCGTGCGTGAAGGGGCCCCTCGTGAAGAGGTGGTTGCCCTGATGCAAAAGCACCGTATCGAAAAAGTGCTGGTGGTGAACGGCGACTTCAAACTCAAGGGCATGATCACCGTTAAAGATTTCCAGAAAGCCGAGCGCAAGCCGCACGCCTGTAAAGATGACAAGGGTCGTCTGCGGGTCGGTGCTGCGGTCGGTGCCGGTGCCGGTAACGAAGAGCGCGTTGCTGCGTTGGTGGAAGCCGGTGTTGACGTGCTGCTGATCGACTCCTCCCACGGCCACTCCCAGGGCGTACTGGATCGCATCAAGGCTACTCGCGACGCCTATCCGGATCTGCAGATTATCGGTGGCAACGTGGCGACCGCCGCGGGCGCCAAGGCGCTGGCTGCTGCCGGTGTCAACGCCGTCAAGGTCGGTATCGGCCCGGGCTCCATCTGTACTACCCGTATCGTGACCGGCGTGGGCGTGCCCCAGATCACCGCCATCTCCGACGCCGTTGATGCGCTGGAAGGCACCGGTATTCCGGTGATTGCCGACGGCGGTATCCGCTTCTCCGGCGACATCGCCAAGGCCATTGCCGCGGGCGCCAGCTGCGTCATGGTAGGTTCCATGTTCGCCGGTACTGAAGAAGCGCCGGGCGAGATCGAGCTCTATCAGGGTCGCTCCTTCAAATCCTACCGTGGTATGGGTTCTCTGGGCGCCATGTCCAAAGGCTCCAGTGACCGCTACTTCCAGACCGACAACGCCGCCGACAAGCTGGTGCCGGAAGGCATCGAAGGTCGCGTGCCGTACAAGGGTCGCCTCAAAGAGATCATCCACCAGCAGATGGGCGGCCTGCGCTCCTCCATGGGCCTGACCGGCAGCGCCACCATCGACGACATGCGCACCAAAGCTGAATTCGTGCGCATCTCCGGCGCCGGGATGAAAGAGTCCCACGTCCACGATGTGACCATTACCAAAGAAGCCCCCAACTATCGGATGGGCTGATAAAACGGGGCCCTGCGCCCCGTTTTTCCACCCTTTTTTTATCCCGTGCCCTTTGTGACAACATCAGCCTGATGCAGGAATAAAATGACTAAAGACATTCACCAGCACCGTATCCTTATCCTCGACTTCGGTTCCCAGTACACCCAGCTGATCGCCCGCCGCGTGCGCGAAATCGGCGTTTACTGCGAACTGTGGGCCTGGGACGTAACCGAAGAGCAGATCCGCGAATTCAATCCGAGCGGCATCATCCTCTCCGGCGGCCCCGAGTCCGTGACCGAAGCGGGCAGCCCGCGCGCCCCCGAGTATGTGTTCAACGCCGGTGTCCCTGTGTTCGGCATCTGCTATGGCATGCAGACCATGGCCGAGCAGCTGGGTGGCAAGGTGCAATCCTCCACCGAGCGTGAATTCGGTTACGCCAAGGTGGAAGTGCTGGGCGAAGCTGGCAAGAGCAGCGCCCTCTTGCGCAATATCGAAGATGCCATCGCCGACAACGGCAATGCCCTGCTGGATGTCTGGATGAGCCACGGTGACAAGGTCACCACCATTCCGGCCGACTTCACCACCATCGCCCAGACCCCGACCTGCCCGCACGCAGCCATGGCGTGTGAGGCCAAGCGCTTCTACGGCGTGCAGTTCCACCCGGAAGTAACCCACACCCGTCAGGGTGCCCGCATGCTGGAGCACTTCGTCAAAGATATCTGCGGCTGCGAATGCCTCTGGACCCCGGCCACCATCATCGACGACGCCGTCGCCCGCATCCGCGAGCAGGTGGGGGACGATGAAGTGATCCTCGGTCTCTCCGGTGGTGTCGACTCCTCCGTGGTCGCCATGCTGGTACACCGCGCCATCGGCGATCGCCTGACCTGCGTCTTCGTGGACAACGGTCTGCTGCGTCTGAATGAAGGCGAGCAGGTGATGGAGATGTTTGGTGACCACTTTGGTCTGAACATCATCAAGGTTGAAGCCGAAGATCGCTTCCTCTCTGCCCTGGCCGGTGTTGACGAGCCGGAAGCCAAGCGCAAGATCATTGGCCGCGTCTTCGTTGAAGTGTTTGATGATGAAGCGAAAAAGCTGAAAAACGCCAAGTGGCTGGCGCAAGGCACCATCTATCCGGACGTTATCGAATCCGCTGCCAGCAAGACCGGCAAAGCCCACGTCATCAAGTCTCACCACAACGTCGGCGGCCTGCCGGAAGAGATGAAGATGGGTCTGGTCGAGCCGCTGCGCGAGCTGTTCAAAGACGAAGTGCGCCGCGTTGGTCTTGAGCTGGGTCTGCCCTACGACATGCTCTACCGTCACCCGTTCCCGGGCCCGGGTCTGGGCGTGCGCGTCCTTGGCGAAGTGAAGAAAGAGTACTGCGATATTCTGCGCCGCGCCGATGCGGTCTTTATCGAAGAGCTGCGCAAAGCCGACCTCTACAACCAGGTCAGCCAGGCGTTCGCCGTCTTCCTGCCGGTGCGCTCCGTTGGCGTGATGGGCGATGGTCGCAAATATGACTGGGTCATTGCGCTTCGCGCCGTCGAGACCATCGACTTTATGACCGCCCACTGGGCACATCTGCCGTACGACTTCCTCGGTCACGTATCGAACCGCATCATCAACGAGATCAACGGTATCTCCCGCGTGGTGTACGACGTCTCCGGCAAGCCGCCTGCAACCATCGAATGGGAATAAGCGGCTCGCGCCCTTCTGCCCTTCGAGCATAAAAATGCAAAAAGACGCCCTTGAGGCGTCTTTTCTTTTCTCAATCGTTTGCGCAACACATCTTCTTTTTTCGAGCAGCTTTTTCGCCACCTTGCCCCTGTCATATGTGACAGGGGCATTTTTGCCATCCCGCACTAGGCTCTCTCATGCCAATTGAGCCCGCTGTCAACAGCGGCTTGTGGCTGGGGGGAGGGCTGATCCAGTTGCAGATAGCTGCGTAAATTTGCCCATCGTTATCGTGCCAACCGGCAGTGATGACACCCCGGTGGAGACCGGAAACCACTTGAATCAACGGGGCGCAGCCCGAACGGCCAAACGAGTCGGGATCATAGAGCACGGAGAGTTTGATATGTCAGAACAAGCAGTGTTGGTGGGTGGATGGACCGCATATTACAAGCTGACCGCCGAGGATCAGGCGGTATTTGATCAGGCGCTGAAAGGATTTGTCGGGGTGCAGTACGTACCCTTTGAAGTCTCCACTCAAGTGGTGGCTGGTACCAACTACCGCTTCAAGTGCAAGAGCACTGTGCCGCTTGCCAAACCGATCCATGGCGAAGCCGTGGTACAGATCTTCAAATCACTGGACGGGGATGCCCATATCACCTCCATTACCCCAATCTGATTGGGTGGTAGGGCAAGGCGGGGAGGGGGAAATCTCCTAGCCGGTTTGCTTCAAACCCTGAAAATAAGAAAGACGCCTTAGGGCGTCTTTCTTATTTCCACTACCAGTTACGTCTGATGTGTGGTCGGTATTTGTACTTATTGATTAATTTGTTGATCTTGCTCAGGAAACTATCATCTCACTATTTCCTTGTCTCTCCAGCTTGCTATGATTTTCGTTTAGCAACAGTTTGAGGATTACTGTTTAAAATCAAAGTAATGCCATAGATAAATAGCAGCAAGCTGGAGGCTATTCGGCAATTAAAGCAGCCGGACTTTTAAGGGGTGTTTTGCTATCTTATCGAATTAGTACCATATTCATTCCATCAGATTCACTGTTAGCGACAATGAGGTTTACATTATGTTCGAGCTAGAGAGTCCAAGAAGTCTTTTCGAAGAAATTCAAAGTGCGCTTACAGAGTACAACAGAAAACCTAATAGCAGGCTTTTTCTGTTTATAGTATTTTCTCTTAATCACTTAAGAGAGTGGATTGCTGGAAACGGTGCTAAAGAGGTTTATGATAAATCAAAAGCAGGGAAAGAACTCAGCGATGGAGAGGTTTTCTTACTAGAAATAGGTACGTTAAGTGAGTTTAACTTGGTCAGGTTATTGTGTAATAAAAGCAAACATATATCTGTAAGCTTACCATACGAGCTAACTACTTCTAGAGGCTTTCATGTTGGTAGCCCGTGCACTGACTCGCTTGACCAACTCTATTATACAATTGATGGTCTAGATTCACGACATGTGTTCTTTGTTGTTATGCAAAAATATAGTGAATGGTTTTTAAAGAACAACTAATAAGTGAATTTTTGTAGAATATAAAAAGTTGTGGTGTAAGCTCGAAATTTTACCTGTATGGTTAAAGCTTAAATATTAAGAGGTTTTAGATGACGGATAGGCGATGGGGAATAAATATTGATGTTGAAGGTTTTTCAAATTTATATGAGTCTGGTGAAGATAATCAAACTAGGGCGATCTTGGGGTTGAGTGAGCTAATGCATTCCATTATTCAACTAGGTATTCGAGTTTTTCCTGGCTCCCCCATTTCGAATGAAAGTGATAGGTTGTTTTCACATCAATTTGGTGATGGGTTTATCATAGTTTCAGATTATGAAGAAAGTGATGCCGGTCGAGCTATCGCAATAGCAGTAGCTTTAATGAGGCACATGTTAATTAATGGGTTCGCAACTAAAGCAGCAATATCAACGGGGAGCATGTCTGATATTAGCGGCTGTTACCCAAATGAGATGCGTGATGCGAAAGGAGGTATATTGCCTATGGGGGCGGGTTTGATGACCTCCATCCCTGTTATGGGGACAGCACTAACAAAAGCCCATAAACTTGGAAGTAGGGCCTCTGGATGTGTATTAATAGTAGATAAAACACAGTTTTCTACACTTCCCTCTGATCTTGTCTATAAGTCTGAGTCAAATTTGAGTTTCATTAATTGGCGTTCAGATATTAACTATTTGGCTAAAGGTTATGCTGCAAAAGCAGGCTTACAGTTTGGTACCAATGAGCAATTAAATGAACTATTCGATAATTACGTGAAAACGGAGCCCTGTCCTCCACAAAAATGGATAGCTGGTAGCCAAATCGAGGTGTCCACATAACAATTACAAGTGCTGTAGGGTGCAATGAAATTGCACCTCTACTTTTGTTTCTCATACCTTGCACAAAAGCCGCTCGGCAAATGGTGCAATGCGCTGAGCTTATTGCACCCTACGTCTTTTCGTAAATCCGCTGGGGTGGGGTGGCTAGGCACCATGTCTTGCCAAGGCAACAAAAGGGGCGATCTGCGCCCCGATTCTTCTGATCTCCCTGCTTTATATCGCCGTACGCTGTCTGGCGCTGTCTGATTGTTTGCTGACTCACCACCAACAGTTCTGTTTCTCCCCCATCAGGCGAGCAGAAAAGGCCACCTTCACTCATACCTCGCCGCTTCCCAGGCGTGTATCGCCTGTTTGCGGGTCTCGCCCCAGTGATAGCCGCCGAGTTTGCCGTTTTGCTGGATGACCCGGTGACAGGGGATCATCAAGGCGACGGGATTGGCGCCCACCGCTAGCCCCACGGCGCGGGCGGCTTTGGGGTTGCCGACGGCGTTCGCCACCTGGGCGTAGCTCACCACCTTGGCGGGCGGGATCTGCAGCAGCGCCCGCCAGACGCTGATCTGAAAGTTGGTGCCGCTCACGTGCAGCGAGATGGGGCGATCCGGCGCCTTGCTGCCATCGAACATGGTGTTGATGACCCCTTGAGTGCGTGATGGTGCTTCTTGCAGCGTTGCCGCAGGCCAGCTGCGGGCGAGGTCGGCCAGTGGCGCCTCTGGGGCCTTGTCATCGAGAAACGAGAAGTTGCACACCCCCCGCGGGGTCAGGGCGACGAACGCCTGACCGAAGGGGGTGTCGTGCACCCCGTGATCGATAACCAGCCCGGCCCCGCGCTGCTTGTACTCGCCCGGCGTTACCGCTTCGAGCTGCACGAAGTGATCGTAGAGCCGCGAGCCGCTGCTAAGGCCCAGGGTATCTGCCACCTCAAGCAGGGGGCGCGACTCCTGCAGCAGCGCCTTGGCCCGCTCCAGGGTCAGCACCTGCAGATAGCGTTTGGGCGTCACTCCGGCCCAGCGGCTGAACAGCCGCTGGAAGTGAAAGGGACTTAAGTGAACGTGCGCCGCTATCTCGTCCAGAGTGGGTTGGCGCTCCACCTGACTTGCGATAAAACGGATGGCATCGGCGATGCGGGCGTAATCAGACATAAGGCGCTCTCACGATAAGTTTGCGGTCGCAGTGTGTTGGGGGCGACAACATCATGTGCGACAAATAGATACCCCACCATCGGCCAGCAAGGCAATGCCGGTGGTAAAGCTGGATGCATCGGACGCGAGATAGAGGGCCGAGCGGGCGATCTCCTCCGGTTGGGCCAGCCGTTTGAGGGCATGCATATTCTGCACAAAGGCGAGACTCTCTGGCGTATCGGTAAAGGCCCGCCCCATGGCGGTGTCGGTGCCCCCCGGCAGCAGGGCGTTGACCCGCACCCCTTGTGCCCCATACTCGGCGGCCAGCACCCGGGTCAGGCCGATGAGGCCCGCCTTGCTCGCCGCATAGGCCGCCATGCCGGGCAGCCCTAGGGTATGGCCGACAAAGGTGGAGGTAAAGATAAGCGAGCCGCCGCCGCGCGCATGCATGGCGGGGATCTGGTACTTGGCTCCCACAAAGGCGCTGGTGAGGTTGGTATCCAGAATTTCCTGCCACTGCGCCAATTCAAGCTCCTTTACGCTGCCCGGCGTGCCTGTGGTACCGGCGTTGTTGAAGGCGATATCGAGCCCGCCGAAACGGGTTAGCGCGAGCTCCACCAGATCGCGGGCGTAACTCTCGCTTTTCACATCTCCCGCCAGACTCACCGCCTGGCCCCCCTCATGGCGGATCTCCTCCACCAGTAGATCCAGCTCGGGCTGGCGGCGGGCGCCGACGACGACGCTGGCCCCTTCGCGGGCAAACAGGATGGCGCTGGCGCGACCGATGCCGGAGCTGGCGCCGGTGATGATGGCGACCTTGTTGGACAGTAATGACATGGCAGTTCCCTCGCAGGTGTGTTGTGCGCCAGCTAAGTGGCTCACAAGGTTGGCTGTGGGTTGGAACTCCAATAGGTTCCAACCGACTTGGGTTTGACCCCCACTATGGCAACCACTCCTCGCTGGAACGACCCGAATCTTGCTCTCTTTCTCTCCAACTCGTTTTGCTACATGTCGATACAGGCCTTCGTGGCAACAAAAGGGGCGAACTGAGCCCCGAATTCTTTATAATGCCCCCCTTTAAAATCGCCGAACCCGGGTTCGGCGCGCTGATGGCTGGCTACACCATCAGACAGGTCATCAGGATTGAGAAACGGTTATGCATACTCTGGAACAGCTGCGCGCAGGTGAACTGTGCGGTGCCCGCCATCTGAAGCTTTGTGAAAACCTGACGGAGTTCCCCAGCGAGATTTTGAGCCTGAAAGAGACGCTGGAGGTGCTGGATCTCACCGGCAACCAGCTAAGCACGCTCCCCGACGAGCTGGCCGGGTTTGGCAAACTGCGCATCATCTTCTGCTCCGAGAACCGCTTTACCGAGCTGCCCGAGGTGCTGGGGCGCTGTCCTGCGCTCACCATGGTGGGCTTTAAGGCCAACCAGATCGACACAGTTTCGGCCAAGGCGCTGCCTGCGGGGTTGCGCTGGCTGATCCTGACCGATAACGCAATTGAGCAGCTGCCTGATGAGCTGGGCCAGTGCGACGCTATGCAAAAGCTGATGCTGGCGGGCAACCGTCTGCGCGAGCTGCCCGCGAGCCTTGCCAACTGCCGCAATCTTGAGCTGCTGCGCATCGCCGCCAACCGCATCGAATGCTTCCCCGAGTGGCTGCTCTCGCTGCCTCGCCTTTCATGGCTCGCCTACTCCGGCAACTCCTTTAGCGAAGGGGCGGAGGCGCGGGCCATCGATGATGCCCATGTCGCGCCCATTGCCTGGGAGACGCTGGCGCTGGGCGAGTTGCTGGGGCAGGGAGCATCCGGCGTTATCCATCGCGCCACCCTTGTGGGTAATACTGCTGATGAAGTGACTCAGGCGAGCGGCAGAGCCGATGCCAGTCAGGTGGCGGTCAAGCTGTTCAAGGGGGCGGTGACCAGCGACGGACTGCCCCGCTGCGAGATGGCGGTATCGCTGGCGGCGGGCACTCATCCCAACCTTATCAAGGTGATGGGCAAGGTGGCGGATCACCCCTCCGGCATTCCGGCACTGGTAATGGAGCTGATCGATCCGGCCTTTGCCAATCTGGCCGGGCCGCCGAGCCTGGACTCCTGCACCCGGGATGTCTATCCCGAGGGGCTGGATCTGAGTGTGCTGGATGCGCTGGCGATGGCCCACGGCATCGCCTCGGTGGCGGGCCATCTGCACCGCGCGGGCATCATGCACGGGGATCTCTACGGCCACAATATTCTGTTTACCCGCGGGCCTGACGCCCCGGCTCGCGCTCTGCTGGGGGATTTTGGCGCCGCTTCCTTGTATGACCGCTGCGACCGCGAGCGGGCCGTAGGACTTGAGCGACTGGAAGTGCGCGCCTTTGGCTGCCTGCTGGAGGAGCTGCTGGCCCATTGCGATACGCAAGACTCACCGCTCGATGGGTTGCATCAACTCAAAGCGGCCTGCCTCTCTGAACTCCCCGCCGAACGCCCCGATTTTGCTTATATCGAGCGCCAGCTGGCGGCCGCTCGCGCCACGCTGTCGTGACTTTTTTGGCGTTGGTAGGCACGTTTTGGCCTGCCAACGTCATTTCTTTCATTCCTTTCATTCCTTCATCGCCATACACCCATGACGTTTTTGCATGGGTTGGTATACCTCTGCCCGTTATAAACGTACCCAATAGCGCTCATTGCGACTGCGAGGCGCACGGCAAGGGGATGTCCCGTAATTCGCTCGATAACACGCAGAGGCTGCGCGGCAAAAAGGGGAGGGCAGAGGGTTGCGCGGTGCCGGTTAAGTTGTGATATTGAGGCATCTTTAGTACAGAAGGGTAATAACGATGGAAGCTGCGTTTTGGCATCAGCGTTGGGAAGAGAACCGAATTGGCTTTCATCAGGCGGACTTCAACCACTGGCTGCAATCTTGGTGGTCAGCCCAGCAAGCGGACGAGCCGGTGCTGGTTCCCCTGTGCGGCAAGTCCCGCGACATGCTCTGGCTGAGCGCTCAGGGTCATCCGGTCGACGGTTTCGAGCTATCGAGCCTTGCCGTCAGCCAGTTCTTCAGTGAAAACCAGCTCGCCGCGACCGTCAGCGAGGTGGGCCCTTATCAGTGCCATCAGGTGGACAGCCTGCGCATTTTTCAGGGGGATTTTTTCGCCGCCCCCAGTCTGGGTCGCCGTTACCGGCTGGTCTATGACCGCGCGGCGCTGATCGCCCTGCCGACCGCGATGCGCCGCCAGTATGCAGCCCTGATCAGTTCGCTGGTCGAGACCGGTGGCCAGATCCTGCTGGTGACCCTTGAATATCAGCCTGAGCAGCAGAGTCAGCCCCCCTTCTCGGTGGGTGAGATGGAGGTGCGAGCCCTGTTCGAGCGCGATTTTCGTATTGAGGTGCTGGGGCGCGCCGCCGAGGTGGATCACCCGCGGGTGCTGTCGGGTCAGCTCTCCTACTTCGATGAGGTGGCCTACCGGCTGGTTCGCCGGGGTTAACGGGCAGCTAACGTGCGGCCAAAGGGTGATCTGCGCCGACAAATCATCGGGCTACGCGCTCTTCGCTACCTCCTTTGACGTAGATCAACGTGACTGGCGGGGGGAGTGCCTAATATGAGGCTGTTTCTCAATCACTGTTGGCATTGCAAAGCGAGTATCGGGTCTTTCCCGCTTGCTGATCAGCAACTCAGTGTCTGATTTTCACGCTCATGTTCACTTTTGGCGGCTTTGGTCGCAATTGTTATGGTTTTTCCAGCCGACCCTGATGGGTCGGCTTTTTATTGCCTGCGATATGCCGTAGGAATGGAAAAACGGGGGATGTCGAGGCCTGATCAGGCCTCGAAGGTGGCGGCATTGAGCCGAAATGCCCGTGGATCGTCGATAAACTGGCCGGTGATCCGCTCGTCATGTTCGTGCCCCTGACCATAGCTGCAGAGGATCAGCCGATCGGAGGTGCGCGAGCGCAGTTGGGTGATAAAGCGCACTAGGTCGGCGCGGCTCAACTTGCCCACCTCGTCGCAGACCCGTTCCCGCTGATCAAACCCCAGATCCTTGTTGCCGATGCTGACCCACAGCCGCTGGCCGCGACTGCGCAGATTGGCATCCCGCTCGCTCAGCTGGGCTTGAAGCCCCGCCTTGCTCTCTTGCCACTGCTGCTCGGTAAATTCGAGCATGGCGAGCGGGAAGAGGTCGATAAACTCCTCCACCGCATCGAGCAGGATCTGCGGCCCCGCCACCGGCGACTGGATATAGAAGATCAGCCCCGGGTGGCGATTGAGAGGCAGGTTACCGGCGCCCACCACATAACCCAGTTGCTGGCGGGTGCGCAGCTCGTGGAAGAAAGTAGAGGACATGATGTGGTTTGCCAGGGTGAAGCATGCGAGATCCCGCGCCCGGGTGGTACGGGACTGGTAGTAGACCAGGAGCGCCGAGTCTTCGTGATCGCAACCCTGCTCGCGAATAAGGGTGCCCCTGTCCTGAATGGAGATGAGCGGGCGGCGGGTCTCGCCGCTCGGCTTGCTGCTGGTGCCATTGATGTCGCTCAGGTGGCGCTCCATCAGGGCGGCCAGCTCCAGTGCTTCGGCGGCAGTCCAGTCGCCATGCACCAATGCCTCGACATGCACCTCGCCAAACAGCTGGGCCACGAAGCCGGGCATCTCCTCCAGCTCGACGGTGCGCAGGTGGCGCAGCAACTGCTCGAACGGCGGGTTGTTCGGCTGCAACAGGCTGGTGAGCTGGTTAAAGAGCTGGGAGATGGGGCGCGCCTTGGACTGGTTGTCCCAGTTGCGAATGAGCTGCTCCTTGATCTCGGCGAAGCGACCCGGATCCGGATACCCCAGGGTGCGGTTGCCGAGGATCATGTCGAGCAACAGCGGCTGCTTGTCGGCAAAGCCGCTCAGGTTGATGGTAAAGCCCCCCTGATGGGCATAGATCTGGTAACCCAGCCCCGCCAGCTCCGCCGGATAGGTGAGGGCGTTGAGGTGGTCAGCCAACAGCTCCACGGCGAGGCGCGCCATGGCGATATTGCGCGGATTTTTGACCGCATGTTCGCTGTCGATGGAGATATAGAGATTGCCCTTGGGCACGCTGAACAGGTGCTCATGGAGGTGCCAGAGGCGAAAACCGGGGCGATCGATAAGGCAGGCTGGCATGTCGGCGGCAAGCTCGGGTGTGCGCGGATCGAGCCTACTGCTGATAAAGGGGTTGGGCTTGGGCAGCGCCAGCGCCGGATCCGGTTCGCTCTGCTGCCAGCGAATTTTCTCGGCCTCGGTAATGGTCGCCACGCTATAGGGGGTCTGATACCAGCGGGCCAGCCGATCGGTCGCCACTTCCGGCGCAGTGATGGTGATACGCAAATTGTGCGGGGTGAGCTTGGCGAGGAAGCGGCGGATCAGCCCCTCGTCATATTCGCGCATCATGTAGTCGCCGTAGAGCAGCTCCTCAGGTTTGTAGCTAAAGAGGTTGAGCACCAGCCCCGACACCGTATCGAGGGGGCGGCCGCGCTCCTGAAAGCGGAACGCCGATTCGAGTACGGTCCGTTTTTCGTCATAGCGCCAGCTCTGCAGCCCTTCGCGGCCGATCAGTTTCAGATAGCCAAACAGGGCGGCGAGGATGTCGTCCACATGCTCAAGGCCCAGAGGGGTGAGGCCAAAGTTGACGCCAAAATCCTTGAAGTTGGCGCCGCTGATGCCACCGCCTGCCGAGAGCTGATTGACCCAGCCTTTCGCCTTGAGCAGGGAGAGCAGGCTGCCATCCCCCTCATAACCAATCAGATGGCTCAGGAAGGTGAGGGGCTTTTTGTCGTAAAACTCGTCCACATTGGGCAGGGGGAAGCTCAGCGACAGCTTGCGGGTCTCCTTGACCGGATTGATGTGGATGCGCACGCCGAGATCGTCGAGCCGGTAAAGCGGCATGGTGAGGGTCGGGGTTCCCAAATTGCGATTCAAAATGGGAGCAAAGTAGCGACAGCACCACTGCAACTGGGTATCGATGGATTCCGGCGAGATCATCACCAGCGCCATGCGATCCGCGCTGTAGTGGCTTTCGTAAAAACGGATAAGGTCGGAGCGCAGATCCCGTCCCGGCAGATCGGCCAGGGTATCGAGGTTGCCCACCGAGAACTTGGAGAAGGGGTGCGCCGGGTTGACCGTCTCTTTATGCACCTGATAGCTGCGGCGCATGTCGTCCTGCAGCTTGAGGCGATACTCGGAGTCGACCGCGTTGCGCTCCTTGTCCACCCACTCCGGATCAAACGTGGGGCAGATAAAGAACTGGGAGAAGCGATCTAGCCCCGCTTCGAAGAAGCCGTTGTCGATCTCGAAGAAGAAGTTGGTGAACTCGGTGCCGGTCCAGGCGTTGTTGCTGCCGCCATGACGGCTCATAAATTGCTGGTACTCACCAGGCTTGGGGTAGGTGCAGGTGCCGAGAAACAGCATGTGCTCCAGAAAATGGGCCATTCCCTGCCGGTCAGCGGGATCGTCAAAATGGCCGGTATTGACCGCCAGTGAGGCGGCGGATTTGTCGGTGTCGGGATCACAAATCAACAAGACCCTGAGCCGGTTGGCCAGCTCCAGAAAATGGTATTGCCGATGGTCATTGGGACTGGCATATGGGCTCATTGGCGTGTGACTCACGTTGGATTTATTTGAATTTAAACATGATTATCGACCCCGCTATCCCGTCAGGCAAACCCTTTTCTGAGAGGTAGCGCAATTGTTTCCACACCCGTGGCGGGGTAAGATCCCCCGGCTATCAAAACAGGCCCGTTGGGCGAGGTTGTAATGAAGATCTATATCATGCGTCATGGCCAGGCTGGCATGAATGCGAAAACAGATGAACAGCGTCCATTGACCGAGCAGGGTATTGAAGAGTCTATCCAGATGGCCCGCTGGCTGGCGCCTCAGCTGATTGGCCCGCTGGATAGGGTGATCCACAGCAACTATCTGCGGGCACGCCAGACCTGGCAAGCCATATGCAGTGAATTGCCTGACGCAGCAGCCGTTGAAGAGAGTGGCGACATTACCCCTTACGGTGATCCCGCTTTCGTGGCCAGCTACCTCACCACTTTGGCGCAGCAACATGACCAGATCCTGATGGTCAGCCATCTGCCGCTGGTGGGTTATCTGGTGCAAAGCCTCTGTCCGGCCGCAGGAGCACCCATGTTTGCCACCTCGGGGATTGCCTGTATCGAGTGGCACGATGGCAAAGTAGCCTTGCTCTGGCTCGAAGGGCCGCATACAATAGGCTAAAAGTTAATAAAAAGTTATAGATTGAATTTTTTGGGAAGAGATGGGCGAGTTTTCCGGATTTTTATAAATATTTTACGGAATTAATTCGCAGAAGCTGCTGTCATACGGATACAACTGCAAGAGGTTGCAAACGATGAGAGTGTTCAAGAAGTACCTGCCACTGATGGTGGCAAAGCATGTCAAAACCTTCTTTAAAGGTCGGATTTACATCCATGGTCGGGGGCGGTTTGATTTCCAATCCGGTTTGTTGCTGATGCCGAATCCGGCGGATATTCCCCATCGCCAGACAGTCACCGAGGTCAACGAGCTGATCTCCAGACTGCACATGGATGCCGCGTGATGCGCTTCTGAACCTGTTTCTGCACTGATATGCCCGCACTTTTGCGGGCATATTTGTTTCTGGCGGCTGGCGTTCACCGCTTGGCTGTTCAGGCCCACACCTTTGTTTATCTCTCATCGCCCCCTATACTGGCCCGCTGTTGTCTCTTCGGTCTGGATCCTCTCATGCCCCTTGCCTTTCTGTTTCCCTTCTCCTGCATTGCCATCTGGGCTGGCAATGGCATTGTCAGTAAACTGGCGGTTGGTGTTTTGTCTCCTGCAGCCTTGGCCTGGTCGCGCTGGGTGGTGGCTGCGTTGGTATTAAGCCCGTTTCTGGCCCGTCGGGTATGGCGTGCGCGTGCCCGCATTCGTGCCGGTTTTTGGCAGATCGCCATGCTGGCCTTGCTGGGCATGGTGCTCAACCAGACTTTTGGGTACTACGCGGCGCAAACGCTAGGGGCGACCGAGATGGGACTGATGATGGGACTGACGCCGCTGTTGACCGTGTTGTTCAGCATCTGGCTGCTGCGCGAGCGGCCCACCTGGGGCGCTGTACTGGGGGCGCTGCTTTCCATCCTTGGCTTGTCTATCTTGCTGGGGCAGGGGAATCCGACCCGGCTGTTTACCCAAGGCATTCATATCGGCTCTGTCTATATGCTGATCTCGGCCGGTACTTATGCCCTTTACAGCGTGCTGCTCAAGAAGTGGGATCTGGGGCTCGACAACTGGTCGCTGCTCTACGGTCAGGTGATCTGCAGTGTGGTGATCCTGACCCCCTTCTTTTTGCTGGTGGATGGCCAGTGGCCTGATGGGCGGGCCCTGTGGCTGATCCTCTATGCCGGTATCCCCACTTCGGCGCTCTCGCCCTGGCTCTGGATGCAGGGCATCGCCCTGCTCGGCGCCAACCGTACCGCCATCTTTATGAACCTGCTGCCGGTGATGACGGCTGGCCTTGCCATCACCCTGCTGGGGGAGCGGCTGACCAGCTATCACCTGATCGGGGGTGGGCTGACCCTGCTGGGTGTCTTGCTGGCACAGCTGCTGGTGCGTCCGGTGGTGATGGGTCGCCGCCGGGTGGTGTTGGCACCCTGTCCCGAAGAGTAATCTTGCGTGAAAGCGTAAGTGGGCCCAATGGCCGCCAATGAAAAGCGCCTGCAGCAATGCAGGCGCTTTTCATTTTGCTGGGATTTTACTGAGTAATGATGGCAATGGCTTTGTCGTTGCAGCCATGCCCAAGAATGGCCAAATTTTAACTTAGTGATTTAGATAGATATCTTGCTCTGCATACGCCAGCAGAGGTGTGCCGAGGTTAGTCCGTTTCGCGCCAAAGAAGCGGGTGAGTACGCCAGATTGCTGTCCCAGTCGCTGCAGCTTGACGTGATCCAGCTCGATCTGCTCAGGCAGCCAGGTAAATACGGCGGCGCAGTGACCATTGCCCAGACTGCGCTCCAGGGTTTGCTGCCAGTTCTTGATTTTGGGGCTATGTACCACCAGCACTCTCTTGGGATCGATACCTCGCTCTTCCAGACGGCTGACTGTGGGGCGTCCCGGCGGGGCGATCAGCAAGATCCAGCCGGTATGAGCCTCCCCAAGCTTTGTCAGCTCGCTCAGAAACTGATCATCAGACTGGATAGTCACACCATAATGAGCCAACTCCGCTTTGCAGGCGGTTCTGGTGGGCCAGGGCTTGCTCATGACACGATTCATCGCAAAGGGCAGTGAGTGCAGGGGCTGGTTCATATATGGGGTTCCTGTATGAATATCCAAGCTGTATGTGCATACAGTAGTTATATCCTGTGGCAGTGACAAGGTGTTTTTGCTGAAAAATGTGATGGTGTTGGCATGTGTCGTTAGTAAGGTTATGTTTTTAAACACTATTTAATATAAAGCTGGTTGGGTGTTTTTCGTACTATGGACAAACCTTGCGTAACCGCCCATGGTTATACAGGTCATTTACAGGAGGTGCCGCCATGGATATCAGTACCTTGCAACATCTTGATGCCAACATCTTGCTGGGCATCATCAATGAGAAGCTAAGGCTTGAGTGTGACGGGTTGGAGGAGCTGCTGGCCTATTACGATATGAGTGAAGAGCAGTTGGCAGGACGTCTGGATCAGATTGGGTACCATTACGATCCATTGAGTAATCAGTTCAAGGCACATCTTTAAGGGTGCAATGATTGCTTCATATTTATACGGTAATTTTTCAGGCACATTGAAACCGGTTTCAATGTGCCGTCTTGCTGCCTATTTTCAGGGATTTTCAAGGCTTGGCAATCTCTGAAAACCTATTCATGCCAGAATATTTTTATTGTTTCATTAAGTTTATGATAATAAAGGGAATGCTTGTTTTTATGCGATCAATTAAAGGAAAGGGTTTTCAAGCTTTTCAGGCTGTTTTTATCGGTTAAAGTGTGACTTGCGTTAACTTTTAATTCTGCCGCTTTAGTTAGTATTCTCACGCCGGTACATATTTTGAGATAACAACAGCGCCGGTCCCGCAAGCGGGATAACAATTTTATTTGTAACGAAGGAATATGGTTTATGGCTACCAAGAAGAAGACAGACCAGGATCTCCAACTGGATAAAGATCAGCTCAAGGCGAGTATCGTGCGTCACCTGCGTTCTACCTTGGGAACAAGCGAACAGAAAGCCTCTCCCGAAGCGTGGTGGAAAGCCACTGCGGCGGCCGTCAATGAACAGGTGTACGAGCGCCTGACCCGCACTCAGCAGACTCATTTCAAGAAAGATACTCGTGCGATTCACTATCTCTCTGCTGAATTCCTGATGGGACGATTGACTTCCAACAACCTGCACAACCTCTCCCTCTACAAGACTTGCGAAGAGGCGCTGGGCGAACTCGGTCTGGAACTGACCGACCTGTGCGAACAAGAGCCTGACATGGCACTTGGCAACGGCGGCCTGGGTCGTCTGGCTGCCTGCTTTATCGACTCGCTGGCCACTCTGAACTATCCGGCGGTTGGTTACGGTATCCACTACGAACACGGTCTGTTCCGTCAGGAAATCCAGGATGGCCGCCAGATCGAGCGTCCGGACTCCTGGCGTGAATATGGCAACCCTTGGGAGATTTGCCGTCCGGAGTCGGTACAGGAAGTCCCCCTCTATGGCTATGTCGAGACCGTGTTTGGTGACAATGGCGGCCTGAAGAAGGTTTGGCACGCGGGTCGCAAGATCAAAGGGGTGCCTTGGGATATCCCGGTAGTCGGTTTTGGCGGGAGTACCGTCAACATCCTGCGTCTGTGGGAATCCCGAGCCTCCGAGTTTTTTGACTGGGACGTGTTCAACGCCGGTGGTTACATCGACTCCCAGGCAGAGAAAGCACAGGCCGAAACCATCTCCAAGGTGCTCTATCCGAACGATGAGACCGATGCCGGTAAAGAGCTTCGCCTGATCCAGCAGTACTTTTTCTGCGCCTGCTCCATCAAGGACATCATGCGCCGCTACAAGCGGGTACATGAGAGCGACTTCAGCAATTTCGCGGCCCAGATCGCTATCCAGCTCAACGATACTCACCCCACTATCGCCATTCCCGAACTGATGCGAGTGCTGGTGGATGAAGAGGGGCTGGACTGGGCGGCCGCCTGGGAGATCAGCTATCAGGTCTTCTCTTATACCAACCACACTCTGCTGCCGGAAGCGCTGGAGAAGTGGTCGGTCAGCCTGTTCGAGAAAGTACTGCCTCGCCATCTGGAGGTGATTTACGAGATCAACGCCCGCTTCCTGAACGAGTTGGTGGAGCCCAAGTGGCCGGGCAACGATGCTATCAAAGCCAAGCTCTCCATCATCGAAGAGGGAGATGTGCGCAAGGTTCGCATGGGCAACCTGTGCGTGATCGGTTCGTCCAAAGTGAACGGTGTGGCCGAGATCCACTCCAAGCTGGTGAAGGAAGATCTCTTCCCCGAGTATGCCGAGCTGTGGCCGGAAAAAATGTGCAACGTGACCAACGGGGTGACCCCGCGTCGCTGGCTGCTGGCGTGCAACCCGGAGCTGGCGGGTCTCTACAACGAAGTGGTGGGCAAGGAGTGGCCGCTGCAACTGGACAAACTGCGTGGCGTGGTGAAGTTTGCAGACGACAAGGCGTTCCAGCAGCAGTTCATGACCATCAAGCGTCACAACAAAGAGAAGCTGGTCAAGGTCATCAAGGACGAAACCGGTATCGATGTCAGTGCCGAGGCGATCTTTGACGTTCAGATCAAGCGTCTGCACGAGTACAAGCGCCAGCAGCTGAACCTCATTCACATCATGGCACTCTATCGTCGTCTGCTGGCCAACCCGGACTATGACATGCATCCGCGCGTGTTTATCTTCGGCTCCAAAGCGGCGCCCGGTTACAAGCTCGCCAAAGACATCATCTATGCCATCAACAAGCTGGCGGATCGGGTCAACAACGATGCTCGTATCCAGGGCAAGCTGAAAGTGGTGTTCATGCCGAACTACCGCGTGAGTCTGGCCGAGAAGCTGATTCCGGCGGCAGATGTCTCCGAGCAGATCTCTACTGCAGGTTATGAAGCATCCGGTACCGGCAACATGAAGATGGCACTCAACGGTGCAATCACCATCGGGACGCTGGATGGAGCCAACATCGAGATCGCTGAAGAGGCGGGTGCCGAAAACTGTGCCATCTTCGGTCTGAACGTGGACGAAGTGAAGTCGCTGAAGGCGCGCGGTTACAACCCGTACGACTTCTACTATGCCAACTCCGAGCTCAAAGCCGTGCTGGACTGGTTTGATACCGACTACTTCACGCCTGGTCGTCCGGGTGAACTGGCTTCCATCAAGCGCTCCTTGCTGGAAGGGGGAGACCCTTACCTGACCCTGGCGGACTTCCAGTCCTACTCGGATGCACACAAGCTGATCGATACCTGGTATCGGGATCCGGCACTGTGGGCGAAGAAGGCCATCATCAACTCGGCCACCATGGGCAAGTTCAACTCCGACCGCTCCATTCAGGACTATGTGGATCGGATCTGGGATCTGAAGGCCTGCAACATCAGCTAATCGGATTCATAAATGAGAAAACCCCCGCAATGCGGGGGTTTTTGTTTATTGGGGGAAGCTGGATCAAAGGATATCGCCAACAAAGTAGGCCAGCAGGGCGAGCAACACGGTAAAGACAACGTTCAGAGCCATACCGGCTTTCATCATCTCCCTTTGGCGGATGTGGCCACTGGCAAAGACGATGGCATTGGGCGGCGTGGCGACTGGCAGCATAAAGGCACAGGAGGCACCGATAGCGATCAACACCGACATCACCACAGGTGATACACCCAGCGCCTCGGCGACACCGGCAAACAGGGGAACCAACAGTGCGGCGGTGGCGGTGTTGGAGACCAGCTCGGTCAGGAACACCACGAAGGCGGCCAGCATAAGCAACACGACAAAAATGTTGGCGTTGGAGAGTACGGCCGACAGATGGCTGGCCAGGAATGCGCTGGTACCAGTGGCCTTGAGAATGGCGCTCAGGGTCAGACCGCCGCCAAACAGCATCAGCACGCCCCAGTCGGTGTTCTGGTTGACGTCATCCCAGCTGGCGACACGGCTGACCACGATGGCCACGATGGCGCCCATGGCAATCAGGGTGTCGAGTTGCGGAATACCGCCAAAGGCGTTGGAGATGGGTTGTGATCCGATCCAGAGCACAACGGTGGTCAGGAAGATTGCCAGCGTCACTTTACGCTCGCGGGTCCAGTTGATGGTGACATCCTGGATCTCGACGCGGTGGCTGAGACGCGGGCGGGTCACCAGATAGAGCAGGGCAATGCCGCAGGGCATCAGGATCAGCACAACTGGAACACCGAATTTCATCCAGTCAGTGAAGCCAATCCCCATCTGGGCGGCTGCGATGGCGTTGGGTGGGCTACCCACCAGGGTGCCGATGCCGCCGATACTGGCGCTGTAGGCGATCCCCAGCAATACGAAGACGAAGGTGGCGCGCTCTTTTTTGCTATCGAGGCGTGCCAGCATACCGATCGCCAGTGGCAGCATCATGGCGGTGGTAGCGGTGTTGCTGATCCACATCGACATGGCGGCTGTGATGGTAAAGAGCAGGATGACGCCCCAACCCAGATGACCATTGGCCAGGTGCATCACCTTGCCTGCCATCAGGGTATCCAGTCCCTGTTTTGAGAGGGCTGCCGCGAGGGCGAAACCGCCAAAAAAGAGGAACAGGATCGGGTTGGCAAAATCGGTGAGGGATTTGCTCATGTCAAACACCCCGAGCACGGTAGCCAGCAAGGGCACCAGCAGCGCGGTGATGGTGACGTGCAGTGCTTCGGTCAGCCAGAGGATGGCGATAAAGACCAGAATGCCCAGCCCCTTGTTGACCATGGGGTCAAACGGGAGCCAGGCGAGCATGGCGCAAAGTAGCAAGACATCCAGGATGACGATCCCTGATTTGATGTCCAGCCAGCGAGATGGAGCAGAGGGTACAGCTGATGTGTGCATAATGTTCTCTCGGTTAATTTATGGTTGTTTTTGTGTTGCCGAGATTACATCCATTCACTTGTTTGAAACAGACTCACATGTTGAAAATCAGCCTCTACTCACATACTCATTGATAAAAATGAGGAAATGAACACATAAATAAAACATGTGCGAAATATAAATCAAACATCCATGAACTGTTCCAGCCATTGCTTGAACATGCTCTTGGGCAAGGAGCCATTTATCTGGTTCACCAGTTTGCCCTGTTGGAAGACCATCAGGGTGGGGATGCTGCGAATGGCGTAACGGGCGGCAATGGTGCTCTGTTGCTCGGTATCGACTTTGGCAAAGCGCATCCGTGGTTCGAGTTCATGGGCAACCTCATGAAATACCGGAGCAAACTGCTGGCAGGGGCCGCACCAGCTGGCCCAGAAATCGACCACGACCGGGATATCTGAGTTGATCAGGGTATCGAAGTTATCCGCATTCCCGAGGCAAGGGGTCTGGCTGAACAGGAGGGCTTTGCAGCGCCCGCATTTGGCAGATGTATCGATATGGGTAACGGGCAGGCGGTTCCTGGTAAAGCAGTGGCTACAATAAGTAGTGATAAATGACATAATTGGTTCCTTCTAAATCAGCTCTGGCCGGGGATATGATGAAAAGCCAGAATGAAGCAATCGCGAAACAATAGCGAAATATCAGAGCAATAACGGTAACACAGTGCCCAGCGGGAGTGGATAATTCCCCCAGGGTTCATTGCCTGACCGGATAATTCAGCGACCACCAGATGAGAGTCGAGACGGGATGAATAAAGGATCACGGAAAAACCGTGCTGTGCCAGGGCTGATTGTTGCCCTGCTGCTTGCCTTTTCGGGCTATTGCTGGCAGTCGCTCAGTCAGCAGCAGCAGGCCCACAACCTGAACGAAGCGGCCGAGGTGGTGCTGAACAGGATCAACGCCGATACCCTCTATCTGCTTGGGCGGGAGCAGGCCAATGACAGCAATGTCCAGCAGCGACTGAACCAGTTATCCATCACCCTTGACGGTTTTGTACGGGAAGTCAGAAGCGATCCCGAGCTGGTGCAAGACGACCTTTCCCAGGCTCTGCTTGATGACATGGACACCTATCTGATGGCGCTGGCCAGGCTTCATGCCATTGAGATGGCTATCGAGTACCTCAATGCGCCCCTGCAGGCCCAGATTAAAAAGGTGCGGGGGATAAGCCCGTCAGACAGTGCGCTTCATCGCGACCTGGAGGAGCTGGCGCAACTGAGCAACTATCTGCAGCGCAGTTGGGACAAACGTGAACAGACTACGCTGGACCAGCTGCAACAGCAGTTGCAATCCCGTTATGGCAACTTGCCGGAGATCGCTACCCTGATCCGTCTGAGCAAGGAGATGAGCCAGCAGGTGATTGCCTATCACACCTTGCGTTACCAGCTCATCGACATGCATGTGATCGAGAGTCTGGTGCGCTGGAAACTCGACAAGCTGGAGCGCGCCTCCTCTTTGATGAACCGCTTCTATCTGATGGTGCTGTGCGGGGCTTTGATCTGCTTTGCGCTGGTGGCCTTCACCCTGTGGCGCCGCAATCAGAAGCTGAGCGAGTTGTCGCGCCAGACCGGCTTGCTGGCCCAGGCCAAAAGCGATTTTCTGGCCAACATGAGCCACGAGATCCGCACCCCCATGAATGCCATCATAGGTTTTAGCTCGCTGGCACTGCAGACCGAACTGGATCAACAACAGCGGGACTATCTGGGCAAGATCAAATCCTCATCCGATACCCTGCTGCTGCTGATCAACGACATCCTTGATTTGACCAAGGTGGAGTCCGGCAAGCTGACGTTGGAGGAGATCGACTTCGATCTCAGTGAGCAGCTCGATTCGCTGGCGGGCATGTTTGCCGATCTGGCGGAGCGCAAACACGTGGAAGTGGTTATTCGCAAGTCACCGGAGGTGCCGGTCTTCTTGCGTGGGGATCCCTTGCGATTGGGACAAGTGCTGGTCAATCTGGTGAACAACGCCATCAAGTTTACCGAACGCGGTGAAGTCGAAGTCTGCATCGAGCTGGCCAATCCTCACCCAATGCGGATCCGCTTCAGTGTGCGCGATACCGGCATCGGCATTGCCGAAGAGAAGCAGACCCAACTGTTTCAGGCGTTTACCCAGCTGGAGGCGGGCAATACCCGCAAATATGGCGGCTCGGGGCTCGGGCTCAATATCTCCCAGCGGCTGGTGGAGCTGATGGGGGGGCGGATCAGCGTAGAGAGCAAGCCTGGCGTCGGCTCTCTGTTCAAGTTCGATATCCCGATGGCGCAGGCGGTCTACGGCGTGGCTGGACGGAAAGTCTTCTTCGAGAACCAGCCGCTGGTGATGGTGATGGATGACAACGAACTGGTGCTGGAGCTGGCCCGGGACATTCTGACTCGCGCGGGAGTGCGAGTGCTGCCGGTTAACTCCCTTTCCCGTGCCCGTCAGCTGCTCCGTGAAGAGGGACCGAATCTGCGGTTGGCGATCCTCGACTGGCGCATGGGTCAGGAGGATGGGCTCGATCTGGCGCTGGAGATGTATCAGCACAGTCAGTGGCGGCGGATCCCCATCCTGATGATCAGTGCCTGGGCCAGAGAGGGGCTACACGCCCGGATGGATAGCATGGGGCTGACCCATTTTCTGCCCAAACCGATGACCGAAAATGCCCTGCTGGCCAAGGTGGACGAGCTGCTCAACGGCAGCTCCTACGAGCTCAACCTGCGCAAGGCCGAGGCACAGGGGGATCAGCAACACTTCAAATCTCTGTTGCAGGGTACCCGAGTGCTGTTGGCGGAAGACAACCGGGTCAATCAGCAGCTCATCATCGAATATCTGCGGCGCGTCGATGCGGTAGTGTGTGTGGTCAGCAATGGTCGGGAGGCGGTGGAGCGGGTCGCAGAGCAGCCGTTTGACGTGATCCTGATGGATTTGCAGATGCCGGTTCTGGACGGACTCGATGCCACCCGCCAGATCCGCAAGATGGTCGACAAACACGATGTGCCCATCATTGCCCTCACCGCCAGTGCAATGCCCGGTGACAAGGAACGTTGTCTGGGGGTGGGGATGAATGGCTATGTCACCAAGCCGGTGAGCAAGCTGGATCTCTACAACAACCTGCTGCAGTGGGTAAAGCCGCAAGGGGTGGAGCAGGCGGGGATCATGGAGGTTAAACCGCCGGATATGATCGGGATCCTCGATCTGCAGGATGCACTCAAGCGGCTGGAGCAGGACAAGGAGGCGTTGCAGATCCTGTTCAAGCTGTTCATGTCGGAGCACAAGGACGATCTGTGGGAGATCCGCTCCGCCCTGCGCCGTCAGCAGCCCGAGGTGGCCAGCAAGCTGCTGCACACCCTCAAGGGGGTGTCTGCCAATATCTCGGCGGCCCGTCTGCAATTGGTGGCTGGCGAGCTGGAGTGGCGCTTGCGGCAAAACGAGGTGCTAAGCGAGACGGATCTGGAGCAGTTGCAACAGGTCTTTAGCCAGACCCGGGAAGAGGTGTCACACTTCCTGTTGACCGGTGAGCAGCATGAAAATTCGTATAATCCCTATTCATCAGGGGATGATCGCATGTCACAGTGAATTAAATAGTAATTATTCTCAACCATCCCGGTTCGGGATATGATGAGCTTTCGTTCGAATCGCCTCCAGCCGGAGGCGATTGTTTTCATTCTTCTATTTCTGCGTGGCTTCTCTGATGGCCGCTTCTTGGAGCGGTCACGGGCAGAGAGCGCTAAAGGTTGGTGGTGTGAGCGTATTTTTACGATTGAGCTGGTTTTTCAAGGAGCAGTGGCCCCGTTATCTGGCCGCCATCTCCCTGCTGCTGATGGTGGCCCTGTTGACCGTTATTCCGCCCAAAGTGGTGGGCTGGGTGGTGGATGGCATCACCAAGGGCGGTCTCGACAATGGTACCCTGATGCGCTATCTGGCGGGGCTGTTTGGTCTGGGTGTGCTGATTTATCTGCTGCGCTACGTCTGGCGGGTGATGCTGTTCGGTGCCTCTTACCGTCTGGCCTATGTGTTGCGCAATCGCCTGTTCAGTCATTTCACCCGGATGAGCCCCGATTTTTATCAGCGCCACCGTACTGGCGATTTGATGGCCCATGCCACCAATGACATTCAGGCTGTGGAGATGACCGCTGGCGAAGGGGTGCTGACCCTGGTGGACTCCATCATGGTCGGGGTATTGGTGCTCTCCATTATGTGCAGCCAGTACTCCTGGCAGTTGACGCTGGTCTCCTTGCTGCCGCTGCCGGTGATGGCCTATTTCATGAACCGCTTCGGCACCCAGATCTACACCCAGTTCAAGGCAGCGCAAGGGGCCTTCTCCAGGCTCAACAACAAGACTCAGGAGGCCCTTTCCGGCGTGCGGGTGTTGAAATCCTATGCGGTTGAATCGCTGGAAGATGAAGGCTTTGCCGAGCTGACCAAACAGGCGGGGGAGCGCAATATGGCGGTGGCCCGCATCGATGCCAAGTTCGATCCGGTCATCTATCTCTGTATCGGTTGCTCCTACTTCCTCGCGGTGGCGGGGGGCAGTGTGCTGGTGCTGCGCGATGAGTTGACCCTGGGTGAGCTCACCAGTTTCACCATGTACCTTGGGCAGCTGATCTGGCCGATGTTTGCCATCGCCTGGCTGTTCAACATCATCGAGCGGGGTAGCGCCGCCTACTCCCGTATCGAAAGCCTGCTGGGGGAGCGCAGCGATATCGAAGAGCCCGCCCAGCCGGCCGCGTTTACCTCTGCCTTTCCTTTGCAGATCAAAGGGGTGAGCTATCAACTTGAGCAGCGCACCCTGCTTGCGGATATCGACGTTACCCTCAAGCAAGGGGGGATGCTCGGGGTGGTGGGGCGCACCGGGGCAGGCAAGAGCTCCCTGCTCAAGCTGTTGATGCGCCTTGCCAATCCGACTCACGGTTCGATAGCCATGGGTGGCGTTCTGATTGACCAACTGCCGCTCGCCACATTGCGCAGCCAGTTTGCCTATGTGCCGCAGGAGCCATTCCTGTTTTCCACCACCATCGCCGCCAATATTGCCCTCGGCAAACCCGATGCGAGCCGCGAGGAGGTCGAACGGGTGGCGCGCATTGCCTGTGTCCACGATGATATCGTGCGTTTCCCCAAGGGCTATGAGACCGAGGTGGGGGAGAAAGGGGTGACCCTCTCCGGCGGCCAGAAACAGCGGCTGGCCATTGCCCGCGCCCTGCTGCTGGATGCGCCCATTCTGGTGCTCGATGATGCGCTCTCGGCGGTGGATGCCCACACCGAGCAGCAAATTCTGCATGCCCTCAAGGCCCATCGTCGCACCCTGATCCTGGTCAGCCATCGCATGACGGCGGTGGAGCAGGCCGACGAGATCCTGGTGCTGGAGCAGGGAACCGTTAGCGAACGGGGTCATCACGGTGCCCTGATGGCGCACAATGGCTGGTATGCAGATATGGTGCGTTATCAGCGTCTCGAAGAAGCGGTGGAGGAGAGCCTGTGAATCCGACCATTAAACGACTGCTCGCCTACTGCGCCCAGTATCCTCGCTGGCTGATCCAGGCGGGGATTTGCCTGCTGCTTGCGACCGGTGCCGAAGTGGCCGGGCCGCTGCTGATCAAGCTCTTTATCGATGACTATCTGGCGCCTCGCAATATCGTGCTGCCCACCATAGCCCTGATTGCAGCGGGCTATCTGGGTTTGCAGGTGCTGTCGGCGGCGGGTTTCTATCTGCAATCCCTGCGCTTTAACCGTATCGCTCAGGCGGTGGTGCAAACCCTGCGCGAGCAGGTATTTGCTACCGCCATCCGTTTGCCGGCCCGCTACTTTGACAAGCATCGCTCCGGCTCGCTGATTTCCCGCATCACCAACGACACCGAGGCGATCATGAACCTTTATGTGCAGGTGATTGGCTTGCTGGTGCAAAAAGTGGTGCTGCTGTGCGGCATCCTCATCTCCATGGCGCTGCTGGATCTGCGGCTGATGCTGGTCTGCTCCCTGTTGCTGCCCGCAGTGGGCGGGGTGATGTGGCTCTACCAGAAACTGAGTGTGCCGGTGGTGCGAGCGACCCGCAGCCTGCTCTCCGACATCAACAGCCGCCTCAACGAGTCGCTGCAGGGGATGCCGGTGATCCAGGCGATGGTGCAGGAGCGCCACTTTGCCAACGCCTTTGCCGAGGTGAATCAGCAGCACTGGTCGGCACGGATCAAGAGCCTCAAGATCAACGGCATTTTGCTGCGTCCCCTCATCGATCTCTTCTACATGATGGTGCTGATCGGTCTGTTGGCGCTGTTTGCCCACGAGGGACTGAGCAGCACTGGTGCCATTCAGGTGGGTGTGCTCTATGCCTTTATCAGCTATCTGGGCCGGATCATCGAGCCGCTCATCGAGATGACCAACCAGCTTAACCAGCTGCAGCAGGCGATGGTGGCGGGGGAGCGGGTCTTTGCCCTGCTCGATGAAACCCGCGAGAGCACCGGGGGCGAGCTGCGCCCGCTGGAAGGGCGGGTCAGTTTCGAGCGGGTGAGCTTCTCCTACGATGGCGAGCAGCAGGTGCTGCGGGAGGTCAGCTTTGCCGCAAAACCGGGCCAGATGCTGGCGCTGGTGGGCCATACCGGCAGCGGCAAGTCCACCATCATCAGCTTGCTGATGGGCTTCTATCCGCTGGATCAGGGGCAGATCCGCTTCGATGATCACGCACTGGATACTCTGTCGCTGGCGGCGGTGCGCCGCAGCATCGGGTTGGTGCAGCAGGATCCCTTTATCTTCGTCGGCACTCTGGCGGAGAACCTGCGTCTCGGCCGCGCCGGCATAGATGACGCGCGGCTCTGGCAGGCGCTGAGCGAGGTGCAGCTGGCCGAGTTTGTGCACAGCTTGCCACAGGGGATCAACACCCTGATGGAGGAGGGTGGCAAGAACCTTTCCGCCGGTCAGCGGCAACTGCTCTCCTTTGCCCGTGCACTGGTGGGAGATCCGCGTATCCTCATTCTGGATGAAGCGACGGCGAGTGTGGACTCCCAGACCGAGTTGGCGCTGTCGCAGGCGATCTCTGCTGCCCGTCGTGGCCGCACCACCATCGCCATCGCCCACCGCCTCTCGACCATCGTCGATGCGGACGAGATCCTGCTGCTCTCCCGCGGTCAGGTGAGCGAGCGGGGTACCCATGGTGAGTTGATGGCCCTCGGCGGTAACTATGCCCAGCTGTTCGAGATGCAGAGTCAGGGGGCCTGGCTCGAAGAGAAGCGCGCCTGATCGGCACATTTGCTGTAACAGCGACATGAGCGAAAAGAGGGAACCGGTGCGGTTCCCTCTGTTTTTTTGGGTTGGGCAAAAGGTCGTAAGCGTGATCCCTGTGCTTGTCGAATGGCGCAGATGCAGGCAACATGTTGTTTACATTAACTCATCGGATCAGTTCGCATATGGATTTGCAACGCTTCAAAGCCAATCTGGCACTTCGGCTGTTTGCCTGGCGCTATATTCCCGTCATCGGGTTTTGTGCCCCGATCATCGAAGAGATGAACGCCAAGGCGCTGCGCATTCGCATTCCCCTTGGCTGGCGTACCCGCAACCACCTGGGCAGCATGTATTTTGGCGCGCTGGCGACCGGCGCCGATCTGGTGGGTGGTCTACTGGTGATGGAGAAGGGGCGGCAGCGGCGCAAGAAGGTGCACTTCGCCTTCAAGGATGTGCAGGGGGAGTTTTTGAAACGACCGGAGGGGGATGTGCAGTTCGACTGCGCAGCGGGGGAGGAGATTGACGCCATGATCGACGAATCGTTGGCAAGCGGTCAGCGCATCAATCGCCCCATCCGGGTGGTAGCCACCTGTCCGTCATTGAACGGGGATGAGGCGATGGCGCGTTTTGTGCTGACCCTGTCGATCAAGGCCAGCTAGCGGGTTGCCGGAGAGTGGCTCCCCGAGACGGGGTTAGCCAATCTCCGGGCTGACGCCCTCTTTCACCACGACCTTCATGCCGTTGAAGTTGACCACCTGTTCGGCCACGATCTTGCAGCGCTTGCGGGTCTCGACCTGACCGTCCACCTCGACCAGCCCTTCGGCAACGAGGGCTTTGGCGGCGCCGCCACAATCGGCCCACCCCTGATGTTTGATAAGGTCACACAAGGCAACGAAGGGGTGACCTTCGAGCAGAAACGTCTCCATGGGAAATCCTCTAGATGGATGAATGCCGGATACAGCAGGGCGACTATTTTAGGCAGTTCGCTCAGGCAAAGAAAGGAAGAGGGGCCACTCGCTGCGAAAAAGTGGCCGATTGTCCTTGAGGTGGCGCTTTCGCAAGACCTGATGGAGAGGTGAGAGGGCCAACCGTGACGTATCGTGACGCACCTCGTCCCTGCTGGTGTGCCCACACTCTCCCCTGACTGTTAGGATCGGGCCACTCTCAATGGCCCAAGGAACTTTCCATGACACTCTCCCGCCTGCTGCTGGCATGCAGCGCCCTGACTCTGTGCGGTGTCGCGCAGGCCAGTACTCCGGTGCAGGTCTCGCTGCCCGGGGTCAATTTGCCCGCGTCCCATCAGGTGGAAGGGGCGCGCGCCTCGCTGCTCTACGGTCGGACCGGTCAGGTGAAGGGTATTGATCTGCCGATCTTCGCCCTCTCCGATGTGGATCGGTTCAGTGGCCTGCAGCTCGGGATCTTTCTCGGTGCCGGCCGGGTGCGCCACCAGTTTGGCGGGGTGGCCATCAATGCCGTCAACTGGCATGAGGGGCAGGATACCGGCGTCAATCTCGGGCTGGTCAACCTGACCAATAACGTACAGGGGATCAACTGGGGGGCGGTCAATATCGCCAAGGGCAATGCGCTGGCCAACGTCGGGCTGGTCAACTATGCCGAGCGCACCACCTTCCAGATCGGTTTTATCAATGCCACCAAACACCTCGACGGCTTGCAGATCGGGTTGGCCAACTACGCCGCCAACGGCGTTTTCCCCATTTTGCCGCTGGTGAACTTCCAGAAATCGTTCTGAGTGGGCGGTTCGCTTTGCGTTAAGCGCCTTGGCTGATTACCCTGTGCCCCTTCTATCCGTGACACAGAGGTAACAGATGACGGCAGGGCAGATGAGTGCAATCGGAATTGGCTGGGATGTGCGGGGCTGGCAGGGCAGCGCCCAGGCGGTGGCCGTGGTGGGCTGGCAGGCCGACTCCAACAGTCTGCACTGGCTCGGGGTGTCGCCGTTGTTTCGCCTGAGTTCACGGGTCGCGCCGGATCTGGCCGCCTTGCTGCGTCCGGCCCTGCAGGACGAAGCCTTGCTTGCGCAGGTCGAGGCCTGCCCGCAACTGGCGCTCGGTATCGATGCACCGCTCGCCTTTCCCCGCGCCTTGCGGGATCTGCTCAACGGCCAGCCACATAGCTGCGCCGTGCCCGAACGGGAGATAGACAACCCCTACGCCTATCGCGACTGCGAGCGCTGGTTGTATCAGCAGTACGGCAAAAAGCCGCTGTCGGCCACCTTCGACCGGCTTGGCAACAACGCCACTCTGGCGCTCTCCATGCTGCCGCAGCTCTCTGATCTGCAACTGGTGCCGACCGTTGCCCCGAAGGCCAGTCGTGCCGTGCTGGAGGTCTATCCGGCATTGGCCAAAGTGGGCGGCAAGGCCTCCCCGGCACGGCCCGAGCTGGCGGCCTTACTGCCTGCGGACGTGCTGGTCGGCACCGATCGCTACGATGCGGCGCTCTGCGCCCTGATGGCGCTGCAATATGCCGCTGGCGGTCGGGTCGCCCAACTGCCCGCCCTGTTGACTCCGCCAGCCGGGATGGCGCTGGATGAGGGGTGGGTCTACCACTTCGCCCGTCCATAGCGAGCAGAAAAAACGAATGCAAAGCAGTGCCGAATGGCATGGCTTCAGGCCAAAAGCCTGCGTTTAATCAGGAAAATGCCGGTTCGTGCCGTGACAGGGTGGCAATCCAATATCTTCATCCGATATATTGCCCCCTTTGCTGATCCTTTGTTGTGGTGATCCCGATGAAATCCGTTATCTCTATTCAGTCCCACGTGGTGTTCGGCTGTGCCGGCAACAGCGCCGCCGTTTTCCCCATGCGCCGTCTGGGTGTCGACGTGTGGCCTGTCAATACGGTGCAGTTTTCCAACCATACCCAGTACGCACAGGGCTGGCAGGGGATGGCGATGCCGGCGGGACACATCAGCGCGCTGGCCGAAGGGCTGGGCAATATCGGGGTGCTGGGCCAGTGCGATGCGGTGCTGAGCGGGTACCTCGGTTCGGCCGAGCAGGGTGACGAGATCCTCAAGGTGGTCAACGCCGTCAAGGCGGCCAATCCCGATGCCATCTACTTCTGCGATCCGGTGATGGGGCATCCCGAGAAGGGGTGCATCGTCGCCCCCGGCGTCACCCGTTTTCTAACCGAGCAGGCGCTGCCGGTGGCTGACATGATGGCCCCCAACCTGCTGGAGCTGGAGACCCTCTGCGATACCCATCTGGCGGATCTGGCGCAGACCCGCGCCGCCGCCCATCAGCTGCTGGCCCGTGGCGTCAAGCTGGTACTGGTCAAGCATCTGGGCCGCGCGGCGCAAGACCCGAGCCGCTTCGAGATGCTGCTGGCCACCCCGGATGGGGATTACCTGATTGCCCGCCCGCTCTATGACTTTGCCCGCCAGCCGGTCGGGGTTGGCGATCTTATCAGCGCCCTGATGCTGGCCAACCTGCTGACCGGCCACGATGCGGTCAGCGCGTTCGAGCGCACCAACGCCTCGGTGGATGCGGTGCTGCAGGAGACCTGGCGCCAGCAGGCTTACGAGCTGCAACTCATCGCCGCGCAAGATGCCTTTGCCCTGCCAGAGGTTGCAGTGCGAGCGGTGAAACTGCCCTGAGTCAACGCGGACTTTCGTCTATCCCGACAAGGGGGTGGGATGCAGATGAAAAAGGCTTGCCAATGGGCAAGCCTTTTTACTGTTTGCCTGTTTAGTGCGGCAAGCAATCAGATGCGGGGATGGCGGAGGCGATAACGCTCAGCCATGGCATTGGCCGCTACCATGGCGGCGTAGACATCCTGTTCACTCACTGTCATCGGCATGTTGCCCATGGTATCGAGGGGATCGCAGGCCAGCTGCGCCACCTTGCGCCACTCGCTTTCATCAAAGTGGGTGAGTCCCAACTCTTGCAGCGTCATGGGCAGACCTGCACAGTCGATGATGCGAAACACCTCATCAAGTTCGTGTTGCGGGGCGCGCTCAAGCACGAGTTGGGTCAGCAGGCCGAAGACTACCTTCTCGCCATGCTGGGCACGATGGAGCTCCGGGATCAGTGACATGCCATTGTTGATTGCATGAGCGGCGGCCAGTCCACCGGCTTCTGCACCGACCCCGCTGAGGTAGATGGTGGCCTCGATAACCTGCTCCAGCGCCGGAGTCGAGACATGGTGGCGTATTGCATCCATGGCCAGCTCGATGTTCTCACCAAGCAGCTCGTAACAGAGCTTTGCCAGACCAAGGCCAGTGCGTGAAGGGCGTTTGCCGACCAGATTGAGCCCGTCCGCCCGATAGCAGGCGCGCGCCTCGAAATAGGTGGCCAGGGCATCGCCAACGCCTGCGGAAAAGAAGCGGGGAGGGGCGGCGGCAATGATGGCCGTGTCAGCCAGCACCACGTCCGGATTTTGCGGCAGGAACAGATAGCGTTCAAATTCACTCGCCTGGTTGTAGATCACCGCCAGCGCCGTACAGGGGGCATCCGTGGAGGCAATCGTCGGGAACAGCACAACCGGACGGCGCAGATAGAAGGCCACGGCCTTGGCGACATCCAGCGTCTTGCCGCCGCCGATCCCGACAATCACGTTCGCACCATATTGCTCTGCAAGGTGGGTCAGGCGGTGGATCTCCTGTTCGGTGCATTCGTAGCGAAACTTGTCGACCACTCCCCTGAGACCTGCCTGCAGGAGCCCCGCCAAAGCTTCTTCCCGTACCCGCTCCAGAATGAACTCATCGCTGATGAGCAACGCATAGTCACCAAAATCTTTAACGTACTCATGGAGTTGCGGGAGAAGGCGTTGACCGATGATGAACTTTTTGGGGGAGGTAACTGTACGGGGCAAAGTGGGCATCCATTATTCCTCAAGGCAGTGAACAACATAGATTTGATTATCAAATGGGTCTCTCACGATACGCCTGATGATGCAATATATGAAGAAGAAATGGGGGGTGTTTTAATCATTAATTAATCTTTCTATTTATTTGGCTGTATTTTGGGGCGGCGATTGGCGGTGTTGAGGCATGCAGGCGCAATGGCTCTATCGTGGCAATCCGTCGCAAGCCATATTGCTGCAACAAACAGTCACGCTGGCAACAAGCAGGGCCGCTTGGTGCGGCCCTGCTGTATTTGGATAAGGGATAGGTGATGGTCAGAGCAGTTTGTAGAAGATGACGGTTGCAGCAAGGGAGCCATCGGCGTTGCGTGCGCTTTGGTATGTCGCTGCACTATAAACATTCCACAATGTCCATCTGGCATCCTTGTCGTTGCGCTGTTATGTGGCTGATTGCCACCGTTGGTGAATTTGAGGTGGATACGTATGCTTGGCGCAAGCACGACTTGTCAGCGGATCAGCCCCTGCTCAACCAGCCACGTAAACAGCAGGCGGGAGACGGGGGAGATCTCATCGAGGTGAGAGCTGTCGAGCCAGCGCAGCTCGGCAATTTCGGCCGATGCGATTGGAGTGCCGCTTGTTTCGCCGGTGTAACAGCGCAGTCGCACCTCGACTCCTGCCGGTTTGCCATCGGCCTGGGCGCTGAACTCGCAGGCAAAGCGCAGGGTATCGGGCTGCAGGGTAACGGCCAGCTCCTCCTCAATCTCGCGGATCAGCGCCGCCTCGTCGCTCTCGCCCGGTTCACGCTTGCCGCCCGGGATGTAATAGATGTCCTTGCCGTGGGAGCGGGCGCAGAGCAGTTGCTGATCTTTAAAGGTGAGCCAAGCGAGTTTGTCGATCATCCGTTTTCTCTCCAATGGGGTTGCCGTGATGAGCAGTGGCGCACTCAAGCGCACAGTTGTTTTGCATGCCGGCAGCCTAACAAAGATGAAGTTGAGTCCCAAGGAGAAAGAGGGGAGATGCCGGAAACGCACTGTTTCCAGCGCGGTGACCGCGTAGCTGAATGAGTGCGCAATGGCTGGTTCGCCACAGCCTTCTCGTCCCTAAAAAAGCGGACTGGCGCACATCACGACAGGGCCGGACTGGGCGAAGGCGGGGTCCTTGTGGTTTAATCTTGCCACTTTAGCGGTAGTAGGCGACGAGCCTGCTACCTTGCGTTGGCAAGATGCAGGTGAGCAAGATGCAGATAGCAGCAGAGAGCAAGTTTATCGGACTCGGGGTCGCGGGTAATTTCGCCGGTCATCTGGAGCAGGCGGGTGAAGCATCGGACTTCGTAGCGGTAGTGGTGCGTGACACCACGGCGCCCAAGGCGCTGTTCCCCTTCTTCGTGCCGGGCCATCCGGGTCAGCTCGGGGTATTCCCGTTGAGCGACAAGGCGATCTTCCTGCCGGAAGCGGCGGTCAGTGGTGACGAGAAGGTGCAGATCGAGCCGGAAGTAGCCCTCTGGTGCGAGCTGGAGTATGCCGGCAAGCAGGTGGTGGCGATCCATCCCCGCGCCTTTGGCGCCTATAACGACTGCTCCATCCGTCGTCCCAACGCCAAGAAGATCAGCGAGAAGAAGAACTGGGGCGAAGAGAGCAAGGGGTTGGCGGCCAACCTGCTGCCGCTTTCCGGTTTTACCGCCGGTTGCGAGCTCGATGACTATCGCATCGCCTGCTATCTGGAGCGGGACGGTGAGCTGTACGCCTACGGGGTAGACAGCGCCGCCATCGACTACAGCTACTTCCACGGCAAGCTGCTCGACTGGGCCATCGACAAGTTCAATCATCAGCAGGATGAAGGGCCGGCGGAGCACATTCAGGGACTGCTGGCGCAGGCGGGACATCCTCCCCATGCGCTCATCAGTATCGGTGCCACTCGCTATACCCCGTTTGGCGAGACCCACTTCCTCAAACCGGGCGACACCTCCTGCGTGGTGGTCTACCCGGGCAGCCGTTATAGCGAAGCGGATATTCGCGAAGCGATCCGCAGCCGCAACTTTGGCGCTGATATGTCGGTGTTGCTGCAGGCGGTGCAGGTGCGCTAATCACCGTTGCCAGCGGGAAGGTGTCTCTTCCCGCTGGTTATCATATCGATTCATTTCATGACGATTGTTCCGGTATCCCGGGTCGATTATCCGGCCCTGAGCGATCTGTGGGAGGCCTCTGTTCGGGCGACCCACCACTTCCTGCCCGAGACCGAGATCCTGGCTCTTAAACCGCTTATTCTGGAGCACTACTTCGATGCGGTGACACTGCACAGTGCCCGCACAGAAGAGGGGCAGATTACGGGTTTTAGCGGAGTGTACGAGGGCAAGCTGGAGATGCTGTTTGTGGCACCCGAGGCGCGCGGTAGTGGCGTGGGGCGTTTGCTGGTGGCCCATCCATCACGCAGGGCGGCGCGACGCAGGTTGACGTCAACGAGCAGAACGAACAGGCGGTGGGCTTCTATCTGAAGATGGGATTTACCGTGACGGGTCGTTCGCCACTGGATGGTCAGGGCAAGCCCTATCCGCTGCTGCATATGGCGCTGGCGCCGACCTGATCGTGCCTGATGAGGCGCAGTACCCATAAACCAACGGGGGATGGCATCAGCCATCCCCCGTTTTTTGATCGTGTTTGTTACTTGCTGGCGACCTTGTTCACCACCTTGATCAGCTGATAGCGCAGGGAGGGGGCATCGGCCGGCACATCGGTGAGCTGCTCCTTGCTGACAGTGAGCTGATAGCGGTAACCCGGCTCGAACTGGAAGCCTTCAATATCCTGGTAGAACAGTGTCCAGGGCTGCTGCTCATCACTGCGAACCTGCATGCACTGCATCGGGCCAACTCCGACGCAATCGACCAACTGGCTGTTGATATAGAGGGTCTCTCCCTGTGACGGGGCGGGGGTGCTCTGGCAGGCGGTCAGCAGCAAGGCTGCGCTGATAAACAGTGGTTTCATGATGGACTCCTTCAACGCGAAAGGGGGCATTAGAGCGGCAAACAAAAAGGCGGTCAATGACCGCCTTTGTAACAATCCATATCAACGCAGTGGTTAGCGTTGCTCGAGCGGAGTGAACTCGCGCAACGGGTGACCCACGTAGAGCTGGCGTGGACGACCAATCTTGCTGTCCGGGTCTGAGTGGAACTCGTTCCAGTGCGCAATCCAGCCAATGGTGCGGGAGATGGCGAAGATCACGGTGAACATGCTCATCGGGATGCCGATCGCTTTCATGATGATGCCGGAGTAGAAGTCCACGTTCGGGTAGAGTTTCTTCTCGACGAAGTAGGGGTCGGAGAGCGCAATACGCTCCAGCTCCATGGCCACGTCCAGCAGCGGATCCTTGATCTGCAGCTCGGTCAGTACTTCGTGGCAGGTTTCGCGCATCACGGTGGCACGGGGGTCGTGGTTTTTGTAGACACGGTGACCAAAGCCCATCAGACGGAACGGATCATTCTTGTCCTTGGCCTTGGCGATGTACTCGGGGATGCGATCCACCGAGCCGATCTCTTCCAGCATGCGCAGGCAGGCTTCGTTGGCACCACCGTGGGCCGGTCCCCACAGGGAGGCGATCCCCGCGGCGATACAGGCGAACGGGTTGGCACCGGAGGAGCCAGCCAGACGAACGGTGGAGGTGGAGGCGTTCTGCTCGTGATCCGCATGGAGGGTAAAGATACGATCCATGGCACGTTCAACGATGGGATTGACCTTGTACTCTTCGGTCGGCACGCCAAACATCATGTGCAGGAAGTTACCGGCATAGGAGAGGGCGTTACGCGGCTGCATGAACGGCTGGCCGATGGAGTACTTGTAACACATGGCTGCCAGAGTCGGCATCTTGGAGAGCAGACGGAAGGCACAGATCTCGCGATGCTGCTCGTTGTTGATGTCGAGGGCATCGTGATAGAAGGCTGACAGGGCGCTGACCACACCGCACATGATGGCCATGGGGTGGGAGTCGCGACGGAAGCCGCGGAAGAAGAAGGCTATCTGCTCGTGCACCATGGTGTGGCGGGTGACCAGGCGTTCGAATTCGGCATATTGGGCCTTGGTCGGCGCTTCGCCGTACAACAGGATATAGCAGACTTCCAGATAGGTGGCCTGGGTGGCCAACTGGGCGATGGGGTAACCACGGTGCAGCAAGACACCCTGATCCCCGTCAATGTAGGTAATGGCAGATTTGCAAGAACCTGTCGCCATAAAACCGGGGTCAAAGGTGAAATACCCCTGTGATCCCAATTTTCTGACATCGATGACATCCGGGCCGATGGTGCCGGAGAGGATCGGCAGTTCGACCGGATCTTTTCCGGGCAGGTGTAGGGTGGCTATCTTATCAGCCATAGCACGTCTCCTTTGCTCTTTATAATTTGGTTCCAGTCCTACTCTATTACGACTTTTATGACGCTGGCAAAGGTTGTTACCCATACCGAAGTGGCTGGAGCGCCTTATTTGAAACAGAGTTCCTTATCAATGTCAATTTTGCTGGAACCCCATTAATGGCATTAATGAAATGTTAAATTAAATATGCGATCGAGTTTGCGGTTTTGTGTTTTCTTTGTAGCTAATTGATTGTCTTCGGTTAAGGCCGCCGATATACTGCGCCACGTGGGTCATGGCTGCGGGTGTTTGAAACGCTTTGGCAAAGCCTGATGTGAAACCGAAAACTCGCGTTTTGGCTTTTTCAGAGTGTTTTGGTAACAAAAAACCAACAATCACCATTCCGTGCCCTCAAGTGTGAGTTAAAACAATAACTAACGTGCTCAATGGAGCTGAGTGGGCAAGCGTGAAAAACAAACAGAGACCGGTCAACCTCGACCTACAGACGATCAGCTTTCCTGTCACTGCCATTGCATCCATCCTGCACCGTGTTTCAGGGGTCATTACCTTTGTTGCACTGGGCATCTTGCTGTGGATGCTTGGTACTTCACTCGCCTCTCCCGAAGGGTTTGAAACCGTGGTTGCCATCATGGACAACTTCCTGGTCAAACTCGTGCTGTGGGGGATCCTGACTGCGCTGGCATACCACATTGTGGGCGGCTTGCGTCATCTGGTCATGGATATGGGCTATTGGGAAGAGCTGGAATCCGGCAATCAGAGCGCCCGCGTGGCCTTCGTGATCACCGCGATCCTGGCTGTATTGGCGGGAGTGCTTGTATGGTAACCAATTCTGCAACCTTCGGGCGCAGCGGCGTTCATGATTACATCCTGATCCGCGCCACCGCCCTCATCATGACCTGTTATGTCCTCTATCTGGTGGGCTTTGTCGCGTTCAACGACATCACTTACGAGGTGTGGGCAGGCTTCTTCGCCAAAACATTCACCAAAGTATTCACCCTGTTGACCCTGCTCTGCGTACTGATCCACGCCTGGATTGGTCTGTGGCAGGTGCTGACTGACTATATCAAGCCGGTAGGGCTGCGCGGGGCGCTGCAATTTGCCCTGGTCGTGGTGCTGTTTGTCTATCTGATGACGGGTTTCGTCGTGCTGTGGGGTGTGTAAGGTGACTATTCCAACTCGTGAATTTGATGCGGTGGTTATTGGTGCCGGTGGTGCCGGTATGCGCGCCGCGCTGCAGATTGCCCAGTCCGGCAAGAGCTGCGCTCTGTTGTCCAAGGTTTTTCCAACCCGTTCTCACACTGTTTCCGCCCAGGGCGGGATCACGGTTGCGCTGGGCAATGCCCACGATGACAACTGGCAGTGGCATATGTATGACACGGTAAAAGGTTCCGATTACATCGGTGATCAGGAAGCCATCGAGTACATGTGCAAAACCGGCCCCGAGGCTATCTATGAGCTGGAGAACATGGGGCTGCCCTTCTCCCGTTTCGACAACGGGTCTGTCTACCAGCGTCCGTTTGGTGGTCAGTCCAAGAATTTCGGTGGCGAGCAGGCTGCCCGTACTGCGGCTGCGGCCGACCGTACCGGTCACGCCCTGCTGCACACCCTCTACCAACAGAACGTCAAGAACAAGACCACTGTCTTCTCCGAGTGGTATGCGCTGGATCTGGTGAAGAACCAGGATGGCCACGTGGTGGGTTGTACCGCCATCGACATGGAGAGCGGTGAAGTGGTCTACTTCAAGGCCAAGGCCACCGTGCTGGCGACTGGCGGTGCCGGTCGTATCTACCAGTCCACCACCAACGCCCACATCAACACCGGTGACGGCGTCGGCATGGCGCTGCGTGCCGGCGTCGGCGTGCAGGATATGGAGATGTGGCAGTTCCACCCGACCGGCATCGCCGGGGCTGGGGTGCTGGTAACCGAAGGCTGCCGTGGTGAAGGTGGCTATCTGCTCAATAAAGATGGCGAGCGCTTCATGGAGCGTTATGCGCCGAACGCCAAGGACTTGGCCGGTCGCGACGTGGTGGCCCGCTCCATCATGATCGAGATCCGCGAAGGCCGTGGTTGCGACGGTCCCTGGGGCCCGCACATCAAGCTCAAGCTGGATCACCTCGGCAAAGAGGTGCTGGAATCCCGTCTGCCGGGGATCTGCGAGCTCTCCCGCACCTTCGCCCACGTGGATCCGGTCAAAGAGCCGATCCCGATCATCCCGACCTGCCACTACATGATGGGCGGCGTGCCGACCAACGTGAATGGCCAGTGCCTGACTCAGGACAAGAACGGCAACGATGTGCCGGTAGTCGGTCTGTTTGCGGTGGGCGAGATTGCCTGCGTCTCCGTACACGGTGCCAACCGTTTGGGTGGCAACTCCCTGCTGGATCTGGTGGTCTTCGGCCGCGCGGCCGGCATGCATCTGGTCAACACCCTGGGCGAGATGGATCACGGCCGCGATGCTTCCGAGTCGGATCTGGATGCCGCACTGGCACGCTTCAACCGCTGGGAAAATTGCCGTGACGGTGAAGACCCGGTGCAGATCCGCAAAGACCTGCAGCGCTGCATGCAGAACAACTTCTCCGTATTCCGCGAAGGTGCGGCGATGGCAGAAGGGTTGGCCGAGCTCAAGGTTATCCGCGAACGCCTCAAGTCAGCCCGTCTGGATGACACCTCCAAAGAGTTCAACACCCAGCGCATCGAGTGCCTGGAGCTGGACAACCTGATGGAGACGGCGTTTGCCACGGCGGTTGCCGCCAACTTCCGTACCGAGAGTCGCGGTGCTCACTGCCGCTTCGACTTCCCGGATCGCGACGATGAGAACTGGCTGTGCCACAGCCTCTATCATCCGGACACCGAGTCCATGACCCGTCGCGCTGTCAACATGTCACCCAAGACCCGTGAGGCGTTCCCGCCCAAGGTCCGGACTTACTGATTGCGGAGCCAGCCCTATGAACGTCACATTCTCTGTCTACAGATACAATCCGGATGTTGATAACGTCCCCCATATGAAGGAATATCGTCTTGATATTCCTGAAGGTTCCGACATGATGGTGCTCGACGCACTGATCCAGTTGAAAGAGCTGGATCCCACGCTCGCCTTCCGCCGCTCTTGCCGCGAAGGGGTCTGTGGATCAGACGGTCTCAACATGAATGGCAAGAACGGTCTTGCCTGTATCACCCCGCTCTCCGACCTGCTGAAGAAGGGCAATAACGTCGTTATCCGCCCCTTGCCCGGCCTGCCGGTGATCCGTGATCTGGTGATCGACATGACCCAGTTCTACACCCAGTGGGAGAAGGTCAAACCCTTCCTCATCAATGATGACAAGTTGCCGCCGGTGCGTGAGCACCTGCAATCCCCCGAAGAGCGCGCCAAGCTTGACGGCCTGTACGAGTGCATTCTCTGTGCCTGCTGCTCCACTTCGTGCCCCTCCTTCTGGTGGAATCCCGACAAGTTCATCGGTCCGGCCGGGCTGCTCGCCGCCTACCGCTGGCTGGCTGACAGCCGCGACACCGCGACCACCGAACGACTGGGGAATCTGGACGACGCATTCAGCGTGTTCCGCTGCCATGGCATCATGAACTGCGTGAACGTCTGTCCGAAAGGCTTGAACCCGACCAAGGCGATTGGTCAGATCAAGTCGATGTTGCTCAATCGGGCTGTTTAGTATCAGGGCCGGCCAGGTGCTGGCCCGACCTCTGGATAGCCATCCCACCCGTGGCAGGATGGCTATTTGACCCCTACAAGCTGCGCAGCAGTAACAAGAAGTACAAGGGATAGAAATGCATAACGGCGTGATGAAGGCCTGGTTGGAGTCATCTCACCTGGCTGGTGCGAATGCAAGCTATATCGAGGATTTGTACGAATCCTTCCTGGAAAATCCTGACTCCGTGTCCGACGAGTGGCGCAGCCTGTTTAGCGAGCTGCCCCAGGTCAATGGCCATGCGGTTGAACAACCCCACTCCCAGGTCCGCGATTATTTCCGTCGTCTGGCCAAGGATCCCTCTCGCTACAGTGCCCCCGTCTCCGATCCGCAAGTGGATGCCAAGCAGGTGCGGGTATTGCAGCTGATCAACGCCTTCCGTTTCCGTGGTCACCAGAATGCCAATCTGGACCCGCTGGGCCTGTGGCAGCGTGAAACCGTTGCCGAACTGGATCCTGCGTTCCACAACCTGCAGGGCGCAGATATGGAGGCCACCTTCAATGTGGGCTCCTACGCCATCGGTCGCGAGACCATGGTGCTCTCCGACCTCTACGCCTCGCTGAAGAAGACCTATTGCGGCTCCATCGGCGCCGACTACATGCACCTCACCTCAACGGAAGAGAAGCGCTGGCTGCAACAGCGTCTCGAATCCATTGAGGGGAAGGGGAGCTACACCCTCGAAGAGAAGACCCGTTTCCTCGAGAGCCTGACTGCCGCCGAAGGGCTGGAGAAATATCTGGGCGCCAAGTTCCCGGGAGCCAAGCGCTTCTCGCTGGAAGGTGGCGACGCCATGATCCCCATGCTCAAGGAGTTGATCCGTCGCGCCGGTGAGCAGGGCTGCAAAGAGGCCGTTATCGGTATGGCCCACCGCGGTCGTCTCAACGTGCTGATCAACGTGCTGGGCAAGCGCGCTCAGGATCTGTTCGACGAGTTTGCCGGCAAGCATGGCGAATCCTGGGGGACCGGTGATGTGAAGTACCACATGGGCTTCTCCTCCGACTTCGCCACCCCGGGTGGCAACGTCCATCTGGCGCTCGCCTTCAACCCCTCCCACCTCGAGATCGTCAACCCTGTGGTCATCGGCTCGGTCCGTGCCCGTATGGATCGTCGCGGTGACAAGGATGGCTCCAGCGTGCTGCCCATCACCATTCACGGTGACTCGGCCATGGCCGGTCAGGGCGTGGTGGCCGAGACCTTCAACATGTCCCAGACCCGCGCCTATGGTGTCGGCGGGACGGTGCGCATCGTCATCAACAACCAGGTTGGTTTCACCACCTCCTATATTCGTGACCTGCGTTCTACCGAATATTGCACCGACATCGCCAAGGCGGTGCAGGCGCCGGTGCTGCACGTCAATGGGGATGATCCGGAGGCTGTGGTGCTGGTGACCCAGATTGCACTGGATTACCGCAACACCTTCAAACGCGACGTGGTGATCGAGCTGGTCTGCTACCGTCGTCACGGCCACAACGAAGCGGATGAGCCGAGCGCCACCCAGCCGCTGATGTACCAGAAGATCAAACAGCACCCGACCCCGCGCAAGATCTACGCCGATCAGCTGGTGGCCGAGGGGAGCCTCGCCCAGGAGCGGGCGACCGAACTGGTCAACGAGTATCGCGAAGCGCTGGATCGCGGCGAGCGGGTGAGCAAGGAGTGGCGGCCGATGGAGCTGCACTCCGTCGACTGGACCCCTTATCTGGGCCACGACTGGAACATGGCCTATGAGAGTGCCGTACCGATGGATCACCTCAAGAGCCTCGGTGAGCGGGTGAGCCAGTATCCGGCGACCCACGTGCTGCAGCGTCAGGTCGAGAAGATTTACGAAGACCGCCGTCTGATGGCCACGGGTGAGAAGCTGGTGGATTGGGGCTTTGCCGAAACCCTGGCCTACGCCACCCTGGTGGACAAGGGTTCCCGGATCCGCTTTACCGGTGAAGACTCCGGTCGAGGCACCTTCTTCCACCGCCACGCCGTGCTCCACAGCCAGACCGATGCCAGCACCTACACCCCGCTGTGCAACCTGCACGACGAGCAGGGCCCGTTCGAGGTGTATGACTCTGTGCTGACCGAGAACGCGGTACTGGCCTTTGAATATGGCTACGCCAGCGCCGAGCCGGCCGGCCTCACTATCTGGGAAGCCCAGTTCGGCGACTTCGCCAACTGTGCCCAGGTTGTGGTGGACCAGTTCCTCTCCTCTGGCGAGCAGAAGTGGGGCCGGATGTGCGGCCTGACCATGCTGCTGCCGCACGGTTACGAGGGGCAGGGCCCAGAGCACTCCTCCGCCCGTCTGGAGCGTTATCTGCAGATGTGTGCCCAGCACAACATGCAGGTGTGCGTGCCCTCTACCCCGGCACAGGTATTCCACATGCTGCGTCGTCAGGTAGTGCGTCCGATGCGCCGTCCGCTGATCGTCATGACGCCCAAATCCCTGCTGCGCCATCCGCTGGCGGTCAGCAAGCTCGAAGATCTGGCGGAAGGCACCTTCCAGAACGCCATTGGCGAGATCGACGCGCTGGATCCGAAAGTGGTCAAGCGGGTGGTTTTCTGCTCCGGCAAGGTCTATTACGACCTGCTCGAAGCCCGTCGCAAGGCCGAGCAGCAAGATGTGGCACTGGTGCGAATTGAGCAGCTCTACCCCTTCCCGGAAGAGGAAGTGCGCGCCATTCTGGCCGATTACAGCCA
This sequence comes from Aeromonas sp. FDAARGOS 1416, assembly GCF_019048085.1. Lineage (NCBI taxonomy): Bacteria > Pseudomonadati > Pseudomonadota > Gammaproteobacteria > Aeromonadales > Aeromonadaceae > Aeromonas > Aeromonas sp. FDAARGOS 1416. The sequence goes on along the minus strand of NZ_CP077301.1, from coordinate 1,730,892 downwards.
TGTCACCGACTTTGTCTGGTGCCAGGAAGAGCCGCAGAACCAGGGCGCCTGGTACTGCACCCGTCACAACTACGATGACGTGCTGCCGACCGGAGCCACCCTGCGTTATGCCGGTCGTCCGGCGTCCGCCTCACCGGCCGTTGGTTACATGTCCGTCCACGCCAAGCAGCAGAAAGCCTTGGTGGAAGATGCCCTTACTCTGGCCTAAGCCCTGAACAAGAAGTAACAAGGAACTGATTAGATGACTATCGAGATCAAGGTACCGGACCTGCCGGAATCAGTGGCGGATGCCACCATTGCCACCTGGCACAAGAAGCCGGGTGATATGGTTGCCCGTGACGAAGTGCTGGTCGACATCGAGACCGACAAGGTGGTGCTGGAAGTGCCGGCACCGCAAGCCGGTGTGCTGGGGGATATTCTGCAAGGGGAAGGGGCGACCGTGTTGTCCCGTCAACTGATTGCCATCCTCACCGCAGCCCCGGTGGCCGGTGAAGAGACCAAAGAGAAACCCGCTGAAGCGGTGGCCGATGATGGTGCCGATGGCTTGAGCCCCTCGGTGCGCCGCCTGATTGGTGAGCACGACATCGACGTGACCAAGCTGACCGGTACCGGCAAGGGCGGTCGCATCACCAAGGATGATGTGGAAGCCTACATCAAGGCGCTGAGCAAGCCTGCCGCAGCCGCTCCGGTAGCTGCTGCCCCGGTCGCGCCGGTTGCCGCGCTGGCCGGTCGCAGCGAGAAGCGGGTGCCGATGACCCGTCTGCGCAAGCGCATCGCCGAGCGTCTGCTGGAAGCGAAAAACACCACCGCCATGCTGACCACCTTCAACGAGGTCAACATGAAGCCCATTATGGATCTGCGCAAGCAGTACGGCGAGATCTTCGAGAAGAAGCACGGCATCAAGCTCGGCTTTATGTCCTTCTACGTGAAGGCGGTAGTGGAGTCCCTCAAGCGCTATCCGGAAGTGAACGCCGGGCTGGATGGTGACGACATCGTCTACCACAACTACTTCGACGTCAGCATCGCCGTCTCCACCCCCCGTGGTCTGGTGACGCCGGTGCTGCGCGACTGCGACAACATGAGCCTGGCGGACATCGAGAAGGCCATCAAGGATCTGGCCGGCAAGGGCCGCGACGGCAAACTGACCGTGGATGAGCTGACTGGCGGCAACTTCACCATCACCAACGGTGGTGTGTTCGGGTCCCTGATGTCCACCCCGATCATCAACCCGCCCCAGAGCGCCATTCTGGGCATGCACAAGATCCAGGATCGCCCGATGGCCGTTGACGGCAAGGTCGAGATCCTGCCGATGATGTATCTGGCGCTCTCCTACGATCACCGTCTCATCGACGGACGCGAATCGGTAGGCTTCCTGGTCTCCGTCAAGGAGCTGCTGGAAGACCCGACCCGTCTGTTGCTGGACGTCTAAGCCTGTGGCACCCGGGCAAGGGGTTTGCGCCCCGAGCCGAATGTGCTGCTGGACGTTTGAGTAATACCCGAGCGATTGAAAGATAACGAGGGGCCGCCCAGGCCCCCATTCACAGGGGATTGAGAAACACCAGCCCCGGACGGAAATACCTACAACACGGATAGAGCATCTATGAATCTGCATGAATATCAGGCAAAACAGCTGTTTGCCGAGTATGGCCTGCCGGTCTCCGAAGGTTATGCCTGTGCTACCCCACAAGAAGCGGCCGAAGCGGCCGACAAGATTGGCGGCAATACCTGGGTCGTCAAATGCCAGGTACACGCTGGTGGCCGCGGTAAAGCGGGCGGCGTGAAAGTGGCCAAGAGCAAGGATGAGATCCGTGCCTTTGCCCAGAACTGGCTTGGCAAAAATCTGGTGACCTACCAGACCGACGCCAACGGCCAGCCGGTCACCAAGATCCTGGTTGAATCTTGCACCGACATCGCCAAAGAGCTCTACCTGGGCGCCGTAGTTGACCGTGGCTCTCGCCGCGTGGTCTTCATGGCCTCGACCGAAGGTGGCGTGGATATCGAGAAGATCGCCCACGAAACCCCCCATCTGATCCACAAGGCGGCTATCGATCCGCTGGTGGGTCCGCAGGCTTATCAGGCCCGCGAACTGGCCTTCAAACTGGGTCTGGCCGGCGATCAGATCAAACAGTTCACCAAGATCTTCATGGGTCTGGGCCAGATGTTCCTAGATTGCGATTTCGCGCTGCTGGAGATCAACCCGCTGGTGATCACCGCGCAGGGCAACCTGCACTGCCTGGATGGCAAGATCAACATCGACGCCAACGCATTGTATCGTCAGCCCAAGCTGCGCGAGATGCACGACCCGTCACAAGATGACCCCCGCGAAGCGCACGCCGCCCAGTGGGAGCTGAACTATGTGGCCCTCGATGGCAACATCGGCTGCATGGTCAACGGCGCGGGTCTGGCCATGGGCACCATGGACATCGTCAACCTGCACGGCGGCAAACCGGCCAACTTCCTTGACGTCGGCGGTGGCGCCACCAAGGAGCGGGTGACCGAGGCGTTCAAGATCATCCTCTCCGACAGCAACGTCAAAGCGGTGCTGGTCAACATCTTTGGCGGCATCGTGCGCTGCGACATGATCGCGGAAGGCATCATAGGTGCGGTCAAGGAAGTGGGGGTCAAGGTGCCCGTGGTGGTCCGTCTGGAAGGCAACAACGCCGAGCTGGGTGGTATCAAGCTGGCCGAGAGCGGCCTCAACATCATTGCGGCCAAGAGTCTGACCGATGCCGCGCAGCAAGTCGTCAAAGCAGCGGAGGCCAACTGATGAGCGTACTGATCAACAAGGACACCCGAGTCATCTGCCAGGGCTTTACCGGCGGTCAGGGTACTTTCCACTCCGAGCAGGCGCTCTCCTACGGCACCCAGCTGGTGGGCGGCGTCTCCCCCGGCAAGGGCGGCACTACCCATCTGGGCCTGCCGGTGTTCAACACCGTCCGTGACGCGGTCGAAGCGACCGGCGCTACTGCCTCCGTCATCTATGTGCCGGCGCCGTTCTGCAAGGATGCCATCCTAGAAGCGATCGACGCGGGTATCAAGCTCATCGTCACCATCACCGAAGGCATCCCGACGCTGGATATGCTGGACGTCAAAGTGAAGCTGCAAGAGACCGGCGTGCGGATGATCGGCCCCAACTGCCCGGGTGTGATCACTCCGGGTGAGTGCAAGATCGGCATCATGCCGGGCCACATTCACAAGCCGGGCAAGGTGGGTATCGTCTCCCGCTCCGGCACCCTGACCTACGAAGCGGTCAAGCAGACTACTGACGAGGGCTTTGGCCAGTCCACCTGCGTCGGTATCGGTGGCGACCCCATCCCGGGCTCCAACTTTATCGACATTCTGGAGATGTTCCAGAACGACCCGCAGACCGAAGCGATCGTGATGATCGGCGAGATCGGCGGCAACGCCGAGGAAGACGCGGCCGCCTATATCAAGGCCCACGTCACCAAGCCGGTGGTCTCCTATATCGCGGGTGTTACTGCGCCTCCCGGCAAGCGGATGGGCCACGCTGGCGCCATCATCTCCGGTGGCAAGGGTACTGCCGCCGAGAAGTTTGCCGCGCTGGAAGATGCTGGCGTGAAAACCGTCCGCTCCCTGGCCGATATCGGCAAGGCCTTGCGCGAAGTGACCGGCTGGTAATTCCTGTTAGCCCGTTATCTCTAATAAAAATGCCGCCCAATGGGCGGCGTTTTTATTATGATGGATACGTTCTTCTTTATCGTAAGCACGAATTAGCTTTTTGCGATTCGAACCTACAATCTAATTTTAACTATGGTTAAGGTTTTTTAGATTCGAATAAAGCCTTTATCTTTCCTAATGAGTCAAGTGCTCCATCAAGTGTTTGATGAACAGGTGTCTTGTCCCCATGCTTCTTATCTAATGTGTCTGATGCATTTTTTGATACAGCATCAATGGCTGCCTCAAGAAGTTTATTCATGAGTACAGGGGTTTCCTCCCCTAACGCCTCAATTTGAGCCTTGAAATTTTGGAATGATTTTGCCAAGGCTTCCTTATGCGCATATTCTTGCTGTAAACGTAATGCTTCACTTCTTCTTTTTGAAGAGAACAACGCTAACCAAATTACAGGTATAATTATCGGTGCTTTATATAAAATATTAGAGGCCAATGTTGTTAATTCTGGGATGTTATGAAACTTTATATAAAACCAACCAAGCTCTTGAGTCATTGATACAAGTGCAGTAAAAATTAAACAGGCAATTGTACCGTAGAATATTATTGTGTTTTGAATAATCGGGCCATCAAAGCTGACTTTCATTTCTCTATATGCGCTTGCTAAACCAGCGCTGGTTGCACTAGGGAGTAAACTCTCTATCTCTTCAACAAGAGTTTTATATTTTAACTCTTGAGTTTCTTTGAATCTTTCTAGTTCTTTTTTTCTAGTGTCAATTTCTGATTTCAATCCTCCTTTTCTATTTTCATCATCCTGAAGTTCACCAAAAACTAGATTGTAATAATTACTGAAGTCATCAATCTTTGACCTGAGCTTTACAAGTTGGGATGCGCTTTCTTTCGCATCTGACTCTATATTATCGAGAGCAACGTTTATTTTCTGTTCTACAGAGTCATCGGTTGAAGTTCCCTCAAAGAGAATCTCAGAGAAATTCAGTATTTTTTCATGGGCTTGAGTTATTTCTGACTCAAACTCTTCCATCCTAGTCTTTAAACTTTTGCTCACGGAGTTATTAAAATAATCTTCATCTAGGTTTGTGATTTTTTCACTAATTATTTCGCAGTTTTCCAGTTCTGATGCTGCGTTATTCTTTATTTTTTCAATTTCATCTAACAGGTAATCGGCGTCAGATTGGATAGAGTCAAATTTTGTGGTGATTTCTCTATTAATTGAGTCTAGGCTTATAGAAATCTCTTTTGTGTAGGATGAAAAGGCTGTTTTAGCCGCTCTAGCTGCCTTTCCTGTTATTACTTGGTATGGGCGTATATAAGTTAGCAGATTATCCAAGTTAGAGTTGGCTTGAATGATATGTTGAATATTTCGGCTGCTATTAAAGCTCGATATGCTTTGCAGACACGCAGTAGCTTGGCTTGAAAAATTGCTCCATGTTTGCTCTGGTATTAATTCTGGGTCGCAGGCTAATAAAAGTTCATTTATAAATGCTATAACTTTCTTGAGTCTTGCTATTTCAGTTGTATCGGTGATGACTGTTTTATCATCTGAGTTGATACTATCTTTTAACGATACAATTTGAGACCAAGTATCTTGGAAGGGATGCTTTTCAAAATTTTCTATCCAGCGACTCATAAATAACACCAAAAAAGTTAATACAAAATGTCATGTAAGTATGAAATATAATAATCACTCAAACGAAAGCTAATTCTTAAAGTCACAACCCAATATAATCTTTATTGAAAATGCAACCTTAGAAAACAACATCAACTAAGGCGGTTTATCCTCAATTGAGGCATGGTAACTGACGCAGTGAACTATGCAAACTGAATGAAGACAAAAAGCAGTCGGAGATCAATAAATTTGTTAATAAGGTGATTGGTGGCGATTTTTTGAACTCTTGACTTTAAAAAGCGACACGAATTCGGATTATGGGGGCGGGAGTATGTCATAGCTATTGCCTGCCGCCAGAATTGAACAAACCAAGATTGTTGCGCAGCGTCAACGTTGTCTGGAGCTGTCCTGCTGATGCATCAATTCTGCTGACGCAGGGGTCAATCAGCTGGTCATGTTGCTTGATAATGTCCCTCTGGTTTCACCTGTAAACTGCCGACCCAAGGGGCGGCAGTTTCAATAAATATGGTCTTGGGAAGGCTATTTATCCGCCTTGCCCGCCGCATCGGCAAGTTTGGCCAGCTGTTTGTCATACCAGGCCACCGGGCGGTTCTCATCTTCCGCCCGCTCTTTGCGGCGGATGGCATTGCGCACCGCCATGGCGCCTAGCCAGCGAAACGGCTCTGGCGGGAAGTAGCCGCGCGGGCCGCTGACCAGCGCGCAGTCGCGCCACGGCTTGTCCTCCTCCCGCACTTCATCTCTCACCAAAGCCGCCAGTACTTGACCGCCCATCCAGCTCTGCGCCACCCCGTTGCCGGAGTAGCCGAGGCCATAGACGATATTGGGCTGCCCTCGCCAGTGGCCGAAGAAGGGGAGGCCATCCACCGAGCGGTCGGAGGCGCCGCACCAGCTGGCGGCGATGGGCACCTCGTTGAGCGCCGGAAAGAAGCGGCGCAGGGTGCGGGTGAGGGGGGCAAGATAACGGCTGGGGGCATCAAACTCGGCCAGATGGCGGTTGGCAAAGGCGAAGGTGTTGCCCCCCTTGCCCAGCATCAGCCGCCCTTGCGGGGTGGAACGGTAGTAGTGGACGAAGGTGCGGCCATCCACCACGGAGCGGCCGTGCTCAAGCTGCTGGGCGGCCAGTGCATCCGGCGCGGGGGCGGTTATCACCATATCGGAGGAGACCAGCACGATACTGCGGCGAAACTCGCGAAAGTGCTGCACCATGGCGCTGTTGAGGGCCAGCACCACTTTGCGGGCACGCACCTCACCCTGCGGTGTCTGCACCCGTGCCGGCTGACCCGCCTCAAGGCGCTGCATGGGGGAGTGTTCATAGACCTCGACCCCCAGTTCCCGCGCCACCCGCAGCAGGCCGCGCACCAAGAGCGCCGGTTGCACCGACCCCGCGTGGGGGCTGTAGAGCCCCTCCAGATGAACGTGGGAGCCGCTCTGGCTCGCCAGCTCACCCTCTTCAATCACCTGCCACTGGTTAAGGTCGGCGCGTTGTAGCTCCTGCAATACCGGCTCCATCAGGCCGCGCTGCGCCTCGCTGGTGGCGGTGTAGCAGGTGCCCTCGACCCTCAGCTGTGCCTCAATGTTGTGCTGTTCGCAGAAGCGGGCGATCTCGTGCACCGCCTGCTCGGATCTTTGCACCAGCCAGGCGGCCTGCTTTTCGCCAAAGAGGCGCCTTAACGTCAAATACTTGGCCGACCAGGTGAGCAAACAGCCGCCGTTGCGCCCGGAGGCGCCGCTGCCGCAGCGATCTTTCTCCAGCACCATGACGCGCAAGTGTGGCTCGGCCTGTTTAAGGGCGATGGCGCTCCAGAGCCCGGTAAAGCCGCCACCGACGATGCAGATATCGACCTCGTGGTGGCCGTGAAGGGGCGTGGGCGGTGCGGGCTGTTCGGCGGCGAGCGCTTCGGCCAGCCAGAAGGGGAGAGTGGACATGATGACTCCGCGATAAGGTTATTGGTGGCGCCAGCGCTGGGTGCGATCCAGCAGGGCGCGACTTAAAAAGAGCTGGAGCAGCTTGACGGTGGCGGCGGCCAGCAGGATCAGGGTGGCCATGGCGGCGGCCGCGGCGGTATCGCCGGAATCCTCCATATTGAGCACGGCGATGGAGGCGAGCACGCTGTCGCTCGAATAGAGGAAGATCACCGCCGAGGTGGTGGTCATGGCGTTGACGAACAGATAGATAAAGATCTCCAGCAGTGCAGGCAGGGAGGCGGGCAGGGTGACTCGCCAGAACGCCTTCCAGAGCGGAATACGTAATGAGATAGCCACCAGCTCCAGCTCCTTGGGCAACTGCTTGAGGCTGGTCAGCGCCGTCATATGACCCACGGTGTAGTAGTGGATGACGCAGGAGAGCACCATTAGTGGCAGGGTGCCGTAGAGGCCGCCAAACAGCGGATTGCCGTTGAAAAAGAAGATGTAACCCAGCCCCAGCACCATGCCGGGTACCGCCAGCGACAGCATGGCGAGCAGATGCAGCAGCTGGCGAAGCCATGCGAAGTGGCGCCCCTTCTCCTGCGCCCAGGCCAGCACCATCACCAGTACGGTGCCGATCTGCGCGGTATAGAGGCCCAGCTGCAAGGTGTTGGTAAAGGGCTGCCAGCCATAGACGCTGTTGCTGTCAAAGGCGTAGTGATCCAGCGTCAGAGCGAGGTTGTAGGGCCAGAACTGTACCAGGGAGCCGTAAACCGCCATCCCCACCAGCGCCAGAAACAGCAGGGCCCAGAGAGCACACCAGCCGAGCGCCAGCAGATCCCGCAGCCGATGGGGCTTGGGCTGATAGGGAACCGCCTTGGTGCTGCTCTGCTCCTGCATCTTGCTGCGCACTCTGTGCTCCAGGGCAAAGCTCAAGAGCGCCGGCAGCAGCAGGGTGACGCTGGCAACGGCGCCGAGGGAGAAGTTCTGCATCCCGATCACCTGCCGGTAAATATCGGTGGCCAGCACGCTGTACTGGCCGCCAATCACCTTGGCCACCCCGAAGTCGCAGATGGTGAGGGTGAAGACGGCGATGGCGGCGCTGAGCAGGCCATAACGGGCGGTGGGCAGGGTGACGGTGACAAAGGTGCGCCAGCCGCTGCTGCCCAGCACCCGGGAGGCTTCATAGAGGCGGGCATCGCTCTGACCGAGCGCCGTGATAAGGATCATCAAAGCGTGGGGGAAGCACCAGAAGCCAAGGCCAATGACGATACCTATGGGGCCGTAGATGCTCTCGCCGCCGAGCAGCCCCTTGGCGATCCCCTGATTGCCAAACCAGTAGACCAGACTGATGGCGGGCAGCAGGGAGGGCATCAACAGCGGGATCAAACCTATGAGGCGAAACAGGGGCTTGCCCGGCATACAGGTGCGGGTGAGGGCATAGGCGTAGCCAAAGGCGATGGTCACCACCAGCGCGGTGATCAGCACCCCGAGCCAGAGGGTGTTGCCAATGGTGCGCCCCAGATGAGGGGAGTCGAAGTAGGCGCTGAAGTTGGCAAGGCCTATCCAGAGGCCATTCTCATCCTGCAGGCTCTTTTGCAGCATGGTGAGCAGCGGCAGCAGCAGACCGCCGGTGAGCAGGGCGATACCGAGTGCAAGAAGGATCAGTTGCAGCAGTTGATCCCGGCTCCAGCCGCGACAGAGCCGCTGCCAGCGGCCTTCTTGCCGGGCTGTCGTTGGCGGCAACAGGGAGGAGGTCGCAAAGGGGGCTGTCATGGGCGATCTCCTTCAAACAGTTGCATCGCCGCGGCGGGCCAGTGCAGCGAGCAGCGCATGCCGCTGCGCCAGCCACCCTGTTCGTGACGGGGCAGCTCGTGGGTCGGGCGCTCCACCAAGATCTGCTGCGGGCCCAGATAGGTGTCGGCGGTGCAGATAAGACGCTGGGCGGCGCCGAGAAACTCCACCTGATCGATGGTTGCTTCAACGCCATGTTGCCCAAGATACGGCTCGCTCGGCGCACTCAGGGTGATTGCCTCGGGGCGGATCGCCACCTGCAATTTGCTGCCGGCCGCGGCCTGATTGGCGAGTTGCAACGGTTGTTCGTTGAGACGCACCTGATTGGGGCTCAGCACCAGGGTCTCGAGGAAGTTCATGGTACCGACAAAGCTTGCCACGAAACGGCTGGCAGGCTGGTGGTAGATCTCCTGCGGAGTGCCCACCTGTACGATGCGGCCGCCCTCCATCACCACGATGCGATCAGCCATGGTCAGCGCTTCTTCCTGATCGTGGGTCACCATGATGGTGGTGATGCCAAGGCGCTGCTGCAGGGCGCGGATCTCGCTGCGAAGATGGGTGCGCACCAGTGCATCCAGCGCGCTGAGCGGTTCGTCCAGCAACAACAGACCGGGGGAGAGGGCCAAGGCCCGGGCCAGCGCCACCCGTTGCTGCTGGCCGCCTGAGATCTGGCTCGGGTATTTGTGGGACTGGGCAGTGAGATCCACCAGCCCCAGCCAGTGATCGACCCGTTCCTTGATGAGATCCCGCGCCAACCCCTGATTCTCAAGGCCGAAGGCGATGTTCTGGGCCACCGTCAGGTTGGGGAAGAGGGCGTAGGACTGAAACACGATGCCAAAATCGCGCTCCTGGGGCGGTAGGCGGGAGATATTGCGCCCCCCTTGCCAGATCTCGCCACTGTCCGGCAGATCCAGCCCGGCGATGGCTCTGAGCAGGGTAGTTTTGCCGCAGCCGGAGGGGCCGAGAAAGCAGATAAACTCCCCCGGCTCAATGGTCAGAAAGATCCCCTTGAGGGCCTGAAAAGCACCGAACTGCTTGTTGAGATGTTGAATGTCCAGATAGGGCTGGGTCATGGTTCGACTCGCTACTGATTTGGTATATACCAGTTTGAGGGTGAAGTGTGACGGTCAGGTGATCGGGGGATGACAGCTTGATGACAGTCAAATGAGATCGGGTCGCCAGCAAGTGGTTGGGCCCTGTGTGGATGGGCGAAGCATCGCTAATTGAAGGCAATACAAACTCGGGAAGTTAAAACCAAAAAGCGAAGGCCAACAGCTGTTGGCCTTCGACTGGCAGTTTATTGGCAGCGGTGTGTCTGGCGTGAACAAACCGCCGCCCTTCACGCTTACTGCTTGGCTTCGGTCTTGCCGTCGAAGCTGGCGCTCCACTGGGCCAGGATGGCGTTACGCTCGCGGGCTGCCCAGCTAAAGTCGTTGTCGATCATCTGGCTTTTGATATCCGCCGGATAGCCCGCTCTCGGTTGGGCCACATCGGGGATGGCGACCACGGCGAACGACTTGTTGTAGAGGGCGTTGGCCTGTTCGGTGGCGGCAAAGTCGAGCAGCTGTTTGGCTGCTTCCAGCTTGGGGGTGCCCTTGATGATGGCGGCGGCTTCCATATCCCAGCCCGACCCCTCTTTCGGGAATACCACCTCGATGGGGGCACCCTTGGCCTTGAGGCTGGTCGCCGGGAAGTCGAAGGAGATACCGATCACCGTCTCACCGCTGGCGGCCAGCTTGCAGGGGGCAGAGCCCGAGTGGGTGTAACGGTCGATGTTCTGGTGCAGGCCGTTCATAAATTGCCAGCCCTGCTGTTCGCCCATGGTCTGCAGCCAGCCCGCAACGCTCAGGTAACCGGTGCCGGAGGAGCTGGGGTTGGGCATGATCACCTTGCCCTTGTAGATGGGCTTGGTGAGGTCGGCCCAGCTGGTGGGGGCCGGGATCCCCTGTTTTTCCGCCTCTACCTTGTTGAAGCAGATAGCGCTGAAGAAGGCGTCCAGACCGATCCAGTGCGGCTCGGCCTTGCTGTCGCGAAAGCGGCTGTCGAGCTTATCCAGTCCTTTCGGTGCATAGGCATTGAGCATCTGCTGCTGATCGAGCTGCATCAGGCTGGTGGCGGCCAGTCCCCATACCACATCCGCTTTGGGCTGGGCCTTTTCTGCCAGCAAGCGGGCGGTGACCACGCCGGTGGAGTCACGCACCCACTTGATGTTGATGTCCGGATGCTGGCGCTCGAACGCGGTTTTCAGCTCGTTGAGCTGCTCCGGTTCGAAGGCGGTGTAGACGGTGAGATCGGTCGCGGCCAGTGCCGGGGCGGTCATGGCAGCCAGCACGGCGGCAGCCAGCAGATGGGTTCCCTGTTTCATCCTCTTCTCCAGTTAAATTGGTTTGGTATAAACCAGATTGGTCGAGAGAGAGGCTAGGGGATCTTTATGACGTGACCGTGACAGCCCCGTGACGTTTTGCCGTTCCTGATTTATCCGTGACTAATCCTGGGTATCCACCTCGATCTCCAGACTGTCGTGACGCCAGTACTCCAGATCGAAGTCGAGTACCCGGCCGTGCTGATCGAAGTTGAGTCGCTCGAGGCGCAGGGCGGGTAGACCGGCGGTGGCCCCCAGCGCCTTGGCCACCTCGTCCGGCAGGGCGGTGGGGAAGAAACGTACCTGCATGCGGGCGTAGTGGAGATCGTAATGGGCCTGGTAGATCTCGGTCAGACTGCCGTTGAGATCCAGCTCCAGCAGGCCGGGTACCCGCTCAGGCAGGCAGTGGTTCTCGCAGTAGCAGATGGCGCGCCCGTTGGCGTAGCGCAGCCGTTTTAGCAGAAACAGGCTGTCGAACGGCTTGAGCTGCAGCTGCGCCATCAACGCGGGCGGTACTGCCTGGCGGCTTTTCTCCAGCAGCTCGGTGTGCGGTTCTCCCCCTTGCTCCCGCACTATCTGGTGAAAGTTGGAGGTGCGTCTGGGGTTCAAGCGAAAGCGCGGCGGGGTGACGAACCAGCCGCGGCGATCCTCCCGATAGATAAGGCCGTTCGCCTCCAGCTGCACCAGCGCCTCGCGGATGGTGACTCTTGTTGTGCCATAGAGTTCCCCCAGCAGCCGCTCGGAGGGGAGCTTGTCGTTGGGGGCCAGCCCTCCCGCCAAGATCTGGTTGGCGAGGGCATCCTTGATTTGCAGATATTGCGGTTTGCTCATGAAAATCCCTGGTTTTGCAATAAGTTGTGCAATGAGTTGGGCAATTGGCTGGGCACAGGACAGGTCATCTGCCCGGTCGTTTCACGGCAACATCAACATGCGTTGGTAGATACCAGAATCGCCCCTGTTGTTCAGGCTTCCTAGATTATCGCGATCCCTGCGCTGAAAATGAATTTTTTGTTGCACGTAGCGCCACCCCTTTGACCTTGGCGGGGCAGTTACCCACAATGCGCTCATTCTGGTATATACCAAAAGGAGCGAAGTCATGACCCATATTCCTGCGGCCCCCGCCGCCGTCGATTACCTGCTGCTGACCCCGGGCCCCCTCTCGACCACCGCCACGGTGCGCGCCGCCATGCTGCAAGACAGCTGCACCTGGGATGCGGACTACAACCTCGGTGTGGTGGAGCCCATCCGCCGCGAGCTGGTGCGCCTCGCCACCGGCCCTGAATATGAAAGTGACTACAGCGCCGTCTTGCTGCAGGGCAGTGGCAGCTATGTGGTGGAGAGCGTGCTGGGCTCGGCGATAGGCATCGATGAGTGTCTGCTGATCATCAACAACGGCGCCTACGGTGCCCGTATGGGGGAGATGGCCCGCTGTCTTGGCCTGCGCCACCACGAGCTCGATTGCGGCGAGACAACCCGCCCGGAACCCGCAGCCATCGAGGCGATGCTGGCGCGCCACCCCGAGATCACCCACTTGGCCATGGTGCACTGCGAGACCACCACCGGCATGCTCAACCCGCTGGAGGAGGTGGCTGCGCTCTGCCAGCGCCGCGGCATTCGCCTGATCGTCGATGCCATGAGCAGCTTTGGCGGTATCCCCATCGATATGGGGTGCCTTGGCATCGAGTTTCTGATCAGTTCCGCCAACAAGTGCATTCAGGGGGTGCCGGGCTTTGGTTTCGTCATCGCTCGCCGCGCCGCGTTGGCAGCCTGTGCCGGTCGCGCCCGCTCGGTCTCCCTCGACCTGCACGCCCAGTGGCAGACCATGGAGCAGCAGGGGGGCAAGTGGCGCTTTACCTCGCCCACCCATACTGTGCTTGCCTTTGCCCAAGCCCTGCGTGAGCTGGACGAGGAGGGGGGCATTGAAGCCCGTCATCAGCGCTACAGTGAAAATCAGCGTACGCTGGTGGCGGGGATGGCTGCGCTTGGCTTTGCGCCGATGCTGCCAGAACAGTGGCAATCCCCCATCATCACCGCCTTCTACTCTCCGACCCACCCGGACTACCGCTTCGCTGACTTCTACCAGCGGCTCAAGGCGCAGGGCTTTGTCATCTATCCGGGCAAAGTCTCGCAAGCCGATTGCTTCCGTATCGGCAATATCGGCGACGTGACCCCTGAGCGGGTGCGCGATCTGCTCGCCGCCATGGCCAGCGCCTGCTACTGGCAAGGGGACGCGCGATGACCAACATGCTGGCTCAGGGTCGTGATCTGCGTGGCCGCGATTTGCATGACCATAAGCTGCACGGCAGTGGCCGCTCCGATAGCGAAGGGGATATCAACCTCGGCGAGGGGCGGGCGCGTTGGTGGGCTGACCAGAGCGAAGATGTACAGGCGGGATTGGCGGAAGACAGCCGCTACTTTCTCCATCAGGCCCTCTCCACCCCCTGTCTGGATTTGATCGAGGGGGCGCAGGGGAGCTGGTTGACCAGCGTATCGGGCAAGCGTTACCTCGATTTTCACGGCAACAGCGTCCATCAGCTGGGCCACGGCCACCCCAGGGTGGTGGCCGCGGTGCAGCAGCAACTCGCCGATCTGCCGTTTGCACCCCGCCGCTACACCCATCAGGTTGCCATCGACTGTGCCCGCACCCTGGCCGAGCTGGCCCCCGGCGATCTCAACCGGGTGCTGTTCGCCCCCGGCGGCAGCGAGGTGGTGGGGATTGCCCTGAAGCTTGCCCGTTTCATCACCGGCAACAGCAAGGTGGTGTCCCTGTGGGATGCCTTTCACGGCGCCTCTCTCGATGCCATCTCGGTCGGCGGTGAAGCCTGTTTTCGCGCTGGCATGGGCCCGCTGATGGCCGGAGTGGAGCGCATCCCGCCGCCCACCCGTTATCGCGGCGTCTGGTATCGCGGGGAGGTGGATGACCTGCACTACGCCGATTATCTGGAGTACGTCATCGAGAAGGAGGGAGGAATAGGCGCCTTTATCGCCGAGCCCATCCGTAACACCGACGTACAGGTGCCCTCGAAGGCCTACTGGCAGCGGGTGCGGGAGATCTGCGATCGCCACAGGGTGCTGCTGATCGTCGACGAGATCCCCAATGCCCTGGGCCGCACCGGCCACTGGTTCAGCTTTGAAGAGTTCGGCATCGAGCCTGACATCATTTGTCTGGGCAAGGGGTTGGGGGGCGGTGTGGTGCCGTTTGCCGCGCTCATCACCCGCGACCGTTTCAATCAGGCCGCAGCTATTTCGCTCGGTCACTACACCCACGAGAAGAGCCCTATCGGCTGCGCGGCGGCCCTCGCGACCATCGCTACCATCCGCGAAGAGGGGTTGCTGGCAAAAGCGCAGGAGGATGGCGGTTTTATGGCGGCCGAGCTCGGCAAGTTGGCTAAGCGTCACCCGCTGATCGGGCAGGTACGCGGTATCGGTATGCTTTGGGCGCTCGATCTGGTGGTCGATCACCAGAGTCGTGCCCGCAATAGCCAGGCCGCCGAGCGGCTGCTCTACCGCTGTCTGGAGCTGGGGCTCAGCTTCAAGGTCTCCCAGGGCAACGTTATCCAGCTCTCGCCACCGCTCAATATCGCCCGCGCCGATCTGGTGCGCGCCATCACCATTCTCGATCACGCCCTTGGCGAGATCGCACTTTCACCGAAACAGGAACACCACCATGACTGACTTGCAGACTGCCATCGACCCGACCACCGACGTGGAGGCGCTGATCCTCGACTGGGCCGGTACCGTCGTCGATTTCGGCTCCTTCGCCCCCACCTCCATCTTCGTCGAGGCCTTCGCCCGCGCCTATGACTTTCCAGTGACCCTGGATGAGGCGCGCCAGCCTATGGGCCTTGGCAAGTGGGATCATATCGCCGCGCTGGGCCGTCTACCTTCGGTGGATGCGCGCTGGCAGGCTCGCTTCGGCCACCCCATGAGCCACGCCGAGGTGGACCACATTTATCACACCTTTATGCCGCTGCAGATTGCCGCCGTGACCTGCTTTGCCACCCCCATCCCCGGTGTGCTGCCGGTGCTGGACGCTCTGCGGGTGCAGGGGATGAAAATCGGCTCCTGCTCCGGTTATCCCCGTCCGGTGATGGAGGCGCTGGTACCAGCGGCGGCCGATCACGGCTATCGCCCGGATCACTGGGTCGCCACCGACGATCTCAAGGCTGGTGGTCGCCCCGGCCCCTGGATGGCGCTGGCCAACGTGATTGAGCTCGGAGTGAGCGCGGTGCATCGCTGCATCAAGGTGGATGACGCCGTGCCGGGTATCAGCGAAGGGCTTAACGCGGGCATGTGGACGGTGGGGCTGTCGGTTTCCGGCAACGAATTTGGTGCCACCTGGGAAGAGTTTGCCGCCATGAGCGAGGCGGAGATCGCCGCCCGGCGCGCACCGGCCGAGGCCAAACTGCGGGCGGCGGGGGCACACTATGTGATTGATACCCTGGCCGACATCGCCCCGGTTATCGCCGATATCAACCGCCGTCTGGCCGCTGGCGAGCGGCCGTAGGCCATCTGCTTGGGCTAACAAAAGCGCTTGGCTGGCTTTAGATACAACACGCCCCCATCCGGGGGCGTGTTGCATTTACAGGGGGAAGCCGTGCGCGGTCAGCGGATATCGACCCGCATCAGGGGAGAGGGGGCGTTGTCGACAAAATGGTGCCAGATATGGCCGTAGAGCGCCTTCTGGCCGGGGAAACTCACCAGCGCCTTGGCTTCGGCCTGGGAACACCAGCGATAGTCTATGTGCTCGTCGTTGAGAATCACCGCCTGATTGGGCGGGCAATAGACTACAAAGACCGGCACCACCTCCACCGTATTCAAGCTCGCCTCGTAAAACTGCTCCAGATACTGGCCGTTGTAGAGTTCGGTGACCCGTATCCCCGTCTCTTCGCCAAACTCCCGAATAATGGTCTGCCAGCCGGTTTCACCCGCCTCCACCGTGCCTGCCACATGACACCAGAACCCCCCCTTGACCCGTTTCATCACCAGCAATCTGGTTTCGCCATCGACAGTGGTAAGGGCAACGCCAGAGACGGCCTTGCAGCGAATGGGGATCATGATCTTCTCTCCGGGTTTGGGCTCTGTGATAGCCATTAACAGTGTAAAGGCGTGTTAATTGAAATACGCTTCGGCGGGCAGGCCCATGACCTCTATTTCATTCAGGCCATTTTTGGCCAGATAGTTGGCCACCAGATTGAACCCCACCCAGTAACCGGCATATTTGGGAAATGGCCGGTTATCACGGCAGTAGAAAAAGTCTAAATAGTTGAACTGCTTGCTGGATAGATGGGGCGTCATCTCTGCCAGGAGCGATTGCCAGTCATGGTGATGAGACTCCTTGAACAGCGAGGGGAGGGTGCCACCATTGAACCTCTGCTCAAAGTAGCAGGCCAGTCCTTCAAAAATCAGGTTTTCGGCCAGTGTTTCTGCTTCCACCTTGTTCTTCTTTTGCACGATATGGTGGACTTCGTGGGCCAGCACGGCAGGCAATTCGGTAATGATCACCTCTTTGATGTCGGGCCGTTCCAGATCAAGCTGGAGTTCTATTCGATACATGTTGATGGCCCAGCCACCGATACCCGAGTCGGGAGCATCCCCCTCGGCAAAAGGGCTGAAGGTGACATCCAGTTGGGAGAGATCGAACAAGGTATTCAATTTGTGCGCCGTCTCGGCAAAAACGTGCCTAATGGTGTCATCGAGCCCATCGAATTTGCCCGAGTCGTTTAACAGGGTGAGTTGCATCCAGACATCCTTGTCTATTGAAAGAGAGTGCTGAGCCACTTGCGTGGTCGCGGCGCCATATCACCACGATTACCCTCCTTCAATCAAGGGGTTATCCGCCCATTATGCTTGCCGTCTGGATCGCCTCAATCAGCGCGGCCCGGTTGATGCGAGGGCGCTCGCCATCGAGCAGTTGCTGCCACAGCGCAATGGCCTGGCTGTAGCGGCCATGCAGGAAGTGATCGGAGGCGAGCAGCATCAGGGCGCTCACTTCCCCCGCATCCTGCTTGAGAGCACTATCGAGCAGGCGGGTTGCCTCGGGAGTCAGCTGCTGGCCCGCCTGATAGTAGAGCACGGTGGCTTGGGCGGCTTGAGTCGCCGCGCTTGCACCCCCCTCCAGCAGGGCCAGACGCTGATAGGCGAGCAGAGCGTTGTCATATTCGTTCCGATAGAGATAGAGCTGGCCGAGCGCCGCCCAGCTGTCGAGATCGGCAGGATTTCGCTGAAGCTTCTGATGCAGACTCCCCAGCTCCTTGTCTTGCAGATCCCGCGGGCTCAATCCCGCCAGCGGATCGGGACGGGATGCATAATCCTGCCATGCCTGATAGCGGCCGGTGCCCAGATACACAGCGGCAACGGCCGCGATGGCCAGGAGGCCAAGCAGCAACAAGGCAAGCCCGTGCCGATGATAGCGGCCGCGATTGTCATGCTGGTTGGCCAGTTGCGCGCGCAGGGCCAGCTCAGCCGCCGGGATAGCGCTGGCCAGGCGGGCGGCGCTCAGCTCCCTGTAGAGTGGCTGGTCGGGGGAGAGGCCTGCCTGCTCCCCGTGCATGATCAGCAAATTCAATTCGCTGCGCGGATCGGCGGCGGGTTGAGGGGGGGCCTCAACGATGGCCTTAACGACAGGGATGGGTTGCGCCTTTGTGCGCGTCAGGCGGCGAAACAGGGTCAACAGCGCCAGCCCCAACAGCAGCAGGGGACCGCTCCACAGCAGCGCCGTGCTGCTCTTGAAGGGGGGATCGTAGCGGACGAAATCGCCGAAGCGCTCCGTCATGCGGGCGATCACCTGTTCATCAGACTGCCCCTCGTCCACCCAGCGGTAGACCTCTAGCCGCAGATCTCGCGCGATGGGGGAGTTGGACTCCACCAGATTCTGGTTCTGGCACTGGGGGCAGCGCAGGGCGCGGGCCAGCTCTTGCGCCCGATTTTGCAGCTCGGGGTGGCGAAACTGATAGGTATCGACTCCGCTGGAATATGCAGTTGCACTCAGCAGCATGCCGAGGGCCAGCAGGGTGCAGGCAAGAGAACGGCGCATCATGGCTGTGTCTCCCGAGCTGATGTTGCAATAGACGGCGCAATAGATGGCGCAATCGCGGGTGCCGTTGTGGCAGCCTTTATCTGCGCATCAGCTCGCGCCTTGTCGAGCTGGGGGGCAAACTGGCGTTGCCAGATCCCTTTGGTAAGCTCGCCGGTATGGCGGACGAGCAGGGCACCATCGGCATCAAACAAATAGGTCTCAGGCGTGCCGTAGACGCCGAGCTCAAGGGCCAGTTTGCCGTCGGGGTCGGCCAGTACGGCGCGATAGGGGTTGCCCGCCTGGATAAGCCAGGCGCGGGCGGCATCCCTCTTGTCCCGGTAGTTGAGACCATAGAGGGGCACTGTGGACGCGAGCTCGCTGAGAAGCGGATGTTCGGCGCGGCAGTTGGCGCACCAGCTGGCCCAGACGTTAAGGACAAAGGGCTCCCCCTTGAGGCTGGCGGTCTGGAGCTGGCTCCCATCCAGCAGATTGTCGCTCTGCCACGCAGGCAGGGTACGGCCGAGCGTCGCTTCATCCTGGCTATATGGATTGTTGCCAAGGCCGAGCCAGAGCAGAGTGCCGAGCCCCAGAGTAAGGAGCAGGGGAAGAAAGAGACGCAGGCGGGATCTCATAACGCCTCCTGTTCGAGCCGTTGATGGGAGGTGCGAACCGCAACGGAACGGGAGGCAAGCAAGGGGCGACGGGCGAGCAGGCGCAGGGTGCCGCCCGCCATCATCAACAGGCCGCCGAGCCAGATCCAGCGCACCAGCGGCTTGTAGTGCAGCCGCATGGCATAGGCATCTGGCCCCATCTTCTCACCCAGCACCACGTAGAGATCGCCAAAAAGTCCCCACGCGATGCCCGGTTCGTTCATGTTCATGGTGCGCACGCTGTAGTGGCGCCGCTCCGGCGTCAGCCGCGCCACCTCTTTACCGTCTTTATGCACGCTAAGCGTGATCCGCTCGGCGGTATAGTTGGGGCCGATCACCGGCTCGCGCCCCTCATAGCGAAATTCGAAGGCACCGAGCTGGTAGGGCTGGTTGGCACTTAGCACAGTGCCCCCCTCCTGACTGTGGTCACTCACCTGCGCGATGCCAAGGGCGCACACCGCCACCCCGAGGTGGGCCAGCAAGCTGCCAAACCGATTGAGGGTGAACTCGCGCAGAAATGTCGGTTGCATGAGCGGGAGTAACAGACTGGCCATCAGCCAGAGGCTCACCATATTGGCGAGGATGCCAATCCAGCTACCGGAAAACGATCCCTGTTCCAGATAGGCAAGGCTAAGCAGCCCGCCGCCAAGCAGGCCAAACAGCGGCGGCAACAGCGAGTTGAGCCGGGAACCTGCCGCAAGCTGCTGCCAGCGCAGGCGTGGCAGCTGGGTCATCAGCGCCATTAGGCAGAGGGCCAGCGGCACGAAGATGGTATTGAAATAGGGGGCACCCACCGAGAGCGAGCCCAGATGAAGCGACTGGAACACCATGGGGTAGAAAGTGCCGAGCAGCACGCTGGCGCAGGCCACGCAGAGCAGCAGGATGGAGGCGCCGAGCAGCCCCTCCTTTGACAGCAAGCCAAAGCGGGCATAGGGGGCGCGAATGTCCGCCCGCAGGGCAAACAGGGTGAGGGCGCAGGTCAATAGCAAGCCGAGCAGTAACAAGAGGGTGAGGCCGCGGCTGGGGTCCACCGCAAAGGCGTGTACCGAGGTGAGCACCCCGGAGCGCACTACAAAGGTGCCGAGCAGGCTCAAGGCGAAGGTAAAGATGGAGAGCAACAGCACGGCGTGGCCGTAAGCGCCGCGCTTCTCGCAGACAATCAGGGCGTGCAGCAGGGCAGTGCCGAGCAGCCAGGGCAAGAGGGAGGCGTTTTCTACCGGATCCCAGAACCACCAGCCGCCCCAGCCGAGCTCGTAGTAGGCCCACCAGGAACCTAGCACTATGCCGGCGGTGAGAAACACCCAGGAGCCGAGCGCCCAGGGGCGGCTCCAGTGGGCCACGGCGCCATCCAGTCTGCCCGAATGGAGCGCCGCCATGGCGAAGGCGAAGTTGACCGCAAAGCCGACGTAACCGAGATAGAGCAGGGGCGGGTGGATGATAAGGCCGATATCCTGCAGCATGGGGTTGAGATCGCGCCCCTCCAGCGGCCCCGGGAACTGGCGGTCAAACGGGCTGGAGAAGAGCAGGGTATAGAGGGCAAAGAGCCCGACGATCAGCCCCATGATGGCCAATACCCGGGCTGTGATCAGCGGATCGACCCGCTTGGAGCAAAGGGCCACCAGGGCGCCCCACAGCCCCAATGCAAAAACAAAAAAGAGCATGGAGCCCTCGTGGCCGCCCCATACCGCAGCCAGCTTGAAGCCCAGCGGCAGGGCGCTGTTGGCGTGTTGAGCCACATAGCTGATGGTGAAATCATCCTGGCCAAAGCAGCTGGCGAGCAGCAGCAGGGAGGCTAACAGCAGGATGGCATTGATCAGTGCCAGCGGCGTGGCGCAGCGCAGCAGGGTCGGGGAGGCGAGCCGCAATCCCAGCCAGGGCAGGGTGCCCTGCAGCAAGGAGAGTGCCGCCGCCAGCAACAGTGAGAGATAGCCGAGCTCTGCCAGCACACAACCTCCAGTCAATCATTCGTCTATGTTATGCCGCAGCGTCTGCACCGTACCGGCGCTGGGGGATAACATCCACATTCCTGGCAACAAATAAGCGCCAGTCACCCGAAGGTGGCTGGCGCCGGTGAGTATACGGTTACACTACCGTCATCTGGCCGGCATAAAGCACGAAGTAGCGCAGCAGCATGATCCCCACCAGGGTCAGGCTGCAGACCAGCACCAGATGGCCATTGCGCTCCCGCAGGGGGGCCGGGGTCAGCAGGGCCAGCAGCTGGGGCAGCAGCATGCCGAAGCCCACCACCCCTATCCAGAACACCTGAGCCCAGAAGCCGCTGCCGATGGCCGCCCACATCGCCACCTCTTTCTGGCCGCCACCGAAGTAGAGGCCGGTAAAGAAGCAGACCAGCAGCAGCACCTCCACCGCCAGCACCGGCCGCTCGAAGCGATGCACGAAGCTCACCCCCTGGCTGTGGTGGTTCTCCTTGAAGAGCGTCACCGCCAGCAAGATGGTGGAGGCGATGCCGGAGCTGATGCCCGAGACCAGAAACAGCACCGGCAACACCGGGTTGTTCAAGAGCGGATAGGTCTTGAGCGCCGAGAGCAGAAAGCCGGTATAGGCCCCCAGCAGTACGGCGAGCAGCAGCAACAGCGGTGCCAGCAGCCGCTCGATGCGGGCGAGCCAGCCAATCAGCCCATCCACAAAGGCGAACTTCTCTTGCAGCAGGTGACGACGCAATGTCTCAATCTCGGAGCGAAACACCACCGCCAGCCAGGCGAACAGCACCGCCATATAGAGCTGAAACAGCATGACCCCCATCGACATCACGGAGTCGAATTGGTAGTGGAACATCAACTTCCAGAAGGTCCAGGGGCGGGCCAGATGGAAGATAAGGATCAGCAGCCCCAATATCACGCTCGCCGGCGCCAGGATTGCGGTCGCCTTGATGATGCCGCTCTCGCTGCCTGCCCCCTTGCGGCGCAACAGCACCGAGAGGGTGGTGGCTCCGGCGGAGATGCCGAGCAGAAAGAGATAGATAGCGATGGGCCAGTCCCAGACAAGTGAAGGGAAGTGAAATGCGTCATGCAACATGATCCATTCCTCCTTCTGTGACTGCGGTAGATGGCGATCGGACAAATCCCCAGACAAGGGAGAGGAATTGCAATGCCGCTTGCATGGTCATGACGTTATCTCCCCTTTGGGCACGCGGTACATCTTGGGCGAGGTGCCGAGCGCCTGCTTGTAGCGATAGGTGGTCTCCTTCACCAGTCGTTGGGCGATGGGGCTGTCCGGATCATCCAGATTGCCGAACACCAGCGCCTTGGTGGGGCAGGATTCCACGCAGGCCGGCTCCTTGCCTGCCGCCAGGTTGGTCTTGCGGCAAAAGTCGCACTTGTCGGCCACCTTGGTCACAGGGTTGATGAAACGCACCTGATAGGGGCAGGCGGCCAGACAGTACATGCAGCCGACGCAGAGATCCGGGTTGACGTCGACGATGCCATCCTCCTTGCGGATATGGGAGGCACCGGTGGGGCAGACGTGCACGCAGGGTGCGTTGTCGCAGTGCTGGCAGGACTTGCGAAAGAAGTGGTACTCGGCATCGGGGAAGGTGCCGATGGGGCCGGAGCGGATGATCTCGAGGCGCGAGACCCCCTCTGGCACCTGATTCACCTCCCGGCAGGCATCCATGCAGGCGGTACAGCCGATGCAGGCCGTCTCGTCGTGGAGCATGCCAAAGCGTACCCCGTCGATGGTCTGGCTGTGGGCAAGGGGGGTGGCAAGGGAGCGAGTCGGCCCCGTCATCATGATAAGGGCCCCTGCTCCCATGCCCGCCATAAAGTCACGGCGAGAGCAGCTCATTGTGCCTCCTTGCCCGAGGTGGTGTTCGCCTTGGCCGCCTTGACGGCCTCATGTTGCTTGCTGTGGCAGTCGACGCAGAGCCTGATGCGGGATTTTTCCGGGATCCCCACCATGGGCTCCTTGGCCGGATGCAACTGGTGGCAGCTGGTGCAGGTGAGCTTGGTGGCGTGCACGTCGTGGGCCCAGAGCGCCTCGCGAAGCACTTTGGGCTCGTGGCAACTCATGCAGACTCCATTCTGCTCGCTGATGGGATAAAGCTTGATGCTCTCTTTATCCTTCAGGCTGTGGCTAAAGCGCATCACATCTTTGACCCCTTCCCTGTGCTGAGGGGAGGGCTGGCCGTGGCAGTTGGTGCAGGTGACAGGTGCCAGGTTGTTGGGATTGGTCGCCTGACCATGCTTGCCGTGCATTCCCTCGCTCTGCTCCTTGTGACAGTCGGTGCAGGCCTTGTCGGGATTGCGTAAAAATTCCACCTCATGTGTAGCTGGAACAGGGGCTGCTGCCGGCTCGGCCGCCTGACCCTGCAGGCTGGTGAGCAGCATGGCTGCCATCAGCATCAGTCGTAAAAAATCCATCGTTAAATCACCCATAGGAAGCCTCCATCCGCTGCGGGCCCGACTTGGCGCCGGGCCTGCAGGCGCCGTTACTGTGCCAGCCGTCCGGCCGCTTTGGCCTCGGCATCCCAGGCGGGGACCGTGGTCTTGAGGAACTGGGCCTTGTCGCTGTTGAACTGCTTCATATCCATGCCAAGGGCCGCTTGCGCTTTCTCCTTGGTGGAGATGTCGGGGATGGCGATTTCGTGGCTGATCCCCTTGCTGGCCAACAGGCGCGCCAGCTTGGTGCGGGCGTCAGCGGCTTTATCCAGCGCGCTGCCAAGTACCTTGAGGGCCACTTCGGGGGCGTGCATCTGCACCCCATGGGAGGCGATGGCGTAGTCCCAGCGCCACTGGGCGTGACGGATGTCCTGCAGAATATCCTTCATCTCTGCCTCGGTGGCGCCGGCATCCCAGGCCGCCTTGGCTTCAAAGTGGGCGTGTACCAGCTGCTTCTCGACCTTCAGCTTGGTTTCGATTACAGCCTCTTTGCGCTGCTTGACGATCCCTTGCAGCATCTCCTTGCTCTGGGTGTGGCAGTTGCGGCAGGTCTGATCGAAGCGATCGAAGGGGTTGCCTACCTTGTGATCGGTGTAGACCTTGCCCTGTTCGTTCTGCACCTTGGGCATGTGGCAGTCGACGCAGGCGACGTTGTTCTGGCCGTGAATGCCGGCGCGCCAGGTCTCGTACTCGGGGTGCTGGGCTTTGAGCATGGGGGTCTTGGAGAGGGCATGGGTCCAGTCGGCAAAGCCTATTTCATCGTAATACTGCTCCATCTGCTCAACTGTGGTGCCCTTGTCCCAGGGGAATTTCACCGCCTTGGTGGGGCCGCTGAAGTAGTACTCCACGTGGCACTGGCCGCACACCTGGGACTGCTGATCAAAGCGCCCTTGCTCCTTGAATGGCTTGCCAATGGCGGTCATGGCCCGGTCGGCATAGGGACGGGAGAGGTGCAGGGCAGGTTTGCCCTCCTTGAACTCCTTCGAGGCGGTGTCGTGGCAGTCGGCGCAGCCGATGGTGTTGACTACTTCCGGCCCACCCTTGGCCCACATCCCTTTGAAGTAGCCATCTTCACCCTTCTCGTCGATGACGCGGGCCACATCCGGGCCTTTGCAGCTCCAGCAGGCCATCGGCAGCGGGCCATCTTCGGCTGTCTTGGGGGCGCCGGTACGCAGGGTTTCCCGTACATCGGTCAGCGCATAGAAGTGGCCCCGCGGCTTGTTGTAATCCTTGGCGAAGGGGTAACCGCCCCACAGCACCACCATATTGGGATCTTCCGCCAGCGCGTCGGTACGCTCCTTGCTTTCGCTGGTGGCTTGCCAGCTGGTGAACTGATCGGCGTGATCCTTGGCGAACAGCTCGCTGCGCGCCTCTATCTTGCCCTTGGTGGTTGCGTCATCAGCCAGTGCCCAGCCGCTGGTGCCAAGGCTGGTAGTCAGCAGCAGGGTGGCGAGGCCCAGTTTGATATGCCTGTGTTGTGAACCCACGTTTATCACTCCCAGATAAATGTTTTGGTCTCGTCTGACCCGTTCCATCTTGGTGTGGATCTTCCCCCCGTCCGGCGGGGTGGGCAGACATTCGCTTGCGGGTGAATAAAACCGCGCAATATATGATTGCTCGAGGGTTACCCTAACAAATAGGTAAATTTAATGATGATTTATCGAAGGGAGAGTTGTGCCAGATCAATTGGTGCACAGGATTGATCGCTGAAATGAGATCTGGATTAAATTTTATGGAAACTCAACTTCTTGTTAACTGCCGAGCATTCGATGGCAGGCGTTTGATCGATACAGCTACGTACAGGCACTTTTTGCTGCTGATCCTGATTGCTGCCGTATTGTTCACATATTCTGGCAATATCTTATGCTAATAATTGACTGAATATGCAAATTTGCGGTGTTGTGGTGTGAGCTTTTGACCTTCGGATTATGATCCATTTATTGAGGCAGCAGTGGATTTATCGTCAAACGACAGAAATGGTCACATGAAGTCTGATAGACCCATTAATAAAGGTGATGGAATTGGGTCCATCCAAATCTCATTTTATTAAAAAGGGTCTGTTAGATGCACAATCTTGTAAGTTATGGCCATTTTATGGCAATTATTGTCGAAAATAGCGAAAAGACCCACTTAGTCTGGTGCGGTATGATTATTGAACAGACAAGTACCCTGTAGGTACTGATGTTGGTGGTTAAGGTTTTGCTGGAGGTTGTATGGCTGAGTTGCAAATTGAAAAGTCCACGGTGATCTCCCAACTCGAGGGTTCCGTGTTTGTCATCAGTGCAGATGGATCTGTCATACGAGCAAAGGTGGGGATGGCATTGCAGCCGGGGGACCGCCTGCAAACTGCCCAAGGGGGCCACTTTCAACTAGCCGAGCCGGGCAGTGAGCCTACTGGTGAGCAAGATATGGCCGCCCAACCTGAGCCCGCCACACCTGCTGCTGATGGGCAACCGGCCGATCCGGAACTGGCCTCGTTGCAGGAGGCGATCCGTCAGGGTATTGACCCGACAGAGCTGTTTCAAGCGGCGGCCGCCGGTAACGCAGCCGCTGCGGGCAATATCGGTGGTGTAGCAGGTTCCAGCTCGGGTGGATTTGTGGTGGTCGATCGTACCAATGATGCCACCCTGGCCGAGGCCGGTTTTGATACCGACCATGCGGTGCAACCTGTTGGCGATGAGCAGCTGTTTTCCGAAGAGCGTGATTTCTTTGCCGCCATCACCATCACCGAGCCCCAAACCAGCGACAACATTATCAACGCCGATGAAGCGGCTGGCGTCATCATTAGTGGTGTGGTGGATGATGTGGAGGTAGGCCAGCCAGTCACTGTGACCCTTATCGATCAGGCGGGAAATTCACTGACGGTGACGACCGTGGTGCTGCCCGGCCTGGTGTGGGAAGCCAATTTTGGCGATGTGACCGGCAAGCTGGTGGATGGCCCGTTGCAGATTGTGGCCAACACCCAGGATCAGGCGGGCAACAATGCCAGCGACACCGGACAGACTCTGCTTGATACCATCACCACCATTACCCTCGATCTCGCCGATGAGAGCGACACCGGCGCCAGCCAGACCGATGATCTGACCCGCGACAATACCCCGCTGCTGCAGGGCAAAGGGGAGCCCGGCGCCACCGTAACCCTGAGCCTTGGCGGCAGCGTGCTCACCGTCCTGACGGTGGATGCCGCCGGTAACTGGCAATATCAGCTGTCGCAGACCCTGGCCGATGGCCAGTACCAGTTTCAGGTCAATTCCGTGGATATTGCCGGCAACCGCGCCAGCGATATCCTCGTTATCAATGTCGATACTCAGGCATCTATCGACATCGATGATCTCGATACCACTGCCCTGTTTGGCAACAGCAGCGCCACCCTGACCGGTTCCACCAGCAATGTGGAAGCGGGTCAGAGTGTCACCATCACACTTGTTGACAGCAATGGCCAGCCGCTGTTGACCACCTCGGCACAGGTGGGGGCCGATGGCCGCTGGCAGGTATCAGGTCTTGATCTCTCCGGTATCAATCAATCCTTTGAAGTGCGTGCCAGTGTCACCGATCTGGCGGGCAACAGCGCCAGCGATGGGGCGCCGCTGATCGGTCAGAGCGAAACCCTGACGCTCTCCGAAGCCGGATTGGCCGGTGGCCCGATCACCGCGACCGGCAGTCTAAATACCGGTGCTGGCCAGGATGGCAATCTGCAAGTCCAGTTCGCCGCTGATCAGAGTACCTTGGAAGGGCTGGGGCTCGTCAGCCATGGCGCGCCCCTTGGCTACATCATCAACGGTCAGACCCTGACCGCCAGTGCTGGTGGGGCGACTGTCTTCACCCTGACCCTCAACAATGATGGCAGTTACCGCATCGTCTGGAGTCAGAGCCTGGATCACGGTCAGGACGTGTTGCGCCTGCCGTTCAATCTCGAATATCGAGACAGCGACGGCGATCTGGTGAAGGCGCCGCTGGTGATCAATCTGGTGGACAGCAATCCACCCAACTTTGACGTTGATCTCCCGCCCATTACCCTGACCGAAGATGCCTTTATCAACGGTGCTGCCGTAGTGGGTGAGAGCCGCTTTGTAGTCAAACACGGTGTCGATCCTTTGTTGGTGGATTCGCTGGTGTTCAGTAATCAGAACAGTACCCTGACTACCCTCAACGGCTCGGGTCTTGCCAGCGATGGTCATCCGCTGACGTTTGAATTTGCCGATGATCGCACCTTGGTGGGTTACTACCTGGATGGCAGTGGCCAACGGGTGGAGGTGCTGCGCGCCGAATTGAATGCGCAGCAGCAGGGCAGCGATCTGGCTGGGCGGGTGGTGGTCACCCTCACCGGCCCGCTCGATCATCAGGGGAGCGACACGCTTTCCCTCGATTTGCAGGTGAGCGCCAACGAGATAGATGGGGACAGCACCAGCGCTAACCTGACGTTGACTGTCAATGATGGCAGTGATCCCGCATTGGGCATCGACAAGGGGGTCGCCCTGCAAGAAGGGGGCAACCAGAGCATCGATGGTCAGCTGCCGGTGACGGTGGGGAGCGATCGTCTGATCTCCCTCAACTTTGAGGCCAGCCAACCGGCGCTGGATGGGCTCACCAGCCAGGGCAAGGCGACGACTTACGAGGTTCAGGACAACCAGCTGATCGTCAAGGATTGGCAGGGCAAGGCAATCCTCACCGTTACTATTGGTCTGGATGGGAAATACAATGTCTCCCTGACCGGGGTGTTTGACGAGCCGGAAGCGACCAACAGCCTCAACCTTGGCCTGAAGGTACAGGGCTCAGATTTTGACGGGGACAAGAGCAATCTCGGCATCCTCAATATCACCATTACCGACGGTGCCTTGCCGCAGGTTAATCCTGTCTCCCTCACGCTCACCGAAGATAGCAACTGGCAGCAAGGCCAGACCCTTGACGGCGATCTGACTATCACTGCGGGCAGCGATCCGCTGGCCAGCATCACTTTCGATGCTAATCAGCCGGGGCTGCAAGGGTTCACCTCGGGCAAGCAGGCCGTGACGATCGCGGTGGCCGATCATCGTATCGAGGGACGTACCCCAGATGGCAAGCTGGTGTTTGAGCTGACCCTCGGTAACGATGGCAAATACAGCTTCACCCTCCATCAACCGCTGGATCAGGGCAGTGCCGACAGCCTGCTCAAGGCAGGCTTTACCCTGCTCGACAGCGATGGTGACAAGGTCTCCTCCACCATTACTGTGGCGGTGGGTGATGGTGCCAATCCGACCATCTCCGCCGTGACCGGCACCATCATCACCGAGATGGCGCAAGGGGAGATGGCTGCCGTCAGCACCATGAGTTTCTCGGTCGCGCACGGCAGCGATGCCCTCGACCCAGCATCCCTCGGTTTTGACATCGCCGCTATCCAGAGCACCCTGACCGGACTCACCAGCCACGGCAACCCGGTTACTTTCACCGTCGATCCCGCAACCGGCCAGCTGGTCGGGACCGCCGGTGGGCAGGTGGTGCTGCGCGCCGAGCTGAGCCTGCTCGATAACAACGGTAACTGGAGCGTCACCGCCAAGGTTACCCTGAGCGGCGAGCTGGATCACAAGGGGAGTGAATCCCTCAACCTGCCGCTTGCCGTCACCCTGGCCGATAAGGATGGCGATCGCATCGGTACCACGCTGCCGCTCACCATTGCGGACGGCAAGGCGCCGAGTTTTATCCCGGGCACTGGTGTAACCCTGGATGAGGGAAACCTCACCGGCGGCAACAGCTTGAGTCAAACCGGTCACTTCGATGTGCAAGCCGGGTCGGATCGGGTGGTCGAGGTGGCCTTTGCCGATGGCAGCCAGCAACCGGCGCTCACAGCACTTGGCCAGCCCGTCAAATACGAGCTGGTTGATGGGGACCCCGCCATCCCCGGTAGCCAGCTGCTCAAGGGTTATGTGATGGTGGATGGCCAGCGGGTCGAGGTGTTTGAGGTCAAGCTGATTGGCAGCCTCGATCAGGCGGGCAAAAACGGGTTTGACTATCAGGTCACTCTCTATCAGGGGCTTCATCAGGGCGGCAACGCCGTGACCGAGTTGCCCATCAAGGTGATCGTCAACGACTACGACAAGGCGGGCGGTAACAACGACAGCACCAGCGGCACCCTCAATATCCAGATTGGGGAAGGGGAGAAACCGACCCTCACCCTGACTGGCGTCACCTTAAGCGAAGGGCGTTTCGATGGCGCCAACTCGGCGGTGGATGACCAACAGGCTAGCGGCAAAATAATCATCAAAGCTGACTCGGATCCGGTGACCGATGTGCGACTGACCCTCTCCGGTCAGGTTATGGATGCCAACGGCAAGCCCATTACCCACAATGGCGAAGTATTGACCTGGAAAGCGGTTGGCACGGATGGTCACACCTTCCAGGCGGTGACCAGTGGTGGTCTGGTAGTGATGACGGTCTCCATCCCCACTGTGCCCGCCACCATCGCCGCTCACACCAGCGCAGAGATCGGTTATCAGGTGACGGTGCATACCAACCTGGATCACGGGGCGGATAACAAACTCAACCTGACCTTGCCGGTAGAAGTCACCGACAGCGATGGCAGCAAAAATCAGGGAACCGCTACTATCACAGTAAGTGATAGCGCAGACCCTGTGCTCGGTCTCGATAGAGGCGTCGCCCTGCAAGAAGGTGGCAACCAGAGTATTGATGGTCAACTGCCGGTGATGGTGGGGAGCGATCGTCTGGTCTCCCTCAACTTTGAGGCCAGCCAACCGGCGCTGGATGGGCTCACCAGCCAGGGCAAAGCGACGACTTACGAGGTTCAAGACAACCAGCTGATCGTCAAGGATTGGCAGGGCAAGACGATCCTCACCGTTACCATCGGTCTGGATGGCAAATACAGTGTCGCCCTGACCGGGGTGTTTGACGAGCCGGAAGCGACCAACAGCCTCAACCTTGGCCTGAAGGTACAGGGCTCAGATTTTGACGGCGACAAGAGCAATCTCGGCACCCTCAATATCACCATTACCGATGGTGCCTTGCCGCAGGTTAATCCTGTCTCCCTCACGCTCACCGAAGATAGCAACTGGCAGCAGGGCCAGACCCTTAACGGCGATCTGACTATCACGGCGGGCAGCGATCCGCTGACCAGCATCACTTTCGATGCCAATCAGCCGGGGCTGCAAGGGTTCACCTCGGGCAAGCAGGCCGTGACCATCACGGTGGCTGACCATCTTATCGAGGGGCGTACCCCAGATGGAAAGCTGGTGTTTGAGCTGACCCTCGGCAACGATGGCAAATACAGCTTTACCCTCCATCAACCGCTGGATCAGGGCAGTGCCGACAGTCTGCTCAAGGCGGGCTTTACCCTGCTCGACAGCGATGGAGACAAGGTCTTCTCAACCATCACTGTGGCGGTGTGGGATGGTGCCAACCCGACCATCTCCGCCGTGACTGGCACCACTATTACCGAGATGGCGCAAGGGGAGACGGCTGCCGTCAGCACCATGAGTTTCTTGGTCGCGCACGGCAGTGATGCCCTTGACCCTAACTCTCTTGGTTTTGATATCGCCGCGATTCAGAGCACCCTGACCGGACTCACCAGCCACGGTAACCCGGTCACTTTCGCCGTTGATCCCGCAACCGGCCAGCTGGTCGGAGCCGCCGGTGGCCAGGTGGTGCTGCGCGCCGAGCTGAGCCTGGTCGATAACAACGGTAACTGGAGCGTCACCGCCAAGGTCACCCTGAGCGGCGAGCTGGATCACAAGGGGAGTGAATCGCTCAACCTGCCGCTTGCCGTCACCCTGGCCGACAAGGATGGCGATCGCATTGGTACCACACTGCCGCTCACCATCGTGGATGGCAAGGCACCGAGCTTTATTCCGGGCAAAGGCGTGTCCCTGGATGAGGGGGACCTCACCGGCAGCAACAGCTTGAGTCAAACCGGTCACTTCGATGTGCAAGCCGGGTCGGATCGGGTGATCGAGGTGGCGTTTGCCGATGGCAGCCAGCAACCAGCGCTCACTGCACTTGGCCAGCCCGTCAAATACGAGCTGGTTGATGGGGACTCCGCCATCCCCGGTAGCCAGCTGCTCAAGGGCTATGTGATGGTCGATGGCCAGCGGGTCGAGGTGTTTGAGGTCAAGCTGATTGGCAGCCTCGATCAGGCGGGCAAGAACGGTTTTGACTATCAGGTGACCCTCTATCAGGGGATCCATCAGGGCGGCAACGCCGTGACCGAGCTGCCCATCAAGGTGATCGTCAACGATTACGACAAGGCGGGCGGTAACAACGACAGTACCAGCGGCACCCTCAATATCCAGATTGGGGAAGGGGAGAAACCGACCCTCACCCTGACCGATGTAACCCTCAATGAAGGGCGCTTCGATGGCGCCAATTCTGCCACTGATGACCAGCAGACGAGCGGCAAGATCACCATCAAGGCTGACTCGGATCCGGTGACCGATGTGCGACTGACCCTCTCCGGTCAGGTCATGGATGCCAGCGGCAAGCCCATCACCCATAACGGCGAAACCCTGACCTGGAAAGCGGTTGGCACGGATGGTCACACCTTCCAGGCGGTGACCAGTGGTGGTCTGGTAGTGATGACGGTCTCCATCCCCACAGTGCCCGCCACCATCGCCGCTCACACCAGCGCAGAGATCGGTTATCAGGTAACGGTGCATACCAACCTGGATCACGGGGCAGACAACAAGCTGGAACTGAATCTGCCGGTCGAAGTCACCGACAGCGACGGCAGCAAAAATCAGGGCACCGCCACTGTCACGGTGACTGATGGCATCAACCCGATCATATCCGCCATTGAACCGGTTCGGGTCGAGGAGTCTGATCTCGATGCAGTGAACGGTCAGCATCCGGGGACCACACCTGCAGGGAGTGGAGAAACCGATAGTGGCAAGGTGACCATCACAGCCGGTTCGGATCGGGTTGCCTCCCTTGAGCTGGATGTGGCTGCATTCAATCAGGCCAATCACCTCACGTCGGGTGGCAAAGCGGTTACACTGGCTGCACACAGCACCGGCTGGTATCTGGCTACGGCCGAGGGGGGCAAGCCCGTTTTCTGGGTCCACCTCGATGTTAACGGCAGTTACAGCGTCCATCTGGTTGGCCAGCTTGATCACGGTGCACAGGGCAAGGATGAGTTGACCATCGAAGTGCCGCTGTTTGTCACCGATCATGATGGCGATCGCAGTCCGAACGTCAGTGTGACCGTGACGGTGCAGGATGACATGCCTATCGGCACTGTGCTGGCTCATACCCTGAGCGAGGGGAGCAGTAGTGTGACCGGCGATCTGCTGCCTACCGCCAATGAAGGTGCGGATGGTGCCCGCGTCGAGTCGATCAGCATCAATGGCCAGACGTACGCCATCAATGGATCTTTGATACAAGATGTAATGAGCCCCGATGGCAAGCAGGTGATGGGAACCCTGACCATCTCTGCCGACGGCTCTTACTCCTTCAAGCCTGCGGCCGGTTTCAATCACGACGCAAGTCAGCTCAGTCAGGTGGTGACAGCCCATCTGGTCGATGGCGATGACGATCGTGCAGACAGCACACTGACCCTCAATCTGCAGGATGAAGCGGTGCGCTTTACCGTTAGCGAAGCCATTGGTAACGAAGATCAGGGGGCGCAAGACCCGAGGCTGGGTATCCCTATCAACATGCAGCTCGATATTGGCGATTTCGATCGCGGTGAGCATGTGGATCAGTTGCTTATCCAGGCGCCTGCCAATGCCCATGGCACCTTCTATTACAACGGCGTTGCCCTCACCACCACGGCTGATGGCAAGTGGTTTATCGTGCCGCCAGCGGCCATGGTGACCAGTGATAATGTTCACTACACCACTCAGGGGGTGACCTTTGTGCCTTCAAACAACTGGTCGAGCTGGAGCTATGGCGGTCAACCACTGCATTTCCAGGTGCAACTGCAGGTCGGTGTCACCGAAGGGGCGGCACCTGCGGCCGTAACGGGGGATCTGGCTGTGACGGTGCGCGGCGTGGCCGACAAGCCGATGTGGGACACAGCCAACACCACTCGCCACTATGACACCGATGAAGACAGCACAGGTATCAAGCTGGACGTCAAGGCGAGCCTGACTGATACCGACAGATCCGAGACGTTGACCTATCAGATCAAGCTGGAAGCGGGCAAGGGAACCCTGATGCTCGACGGTGCTGAGCTCAAGCCAAATAGCCATGGCATCTACACCGTTTCGGCAGGCAACATCAACAAGGTGACTGTGGTTCCGGGCGAGGATTTCAGTGGTGACATCAAGCTGTCGGTGACGCCGATCAGCACCGAGAAGAACCCTATCGCTCAGGGTCAGGGCACGGCGCAGGGAGACAAAATTGATCTGGTGATCAACGTCAATCCGGTGGCAGATGACGCCAAGCTCACCGTGCGTGACATTCAGGGCAAGGAAGACACCCTGCTCGATCTGGGCAGCAAGATCTCCCTTGCTCATCTGGATGACAAACTCGATGGCTCCGAGCAGATGTTTGTCCGCATCAGTGGTCTGCCTGACGGTGCAACCTTGTTGCTGGGTGGTTCCGCCGTTGCACAGAACGCAGCCGGTTACTATGAGGTTCCTTTTGATCGGATTGGCGAACTCAAGCTGCAACCGCCGAAAAACAGCAACGTCGATTTCGATCTGACCATCAAGGGAGTGGTGAAAGACACGGCGACCTTGACCGATGCCAACGGCCAGACCCATACCGTGGTGAACGAAAAGGAGACGGGCTCCCAGACCCTTCATGTGGATCTGGTGGGGGTGGTGGATCAGCCTCACTTCGAGCTTGGCAATACCGGCTGGGAGGCCGAAGGGACAGGCTATGCCATCACAGTGGGTGAGGATGGACGGGCGCCGCTCAACTTTACCCTCACCTCGGGCGAGTGGGTCGATACCCCGAACGACACCTCCGAGAGCCTCAACGTGGTGCTGCAAGGGTTGCCGGAAGGTGCCCGGGTCTTTGATGCCAATGGCAAGGAGCTGACCCTCACCTTTGCCGGACTCGACGCCCATGGCAAGCCGACCTATCAGGTCGATGTCTCCGATTTTGGCAACCTGCTTATACAGCCGCCCCACAACAGCACGGCGGATTTGAACCTGATCGCCAAGGTGGTGGTGACCGAGAACGATGGTGATCACAAGAGCTTCGATGTGCCGCTGCATATCAAGGTTGAACCCGAGATTGACGCCACCGATTACAGCAAGACCAGCCATGGCCTGGAAGATCAGTTCACCGTGCTGGACTGGCATCCGACCCTTACTGACGGCGCCGAGAAAGTCACGGCGCTGAGTCTCTCCGGGGTAGAAGATGGCTACCAGATCTGGCTGCGAGTCGGCAGTGTCGAGAGTCCGCTGACCGTGGTCAGTGGCAAGGTCACCCTGACAGCCGCCCAGCTCGACAGCCTGCTCAACGGGGGACAACTGCTGGTGAAGGCGCCGGAGGATAGCGATCGGGATACCACTATCCAGAGCCATGTCACCGTGACCCAGCACGATGTGGATTCGGGCGCGGTGGCCGAGAAGGTGATCGATGGCAATCTGCATGTCGATATCCAGGCCGTGGTGGAGTCCGATGGCAAGCTGGTGCAGACCGGCGGCCCGCTGGTAGGTCAGGGCGGTGCCGATATCGATCTGGCAGGGCGTTTCCTCTTTACCGACCTCGATCCCTCGAGCGTGGAGGAGATCGACTATCTGGTGATTAACCTGCCGGTGTTGAACGGTGGCGTAGGCGATCAGTTTGTGGTGATTGGCGGTATCAACAACGGTAACGGCAGCTGGATCGTGCCGGCGGGTAATCTCGGCAGCTTCAAGCTGCATGCGCCGGACGGGGTTGTCGGCAAGGTTCAACCGATCCGCATCGATGCCATGGTGATCGACCGGGGCGATGATGGCGATGCCAGTGCCCACGTCAAAGTGAGCCTGAAAACCAGTGCCGAATTTGAGAACACGCCAGTGACGCCCAAGACTCCGGCGGCGACTGTCGATATCGATGACAACGCCGTGCTGGTTGGCAAGGAGGATATCCGGGTTGATTTTGGTCAGCAGCTCAAAGGCGTGATCCATATCGGCGCCGCCGATCAGGCCAGCGACGAGGTGACCATTGTCCTCAAGGGGTTGCCAGCAGGCGTGACCATCAGCGGGGCCGAGTACAACATCTCGACCGGTGAGTACGTCATCAAGGTGTCGCCGTCACTGGCGGGCCTGGAAGGGTTGACCCTCGGCTTGCCGCAAGACTTTGCCGGCTCGCTCAATATCGAGGTGAAGGTGGTGAATACCGATACCGCCAGTGGCGACATCAAGGTCGACAGCAGCACGGTACGGGTCGATGTGGCCCCCGTGGTCGATGTGAATAGTGGCCGTGGCGAGCATCCGGAACTGACACTGACCGTGCAGGACACCAACCATGACGGACAGCCTGACAATCTGGAAGATAGCAAGATCCACCTCGATCTCTCGGTGAAACTGGCCGATATCAGCCCCTCCATCGCGGGCGGCGGCCTCGAAACCGTTGAGCGGGTCACCATCACGGTGGATGCGAAATATGGTTACTTCCTCGATGGCAGCGGCAAGCCGGTCAACACCCTGGTGGTCAACGATGTGGCGGCCCTCAAGGACTTGGTGTTTGTGCCCAAAGAGCACTTCAGCGGTCAGGTACCGCTCGACATCAAGGTCGATATTGTCGATACCGCGCTGGTCGGTGGCCAGCAGGTGACTGACAGCGGCAGCTGGAGCGGACAGGTCGGCTTTGAGGTGAGACCGGTCAACGATCCGGCCCAGCTCTCGGTTCACAGCGTCACGGGGAGCGAAGATGGCACGGTCAACCTTGCCGGATTTGGCGCAACCCTTATCGATAACGATGGCTCGGAGCAGATCGTCGCGCTGCAGATCAAGGGGGTACCGGATGGTTTCACCCTGTCGGTTCCGGCGGTCAACAATGGCGGCGGCGTCTGGCAGATCCCGGTGGGGACCGATTTCTCCAAGCTGACCCTGATCCCGCCAGCTGATTTCAGCGGCACCGTGGATCTGTCGCTGAGCGCCTTTACCCTCGACAAGGGGCTCACCATTCCGCTCGAAACCAGTGGCAGCTTTACCGTCACCGTCAATCCGGTGGGGGATGCCCTTATCGCCGACATTCAGGGTCAGGCGAACGGTACCGAAGGGGATGTGATTACTCTGGATCTGGGGCTGGAGACCCGGGATACCCAGCCAACCGGCGGCAGTGCGGGTAATGTGCATGAGAACAAGCCCGAGCAGGTGCGGGTCACCATCGAAGGGGTGCCTGATGGTGCCGAGATCCGCTTGCCAAATGGCGTGGCGGGGACGGTTGTTGATCTGGGTGGCGGTCGTTGGCAGGTCACTACCGAGGGCGGCAAGCTGGGTGCAGTCGAGCTGGTGACCAATGATGCCAACGGTGCACTGGATCTCAAGATCACCGCCCAGAGCCTCGACAACGGCGCGCTTGGCCCCGAGGTCAATGGCACCATCCATGTGGAGGTGAGTCCGGTCAACGATGCGCCAATCAACGTATTGCCAACGACCCCTCAGGTCGCGCAGGAAGATCAGCCCTTCGTTATCCACGGTTTGCAGGTGAAAGATGTGGACGCGGGCAACAGCCCCATCAAGATCACCCTGTCGGTGGAGCATGGCATCCTGACGCTGCCTGCTGGCAGCGGCGTGACGGTGGTCGGCAACGGCACCGGTTCGTTGGTGCTGACCGGCACGCTGGCCGATCTCAATGCCTTGCTCTCTGGTGGGGTCACCTATCAGGGCAACAGTGATTTCTACGGCAATGACGCCCTGACCATGGTCACCAACGATCAGGGGAACACGGGTAGTGGCGGGGCACTCAGCGATACCGATGTGCTGCCCATTGAGGTGCAGCAGGTCAATGATGCCCCGGTCAATCAGCTGCCTGGCAGCATGACGGTGAAGGAAGATGGCTCACTGTCGCTCTCCGGCGTCAGCGTGAAGGATGTGGATGCAGGCAGTGCGCCTGTCTCCATGGTGCTGCGGGTCGAGCATGGTGTGCTGACCTTGCTGGGTGCAACCGGTGCCGTGATGGTGCAGGGGGCGGGTACCAGCGAGATCACTCTGGTGGGGTCGCTGGCTGATCTCAACCAGTTGCTGGCAAGCAACCTGCATTATGAACCGGCCAAAGATTTCTGGGGAGAGGATACCCTTACCGTCACTACCTCCGATCAGGGCAACAGCGGTGCGGGCGGTTCTCTGAGCGACACCGATCAGGTGACCATCACGGTCACTCCCGAGCCGGATATGCCGGGTCTGACGGTGGATCAGCATGCGTTCCATGCCTTGCAGGGGGCCGTTATCCCCCTTGGCATCAACGCCAGCGTGGTCAATCCGGCCACCGGCGAGCTCTCCATCCGCATCAGCGGCCTGAATGGGGCGCAGGTGCAGGACGAGCATGGTCAGAGCGTCGGTCATGCCGATGGCAATGGCGACTGGCTGATCCCGGCCGATCACTCGGTTCCGCTCTACTTCAGCGGTTTTGGTGACGGTGACCATGTGCTGGGGATCAGTGCCGAGTCGAATGTCGGCGGTTCAACCGTCAGCACGCCCCTTGAGACCATTACGGTGCACGGCCAGAGTGGTCATGAGCTGGTCGGTTCCGATCAGGGGGATTGGCTGTTTGGTTCCTCCGGCGATGACCGTCTATTGGGGGGCCATGGCAACGACATTCTCACCGGTGGGGCTGGCAGCGATCTCTTCGTTTGGCAGCAAGGGGATGAGGGTAGTCAGGGGCTGCCCGCCATCGATACCATCACCGACTTCCATCCGGAGCAAGGGGACAAGATCGATTTGGCTGATATGCTGCAAGGGGTCACTGGCAATGGTGTCGATGATCTGCTCAAGCATCTCTCCGCCTCGGTGACCACAGGGAGCAATGGCCTGAGCGATGTGAATCTTTCGGTTTCCCCCGCGGGTGATGGCCAGATAACCCAACAGATCACCCTGAAGGATGTGGACCTGACCAGCTGGAATCTCACCAGCACCTCGTCCCACGATATCCTGCAGAGCATGCTGGAAGATCAACATAGCCTGATCATCCAGCACCCCTGATAGCGAGCGTGAAGCGTAAAAAGAAGAGCCGGCAATTGCCGGCTCTTTGTTTATCTCTGCGTGGATTGTTTTTATGCGGCCGCAAGGGCCGAGGGGATTCAGGCCAGCGCCTGGGCCAGCAGGTGGATCGGATGTTCACAGCGGAAGCTGGTGCTCATCTCGATCTGCCATTTGCAGGTCTCGCAGTCGGTGATCACCAGATCGGGGGAGAGGCGGTTGATTTGATCAAATAGCCCCTCGCCGATGGTCTGGCTGGTCTGGTAGTTCTCCGACTTGAAGCCGTAGGTGCCGGCGATACCACAACACTGGGACTCCAGCACCGTCACCTTGACCCCAGGAATGGCGCGCAGCAATTCGAGGGTGTAGATGACGCCCCCCATTTTTTCCATGTGGCAGGGGGTGTGGTAGGCGATGTGCAGATTGAGCGGCTTCATCGCCGGTTTGTTGCCCTTGTAGAACTCGTTCCACAGGAAGCGGGTCACCAGCGAGATGCGATCCCGTACCTTGTGGTTGTCCTGCTCCAGCAGGTGGGGATATTCATCGCGCAGGGTAAAGCCGCAGGTGGAGGAGGTGGCCAAGAGCGGTATCTCGTTGCCCAGCAGGGAGTTCTCCATCTGCTTGATATTGAAGGCCGCCTGCTGCTTGGCCTTGTCCATGAAGCCGTTGGCAATCAGCGGCACGCCGCAGCACTTCTCCCGCTCCAGCAACTGCACGCCGATGTTCATGGCGTTGAGCACCTGCACCAGCTCCTTGCCGAGTTGCGGGTGGTTGTAGTTGACGTAGCAGCCGTGGAAATAGGCTATCTGGCGCTCATAACGAGCCTGAGTCTCTTTCTGCTTCTTGTACCAGCCGCGGAAGGTGCCCTGGGAGTATTTGGGCAGGTCGCGGTGGGAGGAGACCCCCAGCGCCTTGTCCAGCACCAGCTTCATCGGCTTGAGGCCGGTGGTGAAGTTGACCACCGGAGCCATCAGGGTAGACATGCTGCCCATCAGGTCGGTGTGAGAGAGCACGAACTCGCGGATCCCCGGTTTGAAGCCGCTGTACTTGTCTTTGGCCTTGGCGATGATGTCGCCGATGCGCACTCCGCTCGGGCAGGCCACTTCGCAGCGTTTGCAGTTGGTGCAGTGCTTGAGGGCGTTGTCAAACAGCTCCGGGCTCTTGATCCGCAGCCGCTCCCCATCCGGGCCCGCCTGTTTCGGGCCGGGGTAGGCGGGATTGGCCTTGGCCACCGGACAGTAGGCGGTACAGACGGTGCATTTGATGCACTGATCGAAAGTTTGGTTGGCATGATCCAGTAGCATGTCAGTTCTCCTCCCGTAGGGTGTGAAGGCACGGGATATGGGACGAAGTAATCATTGGGCGGCGCCCAGAATATGACCGGCGGCCTGCCAGCCGGTGGCAACCGCGACACCTGAGCCTGACCCCTCCTTGATGGGGTCATAGTGCGCCAGCACGCTGCCGGCGCCGTAGAGGTTGGCGAGCGGCTTGCCACCGCGCAGCACTCTGAGCTTGTCGTCGGTCTTGACCCCGAACCCCATAAAGGGGTGGTGGTCGAACAGGCGGCGACCGGCCCAGGCGTCGCGCTCCTCCAGACTCAGCACATCGGCATCGAAGATGGGTTCGCGAATGCCGCGCAGGCGGGACTCCAGCCCGCGGCTAAAGAAGCTGCCGGAGGCGAGCACGAAGTTGTCGGCTTCAAACAGCTGATCATCGCCATTCTGGGTATGTACGCCGACCACCCGGTCACCTTCGTAACGGGCGCCCTGCACCCGCTCGCTGGTGAGGAAGGTGCCGCCAAGGGCCATAAAGCGGCGCTTGAGCGCCTCCTGCATCCGCATACCTATCAGAGACGGCGGCATGGTGGCCACCTCCTTGATGGTGCAGCCGGTGCGCTGTTCCAGCTCCGCCAGACGGGGGCCAACCAGCCCCAGCGACAGGCAGGCGGGCAGCACGATATGGCGGCAGCCGGGTACGCCGCTCTCCTGCACCATGCGGCAGATCTCGCGGGCCAGATCGGCCACCAGATGATGCTTGTCACACAGGCGCGCGATGTCGGCTGAGCGAAACTCGTGGGGATTGCGGCTGAATTCCGCCAGCTGTGGCAGGCGGATTTCGCCAGTCAGAATGCGGCAGTGGGCAAAACGCGGATGGGTCGCCAGATTGGCGGCCGCCAGTGCCGGATGAAAGTCGCGAAAGCCCTCGAGGGTGGCCAGCAGCAGTACACCCGGGATCGGCGCATCGGTCACGCAGGCACAGGTATCGGGGGAGAGCCAGGTACGCTTGAGGGTGCCGATGGGGGTCAGGCGCTGGTGATTGGTGTCGTGGCGAACCAGCGGCAATCCCTGCTCGGCGCAGTGGCGCTGCAGATCGGCCAGACTCGCTTCGATATTTTGCATCCCCACCTTGCTGTAGGGGTGATCCGGATGGGCTGCCATAAAGGCGGGCAGGGCGGCGCGGGGATCTCCCTCGCTTTCGAGCAGATCGACCGAGCCGGAGGAGAAGTGCAGGGCACTCTGGCCGGAAGCCATCAGCAGGGTCTTCTGGCCCGCCTCTACCAGCCGCAGGGCGGCCGAGAGTCCCGCCATGCCACCGCCGATAACGATATTGTCAAACTTCATGACGGCTCTCCTTGTGAGTGATCTCGCTGGTTGGGTCGCGTGGGGTATCGGCGACCAGCTGTGGCGCCGTCCATTCCCC
Organism: Aeromonas sp. FDAARGOS 1416; assembly: GCF_019048085.1. Lineage (NCBI taxonomy): Bacteria > Pseudomonadati > Pseudomonadota > Gammaproteobacteria > Aeromonadales > Aeromonadaceae > Aeromonas > Aeromonas sp. FDAARGOS 1416. The sequence goes on along the minus strand of NZ_CP077301.1, from coordinate 1,689,726 downwards.
CAGGCCAAACAGCCCTTCGTAGATCCAGTAGGTGAACTCGGCCTCGCGCAGGGCATCACCCCACAGAACGGGGCGGGTTCCCTTGTAACGCTCCTCAAGGAACTGGCGCAGCATGACGCAGGCCTGACGGCCATCGGCCTTGCCGTACTCCTGCATCAGACCGGCGGCGCGGTAGGCGCAGAGCTCGCCCTGACAGGGGCCCATGCCCAGACGGGTGCGGCGGCGCAGATCGATGAGGTTGTCCACATCCAGCTCGCGCAGGGCGTATTCGATTTCACCTGCGGTGACCATTTCGCACTCGCAGATCAGGGCGTTGGCCTTCGGATTGTCACGGAAGAAGGCGATGACCCGCTCGCCGTGGCGGTATTGGGCGGAGCCTTCGACCGGCACCGAGAGACCGGGAGCGGAGACCTTCTCCGGATCCCGCGAGCCAGGCAGGCTCAGCTCGGCGGTCTGGCAGGGTTTGTTGTTACCGAGTTTCTTGGCCAGCAGATCGGTGGCCCATTCCGCCATCAGGCGGTAGGTCATCAGCTTGCCGCCGGTGATGGTGTTGAAGCCCTTGAGGCCATCGCGTTCGGCGTGATCCAGCAGCACTATGCCGCGGCTGATGTTGCGGCCGGTGTCGTCACCGTCCACCGCCACCAGCGGGCGAACGCCTGCGTAGGCGCGCAGCAGACGGGTGCGGGCCATGATGGGAGCGAGCTTGATACCTTCGCGCAGCAGCACCTCCACCTCTTCGGGCTCGACGGTGAGCTGGTCAATCTTGTTGTAATCGATGCGACTGGAGGTGGTACCGATGAGGGAGATGGTATCGCCTGGCACCAGAATGTCCGCATCCGCCGGTTTGCGGGCGCGGTTGAGCACCAGCTGGTTGATGCGGTAATCCATGATGAGCAGGGAGCCCTTGGCGGGGAACATGCGGATGCCGAGATCGGCGTATTCGCAAATTTGCTGGCCCCAGATGCCGGCGGCGTTGATCACCTCCTGACACTCCACCTCGAACGCTTCGCCGGTTCGGGTATTGATCGCCTTGACCCCGTGTACCCGATCTTGCGTGCGCAGCAGCCCCAGCACCTTGCAGTGGGTGAAAATGCGGGCGCCGTGCTCTTTCGCGTCCAGCACGTTGGCGGCGGCGAGGCGGAACGGATCGACCGTGCCATCCGGCACATGGATGGCGCCGATCATCGCCGGGTTGGCGTTGGGCTCCATGCGCAGGGCTTCACCGGGATCAAGTTGGCGAGTTTCGATACCGGCCAGGGCGCAGGCATCCATAAAGGTGGTTTGGAAATTGATGTCATCTTCCGGCAGGGTGAGGAAGAGGCCGCCCGTGTCCTCGACACAGTGGCTGGCAATCCGCTTGAGGATGCGGTTTTCCTGGATGCATTCGCGGGCGGACTCCTGATCCGTTACCGCGTAGCGGGCACCGGAGTGGAGCAGGCCGTGGTTGCGGCCGGTGGTGCCGGCGGCGATATCATCGCGCTCGAGCAGGATGCAGTCGATGCCGCGCAGTGCGCAATCGCGCATGATGCCGGCCCCTGTGGCACCGCCGCCTATGATGACGACTTGTGTGGTTATTCTTCTCATTGTTGCCCGTCTCATCTCTTCCAGATGAGGCCAGTGTGGCCTACTTCTGAGTGGAAATGTTTGATATGGGCCAAATTTGCGCTCGCAAACGCTCATTTGCTCGCGCGTTAATGAGCATTATGTGACATTTGTCACGCTTGTTATCGCATCGGTTTGTGGGCTGGTGGCGAATAACAGTGTCTAGTCCTGAAATAGGTTTACACATTTTCAACTAGCATTTCTCTACTCAGAACCCCCTATGTACCGCATCGGGGGTTCTGTATTTCAACGCATGATGCGGCCGCTCCGCGTTGTAAATATCTACTGCTTCACGCACCATCTCCCGCGCTTGCGCCAAATCCTGCGGGCTTTGCAACAATAACTCTCCTTTCAAAATCCCGTTCACCCGCTCCGCCAACGCATTCTGATAACAGTCATACCCATCCGTCATCGAGCATTTCACCCCGTACCGTTCATGTAATGATTGATACAGTCCCGAGCAATACTGCACGCCGCGGTCTGAGTGATGGATTAGCTCCCCGCCGCCACGCCGTTGCTTCAGCGCTTTCTTGAACGCCATCGCCACCGATTCGGCATGCATCCCTTCGTGCACGTGATGGCCCACTATCTTGCGTGAGTACGCATCCGTCACCAGGCTCAGGTACAGCGGTCCGCTCCTGGCTGGCAGATAGGTGATATCTGCAACCCAGACCTGCTCCGGGGCCACCGGCGTAACCTGCTCTGGCCCCGCCTTGAGCAAGTTGGGATGACGGTAGAAACGGTGAAAACTGTGGGTGGTCTTGTGATACGCCCGTCTGGGTGGCACCAGCAGGCGGTGCTCGGTCAATATCCGAAACAGCCTGTCCCGCCCGACCTTGAGCCCGTCATCATCCTGACCCTGCAGCAGATAATGCAGCTTGCGAGTGCCCACCCGCGGTTGTCGCAGTCGAACCTGACGCACGAAGCGCACCACCTGCAATCCCTGTGCATGGCGCTCGTCGGCGACCCGATTGCGCTTGTAGTAAGCCTGCCGGCTTATCCCGAGAAACAGGCAAGCCCTGACAATGGTCAGCCTCTCGACTTGCCGCTGCGAGAGGACTTGCCGGGTCGCTTTTTTACGATGGAGACGCCGTAGTCATTCTTCAGTACATCGACGACGGCCTCAAAGAACTGGGCTTTCTGACTCATCAGCGCCAGCTGTTGCTCGAGTTCCTTGATGCGCAGTTCGGGTGTCTGGTTGTCGGGGTCAGGCATGGTGATGCTCCTGCCGGCACGTACAGAAGCCCCCTGGCTCCAATCTTGCCGACCATGTTTACGTAACCATACCAGAATGGTCGAATTGCCCTGAATGCCATATCGGGCTTGTGCTTGCTGGCAACTGAGCTCGCCTTTTTCAATCTGCTCGACCAGTGCCAGTTTAAAAGTCAGTGAGTAATCGCGCTGTGTCCGTTTCACACCTTGTCCCATCGGGTTCTCTATTTATTGGGGGGGAAAGGTGTAAACCATATTCAGGACGGCACACAGGCACAAAAAAGGGGCATCGGATGCCCCTTGTCACTGTTTGACGAGTCTGGAGGGGGTGTGATGCGTCAGCCGCAGCACTTCTTGTGCTTTTTGCCGCTGCCACAGGGGCAGGGATCGTTGCGTCCCGCCTTGAGGGGGGCCGGATCCTGCTCCCCCTCGGTGTAAACCCAGCGCCCCTGATAACGCACGAAGCGAGAACGCTCATGGAGGCAGTGACGCTCATCCCCCTCCAGAAACCAGGCTTTGAACTCCACCATCCCGGTTTCATCCTCCGGGCCGCCCTGGCTGGCGATGATCTCGAGACCATCCCAGCGGGTGTCGATGCGTGAAAGCTCTTCGGCGGTGAGACCGCCAAGGTGGGCCGGGTGCCAGCTATGGACCAGATACTCCCCCAGACCGAGCACAAAAGCGCTGTAGCGCGAGCGCATCAGCTGCTCCGGGGTGTCAGCCACTGCGCCACTGTGACGTAAGCCACAGCACAATTCGAGAGAAAGGGTTGAGCCGCAAGGACAAAGATTCATGATTTTCACGTTCTGGCCGATTTGTTTAAGGGAATTGTAACGAAAGCTGGGCTCGCCCTGCCAGCACCTATACTGATGAGTAAGCAAGGAATTCCAATAAAAACAGCTGCAAGGATGTGAAAGATGACGCTAAAGCAGAAAATCCTGTTACTGGGTGCAGTCCCCGTACTGTTGATGGCCCTGGTGGTCAATCTCAGTAACTACATGGTCTCCAAGAGCGATCTGGAGTCTGATCTGGTGGTGGCGAGGGAAAATGCCATCAAGGAGCGTAAAGCGCTGCTCAGCAGTTACATCATGATGGCCAAAACCGCCGTCGATGCCGTGTATTCCCTGCCGGATTCACCGGAAAATCGTCAAAAGGTCAAAGAGTTGCTCAGGCCGCTGCGTTACAGCAGTGACGGCTACTTCTTTGTCTATGACTTCGAGGGCAACACCATACTGCTGCCGGTGCGTACCGAGCTGGAGGGGAAAAACCGCTGGAACGACAAGGATGCCAAGGGCAAATTGCTGATCCAGGAGATCCTCAAGTCGGCCCGTCAGGGGGATGGTTTTACCGAATACTGGACAGCCAAGCCCTCCATCGGTCGCGATGCCCCCAAGCTGGCCTTTACTCTGGTGCTGGACAAATACCAGTGGGCCATTGGTACTGGTTTTTATATCGATGATATCGACAACGAGCTGGCGGCCCTGCGGGCAGAGCGCGAGAGCAACATGCATGCCTCGTTGCAGAGCAGTGTGCTGGTGATCCTGTTGATCCTCGGTATCACCCTGGCGGCGACCGTTATTGTGGGCAACCGGGTCACCAAGCCGCTGGCGGATGCGGTGCTGGCATTGAACGATATTGCCAACGGTGACGGGGATCTGACCCAGCGCCTCAAGGTGCAGAGTCAGGACGAGATTGGCCAGCTGGCCAGCGCTTTCAACCGCTTTGTCGAGCGGATCCAGTCGGTGGTGAGTCAGGTGGGCGAGACCAGCAACCACCTCTTTAGCGCGGTGGACAAGTTGCACCATCTGAGCGAGCACTATGACCATCAGATGCAGGGTCACAGTCGCGAGACCGATCAGGTGGTCACAGCGGTGACAGAAATGAGCTCCACCGCGCAGGAGGTGGCTGCCAGTGCCTCCAATGCCGCGACGGCAACCAGCGATGCGGCCCGTGAATCGGACGCCGCCCGGGGTGTGGTGAGCGGGGCCATCAACAGTATCAACCGGCTGGTGGGGGAGGTGCATACCGCCTCCGGCGTTATCGAACAGCTGGCGCAAGAGACCGCCAAGATCGGCTCGGTGGTGGAGGTCATTCGCGGCATTGCCGAACAGACCAACCTGCTAGCGCTGAACGCCGCCATCGAGGCGGCCCGCGCCGGTGAGCAGGGACGCGGCTTTGCGGTGGTAGCGGACGAGGTGCGTTCGCTGGCCGGTCGTACCCAACAGAGCACCAAGGAGATCAACGAGATGCTGCAACGTCTGCAGGGCGGGGTGAAGCAGGCGGTGGAGGTGATGCAGGCGAGCGAGGATCGCAGCCAGGAGACGGTGCAGGAGGCGAGCCATATCGCCAGCTCCCTCGACAGCATGGTGATGGCGGTCAGTACCATCAACGACATGAACATCCAGATCGCCACCGCCGCCGAGGAGCAGCACGCGGTATCCGAGGAGATCAACAAGAACCTGGTGGCCATTCAGCAGATTGTCAGCGAGCTGACCAGCGCGGCGGTGGAATCCAACAGCACCACCCGCGATCTGGCCAGTACCGGCGACAAATTGCGCAAACTGGTATCGCAATTCCGTTATTGATCTTGTAATGGTCCGTGACGGCAACCACAAGATGCGGCCTGACCCCCGGTTCAGGCCGCACTTTATTTGGGGATTGACCAATAATGTGTGAAAATTGCCAGCCTCTTTTTTTCAGCCTTTGCCCCATACCCTATGAATGAGATCGTGAAAGGTAGTATCGATTTGATCCGGCAGCTCAACTACGGCCTGGTCTATGCCAGCCTGGAAGAGCACAAGGAGCTGTCGCGCACCGATCTCTCCCGCCTGACCGGTCTCTCGCCAGCCAGTATCACCAAGATCACCAGGGAACTGCTCGATGGGGGGCTGGTGGTCACCTGTGGTGAAAGTTCGGTGGGGCGCGGCCGTCGTCAGACCTTGCTGCGCATCAACGAACGCCGCTTCCAGTTTCTCTCCATGCGTCTTGGCCGCGGCTACGTGGATATGGCGCTGTTTGACTTTTCCGGCCGTTCGCTGGCCCGCCAGCGCCACCTCTTTACCGAGGAGGAGCGCGCCGATCTGCTGGGCAGTCTGGTGCATGCCATCAAGGTGTTTTTGCCGAGAAAGTCCCTCAGTCTGGCCTGCATCGCCCTTTGTCTGCCGGGTCAGGTAGAGCGCCACTCCGGCATGGTCAAGCACTTCCCCTTCTACGATCTGCGCAACTGGCCCCTTGGCCCGACTCTGCAACAGGCGTTCTCGGTACCTGTGCTGGTGAGCGGTGATGTGCGCACCTGGATCCAGGCCGAGCGGGAGTGGGGGGCTGCCAAGAATTGCGCCGATGCGGTGCTGGTGTTTGTCCACAACGACATCGGGGTCGGCATGGTGGTCAATGGCCAGCTTATCGAGAGCGAAAATGCGCTGCTCGGAGATCTCAGCCACCTGCAGCTCGAACCCTATGGCCAGCGCTGCTACTGCGGCGGCTTTGGCTGTGCCTGCACCCTGGTGACCAATCAGGCGTTGGAGGCGCAATACCGAGATTTGCGCGAGCGGATGCAGGAGCACGACTTGCCCGAGAGCGTCACCATTCGCGAGCTGTGCGAGCTGGCGCTGGCAGGCAACGGTCTTTGTCAGGATATTCTCCATCAGGCGGCGGGCCGCCTCTCCAAGGTGCTCTCCAATCTCATCTGTCTGCTCAATCCGGGCAAGCTGCTGCTGGGGGGGGAAATCACCCGTGCCGATCGGCTGCTGTTCCCCATGCTGCACCAGTCGCTGGCCAGCCAGTTGCCCGCCGAATATCTGGTGCGGCTGCAGATTGAATCCACCCACTTCTACGAAGATCCCACCAAGCCCACTTCGGTGCAGGTGCACAAGGCACTGCGCGATGGCAGCCTGTTGCTGGAGCTGCTGCGCAGCTGTCAGGAGTCGTAAGGCAAGAGGGGTTGGCACTGCGTTTGGCGAAAGGGGAAGGGATTGCTGTTCCGCCAGCGCGTAACTGGGTACAATCTTGCCCTTTTCCGGCAGCCCTCCTGTTATCGCGCCCCGTAGCGCCATGACATGTTGGCACCGCTGCCGTTCCTGTTTTGACTCCAGTTGTGAACCTAGATGAAGCCTGTTCCTGATCACGCCGTCAACCGCCTGCGGGCCTGGCGCAAGAGTATCTCTACCCGACCGTTTCTTGCCCGTGGTGGCACCCTGGCCCGCTGTCCGGCCTGTCAGCTGCGCGAGGATTGGTGTGCCTGCGAGTGGCGCCCCGAGCTCAAAGCGGAGGCCGGTTTCTGCCTGCTGATGTATGACAGTGAGCCGATGAAACCCTCCAACACCGGTCGCCTCATCGCCGATGTGTTGCCGGATACCACCTGGGCGTTTCTCTGGTCACGCACCGAGCCCCATCCCGAGTTACTGGCCCTGCTGGCCGATCCCGCGTGGCAGCCCTATGTGGTCTTTCCCGCTTGCGAGAAGGAGCCGGCCCGTTTGACCGGCGAGGTGGTGCTGGCGCCCGGCAAGAAGCCGCTCTTTATCCTGCTCGACGGTACCTGGCCCGAGGCGCGCAAGATGTTCAACAAGAGCCCCTATCTGGACGGTTTTCCGGTACTCGCCATCAAGCCTGATGCGCTCTCGACCTACGGTATGCGGGTGGCCAACTGCGACGAGCACCTCTGCACCGCCGAAGTGGCGGCCTGTGTGCTGGAAGTGGCGGGGGAGCTCAGGGCGGGGCAGGCACTGCAGCACTGGTTCAACTTGTTCAGCAGCCGCTACATGGCCGGTCGGGTCAGCCGTTTCCCCGGTGCCGATGAGGATCATCTCTGTGAGGCGCTGGCGGCCATCAAGGAAGCGAACGTCGCTTCAACGGCTTGCTAACGGGCCCTCTGAGCTCAAATTAATGAAAATAAGGAATCAATTGGCTGCCACTGTTTCGTTAGATTCATGGTCAGTGGCTCGCTAGGATAGCGGACAGCCTGTGCAGCCCCCCGCACAACGTCGTTTTGGTTATATCCGGTTGCTCGACCCTTCGGGCAACCCACTCTCGTGAGGTCTATGGATGGAATTGGAACTGGTTACCCTGTTTGCCCTGTTCGGTGTAGCGCTTGTCGCCGGCTTTATCGATGCCATCGCCGGTGGCGGCGGCCTGTTGACGGTGCCGGCCCTGCTGGCCACCGGCATGCCCCCGGCGCTGGTGCTCGGTACCAACAAGCTGCAGAGCAGTTTTGGCTCCTTCTCCGCCACCTGGTTCTATGCCCGCAAGGGGCTGCTGGAGTGGGCGATGATCTGGCCTGCGGTGATCTGCACTTTTATCGGTGCGGCTATCGGCACGCTGGCGGTGCAGACCATAGACGCCGCCATTCTCGAGCGCCTGCTCCCTTTCCTGCTGATGGCCTTTGCCTGCTACTTCTACTTCTCGCCGCGGGTAAGCGATGCCGAGAGCTCCCGCCGTCTGACTCCCATGCTGTTTGCGTTGCTGGTGGGGGGCTGTGTCGGCTTCTATGACGGGTTTTTCGGGCCGGGCACAGGTTCGTTTTTTGCCATCGGTTTCGTGGCGCTGGCGGGCTTTGGCATGGCGCGCGCCACCGCCCATACCAAGCTGCTCAACTTCACCTCGAATATTGCCTCCCTGCTGTTCTTTGCTCTTGGTGGCAAGGTGGTGTGGAGTGTCGGTTTTTGCATGGCTCTGGGGCAGTTTATCGGCGCCCGCTTTGGCTCCAAGATGGTGCTGAAAAAAGGGGTGAAGCTTATCAAGCCGCTGTTGGTGACTGTCTCCTTGCTGATGTCTGCCAAGCTGGTCTGGAGCCAGTATCCCGAGCTGTTTGCCTGGATCTGATGTGCGCCTTGCTTGCCGCATCGAAATTGTTAACGGGGCCCTTGGGCCCCGTTGTCATATCTGGTGTTTTACAGCGCTAGCGCGGTGTGTCGCTGCGGTGGCGAAAGTGTTGGTGCAGGGCGCTCACCAGCCTGGCGATCCGCTCTCGTTTTAGGCTGTTTGGCCGGTAGACCAGATGAAGGGGGCGGCCCAGTCCGGGCAGTGGGCGCGCCATCTCCCCCTGTTCTCCCACCAGCCCCAGCAGGCCAGCGGGGAGCAGCACAGGGCCAATGCCTGCCTTGGCGAGTTCGATGAGCGCCAGATAGGAGTCGAGCTCCATGGTGGGCTCCAATCCCATATCTGCCAGCGGTTCGCGCAGGTAGCGGTTGGAGGGGTTCTCCAGATCCATGGTGAGGATCTTGCGCCTGCTTTCTACGCTGGCTGGCGGCAGGCTCTGCTGCGCCTCGCCAACCAGATAAAAGGGCTCCTCAAGCAGCAGATCGGCGCCGAGGCCATGGCCGGGTGGGAGCCGACCGGCGCAGATGCCGAGCAGGGCATCACCGCTGCGCACCCGCGCCAGAATGACCGGCGTGTGGTGGGTAGAGAGGGCAAGGTGGGGATCGCGCTCCAGATAGTCGCGCATAAAGTGGGCGAGATAACCGGCCAGCAGGGTTTCAGAGCAGGCGATGGGGAGGGGGCTCTGATCCGTCAGATCCTGACTATCGGCAAGCACCCCCTTCATTTCGGCCAGACTCGGCGCCACTCGCTCAAGCAGCTCCTGCGCCTGCGGGGTGAGCCGGATCTGGCGCCCCTCCGGCTCGATCAGCTTCTTGCCGAGGCGCTGCTCCAGCTGGGCAATCCGCTTGCTCACTGCCGACTGGCTGATATAGAGGCGACTGGCCACCTTGGCCATGGTTCTTTCACTTGCCAGCAGGCTCAGCGTCTCCAGCCCTTCCAGTAACATCTCGCCCCCTTGTTTATCGCCATCAGGATCGTCACAGATTGAGCAGCGCTACCTTAGGGGCTGACTGGCTCAGGAGCAAGGGTCGTTTGCTGCCTTGGCCGGTCGAATGCGCCATTCGCTCAAGGGCGGCGCGAAGATCACCAGATTGCCGATGAGGCTGATCACCACTCCGGCCACCGAGACCGGCTGCCAGACAAAGCCTTCATAAAAGGTGGAGAGGGTAAGCGCCACCAGCGGAAAGAGCACGGTGGCGTAGGAGGCCTTGCTGGCACCGATGCGCCCCACCAGCGTCAGGTAGGCGGTAAAAGCGATCACCGAGCCAAACAGGGCGAGGTAGACCATGGCCGCCAGATAGTGGCCATCGGTTGGCACCATCAGTTGCTGCCCGAGCAATATGACCCAGCCCAGCAACAGCACCACGCCGTAAACCATGCCCCAGGGCACCAGTTGCAGTACGTGGTAGCCGTGGCGTTGGCCCCGGGCCGAGACCAGATTGCCCAGCGAAAAGCAGAGGGTGCCGCAACAGGCGAGCAGCAGCCCCTTCCAGCCGTTTGCACCCAATTGCGCATCTGCCAGCACCGGCCAGAACAGCAGCAGGGTGCCAAAGAGCCCCAGCAAGGAGCCTTGCAACCAGCGCAGGGTGGGGCGCTTGCGCTCGAACAGCCAGAGGTTGATGCCGTTGAAGATGCTGGCACTGGCGAAGATCACCGCCGACATGCCGCTCGGGATATAGCGTGTGGCGTGGTAGAAGCAGAGAAAGTTGGTGGAAAAGAGCAGGGCACCGAGCAGCGCCGCATAGCGCTGGCCATGCCACGGCAGGCGCGGAAAGCGGCCGCTGGCGGTGAGCAGAGCAAACAGTGCCACCGCTGCCAGCAGGAAGCGATAGAGCACCGAGACCTCGATGGGGATGGGGCCAAGTTGCCAGGCGATGGCAATCCAGGTGCTGCCCCAGATAAGCACGGTGGCAAGATAGAGCATCAGATTCATCACAGTTCCGGAGAGTCAGGGAGAGATGACCCACTATGGGGCGAGCTCTGATGGCTGGATTGCACCATCTTGCGGTTTTTCATCGCCCTGCGCTGTCATCTGTGGGCGTGGTCGGTAAGATGGATGGCAGCGGCATAATACGTACACCGGAACAGGCGGCAGGGGCGAATGAAAACAGCAGGGGTATTTGATGCACTGGTCAGCACCGGCGCCCGGCTGGAGGACGCCTGCTGGCTCGAACCCGGGCTTGGCGTCGCCAGTTGGCGCAACTGCTATGACCAGACCCGCTATCACAAGCCGGGCCACCACACCCTGAGCGTCTATCTGCAAGGAGGCGAGCAGACCGAGCGACTCGATGGGCCGGGTGGCCACGGCGGCACCGGCAAGGTGTGCATCATGCCGGATCACCACAGATCCGAGTGGCTGGTGCGCGAAGAGTTTCGCTTCTTTCATCTCTACTTCACCCCGACTCACCTCACTCGTATCGCCGAGGAGGTGTGTGACAAGGAGGGGCGCCACCTGCAACTGGTGGACAAGACCTTTATCGACGATCCGCAGGCGGCTGAGCTGGTGCAGCGCCAGCTGATGCAACTGCAGTGGCAGCACGGGGTCGATCGGCTGGCGCTTTCACACGGCGCCTGGATGTTGATCCTCCACGCCTACCGCCACCACACCGAGGAGGCTCCCGGTTTGCCGCCTCTGCGCGGCGGGCTGGCGCCCGTGGTGATCAAACGGGTGCAGGAGTATCTGCAGGCCCATCTGGCCGATTCGGTCACGCTGGCAGAGCTGGCGCAGCAGGCGGGGCTGAGCGAGTACCACTTCGCCCGCATGTTCGGCCAGAGTCTCGGTTGCCCGCCCCACCGCTATCTGCTTGGGCTGCGGCTCAAACGGGCCAAGCAGCTGTTGGCCGGCCCCGAGCCGCTGGCCAGTATCGCCAGTCAGTGTGGTTTCTCTTCCCAGGCCCATTTCGGCAATCGTTTTCGCGAGGCGTTTGGTTTGACGCCGGGGCAGTGGCGGGCACAATTGTCATCTTCCCGTCACAGATAACCCTGAGACTTTGGGCAAAAGAGGTGTACTCTCTACCACTTATCCATTGAAAGGAATGCCCATTGAATTATCGCAAACGTCAAATCCGTACCCGTCATCTCTGGTTCAGCCACTGGAATGCCCCGCAAGATCGCACCGCTGTTGTGACCCCTCCCGAACCTGCAGTGCCTCACAGTTCACGTTGAAAAAGCCCCGCCTGCGATAGGATTTTTCCGGTAACTTTGCCACTATTGCCCCATCACAATGATGTGGACATGGCTGGATGTTTCTGGAACGTATTGAAGTCAAAGGTTTTCGCGGTATAAATCGCCTGTCGCTCGGGCTGGATCAGACCACAGTGCTGATCGGCGAGAATACCTGGGGCAAATCGAGCCTGCTGCGCGCCCTCTGGTGTTTGCTGGGGCAGGATGCCGAGCCCTATCAGTTCACTGCCGAGGATTTTCACCAACCGGAAGATCCCGAATTGGCCCCGGCGCGACACCTGCAACTGGTGCTCACCTTCAGTGAGCACAGACCCCAGATGTGTCAGCACTCCCGTCGGCTGGCCCGTCTTTGCCCCTCCTGGGTGCTGCACAAGGACAAATTCCACCGCATTCACTATCGCGCCAGCGCCGAGCTGCAGGCGGATGGCTCTGTGCTCACCATTCACGACTTTCTCGACGGGGTAGGCAAGAGCTTGCCCATCGCCAATACCCACGAGCTTGTCTGCATGCTCATCACCATGAACCCGGTCTTTCGCCTGCGCGATGCCCGCACCGCCCGCAACGGGGTGGAGACGTTGCAGTGGGGAGATCTCTCCGAGCATCGCCTGAACGAGCTGGCGGACAAGCTCATCGACGAACCCCAGCGGATCGGCGAGCCGGAGCTCAAAGAGGCGTTGCAGGCGGTGCGCCAGCTGATGGATCACTACTTCAACGCCCTGGCCCCCATCAAGAACAAACCGCGCAGTCAGCGTGACATCATCAATCGCCCCATGACATTGCGCAATCCGGGCAACCTGCATACCCTGCTGCATCGCGCCGATAACCGCGCGCTGCAGCTGGCGATGGCCGGGATGGCGGCCACCCTGCTGCAAGCGCGGGGCAACCGGGAGCTGGAGGAGGGGGCCCGTCCCATCATGATCCTGGAGGACCCGGAGAGTCGGCTGCACCCGACCATGCTGGCGCTGGCGTGGGGGCTGCTGGAACAACTGCCGGGTCAGAAGCTGCTCACCACCAACTCGGGAGATCTGCTCTCTTCCCTGCCGCTCAATCAGGTGCGACGACTGGTGCGCCGTCAGCAGGATATCCTCTGTCACCAGCTGGGGGGCGAGCGTTACAGCAGCGACGATCTGCGCAAGATCGCCTTCCACGTGCGGATCAACCGCCCCATGTCGCTGTTTGCCCGTTGCTGGCTGCTGGTGGAGGGGGAGACCGAGATCTGGCTGCTCTCCGAGCTGGCCCAGATCTGCGGTTACAGTCTGCGGGCCGAGGGGGTGCGGATCATCGAGTTTGCCCAGTGCGGCCAGTCGCCGCTCATCAAGGTGGCGCGGGATTTTGGCATCGAGTGGCACCTGCTGACCGATGGCGACGAGGCGGGGCTCAAGTATGCCACCTCGGCCCGTGGCCAGCTCAAGGGCGAGCGGGAGCGGGACCGACTGACCCAGCTCCCTGCCGCCGACATCGAGCACTACCTCTATCACAACGGTTTTGAAGCTGTGTTTCGCCGCGAGGCCGGGGTGGGCGGGCGCGCCATGTGGAGCGCCAGTCACATCATCAACAAGGCGATCCATCACCGCAGCAAGCCGGGAATGGCGCTGGCGGTGGTGGAAGAGGCGGAGCGGCTCGGCGCCGAGCATATTCCACCGGTGATCCGCCAGATGTTTGCCCGGGTGGTGGCGCTGGCCCGCGGTCAGGGCTAAAGCCAGCGCCGTATTCCGTCCCTATGGACATGGCTGCCAGCAGGGCACCCTTCAAGGTGGGCTCTGCTGGCAGCAAAGTGCCCCGGATTGTTTGCCCACGATTGTTTGTCGCGATTGGGGATAGCCCTCGGTTTGGGTATACTCGCCCCTCTCTGGCGCCTCGGTGGCGCACCTCGAATCTTTACTGCTGGAGGCGTCGTGTTCGTCCAACTCCCTTTTTGGCTCTTTCCCCTTACCGGATTGATGGCGCTTGGCGCCCTGATCGCCCTCGGTATCGTGCTGTGGCGCGGTGATATCTGCCCTGGCCAGCGCTCGCGCATCAGTCAGCAGCTCTTCTCCATCTGGGTGATTACCGCGCTCTCCCTGATGCTGGCGGTCGAGGCCAAGGCGGCCAGCTGGCTCATCTGGAGTGGTGGGGCCGCACTGGTGCTCGGGGTTGGCTTGTCGCTGGCCCAGTCACGGCTGGAGGGCAAGCGTTCAGTCCCCTCGACACTGCTCTGGCTACCGGCGTTGCCGCTCGCTCTCTATGGCTTCGGGCTGCTGCAACTGCAGGGCTGGGTGAGCGGTTTGCTGCAGATGGCGATGCTGGGGGCGGCCTTTGCCCACCTGATGCTGCTGCGGGCCCGTCATCGTCTCAAGGCATTCAACACCCTGTTGCCGCTGGCCGGTCTGGTGGGGGCGATGGCCAGCCTTGTCTGGCTGGCAGTGCTGGTGGGCTGGCAAGGGGGTGAGGCCAATCTCGATGCCCTGATCCCGGCGGTGGTGACCCAGGCAGCGCTGCTGGTGGCCTCTCTGCTGCTCTGGTTCAGCCCGCTTTACTTGCAGCGTGATACCGCGCCAGTGGTGGTCTCTACCTCCCTGTGTGGCCTGCTGATCGCCCAGATCGCCGCTACCAGCGTGTTGCACCAGCTGATCTGACACTGGTGCTGAAAAGAGAAAGCCCCGAGCCAACACTCGGGGCTTTTGCATCTCTGGCTTGCAGGTATCGCTGCTATCAATTCACAGCAATCGATCAATAGAAATCGTCGGCCCCGCAGATAAAGAGGCAACTGCTGCGTGGCTGGGCCAGATATTCGCGGGTCAATCCCTCCAGCGGCATGCCGAAGGTGCAGATATCCTGCGGCGAGGGGAGGGCGGTATCGAGGATCCGCCGCCAGTAGCCGCCGACCCCCTTGGGGGGGCTCGGCAGGTTGAAGGTGAGGGGCTCCCAGTAGGCGTTGAACAGCACATAGAGCGCCAGCTTGGTTTCGCTCGACAGCGCCGACATTGCGATGGCGTGGGAGTGGGGGCTGAAATCCGGTTGCCCGGCGTTGACCCCGTGCCAGCAGATCTCGCTGTGGCGCAGGATCTCGGTGAGTGACAGCGGCATGCTCTCCTGCTCCGGGCGCTGGAACAGGTGTTTGCGGTATTGGATCAGCTCCTTCATAAAGCGGAACATCTCCTGACTGCGGGCATTGGGCAGCCAGTTCATCCAGCAGGTGGCATTGTCCTGACAGTAGCCGTTGTTGTTGCCCCGCTGGGTGCGCAGCAGCTCGTCTCCCATCAGCAGCATGGGGGAGCCCACCGAGAGCAGGGTCGCCACCATCATGTTTTTGGCCTGACGCATCCGCAGGGCGTTGATCTGGGGATCTTCCGTTACCCCTTCATGGCCGTGGTTCCAGCTGAAGTTATGATCGCAGCCGTCACGGTTCTCCTCCCCGTTGGCCTCGTTGTGCTTGCTGTTGTAACTGGCCCAGTCCCACAGGGTAAAACCGTCGTGGCAGGTAACGAAGTTGATGCTTTTCTCGGGATCGGCGTGGTGATAGTGGTAGATGTCGGGACTGCCGCAGAGCCGCTCGACAAAGGCGGTGACGCTGTTGTCATCCCCGCGCAGGAAGCGGCGCACATCATCCCGGAACTGGCCGTTCCACTCACGCCAGCGGGCGCCGGCCAGTGACCCCACCTGATAGAGTCCCCCCGCGTCCCAGGCTTCGGCAATCAGCTTGATGTCGGCGATGTTGGGGTCGGTATCTATGGTGCGCAAGGTAGGCGCATTGGCCTGCGGTTGACCCGATTCATCCCGCGACAGAATGGCAGCCAGATCAAACCGAAAGCCATCGACGTGCATCTCCTGACGCCAGAAGTGGAGGCTGTCCATGATCATCCGCAGCACCACCGGATGGGCGCCGTTGAAGGTGTTGCCGCAGCCCGAATAGTTGGTGTCCTTCTGGTTGTTGTCGAGGATGTAGTAGGCCTCGTTGTCGATGCCGCGAAACGAGAAGGTGGGGCCATCATCTCCCCCTTCGGCGGTGTGGTTGTAAACCACGTCCAGGATCACCTCGATATTGGCCTTGTGCAGCGCCTTGACCATGTCGCGAAACTCGGTCAGCGGATCATCGCCGCAGGCGTATTGAGCGTGGGGGGCGAAAAAGGACATGGGGCTGTAACCCCAGTAGTTGGAGAGTCCTTTGGGCGCATCCTGAGGATCGAACTGGAACACCGGCAGCAGCTCGACGGCGGTGACACCGAGAGATTGCAGGTAGGGGATCTTCTCAATCAGCCCTAGATAGGTGCCACGCAGCGCCGGATCGACCCCGGAGCTCGGGGACTTGGTAAAGCCCCCCAGATGCAGCTCGTAGATCACCGAGCGGGAGAGGGAGTGAGCGGGCAGTTTGTCTCCTTCCCAGTCGTAGTAGCGAGTATCAACCACCTTGTTCTTGGCGCAACAAGCCAGATTGCTGCCTGGACGGGCCGCCGCCCATCGATCGTAATTGGCGCCAAGCTCGATGCTGCGGCCGTAAGGGTCGAGCAACACCTTCTCGGCATCGAAGCGGGTGCCGCCATATGGGCGCCACGGGCCCTGAATGCGATAGGCGTAACGTTGCCCGACCGAGATCCCCTCCACATGGATATGCCAGTAGTAGGCGGTGCGGTTGAGGCGCGGGGAGAGGGGGATCACCTCGGGGGTCGCATCGTCTGCGCTTGCGAAGAGCAGCAGTTCGACCCGGCTGGCGAGGCGTGCCCAGATCGCAAAGTTGACGCCGTGACTGTCGGGTGTGGCCCCCAACTGACGGCAGTGACCGGCGGAGATGCGCATATTCTACCTACCCAAAATGAGGAGTGTTCACCTTATTGAGTGTAGTGCCGGATACCTGGTAAGGACTCGATTGCCTGAAAAAACAGCATGATGCTGCTAATGACCGCACTATTTGTCCGATTAATCTACGAATAAACTTTTTTTGAGATATTTACTTGCAATCTGTGCGCTGGCGCCTATTATTGGCGACCTCAGACGCGGGGTGGAGCAGCCCGGTAGCTCGTCGGGCTCATAACCCGAAGGTCGTCAGTTCAAATCTGGCCCCCGCAACCATCTGAGATCCTGACCAGTCAAACCGGTGTAACCGGTTGGTGGAAAAGGAGAAATCGAACTGGCTACTGCTCGGCCACTTCGAGAAAAATTCGGACGCGGGGTGGAGCAGCTCGGTAGCTCGTCGGGCTCATAACCCGAAGGTCGTCGGTTCAAATCCGGCCCCCGCAACCAACTCTTTCGTCAGCTTGCGATGGTCTAAACAATCGAAAGCAGACAAACGCCATCAAGCTACTGCTCGGCTTGAGGGTGACAATTCGGACGCGGGGTGGAGCAGCTCGGTAGCTCGTCGGGCTCATAACCCGAAGGTCGTCGGTTCAAATCCGGCCCCCGCAACCAACTTTTTCGTCAGCCTGCGATTGCGTAAACAATCGAAGGCAGACAAACGCCATCAAGCTACTGCTCGGCTTGAGGGTGACAATTCGGACGCGGGGTGGAGCAGCTCGGTAGCTCGTCGGGCTCATAACCCGAAGGTCGTCGGTTCAAATCCGGCCCCCGCAACCAACTTTTTCGTCAGCTTGCGATTGTATAAATAGTCGAAAGCAGACAAACGCCACCAAGCTACTGCTCGGCTTGAGGGTGACAATTCGGACGCGGGGTGGAGCAGCTCGGTAGCTCGTCGGGCTCATAACCCGAAGGTCGTCGGTTCAAATCCGGCCCCCGCAACCAACTCTTTCGTCAGCTTGCGATTGTATAAATAGTCGAAAGCAGACAAACGCCACCAAGCTACTGCTCGGCTTGAGGGTGACAATTCGGACGCGGGGTGGAGCAGCTCGGTAGCTCGTCGGGCTCATAACCCGAAGGTCGTCGGTTCAAATCCGGCCCCCGCAACCAACTCTTTCGTCAGCTTGCGATTGTATAAACAGTCGAAGGCAGACAAACGCCAACAAGCTACTGCTCGGCTTAGGGGTGACAATTCGGACGCGGGGTGGAGCAGCTCGGTAGCTCGTCGGGCTCATAACCCGAAGGTCGTCGGTTCAAATCCGGCCCCCGCAACCAACTTTCTGTACGTTCCCTTCCTGCATTGCCAATCATTGAACAATCCTTCTTGATGCTCGTCACCATCTGGTGATTGCTGCTATTTCTGACGCTTTTTCAAGACCAAAACTGGTCGTATCAACCATTTGTTGGGTATCATCAGGTATCTCTTCATGGATGAGGCACGCGCCTGTGATCACTCCCTTCACCTATCTTCCTCCTGCTATTGAAAGCCGGGATGCCACGCTGGCCGAAGCCCTTGCCCAAGGGCTGCCGTTGCAACTGCTGCTGATCGCCGAAGAGCAGAAGGAGTCCTTGCTTTCGCTCCCCGCCCTTGCGGGTCTCCAGACCCAGCTTGCGTTGGGGAAAAAAGCGCCCTTTACCCTGATGCATGGCAATACCCTGTTGCAGGTGATGTTTGTGGCCGGCAGTGTGACGCGGGATCACCGCCTCTATAAACAGATCAGAGGCTGGATTGCTCCTCTTTCTGGGCTCAATGTGGAGCGGTTCGGGCTGCATCTGGAAGGTTTTTCTCCCTCCGAGCGAGTGATGCTGGCCGAAGTGATGTTGTCGGCCCTGCTTGCCGCCAATATTTCGTTGCCCACCAGCAAGCGCCGCAGTGAAAGCAGTTGGAGCTATCAGCAGATCAAGGTTTCACCCGCGGTGGTGCTGGACTTGGCACGCCTTTACAGCGAAGCGGGGGGCAACGGGCTGGCTCGCCATCTGGCGGTGTTGCCTGCCTCCGAGCTGACGGCCGCCAGCTATCGCGAGTTTGTCAGCAAGCTGGCGCAAGATGAGGGGTGGCAGTGTCATCACTATGATCAGGCACAGCTGGCCGAGTTGGGGGCGGGGGCGTTTCTGGCCGTTGCTCGTGGCTCGGAAGACAATCAGGGGGCCATGGTCAAGCTCAGCTACTATCCACCCAAGCCGGTGCGCCGCATTGCGTTGGTGGGCAAGGGGATCTGCCACGACTCTGGCGGTTACAACCTCAAGGTCTCCGGCAGCATGTATGGCATGCATCTGGACATGGGGGGGAGCGCGGTGGCGCTGGGGGCCCTCTACGCTATCAGCCGAGCTCAGCTACCCTACGAGGTACACTGCTGGCTGGCCATTGCCGAGAACCATATCGGCCCTCACGCCTATCGCCCCGGTGAGGTGGTGACTGCCATCAATGGCACCTCCATCGAGGTGGTCGATACCGATGCCGAAGGGCGAATGGTACTGGCCGATACCCTGGCGATGGCGGTGCAGGATACCCCGGATCTGCTGCTCGATTACGCAACCCTGACCGGGGCCTGCAAACGGGCGCTGGGTAGCCGCTACAGCGGCGTCTTTACCAATCGCAGCGAATGGATTGCATCACTGGTCAATCTGGGTCAGCGCAGCGGCGAGCGGATCTGGCCCTTCCCGCTTGATGACGATTATGACGACAACATCGAAAGCGAGTGGGCCGATCTGTTGCAGTGTGCGCCGGGCAGTTCGCCGGATCACATTGATGCGGCCCGTTTCCTCGCCCACTTCGTGCCCGAGCAGACTCCCTGGCTGCACTTCGACCTGAGCGGTTTTCGCAACAAGGGGGGCAATGGGGTGGTCTCCAGCGAAGTGACCGGCTTCGGCGTGCGTCTCACGCTGGATCTGCTGGCCAGCCCGCTTGGCAGAGTTGGTCGCCAAGCCTCTGAACAATCTGAATGATTACAAGGATTTCTGTGAAACAACCAAGCTATGACTGGGTGCTGTTCGATTTGGATGAAACCCTGCTCGATTTTCCGGTCGCCTCTGCGCTGACGCACACCCTGCAGATCTATGGTGTACAGGCTGATGACGCCAGCATGGCGCAGTACCACGCCCTCAACCATGGGCTCTGGCAGCAGTACAACGACGGCGAGATCGATGCAACGGCGTTGCAGCAGACCCGCTTCTCCCTCTTTGCCCAGCAGGTTGCCGCCGATCCCATGGCGATGAACAACACCTTTCTGGAGCAAATCATTGCCCTTAGCATGCCTCTTGAAGGGGTGGTCGAGACCCTGCAACAGCTGCGCACCAAGGTGCGGATGGGGATCATCACCAATGGTTTCAGCGTGCCTCAGCGGGGGCGGCTCGGCAAACTGGGCTGGAGCGAGTGGTTCGAGCCGCTGGTGATCTCCGACGAGATCCGGGTGACCAAGCCGGCGCCAGCTATTTTCCAGCACACCCTCTCCCTGATGGGGCAGCCAGATCCGGCCCGGGTGCTGATGGTGGGGGATAACCCGAAAACCGATATTGCCGGGGCGGCGGCGCAGGGGCTGGCAACCTGCTGGTACAACCCGGCGCGGCAAGCGGGCGAGTGCGATGCCACCCACGAAATCCACCACTTCGCCCACCTTGCCGACATTGTGCTGGGACGCTGATAGCCAGGCTTAACCCATCACGTTATCGGTGACCAAAACGTCCTGGCAAGTTGCAACCAGGGTTGTTTGAAACAGGATTGGGTTTGCTTGAGACTGCAAGGGGAGCAGATGCTCCCCTTACTTATGAGTGTTTTCCTGTGAATGCAGGGATCTGAACTGGTAGCGATCGAGGATCTGCTGATAGTCGGGGCTCTGTTTCAATTGATCGATAGCCTGATTGATCCGCTGCAGTTGCGCTTCTGTGGTGCTCTCTTTGCTCAGCATCAGGTGAACCGGTGTCAGTTCGATATGCAGTAGAATATACAGCTTGTCCTGCACGCCATCCTTACCCTGCCACTCCTGCAGTCCGTGGGGATCCAGAATAAACCCCTGGATCCGTCCCCCTTGCAACATCTTCAGCAGCTGATCCAGCCGCAGGCGCATCTGCAAACGGGGCTGCAGCTCGGGCCTTGCCATCAACTGGCGGAAGGTATTGCCGTAATCAAAGCCCTTGAGCACCCCGATATGAAAGTCAGGGGTGTTGATCAACTGCTCCAGGGTGGTGATCCCGCTCCAGCGCTCGGCATCTTGCCGACGGATGACGATGGCCGTTTCCTCTTCCCGATAGGGGTGGCTGAAGCGGGCATATTGCTGCCGCTCGGCGGTGATATTGGCTGACATAGCCAGTTGAACCGTGCCGAATTTCAGCTCGTGCAACACGCGAGCCCAGGGCATTTCACTGAATCTGGCCTGATAACCGGCACGCAGGAAGATGGCGTTGAGCAGCTCCACATCCAGTCCGCGGAGCTGTTGCTGTTCATTGCGATAACTGAAGGGCTGCCAGTCGACCCAGCCCACGACCAATGACTCCTGTGCCGTAGCCTGGCAACACAAACACCATAACAACAAGAGTCTGTACACAACGCATACCCTCGAACAGGCTGATACGGTGAGTATTGGACAGGAACGACGGAGTAACCAGTGCTGAGGGTTGAGCGGATGCACAGATGTGCATCCTTCACAGTTCGTGGGCGTGGAATCCCTTGCGATAACGGGTTTCACAGCGCGGGCAGCGTTGCAGGGTCGGATCCTGTTCCAGCTGTTCGATGGAAAGCGGCTCTTCACAATCGGAGCAAAGGCCATAGAGGCCAAGATCCATCTGGCAGAGTGCCGCATCGATCCGCTTGAGGCGGGCCACGCTCTGCTCAACCTTCGGTAGATCCAGCCGGCTGGTCAGTTCCACCAGTTGATCCTGCTCGCAGTGACCGACCTGTTCGGCCCACTCGTCACGGCGGCAGGCTTTAAGCTGACCGATCAGCGTTTCTCTTACTTGGGCCCAGTCTGACAGCAGGCGATTACGCCAGACAGTCAACTGTGCTTGCGTCATTTCACACACATTATCCCCCACAGGACAGACGACAGATTCGGGGCAGTATAGGGATCCGATAACTCTATCAAGATGATATGCGTCAAGTTAAACGTGGTTAGCCGTGGCTTTTGGCTGCTTGCAGCAGGGCATCGCGGATGGGAGCCGTCTCTTTGAGCACCCGGATCTCCTGAAACAGCAGGTCCGCTTCGGGATATTCCCGCTTGAGATAGCTGAACCACTGTTTGATGCGGCTGGGGTAGTAGTCGGCTTTTTCGCTGGCCAGATCCTGCTCGGTATAGCTCACCATCAACTGCAGCACCTCGGCCCAGCTCATGTGCGGGCAGCCGGTTTTCATCACGTTGGCCAGATTGGGCAGGGAGATGGCGCCGCGCCCGACCATCAGGGCATCGCAACCCGAGACCCTGGCGCAGGTGAGGGCATCTTTATGATCCCAAATTTCGCCGTTGGCGGTGACGGGGATGGGCAGGGCGCGGCGAATGGCGTCCACATATTCCCAGTGGGCGGGGGCCTTGTACCCTTCGCGCTTGGTGCGGGCATGAACGGCCAGCTCGTTGGCGCCCCCCTGGAAGACCGCCTGAGCGTTCTCCAGATAGAGATCCTTGTCATCGTAACCGAGGCGAATTTTGGCGCTCACCGGCAGATGGGCGGGCACCGCCTCGCGTACCGCCTTGACGATGCGGTAGATGGTCTCGGGCTCTTTGAGCAGCACCGCACCGCCCTTGCTCTTGTTGACCGTTGGGGCTGGACAGCCGAAGTTGAGATCGACGCCGGGGGAGCCCAGCTCGATGGCGCGCACGGCGTTCTCGGCCAGCCACTCGGGGTGTTGCCCCAGCAGTTGTACCCGCACCGGGGTGCCTGCGCGGGTTTTGCCATCTTGCAGCAGTTCAGGGCAGAGGCGGTAGAACACCTTGGCGGGCAGCAGCTGATCGACGACCCGGATAAACTCGCTCACGCAGAGATCGTAATCATTGACGGAGGTGAGTACCTCCCGCATCAGGTGATCCAGTACCCCCTGCATGGGGGCCAAAATAACGCGCATAACGGCTTTCCGACGAGAGTGGCAAGAAAAAAGAGCGCAGATTGTAGTGGTGTTGCGGCCCGCTGTCAGCACCCGCTCAAACTCTGTTAGGCTAGAGGGAGATAAATCACGCAAGGAGAAGGAATGAAGCGTTGGTGTCTGATGGCGCTCGGGTGGCTGGCATTTGCCACTGGTATTGTGGGCATTGTGCTGCCGCTCTTGCCGACTACCCCCTTCATGTTGCTGGCTGCCGCCCTGTTTGCCCGCTCGTCGCCCCGTTTTCATCGCTGGCTGTTGACCCATCCCTGGTTTGGCCCGCCCATCGTCGATTGGCAACAGTATCGCGGCATTCGTCGTCAGGCCAGACGGCGCGCCATTATCTTCATTTTGCTCACCTTTTCGGTGTCGCTGGCGGTGGTGCCACTGCTGTGGGTCAAGGGGTTGCTGGTTATCATAATGGTGATCCTGCTCACCTGGTTAATGCGTCTGCCGGTGCTGGAGCCAGTTGCAATGGTGAAGTGAAGTCCCTAAGCTATTGCAGCAATAATGCTATGGAGTCGGCCTGTCATTTTTGCGTGACAGGCTTTTTTATTTCCCGCAGAAGGGAATTGAGAAAAAATGGCCACCCCTGGGTCAAAAAAATAAGCGGTCAACACATGAATCCGGAAACCCTGAAATTTATCGAAGCAAGCATCAAGACCATTCCCGACTATCCGAAGCCGGGCATTCTGTTTCGTGACATTACCAGCCTGATCGAGAACGCCGAGGCCTTCAAGGCCACCATCGATCTGCTGGCCAATCATTATCGTGATCAAGGGATCACCAAGATTGTTGGCACCGAAGCTCGCGGCTTCATCTTTGGCGCGCCGGTTGCCTATGCCATGGGGCTGGGCTTCGTGCCGGTCCGCAAGCCGGGCAAGCTGCCGCGCGAAGTGATCGAGGAGTCTTATGCCCTCGAGTACGGCACCGACACCCTGCAACTGCACACCGATGCCATCGTGCCCGGTGACAAGGTGCTGGTCGTGGACGATCTGCTGGCGACCGGTGGTACCGTCGATGCGACCGTCAAGCTGATCCGCCGTGCCGGTGGTGAAGTTGCCGATGCGGCCTTCATCATCTCCCTGCCGTCTCTGGGGGGCGATGCCCGCCTGACTGCCGCTGGCATCAAGGTGGTCTCACTGGTCGAGCTGGCCGGCGAGTAATGCCTCTTCGGCCCGATCCTCTGCATCGGGCCTGCATTGAACCGGTGCCCTTGCGGGCATCGGTTTGAAAATCAAGCGATCCCTCCCGCTCTCACCGATAGCCGATACAGCCAGCCCGCCATTTGTGTTAGCATCCGGCCTCAATGCCCTGTCTTCCCTGCATGATGGATTTATGAGCTATCAGGTTCTGGCGCGTAAATGGCGCCCCCATACGTTTGAACAAGTGGTAGGCCAGCAACATGTGCTGACCGCCTTGACCAACGCCCTGGATCAGGGACGGCTGCATCACGCCTATCTACTGAGCGGTACCCGTGGGGTCGGCAAGACCACCATCGCCCGTATTCTGGCCAAGAGCCTCAACTGCGAGCAGGGGATCAGCAGCCACCCATGCGGTGTCTGCGATACCTGCCGCGAGATCGATCAGGGCAACTTTGTCGACTTGCTGGAGATTGACGCGGCGTCGCGAACCAAGGTGGAAGATACCCGTGAGCTGCTCGACAACGTGCAGTACCGCCCGGCCCGTGGCCGCTT
Organism: Aeromonas sp. FDAARGOS 1416; assembly: GCF_019048085.1. Taxonomy (NCBI): domain Bacteria; kingdom Pseudomonadati; phylum Pseudomonadota; class Gammaproteobacteria; order Aeromonadales; family Aeromonadaceae; genus Aeromonas; species Aeromonas sp. FDAARGOS 1416. The sequence goes on along the minus strand of NZ_CP077301.1, from coordinate 1,665,387 downwards.
CAAGGTCTACCTCATCGATGAAGTGCACATGTTGTCGCGCCACAGCTTCAACGCGTTGCTGAAAACCCTGGAAGAGCCCCCCCCCTATGTGAAGTTTCTGCTGGCCACCACGGATCCGCAGAAGCTGCCCATCACCATTCTCTCGCGCTGTCTGCAGTTTCATCTGAAGAGTCTGGAGCAGACCCAGATCGCCAAGCAGCTCGAATGGGTGCTGGATCAGGAGGGGCAGCACTTCGAGCCACGCGCCCTGCTGGCCCTGGCCAAAGCCGCCGACGGCAGTATGCGCGATGCCCTGAGCCTGACCGATCAGGCGCTGGCCCACGGTAACGGCAGCGTGCGCCTCGAGAGCGTGCTGGCGATGCTGGGGACGCTCGATCACCGCCATCTGCACCAGCTGCTGGAAGCCATTTTGCGGCAAGATGCCCCCGCGGCCATGGCCAAGATCACCGAGATCGCCACCCTGGGCCCCGATTTTGATCAGCTCCACGCCGAGCTGGAAGGCTTGCTCCATCGTATCGCTATGGCGCAGCTGCTGCCTGCCAGTGTGCAGGAGCAGGGGGCGGATGCTGATTCCCTGCTGCAACTGGCCAAGGCGATGAGCCCGGAAGAGGTGCAGCTCTGCTACCAAATTGTGCTAAGTGGCCGTAAAGATCTGCCCTGGGCCCCCGATGGCCGCACCGCGCTGGAGATGACCTGCCTGCGGATGCTCGCCTTCTCGCCAAGGCGCGATGCCCTGCATCCGGCCAGCCTCACTGCGCTGCCCCCGTCAATGACGAGCAATGCCACTCCGGTAGCCTCCTTGCCGGGAAAGCGCCCGGCCGCTGAATCGGCCACACTGGCACCGATCAGCGGCGCCGTGCCCGCGGTTGATGTCTCCCTGCCTGCGATGACGGATGACATCGGCAACCCCGCCGACAGCGAGGAGGATGCGCAAGCCGCCGAGCTGTTCAGTCAGCAGGATGAGCTGCTGCGCGAGGCTGTGGGCATGGGGTATCAACCAGAGCCCGCGTTGACCCATGCGCAGCCCGATGTGTCTGCGCACTCAGCTGCACAGCCCGCAGATGCGGATGAACAAGCTTCTGCCGCAGCCTACGCGGACCATTCCCGTGGCGAGTCGCTGACTGCCAGCATCGAGCCCGCGCTCGAACCGACAACCACGTCGGTTAGCGCACCTGAAGCTGTTTCAGCGGTGTCGAGCATGCAGAGCCTGCTTGGCAAGCGAAACATGCTGCGCAGCCGCCAGCGTGGTCAGGAAGCCCCAGCGGCGCCCGCGCCGCGCGCGGTGCCGGTTGCGCCAGCTCGCCCTGTCGCGCCCGCTGCTGCACCGGCCGTCGCGCAACAGCCAGCTCCGGTCAGCCAACCGGCCGGGCAGGGGATGGCGACGATGGGTCACTATGATGATCTGCCGCCAGTGGATCTCTATGGCGACGGTTACGAGCCGCAGAGTGACAACGGGGAATACGAAGAGTACCTCAATCAGGGCTTTGCCGGGCAGACTCAGGTGATGAGCCACGCCCCCGTCACGGCACCGGCTCAGCCAACCGATCTGCCCCCCTGGGATCTCGACGGGCAGCCGAGCTATCGACCCGGCGAGCGCAGCGCTGCGGCGCCTGCGGTGACGCCAGCCCCTGCGACCCAGCAGCCCGTTGCAAGCACGGTAGTGGCTGCTGCCCTTGTGACGCAGGATGAATCCCCTCAGCCAGTGATGGAGACCATCGACTGGGATGAGCTCGAGAGCGACAGCGAGCCGCAAGAGGGGGAGGCGACACGTCTGATTCCCTCCTCGCTGCTCAATGGTTGCGGTGACGCTTGGGCCGAGTTGATCGCTCACACTCAGGTGGGAGGGCGGCTGCGCCAGTTGGCCATCAACTCGGTGATGACGCGGGAAGGGGACAAGGTACTGCTAACTCTCAAGCCCGAGCAGCGCCATCTGGTGAGCGACAAGGCGCGCGCCGATCTGGCCGAGATCATCGGGCCAGCGCTGGGTCAACCGGTGCAGGTCGAGGTGACGCTCGGTGTGGTGCCTGACCAGGAGACTCCCCTTGAGATCGAACATCGCCTTTATCTCGGGGTGCGCGAGCAGGTGACCCGGGATCTGGAGCAGGATCCCAACGTGCAGTTTTTAGTTCAGCGGTTTGGTGCCGTGCTTCATCACGAGAGCATCGAGCCCCTCAACCGCTAAATTCCGTGGCCGGGAGCTTGCTTCCGGTTGAAAAGCAGTTTGGCTGTCCCCATCTAGGACAGACAAGCCCACAGCCCGGCGCTGGATGCCGGATTTCAAGACGAGAGACGACATATGTTTGGTAAAGGTGGAATGGGGAACCTGATGAAACAGGCCCAACAGATGCAAGAGCGTATGCAGAAGGCGCAAGAGCAGCTGGCTCAGATGGAAGTGACCGGTGAAGCCGGTGCTGGCATGGTCAAGGTTACCATGACCGGTAGCCACAGCGTCCGTCGCATCGAGATCGACCCCTCCCTGATGGAAGATGACAAGGAGCTGCTGGAAGATCTGGTCGCTGCCGCTTGCAACGATGCCGTGCGTCGTGTGGAAGAGCAGAACAAGGCCAAGATGGGTGAACTGACCGGTGGCATGCAACTGCCGCCAGGCTTCAAGATGCCCTTCTAAGGCGACTCTCCCCGCGCATTCTTGCTACCTTGTCGCTGGCCATTCGGGCCACGGCAAGGGGGACGGCCGAGAGACCCAAAGACGCAGCGTTATTGCTCAGGCGATACGCTGCGTTTTTTATGGGCGCCATGCTGGCGTGGACGGGCTCTAACTATACCTTCTGGGGAGAGGTTGCCACAGTGCAGGCCGATTGCGCCATGAAACGCAGCCGCTTTGCCAAGGCAGCGCTATTTGTCGATACCCGCTATCGGATATCCCGGTTTGGCGTGGCCGGGCTGGATCGGCATAATGGCGGCTTGCCGTATCGAGGAGATTGTATGAAATATATCGGAGCCCACGTCAGTGCGGCCGGCGGGGTGGAGAATACCATCGCCCGCGCCCAGGCCATCGGGGCCAACGCGTTTGCCCTCTTTACCAAGAATCAACGTCAGTGGCAGGCGGCTCCCTTGTCGGATGCCACCATCAGTGCCTTCAAGGCGGCTTGTGACAAGGCCGGTTTTCTGCCGGAGCAGATCCTGCCCCACGACAGCTATCTCATCAATCTGGGCCACCCGGATCCCGATGGTCTGGCCAAATCCCGCGATGCGTTTCTCGACGAGATGAAGCGCTGCGAGCAGCTGGGGCTTTGCTATCTGAACTTCCACCCCGGTAGCCATCTCAAGCAGATCCCTGAGGCGGCCAGCCTCAAGTTGGTGAGCGAGTCCATCAACTGGGCGCTGGAGCGCAGTGAAGGGGTGACGGCGGTGATCGAGAATACCGCCGGGCAGGGGACCAATCTCGGCTGGTCGTTCGAGCACCTTGCCACCATCATCGAAGGGGTGGAGGACAAGAGCAGGGTCGGGATCTGTTTCGATACCTGCCACGCCTTTGCCGCGGGTTACGATCTGCGCACCGCCGAGAGCTGCGCTGCCGTCTTTGCCGAGTTCGACCGTACGGTGGGTTTTCACTATCTCAAGGGGATGCATATCAACGGCGCCAAGTGTACCTTCGGCAGCCGGGTCGATCGCCACCACAGCTTGCGGGAGGGCAATCTGGGGGAAGCAGTATTCCACCACATTATGAATGATGAGCACTTCGATCGCATTCCGCTGATCCTCGAGACCATTGACGAGTCCATCTGGGGCGAGGAGATCAGCTGGTTGCGCAGTCTGGCGAAGTGATACTCAGAAGCGAATCAAAGAGAGGGAGCCGCGGCTCCCTCTCTACTTTTTCCCATTGGCGGGCGGGCGTGCCAGCGGCGCTCCGAGCGCGCGTTACTCTGCGCGGCTCACCTTGGCATCCTTCACCTGAGCCCGGCAGAAGTGGATAAAGTGGCGCAGGGAGGTGGAGTGGTACTTCTGCTTGTGCCAGATAAGGGAGAGCTGGCGCGGGAAGCGGCGGGAGAGGGGCAGGGCGATCAGCCGCCCATCTGCCAGGCGATCCGAGGCTGCCAGCCGGGAGATAAAGGAGATGCCAAGCCCCTTCTCCACCGCCAGCATCACCGCCTCCAGAGTGTTGAGTTCAAGCCCTGGTTGCCAGCGGGGCAGCTCGGGCTGGATCTGCTGGATAAATTGCTCGCGGCTGCCCGATTGTGCTTCACGCAATACCCAGGTCTCGCCCCCCAGACGGGAGAGGGAGAGCTCCTTCTTGTTGGCTAGCGGGTGACCGGGTGGGGCTACCACCAGCATCTCGTCCTGCAGCCAGGGTTCGGCGAGCAGGTCGGGGTGGTGGTTCTCCCCCTCGATCAGCGCCATATCCAGCTCGAAGTTGGCCAGCGCATGGCAGAGCAGGTGAGTGTTGTTGATGGTCACCTTGGGGGGGAGTCCCAGCTCCTGTTTGCTGCTGGCGAGCAGGGTGGGGAGCAGGTAGTTGCCGATGGTCTGGCTGGCACCAAGGCGCAGCTGGCCGCTCGGTTCGGCATCGGGGCTGAACAGGTTCTCGATATCCTGCATCCGGGTCAGCAGTTCTTCAGCAGCTGGTTGCAGCAGGCGCCCCTCGTTGTTGAGCTGCAATCTGGGGTGAATGCGGTCAAACAGCGGGGTGGAGAGCTGGCGTTCCAGCTCCTGCAGCGACTGGGAGACAGCCCCTTTGCTCAGGCAGAGCTCGTTGGCGGCAAGGCCAAGGTTTCCATAACGGGCAATGGTGGCGAACACTTTCAGCTGCTGCAGGGTCAGTTTCATCGTGTTTGGTTTTCCTGAATGATTGATTTAATTCATTTAGATATCGTAAACGATAAGGGACCATTATCCTATCGCCATAGTCATCAATAGAAAGGTGTCATCATGATCGCAAGAACCCGTAAATCACTGGCTGGCGCCCCAACCCCCATGGCGGGTCTGGCGCTGGGCATCGCCAGCCTTGGTTGGTGTTGGGAAAATGCCGGTCACTTCGATGGCCGGATGCAACTGCTGGGCGCTGCAATTGCTGCCGTGCTGCTGGTGATCCTGACCTTCAAGTTTCTGCTTCACCCCCGCCTGCTGTTGCAGGATCTCGCTCACCCCGTAGTCGGCAGTGTGGTACCGACCTATGCCATGGGTACCATGGTGGTCTCCAAAGCGCTCGGTATGATTGCGCCGCAAGCGGGCGAGGCCCTCTGGCTGTTTGCCGTAGCTGTTCACCTGCTGTTCCTGGCCACCTTTATCTGGCATCGCGCCAAAGAGTTTGAAATTCACCACATGGTGCCGAGCTGGTTCGTGCCACCGGTGGGGATCATTGTGGCTGACGTCGCCTTCCCGGGTGGTCAGTTTGCCCCGCTGGCCAACGGTCTGCTTTGGTTCGGGATCATCTGCTACGGCCTGATGCTGCCGCTGATGCTCTATCGCCTGATCTTCAGCCATGAAGTGCCGGATGCCGCCAAACCGACCATCGCCATTCTGGCGGCCCCTGCCAGCCTCTCTCTGGCCGGTTACCTGACCGTCAGCCAGGAGCCGTCACTGCTGCTGGTGGCAGTGCTGTTGGGGATCGCCATCCTGATGACCGGTATCATCTATCTGGCCTTTATCAAACTGCTGCGTCTGCCTTTCTCGCCCGGTTATGCCGCCTTCACCTTCCCGCTGGTGATCGGTGCCACCGCTCTGTTCAAAGTGGCTCATCTGGTGGAAGGGTTTGCGCAAGGGAGTCACTACGTCGAGCAGATCAGCCTGCTGGCCCACTTCGAGCTGGGGGTGGCTACCGTGATCGTCGGGTATGTGGCACTGCGTTACCTGATGTTTTTTCTGCCGCAGCGTAATACCGAAATGAATAACGGCATGGCCCGCCAGGGTGCTCACCGTTAAATCTTGAAGAAGATGTGACATCGGGAAATGGATAAGCAGTGCGCTCCGAGAGCGACGGGATAAACGACCAGTCATACGATGGATGGACAAAGAGCCTCCACCCTGGTTGTGTAACGAGCAAAATGCCCCGCGGTGCGGGGCATTTTTTTATGGTTTTTTGATGTGGCGCTCGTGGCGGGCTATTTGCCATGGATTTAACTGGTATTACCTGTCAGGACGACTACAATGCAGCACCACTTTTTCGCTCGACCCCAATACATGTCGTCCCAAGATCCCGTATTTGACTCCTCTTTTGAAGCCCGTTTTCTGCATCCCCGCTACTGGTTCAGCTGGCTGGCGCTCGGCGTGCTGATGTTGCTCGCCTTTGTGCCGGTGCGATTGCGCGACCGTTTGGCCGAAGCCTTGGCACCGCTGGTGTTTCGTATCTCGAAAAAACAGATCTATATCGCCAGAACCAATCTGGAGATCTGCTTCCCGGACAAGAGCCCGGAAGAGCGGGATACCATTGCACTGACCTCGATCCGGGTCGGCCTCAAGAGTCTGTTGGGATTTGGCGAGTTCACCATGCGCAGTCAGCGTTATTTGATGAGCCGGATCCAGGTGATCGGTTGGGAGCATATCGAGGCGGAGCGGGCTGCCGGTCGTCCGGTGATCCTGGTAGTGCCCCATACTTGGCCGGTGGATGCCGCCGGTTACTGCTTCACCCAGCGCGGGGTGCCCATGTGCACCATGATGAAACGGGCGCGCAATCCGGTGTTTGATTGGCACCTCAACCGTGCACGAGCCAAGAACGGTTGCCGCGTCTATGAGCGCAGCGCCGGGATCAAGGCGGTGATCAGGACCATCAAGAGCGGTCGCAGCTTCTTCTATCTGCCGGATCAGGATCATGGCCGCGAGAAGAGCATCTTCGTCCCCTTCTTTGGCTATCCCAAAGCGACCCTGCCTGCCTTGCCCCGTCTGGTGCAGGTCAGTGGCGCCAAGGCGGTGCCGCTGCTCGCCTGCTATGACGAAGAGAACCACTGCTACCGGCTGGAGATTGAGGCACCGTTCGACAACTATCCCACCGAGGATGTGATGGCCGATACCTGTCGCATGAACGACATGGTGCAACAGCAGCTGATGCGCCATCCGGGCCAGTACATGTGGTTCCTCAAGATCTTCGATACCCGTCAGGATCAGGAGGGGCTGGATGGCCTATACGAGGCGGGGATCCAGCGGATCCGCAAGGGATTGTCGCCCCACGGCTGACCCAGAATTTGGATTGATTGAAATGGCCCCAGGTGGGCCATTTTTTATGATAACTAGTCTGATCAGTGCCTTGCAGGCTGATGGCCAGCCTCCCCAGGGTAGAAAAAAATGTCAGGATAACTACAATAACCGTTTGTTTTTGATGACTTGATGGCCGCCATGTCTGCGTTAGATCCGGTATTTGATACCTCATTTCATAGCCGCCTGCTGCATCCCAAATGGTGGGGCAGCTGGTGTGCGCTGGGCCTGCTTTCCCTGCTGGCATTTACCCCCGCGAGACTGAGGGATCGCTTTGCCGATCTGGTCTCTCCAACCCTGCTGCGTTTTTCGAAAAAGCAGGCCTATATCGCCGATACCAACCTCAAGATCTGCTTTCCCGAGCTGGATGCCGCAGCACGTCAGGCGCTGCTGCTCAAATCGATCCGGGTCGGGCTCAAGACCTTTATGGGCTTTGGCGAGCTCAGCTGGCGCAGCAAGGCGCGGCTGACCCGCCGCATCAAGGTCACCGGCTGGGAGCATGTGCAAGCGGAGCAGGCTGCGGGCTGCCCGGTGATTCTGGTGGTGCCTCACACCTGGGCGGTCGACATGATTGGCCGCTACTTCTCCATGATGGGCATTGAGATGTGCACCATGATGAAGAGCCCGAAAGATCAGGTGTTCGACTGGTACATCAACCGCGAGCGGGCCAAAGGGGGCAAAGTGTACGAGCGCAGCGCCGGGATCAAACCGGCGATCAAGTCGATCCGCGCCGGTGCCAGTTTTTTTTACCTGCCGGATCAGGATCACGGCCGCGAGGCGAGCGTGTTTGTTCCCTTTTTTGGTCGCCCCAAGGCAACCCTGCCCGCGCTGCCCAAGCTGGTGAAGCTGACCGGTGCCAGAGCGGTGCCCATCTTCGCCAGCTATGACGAGGATGAGGGGTGCTATCTGCTGGAGATTGAGCCGCCGTTTGACCCTTATCCCACCGCCGATCTGCTGGCAGACGTCAATACCATGAACCGGGTGGTAGAGATGCAGGTGGCGCGCCATCCCGAGCAGTACATGTGGTTTCTCAAGATCTTCGAAACCCTGGAGCATCAGGAGGGGGATGACGGCCTCTATGAAGCGGGGATCCAGCGCATTCGTCAGGGCTTGCCGCCCGAACCTTGAAAATTGGCCCGCTTGCGGGCCATTTTTGTTGGCACAGGCGCCTTTCGTATTTGGTCTGCTGCTGGTGGTTTTTAAGGCGAACGGGTGGACAAAAACAGCGCAAACAGGGGATAACAGGGTGTCTTATGAAAGGGAGAGGCAGGTGAGCGTGCGCGGAGCTATCTTCGAGAGCGGAAATAGGGTAAAAGGGCGGCCATGAAAATTCCAAATCGAATCCAACCTCTGGTTGATGACGGCCTGGTCGATGAGGTCGTCAGCCGGTTGATGAGCGGCAAAGAGGCCGATGTCTATGTGGTGCGCTGCGGCGACGAGATCCGCTGCGCCAAAGTCTATAAAGAGGCGTCCAAGCGCAGCTTCAAGCAGGCCGTGGTCTATCAGGAGGGGCGCAAGGTGCGTAACAGCCGCAGCGCTCGCGCCATGGAGAAGGGCTCCAAGTACGGCCGCAAACAGCATGAAGAGGTGTGGCAGAACACCGAGGTCGACGCCCTGTTCAAGCTGGCGGCGGCCGGTGTGCGGGTGCCACAGCCCTATGTCTGCCTCGATGGTGTCCTCTTGATGGAAGTTATCACCGATGAGGATGGCAATGTCGCGCCGCGCCTCAACGATGTGGCGCTTACCCCCGAGCAGGCGGTCATCGACCATGCCAAGGTGATCCGTTACGTGGTGCGGATGCTCTGCGCCGGTCTTATCCACGGCGATCTCTCCGAGTTCAATGTGCTGGTGGATGAACAGGGCCCCGTCATCATCGACCTGCCCCAGGTGGTGGATGCCGCCGCCAACAACCAGGCCAAGGCGATGCTGGAGCGGGACGTCAACAACATGCGCAACTACTACGGCATGTATGCCCCCGAACTGCTCAAGACCCGTTATGCCCAGGAGATGTGGGCGCTGTTTGAAGATGGCAAGCTCACCCCCGATAGCGAGCTGACCGGCCACTTTGAAGAGAGCCGCGCCGCCATCGATCTCGATTCGGTGCTGCAGGAGATTGAGAGCGCCGAGGAGGAGGCCTATGCCCGTCAGGCCCGGATGAAGGCGGAACAGGAAGACAGCTACTAACGGTCTTGCCACGTTCGCAAAAAGAGCGCCTTCGGGGCTAATGCCGATCAGTTAAGGATCCATTGACCGATCCTCCTGATGTGTAAAAATCCGAAATCTGTTGATTGGTTTCGGATTTTTTATGCGTATCGACCAGGCTCTCGATTTCCTCCACGCTAGCAATGCTGCTCGCCGAAGAGGATGTCGTGACCCTGCGTCGCCGCCGCATGCCCATGGAGCGCCTGGTCTGGGCCATCATCGGCATGGCTATCTTCCGCCACGTCTCCATGACCCAGCTGGTCAATCAGCTCGATATCCTCTTGCCCGGCGACCGCCCCTTTGTCGCCCCCAGCGCCTTTCTGCAAGCTCGCCAAAAACTGGGGGACAAGAGCATTGAGCGGCTGTTTCACGAGACCGCCGTAGGCTGGCATCAGCAGGCCAATCATCCCGGTTGGGCTGGGCTGCAACGGCTCGCCGTCGATGGCGTGATGTGGCGCACCCCCGATACCCAGGACAATGCCGCTGCTTTTACCAAACCGGGCACCCAGCATGGCGAGACCACCTATCCGCAGGTGCGCATGCTCTGTCAGATGGAGCTGACCAGCCACCTGCTCACGCAAGCCGTCATGGAGAGCTGCGCCGTCAACGAGATGGTGTTGGCCGAACAGCTTGTCGCACGCACGCCGGACCACTCGCTCACCCTATTCGACAAGGGGTTTTACTCTCTCGGTCTGCTCCACGCATGGCAGAGTGCGGGCGTTGAGCGACACTGGTTGCTGCCGCTCAAAAAGGGCACCCAATACCAGGTGGTGCGCAAACTGGGGCGCCAGGATGTACTGGTCTTGCTGAAAACCAGCCCACAGGCGAGGAAGAAGTGGCCGCACCTGCCGGACACAGTGGAAGCCCGCCTGCTGACTCGCACTATCAACGGCAAAGAGCGGCAGGTACTGACCTCGATGGTCGACCCGATGCGTTTCCCGGGGGCTGACATCGTCGAGCTCTACAGCCACCGCTGGGAAATCGAGTTGGGCTATCGGGAGATGAAGCACAGCCTGCAACAACACCGGCTGACCCTGCGCAGCAAGAAGGCAGCGGGGATACGGCAAGAGCTGTGGGGCGTGCTGCTGGCGTACAACCTGCTGCGCAGCCAGATGGTAAAGATGGCGGCGAGTCTGAAAGGATACACGGCGAGTCAGCTGAGTTTTCACATGGCGTTGGTCTATCTTATCCATGAACTGAGCTGCATGCCGTACCTGTCACCGGGGAGTATCCCGAAGCGGGTGGCGGAGCTGGATAAGCAGGCGGGGCAGTTTGTATTACCGGAGCGAAGGGAGCGGAGTTACCCCCGCAGTGTGAAGCCAAGGCCACAGAAGTACAGTGTGAAAAAAACCAATAAAAACAATGCCAGTCAGGCCTAACTGACTGGCATTACGCCTTCGGGGCGCTCTTTTTATTGGTGCTGCGGCTATGGTCGGCTGGGGCTGGGGGCTAGCTGATACATCTCCAGCCAGTTGCGATCCCCCGGATGGAAGCGCCGCCCCAGCAACACGCCCCCGGCGGCCGTAATGACCTTGCGGGAGGCCAGATTATCTTCGCCGCAGCAGATCAGCACCGGCGCTGCCAGCACCTGTTGTTGCACCCAGCGCAGCAGCACGGTCGCGGCCCCTTCGCCACGGCGAGAGGGGCGGGTTTCGTAACCGATATGACCCAGCCACTGGCGGGTTGCCTTATTGTCACCGTGACGAAGACGCAGGGTGGCGATGATCTCCTCGCCATCGAGGGCAAAATAGGTGGTGGTCGGCAGGTATCCACTGGGCAAGTTGCGCCCTTTGGCGTGATCCAGCAGGCTCTGTAGCCAGCCGTCCGGGTCAAATTGCGCCACCTGATAGAGCGGCTGTCCGTCCTCGGCGCATTCGGTGACATAGCGATGGTAAGCCGGGGCATCTGCCAGCCTGGCCGGTCGGCACTGCAGAGCGAGAACTGCGCTCATGGCAGGACCGCGCAGGGCGGCAGCGGTTGCGGTTCGTTGTGGTGGAGCTCCTGTACGCAGGCCCGTTGCCTCCCAGCCTGTTTGGCGGCGTAAAGGGCCCGATCCGCGCGCAGGTAGGCCGCTTCAAACCCCTCGTCAGGATGCAGCGAGGTGAGGCCGATGCTGAGGCTGATGGGGCCACCGGCCAGCGCCCGAGTCGCCTCGGCGATCTGCTGTTGCAGGCTGTGGCAGTAGTCGGGCAGGGTCTGCGGGTCCGCCATCAGCAGCAGGGCCAGCTCATCGCCGCCAAGCCGACCGGCCATGCCCTCGGCAGGCAGGGTATTGGTGATCACCCGACCCACGGCCCGCAGCATGGCATCACCGGCGGGGTGGCCGTGTCGGTCGTTGATCTGCTTGAAGTTGTCCAGATCGATCAGCAGCAGCTGGCTAGGGCTAGCTATCTCGCGGGCACGGAGGGCCACCTGGCGCTCGAAATAGTGGCGGCTGAACAGGCCGGTCAGCTCATCCTGATTGGCGCGCCGCTCCAGCTTGCGCTGGGTGGCCAGCAGGGCTTGCTGCTGGCGGGTGTGGACCAGGTTCAGCAGCAGATAACTGCGGGCGATGGTAAAGAGCAGGCTGAGCAGGATCACAGGCCCGAGCAGCGGGTCGGTGAAGGAGTTGGCCGCCAGCTCCGGCTGCCAGAGGTGTTTGGCGATCCGCAGTAGTTGCAACAGCAGTTGCAGGCCGAGCAGCAGAATGGCAAAGCGCAGCACCCGATAGACGGGGGCCAGCCGCTGGTAGCGCCAGAGCTGCCAGATAAGCAGCGCAATCTGCAGCGAGAGCACGCCGGAGAGCACGATGATCCGGCTGTGCACATCAAAGAGGGGTTGCTGCAGGGCGGTCAGGGCAAACAGGACAAAACCGCCGAGGGTAACGGCGGGCAGCAGCCAGCCCAGTTGGTCGGCTTCACGGCGAAAGAAGTGGCGCATCCCCCGTTCATAGAGCAGGGTGGTCGACATCAACAGCAGGTTGGTGCAGAGAATATTGGCAAGGGATGCATTTCCCTCAAGGGGGCGCAGCAGCAGGCAGCAAAAAGCCCCCGCGATAACCAGTTCCCCCGCTGACCAGTAGATCAATGCCCTGATCTGGCGATGGGTGTGCCACATGGCGGCGAAAATGGTGGCGACCCCCACATGTGACAGCGTGACGAACAGCACCAGACTCAACAACTGGGCCGAGGAAAACAGACTTGGCATCAAGGGGCTCTCTGGGAAGTCACCTGTGAACGAACAGGCGATGGGGTATCGCCCGCTGGCAGTGGCCGATCACAACATGAATCCAACCTATTATCAATTGGTTAAATGGCCGAATGTGCTCACCTCCGACTTCTTGCTCGATGGCAATTGCTGACTCGATTTATTAGCGCACAAGGAGCCATTTTATTGTCTTGTCAGTCAATTTCGCTGCGTGAAAGGTGGTTGTGTTGGCGGCAGGGTGAACCCAACCGCCAGACGTTGTGCTAATTGCAGGTTGTAGCAGGCAAGCGCATTACGATGGCCTCCCTGTCCAGATGGGTCAGCAGACGGCGCACGTCGTCGAGGCGGATGATCAGAGTCGCGGTGTTGACCAACGGATGGCACTGCACCTGTTCGGCCTGCCAGATGGCCTCATCCACCACCAGCTCTACCGCTTTTTCCCTGTCGCGCACTATGGCGAGCAGGGTGACCGAACCCGGGGTGAGGCCAAGCACGGCCTCGAGCCGCTCGGGGGAGCCAAAGCTCAGCCGTTTGACCCCGAGCATTGCTGCCAGCGCCTTGAGGTCGACCCGGTGCTCCTCCGGACTCACCACCAGAAACAGCCGCTCGCTTTTCGGGTCGCGCAAAAAGAGGTTTTTGGTCTTGGCAGCGGGCAGGTCGGGCAGCAGCTTGCTCGCCTCCTCACAGGTAAACACCGGAGGATGGTCAAAGCGCTGGTAGGGGATAGCCAGCTGATCCAGCAGGGAATAGATTGCCACAAAGACTCCTTTCGTCGGCGAAGAGTGGTCAGAACGGGATGGGCGGGAATAACGACCGGATCGAGCTTACCAGTTTGACTCCCGCCTCGCAGCCAGCGTGACGATTGCGAGCAGGCACTGTATGAACGTACAATAGTCCCATTCTCGGACAGCCCCTTTACGCTTCATGACTGCAACCCTGCCCACCGTATCCGCCACTCCGCCCCTCGACGGTTTTATCCTGACCCGCCATGGTCGGGACGTGCGCGGTCGCAACGGGCTGCCTGCAACCACCGAAATCGTGATGTGGCTCTGGAGCGCGCAGGGGCCGGTGCGGGTGGTGGTGCCGGGGCAGGAGCCGGTGTTCTTTTTGCCGCAGAGCCATATGGCAGAAGCCGCCGAGCTGTTCAAAGGGGCCGGGGTGAGCGGGCGGTTTCGCCGCCTGCCGATGCACACCTTCGACGGTCGGCCTGTAGTGGGCTGCTATTTCATCACTCTGAGTGCCTTTCACCGTGCCATCGAGCTACTGCTTATTCGCGGGCTGGAGCACTTCGAGGCGGATATCCGGCTGCCGGAGCGGTTTCTGATGGAGCGTTTCATCACCGCTGGCGTGCGCTTCGATGGCCGGGCGGTAAAAAAGGGGGGCAAGCAGGGCTACTGGGAGGTGAACGAGGCGCGCTGCGCGCCGCAGGCGGTGACGCCAACCCTCTCCTGGGTGTCGCTGGATGTGGAGTGCGCCATGGACGGGGCGCTGTTCTCGGTCGGCCTTTACAGCGAGCAGGATGCGCGGGTCATCATGATCGGCACCCCGGAAGCGGATGCCGAGAGCTGGGGCACCCAAGTCCAGTGGGTGGCGGACGAGAGCGCCCTGCTGAGTGCGCTGGAGAGCTGGTTCAGTCACCATGACCCCGATCTGGTCATCGGCTGGAACGTGGTCAACTTTGACTTTCGCTTGCTGCTGCGCCGCGCCGAGCTTAACAAGCGGCGGCTGCGGCTCGGGCGGGGTCGTGAGCTCTGCTTCTGGCGCTCGTCACGGGGCGATCCCCAGACTGGCAACGTCATCATTCCCGGGCGCATGGTGCTCGACGGCATCGATACCCTGAAAAGCGCCACCTGGCAGTTTGCCAGCTACAGCCTGGATGCGGTGGCGAGCGAACTGCTCGGCCGTGGTAAAGATATCGAGGATGTGGCCAATCGGGGGGAGAAGATCACCGAGCTGTTCCACTCCGACAAGGAGGCGCTCGCCCGCTACAACCTGGAAGATTGCAAGCTGGTGTGGGAGATCTTCGATTACTGCCACCTCATCCCTTTTGCCATCGAGCGCGCCTCCCTCACCGGCCTTGAGCTGGACCGGGTAGGGGGCTCGGTGGCGGCGTTTACCAACCTCTATCTGCCGCGGCTCCATCGTGGCGGCTACGTGGCGCCCAATTTGCCGGCCGACGGTGGGCTGGCAAGCCCCGGCGGCTATGTGATGGACTCCAAACCCGGTCTCTATCGCCATGTGCTGGTGCTCGATTTCAAGAGCCTCTATCCCAGCATCATCCGCACCTTCTGCATCGACCCCATGGGGCTCATCGAAGGTCTGCAGCATCCCGAGCACGCCATTCCGGGCTTTCGCGGCGCCATGTTCTCCCGCGAGCGGCACTTCTTGCCGGAACTCATCGCCACCCTGTGGGCGGCGAGGGACAGAGCCAAGGCTGCCAGCAACAAGGCGCTCTCCCAGGCCATCAAGATCATCATGAACTCTTTCTACGGGGTGCTGGGGTCGGGGGGCTGCCGTTTCTATGATCCTCGCCTAGCCTCCTCCATCACCCTGCGTGGCCACAGCATCATGCAGCAGACCCGCGAGTGGATTGAGGCGAAGGGGTTCGAGGTGATCTATGGCGACACCGACTCCACCTTTGTCCATCTGGGGCGCGAGACCAGCCCCGATGAGGCGGACGAGATCGGCCAGCGACTGGCTCAAATGATCAACGATAACTGGGCTGCACTGATCAGGCGCGAGTTCGACCTGCCAAGTTATCTCGAGATCCAGTACGAGACCCACTATCGCCGCTTTCTGATGCCCACCATCCGCGGGCTGGAGAAGGGCAGCAAGAAGCGCTATGCGGGGCTGGTTGGCAAGGCCAGTGAGGGGAGTGAACAGCTGGTGTTCAAGGGGCTCGAATCGGTGCGCACCGACTGGACCATGCTGGCCAAGCAGTTTCAGACTCGCCTCTATGAGCTGGTGTTTCACGATGAAGATCCCAGCGGCTATGTGCGCACCATGGTGGATGAGACTCGCGCCGGTCGCCACGACGATCTGCTTATCTACCGCAAACGGCTGCGCCAGAAGCTCGAGGAGTATCAGAAGAATGTGCCGCCCCATGTGCGGGCAGCTCGGCTGGCCGATGAGGAGAACCTGCGCCGCGGTCTGCCCCAGCGCTATCAGCATCGGGGCGCCATCGCCTATCTGATGACCCTCAATGGCCCAGAACCGCTGGAGTACCGGCGCAGCGCCATCGATTACGAACACTATATCGACAAGCAGTTGCGGCCCATTGCCGATGCCATCCTGCCCTTTATCGGCGAGTCGTTCGACCGGATCTGTGGACAGCAGCTGGATCTTTTCTGATTGGTGCAAGTTGGCACTTTACTTCCCATGAATACTGGATAAAAATACAGTTATAAATCATGGAGAAGTTTCCTATGCGTCTTGAAATCATCATCGACAGAAAACATCAGATCCCGACCTCGACCATGGAGGCGCTGCGTCAGGAGCTGCTCAAGCAGCTTGGCGAAAAATTTCCCGACATCCATGTGCGGGTCGCGCCGGGCAGTGCCATGGCCCTGACCGTCAGCCGTGCCAGCAAGGAAGACAAAGAGCTGGCCGAAGCCATGGTGCAGGAGGTGTGGGAGAACGCCGACAGCTGGATGCCGGAAGAGAACGTCGCCTCCTGATCCCGCACTGTCAGTGGATAACTCGGGCGTTGGATAAATGGGTTGCGGATAAACGTGCTTGCCCGCTACTGATCCGCCGCTCCCCGGACAACAAAAAAACGCAGCCAGGTGGCTGCGTTTTTTTGTTGGTGATGAGCTCGCGGTGGCTTGTCTGGCTCTGGGTTGAGCCAGGCCCGTTACAACCCCGCCCAGCTTTTCAGGCTCTGCTGCTGCACCCGGCGGTTGGCTTCGCGGATCTCCCCCCTAGCGCGCAGGTCGGCCAGCGCAATGGGCAGTGCGGCGCGGATCTCGTCACTGCTCATTCCGGCTTTGAGGGCCGGGTGATAGGCCATCTTGAGCAGCACATAGTCCAGCCCGGTCAAAAAGCTGTCGATGCTGTTGTCATTGAAGATGGAGGGAAACACCTTGTCCGAGTCGTTGGGCAGCCCCATCACCTGGGTGAACTCCTCCACCACGCAGTCGAGAAAGCGTCCCTTGGCCCGGCTGTAGTCTACCGGAATGATGATGGTGGCACGGCTGATCTCGTGTTTCGCATTGGTTGCGAAGTTGGCAAGGCAGAGCCCCTCCTTGAGCGCCATCTTGACCGATGGATCGTCCCCCATGGTGCGGTTGGCCCAGCTCTTCATCTTGCTGTAGTCGGTCATGATCAGGGTGAGGTTGGGCTTTGCGGCCACCATGCTGATGGGGTGGCCGGTGATGCGGGCCAGATGGGCCGCCTGTACTTTCACCACGTCGGCCTGCAGCGGCTTGTCACCCGACTCGTTGATAAGTTGCAGCCGGATCGGCTGCTGCCAGCGGGCAAAACGGGTCTGCCTGGCTTCGCCATACTCCCGCTCCATGGCGATGGCCATAAAGCTCTCGACCAGATAGCTGTCGCTCTGCCAGCGCTCATCGGCACGGGCGCTGTGGCCCGCGAGCAGAAGCAGCAGCGCCAGCAGCCCGCGTGACGCGCGGCAGGGATGGGCAGCGCGGCCCAAGCTGGCCATTACCAAAGTGGCAATAAAGCGGGTGGCACCAAAGGGGATGGCGGCAAATGACATGTTTCCTCCCTGAAACGGTTGTCAGCCTAGCGGTTGGCCTTGTCGATATCGCGCCAGGTGAGCCAGAGCCTGAGATCAAACTCCAGTTGATGATAGTCGGGCTCCATGTGCTGGCAGAGCTGGTAGAAGCTCTTGTTGTGATCCTTCTCTTTGATATGGGCCAGCTCGTGCACCACGATCATTTTCAGGAACGGGGGCGGCGCCTCCTTGAACAGGGCGGCGATGCGGATCTCGTTCTTGGCCTTGAGCTTGCTGCCCTGCACCCGGCTGACGTAGGTGTGCAGGCCGAGGGCATCCTTGATCACATTGATCTTGCCATCGAACACCACCTTTGACAGGGGCGCCGAGCTCTTGAGATAGCGGTTTTTCAGCTCCATGGTGAAGGCGAGCAGCGCCTTGTCGCTCTGGATCTGGTGGCTTTCCGGATAGCGTTTGGCCAGCATGTCGCCAAGTTTGCCTGCCGCGATCAGCTGCTGTACCTGTGCCTTGAGGGGGTCGGGATAGCCGCCCAGATAAGTTAGTTCCGCCATGGTGTCACTCGTTACATCAAAAAGAGCGTCATTGTAGTTATCTCGGGCGGGCTTGCCTACTGCGGGCCGTCGCTGCAAGGGGCTTTGGCGCAAGAAAAAGGGCGGCCATTGCAACAATGGCCACCCTGCGGGGCGTATTGACGATCAGCGTCGGCGATAGAGACCCGGATCCACCTCTTCGTAGTGGCTAGTCAGGTATTGATAGAAGGCGAGATGGGAAGGGGAGCTCGGTTTTTTCAGCTCCTCGCTCACCCGATCCGGCTTGGCGATGATGAACTTCGGAGTCTGGCGCTGGATATCGGCCAGCACCCGCTCGCGCACGTCATAGGGCGGATTGACGTTGGCAAAGAAGAGGTAGGCGGATGCTGGCTGGCGATCGGTCCAGAGATAGTATTGCGGCTGGATGCCATCGACCCAGATCTTGTCGCTCGGGACTGTCTCGGCCTTGATGCGATCAACCCGTACCTGCGCCGCCGGATTGAAGGGGCGACCCTTGAGGGTGCCTTCCCAGGCGTTGTTGATCATCAGCAGCAGCATGGCCAGCGTTGCCAGCCAGGGGGTGGCACTGCGCACATCCCAGGCTCGCCAGAGGGGGATGAGGATCAGCACCGGCAGCGCCCACAGCAGGCTGGTGCCGAGCACCTCGTTGACCCGCTCGAGGGACCACTCCTTGGTGCTCCAGCCAAAGGCGAGCTGCTGGGCCAGCAGCCAGCTGGCAGTGAGCACCACCAGCGAGATGCAGAGCAGGCCGATCGCATCAGCCTGCTGTTCGCTGCGATCCAGCAATACCGCCAGCGGCAGCACCGCCAGTTGCAGATAGAGCACGTCGTAGTGATCGAACACATGGCCGGAGACCGAGTTGGCGATCAGGGTAAACAGCATCCCAAACAGGGTCGCCAGCAGTGCGGGCAGATACCACTCCTGACGGCGGCTCAGCATCAGAATGATGAAGGCGGGCAGCAGCATCACAAGGCCTGTGCGCAGCAGGCCGACGGCGCCCACCATGGGGGAGAAGCCATTGCCGTAGCTCCCTTCGAAGAAGATGTCGAAGGCGTAGTATTTGAAGGCCGCCAGCAGATCATGCTGCTGGAAGTAGGCGTAAAGCGGGCCGCCAATCAGCGCCAGCCCCAGCAGGCTGGAGATGAGCAGCAAGATAGCATCACGCCACTTCTCATGCAGACACCAGTGGCAGAACAGCACCAGATACCAGGCCCCCCAGAAGGCGCCGTTGTTGGTGCGCATCCAAGCGACGATGGCGAAGGTAAGGGCCGCCACCAGTGCCGGCCACCAGCGAAATCCCTTGTCCAGCAGCAGGGTAATGAAGGCCCACTGGGCGATGAGGGCGAGGTGGAAGGTCCAGTCCTCAGTCATGTTGCCGTAGTAGTAACGGGTGCCGTAGAGAGCCAGCACCGCCAGCATGGCGCCAAGGCGCGCCTTGAACGAGAGTCCGAGCTGGGCAAAGGCCTGCCAGCTGGCTAGCAGTCCGAGCCAGCATAGCACCCACTCCAGCGCCCAGATCCCGACAAATCCCCCCATTCGATAGCCCAGCGCGTCGAGAGCGAAGATCATCGGCCCCTTGATGTCGATCATGTCGCGATAGAGCACGCCCCCTTCGCTCCACATCTTGCCCATCACCGCGAACAGCGAGGCATCAAAGCCCGGCGCCATGGCGTGGAAGAGCGGGTTGCGCAGACAGAAGAGCAGCGCCAGCAGGGCGGTCAACAGCACGATGGCTGGCTTGATACCCGGGTTGACGCGAGGGGGAGTGAAACGGATGGAGTGATTCATGAAGTCGCCTGTTCCTGCAGCTGGTCTTGAAAGCGGGCCTATCTTGCCGAGCTAGTGAGTGCGATGCAATGGGGCAGGCCCGTGTGGGGCAAATATTCTCGAAAAAGCCCGGTTCTTGCAGGGAACCGGGCGCTGGCTGCGGCAATATTGGCCGTCAGGGGGATGTGGCAAAGCCATTCCCCCTCTGCATCAATGGAGGTACTCAACCAAGGGCGGCTGCGCTTCCAGTGTCGGCAGGTGGCGAGCCCAGCGGATAAAGGCGTCGGCCAGGGTGATGCCGAGCTCCTGATTGTGCTGGGTCAGGGTACGCGCCAGTGCGGTGTAGCCCTCCTTGCCGGAGGCGGTATAGGCGCTCGACACTCCGCGATAGACCTGTTCGGCATGGACCGCTTGCCACTGGCCGGGGGCGGCTTCCCACTCCAGTCGGGTGATGCGCTGACCCTTGGGCCGATCGGCCTGATAGGTGAAGCGCACCCCCGCGGTGTAGGGGAAGCTGCCGTTGCCATTGCCGACCACGCCGTTGTTGGTGGCGTTGTCGATGGCATTCTCCAGCGCTTCCGCCAACTCGTGACCGTGCACCCGATAGAGGGTGAGGGGAATGGCAAACGGCAGCAGGCGACCGGCGATATCTGCTTCGCTCAGGGGGCCCGGCTCCAGCGAGCAGCGCACGCCGCCAGCATTGTGCAGGGCAAAGTCCACCTCGCCTACCTGTTCACGGGCGGCGGTCAGCATGGCGCGGGCCACCAGCGGGGCGAGCTGGCTGCCGTGGGGCAGGGTGGCATCCGGCAGCCGCTGATGGGGCAGTGGCGCCGCCAGCCGGGTGACGATGCGCTGGCTCATGGTCTCTATCTCAGGCCGATAGCGTTTGGCCAGATGTTGTTCAAGCTGTGGATCCGGCTCGCAGAAGGTGAGCCCGACAGGTGGCGTGGAGGCAAACGGCCAGGGCTGCCAGGGGAGCCACTCCAGCTGCCCCTGACTCCGCACAACACGGCCTGCCTCATCGAAGGTGAGCTCGCAGACACCGAGGCAGAGGGCGCTGTGGCCAGCGTGCAAAATGGCCACTCCGTTGTTCATCAGCGGATAGCTGCCTTCGCTTGGCAGACCCAGCGGCGCGAGATCGCCGAGCAGGCTGTGGGTATGGCCACCGATGATGAGACTGAGCTCGGGGAAGCGCTCTGCCAGCAGCTTGTCCTGATCCAGCCCGAGGTGGCTCAGCAGCACGATATGCTGGATCCCTTCGCACCTGATCTCCCGCAACACTTTAGTGAGGGTCTCGGCGACCGCGTGGAAACGGGTGTGGGGATCCGGGTTGGCGATGGCAGCCATCTGGGCGAGGGTGATGCCGAGCAGCGCAAAGGGAACCCCATCGATCACCCGGCGATGCCAGGGCTGATGGGCGTCGTAGAGGTGGGGAATATCCCACAGCCCAAGCGGCGTGTCGGCAGGCTCCTGACTGTTATCCAGATTGGCGGCCAGCACCGGAAAATCGAGCTGGCGCAAGAACTCCACCAGCGGGCCATTGCCCAGATCGAACTCGTGGTTGCCGAGCACCATGGCATCGGGGGCCAGCATGGCGAGCAGGTCGGCGTTGGCGCGCCCTTTGAAGCGGTTGAAATAGAGAGAGCCCTGAAAGGAGTCGCCACCGTGCAGAAACAGAAAACGCTGGCCGGCTGCTGCGGCTTTGGCACGCAGTTGGGTCAGTCGGGTCAGGATCCGGGCATAACCGCCGCACTGGGTGCGCCATTGGCCTTCACCGACAGGGGAGAAGCTCATGGGCGCGCCATCGAAGTGGGAGTGGCAATCACTGAAATGGGCAAGTTGAACCGTAATACTCATCTCGGTCCTCCTTAGGGGGAAAATGAGCACCGAGTCTACTGCAAAGGGGGGGGAGGATACCAGCCCGGCAGGGTGCCGGGCTGGTCAGCGATCAGGCGGGTACCATGATCTGGGTGGCGACGATCACCACCAGCAGGCCGACGGCGACCGGCATACTGGTGCGCTTGACCACCTCGAACGGCGAGAGCTTGCCCATCCCGGCACAGGCGACCACCACCCCGGATACCGGCGAAATGGTGCGACCCAGGTTGGAGGCTTGCAGCATCGGGATCACCAGATAGGCCGGATTGATGCCAAGGCTGCTGGCCAGGTTGGGGATCAGCTCCACGAAGGCGTAGAAGGGGGCATTGCCCGAGCCGGTGGTGAAGGCGGCCAGGGTGGTGATCACCACCAGTGACAGCATCATGATCAGGCCACCCGAACCGAGATCCTGCGCGTGAGCAAGCAGAGTGTCGATAAAGCCGATGGTCATCAGACCCTGGGCGAAGACACCGGCACCGACCAGCAGCATGACCACACCGGCAAAGGCGTCAGCCATGTTGCGCCAGCAGACCTGCAGACCGTCCAGCAGCTCCTTGCCATTGCGGATCCGCACCAGCTCCAGAAGGCTGGCCAACACCATGCACATGACGATGATGGTGACGATATCCAGCTGCGGACCCCATTTGCCGTCAAACACCAGCACCCCGATGATAGGGGTAAAGGGCAGGATGGCGTAGAAAGCGGGGGCGGTAGTCACCAGATCACCCGGGGCGACCGGCTCGTTGAGCTCACCGGATTTCTGGTCAAGGTAGCGCTGCCAGAAGAAGTGGGTCACCGCCATGCAGGCGATCGCCACCAGCGAGATGGGCAGGGTCAGCTTGAAGGCAAAATCCAGCAGCGGCATGTTGGCGGCCTGAGCGGCCATCACCACGTCCCCTGAGGTGGGTGCCAGAATGATGGCGGCTGGCGAGGCGCACACGGCCGCAGCCGCACCACGGGAGATCCCCATGTTGACCATCAGCGGGAACAGGGTTGCCATCAGCAGCACGCCGAGGCCGGTAGCGGAGCTGACCGCCAGCGACATGGCGCAGGCCACCAGATAGGCAGCCACCAGCAGGATATAGGGGGACTTGATGATGCCGAGCGGTTTGCTGGCCAGCTTGACCAGAATGGTGTTGGCGCCGATATGGCTCATGTAGCCGGCGAAGCCGCACAGCACCATGATCAGCATCCCCAGTCCACCGCCACGGTCATTGAGCAGGAAGCGGACGTATTCGAAGATATCGGTTGCGATATAACCGGTGCTGACCACCTTGCTCGGCAGTACCGGCTTGCCCATCATGGCGGTGATGACCAGCAGCAGTAAGCCGCCGCTCAACAGCACCCCGGTCGCGGAGTATCCTTTGAAAATGGCACGGCCCACCACCAGGGTGACCAGGGTGCCAACGATGAGTTCCAGCATATGTTGCCTTCTGATTGGATGAGAGTGGAGGGAGTCTATTCCGATAGGGGTAGAGTGGCGACTGGAAACAGGATGTTGTGTGAGCTAAATCAACGTTTAACCCCATGAACAGAATTAAAGAAAGGTAAAGGTACTTTACCCAGCGGGTTTGGCTACCTACCCTTGCCAGCCTTGGTTGTCTTTTGAGGCTTTTATATGGTGGTTGGTGATTTTTCAGGCATTAAACGCTCTATTTTCCTGCTTGCGATGCTATTTTCACCTACTTGCGTGTTTGCGGTAACCAATGACGGTTTTCATCAAACCGGTCCTCATCAGGCGGTCGCCATGCGGCGTCTCATGGCTCCTCACTCTTACGGCGTACTGGTGGTTGCCGAGGGGAACAGACCCCGTTTTGCCGCGTTGGCATCCAAAACCACCGAAGCAAACTGCCTGGCCCGTCATGCCATCCGGGTAGATGGGGTTGCGCTGCTGGTCACCCCGAGATTCTATGCCAAAGAGGGAAAACGGGGACTTTGCGAGCTGTGGCTCAATGAGGGGGCAGATCAGGACTTTTTTGCCAACCGCCTTAAAAATGATCATTTTATTCAGATAGATGGTCATGACATCAATGTGAAAAACTATCACCTCGACTGGCAGCGCATCAGCCGTCATGCTCAATAAAAATACAGTTTTGCCCTTGTGCCATACTCTGCTCACGCAACCTGTGAGCGTGCTCTGATTTCTGGGCGCATCATTGTATTGCGCCGCCTCGTCGTCACACATAGGCTATACCCGTCATCTGTGTGGCGGTGGGGTTCACCAAGGTTGGTACTCCGCCCGTGCAATCAAGGAAGGTAGTCTGGCATGGTCAGCAAGGTTTATGGAGTAGTGGGGGTCGGGTTGTTGCTGTTGCCCCTGATGAGTCAGGCTCAGCCGAGCCGGCCGCAAGTGGTGCCAGAGTCCCGCATCAATGTCCGTTTTTATGAGGTCAATGCAACCAGTCCGGAGCAGCTTGCCCGGGCGATTGCCCAGAGTGCTCCCAAGGTGAATGGCAAGCCCGTACTCGGCAAGGCGAGTTATCAAGTGGACTGGCAGCTGGATACCGAGCAGTTGCCGGGGCGCTGCCAGCTCAACCGGGTGACGGTGACCACCAACGCCACTGTGTTGCTGCCCCGCTGGCGTCAGAGCGCGAACAGTAACGATCCTGCCCGCCAGCGCTGGGGGCGGCTGCTCTCCAGCATGTTTGACTACGAATCTCGCTTCAAGGAGATGGTGCTGCAGGGGGCAAATCAGGTGGGTGGCGCGATTGCGGGATTACCCGGTCATGCAGATTGCCAGGCGCTGCGCTATGCCGCGTGGGCAGCAGGTAGTGGTGAGCTGAACAAGGTCAGGGGACGGCTCGACGGATTCCAGCGTCAGACAGGTTACGGCGAACAGCTCGGGGTGCACTGGCCCAAGTAAGCGCTATCTCAAGACGCAATATCCAGCATCGCACGATTTGATAAATAGAATGGCCGCCCGATGGGCGGCCATTCTATTTGTTTGCAGAGTCCGGTTTAGACCAGCGCTTTGCCTTTGAGCAGCTTGCGTACCCAGTAACGGGCCGGGTGGAGCACTTCCAGCAGATCGGCGGCCAGCGGCAGGGGCTCGCCGCAGATCTCGCTGGCGAGCAGCTCGCCACAGAGCGGCGCCGAGCAGAGGCCCCGTGAGCCGAGCGCCCCCAGCACATAGAGACCGGGATGGAGGGGGAGCGGCTGGGCGTTGTGCTGATCATGCTGCAGCTGCGCATAGTGATCCGCCAGACCTTGCAATCTGGCCACTGGCCCCACCACCGGCAGGTGATCCCGGCTGGCACAACGCACCCCTACGCGCGCCTCGTTGCCACTCACATCCACTTCGGCGGGCCAGGTTTGCTCCGGCAGGCAGGCTTGCAACCGCACCTGATTCTGGATTTGCTCCTCGGCACGAAACTCAAGGCTGCTCTGGTTGCGGCCATAACTGGCGCCGATGCAGTGTTGATCGTTGTGCATAGGTGTGAGGTAGCCATCGTAGCAGAGCACGGTCTTGAGCTGACGCAAGCTGGCCGTGGTCGGCACATGGCTCACCTGACCGCGCACCGGATAGAGGGGCAGCTCGGCAAAGGGGAGCATTGCTGGCAATTGGTGACCGGCAGCGACCACCAGATTGGGGGCCTGCCAGTGGCGGCCATCCTGGCTTTCTACTTGCCAGCCATCGGCCTGCTCGGCAATGGCGCTTACTTGGGTGTGGTACTCCACCTGCAGCAGACCACTGGCTTGTGCTTCTTTGATTGCAGCGCGGGTGAGATCCGCAGGGCAGAGCCAGCCCCCCAGCGGGTAACTGACGCCGCTGTGGCCGCAGGGCAGGCCAACCACCTGCTCTACCTCTGCTGTAGAGAGGGGATGCATCAGCTCGGACGGGAAGGGGCCCTGGCTCATTTTCGCCAACTTGGCTGCCGATTTGTCGTCATAACCGAGCTGGGTCACTCCGCATAATTCGAAAGCGATAGGATGGCGTTCGGCCAACGCCAGTAGCCGTTGGCGGGCATAGCCAAAAGCGAGCGAATAGAAGCGTGATAGCGCATCGTGCTCGCCGTTAAGCAGTGGATAAAGCGCACCCTGGCGGTTGCCGGAGGCGCCGGTGGCCGGTTCGCCATCTGCACACAGCAACGTCACCTTGCGGCCCCGCTCCACCAGAGAGAGCGCCGTCATGGCCGAGGCAATGCCGCCGCCGATGATCACTACCTCGCCAGCGCGCCCGGCAGGACGGGCATACCAGGGGGCGATGGTCTGCTGCGGCTGCTTGTCGGTGCGATCCCCCACCAGCATCTCCCGCTTGCTACCGTGGCCCTTCACCTTCTTCATGGCAAAACCGGCGGCAATCAGGCCGCGACGGACAAAACCGGCACAGGTAAAGGTGGCGATGGAGCAATCGGGACGGGCGAGGCGAGCGAGACCATCAAACAGCTCCTGTGTCCACATCTCCGGGTTCTTGGCCGGGGAGAAACCATCCAGATACCAGGCATCCACCAGCCCCTCTGCCCAGTGAGGCACCTGCGGCATCATATCCTTGATGTCGCCAAACCAGAGATCGAGGTGAATGCGGCCGCCCGCAAAATGCAGGCGGTGGCAACCGGAGACCGGCTGCGGCCATTGGGCAACAAGATCCTGACTCAAGTGGCCAAGTTCAGGCCAGGCGGCCAGCGCTTTACGCAGATCGTCTTGGGTCAGGGGGTATTTCTCGAAACTGATGAAGTGCAGACGGGAGCCGTTGCCGGATTGAGGCGCCTGTTCCAGGAAGGCTTGCATTGTCGCCAGAAAGTTAAGGCCTGTGCCGAAACCTGTTTCACCTATCACGAAACTGTCACTATCGTGGTGCGAAAATCGCGCAGGTAGCCGGTTTTGCTGCAAAAAGACGTAGCGGGTTTCACTTAGACCGTTATCATTGGAAAAGTACACATCCCCGAAGTCACTGGAGACAGGAGTTCCCGCTTCATTCCAGTCCAATCGGGCATGATGTAAGGATGTTTGACTCACGTTTTCCTCGGCTCGCGTCACAAAATCGCGGGCATTCTACGTGAAAGCAGACCAGTTTGGCAGCCGAAAGCGGGTAGACTTGGCGCCAGTTTTTCCAGACGAGATGAATTAATGAGAAGAGCAGTGATCACCGGTATCGGCGTCATCTCCAGTATCGGCAACAACAAGGAAGAAGTGCTGGCCTCCCTGAAAGCAGGTAAATCCGGCATCACCTATTCCGAGCAGTTCGAGCAGCACAACCTGCGCAGCCGTGTCTGGGGTAACATCAAACTCGATCCGTCTGAACTGATCGACCGTAAAGTCATGCGTTTCATGGGCGACGCTGCGGCCTACGCCTACCTCTCCATGCAGCAGGCCATTGAAGATGCCGGTCTGGCGGAAGATCAGGTCTCCAACGAGCGTACCGGCCTGGTGGTCGGTTCAGGTGGTGCCTCCGGCAAGAACACCTCGGAATCTGTGGACATCGCCCGTGAGAAAGGGGTCAAGCGTGTGGGCCCTTACATGGTGCCGCGCACCATGTCTTCCACCACCTCTGCTTGCCTGGCGACCCCGTTCCAGATCAAGGGTGTCAACTACTCCATCAGCTCAGCTTGCGCCACCTCTGCTCATTGCATCGGTCACGCGCTTGAGCTGATCCAGCTTGGCAAACAGGATGTGGTCTTCGCTGGTGGCGGTGAAGAGCTGGACTGGTCCTCTACCATCCAGTTTGACGCCATGGGTGCCCTCTCCACCAAGTACAACGACACGCCGGAAAAAGCGTCCCGTACCTATGATGCGAACCGCGATGGTTTCGTTATCTCCGGTGGCGGCGGCATTCTGGTGATCGAAGAGCTGGAACATGCGCTGGCGCGTGGTGCTCACATCTATGCCGAGCTGACTGGCTACGGTGCTACCTCCGATGGCTATGACATGGTCGCGCCGAGCGGTGAAGGCGCAGTGCGTTGCATGAAGATGGCGATGCAGGGTGTGGGCAAGGTTGATTACATCAACACCCACGGCACCTCCACTCCGGTGGGTGATACCAAAGAGCTGGAAGCTATCCAGACTCTGTTTGGCGCCAACGGTCCCAAGATCTCCGCAACCAAGGCGATGACTGGTCATGCGCTGGGCGCTGCCGGCGTGCACGAGGCTGTCTACTCCCTGCTGATGATGGAACACGGCTTTATCGCCCCCAGCATAAACATCGAGACCCTGGACGAGAAGGCTGAAGGTCTGCCCATCGTGCGCGAGTACGAAGCGGCCGAACTCAACACCGTCATGTCCAACAGCTTCGGCTTTGGCGGTACCAACGCCTCCCTGGTGTTCAGCAAGTTCAAAGCATGATCATCCGGTTGATATGAAAAAAGCGCCTCAGGGCGCTTTTTTTGTTTCCGTGATCTGCCATCACTCATTGCAGAGCAGAGCAGAGCAGAGCAGAGCAGAGCAGAGCAGAGCAGAGCAGAGCAGAGCAGAGCAGAGCAGAGCAGAGCAGAGCAGAGCAGAGCAGAGCAGAGCAGAGCAACAACCATTGTGGGTTAGGGGGCAGACAGCGCAGATGGTTGGTGTCAGATGAGATCACACCAATGAGCCAGCTCCGCATCTTGGGAGAAAGGCAGATAGCAAGAAGGGAGCCTGAGGCTCCCTTCTTTGTTAGCGGTAACTTGATGGCTGCTGGTTAGAACCAGAAGCCGATGATAAAGGAGCCTGCCAGCGTCAGCATCACGTTGGCCACCGCATAGGTACCTGCGTAGCCAAGCGCCGGAATGGAGCTGTTGGCGGCTTCGTTGACCACATCCATGGCGGGGGCGCAGGTACGGGCACCTGTGATGGCGCCAAGCAGCAGGGCCGGGTTCATCTTCAATACCCAGACCCCGAACAGGTAACCGACCAGCACCGGCAGGGTAGTGACCAGCATGCCGGAGAAGAGCACCACGGCACCCACTTCGCTCAGGTGGTCCAGAATGCCGCCACCCGCCTTGAGACCGGTGCTCACCATAAAGACCGCGAGACCAAGATCCTTGGCAAGTCGCAGGGCGCCCGGGGGCACGTAGCCGACCGTCGGGTGGTTGGCCCGCAGATACCCCATCAGAATGCCTGCCAGCAGCAGACCGACCGCGTTGCCGAGACCAAACTCGATCTGACCGAACACCAGCGAAACGGAGCCGATCAGCAGGCCGAGCACGAAGAAGGTGGTGAAGGCCACCAGATCCGTGGTCTGGCTGTGGATGCTGATAAAGCCGATCTTGTTGGCCAGCAGTTTGACCCGCTGCTTCTCGCCGCTGATCTGCAACACGTCGCCCTTTTGCAGCATGATGTTGCGATCGAACGGCATCTCGATCTGGGAGCGCACCACCCGGTTGAGGAAGCACCCTTTCTCGGTGAGGTTGAGCTCCACCAGATGGCGGCCTACCACGGAGTCATTCTTTACCACTATCTCTTCGGTGACGATCTGCAGGTCAAGCAGGTTGCGGTCGAACACCTCTTTACCGTTGCGGTAGTTTACGTCCAGCTTCTCGTGGCTCTCGGGATAGCCCACCAGGGCGATTTCGTCCCCTTCCTGAATAACGGCATCGCCATCGGGGCTGGCCAGAATGCCGTTACGGCGGATCCGCTCTACATAGCAACCGGTATGGGGATAGATGCCGGTCTCTCGCAGGGTACGACCACCTATCCAGGCTGCCAGCTCAGGGCCAACCCGATAGGCGCGGATGATGGGCAGATAGGTCTTGCGACTCTCGCTGTCGGAGAGACCCCGCTCACGGGCGATTTTTTGCGCTTCGGTATTAAGGTCGAGGCGTGCCAGCGAGGGGAGGTAGCGCACCACCAGCATCAGGCCCACCAGACCCACCAGATAGGTCAGGGCGTAGCCGATGCCCATGTTGTCGAGCACCGCCTGCATATCGGTCTGATGGGGCAGGTTGAGCAGACCGCTGCGCAAGGCATCCTGGGCACCTACCAGCGCCGGGGTCGAGGTGAGGGAACCCGCTAGGATCCCCGCCGCCATGCCCGGTCCCAGATTGAAGAACTTGGCGAGCCCCACCGTCAGCAACAGGGCGGTCAGCAAGATCACCAGGGTGAGAGTGATGTAGTGGATGCCGTCGCGCAGGAAGACGCTGAAGAAGTGAGGGCCCGCCTCGATCCCCACACAGAAGATGAACAGCATAAAGCCGACGTTTTCTGTGGTGGCAGTAAACTCGAAGCCCATCTGGCCGAACAGCAGGGCGGTAAACAGCACACCTATGGTGTTGCCAATCTGAAAGTTGCCAATTCGCACCTTGCCCAGCAGCAGGCCGAAGGCCAATACCACGAACAGCAGCAGGGAGTCGCTTTGATGTAGCAGTGTCACGAAATCTATGGTCATGCCCGGAAAAACCGAGGAAAAAAGTGGGGCCGATATTGTGCCGTATCTATCACTAATAAAGAAGCATAAGGGGGGATTAATCGGAAGTTATCGGACGCTATTTAATCAGCAGGCGGCGGGATAAGGGGAGCATCGGAAAAAAGCAGGTGATTTTTGCTCTCCTTCCCGTTGTCAATTAGTGAAACATGCTGGTTGCAGCCGGGCTTGCACTGTCATGGGTGAGATTTTAGATTCTGCTGTCTAGCGCTTCGCCACAGATCGGTTTCAGCAGATTCAACCTGGGGATCTCTTGGTCGTAAAAGAGTCAAATGACGAGATACTAGCGTCATTCCCATATGGGGAAAGGGCTGGCAAAAAGATATCTCCGGAAAGTGCCAATAGAGCCTGTTAATCAACAGTTACAGAGGGTGGGACAAAACAGAATAAAATCAGGTTAGCCTGTAAAATGGTCTCCTGTTGCAGGGGATAACAGGCAATCCCGCGTCCTGACAGGGCTTGCTGCACTTACCCACAGAATCTGTGGATAACCCTGTTTATGAAACTTGTTCATCGCCCTGAAAGCCGCGCCAGTACTGGGATGCAAGGGCTGTTCAAAAAATACCGGAAGAAAAATGTTTGTATAAAAATCAAATAGTTAGATGCGACAGGAGAAAACTCTGTCGAGCCGGGACGGGTAACAAAAGGGAGCGTCAGCAGCAAGAAGGAGCTTGTGCATTAAAATTGGCAGGAGAGGGCACTAAAGTGGATAACTTGCACCGAGATGGTGAGGAATTTGGCTCCCCCGACTGGACTTGAACCAGTGACATACGGATTAACAGTCCGCCGTTCTACCGACTGAACTACGGGGGAACATCAGGCAAGGAGGAGCATCATACAGAAGGTGTCCTGGGTGGTCAAGCCATTCGCGGGATGATGGCACGGGTGTACCGCTGCCAAACCCTCGGTTACACTGCTCCTCTGCTGTTTTGTGTCGGGAGTGTTCATGAGCAAATTGTTCAAGTTAGCCAGCCAGTTTCAACCCGCCGGGGATCAGCCCGCGGCGATTGCCCAACTGCTGGATGGCATCGAGTCGGGGCTGGCTCATCAGACCCTGCTAGGGGTGACTGGTTCGGGCAAGACCTTCACCATGGCCAACGTCATCGCCACCTTGAACCGCCCGACCATGATCCTGGCTCCCAACAAGACCCTGGCCGCCCAGCTCTATGGCGAGATGAAGGAGTTCTTCCCCGACAACGCGGTGGAGTATTTCGTCTCCTACTACGACTACTACCAGCCCGAAGCCTATGTGCCGACCACCGACACCTTTATAGAGAAGGATGCCTCGATCAACGATCACATCGAGCAGATGCGATTGTCGGCCACCAAGGCGCTGCTGGAGCGGCGCGACGTGGTGATCGTCGCCTCGGTGTCGGCCATCTATGGTCTGGGGGATCCCCAAGCTTATCTGAGCATGATGCTGCATCTCAAAGTGGGGGATGTGATCAACCAGCGGGATATCCTGCGTCGCCTTGCCGAGCTGCAGTACACCCGCAACGACATGGCGTTTCAACGCGGTACTTTCCGGGTGCGGGGGGAGGTGATCGACATCTACCCCGCCGAATCGGACAAGCTGGCCCTGCGGGTAGAACTCTTTGATGAAGAGGTGGAGCGCCTCTCCCAGTTCGACCCGCTGACCGGCGCTATCGAGCAGACGGTAGTGCGCTACACCATCTACCCCAAGACCCACTACGCTACCCCGCGCGAGACCATTCTGGGGGCTATCGAGCATATCAAGGAGGAGCTGCGCAGTCGCCGCGAGCAGCTGTTGTCCCTCAACAAGCTGGTTGAAGAGCAGCGCATCAGCCAGCGTACCCAGTTCGACATGGAGATGATGCAGGAACTGGGTTACTGCTCCGGCATCGAGAACTACAGCCGCTACCTCTCCGGCCGTGCGCCGGGGGAGCCACCGCCCACCCTGTTTGACTATCTGCCGGGGGACGGCCTGCTCATCATCGACGAGTCCCACGTGACCGTGCCGCAGATTGGCGCCATGTTCAAAGGGGACCGCTCCCGCAAGGAGACCCTGGTGGAGTACGGCTTCCGGCTCCCCTCGGCGCTGGACAACCGGCCGCTCAAGTTCGACGAATTTGAAGCGCTGATGCCGCAGACGGTGTTTGTTTCGGCGACTCCCGGCCCCTACGAGCTGGAGAAGTCCGGCGGCGATGTGGTGCAGCAGGTTGTGCGCCCAACCGGCCTGCTCGATCCGGAGATCGAGGTACGTCCAGTGACCACGCAGGTGGACGATCTCCTTTCCGAGATCCGCAAGCGGGTCGCCGTCGAGGAGCGGGTGCTGGTCACAACCCTGACCAAGCGGATGGCGGAAGACTTGACCGAGTATCTGGCGGAGCACGAAGTCAAGGTGCGCTATCTCCACTCCGATATCGATACGGTCGAGCGGGTGGAGATCATCCGCGATCTGCGCCTCGGCAAGTTCGATGTGCTGGTGGGCATCAACCTGCTGCGGGAAGGTCTCGACATGCCGGAAGTGTCGCTGGTGGCAATTCTCGATGCAGATAAAGAGGGCTTCCTGCGCTCCACCCGCTCGCTGATCCAGACCATCGGCCGGGCGGCGCGTAACCTCAACGGCAAGGTCATTCTCTACGGCGATACCATCACCAACTCGATGAAGGTCGCCATTGAGGAGACCGAGCGGCGCCGCGCCTTGCAGCATGCCCATAACCTCAAGCATGGCATCACCCCCAAAGGGCTCAACAAATCCATTGGCGATGTGATGGACATGGGAGGCAGCCGCACGGCAGGCAAACCTGGCAAGGGGATGCGCAAGGCGGCCGAGCCGCAAGGGGAGTACCATGTTCGCTCTGCCAGCGAGATTGCCAAAGAGATCAAACGGATGGAGGAGCAGATGTTCCAACATGCCCGTGATCTGGAGTTCGAACAGGCGGCGGCACTACGGGATCAGATCCAGCAGTTGCGCAGCGAGTTGATCGAATCATGAGCCGCAAACGCTGGCTGATTTGGCAACGACTTCGTCGTCTCTATCAGGGTTTTCGCCATCCTGGTACCCCCTGGTGGGCGAGGGGCCTGGTGATCCTTATTCTGCTCTATGGCATCAGTCCAGTGGATCTTATCCCCGACGTGGTGCCCTTGCTGGGTTGGTTCGATGATGTGACCCTGCTGCTGGTGTTGCTATGGGGTTGGGAGCGTTGTTTGCCCCCCGCAGTGCGCAGCGATCTGGAACAGGCCTCCTAGTTCACCTTTTCAACACCACGCTCGACATAACTCTTTGTGCCCCCACCCTCGAAGGAAGCGGAAAAACGGTTTCATTTGAAGGTGGGCGCTGCGGGATGAAAAAGAGGCTGGCCCGGTGATTGTCGCCCGGATGGCATTGGCGTAGACTCCACGCCGTTCACTTTATGGGTATGGAAAAAATGGATCTGATCCTCTTTGCAATCGACTTTATCCTGCACGTTGACGTGCACTTGAAAGAGCTGTTCGAGAACTATGGCGTCTGGGTTTACGCCATCCTGTTTCTGATCATCTTCTGTGAAACCGGGTTGGTAGTGACGCCGTTCCTGCCGGGTGACTCCCTGCTGTTTGCCGCCGGTGCGCTTACTGTGGGCAGCGTGCTGGACGTCCATACCCTGGCGGCCGTGCTGATCATCGCTGCCGTGCTGGGCAACGTGGTCAACTACACCATTGGTCACTTCTTCGGCGAGCAGCTGTTCCGCAACCCGGACTCCAAAATCTTCCGCCGGGATTATCTGGAGAAGACCCACGCCTTCTATGCCAAGCATGGTGGCAAGACCATCATCATCACCCGTTTCCTGCCTATCGTGCGTACCTTTGCGCCGTTCGTGGCAGGGATGGGGGCCATGACCTATCCGCGCTTCCTGGCGTTCAACCTGGTTGGCGGCCTGCTGTGGGTGCTGTCGTTCGTCTATGCGGGCCACTTCTTTGGCAATCTGCCGGTGGTGCGTCACAACTTTACCCTGCTGATCTTCGGCATCATCGGTATCTCCCTGTTGCCCATGGTAATCGGCGCGGTCAAGGCCAAGATGAGTACAGCCAAGGCATAACCAGAAATACGGTCAACCAGGTGTCTAGTCCTGAAATAGGTTTACACATTTTCAACTAGCATTTCTCTACTCAGAACCCCCTATGTACCGCATCGGGGGTTCTGTATTTCAACGCATGATGCGGCCGCTCCGCGTTGTAAATATCTACTGCTTCACGCACCATCTCCCGCGCTTGCGCCAAATCCTGCGGGCTTTGCAACAATAACTCTCCTTTCAAAATCCCGTTCACCCGCTCCGCCAACGCATTCTGATAACAGTCATACCCATCCGTCATCGAGCATTTCACCCCGTACCGTTCATGTAATGATTGATACAGTCCCGAGCAATACTGCACGCCGCGGTCCGAGTGATGGATTAGCTCCCCGCCGCCACGCCGTTGCTTCAGCGCTTTCTTGAACGCCATCGCCACCGATTCGGCATGCATCCCTTCGTGCACGTGATGGCCCACTATCTTGCGTGAGTACGCATCCGTCACCAGGCTCAGGTACAGCGGTCCGCTCCTGGCTGGCAGATAGGTGATATCTGCAACCCAGACCTGCTCCGGGGCCACCGGCGTAACCTGCTCTGGCCCCGCCTTGAGCAAGTTGGGATGACGGTAGAAACGGTGAAAACTGTGGGTGGTCTTGTGATACGCCCGTCTGGGTGGCACCAGCAGGCGGTGCTCGGTCAATATCCGAAACAGCCTGTCCCGCCCGACCTTGAGCCCGTCATCATCCTGACCCTGCAGCAGATAATGCAGCTTGCGAGTGCCCACCCGCGGTTGTCGCAGTCGAACCTGACGCACGAAGCGCACCACCTGCAATCCCTGTGCATGGCGCTCGTCGGCGACCCGATTGCGCTTGTAGTAAGCCTGCCGGCTTATCCCGAGAAACAGGCAAGCCCTGACAATGGTCAGCCTCTCGACTTGCCGCTGCGAGAGGACTTGCCGGGTCGCTTTTTTACGATGGAGACGCCGTAGTCATTCTTCAGTACATCGACGACGGCCTCAAAGAACTGGGCTTTCTGACTCATCAGCGCCAGCTGTTGCTCGAGTTCCTTGATGCGCAGTTCGGGTGTCTGGTTGTCGGGGTCAGGCATGGTGATGCTCCTGCCGGCACGTACAGAAGCCCCCTGGCTCCAATCTTGCCGACCATGTTTACGTAACCATACCAGAATGGTCGAATTGCCCTGAATGCCATATCGGGCTTGTGCTTGCTGGCAACTGAGCTCGCCTTTTTCAATCTGCTCGACCAGTGCCAGTTTAAAAGTCAGTGAGTAATCGCGCTGTGTCCGTTTCACACCTTGTCCCATCGGGTTCTCTATTTATTGGGGGGGAAAGGTGTAAACCATATTCAGGACGGCACAAGGACGAGAAAGAGGGAGCCATAATGGCTCCCCCTTTTTATCTTCACGCGGGCATGACACTCAGTTGCAGCAACGCCCTTTCACCAGATTGCCGATGGCCACCACGGTGAAGACCAACAGGTAAGCGGCGAAGATGACAACCAGCCACTGGGGCATGGAGTAACCGAAGAACTGCCAGGTGATCTGGGCACAATCCCCTTCTGGCATAAAAAGCCAGGGGAGCCACTGATCGAGCGGAGCCCAGCTCGGGAAGTCGGCAAACGGGCTGCAGACGTTGAACGGGGAGGGGTTGACCTGATAGTCCACATGCTTGAGGGCCAGCTGGAAGCCGCGGAAGGCACTGTAGCCCCATAGCAACATGGCACTCCAGCGAACATACCACTTATCCGGCGCCACCATGCCGAGCAGACCGGCGGCCAGCACACCCAGGGTCGCCAACCGTTCGTAAACGCACATCACGCACGGGGAGAGGCCCAGCACATGCTGGAAGAAGAGGGCGCACAACTCGAGGAACAGGGCTGATGCTGCCAACAGACCCCAGGCCAGCCGATGGGCGGCGATACGGCGGAGAAACTCGATCATCTCATTGATCTCTCAGAAAAAACAGTGGCTGAATTAGAGCAGAGCGGAACCGAAAAGAAAAGGGCCCTGAAAGGGCCCTCGGAAACCATCTCAATTGATTAATGCAGCGCCGGCTGTACCGCTGGCAGCGCACTTTCCATCACCAGCCATCCGTGCTGATAGAACCACTCGGTGGCAGGACCAAGCAGCAATTCGACAGAGAAAAAGCCGATCAGCCCCAGCACCAATGTGTAGGGCAGCGCCATCCAGACCATGCGGCCATAGGAGAGGCGCAGCAGCGGCGCCAATGCCGAAGTGAGCATAAACAGGAAAGCGGCCTGACCATTGGGGGTGGCGACCGACGGCAGGTTGGTACCTGTGTTGATGGCTACCGCCAGCAGATCGAACTGGGCGCGGTCGATGGCACCATTGAGCATGGCCGTCTTCACCTCATTGATGTAGACAGTGCCGACAAAGACGTTGTCACTGACCATGGAGAGTAGACCGTTGGCTACATAGAAAAGCGCCAATTGTTGCTCTTGTTCCGCCGAAAGAACCCACTGGATCACCGGCTTGAACAACTGCTGATCGATGATGACGGCGACCACGCTGAAAAACACAGCCAGCAGGGCGGTAAAGGGCAGCGCCTCTTCAAAGGCCTTGCCCAGAGCATGCTCTTCGGTAATACCGGTGAACGAGGTTGCCAGCACGATGACCGAGAGGCCAATCAATCCTACCGCTGCAAGATGCAGAGCCAGGCCGACGATCAACCAGATGGCGATCAGAGCCTGTACCATTAGCTTGGCCTTGTCCTGCTGGGTGCGTTTGGCATTCTCATGCAGGTTGTACTCCTCCATGATGGCGCGCACCGACTCCGGCAATTTGGCTCCATAACCGAACCATCCCATCTTCTCGACCAGCACACAGGTAAGCAAACCGCAAATAAAGACGGGGAGCGAGACGGGGGACATACGAATGGCAAACTCGCCAAAGTGCCAGCCAGCCTGCTCGCCGATGATGAGGTTTTGCGGCTCGCCCACCAGGGTGCAGACACCACCCAGCGCGGTACCGATGGCGGCATGCATCATCAGGCTGCGCAGGAAGGCGCGGAACTGCTCGAGAGCCTGATAGTGGTCTTCCTTTACTTCCTGATCATGGGTGTGGTCATGTGCATGTCCAAATCCCTTGCCGGAAGAGACCTTGTGATAGATGGCATAGAAACCGGTGGCAACGCTGATCACCACGGCAATGACCGTCAGTGCATCGAGAAAAGCTGACAGGAAGGCGGAGACCAGACAGAAGGAGAGGGAGAGCAGGATCTTGGAGCGTACGCCGATCAGCAGCTTGGTGAAGACATAGAGCAGCAACTGTTTCATGAAATAGATACCTGCCACCATAAACACCAGCAGCAGCAGCACTTCGATATTGGCAACCAGCTCATGCTTGACCTGATCGGCGGAGGTCATGCCAATCAGCACGGCTTCGATCGCGAGCAGACCACCCGGTTGCAGGGGGTAGCACTTGAGGGCCATGGCCAGGGTGAAGATAAATTCAACGACCAGCAACCAGCCTGCAATGAAAGGATCAAGGTGGAAGGCGATCGGATTGATCACCAGAAATAGCAAAATGGCGTTTTTGTACCACTGTGGTGCATTGCCCAAGAAGTTCTTGGCGAATGCCTGCCCTAGGCTTATTGGCATGATAATGGGTCTCAACTTTGTTGTTAGGATCTGCTTCTATGCAGTCAAGGATGATTCGACCTGTGCCTCCGGATGTTGGCCTTTATCTGTCTGATTCCTCGTGATTTTAATCAAAAAGCGTGACGATTATAAATGATAGCCGATGGATCTCTGCCCATGTGTCTGTTTTATAACCACCTTGTCGGGGTTGGCCGGCTCCCCTGCGGCGATTAGATACATATTCCCAACACTATATTTGCCATATGTGAGCAGAGGACTGACCTTATGCTTGCCAGCCATCATCGCTTTGATATCATTCGTCAGCCTTTTTACGCATTACAACAGAGTCAATTCATGGTTATAAAAGCGCAGAGCCCAGCTGGGTTTGCCGAGGAATACATCATCGAGTCCATCTGGAACAATCGCTTTCCTCCCGGATCTATTCTGCCCGCCGAGCGTGAATTATCCGAGTTGATCGGGGTGACGCGGACGACCTTGCGGGAAGTGCTGCAGCGACTGGCCCGTGATGGCTGGTTGACCATACAGCATGGCAAGCCGACCAAGGTGAACAATTTCTGGGAAACCTCCGGCCTCAATATTCTGGAGACGTTGGCCCGTCTGGATCAGGACAAGGTACCTGACCTGATAGCTCAGCTGCTTTCCGCCCGTACCCACATCTGCACCATCTTTATCCGCGGGGCGATCCGTCACAATCCGGAACAGGCCGCCGAGATCCTGCGTGGCGCCGATGGGGTCGAGAACAACGCCCAGGCTTATGCCGAGTTCGATTATCGCCTGCACCACCAGCTGGCGTTTGCTTCCGGCAATCCGATCTACGCTTTGATCCTGAACGGTTTCAAAGGGTTGTACAGCCGGGTCGGCAGCTACTACTTCTCCGACAAGCAGGCTCGCGAGACCGCAGATGCCTACTACAAGACCCTGCTCAATCTGGCGGAGACCAAGAACCACGAAGCCGTGTTCATGACGGTGCGTCAGTACGGTATCGAGTCCGGCAAGCTGTGGACCCGCCTGCGTCAGGACATGCCAAGCGATCTGTGCGACAACTGATCCCTTGCCTGTGCTGTCCAAGAAACGCGCCAT
Source organism: Aeromonas sp. FDAARGOS 1416 (assembly GCF_019048085.1). NCBI lineage: Bacteria > Pseudomonadati > Pseudomonadota > Gammaproteobacteria > Aeromonadales > Aeromonadaceae > Aeromonas > Aeromonas sp. FDAARGOS 1416. The sequence goes on along the minus strand of NZ_CP077301.1, from coordinate 1,626,904 downwards.
CCGGCGCGTTTTTTTATTCTGCCGAGTTTGTGTCTATCCTTGATTGGCGGTGGTAATTGCTTGAACTGCATGGATATTTGGCCAAAAAGCTTGATCCAGCGCAAATGAATCCTGCATTTATCACTTTGGTGGCATAGGACCCAACCGCTGATTGAGGTCAAATGGAGTCATCAAGAGCGGAGCCAATATCCGCCAGAAGGAACACACCTTTCACCGGATGAAGGACACAACAATGAGTCTTCTTGAACACACCATCTGGACAGTACTGGGATATGGGGCCATGCCCTTTATCTTTCTGAGCGGATTCGTGGCGGTGGCAGTGACCTGTTGCATGCTGCTGAACGCGTTCGGGGTACAGTCCGCCGAGAAGTGAGTCGCTTCTCCATGCCGCCAAATGCCAGTCTTCGGACTGGCATTTGTTTTTTGTGTCTTTTAAAGCACTTATCCCGGCAGGGAAGGGGAAATCTTTGGTCAGGATGGTCGAACCTGCCGCCGATTTTGATTACACTGGCGCCCGTATTTCCCACTCACCATAGGTGTTCAAGGTTTTCTATGGCTCTCAAGGCAACCGTATTCAAGGCCCAGATCAGTTTGTCTGATATGGATCGCAATCTTTATCAGGACTTCTCCCTCACGCTGGCGCGCCACCCCTCCGAAACCGATGAGCGGATGATGATCCGGCTGGCGGCCTTTGCCTGGCACGCTGCCGAGCGACTGGAATTCACCAAGGGATTGAGCGCCGATGACGAACCCGAGCTCTGGTGCAAGAACTACTCGGACGACATAGAGCTCTGGATCGAGCTGGGCCAACCCGATGAAAAACGGCTGAAAAAGGCCTGTAACCGTGCCCGTCAGGTGGTGCTCTACCTCTACGGTGGTCGTGGCACCAGCGTCTGGTGGAAGCAGAACCAGGGCAAGCTGAGCCAGCATGACAACCTCAGCATCATCGAACTCTCCGACAGCCAGACCCTGCCGCTGACCGCCATGGTCGAGCGCACCATGCAACTCACTTGCACCATTTCCGATGGTCAGCTCTGGGTCAGTAACGGCGCACTGGAAGTGACGCTGGATCCGGTGGTGCTGATGGGCAAACCGGCCCGCGAACTGTAACGGACGCAGCCCATGTTCAGCGCCTTGCTCAATATCGTCATTCCGGTGTTCGGTGTGGTCGGGCTCGGTGCACTCTACGGGCGATTGCGACCGGGGGCTGCGCTCGGTTACGTCAATCGGGCCAATATCGAGCTGTTTACCCCTGCGCTGGTCTTCTCCGCGCTGGTCAAGTATCCGCTGGCGCTGGCGGAGCATCTGCCGCTGATTGCGGCGGGGGCGCTGGTTATTCTGTTACCCGGTCTGCTGCTCGCGCTGCTCAAACTCAAAGGAATTGAGCGGGCAGCGCTGATCTTGCCCGCCATGTTCCGAAATACCGGCAATCTCGGTATCCCCTTGATGGTGCTGGCGTTTGGCGAGCAGCAACTGGGGGCCATCGTGATCCTCTTTGTGCTCTCCAATCTGCTGCACTTTTCGGTCGGCATGTTTATCCTCTCGGCAAATACCTCCCGCTGGCTGTGGCTGCGAAGCCCGGTGCTGTGGGCCGCGCTGGCCGGTTTGCTGGTGGCCAACCTGCATATCACGTTGCCGGAATATGTGGTGACCACGGCCTCGCTGCTCGGCCAGATCTCGGTGCCCCTGATGCTCTTTGCGCTGGGTATTCGCCTGATGGAGGGGGAGCTTGATCACCTTGGCCTCGCGCTCAAGTGCAACCTGCTCTATCTGCTGGCGGGGGGATTGTCGCTGCTGCTGGCGATCTGGCTGTTGCCCCTCAAGACGGAGTGGATCCCGCTGTTGATGTTGTCGGTTTCCTTGCCCCCTGCGGTCTTGAATTACATGCTCTGCGAGCAGTATCACTGTCAGCCGGACAAGGTGGCCAGTATCGTGCTCGGCGGCAATGCCCTCTCTGTGCTGGTGATCCCGCTAGCGGTTTGGTTGGCACTTCATCTGCCTGGCTAAGTCAGATTGCATCGCTGCGGCGGTGCGACTCACTGGTCAATTGCTTGATCGAACCGAGTCACAGTCGTTCGCATCTCATCCTTGCAGGGGAAAGTTAGCCTATCAGGATCAGCAAGCTCTTCCATGCCATCTCTGTCCATCATTGCCTCCGTAATATATCTGTCGTCCCCGTATCCGACCCTGAGCCCCGGGCCTAACGGCGACAGCTATAGTTGAAAAAGAGCTGACTGACACTGTTTAACCAATGCCAGTGAGGGAAACCGGATGGGCACAAGTGAGCAATCTGATCCTGTGGGGCAGGCAAAATCGCGCTATGACCCGGCATTGCCTACCGGTTATGACTGGCGCAGACACCGCCGTTTTATCCTTAGTGGCGGTGGTTACAAGGCGGAATGTCGCCGTCGCAACTGGTTTCTGGAGTTGCTCAATCCGGTGCCCTATGTGGTGGTGCGAGACATAGCCATCGGCGGCATCGGCATTCTTGGGGCCATACGGTTGAAAGAGGGGGATGAGCTGGTGATTACCATTCCCTCTGGCGAGAAGCTGCGCGGTCTGGTCGTGAGATCCCAGCCAGACCCACTTTTTCCCAAACTCTATCGCACCGGTATTCGTCTGCATCGTTATCCGACGGCCGAGCTGTTTGCCCGCTGGCAAAGTTACATTCAGCCGCAAGATAAAGCGGATTTCGACCATGAGTGCCAAGTCTTGAAACAGGTACGTGGTGCGTGAACCAGATGCCATTTCAGAGGTTGTTTTCCCCACATTCAGCATGATCTGTCGATGGACTTTGCGGATCAGCAGGCTTGTCTGGCCCAAGTGATTTATCTTGCTGCATGTGTTTTCATCTTTATGTTTTTATTGAATTTTATCTGTGCCTCTGAAGTCACGGAGGATACGGATCATTTTCCCTTTTCGTGATCCCCCCCGAAGTAGTTCCCCCTGATATCCCTTAGTATCTGGCCAGCATGACTCCCTTTAGGGGGAGGATAACAAGAACAAAAAGGAATGATGGATGAGATCCGTGAGCAACCAGTGTCTGTTGATGCAGATCCAGCCGACCATCTTGCGCTTTGCCAAGATGCTGGCGAGTGTGCTGCAGCTTGAGGTCGAAATTGTGGATGCCGATATGGTCCGGGTGGCTGGTACCGGGCCCTATGGCAAGTTCTTCGGACGTCAGCTGGAGGGCGACTCCCGCCTGCTGCGCTATGTGATTGATAACCAGCGGGAGAAGATCGTTACCCACACCAGTGATGATCCCGTGTGTGACGGTTGTACCTGCAAGGAGAGCTGCCGTGAGCGCGCCTTCCTCGGGGTGCCCATCATGGTGGACGAGCGCTGCATCGGGGTGATCAGTCTGGTGGCTTTCAGCGACGAGCAGCAGGCGCGCCTCAACAACAATCTGCAGGATGTGTGCGACTATGTGCGCCACATCTCCACCATCTTTGTGGCCAAGTTGCTCGATTCGCGCGGGCTGTCGGACGGGGTCAACAAGGTGTTCCTCAATCTGATGACCAACATGGATCAGGGCTGCCTGCTGCTCGATGACAAGAGTCAACTGCTCTACGCCAACGAGGCGGCGCTCCATCATCTGGGTTGCCAGCAGGAACAGCTGCAGGGGCGCGAAGTGGGGATCCGCCCGCTCACCTTCTCCCAGCAGGGGCTGAGTGGTCATCTTCAGCACATCATCACCTTTGAAGGTCGTCAGGAGCTGATCATCGGCCAGCTACATCATGTGCAGGGCCAGCAGCTCTTTCTGATGGCGTTTCACCAGTCCCACTCCGGTCAGGTGCAGGAGCCGGATCCGGATGTGCGGATCGATCAGCTGATCGGCGAGAGCAAGCCGATGCGCACCCTCAAGCGACTGCTGCACCGCATCGCCCAGAGCCCCTCCAGCGTGCTGATTTGTGGCGAGAGCGGCACCGGTAAAGAGGTGGTGGCCCGCGCTGTCCATCGCCTGAGTCCCCGTCAGGACAAGCCTTTTATTGCCATCAACTGTGCCGCCATTCCCGAACAACTGCTGGAGAGCGAGCTGTTTGGTTATGTGAAGGGCTCCTTTACCGGTGCCTCCAGCGGTGGCAAACAGGGCCTGATCCAGGCGGCCCATCAGGGCACCCTGTTCCTTGACGAGATTGGCGACATGCCGCTCACCATGCAGGCCAAGCTGCTGCGGGTGCTGGAGCTGCGGGAGGTGACTCCCATCGGGGCCAGCCGACCGGTGCCGGTGGATATTCGCATCATCGCCGCCACTCACCAGCATCTCGATCAATACATCGCCGAAGGGAAGTTTCGTGAAGATCTCTACTATCGCATCAACGTCATCCCCCTCAACCTGCCGACGCTGCGGGAGCGGGAAGGGGACGTGGAGCTGCTGACCCACTACTTCCTCAACCTGCACACCAGCCGCATTGGCATTGTCTATCCCGGTCTGGCACCCGAGGTGATGGCGCTGCTCAAGGGGTATCGCTGGCCGGGCAACGTCCGTGAGCTCAGCAACCTCATCGAATATCTGGTCAACGTCAGCCAGGCGGGCGAGGTGATTGACGCCAGCCTGCTGCCCCCCAACATCATCCGCAATCAGGAGCCCCATCGCGTGGTGGCCCAGTCGATCCCGGTGACCAATCTGGATGCGGCGTTCAATGTACCTGCCACCGCTCCGCTCGCCGCCACGCCGGAGAAGCTGCCTGAACCCGTTCCGGGTGAGAGCGGCCTTGAGAGCATGGAGAAACAGATGATAGAAGAGACCCTGCAGCGGCTTGGCAACAAGAAACTGGCCGCACAGGCGCTGGGGATTGGGATTGCCACCCTCTATCGCAAGATAAAGAAGTACGAGATTGCCGTGCAGAGCTGAGGCGCTGGCGGCGTTTATCCGGCCCGTGTCATTCATCGGATGGCACGGGTTTTTTTATGGGAACAAGGCTCTGCGTTATTGCCGAATTGTGCTGAACGGATTGGCGGGGCAGGGGAGTGGCTAAATGGCAGAATGCAAAAAGCCCGCTCGATGAGCGGGCTTTTTTAATCTGGTGCGTCCTAGTGGATTCGAACCACCGACCCCCACCATGTCAAGGTGATGCTCTAACCAGCTGAGCTAAGGACGCAGGGTGCGCAATGCGACTTTTATTTCTTTATGCAGAAGTGGTGGGTTTAATTGGATTCGAACCAACGACCCCTACCATGTCAAGGTAGTGCTCTAACCAACTGAGCTATAAACCCACATCTGCATTTCTTTCAAACTGAATGGTGCGTCCTAGTGGATTCGAACCACCGACCCCCACCATGTCAAGGTGATGCTCTAACCAGCTGAGCTAAGGACGCATAATCAGTGTTGTGTGATGGTGCGTCCTAGTGGATTCGAACCACCGACCCCCACCATGTCAAGGTGGTGCTCTAACCAGCTGAGCTAAGGACGCATCACAGAAAAGTGGTGGGTTTAATTGGATTCGAACCAACGACCCCTACCATGTCAAGGTAGTGCTCTAACCAACTGAGCTATAAACCCACTTTCTCTTACTTCACTACGCCAGCGCTGCTGACGTGGTCGGCATACTACCCATGCCCCCCAAGGCTGTCAACAGGCCATATGCACAAAGGAGACTGTTTGCCCAGTTCTTGCGCAGCCTGTTGATTTTGCAGGCGAGTTGTCGCTCGCCAAGTCCTTTTACTGAGAACGCGACAGGGTAGTGCAGGCTTCCGGAGTGGCAAAACGGCCATAGATGTAGCGCAATCTCGCCCCCAGCATCAGGGCCGCACTGGTGAGGCCGACGATAAAGCCGATCCAGAAGCCCTGTGGCCCCATCCGCGGCACCAGCCAGTCGGTCAGACCCAGGATCATGCCGGTGGGCAGCCCCAGTCCCCAGTAGGCGACGATGGTGACGTAGAAGATCGCCTGGGTATCCTTGTAACCGCGTAGTGCGGCGGCCGCGACCACCTGCACCGAGTCGGAGATCTGATAGATGGCGGCGAAGAACAGCAAAATGGCCGCCAGGACGATCACCTGCTGATCATCGGTATAGATGGATGCGATCTGCTCGCGCAGTAGCACCGTCATGGCGGCAGTGGCAGCAGCGATGGCCATTCCCAGCATCAAGCCGGTGCGAGCAGCCACCCGGGCGTGATGGGGCTGCCCTTCGCCGATGCTGTGACCGACCCGGATGGTGACACCCACCCCGATGGAGAGGGGCAGCATAAAGACCAGGCTGGAGAAGTTCAGCGCAATCTGGTGGCTCGCCACCGTCTCGGCGCCGAAGGGGGCCAGCATCAGGGCCACCACGGTAAACAGGGTCACCTCGCAGAAGATCGCCATGGCGATGGGGAACCCTAAGCGGAACAAGCGCCAGATCCGGCTGCCGTTGGGGCGAGCCAGCTGGGAGAAGAGCCGGATCTCGGTGAAGTGACGGGAGAGCTTCACATAGAGGATCATCGCCAGCAGCATGGCCCACAGCACGATTGCCGTGGCCACGCCACAACCCACCCCGCCCAGTTTCGGCATGCCGAAGTGACCGTGGATGAAGATGTAGTTGGCGGGAATATTGACCGCCAGCCCGACAAAGCCGATCACCATGGTGGGCATGGTGTGGGAGAGCCCCTCACTGAAGTTGCGCAGCACCTGAAACAGCACGAAAGCGGGCAGGCCCCACAGAATTGCGTGCAGATAACCAGTGGTCTTGGCCGCCATCACCGGCTCCACATCCATGAACTGCAACGCCAGCGGGCTGTAATAAAGCGCAATCATCGCCAGCGGGGTGACGATGAGCGCCAGCCAGAAACCCTGATGAACGGCCGGGCGAATTGCCTCCCGTTTACGGGCGCCATTGAGTTGGGAGACGATGGGGGTGAGCGCCATGATGATCCCCTGCACCAGCAGGATCACCGGTAGCCAGAAGCTGGAGGCCACCGACACGGCGGCCAGATCGACCGCACTCACCTGACCCGCCATCACGGTATCGACGAAGTTCATGGCCACCTGGGCCACCTGGGCGACCAGAATGGGGCTGGCTAGACGGACGAGCTGCTTCGCCTCGGACCAATAACGTTGCACTGACACCTCCGAGTGGATCAGATAGATAGAGAAAGAGCGGAAATCGGGAAGAGCCTTTGCACTTTCGGACGAAAGTGCAAAGGGTGGGGGAGGCATTCTAGCCTGAAATTCAGCCAGGACGAAATAGTTGCCACCCCAAGGGGCAGGATCAGGCGTCTTCGTGATCGCTGATCAGCAGGTTGGCGGCAGCATAGGCAGCCTGTTCACGCAGCTCGGCGGGTACCCGCTCATCGGCGGCGACCGCGTTGAGGGCGCGAATAGTGGCGGCAATGGCGTTTGGCACATAGCCCTGTTCGCCGGAGCCAATCTGGTTATAGGCGATACGGATCGCTTCACAGCACTCATAAACCATCATGATTTGCTTCCTTGAAAGTAAAAAGGCGAGCAAATATAGCGGTTTTGCTCCCATTTTGTCAGTCTCGCGGTTGTAATTTGCGGCAAGCCCGTTAGTTTGATTACCCCCTTTTCCTGTTTCGGCCTCTTTGATGCAGCTCTGTTCGCGCAACTCACTGGCGATCTTTCTGACGCTGTTTGCACTTCTCGCCCTGACGCTCAAGGATGGCGCGGACAAATATCTGGTACTCCATGGCTACTCCGTGATGGAGATGGTCTGGTTTCGCTTCTTTGTTCCTTTCCTCGGTCTGCTGCTGTTGTTGCCAAGGCGCACCATGTCGGCGCTGCTGGCGGTGGATCGCTGGCTATTGTTGCGCTCGCTGCTGTTTCTGGTCTGTGCGCTGGTCTCGGTGATTGCGCTGGCCCATGTACCGCTCAACGTCTACACCATCATTTGCCAGCTTGGTTCGCTGGCCTTCGTGGTGGCGGGCGTGATCTTTTTCAGGGCGCGTCTGACCCGGACCAAGGTGGCGGCCGTGCTGTTGGGGTTGTTTGGCGTGCTGGTGGTGACCCATCCTGACGGGGGCGACGCGAACCTCTACTATCTGCTGCCACTGGTCATTGTACTGGCCAACACCGGCTACAACCTCATCACCAAGCTGGTGGATCCACGTTTGACCACCCTCGATATCCTGATCGTCACCTGCTTCATGCTGGGGATGGTGGCAATGGTTGCACTCTGCTGGCAGCCTGCACTGTGGCGCTCCCCTGGGCTTGCTGACTTGCCCTATCTGCTGGCGCTACCAGTGGTGACCCTGCTCTCCCAATATTGCCTTATCAAGGCGATGCAGTATGCGCAGGCCTCTACTCTGGCGCCCTTCTTCTATTTCCAGATCTTTTTTTCTACCCTCTGCGGCTATCTGATGTTTGGTGAAATGCCGACCCTCAGTAGTATGGCGGGGTGTCTGCTCATCGTGCTGGCTGGCATAGTGGTCATTCATTCCCAGCGCCGGGCTCGAGTGCTGGCGCGGTCTGAGGCGGCGGAGCAGGTGTGACAGTTTGTACGAAACGAATTGTGTAAAAAACGGATTATGTAAAAGAAGCGGTCACAGGCCGCGATAAAAAACAGAGCGTGTTACCAGAAACAAAGAGGTGATGATGTTTACCGGAATTGTGCAAGGTGTGGCCGAGCTGGTCGCCATCGAAGAGAGTGCTTCATTTCGTACACACGTGATCCGCATGCCAAGCTTGGCGTGGGGGGAAGGGCTGGCCCTCGGCGCCTCGGTCGCTCACAACGGTTGCTGCTTGACCGTCACCCGGGTTGAGGGGGATCTGGTCAGCTTCGATCTGATGCAGGAGACTCTGCGTCTCACCAACCTCGGCCTGCTAAAGGTGGGGGACAAGGTCAATGTGGAGCGGGCTGCCCGCTTTGGTGACGAGATCGGCGGTCATGCCATGTCTGGCCATATCATCGGCATGGCAGAGGTTACCTCGGTGATCGACACCCCCAACAACCGTCAGGTGTGGTATCGCCTTGCTCCCGAGCTGATGAAATATGTGCTGACCAAGGGATACATCGGCATCGACGGCATCAGCCTGACCATCGGCGAGGTGCGCGAGCGGGAGTTCTGCGTTCACCTGATCCCCGAGACCTTGGCTCGCACCAACCTGGGTTGGGTCAAGGCTGGCTGGCAGACCAATATCGAGATCGATCCCCAGACCCAGGCCATCGTCGATACGGTGGAGCGGGTACTGGCGTCACGCGGGGGTCACTGAAAGGAAACGGCTCGGTGTTAATCGCCTCATAAGCAAGGGCCTGCAGTGTGCAGGCCCTTGTTATTTACATGGTGAAAATATCTACTCAACTTTTTATGACTCGCAGTCACAACATCTGCTCAGCTCTTTGCGACTTGCAGGCAAAACAGCTGTTCGGCCTTTTGTGACTCGTAATCAAAACAGTTGCTCGTCGTCTGCATCCACAAACAACTGCAAACAGTCGCGGGCTTCGTCGCGGTGAAGCCGCAGGTGGATCGGATTGCAACAGGCCATGCAATCTTCGTAAAACTCCTGATCACCCTGGCTGGCATCCAGCTCGACCCGGGTATGGTGACCGCAGTGGGGGCAGACGATGCGCTTGCTGGTGTACTCGATCATGATAACCTCCTCGGGCCCTGAGGCCGCCTATCTACCCTGATTCTAGTCGGGCTGCAGGGGGTTAACCGCGAGCAAACGCACGTTTATGACAGAGATCAAGGCTGAGGGATGGCAAGGTGCAACCGGTTGGACTGGTCGTGTGCGAGAGGAACAATCTGGTTGAGAATGACAGGTGAAAAGAGGGAAATTGCCAACGGTTGTTTGGCAATCACAGGGGGCAGGAGCCCCCTGCGGGTATGAGAACGCGAGCGCAGCAAGGCAGCGATAGGCGCTACTTGACCCAGCTGGCCAACATGTCGGCATTCAGCTCGGCCAGCGAGCCGAGCTGGTAGTTGGCGATGGCCAAGCGTGGGTCACCCACTAAAGCGGGATCCGGCACGATCAGCGCTGTCATGGAGGCCGCCTTGGCCGCCAGCAGGCCGGTAAAACTGTCTTCGATGGCCAGACAGTGTACCGGTTCCACCCCCAGCTTTTCGGCGGCGTGGATGTAGACATCCGGGTGCGGTTTGCCGAAACGCTCTACTTCAGCGGAGTGAACCGCCATAAAGCGATCGCGAATGCCGAGTTTGCCGAGCACCGCTTCTACCATCGCAAAGGGGGAAGAGGTGGCCAGACCCACTTTCAGGCCGCGGGCTTCGATAAGGTCGAGCGCCTCCAGCACACCGGCTTTGGCCTGACCTTCGGAGAGGATCAGGGCGTTGACCCGATCCAGAATGCGCTGTACTACCTCTTCCTGAGTTGGGCCGCTCCACGGGCGCAGGCGATACCAGTGGGCGACCAGCTGATCGATGCGCACGCCGATGGTCGATTCGCAATCCTCTACCGTGTGGGGGTGACCCAGTTCGGAGAAAACGGCGATCTGGGCCCGTTGCCAAAAGGGTTCCGAGTCGATCAGAACACCATCCATATCGAAGATCACGGCAGCTAACATCTTGTACTCCTGACAAATTTGAAGAGGGGATTATAAGCCTGACGGGGAAATGCAAAAGGGGCATTGCCATGCCCCTTGCGCCCGATCACATCGGCAAACGTTTGTTTTGCTGTGGCAAAAAAGCCCTTAGAACAGTACTTCGACCTTGGCGGCCACGGCTTTGGCTTTTTCCACCGCATCCTGGCAATCCGCTGCGCGGGCCAGCGCCACGCCAAGACGGCGACGACCGGCGATCTCCGGCTTGCCAAACAGCCGCAGCTGGGCGCCCGGCACCAGCGCCAATGCCTCACCAATCCCCTGATAGCGGATATTCTGGCTGTGCCCTTCGCGCAGTACCACGGCGGAGGCGCTCGGCCCGTACTGGGTGATGGTACCGACCGGCAGCCCCAGAATGGCGCGCACATGCAGGGCGAACTCGGAGAGATCCTGCGAGATCAGGGTCACCATGCCTGTATCGTGGGGACGCGGCGATACCTCGCTGAACCACACCTCATCCCCCTTGATGAAGAGTTCGACCCCGAACAGGCCGTAACCACCGAGGGCCTCGACCACCTTGGCCGCTACCTCTTTGGAGCGGGACAGCGCCAGCTCGCTCATCACCTGCGGCTGCCAGGATTCGCGGTAGTCGCCATCTTCCTGACGGTGGCCGATCGGATCGCAGAAGTGAATGCCATCGACTGCGCGTACCGTGAGCAGGGTGATCTCGTACTCAAAGGGAACGAAGCCCTCGACGATCACCTTGCCACGACCGGCACGGCCACCCTCCTGGGCGTAGGTCCAGCTCTCATCGAGCCTGGCGAGATCGCGCAGCACGCTCTGTCCTTTGCCGGATGAGCTCATCACCGGCTTCACCACGCAGGGCATGCCGATAGCCTCGACGGCGGCGACAAACTCCTCCTTGCTTTGGGCAAAGCGGTAGGGGGAGGTTGGGAGGCCCAGGGTCTCGGCGGCGAGACGGCGGATCCCTTCCCGATTCATGGTGAGCTGGGTGGCGCGGGCGTTGGGCACTACCTTGACCCCCTCCTGCTCAAGGGCTGCCAGCGTATCGGTGGCGATGGCCTCGATCTCGGGGATGATGAGGTCGGGTTTGATCTCGGCGACCAGCTCGCGCAGAGCGGCGCCATCGAGCATATCCAGCACCCGGGCGGCATGGGCCACCTGCATGGCGGGGGCGTTGGCATAGCGGTCGGCGGCGATCACTTCGATCCCGAACCGTTGCAACTCGATGGCGACCTCTTTGCCAAGTTCGCCGGAGCCCAGCAGCAGGGCACGGGTGGCGCCGGGGCGGGTTGCGGTTCCAAACATACGATCTCTCCTGATGTCGATGGTCATTGTTGATGATCGCTATTACACAAATAGCGGACAAAAAAAGAGGCACGCATGGCGTACCTCAGGAAACGGGTTTGTGAGCGCGCTGCTCCAGATGGGTCAGCAAGGTAATGGCGCCAATGATGATGGCGGCGCCAAGCCACAGACGGCCGGGAGGCGCCCAGCCAAATACCAGCCAGCCCGCCAGCACGTTCATCGGCAGCTTGGCAAAATCGAAAGGTTGTACGAAGGAGGCCTCCGCCACGCTGTAGGCGCGGGCGATGGACATCTGGGCCAGAGCCGACAACACGCCGGAGGCGGCTACCAGCAGCCACTGGCTTTCCGTTGGCCACTGCCACTCTGGCAGCGCCAGCATGGCGTTGAACGGGGTACTGAAGATAAGCAGGTAGACCACGATAGTGTGGGATGATTCGTTGGCCGCCTGATAGCGTACCAGCAGGGAGTAGCCCGCCCAGAACAGCGCCGCCGCCACCGGCAGCAGGGAGGCCCAGTTGAACTCGTCAGCCCAGGGGGCGAGGATCAGCATGGCGCCGGCAAAGCCCGCCAGAGTGGCCAGAATACGGGCCCGGCTCACCTGCTCCTTGAGCAGCAGGGCAGAGCCCAAGGTGGCAAACAGTGGCGAAGTCATCAGCAGGGCGATCCCCTGCCAGATGGGGACGGGGTACGCCAGTGCCCAGAGCCAGAGCTGGATGCCGATCACTGCCAGCAATACCCGCAACAGGTGTAACCGGAACTGATTGGTCATCAGGGATTGGCGCAAGCCATGGCGAACCAGCCAGGGCAGCAGGCAGATCAGGGCGATCAGGTATTGATGAAAAGCGACCTGGGTCGATGGGAGACCAAGCTTGAAGCTGACATACTGGCTCAGGCTGTTGACGGCGGCGAAGCAGAGTCCTGCCACCATCATCCAGACTGCACCGGCCAGAGGAGAGTGCCTGCGCGAGGGTATCATGGGATCCGGGTCGCTGGAAAAAAGTGCGGCGGATCATAACGGCAATCGTTTGTTCTGCCAAGGGTTGAAGCACGGCCGCAGGGTTGGCTGGCGAGGAAGTGGCCTTGCATCAAAAAATTTGAACAAGTTGAGCATCTATTTTCGCTATCAGCAAATAAGCACAATGTTTAGAGTGACCTCCATCGACAGCAACGCTGTTCAACCGACAACCAAATGGAGTTTCACCATGGCCAATATCCTCGTACTCAAATCCAGCATCCTGGGTCAATATTCCCAATCCAACGCCCTGATCGACGGCTTCCTGGCTGATCATCAGGATGATGCCGTCACCGTGCGTGATCTGGCTGCCCTCAACCTGCCGGTGCTGGATGGCGAGCTGGCCTCCGGCCTGCGCGGTGGTGACAACCTCAATGAACGTCAACTGGCGGTGATCGCCCAGTCCGACGAGCTGATCGCCGAACTCAAAGCAAGCGATCTGGTGGTGATTGCCGCTCCCATGTACAACTTCAACATCCCGACCCAGCTGAAAAACTGGATCGATCTGGTGGCTCGCGCTGGCGTCACCTTCCGCTACACCGAGACCGGTCCGGTGGGTATGGTTGAAAATACCCGTGCGCTGGTGATCAGCCCCCGCGGTGGCATGCACGTCGGCAGCGCCACCGATCTGGTCACTCCCTACATGCGTACCGTGCTCGGTTTCATCGGTATCAAAGAGGTGGATTTCATCTACGCCGAAGGCATGGGGATGGGTCCGGATGCCCAGAGCAAGGGGATGGAAGCGGCCAAAGCGCAGCTTGAGGCTCTGGCTATCTAAGGGCTCTCTCTATAAGGGCTATCTATCCCGTCAGGGGTTATCTCTTCAAGGGGTTGCCCCGCCAGATACAAGAACGCAGCCATCAGGCTGCGTTTGTTTTTGGGTTAGATATGATTGCGACACACGTTGTTGTTGCAGAGAGTATTGCGGCAAGCGGTCGGTACAGACGTTCCGGCGGAGTCACTACTCCATCATAAAACGGCGACAACCACGCACCAGCAGCAATGCCACCGCGACCAGCAGGCCAAGCAAGAGGGTGGTTAGCCACTGTTCGGTACTTTGCGGCATGTGGGGAGTGAAGAGGCTGATCATCAACAGGATACAGAGCGTGATCAACAGGCTCTGTCGGGTCATCAATATCATGGGGTCATCCTTGGTTTGCTCACCTGAAACGATTTTAATGCCCTCTTGTGACAGGGTGATGTATCCGTGCATCACCCTGTTGGGGCTCTTCAGACCATATCAGGTTTTTACCGCAGAGCCAGCGCCATCATGTGATCCCGATCCCGCTAGCTCTCTTTATCTGAACTGTTTCTGCGCTGGCTGGTAGTGAAAATCGCCGCTGGCGAGCCGCGCTTCCAGTGCAGCCTGATCGATATCCTGCGCCTTGCAGAGATCATCCAGATCGTCATAGCGATCACGCAGCTGCATATTGACGACGCTCAGCAGCATGTTGATGTCCATGGTGGCGAACTTTTTCAAATCCATGATTATTTCTCCCGATCCAGTGATTGCAGCTGCTCAATGGCGGCGCTGACGCTGTGCAGATGCTGGCGGATCGCCTCGCGGGATTCGCTTGGCAGATAGTCGGTCAGGGTATGTTGCCAGCTGCCTGCTTCACTCTTGAGCTGCAGGAAGAGTGCGAGCCCGGCATTGGTGAGGGAGACCAGGCTGATGCGTTTATCCTGCTCGCTGCTCTCGGTAAAGATGATCCCTTTTTCAACCAGACGGCGGATCTCGCGGGAGATGCGCACCTTGTCCATGCCGCTCGCCTCGACCAGCTCTTTCTGGCTGATGGGGTAGTTGGGGCCGAGCACCATCATCAGGCGCCATTGCGGCACGGTCAGCTGGTAACGCTGTTCATAAAACTGTTCGAAGGTATCCCGTAGCATCTCGGCGGCATGTACCAACTGATAGGGCGGGTAGTGAGCGAGTAACGCTATGATTTTTGACATATTACACCCTGCTGTGACGGCTGCATCAGATGCAGTTTCTTTTGATACTTTGACATTGATGATACGAAACTCAAGCTGATTTGTCTGACCCGGTTGCGATGAAATGTGCGGTGGCGCACGCCCTCAAGGAAAAACCGGGTCTGACCGACGGGATTTTAAGCCAACGCTGTTCAGCCTTTACGCAACCAGATGAGGGCGTTCTGCTTGAGCCAGGCCTCGCGAGTGTGGATGGCGTAGAGTGCTGCCTCGTTGCGGCTGCCCGCTTGCCAGCTTTGTGGCTCCTGTTTGGGCAGCTTGCGCTGACCCAGCAGGCAGGCCGGAATGTGCGGGTTGGCCTCGATGGCGATCAGCAGATGGGGCTTGGCTGCCTCGGCACCCTCGGTAGCAAAGACCATCAGCGCCTTGTTGTAGAGCAACCAGCTGGAGGCTTCATCGAAGCGCACCAGCAGGGCGGCCAACGCCTGCCAATCCCCTTGCAGTGCATAGAGGGTGGAGAGGTTGTAGCGGCAACCCAGCTCATCGGCCATGCAGATTGTCAGCAGCGACAGATACTCCGCTTTGGCCTCGCCCAGCTTGCCAAGGCGCAGCAGGCAGTCGGCGCGCCCGGCTCTGGCGGCCAGCAGAGGACGCAGCTCGGGGGCACTCCAGCCGTGGCCGGCGATTTGCTGCCAGAAGGCTTCATCAAACAGCGGAGTGGCATCGGCGATGATCTTCTCGAACCAGCCGAGGCGGGCCTGATGATCGCGGCAGCTGTCGGCCAGCTCGAACCAGGTCTGCCACTGCTGGGCCTGCTCGCCATTGAGGGTGACATCAGCGCTGGGGGCGGCCTGATACTGGTCGAGGTTGAGCAGCTGGTTGAGGGCGGTTTTCATATTCTGGCGCTGGCGTTTGCAGAACTCGACAAAGGGGAGTTCACTGGCGGCGGCGCTATAGAGCATCTGGGCCATCTGCTTGTCGCGAAACAGGCTCAGCTCGGCGGCCAGACTGAAGCGGTACTGGGTGGTCGGGTCGTTCAAATCCTTCGGCTTGGGCCAGGTGGCAAAACCCATGCTGAAGCCATAACACCATTGACCGAGGGGATGGCTCTGCTCGAACACCTGCTCCGGGTTATCGCTGGGCAGGCGGCATTGGCTCGGCAGGGCTAGCTGGGCGTCGTCGGCCCGGGCTTCCAGCTCGGCGATCAGATGGTTGAGGGCTTCTGCGCTTTTTTCATCCAACTCGGCATCCTGTTCCAGCAATCCAGCCAGCGGGCGTTGCCAGTCAGGGGTCTCTGGCCCTACCAGACGGGCACAGAGAAAACCGTGCAGGGCTGGGTAGGTCATGTCCTGATTACTGTGGCTCTGGATCCATTGATTAAGATGGCGGGTACGAGTGGATGGGTTCATCGACAGTTCCTCTGGATTTGAACAGCCGCGAAGTCTACCTAAAAGTGGGGTTATTTACAGCAAATGGCCGCCTGTTTGGCGATTTAATCACCATTGGCGGATAAGATAAGGGCGAAAGGGCGGCCAGTGGTGGCTTGGGGACTAGGCCGGATCACCGCTCTTGAGGTAACATGCGCGCCCATAGGGGCCATGTTCAGTTGGCCCATCCGGGTAATGAAAAAAGAGAGCACCATGATACAGATTGGCAAGATGAACACCCTCACCGTTGTTGAACTCGAAGACCGTGGCGCCTGGCTTGCGGCCGATGAGTACGGTGAACTGCTGCTGCCCAAGCGTCAACTGCCGGAAGGGGTGAAAGAGGGGGATAGCGTGCAGGTCTTCCTCTATCTGGATGCCGATTGCGAGCCGGTGATCACCACCGACAAGCCATTTGCCATGGTGGACGAATTTGCCGGTCTGAAAGTGGTCAATGCCAACAAGATTGGTGCCTTCCTCGACTGGGGCATGAAAAAGGATCTGTTTGTGCCCAGCCGCGAGCAGAACAAGCCGATGCAGGTGGGCCACGTTTATCTGGTGCGTCTGCAACTGGATAACGAAGGGCGCATGGTCGGCACCAGCCGCATCGAGCGTTTCCTGACCCCGGCCGGCAGCAACTTCAAGGTTGGTGACGAAGTGACCGCGCTACCGGGGGAGCACTCGCCCCTTGGCATCAAGGTGATCGTCAACGGTCAGTATCCCGGCATGCTGTTCAAGAACGAAGTGTTTGGCCGGGTGATGACCGGTCGGCCGCAAACCGCCTGGGTCAAGCAGGTGCGCGAGGATGGCAAGCTCGATCTGACCCTGCAAAAGCCGGGTCTGGCGCGGGTTGATGACGCTGGTGAGCGCATTCTGAGCCGGATGAAAAAGCAGGGCGGCAGTCTGGCGGTGGGTGACAAGAGCGAACCCGAACTCATCTACAAGCTGTTCAGCATGAGCAAGGGCACCTTCAAGAAGGCGATCGGCGGCCTCTACAAGCAGGGCAAGATTGTCATCGAAGATAACGCCATCACTCTGGTGGCCACAGAGACCGACTCGGCCGTGGATAGCGAATAAGATGCCGAGTCCCTGTGTTGGCCTCTGCAAGGCGAAAGACGGGCTTTGCCTTGGTTGTGGCCGCACCCTGAGCGAGATCGGCCACTGGTCGGCGATGGATAGCAAGGCCCAGCTGGCGGTGATGGCCGAGCTGAATGGCTCGAAAAGCACCCACCGCTGCCCGGGTTGTGGCGAACCGGCCTATTGCGCCGTCTCTGCCGGTCAGACCATTGCGCAGTGCTGGTGCAGCCAGTTGCCGGTACTGCCGATGCAGGAGGCCAGCGCTTGCTGGTGCCGCCGCTGTCTGGCCAAGGCCATCGCGGCGCAGGATTAGCAGAGAACAGAAATAAAAAGCATAGAAACAAGAAAGGCGCCGATGGCGCCTTTTTTATGCCTGCTGCTGGCGATGCCAGCGCACATGCACTTGATCTTCGGTCAGCAGACGGGGCAGCAGAAAGGTGGCGAAGATCACCTCAAACTCATCCTGATGATCCAGCAAACCGACCCACACTTCGACCCAGCGCTCCATATCGACCGGCTCACCCAGCTCGGTCGACCAGTCGGCATTGGGCAGGGTTGCTTCCACGGCGCCACGCTGCTCAAACTCCAGGGTGATGTCGACTATTTGTTCGGGGGCCAGCATATCGGCGGCCTGCTCAAGAAACTGATCATAGGCCCATTCGACCAGCTGATCCGGGGTACGCTGTTCCATGAAATCACTCCAGATACATCGAGGTTCGCTACTGTAACAATTATTGGCTGTGGCGGCCAGACCAGTGCGCCGGGCGGGGCTGGCCTGTCCAAGTTGCCGTTGGGGGAGTATGGTTAAGGCGCGGATCATCTGGCAGGGAGTAAGGGGATGAAGCAGCGGGGACGGCGGCAACAGATCAAGCGACGGCGCGAGGCCTGGTGGTGGCACTATCTGCCGCTTCACCGCGAGACGGTGGGCGGCCATCTGGGCCCACCGGAGAAACCCGATGAGCCCTGAGGATCAGTCGGCCTGATGCACCCGATTGAGGGTGATCTGACCCAGTTGCCCCATCTGGCGGCGGATCCAGACCGAGCGTTTCTGCACATAGGGTGAAGGGGGCTTGATCCGATAACGCCACGGATTGGGCAGGGCGGCGGCCAGCAGGGATGACTCGTAGCGGGTCAAGCGGCTGGCCGGTTTGCCAAAGTAGGTGCGGGCGGCGGCTTCGGCGCCATAGATGCCGGGGCCGAACTCCACGATATTGAGATAGACCTCGAGAATGCGGGCCTTGTCCCAACCCAGCTCCATCAGCAGGGTAAACCAGGCCTCCAGCCCCTTGCGCAGGAAGCTGCGATCACTCCACATAAAGAGGTTCTTGGCGGTCTGCTGGCTGAGGGTGCTGGCACCGCGCACCCGTTCGCTGTGCTGGTTGTGCTTGAGCGCGGCGTTGATGGCATCCATGTCAAAGCCGTTGTGATCGGCAAAGCGCTGATCCTCGGCGGCAATCACCGCCAGTTGCAGCTCCTTGGAGATGGACTCCAGATCTACCCATTGATGGCGCACCTGGGTGATCTTGGCGGGCGGAAAGAGGGCCCGCTCGATACGCCAGCTCCACATCGGCGGATCGATAAAACGCAGCAAGGCGACCGAGCCGACCGAGCAGAGCAGCCCGGCCAGCGCGATCTTGCCTGCCCACCTCAACACCCGGCGCCCAAACGATGCAGATGGGCGCACGGGGGCCACGGCGTCAGGGCCAGACTCCCACTGATAGTGGCTGGGATCATCGGGATCCGGAATTATTGGGGCAGCCATTCGATGTGGCAGAACTTCTCGTCAACACGGCGGGAGAGCAGCATGCGGGCAAACAGGTGCTCATACTCTTGTTCTTCATTGCCAAGGCCTACCCAGATCTCGGCATAGTCGGTATCGCTCACCGCAAAACCCACGTCCGCTTCCCAGTCATCGGCCGGGTCGGTTTCGGCCAGCAGGCCGCGGTCGTTGAACTCCTGATTGAAGCGGGCGATCTCCTGCTCCGGCAGGTTGTCAGAGGCCAGCTCCATAAAGAGTTCGAGGGCGGTATCGAGCAGTTCCTCGACGCTGTGCATTTCGTCATTCATAGACATAAGCGGTCTGTTCCAGAAAAGAGAAAAAGGTGCCAGCGCAGATCACTGCCTGCGGGGCGGCGCTATTCTAGCGGTCGGCAGACCCCTTGGCGAGATGAGGCGAGCCGCTGTGACCTGTTTTTGTGCCAATAAAAAACCGGATCCAGTGACAGGATCCGGTCTTCATTGGGGGAAGGGGTCACGCATAGGGCGTCAGCTCATCCCTTCTTGTCATCGGCGAAGGTGATGTTGAGCTCCAGTACCGACAGCTCATCACTCTTCTGATCCAGTTGGACGGTTATCTTCTCCGGATCAATGTTGACGTATTTGCGGATCACATCGAGGATGTCCTGCTTGAGCTGGGGCAGGTAATCCGGCCCCCCTCTGGATGAACGCTCGTGAGCAACAATGATCTGCAACCGCTCTTTGGCCAGTTGTGCGGTGTTCTGTTTCTTGTTGGAACGAAAATAATCCAATAATGACATGTTTAACTCCCGAACAGTCGGCTAAAGAAGCCCTTCTTCTCTTCTTCCAGAAAACGAAATTCCTTGGCATCGCCCAGCAGGCGGGACACCGCATCTTCGTAGGCCTGACCGGCATCGGACTCCTTGTCCAGAATAACCGGTTCGCCGGAGTTGGAGGCGCGCAGCACCGCCTGGGACTCCGGGATCACCCCGAGCAGCGGGATGGCCAGGATCTCCTGTACATCCTGCACGCTCAGCATGTCGCCGCGGTTGACGCGGGTCGGGCAGTAGCGGGTCAGCAGCAGGTGCTCCTTGATGGGGTCTTCGCCACGCTCGGCGCGACGGGACTTGGAGGCCAGGATGCCAAGGATGCGGTCGGAGTCACGCACGGAAGAGACTTCCGGGTTGGTGGTAACGATCGCCTCGTCGGCAAAATAGAGCGCCATCAGCGCGCCCGCCTCGATCCCTGCCGGGGAGTCGCAGACGATGTAATCGAACTTCATCTCCGCCAGTTGATCCAGGATCTTCTCGACCCCCTCACGGGTGAGGGCATCTTTGTCCCGGGTCTGGGAGGCGGGCAGGATAAACAGATTTTCCGAGCGTTTGTCCTTGATCAGCGCCTGATTGAGGTTTGCTTCCCCATTGATGACGTTGACGAAGTCATACACCACGCGCCGCTCGCAGCCCATGATGAGATCCAGGTTTCTCAGACCGATGTCAAAGTCAATGACCACTGTCTTGTGACCACGCTGGGCTAAGCCGGTGCTCAGGGCCGCACTGGTTGTGGTCTTGCCAACGCCACCTTTACCCGATGTAACGACTATGATTCGCGCCATTCTCGCTTCCTTGTAACTCTATTTGATACGGTCTATTCGGAGTTGTTCATTGTCCAGCCGGATATGGACCGGTTGCTGGATCAGGCCTGCCGGCAATGCATCGCTTAGCTGGAATGTGCCCGCGATGGAGAGCAGCTCGGCCTGTAATTGCTGGCAATAGATCCGGGCCTGGGTGTTGCCCCGGGCACCGGCAATGGCTCTGCCACGCAGGGTGCCATAAATATGAATGCTGTCATCGGCGAGCACTTCGGCTCCCGGACTGACGGACCCCAGCACCACCAGCGAGGTGCCGGCGGCGTAAATCTGCTGGCCGGAACGAACCGGTCCCACATGTACCTTGCTCGGGATCAAGGGGGCGGGTTCGGGCTCGGGAACCACCTCAGGGGCGGCTGGCGCGGGGGCAGGCTCGGGTTCCGGTTCGCTCTTGCGACTCTTGCCCGAGGCCATCACGGCCAGTCCCACCGCCTTGGCGGCTGTCTTCATCTCTTCACTGCGCGCCCCCGTGATGCCGACCAGCACAAATTCTTCGGACTCCACCAGCTCCTTGAGCTGTTCGAAATCGGGAATATGTTCCAGTCGGGAAACATTGATCACCAGCGGCGCACAATTAAAAAAGTAGGGTGCCTGGGCCACTTTTTCGGCCAACAACTGACGTATCCGCTCAGGCTCGCCATCGCTGATATGCAACACAGAAATAGTGAAGGTGGTCCCTTTCAATTCGTTATCGCGCTCAACCATGAATCTTCCCCGAGGCAGAGATGCTAATCCGTTATTGTTATTCAATTCCTGATGTTATAGTTTGCCCCCATCAGAGGCAATAAACTCGTCGGATTATATCAATTTCCATGTTGTGTGCAGTCTATAAAAGTCGCAAAAAAGCCGAGACCTACCTTTTTGTTGAAAAAAGAGAGGATTTCTCCCGCGTTCCCGAGCCATTGCTGAGCGCATTCGGGCGTCCCGAGCTGGTGCTGATGACCAAGCTGGATCCGGCCAAGCCCTTGGGGTTGGCTGATGTCGGCAAGGTGATGGCCGCGCTGACCAACCAGGGGTTTTACCTGCAGGTGCCGCCGCCCCCTGAGAATTTGCTGGAGCAGCACAAGGCCAACCTGAAAAAACCATCCTGAATATCCAGCCCCGTTGTGTGTTCTGCCCAGCGGGGCTAATTCTTTGTGACTCTGCATGACGCATTCCGGCCCCGGAGAGGTGGCCTGCGATAATCCCGTGACAGGATCTGGCCAAATTAAACCCTCCCTTTGGTGATATTCACTTTTCGCTGTTTAAATAGAAAGTCAATCTGCTCCCAACACCATATCCTCAACCTTTGCTGGCGCTCACAAAAATAGCGAGTGGCGCGTACTCATATCCTCCATTTCAACGGCTATTGGCTCATTCATCGATTATTTTCAGCCTCTTCCTTGGGCGCTTTTTTGGCCTCCACTGCGTGATGAGTTGTCCATCAAAGGGCGCGTAAAGAGGGCGGTGATAACAGTGCTAAAACCAGTTTGCGCGATGTGCTGTGGCCAAAATGATGAGCTAACCCCCTGTTTGTGTACTTGATTGTTTGCCCTGATCACGAAAGTGCCACATAGGAGGCAATCAATGTGGCGGCGTGATAATCCGCAGGGGGAGTGGTAACCGCGTCTTGCCAAACAAGGGTATGACCAAAGGGGGATATTGAGATGAGGGGCCATCTCGATATCGATTAGTTGTGAAATTGTGGCTGGGGCAAGATAGCGGGTAAAAGGTTTCATGTAGGGGCGTAATGTCCCTCTCAATGCATTGAGAAGAGTTAATCAAGGTATGTAATTAGAGAGGTATGCAGACAAGGCAATCCGCATTGCGGTGGCGTAGCAGGGACATATCCGCGACGCCCTACAGTGAAATGGTCGGTATGCCGGTATAAGTGCCCGGCATCCCATTCGGGCAATAAAAAAGGCGGGATATCCCGCCTTTGTTCAGATGAGGGTCGTAACCCTTATTTATTCGCAGGCAACCTGCATCACCTTGATGGCCAGACCGCCACGGGAGGTTTCACGGTACTTGGAGTCCATGTCCTTGCCGGTGATGTACATGGTCTCGATCACCTTGTCCAGGGAGACGCGTGGCTTGGAGGTACGACGCAGGGCCATACGGGAGGCGTTGACTGCCTTCATGGCGGCGATGGCGTTACGCTCGATGCAAGGCACCTGTACCTGACCGGCAACCGGATCACAGGTCAGACCCAGGTTGTGCTCCATACCGATTTCAGCGGCTTCGCAAACGTGCTCCGGGCTACCGCCCATCAGCTCGGTCAGACCGGCAGCGGCCATAGAGCAGGAGACACCCACTTCACCCTGGCAGCCCACTTCGGCGCCGGAGATGGAGGCGTTCATCTTGTAGAGGATGCCGACGGCACCGGCAGCCAGGTAGAAACGGGTGTACTCGTCGCGGCCAACCGGCTGGATGAACTTGTCGTAGTAAGCCAGTACGGCCGGGATGATACCGGCAGCGCCGTTGGTCGGGGCGGTGACCACGCGGCCACCGGCAGCATTTTCTTCACTCACGGCCAGAGCGAACATGTTGACCCAGTCAACGATGTTCATCGGGTCGCTCGAGAGGTTCTCGTTGGTGTTGAGCTGACGGTAGAGCGGTGCGGCACGACGGGGTACGCGCAGCGGGCCGGAGAGAACGCCTTCGGTACGGCAGCCGCGCTCGATACCTTCGCGCATGGTGTTCCAGATCTTGCCGAACTTCTTGTAGATCTCTTCTGGAGTGTTGAAGCACTTCTCGTTTTCCATCATTAGGGCAGAGATGGAGAGACCGGTCTGGCTGCAATGGGCAACCAGCTCAGCGGCGCTCTTGAACGGATAGCGTACGGACATGTCGCCGCTGTCAGCCTTGCCGAAGTTCTCTTCGTCAACGATGAAACCGCCACCGATGGAGTAGTAGGTCTTGCTGTAGACCACTTCATCTTCGATCAGGGCAGTCAGCTTCATGCCGTTTTCGTGCAGCGGCAGGGCTTCGTCGTGGAATACCATGGCGTCACGCGGGAAGCTGACGGTGTGGCAGTGCAGGCCGATCGGCAGGCGCTCGGTCTGCTCAACACGGGAGATAAACTCGGGGATGGCATCGATATCGACATTTTCCGGCAGGTTGCCAGCCAGGCCCATGATGATGGCAGTGTCGGTATGGTGGCCTTTGCCGGTCCAGGAGAGGGAGCCGTAAACATCGACATTGATCCGGGTTACATCGCGGATCTTGCCGCCCGCGCGCAGCTCGTCAACAAACTGTTTGGCCGCTTTCATCGGGCCAACAGTGTGGGAAGAAGAGGGGCCTACACCGATTTTGAAGATATCAAAAACGCTGATCATGTCACTATTACCTCAGGGTAGAAGGGGGCGGCATGCCCACTCACAGAAATTTGGGAGATCCATGGAACGCGCTTGTCAGCGCAGGTCACAGAACCAGATAACCGTAGTGTAACGGCTCCAGACCTAAAAAAAGTTGAAATAGATCTATTTTTGTTGAATTTGAGGCGCAAGTATAAAATTTATTTTTGTGCTTATCCATTTTGTTAAGCGTTTGCCCATAAAAATACCCGGCGATGCCGGGCATTTCGGAACCAAATGGAGTCATTTGCTGTTTTTTAACATTCGGTAATGTTAACGGCGAGGCCGCCACGGGCCGTCTCCTTGTATTTGGTCTTCATGTCGTTGCCGGTCTCCCACATGGTCTTGATCACCTTGTCGAGCGACACCTTGTGCTCACCGGTGCCGCGCAGGGCGAGGCGGGCGGCATTGATCGCCTTGACCGCCCCCATGGCGTTGCGCTCGATGCAGGGCACCTGCACCAGTCCGCCGATGGGATCACAGGTGAGGCCGAGATTGTGCTCCATGCCTATTTCGGCGGCGTTCTCCACCATGGCCGGACTGCCCCCCAACAGTTCGGTCAGCGCGCCAGCCGCCATGGAGCAGGCAACCCCAACTTCACCCTGACAGCCCACTTCGGCCCCGGAGAGGGAGGCGTTCTTCTTATATAAGATGCCGATGGCAGCCGCGGTGAGGAAGTAGCGGATCAGCATCTCGTCATCCACCTTGTGCACGAAGCGATCGTAGTAGTGCAGCACGGCGGGGATGATGCCCGCAGCGCCATTGGTGGGGGCGGTCACCACCCGGCCACCGGCGGCGTTCTCTTCATTGACGGCCAGCGCAAAGAGATCGACCCACTCCATCACCATCAGCGGATCCTTGTTGAAGTTGGTCTCGCAACTGAGCTGGCGGAACAGCCCCGGGGCGCGGCGCCGAACCTTGAGGCCGCCCGGCAGCACCCCTTCGCTTTTGCAGCCTCGCTCGACGCAGCCCTGCATCGCCTGCCAGATCTTGCGCAGCCCCGCTTTTATCTGCTCATCGCTGCGAAATACCCGCTCGTTGGCCAGGATCAGCCCAGAGATGGAGAGGCCGCTCTCCTGACAATGGGCAAGCAGTTGGGCGCCGCTGTCGAACGGGTAGGGGACAGGATGTTCGGCATCGGACTTGGCGGCCTCTTCTTTGGCGGTGGCAAAGTGGCTCTCTTCAATGATGAAGCCGCCCCCGATGGAGTAGTAGGTCTGGCTGAAGCGCAGGTTTTCCTCTTTATCAAAGGCCCGCAGAGTCATGCCATTGGTGTGGGCCGGCAGGGTCTTGCGGCGGTTGAAGATGATGGCACCGGTGCGGGGAAAATGGCTTGGTTGCTCGCCTGCCAGCGGCAGGTTCTGCTCCTTTTCCACTCGAGCCAGAATGGCGGGAATCGCATCGATATCGACCGATTCCGGTTCAAAGCCCGACAACCCTAGAATGATCGCCTTGCCGGTGCCGTGCCCTTTGCCGGTCTGGCCCAGCGAGCCGTAACACTCCACTTCGACCCGCGTGACCTGTGGCAGATGCCCTTGCAGCTTGAGCTGCTGGACGAAGGCATAAGAGGCACGCATGGGGCCGACGGTATGGGAAGAGGAGGGGCCAATTCCGATGGAAAACAGGTCAAACACGCTGATCATGACATCAATCCGGTGATGGTTTATGTCTGTTTATTCTAGGATTTTTGCCGTGGATGGAAAGCGGGGATGTGCGGTGCTGTGACATGGATACAGATAATGGGCTGGGGATTGCCCAAGAAGGTTGAAGGGGTTGATCCCCTTCAACCGGCCTGATCAGTCGAGAAATTCGCACAGATAAGCTGTGGGGGTTTTCACTTCCAGTTTGAAGGAGGAGTGACCGGCCACCAGGAAGGATTCACCCTGGCTGTAGGTGTGCCACTCATCTTCATCAGCCAGCTGGATGGTGAGAGCGCCCTTGATCACTGTCATCCGTTCGGGGGCGGCGGTGTTGAACAGGTAGTCACCGGCGTTCATCACCCCGACGGTTGATTTCTCGCCTTTTTGTTCGAAAACGATGGATTTTACATTTCCGTCGAAATACTCGTTAACTTTCAGCATGTTTACATCCCTGTGTGTACGTTTGTGCAGCCAAACTAGCACAATCTTTTGCCAGTTGTCATGGGGGATGAGGTAAAAATCGCCGAGACCGCTTTGAATCTTCACTTTTTCGCAAACTTATTAATAGCCAAGGTTAATGATTTGCTGATTTAAAACAGTAATTAAATGTGAGATAACACGCGCAAACAGGGGAATGGGCAGCCGCTCATTCCCCTGTTTGGTTAATTGCACTGGGAAAAGTGTGAATTTTGCTACATAAAGGAACATATTGTGTTAACTAAAGGACTCATTAAAAACATCGGCTTCCAGGTTGTGGTCGCCATGGTACTGGGCGCAGTGGTCGGCGCGTTCATGGGTGAACAAGCCACCGTGTTTGCACCGCTCGGTACCCTGTTTATCCAGCTGATCAAGATGCTGGTGATCCCGCTGGTGGCGGTTGCCATCCTCTCCGGCGCCGCCAATCTGGGCGCCAGCCCGGCGGCGGGCAAGATCGGTGCAGCGACGCTGGCCTTCTTCCTCGTGACCTCAGCGTTGGCCGTGTTGCTGGCGCTGGTGATGGGGCAGATCTTCAAACCGGGTGTCGGGGTCGATTTCGCTTCCGTTGCCTCCATGTTTGGCGGTGACTATGCCGATAAAGGGGCGTTGCCGGATGCAGTTGCCACCTTGCTTGGCATGATCCCCACCAACGTCTTCAACTCCCTCAACGAGGCTAACATCCTGCAGATCCTGGTGTTCTGCATGTTCCTCGGCATTGCGCTGGCCAAACAGCCGCGCGAGCGGGCCAAGCCACTGGTCGATGGGCTCAATACCCTGGTGGATGCCTTCGTCTGGATGATCAACAAGGTGATGATCATCGCGCCGCTCGGGGTGTTCGGTCTGATGGCTGAGGCCATCGGTACCTATGGCTTCGATGTGCTGACCCTGGTACTCAAGCTGTTCGTGGTCTATGTGGCTGCCATCCTCATCTTCGGCTTTGTGGTCTATCCGCTGCTGGTGATGATGTTCTCCAACACGCCGGTAATGAAGTACCTCTCTGCCATGAAGAAGCCGCAGATCGTGGCCTTTTCCACCGCCTCTTCCATGGCGACCCTGCCGGTCAATATGGAGACCTGCGAGCATGATCTGAAAGTGACCAACGCGACAGCCTCCTTCGTGTTGCCGCTGGGTGCCACCATCAACATGAGCGGCAACGCCATCTATTACGGTCTGGTCGCCATCTTCTTCGCGCAGGTTTACAACATCGATCTGAGCGTCGGTGCCTGGGCGGCCATCATTGTGACCTCCACTCTGGGGGCGATCGGTCAGGCCGGTGTGCCGGGCCCAAGCTTCCTGGTGGTTGCCGTGCTGCTGGCGGCAGGGATCCCCATCGAAGGGCTGCCGCTGCTGTTCGCGCTGGATCGTCTGTTCGACATGATCCGCACCTCCCTCAATATCACCGGCGATGC
Source organism: Aeromonas sp. FDAARGOS 1416 (assembly GCF_019048085.1). Lineage (NCBI taxonomy): Bacteria > Pseudomonadati > Pseudomonadota > Gammaproteobacteria > Aeromonadales > Aeromonadaceae > Aeromonas > Aeromonas sp. FDAARGOS 1416. Next base: position 1,599,451 of record NZ_CP077301.1, on the reverse strand, counting down.
GGCCTGTGCTGTCATTGTTGACCGCTTCAGCCCGGAATATGACCCGCAGCGCTGGAACAAGGCATAACTGCTTTGAGCTGGACTGAGATATAACAGCCCTAAGCTGACACTGCGTAACGCGAGCCCCTGCCATGATGGCGGGGGCTTTTTTATATCTGCCGGACAAGTATCAGAGCAAAGGTGTGCACAAGAGATTGCTGACGGATTTAGCTGTGTTGAATGGAGAGTACAGGAGGGGAAAACATCAGTTGTGGGCATGGGCCGTGTGGCGTCAACCGGACTGTTGTAGATGCCGGGGTAGGGGATTGTCAAACTGCGGGTAACAAAAAGGGGAGCCTTGCTCCCCTCGGATATGATCTGCTGCTGGTTCTACTCCATCAGCCCATATGGTTAAACCATCCTGGTTACACCCTTGTGGCGAAAGAAACAGCGTCAACGTGATGAAATCATATCTATGTTGACCATCTCGGCATTGTCACTGAAAAGCGCCAGTTGGTGGCGATTAAACAGACATGACAAAGAGGTCGGTCCGGATTGATGCCTCTCTATCCGGCTCAGAACTGTGACAGTGAGGGCAGAGAGACAGCAACCAGGGTGAAAAACACCGTGAAAACGGCAGTGACGACAAACTCTTTCATTTTTCTCTCCCTAAGTTGTTGGTTGATGTAGTCAAGATACCATAACAAGGGGGTAAAACAAGATTTAAATTGATAAAATGGCCGCTTTATGTTTTTGGTTGGTTGAGATGGCTGTTTTTGTCATATTGAGCTGATTTTATCACCTCATCTGGCGGGGTTAGCATTCAATATTCTGTTTTTATGATTATTTCATTTAAATTCAATTGGTTGGTGAGCTGCTGGTTGGCTTGGTGGTGGGTTTTTTATGGGGGCTCAAATGGAGTTCTATAAGTTTTCACCCTCGTAATAGTGTCATTGAGGTCATAAAAAGTGTGCAAGGCAGTGGTTTGACGATTCCTGACGTAGATAGCCCATCCAAAAGAAGTCTATGGAGAGAGTCTGGTTGCCAACCCTTGTCGCACCATCACTTTATCAGTCCAGAGTCTCCGCATTTTTACAGCAAAACACTGGGGGCATAGGGAGAAGAGCCGTGCATCGGGGGGATACAGAGTGGCAGCTGGCTGTTTTATCACCGCCAATTTCCCCGTCGGCCTCGGAGTTGACATGGCCGCAGCAAGAGTGAGGTGAGCAATAGGCCAGAGGCGTATTCTCTGGCTGGGCTGGGCTGGGCTGGGCTGGGCTGGGCTGGGCTGGGCTGGGCGCGAGTAGCGATTTGCGTAGCCGGTGCATCTGCGTGAATCATGTGAGTGCAATACGAGAACTGCGCCGGAGCATGGTTGGATAAGATATCTGAATCCCTTCTGCAAGATTGAGATATAAAAAGCGGCGTATGACGAGGAGGCTGAACAAGCTCGTTTCAGGGTCGACAGAGCACAGGTCAACGCAATCCGGTTCGCAGTGATAAAACATCCACGACAATACCGGAACTCTGTTCGTAGGCTGAAGCAGGTTGCTGTGAGGAGAGGAAGGCTGGTGATCAGTAAGATGGCGCAAGGGTTGGTAATCAGGCAAACCGTATGGTGAGGGCCACACAGCGTGCCGATGCCCCCGTTTTTGCAAGATATAAAAAAACCCTCCGATGGAGGGTTTTTGTCATCAACAGCCGGTAAAAAGCCGCTTGGCTTAGAATAGGGTGGTGGAGAGGTTGTACAGCTCCTGATCGAACGGACGCTTCATGTTCTCGATGCAGTCGATGATGTCGTGGTGTACCAGCTCGTTGCGCTGGATACCGACGCAGCGACCACCGTGACCAGCCAGCAGTTGCTCAACGGCGTAAGCACCCATACGGCTGGACATGATGCGGTCACGGGCAGTCGGGGCACCGCCACGCTGGATATGGCCCAGGATAGTGGCGCGGGTTTCACGACCGGTCAGGGCTTCGATGTCCTTGGCCAGTGCGTTCACGTCGGTAACGTGCTCGCAGATGGTGATGATGGCGTGCTTCTTGCCCTTGGCTTCGCCTTCCTTGATCTGCTTGAGCAGCTTCTCTTTGTCGAAAGCCACTTCCGGCACGATCACATACTCGGCACCACCGGCAACGGCAGCAGACATGGCCAGATCGCCACAGTGGCGGCCCATGATCTCGACCACGGAGATACGGTGGTGGGAGCTGCAGGTGTCGCGCAGACGGTCGATGGCGTCAACCACCACGTTCAGGGCAGTATCAAAGCCGATGGTGAAGTCGGTACCGGCGATGTCGTTGTCGATGGTGCCTGGCAGGCCGATGCAGGGGAAACCCTCTTCGGTCAGCTTCTTGGCACCCATGTAGGAGCCGTCACCACCGATGACGACCAGCGCATCGATACCGTGCTTTTTCAGGTTTTCGATCGCTTCGGCGCGCACTGCGGGGTCTTTGAAGGCAGGGAAACGGGCGGAGCCGAGGAAAGTACCACCACGGTTCACCACGTCGGAGACGCTGTGACGCTCCAGCTTGACGATGCGATCCTGGTGCAGGCCGAGGTAGCCATCATAAATACCGTAAACTTCCAGGCCATGATGCAAACCGGCGCGAACCACGGCGCGAATGGCTGCGTTCATACCCGGTGCGTCGCCACCACTGGTCAAAACACCAATACGTTTGATTTGTTTGGTCATGAGTGCCTCTGGATCTGAGTTGTCAAATACGAATGTTTAAATAGACAAGCCACTTTTACTATATCGGCTTTCATATGGGATGCGGGGGCCACCATAGGAAAAGCGATACAAGAGAGGGGACAAGCCCCTCTCTTTGCCGTAATCAGCGATTACTTGGCAGCGCCAGCGATGATCTGGGAGAAGTCGTCCACTTTCAGGGACGCACCACCGACCAGGCCACCGTCGATGTCCGGCTGACCGAACAGGTCGGCTGCAGTGGCGCCAGTAACGGAACCGCCGTACAGGATCTGTACTTTGGCAGCAACGGCGGCATCAAAACCGGCCAGGTACTGACGGATGTGAGCGTGAACGGACTGAGCGATCTCCGGAGTGGCAGTCTTACCAGTACCGATGGCCCATACCGGCTCGTAAGCGATAACGGCGTTGTTGAAGGAGGCGATGCCGCAACGGTCGATAACGGCTTTCAGCTGGGTCTCAACCACGTTCTTGGTCACGCCGGCTTCGAACTGCTCCAGAGTTTCACCGATGCACAGAACCGGGATCAGGCCGCCTTTCTGGATCGCTTCGTACTTGGCAGCAACCACGTCGTCAGTCTCTGCGTGCAGGGTACGACGCTCGCTGTGGCCGACCAGAGAGTAGGTGCAACCAAAGGCTTTCAGCATGGAGGGGGCGTTTTCGCCGGTGAAGGCACCAGACTCGTGAACGTCAGCGTTCTGGGCACCGTAGGCAATCTTGCTGCCAGCGGTCAGTTGCTCAACCAGACCCAAAAAGATAACCGGCGGGCAGACGGCGACTTGCACAGAAGGATGAGCGGCAGCAGCCGGGGTCAGTCCTTTGATCAGAGCTTCTACAGAAGCTTTGGTGCCGTTCAGTTTCCAGTTACCCATTACCAGGTGCTGTCTCATCTTGTATATCTCCTAGGCATTTGATTGCGCGACATTATATGAATTGAACCGAGCCCAAGATAGCTGACCCGGCGGCAAATGACGTAATTTTTTTTCGCTTTCCTGATCCAAATCAGGAATGAAACGCTTGATCGCTCATTCGTTAACCTGCCCCCGCAAGCGAGCCCACCATACCCCAATCCATTCGTGGATGGCAGCTTCGGAATACATCAGATAACGTCCTTTGGGTAAATAACTGTAGAGCGGCTGGGGTACCTGGCTCTGCTTGGCGGTGTAATCGGTGGGGGCCGGCACGGCCTTGAGTCCCTGACCCTGATAGAGGGCCATGGCACGTGGCAAATGAGTGGCCGAAGTGACCAGCGCCACCTCTTTTCCTTTCAGATGGCGGCTGATACTGACCGCTTCATCATGAGTGTCTTTGTTGTTTTCAAACAACGTCATTCGCGAACGGGGAATACCAAGGCTCTCGGCCATCCGGGCATTGACCTCGGCATTGGAGAGGGGATCTCCCGACACATAGCCGGAGAATACCAGCTCGGCTTCAGGATAGGCCTGGGCGAGGCGAACCCCTTCGAGAGTGCGGGCCAGGGCAATATTGTTTTGCCAGGAGCGCTCGGGCACCGCCGGGTCGCTGACATGACCATTGCCGAGCACCACGATGGCCTTGATGTTGGGATGCTGGCTCACCTCGAATGGCGGGAAGGTTTGTTCCAGCCCGCGGGCCAGTTCATAGCTCATCGGCCGCATCCCCATCAGCGCCACAATGAGCAGAGAGAGAGTGGCCAGCAGCTTGCCGGTTTTCTGAAAACGGGTGAACCAGAGCAGCAGCAGGGCGATCAGCAGCAGGGAGAGGGAGAAGGGGAGCGGCATCAACAGCTGACCCAGCCACTTTTTGAGCACAAACACGGCAGACACTTCCTTGAGTTTTCAGCAAATTCGGGATGTGACAGAATACCTCTCTTTTTTGGGATGGCCACAACCCCGTGGCGCTAATGTTGAGTTTCTCCTTGAAGCACGATCAGAGTTTTGACGGGCGCGCCGACAAGTTCGCCCGCAACATTTACGACTCCACCAAGGGGCGCATCCGCACCACCATTGTCTGGAGCGACATCGAAGCCTGCCTGGCCCGCCTTGGCAACCGTCCGCTACGCATCCTCGATGCGGGGGGCGGTTTTGGCTATTTCGCCCAGAAGCTGGCGGCCATGGGCCATCAGGTGGAGCTGTGCGATCTGTCAGCAGAAATGCTGGAACTGGCCCGCAGCCAGATCGCCGAGAAGGGGCTGGAAGACAAAATCCGTCTCATCCATTGCCCCATTCAGGATCTGAAGCAACACGTGACCGGGACCTTTGATCTGGTGCTCTGCCATGCGGTGCTGGAGTGGCTCGCCGAGCCGCGCCAGACCTTGCTGGGTCTGTTCCCTTTCGTCAATGCCGGGGGCATACTGTCGCTGCTTTTCTACAACCGTCATGGTTTGCTGTTCCAGAGCTTGGTGGTGGGCAATTTTGACTATGTGCGCCTTGGCCTTCGCAAGAAGCGCCAGACAGCGCTTACGCCCACCAATCCCCAGCTGCCGGAGCAGGTCTATGACTGGATTGGTCGCGGGGGGCTGCGCATCATCGGCAAGACCGGGGTGCGGGTGATCCACGACTATATGCGTCACAAGCAGGATCAGGTGGAGAAGTTCGACGATCTGCTGGCCATGGAGCAGCAATATTGCCGTCAGGAGCCTTTTGTCTCCCTCGGTCGCTATATCCATGTGATGGCCCAGAAGCCGGCCAGCTGATTGCTCGCGGTTCACTTCGATGTGAACCCTGTTTTCGATGCTACCGGATGTAGCCGCGCGCACGATTTTGCGCCCAATACAACAACGAGATGACAACATCATGATGAGTACATCCCGTACCCTGCCCGAAATGGTGGGATGGGTCAGGCAGGAGGGGTTGGCGTTGAGCCTGCCAACCGACCGGCTGGCCTTTTTGATTGCAATCAAGACCCTGTCCGAAGATGAGTCGGACCTGTCGGAAGCGGCGCTGCACGATGCCTTCGGCTATGTCAGCAGCGCCTTCGGCCAGATGGACGAGACCCTCACCGGTCGCGCCAACAACGCCATCAACGATCTCATTCGTCAGCAGCTGCTGTCGCGTTTCAACACCGACATGGTGGCGGGGGAGAGCCTCTACCGCCTGTCACGCCTGGGTGTGAGCATCGTCGACTTCTTTATGGATCAGCGTCAGGTTGATTCCATCAAGCTCTCCATTCTGCTCGAACACCTGGCTGCCGAGCTCGACACAGCCCGCAAGGCTGCGCTCGAGACCAACACTCGCGAGCAGTGGGATGCCGAGGTGCTGCCGCGCCTCACCTTCTCGCTGGAAGAGACGCTGGGGCGGATCGATCTCACCCAGCGCGCCATGGATGAGCAGCAGAATCAGGTCAAGAGCGAGATTGCGGCCCTGCTGACCCAGAACTGGGTCGATGCCATTCACAGCTGCGAAAAGCTGCTGCACGAGACCGGCCAGACCCTGCGCGAGCTGCAAGATACTTTGGACGCTGCCGGCCACCGCCTGCAGGCGGGGCTGCTCAATATTCAGGAAGCGGCACAGGGGCGCGACGATCTGTTCCACGTCGAGGAGCTGACTCACGCCTTGCAGGGGCGCCTTGACGTCATCACCAGCTGGGGTCAGCAGTGCATCGAGCTCTGGTCCCGCTACGACAGGCACGTCCACAAATTTATCCGCAACGCCATCGACATGGACAAGAACCGCGCCTTCAGCCAGCGGCTGCGCGAGTCCATTCGCAACTTCGAGCAGCACAACTGGCAACTGCGGGTGGCCGAAGAGCCCCGTCTGCTGGAGCTGCGCGACGAAACCATCGCCATCCACGACGAGGAGGTGACCGGCGAGGTGCCCCTCGAGATGGAGTACGTCGAGATGGTGGACATCAACCAGGAGCTGGCCGAGCGCATCGAGCGTTATCTGGCCCGCTACCCCGAGCAGGGGCTGCAGCTGGACTTGGCCGATGTGCTGCGGGAATACCTGCTGGACTACCCGGCTCATGCCCACTTCGATGTGGCGCGTCTTCTGATCGACCAGGCCGTGCGCCTGGGCCATGCCAGCGGCGAGCGCGAACTGCATCGCCAACCCGCATGGAAACCCATTAACCAAGCTGGATCCAAGGTTCAGGCCTATGTCATTGATCAATTCTGAGTTTCCCTTGCCGCTGCGCCTTGCAGAGGCGATTGCCAACCCCTTGTTTCCGCGCATCGATACCGCCTTGCGCTCCGGCCGCCACATCAGTGCCGACGAGTTCGAGCAGCATTCGGCGCTGGTCGAATATCACAGCGAGCTGGAGATCTTCTACGGCCGCTATCAGGTGGAGCTGATCAAGGCGCCGGAAGGCTTCTTTTACCTGCGCCCGCGCCCGAGCTCCGATATCGGCACCACTGTGCTCTCCGAGCTCGATATGCTGGTGGGCAAGGTGCTCTGCTACCTCTACCTGAGTCCGGATCGTCTCGCCTCGGAAGGGGTATTCGCCATGGCTGAGCTGCAGGAAGAGGTGCTGAGCCTCGCCGACGAGAAGCAGCTGCTGCGGATGGTCAACAGCCGCTCCGGCGGTACCGATCTCGACAAGAAAAAGTTGCTCGAAAAGATCCGTACCTCCATGCGCCGTCTGCGCCGCCTTGGCATGATCACCGCTCTTGGCAATGGCGATAAATTTCGGGTCAACGAATCGGTGTTCCGTTTCGCCGCCGACGTGCGCTCCGATGAAGATCCGCGTGCCGTCCAGCTGCGGATGATCCAGGAGGGTGAAGCCATCTTCCACGACGACGAAATGCCGAGCAGCGACTCGCTCTTTGATGACATCGAGGCGGATCTCGATGAAGAACAACTGGATCTGGAGGTATAACCGGTGCGAGGCAAGTTCAAATCCCTGACCATGGTCAACTGGAACGGCTTCTTTGCCCGGACCTTCGATCTCGACCAACTGGTCACCACTCTTTCCGGCGGCAACGGCGCGGGCAAGTCCACCACCATGGCGGCCTTTATCGCAGCGCTCATCCCTGACCAGTCACTGCTCCATTTCCGCAATACCACGGAAGCGGGATCGAGCAGCGCCTCCCGTGACAAGGGGCTCTACGGCAAGCTGCAGCGCGGGCACTGCTATTCCCTGCTGGAAGTGATGAACAGCCGCGAACAGCGGATCTGGGTCGGCGTTCACCTCGAGCAGGTGGCCAACCGCGACAACAAGGTCAACATCACCCCGTTTGCGCTGGTGGATGTGCCGGAGAATCTGGCGCCGACCGATCTGCTGCTGGAGAAGCTCGATGGCGGCAAGGGGCGGGTACGCGCCTTTACCGACCTGAAAGGGGCGGCCGCCGAGCTGGGGGCGTTGAAAGTCGCCAAATTCAATACGGTGACCGACTATCACAACTTTATGTTCGAGTTCGGCATCACCCCGAAGAAGCTGCGTGATCAAAAAGATCGCGGCAAGTTCTATCGCCTGATCGAAGCCTCCCTCTACGGCGGCATCTCCTCGTCCATCAGCCGTTCCCTGCGCGAATACCTGCTGCCGGAGAACTCCGGGGTGCGCAAGGCGTTTGCAGACATGGAGGCGGCCATCTATGAAAACCGCCGCACGCTGGAGGCCATCAAGGAGACCCAGGGTCAGCGGGATCTGTTCAAGAACCTGATCACCGAGACCACCCACTATGTGGCCGCCGACTATGTGCGCAATGCCGCCGAGAAGAGCCGCCTCTCCGAGCTGGCCCTCAAGGCGCGCCAGGAGCTGGCCGACAAGCGCCGTATTCTGGCCGAAGAGAAGCAGCGCGCCATCTATCTGGCCGACGAGGTGGAGCAGCTCACCAACCGCGAAAAATTGCTGACCGACGAGCTGGAGTCTGCCTCCGAGCATCTGGCCAAGGTGATGGCGGCTGTCAGCTTGCAGAAGAAGATCGAAATGTATCGCGCCGATCTGGCGGATCTCTCTGACAAACTCGAACAGCAGCAGGCGGTAGTGGAAGAGATCCACAGCCAGCTGCTGGAAGTGGAAGAGCGCAAGGAGCTGGCGCAGGCAGAAGTCGACAGCCTCAAGACCCAGCTGGCCGACTACCAGCAGGCGCTCGATATCCAGCAGACCCGCGCCATCCAGTACCGTCAGGCGGTGCAGGCCCTCGATGCTGCCCGCGAGCAGTGCGAGTTGCCGGGGCTGACCGCCGAACAGGCGAGCGACACCCTGCATCAGTTCCGCGCAGCCGAGCAGAGCCTCACCAGCCGGGTGCTGGGGGCCGAGCAACAGCTGGCACTGGCCAAGGCGGCGGTGGCCGAGCACGAAGCGGCGTTGGCGCTGCTGCTCAGCATCGCCCCGGAGACAGTGCGCGAGGCCGCCTGGCCCACCGCGCAGGCGCTGCTCAAGCGTCATATCGAAGACAAGGCTCGCATTGCCCAGGGGCAGGGGCTGCGCGCCGCGCTGGCTCGCCTCGAGAAAGAGAGCGAAAGCCAGAAGAGTCTCTTCAAGCTGCGTGACGAGCTGCAGCAGGCCTCTGGCCAGCTGATTGCCAACAGCGATGAGCTGGAGATCTTCCTCGAAGCCCAGCGCACCCGTCAGGAGGAGCTCTCCGAGCAGCAGGCGGAGGTGAACCAACGCCGCGCCAGCCTCGAGCATCAGGGCACCCAGCTGGGTCGTGATATTGCGGAGCTGACCAAGCTGGCGCCGCGCTGGCTCAAATCCTTTGAAAAACTCGAGCAGCTGCGCGAGCAGAGCGGTCTGCCGCTCTCCACCGCTGAAGAGCTTTCGGCCGGTATGCAGACAGTGCTCGACAAGGAGCGCGAGTTCGAACAGGAGAGCAACCGCATCGCGGCGCAGAAACAGGCGCTGGAGCTGCAAATTCGCAACCTGCAGCTGGGGGCTGGTGAGGCAGATCCGCGGCTGGCTCGCATCGCCGAGCAGGTGGGGGGCGTGCTGCTCTCCGATGTCTATGACGATATCTCCATCGACGATGCCCCTTACTACTCCGCGCTCTACGGCCCGGCTCGCAGCGCCCTGGTGGTGCTCGACCTCGAAGGTGCCATCGAGCGGCTGAAAAAGCTGGAAGATTGCCCGGAAGATATTTACCTGATTCAGGGCAACCCCGACTCCTTTGACGAGGATCTGGTGGAAGCGGATGAGCTGGGGGACGCCGTGCTGGTGCGCACCAGCAAGCGTCAGGTGCGCTTCTCCCGCTACCCCGAGCTGCCGCTGTTTGGCCGTGCAGCCCGGGAAAAACGGATCGAGCAGCTCGACCTTGAGCGTGAAGGGCTGATCGAGGGTTACGCCAAGGCCGCCTTCGAGCAGCAGAAGTACCACCGTCTCTACGGTCACTTCCGCGACTTTATCGGCCAGCATCTGGATATCGCCTTCCGCCCCGACCCCGAAGCCGAAGTGCAGGCCAAACAGGCCGAGCTGCGCGCGCTGCAAGGTGCCATCGGTGAGTGCGACAAGCAGCTGAGTGATGCCAAAGCGGCCGCCGCCCAGCTGACCCGCCATATCCAGCTGGTGCAGGGGATGCTGCCCTTTGCCCACCTGTTTGCCGAGACTGATCTGGCGGCCCGCCTCGAGGCGGCTCACGCCGATGTGGAAGCCCTGAAACAGGCCGAAGCCTTTATCGCCAAACACGGCAAGTCGCTGGAGAAGCTGGAAACCATGGTGCAGGTACTGCGTCAGGATCCGCAGGATCTGGCCGCGCTGCAGGCTGCCTACGATGAGGTGAGCGACCTGCTGGCCGAGCAGAAGCGCCGTTGCTACGCCCTCGATCAGCTGGTGGCCCGTCTGCCGCACTTTGCCTATCAGGATGCGCAAGACCTGCTGGGCAAGGCCTCTGAAATGAGCGAGCGACTCAAAGAGAAGCTCAAGGCGGCCGAGCTTGCCGCCCGCACCGCCGGCGAGCAGCACAAGCAGATTGCCCAGCGTCACACCGAGGCGCTACAACTGCGCACGGCGCTTAACTCCAGCGTCGAGGCCAAGCGCCAGACCCTGACCGAGTTCGAGCAGGAGCTGGCGGCCATGGGGCTGACCCTCTCTGACGATATGGAAGAGAAGGCGCGTGCCCACAAGAAAGAGATTGAAGAGCTGCTGATCCGCACCCGTTCCCGTCGCACCAGCGCCGAGGCCCAGTTGCAGGTCACCAAGCGCGAGATCGAATCCCTTGGCGGTCGTCTCAAGCTGGAAGGCAAGGATTACTACAGCGCCCGTAAATCTCTGGTGGGGCACAAGGCGAGCTGGTCGCGGGTAGTGCGGCTGGCGCGGGAGACCGACGTCGAGAAGCGCCTCAACAAGCGTGAACTGGCTTATCTTGACAGCGACGAGCTGCGCTCCATGTCGGACAAGGCCCTCGGCGCCCTGCGGGTGGCTGTGGCCCACGACGAGGCCCTGCGCGATGCGCTGCGTCTCTCTGAGGGCAACCGTAGCACCGAACAGAAGGTCGCCTTCTACGTGCAGGTCTACCGCTACCTCAAAGATCGTATTCGCAACGACATCATCCGCTCCGATGATCCGGTGGAAGCGATCGAGGAGATGGAGATCGAGCTGGCCCGTCTGGCCGATGAGCTCAAGCAGCGGGAAACCCATCTGTCGCTCTCCTCCCACGAGGTGGCGGCCAAGATCACCAACATCATCCGCCGCGAGCAGAACCGCATCCGGGTGCTCAACCAGGGCTTGCAGAACATCGCCTTCGGTCTGGTGCGCGGGGTGCGTCTCAACGTCAATATCCGCGAGGCCCATACCCGTCTGCTGACGGCGCTGGCCGATCAAACCGCCATGCACAACGATCTGTTCGCCGACAAGGAGCTCAGCTTCTCCGAGGCGATGGCCAAGCTGTTCCAGCGTCTCAATCCGCAGATCGAGCAGGGGGATCGCAGCTATCAGGTGATGGGCGATGTGCTGCTCGACTATCGCAACTATCTGGAGCTGGAGATCGAGGTGCAGCGCGGCGCCGATGGCTGGCTGCGGGCCGAGAGCGGCGCGCTCTCCACCGGCGAGGCGATCGGTACCGGCCAGGCCATCCTCTTGATGGTACTGATCAGCTGGGAGGAGGAGTCCCGCCGTCTGCGCGGCAAGGATATCGCCCCCTGCCGTCTGCTGTTCCTCGACGAAGCGGCCCGTCTGGATGGCAAATCCATCGCCACCCTGTTCGAGCTGTGCGAGCGGCAGGATATGCAGCTGCTTATCGCGGCGCCGGAGAACATCAGCCCCGAGAAGGGCACCACCTACAAGCTCATCCGCAAGGTGCAAGGCAAGCACGAGCATGTGCATGTGGTGGGCCTGCGTGGCTTCGGCTTTAGCGATGATAAGCTGATTGCCTGATAGGTAACGTATGAAAACGGGAGGCAGGCCTCCCGTTTTCAAAAGATTGAAGAGGGCTATTATGGTGATAGACAAAGATGTTGTTCTGCCAATTGTCACAGCCCTAGTCGGATTTCTGTCCGCTCAGTTCTATGCATTTATACAGGCTCGCATCAATAGAAATAGAATTAAAAATAATATGTTTCTTGAGCTTTCCGATATTGATGCTCAGTTAGAAAATGCACAATTAACTCTAGAGGGAAATATAAAGCATATCTGTAATAAAGAGTTTAGTGGTGCATTTCCAAGCAAGATAAGAGCTTGTGTTTTTAATGGTTTTTTTGTTGATGTCGCCATCCATCTTAATCGCTCCCAACGAGTATCATATCAAATCATTCATGGGTATTTGGATGATATTAATAATGAGTTGTCATATTTGGTTGGTGAAACTAGAGTTTTTAGAGATGAGGTTTTTAGTAACGGGGGAATAGAGCGAAGCAAGCTTAATATCTGGATGGATAGATATAGAACGATTTATACGAACATTTGCATGGCTCGTTGGCATATCAGACATCACATAGATAATAAAATAAATCCAGAGCTTCCTCTATCTGGTTGTGTTTATGATGAGTATCAGGTTTTTTGTAGGAATATTGATAAAACATTGAATGATTTCATACATGAAAGTATAGATAAATAATTTTCATGTTAGATGCTTTATTTAACAAGGATAATGTTATGCATAATAGAGTGGGCGAAATTCTAGTAATATCACTCTGTTTGCTACTTGTAGCCTGTAGCAGCCGTTATGACGAGCGTCACGGCGGTAGCTGGCGCGGCTATAGCGAGACCGGTTACGCCAGCTATTATGCCGACCGCTATCACGGTAAAAAGACCGCCAGCGGCGAGATCTATCGCAACAACCTCAATAGCGCCGCCCATATGGAATTGCCCTTTGGCTCCATGGTGCGGGTTACCAACCTCGCCAACGGCAAGAGTGTAGTGGTCAAGGTCAATGACCGCGGCGCCTTTAAAAGGGGGCGTATTATCGATCTCTCCAAATCAGCCTTTAGCGCCATCGGCAATATTCGTGACGGGATTATCAAAGTAAAGGTTGAAGTCCTTAGATAATTTTATTAGAAGGACATTGTTGTAAACGGCTTGCATGTATTATGTGAAAAGAGATTGGAAACTACTTTCCATTCTAAAAATGTGTTGTATTAGTTGCTCGATACGAAGAGTTCTATTTTCAACTTGAGTAAAATAAACATAGGTGCAGCTTTCATTTTTTTCATATTCTTCGAATGCTATTGGATGTGGGCATCCTTGTTCTGGATCAAAGTAATAGCAAGATAACCAATTAGGGTCCTTGGCTGAAACTGCGTTACCCACCCCAACATTGTTGTTGACTGACAACTTTAGCTCTTGGTTAACACACAGTTGGTTATTTTTGTCATGACAGCGCAGGCCATAATGTAGCCATGAATACACATTTATGTAGGTCCATATACTCTTGAAACTATCTTCATATATACAGTAGCGTATTCCAATGTTACGATGGTTTTTGCTTTTGAAAAAATATGCATGACAAATGTCATCTATATTACTTCCGCCATATATTTCAGGTTTCTTCCCTACAGAGATTAGTTTTGCATTCAGTTCGTTCCAAAACAATCTCATAATACGTTCTTGTGCATAAACGACCGCTTCAGATATCGATAAGGCAGCGAGCATTTTCTCAGTAGAACCAGCAATTTCGGTAGAGAGAGCAGGGATAAGGCTATTTTTATGAGTCAATTTTTCCACCAATGATAGATATTGATTAAGGGTTTGTTTTACTACTGACTCGTTAGGCGCCTGTGCTACGCATTTCTGAAGCCATGTTAAAATGTGTATATCAAAAGAAATACAATTGATATGTTCTATTGGTAGTTTTCCTAAACTATATAGTGATGGTTCTTTACCATTTAAAGTGAGATAAAATATTGATACCCTTTCATTATTTTTTGCACGAAAAAATAACTCATCATAATAGTCATTAAGTTGATTACATTGATCTCCAGCATCAATTTTCATTTCAATGCCGATCAGATGACTTTTGGTGCTGATGGTAAAATCTATCCTTCTTCCTGATCTAGTTAAATCCTCTCGTCGAACCTCTATGCTATGAGCATCGACATCCAAGTTGATTATTTCAAGAAGGGTCTTTACAGGAAAATAACCAAGATTGTGTGCACCTCTAGGATTTAATAGCTCATATATAAACCTTGAATGTGTACCGACCTCATCTTTTTCAATATTAAGGATGGAAAATAGATTGAAGTTTACACCATTATGAACGCTGGCCTTTTCATGTTCAACAATTGTTGAGTGTACTTTGTCAAGTAGACATTCTATCCTTGAGTTCAAGTATTCACCTGTGAGCACGGTAAGTGAAAGATAATATTATGTAGATACATTGTATACTTGCATAAATAATAAAAACTTGATCAACACGATGTTTATAAAACATTTGTATGTATAAATGTAACTGATGATACTCTGAACGAATTACCGTGTCGCCCTCTGAACCGTTTAACCAGAACGGCTGGAGCAGTGGACGCATGAGTGACAAGCATTAACTGAAAATGGTTGGCAGGACTATGTATATGGGGAGCAGGCAGAATGAAAGTGGCAAGATGGAATGTCAGGGCGCTGTTTAGCCGCAAGAGCAATGAGGTGCGGGGACGTTATGGGGTGAAGGACCTGCTGTTGCTGGGAACATTGTGGGTCGCACTTCCCGCATCAGCCGATGAAGAGCAGTTGCCGGCCGAATATCGCCCCTTTGTGCAGCAGTTGGTCGATGCGGCAGAAGCCCGGGATCATCAGGCCCTTGCCAACCAGATGAAGTATCCCTTCAAGCAGGAGTATCCCATTCCTGCCATCAAAACCCCGGCGGAGATGCTGACCCGTTTTGACGAGGTATTTGATGACGTCATTTTAACAAGCATCGCTACATCCCGGGTCGGGCAGGATTGGCAGACCATGGGCTGGCGCGGCATTATGCTGGGCAGTGGCGAGGTCTGGATGGATTTTGATGGCAAGGTGATCGGTATCAATCATCAGACGGCGCAGGCCGCCAAATTGAAAGCCGAGCTTATCGCCAGGCAGAAGAGCGATCTGCATCCCAGTGTGCGGGAGTACAAGAACCCCGCTTTGATGTGGCAGACCGAGAAATTTACCATCCGCATCGACGAGTTGGACGATGGCCATTATCGCTACGCCTCCTGGGCCAAGGGCAAGAAGCTCGCCGACAAGCCGGATCTGGTGCTGAAAAATGGCACCGTCAGGGTGGAGGGGACGGGGGGCAATCATACCTATCTCTTCACGAGCGGCCCCTATCGCTACGAGTGCGTCGTCACCATACTGGGTGAGCGAGGTGTGCCATCGGGTGAGCTGGTGGTCTATAAAGACGACGTCGAGATAGTGCATCAACCGGTGATCAAGGTGCTGTGACAGCAAATCCACATAAAGAGAGATCAAAGAGCGGCCAGGTGCCGCTCTTTTGCTTTCGAAAATAGAGAGATGAGCTGCGCTAGGTTTGTGGCACCCTGACCCCTTTATCGAGATAGAGGCTGCTGAAGTGGGCTCGGTGGATGACAAACATCACCTGATGGCGGCTGCCGTCGGAGAGGATAATAAAATCCCCCGCCTGAGCGGGGCTTTGCAAGGTGATCTCCTGCTCGGGGGCGGTCAGGCGATCGACATCTTCCTTGAAGGTGAGGGTGTAAGAGTACATATGGCGCTCCACTGCTGGCTCATATCAAACACTCCGTTGAAGGTAGTTGCTGGCAAGGGGGCGCGCGGCGCCCGATTGGCGCTGTTAGACCAAATATCAGCGATGAGAACGTGCGTGGCTTCAGTCGGGTTGTTCTGCTGAGGTGCGCTTGAGGCGTTTACATCAAGGCCATTGGTATCAAAACGATGGTAAAGGGGCGAAAGGGGGATGAAAAAACCGCCTATTGGCGGTTTTTCTTATGCGGTGGGCCCTACTTCAGGGCCTTCTTCAGCTTCTTGATCTTGCCTTCATGCTTGGCAATTTTCTCAAGACGAGCGGCGATCTTCTTCTTGATCTCTTTCTTGCTTGCTTTGGCCATCGGTGGCGCTCCTTTGCAGTGGGGACACATCAAGTGTCAGTGTGGGTCTTCCCTTTGACGTCCCAGAGTGCCACAGGGCTCCTGTGTGAACCAGCATTCTGTTGCTTTAATAGCCAGTTCGCTATAACTGCAAGGGCTGAGCCAGCGCAGCAGTTGCTGGCCAACCTGCGGGTTGGCGAGCAGGGCCATATGGCTGGTGCGATAGACAATCAGGGTATGGGCAGGAAGAAAAGCCAGCTGATGGCGCGCTTCGTTGTGCTGACCGAGGGCACTGCGTAGCGGCACCAGTCCATCGCCAATCAGCCGGTCGGCCAGCAGGCTGCGCTTGGCGGCAGTGGTCGCGGCGATGGCATAACAGTTGACGCTGCAGGGTAAGGGGAGTGGAACGCGGGGATCGCGCAAGGGCACGGCGGGGTCGGGTTGGGCCACTTCGTCGATCACCTTGCCGTGGCGCAGATCCTTGATGCCTGCACTGCGCAGCCGCGCCAGTCTGACGAAGGGTTCGCTGTAGGCGGTAGCGGGCAACAACTGTTCCAGCCAGTGACCTGCATGTTCGAGCGGTGCGCCATGATGTGGTGTGCCGAGAAATATCAGGTTGGCAAGGTGCGCAGGCCAGGTGAGCCCGGCCACGCCGGCATGGTGGCAGGCGCTGCGTGCAACCAGTCCCCCCATGCTATAGCCCATTATCGTTATCTCTTTGAGCTCTCCCGGCCAGTGGGCGAGCAACTGCTCCAGCAACAGAGCAAGTTGCTGCCCGTTTTGTGCGATGGGCAGGCCCGAGTTGTAGCGCAGGTAAAGAGGCTGATAGCCAAGCGCGTTGGCAAGTTGCTCCCCGTGATTGACCGGCTTGCCTTGATGCTCGGTCTGCCACTGCAGATCGTTCATGCAGAGGCCATGGATCATCAGCAGCACCCGTCCCTCGCGGGGTAGATCCTTTGGCATCGCTTGCCAATCGAGGGGCTTGCCCTGATAGCGCAGTGTCATGGGGGTGGCGAGGGCATTGTGGTGCTCGACCAGCTTGTCCCCCAACATGCCGTTGAGCGTGGCGATCAGGGCTGCACGTTTCGGGGTTTCGGGGATCTGGTGGGGCGGCGGTGTGGCTGGCAGGCTGCTGAGTAGTTGGTTGATACCGCTGCTTAGGGTGTTGGCGGTGCCATGTACCCCCTTGTAGACCAGCCCGGTGATCCCGGCTGTTTTTCCCTCATCCCGTCCCTTGAGCCCCATACCGCTCAGTACCGCCTGATGTACCGCTTCGGTGATCTCTACCGCGGCGGGCAGCGCCAGAGTCAGCAGGTGCGCCAGCTCGCGGATATCCGAAAGATGCCAGGAAGAGGATGGCAATGGGTCTGTGGCGTCGGTCATGGCAAGCCCTTGTGAAAGCGGGGGTCTCGTTGTCGTGTCGCGAAGAGCGCAACGTATCTCTATATCAAACCAGCTTGCGCCCTTTGTGGCGGGTTTACCAGTAACGGGCCATGCATGGCGGGGCTGATAAGAACCGCTTGCGAAGCCGGTCACGGTAATGACAGGGAAAATCACCTCTACTTCGTCATATGAAGCCACATGGAGAAGTGATGATGTCGCTGTTTGATGAGGTGCGGGTACAGGATTTGTGTGCACGGTTGCTCGATAGCCAGAACGGAAAGGGCTGCTCCCTTGAGAGTCGGCATGGCCGCGAGTTGAAGGATCTGTTGCAGGCAGTGGCGGGGATCAAGCCGGTTGGCCGAGGTGCTCATTATGCGTTGACCGACGCGGGGCGGACTTATCTGACCGGACAACTGGCACGGGCAGAGCACCCCGAACCGGACAAGGGTGAGCTGCTGCAACGTTTGGGAGTGAGTTTGCCTGCACGGCTCAATCAGGCCTGCTTTTATGCCCTCTGGCATGGGGACAGCAAGCATTCGCGATCAGCATCCCTTGCAGCGCCAATGCTTGCGGACTTGACGCTCACGCAAGATGAGGTGATCCGCATCCGCACCCTCGAGCCGCTCTCACTGGTCGATCGGCAAGGCCAGCAGCACGATATGACGGTAATGATGGCGCTGCTGGGAGAGTTGGCGTTGCCGGAGCGGACTCTGGGCATGCTGGCGGCCATCGGCTGGCAGGGGGAACGGGTCATTACGGTGGAGAACAAGGGGGCCTTTGTCGACTACCCGCTGCAACCCGGGCAACTGCTGCTCTTTGCTCCCGGTCGCAATACCTCCCTGGCCAAACAGCTGATCCCGCTGCTGCCTGCGGGCGTGCAGTGGGCACATTTCGGTGATCTCGATCAACGGGGTATCGATATTGCCGTCGAGCTGGCGCGCGAGCTAAATCGACCGGCCATGCTCTGGCTTCCCTGTGAGCTGCAACCTTATCTGGATCACTATGCCCGTCCGGTACGCACCTTTGCGACGGACAGTGGCAAGGTGCCCTGGCGTGTGACTAAGCAGGCTGATCAGGTCGATAGTCATGGCGCGTTGGCAGGCGTTCCCTGGCTCGATAAACTGATCACAGACGGGACTTGGCTGGAGCAGGAGGTATTGATTCTGGCGCCTCGCTGGTGGAGCTGGTCATTGGAAGCGATGGGCAATCAGGTGTGAAACGGGGAGCCTGTGCTCCCCGTCATTTCGTGGTCAGCTGCTTACTTGGCGTTGATGGGCCCCTTGGTGCCGGCATCATTATCGACCCAGCCATCTTCACCCTTGATGCGGCGATCCCCCTGAATGGTGTAGATGACCATGCCATCCTTGAACACCAGCGCGCCATCGGATTTTTTGGCATTGACCTTCTTGTCGTTGACCCACACCTGATCCTTGCCATCGATGCGGATATTGGCCACGGTGGCGCCGGTTTGGGGGAAGGTGGCGATCCAGTTGCCCGTATAGGGGCTGCCGCTGGTTGCCGCGGCCGGAGCATTGCCAACACCGGCAGCCGCGTTCTCAGCCTTGGTTTTGTTGATATCGCAGCCATTGAGCTCGCTCACCTGAGTGCAACCCGAGCGCTCCAGCTTCTGCTCATAGCTCAGATTCAGACCGCCCTCCGCCGCAGGGGCAGCCGTGCCAAATCCCGCCTTGGCATTTTCCGCTTTGGTTTTGTGAATGTCACAGCCCTGCGCCTCGGTAACCTGGGTACAACCGGATCGCTCCAGTTGCTCGGCATATTTGGCGCTGATGGCGTAGGCAGGGGCGATCCCGAGCAGGGTCAGGGTGATGAGCAGAGCGGCATTCCTGGACATAGATAATCCCTCAAAGATGTAAGTCATGCAGGTTCTTCCGCGCAGTTGCGGCAGTGAACGTCGGGCTCTTCTGAGCATCCGAGACAGATGCGCAGCTGGCGTATTCACGTTAGCACCTTGGGCCAACCGCGCCCAGCGATGTGGCCGGAAGATAAGGCGAGAGGCGATACGGGAGTGCAGGGGAAGCGAGATAGCAGCAGTGTCAACGCTGGAGAGATCATTCCAAGAGAAAAGGTGTTGCGGGCATTATCATAATGATAACAACAGCCCCGTCGATATCATTTCAGCCCCTGAAACTGACCTTTGATGATAATTCTCACCGATGCCGAGATATCGCCTCTGATTATTATCACTCGGCTATTTTATGGCTTGGCTGATCCGCTCACCTTTTTATGGATTAAATCGCTGAAATAGCCGCTGATTTTGTGGGTGGCATCACACACTTTTGCCATTTATTAATATCTGCCTGCATTTTATTGGTTTGGCACGGTTATTGATTGCCTCATATCGAAGCTAACCGACGCGCTCACCCACAACCGGGATGCTGGTGACATCGTGAGTGAAAGGGGAGCTATCCATATCTCATCCAATGATTGGGGCGAACGATGAAAGCAGTTAACGAATTAATCAAAGAGATCAGAGCACTCAAATCCAACCTGCATGAAAAAGATTTTCTGCTGACCTGGGAGCAAACTCCTCAGGAGCTGGAGCTGGTATTGAAACTGGCCGAATCCCTCAAGACCCTGCGCGCCGAAAATATCTGCACCAAACTGTTTAACAGCGGGCTCGGTATCTCGGTTTTCCGCGATAACTCCACCCGAACCCGCTTCTCTTACGCCTCTGCCCTGAACCTGCTCGGCCTGGCCCAGCAGGATCTGGATGAGGGCAAATCCCAGATCGCCCATGGCGAAACCGTCCGTGAAACCGCCAACATGATCTCGTTTTGCGCCGATGCCATCGGGATCCGTGACGACATGTTCCTCGGTGCCGGTAACGCCTATATGCGCGAAGTGGGCGCCGCACTGGATGAAGGGTTCGAGAAGGGAGTGCTGCCCCAGCGTCCGGCGCTGGTCAACCTGCAGTGCGACATTGATCACCCGACCCAGTCCATGGCTGATCTCGCCTGGTTGCAGGAGCACTTCGGCAGCCTGGAGAGCCTCAAGGGCAAGAAGATTGCGATGACCTGGGCCTACTCCCCCAGCTACGGCAAGCCGCTCTCCGTGCCCCAGGGCATCATTGGTCTGATGACCCGTTTCGGTATGGACGTGACCCTGGCCCACCCGGAAGGGTATGACCTGATCCCGGATGTGATCGAAGTGGCCAAAGAGAACGCCAAGGCCTCCGGCGGCAGCTTCCGTCAGGTCACCTCCATGGAAGAGGCTTTCAAGGATGCGGATATCGTCTATCCCAAGTCCTGGGCCCCCTACAAGGTGATGGAGCAGCGCACCGAGTTGCTGCGCGCCAATGATCACGCCTGCCTCAAAGAGCTGGAGAAACACTGCCTTGAGCAGAACGCCAAGCACAAGGATTGGCACTGCACTGAGGAGATGATGAAGCTCACCAAGGGGGGCGAGGCGCTCTATATGCACTGCCTACCGGCCGATATTTCCGGCGTCTCCTGCAAAGAGGGCGAAGTGACCGAAGGGGTATTCGAGAAATACCGTATCGCCACTTACAAAGAGGCGAGCTGGAAGCCCTATATTATCGCCGCCATGATCATGGCCCGTAAATTTTCCGCCCCGGCAGAAACTCTGGAAAATCTGATTAAAGAGGCGCAAAAGCGGGTGAAATAAATAACGGCAGGGCAGGGTGAATATTCATCCTGCCCATACTGTCGAATTCATTATTTCGAGTTTTCTCCCCGTGGTATCTGAATAACGGATCTCCCGGCGAGGCAGCTCTTTGTCAGGTAACGCCTAGTGAGGTAAGCATGTCCCAATTTTCGCTGAAGATGGATATTGCCGATAACCGCTTTTTTACCGCCGAGCCATCTCCGCTGTTTTCTCGCGCCGAAGCACAAAAGGCTCGCGCTTTTCATAAAAAACTGGCCGGTTATGAACCGACCCCATTGTGCGACCTGAAAGATCTGGCCGCCTATATCGGGGTGAAAAATATATTGGTCAAGGACGAGTCAAAGCGCTTTGGCCTCAACGCCTTCAAGATGCTGGGTGGCGTTTATGCCATCGCCAACTTGCTCTGTGAAAAGTACGGGGTGGCCATCGAGGATTTCTCCTTCGATCTCATCAAACGCACCATCAAGGAGCCGATGACATTCGCCACCACCACAGATGGCAACCACGGTCGTGGCGTTGCCTGGGCCGCCAAACAGGTGGGTCAGCATGCGGTGGTCTACATGCCCAAGGGCTCGGCCCAGGAGCGGGTTGACCACATCCTCAATCTCGGTGCCGAGTGCATCGTCACCGACATGAACTATGACGACACCGTGCGCCTAACCATGAAGATGGCCGAAGAGCGCGGCTGGCACATAGTGCAGGACACCGCCTGGGAGGGCTACACCAAGATCCCGACCTGGATCATGCAGGGTTACTCCACCCTGGCCGACGAAGCGGTCGAGCAGATGCAGGCCATGGGCATCAAGCAGCCGACCCACGTGTTGCTGCAGGCTGGCGTTGGTGCGCTGGCGGGCGGTGTGCTCGGTTATCTGGTGGACTGCTTCGGGGCGAAAAACCTGCACAGTATCGTGGTCGAACCGGATCAGGCCGACTGCATCTTCCGCTCCGGTGTGGCGGGGGAGATGGTCAACGTGGGGGGCGACATGCGCACCATCATGGCCGGTCTCGCCTGCGGTGAACCCAATCCGCTCGGCTGGCCGCTGCTCAGAAGCTGCACCACCCAGTTCATCTCCTGTCACGACAAGGTGTCGGCATTGGGCATGAGAGTGCTCGGCAACCCCCTTGGCAATGATCCACGCATCATCTCCGGTGAGTCCGGCTCGGTCGGTACCGGCGTGCTGGCGGCAGTACGTCACCACCCGGATCGCGCAGCGCTGATGGCGCGCCTCGGGTTAAGTCGCGACTCCGTGGTGCTGATCATCAACACCGAAGGGGACACCGATGTGACCCACTACCGGGAAGTGGTGTGGGAAGGCAAACATCCTGCCTGCGATTAACCCCGGCTGTGAGTAACCCCTGCGAGAGCAGAGAGACGAATTGAAGAACTGATCGCGCCTCGCCAACGGTGCGCGGTAACGGGCACAGGGCGCGGCCGACGAACAGGCCGCGCACTCTCAGTTGTTATGGAGAATCACAATGAGCAAGCAAATTCCGTTTGAAATGGTGTTGGAGAAGGCCTACCAGTACAAGGCCGAGATGAGTCAGTTCCTGCGCGACATGATCGCCATCCCGAGCGAGAGCTGCGATGAAGAGCGCGTCGTGCTGCGCATCAAGCAGGAGATGGAGAAGGTTGGCTTTGACAAGGTCGAGATCGACCCCATGGGCAACGTGCTGGGCTATATCGGCCACGGCCCGCACCTGATCGCCATGGATGCCCACATCGATACCGTGGGCGTCGGCAACATGGCCAACTGGAAGTTCGACCCCTATGAGGGGATGGAAGATCACGAGATCATCGGTGGCCGCGGCGCATCTGACCAAGAAGGCGGCATGGCATCCATGGTCTATGCGGGCAAGATCATCAAGGATTTGGGACTGGAAGATCAGTACACCCTGCTGGTGACCGGTACCGTGCAGGAGGAGGACTGCGATGGCCTCTGCTGGCAGTACATCATCGAGCAGAGCAAGATCCGCCCCGAGTTCGTGGTCAGTACCGAACCCACCGACTGCCAGATCTACCGTGGCCAGCGTGGTCGCATGGAGATCCGCGTTGAAGTTCAGGGTGTCAGCTGCCACGGCTCTGCGCCGGAGCGCGGTGACAACGCCATCTTCAAGATGGGCCCGATCCTTGGCGAGCTGCAGGAGCTGAGCCACAACCTCGGCAACGACGACTTCCTCGGCAAGGGCACCCTGACCGTCTCCGAGATCTTCTTCACTTCGCCGAGCCGCTGCGCCGTAGCGGACAGCTGCGCCGTCTCCATCGACCGCCGTCTCACCTGGGGCGAGACCTGGCAAGGGGCACTCGACGAGATCCGCGCCCTGCCTGCGGTGCAAGCCGCCGGTGCCGAGGTCTCCATGTACCAGTACGACCGTCCGGCCTATACCGGTCTGGTCTACCCGACCGAGTGCTACTTCCCGACCTGGAAGGTGGAAGAGGATCACATCACCGTCAAAACCCTCTCCAAGGCTTATCGCGAGCTGTTCAACAAGGAGCCGGTGGTGGACAAGTGGACCTTCTCGACCAACGGTGTCTCCATCATGGGTCGCCACGGCATTCCAGTCATCGGTTTTGGCCCGGGTAAAGAGCCGGAAGCCCACGCGCCGAACGAGAAGACCTGGAAAGAGCATCTGGTCAAGTGCGCCGCCATGTACGCCGTGATCCCCATGCTCTATCTGGCCGAGCTGGACAAGTAAGGGGGCTGCCGGGTGGTGACTGCCATCACCGCCCGTCTGTTGCAAGTGTGGCAAGTGCCCCGACTCCATTGAGGCGGGGCTTTGCTGTTTGAAGTGATGTTCGAGGTGGTGGGAATGAAACGGCTGATCAAAAACGGTGTGCTGGTCGATGCGCAGGGTGAATATCGTCAGGATCTGCTGATCGAGAGCGGGGTGATCCGCGCGCGGGCCGCCGCTATCCAGCCCGATGGCGAGACCGACGTGATCGATGCCAGCGGCTGTTATGTGATGCCGGGTGGCATCGACGTCCATACCCACTTCAACATCGATGTGGGCATTGCCCGCAGTTGCGATGACTTTTTCAGCGGTACCCGTGCTGCCGCCTGTGGTGGCACCACCACCATAGTCGATCACATGGGATTTGGCCCGGCGGGGTGCAATCTGCATCACCAGCTGGCCCGCTATCACGACTATGCCGCCGATCAGGCGGTGATCGATTACAGTTTTCACGGCGTTGTCCAGCATGTGGATGACGCCATCCTCCACGAGATGGCCGCCATGGTGCAGGAGGAGGGGATCAGCAGCTTCAAGCTCTATCTCACCTACCAGTACAAGCTGGGGGACCATGACGTGCTGCGCGCCCTGGCCCGCCTCAAGGAGGTGGGGGCGCTTGCCACCGTCCATCCCGAGAACGATGCCGCCATCGCGGCGCGCCGTGCGGCCCTATTGGCCGCCGGTCACCATGAACCCTGGTATCACCCGCAAAGCCGCCCGCTGGAGTGCGAGGCGGAGGCTGTGGCCCGGATGATCAATCTGGCGGGGCTCGCTGGCAATGCGCCGCTCTATATCGTCCACCTCTCCAATGGCTTGGGACTGGAGTATCTGAAACTGGCGCGTCGTCAGGGCCAGCCAGTCTGGGTGGAGACCTGCCCGCAATATCTGCTTTTGGATGATTCCTGTTACTACCGGGAGAACGGGGTCGACTATCTGCTGAGCCCGCCGCTGCGCTCACGCCGCGAGCAGGACAAGCTGTGGGTCGGTATCGCTGCGGGCGACATCGATACGGTGGCGACCGATCACTGCAACTTCTCCCACGCCCAGCGCATGACCCTCTCGGGGGGCGATTTCAGCTGCTGCCCCAACGGCTTGCCGGGCGTCGAGAACCGGATGCTGCTGCTGTTTGCCCACGGGGTGTTGGGCGGGCGCATCTCGCCGTCCCGCTTCGTGGCCCTCACCAGCGCCAACCCGGCGCGCCTGTTTGGCCTCTGGCCGCGCAAGGGCAATCTTCAACCGGGGGCCGACGCTGATCTAGTGCTGATGGATCCCCGCGGTGACACCCTGATTTCTCACCCACTGCTGCACGACAACGGTGACTACAGCCCCTACGATGGGATGCGCTGCCCCGGCCGGATCAGGCTGACCCTCAGTCGCGGCGATATAGTCGCCCGCGATGGCGAGTTCCTCGGGCGGCGTGGTCACGGCCGCTTTCTGGCCAGAACGCCCTTTGATCCGGCGTTGGCGCCGGAGCTGCACTCGCCTTGCTCCACTGTGGCCGTCTGACAATCCGTTCGAAATACGCAAATCAGCAAGGTTATGTGAACAACGAAAGGTGGGCCGGTATTGCGCCGGCTTGTCCCATCACTGGAGATAACAAGATGAAACAGAGAATCGTACTGGCCCTTGGAGGCAATGCGCTGGGCAACAACCTGCCCGAGCAGATGAAGGCGGTGCAGAGCACGGCGGGCACCATTGCCGACCTGATCGCCCAGGGGCATGAGGTGGTGGTGACCCACGGCAACGGCCCGCAGGTGGGGATGATCCAGCAGGCGTTCGAGGTGGCTGCCCGCCATGACCCCAAGGCGCCCCATCTGCCCATGTCGGTCTGCGTGGCCCTGAGTCAGGGTTATATCGGTTATGACCTGCAAAACGCCCTGCGCGAGGCCTTGCTGGCGCGTGGTATTCACAAGCCGGTCGCTACACTGGTGACCCAGGTGGAGGTGGATAAAAACGATCCCGCCTTCCAGGACCCGAGCAAACCCATCGGCGGTTTCTTCAGCAAGGAGGAGGCCGAAGCATTGATGGCTAGGGGCGAGCGGCTCAAAGAGGATGCCGGCCGTGGCTATCGCCGGGTAGTGGCATCCCCCAAACCCGTCGATATCATCGAGAAAGAGACCGTCTCTGCCATGCTGGCCGCCGGTCAGGTGGTGATCACCGTCGGTGGTGGCGGCATCCCGGTGCTGCGGGAGGGCAATCACCTGCGCGGAGCCAGTGCGGTGATCGACAAGGATTGGGCCAGTGCCAAGCTGGCGGAACTGATTGACGCCGACATGCTGATCATCCTTACCGCGGTAGAGAAAGTGGCCATCAACTTCGGCAAGCCCGATGTGCAGTGGCTCGATACCCTGAGCGTGGCCGATGCCAACAGCTTTATTGCACAGGGGCAGTTTGCCAAGGGATCCATGCTGCCCAAGGTGGAGGCGGCGCTCTCGTTCGCTACCTCCATGCCGGGGCGCAAATCCCTGATCACCTTGCTGGAGAAGGCCGCCGACTGCATTGCCGGCAAGACGGGAACTCTTATAAGCCGCTAGGTGTTCCAGCTCGGGTTGAGTGTGATTGCGGGGGCCGTCGGCCCCCTTGTTCATTTTGGGGCAGTCATGGTCAGCGGAGGATGAGCGGCGTAAGATGGCCGCCTTCAAGCGCGGGCAATACGCCGAGAACAGACCTGGCGCAATGAGTGACAAGAGGTGAGTAACAAACAAATGAGTGGAAAGATCAATATGGCGGCGTTGGTGGGATTGATCCTGCTCACCGCCATCTGGAGTTACAGCTGGATCGTGATGAAGCAGGTGATGCTCTACGCGGGGGCCTTCGAGTTCACCGCCCTTCGCTGCCTGTGCGGATCTCTGGTTCTGCTGCTGGTATTGGCCCTGCGCGGGCGCCGTTATCTCAAACCCACTCCGTTTCGCTATACCCTCGCCATCGCCCTGTTCCAGACCTGCGGCATGGTGGGGTTGGCCCAGTGGGCTTTGATCAGCGGCGGGGCGGGCAAGGTGGCTATTCTGAGCTACACCATGCCGTTCTGGGTGGTGATCTTCGCGGCGCTCTTTCTCGGTGAGCGGATGCGCAAGCTGCACTATCTGGCGGTCGGAGTGGCCGCCTGCGGGCTGCTGCTGGTGATCCAGCCCTGGCAACTGCACCTGGATTCCATGAAGAGTGCGCTGCTGGGGATTGCCTCCGGTATCTGCTGGGGGATCAGCGCCATCATCGCCAAGCGGATGTATGCCCGCCATCCCGGGGTGGATCTGATGTCCCTCACCACCTGGCAGATGATCTACGCAACCATAGTGATGGCGCTGGTGGCGGCGCTGGTGCCGGAGCGCCCCATCGACTGGCAGCCCTACGTGATGGGGGCGCTGGCCTATAGCGCCATCTTCGCCACCGCCATCGCCTGGAGTCTCTGGCTGTTTGTGCTGAAAAAACTGCCAGCGGGTATCGCCGGCCTCAGCACTCTGGCGGTGCCGGTGACCGGCGTGCTGCTCTCCTGGTGGCTGCTCGGGGAGAACCCGGGGCCGGTGGAAGGGAGCGGCATCGCCCTTATCGTGCTGGCGCTTCTCGTCATCAGTCGCAAGGGCAAGCGCTCTGTGGTGTCGGTGGCGGGGGAGACCCGCATCAAGCACGGCTGAGTGGTGACTGGGCTGCCAGTGGCACGATAAACAGCACTCAAAAGAGCCCGCGACAGGGGACCAGCCCCTCGTTACAATGGCGTGGTCTGACTGTGCTGGAGCACAGGTATCTGATTTATTGTGATTATTTCAACGAACCTAACGGCAAGGATGAGACCGTATGATGACGCTGGTGTGGTTGGCTGTAGGCCTGGTGTGTCTGGTGGTGGGGGCCGAATCTCTGGTGCGGGGCGCATCTCGCCTCGCCACCATGATGGGGATATCGCCACTGGTGGTGGGATTGACCATAGTGGCCTTTGGGACCAGTGCTCCCGAGCTGGCTGTGAGCATCCAGTCTGGCCTCGAGGGGCAGGCAGGGATAGCGGTGGGGAACGTGGTCGGCAGCAATATTTTCAACGTGCTGTTTATTTTAGGTATTTCGGCACTGATCGTACCGTTGACCGTCTCCCAGCAACTGGTACGTCTCGACGTTCCCTTGATGATAGTGGTCTCTTTTCTGGTGTTGTTGCTGGGCTACGATGGCCGTATTGCACCACTGGAAGGGGCGCTGCTGTTTGCCGGCATCATCGCCTACACCGCGTTTCTCTTTGTCCAGAGTCGACGGGAAAACAAAGCGGTGCAGGCGGAGTATGAGCAGGAGTTTGGTACCCGTGAAGCGAGTACGGCGGGCAACTGGTTGCGCAATCTGCTCTTTATTGCCGCAGGTCTGGGTCTGCTGATCCTCGGCTCCCGCCTGCTGGTTGGCAGTGCAGTGGAGATTGCCCACTACTTCGGGGTGAGCGATCTGATCATCGGCTTGACCATAGTGGCGGCCGGTACCTCCTTGCCCGAAGTGGTGACCTCCATCGTTGCAGCCCTGCGCGGGGAGCGGGATATCGCTGTGGGGAACGTGGTGGGCAGTAATATCTTCAATATCCTCTGCGTGCTGGGGCTCACCTCCATCGTCACTCCCGGTGGGCTTGAAGTGTCGGCCACCGCCCTTCAGTTCGATATTCCGGTAATGATTGCGGTGGCGCTTGCCTGCCTGCCCATCTTCTTTACCGGTTACACCATCGCCCGCTGGGAAGGGGCCCTGTTTCTGGCCTACTACATCGGCTACACCTGCTGGCTGATCCTCCACGCCACATCCAGTCCGCTGCAAGGTCAGTTCAGTGCAGCGCTAACCGGTTTTGTGTTGCCGCTCACCGCCATCACTCTGGTTGTGCTGGCGGTGCGAGCCTGGCGATTGCAACGAACCCGGTCGTGATGCAGGTTCTCCTGATGTAAAGGCGCTGCATCAACCGACAGGCCGAAAAAAGCCCCACCATCATGGTGGGGCTTTTTGCTTGGTGAGGGGGACGCTATCGGCGCTGGGCCAGATGCATCATGGCTTCCAGCACGGCGCCGCCGATGGCGCGTGCCTTGTCGGATACCGTAGTGGCGTCGGCCCGCTCGCCTCTGGGATCGATGTCACCGATCTTGAAGCCGACAGTCACCTCGATGCCATCGCTCAGCAGCCCCCGCACCATGCCGGAGAGCGGCGCGATAATGGGGGCGTCCCCCACATGGGCGATCACATCCCCCTCCTGCACCAGATCACCGAGCTTGATAATGCTCTTCATCACCCCGGCGACAGGGGCACGCACCACCCGGCGGGCGGAGTGCCCCTCGATCACCCCGGGAATGCCGGTATTGGGTTGGGCGGGGCCCTGATAGATGACCCGGCCCAGATGATGGCCGCGGTTGGTCTCGATCACCGCATCGCAGTCGCGCCCTGCCTCAAACCCCGGGCCAAGGGCCACCGTAATGGGGGCCATCTCCTTGTGGGTGCCGAGATTCTGCTTGGCGAGGATGGCATCCACCAGATAGCGGGGCTTGAGCTCGGCGAGGGTGGCACAGTCGGGGTCAACCAGTAGCGGAATGACGCCCCGATCCAGCTGCTCGAACGCCTGCTCGACGCTCTCGACCCGCTTGGCTCGGACCCCTTCGACGCTGGTCTCGCCGTCAAACATCCCCTGGGCGAAGGCAACGGTACGGCGGATCACCGTGGGCTTGTCGAGATCCAGCATCACCACCTTGAAGCCGGCATTGTGCAGGCGCAGCGCCACCCCGGTGGCGATATCGCCTGAGCCACGCATCACCACCAGCTGATCCCGCTTGAGGCGCACATCGTCCTGCATCAGACCACCCGCTTTGCCGTTTTTCACTTGAAGCAGCTCGGCGAGGATGCTGATGGCGATCTCTTCGGGGGTTTCGGCTCCGATGTTATAACCGATGGGGGCGTGCAGCTGCTGCAGTTGCTCCTGGCTCACCCCTTGCTGGCGCAGCGCCTGGGTGAAGGTCTGCACCTTGCGCTTGCTGGCGAGCAGCCCCAGATAGGCGAGGGGACGGCTGATGAGCCGATCCAGCGCCTCCTTGTCCTGATGGTTGGTGGCGATGATGACGAAGTTGGCGGGCTCGATGGCCAGTTTATCGATCACCGCGCTGATGGTATCGGCCTGCACCAGATGGGTACCGGCGGGGAAGAGGTCAGGGTTGAGGCTCCCTTCAAAGCAGTCGCCCACATGGACATCAAAGCCGAGCGGCGTCGCGGCATGGGCCAGCGCTCGGTTGACGTGGCCGGCGCCGATCAGTACCAGACGGGGGCGCAGGCCGTAGACATCGATATAGACCGACATGGCACCACCGCAATCCGACCCGACCGCATGCTCACCGTTGCGGGCCATCCGGCCGTGGAAGATACGGGGCTTGCGTTCGGCAATGGCGGCCATCGCTTCCTCGATCACCAGCCGCTCGATCATGCCGCCGCCGATGGTACCGAGGATCTGGCCATCGGCCATCACCAGCATCTGGGCCTGATGGCGCGGGGTGGAGCCCCGGCTCTCGATGATCTGGGCCATGGCAAAGGGAATGTTCTCCTGTTCCAGTCGGGCTGCGTGTGCAAACAGATTCATAAGGTACCTCTTCTTATCCTTAAACCATCATGGGCGAGGCGGCTGAGCCTCATCCTGAGCGAAGTAACCGAGTGCGTGGCGAATGGGCTGTGGCTCGCGAACCGCCCCCTGCCAGATGGCATAGATCTCGGGGTGGCGGCTATGCAGCTTTATCAATTCCGCCAGCCACGACGCCTCATTTTGATAATCGCCATTGATAAACCAGATCCGGCGCGCCCTGGCCGGGGTGCCCTTGAACAGCCCCTCGGGGTGGGAGAGCAGCTGGTGAAACAGGGCCCAGTCGAGGGGGTCACCGGCCTCTATCCCGCATAGGGCCTGAAGCTCTGTCCAGCGGTGGATCTGCTGCGGGTCGGCCTTGGCCCCCACCATGGCGCCGCCCGTCAGGGCGATCACCCAATCACTGTGCTGAGGAATGCAAGGTTCGTGCAAAGCGGGCACTTTCAATAACTTGTGATGGGCGCCATCCGCTTCGACCAGGATAAGATCGAAGCGCTGCTGCCCCTTGATGAGATCAATCTGCTGGGGCGTGGGGCCCGCCACCTTTCCGGTGCGCTCGTCGAGATGGCTGAACAGGGCAACCAGCGCTGGGCCATCCGGTAGCGCCTGACAGCGGGTAAGTTGACGAACGGGATCCGTCTCGATAATCAATTCCCGATAGTGTGACGGGGCAGGCAGAAACATCCGGGTGGTGGTGGTAATTAGCACCCTTTTACCCTGTTGATAAAAATATTCCGCCAGCCAGAACAGGGTGCTGGTTTTTCCACCGGCCCCGCAGAGGCTAATTAAGGTGGTATGGCTATCAATATTTTTGGTGAGCGGGTTTAATAGCGGATCTATATCTGGAAATGCGACAGCAACAACGTGTGGTAGCGACATAATGACGACCAAAATAAATATCGAAGGGAGTGGAAAACAACGTTGCCAGGAACAAGTACAGTGTGACTGTATAATAACGGCGGCGGGTTTATCTTCCCGAATGGGTACCTGGAAAATGATGCTACCTTATTGCCAGGGGACAATGCTTGATGCAAGTCTCAAAAATGCCCTGGCTTTTTGTCAGCGGGTTATTCTGGTGGTGGGCCATCGTGGCGAGGAGCTTCAAGCCCGCTACGGATCACGGCCGGATATTGTTGTCGTCCACAATCCCGACTATCGGCAGGGGCTGGGCAGCTCCATCCGCTGCGCCCTGGCGGCCAGTGACGCTGACTACCTCTTTATCAGCCACGGGGATCTCCCCTGTATCCCGCGCGAGGTCTATCAACAGCTCTGGCAGGCACAGGGCTGTGAGACACTCTTTCCCACCTGGCAGGGGGAGGCTGGCCATCCGGTGTTGCTGCCAAAATCCCTTGCCCGCGAGTTGGCTGCGGCCCCGGTACAGTCGTCGGTACGGCGCTGGTTGCAAGGGCATCCACACCGTATGGTGCCAGTTGACAGCCCCGCTATCCTGTTTGATGTGGATACCCCGGAGCGCTATCAGGCGCTGCTGGGTGGCATTCTTGAAAATGAGAGCGAGCCCATGAAATAACCCAGTTTAAAAAGATAACGGGGAGATAAATGGCGTATCAAAGTGATATTTATCGCACCCTATCTGATAGGGTGAGTTCTTTTTGAACTGCTCATTAAGTAAATTCCAGAGTGATTGATAACTACTCGCAATACCCATAATGGTGGCATCGTAAATTATCTCCATTAATTGGAGCTGTCTCACGCTTTTACCGTAAAAAATAGTTTTGTAACTGTAGTGGCCTGATTGTTGCTCTTCTCCTTGCCAAGGGGGAACACCCGTGCGGGATACCCCATTTATTCATGCTGCCAATGGGCAGAACAGCTGCAAGGAGATAGCCATGGGCGATATTATGCGACCCGTTCCGTTCAAGAACCTGCTGACCCGTATTTTCGCGGAATATAAAGAGAGTCAGAGCATTTTTAGTATTCCCGCCGCGCAATTCTATCGCAAGCAGGACGAGCGCAAGATCAAGGTGTTCGGTGAAACCTGCGAGACCCCCATTGGCCCGGCAGCCGGCCCCCATACCCAGTTGGCCCAGAACATCGTCACCTCCTGGCTGACCGGCGGGCGCTTTATCGAGCTCAAGACGGTGCAGATCCTGGACCATCTCGAACTGGAAAAGCCCTGCATCGATGCCGAGGATGAGTGCTTCAACACCGAGTGGTCCACCGAGTTCACTCTGCCCAAGGCGTTCGACGAGTATCTGAAAGCCTGGTTTGCCCTCTACCTGCTGGAAGAGGTGTTCGACCCGCGCCTCGACGGAGAGGCCAAGTCCTTCATCTTCAATATGAGCGTGGGTTACAACCTCGATGGCATCAAACAGCCACCGATGCAGCAGTTCATCCACAGTCTGATGGATGCAAGCCAAAGTCCGAAGTTTGCCGAGTACCAGCAGGTGGTACGTGAGCTGGTGGCCGACGAGCAGTTTATCGCCGAGCTGGGAATGGGGGCGCGCCGCGATCGCCTGCAACAGCTGGTGGATCGTATCCCGGCCAATCTGGTGCACGGCGTCACCCTCTCTACCATGCATGGCTGCCCGCCCAACGAGATCGAGGCCATCTGCCGCTACATGCTGGAAGAGAAGGGGCTCAACACCTTCGTCAAGCTGAACCCGACCCTGCTGGGCTATCCGCGGGTGCGCGAGATCCTCGATACCTGCGGCTTTGATTACATTGGTCTGAACGAAGAGTCGTTCGATCACGACCTCAAGCTGGATCAGGCCAAGGCGATGCTTACCCGCTTGATGGCGCTGGGGGCCGAGAAGGGGCTCACCTTCGGGGTGAAACTCACCAACACCCTCGGCACCATCAACCGCAAAGGGGCACTGCCGGGGGATGAGATGTATATGTCCGGCCGTGCGCTGTTCCCGCTCTCCATCAACGTGGCGGCCGTGCTGTCTCGCGACTTCGATGGCAAGCTGCCCATCTCCTACTCCGGTGGTGCCAGCAAGTTCAATATCGCCGAGATCTTCGAGACTGGTATTCGTCCCATCACCATGGCCACCGACCTGCTCAAGCCGGGTGGCTATCTGCGCCAGCTGGAGTGCCTCAAAGAGATCGACGCCTCCGATAGCTGGGGCATGAGTCAGGTGGATGTGGCGAAGCTGGAAGCGCTTGCCGCCAAGGCCCTCACCATGGATTACACCCAGAAGGAGTGGAAGTCCGACGATCGCATCGAAGTGGGTGGCGGCCTGCCGCTGACCGACTGCTACGTAGCGCCCTGCGTCACCGCCTGCGCCGTGCATCAGGATATCCCCGAGTACATTCGCCTGATGGGCGAGGGGGAGTATGTCGCGGCCCTTGAGCTGATTTATCAGCGCAACGCCTTGCCCGCCATCACCGGCCATATCTGCGATCACCAGTGCCAGTACAACTGCACCCGTCTCGATTACGACAGCGCGCTCAATATCCGTGAGCTCAAGAAAGTGGCGCTGGAGCGCGGCTGGGAAGGGTACAAGGCGCGCTGGCATAAACCGGCAGGCAGTGGTGACAAGCACCCGGTTGCGGTGATTGGTGCTGGTCCGGCCGGTCTCTCCGCCGGTTACTTCCTGGCCCGTGCCGGTCACCCGGTCACCGTGTTCGAGCGCGAAGCGGATGCCGGTGGCGTGGTCAAGCACATCATCCCCGAGTTCCGCATCCCGGCTGAACTGATCCAGCATGACATCGACTTTGTCGCCGCCCACGGGGTCAAGTTCGAGTTTGGCTGCGATCCGGCGCTCACCGTCGACAAGCTGCATGCCCGGGGCTTTACCTATGTCTTCGTCGGCATCGGCGCCGACAAGAATGGCGGCATGCGTCTCGAAGGTGGTCATGATCGGGTCTACAAATCCTTCAACTTCCTGCGCAGCTTCAATCAGGGCAAACCGCTGCCGCTGGGCCGCCATGTGGCGGTGGTCGGTGCCGGCAACACCGCCATGGACTGCGCCCGTGCCGCCCTCAAGGTGCCGGGTGTCAGCGATGTGACCGTGATCTACCGTCGCAGCGAAAAAGAGATGCCCGCCTATCGCGAGGAGGTTCTGGAAGCGGTGGAGGATGGGGTACGTTTTTGCTTCCTCACCAATCCGGAGCGCTTTGAGAAAGATGGCAAGCTCACCGTGCGGATGATGGCGCTGGGGGATCCTGACGAGCAGGGCCGCCGCCGTCCTGTGCCCACCGAGCAGACCGAAGTGATGCAGATGGATGCCCTGATCACCGCCATCGGCGAGCAGCCTGACTGCGAGGTGCTCAAAGCGATGGGCATTCCCCTTGGCAGCGATGGCTGGCCCGAGGTGGACAGCCAGACCGGCGAAACCAGCCGTCGCAACGTCTTCCTCATCGGTGACGTGCAGAGTGGCCCGTCCTCCATCGTCGGTGCCATTGGTGGTGCCCGCCGCGCCGCGGATCTGGTGCTCTCTCGCGAGCATATCGCCAGCCAGCAGAGTGAAGTGACCATCCAGCCGTCGGGCAAGGATGAGATCTACCGCCGCAAGGGGAGCATCGCCGTCACCCTGGTCGACAAAAACGAGCGGGAGGCCTTCGTGGCGCAAGAGGCGCACCGTTGCCTCGAGTGCAACTACCTCTGCAGCAAGTGCGTGGATGTCTGCCCCAACCGGGCCAACGTCGCCATTGCGGTGCCGGGCTTCAAGGATCAGTTCCAGACCCTGCACCTGGATGCCTACTGCAACGAATGTGGCAACTGCGCCCAGTTCTGCCCGTGGCAGGGCAAGCCCTATCAGGACAAGGTCACCATCTTCAGCCTGCCCGAGGACTTCGACAACAGCCGCAACCCCGGTTTCTATCTGGCGGATGGGGGTGAGCTGCGGGTGCGTCAGGGTGGCGAGACCTATCGCCTGACCATAGATGCCCAGAGCCGGATCAAGGACGCGCCTGCGGCCCTTGGCGATATGTGCCGGATCATCAGCCATGTCCATGCTCATCACCACTACCTGCTGGGGGCCGTCGAGGCCTGAGCGAACCACGAATAAGCGAAGGAGCAAACCATGTTTATTCTGAAGAACGTCACCGCTGTCCAGCTGGAGCCGACCCGGGTGCTGGAAGGGGTGGATATCGCCATCGAAGGATCGCTTATCAAAGCGGTGGGGCCCAATCTGCGGGCCCTCTACCCGGAGGCCAACTATCGGGAGATGGGGGGCAAGCTGGTGATGCCGGGCATCGTCTGTGCCCACAACCACTTCTACTCCGGCCTGTCGCGGGGGATCATGGCCAATATCGCCCCCTGCCCGGACTTTATCTCCACCCTAAAAAACCTCTGGTGGCGGCTCGATCGGGCGCTTGATGAAGAGTCCCTCTACTACAGCGGTCTCATCTGCTCGCTGGAAGCGATCAAGAGCGGCTGCAGCGCGGTGATCGACCACCACGCTTCGCCCAACTTCATCAAGGGCTCCCTGAATGTGCTGCGCAAAGGGTTTATGGAGGCGGGGCTGCGCGGCATGACCTGCTTCGAGACCACGGATCGCAACGGCGGCCTCGCCGAACTGCAGGCCGGGGTGGAGGAGAACATCCTGTTCGCGCAGGCCATTGATGCCGCCAAGGCCAAGGGGAACGAACCCTATCTGGTGGAGGCTCATATCGGTGCCCACGCCCCCTTCACCGTCCCCGACGAGGGGCTGGCCATGCTGCGCGAAGCGGTGCAGGTCACCGGTCGCGGCCTGCATATCCATGTGGCGGAAGACCGCTACGACATGGCCCACGGCCACCACCACTATGGCAAGGAGCCCATCGCCCGGCTGGACGAGTTTGGCCTGATCGACAGCAAGTCGCTTGTCGCCCACGGCATCTACCTGAGCCCGTCCGATATCGAGCTGCTCAACAGCCGCGATGCCTTCCTGGTGCACAACGCCCGCTCCAACATGAATAACCACGTGGGCTACAACATGCACCTGCCGGAGTATCGCAATCTGGCGCTCGGTACCGATGGCATCGGCTCCGACATGCTCGAAGAGCTCAAGTTCGCCTACTTCAAGCACAAGGATGCCGGCGGCGCGCTGTGGCCAGACAGCTTTGCCCGCTTCCTGTGGAACGGCAACACCCTGCTGGAGCGCAACTTCGGCGCCAAATTTGGCCGCCTGGAGCCCGGCTACAAGGCCGACCTCACCATCTGCGACTACGACGCGCCGACCCCGCTGGCGCCGCGCAACCTCGGTGGCCATCTCGCCTTTGGTATGGGATCGAACAGCGTCAACAGCGTGATGGTGGAGGGGCGCATGGTCTATCAGGATCGCGAGTTCCCGTTCGATGTCGCGCCCATTTATGAGCAGGCCAGCAAGGTGGCGAGCCGCCTGTGGCAACGGATGGATCAGCTGGCCTAAGGCCACCTTCCACAGTTTTGGACCGGATTGCCCGCCCTGTGGATCTCCCCGGCGGCGGGCAGCAAGAGTAAGGACGACACATGATTGAGCAATTCTTCCGACCCGAACAACTGGGTCAGGCTTTGGAACTCAAGGCCAGCTTCGGCAACGACGCCGTCTACATGGGGGGCGGCAGCAAGCTTAACGCCGCCCCGACCCGCACCGACAAGAAGGTCGCCATCTCGCTGGAGAAGCTGGGGCTTGACCAGATTGAGCAGCAGCATGGCCAGCTCCATATCGGCGCTACCGTCACCCTGCAGACCCTGAAAGAGGATCCCCGTACCCCAGCCGCCCTGTGCGAGGCGCTGGGGTTTGTCTACTCCCGCCATCTGCGCAATCAGGCCACCATCGGCGGCGAACTTGCTTGCCAGCAGCAGGACTCCCCCTTGCTGCCGGTGCTGCTGGTGCTCGAAGCTGTGGTCGTGCTGGAGAACAACCTGCTGCAACCCATCGACGCCTATCTGGCGGGTCAGCGCAATGCCCTGGTGCTGGGGATTGTGCTGCCGGAGCCTGAACTGCGCTGCGCCACCCGCCGCATCAGCCGCAACGCCGATGGCCTGGCGGTGATGACCGCCGCGGTGGCCCTCGACAGCATTGGCGAGATGCGGGTGGCCGTCGCTGGCGTCACTCCGCAGCCGATGCGCCTGCGGGATCTGGAGCGCCGCGATTTGCACGATGCCGCGCTGGAGGCCGCCGTGAGCGAGCTGATCTCGCCCCGCGAGGATCTGGCGGGCAGCGTGAGTTACAAGCGGTATATCACTGGCGTGGTAGTGGCGGATCTGCTGGTGGACTGCCAGCAGCAGGAGGTGCAAGCATGATGGAACTCAACTTTACCCTGAACGGTGCCCTGCGTACCGTCATCTGCAAGGCCGGTGACAATGCCCAGCGGGTGCTGTTCAATCAGTGCCGGATGCACTCGGTGCGCAACAGTGACGACGGCTTCGGTTTTGCCGGCTCCGACGCCATTCTTTTCAACGGCAAGGTGATCAACGCCTCCCTGCTGATCGCCGCCCAGCTGGAGGGGGCGCAGGTGCGCACCGCCGAGTCGCTGGGCAGCTGGAACCAGCTCAGTCTGGTGCAGCAGGCGATGGTGGACGTGGGTGTGGTGCAGTCCGGTTACAACGATCCGGCCGCGGCGCTGATTGTCACCGACCTGCTTGATCGCCATCCCGAGCCCAGCCGTGATCAAATCGACGATGCCCTCTCGGGCCTGTTTCACCGCGATGGCGGTTACCAGCAGTTCTATCAGGCCATCGAGCTTGCCAGTTCACGGATGAAGGATCCCGATTATCTGTGCCAGATTGCCCCCGAGTTTCGCGACGATCTG
Organism: Aeromonas sp. FDAARGOS 1416; assembly: GCF_019048085.1. Classification (NCBI taxonomy): domain Bacteria; kingdom Pseudomonadati; phylum Pseudomonadota; class Gammaproteobacteria; order Aeromonadales; family Aeromonadaceae; genus Aeromonas; species Aeromonas sp. FDAARGOS 1416. Next base: position 1,561,448 of record NZ_CP077301.1, on the reverse strand, counting down.
CGCCACATCGGCAAGATCTGCCCCAAGGTTGACGCCGCCAAGATGGTACAGGCCAAGCCCTGCTACGTGGAGGATCGGGTCACCGAGGATGCGCTGGTCATCAAGATGCTGCGCAGCCCCCATCCCCATGCGGTGATCACCAAACTCGACGTGAGCCGCGCCGAAGCCATGCCGGGCGTTGTGCATGTCATCACCCACCTCAACTGCCCGGATATCTACTACACCCCGGGTGGCCAGAGTGCCCCCGAGCCGTCACCGCTCGATCGCCGCATGTTTGGCCGCAAGCTGCGTCATGTCGGTGATCGGGTAGCCGCCGTGGTGGCCGAGAGCGAAGCCATCGCATTGGCTGCGCTCAAGCTCATCGAGGTCGAGTATCAGGTGTTGCCGGCGGTCATGAGCATTGACGAGGCGATGGCCCCCAATGCGCCGCTGGTGCACGACGAGCCCATCGTCTACATGGCCGGCGCTCCGGCGGATCTCGAGCAGCAGAACGCTTGCTCGGTGCGCCGTGGCGACGAGCACATGATCATCAACTTCCCCATCGGTTCCCGTCCGCACGAGAACCTGGCCGCCAGCGTCCATGGTCAGATCGGTGACGTGGCCAAAGGCTTTGCCGAGGCGGACGAGATTGTCGAGCGCACCTACGAATCGACCCAGGCCCAGCAGTGCCCGACCGAGCCGCACATCTGCTTCACCTACATGGATGGCGACCGTCTGGTTATTCACGCATCTACCCAGGTGCCGTGGCACGTGCGCCGTCAGGTGGCGCGCATCGTCGGCATGAAGCAGCATCAGGTGCATGTGATCAAGGAGCGGGTAGGGGGCGGCTTTGGCTCCAAGCAGGATATCCTGCTGGAAGAGGTGTGCGCCTGGGCGACCAGGGTCACCGGCCGTCCCGTCACCTTCCGCTACACCCGTGAAGAGGAGTTCATCAGCAACACCTCCCGCCATGTGGCCAAGGTGAAGGTGAAAGTGGGGGCCAAGAAAGATGGCACTATCACTGCCATCGAAATGGATTTTCGTGCCAACACCGGTCCTTACGGCAACCACTCTCTGACGGTGCCGAGCAACGGCCCGGCGCTCTCTTTGCCGCTCTATCCGTGCGACAACGTGCGCTTTACCGTCAACACCTACTACAGCAACATCTGCCCGACCGGCGCCTATCAGGGCTACGGCGCGCCCAAGGGCAACTTCGCGCTGACCATGGCGATTGCGGAACTTGCCGAGAAACTGGGCATCGATCAGCTCGACATGGTGGAGCACAACCGGGTGCATGAAGGGGACATCCTCAAGGTGCTGGGTGCCATCGGCGAGGGCAAGATGCCGACTTCTGTGCCCCACGCGGCCAGCTGTGCCCTCGAGCCCATCCTCAAACAGGGTCGCGAACTGATTGCTTGGGATAGCCCCAAACCCGCTGACGGGGATTGGCGCATCGGCCGTGGCGTCGCCATCATCATGCAAAAATCGGGGATCCCCGATATCGATCAGGCCAACTGCATGGTCAAGCTGGAATCGGACGGCACCTTTATCGTCCACTCCGGTGGCGCCGATATCGGCACCGGCCTCGATACCGTGGTGGCCAAGCTGACCGCCGAAGTGCTCGGTTGCCCGCTCAGCGATGTGCATGTGATCTCTGGCGACACCGACCACGCCCTGTTCGACAAGGGGGCCTACGCCTCGTCCGGTACCTGCTTCTCCGGCAATGCGGCCAAGATGGCGGCCGAGAACCTCAAGGCGAAGATCCTGTTCCACGGCGCCGCCATGCTGGGCGAGCCGGTCGAAGACGTAGAGCTGGTTCACCCGGGTATCGTGCGCGGCAAGCAGGGGGAGGTGAGCCTCGCCAAGCTGGCCCACAAGGCCGAGACAGGTACCGGCTTCGGTATCCTGGTGGGCACTGCCAGCTACATCACGTCGGAGCTTGCCTTCCCCTATGGGGCTAACTTCGCCGAGGTGGCGGTCAACGTCAGAACCGGCGAAATCCGGCTCGACAAGTTCTACGCCCTGCTCGACTGCGGCACCCCCATCAACCCGGAGCTGGCCCTCGGCCAGATCTACGGGGCGACCATGCGGGCCATCGGCCACACCATGACCGAAGAGATCTGCTACGACAGCAAGGGCATACCGCTCACCCGGGATCTGAAGAGCTATGGCGCGCCCAAGATTGGCGACATTCCACGCGATTTTCGGGCCTTCCTGGTACCGAGTGACGACAAGGTCGGCCCTTACGGCGCCAAGTCCATCTCGGAGATCGGGGTCAACGGCGCGGCGCCCGCCATAGCCACCGCCATCCACGACGCCTGCGGTGTCTGGCTGCGCAAGTGGCACTTCACGCCGGAGCAGATCCTGCGCGAGCTGGGCAAGCTGGAGCAAAACGTGTCGGCATAACAAAAGAAAAGGTGAGGGGCGGGCGCCAGCTCGCCCCCAGCGCCTGACGGCGGAATGAGTACTCCGCCTACATTCTGTGTGATGGGACAAACATGATGTCTAAAACAACACGCAAGCACTCGGATCTCATTTACGAGCTGGAAGACAAACCCTCGTTTTATCAAACCCTGATGGGCGCAGTGACCCATCTTCTGGCCATTTTTGTCCCTATGGTGACCCCGGCGCTGATCGTCGGCGGCGCCCTGGGCCTCTCCACCGAGATCACCGCCTATCTGGTCTCCATGGCGATGATCGCCTCCGGTATCGGCACCTGGCTGCAGGTAAACCGCTATGGCCCCATCGGTTCGGGGCTGCTCTCCATCCAGTCGGTCAACTTCTCCTTCGTGACCGTGATGATCGCCCTCGGCGGCGCCATGAAAAAAGATGGCATCCACGAGGAGCTGATCGTCTCGACCCTGCTCGGGGTCTCCTTCGTCGGTGCCTTTCTGGTGATGGGCTCCTCCTTCGTGCTGCCCTACCTCAAGCGGGTGATCACCCCGACCGTGAGCGGGGTAGTGGTGCTGATGATTGGTCTGAGCCTTATCAAGGTGGGGATCATCGACTTTGGCGGCGGCTTCTCCGCCATGAGCAGCGGCACCTTCGGCAAATACGAGAACATCGGGCTGGGGCTCTTGGTGCTCTGCGTCATCGTCGCCTTCAACTGCAGCCGAAGCCCGCTGCTGCGGATGAGCGGCATTGCCATCGGCCTGATGGTGGGTTATGCGGTGGCCCTGATGCTCGGCATGGTGGATTTCTCCGCCCTTGAGAACCTGCCGCTTATTACGGTACCGATCCCGTTCAAGTACGGTTTCTCCTTCGATTTTCACGCCTTTATGCTGGCGGGCACCATCTATCTGTTGAGCGTGCTGGAGGCGGTGGGGGACATCACCGCCACCGCCATGGTCTCCCACCGGGATATTCAGGGCCCCGAGTTTCAAAAACGGCTCTCCGGCGGCGTGCTGGCGGACGGGTTGGTCTCGGTGATCGCCTCGGCACTCGGCTCTTTGCCGCTCACCACCTTTGCCCAGAACAACGGCGTCATCCAGATGACCGGAGTGGCCTCACGCCATGTGGGCAAGTTTATCGCCGTCATCCTGGTGCTGCTGGGGCTTTTCCCCGTAGTAGGACGCTTCTTCACTACTATCCCGTCACCTGTGATGGGGGGCGCCATGGTCATCATGTTCTCGATGATCGCCATCGCCGGTGGTCGCATCATCATCAGCCACGGTTTCGATCGGCGGGAGACTCTGATTGTCGCCACCTCGCTGGGCCTTGGGCTCGGGGTTTCCTACGACCCGAACGTCTTCAAGGTGCTGCCGGCGGGTATCTACATGCTGGTGGAGAACCCCATCTGCGCCGGCGGCATCACCGCCATCATCATGAATCTGGTGCTGCCGCAAAGCCGCAAGCGCAAGGCAGCCGTCAGGGATGCCGAAGCGGTGGAGGTGATCCAGCTGAGCGACAAGCCGGATGTGATCTTTACCGCCCGCAGTGCGGGCCTGTCATCGGCCAGCAAGGGTGAGGGGTCACCAGAGCCAGTGTCCGGGCAGGCGGTGGCGCCACAAGTGGAACGGATCTGACGGTTAAACCGGCAAAAAACGTCAACAGAACAAGAAAAACAGGGAAACGGTTATGAAAAACGACAACTCTGTCAAAGCGGTACGCGGCAGCTTCTTCGATATCACCCGGGTGGTGGATCAGCCCGAGGAGATTGAGTCCAACGCCCGCCTTATCGAGGATGGTCTGCTGATCATTCGCAACGGTTGCATCGACTGGTTCGGTGAGTGGGAGGAGGGGAAAGATCGTATTCCGGCCGAAGTGCGGGTGCGGGATTACCGCGGCAAGATGATAGTGCCGGGCTTTGTCGATACCCACATTCACTACCCCCAGAGCGAGATGGTGGGGGCCTATGGCGAGCAGCTGCTGGAGTGGCTCAACCGCCACACCTTCCCGGCCGAGCGGCGCTACAACGATCTCGAATATGCCCGCGAGATGTCCACCTTCTTTATCAAGCAGTTGCTGCGAAACGGCACCACCACGGCGCTGGTGTTCGGCACAGTGCACCCCGAGTCGGTGGATGCGCTGTTCGAGGCGGCCAGCCGCATCAATATGCGGATGATCGCCGGCAAAGTGATGATGGATCGCAATGCCCCCGATTATCTGCTCGATACCGCCGAGAGCAGTTATGTGCAGAGCAAGCAGCTTATCGAGCGCTGGCACGGCAATGGTCGACTGCTCTATGCCATCACACCACGATTTGCACCCACTTCGACACCCGAGCAGCTGGCGATGGCGCGGCGACTGCGCGAAGAGTTTCCCACCACCTATCTGCACACCCATCTGTGCGAGAACAAGGACGAGATCGCCTGGGTCAAATCCCTCTTCCCGGCGCACAAGGACTATCTCGATGTCTATCACCAGCACGGCCTCACCGGCCACAACTGCGTGTTTGCCCACTGCGTCCATCTGGAAGAGCAGGAGTGGGATTGCCTGAAGAAGACCGGCTCCACCATCGCCTTCTGCCCCACATCGAATCTTTATCTCGGCAGCGGCCTGTTCAAGCTGCACAAGGCGTGGCGCAAGCAGGTGAAGGTGGGGATGGGCACCGACATCGGCGCCGGCACCACCTTCAACATGCTGCAGACCCTCAACGAGGCCTACAAGGTGATGCAACTGCAGGGCGAGCGGCTCTCGGCCTATCAGGCCTTCTATCTGGCGACCCTGGGCGGCGCCCATTCGCTGGGGCTGGACGAGAAGATCGGCAGCTTTGCGGTGGGCAAGGAGGCGGACTTCGTGGTGCTCGACCCGGTCGCCACCCCGCTGCAGCAGCTGCGTTATGACAACTCCACCACCCTGCGGGACAAGCTCTTTGTGTTGCTGACCCTAGGGGATGACAGATCCATCTACCGCACCTATGTGGATGGCCAACTGGTGCATGAACGGGGGTAGGGCTTGTAGTGGGCTGCCGCGGCGCAGCCCCAACGAATACGGTGGCTGGCGTGTCCCACAGGGGCGCCCGTCTTGCCGCACCACAGGGGATCTCCCCGCATAGAACGTGAAATGGCCCGGTTTTTTTGACCAGCAAGGCAAACGTTTGAGTCAAGGCTGCCTGCCCTGGTCTGTCTGTCGCATCCTCTGCCACCATCGCCTGTTTCTCATCAGACTGGCGCTCGGCAGACCCGCAGATCCTGTCGCCATTTCGTCATGGAACATTCAGGCGCGTGTGAAGGAGTTGGGTATGACCCAAGCAAACAGCAGGACAAACAGCGTGGAACAGCTGGCCAATGATGACGCCAGCCAGAGCGCAGCAAAGCAACAGCCGCTCACGGCTCTTGATCGCTACTTTATGATCAGTGAGCGGGGCAGCAATGTCAGACAGGAGGTGCTGGCGGGCCTCACCACCTTCCTTGCCATGGTCTACTCGGTGATCGTGGTGCCGAGCATGCTCGGCAAGGCGGGCTTTCCCCCCGGCGCCGTGTTTGTCGCCACCTGTCTGGTGGCGGGGTTCGGTTCGCTCTTGATGGGGCTCTGGGCCAAGTTGCCGATGGCCATCGGTTGCGCTATTTCCCTCACGGCGTTTACTGCATTCAGTCTGGTGCTGGGGCAGCAGATCCCCATTCCGGTGGCGCTGGGGGCCGTCTTCCTGATGGGGGTACTCTTTACCGCTATCTCGGTGACCGGGGTGCGTAGCTGGATCCTCGACAACCTGCCGATGGGAATTGCCCACGGTACCGGCATTGGGATTGGTCTCTTCTTGCTGCTTATCGCCGCCAACGGGGTGGGGCTGGTGATCAAGAACCCGCTGGAGGGGCTGCCGGTGGCGCTGGGGGCTTTTACCTCCATGCCGGTCATTATGTCCCTGATCGGCCTTGCGGTGATCTTCGGGCTGGAGAAGCTGAGAGTACCGGGGGGGATCTTGCTGGTGATCATCGCCATCTCCATCTTCGGCCTGATTTTCGATCCGGCGGTGAAGTATCAGGGACTGTTCGCTCTGCCGAGCCTCTCGGACGATCAGGGCAAGTCTCTCATCTTCAGCTTGGACATCATGGGCGCGCTCTCGCCGCTGGTGTTGCCCAGCGTGCTGGCGCTGGTGATGACGGCGGTATTCGATGCCACCGGCACCATCCGCGCCGTGGCGGGGCAGGCCAACCTGCTCGATAAGGATGGTCACATCATCAACAGCGGCAAGGCGCTCAGTGCCGACTCGGTCAGCAGCATCTTCTCCAGTCTGGTGGGGGCGGCCCCCGCTGCCGTCTATATCGAATCGGCCGCGGGCACGGCTGCGGGGGGCAAAACCGGCCTCACCGCGACTGTGGTGGGCGGCCTGTTCCTGCTGATGCTGTTCCTCTCGCCGCTCTCCTATCTGGTGCCCGCCTATGCCACCGCACCGGCCCTGATGTATGTGGGGCTCTTGATGCTGAGCAACGTCACCAAACTCGATTTCGATGACTTTGTCGGGGCCATGTCCGGGTTGGTGTGCGCCGTCTTTATCGTGCTCACCTGCAACATTGTCACCGGCATCATGCTCGGCTTCAGCTCGCTGGTGATCGGCCGCATCTGCTCGAAGGAGTGGCACAAACTCAACGTCGGCACCGTGGTCATCGCCCTGGCACTGGTGCTCTTTTATGCTGGGGGGTGGGCTATTTAGGGATAACCCGCCCGTTTGGGGTCGCACTGGCGGCCCCATTTTTATGCCTGTTTTTTTAGCCCGCCCACGCAGGCATCACGCCTAGGCCGTCTCCGAAGTTGGGGGGGCATCGCGATACCATTTTGATAAATCCCCCTACCAGATTGATAGGCTCCCACCCTTGCTCTCCTCGCTCTGCCGCTTTTTTCACCGCTGATGTGCCCCGTTTGCTCAGGGGCCACGTTTGGCTTGTCGCTTCGGGCCAACAAAAGCGGGCTAGATGGGATCCCCTTCACACTTCTCCCCATTGTCCTGACGATGGCGGGAAACAGGCGCATATCTTGCTGTTTTTTATGCCGGTTCCAGATTTTTCCATTCGAAAAAGGACTTGCATATGTCCATAGGATTACCGCTCAAGCGGGTGGATGCCGAGGCCAAGGTGACCGGCAGCGCCCGCTATACCGATGACAACATCATGCTCGGGATGCGCCACGCCAAGTACGTGCGCAGCAATATTGCCCACGGCAAGGTGCTTGCCATCGATGCGACCGAGGCGCTGGCCCTGCACGGGGTTGAAGCCGTGTTTACCCATGAAGATGTCCCCACCACCTGTTTTCGCACCGCCGGTCACGCCTGGTCTCTCGATGAGGCCAAGCGGGATGTGAAAGACCGCCGTCTGCTCACCGACCATGTGCGCCACTTTGGCGATGGCGTCGCCATCGTGGTGGCCCGCGATCCGCTGGTCGCCGAGAAGGCCGCCGCCCTGGTCAAGGTGACTTACGAGCCGCTACCGGTGATGACGGATGCCGAAAGTGCGCTGGCCGACGATGCCTATCCCATCCACCCGAGCGGCAATCTGCTGCGCCAAAGCCAGCTTCGTGCCAATGACCCGGAGCAGGCCATCGCTGCGGCCGATCTGCAGTTTCAGGGGCACTACCGGACGCCGGTGGTGCAGCACTGCCATCTGGAGACGGTGACCTGCTACGCCTACATGGATCAACCGGACCACATCATCGTCGTCAGCAGCACCCAGATCCCCCAGATAGTGCGCAGCCGGGTGGCCAAATCCCTCGGTCTGCCCTGGTCGAGCGTGCGGGTGATCAAGCCCTATATGGGCGGCGGTTTTGGCAACAAGCAGGATGTGCTGGAAGAGCCGATGGCGGCGTTTCTGAGCTACAAGCTCGGCGGCGTGCCGGTCAAGGTGACCTTGAGCCGGGAGGAGTGCTTCTTTGCTTCCCGCACCCGCCACGGCTTTGCCATCGACGGCACCCTCGGTATCAACCGGGATGGCACCCTCAAGGGCTATCAACTCGACGTGCTCTCCAACACCGGCGGCTATGCCTCCCACGGCCACTCCATCGCCAGCGCCGGCGCCAACAAGATCAGCTACCTCTATCCGCGCAGCGCCTTTGGCTACGACGCCAAAACCTTCTACAGCAACCTGCCCACCGCCGGTGCCATGCGCGGTTACGGTGCGCCGCAGGTGGTGTTTGCCCTTGAATGCATGCTGGATGATGCCTGCGCCGAGTTGGGTCTGGATCCGCTCGAAGTCCGCATCGCCAACGTGGCGCGCGAGGGGGATGTCAATCAGGTCAACCAGAAGACCATCTACAGCGCCGGGTTGCCGGACTGTCTGCTGCGTGGTCGCGAGATGTTCGAGTGGGATCGGCTCAAGGCCGAGTGTCTGGGGCAGGATCCTGCCAGCCGGGTGCGCCGTGGCATCGGGGTGGCGTGCTTTAGCTACGGCTCCAACACCTATCCGGTGGGGGTCGAAATTGCCGGCGCCCGCATGCTGCTCAATCAGGATGGCACCGTCAATCTGCAGATCGGCGCCACCGAGATAGGGCAGGGCTCGGACACTGTCTTTGCCCAGATGGCGGCCCAGACCCTGGGGATCCCGTTTGATCAGATCCGGGTCATTTCGACTCAGGATACCGACATTACCGCCTACGATCCGGGCTCGTTCGCCTCGCGCCAGAGCTATGTGGCGGCCCCCGCCATCCATCAGGCGGCGCTGCAGTTGCGGGCGCGCATTTTGTCGCTGGCGGCCCAACTCTGCCATCAGGATGTAGGGTCGCTGACCCTGATCGACGGCTACGTGGTGCTGGCCGGTGCGCCGGACAAGGTGCTGATCAGCGTGGCCGAGGTGTCGGTCAACGCCTACTACCATCTCACTATCGGTGGCCAGATAACCTCCGAGGTCTCCCACAAGACCACCACCAACCCGCCAAGTTTCGGTTGTACCTTTGTCGATCTCAGCGTCGATATCGATCTCTGCAAGGTGACCATCAATCGCATCATCAACCTGCACGATGCGGGCAAGATCCTCAACCCGCAGCTGGCAGAGGGGCAGGTGCATGGCGGCATGGGGATGGGGATCGGCTGGTCCCTGTTCGAGGAGATGATCATCGACGCCAAGACCGGTGTGGTGCGCAACCCCAACCTGCTCGACTACAAGTTCCCCACCATGCTGGATTTGCCCGAACTTGAATGCGACTTCGTGCAGACCTACGAGCCCCAGTCGGTCTATGGCCACAAATCCCTGGGGGAACCGCCGATCATTTCGCCGGGCCCGGCCATCCGTAACGCCATTCGCATGGCGACCGGGGTGGCCATCAACGAGCTGCCCATCACCCCCAAGACCCTGTTTCGGGAGTTTGTCGCGGCGGGTTTGATTGGCGAGGGATCAGGGGAGGAGCAACACCATGTTTGATATTGCCCGTTACTACAAGGCCCGCAGTGTGGCCGAGGCGGTCGCCCTGCGTCAGGCCGACCCCGAGGCGCGCCTGCTGGCTGGTGGCACCGATGTGATGATCCAGCTGCATCACCTCAACGCCGCCTATCGTCATATCGTCGATATTCACGACTTGCCCGAACTCAAAGGGGTGAGCGAGCTGGCTGACGGTTCTATCCGCATCGGCTCCGGCACCACCTTTACCGAGCTCATCGAGAACGAACTGGTGCAGCGCCGCCTGCCGATGCTGGCCGAGGCGGCCGCCACCATCGCCGGGCCGCAGATCCGCAACGTCGCCACCTATGGCGGCAACATCTGCAACGGCGCCACCAGTGCTGACTCGGCAGCACCGACTGTCGCGCTGGAGGCTGTGCTGGAAATCGCCGGACCCAGTGGCACACGCCGCATTCCCATCGCCGGTTTTCACACCGGCCCCGGCAAGGTGGCGCTGCAACCGGCGGAGATCCTGGTGGCTTTTCACTTTGCACCGGATTCTCACCCCCATGTGGGCTCCCACTATTTCAAATACGCCATGCGGGGTGCCATGGATATCGCCACCATCGGCTGCGCCGCCTACTGCCAGATTGAGGATGGTCACTTCAAGAATTTGCGGCTGGCCTATGGGGTGGCGGCCCCAACGCCGGTGCGTACCCCCCACGCGGAAGCGGCGGCCGAGGGGCAACCCCTGACTCGCGCCACACTGGCCGCGATTGCCGAGGCGGTGGTGGCCGATGTGGCGCCACGATCCTCCTGGCGGGCAGAAAAGGAGTTTCGCCTACACCTCATCAAAACCCTGGCGCAGCGGGTGGTCGCCTGCGCAGTCGAACGTGCCGGAGGCAAGATCCTATGATGCAACCGCAAAGCTGTCCCGCCGTAGAGATCCAGTGCGAGATCAACGGCAAGCCTTACTCCTATGCAGTGCCGCCCACCATGTCGTTGCTCCGCTTCCTGCGCGGGCAGGGGCTTATCAGTGTGAAAGAGGGGTGCAGTGTCGGTGAGTGCGGCGCCTGTACCGTGCGGGTGGATGGCACTGCTATCGACAGCTGCCTCTATCTGGCGGTGTGGGCCGATGGCAAATCCATTCGTACCGTGGAGGGGGAGCGTAAGGGGAATGAGCTCTCCGATGTGCAGCAGGCCTTTATCGACGAGGGGGCGGTGCAGTGCGGTTTTTGCACCCCGGGCCTCGTGATGGCGAGCGCCGCTCTGCTCGACAAGACCGCACGTCGTCCGCTGACCGATGCGGAGATCCGCCGCGGGCTGTCGGGCAACCTCTGCCGCTGTACCGGTTATCAGAACGTGGTACGGGCGGTGAAGAAGTGCTGCAAAGGGTGATAGTTCGGGTGCCGTGAGTGGTGCGTGCCGTTGTGTGAGAAAGGAAACAAGCCGCCCAAAAACACAGGCCCGCCTCGAAAGAGGCGGGCCTGCTGCTGAGTGGGGTCAGGAGAAATCACACTTTTGGCTGGTCGATCACCAATTTGCCATCTTTGACCGGAATGGTTGCACCGGGGGCTTGCTTCATGCGGATCACCCCCTCCTGACCTGCGAGGCGATAGGTCACGTCATAACCAATGGTGTTGACGCTAGTATCCTGCACGGTTTTGCAGCGCTGCTCGGTGGTGGTGTAGGTATCGCCAGCCTGCATATTGCCCTGCACCTGATTACCGGCATAACCCCCCGCGACAGCCCCGGCAGCGGTGGCCACCTTCTTGCCACTGCCGCCACCAAACTGGTGGCCGACCACGCCCCCCAGCGCCGCGCCCACCACGGTGCCGAGGATCTTGTGCTCATCCTGTACCGGCTTGCGGTGGGTCACGGTGACGTTGCGACACTCCTGGCGGGGAGTCTTGATGGTCTCGGTGATCGGCTTGCTGGCAATCACCTCGGCAAAGGTGGGTTGTGGTGTAAAGAGGGAGCCGCTAGCCGCCGCCGAGAGTGCCAGGGCCGAGGCGATGCCAATACCGATACCTGCCATCATGGATCTGTTCATCTTATGGTTCTCCTGCATACCCATACGGGCTGTTCCAATCTGGCGCCATCTTGTCATAACCGGTTGGCCGGACAAGGCGAGGGGGATGGGTCTGCGACAGGCGCTGGCAAGGTCAAAAAATAGCCACTATGAAAAACTGTCTGACTTTGGCGACAACGGACTAAAAGTGACCAGTTTCCGGCGTATGGTGGACTCTGTCAGTGTGATAAGGAGCAATTCGAGTCGCAATTTGCAAGGCGGGCGGTGAGCAGAACGCAAAAGCGGCAAAGGGTTGACGAATGGAGGTCAAGGGTAAGCGTGTGCCAGTGCCCTCTACCGTTGGATAGGCCACGCAAGTGGCTGATAAATGGCTCCAGCCCCATCGGATGTTGGCCGATATGAGATCACGGCAAGCATTTTGCTTTGATTGGGTGAAGCAGAGGGTGAACGGGTCGGCAGACAACTGCGTAAGACCTGATATGAAGATGTTCACCCGAGATCACCGGATCAACGAGGGGGAGATATGTCAATGTTACCCAGCTGGATCACCCCGGCCATTCAGGCCAACATCATTACGGTGCAGCAGGCCGAACGTCTGCTCTCATCCCTCTACCGGCCCTTGGCCGAGCAGGGAGAGGAGCTTCCCGCCGATATCGCCGACATCAGCCTAAAGCTCTACTGCTTCCGCCAGCAGGGGCGGGTGCGCCACTAAGGCTGACAAAAGAACACCCCGCGCCAGGCACGGGGTGTTGTCACTCATGTATCACAGGCCCATCAGGCCAACATCACTTGCGTCACCAGCATCAGGGCGCCAAATCCCAGCACAAAGCCTACCATGGGCAGCACGAACTTGACCCACTTGTTGAACTGGATGCCGAGCATCTGCAGAGTGACCAGCACCAGTCCGGTGGGGGCCAGGAACAGCATGGCGTATTGGCCCCAGTTGTAGGCCGACACCACGATATAGCGGGGGATCATCACGGTATCTGCCAGCGGCGCCATGATGGGCATGGAGAGCACTGCGAGCCCCGAGGAGGAGGGCACCACCAGCCCCAGCAGGGTGAACACCAGCATCTGCGCCACCGCGAACACGGCGCCGTGCATGCCGGAGACCAGATCGGAGGCGTAGGCCAGAATGGTGTCCGAGATCATCCCCTGATCCAGCACCAGATTGACCCCCCGTGCCAGCCCGATTATGAGGGAGACCGCCACCAGCTCCGACGCCCCCTGAGTGAAGGCCTCGACTGCCTCTTTCTCTTTGAGACCCGAGATAAAAATGATGATGATGGCGATGGTCAGGAAGGAGGCTGCCATCTGCGGAAACCACCAACCGGCCATGGAGACGCCCCACTCCATCAGCGGGAAGGCGAGGATAAACAGGGTCAGAATGATCTTGCGGCGCAGGGTGAAGGGCACCCCTTCGTCCATAGAGCCCTCTTTGAGAAAACGGGCGCGAAAACTCTCTCTGTCCTCATAGGTGTAGGAGAAGGCCGGGTTGGCCTTGATCTTCTTGCAGTACCAGTAGAGATAACTGATCACCACCATGGTGCCCACCAGACAGCCAATGGCGCGAAAGATCAGCCCCTCGGTAAAGGGAATGCCGGCGGCATTGGAGGCGATCACCACCGAGAAGGGATTGATGGTGGAGAAGGTGGTGCCCATGGAGGCGGCGAGGAAGATGGCTCCCACGCAGACGATGGAGTCATAGCCGAGCGCCAGAAAGATGGGCACCAGTATGGGATAGAAGGCGACCGCCTCTTCCTCCAGTCCGCAGGTGGTGCCTCCCAGCGCCATTACGAAGCAGACCAGCGCCACAAACAGGAACTCGTTGCCCCGGGTCTTGCGCGACAACGCCACCAGCCCTGCACTGAAGGCACCTGTCTTGTTGATGACGCCGATCAGCCCCCCGAGCACCAGAATAAAGACGATGATATCCGCCCCCTCTATGGTGCCCTTGACCATGCTGACCGCCACGTCACCGAACCCCTTGGGCGCTTGCTCCAATCGGGCATAGGTGCCGGGAATGGCAATGGGCTTGCGGATGGTGCCGTTGGTAAATTGCTCCACCGCAATATTGATGTTAAGTTTTGCCAGGGCATCCTGGGTTGCGGGAAGTCGGCTTATTTCCCCCTGTGGGCTATTGACCATCAGACTTTCACTGGCTGGATTATAAGAGAGCTTGGCATAGGCGCCCGCCGGAATTATCCAGGTCAGTGCAATGGCCAGTAACATAATAAGAAACAGAATGGTAAATGCAGTAGGGAATTGTCTGCGTGGTGTGGTATTCGGCACGGCACACATAAAATGCTCCTTGATAAAGCAGGTTTGGGCTCGGCGGAATATCGGGTCGATAGGGTTTCTGCGTCATACATCCAAGGTACGCAAACTCACTGTGGATTGCGTAGTGATTGGCGAGAAATCTGGCCTGATATTGAACATCCGGTAGATTGTTTCACGTTGTAACCGTAACCCGTGTGTGGCTGAATGAACATGGTGCCATGCTCGCTTTATGGGATGGCTCACAAAATTTATTTTCCATGGATTTAACAGCTGATATGAAATAAAAGTTATTATGCAATAACTATTTCGGCTTTCGTTTTATGCGGTTTACCTTAAATAAAGGTCATGAAAATAGTGCGTGCCGAGATGAATGAAATGACATATAAAGCAGTTTTGACGGAATAATATTCCATTATCGTCATTTTTCGTTATTCGCCAAAAACAGCCTGTGAAAAAAATGGCACGCTTTCCCGTAATGAAATATTTTTTTGCAACGAAAACAGGGGGCCTCTGTTGGCAGCAGGCTGCCCCTGTCTAAGACGTTTTGCTAATACCTGCCGCCGCAGGCTCACTGTTAGGCTGTCATCCCCATAAGAGACCAGTGACGGGCAGGATGCCCATGTCGCCTCCTGGCCTCTGAATCATCCCGGAACACCCCGTTTTGTGCCACCTGTGAGGAAGGAACCCGATGCCAGTGCAGAACATCTATGAGCGTGACCTTGCCAAAACCGCCGCCAATTTCGAGGCCCTGACCCCCATCAGCTTTTTGGGGCGGGCGGAGCGGGTCTATCCCGACTATCCGGCGCTGATCCACGGCCCGCTGCGCCAGAGCTGGGGCGAGACTGCCCGCCGTTGCCGCCAGCTGGCCTCGGCCCTGCGGCTTCACGACATCGGAGAGGGGGATACCGTCTCCATCGTCGCGCCCAATATCCCGGCGATGTTTGAAGCACACTTCGGCGTGCCCATGAGCGGCGCCGTGCTCAACACCATCAATACCCGGCTCGATGCCGAGTCGATGGCTTTTATCTTTCAGCATGCCCAGAGCAAGGTGGTGCTGGTGGACAGGGAGTTTGGCGCCGTGGTGCGCAAGGCGCTGGATCTGCTGAATAGCCAACCGCTGGTCATCGCCATCGATGATCCCCTCTACCAGGAAGGGGCGCTTGTCAGTGACCTCGACTATGAGACCTTTATTGCCACTGGTAACGGCGATGAACCCGGCTGGTTGCCGCAAGATGAGTGGCAGGCCATCTCCCTTAACTACACCTCCGGCACCACCGGCAATCCCAAGGGGGTGGTCTATCACCATCGCGGTGCCCACCTCAACGCCATCAACAACGTGCTCTCCTGGGAGCTGCCCAAACATCCCGTCTACCTCTGGACCTTGCCGATGTTTCACTGCAACGGCTGGTGCTTCCCCTGGACGCTGGCAGCCACCGCCGGGGTGAGTATCTGCCTGCGCCATGTGCAGGCGGCCGCCATTTATGAGGCGCTGCACGAGCACAAGGTGAGCCACTTCTGCGCAGCGCCCATCGTGCTCAATATGCTCAACAATGCCGATCCGGCGCTCAAGCAGGGGCTGGATCACCCCATCAAGGTGATGACCGCTGGCGCTGCGCCCCCCGCCACCGTGATCGCCGGTATGGAAGCGATGGGGATCGCCGTGACCCACGTCTATGGCCTGACCGAAACCTATGGCCCCTGCGTGTTGTGCGAACCGCAAAGAAGCTGGCAGGGTCAGGATGCCACGGCGCTCTCCCGCCTCAAGGCGCGCCAGGGTGTTGCGTCGCCTCTGCAGGGGGAGATGCGGGTCATCAATCCGGTCAGTGGCGAGCCGGTGGTCAAAGATGGCAAAACTATGGGGGAGATAGTGCTGCGCGGTAATGTGGTGATGAAGGGATATCTGAAAAATCCGGCGGCCAGCGCCGAGGCGATGGCGGAGGGGTGGTTTCGCAGTGGCGATCTGGCGGTATGGCACCCGGATGGTTATGTGGAGATCAAGGACAGATCCAAGGACATCATCATCTCCGGCGGGGAGAATATCTCCAGTCTGGAGGTGGAAGATGTGCTCTATCGCCATCCCGATGTGGACGAAGCTGCGGTGATCGCCATGCCCGATGAGAAGTGGGGGGAGGTACCCTGCGCCTTCGTGAAACTGAAAGAGGGGCGAGAGACTACCCAGGCGGAGTTGATCGCCTTTTGCCGGGAGCAGATGGCCCACTTCAAGGCCCCCAAACGCATCATCTTCACCCCGCTGCCGAAAACCTCGACCGGCAAGGTGCAAAAATTCGTGCTGCGCAAACAGCTGGGGTAGCGGTCTGTTCGTAAGGAGCCAGCACAGCAATTCATAGGAGGGAGATACAAGGGGTCTGGAGGGCTGCTGGCCCTCCCGTTGTATGGCTAGGGAGCCTTGCAGGCGACGCAGTTGCGGCCGCTCTGTTTGGCCTGATAGAGCATCTGATCGGCGCGGGCGTAGAGGCTCTCCATCAGCTCCCCTTCGCCATTTTCCACCAGTCCTGCGCTGATGGTGATGACCAGCTTATCTCCATCGGGCAGGGGCAGCGGGCTTTGCATCACCTGCAGGCGCAGCCGCTCGGCCAGTGATGCGGCGGCCGAGAGGGTGGTGTTGGGCAGCAAGATGGCAAACTCGTCACCGCCGATGCGAGCCAGCACATCTTCGCTGCGCAGCACCGATTGCATCACCCTGCCCAGATGCATCAGCGCGCTATCCCCAAGGGGGTGACCGAAGCGATCGTTGATGCACTTGAACTGATCCACATCCAGCACCATCAGCACCGAGGTGAGGTGGTGGCGCATGTCCAGACTGAGGTTCTTCTCGCACATCTCGAAAAAGAAACGGCGGTTGTAGAGACCGGTGAGGCCATCACGCACCGACTGCTGGTGCAGCCGCTCCTTGAGCTGGTGCAGTTCGGTAATGTCGGAGGAGATACCGATCAGGGTGGGGGTGCCATCCCCCAGTAGAAAGGGCACCTTGACCGACCAGTAATAGTGCTGATTGCCTTCGGGATCGGTCAGCATCTCTTCCCCGGCTTGCAGCTCGCCGGTTTCGAATACCCAGTTGTCCAGTCGCCACAGCTGGCAGGCGCTGGCCGCGGGTATCACCTCATCATCGCGCCGGTTGATGATCTGCTCGGCAGGAAGGCCCAGCAGATCGGCGACCTTTTGGTTGACGTAGAGAAAGCGGTGCAGGCTGTCCTTCATATAGATATGGGCATCCACGTTGGCGAGGATGATTTCCAGCAGCTGATGCTGCTCCGCCATGCGGGCCTCAATCAGCTTGTGTTCGGTGATATCGGTGGAGATGCCGCACAGGCCGATCAGGTTGCCATCCTTGTCATGGATGGGCTTTTTAACGGTCCAGTAGCAGCGCTTTTCCCCGGTGGATTTGAGGTAGTTGATCTCCTCCTGGGCGATGGCGAGTTGTTGCTCCATTACCAACCGGTCGTTGCGTTGAATGGTGTCGGAGAATTCGAGATCAAAAAAGGCCCGATCATCCTGCCCCTGCAACTCGGCGAGGGTGCAACCAAAGAGATCCAGCACCGCCTGATTGGCATAGGTGTAACGGCCCGCCAGATCCTTGGTAAACATGTAGGCGTCCGTCTCGTTGAAGATGGCTTTGAGGTGATCCAGCTCATGCTGTAACTGGATAGAGAAGGGTTCATCCTTCATGGGGCTAGCCATCCTTGGTTAAGGGCATCGTTGTATACAGCGCGAATATATGTACCAACAGTTTAAATTAAGCACTTCACAGGCCATGTTTCGCGTTTATTTCCGCAGGATCTGCGCCATGTCACACGATTGTCATCGTTGGTGTGGTCAAAGGAAATCAACTGAGTCCGTGGCTATGCAGATAACTGTCCCACTCATATCGGCCCTGCTTCGTGGGCCAGCAGCAAAGAGATTGCCCAGCAGTCAAATACGCCCACCCGAGCGGTGGAAAGGGCAACAAACAGGTCTTTAATCAAACTATTTTCTCGGCGACCCTGATATCATCCTCAGCAACGCAATATGGAGAGATACGAGATGGCAGTGGCACCGTTTAATTGGAATGACGCAGTTCAGTGGGACGGGCCCGGGGCCATTGCGGGCGGTGAAGAGTTGGCTGGTGATCGGCTGGAACGTGCCCGCTATGCCGAGTTTCTGACTAAATACCTCGCCGCCGAAGGCAAGCAGCGCAACTATGTGCTCAACCTCAATGCCGAGTGGGGGGCGGGTAAAACCTGGTTTATCAAGCGCTGGTATATGGAGCTGAAAGCGCACTATCCCACCGTCTATATCGATGCCTGGCAGCAGGATTTTTCCGATGATCCTTTATTGACGGTTATTTCGTCGATTATCGAACAATTGAGAGATGCAACAGGAAATAAGGTTGCAATACCTGATGGCATCAAATCCAAGCTATTGGGGTTGCTAAAGGTGGGCGGAAAATTGGTGCTCAAGTCAGCCATTAAAAAAGCTGGATGGGAAGATAGTGATTTTTCTGTGGAAGGCGAAGATGCAGATAAGCTGGTTGATACGCTTTGTAGCAATCACAAAGAGCGTTATGAATCTATCCAGTATCTTAAACAAGAAATTCGGCAATGGGTTGAAGCTGCGGTTTCAGCAAACTTAGACCAATTGGATGGCCAAGGTCGATTGGACTATCCCGCCTTTATTCTGATTGATGAGCTGGATCGCTGTCGCCCCTCCTATGCGGTAGAAATGCTGGAGACCATAAAACATATTTTTGATATTCCCGGCGTGGTGTTTGTACTTGCAACCGATACTGAGCAGTTACAGCATGCTATCAAGGTAATTTATGGCGATGGTTTTGATGCAGAAAGTTATCTTGGCCGATTTTTTCATAGACGATTTACGTTAGGCAGTATCTCTCGGCGAGAGTTTATTAAGCAGGCAGTTGTAGATAAAAAATTGCATTTTGAGCATGTCACTGTATGGCCTGAGATCACTAATAGCCAAGTGTTGGTAAATGTATTAACTGCTGTTTGTGATCATTTTTCATTGAGCTTAAGAAAAACAGAGCAAGTGTTGGATCGAACGATCGCGTCCATCGTAAATTACCAAGGTTGCACATTAAATCTGATTTTTCTTGTTTACCTGTTCTCTCTATGCGAGAAAAATAATGAAGATTATCGCGCTGTAGCAGATGGCAAAATGCCTAAGACAGATAACCATCCTACTTTGAAAGGTTTTAATAGTCTGACAAGTGAGTATGAAGAACAACATTTTCAATGTTTTATAAAAGCAGGAAGTACTATAGGAAGTTATATTAAGGATGTCGATGGTGAACGATATGCAAATCCATTTAAAGATAGTGAATATATGGTTTCCTTGAGAAACATTTTAGTTATGTCTTATGAGGGGCTATTGAAGCCGACTTTAGATGATGAATATTCATCTCGTTTTATCTCGTTAACAATAGATTGTGTTAGGCGTATGCGGAATTTGACGGTAGAAGAAAATACTATTTTGGCAGAAAAGGAACTGTCACTATTGGAGCGACGTTTAACAACGTATAAAAATTTAGTTGAGCTGGCTGTGCATCTTGACTAAGTAAAGCCGGGATAACCCGGCTTTACTATCAACTTATTTATTATGCCGCTCGTAAAGCCGCTGAACGACATCCTGTAATCCCAGCCCTTCGTTTTGCAGCAGCACGGTAAGGTGGTAGAGCAGATCGGCGGATTCGTTGATGAGCTCTTCCCGATCCTTGGCCATCGCGGCCAGCGCCACTTCCACACCCTCTTCACCGACCTTCTGGGCGATGCGCTTGGTCCCTTTGGCGTAGAGGCTGGCTGTGTAGCTGGTGGCCGGATCGGCCCCTTTGCGGGCGGCCAGCACCTGTTCCAGTTCTGCCAGAAAACCGAGGGGTGGCAGCGGGTGGTCATTAAAGCAGGAGGTGGTGCCTTTATGGCAGGTGGGGCCGACGGGGTTGGCGGCAATCAGCAGAGAGTCCTGATCGCAGTCGGTGCTGATGGCCACAAGGTTGAGCACATTGCCCGAGCTTTCCCCCTTGGTCCAGAGCCGCTGTTTGCTGCGGCTAAAGAAGGTGACCTGACCGGTGGTCTGGGTCTTCTCCAGCGCCTCACGGGTCATAAAGCCCTGCATCAGCACCTCGCCGCTGGCGGCATGCTGGACGATGGCGGGGATCATGCCGTCGCATTTTTCCCAGTCGAGCTGCTCGGCAAGGGGGCGCGTGCTGGCGGTTGTTTGTGTGTTATCAGAGAAGTTATTCACGGATGGCGACTCCTTCGGTTTTCAGCCAGCGTTTCAATTCGGGAATGGGGATAAGGCCCTTGTGGAACACGGAGGCGGCCAGCGCCCCGTCCACATCGGCGAGGGTAAAGGCATCGCGAAAGTGTGCCATGGCACCGGCACCGCCGGAGGCAATCAGCGGCACCTTGCAGACACTGCGCACCAGCTTGAGCTGGTCGAGATCATAGCCCTGACGCATGCCGTCCTGATTCATCACGTTCAGCACGATTTCGCCCGCGCCGCGCTTTTGCACCTCCTGCACCCAATCGAGAGTGTGCCAGGCGGTGGTGCGGGTGCGGCTCTCGTCACCGGTAAACTGTTTGACCTGATAGTGGCCCGTCTCGGCGTCGAAGTAGGAGTCAATGCCCACCACCACGCACTGCACGCCAAAGCGCTCGGCCAGTCGGCTGATCAGAGTCGGGTCGGCAAGGGCCGGAGAGTTGATGGAGACCTTGTCGGCGCCAAATTCGAGGATCTGGCGGGCATCTTCCACGCTTTTAATGCCACCGGCGACGCAGAAGGGGATATCGATCACCTCCGCCACCCGGCTCACCCAGCTCTTGTCCACCACCCGGGCATCGCTGGAGGCGGTGATGTCATAGAACACCAGCTCGTCAGCCCCCTCTTCGGCGTAGCGGCGTGCCAGTTCGACAATGCCGCCCATCACCTCGTGATTGCGAAATTGCACCCCCTTGACCACCACGCCATCTTTCACGTCGAGGCAGGGAATAATGCGTCTTGCCAGCATCAGTTGCCTCCTGTGGTAACGGCTGCGGGAGCTTGCCAGCAGGCGATGGCGTCACCTACCGAGAACTTGCCCTCCAGCAGAGCGCGGCCAAGGATGATCCCCTTGACGCCGGAGCCCTTGAGCGCCTCGATATCCGCGATGCCGCCAATACCGCCGGAGGCCTGAAAGGCGACGCTCGGGTAGCGGGCGCAGAGATCACGATAGAGCTCGACGTTGGTGCCAGCCAGGGTGCCGTCACGGCTGATGTCGGTGCAGAGCACATGCTTGAGCCCGGCGGGGAGGAAGCGATCGATCAGCGCTTCGATGGTCACGCCGCTGTTCTCCTGCCAGCCTGCCACCGCGATATGGCGATTGCCCTGCTCATCGATATTGACGTCCAGCGCCAGCACGATCTGCTCGGGGCCATATTTCTCCATCCAGCTGGCTACCAGATCCGGGGATTTGACGGCGGTGGAGCCAATCACTACCCGGCTGGCACCGGCGGCCAAGAGGTCTGCCACATCCTGCTCCGTGCGCACGCCGCCGCCGACCTGCACCGGCGCTTCGGTGGCTGACAGCAGTTGGGTCAGCAGGGGCAGCTGGCGCGCCTTGGCATCCTTGGCACCGTCCAGATCCACCAGATGGAGCTGCACCGCCCCCTGGGAGACATATTCATCGAAGCGGGCCTGTGGGCTGCTGCTGTATTCGGTCTTCTGCTCGTAGTCCCCCTGATAGAGGCGAACCACCTGACCGTTGATAAGGTCAATTGCGGGAATGATCATGCTAGTCACAGCTCCAGAAAATTTTGCAGCAAACGGGCACCGGCTGCGCCTGAGCGCTCCGGGTGGAATTGGGCGCCGAAGAAGTTGCTGTGCTCTGCAACCCCACCGACGATAGCGGTAAACGGCTGGCCGTAGTCACAGGTCGCCAGCGTTGCCCCGGTCACCTCCAGCGCATAGGAGTGGACGAAATAGAAGTAGCTGCCGCTCGGGATCCCCTTGAGCAGAGGATGGGTCTCATCGTGTTCAATCTGGTTCCAGCCCATATGGGGCAGTCGCAGATTACCGACCTCCATCAGGCGGATCTTGCCCGGCACTATGCCAAGGCAGTCGATAAGCCGCTCTGACGAGTCATCCGTACCCATGCTCTCTTCGGAGGCCTCCGCCAACATCTGCATACCGAGGCAAAAGCCCAGCAGCGGCTGTTTGGCGGCGCGAATAAGGGGCACCAGCCCGCGCTCGTTGAGGTTTTTCATGGCGGCCACCGCGGTGCCGACACCGGGCAGGATCAGCTTGTCCGCCTGCTCGATATCGGCGGCCAGGCTGGAGACCAGCGGCTGCACGCCGAGGCGCTCGAATGCCATGCGCACCGAGGCCAGATTGGCACAGCCGGTGTCGATAATGACCAGCTTCTGCTTGCTCACATCCATCACAGCACTCCCTTGCTGGAGGGAAGCTCGCTCCCTTCCACCCGAATGGCCTGACGCAGGGCGCGGCCAAAGCCTTTGAACAGCGCCTCTACCTGATGGTGGGTGTTGCCGCTGCCCACCTTCATCTGCAAGGTGATGGCCATGGCGTCCGAGAGGGAGCGGAAGAAGTGAGGCACCATCTCGGTGGCCATCTCGCCCACGTTGTCGCGGCCAAAGCCGCTCGGGCAGTCAAACACGAAGTAGGGGCGACCGCTGAGATCCAGTGCGGTGCTCACCTCCTGCTCGGTCAGCGGGCGCGCATCGATCACTGCCTGCACCTCGTCCATCGCCAGCACGAAGCCGAAGCGACCGATCCCGCGCTTGTTGCCAAGGGCCTGACGCAGCGCCTGACCCAGCGCCAGCCCCACATCCTCTACCGTGTGGTGATCGTCGATATGCAGATCGCCGCTGACGTTCAGCTTGAGCTGGAAACCGGCGTGGGTGGCGATCTGATCCAGCATGTGATCAAAGAAGCCGATGCCGGTGGCGATCTGGTTGCCACCGCTTTTGTCTAAATCCACTGCCGCCTGGATGCGGGTCTCCTTGGTGTAGCGCTCCACCGAGGCTACGCGCCCCTTGGAGAGCAGCTGATCACGGATGGCGAGCCAGTCGTGATCTTGCGGGTGGTAGCGAATGCCGCCAATGCCCATATTCTCGGCAAGCTGCAGATCGGTCTGGCGATCGCCAATCACGAAGGAGTTGGCAAAGTCGATGCGACCGGAGGCGAGGTACTCCTTCACCAGCCCGAGGTGGGGCTTGCGGCAGCTGCAGCCGTCGGTGGGGAAGTGGGGGCAGATCAGCACCTGCTCCCACTTCACCCCTTGCGATTCAAACAGGTGCATCATCAGGTCGTGTGGCGGCTGGAAGTTTTCCAGCGGCAGGCTGGCAGTACCCAGCCCATCCTGATTGGTCACCATCACCAGCACGTAACCGGCGGCCAGCAACTCGCGCAGCACCGGAATGACCATGGGCTCGAAACGCAGCTTGGCGAGGCTATCCACCTGCTTGTCGGTCACCGGCTCTTCAATCAGGGTGCCGTCGCGGTCGATAAACAAAAACGGGGTCTTCATCGCTACATCCTTGTCTTACAAAGTGGGAGAGGGCAGATCACGCAGTACCGCCAGCACGGCATCCATCTCGCCCTGATAGCCGATGGTGACGCGAATGCTGTTATCAAGGCCGGGTTTGGTCGAGAAATCTCGCAGTATGATGCCGGCGGCCTTCATGGCGGCAAAGATGACGGCGCCATCCACAAAGCGCACCAGCACGAAGTTGCCCTTGTCTTCGAATACTTCCTTCACGCAGGCAAGCGTTGCCAGCTCTGCCTTGAAGGCGGCTTTTTGCTTGTTGAGCTCTATCACTCGCTCGTGCATCAGCTCCAGCCCCATGGGGGAGAGGGCTTGCGCCGCGATCTGGGCGATGGGCTCGGGGATGGGATAGGGGGCGATCACCTTGGCCAGCATGGCGATCACCTCGGGGTTTGCCAGCGTAAAGCCGCAGCGGATCCCCGCCAGGGCAAAAGCCTTGGAGAGGGTGCGGGTCACCACCAGATTGGGGAAGCGGGCCAGCAGGTCCACTACGGACGCCTCGGGGCAGAACTCGATATAGGCCTCGTCCACCACCACGATGGCGCGATCCCGCGCCTTTTCCAGCAGGGCGATAAGGCCGTCGCGGCCCACCAGATCCCCGGTGGGGTTGTTGGGGGAGCAGAGAAACACCAGCTTCACGTCACTGAGGCGATCGGCGATGGCGGGCCAGTCCGGCTGGCGGCTGGCGGTCAGCGGCTGCTCAACAATCCCCACGCCACAGGTTTCGGCGCTGATGGCGTACATGCCGTAGGTGGGCGGGCAGATGAGGATCTGATCTTCACCCGCTTCGCAGAAGGTGCGGATCAAGAGCTCGATGGCCTCGTCGGCGCCGCGGCTCACCAGCACCTGATCGGGATTGACCCCGGCGTAGGCGGCATAGCCGTTCACCACCTCGGCCGGTTGGCACTCGGGGTAGCGGTTGAGGCGGCTCCCCTCGATGGTGAAGGGATAGGCCTGCGGCGCCTCGTTGGCGTTGAGCCAGACGTGGCCCTTGCCACCGATACGGCGGGCGGATTGATAAGGGGTGAGGGCCCGCACCACGCGGCGCGCCAGATTGGCAATGCTCATGACAAATCCTTCTGCTGTGCTGTTGGTTGGGGCGCGGCGGCCAGGGCGTTCAATCTGAGGGTGACGGCATTTTTGTGGCCATCGAGCCCTTCGGCCTGAGCAATGCGCTCGACGATGGGGCCAAGGCCCTGAATGCCGCGCTCGCTCAACTCCTGCACCGTGTAGCGGCGCTGATAATCGGCGAGGCCAAGGCTCGAGCAGGTGCGGGCATAGCCATAAGTTGGCAGGGTGTGATTGGTGCCGCTGGCGTAATCGCCGACCGATTCCGGTGTCCATGCTCCGAGGAAGATGGAACCGGCGTTCTCGAGTTTATCCAGCAGATCGCGGGGGGCGCGGGTCTGCACGATCAGGTGCTCCGGCGCGTAGGCGTTGGAGATGGCACACGCCTCGGCCAGATCGTCACAGAGGATCACCAGACTGCTGCCGAGCGCCTGGGCGGCGATATCGCGGCGGCTCAACTTGGTCAGCTGGCTCTTGATTTCCCCTGCGATGGCATCGGCCAGCAGCGCCGAGGTGGTGACCAGCACCACCTGGCTGTCGGGGCCGTGCTCGGCCTGGGAGAGCAGATCCGCTGCCACGAAGGCGGGGTTGGCGCTCTCGTCGGCAATCACCAGCACCTCGGAGGGGCCGGCGGGCATGTCGATGGCGGCGCCGCGCCAGTCGCGGGATACCTGCCCCTTGGCTTCGGTCACATAGGCGTTGCCCGGGCCGAAGATCTTGTCCACCTTGGGGATGCTCTCGGTGCCGTAAGCCATAGCCGCGATGGCCTGGGCGCCGCCGATGGCGAACACCTTCTCGACGCCGCAGGCGCGGGCGGCAAACAGGATCTCGTCGCTGGCGGGGGACGGGGTGCAGAGCACCACTTCACGGCAACCGGCGATAGCAGCCGGAATGGCCAGCATCATCACGGTGGAGGGGAGCGGCGCGCTGCCCCCCGGCACATAGAGGCCGACCCGACTGATGGGCTGGGTGCGCAGCTCGCATACCACCCCGGGTTGGGTCTCCACCCGTACCACCGGCTGCACTTGTGCGGCATGAAAGGTACGAATGTTGGCAATGGCCGCTTCGATGGCATTTTTGATGTTGTCATCCAGCCGCGCGCAGGCGGCTTCAATCTCATCTTCGCTGACGCGCAGCTGCTCACGGGGAGCGCGCTCGAAGCGCTGGCTCAGCTCGCGCAGGGCCTCATCGCCACGGCTACGCACTGCAGCGATGATATCCCGCACTACGGCGCCAATATCGGCCTCGTCACTCAAGGCCGGTCGGGTCAGCACGTCGGCCTGCTGGGCGGGGGAGAGGGTCTTCCAGATCAGGGTCTGCATGATGTCCCTTCCTTATTCCATCATTTTTTCGATGGGCAGCACCAGAATGGAGCTGGCACCCAGAGCCTTGAGCTGCTCCATGGTCTCCCAGAACAGGGTCTCGCTGGAGACGACGTGCAGCGCCACCTGATTGGTGTCACCGGCCAGTTGCATGATGGTGGGGCGCTCGGCACCCGGCAGCAGATCGGTGATGGCATCGAGCTTGTCTTTGGGGGCGTGCAGCATGATGTACTTGCTCTCGCGCGCCTGCTGCATCCCTTGAATGCGGGGCAGCAGTTTGTCGATGAGCTTCTGCTTGGCATCGGACAAGGGGTTGGGGGCCTGTACCAGTACCGCCTTGGAGCGGTAGATCACCTCCACCTCTTTCAGGCCGTTAGCTTCCAGGGTCGCGCCGGTGGAGACCAGATCGCAGATGGCATCGGCGAGACCCGCGCGGGGTGCCACTTCCACCGAGCCGCCCAGCATCACGCTCTTGAAGCCGAGACCCTTTTCGTCGAAGAAGCGCTTGAGCAGCCCGGGATAGGAGGTGGCGATGCGTTTGCCTGCAAGGCTCGCTGGCCCTGTGTAGTTCACATCTTCCGGCACCGCCAGCGAGAGGCGGCAGCCACCAAAGTCCAGCTGCTTGAGGGTTTTGACCTCGAAGGGGAGGCCTTGGGAGGCACGAATAAGCTGCACCTCTTCCAGCACGTTTTCGCCGATGATGCCAAGGTCGACCACCCCTTCCATCACCAGACCCGGGATGTCGTCATCACGCACCCGCAGGATATCGATGGGCATGTTCTCGACATGGGCGATAAGGCGCTGTTCGCGCAGGTTGATCTTGAGGCCACAGCTCTTGAACAGGGCTTGGGAGTCCTGGCTAAGACGACCGGACTTTTGCATGGCGATACGCAGACGTTGTGTTTCCATTTGCTCGATTTCCTTCTAGTCAAAAACGAAAAAACCCTCGGAAGTGGGTGCTTCCGAGGGTTTATGAATCTTGCGGTCCTTTTGGAAGTCACCAGTTAAGTGTCTTCCAGCAGTCAACCTCCTGAAAGACTAGTCGGGATGATGATGGTGGTGATGAGTCTTCAGGGTGGTGAACTTCATGTAATCAATCCTTTACAAAATCAAATGTCGTAATTGACGCCTGATTTAAACTACCTGCCTTGACAGAAAATGCAACCCGAAATCGTGATTTGATCGATTAAAGTGGCGAAAACGGTTTTCTGGTCGATAACTAGACAATAACCCCTGCAGGAGTAGCCATCATGCCCAGCCAGGACCTGTTGTTCCCCATTTTGCCCCGGGCGCCTGCTGCGCCCGGCAGCGAAGAGATCAAGCGGGAAGTGAACCAGATCAGCAAGAAGCACCAGCTGCGCAAGACCAGCACTGACAACAGTGACTCCCAGCAGCGCCAGCAGGCGTATAGCACGCCCGCCAAGCGTGATCAGCCCAAGGCGGAGGAAGGCGATCACAAGCCGGATCTCGAGCATCAGATCGATCTGTTCGTCTAGGCAGATTATCTGTCCCGCTTTTGCCGCGCTTTTGGCATAATGGCCGCTTTTGCTGCGGGACGCCCTTTTGACCATCCAGACCCTGTTCAAGCCAGATGGCCCTCTGGCCAGCCATATCGACGGTTTCAAAGCCCGCGCTCCCCAACTGGAGATGGCCGAAGCGGTCGCGCGCGCCATCAAGAGTGGTGGCCGTCTGCTGGTTGAGGCAGGAACCGGTACCGGCAAGACCTATGCCTATCTGGTGCCTGCGCTGGAGTCCGGCAAGCGGGTGGTGATCAGTACCGGCTCCAAGAACCTGCAGGAGCAGCTCTTCTATCGGGATCTCCCGACCATCACCGGCGCGCTCTCCTACACCCCGCCGGTGGCCCTGCTCAAGGGGCGCAGCAACTATCTCTGCATTGAGCGGATGAACCGGCTCTTGAGCGAATCCCATCTGCAAAAGCCTGAAATCCTGAACGATCTGGTGAAGGTCAAATCCTGGTCCACCGCCACTGATAACGGCGATGTGGGGGATATTCCAGGATTGCAAGAGAACGCCGAGATCCTCGCCCACGTCACCAGCACCAACGACAATTGCCTCGGCCTCGACTGCCCCTATTACGACGACTGCCATCTGGTGGTGGCTCGACGCCGCGCCATGGATGCCCAGGTGGTGGTGATCAACCATCACCTCTTCTTCGCCGATATGGCGGTGAAAGACACCGGATTTGGTGAGTTGGTGCCCGAAGCGCAAGTCTATGTCTTTGACGAGGCGCACCAGCTGCCGGAGATCGCCACCAACTACTTCGGCAAGTCGGTAGGCAGCCGAACGATTCAGGATCTGGCGCAGGATATCCAGCTGGCCTATCGGGCAGAGGCGCACGACATGGCCCAGCTCGGCAAGGCGGCGGACCGGCTCGCTATCGCCAGTCAGGACTTGCGTCTCGCCTTCGGGGTGGATGGCGGTCGCGGCAATACCCGCGACATGCTGCGCCAGCCGCTCTGGGGGCAGGCTTTGGCTCGTCTCAACGATGCCATCGGACTCTGCTACGAGGTGCTGAAACTGGCTCTCGGCCGGGGCGAGCAGCTGGATCATGCCTTCGAGCGGATCAGTGAACTGCGCACCCGCCTGGGTGAAGTGCTGGCGGTTAACCAGACCGGTTTCTCCTACTGGTACGACTGCTCACGGCTTCATTTCACCCTCAATCTGACGCCGCTGTCGGTGGCCGAGCGATTCAGTGCCGAGGTGCAAAGACCGGAGGTGGCCTGGGTCTTCACCTCCGCCACCTTGACGGTGGATATGCGGTTTGATCACTTCAAGGCCGAGCTGGGGCTGGCGGGCAGCGCCGAGCTGATCCTCGACAGCCCGTTCGACTATGGCGAGCAGGCGCGGCTCTGTGTGCCCCGCTATCTGCCGGAACCCAACGCCTTTGGCCGTGGCGAGCAGCTGGCCAATCTGATGATCCCCCTCATCAACAAAACGCCGGGGGGCTGTTTCTTCCTCTGCACCAGCCATCAGGTGATGCGCCAGGTGGCCGAGGTGCTGCGCCGGGAGATTGGCCGCACCGTCTTGTTGCAGGGGGAGGACAACAAGCAACGGTTGCTCAAGGAGTTTGTCGAGAATGGCCGTGCCGTGCTGGTGGCGACCAGCAGCTTCTGGGAGGGGATCGACGTGAGAGGGGCGGCGTTGTCGTGTGTTATCATCGACAAACTGCCGTTTGCCAGCCCCGATGATCCGCTGCTCAAGGCGCGGGTGGATGATTGCAAGCTCAAGGGGGGGGATCCCTTCGCCGAGCTGCAGTTGCCCAAGGCGGTGATTGCCCTTAAGCAGGGGGTAGGACGGCTTATTCGTGATCGCAGTGATCACGGGGTGCTGGTTATCTGTGATCCCCGAATGGTCAACAAACCTTATGGCGCCACTTTTATCAAGAGTCTGCCCGCCATCCCTCGCACCCGGGAGTTGGGCACGTTGGGGAGTTTTTTCGATCGCACTGAACGCGGTGAATAAGTGTGCCGCCAGATAACAGATTTGAACAACGGGTGAGCATATCTCGCTTGCCGGTTATGTAATTGACTGATTTTATAGAGATTGGAAAGCATGAACGAGTTGAAGATCCTGGCCGTTGATACCGCCACCGAAGCCTGCTCCGCCGCCTTGCTGGTGGGTGACAAGCTGTTCTCCCGCTGGGAGGAGGCGCCACGGGATCACACCCGAAAAATCCTGCCCATGGTTCAGGCTGTGTTAGAGGATGCCGGGATAAGTTTGAGTGACCTTGATGCCATTGCGTTCGGTCGCGGCCCGGGCTCCTTTACTGGCGTGCGGATCGGCATCAGTGTGGCGCAAGGTCTGGCGTTTGGTGCGAGTGTGCCGCTGATTGGCATCTCGACCCTGGCCGCCATGGCGCAAGGCGCCTATCGACTGGATGGCGCCGAGCAGGTGCTGACCGCCATCGATGCGCGGATGAACGAGGTCTATTTCGGCCGCTATGAGCTGATCGATGGCCGCATGCAACTGGTGGGCGACGAGGTGGTGAGCGAGCCCGCGGCACTGGTTGACGCCCGTGGCAAGCTGGCGGGTCAGGTGACCTGCGTCGGCACCGGTTTTGAGACCTATGGCGAGACCCTGAGTGGTCTGGCCGATGAGCTGGCGGTGAGTCAGGTGCGCTTCCCGGCGGCAGAAGACATGTTGCCGCTGGCCCGCGCCGCCTGGCTGGCGGGGGAGGCGGTACCGGTTGAACAAGCAACGCCGGTCTATTTGCGTGACAAGGTGACCTGGAAAAAACTGCCGGGTCGCGAATAAGGGCAGGAGCACTGACGTCATGTCGCTCTTGCCGCTCATCAGCTGCAATAAAAGCGGATGGCCCGACGGGCCACGCCGGCAACAGGAGAGTGACATGATGCGTAATACCAGAAGCGACATGATGAAACGCACTATGGTGGTCGGGGCGCTGGCTCTGCTGCTCGGGGCCTGCAGCTCGGTCCCCAAGGAGCTGGCCTATGAGCCAGAAAACCAGCTGGTGGCCTATCAGCCCGCCCTTGGCGGAATGGAGGGCAAACCGGCCCGCTGGAGCGGCGTTATCTCGGCGGTGCACAACAAGGCGGATCAGAGCGTTATTGAAGTGGTCTATCTGCCGCTCAAGTCCAACGGTGTGCCGGAGCAGACCGAGCAGAGCCCGGGCCGTTTTCTGGCCATCATGAAGGGTTTTGTCGATCCGACCCTCTACGCCAAGGGGCGCAGCCTGACAGTGCTTGGCACCATAGGCCAACCGGTTGATAGCCAGATTGGCGAGCACAAGTACCGCTTCTCTGTGCTCAATGTGACGGGCAGCAAGCTGTGGCCGCCAGTCAAGGAGGTGGAGGTGCGCTACATGGACCCCTACTTCTACGACCCCTTCTATGATCCCTTCTGGCCGAGACGGCCGCTGCGTCGCTAAGGCTTGCCATGATCAAGAGCATCAAAAGCACTCTGCACGAACGTCTGCTCACCTTGGCAGATGGTCGGCAGGTTGCCCTGCTTGAGAATCAACTCGCGGATCAGACTCAGCAGGGCAAACCCCTGCTGATCGCTTTGCATGGCTGGCTCGACAACAGTGCAAGCTTCTTGCCGCTGGCACTGCATCTGGGGGATTTTCACCTCATCTGTGTCGATCTGCCGGGACATGGTCACTCCGATCACAAAACCACCCCTTATGTCTTTGTCGACTGGCTGGACGATCTCTACCAGATCGTGCTGGCGGCAGGGTGGTCGCGCTTCACTCTGCTCGGTCACTCCCTCGGGGCGTTGATCGCCTCGGCCTATGCCGGGGTATTTCCCGAGCAGGTGGAGCGGTTGATCATGCTGGAGGGGCTGGGGCCGCTGAGCCAACCCGATGAGGAGGTACCTGCCCAGCTGCGACGTGCGATTTTAAACCGCAGTCGCACCCGGGAGCGCAGTGCCAACGGCTTTGCTTCCATCGATGAGGCTGTCGCCGCCCGTTGCAAAGTGGCGGATATCACGCCGCAGGCGGCGCGTCTTATCTGTGAACGGCAGCTTGAGATGAGGGCAGGGCGCTGGCACTGGCGCAGCGACCCCCGCTTGCGGGATCTGTCGCCTCTGAGAATGAGCGAAGGACAAGCCCGGGCACTGATTACGGCTATCCGCTGTCCTGTGCTGTTGATTCAGGGGGAGCAGGGCTTTGCTGCACTTGAAGCCCAATGGCAGGCCCGTCAGGATGCCTTCCAGCAGATCGAGCGGGTCATATTGGGTGGAAACCACCATTTTCATATGGAAAATTCGGTTGATACGGCCGTTTGTATCGTAAAGTTTTGTCAAGTTCGGTAGAATCGCCAGCTTTCAATAATTCCAGGTTTGTTTTCTCCCTCACATTTTTCTGTTGTTAATTTGCTGTTAATTGATGTTGCGCTGTGTAAATATGGGCGGCATTAGAGCATCAGCTTAAAACAACCGATTAAAATGGATGTGAACCGGGACGGAGGCAACACAGTGAGCGCACAGGTGCTAGTTATGCAGGAGAAGTTTGTGGAAAAAGTCTGGCTGAAACGTTATCCGGAAGGGGTCCCCGCCGAGATCAATCCAGACCAATACAGCTCCCTGGTCGAGATGTTCGAATCCTCGGTGACCCAGTTTGCCGATCAGCCCGCCTTCGTCAACATGGGCCAAACCATCACCTACCGCCGACTGGAAGAGCAGTCCCGCGCCTTTGCTGCCTACCTGCAAAACGAGCTGAAGCTGGAGAAAGGGGATCGGGTTGCGGTGATGATGCCTAACCTGCTGCAATATCCCATCGCCGTGTTCGGCATCCTGCGCGCCGGCATGATAGTGGTCAACGTCAACCCGCTCTATACCCCGCGCGAGCTGGAGCATCAGCTCAAAGATTCCGGTGCCAAGGCCATCGTCATCGTCTCCAACTTTGCCCATACCCTGGAAAAGGTGGTCTATGACACCCCGATCAAGCACGTTATCCTGACCCGGATGGGGGACAACCTGGGGCTGGCCAAGGGCACCCTGGTCAACTTCGTGGTCAAGTACGTCAAGAAGCTGGTGCCGAAATACAATCTGCCCCACGCCACTACTATGCGTCAGGCACTTTCCAAGGGGCGTTTCCTGCAGTACATCAAGCCGGAGATCACCAACGACGATCTCGCCTTCCTGCAGTACACCGGTGGCACCACCGGCCTCTCCAAAGGGGCCATGCTGACTCATCGCAACATGATTGCCAACGTCGAGCAGTGCCTCGGCGTCTACGGCCCCATGCTGGAACGCGGCAAGGAGTTCGTGGTCACCGCGCTGCCGCTCTATCACGTCTTCGCCCTGACCGTGAACTGCCTGCTCTTTATGCGTATCGGCGGTTACAACCTGCTGATCAGCAACCCGCGCGACATCCCGGGCTTTGTCAAAGAGATCAAGAAGTACCCCTTCACCTGCATTACCGGGGTCAACACCCTGTTCAATGCGCTGGTCAACAATGAAGAATTTCAGGGGATCGCCTTTGACAAGCTCAAGCTGACCATCGGTGGCGGCATGGCGGTGCAGCGCGCGGTTGCGGAGAAGTGGAAGACGCTGACCGATACCCCGCTGCTGGAAGGCTATGGCCTGACCGAGTGTTCACCACTGGTGAGCGTCTGCCCCTACGACCTGAGTGACTACAACGGTTCCATCGGTCTGCCGGTCTGCTCTACCGAGATCCGGCTGGTAGATGACAGCGGTCAGGTGATCCACGCCCTCGGCACCCCGGGCGAGATGCAGGTGCGCGGCCCGCAGGTGATGGTGGGCTACTGGCAGCGCCCCGAGGCGACCGCCGAAGTGATGCAGGATGGCTGGCTCTGTACCGGTGATATCGCGGTGTGCGATGAGCAGGGCTTCTTCAAGATCGTTGACCGCAAGAAGGACATGATCCTGGTCTCCGGTTTCAACGTCTATCCGAACGAGATCGAAGATGTCGTTGCCTTGCACCCGAAAGTGCTGGAAGTGGCCGCCGTGGGTGTGCCGCACAAGGTCTCCGGCGAGCTGGTGAAGATCTTTGTGGTCAAGAAAGATGCAAAATTGCAGGAGGACGAGATTATTGCCCACTGCCGCAAACATCTGACTGCCTATAAGGTGCCGAAACTGGTAGAATTTCGTGACGAACTTCCCAAGACCAATGTGGGCAAGATCCTGCGCCGCGTACTGCGCGACGAGGAGATTGCCAAGCAATAACCGGACTGCAGCTGCAGAATTTTCTGCAAACCAGCACCGTCGTTATGCAGAACCGTGGGTCATCCCACGGTTTTTTCTTTTTGGCCCTGATCAACCGCGCAGGCACAGATGCACTATCAACTTATCACTCAGCAAGCCGAACTTGAGCAGTATCTCGCTTCTCTGGCCGACGTTCCCCTGGCTATCGATACTGAATTCGTTCGCACCCGTACCTACTATCCCCAGCTTGGCCTGTTCCAGATCTATGACGGCGAGCATCTGGCGCTGCTGGATCCGCTCACCCTGGATCTCTCCGCCCTCTGGCAGCGACTGGGCCGGGAAGGGCAGATCGCCATCCTGCACGCCTCTGGCGAAGATCTGGAGCTTATCCAGCATCAGGCGGGCCACCTGCCCAACCAGATGCACGACACCCAGCTGGCTACCGCCTTTCTCGGTTACGGCGTCTCGGTCGGCTTTGGGGCGCTGGTGAATGAATTCCTCGGGGTCGAGCTGGAAAAAGATCAAGCGCGCACCGACTGGCTGGCCCGCCCGCTTACACCGCGTCAGCTCGAATACGCGGCAGCGGATGTCTTCTACCTGATGCCGCTCTACGAGAAGGTGATGGCCAAACTGCGGGAAAGCGGCAAGTTTGCCTGGTTCGAGCAGGAGTGCCAAAACCATTCCGCCCGCAAGACTCAGGGTAGCGATCCCCGTCAGGCTTATCTTGATATCGTCAACGCCTGGCAACTGGGTCGCCGCGAGCTCGCCATTCTGCGCGAGCTGGCCGCCTGGCGCCAGCAAGAGGCGGTGCGCCGGGACCTGGCCCTCAATTTTGTGGTGAAAGAGCTGCACCTGTTCAAGGTGGCGGAGCGTCGTCCTGCCTCCCTGCGGGATCTCAACGAGCTCGGCCTCTCGCCCATCGAGATCAAGATCCACGGCAAGCGGATGCTCGATATCGTCGCCAAGGCGCAGCAGAGCGATCCGGACAGCTGGCCCGAGCCCATTCGTCGGCTGGTGGACTTCCCCCAGTACAAGACCGAGCTCAAGCGGATCAAGGCACTGGTGGAAGAGAAGGCCAAGGTGAGCAATATTCCGCCCGAGCTGATTGCCAGCAAGAAGATCATTCACCAGTACTTCACCTGGAGCTGGCGGATGAACGACGAAGAGCGGGCCCGCAGCGACAAGCCGATGCTGCTGCAAGGGTGGCGTCATGAGCTGGTCGGTCACCTGCTGGCACAATAAGCCACCAGACGGTTGCACCTATAAATCAATCCTCACCCTCGGGTGGGGATTTTTTATTGGACGAGATTCAGAGAGAGGCAATGATGGGGTGGCCGATCTGGCCAAGCGATCAATTTGGCATGTATCAGCGGGAATAGGGGAAGAGTGAAAAAGGCAGCGGAACACCGCTGCCTTTTTTGATCACCAGATAGGCTGGGTCAGGTAGGGGTTGCTCGCCTTCTCGCGGCCGAAGGTGGAGCTGGGGCCGTGGCCCGGGATAAAGACGATCTCGTCACCCAGCGGCAGCAGGGTTTCGGTGATCGACTTAATCAGGGTCGCGTGATCGCCACGGGGGAAGTCGGTGCGGCCGATG
The DNA here is from genome assembly GCF_019048085.1 of Aeromonas sp. FDAARGOS 1416. Taxonomy (NCBI): domain Bacteria; kingdom Pseudomonadati; phylum Pseudomonadota; class Gammaproteobacteria; order Aeromonadales; family Aeromonadaceae; genus Aeromonas; species Aeromonas sp. FDAARGOS 1416. The sequence continues at coordinate 1,526,227 of NZ_CP077301.1, read as the reverse complement.
CTGCCAGCAAAGAGCACGTCGCCAACCCAGGCGAGCTGCTCGGCTTGAGAGAGCAGCACGATATGGCCCGGGGTGTGGCCGGGGCAGAAGTAGACATCCAGCTCGCACTGGCCAAGCTGCACCTTGTCACCCTGCTCAAGCCAGCGATCCGGCGTGAAGGCGGGGGTATGGGCGAAGCCGAACATCTGGCTCTGCTGGGGTAGCATGTCGAGCCAGAAGGCGTCTTCCTTATGGGGGCCGGTGATGGCGACGCCGGTTTTTTCCCGCAACTCGGCGGCGGCACCGACGTGATCAAGATGACCGTGGGTCAGCAGGATATGGGTCAGGGTCAGGCCGCGTTTGGTGATGGCAGCCAGCAGTTTGTCCGCTTCGCCGCCTGGATCGATCAGGGCCGCCTGATGGGTCTCGTCACACCAGATGAGGGAGCAGTTCTGGGCGAACTGGGTGACCGGGATCACCTCGAATTTCAACATAGAGTTCCTCTCTTGGGATGGGTCAGCCACGCAGTGCGCTGGCATGCTGCTCGGCGAAATAGTTGAGACAGGCCTGCTTGTCACCGCGAAACACGATGCGTTCCTGCTTGTTGCCAAGCTGATAGAGATACATGGGGTCGTAGTAGCGGGTCAGCAGCAACGTGATCCAGGCCAGATGCAGCGCGGTATCGCCGCTCTTTTCCTGCTCGGTGAGGGCAGTCTGCATCAGGGCATCCAGCTCGCGGTGGGCCTGATCGCCGAGACGGCGCTTGAGGCGGGCCAGCGCATCGGTGAGGTAGGCTGCAAACAGTGGCCATCCCTCTTCTTGGCCATACATGGCTTGATAGCGCAGCCAGAGATCGTGCACGTAATCTTCGCGGATCTGCTCGGCCCGATCGATTTGCGGAACATCTACCACCACCAGCGGCGCCTGACTCATGGCCTCATGGAGGGAGAGGGGCAGACAGCAGCGGCCAATCAGGCGGCTCTCGTCCTCGACCACGAAGGCATGCTCGCCCTGATGGCGGCGCTTGAGCAGCTCGATGGCGAGGTTATTTTCAAAATTGATGTTGCTGGGCTGGCCGCCGGGCAGTTGACCGAAGGAGGAGCCCCTGTGATGGGCGTGCCCCTCCAGATCCACCGCCTGGGTCACCTGATCGAGCATATGGGTCTTGCCGGAGCCGGTCATGCCGGTCAGCACGCTCCAGTGACACTCGGCAGAGGCCTTGTCCTGGGTGTCGATCAGGAAGCGGCGCAGCTCCTTGTAGCCACCGGCGACGCGGGGGCGAGTCACCCCGGCATCAGCCAGCCACTGTTGTACGGTTTGCGAGCGCAGGCCGCCGCGAAAGCAGTAGAGCACGGCATCGGGCTGCTTGCGCAACTGCGCCAGCCAGCCTTCGAGTCGCTCGGCCCGTACTGCTCCCCCCACCAGCTTGTGTCCAAGCTCAATGGCGGCGGCCTGACCCTGCTTCTTGAAGCAGGTCCCCACCTGGGCGCGCTCATCGTCTGTCATCAAGGGCAGGCTGGTCGAGCAAGGGAAGGCCCCCTCCTTGAACTCGATGGGGGCGCGCACATCAATCAACGGCACATCGTCCAAAAAGAGTTCGGCGTAGTCCGTGGCCAGTGGCAATTCATTCATTGGACAATCTCGATAAAGCGGGAGCCCTCAAGGGGTTTGATCTGGCCGATGGGCGAGAGCGCAAGGCCAGCTTCGTGCGCGATGGCGAGCAGCTCGGCTTCGCTCTCTTTACCCACTGCGACCAGCAGGCCGCCACTGGTTTGCGGATCGCACATGATGTTACGGGTGCGATCGTCCATGGCATCCAGCTTGTGGCCGTAGGAGTCGTGGTTGCGCAGGGTCCCGCCCGGTACGCAGCCCTCGGCGAGGTAGTAATCCACCTCATCAAGCAGTGGCAGTGCCTTGAAGTCGAGGCGGGCGCTGACATTGGATCCTTCGCACATCTCCAGCAGGTGACCGGCCAGACCAAAGCCGGTGACGTCGGTCATGGCGTGGACACCCGGCAGCTCGGCAAAGCGTTGACCGATCTTGTTGAGGGTGCACATGGCGTTGGGGGCCAGTTGCTCGTGTTCGGGCTTGAGCTTGCCCTTCTTCTGGGCGGTGGTGAGGATACCGATACCAAGGGGCTTGGTCAGATAGAGGGTGTCACCCACCTTGGCGGTATCGTTCTGCTTGATGGCGTCAAGGGGCACGATACCGGTCACCGCGAGGCCGAAGATGGGCTCGGGGGCATCGATACTGTGGCCACCGGCCAGCGAAATCCCCGCTTCATGGCACACCTGACGGCCGCCGTCGATCACCTGCTGGGCCACTTCGGCGGGCAGGGTATTGATGGGCCAGCCGAGGATGGCGATGGCGACGATGGGCTTGCCGCCCATGGCATAGATATCGCTGATGGCGTTAGTGGCGGCGATGCGGCCAAAGGTGAAGGGGTCATCGACGATGGGCATGAAGAAGTCGGTGGTGGAGACAATGCCCTGACCGTTGCCGATATCGACCACGGCCGCGTCATCTTTGCTGCTGTTGCCAACGATCAGGGTCGGGTCGTTGAAGCCCGGGATCTGGCTCTTGAGAATGGTGTCGAGCACCTTGGGAGAGATTTTGCAGCCACAGCCAGCGCCGTGGCTGTATTGGGTCAGACGAATGGAAGACATACTTACCCCTTGTTTGTGCACCGTGTGCAGAGGCTCTGCGGGAGCCATCTTGGTCAATGCGCGGCCATCTACCGTCATGTAAAGAGCCGCAAAAATAGGTGGCCTTGGCTGCTTCTGGAAGCAGTGATGTCAGGCAGTCACGCAGGGCTGCCGGGTAGGACGGGGAAGAAGAGGCGACAGATGCGCCAACACAGCCCCGCCAAGGGCCACAGGACAGGGCATTATGCCACAAATGCCCCTTCCGGTTCGAACAGGAATTCACACAAAGCGAAGGGGATTGGCGGGTGGAGGGTTAGGGAGGAGGGCTCTGGCGTGAGCCGCTCAGTTATCGGCAGGGGTGAAGAGAAATCGTGGAGTTGCCCCGCAGAGGTTGGCTTAACCTCTGCGGGGCAATCAGCTGGCTAAAGCAGATTAGCCGGCTTGCTCCAGCACCGGCTGGCGAGCCTTGCCCCAGCGGCGCAGGCGCCGTTGTAGTGGTCGCTCCAGCAGGTTGTAGCTCAACGCCGAGAGGCCGATCAGCACCGCCAGCATCAGCAAGGTTGCCACTACCCCCAGCAGCGGGTTGGTTTGGGCATACCACCACTCGGTGAGCCCCGGCGCCAGATAGTGGATAAGCTCGCACCCGGTGAGCAGCACCAGCACATGGAGCAGGTAGATGGAGTAGGAGAGATCTCCCAGCCAGTTGGTGAAGCGGTTATCCAGGAGGTGCAGCAGCGGGCTTTGGCGATCGCCTTGGCAGGCGGCAATCCAGATCAGCAGCACGTAGGAGGCGATCAGCAGCAGGGTCAGCTGCGGCGTCATGGTGAACTGCATCAGCGCGAAGGGCAGCACAAAGGCGATCAAGAGCGGCAGATCCCGCTTCATCATGGGCATGCCTTTCGCAGCCTTGACCCTTGGCAGCAGCCAGAGGCCGAGCACAAATTCACTTACCCCGCGTCCCACCGCCAGTGCCCCGCTGGTGACATCCAGGGTGCCGCGACTGTGTACGATAAAGGCCAGCACCGTCAGCGCCAGCAGGGGGACGAGATGGCTCCAGCGACTACGGGTGACCGCCAGCGGAATAAGCAGCGGGAACAGCAGGTAGCTGATCCACTCCACGCTGAGCGACCAGGCGGCGAAGTTCCAGGTCAGCCCGTGATCGGTTACCACCTGCAGCAGCAGGAAGGCGCTCGGCAGCGCCTCGGCCGGGGTGAAGGGGGAGCCGAAGGGGGGCATCCCTTCCCACTCCCACATTTTGAACAGGGGGCCAGCGTAGAAGACCACCCCGTGCTGCGCCTTGTAAAGCTCCCAGCCAACCAGCAACAGCAGGGTCACCAGGTAGAGGGGGTAGACGCGGGTCAGCCGCAGCCAGAGAAAACGGCCATAGCTCACGGTACGGGGCGTGCGGGTGAAGGCCTCGCCATAGACATTGGCCAGCACCACGCCGCTCAAAATAAAGAACAAGTCGACCCAGAGGTAGCCATTCTCGATGAGCTGGGTGTGGCCTGCGATTGACTCCATCCACTGGGGAAAGAGCAATAATCGGGCATGGAACAGCACCACCATCAGGGCAGCGATGCCCCGCAGCGGCGTTAACAGCGGCAATGATTGATTCATAACGGGATCCCTTGTGATGTTCAGCTTGGCCTGACATCGATTTTTGTTGTTGTACCGTCCATCAATCCTGATGGGACGGTTGCCCCAGCTTGGCTGCCGCAGGCGGGATCACACTACGGAAAAGAGAGTCATACGGATGTGATTTGAATCATAAATGTGCAGCTTTTGTGCAAAGAAATTTAAACAGAGAAGCCGTGGAGAGCAGGTAGGGAAAGAGGAGGAGAGGAAACACCAATAAAGCAGAGAGGGTGGTCATTCAGGCCTATACGGCGCGGGCAAAACAATCAGGCCCGCGAGGGGCCTGATTGATCACAAGGAGAGGGTGGTTGCCGATCAGCGGGCGCGCACCACCAGACCCTTGAGGTAGAAGCCTTCCGGATAGGCGGTACCGATAGGGTGATCGGAGGCCTGGGAGAGCAGCTCCAGGATCTGGGCATCGCGACCGGCATCGAGCGCCGCATCAGCAACGATCTTCTGGAACAGACTCTGCTCCATCAGGCCGGAGCAGGAGTAGGTCAAGAGCACGCCACCCGGTGCCAGCAGCTGGAACGCCAGCATGTTGATGTCCTTGTAGCCGCGGCAGGCACCCAGCAGCTGGGCCTTGCTCTCGGCAAACTTGGGCGGATCCAGCACGATGACATCGAACTTCTCGCCCTTCTCGCGGTATTCACGCAGCAGCTTGAACACGTCGTGACGGACAAACTGGGTGTTGCTGGTATCCAGCCCGTTCAGCTCGGCATTCTGGCGGGCGATATCCAGCGCATTTTGGGAGAGATCGACGTTGACCACTTCCTTGGCGCCGCCCTTGAGAGCATAAACGCCAAAACCGCCGGTGTAGCAGAAGCAGTTGAGCACCCGCTTGCCTTCGGTGTACTTGGCAGCAGCCTGACGGTTATCCCGCTGATCCAGATAGAAGCCGGTTTTATGGCCGTTACGAATGTCTACCAGGATCTTGACGCCACCATTCTCTTCGATGACCACCGGTTCGTTCGGGGTCTCGCCATAAATGACGCCGGTGCGCTCTTTCAGCCCTTCCTTCTTGCGTACCGCCACGTCGGAGCGCTCATAGATGCTGCACTCTGGGTAGAGGGTACGCAGTGCTTGCGTTATCAGCTCGCGCTGGAACTCGGCACCGGCAGAGAGGATCTGGCACACCAGAAAATCGGCATAACGGTCGATGGTCAGACCCGGCAGGCCGTCGGATTCGGCGGCGCAGAGGCGATAGCCGGTGAGGCCCTGACGCTTGATCAGCGGATCGCGAGACTCTTGCGCATATTTGAGGCGACGGATAAAGAAGTCGAGATCGACGGTCTCATCCTTGTCGAAGGTCCAGACCCGGGCTCGGATCTGGGAGCTGCCTGACCAGGCGCCACGGGCGAGCCACTTGCCATCGTTGGCATAGATCTCGACGGTATCGCCGTCAATGGGGTTGCCCTGAACTCGCTCAATCCCCTTGGAGAAGATCCAGGGGTGGCGACGCAGCAGGGATTTTTCGCGGCCTTTGACGAGATAGATGGAAGCGCTCATGGATGTTTGCCGATGGTAGAAAGAAAAGGGGCCACATTCTATGTGGCCCGCAGGTAAAACTCAAACAACCCTGTGTAATGGATGGGGTTGCCCTGATCTGACACCTCATACGGTCAGAGCTTAATCCCCTTGAGTGCCTGGGTCAGTTCGCTGGCGGTGGCTTTAAGCCCCTGCGTACCGGCTACCGAGGCGCTGGCGGATTCTTCTACCTGCGCCGCTTCATGGCGTACCTGATCCAGATTGTGGGTGATCTCGGCGGCGACCGAGCTCTGCTCCTCGCTGGAGGTGGCGATCTGGGTGCTCATCTCTAGCACCGCATCGCTGTGGTTGCTCAACTTTTCGATATCGAGCCCCACTTCGCTGATGAGCTGCTGGCTGCTGGCGGCGCGCCCCACGGTTTTCTCCATGATCTCGTTCAGCGCGCCGGTACCGGTCTGCAGCTCTTCGATCATCTGCTTGATCTCCACCGTCGCCTGCTGGGTACGGCTGGCGAGGGTACGCACTTCATCAGCTACCACCGCAAAGCCGCGACCCTGCTCACCGGCCCGTGCCGCTTCGATAGCGGCGTTGAGGGCCAACAAGTTGGTCTGCTGGGAGATGGCGTTGATGACGTTGACCACCTCGTTGATCCGGTTGGCGTTGTGGGTGAGCCGCTCGACCGCGCCGGAGGCGTTGCCAATTTCGTCGGCCAGGGTGCGGATCGCTTCGATGGTGCGGGCTACCCGGTTGGCGCCATTGGCTGCCTCTTCGCTCGACTGGCGGGTTTGTTGCAGGGTGTCGTTGGCATTGCGCGCCACTTCGCGAATGGCGGCTGACATCTGCTCCATGGCAGTGGCCAGTGAATCCATGTGCTGGCGCTGGGAACGCGCCATGGTCTCGCCTTCGCGTGCATGGTCACGAAACTCATCGGCGGCCATGGTCAGCGCTTCGGCAGACTCCTCCACCAGTTTGACGATCTGGTGCTGGCGGTCGGTAAAGCGGTCGATGCTACCCGCCAGGGTGGAGAACTCGTCCCGCACCGGGAAGAAGTTGAGTCGGAAGGTGAGATCCCCGCCCGCCACGGTTTGCAGCGCCTTGTTGGTGGAGTAGAGCGCACCGGAGACAAAGGTCATCATGTAGTGGATCACCAGCGCCATCAGGGCGGCCAGCGCGCCGATGAGGAGCAGGGTCGAGCCCTGACCCTCCCACATGGAGAGGTTGCCGGTATCGAGATCACCGGTGACGTAGCCCGCCTGACCCGCTGGCGCGCTAAAGAGGTAGTGATCTCCTTGCTGCTGCAACCCGCTGCTGCCTTGCCGGGTCAGACGCAGATCAGCAGGCAACACCAGAGTGGGCTGCTGGCTGACCAGCTGCGCTGTGGTCTCGACCCGTTGCTGCAACTGCGCTACCCGCAGGGAGATCTCCTGCTGATGGCAGGCCGCCAGCATATACCAGCTGAGAAAGGCGATGATGAAGAGAGGTAACCAGAACGCGATATGGAATTTTTCACTGATGGTGAGGTGAATGAGATAGCGGTCAACCCACCGGAATTTAACTTCTTTCATAATGGAGCTGCATCCTGCAGAGATAGAGTGTCGGGCACATTATCGTCTCGGGAATTTTTTTCTTAAGCGGAAGGTGTGAGAAATGGGAGAGCAATCGTTTGTCATTCGGGTGTGGGGGCAGGTGCAGGGGGTGGGATTTCGCTATTTCACCCGTGAGCGGGCGCTGCAACTGGGTTTGCGGGGCCATGCCTACAACCTGGAGGATGGCTCGGTGGAGATCCTCATCAGCGGCCCCGCACAGGGGGTGCAGATGATGCTGGGTTGGCTGGAACATGGCCCGCGCACCGCCCGGGTGACCCGGATGGAGTATGAAGAGGCGCTGCCGCCCACCGGCCAGGGCTTTCACACCAACTGAAGGGGCGGGGACGAGATGGACGCTGACAAGGAAAGTCTGTTGCTGACTCAGGCAACAAGCTGGGTCGCCCGTTATCAGGAGGCGGCGCGAGCGGTGCGCGAAGAGGCCAGCGAACCGGCCGTGCATGGCTACCGTATCGCGGCGCGCCGCTTGCTGGCGCTGCTCGCCCTGTGGCGGCCACTCACCTATCATCCCGAGCTGGAGCAGCGTCTGCTGCGCTCGGTCGGGCGGCTCTCGGCGCTGCGGGATGCGCAGGTCTACGCCGAGCGTTTTGGCAAGCCGCCTGCCAGCACTGGTAATACCCACAAATCGGCCTGTCGCGTGCCCCTGTTGTCGCGGCGACTGGCCCGCTGGCTTGCAGCGGTGGCGCAGGTGCCGGATGCGCGTGCATTGGCATCGCTCTATCAGCAGCATCTTGCCCTGCGCCTTGATGAGGCGCAGAGCGCTCTCGATGAACCTATTCCCTGCGTTGGGAAGTCTGCCAGCTCCCGTCAGCAACAGTTGCGCCGCTGGCATCGGCTGCGCCTCGAGATCAAGCAGGCCCGTTATGGCGTAGAACTGTTGCTGGATCTGGGGAGTGGAGATCCCGGCTGGTTGAGCACCCTGACTCACTGGCAGGAGCGACTCGGTCAGTTGCAGGATTGGCGTCAATGGCGGCGGAGGTTGCGAGCAGAGCAGGAGGGCACCCACAAGCAGATGAAACTGCGGCAGCAGTTGAAGGGGAAGATCACTGCCCGTTTGCGTCAACTGGACTGCCAGCAGGCGGAGCTGGTGGCGCTTAAACTGGCGATGCAGGCAGGCCACAACGTGGATGACATGCCAAGTCGGCTGGTCAGGTATTCAGAACAAAATGTATCGACCGCGAATCCCGGTTGTGGATAGCCCCGAGACCGCAATCTACGAAAGCCAACCGCGACCAGCATCTACAAAAACTATCCAAGCCAAACAGGTGAGATAAAAAAAGAGAGGCCGTTTGGCCTCTCTTTTCTATCTGGCTGTGGTCGCAGTCAGCGATGTGCTTACTTGACGCGCATGCCAGGCTGGGCGCCTTCTTGCGGCTCCAGGATCCAGAGATCCTTGCCGCCCGGGCCTGCGGCCAGCACCATGCCTTCGGACATGCCGAAACGCATCTTGCGCGGCGCCAGGTTGGCCACCATCACGGTCAGCTTGCCTTCCAGATCTTCCGGGTTGTAGGCGGACTTGATACCGGCAAACACCTGACGGGTTTCGCCGCCGATATCCAGTTGCAGCTTGAGCAGCTTCTCGGCTTCCGGTACCGCTTCAGCCTTCTTGATCAGCGCGACGCGCAGGTCAATCTTGGCAAAATCGTCATAGGTGATGGTTTCGCTGATGGGGTCATCAGCCAGGGGGCCGGTCACTTTCGGTGCCTGCTCCTTGGCCAGGTCTTCCTTGGAGGCCTCGATCATGGCTTCAATCTTCGCAGGCTCGATGCGGGAGAAGAGGGCCTTGAACGGCGCAACGGTGTGATCGACCAGCGGCATCTCGATGCCATCCCAGCTGAGGGTTTCGGCCAGGAAGGTTTCGGCACGTTCGGCCAGCAGCGGCATGACGGGCTTGAGGTAGGCCATCAGCACGCGGAACAGGTTGATGCCAACAGAGCAGACCGCCTGCAGCTCGGCGTCAGCCCCTTCCTGCTTGGCGATAACCCAGGGAGCCTTGTCGTCCACATAGCGGTTGGCCTTGTCGGCTAGCGCCATGATTTCGCGGATGGCGCGGCTGAATTCGCGGCTCTCATACGCTTCGGCAATGGCGGTACGGGCATTGGCGAATTCGGCGTAGAGCTCGGGCTCGGCGCAGGTTGCTGCCAGCTTGCCGCCAAAACGCTTGGCGATAAAGCCGGCGTTGCGGGAGGCAAGGTTGACCAACTTGTTGACCACGTCAGCGTTGACCCGCTGCACGAAATCTTCGAGGTTCAGGTCCAGATCATCGATGCGGCTGTTGAGCTTGGCGGCGTAGTAGTAACGCAGGCACTCCGGATCCAGATGGTTCAGGTAGGTGGATGCCTTGATGAAGGTGCCCTTGGACTTGGACATCTTGGCGCCGTTGACGGTCACATAGCCGTGCACGTTGACCTTGGTCGGCTTGCGGAAGTTGGCACCTTCCAGCATGGACGGCCAGAACAGGCAGTGGAAGTAGGCGATGTCCTTGCCGATGAAGTGGTAGAGCTCGGCGTCGGAGTCCGCTTTCCAGTAGCTGTCAAAGTCGATGTCGCCGCGCTTGTTGCACAGGTTCTTGAAAGAGGCCATGTAACCGATGGGGGCATCGAGCCAGACGTAGAAATACTTGCCCGGGGCTCCGGGGATTTCGAACCCGAAGTAGGGGGCATCACGGGTGATGTCCCACTGCTGCAAGCCGCTTTCGAACCACTCCTGCATCTTGTTGGCCATCTCTTCCTGAATGGCGCCGGAGCCACGTACCCACTCAGAGAGCCATTTTTCAAACTGCGGCAGGTCGAAGAAGAAGTGCTCGGAGTCCTTCATTACCGGAGTCGCGCCGGAGACGGCAGATTTCGGATCGATCAGCTCGGTTGGGCTGTAGGTGGCGCCGCAGCTATCACAGTTGTCGCCATACTGCTCCGGAGACTTGCACTTGGGGCAGGTACCCTTGACGAAACGATCCGGCAGGAACATGGATTTTTCCGGATCGAACAGCTGGGAGATGGTGCGGCTCTTGATAAAGCCACCATTTTTCAGGCGGCCGTAGATCAACTCCGCCAGCTCGCGGTTTTCGTCGCTGTGGGTGGAGTGATAGTTGTCAAAGCTGATGTTGAACCCGGCGAAATCGGCCTGGTGCTCCTTGGAGACAGCGGCAATCATCTCTTCCGGGGTAATCCCCATTTGCTGTGCCTTGAGCATGATCGGGGTGCCGTGGGCATCATCGGCACAGATGAAGTGCACCTGATGACCGCGCATTCGCTGATAACGAACCCAGATATCGGCCTGGATATGTTCCAGCATGTGGCCAAGATGGATGGAGCCATTGGCATAGGGGAGGGCGCAGGTTACCAGCATTTTACGAGGATCAGTTGCCATATTACGTTCTTGATGTGCTTGTTGGGATGATAGAGTGCCGTGCATGTTACCCGAATTGGGGGTAGCCTGCCTAGGGTTGTGGCTATGCCAACCTTGGCAGCACCTGCTGTTACGATGGCAGGCAAGCCACTGATTTGTGTGCGGTAACCGTTCACCTCAAGATAATGACAAGATAATGAGGAGTTAATGGTGATTGATTCAGTAAAACAGATCCTCGCCGAATTTAAGCCAGCAGGCTGGCACAAGGATCTGGTGGATGCCGGATTCGTTCGCGAGATCATCAATCAGGGTCAGGGGCTTACTATCCGGCTGGTATTGCCGTTTGCCGGTCTCTCGCTGCTCGATCAGCTCAAAGAGAACTACGATGCCAGGCTGCGCAGCGCCACCGGCGCCGCCCGCATCGACTGGGCATTGGAGATTGACGTCGCCAGCATGCCGCGGGCGCAGGGCCTCAATGCCGTGCAGGGCATTCGCAACATCATCGTCGTTGCTTCCGGCAAGGGGGGGGTGGGCAAATCCACCACCGCGGTCAATCTGGCGCTTGCGCTGCAAAAAGAGGGGGCGCGGGTCGCCATTCTCGATGCCGATATCTATGGCCCTTCCATTCCCACCATGATGGGCACCCTCAAAGAGCGCCCGGTCAGCCATGACGGCAAGCTGATGGAGCCGGTGATGGCCTGCGGCCTCAAGAGCAACAGCATCGGCTATCTGGTCTCCGAGCAGGATGCCACCATCTGGCGTGGCCCGATGGCGAGCAAGGCGCTGGCGCAGATCCTCCATGAGACCCGTTGGGGCGAGGTGGATTATCTGGTGGTAGACATGCCGCCGGGCACTGGCGATATCCAGCTCACCATGGCTCAGCAGGTGCCGACGTCGGCGGCTGTGATCGTCACCACCCCGCAAGATGTGGCGCTGGCCGATGCTCGCAAGGGGATCGCCATGTTCAACAAGGTCAATGTGCCGGTGCTCGGCATCATCGAGAACATGAGTTATCACGTTTGCAGCGCCTGTGGTCATCATGAGCCGCTGTTTGGTACCGGTGGCGGCCAGAAGATGGCAGAGCAGTATCAAGTGGCGCTGCTTGGCCAGTTGCCGCTGCACATCGATATCCGCCAACACATGGATGATGGCTGTCCGACGGTGTTCGGCGCACCGGAAGGAAGCCTCGCTCAGGCCTATTTGAAGCTGGCGCGCAGGGTAGGGGCTGAACTCTTTTTCAGCGCAAAACCGATTGCGACCCCCCTCTATACCATGGCGCTGGATGAATAATCGGCGGTCGGTCACTTGAAAGGGAATTGAGGGTGGGCATGACCCACCCTTTTTTATATAATGGATCGGTTTAAACCATCCCCACTGCTCTTCTCTTTTAGGTATTTGTCATGTCTGATACTCAACATTCGTGTGTGATCATCGGTATTGCGGGCGCATCTGCGTCTGGCAAAAGTCTTATAGCCCAGACCATTTATGAAGAGCTGGTGGCCGAACTGGGCGCAGGTCAGATTGGTGTGATCACCGAAGATTGCTACTACCGTGATCAGACCCACCTGACCATGGAAGAGCGGGTCAAGACTAACTATGACCACCCCAACGCGCTGGATCACGACCTGCTGGTACAGCACCTGAGTCAGCTGGTCAAAGGTGACGCGGTTGCCATTCCCCAGTACTCCTACACCGAACACACCCGGATGAACGAAGTGACCCCGTTTGCGCCGCGCCGGGTGATCATTCTGGAAGGGATCCTGCTGCTGACCGACAGCCGTCTGCGGGATCTGATGGATGCCTCCATCTTTATGGATACCCCGCTCGACATCTGCCTGTTGCGCCGTCTGGTGCGTGATGTGCAGGAGCGTGGCCGCACCATGGACTCCGTGCTCAAGCAGTACCAGAAGACGGTGCGTCCGATGTTCCTGCAGTTTATCGAGCCGTCCAAACAGTATGCCGATGTGATCGTGCCCCGTGGTGGCAAGAACCGCATCGCCATCGACATGCTCAAGGCGCGTATTCGCCACATGTTGATTGGTTAAGATGAAACAAGCCGGGTGATGCCCGGCTTTTTTAAAAGCACAATTTGTCAGGAGAGTCGCCCAATGCGTCTGTGTGATACCGATATTGAACGCCATCTGGATGAAGGCAAGATCGTCATTGAGCCACGGCCCGGGGTAGAGCGGATCAGTGGTGTCAGTGTCGATGTGCTGCTGGGTAACGAGTTTCGGGTGTTTCGCGATCATACCGCGCCCTATATCGACCTGAGCGGCCCGAGCAGCGAGATGGCCGATGCCATCGATCGGGTGATGAGTGACGAGATCCACATCCCCGATGGCGAAGCCTTCTACCTGCACCCAGGTCAGCTTGCGCTGGCGGTGACCTACGAATCCGTCACCCTGCCTGCCGATATCGTCGGCTGGCTGGATGGCCGCTCTTCACTGGCGCGGCTGGGTTTGATGGTGCACGTGACGGCGCACCGGATCGATCCGGGTTGGTCCGGTCGCATCGTGCTGGAGTTCTACAACGGCGGTAAACTGCCGCTGGCGCTGCGTCCGAAGATGAAGATCGGCGCCTTGAACTTCGAGATGCTCTCCGGCGTCGCGGCCCGCCCCTACAACAAGCGGGAAAATGCCAAGTACAAGAGCCAGCAGGGCGCCGTTGCCAGTCGTATCAATCAGGATTGATAACTGGCAACACGGCAACGATTCAAGGGAGCACAAGGTGCTCCCTTTTTGCATCTGGAATCAAACGGATATGGGGTTGATGGTGCTGGTCGGATGAGATTGGCGGGGCAGGGACGTTTTATCACCACTTTCGCCCGTTTTTTGTCATAAAAACGTCATAAAAATGAAATTATTGGCTTAATTGTCAGCTATTTTTGCCCTTTCCCGCAATCATTGGTGGCTTTAATTAATCGATGGCAAGCCGCATGAGGACTGGCGCTAGGATATTTTTTTCCAAAAAGCTCTTTTTTTTTATGGCTGAAATATTTCAATGGTGGCTATGGTGTTGGCCGCCATCTGGCATAATCCGCCGCAACTCATAAACAGGCTTTTTTTTATGTTTGAAATGTTTAGTGGTTTGGGTTTGTGGTGGTCAATCGGTTTGGTATTGGCCGTTTTTTTTGTGCTTGCCTATGAATTTATCAACGGCTTTCACGATACCGCCAACGCGGTAGCTACGGTTATCTATACCAAGGCGATGCCGGCTCACCTGGCGGTTGTCGCATCGGGGATCTTCAACTTTTTTGGCGTCATGTTCGGCGGTCTGGGTGTGGCCTATGCCATTGTCCATCTGCTGCCCATTGACCTGCTGCTTGGGATGGACTCCACCCAAGGGTTGATCATGGTCTTCTCCTTGCTGTTTTCCGCCATCGTGTGGAACCTGGGCACCTGGTTCTTCGGGATCCCGGCCTCCAGTTCACATACCTTGATCGGTTCCATTCTGGGGGTAGGCGGCGCCTATGCCTGGATCACCCATAAACCGGTGACAGAAGGGATCAACGTGGGCAAAGCGATCGACATCATGCTTTCCCTCATCATCTCTCCCACCATAGGTTTCATCATCGCGGCACTGCTGCTGTTGGCGATGAAACGCATCTGGACCAGCAACAAGATCCACAAAACACCGGAAGAGCGTCAGCTGGTGGATGGCAAGAAGCACCCGCCGTTTTGGGCGCGTCTTACCCTGGTGGCCTCGGCCATGGGCGTCAGCTTCGTGCACGGCTCCAACGATGGCCAGAAGGGGATCGGTCTGGTGATGCTGGTGCTGATCTGCATGGCACCCGCTTATTTCGCGCTGGACATGAACAGCCGCTCCTATGACCTGGATCGGACCCAGGATGCCAACCAGCGCATCATGGAGATCTACCAGCGCAACCAGTCTGCCCTCTCTGGAGTCATCAACTTCTCTGCACCGGCAACGGCTCAGGAAGAGCTGATGACTCACTGCTCCGCCGATGGCGTGCTGCAGGCGATGGCCACCCTGGATGCCCGTCTGGGTGCCGTGCGTACTTATGATCAGATGAGCCTGACTGACCGCCGCGAAGTGCGTCGTCTGCTGCTCTGTATTGATGACACCGCCCGCAAGGCTGCCAAGCTGCCGCTGCCAGCCAAGGAGCTGACCGATCTGGCCAAATGGCGCAAGGATCTGACCGCGACCGCTGAATACGCACCGACTTGGGTTATCGTCTCCATCGCACTGGCGCTCGGTTGTGGCACCATGGTGGGCTGGCGTCGTATCGTTCATACAGTGGGCGAGAAGATCGGCACCACCGGCATGACCTACAGCCAGGGCATTGCGGCCCAGATTACGGCTGCAACCTCCATCGGGGTCGCCAGTCTGACCGGTATGCCGGTGTCCACCACCCACATCCTCTCTTCTGCGGTGGCGGGGACCATGATTGCCAATAAATCCGGCCTGCAGAGCCAGACTATCAAGACCATCCTGATGGCCTGGGTGCTGACCCTGCCGCTGACAATGCTGCTCTCCGGCGGCCTGTTCATCGTCAGCCACCATCTGTTTGGTGGATAACATCGCTATTTTTTCTAAGGGCCCGCGGGCCCTTTTTTCATATCTGCGATTCTCTTTGATATGCCAACAAACAAAGTTGTGCATTAAAATTATCAATAGGTGTGATGCTAAAAATTAACGCTTTGAATGAACTTTCTCAGAGATATACAAGCGCAAATACAGGAGAAAGCAGGGCGTTTTCCTGTAGCAACACTCCCTTCAAAATCCCGTTCACCCGCTCCGCCAACGCATTCTGATAACAGTCATACCCATCCGTCATCGAGCATTTCACCCCGTACCGTTCATGTAATGATTGATACAGTCCCGAGCAATACTGCACGCCGCGGTCCGAGTGATGGATTAGCTCCCCGCCGCCACGCCGTTGCTTCAGCGCTTTCTTGAACGCCATCGCCACCGATTCGGCATGCATCCCTTCGTGCACGTGATGGCCCACTATCTTGCGTGAGTACGCATCCGTCACCAGGCTCAGGTACAGCGGTCCGCTCCTGGCTGGCAGATAGGTGATATCTGCAACCCAGACCTGCTCCGGGGCCACCGGCGTAACCTGCTCTGGCCCCGCCTTGAGCAAGTTGGGATGACGGTAGAAACGGTGAAAACTGTGGGTGGTCTTGTGATACGCCCGTCTGGGTGGCACCAGCAGGCGGTGCTCGGTCAATATCCGAAACAGCCTGTCCCGCCCGACCTTGAGCCCGTCATCATCCTGACCCTGCAGCAGATAATGCAGCTTGCGAGTGCCCACCCGCGGTTGTCGCAGTCGAACCTGACGCACGAAGCGCACCACCTGCAATCCCTGTGCATGGCGCTCGTCGGCGACCCGATTGCGCTTGTAGTAAGCCTGCCGGCTTATCCCGAGAAACAGGCAAGCCCTGACAATGGTCAGCCTCTCGACTTGCCGCTGCGAGAGGACTTGCCGGGTCGCTTTTTTACGATGGAGACGCCGTAGTCATTCTTCAGTACATCGACGACGGCCTCAAAGAACTGGGCCTTCTGGCTCATCAGCGCCAGCTGTTGCTCGAGTTCCTTGATACGCTGTTCGGGCGTCTGGTTGTCGGGGTCAGGCATGGTGATGCTCCTGCCGGCACGAACAGAAGCCCCCTGGCTCCAATCTTGCCGACTAGGTTTACGCAACCATACCAGAACGGTGGAGCGGCCCTGAATGCCATAACGCACCTGAGCCTGTTTGTAGGTGAGCTCGCCTTTTTCAATCTGCTCGACCAGTGCCAGTTTAAAAGTCAGCGAGTAATCGCGCTGTGTCCGTTTCACACCTTGTCCCATCGGGTTCTCCATTTATTGGGGGAAAGGTGTAAACCATATTCAGGACGGGACAAAGAGAAATAAAAAAGCCACACCGGTTGGTGTGGCTTTTGTTTAGGGGATCAACCCGGGTTGCTTAGGGGCGACCGGCCGGGCAGGTGGCCACGTTGACGGCGGCTGTGCTGCCACCATGACGACCTGATGTGCTCACTTCGTTGCGTACCAGCGGCGGGTAGTTAACCGGCTCACGGGCAGGCAGGGCAGGGGCTTCGGCAGGGGTTGCCATCGGCGCGGATGCTTTGCGGGCACGAGCCAACAGGCCAGCACCGTGAGCTACCTGTTTTGTAACGACCGGAGTCTCTTCAATCGCAACGGCAGCGACAGGTGCCGGGGCTTCGACAACATCAGCTGGCATTTCGACTGCAGCCGGTACAGCTTCCACGACAGGAGTGTTGACAGCAGGAGCTTCTTCAACCACCGGAGCAGTTTCAACGACTTCAGCAGCCACCACGTCGATAGCCGGAGCGGCGACAACGGCAACTTCCGGCTCTGCTGGCACCACGACCTCAGCGACAGCGTTAACAACCGGGCTAGCGCTCACATCGGCTTGAGTTGCTTCAACCTGGGCTGCAGCCTGTTCGGCAGCTTCTTCTGCAACGGTTTCGACAACCACATGCTCGGTCAGTGCGGCAGAGGCTTGCAGGGCAGCTGCGACGGCTTCAGCGCTCGGGATGGTAACAACGGGCACTACCGGCTCTTCAACCTGCGCTTTGGCAATATCTGCCTGGGCTGCGGTGGTCAGAGTGGTAGTATCTTGCTGTTCTTCATCACGCTGGCTGCGGGCATCTTCGTTGATGCGCTTGCGGCGCTGTCCTTCGATACGCTGGCTGCGCGGAGTGCGGCGTGAACGGCGCTGGCCTTCACTCTGCTCTTCCTGCTCGTTACCCACGGTGGCATCGATCACTTCAGCTTGCGCAGGTACTTCGTCAACCGGCAGGGCAGGGGTGTCAGTAGCGGCGACATCGACGCGGATCTGCTTGCGCAGTTGGCGACGTTCGCGGCGCTCGGCCACTTTCTGCTCTTTCTCCTGACGTGGCTGGGCGGCAGCTGCATCAACGGCGTCTACTGCATCAACAACGACTTCGGCGCGCGGCTCACGGGGAGCACGAGGTTCACGGGCAGGACGTGGCGCACGTTCCTGACGCGGTTCGCGAGGCTCGCGCTCCTGACGGGGTTCACGTTCCATGCGTTGTTCGCTGCGTACTTCGCCACGAGCTTCACGCTCCTGACGAGGTTCGCGCTCTTTACGCGGACGGCGATTGCGGTTTTCACCAGCTTCGCGGTTGCCACCTTCACGCTTCTCGCCTGCTTCCGCATTGTTGCGGTTGCCACGATTGTCGTCACGACGAGGACGCTGACCACGGCCACGGCCTTCTTCGCGCTGGTGACGTTGACCTTCATCCTTGCGTGCTTCACGAGCTGCAGGTTTCTCGGCGGGCGCTTTCACGTCGGCAGGGGCTGCATCGCTGCTGAACAGGCCGGTAATGCCTTTGATCAGCTTGCTGAAGAAGCCGGCTTCGGCAGGGGCCGCAGTAACGGGAGCCGCCGGCTGTTGCGGTGCAACAGGGGCAGGTTGTGCCGGTTGGGCAAAGCCTTGCAGCAGCGGTTGCTCACGCTCGATCACCTGAGCTTGCTTCGGTTGGTAGACCGGCTTGGCAATCTCGGTTTTCAGCTCGTAGCTGGCCGCTTCCGGGATCTCGTTCTGACGAATGCGGGTCACTTCGTAGTGCGGAGTTTCCAGATGCTGGTTCGGAATGATGTAAACACGCACATCATTGCGCTGTTCCAGACTGGCGATGGCAGCACGCTTCTCGTTAAGCAGATAGGCTGCAACATCCACCGGCACCTGGCCGTGAACCTGCTCGGTGTTGTCCTTCATCGCCTCTTCTTCGATGAGACGCAGGATGGACAGGGCGAGGGATTCGTTGTCACGGATCACGCCTTGACCCTGGCAACGGGGGCAGATGTGGCTGCTGGACTCGTTGAGGGAAGGGCGCAGACGCTGGCGAGACATCTCCAGCAGACCGAAACGGGAGATACGGCCCAACTGGATGCGGGCGCGATCCTGATGAACCGCTTCACGCAGACGGTTTTCTACTTCGCGCTGATGGCGAACCGGCGTCATGTCGATGAAGTCGATAACGATCAGGCCACCCAGGTCGCGCAGACGCAATTGACGAGCAATTTCGTCGGCCGCTTCCAGGTTGGTTTGCAGCGCAGTCTCTTCGATATCGCCGCCCTTGGTGGCGCGGGAGGAGTTGATATCGATGGAGGTCAGCGCTTCGGTCGGATCGATAACGATGCTGCCGCCGGAGGGGAGGCGCACTTCACGCTGGAAGGCAGATTCGATCTGGCTCTCAATCTGGAAGTGGTTGAACAGGGCAACTTCACCCTTGTACAGCTTCACACGGTTGAGGAAATCCGGACGCACCAGCTCGATATGGGCCTTGGCGCGTTCAAAAATCACCGGATTGTCGATCAGGATCTCGCCCACATCGCGACGCAGATAGTCACGGATGGCACGCACGATGACGTTGCTTTCCTGGTGGATCAGCACCGGCGCAGCGCGCTCCTGGGAGGCTTTGTGGATGGAGTCCCAGTGGTTGAGCAGAACGTTCAGATCCCACTCCAGCTCTTCCGGCGACTTGCCCACACCGGCGGTGCGCACGATCAGGCCCATGCCTTCCGGCACGGTCAATCCGCTCAGAGCTTCTTTCAGTTCGGTCCGCTCATCACCCTCGATGCGGCGGGAGATTCCACCTGCACGGGGGTTGTTGGGCATCAGTACCAGGTAGCTACCTGCCAGGCTGATAAAGGTGGTGAGGGCTGCACCCTTGGTGCCACGCTCTTCCTTGTCGATCTGGACGATAACTTCCTGACCTTCGCGGACCACTTCTTTGATGTTGGGACGACCCTGATAGGAGTAACCGGAGGGGAAGTAATTGCGGGCGATCTCCTTCAACGGCAGGAAACCGTGGCGCTCGGCGCCGTAGTCAACAAAAGCAGCTTCAAGGCTGGGTTCTACGCGGGTGATCTTACCCTTGTAAATGTTCGCTTTCTTCTGCTCGTGTCCCGGACTTTCAATATCCAAATCGTAGAGCTGTTGTCCGTCAACCAGCGCTACGCGCAACTCCTCTTCTTGAGTTGCGTTGATAAGCATTCTTTTCATTGAGTTCTCATTATTGTGTCATTTTGATTTCCTCCATCTGGGTCCTGCCAGCGCCGGCCTCGGGTCTTCAGCATACTGGGGCAACCTCCCGGTTGGGGTATGCATGAGGCGCAAACTAAGGGCGTTCTGGTCATCACTTCTCGAGAAGGAATGAATAAGGATGCCGAAATGGAGACAAATAAACGGTGATGTTTGTGTTCTCCATGCGTTGTACCTCGCACCCGGGAACCGTCATGTTCTTGTATACACGGTGTTTCGGGATTGGGTGGCATACTTTTTGGCCACTTAGTACAAGGCTTGAACACAATGACAAAACCTTGTTTATTATCCCATTTAAACCTCTTTTATAGCAAGGCGCCATTTTTCAACAAACCATGCAGCCAAGGGGCGCTGGCAGTGTTAAAATCCGCGCCATGACACAGATACAACAACAAGTGCAGCTGCTCACCATCGAAGCTGAGCATGACGGGCAGCGCATCGACAATTTTCTCAAGACTCAGCTAAAGGGCGTCCCCAAGAGCCTGATCTATCGCATCCTTCGTAAAGGCGAAGTGCGAGTAAACAAAAAGCGCATCAAACCGGAGTACAAACTCTGCGCAGGTGACGAGGTGCGGGTACCCCCCGTGCGCGTTGCCGAGAAGAATGAGCTGCCTTCAGCCAACCTCGGGGTTATCCAGCGTCTGGAGAGCCAGATCCTGTTCGAAGACGATGCCATGATCGTGTTGAACAAGCCCTCCGGCATGGCAGTACACGGTGGCAGCGGTCTGAGCTTTGGCGTGATTGAAGGGCTGCGAGCCCTGCGTCCGGAAGCCCGTTTCCTCGAATTGGTTCATCGACTGGATCGCGACACCTCTGGTGTATTGCTGGTTGCCAAAAAACGCAGCGCCCTGCGCAGCCTGCATGAGCAGTTGCGCGTCAAGACCATGCGCAAGCAATATCTGGCGCTGGTACGCGGCAAATGGCAGGCTCACGTCAAGGTGGTCAATGCACCTCTGCGCAAAAACGATCTGCAGTCTGGCGAGCGGGTAGTGCGGGTCAGCGCGGATGGCAAGCCATCGGAAACCCGGTTCCGCATCGTGCGTCAATTTGCCGAAGCGACCCTGGTCGAGTGCAGCCCCATCACCGGTCGTACCCACCAGATCCGGGTGCACACCCTGCATGCCGGTCACCCGATCGCCTGTGACGATAAGTACGGTGAAGCGGCGTTTGACGAGAAAATGCGCAGCCAAGGGCTAAAACGGCTCTTTTTGCATGCCTGGAAGCTCAGCTTCACCCATCCGGCCGATGGTCGCGAGATGCAGGTCGAAGCGCCGCTGGCACCTGAACTCGACAACTTCCTCAACGACTTGCCACGCTGATGCAGGATATCCGGCTCGCCATTTTCGATTGGGACGGTACTCTGATGGATTCGGTGGGCCGAATTGTGGCCTGTGTACAGGGGGCCGCCAGAGATTGTGTGCTGGCGGTACCTTCACCAGCCCAGATCCGGCAGATCATCGGATTGAGCCTCGATGTCGCCATGTCCCGTCTGTTCCCCTTATGCAGTGGCAGTGGCGCCACCAGCGGTGAGCGCCAGATTGCCGCACTCATCGATCGCTATCGTCATCACTATCTGCACGATGCCACCCCCAGCCCGTTGTTTTCCGGGGCAGGGGAGTTGCTGCATGATTGGCGGTCACGAGGGCTGCAACTGGCCGTCGCGACCGGCAAATCACGCCGTGGGCTGGATCGGGTATTGGATGAAACCGGGCTACGCCCGTTGTTTGTGGCTAGCCGAGGGGCCGATGAGGCTCGCTCCAAGCCTGATCCGTTGATGCTTGAGCAGATCCTGGATGAGCTGGGGCTGTCACCCCGGCAGGCGGTGATGATTGGCGACTCTGTTCACGATATGGCGATGGCCGAGGCAATTGCCATGCCGCGCATTGGCGTTACTTGGGGTGTAGATAGTTGGGATGCCCTCAGTCGCCACGGACCTGTGGCGGTGGTGGACTCCATGACGGCTCTTCGCGGGCTGTTGTAGACGCCTCTTTTTAAGAGACATCGATCTGATTGATAACAGAAGCCCGGTCTATTGACCGGGCTTTTTATATGCTCGATCTAGCTTATCTATTTACCCGCAATCAGGGCAGGGCAATACCGTGGTGCTCCAGCAGCTCGATCAGGCCGATCAGCGGCAGACCGATCAAGGCGTTAGGATCGCGCCCTTCCAGCCCCTTGAACAGCACGATCCCCATCCCTTCGCATTTGAAACTGCCCGCACAATCGAGGGGCAATTCAGCCTCTACATAGCGGCGAATGGCGGATTCGTCGAGATCGCGAAAGTGGACCGTAAACGGTTCAATCAATTGATGAATCTCATTGGTTGCAGCGTTAAGTACGCACAGCCCGGTGTAAAAGGTGACGCTGCGACCTTGAGCCGTCATCAGCTGGGCGATGGCATTGTCGATGGTGCCCGGTTTGCCGAGGATGTGATTATTGCAGACACACACCTGATCAGAACCGATGATCAAGCCGTGATCACGATGTTGGGCGACAGCATCAGCCTTTGCCCGGGCAAGTCGGGCCACC
Source organism: Aeromonas sp. FDAARGOS 1416 (assembly GCF_019048085.1). Taxonomy (NCBI): domain Bacteria; kingdom Pseudomonadati; phylum Pseudomonadota; class Gammaproteobacteria; order Aeromonadales; family Aeromonadaceae; genus Aeromonas; species Aeromonas sp. FDAARGOS 1416. Next base: position 1,503,938 of record NZ_CP077301.1, on the reverse strand, counting down.
AACTCCTGAGCGGATTCATCTGCCAGTGGTCGCTCATCCACATCGGGGGCGGCACATTCAAAGGGGAGACCGAGCTTCTCCAGCAGGGCTTTGCGATAGCGAGAAGTTGAGGCGAGGATCAGATTCTGTGGCATAATCGAGTTACCGATGAAAGCAGGTACCGGCATTCTAGGGACTTGTGACGTTAAAATCATCGGCGGTAAGGACTTTTTCCTTTGACTATCAGTTGTTGGACCTATATTATTCGCGCCCTATGCAAAAGGTGAAGTTGCCCGTTAAGGTTGATCCAGTCCGTAGTGCCTTGAAGCTGCTCGATTACATCGGGATAGTGGAAAAGTCGCAGATGCCCAGGCTGGAGGAATCAACCGCTGGCTTGCAGAGTGATATCGACGTATCACTGCACTTTGGCAAAGATGTCCAGAAGTTGACCGTTATGAAAGGCACTGCCCATGCCAAGGTTGACCTGGTTTGCCAACGTTGCGGAGAGACATTCGAACACCTCTGTGAAGCTGAATTTATCTACACTCCGCTGTTCGAAAGAACAAACGAGGAAGAACTGCCGGAAGCTTATGAGCCCATTGAGTTGGACGAAAACGGCGAGATAGATCTTCATCAAATCCTGGAGGATGAACTCATCCTCTCGTTGCCTCAAGTCGCAATGCATTCTCTGGATGCATGCCCGAGAGGAAACATGGAGATGACCTGGGGTGAAATCGAACCTGCTGATGAGCGGCCGAATCCCTTTGCAGTTCTTGAAGAGCTTAAACGTAAGTGAATTTAGGAGTTAGCCTACAATGGCCGTACAACAGAACCGTAAAACCCGTGCCAAGCGTGGCATGCGTCGTTCCCACGATGCGCTGACCACCGCTGCCCTGACTGTTGATCAGACCAGTGGCGAAATTCATCGTCGTCACCACGTGACTGCCGATGGTTTCTACCGCGGTAAAAAGGTAATCGCTTAAGGATTGCCTTTGTCTACGCAAACTGTCGCGCTAGACATCATGGGGGGAGATATTGGCCCCTCGGAAACAGTGCCTGCCGCCGTGCAGGCACTGTCTCTTTTACCCCAGCTAAAACTGATCCTGGTCGGCGACCAGCACCAGACCTCCTCTCTGCTACAGCAACATGGCTTGCTGAATCATCCCCGCGTTCGTTTCGTGCATGCATCCCAGGTGGTTGGCATGGGCGATAAACCGATCGTGGCGTTGCGAACTCTGAAAGACTCCTCCATGCGGGTGGTACTCAATCTGGTGAAAGCCGGTGAGGCCGAGGCCTGCGTCAGTGCCGGCAACACAGGTGCGCTGATGGCGATGGCCAAGTGCGTGCTCAAATCCCTACCCGGGGTAGACAGACCCGCCCTCATCAAGGCGTTGCCAACATTGAGTGGCAAACGCACCGTGATGCTGGATCTCGGCGCCAACGTCAGTTGCGATGCCGATACCTTGCTGCAGTTTGCGGTGATGGGCTCTGTCGTGGCCGAAAAGGTAGAAGGCATTGCATCACCCCGTGTTGCCTTGCTCAACATCGGCGAGGAGGAGATTAAGGGCAACGATCTGGTGCGCCACAGCGCCGAATTGTTGCGTCAGTGCCACGCGCTCAATTATGTCGGGTTTGTCGAAGGGGATCGCATCTTCAGCGGCGACAGCGACGTGATCGTCTGCGACGGTTTTGTCGGCAATGTCGCCCTCAAAACGGCCGAGGGGGTGGTGCGGATGATGGCCCAGCTGGCCGGATATCCCCGCAAGAAACGCACTTTTCTTGGCCGGATCGCCGGATTTATGTTCAAACGGCGTTTTTCTTACCTGAACCCCGACCAGTATAACGGAGCAAGTCTGTTAGGATTGCGCGGCATTGTGGTAAAAAGTCATGGGCGGGCCGAACGGCGCGCTCTGTGTAATGCGATCCTGCTGGCCGCACAAGAGGCCAAACATCAACTTCCACTGCAAATAGCAGATCGCCTTGAAGCTGTCTTCTCTGACAGGGATCTATAAGAACTCTATGCATAGCAAAATTCTGGGTACTGGCAGCTACCTGCCGAGTTCAGTGCGTACCAACGCCGATCTCGAGCAGATGGTTGAGACCAGTGATGAGTGGATCGTGGAACGCACCGGTATCCGTGAGCGCCGTATTGCCGGGGCTGACGAGACCGTTGCCACCCTCTCTTACCAGGCCGCTCTGCGCGCCCTGGATGCAGCCGGTTTGACCGCTGCCGATCTCGATATGATAGTGCTGGCCACCACCAGTGCTGAAAATGCCTTCCCGGCTGCCGCCTGCGAGCTGCAGGGGCTGCTCGGTGTTCCGGGCATTCCTGCCTTTGACGTGGCTGCAGCCTGCGCAGGTTTCACCTACGCACTCTCCATTGCCGATCAGTTCGTCAAATCTGGCGCTGCCCGCCATGTGCTGGTCGTCGGGGCCGATGTGCTCTCCCGCATGTGCGATCCGCAAGATCGCGGCACCATCATCCTGTTTGGTGACGGGGCAGGGGCTGTGATTGTCGGTGCCAGCGAGACGCCGGGTATCCTCTCTACCCATCTTCATGCCGATGGCCGTTATGGCGAACTGCTCAAGCTGCCTCATCCCCGTCGCGGCATGCCGGGTGCCGAGCTCGAAGCCTATATGTATATGAAGGGCAACGATGTGTTCAAAGTGGCGGTCACCCGTCTGAGCGAGATCGTAACCGAAACGTTGGCCGCTGCTGGCATCGAGCCGAGCGAGCTGGATTGGCTGGTGCCGCATCAAGCCAACTTCCGCATCATCAGCGCCACAGCCAAGAAGTTGGGTATGAGCCTCGATAAAGTGGTGCTGACCCTCGACAAGCACGGCAACACCTCTGCTGCGTCCGTTCCGGTTGCCTTCGACGAAGGGGTGCGGGATGGCCGGATCAAACCGGGTCAGCTGGTACTGCTGGAAGCTTTTGGCGGCGGTTTTGCCTGGGGCTCGGCGCTGGTTCGCCTCTGATCTTCGGCGGGATGGTGCGCCCATCATCCCGTCACCGATTTCATTTTTGTCTTATCTAAAAGGAATCAATGATGACCCAATTTGCCATTGCCTTCCCGGGACAAGGTTCCCAGTCCGTTGGCATGCTGGCCGAGCTGGCCGAACAACATGCCGTGATCAAGGAGACCTTCGCCGAAGCGAGTCAGGTGCTGGGTTATGACCTGTTTGCCCTGGTGATGGATGGTCCGGTTGAAGATCTGAACAAAACCTGGCGCACCCAGCCTGCGCTGCTGACTGCCTCTGTCGCCCTGTGGCGCCTGTGGCAACAGCTGGGTGGGGCAACCCCTGCCGTCATGGCGGGTCACAGCCTGGGTGAGTACTCCGCGCTGGTTTGCAGCGGCGCACTCGATTTTGCCGATGCGGTCAAACTGGTCGAGCTGCGTGGTCTGGCCATGCAGGAAGCGGTACCGGAAGGCACCGGCGCCATGGCGGCCATCATCGGTCTGGATAACGAATCCATCGCCGCCAACTGCGAAAAAGCGGCACAAGGGCAGGTGGTCTCTCCGGTCAACTTCAACTCCCCGGGCCAGGTGGTTATCGCCGGCCACAAAGAGGCCGTTGAGCGCGCCAACGTGCTGATGAAAGAGTCGGGCGCCAAGCGTGCGCTGCCGCTGCCGGTCTCAGTGCCGTCTCACTGCGCGCTGATGAAACCTGCCGCAGAAAAACTGGCAGCTGCGCTGGACGGGATCGAGATCAAGGTTCCAACCATCGCGGTCATCAATAATGTCGACGTATCCTGTGAACAGGATCCGGCCGCCATCAAGCAAGCGCTGGTACGTCAGCTGTTCAGCCCGGTTCGTTGGACCGAGACTGTCGAGCGGATGGCCAATGAGGGGATTACCCTCGAGATCGAGATGGGACCGGGCAAAGTGTTGACCGGGCTCGCCAAGCGCATCGACAAGCGCGTAGAAGGTATTCACGCCAACGATGCCGCCTCTTTCGAGCAGGCGCTGGCCCAGATCAAGTAAACAGGAGCAAGTGATGAGCTTTACCGATAAGGTTGTGTTGGTGACCGGTGCCAGTCGTGGCATCGGCCGTGCGATTGCCGAAACATTCGTGGCCCGTGGCGCGAAAGTGGTCGGTACGGCGACCAGCGAGAGCGGTGCCGAGGCGATCAGCGCCTATCTGGGCGAGAATGGTTGCGGCATGGCACTGAACGTGACCAGCCAGGAATCCATCGAAGCCGTCTTCGCCGCCATCAAGGCGCGCTTTGGCGACATCGACATCCTGATCAACAACGCGGGGATCACCCGTGACAACCTGTTGATGCGGATGAAAGATGACGAGTGGAACGAGATCATCGATACCAATCTGACCTCGCTTTATCGTCTGAGCAAACCTGTGTTGCGTGCCATGATGAAGAAACGTCACGGTCGCATCATCAGCATTGGCTCCGTGGTGGGAACCATGGGCAATGCCGGTCAGGTCAACTATGCTGCCGCCAAGGCCGGTCTGGTTGGTTTTACCAAATCGTTGGCGCGGGAAGTGGCATCTCGTGGTATCACAGTGAACGCGGTTGCCCCCGGTTTCATCGAAACCGACATGACCCGTGCCCTGAATGACGATCAACGTGCCGGCATCATGAGTCAGGTGCCTGCCGCCCGTTTGGGTGATCCAAAAGAAATTGCCGCAGCTGTGGTATTCTTGGCTTCTGATGAAGCAGCCTATATCACCGGCGAAACCCTGCATGTTAATGGCGGGATGTACATGGTGTAATCAATTTGTCGTAAGATCTGTTCAAATTTGCGATAGTACGCCGAAGTTTGGCACATTTCGTGGTTTGACCAGCGGCAAGCTACTTGCAAACTCACGTCAATTGAATAAACTACCCCAACCAGACGCAAATAGCGTATTTTTAAAGGAAAATTCAGGTCATGAGCAACATCGAAGAACGCGTAAAGAAAATCATCATCGAACAACTGGGTGTTAAAGAGGAAGACGTTAAGAACGCTGCCTCCTTCGTCGACGACCTGGGCGCTGACTCTTTGGATACCGTTGAACTGGTAATGGCGCTGGAAGAAGAATTCGATACCGAAATTCCTGATGAAGAAGCCGAGAAGATCACCACTGTTCAAGCGGCTATCGACTACATCACCGCTAATCAGGAATAAGTTCCTGTTCTAAGAGAAGCGGCCCAAGGGCCGCTTCTCTTGTATTTGTTCCCTTTCAAAACACCTCTCGGAGACTACCTCAGTGTCAAAACGCAGAGTCGTGGTGACCGGCTTGGGGATGCTTTCCCCGGTGGGTAACACTGCCGAATCCAGCTGGCAAGCACTGCTCAACGGGCAGAGCGGCATTTCCCTTATCGAACATTTTGATGCCAGCGAGTTTGCAACCCGCTTCGCAGGTCTGGTCAAGGATTTCGATCCCGAGCAGTACGGTATCAACCGTAAAGACGCTCGCAAGATGGATCTCTTCATTCAATACGGCATCGCGGCCGGTATGCAGGCGCTGGATGATTCCGGCCTGACCATCAATGAAGAGAATGCCGAACGTGTCGGCGTGGCGATTGGCTCCGGTATCGGCGGTCTGGGTCTGATTGAACAGAACCACGAAAGCTTGGTCAACGGCGGCCCGCGCAAGATCAGTCCCTTCTTCGTTCCGTCCACCATCATCAATATGGTGTCCGGTCATCTCTCCATCATGAAAGGTCTGCAAGGGCCGAACATCGCCGTGACCACCGCCTGTACCACTGGTACCCATGCCATCGGCATGGCTGGCCGGATGATCGCTTACGGTGATGCCGACGTGATGGTCGCCGGCGGTGCCGAGAAAGCCTCCACCGCGATGGGGATGGGTGGCTTCGCTGCCGCCAAGGCACTCTCCAACCGCAACGACGAGCCGCAAAAAGCGAGCCGTCCGTGGGATAAAGATCGCGATGGTTTCGTGCTGGGTGACGGTGCCGGTGTACTGGTGCTGGAAGAGTACGAACACGCCAAGGCCCGTGGCGCCAAGATCTACGCCGAGCTGGTCGGTTTTGGCATGAGCGGTGACGCGTACCACATGACTGCGCCTCCTGCTGATGGCAACGGTGGCGCTCGCGCCATGAAAAATGCCATCAAGGATGCCGGCATTGCCCCCGAGCAGATTGGTTATATCAACGCGCACGGCACCTCCACACCGCTGGGTGATGTGGCCGAGCTGCGTGGCATGAAGTCGGTGTTTGGTGAGCACGCCAAATCCCTGATGGTCAGCTCCACCAAGTCCATGACCGGTCACCTGTTGGGCGCCGCCGGTGCCATCGAGGCGATCATCACTGTGTTGGCCCTGCGTGATCAGGTGGCTCCGCCCACCATCAACCTGGACAACCCGGATGATGAGTGCGATCTGGATCTGGTACCCCATGTGGCCAAGCCTGGCAGCTTCGAGTACGCCCTTTCCAACTCATTTGGTTTTGGCGGCACCAATGGCTCACTGATCTTCAAACGCGTATAATTTGCCGCAGGGCAAAGACACAGGCCCGATACTGCCGGTATCGGGCCTTTTTTATCGGAGGGATCCCTTTGCTTATCAATGGCATGAAGCTTGATACCATCTCGGCCTATGATCGGGGGCTGGCTTATGGTGACGGTCATTTCACCACCATGGCGGTCAGGGAGGGTCGCATGTTGCAGTGGCCTGCCCATCTGGCACGGTTGCAGCTGGCCAATAACCGGCTGGGATTGGTTGAACCGGACTGGGACCTCTTGACCCGGGAGGTTGAAGAGATGGTGGCCGAGCAGCCACAATGCGTGGCCAAGGTGATCCTGACCCGCGGCGAGGGGGGGCGGGGCTATGACGGCAGCGGATGTCAGCACACAACCCGGATTGTCACTCTGGCCCCATTTCCGTCTCACTATGGCCAGTGGCAACAGGAGGGGATCGAGATGGTGGTGTGCCGCCAGCGGATCGGTGATGCCCCCATGCTGGCCGGGCTTAAAACCTTGAATCGTCTGGAGCAGGTATTGCTGAAAAGCGAACTTGTCAGCCGAAATGCAGTCGAAGGGATAGTGCTTAACAGTCGCGGTTTTCTCATTGAAGGGGTCAGTGCCAATCTGTTTTGGCGTCGGGGCAAGACGGTGTTTACGCCCGATCTCGCCCGCGGTGGTGTCGATGGCATCATGCGCCGCCAGGTGGTGGCGATGTTGAAACAGATGAGTATTGAGTTGCGTGTGGTAGAGGCTCCGCTGGAGTCACTATGGCAGGCGGAAGAGGTGTGGCTCACTAATACCCTGATGGGGATCGTGCCGGTCAATGGCATCGAGGATATTCACTATCCCCCAGCGGTATTGAGTCGCCGTTTACAGGAGCGTTTGGTCATTGAAGTTTAATCGGCTTTACACCCTGCTCGCGGGGGCGGCACTGACGGTTGCCGCTGCCGGGGGCTATGTACATTACAAATGGCAACAGGTAGAGACGCTCACCAACAAGGGGCCGACCCGGCTCTTTACGGTGGAGAAGGGCGCCCATGCGGCGCGCCTCATCGCCGAACTGGGGGAGGGGGAAGCCAGCCCCTGGGCGGTGCGGCTCTGGCTGCGCAGCCATCCCGAACTGGTGGCCATCAAATCGGGCACCTATGAAATCAAGGAAGGGGCCCCTCTCAAGGAGACCCTCTCTCTGTTCGCATCGGGCAAGGAGTTTCACTTCAGCCTCACCTTCGTTGAAGGTTCCCGTTTCGAGGATTGGCAGAAGCAGCTCTCCAGCGCCCCATACCTTGAGCGATTGACCGTCGAGCAATCCGAAGCCGACCTGGCGCAGGAGCTCGGCATCGAGAATGGCAAGCTGGAGGGGTGGTTCCTGCCGGAAACCTACGCCTATACCACCCATGCCAGCGATCTCTCGATCTTGCGTCGCGCCCATCAGGATATGGAGACTTTCCTGCAGCAGAGCTGGGAGAAACGTCAGGCCAACCTGCCTTACAAAACGCCCTATGAGGCGTTGATCATGGCCTCCATCATCGAGAAAGAGACCGGACAGCCGGACGAGCGGGCGCAGATCGCCTCGGTGTTTGTCAATCGACTGCGTCTGGGCATGAAGTTGCAAACCGATCCCACCGTCATTTACGGGGTGAAGGATCGCTACGATGGCAATATTCGTCGCAGCGATCTGACCGACAAGAATCCCTACAACACCTATGTGATCGACGGCCTGCCGCCCACGCCTATTGCCATGCCGGGCAAGGCCTCCATCGAAGCTGCGCTTAACCCCAAATCGACGGACTATCTCTATTTTGTCGCCAAGGGGGGCGGAGCCCACTATTTCTCCAAGACCCTCGACGAACATAATCGGGCGGTTCGCGAATACATATTGAAGAAACCCTAATGTCTAAATTTATTGTGATCGAAGGATTGGAAGGGGCAGGGAAGAGCTCGGCCGTGCGTTATGTGACCGACTATCTGCAGCGCCACGGCATCAACCGGATCGAGTGCACCCGCGAGCCGGGTGGTACGCCACTGGCCGAGCGGATGCGGGCCATCGTCAAAGAGGTGCACGACGAGCGCCTCACCATCGAGGCGGAATTGCTGCTGATGTATGCCTCCCGGGTACAACTGGTGGAGACCCGCATCAAACCCGCACTGGCCGACGGTGTCTGGGTGGTGGGGGATCGCCACGATCTCTCCTCCCAGGCCTATCAGGGTGGCGGCCGTGGTATCGATGCACAGCTTATCGGAGCCATCAAGCAGGCAGTGCTCGGCAACTTCAAGCCGGATCTCACCCTCTATCTCGATATCGATCCAGCCCTTGGCTTGCAGCGCGCGCGCCATCGCGGCGAGCTGGATCGCATCGAACTGGAGCAACTGAGCTTCTTCGAGCGTACCCGAACTCGTTATCTCGAACTGGCCGCCAAGGATGATTCCATTGTGGTGATCGATGCTGCACAAACGCCGGAACAGGTCAAAGCGGCCATCGAGTGTGCATTGGATCACTATCTGTCGAACGAGCCGCTATGTATCCCTGGCTGATCCCTGACTGGCATGCCCTGAGCCAGACGGCCCAGTCCGGTCGTCTCGGCCACGCCTGGTTGTTGCTGGGCGATCCCGGTCTTGGCAAGGAGCAACTGGCTGAGCGGCTGGCGCGTTTGCACCTTTGCCAACAACCGGATCGTGGAGAGCCGTGTGGTCAGTGCCACTCTTGCCAGCTGTTTGACAAGGGCAACCACCCGGATCTCGGCACCATAACGCGCGACAGCAAGACCATCGGGGTCGAGGCCATTCGCGAGATTTGCACCCGGCTGCAGGGCTCTACCCAGCTCGGCCGTGGCAAGGTGGTGATCATTCCTGATGCGGAGCGGATGACCGAATCGGCGGCAAATGCCCTGCTGAAAACCCTGGAAGAGCCGGCCGGCGACAGCTTGCTGTTGCTGATTGCCTCCCAGGTTTCCCGGTTGCTTCCCACCATTCTCAGTCGCTGTCACAAACATGTCTGTCAATTGCCTGCGGAAGGGGAAACAGTACGCTGGTTGGCCGAGCAGGGTCATCAGGCCACTCTGGCTCAGGTGCGGATCTGTCAGGGGGCCCCGCTGCGGGTACTCGACTATATCGAGCAGCAACAGGACGGTACTCGCCGCGAATTGCTGGAACAGTTTGTCGCCCTGAGTCAAAGTCCGGTCAAGGCGACGGCACTGTGCAGCCAGCTGGGTCAGGAGACGCAGGTCAGGTTGCACTGGTTGCAGCTCTTCTTGTGCGATGCCCTGAAAACCCAGGCCGGATGTGGTCACCATCAGCTGGCAATGCCTGATCTGGCCATTTTGAGTCAACGGTTGGCGGAGCAGCACTCCAGCGAAAAACTGCTGGAGGCAGAACAAGATCTGGTTGCCCTGAAAGCGGCATGCCAGCCGGGTCAGCTCTCCAATCCCACCATCCATCTGATGAACTGGCTCAGTCGCTGGTTATAAGTACCGACAAGCAGAAAGGTTTTATATGTTACTCGTTGATTCCCACTGTCATCTCGATCGCCTCAGCTATGGCAGCAAGCAGACCAGCATGGCTGATGTACTGGCAAAGGCCGCGAAACTGGACGTGGGATATTTTCTCTGTGTCAGTGTGACTCAGGCACAGTTCCCGACCATGCTTGAGGCGATCGCGCCCTATCCCCAGGTGTTTGCCTCTTGCGGGGTACACCCGCTCAATCAGGAACCCGGTGTCGATGCCGAGTTGCTGCTCAAGCAAGCTGCCGATCCACGTGTGGTGGCCATCGGTGAGACCGGTCTCGATTACTTTTACTCGCCCGAGAACAAGGAGGTTCAGCAAGCCTCTTTCCGCGAACATATCCGGGTCGCTCGCGCGCTGAACAAGCCGCTGATCATCCATACCCGCGATGCCCAGCAAGATACCTTGCAGATTATGCGTGAAGAGGGCGCTGATCAGGTGGGCGGTGTGCTGCACTGCTTCACCGAATCCCTCGAAATGGCACAAGCCGCGATGGCGATGGGGTTCTATATCTCAATCTCCGGGATCGCCACCTTCAAAAATGCGTCCGCCCTGCAAGAGGTGGTCAAGGCTCTGCCCCTCGACAGATTGCTGGTCGAGACCGACTCGCCCTATCTTGCCCCCGTACCGCATCGGGGGAGGGAGAACGAACCCGCCTTTGTGCGAGACGTTGCGCAGTTTATTGCTGACCTGCGTCATATTCCGCTCAATGAATTGGCAGAAGCCACCAGCCGGAATTTCTTTGAACTGTTCAAACTGGCGAAAAAATAACACAGAAGCCCCGTTGCTCGGGGCTTTTATATTTCAAATACCAAGCTGATTACCCACCTGAATATCAATACCGAACCATGTTATCTCTAACACTCCCCAGCCAATGTAACCTGCTCATCCATACAAACTTGAGTAGAATCATATTCTGATGTTTCGTTTATCTAATGTGGCCAAACGGTATAAAAACATCAGACTATAAGTATCGATAATATTCATTATCGATACTTGATGTGTGTGGAGGATCCTGTAAGATCCTCTCAAACTACATATGAATCATAGAGTTCCGTGGCATATCCAACCTTGTCCAATCCGGCTCATCAGTCACTGCAGACTGTTTTCGATGCACAGCTAAATAGTCGGGCACGCCGCTTTTTGCGCAGTGCAAAAGCGGATTCCACCCTCAATGCCTATCAGGCGGATACCCGTATTTTTGTCTTCTGGTGCCAATTACACGGGCTGGATCCACTGCAAACCACCCATCACGACATCATGAATTTTCTCGCAGATCAGGCTGACGGCGTATTGGCCGACTGGGTATGGCTGGATAAAGAGGAGGGGAAGGGAGAGCTGCGTAACGGTGAACCTCGAAAACCGGCAACCCTGGTGAGACGGCTAGCCGGTATCCGCTATGCCTTCAAACAGAAAGGGATTCACCCCATGCCCACCGAACATCCCGAAATCAAGGAGATGATGCGCGGTATTGTCAGGTTGGGGGATAACCGCAAGCGCAAAACCGGCGCTCTGACGCTGCAGCCATTGACCCAGGTGCTGGATGGCATCGACACCCGTGATCTGGCGGGTTTGCGCGATCACACCCTGCTACTGCTGATGTTCAGTGGCGCCTTGCGCCGTTCGGAAGCGGCCCGAATTGAGGTGAGCGATCTCGATTTTGTGGGGCAGGGGATCCGCCTTCGTCTCAAACCGAGCAAGCATCAGCTTCATGAAACCGAGATAGCCCTGATCCCGGGCAAGCACTATTGCCCCGTATCGGCACTGCAAAAGTGGCTACACAAAAGCCGGATCAGCGAGGGGCCGCTATTTCGGCGCATGAACCGCTGGGGTCAACTGATGGCCGAACCACTCGGCCCACAAGGCATCAATCTGATGATCAAGCGGCGAACCGGTCAAGCCATTGACGATCTTTACGTCAGTGGCCACAGCCTGCGGCGCGGATTTATCACCTCTGCCGTGACTGCCGGCAAACCGATGAACAAGATCATCGAGGTGACGCGCCACAAGGATATGCGAACCCTGCAGGAGTACTTCGATGACGCCCATAAATTCTCCGATCATGCCCTTGATGGCTTGCTTTGACACAACTGCGCTACTGCATTTTTTATGTTAAATGATATCTTGTTGATCTGATGATATATTTGCCGTGCAGCCAGCAGCCCAAGGTGGAAGGGGCATCTTCCAATGGATAATGGCATGTGATGAGAGATAACAAACTCGGAAACGTAATATCGCAAGGACATATGAGCCAAGAAATGACAGTGCGTGAAGAGCAAGAGGCGGGGCCCCAAAACAATGCCGAGCGGCAGCGCCAACATGTAAAACGCAAGCAGGAGACCCATACCCGGCTGCAATGCTGGATCAGCAATCGCCACGCCGAACGATTGGCCGCACTTGGTCTTCATCTCGAAGACAGTCAGGCATCACTCATCGAGCAGGCGATCGATCTGCTCTACCAACATGAGTTGGGTAGAGAACCTCCGTTTGAAAACAGAGTCGCCATACAGGTCGAAGAGACTGTTGGATAGACACAAAAGTGAAGTAACAGCGATACGTGAAGAGATAAAAAAAGCCAGGTACGAATTCCTTGTACCTGGCATAGGGGAATTGGCTCCTTGCAGAGCCGTGCGCTAACTGGTGTTCGGATTGCCTTAAGCTTAGACAAGGCTCAAGGCTTTTCAAGATCCGAAGAAAAGTTCAACCAGAGTGTGGGTATTTCAGACTCGTTCAAGTGCTTATGCACCGAGCGGCCCACTACGCATTGAACAGATTGTTGTCACGCACCAGCTCGCGGGGGAGGGCATTCTTGACCCGACTCCCCACCCATTTCCCCATGCCCAGGGTATGCCCCTGATAGCGGACGATCACCTCGCCAGCGCCCGCATCCTGTTCTGGCCAGACGTCCCGTCCCATCATGAATTCCCGTGCATTGGCGCTATCAAGCTCGACCACGCCCTTGCTCGCTTTATCGCCATAGGCCAGTGCCCACTCATGAGTGAGGCGATAACCTTTCTTGAAGGTCTCGGCCAACTTGATGCCGATGCGATCGAAGCGCAACTTGCCCTGCACCTGATCAAACCGCTGGGGGAAGAGCCAGATCTCGTCATTTCGGCCAAACAGCTGACCCTGCGGTGCCACCCCGAAGTTGGCTTCGATCTCGCACAATATGGGTTCCGCCTCTTTGGCAGGAAGCGGCGTAAAAGGGAATTTTCCCAGCTTGCCCGGCTTGAACATGGTGTTGGGCACCGAGTGATGTTTGCGCAATCTGGCGACGAAAAAGCCTTCACTGTCGAAGATCTGAGGCCAAACGTGCAGGTATCCCTCGGATGTACAGGCCTGCTCTGCATGGGGGAACAGGTCAGCCAGCGAGTCAAAACTCAAGGCATCGCCAAACTTGTCCAGCAGGGATTGGCAGACCGCCTGATTCTCCTGCTCACTCAAGGTGCAAGTGGAGTAGACCAGTACGCCGCCCGGTTTCAAGGCATGGAAGGCACTCTCCAGCAGCCCCTGCTGCACTGCCGCAATCTCGTCGATGCTCTCGATGCTCCAGTTGCGCAGCGCATCTTCATCCTTGCGCACCGTACCTTCACCGGAGCAGGGGGCATCGAGCAGGATGGCATCGAATGTCTCCGGCAACCACTGGCCAAATACCTTAGCATCAAAATGGGTCATACCTACATTGGTCACTCCGCAGCGCTGGATATTGGCGCTGAGCACTTTCAACCGGCTGCTGGAAAACTCGTTGGCAACCAGCATCCCCTGATTGTTCATCAGGGCGGCTATCTGGGTGGTCTTGGAGCCGGGGGCCGCCGCTGCATCCAGCAACATACCATCCGCTTTGATCTTGTCGCTGGCAAAGAGCGCCGTCACCGGCAGCATGGAGCTCGCTTCCTGAATGTAGAAGAGCCCGCTCAAGTGTTCGGCGGTGTTGCCAAGGGGGACGGTTTCATCGCTGCGGGTCAGCCAGAAGCCGGTATCACACCAGGGTACAGGGTCGAGCTGCCAACCCAGTGGCTCCATCAGGGCGACGAAATCCGAGACGGCTATCTTCAAGGTATTGACCCGAATGCTGCGGCGCAGCGGACGTCGACAACTGGCCACAAAGTCATCCATCGAGAGATGGGCCGGCATGATGGCCGCAATGTGGCGTAAAAAGTAATCGGGAAGGAAGGTGTTGTCGTGCACTGTGCCGTCTCGTTGACCGAAAAAGAGGGGCGATATCCTACCACAAGGCTAAGAATATTCTGAATCTGAACCCTATCAACCGGCACCGGAATATAAAAAAGCCCGGCACTGTGCCGGGCTTGGATGAGATACAAAGGGAAGAAATCAGGGCTGGATACGTGGACTCCACTCCAGCCACTCTTTCTCGGCCTTGCCGTAGAGCGCATAGCTGTGTCCCGCCTTGACGGTTGGCCCCATCTCTCTCTCCGGCGTATTGAAGGCTATGCCGCCGGCCAGCAGGCTCTGTACTGTCTCGACCTCTATGGTACCCCCGGTCAGGCCGATATCCGCCTTGACCCCGGAGACATTCCAGAAACGGGAGTTGGCCCGCACCAAATGGGCATACTCCTGATCCACGTTGACATCGATCACCACCTCGCTACCATCCCGAGCCAGCGCCACCTTGGTGACACTGCCCACCACCATTTTGCGAAACAGCAGCGGGCTGCCGACGCTCAGGCCATTGACGGAGGGGCTCTTGAGGGTCAGGGCCAGACCCACCGGGCCGACCTGACTCAAGGGGAAGCGATCTTTGCCAGCGCCTTTACCGGGTTGTGCTTCTACAAACGCCCCCTTGATCAGGGTATCAAGGTGAGCGACACCGCCCAGCCCCAGCTTGGCCTGCACCAGAGTAAAGCGGGCGCCGGACTGCAGGAAACGCTCGGCATAGTGGCCATCGAGTTCCGCCTTGAAGATCACCTGACCCAGTGACGGCTCCAACTCGATCTCTTCAATTTTGCCGATATCGACACCGCGATAGCGGATCGGGCTGCCAATCCCGAGCCCCGGATTGCTCTCTGCCACCAGTGACAGCTGGCGCACCTTGGCCTTGGCTTGCTCCCTGGAATCGAACAGTTGATGACTGCTGCGGCCATTGGCCAACCGATCGAACTCGATGGCACCGCGCAGCAAGGTACCGAGGTTGCCCACCTTGACCTGCACCCCATCGACCCGCACCTTGGTGTCGATGGCCGGTTTTTTCCAGAACTGGGGTTGCTGGGCGAGTAGGGGAGCATAGACCCCATCAATCTCGAGTTCGATCTCGACCCCCTCTTTGGCGGCACGCAGCTGTTTGACCTTGCCCGCTTCAAGCCCAAGATAGAGTACAGGTGAGCCAATGCCGATGCCATCGGCCTGATCTGCTTTGAGCAACCAGCGCTGCGGCTTGGCATCACGGGTACCGAGCAGTGCCAGCTCCTGACTCGGGTAGAGACGGTTAATCCGCTCGCCACTGCTGGCTTGTACCAGCTTGATCCCGCCCCCCAACCATGCACTGGCCGGACTGGTTTCTACTTTGATGCCGCTCAGATCGGCATCGATCTGCAACGGGGCGGCGCGATAGAAGCGGGCACGGTTGAGCAGATGACCATAGTTCGGCGCCATCACCAGCTCGACGCTGGCATTGCCGCGCGCATCCAGGGTGAGCTGGCTGATACGGCCCACCTGCAATCCCTTGTACCAGACAGGTGCATCCTGATTGAGCCCCGCCAGATCGTCAGCCTGCAGCGTCACCTTGGTGCCGCTCTGGGGCGCGCGATCGGTCAGGGTCATCTTCTGTACCGGTTTGCCCGCTACATAGTCGAGGCGAATGGCCGGGCCGGAGAGCAGGCGATCTGCATGCTGCACGCCGGTCGCGGAGAGGGAGACGCTCTCCCACACCAGTTGACTCTTGTCGGTAATGCGATAAGCCTGCTCCGGGTTGATCAGCGCTGTGACCACACGGCCTTTGTCGGTGAGGCGAATGGGGTCGATACGACCGATCTCGATCCCCTCATAGAGGATGGGCATCCCCTCCTTGACCGGGAGATCACCAGCCGCAATGTCGATACGCGCACCGCGCGCTGCTTCCGCCAGCCCTTTATAGAGGACGAAAGTCTGTCCCTTCTCCGGCTCCGGTGAATCTTTGGGCGAGTCAAAGGCAATGCCGCCGCTCAGAATGGAGGTGAGGCTGCCGGTCTCCACGCTGACGCCAGCCAGACTGAAGGAGCCCTTGATGCCACTGATGTTCCAGAAGCGGGTATCGGCTTTGACCAGATGTTCGAAACGCGGCTCGATCACCAGATCCAGAATGACGTTCTGGTTGTCCTGACCCAGGCGCGTATTGATGACGCTGCCCACCTCGATACCGCGGAAATAGAGCTTGGCGCCAATCCCCACCGACCCCAGCGAATCGGCGGTCAGGTGCAGCATGCGACCCTGAGCCTGATAGCCGGGAGGAGGGCCCTCCAGTGCATCGAAGGTCTCCTCCAGCGGATTGCTTTCACGCCCCGGTTGCAGGTTTATGTAGTTGCCGGAGACCAGGGTATCAAGGCCGGAGATCTCGGTGAGCGACGCCTTGGGGCTCACCAGCCAGAAGTCGGATCCCTTGCGGATCAGCGGTCTGGCACGGCTGTCAATCTTGGCCATCACCGCAATCTTGCGGCCATCTTCAGCCAGCTCCAGCTCTTGCACCACGCCGATGGCCACCCCCTGATAACGAACCTGGGTTTTACCCGGCAAGATGCCGTTGCCCTGGGCGAAGTTGATCTGGATAAGCTGGCCACGGCTCAATACCTGCTGATAGAGAAAGCCACCTGCCAGCAGCAGGGCTATCAGGGGTAACAGCCAGACCGGCGATAACCAGCGGCGCTTTTCGATGACGGGTTCAGCCCCGATCATAGTGACTCCTTATTGGCTGGATTAAACAGCGCATCAGACAAAAACAGAGAAATCATTAACGGGCCGCCTTGTCCCACAGTAAACGGGTATCGAGCATGCGGGCCGACATCATGGTCAGCACCACCACACCGGCAAAGGCGGTGGCCCCCGGGCCTGCGCGGACACTCAGCAGCACACCCCGATCGACCAGTGCCACCATCAGCGAAATCACGAACAAGTCCAGCATCGACCAGCGACCGATAAAATCGATCACCCGATACATCACCAGTTGGCGCTTGCGCCGCACCGGTTTGGCCCGCTGCAACTGCCAGCAGATCCAGCCCAGCCCCAATATCTTGCCCACGGGTACCAGTATGCTGGCGGTGAGGACTATGGTGGCAATCCCGCTCATTTTGCTGCGATAGAGCATCATGATACCGCTGAAGATGGTATCTGACTGCAGTAACCCCTTGTTGTAGAAATGGGTAATGGGCAACAGATTGGCAGGCAACAACATGAAGGTGGCGAGCGCCAGCAAGCCCCACGACCAGGCGAGGGAGCGGGGGATGCGCACCTGCAATTTGCTGCTGCAACGGGGGCAGACTGCCCCGGCTTGATAGCGCACCAGCAGACCGCAGGTATGGCAGCGGCAGAGTCCCATCTCACGGGCGCTGGTCATGTTCCGGCTCCTTTAACGGGATCCGCGCCCAGTAGGGGGCGGGGTCAAACAGGATCAGCAGGGTCATGTTGAGCAGCATCAAAATACCGAGGCTGAGCAACCCGCCACCGAGGCGCACATCGGCGATGTCGATCAGTTTGAACAGGGCAACCAGCAGGCTGACGATATAGACCTCCAGCATGGCCCAGTGGCGAAACACCTCGACCAGCTTCAAAGTGACGGGAAGAATGTGCCAACGTTTGGCCAGACCCGAAGCCAGCACAAAGATCCCCGCCAATAATCCCACTGGCGCCAACACGGCGCACCAGAGCACCAGGCTGGCCACCCACCATTCTCCCTCGCCAAACAGCACCAGAATACCGCGCAGCAGGTCGGCGTCGGTATTGACCCCAGCCAGCCGCAGATAGATCAGCGGTTCAAAAAAGGCGGAGGGCAGCAGCAGAAATCCGGTGATGGTCAGGGCCATCAACTGGGAGGGACGAAAGGCATAACGGCCATAGAGATGTTGATGACATCGCGGGCAGTGGGCATGGCGACGCAGCGGCAGTGCTTTGCGCTGGATCAGCAAGTCGCACGCCGGACAGACAATTACGGAACCGGGCTCCATCATACAATTCAACCTGTTGAAGGAATTGGTGAAATTTACCCTAAAACCGGTTTCCTGTCTTGCCTGCGGCCAGAATGTTACGAAAGTATAGTTGACGTTAACGTAAACGTGATATTAGATAGCCAGACTAGACAGGTGAAAGGAGTCATGATGTCCAGTTTGTCCCCCTCGGCAGGCCTGCGCTTTCGCACCGCCCTTGCCAATGAACATCCCCTGCAGATCGTCGGCACCATCAATGCCTATATGGCGCTGATGGCCGAGCGCAGCGGTTTTCAAGCTATTTATCTTTCAGGTGCCGGAGTGGCCAATGCCTCCTACGGCTTGCCGGATCTCGGTATGACCTCCCTCAACGACGTGCTGATCGATGCCGAACGGATAACTGCTGCGACCCGTGTGCCGCTGTTGGTCGATATCGATACCGGCTGGGGCGGGGCATTCAATATCGCCCGCACCATTCGCGCGTTCGAGCGAGCCGGGGTTGCCGCCGTCCATATGGAAGATCAGGTGGCCCAAAAGCGCTGCGGCCACCGTCCCAACAAGGCGGTGGTCACGCTGGAGGAGATGTGCGATCGCATCAAGGCAGCAGTGGATGCCCGCGAGAATAGCGAGTTCGTCATTATGGCCCGCACCGATGCACTGGCGGTGGAGGGGATGGAGTCTGCTCTTGAACGCACCGCTGCCTATGTGGCCGCCGGTGCCGACATGATCTTCGCCGAAGCGGTGACCGAGCTTGCCCAGTACGACCAGTTCAAGCTGGCGGCCAAAGTGCCGATCCTCGCCAACATGACCGAGTTCGGCAAAACCGAGCTGTTTGACAAAGAGCAACTGGCCGCCTACGGGGTCGACATGGTGCTCTACCCCTTAAGTGCCAACCGCGCAGCCAATCAGGCCGCCCTCAACGTCTATCACCATATTCGCCAGGATGGCCATCAACGGGCCGTCGTGGAGACCATGCAGACCCGGGAGTCGCTCTACGACTTCCTCGGATATCACCACTACGAGCAGACACTGGATCGTCTGTTTACAGCCAAGGAATAGGAGGCAGCTTATGAGACAGCAAAAACCGTTGGGCGGGGCCGGTCTGCGCGGTCAAAGCGCAGGGGAGACCAGTATCTGCACAGTAGGCAAGAGCGGCACTGGTCTTACCTATCGCGGCTATGACATCAAGGAGCTGGCCGACAGCGCTCAGTTCGAGGAGGTCGCCTATCTGCTGCTCAAGGGGGAATTGCCCGGTGAGCAGCAGCTTGACGCCTACAAGCGCGAACTGCGTCGCCTGCGCACCTTGCCCCTGCCGCTGCTGGAGGTACTGGAGCGCATTCCCGCCGATGCCCATCCCATGGATGTGCTGCGCACTGGCTGCTCCATGCTCGGCGATCTGGAGCCGGAAGATGGTTTCGAGCATGAGCATGAAGTGGCGGATCGGCTGCTGGCCGCCTTTCCGGGCATTCTGATCTACTGGTACAAGTTCAGTCACGAGGGCGTTCGCATCGCCCTAGATACCGATGAAGAGTGTATCGGTGGCCATTTCCTCGCGCTGCTGCACCAGAAAGCGCCGAGCGAGCTGGAGCGTCGGGTGATGCATGTCTCCCTCATCCTCTACGCCGAGCATGAGTTCAACGCCTCCACCTTTGCGGCGCGGGTTTGCGCCTCGACGCTCTCTGACATGTTCTCCTGTATCACCGCCGCCATCGGCACCTTGCGTGGCCCGCTCCACGGCGGTGCCAACGAGGCGGCCATGGCGATGATTGAAGATTGGCAAGACGAGGCGCAGGCAAGGCGCGAACTGCTGGCCAAGCTGGCGGCCAAGGAGAAGATCATGGGCTTTGGCCACGCCATCTACCGCACTTCTGATCCGCGCAACGTCATCATCAAGGAGTGGTCGGCCAAGCTTGCCGAGGCGGTGGGTGATGATCGCCTCTATCGCGTCTCCTGCGAGGCGGAGAAGGTGATGTGGGAAGAGAAAGAGCTCTTTCCCAACGCCGACTTCTTCCACGCCAGCGCCTATCACTACATGGGGATCCCGACCAAGCTGTTCACGCCTATCTTCGTCTGCTCGCGGGTCACCGGCTGGTGCGCCCACGTGATGGAGCAGCGCGAGCACAACCGGATCATCCGTCCGAGCGCCGATTATGTCGGCCCGGCCCCCCGTCACTTTGTCTCTCTACAACAACGATAAGGAAATCACGATGTCCGCCAACGTCGACGTCAACCACAGACCCGAGCCCGATCAGGTACTGGTAGATATTGCCGATTATGTCTGCAACCACCCCATTACCAGCTCTGCGGCTCTCGACATCGCCCGCTACTGCCTGATGGATACGCTCGGCTGTGGCCTGCTGGCCCTGCGCTTCCCCGAGTGCACCAAACACCTTGGCCCCATCGTACCCGGTACACTGGTACCCCATGGTGCCCGGGTGCCCGGTACCCAGCTTTGCCTCGATCCGGTCAAGGCGGCCTGGGATATCGGCGCCATCATCCGCTGGCTCGATTACAACGACACCTGGCTGGCCGCCGAGTGGGGTCACCCATCCGACAATCTGGGCGGTATTCTCGCCACCGCCGACTGGCTCTCCCGTACTCGCGTGGCCGAGGGCAAGGCGCCGCTCACCATGGCCGATGTGCTTGTAGCCATGGTCAAAGCCCACGAAATTCAGGGTGTGCTGGCACTGGAGAACTCCTTCAACCGGGTTGGTCTCGATCACGTGGTGCTGGTCAAGGTCGCCAGCACCGCCGTGGTGACTCACATGCTGGGGGGCTCCCGCGATCAGGTGATCGATGCGGTCTCCCAAGCCTGGGTCGATGGCCAGAGCCTGCGGACCTACCGTCATGCCCCCAATGCGGGGTCGCGCAAAAGCTGGGCGGCGGGGGATGCCACCTCCCGCGCGGTGCGCCTCGCCCTTATCACCATGAGCGGCGAGATGGGCTATCCCGGTGTGCTGAGCGCCCCCAAGTGGGGCTTCTACGATGTGCTGTTCAAGGGCAACCAGTTCGCCCTGCACCAGGGGTACGGCAGCTATGTGATGGAGAACGTGCTGTTCAAGATCTCCTATCCCGCCGAGTTCCACGCCCAGACCGCAGTGGAGTGCGCCATGAAGCTGCACGCTCAGGTGAAGGGGCGGTTGGATGAGATCGACCGCATCGAACTCACCACCCATGAGTCGGCCATTCGCATCATCAGCAAGGTCGGCACCCTCAACAACCCGGCAGATCGTGATCACTGCCTGCAGTACATGGTGGCGGTGCCGCTTATCTTCGGTCGCCTTGTCGCCGAGGATTACGAGGACGATGTTGCCGCCGATCCCCGCATCGACGCGCTACGCGGCAAGATGGTGGTGCAGGAGGACAAACGCTACAGCCGCGAATATCTGGAGGCAGACAAGCGCTCCATCGCCAACGCCATCCAGATCTTCTTCAAGGACGGTACTCACACCGCCAAGGTGGAGGTGGAGTATCCAGTCGGCCATCGTCGCCGTCGGGAGGAGGGGATCCCGCTGCTGATGGAGAAATTCCAGCACAATCTGGCCACCCGCTTCCCGGCCAAACGGGTCAACGATATTCTGGCCCTCTGTCAGGATGGGCCGCGCCTTGCCGCCACCTCGGTACACGCCTTTATGGATCTGCTGGTGATCTGACCGGTCTTGTATTGGGCTACATATCGGCAAACAGTGATAAACGAAAAGCGGGCTCATCGGCCCGCTTTGTTATTCCGGCGGCAGATCCCTCGATAAGCCTTACTCAAGCGCACTGCTGTCGCCGTTAAAGAGCGCCATCATGATGGCCGTCTCGCGACTGGCGATGGTCTCGAGAAACTCGTTGGCACGCCCCATCTGATGACACACCTGATAGCCGCGCTCGACAAAGGAGAAGAGCTCGCCAAGCCCCGCCAGATGGGCGGGCCCTGACACCAGCTTGAGGGTCGCCCCCAGCAGCGGCTTTCTCGCCAGTCTGTCCAGCGTCATGCCAAGCTCGCTCACCAGCGCAATCTGATGTTCGCGGCGCGCCTGTTCATCCACGGCACGATAGGCGATGGTGTAATGGTCCGGCGTGATGGGAGCAATGCCATCAATGCGCCGCAGTGCCACCACCATCAGGTAATCCAGCTCTTCGGAGAGAGCGTCGAGCTCGATCGCCTGCGCTAGCACCTTGAGGCCGGACTCCGGCAACAGCCGCTCGGCGGTCGGCATCACCCGCATCACGTCCGCATCGCGGCGGGCGCAATCCCCGGGGCCATAGAGATCGGTCAGGAAAAACTCGGCGGCAGGGCCATAGCGGTCACTCTCCAGCAGATCTCGATGGGTCCGCCCCAACCGGTCGGCCTGCCACTGGCGTAGCCGATCCCGATCCTGCAGATCCTCCTGGTGAGCACGCATCTGCTCGCGCAAGGCTGCAACCCGATTGAGCTGGCGGTAGAGCCGACCCAGGGTGCTATCGTCGTCGTGGGCATGTTCTTGATGCGTCATCTACAGCTCTCTGGCCTTGGGCCCATTGATGGGAATTCGGTGATACGAAGATACAAGTGAATGAAAAACAAGCAGCTTTTGCTGACCGTTCCGTGACAAGTGTAGCGCGCACGGGGGAGGGAATAAATGCCATGTCCCGCTGATGGCCTGCATCCCTCTCGACTCTGTTAAGTGAGTCCCATTTATGTGAACCATCCTTTCATTTGTTGTGAACATGTGTTTAATATCAATAACTAACTTATGACCCAGAGTAACGACCATGTTCTTCAACTCGCTCGCTGGCAACAGCGCACTCTCTACCATCCTGATCAGCCGGCAGCATCCGCTGGGATTGGCCGCCGCCCGGATCGCGGCCGAAGCCATCGCTGCGGACATGAGCGAGAGCTATCAACTCGATTGCGAATGGGCAGATGAAGAGGAGACCGAGCTTCGTTTTCGCGGCTCAGGGGTACATGGCACTCTCACCCTGGACGAAGATACCCTGGAACTGGAAGTACATCTTGGCTTGATGCTGTTGCCGGTACGCAGCGTACTGGAGCAAGAGATCCTCGATTATGTCGACAATCGCTTACCTTGCCCCAAACGTGTTTGAATCTCTTCGTTGCACTGGTTTTAAATAAACCAGCTGTAAACGATGGCTGTTTGAAATAAGTTGGCAAGCCATATGGTTTGTCAGATTTATTATCCGGCAAGGTCTCGATTCTATTTTGTAAGTAATCTTTCATCTTTATTTCATATTTCGAGTCGGCACTCATTAAAGTCATTCTGATTGCATCAAGCCTTCATCCGGATATGAGGGAAGGAGCAATTTGCCGCCTCGGTAAATTCATTTTGTAGGGAAACAACCATGCCACTGAGTGAATTTATCTCCTGCGTCGATACCGCTTGGTTACGCATGGACAGACCCAACAACCTGATGCAGATCATCGGTGTCCTGATGTTTGAAGGAGAGCTTGATGAAGCGCGTCTGCGGGCCGGATTGCGCCATACCATTTCGGTGCAACCCCGCTTCCACCAGCGGGCCGTGCTGGAGGGGGGCTCCTACTACTGGCGCCATGATCCCGATTTCGATCTCGATCAGCACCTCAAGCGAGTGATCCTGCCGGGTGAAGCGGGCAAGCTGGAGCTGGAGAAGCTGGTGGCCGATCTCGCCTCGACGCCGCTCAACCACCAGCGCCCCCTGTGGGATATGCACCTGACCGACACTTCGCTGGGTGGGCAAGCGCTGGTGGTGCGCATTCACCACGCTATGGGCGATGGCTTCTCGCTGGTGCGGGCCATGCTGACCATGATGGATAACACCCCGGAAGGGGCGCCGCGACCACCGTCACCGGAGCCACTGGATGACAGCGATGACGAGGATGAGGAGGATTGCCACCAGGGCAGCCGTCTGGTGCGGGCCGGTCTCAAGCTGACCGGTAGCCTCTGGTCCAAATATGTCGAAGTGGTCACCCATCCCACCAAGGCGGTGGATTACCTCAAGACCGGACGGGATGTGGCGAGCGAGCTGTGCAATATCGCCACCCTCGGTGATGATTCACCCTGTCGCCTGCGTGGCAAGACCACCAGCACCAAGCGGGTGGCCTGGTCGGAGCAAATTGATCTACCGGATATCAAGGCAGTGGGCAAGGTTCTGGGCTGCTCGGTCAACGATCTGCTGATCGCCGCCACCGCAGGGGCGTTTCGCCACTACCTGCAGGAGAAGGGGGATGATGCCAACAAGGTCAAGATCCGCGCCCTGGTGCCAGTCAATATGCGTGCACCGGACGATGAGGGGGCACTTGGCAACCGCTTCGGGCTGGTGGCCCTGGACTTGCCACTGGATGTTGAACACCCGTTGCAGCGGCTCTATACCGTACGTGACCGGATGCAGGAGCTGCGCACCTCGCTACAACCCGTGGTAGTGCTCAACTTGTTACATGCCCTTGGCATGGCCCCCAATGCGGTGCAGCAGCAGGCCGTCGAGCTGCTCACGGCCAAGGCCAGCGCGGTGATCACCAATGTGCCCGGCCCGCAGCAGACCCTCTATCTGGCTGGAGCAAAATTGCGTCAGCCGCTGTTCTGGGTGCCGCAATCGGGGGATATCGGCGTCGGCGTCTCCATCCTCTCTTACGATCACAAGGTGCAGCTGGGCCTTATCACCGACAAGAAGCTGGTACCGGATCCGGATCGGGTGGTCGAGCGGTTTGCGGTGGAGTTCGAGCAACTGCTGTTGCTGGTTCTGATGGAGCCGGAGCTGTTGTTTGACCCGAACGGCCTTGATGCGCTGCTGGGTTGAGTGTGCACTTGAGCGACCGGTGACGGCGTAACCAACCGGTCAGCATCCATCATAAAAGAGGCCAACCCGCGGGTTGGCCTTTTGTTTTTCTTAGCGGTAGGAATGGCGGTTAATCCTCCAGCTCCTCGCGCGCCGCCTCTACATCAAGGCGCTCCATGGCATCCATGGGTTCGCACTCGGCCGCTTCGGCATAGAGGGCTTCGGCCGCTTTCAGGCGGCTTTTCCCATGCAGCATCACCTGGGCATTGGCATACTCCATCCGCGCGATGGCGGAGTCGGGGATCAGTGCCAGCGCCTCCTTGAAGTGACGCTCGGACTCCTCCTTCTTGGCGCCATAGGTGAGGCCGCCGATCATGGCACCCAGCTTGTCGACGATCTCGGCGTGCCATGCACCAAAGGCAATATGGGCTTCGGCGTGGCCGGGTTCGATCTCCAGTGCCTTCTCCAAGCTTGCCTTGATCTTGTCACCAATACCCTGAGAGAGGGCCTTGGAGATGGAGATCACCTGGCTGTAGCGCCCAAGTGCCAGCGCGTGGAAATACCAGGCATTGGCGTTCTTGGGCTGACGCTTTTGCAGCTTCTCGGCATGGCTGGCCGCCCGCTCGAAGGCGGCGCGCTTGGCATATTTGTCTTCCAGCAGATAGCTGGCATGGATCACCAGCGCCTTGTTCGCCACATTGAGGCCAGCCTCACCGGCC
The DNA here is from genome assembly GCF_019048085.1 of Aeromonas sp. FDAARGOS 1416. Classification (NCBI taxonomy): domain Bacteria; kingdom Pseudomonadati; phylum Pseudomonadota; class Gammaproteobacteria; order Aeromonadales; family Aeromonadaceae; genus Aeromonas; species Aeromonas sp. FDAARGOS 1416. Next base: position 1,478,447 of record NZ_CP077301.1, on the reverse strand, counting down.
GCTTCGCCAAGGGCAACTGCTCGGGCAAAATCCCCAGCATGATAGGCCCGCCAGGCATCCTGTACCTGCTCATCCTCGGGCCAGGGTTCGGCATCCCCCTGATGGAGACGATCCCAGTTGTCCGCCAGCTTCTGGCCGGCATAGTCATAGGCCGCATCCGCGTAGGGGAAGGGGACAAATTCGAGTTGTGAAGTGGTCATGCTTGTGCTCCCTGTAGCATGTGAATCAAACCTTGTCGGTGTAGTGGTGGGCGAGGGCGCCCAGATGAGCGCGGGCATCGGCCCGCAAATAGGGTGCGACCAGCTGCATCACCTGAAAGACGCCGAGGGCGATATCGGCGTCCGCCTTGGGATGCAGTGCCCGCTGATAAGAGATCCAGAATGTGCCCACCAGCGCCACATTGGCCGCCAGCGTGCGCATCTGTTGCGCCGTGCCCTCCATCAGCCCAGCCGTTTGCAGATGGTTGCAAATGGCGATGGCGGTCTGCTCCTGGCGGCGCAGCAGGGCGGAAAAGCGCTGCTCCACCTGATGATAACCACTCATCAGGGTCGCGATATCGTAGTAGAGGAAACGGTACTGCCAGATGGCTTCAAACATCAGGTGGAGAAAGAGCCAGATATCTTCTGGTTCATCGGACGGGGTGCTGACCGCCTCCAGCAGGCGATCCATCTGCTGTTCAAATTCGCAGAACAGGGCGTTGACGATCTCCTCCTTGTTGTGGAAGTGGTAATAGAGATTGCCCTGGCTGATCTCCATCTCGGCCGCAATGGCCGAGGTGGTGACGCTGGGTTCCCCTTGTCGATTGAAGCAGGCGAGGGCAGTGGTCAGGATCCGCTCCCGGGTACGGCGTTTGGGTTTGCGATCCATGCTATTCCTTTGGTGATGAACGGCGCACGCCGTGGCGATAGCGTTTGGCAAGCCAGTGCTGCAACTGCTCCAGCGACTTGTCGAGGGCGGCAACCGAGCCAATGCCGGGGGCCAGCAGGGTGCGATCTTCATCGGCCAGCGCGGCCAGATTGAGCTCAAGGCCATGCTTGGCCAGCACTGGCGCAAGCTCGTCACGACGCTGCCAGAGATCGCTGCGGGTATGCTGGTAAGCGTGCTCGCAGAGACGGCGGCGATCCCGGTAACTGAACACATTGGTGAAGAACATCTCGCCATCGGCAGAAGAGGGCTCAAACAGCAGGGCGTCGGCGTCGGGATATTGGTGTTTGTAGCGATCCATCCCCACATGCATGCGGGAGTGGATGATGGCGCGAAAAGTCTGGGCCAGCACCACCGGCAGACCGCTGTCCACCAGATTGGTCGGGGTGCCGGCGGCCATGTCCGCATCATAGGGCACCAGCGGATTGATGCAGAACACCAGATCCGCCCCCTCTTCCAGCGCTACCGAAGCGTGCAGGGTTTTGATCAGCGCCCCGTCCACATAGTAACGACCGTTAATCAATGAAGGGGGAAAGAGGCCGGGCAGGGCGGCGGACGCCTGTACCGCCGCCGAAATGGGCACGTCATCGAGCCCCGGGCTACCGAAGGCGACCGGATGGCCGGTGTCGAGTTCGGTAGCGACCACAAACAGTCTGCTGCGCAACTGGCGGAAATCGTTACTGCGGCCGGGACGAGAGAAAAACTGGGTCAGGGTGCGATCTACCCCGCGGTTGTCGAACAGTCCGGTCGGAATGGCCTTGGAGAGCCCCTGCAGCGACTCAAACAGGCTGCGCTTCCAGGGCGCTGCCAGATAGTAGGTCAGGCTCTGCCACGCCAGCGGCGGGATCGAGGTCAGACGGTCAGCATATTCACGAAAGGCGGGGCGCAGCAAGGTAGCCGGGTCAAACATCTCCCCCGAATCATCGCTGAGCAGGATCCGCACCAGCTTAGCCGGCGAGATGCCGTTGGCCAGCGCCGACGCCACCACGGCCCCCGAACTGACGCCAACATAGATATCGGCATGGTCCAGGCGCAGGCCGTTGATGCTGTCAGAGAGGGCTGCGCAGGCACCGATCTCGTAGATGCCGCCGAGCGGCCCGCCGCCAGCAAGGGCAATTGCGATGGTACTCATAGCGTTGCCTCCCTATCCATGACATTCATCATGACAAGACCGGCCCAGCGCAGGGCATGGGCCGGTATCAATCACCTTCCGTCACCGCGAGGGATCAGGGCAGGACGCTCTCTGCTTTGGCTTTCACCTCTTTCACCGCATCTTCAGCGGCGGAGAGGAGATCGGCGGCCTGCTCAACCACGGCCTCTTTAGCCTTGGCTACCGGCGCCTTCTTTACCGGAGGCTTGCGGGCAGCGGGCTTTTTGGCGGCAGCCGGTTTGGCTTCAGCGGCAGGGGCTTCCTCTTCCTGCGCATCCAGCAGTTGTTGGACCACGTCGGTCAGCTCGGCCATGCGCTTGGAGAGCTTGTCGATATCCTTGCGGGTCGGAATGCCGAGGCTGGCCACAGCGCGCGCCACGCGATCTTCAAATACCTGCTCCAGACGGCCCCAGGTATTGGCGGTCTTGTCGGTCACAGCGGCAATCTTCTCATCTGCGCTCTGACGGGTTTTTGCTTGCAGCGCTTCGCCTTCCTGCACCAGCGCTTCAAAGATCTTGCCACCCTCTTCCTGCGCCTTGGCATAGGCACCCAGACCCGCCAACCAGATCTGCTGGGTGGACTCCTTGATGGTGGAGGTGAGTTGGTTGTCGGTCACTGACCCTGCCAGCGCTTTCAATTTCTTAGCCATGATCTTCTCCTTGAATAACGACAGTTAAATGTAATGGCGACAACGAAACTGCAATCGGGTTGTGGCATTACTGATTTTTCAACTTCAGTCTAGGGACAAAAAATAGAGGGTTCTACCTAATAACGGAACAGGCACACCACCGAAATTAGGGTTTGCTCACGAACCGACAATCAAATTGCGGATTCCCATATGAATCGTGATATATCTAACAACCTAGTAACACCCTAATCAGTAGCAGGATTCTCTTTATGAACTATTTCATTACTGGCGGTAGTGGTTTTATCGGGCGTCGATTGATCAAAAAGTTATTCCAACAGCATCCCGACTGTATCGTCTATTTTCTGATGCGCGCCTCTCATCAGGATAAATTGCCGGAGTTATTTGCATTCTGGAATGTGGATGAATCGCGCGCAGTCCCGGTTTTTGGTGACATGACGCAACCGCTGCTGGGGGTGTCGGTCGAGATGCAGGAGCCGTTGATCGGCAAGATCGACCACTTCTTCCATCTGGCTGCCATCTATGATCTCAACGCCAAGGCCGGGATCCAGCAGCAGGTCAACACCGAAGGGACCCGTCAAGCCGTTCAACTTGCCGAGCGGCTGGGGGTGGGGCAGTTCCATCACTGCAGCTCCATCGCTGCAGCGGGCCTGTTTGACGGTCTGTTTCGCGAGGACATGTTCGATGAGGCCGAACACCTCGACATGCCTTACTTCCAGACCAAGCACGAAGCGGAAGGGATTGTGCGCAATGAGTGCACAGTTCCGTGGCGAGTCTATCGACCGGGGATCGTTGTCGGTGACTCCAACACCGGCGAGATGGACAAGATCGACGGCCCTTACTACTTCTTCAAGACCATTCAGAAACTGCGCCGTCTGCTGCCGCCCTGGATGCCAGCCATCGGGGTTGAGGGCGGGCGCATCAATATCGTGCCGGTCAACTTTGTGGTCGATGCCATGGTGCATATCGCCCATCAAGAGGGCGAGGAGAACAAAACCTTTCACCTGACCGACCCCAATCCGATGCGGGTTGGCGACATGCTGAGCACCTTCTCCCGCGCCGCCCATGCGCCAGAGCCTGCGATCCGCATCAACGCCTCTCTCTTTAATTTCATTCCCCGCCACCTGACCGCCATGCTGATGACCATGGCGCCGGTGCGCCGCATCCGCGATGCCGCCATCGCCGATCTGGGTCTGCCCAAGGATGTGTTCCGCCTTATCAGTTATCCCACCCGTTTCGACAGTCGCGAAACCCAGCGGGTACTGAAAGGGACCGGTATCGAAGTGCCGCCGCTGCACAGCTACGCCTGGCGGTTGTGGGATTACTGGGAGCGTCACCTCGACCCGGAACTCTTCATCGATCGCTCCCTGCGTGGTCGGGTAGAGGGCAAGGTGGTGCTGGTGACCGGGGCCACCTCCGGCATTGGCCGTGCAACCGCGCGCAAGCTGGCGGGGGCGGGGGCCAACGTCGTTACCATCGCCCGCGACGAGCAGAAGATTGCAGAGACTAAAGCGGAGTTTGCCGAGCTGGGGCTGACCATCGAGATCTATCAGGGGGATCTCTCCAATCTGGCGCAGGCCGAGGAGATCACCGCTCGCATCGTGGCCGATCACGGTGGCGTCGATATTCTGGTCAACAATGCCGGCCGCTCCATCCGCCGCTCCATCCGCCGCTCCATCGAGGACTCCTTCGATCGCTTCCACGATCTGGAGCGCACCATGCAGCTCAACTACTTTGGCGCACTCAAGGTGATCATGGGGGTGCTACCCACCATGATCGAGAAGAAAAAAGGGCACATCATCAACATCTCCTCCATCGGGGTGTTGACCAATGCGCCGCGCTTCTCCGCCTATGTTGCCTCCAAGTCGGCCCTCGATGCCTGGGTGCGTACCGCCGCCTCCGAGTTTGCCGACAAAGGGGTGAGCTTCTCCATCATCAATATGCCGCTGGTGAAAACGCCTATGGTCGCACCGACCAAGGTCTATGAGCAGGTACCGATGATGACGCCGGAAGAGGCTGCCGATCTGGTATGCGATACCATCATCAACAAGCACGTTCGTCTGGCCACTCGCCTCGGGGTGTTTGGTCAGGTGGTGCATGCCCTGGCACCACGTGTCGCCCAGGTGATCATGAATACCAGCTTCCGCACCTTTGCCGATCCCAAGGATGGCGACAAGTCCAAAGCCACCGCCGATCAGGTTGCCGTCTCGACCCTGATCAAGGGGATCCACTTCTAACCGGATGATGGGATAAAGAGATCAACAGGGGCCTGAGCAATCAGGCCCCTGTTTTATTTGGATGTCTAGTCCTGAAATAGGTTTACACATTTTCAACTAGCATTTCTCTACTCAGAACCCCCTATGTACCGCATCGGGGGTTCTGTATTTCAACGCATGATGCGGCCGCTCCGCGTTGTAAATATCTACTGCTTCACGCACCATCTCCCGCGCTTGCGCCAAATCCTGCGGGCTTTGCAACAATAACTCTCCTTTCAAAATCCCGTTCACCCGCTCCGCCAACGCATTCTGATAACAGTCATACCCATCCGTCATCGAGCATTTCACCCCGTACCGTTCATGTAATGATTGATACAGTCCCGAGCAATACTGCACGCCGCGGTCTGAGTGATGGATTAGCTCCCCGCCGCCACGCCGTTGCTTCAGCGCTTTCTTGAACGCCATCGCCACCGATTCGGCATGCATCCCTTCGTGCACGTGATGGCCCACTATCTTGCGTGAGTACGCATCCGTCACCAGGCTCAGGTACAGCGGTCCGCTCCTGGCTGGCAGATAGGTGATATCTGCAACCCAGACCTGCTCCGGGGCCACCGGCGTAACCTGCTCTGGCCCCGCCTTGAGCAAGTTGGGATGACGGTAGAAACGGTGAAAACTGTGGGTGGTCTTGTGATACGCCCGTCTGGGTGGCACCAGCAGGCGGTGCTCGGTCAATATCCGAAACAGCCTGTCCCGCCCGACCTTGAGCCCGTCATCATCCTGACCCTGCAGCAGATAATGCAGCTTGCGAGTGCCCACCCGCGGTTGTCGCAGTCGAACCTGACGCACGAAGCGCACCACCTGCAATCCCTGTGCATGGCGCTCGTCGGCGACCCGATTGCGCTTGTAGTAAGCCTGCCGGCTTATCCCGAGAAACAGGCAAGCCCTGACAATGGTCAGCCTCTCGACTTGCCGCTGCGAGAGGACTTGCCGGGTCGCTTTTTTACGATGGAGACGCCGTAGTCATTCTTCAGTACATCGACGACGGCCTCAAAGAACTGGGCTTTCTGACTCATCAGCGCCAGCTGTTGCTCGAGTTCCTTGATGCGCAGTTCGGGTGTCTGGTTGTCGGGGTCAGGCATGGTGATGCTCCTGCCGGCACGTACAGAAGCCCCCTGGCTCCAATCTTGCCGACTAGGTTTACGCAACCATACCAGAACGGTGGAGCGGCCCTGAATGCCATAACGCACCTGAGCCTGTTTGTAGGTGAGCTCGCCTTTTTCAATCTGCTCGACCAGTGCCAGTTTAAAAGTCAGCGAGTAATCGCGCTGTGTCCGTTTCACACCTTGTCCCATCGGGTTCTCTATTTATTGGGGGGGAAAGGTGTAAACCATATTCAGGACGGCACAGGAATAACAGTTGAAGGACGAATAAGGAGGATCAGACTCGGGACAGCAGATCAAGCACCAGATCAGTCGTGCGACGGGAGTAGAGCAAAGAGAGATGGCCAATGGCGGGCAACTCGATATCCTCCATTCCCGTCAATCGTTGCCGCTCTTGCGGCATCACCACATTGTCGTGACTGGTGCGCACTGAGATGCCGGGCACGCAAAGCGGCACAGAGGCAAAACGCTGCAACCAGCCGGAACCGGGCTCCATCTCGCGGGCATTGGCCCCAAGCCCAAGGGCGGCCAGCTGACTGCCCTGATGAGGCGTAGCCAGCGTGATCAGGCGCGCGACCTTGCCACCACCATGGATAGCCAGATAGTCGCGGCAGACCAGCCCGCCCATACTGTGACCAACCAGCACCAGCTTGTCAGCCCCGGTCTGCGCCAGCACATCGTCAATCCGGGTGGCCAGCAGTGGCACCATCTCATCAATATGACCAAATGGTGGCATCAGGGTAATGGTGGCAACCACATGGCCTGCGGCTTCCAATCGGGCGCGCTGGGTGCGCCAGATCCCGCGACTGCAACCGTAACCATGCACCAGCAATACGGGGCGCTGGCATGGACGCAGCCGATCGGGTGCCATCAGCAAAGGCTCGAACGGTAACAACAAGGTGAAGGTGTAGAGGTAGGCCAGCATCTCCTGCGCCATCATCTTCACCCTGCGCCAGGGGCCGATAGCCGGGGAGGGGTAGAAGCGGGTAAACAGCCAGCTGCCGAGCACCACCAGACAACGCAACCCAAGCAGGGCAAACACGACAAACAGCAGGGTCAGCAGCCAGGGGAGTCCCACGACCAAGTGGGCGATACTCCCGAGGAGCAGCACCTCTACCATCAGCAGGATAAACAGGTGTCGTACGATCGTCATAAGGCCATGATCCGACCAGTCAGGCGTGGAAGTCAAATGGCACTTTGAGACAACTTGATCCAACGCGGCTTTTGTCGCTGAACCCCGGCGAACTCTTTTCCGGTGAGGTTATTTGCAATACTGTATATCCATACATATACTCTATCCATCATCACCAAGAGGAGGCCATCATGGCTGTCGAAATCAAATATGTGGTTGTTCGTGGGGGAGTGGAAAAAATGACCTTTGCCAGCAAAAAAGAGGCCGATGCCTATGACAAGCTGCTGGATACGGCCGACGAGTTGATGACCCTGTTGGCTGGCGCCCCGATCGAGCTGGCGCCAGAGCAGCAAGAGAGTCTGGCATTCTACCTGGCAGAGCAGCGCGATGTGCTGCAAACCCTGCTGCGTGGCGGCAAGGTTCAGGCTGGCACGAAAGAGGAAGAGACTCCAGCAGCCAAGCGCAAGGAGAAGCCACTCAAACAGGTGGCCTGATTGCACAGACCTGCTATTTCTCGGGATAAACAGCTCACCGCATTCACTTTATTTGCATTTAAAAGCATTTTTACGGCTATTTACCCCGAGAATTTTTTAACAGCGGTGCATATCCAATGCATAACAAAATAGCGTGCATCACTGAGCGACACTTAATCAGCAACAACAAGAGGCAATACAAATCCCAATAGAAGCCACATTCATCTATCACGAGCCCTTTTCTAGCAATTCGGCTCACAGGCTCATATCGACTCATTTCAGCATCAACAAGCAACACCATGACTCAACAACCATTATCCTTGCCGCCAGCCATGCCGCTGTTTGACAGCCTTATCTATCTGGAGGCCGGTAACCCACAGGTCAATCAGTACCTTGCCAACCTCAGCCTCAACGATGTACCCGATGCCGGTCTAGTTTACGAACTGGCGGTCGATTGGCTGCTGGAGCAGCGCAACAGCGAAAACAATTACAAAACCTATCGCAGCGAACTGACCACTTTTTTGCACTGGTGCTTTCGCGAGGCGGCCATCAGCCCGAAAGATCTCACTCGCCGCATCATGATCCGCTATCTCGACTACTGTCAGTCCCCCCCTGACGAGTTGATCGCCTATCGCAACGTGGCGCAGTTTGTCCTCGACAAGGAGTGGGGAGAGCGGTTGCCCAATCCGCAATGGCGACCGTTTCTCGGCAAGCGGGAGCTGGGCCGCACCTTGCCCTATCGCCTGAGCGAGCAGGCGATGAAGACCAAGCTGGCCATCCTGTCGGCCTTCTTCCAGTTCCTGATCCAGGAGGAGTACATGGACAGGAATCCCGCTCTGCTACTGCAGCGGGTCAAACGGCCGCAGCAGCAGGAGGCCGATGATCAGGTGCAGGCCTTCAGCGAATTGCAGTGGTCATACGTGATGCAGGCCGCCGATACCCTTGCCAACGACCATCCGGAGCAACACGAGCGCAGCCGTTTTCTCACCATTCTGATGTACGCCTGCTATCTGCGGATCTCTGAGGTTGCAGCCCGGCCGGGCTTTACCCCTGTGATGGGGCAGTTCAGGCGGGATCGCAAAACCGGCGTGTGGGGCTACTTTATTCCGCAAAGCAAAGGGGGCAAACGGCGTACCGTAGCGGTATCCCAAGCACTGTTGGCGGCACTTGAACGCTACCGCCGCTTCCTCGGTCTCTCTCCCTTGCCGACACCGGATGAACAGACGCCACTGTTCGTTCGCCATAAAGCGGCAGCCAACGGTCGCGAGCAGGGGGAGATCAACGCCAATCTGGGAATTCGCCAGCTACGGGATTTGATCATGGTGATCATCGGTAAAGGGGCAGAATTGGCAGAGCAGGATGGATTTGCCCAGGATGCAGCCGAAATGCGGCAACTATCTCCCCATGCGATCCGCCATACCGGGATCACCCATGACATCAATCTGCACGGGCGGCCGCTCTCCCACGTACAGGCCGATGCAGGACATGACAGCATCGACACCACTTCGAAATACCTGCACACCAGCAACAGTGAACGACATGAGAGCGCCCAGCAAAAGCCGCTGGACCGACTGAACCAACAAATGAGAGATAACGTTCACAAAAGCTAACGAACAACGTGACATTACCCTTGATTTGTATTGACTGCTCTTAGAAAACACAATGGCTTGTTTGGGGTGTCATAGAAGTTGGCTCGGCAATGTTGTACTTCTCTGGATGACAATCGGTTCAGGAAATATTTTTGGCTCACATGGATGATTCAGAACAGGCACCTTGCCATCTGCGGGATACATATTTATCCCGTAGCAGAGAAGCAAAAAACGAAATTGCTTGCTGAAACAACGAGAACACCCGATGCCGGAAGCAATCATATTCGGTTGAACAGCGCCTTGTTATCACACTTGCATATCCACTCATCATTGGTGATATTGATTTCAATATTAATGAGATACCAAGGAGCAGGTATGCAAGTGGCAGTGGTGGAAAACACCTTCAGGATCGTTGGCAAAGGGTCGCTCATGGCCCAGTTCACCTTTATCTCTTCAGGCACACTGCATATCTGGTTTCCGGATGTGGGCCTGCAGATGGAGGCCCACTGCAAAGAGTTGCGTATTGAAGATTGCACCATTATCTATACCAATGGCCTCCATCACGGCCAGCCCAGAGCACTCTGGTCCTTAACCCTCCATCCCGATGATATGAACGAGCTCAAACGCATATTGCAGCAATTCAACAGCAACCTCTACTTGACCTGCCAGCCACCCACATTGGCCATCGCCAAACGTGCCTTGAATATGAATTGACCCAACTTCCAAAAAAGTCGCAATTATGTCAGCCACAACAATAAGCCGTGAGGATTAAGGTAAGGGGAATCTATTGCGATAGTCGGCATTTTTATGGCTGCTTTACAAAAAGGAGTATCAATATTTCCAGAGAGAGACCTCTCAAGTAGGGGACAGATATTTCTAAGAATATTCATTGTAATAACGAGGGTTTTAACTGTGAAAATCAAACATAATGTTCAATAAGTGAGGGGGATTCCGCACAACGTATTGATTTAATAGTGAACTCTTGTCTCAAAATGGGACATTTGTGGTTTCAGAATATCGACTAAGGGGAGGGGGGATGTCTGATCATTGGGATGACTACTTCAACCAGGAAAAGGCACCGCCTGACTTCCTGGTTGAGCGAGTAGATGTTGTGGGCGAGGGGGCTGTGGCGGATCAGTTGGCCAAGTTGGCCGACCTCTACATTGCCAAACAGCAGGGTAACCGGATAGCAGGTCTTGCTGACTTGGGTGAGGATCTTCTTAAACTGGCCAAGACTGGCATTCGTGACGGTTCATCGTCATGCGCTGGATTGATGAAGGAATTGTGCCGCAGAACCAGCTGAAGAAAGCATTGTTATCTCTCACGTGATGCCGATAACCACATTTATCGGCATCAGTTTAGTGCCTCAGCTCGCCACAGCTTGAAACTCATCCAAGCTGGACTCATATCTGTCTAGAGCATTTTGCTCTACTTACGAGGAAGCTCCTATATATGAACATATGTGATGATGAGATGCTTGTTCTCAGCGAGAATGAGAAAAAACTAGAAAAGAGTATGAGGCCATGAAGAAGTCTGGAGCCTCGTCAGAGCAACTTTGGTCTAAAGCCAATGAATTGCACAAAGCCAATGAGGCCTGCAATAATTATGCGTCGAAGCATACGTCTGCTTATTCCTCGTAATCTCTAATCTTGACCCCAATCCATTTCACCTGGTGGTGTGGCATTGGGGTCACACTGAGCCAACAGTTCTTCCAGAGTGTAGCGCGGCTGGCCAAGCAGCTTGGCTGCGAGCACGCTCCACATCATCAAGCGCCGCAGTCAGCAGCGCCGGATCACCATCTTCAAGAGCTGCCAGCAGATAGGCAACCATGTCGGCCTCAGTGGCCAAGACGTCAGCCACATCAAAGCGGCTCCATTGTTCGGTTCTCTTCATTTCGTCCTCCTGCACCCATTATTGCGCATAATGCGACGTTTTGTTAAATGCCCATCCGAAACCCGCCGATAAGCCACTCCACGCAATTTTGCTGGTTTATCAGGTATTTACTTGGATGGAACGAGAGTTGACCAAAAACTTCATTTTTCGTTGGTTTGAGTGCGGTTTATCAATTGAAGAAACGGCCAATCTTTGTTTTGTTTCTGTGAGGCAGGTCACATATTGGGATAAGGGCAAAGAAATCCCACCTGCCTATAAACGGCTGATGCGTATGGCTTCGGGTAGGGAGTTGCCCACTATCTGGAAGGAATGGGAAGGCTGGCGTATGAAGAATGATTGCCTTGTATCACCGACAGGAGTCACCTACGACAGGCGAAGGCTGGAGGCCATAGCCATCATCCAAGCGGAGAGATCCGAACGGCAGATGGAAGCCTTCTACTGGAGAAAAAAGCTAGGCGTAATGTGAACCTGGGGGCTGCGGCCCCCTTTTATTCATCATGAGCTGAAGCGCAATAGGCAATGTAATTCGTTGCCGCGTGGCAGTGACGACATTGAAGCCACCAAGCCCCTCCCGAAGCCCCATAAGCCTCCAAAAGCTCTTCACCCTCTAAAACTTTAGAGCACAGGTGTACCCCATCCTCATCTTCATAACCACAACACTTAACGGATAGATAGGGTTTAAGAACCGATTTCTGCTCTGCAGAAAGACTATCAAAGCCAAACCGAATTGCGCGATGAGCCAATCCAACAACCATAGGGCTAGCATTTTTGAGAAGGTCAAAACTAAACAAGTGGCATAATATTTTTAAGGTGGTATCCATAGGAATCTCTTTGTTATCAATGGCTTTACCACAACCAGAAACCACACTATTAACAGTGTCAATTATAGGCCACAACTACCAGATTGGTTGATAGAAAAGGTATATGTCGGCGCGTTGCGCCGCAAAAGCTGGAGGCTGCGCCCCCCGCGCTTTAGTAAGAGCGCCCCTGCTCTAAACACTTGCCCGAGTGGGCCTGAGCACAGAGGTTGCCCGTATGGCCCCACCATCGAGGCTGGAAGGGTTCCGAGAGGGTAGGGGATGGGGTAGAATTCCCCCCGTATTACTACACGGGGGGCAAGGAGAAGATCGGCAAACCAATGCGCTGAGTTAACTAAAAAAAAACCTAACAAAAGAGGTTAATAATGCGAACAGCAGCACCAAAACACCCCCCAAACCAGTCAATAAACATACCCATAAACATACATACCAATATTTCATGGCTGAAAGATTAAAGCGCTGTTGCTCACGTTTAACAGCATCTAATATCTGAGAAGCACGACAACCATTATTAGATAAAGATATTATAACCTTATTCACGTGAGATAAAACGCTATGCATTTTGTAAACTTCAAAAATCACAAACGTTGAAATAGAAATCAAAATTAAAAATGCTGATGAGAGCATATACAATATAGATATCCCATCCTTAACCACACTCAACAATGAAAAGTAACCAGCATAACCTGCAACAATAATAAGGTTTGTATAGCTAGAATTTGATGACATTATTGCAGAATAAATTTCTTTGTTGGCCTCGACGTCCTTTTTCCGTTCAATCTCCTCTTCAACTTCAGCCCACATAGCCTTACTTTTCTCATGAAACTTCAAAAAATCTGAATTATCACTCACTTTAACCTCACCAATAAAATTAATTTACAAGCGCCCAGATCTATCACCATATAGCTTCAATAACGTACATAAAACAAATAAGTTCAACCACACAATAAATAGTAAGACCATAAAAGAAACAGTATGAGCATTATCGATTGACAATAGAAACTCTGAAAAATATCTAGCAAAATCATTAAGTTCATTCTTATATTCAGGTATATCATTAGCAACTTTCAAAGAAACCAATGTAATAGCAAGAATCAAAACAATATTGAAATAAGCAGCAACAAGAAGATGGAACGCATACTCAATATAAAATCTCGGCTGTGAAATGGCTATTGCAGCCAGCAATCCACAAACACCATAAAAAGCACTCTGAATATCAATCATCATTTCATCCAATAGTAAAAACTATAGCACTATACCAATAGTGCCTAATTTAAAAGACCACTACAAGATTTGAGTGAACTATTAAAAGTAAGTACAAGACCGCAGATAACGCTTGTCTTCGACAGGAAGCAAAGGCTGTCACCACCCGCGCCCCATAGCCTACAGGGTTTCGTCCTCGCTGCGCTCCTTCCTCAACCCTTCCGACTGGTCGCTCTGACTGGGGCATTAAAGACTGGTTTGGCAGGGAAGGGGGAGGAGGGTCATTCTCGGGAAAGTTCAGAGCCGCCTATCGGCGGGAGCCGCGCTTGGAGACATAATCTCTCGGGGTGAGTGCGAGGGTTGCGCTTCTATGGCTGCGCCATGAAAGACAAACACCCCGCCATCCCAGTAAAAATGCGACACCTGCGATCGTATTTAACATAAACAATCGCGTTACGCAGTTATATTAATTTATGTCCGGTCATCACTTGGTTTGTTTTTGGTATCACCGCCAGCAAAGAGGGCAGCATTGTATTTACGGCGCAGAGCGTCACCTTCTGGATCACAATAAACGTCAACAGGCTTGCCCTGATACTTCACCACAGCATGGCAGGCGCTCATAGCATCCACGCTGGCCAGTTGATCCGGCCAGTCATCGCTGTAAACAGGCTGCACATCGTCACCCTTGCGCAGGGCGAAACAATACTCGACCCGATATGATCCCCGTTCATCCTTTACCAACACATGGCAACTGATGATCAGCTTGTGCCCCGCAAACGGCCCTACAGAAAGAACCCCGCTATCAGACGCAACAGGAGCGCCGCTAGGACGTACCCCAGCAGTGGGCGAAGTACCCACCGCCCCAGAAGTCGCAGCAGCGGCAGGAGAGGGCGCAGGGGCCTTACTAGGCTTATCAATAAATTCCGGCTTGATGAGGCCAAAATAGAGACAGAATCCAATAACACCCAGAAAAAACAGAATTTTAGGATCTCGCAGAATCGAGCTACCCGCGATTGTATCCGTGACTTGGCCTGTTGTAGTTGAGTCGTAGAGCTTGAAAACATAGTTGGGCACCTTGTTGAATGGCTTGGCCTGCAGAACATCGGACATGGATGCGCCGCTGTTGTCCGCCAGATGCAAGACCGTTTTATAGCGCTTCCCAAAGCCCAATATCTTCATGTTGGTGTGTCTGATCGCCGTCTCTGATGCGGCCCTGATCACGGCGTGAACCTTCTTGATGTTCGGGGTAGTAAAGACGAAATCCCAGTTGTGGTGACGGTGCATATCAAAGGCAACGTCTATGGTTTCCGGTCGCCCATCAGCCTTGGCGACTTCCGGCCCACCCGGATAATCAAGTCGATCGAGGTCACTCTGACGCCATGCAGGCGGAAAGATCCGCTGCACTTCATCGACCAGAAAGAACACGCCCTTCGGTGCCCAGTGGTAGAAGCGGGCCAAGTGGTCGCGGCCCTCTTGGGCTTCCGTGTCGATGTAAGTCACCTTGAACTCATCGGGCACCGCCTTACCCAGTACCTCTTTGCAGCGTTCGGCGGTGAACCCGCGAACGTTGGTGATGATGTGACGGCCTGCCTTGATGGCGGGGATCACATCGGTGTGGATGGCCCCTGATGATTTGTAAGAGCCTGGCGCCCCGTGGTGGATCTTGATGGACATTTACCACCCCATGATGTTCAGCAGGAAGCGGGTAACGAAGGCTTGCGTCAGGATGGCGAGCCCCTTATCCAGATGGATAAAGAGCAGCATCGAGCGAAAGTCGGCGGGGAGGGCATTAAAGGATTGGGAGATCATTTCACTAAAGTGAACGTTCACCAAAATCTGCTTGGCAACGTCCCATGTGAAGGTGAGCATAAACAACTTAAACTCAACCCATTGCACCGCCATTCTGATTGCCAGCCATGCACCGAACTGCACAGCCAGTTGATATATATCGTTGAAGAACGAATTAAAGAACTCACCAAGCCATTCCATGACGTGTTACCTCTTAAATACAATTGCGAACGCAATGAAGTAGAAAATAAACATCATCAGCGCGGCGATGATGTTCCAATATTCTTTTGCAGGTGGACAAACGCGATAGTCTTTTCCGCCGTAAGTGAAAAAGTCGAAGCACTCGATAACCCCAGCAGAGCCGGAAAGCTGAAAATCAAAAATATCCCTGACTTCATCGCCAATATCTTTGTATTTGTCAGAGATAGCCTTGTTTGCTTCATCCAGTTTCTTTTGAATGGCTGCCACATCAAAGAAACAGTCATTACCAGAACATGCAGAAGAATACTTAGCCTCTTTCACAGAAAGCGGGTTGTCCCCAGAGCCTGGCAGCTTGGAATAATCAATACTGGAACCATCACCACCAGAACCACCGCCAGCCTCGCCGGATGCCAGCTGACGCTGCAACTCATAGAAAGCCTGCAACAGATCACCAGAATTATTGGCTGTCGTGCCGCCAGTTCTGCTTATATTGTCGTTGATAGCTTCAAGCATATTGAACAACTGCTCTTGATTAGGCGAACCAGTTGAGCCGCCTGTAGAACCACCGCCCATTGAGCCACCACCAGAAGAACCTGACGACATTTGCTCCATCAGCTGACGTATGGCGTAAACATTACCGGCCATGCCATTACGACCCAAAGCACCCTCAATAGCAGCCAAATGGCCTTTAACATCGCTCATCTTGAAATCAATGTTATTCAAAGAGCCATAACGCATGGAATCCAAAGTGCCAAAAAGCTTATCCTCAAATTCCTTTGAAAGATTGCCGCCAGTACCAGCCGCACCTGAAGCAGCCCCAGAGGAAGAATCAAGTTTACTGATCTTCTCTAAATAATCATTGGACGTATTAATACGCCCCATGATATCCATGAGGGTACTTTTTGAATAAAAGGTTTCGTTAGCTGTTCGTTCAAGATGATAAAGCGCAGTTTTCATATCCCGAGAAAATGACTCGGCACTATGAGCAATAGAATTAAGATTGCCAGAGTCCTGTTTAGAACCTTCAACAACCTGACGCAGAGCAACACCAAGGTTTTTATTTAGTTTAGCAACAGCCCCCGAAACAGATGTTCCGGTGGCATCACCAATAACTGGTTCAAAATCAAGCCAGCCAGCAATCGGTTTAGTGCCAGAAGGGCCTTCATCTGGCGTATTGCCACTGCCATCTGAATCGCCGTTGCCACTACCATTCTCGGTAATACTGCAAGCCGTTCCGGTAGTCTCTACTGGCCCCTTGGTATTTGCCAGCGGCAACTCTACACACACACCATTACAAGCAACCAAACAGCCACCAAGCTGAGAGCCTTCAAATTTAAGACAAACAGGCAATGGAGTTGCCATCGTGACGTTACCCAATTGCACACCGACAGGACAACCCGCAATTGCAAATGCCGCCGATGGAAATAACAGTAAAAGCCAACCTAAGCGCACACAGCCCCCAATATAAAAAAGGCGACCGGAGCCGCCTTAAATAGAGAAGGATGTTCGCCATCCCTCGACAAAGAACAAAAACCAGAGTGTCCCGATAAGCAGGGACATGGTTTAGGCTTTACGGATCAGGGAAATAACGATACCTGTAGCGGTCACCAGTGCGACAACCAGCAACACCTTGGGAGAGGTGTTAGTGACGTCAGCTTGCGCGGCTTCCATTGCCTTGGCTGCGGCATCAGAGAGGCCAGTACCACCTTCGGCCATAGCAGCATTAGCAGACAGACCACACACAGCCGCAATGCAAGCATTACGGAACAAGCCTGATACTTTTTTCATTATTTTATCCTCGTTTTGCACCAACAATTACACGGGCAATTGCGCCCAATTTTACGCCCAAGACCCAGACGGCAAGGCCAGAGCCAAAGGCAATCCCCACAGTGGATATATCGAACTGGAACCAGTTTGATATATCCGTGAGTCTGGAATGCTCCTGCACAGTCAGGAGCACATATTTGCAAGAATCCCCCTCGGATAATCGAGCATATCCCTCGGAGGTAATATCTAGACAAAGCATTATCGCGCCCTCGTCGTCGCTCGCTGCGCGCTCTCGCTCCTCCTCCTCGGTGCGCGGCGGTTATACCGGCTTTTTGTTAGGCTGGAAGCCAACAACCACATTTCGGGTCGGATTCTGGGGATCGGCTTCAAGCACAAGATCAATGGCAACCAGCTTGGGGCAGTCGGCCATTTCTTTGATAGTTGCCGCATCATTACGAAGGGCCAGTTGGCGAACTTCATAACCCCATGAGTGGATATTGCACTCGGGTTTGTTGACGTTATTTGCCGGAGCCAGATATTCCACTTGTGCGAAATCATAAGGGACAGGAGCGCCAGATTTACGGGACACACCATAACCATGAGTAACACGAGTTACCAAAACACCAGTGAGCAGGGACATAATATTTACCTCGTTGAAGAACCTGATTTATAGGTCAAACTAAACAATGCTCACCCGATATAAACTCGGGTGGTAGCGGCATTCTTAACCGCGCTGGAATATCATCTTCTTTAAGATGCGCTGTTAATTGGTGAACAATCGTTTCAGGGGCGAGCCCCTCAACACTTGCTAACCAATTAACAAGGCGGCCCGCCATGCGAGACATATGAAAAACTGCATTGTCCCGACTGGTCTTGAACTTGTTTTTAAAGGTGGTCACACGTACCGGAACAGATTCCGACTGTTTAATAGCATCAAGCCATTTGGCAAATTGCGGATACATCCCAGCAAAATAAGGGTCGGGATTAATCAATACATCGAGCGGTATTATCCGGTCTTTATTGTGTAACTCGCCTTCGGCGCGTACCCAATTTGGGTTCTCTGCCGATTGCATTTGTTTACCCTTTTCGTATATCCGAGCACATTTACCGTTGATCCGGCTGCCCACATAAAAAGAACAACCCTTGGTCGGTGCCATGCCAAACCGCTTTACGATGCCCTTGGCAATCTCGGATATAACGAACTCACCGGATTCGATTTTCATCCACGCCGGAGCACGGCCCCGCTCTGGGTGAAACTCGCCAGCCTGAGCGCCATCAATGGCCCCCTGATAACTGATCACCTCACCGCTGTAGTCATCGAGCGCCAAATCCACCCGAGTGATGCGAACCGATGGAATGTGAGAGATAACAGAGTGCAAAGCCTGCATATCGAGGGCCGCACAACCCACGCCGGAAAAACTCACCATGCAACCGTGGTTGGCAGCCCCCCAACCAATCAGGCCACAGGGGAGGCCATCACACAGCAGGTCGGCCGAGTTGGCGTAACCATGCAGACCGGAGCGGCGAGGGCGCATAGTGAAACGAGGCTCGGGGATAGGCACCCCGATCTTGGTGTTCAGTTCTTCCAGCCACAGCTCGATCTCGGAACAGCACAGGGCATCGAGAAATTGCACCCCGTAGCAGTCAATCAAATCGTTGTAGGCTTCCCAATACTTGGCACCCTCGACAACTTCGAACTGGGAGAACTTGAGCAGGGATGCGCAGACAGCTTTCAGCTCTTTGCGCATGTCGGCCCGAGATCGGTAGTTAGAGTGCAAGGCCCGCTCCATCATTTCGGTCATGGAAGGGGTAAAGACGGGGGCAGGGGACTTGACCACACCCTTGAGGCTCAACCGCTCGGTGGCCTTGTCGTAGACACGCGCCGCAGTAGGGGCAGGGGTTGCGCCCAACCGCTGCGCCTTATCACAGAGCCGCTCTGACACCTTGTCGAAGTGGGTGAGGGGAGCGAAACCGACCGGACGCTTCCACAGGTAACGCAGACCCTCGACAGCAGGCTCAGAGAACGCCGCTTGCAGGGCTTTTACCTTGGTGTCAAAGCGCGGGATAGCCTTCAAGAGCGCACCTTGTTTGGCAAGCTCGGTCATCTGGCGCAACTCGGTCGGCGCCCAGGTGAAGGACAGATAATCGATCAGGGTTTTGGTGCCGATAACGCTATTTATCGGCATCACGGAATTATGACCAGTCATCGAAAAAGACTCCCTGATCATAGAAACCTTGCCATGTGTCCTCGGTCACTTCGACCAGCTCGAACACGGTATCGGGATACGTCATGGACAGATAGACCCGCAGCTCATGCAGATCCCGAAACATCTCAACCTGACCCGCGACACAGGCGGAGAGATCGCCGGTCGGTTCAGCCTGCCAATAGACCTTGCGCTCTATGAGCGCAGGCAGATCTTGGTTTTGTGGGCTAGAGTAGGTCATAGATCAATCACTTGATTAGGTTGGCAAGTGGCATTTGATCAATTTCGCAAGTAAGTTTCAACGGGCTTTTTTAGGCCAAAAATGGTTATGATACGGCCATTGATAAAGTGAGGAGTTAAGAAAAATGGACTCTAAATCGTTGATCGAGGCTTACATGAGAGCCAAAAAATTCACCCAGTTTCAGGAAGTCGCCGCTGACTTGGGTTTCACGCAATCTCACATATCACGCTTTACCAGAGGCAAAGCGCAACTCACTGATGCAACAGCAAAAAAGATTGCCGAGGCTGTCGGCCTTGATGTCAAAGAAGTCATGCTAAGCCTTGCAGCAGCCAGAGAAGAAGATCCCGAGCTAAAACGCGCTTGGTATGACATTTTAGCGAAGTACACAAAAGGTACAGGCACGGCTGTAGCCCTTGCGGTTGCTATGTTCCTGACCCCTAGCCACGGGCCAGACAACACTGCGCATAATGTATATTATGTTAAATTACATATCTTGTTTCCTGTCACCACTAATTGAACTGTGTATAATGGCAACAATTGATCCTATCTTCGACCGGATGTCTTAAGTGGCTGAATTAACATCAGAACAATTAAAACCCGCTTTTGCGATTGAACAGTTCCCCAAGCTAAGCGAGCTTGAACCTATCCCCTTTGCTGCGCTGCAACCCAGAGCCATTTCCGGCATCAAACGCCTTGCCAGTTTTGATGGTGACTGTCCGGTCATGCTGCTCAACGGGTTTCCCGGCGCAGATTACGAAGGCGTTTGCCAGACGCTGATTGCCGACTCAAATGGCAAGGATGGTGACCTGTTTGATCTCTGCTACACCGAGAATCTGAACAACCCCTACAAGCCTATCTGGCTGCGCCTGCAACCAGGCACCGGCGTTGAGTTTTGCGAAATGGTTGGCGAGCTGCTCAAGCTGTTGAGCCACCATCTCGATGCCGAACGCATCGTGACCCGCATCATGCGCAAGCAGAACAATGATCCGAAAATCGATGATTTCCTCTCCGATCTGGCGGCTCACGTGGCATTGGGTCTGGAATTCCAGCACCCCATTCTGATCAACTTGCTGATCCACCACGAAGCGCAGGAAGCGCCGGTGATTTATGGCCGTGATCTCAACTGGGATACCCTGTTTGGCTCCATCAACTACCAGACCGAGCAAGGCTCTGTGTATGCTAACCAGCACCTGCTGGAGCCTGGCTTGCTGCGCGAAGCCAACGGCGGCTACCTCATTTTGCAACTGGACGAGCTGCTGGATCAGCCGCACCTCTGGTTCAAACTGAAAAATGCCATGCAAAAAGGCGAGCTGGACTGGAACGCCTATCAGGAAGGGAAAACCCTGACCCCCTTCTTCGCGCCTGAAGCAACCCCTATCAAGCTAAAGCTGATCCTGGTCGGTGACCGACTGGACGTGGCCGAGTTCCAGATGCTGGATCGGGATATGTCCGAGCGCATCTTCCTGCGCGCGGATCTGGTGTCAGAGGTGAATATTGAAGAGGGTCTGCAGGAATTTCTGCAGTACCTGGCCTGGCTGCGCCAGCGTTGGAGTCTGCTGGACTTCACGCCAGCCGCCCTCGCCGCCCTTTGTCGTCATGCCAGCCGCCTCTGTGACCATCAGGAGTGGTTGTCGCTCTCCGAAGTGCAACTCTCCGCCATCATGCGGATGGCTGACAGTCTGGCCCGGGAGCTGGAATCTGATGTGGTCACCGACGAGCATATTCGCGGCGCACTGGAAGAGCAGGATTACCGCCTCAACTATCTGGTTGAGCAGTCCGATCAGGGGGTTATCGACGGCCAGATCCTGCTGCAAACCGATGGCGAAGAGATTGGCCAGATCAACGGCCTGTCTGTCATTCAGGTCTCCGGTCACCCTTATGACTTCGGTGAGCCGGTGCGCCTCACCGCGACCGTACACCTTGGTGATGGCGATGTGGCGGATATCGAGCGCAAAGCGGAGCTGGCCGGTCATATCCACGCCAAGGCGATGATGATTATCCACGGCTATCTCTCCAACAAATTTGGTGCAGAGAACCCCTCCCCCCTGTCGGCAAATCTGGTGTTCGAGCAGTCTTACCACGAAATTGATGGCGACAGTGCCTCACTGACCGGCTTGTGTGCCCTGCTCTCTGCCCTCGCCCGCCAGCCTATCTATCAGCACTTCGCCGTGACCGGTGCGGTCGATCAGTTTGGCAATGTGCAGGCCGTTGGTGGCGTCAACGAGAAGATTGAAGGCTTCTTCCGGGTGTGCAAAATCCACGGCATTACCGGCAAGCAAGGGATCATTTTGCCGGGCACCAACATCCAGCAGCTAAACCTCTCTGACGAGGTGATTGCAGCGGTTGAAGCGGGCCAGTTCCACATCCACCCGGTGGACCATGTGGAAGAGGCCATCGAGTTGCTGACTGGCTGTGTCGCCGGTGAGCCTGATATGCCCGATACCCTGTTTGGCCGTATTCAGGAGCGGTTGGACGAGTTGAACGGCTCCACTGCCAAAGTCGGACTGCTGCAATCCCTGCTGGGGCGCCTGTTTGGCCGCTGATGAAGTGATCGGAGTTGTTTAGCGAACAACTGTAAGCTAAATTGACCCAGCTTTGACCCATTTGAAGGAAATACCGCGTGACCGTAGACAATACCACCATGGAAGCCCGCCTTTCCCTGTGCGAACAGGGCAAGAACTCTTTTACCCGTGAAGAGCTGCTGGCTTGCAGCCGTGGCGAACTGTTTGGTGAGGGTAACAGTCAGCTGCCTGCCCCCAACATGTTGATGATGGACCGCATCGTCAAGATCAATGACAACGGCGGCGAACACGGCAAGGGCGAGATCCTGGCTGAGCTCGACATTACTCCGGATCTCTGGTTCTTCGATTGCCACTTCCCGGGTGATCCTGTGATGCCAGGCTGTCTCGGTCTGGACGCCATGTGGCAGCTGGTTGGCTTCTTCCTGGGCTGGAAAGGTGGCCCCGGCAAGGGTCGTGCTCTGGGCGTGGGTGAAGTGAAATTCACCGGCCAGATCCTGCCGACTGCTAAGAAAGTGACCTACAAGATCACCTTCAAGCGTGTCATCAACCGCAAGCTGGTGATGGGAATTGCTGATGGTGTGGTCGAAGTCGACGGCCGTCCGATCTACAGCGCCACCGACCTGAAAGTGGGCCTGTTCAAAGATACCACCGCATTCTGATCTCTCTGATTGGTGGTAAAACAGCATTAACGCAAAGGGGCCACAACGGCCCCTTTCCTTTTGTAATGAGTGATGAAGTACCTGCTACTTCATGAAGAGGCCTGAGCCCCGCCCTTCCATGGCGTCACGCCAACCACCAAGCCAATGCCCTCGGGCATCCAGGCATTGATACGGACACGCTTCTTTCTGTTTGCCGACCACGCCAGCCTGATAACCACGAGCACGAGCTCTTTCCAGACGGTCCCGCTTCTGTCTCTTCATCATCTACGACCCTCTTCGTGGAACAAAAAAAGCGACCAATTCTGCATCGGTCGCTTTCATCTTTACTCCTGCGAGCGCACTCGGTCAAACAAAAACTTCCACCCTAACCGGGCTATGTGACACAAGGCACTGAACTGGATTAAGTTTTAATTACAGGGAACTTACTCCTGATTTTTGAGTCCTTCCAGCTCTTCCCAGCGAGCAAATGCCTGCTCCAGCGCAGCTTCAGCGGCATTGAGCGCATCCAGTTTCGGCTGGGTTTTATCTGCCGGCAGCGAGAAGAACCCTGGCTGGTTGATCTCGCTTTGCAGCGCATCCAGCTCGGCTTCCAGCTGTTCGAGACGAGCGGGCAACCCTTCCAGTTCAAGCTGCAGCTTGTAGGAGAGCTTCTTGCTCTTCTTCGGCGCTTCTGGCGCGGCGGCAACGACCGGCTCCGGGGCCTTGACCGGTGTGCTCTTGGCCTGTTGTTGAGCGTTCTGCTGTTCGCGGGTCGCCATCATGTCGGCGTAACCACCCACGTAATCGCTGATGCGGCCATCCCCTTCAAACAGCCAGCAGCCGGTCACTGTGTTATCGATGAAGCGACGATCGTGACTGACCAGCAACAGGGTGCCGGGGTAGTCGGAAAGCAGCTCTTCCAGCAGCTCCAGAGTCTCGACGTCGAGGTCGTTGGTCGGTTCATCGAGGATCAGCAGGTTGCTGGGCTTGAGGAACAGCTTGGCCAGCAGCAGCCGGTTCTTCTCACCACCGGAGAGCGCCTTGACCGGCGTACGGGCCCGCTTGGGCTCGAACAGGAAGTCCTGCAGGTAACCGAGTATATGACGGGAGCGGCCGCGCACCATCACCTCCTGCTTGCCCTCACCCACGTTGTCCACCACCGTCTGCTCGGGATCGAGCTGCTCGCGGTACTGATCGAAGTAGGCCACCTCCAGATTGGTGCCCCCCTTGACGGTGCCACGGGTCGGCTCAAGCTGACCCAGCAACAGCTTGATCAGGGTCGATTTGCCGCAGCCATTGGGGCCGACCAGCGCAATCTTGTCGCCGCGCAGTACCTGCAGATCGAGCCCCTTGAACAGGGTGCGATCGCCAAAGTCCAGCCCCAGCCCTTCGGTCTCGAACACCAGCTTGCCGGAGCGATTGACCTCGTCCAGTTGCAGCTTGGCCTTGCCCTGCAGCTCGTGGCGCTGGGAGCGTTCCATGCGCATTGCCTCAAGGGCGCGCACCCGACCTTCGTTACGGGTACGGCGAGCCTTGATACCCTGACGCACCCACACCTCTTCCTGGGCCAGTTTGCGGTCGAACTCGGCATTTTTCAGCTCCTCGACCCTCAGCCACTCCTCTTTCCCCTGCAGATACTCGTCGTAGTTGCCCGGCCAGGAGGTGATGGCGCCGCGATCGAGATCGATGATCCGGGTGGCCAGCTTGTGGATGAATTCCCGATCGTGAGAGATAAAGACGATGGCGCCGCGAAAATCCTTGAGGAAATCTTCCAGCCAGTTGATGGCTTCGATATCCAGGTGGTTGGTCGGCTCATCGAGCAGCAACAAGTCGGGATCGCAAGCCAGCGCACGGGCCAGCGCCACTTTGCGCAGCCAGCCGCCGGAGAGGCTGTCGAGGGTCACGTCAGGATCCAGCCCCAGCAGGGTCAACACCTGACTGATGCGGGTCTCGAACTGCCAACCGTTCTGATAGTCGAGCTGCTCTTGCAACTCGCTCATCTTGCGAATGTTGGCGTCTGACGGATCGCTCGCCAGCTCCATGGAGATGTGGTGGTACTGCTTGAGCAGCTCCCCCACCCCCGCCAGCCCTTCGGCGGCATAGTCAAACACCGTCAGCTCGCTGGAAGCAGGCGGATCCTGCTCAAGGCGGGTCACTTTCAAATCTTGCTGCAGCACCAGACGCCCGTCGTCCAGCGGCAATTCGCTGGCAATGACCTTCATCAGGGTGGACTTGCCCGCCCCGTTGCGGCCAACCAGGCAGAGGCGCTCGCCCCGCTCGATGGTCAATTCGGCATTGTCGAGCAGCGGGAAATCACTGAACGACAGACATGCGCCGTGCAATGTTAAAAGAGCCATGTGTGTTCCTTATTTCATATGAAAAAAACGGGCAGCAGACTGGGTCTGCCCCCGTTTTATCGTCAAATCACTCTCACCCCTGACGGGCGGCCCAGCTTTTGAGCTCGACCAGCGTGAAGGGCCAGCCGAGCTCGCGGCCCGCCTCGTCACGCAGCACCGGAATGCGCACCCGATAGGCGGCAAGCCACTGCTCATCATCCATGATGTCGCACTGGCGGGTGGTAGTGGCAAGGCCTGCCTCCTCCACCAGCGCCCACGCCTGTTCGCACAGGTGGCAACCGTCGGTATGAAACAGGGTCAGCATCACGCCTCGCCTTGCTCCGGCGCATGGGTGATGATCCAGCAGTTGTGGATGTGCTGGTTACGTTCGAAATCCTTCGGTCGCGTCTTCTGGGTGATGTTCTGGGCCTTGAGACCAGTGGCCTCTAGACCGGCCAGATCCATCTTGAAGTGACGCTTGTTGTTGGAGAAGACCAGAGTGCCGTCCGCTGCCAGCAGGCGCTTCAGGTGCTGCATCAGCAACAGGTGATCGCGCTGTACGTCGAAGCTCTCGTCCATCCGCTTGGAGTTGGAGAAGGTGGGCGGATCGATGAAGATGAGGTCGTACTGCTCATCGGCTTCAGACAACCACTTCAGGCAATCTGCCTGGACAAACTTGTGCTGACGGCCCACCAGCGAGTTGAGGCGCATGTTGTCCTGCGCCCAGTTCAGGTAGGTGTGGGACATGTCCACTGTGGTGGTCTCGCTGGCACCGCCAAGACCTGCGTGCACGGTGGCACTGCCGGTGTAGGCAAACAGGTTCAGGAAGCGCTTGCCCTTGGCCATCTGACCCAGCATACGGCGAGTCTGACGGTGGTCGAGGAACAGGCCGGTATCCAGATAGTCGTAGAGGTTGACCCACAGACGGGCACCGTACTCCTGCACTTCCATCCGGTGCTGCTCTTCGGAGAGCTTCTGATACTGCTGTTTACCTTCCTGACGCTCACGCACCTTCAGGATCACCTTCTCGCCGTCCATGCCGGTCACCTTGATGGCGGCCTGAACCATGTCGAGCAGACGCTGACGAGTCTTCTGAGCGGGGATATCCTTGGGCGCGGCATACTCCTGCACCACCAGATAGTCCTGATAGCGGTCGATGGCGGCATTGTATTCCGGCAAGTCGGCATCGTAGATACGATAGCAATCGATGCCCTCTTTGTTGGCCCACTTCTCGAGGGTTTTCAGATTCTTGCGCAGACGGTTGGCAAAGTCCTGCGCCACCTCTTTTTGCGAGGCCACGGAGTCCAGTGCGATCTGGTAGTTACGCAGCTGACACTCGAGGGCGCCGTTGAACAGGCGATATTGCTTGTCGGCGCGCAGGCGCAGACAGCTCAAGAGCTCCGGTGAGGCAGAAAGAATGGATACTTTCCAGCCCTGGAAGCTGCGACGCAGAGCATCGCCAAGGGCCTGATGCACTTCCAGCAGCGCCGGGAACTCGCCAAGACGCTCGCCGTAAGGCGGGTTGGAGATGAGCATACCGACTTGGCGGGCCTCTCCTTGACCTTCTTCCCCTTCAACAGGGGTAGGCATCGGCAGCGGGTTTTCCAGCTTGGTGACATCGGCCTGCTTGAAGGTGATGAGATGGGCGACACCGGCCGCTTTGGCGTTGTCACGGGCTTTGAGCAGCACACGTGAATCGGCATCACAACCAAACAGTTTCACCTCGCAGCGCTGCATACCGCGTTTGGCTCGCACTTGCGCTTCCATCATCAGGCTTTGCCACAGCTCGCTATCGTGCTGCAGCCAGCGATCGAAACCGAAGCGCTCGCGGCGCAGCGCCGGCGCCATGTCGGCGGCGATAAAGGCCGCTTCGATCAGCAGCGTACCGGAACCGCACATCGGGTCCATCATGGGCTCACCGGCCCAGCCACTACGGGCAATCATGGCGCAGGCCAGGTTCTCTTTGAGCGGTGCTTCACCTGTGCCTTGACGATAGAAACGCTGGTGCAGCGCCGGGCCTGACAAGTCCAGCGTGATATTGGCCTTGCCTTTGCCCAGGTGCGCCATGATGCGGATATCCGGCGACTTTTTGTCCACGTCTGGACGCACGTGACCGCGCTTGGTGAAGCGGTCAACGATGGCATCCTTGATTTTCAGCGCGCCATATTGGGTATTGCGAATGGCAGGGTTGGTACCGGTAAAGTCCACCGCGATGGTAGAGGTACCGGAGAAGTGCTCTTCCCAGGGAATGGTGTGGGCGCCCAGATAGAGATCCAGATCGTCGTTCATCTGGAATTCGGAGAGCACCAGCACGATACGGGAGGCAAAACGGCTCCACAGGCAGGCCTTGTAGCCAATCGCCAGTTCGCCTTTGAAATGGACGCCAGCCACGGTCTCACGGACCTGCTCTGCGCCAAGATTGGTCAGCTCATCGGCCAACAGGTTTTCCAGCCCCTTGGGGCAGGTTGCAAAAAATTCTTTCATCACGCTCACGGGGAACCCATAAAAATAGTGCCGTATTATACCTCATCAGGCGGGCTGGAGCATGCAAAAGTCGGCGCAAACAGCAGGATGGAAACAGATTGATAGGTGGTGAAAAGGTAAAAGGCCCCATGACTATCCGATGGCGAGATCATGGGGCCAGACATCATTTAGCGGATCACTTCATACGAGCCTTGAAACGGGGATTGCTTTTGCAAATCACGAACAATTTTCCCCGACGACGCACCAACTGACAATCGGGATGACGTGCCCGTGCGGATTTGAGTGAACAGACGACCTTCATTCAGGACTCCTTCTTGCTTGAAAATGCGCCAAAGCGCTTGTTGAAACGGGCCACACTCCCCTCGCTCGATACCTGCTTCTGCTTGCCGGTATAGAACGAGTGCGACTGGCTGGAAACATCGAGCGACACATAGGGATACTCCTTCCCGTCTTGCCACGTATAGCGGCGATCGCTCTTGATGGTTGAACCGACCAGGAAAAAGGCATCTGCCGCCGTGTCATGGAACAGCACCAAACGATAATCCGGGTGAATATGAGACTTCATGGCAACTCCATTTTGTTATGTTATAACAAAATGTAAGTGAGAATAGCTCTCGTTTCAAGCATAAAATGTCGTATAAAGAAAATCGCAGCAGTGAGTGATGTGTTGATAGCGAGGTGGAAGCACTACGCAAGCAGAACGAAACAAGAATGAGACACCATGCTTATAGCACGGAAGACCAAGATACTGCGTGGGTCAGAACACAAGGCGCAAGTGACTGTAACAAGCCTCAAGAGAGGCTGGATCACAACCATGAAGATCAATGAGAATGGGCAAGATGTTCGCGGATCAATGAAGTATCAGAAACGAGGAACTATGGAGGTGACAACAGTAAAAACAGGCAGCGGTGTAATCACAGAGATAAAACGATTGATGAAAATATATCAACTGACCTGACGATATTGCTCGGTCACGGTAATACGCGGTTTCATCCGGTTATTCATCACCTTGATCACCCCGAAACGCGGCAAGGTTTTACTGGTGGTCAATACCAGATCGGCTGTGAGGTTCAAACAGACGCTGGCCTGCTCCCCTGCCTCAATGACCATAAATTCGCCGTTACCATGGGGTGTATTCATCAGGACCAGATCACCGTTTTGCGGGATCACTTGCGGATGCTGTTCACTAAAAAACCAGCTTTGCGGCATCAGGGGTTTATAAAAACGACTGACCGCGATGGCATTAAGCACCAACTGAACCTGATGTGGAATACTCCACTCAAGTTCGGCTGCTTTATCCATCAACTGATAATAGAGGGCGGCATCATCGACACAAAAAGGCTGGGTTGCAAATGAGCTGGGCACCAAATGTCGCCCTTTATACTCGGTAGCAAATAACATGTTATCAGACAGGTCCAACATCAGACGGTCACTCTGGGCATCATAGTGCCATTGCCAGCTATCGGTCGGTTGGATAAACATGTTGGAGCCCTTACTTGATAATTACCAGTTGACTTTATTCCATATGCAGGAAATCAGCAACGTCAAATAAAGGGCTCCGCCATCTATTTCTTAAATATTGGTCACAATCTCTTTGACCAACCCCGGCCCTTTATAAATAAAGCCGCTATAAATTTGTACCAGACTGGCACCGGCGGCCAATTTTTCACGGGCGGCCATGGCACTATCAATACCACCCACACCGATAATTGGCAGAGCACCATTGAGCGCCTTGGCCAGATGACGGATCACCTCGGTACTCTTGTGCTGCAGCGGACGACCGCTCAAGCCACCCGCTTCACCGGCGTGGGGCATGTCATAAATCATCTCGCGCTCGAGGGTGGTATTGGTGGCGATAACCCCATCAATGCCATTACGCACCAGCGAAGCGGCCACCTGATCTATTTCTTCAAGGCTTAAATCCGGGGCAATTTTAACCGCCAGCGGCACATACTTTTTATATTGGGCGGCCAGCTCTTGCTGCCGCACCTTGAGGGCGGCCAGCAATTCATCCAGCGCCTCGCCATATTGCAGCGAACGCAAACCCGGAGTGTTGGGGGAAGAGATATTGACGGCAATATAACCGGCGTGATCATAAACCTTGTCCATGCAGATCAGGTAATCATCCTTGCCCTGTTCGATGGGAGTATCTTTGTTCTTGCCGATATTAATGCCGATGACTCCCTGATATTTGGCCTCTTTTACCTTGGCCACCAGATGATCAACCCCCTTGTTGTTGAATCCCATCCGGTTGATGATCCCCTCTGCCGGAATAACCCGGAACAGGCGGGGCTTGTCATTGCCGCTCTGGGGTCTGGGGGTGACGGTACCGACTTCGATAAAGCCAAATCCCATGGCGCCCAGCGCGTCAATGCACTCACCATCTTTATCCAGACCGGCAGCCAATCCAACCGGATTGGCAAAAGAAAGCCCCATGACAGTGACGGGGCGTTTCGGCAAATTCTGGCGGAAGAAACAATCGAGTGGCGTACCGAGAAGGCGGGGCAAATATTTCATGGAGAGATCGTGAGCCTGTTCCGGATTGAGTTTGAACAGGAAATGCCTGGCGATGGGGTACAACATCTTTGCTCCTTAAAGAAAGCCCCGGCAACTGGCCGGGGCTTTGGGTGTAATGTCGGTGTCATGCCTTAATCTGGCAATTAAAGTGCCCGACAATTCAACTGGAGCAGGTTCAACTCTCGCAAGGCCACCGAGAACTTGGCGAACTCGTGGGTACTGGTGGTCTTGAAGTCGGCCAACATGTGGGTCCAACGGGACAAGAGTTGCTCATGCTCCGAAATCCAGTCGGCCAGTATGGTAGCGCATTCTCCCTGATCTTTGCACCCTTCCAGTACCACAGAAGTGAGACTGCGTTGCTGCCAGTCCAGATCTTCGCGGAAGGAGGCTCGCGCCATCGCCTGCCAGTGGTTGCCGACCGGCTGATGGTTGATCTGGTCGAGGAACCAGTGCAGATCCAGTTTGGCCCCGAGGCGATAGTAGACATTGGCGGCACGCAGGATATCGGTCTTGTGCTCCGCGGCAATTTGCGCCAGATCCAGGCTGGAGAAGAGGCTGCTCATATGGGCGACCTGACGGGCAATGGCCTCCGGCACCTGTTTCTCCATCCACTTGGCAACAGCCTGACGATGCTCGGCTACTTCGCTCTCATCCATTACCTCGTAAAGGTGCTTCCCTAAGGTCTCGAACGCCGGACGGAAGAAGGCGATGTTCTCGCTGATGCTCCAGCTGCGATTGCGGGCGCGCAGGAACCAGCGGGTGGCGCGGCGTACAATGCGGCGGCTGTAGAACATCAGCTCGAGCTGAGTCTGGGCATCCACCAGGTTGTCGCACCCTTCGATATCACGCCACAGCTGGTTCATACCAAACACTTCGCGGGCCATGGCAAAGCAGCAGGCCACTTCGGCGACCGAGGCACCGGTCTCGTCCTTCATCCGGCTGGCGAAGTTGAGCCCCATGTCGTTAACCAGCATGTTGGCCACCCGGGTAGCGATGATCTCGCCGCGTAGCGGGTGATCGGCCAGCTGGGCACCAAACTGCTGCTGCACCTTGGCCGGGAAGCTGGTGACAAGCATGTTGGCCAGGAACGGTTCGTCGGTCACTTCCGGGCAATTGAGTTGCTCTTTCAGCACCATCTTGCCGTAAGCCACCAGCACCGCCAGTTCGGGGCGGGTCAGTCCCTGCCCTGCCGCCATCCGCTCGGAAAGCTCCTCATCGGATGGCAGGAACTCGAGCGTACGGTCCAGCTTGCCTTCCCGCTCCAGTCCCTGAATAAAGCGCTGCTGCTCTTTCAGTTGTTCAGAGCCGCGGAAGCTGGTGACCGAGATGGACTGGGACTGGCGATAGGCGTTGGTGATCACGATCTGCGCCACGTCGTCGGTCATCTCATACAGCATCTGGTTACGTTGCTTGAGGGTCAGCTCCCCTGCCGCCACCAACTGGTTCAGCAGGATCTTGATGTTCACCTCGTTATCAGAGCAATCCACCCCGCCCACGTTGTCGGTAAAATCGGTATTGATGCGACCGCCCTGACTGGCGTACTCCACCCGGCCAAGCTGGGTAAAACCGAGGTTGCCTCCCTCACCCACAATACGGGCCCGCAGATCGCGGCCATTGACCCGCAGTGCGTCATTGCTGCGATCGCCCACTTCCCCATCGCTCTCGCGAGCGCTCTTCACGTAGGTGCCGATGCCGCCGTTCCACAGCAGATCGACATTGAGGCAGAGCAGTGCCTTGATCAGCTCGTTCGGCGCCATGCTGGCCTTGTCGGTACCGAGCAGGGTCTGCATTTCCGGGCTCAGCTTGATGGACTTGGCCGAGCGCAGGAAGATGCCGCCCCCTTGTGATATCAGCTCGCGGTTGTAGTCATCCCAGCTGGAGCCCGGCAGATCGAACAGACGCTGGCGCTCGACAAAACTCTTGGCCGCATCCGGGGTCGGGTCGACGAAGATGTGCATGTGGTTGAACGCGCCCACCAGCCGGGTGTGCTCGGAGAGCAGCATGCCATTGCCGAACACGTCGCCGGCCATGTCGCCAATCCCGACGCAGGTAAAATCGGTGGTCTGGCAGTTTACGCCAATTTCACGAAAATGCCGTTTGACCGACTCCCAGGCGCCGCGGGCGGTGATGCCCATCTTCTTGTGGTCGTAACCGACCGAGCCGCCGGAGGCGAACGCATCACCGAGCCAGTGACCGTATTCGAGGCTTATGTCGTTGGCGATGTCGGAGAAGGTCGCCGTGCCCTTGTCGGCGGCGACCACCAGGTAGTAGTCATCCTCATCGTGACGCACCACGGATTTGGGCGGAATCACCTCGCCGCCGATGATGTTATCAGTCACATCGAGCAGACCGCGAATAAACAGACGATAACAGGCCTTGCCCTCCTCCTGGATGACGGCACGGGGTGCCCCCACCGGCATCTGTTTGCAGTAGAAACCGCCCTTGGCCCCCACCGGCACGATGACGGTGTTCTTCACCTGCTGGGCTTTCACCAGACCCAGCACTTCGGTGCGGAAGTCCTCTTTGCGATCTGACCAGCGCAGGCCGCCACGGGCTACCTTGCCCCAGCGCAGATGTACCCCTTCCACTCGCGGTGAATAGACGAAGATCTCGAATTTCGGCAGCGGCAGCGGCATGTCGGTGATGCTGGAGGGAGCCAGTTTGAAGGAGATGTAGGGCTTGATGTTGCCCGCCTTGTCCAGCTGGTAGTAGTTGGTGCGCAGGGTAGCGTCGATCATCTCCACATAGCGGCGAATGATGCGATCGTCGTCCAGGTTGGCCACCTGATCCAGCTTGGCGGCAAGCTCCTCGTGCAACTTGGCTTCTGCCTTGGCGTCCTGTTTGCCTGCGGGGTCGAGACGCTGCTCGAACAGGGTAAACAGCAGCTGGGCGATATCAGGGTAACGGGTCAGGGTCTCTTCGATATAGGACTGGCTGAAGGAGACGCCGGTCTGGCGCATGTATTTAGCATAGGCGCGCAGCACCGAGACCTGACGGCCGGTGAGACCCGCCCCCAATACCAGCCGGTTGAAGCCATCATCTTCCAGCTGCTTGTTCCAGATGGCGGCAAACGCCTGCTGGAAGCGCTGCTGACTCTGGGCCAGATCAAAGGGCTGCTCGCCGTGAAGCAGCATGGAGAAGTCGAGGATCCAGAACAGATCGCCCCCCGGAGTGCGTACCTGATACGGGGTCTCGCCGATCACCCGCAGTCCCATGTTCTCCAGCATCGGCAGCACGTCTGAGAGGTGAATGGGTTCGGTGCGATGGAACAGCTTGAGCCGTACCCGACGATCGTTCTCCTCCTCCTGCGCGCGGTAAAACAGCATGCCCAGCGGCTCGGCTTCACTCAGGTTATCGAGCGCCATGATGTCGGCCACGGCAGAGCCCGGCAGCACATCTTCCTTGTAAGCACGGGGGAAGGCGGTGCTGAAACGGCGGCGCAGCTCGTTGCCACGGGCCTCGCCATAGTGGGAAAGCAGCACGGAGTCGAGTCTGTCGTCCCAGCTGCGGGCCGCTTCAATCAGGTTGTTCTGTACTTCGTTCACATCCACATCCACGTTGTTGTTGTTGACCCGTACTATGTAGTGGGTCCGCGCCAGCACGCCTTCGGTGAAGTAGACGTTGAACTCCACCTCTTCATTGCTGCCAAAATATTTCTGCAAAATTTGCTGGGTCTTGATCCGCAGCGCCGTGTTGTAGCGCTCCTTGGTGACATAGACCATGCAGGAGAAGAAACGACCATAGACATCCCGGCGCACGAACAGCCGCAGCATGTCCCGCTCCTGCATCTCCAGTACGCCAAGGCCGGTAGCCAGTAGTTCCTCTTCACGGGCCTGGATCAGCTCGTCACGGGGATAGGTTTCCAGCACGTTGAGCAGCGCCTTGTAGGCGTGGGAGCCCTTCTCGTGACCGGAGGCGGCCATGATGCGTTCGAGACGATGGCTGATGAGCGGGATCTGGGTCGCGCTGGTGTTGTAGATGGAAGAGGCGTAGAGACCGATGAAGCGATCTTCCCCGATCACCTTGCCATGCTCGTCAAAGCGCTTGATGCCGATGTAATCCACATAAGCCGGACGGTGCACCCGGGACTTGCTGTTGGATTTGGTGAGGATCAGCAGGTCAGAACTCAGGGCGGCGTGACGGGCACTGGCCGGCATGTTGCCAAGGCGCTGGCCCACCTCCTTGATGGAGTTCTTCATCAGCCCAAGGCTGGAACTCGCCTGCGGCAGGATCTCGTGATCCCCCTCCACCGCCTTGACATCGTAACGACGATAGCCCATCAGGGTAAAGTTGTGGGCAGCTACCCATTTGAGGAAAGCAACGCAGGAGGCCACCTCCTCCTTGCTAACCGGGTGCTTGCGCTTGGGCAGTTCGTCGATGATCTCATTGAGCTTGGCCAGCATCGGTTGCCAGTCGCCGACTGCCAGCGCTACTTCACCAGCCACCGAGTTGAGCTCGGTAGCCAGCGCGGCCATCTGCTCCTCGCTGGTGAGGTGATCGATCTCGATAAGGAATGCCGTTTCAACCGAGGTCTGCCCGTCGGTGTTGTCGAGCGCCAGAATGGCGTCAATCTTGCCATCCGCACCACGAATGAGGTGCAGCGGTTGATGCAGCATCATGTGGGCAGTGATATTGAGCCGCTTGAGCGCCATCCGGATGGAGTCCACCAGGAAGGGCGAGTCCTGCAGGATCACCTCGACGATGGTATGGGGCGATTGCCAGCCGTGACGGGTCAGCTCGGGATTGTAGACCCGGATGTAGGGATCGGTACCGCTGCGCTGATTGAGGGCATTCCACAGGCTCAGGGCCGCGCCATAGAGATCGCTGTCATTGCGATCGTGCAGATCGGAGCTCGCCATGTTGCCGTAGAACTTGGCAACGAAGCGCTCGACCAGAGAGGCACTGTTTTTGGGCAACTTCTGATGGATCAGGCTGAGAACGTTTTCGAGCAGAACTGAGGTAGGGGCGTCTTTCAATGCCATTTTTATATTCCTTATCGGACGACATTAACCACCGACGCAGAGGCAACCACCCTGGTTACCCGCTGGTGCAGAGTTGTTGCGAAGTGTAATGGCTTGGCTAAGGGAAGGCGAGGAAAGGTGCTAACGAGATGTTAAAAACAAGGTGCAGATCACGGCTTAAACTGTGAGAAATTTTACAAATAACCAAAAATACAGAAATTCCCACTACCTTTGTGCCAGTTTACCGGATAGATAGTGACGCAAAGCAGATAAACAGTCGGTAATCTGTTCTATTTTTGTTAATTTATGCGTTCGAGACTGATAAAGCGGTAATCGTCCTGGGTTTTGAGCCGAAAATAGCCATGCACACCATTGATGGCGACAAAGGGGCGTATTTTTTCTATGCCAAGCTCCAGGGTCAATCCCTGTTCGCTGCGCACCACCAGCCGTCTGGCATGGCCCTGATACATCAGCATCACCTCATCGCTATTCAATGAGAGCCGAAAAGTAAACTGCTTCACGCTTGCTCCTGATCACACGACAAATCACACAATAGGGGCAGGCGCATTCACGCCCCTGCCCCGTCGATACTTACTGCTGCAGCGCCTTGCTGACCTTCTCGAACAGATCCCGAGCCAGCCCCTCAAGGTTGGCAAGACGGGTCAGCTCGGCGCGGATCAGAGCCTTGCGCGCCTCATCCAATCGCTTGAACTGGATAAGCGGAGTGATAAGGCGGGAGGCCACCTGAGGATTGACCTCGTTGAGCTCGATCAGCAGATCGGTCAGGAAGCGGTACCCGCTGCCATCCACCGCATGGAACTGCACCTGATTGCTCATGGCGAAGCTGCCGATCAGCGCCCGCAGCCGGTTCGGATTGCGAATGCTGAAAGTGGGGTGACTCATCGCCTGTTTCACTTCACTCAGCACATCGGCAGCCGGTTTGCTGCCAATCAGCCGCAGCCAGTTGTCCAGCACCAGTCCATCCTTGGCCCACTTGCCTTCAAAATCGGCCAGCAGCGCAGCGCGGCATGGCAACAGATAGCCGTTGGCCACCTGCAACGCCGCCAGGGTGTCGGTCATGTTGTCGGCAGTTGCATACTGCTCGCGCACCAGCGCATCGGCATGCTCTGCATCCAGCGCCGCCAGATAGCCGAGCACGACCCCTTTGAGGGCCCGTTTGGCCATGTCGGCATGCACCACCTGATAACCATTCAGACGCAGGCTCTGATAGGTTGCCGCCAAGCGCGCACCAAAGGCCTCGGCAAGACGGGTGTGGATCGCGTCGCGCACCTGATGGATGGCATCGATATCGGCCACCTCGAACAGCTCGGTCAGGGTCGCTTCACCGGGCAGCGCCAGGATCTCCGCCTTGAGGGCCAAATCGAGATCGCTGTCGTCCAGAATGGCGACGAAGGCGGCCAGCAGGGGTTGGGAGAGCTCAACCCCCTGCCCGTACTGGACCCGTGCCACCCCATCGATGACCGCTTTATTGATCAGCATCTGGGCCGCATCCCAGCGGGCAAACTCGTTGCGGGCAAAGCGCATCAGGAAGGCGAGCGCTTCGTCGCTGTAGTCATAGTGCAGCTTGACCGGCGCGGAGAAGTCTCGCAGCAGGGAGGGAACCGGCTTAACCAGCACCCGATCGAATACGAAGGTCTGCTCCGCTTCCAGCACATCGAGCACGTTGCCGATGGCCTTGCCCTGATACTGCAGCGCAATGACGGCACCCTGCTCGTCATAAAGCTCGATGTCGAGAGGGATATGCAGCGGCAGCTTTTGCGGTTGATCCTGAGTCGGCGGGGTGTGCTGGCTCACATGGAGGCGATAGATACCGCTGGCGGCATCGTACTCGTCGGTAACGGTCAGCTCGGGGGTGCCGGACTGGCTGTACCAGCGACGGAAACGACCGAGATCCACACCGGAAGCATCCTCCATCGCCTGCACGAAATCATCGCAGGTGGCGGCCGAGCCGTCGTGACGTTCGAAGTAGAGGCGCATACCAGCCTGGAAGGCATCTTCCCCCAGCAGGGTGTGCATCATGCGGATCACTTCCGACCCCTTCTCATAGACGGTCAGGGTGTAGAAGTTGTTCATCTCGATCACCACATCCGGGCGGATCGGGTGTGCCATGGGGCCGGCATCTTCGGCAAACTGCGGGCCGCGCATGGTACGCACGTTGTTGATGCGGTTGACGCCGCGGGAGCCGAGATCGGAGGAGAACTCCTGATCCCGGAATACCGTCAGCCCCTCTTTCAGGCTGAGCTGGAACCAGTCACGACAGGTGACACGGTTGCCGGTCCAGTTGTGGAAATATTCGTGACCGATCACCCGTTCGATACCGTGGTAGTCGCTGTCGGTGGCGGTGGCCGGATTGGCCAGCACGAACTTGGAGTTGAAGATGTTGAGCCCCTTGTTCTCCATGGCGCCCATGTTGAAGAAGTCCACTGCGACGATCATGTAGATGTCGAGATCATACTCGAGACCGAAACGCTGTTCGTCCCAGCGCATGGAGTTGATGAGGCTCTCCATGGCAAAACCGGCGCGATCGAGGTTGCCCTTGTCGACGAAGATCTCGAGGGCAACCTTGCGGCCGCTCTTGGTGGTGTAGTGGCTGCGCTCCACATCGAAATCACCGGCCACCAGCGCAAACAGGTAGCTGGGTTTGGGGAAAGGATCCTGCCACTGCACGAAGTGACGGCCGCCATCCAGATCACCGCTGTCGACCTTGTTGCCATTGGAGAGCAGGAAGGGGAACTGGGCTTTGTCGGCGGTAATGCGGGTGCTGTAGCGCGCCAGAATGTCGGGGCGGTCCAGATAATAGGTGATGCGGCGAAAGCCCTCCGCTTCACACTGGGTGCAGTAGGCATCGCCAGACTTGTAAAGCCCTTCCAGCGCGGTGTTGGCAGTCGGATCCAGCAGGGTGACAATGGTCAGCACACATTCGGCCGGCAGGTTGAACAGGGTCAGACTGCTCTCGCCTTGCTCGTAGTGGTCACAGGGAATGCCATCGATGGCAACGCTCTTGAGAGTCAGCTGCTCACCATCGAGGACGAGCGGCGCATTGTGCTCGCCGTTGCGACGAATGCGGGTGATGGCGGTGACCTGGGTCAGCGGCTCCTGCAGTTGGAAATCGAGGTCGATGGTGTCGATCCAGTAGAGCGGCGCCTGATAATCCTGGCGATATTTGGCCGTCATGGCCTGGGAGTGATCGGTCATTATTGTCTGCTTCCACGCTTGTTAAAGGCGAGAAAGAGGCTGTCACAACCAACTGGCGGGGTCAAACAATTTGCATTACGTCAGATATGCCAGAAAAAAAGAAAGGGCGACCGCAGTCGCCCTTGTGCATTGGAGGTCGCTTTGTCAGCTGCGTTTGCTGACCTTGGCCAGATCTGCCGTGATATTGGCCGCTTCGATGAGATACTCATCGGGCGCTTCAAAATCAGCGGGCAGTTCATCCAGACTCTTCACCGCCGGCTTGCCAAGACGTGCCAGACGCTCGTTGGTACGTTTGAGCGCTTTCTCATCCTGTTTCGCCTGCTCTGCAACACGCTCCGCCTCGTTGAGGGAGACCGACTTCTTGTCTTTCTCCTCCTTGTAGTCGGCGATGTCCTGCATCACATAGGCAAACTCGGGATCCTTGGCGATCCGGGTGTCGTGCGCTGCCTGCAACTTGGGCAGTACACTGGCGAAGTTGCCGAGTTTCTCGTAGTTGGCGGAGGCAATCTTGTCCCACGGCAACGCATTGAACTCACGGCTTTCGCCCGTCTCTTCCGGAGCAACCGGTGTCGGGAAGCTGATATCCGGCGCAACGCCCTTGTTCTGGGTGCTGCCACCGTCGATCCGGTAGAACTTGGCGATGGTGTACTGCACGTGACCGAGCGGCTGCTCGTAGAAGTCATAGACCTTGGCGAGACTGCGATGCTGCTGCACCGTCCCCTTGCCGAACGAGTTTTCACCCAGAATCAACGCGCGGCCATAATCCTGCATGGCGGCAGCGAAGATCTCGGAGGCCGAGGCACTGTAGCGGTCGATCATCACCGACATCGGGCCGCCGTAGTAGACGTTGCCATCGTCATCGCCATTGACCGTGATACGGCCCATGTGATCACGAATTTGCACCACGGGACCGCTGGCAAAGAAGAGACCGCTGAGGGCGGAAGCTTCAGTCAGGGCGCCGCCGCCGTTACCGCGCAGATCAATGATCAAGCCATCGATCTTCTTCTTGTTCAGGCTGGAGAGCTCCTTGATCACGTCGTCGTGCAGATTGACGTAAAAACTCGGGATCTCGATGACGCCAATTTTCTTGCCTTCGGCGTTAATCACCTTGGACTTGGCAGCCCGGTCTTCAAGGCGCACCTTGTCGCGGGTCAGCTCGATCTGCTCGGTCTTGGCAGTTGCGCCCTTGCCGCGCTGGATCTCCAGCTTGACCTTGCTCCCCTTGGGCCCCTTGATGAGCTCGACCACGTCATCAAGACGCCAGCCGATCACATCGACAATCTTGCCATCTTCCTGCCCTACCCCGGTGATCTTGTCATCGGGTTTGAGGTGGTTGGATTTGGCAGCCGGGCCACCGGGCACCAAAGAACGGATGACGGTAAAGTCATCTTCCGCCTGCAACACGGCACCAATCCCCTCGAGCGAGAGGTTCATCTCGGTGTTGAAACGATCGGCACTGCGCGGTGAGAGGTAACTGGTGTGCGGTTCGATGGCGCGAGCGAAGGAGTTCATGAAGAGCTGGAAGACATCCTCACTCTCGGTCTGGGACATCCGCTTGATGGCGTTGTTGTAACGCTTGCCAAGCAGCTCCTTGATCTCGGGCCACTCCTTGCCGCTGAGCTTGAGACTCAGGGCATCGAACTTGACCCGCTGACGCCACAGCTCGTTGAGCTCTGCTTCATCTTTGGGCCAAGCCGCCCCTTCCCGATCAAACACATAGTTGTCGGTCTGGGTAAAATCGAAAGGAGTATCAAGCAGTTTGAGGGCGTATTCGAACCGCTCATAACGCCGCTGCTGACTCAGGTTGAACATCTCGTAGGCGGGAGCCAGACGGCCTCTTTCGAGGTCGGTGTCAAAACCGTTACGGTACTTTTCAAAACGGCTGATATCAGAGGCCAAAAACAGGTTGCGGCTGTAGTCCAGATTCTCCAGATATTTATCGAAAATCACGGAGGAAAAGGCATCGTCCAGCTTGAACTGTTTGTAGTGCGAGCGGGTAAACAGATTGGTAATTCGCTTGCTGGCCGTAGCATGTTGGCTCTCTTGAGCCAACACAGGCAAATCACTCTCCTTGAGCACCGGCTCGATGGCCTGTGCAAGCCCGGCAAGCGCCAGGCTACAGGCAACGAGGGAAAAACGAATTACGCCATGCTTCAACATTTGTCTCCTTAGAGAACCAAGTGCTCTGATTTGACCCGCACCATCATGCCGGTCTGCAGTTGGACCTGTACATCGTCCTTGGTTACTTCCTTGATGGTTGCCGGAACCGGGAATTTACCCATAACGACGCGCACATCCTGGCCCACTTTCAGCGTAGCGGCATCCACTTTAACCAGCGGAGCGTCAGCGACCGGTGCCTTGGCGGCAGCTTTCGGCTTGGCAGCTACATCAGCTTTCTCGGTTTTGCGCACAGCAGGACGACGGGGCTTCTTGGCCTTCTCATCCTTCTCTTTGGTATTGGTACGACGGCTGGCGAATACACGCTCTTTGCTCTCTTTCAGAGCTTGCTTGGCGTGCTCGATGTGCTCTTCGGTCAGCAGCTCGCCCGGGTTGCCATCCAGATCAACGCGAGCCTGGCCAGCTTTAAGACCGTGCAGGTAGCGCCAGCTGGAGGTGTATTGACGCAGTGCGGAACGCAGCATGGTCTTGGAGACTCTGGCATCGTCAGCAAGACGCTCGGCCAAATCCTGGAAGATGCCAATCTTGAGCGGCTTGGCCTCTCCTTCAGCAACGAAGCAGGCCGGGAATTTCTCGACCAGGTAGGCAACGATCTCTTTACTGTTCTTCAGCTTCTCAGTGTTTTCCATGTATAACCTTGGCTTTCATATAAACGCACGGGCACGTCCCGAGCACAACAAAGGCCCCATTATAGAGAGCTTGGGGCCTTTTGCGAACCATCTAGCAATGACTTAGAGCATGCTTTCCAAAATTTGCACCGTTTCTTCGAGGCCAATCCGGTCTTGCTGGTCGAAACGGTTAAAAATCGGACTGTCGATATCGAGTACCCCGATGA
This sequence comes from Aeromonas sp. FDAARGOS 1416, assembly GCF_019048085.1. Lineage (NCBI taxonomy): Bacteria > Pseudomonadati > Pseudomonadota > Gammaproteobacteria > Aeromonadales > Aeromonadaceae > Aeromonas > Aeromonas sp. FDAARGOS 1416. Next base: position 1,437,355 of record NZ_CP077301.1, on the reverse strand, counting down.
TCTCGCCACCACGACGCACCGGGATCACGATTTCCGAGTTGCTCGCGCCATCACAAGCGATGTGACCATCGAACTGGTGAACATCGTCAATGAGCTGGGTTCTCCCCTCTGCTACTGCCGTACCACACACCCCGCGGCCGACCGGGATCCGCACGCAGGCCGGTTTGCCCTGAAATGGCCCCAATACCAGGGTCTCGCCCTGCAACAGATAAAAACCGACCCAGTTGATCTCCGCCAGCTCCTGATTAAGCAGTGCGGAGAGGTTGGCCAGATTGGCAATCAGATCGGTTTCCCCCTCCAGCAGCGCCTTGGCCTGCTGGTTGAGGGTGCGATAAAACGGTTGTTTTTCAATCATGATTAAATGAACTTCACTCCCTGATGGTTTGGGGAAGGTAACGCCTGGCCGGGAAATTTCAAATATTTTTTCCACTCCCCGCTCCTTGCGCCGTTATTCCCGGGCAACGGAAAGCGCCAATTGCTGGCGTTGACCATTACTCCACTCGATATTTAACAACCAGATCATGACGGGTGAGGTACAGCTCCCCACCTGGGTCACCCCCTGCCACAGTCCGTCTATTTCTTCAAAGTTCACCGGAATGGTGCCCATAAACATATCTTTTCCTTCGAGTGTCGCTTTCACCGGTTTGATGGCCGGATCGCCGCCGGTAATAGCGATGGCAAAGTCATGTTCGGCGCGCAGCGGTAATTCCTTGATGGCGACCGTCAGCGGCTTGTCACCAATCAGCGCGCTGCAAGGGGTGTGGGAAAGATCACAAATCTGATCTTTTTTCTGGTCAGCAGAGACGCTGTTATCGGCCGAAAACCAGGTGCGATAGACCATCAGCGCCAATAACAGCGCCAATACCAGTACGAGGTGCAAAACTTTACGTGCGGTAAGTCTCTCTTTCATCAAAAACAGCCCGATTAAGATGCAATTAAAATAGTTTTTTGTGATCTCGAACAAGGTAAAAAACTGCCATATCGAGACCGGACGGAGCCAAATATATCACTGTTTATACTGTTATTTTACCTGTCACTTCAGTATCATTCCCATGCAGTTTTCATTTAGCCATCTTTTGCTTTTCCTTTCGTTAACAGATGTTAACAACTGGTCGGCGGTGGCTGATGAAGCCAGTCCGGTCCTCCGGATACAAAACCAAACAACAGCAGCATCGGAAGCGGAATATAACGATGAGCCATACAACTAACCATCCTGAGTACAACTACACCGTTGTTCGCCAGTTTACCGTCATGACGATTGTCTGGGGAATTGTCGGCATGTCGGTTGGCGTACTGATCGCAGCCCAGTTGATCTGGCCTGCCCTCAACTTCGAGACCCCGTGGCTGACTTACAGTCGTCTGCGGCCCCTCCATACCAATGCAGTGATCTTCGCCTTCGGCGTCAGTGCACTGATGGCCACCTCCTTCTACGTGGTGCAGCGCACCTGTCAAACCAGACTGTTTGGTGGCCCGCTGGCAACCTTCGTCTTCTGGGGCTGGCAAGCAATCATCCTCTCTGCCGCCATCTCTCTGCCGCTGGGTTTCACCTCCGCCAAAGAGTATGCCGAGCTGGAGTGGCCGATTGATATCGCCATCACTGTGGTATGGGTCGCCTATGCCATCGTCTTCTTCGGCACCCTGATGAAGCGCACCACCTCCCATATCTATGTGGCGAACTGGTTCTTCGGTGCCTTCATCATCACCGTTGCGGTGCTGCACATTGTCAACAACATGGAAGTGCCGCTCTCCGGCATGAAGTCCTACTCCATGTACTCCGGCGCCATGGACGCCATGGTGCAGTGGTGGTATGGCCACAACGCGGTAGGCTTCCTGCTGACCGCCGGCTTCCTGGGGATGATGTACTACTTCGTGCCCAAGCAGGCCGGTCGTCCGGTTTACTCCTATCGCCTCTCCATCGTGCACTTCTGGGCGTTGATCTCCCTCTATATCTGGGCAGGTCCGCACCACCTGCACTACACCGCACTACCTGACTGGGCTCAGTCACTGGGCATGGTGATGTCCCTGATCCTGTTTGTCCCCTCCTGGGGCGGTATGATCAACGGCATCATGACTCTCTCCGGTGCCTGGCACAAACTGCGTTATGACCCTATCCTGCGCTTCCTGATCGTCTCCCTCTCTTTCTACGGCATGTCGACCTTCGAAGGCCCGATGATGGCGATCAAAACCGTCAACGCCCTCTCCCACTACACCGACTGGACCGTTGGTCACGTGCACTCCGGTGCGCTGGGCTGGGTTGCCATGGTCTCCATCGGTGCGGTTTACCATCTGATCCCGAACCTGTTCGGCCAGGGCCGGATGTACAGCGTCAAGCTGATCAACGTTCACTTCTGGCTGGCGACCGTGGGCACCGTGCTCTACATCGTTGCCATGTGGATTTCCGGCGTGATGCAGGGCTTGATGTGGCGTGCAGTCAACGAAGACGGCACCCTGACCTACAGCTTCGTTGAAGCCCTGCAGGCATCCTATCCCTTCTATTTCGTGCGCTTCCTGGGTGGCTGCTTCTTCGTCACCGGCATGTTGCTGATGGCTTACAACGCCTATCGCACCATCACTGCGCCCAAAGGTTCTCTGGAACCTGTCGCCCAGCCAGCATGATTGAAGAGGTCAACCCATGAGCAACAATAACCGTCACGAAATATTTGAAAAAAGCGTTCCCATGCTGGTGGTCGGCATCATCTTTGCCATCAGTCTGGGGGGCCTGGTTGAAATCACCCCGCTGTTCTTCCAAAAGCAAACCACCGAGCCGGTGGAGGGCCTCAAGCCCTACACCGCTCTGCAGATGGAAGGGCGCGACATCTTCATTCGCGAAGGCTGCACCAACTGCCACAGCCAGATGATCCGTCCGTTCCGTGCCGAAACCGAGCGTTACGGTCACTACTCGGTCGCCGGTGAGAGCGTCTGGGAGCACCCCTTCCTGTGGGGCTCCAAGCGTACTGGTCCGGATCTGGCCCGTGTCGGTGGCCGTTACTCCGATGAGTGGCACAAGGTTCACCTGATCAACCCGCGCGATGTGGTACCGGAATCCAACATGCCCGCCTACCCATGGCTTGATACCAATGTGCTGACCGGTGAGATGACGGCCAAGAAGCTGGCGCTGTTCCGCGATCACTTCGGTGTGCCCTATACCGATGCCGATATTCAGGGTGCGGGCGAAGCCGTCAAGGGCAAAACCGAGCTGGATGCGCTGGTGGCCTATCTGCAATCACTGGGTCATGCCCTGAAATAAGGAGGCGAAAATGGACTACGGCACATTTCGCGGTCTGTATACCCTGCTGTTGATGGCCATCATGATTGGCATCATCGTCTGGGCCTACAGCAAACGCCGCAAGACCTCTTTCGACGAGGCTGCCAATCTGGTTTTTGCCGATGATGAGCAACCCGGTGCTGATAAAAAGAACGCAGGAGCGAAACAATAATGAGCACTCTGTTTAGCATTTTTGTGACTGTCATCAGTCTGGGAACCATCCTCGGCTGCTTCTTGCTGTTGATGTGGTGCCGCAAGGACAAAATGGGTGTTGAAGAAGGCAAATCGATGGGTCACTCCTTCGATGGCATCGAGGAGATCAACAACCCGCTGCCGAAGTGGTGGACCTACATGTTCCTCTTCTTCATCGTCACCGGTCTGGTCTATCTGATCGCCTTCCCGGGGCTTGGCAACTTCAAAGGCCTGCTGGGCTGGCAAAGTTCCAACCAGGACGTGCGCTCGCTGGCCGAGTCCAAGGCTGCAACAGAATCGGCCAAGGCCGAAGGTCGCGCGGTGGAGTATGACCGCGAGGTCGCCAAGGCTGACGAGATCTACGGCGCCAAGTTCCGTGAACTCACCTATGAAGCGGATGGCAAAACCTATCGTGCCATCACCGAGATCGCCAAGGATCCGGAAGCCCTGAAAGTGGGTCAGCGTCTGTTCCTGCAGAACTGCTCCCAGTGCCACGGCTCCGATGCCCGTGGTGGCCGCGGCTTCCCGAACCTGACCGACAGCGAATGGCAATGGGGCGGCCAGCCTGATCAAATCAAGACCACCATCATGGGCGGTCGTCAGGGGATCATGGCTGCCTGGGGTGAAATCCTCGGCAAAGATGGCGTTCAGGAAGTGGCCTCCTATGTGCTGAGCCTCTCCGGTCGCAAGGTTGACCTGGTGGAAGCGAAGAAAGGTGAAGCACGCTTCGCTATCTGCGCAGCTTGCCACGGGGCCGATGCCAAGGGTGGTATTGCCGTCGGTGCGCCAGATCTGACCAACAACACCTGGCTCTACGGTGGCTCCCGCGAAGTGGTGGTACAAACCATCACCCACGGTCGTCACGGCGTGATGCCAGCCTGGAAAGACATTCTGGGTGAGGACAAGGTTCACCTGCTGGCCTCCTACGTTTACAGCCTGTCTCATCAACAGTCTGCCAAATAAGGTTCGCCCGTAACGTTGTAACATGTGATAAACACGTGATTACACAGCAAAAAGCCTCGACTCCTCGAGGCTTTTTGTTATCTTGTGTTGCGTAAAAACCATCTTCCACGTTAATCATTCGTTTCATGGCAGTAGCAATCATGACCCAACCTCTATCCAAACCGTGGTATCGCCAATTCTGGCCCTGGTTTATCATCGCCCTCCCCACTGCTGCCGTTGTCGGCAGTATCGCCACCGCCATCATCGCCAGCAAGGATGGGGTCAATCTGGTGGCCGAGGACTATTACAAACAAGGGAAAGAGATCAATCAGGACTTGAGCAAGTTTGACCGCTCCGAAGCCCTCAATATCCGCTTTGGGCTGGAAGTTGACGGCAACGAGCTGACCCTCAAACCCATCAGCGGTGACATTCCTGCCGGGCAAGCTCTCTATCTCTCATTGTTCCACCCGACCTTGGCCGGTCAGGACAGCGAACACATGATCACCGCCGATGCGAGCGGCACCTATCGCCTCCATTTCGACAAGCCGCTGGTCGGCAAGTGGCACATTCGGGTCGATGCCTTTGACCACGAGTGGCGATTGCAAGAGACCGTCCAGCTGCCCACCCTGGCCCCTGTCGAACTCGACCCGAAAGGACGCTAAGCCATGACCGGCTGTTCTCACTGTGGCGAGCCGGTGCTCGCCACCGCCCCTGCTGCTTGCATTCTGCATTCAGGGGGGCATCAATCATGAGCCCTTGCTTTCACTGTGGCGAGCCGGTACCCGCCAATAGTAGCTATTCCCTCGAGATAAAGGGGATTGTTCGCCCCATGTGCTGCCCCGGTTGTCAGGCTGTAGCAGAAACCATCATGGAGTGCGGCCTCGCCAGTTACTACGATCACCGCACCGCACCCGGCACCAAGGGGGATCTGGTGCCCGAGGAGCTGGCCGCCCTCACCCACTACGATCTGGCAGAAGTGCAACAGGAGTTTGTCACCGATAGCGGTACCCTTCGCGAAATCCAGCTGACAGTTGAAGGGCTCACCTGCCCCGCCTGTGCCTGGCTTATCGAACGCCACTTGATGACACTGGCGGGCCTACGCTACATCAACGTCAACACCACCACCCACCGGGCCCGCATCAAGTGGGATCCGGACCAGCTCTCCCTGAGTGACATCCTCAAGGGGTTCGCCCAGATCGGCTATCGTGCCTACCCGTTCCAGACCCATCAACAGGAGGCGCTCTACGCCAAAGAGGTGCGCAGCTATATGTTCCGGCTGGCTCTGGCGGGGCTGGGCTCAATGCAGGTAATGATGTGCGCCGTGGCCCTCTACATGGATCTCTTCATCAGCGTTGAAGATGAGTTCATGGTCTACTTCAAGTGGATAAGCCTGCTGCTCTCCACCCCCATCATGATCTATTCAGCCCAGCCCTTTTACGTGGGTGCCTGGCGCAGCCTGAAACAGGGTCACCTGTCGATGGATGTGTCGGTGTCGCTGGCGCTGATTGGGGCTTTTATCGCCTCCATGTGGGCCACAGTGTTCAATACCGGTGAGGTCTATTACGACTCCATCACCATGTTCGTCTTCTTCCTGCTGCTGGGGCGCTTTCTCGAGTTGCGGGCCCGGCGCAAGGCGTCGGAATCGAGCTCCAACCTGGCGCGACTGGTGCCCATCATGGCGACCCGCATCGATGAGGAAGGGGAACATGAGGTAGCGGCCAAGACCTTGCAGGTCGGCGATCGGGTACGGGTGCTGGCCGGTGCTACTTTGCCGGCGGACGGCATCATTGTCGAAGGGCAAGCCAGCCTCAACGAATCCATGCTGACCGGCGAACAGCTGCCCCTGCTCAAACAGCGTGGTGATCAGGTCTATGCCGGCACCATCAACACGGATGCCCCGCTGCAGATCCGGGTCAGTCACCGTATCGAAGAGTCTCGGATCGCCCAGATCATGCGGCTGCAGGATCATGCCCTCGATGATAAACCGGCCATCGCCCAGATGGCGGATCAGCTGTCGCGCCACTTTATTCTGGTGCTGCTGATCATTGCCGCCGCGGTCTGGACCTTCTGGCACTTCCATCAACCGGATCAGGCGTTCTGGGTCACTCTCGCCGTGCTGGTCGCAACCTGCCCCTGTGCCCTGTCGCTGGCGACTCCGACGGCGCTGACCTCGGCCACCGCCAATCTGACCCGCAACGGCATTCTGCTGCGCCGTGGTCATGTGCTGGACGTGCTGACCAAGGCAAACCGGATCGTGATGGACAAGACTGGCACCCTGACCACAGGTGAGATCAGTCTGACCGGCACCACCACCTTGGCAGAGATGGACGAGACGCAATGCCTCGCCATCGCCCGGGCCATGGAAGCGCAATCAGAGCACCCCATAGCTCGCGCCTTCCGGCTACCCACCGACAGTATCAGTGTGCTGTCATCCGCCCGCGAGATCACCCCGGTCATCGGTCACGGCATCACGGCGCTGGTGGATGGCGTACGCTACCGCATCGGCAGTGCCCGCTGGCTTGGGCTGGATCCGGCGCAAGAGCGCGGCCGCGGTCTGGCTATCTATCTGGCCAACGAGCAGCAGGTCTTGGCCCGCTTCAATCTGGAAGATACCCTGCGCCCCGATGCCAGGGCGCTGATCGCGGCATTCAAGGCAGCCGGTCTGCAAACTACCGTGCTGACTGGCGACAGCTCTTTGCAGGCAGACGAGATTGCCCGCGAGCTGGGCGTGGATGAGCTGGTCAAGGGAGTCTCACCCGATGGCAAGCTGGCCTACCTCAAGGCCCGGGAAGCCCAGGGGAATATCAGCATCATGGTGGGCGATGGCATCAACGACGCCCCGGTACTGGCTGGCGCTCACGCCTCGTTTGCCATGGCTGGTGGCACCGATCTGGCGAAAAACAGCGCCGACGCCATCCTGCTGGCCGATGACCTGAGCCGACTGCTCGAGGCCAGAGTGCTGGCAATGCGTACCCGCAAGATCATCATCGAGAACTTCGCCTGGTCCATCGGTTACAACCTGCTGGTGCTGCCGCTGGCAGCCTGCGGCTGGCTCCCCCCCTATCTGGCGGCGGCGGGCATGTCGCTCAGTTCACTCATCGTGGTGACCAACTCCATGCGCCTCAACCGATGAGACCGGTGGCGAAAAATAGCTGAAAATGTGGCCTGCCTCCGATGCAGGCCACATTTCTCACTGATAGCGGCTGGCCCCCTGCCCGAACAGGGTTACCATAGGGGACGCTTGCCAAGGATGAACGCCAAGGTACCTCTCATGAATATAATTTTTGTCCTGATCCCCATCGCCATACTGTTTGTGATCATCGCCGGGGTCGTCTTCTTCTGGGCCATTCGCTCCGAGCAGTTTGAAGATCTCGACCGGCAGGGTTCCAACATCCTGTTTGACGAAGAGCAACCTGCCCACAAAACCGTCAAGCCTGCTGACCATGACCCACAACCTTGATCTGGCCGGCGCCCTGCTGGTCGGACTGGCAGGCTCTGCCCACTGTATCGGCATGTGCGGTGGCGTCTCCGCCGCGCTCTCCATGGCGATCCCCGCCAACAAGCAGCATTTTTGGGGGCGACTCGCCTATCTGCTCAACTACAACCTCGGTCGGATCCTGAGCTATGTCATCGCAGGTGCACTGGTGGGTGGCCTGCTCGCCACCACCAGCGAGCTGGGCGCTGGCAAACACGCTATTGCCGGCTTGCGCCTGGTAGCGGCGTTATTGATGATTGCGCTTGGCCTTTATCTGGCGGGCTGGTGGCAAGGGATCTTGCTACTTGAGCGGCTCGGCGCAAGACTTTGGCCCCGTATCAAACCGCTGGCGGGCAAATTTCTCCCCTTCACCTCGCCTTTGCAGGCACTGCCCTTTGGCATGGTGTGGGGTTGGCTGCCTTGCGGGCTGGTCTACTCCATGCTGACCTGGAGCGCGGCGGCCGGTTCGGCCAGTGGCGGTGCGCTCATCATGCTCTTTTTTGGTCTCGGCACCCTGCCCACCCTGTTTGCGTTGGGCGGGCTTGCCGATCGCCTGAGATACTGGCTCACCCTGCGCAGTTTGCGCCTTGGCGGTGCCCTGCTGCTCATTTTGTTCGGGGTACATACCTTCTGGATTGGCATTGCTTCCTTTTGAAACCCTATCCAAAACGGATGAGTTGATGGTAAACTTGTTTGATATAAATCAATTATTCGTATGAGCCTATGATCCCGGAAAAGAAACCTGGCAGACGTATCCAGAGCGGTGGCTGTGCAATTCATTGCCAGGATTGCAGCATCAGTCAGCTCTGTATTCCCTTCACTCTGAACGACAACGAGCTTGATCAGCTGGACAGCATCATCGAGCGCAAGAAGCCGATCCAGAAGGGTGAAGAGCTGTTCAAGGCTGGCGATGAATTCAAATCGCTCTATGCCATCCGTTCCGGGACCATCAAGTCTTACACCATCACCGAACAAGGGGATGAGCAGATCACTGCGTTCCACTTGGCTGGCGATCTGGTCGGGTTTGATGCCATCAACAAGCAGGCCCACCCCTCCTTCGCTCAGGCGCTGGAAACGGCTATGGTGTGCGAGATCCCGTTTGAAGTGCTGGATGATCTCTCCGGCAAGATGCCCAAACTGCGCCAGCAGATCATGCGTCTGATGAGCAGCGAAATCATGGGCGATCAGGAGATGATCCTGCTGCTCTCCAAGAAGAATGCCGAAGAGCGCCTCGCCGCCTTCCTGCACAATCTGTCGGTACGCTTCTCCGAGCGCGGTTTCTCCGCCAAGGAGTTCCGTCTCTCCATGACCCGTGGTGACATTGGCAACTATCTGGGTCTGACCGTCGAGACCATCAGTCGTCTGCTCGGCCGTTTCCAGAAGTCCGGTCTCATCAGCGTCAAAGGCAAATACATTACCGTGCTGGATCAGGTCGCGCTGGGCATGATGGCCGGTGCAACTCGCCCGCCCTGCGGCTGATTTTTACGCTTACCCTCCCGCTTTTCTCCTGCTTTCCCTGCCGGATCCTTTCCTCTGGAATGTGATCCGGTACGTTCCCCATACCCTCCTCCTGCGCTAAGCTGTAATGGCTAAGATTCTGCTGTCATTGGACTTTTCCAAGGAGGAGAAGATGGTCAAATATCAGAATATTCTGGTGGTTATCAATCCAGAAGAGGAGCGTCAAATCGCCCTCGAACGGGCAGTCAAAGTCGCCGAGCTGGACGAAAACGCCCATCTGACCCTGCTGCTCACCATCTATGACTTCTCGTATGAAATGACCGCCATGCTCTCGGTGGACGAGCGGCAAGAGATGCGCGACGGCGTCATTTCACAGCGACGTGAGTGGCTGGACGAGATCCTGACCCCCTATCGGGCACAGGGGATCGAATGCGAAGTGAAGGTGGTCTGGCACAATCGTCCCTTCGAGTGCGTCATTCAGGAAGTACTGGAGCAGCGCCACGATCTGGTGGTCAAAGCCACTCACCATCACAGCTTCCTGCAAACCTTCATCTTTACCCCCACCGACTGGCACCTGCTGCGCAAATGCCCCTGTCCGGTGCTGCTGGTCAAGGAGGGTCACTGGCAACGGGGCGGCAACATCATCGCCGCCATCAACTGCTCAAGCGACGATCCGGATCAGAAACTGCTCAATGAACGGATCACCCAGGAGGGAAGCGACATCGCCGAGCTGCTGGGCTCCAACCTCTATCTGGTCAACACCTACCCGGGCACCCCGGTCAACGTGGCCATCGAGCTGCCGGAGTTTGATCCCAACGCCTACAACGAAGCTATCCGCAAACACCACGAAAGCCTGCTGCTCAGCCATGCCGACAAGTTCGGGATCGGTCATCTCTGGACCCGGGTAGCAGAGGGGCTACCGGAAGAGGTGTTGCCAGATATGGCCGAAGAGCTCAAGGCAACCTTGATGATCATGGGCTGCGTCGGCCGTACCGGGCTTTCTGCAGCTTTGCTCGGCAATACCGCCGAACATGTGATTGACCGCCTCTCCTGCGACATCCTGATCCTCAAACCGGCGGACTACAGCTGCCCGGTCGACAGTCGTCACAATCAATCATAAGGTGCCTGGCACCTTGCCCTCCCCCGGGACATGGCTATAATAACGCGCTTATTTGTGTCCCGGGTTTTACGAGCATGCTAGAAGAGCTGAACGCCAAAGAAAAATACAGTTTTAACAAACTGCAGAAGCGCCTGCGGCGCAACGTGGGTCAGGCCATTGCCGACTTCAACATGATTGAAGAGGGCGACAAGGTCATGGTCTGCCTCTCCGGCGGCAAGGACAGCTTCGGTATGCTCGACATACTGATGAGCCTCAAAGCCAGCGCCCCCATCCATTTCGATCTGGTTGCCGTCAACCTGGATCAAAAGCAACCCGGTTTCCCCGAGCATGTGCTGCCCGAGTATCTGAATTCCCTCGGCATCGAGTACAAGATCGTCGAAGAGGATACCTACTCCATCGTCAAGGAGAAGGTGCCGGAAGGCAAAACTACCTGCTCCCTCTGCTCACGGCTGCGCCGCGGTATTCTCTACCGCACCGCCCAGGAGCTGGGTTGCACCAAGATTGCCCTTGGCCACCACCGCGACGACATCCTCGAGACCCTGTTCCTCAACATGTTCTACGGTGGCAAGCTCAAGTCCATGCCGCCCAAGCTGGTGAGCGACGATGGCAAGAACGTGGTGATCCGCCCGCTGGCCTACTGCAAAGAGAAGGATCTGATCCGCTACGCTGACGTCAAAGCCTTCCCCATCATTCCGTGCAACCTGTGCGGCTCGCAGGAGAACCTGCAGCGTCAGGCCATCAAGCAGATGATGCAGGATTGGGATCGCCGCTTCCCCGGTCGTATCGAGACCATGTTCACCGCCATTCAGGACGTGATCCCGAGCCACCTGCTCGACCACAAGCTGTTTGACTTCAAGAGCATCAACCGCGACTCCGGCATCATCGATGGCGGCGACAAGGCGTTTGATCCGCCCGAGATGCCAAAGGCGCCGCTGCTGGATATCGACGAGATGGACATGCTGGATGTGATTGAAGTGCGCTAAGCCGCGCTCACAGGGCAAATGCCAATGTCTAGTCCTGAAATAGGTTTACACATTTTCAACTAGCATTTCTCTACTCAGAACCCCCTATGTACCGCATCGGGGGTTCTGTATTTCAACGCATGATGCGGCCGCTCCGCGTTGTAAATATCCACTGCCTCACGCACCATCTCCCGCGCTTGCGCCAAATCCTGCGGGCTTTGCAACAATAACTCTCCTTTCAAGATCCCGTTCACCCGCTCCGCCAACGCATTCTGGTAACAGTCATACCCATCCGTCATCGAGCATTTCACCCCGTACCGTTCATGTAATGACTGATACAGCCCCGAGCAATACTGCACGCCGCGGTCTGAGTGATGGATTAGCTCCCCGCCGCCACGCCGTTGCTTCAGCGCTTTCTTGAACGCCATCGCCACCGATTCGGCATGCATCCCTTCGTGCACGTGATGGCCCACTATCTTGCGTGAGTACGCATCCGTCACCAGGCTCAGGTACAGCGGTCCGCTCCTGGCTGGCAGATAGGTGATATCTGCAACCCAGACCTGCTCCGGGGCCACCGGCGTAACCTGCTCTGGCCCCGCCTTGAGCAAGTTGGGATGACGGTAGAAACGGTGAAAACTGTGGGTGGTCTTGTGATACGCCCGTCTGGGTGGCACCAGCAGGCGGTGCTCGGTCAATATCCGAAACAGCCTGTCCCGCCCGACCTTGAGCCCGTCATCATCCTGACCCTGCAGCAGATAATGCAGCTTGCGAGTGCCCACCCGCGGTTGTCGCAGTCGAACCTGACGCACGAAGCGCACCACCTGCAATCCCTGTGCATGGCGCTCGTCGGCGACCCGATTGCGCTTGTAGTAAGCCTGCCGGCTTATCCCGAGAAACAGGCAAGCCCTGACAATGGTCAGCCTCTCGACTTGCCGCTGCGAGAGGACTTGCCGGGTCGCTTTTTTACGATGGAGACGCCGTAGTCATTCTTCAGTACATCGACGACGGCCTCAAAGAACTGGGCCTTCTGGCTCATCAGCGCCAGCTGTTGCTCGAGTTCCTTGATACGCTGCTCGGGCGTCTGGTTGTCGGGGTCAGGCATGGTGATACTCCTGCCGGCGCGCACAGAAGCCCCCTGGCTCCAATCTTGCCGACCATGTTTACGCAACATCGCGCTGTGTCCGCTTCACACCTTGTCCCATCGGGTTCTCCATTTATTGGGGGGGAAAGGTGTAAACCATATTCAGGACGGCACACAAACAATAAAAAAGGAGCGATCATCGCTCCTTTTTGCTTTCTTGATCTGCCTCTTACCAACGTGACAGCGGCATCAGCCCTTGTGCAGCCAGGGGGTCAGTCGCAGCACGTCACCCTGCAGGCGCAGTTGCCCGGTGGCGAACGCGGCCAGTTGCTCATTGCTCAGCAGCAGGTGGCCTTCCTGCCAGGGCAGCGCCTCCTGACGGGCGCCATCAATCAGATAGGCGGTGCCGATCTGCTGCACCAGGGTAATGCGCACCCCTTCCATCTTCGGCAGGAAGTGCTTGCCGACCATGCCCGCCATCTTGTCGAGCAGCGACTGCATCTGCTGCTGACGGGCCGCCAGCTCGGCCAGTGGCAGTTCGGGCCCGTTCGGCGCATCGGCCATCACCTGTACCGTCATATCGCATGTGGCGTGCTCTTCTTTCAGGCCGACGGTCACTATCCCCTTGTCGAGGTTGAGATCCTCATCAAAAGGCAGGCGCAGTTCGCTATCGACCGTTACCTCGCCCGCCACTTCCTTGCTGTCGGTTGCAACCCGGGCAAAGGTGAGGCCGCAGCGCTGACCATTTTGCGGATCGGTCAGATAAAACCCCAGTCTGGCGTGACCAAACTCCCCTTTGGCAAAGGTCTTCATCTGGCTGTAGAAGGTGCTGTATTGCAGATCCAGCACCGGCTCAGCCAGCGCCAGCCCAGGCAGCAAGAGCATGGCCAGCAGACTCTGGCGCAAGGCTTGGGTCACTCCATATCGACGGGTCATTCAACGTCCTTTTGCATCATGCATTGAAATGGTTGGGGCCTTCTGTCACCTCGTTAACCTCTACACCTACCCCGCAGAGATCCCGATAGAGGATCCCCTTGCAGTTGAAATAGAGCGGTGCCACCCAGATAAGCCCCAACCCCATGGGGATCAGAGCCAGGAAGAAGAGCGCGGTCATCACGCCGTGGAACAGCACAATGCTGGGCCAGCCGCGCGCAAAGAGCTTGAGAGAAACCAAAATGGCCTGGGGCGGCGTCAAGCCACGCTCCAGCACCAGTGGGACGGTAAAGAGCAGCCCCATGCCGATCAGGGCCGAGGGAATAAAAGAGAGTACGGCGGGCAATCCCAGCAGATCGAATAGCGGGCCAAACAGGCTGGTGAGCAGACTACCAAGCAGGCTCAACATGCCGAGGCGTACAAAGTGGCGGAAGAAGTCGAACACCTGGTTGGCGCGGGCGCGCACCCCGACCGACTGCTGCAACCCCAGCATATCGAGGGAGCTGGTCATGGGAGCCATCACCACCGTCATCAGCAGACTCAGCACCATGGCCACATTCATCTGGCTGTCATCCCCCAGATAGGGCAACAGCAGCACATTGCTGAGCAGGATCCAGATCGCCGTCACCCCGACAATCGCCAGCAGCAGGCCAAATCCGGTACGGCGGGTCTGTTGCCATCCCTCCTGGATGACCCCTTTCAGATCAAGGCGGTAGCCTTGGTTCAGAGACTGCTCAAGGGAGCCGCCAATACGCATTTTATTACTCAATTGACTATCCAATATCGAAAACGACCAAATCAGGTGGCACATTATAGCGATTTGGTCTGCTATTCGTAGCCGTTTTTCCTGCGCACTTGCGGCTAATTCGGGCCAAAAAGCCTTTAATTTCATGTGTCGGCTGCATAGAATGCGGCCCTCTTTCAACACGATGGCCACTGGCTGGGGTGAGACTGGCGGATGATGAACAATCCACAGGTAATTGTCGCGCTGAACAAGATCAGCAAAAAATACGATGGCAAGGTAATCCTGAGTGACCTTGACCTTGAAATCTATGACGGTGAATTTCTTACCCTGCTGGGCCCCTCCGGCTGTGGCAAGACCACCCTGCTGCGCCTGCTGGCCGGGCTCGAATCGGTCGACGGTGGCACCATCCATCTGGCCGGTGACGAGATCACCCATATCCCCGCCGAACACAGGCACATCAACACCGTGTTCCAGAGCTATGCGCTCTTCCCTCATATGACGGTGTTTGAAAACGTCGCCTTTGGCCTCGAGATGCAGAAAGTACCGGCCAGCGAGATCCGTCAGCGGGTCGAGGAGACCCTCGCCATGGTGCAGCTCACCGAGCTGGCCAACCGCCGCCCGGATCAGCTCTCCGGCGGTCAGCAACAACGGGTCGCCATCGCCCGCGCCGTGGTCAACAAGCCTCGCCTGCTGCTGCTCGACGAATCCCTCTCGGCACTCGACTACAAGCTGCGCAAGCAGATGCAGAGCGAGCTCAAGGCGCTACAGCGTCGCCTTGGCATCACCTTTGTCTTCGTTACCCATGATCAGGAAGAGGCGCTCACCATGTCTGATCGCATCCTGGTGATGGAGGGCGGCAAGATCATCCAGCGCGGCACCCCACGCGATATCTACGAGTCGCCAGCCAACCTGTTCGTGGCCCGCTTTATTGGCGAGATCAACGTGATGGATGGCAAGCTGATCAGCCAGCGCGAGCCCGGTATCTGGCAGGCCGAGGTAGAGGGGCGCGAATGCCTGCTCCATACCACCTTGCCATTCCAGCCAGACGACAAGGTACTGGTGCTGCTGCGCCCGGAAGATCTGCGCATTCTCGATCAGGATGACGATCAGAGCGGTGCGCTGCGGGGCAACATCCGCGAGCGCAACTACAAGGGGGCGACGCTGGATTCGGTGATCGAGCTCGAAAGTGGCAAACAGCTGCTTATCTCCGAGTTCTTCGACGAGGATGACCCCGATTTTGACTACCGTCTGGGTCAGGAGGTGGCGATCCACTGGGTTGACAGCTGGGAGGTGGTGCTGCCCTATGAGCCTCACTAATCTGCGGGTACCGCACAGCTTTGCCCACAACGGCTTTCGCAACGGGGCCATCGCGCTGATCCTCGGCTGGCTGACGCTGTTTGTCTTCCTGCCCAACCTGATGATCGTCGGCGTCAGCTTCCTGACTCGTGACGAGTCCGAGCTTATCGCACCGCTCTTTACCCTGAGCAACTATGGCCGCCTGCTGGACCCCCTCTATTTCGAGGTGCTGCTCCACTCTCTCTGGCTGGCGCTGCTCGCCACCGCCATCTGCCTGCTGGTGGGCTACCCCTTTGCCTGGCTGCTGGCCCATCTGCCAGCGCGTATCCGCCCGCTGCTGCTGTTTCTGGTGGTGGTGCCGTTTTGGACCAACTCCCTGATCCGCACCTATGCGCTGAAAGTGCTGCTCGGCACCCGGGGGCTGATCAACGGCTGGCTGCTGGATCTGGGGCTTATCGAGCGGCCGCTGCAGATGATGTATACCGAGGTGGCCGTCATCATCGGGCTGGTCTATGTGCTGCTCCCCTTTATGGTGCTGCCGCTCTACTCCAGCATCGAGAAGCTGGATGGCCGTTTGCTGGAGGCGGCGCGAGATCTCGGCGCCAACGGCTGGCAGCGGCTGGTACGGATCATCCTGCCCCTCACCCTGCCCGGCATCATCGCCGGTTGTCTGCTGGTGTTCCTGCCCGCCATGGGGATGTTCTATGTCTCCGACTTGCTGGGTGGCGCCAAACATCTGCTGATCGGCAACCTGATCAAGACCCAGTTCCTCAACAGCCGTGACTGGCCCTTTGGCGCGGCCATCAGCGTGATGCTGACGGTGCTGATGGCGCTCTTGGTCTACTGCTACTGGCGGGCGGGCAAGCTGCTCAGCAAGAAGGGGGAGCTGGCATGATGCGCGCACTGAAAGCTCTGTTCCTGCTGCTGGTGTTTGGCTATCTCTATGTGCCCATCGGGGTGCTGATCGCCAACTCCTTCAACCTGTCGAAATATGGCATCGACTGGCGCGGCTTTACCCTGGGCTGGTATGAGAAGCTGTTTGCCAGCGCCAGCCTGATGCAGGCTGCCCAGCACTCCCTGACTATCGCCGCCCTCACCGCCACCGCAGCCACCCTGATCGGCACCCTCACCGCCGTGGCGCTGTTTCGCTATCGCTTTCGCGGCAAGCAGTACGTGAGCGGCATGCTGTTTGTGGTGATGATGTCCCCCGATATCGTGATGGCCATTTCGCTGCTGACCCTGTTTGTAGTGACCGGCATTGCGCTGGGCTTCTGGTCGCTACTGATTGCCCACATCACCTTCTGCCTGCCGTTTGTGGTGATCACCGTCTACTCGCGGCTGTGCGGTTTTGATGTGCGGATGCTGGAGGCGGCACGGGATCTGGGGGCTGGCGAGTGGATCATCCTGCGCCGCATCATACTGCCGCTGGCCCTGCCGGCGGTGATGGCGGGCTGGCTGCTCTCCTTTACCCTGTCGCTGGACGACGTGGTGGTGAGCTCCTTTGTCACCGGCCCGGCCTACGAGATCCTGCCGCTCAAGATCTACTCCATGGTCAAGGTGGGTGTCTCCCCCGAGGTCAACGCCCTGGCCACTCTGATGCTGGTCGCCTCCCTCGGGATGGTGCTGCTGGCGCAACTGTTACTGCGTAAACGGCAGGGTTGACCCTGCCCGTTTCGTCCCCGCCACCTTTGGCGAACTCTGTCACGGTGGGCCGCAAGGCCCCATAACCCCAAGGAGTTGTTGATGACAATCCAACACAAGGCCGGCGCCCTGCTGGCAGCCGCCCTCACCCTCACCACCCCGCTGCTGAGCCAGAGCGCTCACGCGGCCGACGAAAATGTGGTCTACTTCTACAACTGGTCGGAATATGTGCCGGACGGCCTGCTGGAGCAGTTCCAGCAAGAGACCGGTATCAAGGTGATCTACTCCACCTACGAATCCAACGAGACCCTCTACGCCAAGCTGAAAACCCATGGTGACGGCTATGACGTTGTGGTGCCCAGCACCTATTTCATCTCGAAAATGGCCAAAGAGGGGATGCTGCAGCCGCTGGATCGCGCCCAGCTGCCCAACTTCAAGCACCTCGACCCCACCCTGCTCAACCATGAGTACGACCCGGACAACCGCTACTCCATCCCCTATATCTGGGGCGCAACCGGGATCGGCACCAACACTGACATCATCGAGCAGCCGGTCACCAGCTGGAAGCAACTCTGGGCACCGGAGTGGAAAGAGAGCCTGCTGCTGATGGACGATGCCCGCGAGGTGTTCCATATCGCGCTGGTGCAGCTGGGTTACAGCCCCAACACTCAAGACAAGGCGCAAATTGCCGAAGCGTTCGAATACCTGAAAAAGCTGATGCCCAACGTCAAGGCGTTCAACTCCGACAACCCGGCCGACCCCTTTATCGCCGGTGAGGTCAATATCGGCATGCTGTGGAACGGCTCGGCATACGGCGCCCAGCGCGAATACCCTTCCATCCAGATGACCTACCCCGAAGAAGGCGCCGTGCTCTGGATGGACAACCTCGCCATCCCGGCCAAGGCCAAGCATGTGAAAGAGGCCCACGCCCTGATCAACTTCCTGATGCGCCCCGATGTGGCCGCCAAGGTGGCCGAGGCGATTGGCTACCCCACCCCGGTCAAGGATGCCATTCCCCTGCTCACCCCGGCGTTTCGCAACAACCCCATGGTCTTCCCGAGCGACGAGATCAAGCGCAAGGGCGAGTTCCAGTCCGATGTGGGTGATGCCTCCCGCCTCTACGAGCAGTACTTCCTGCAGCTGAAAGCCATGGTGGCCAAGGCCGGTTAAGTCGGCTATTAATTGACCCTGACGGGGTTAATAGTTTAAGGGGGCAATATTTGCCCCCTTCTCTTTTTTCATGACTGCCCGTGGTGCTGTGCGAAGCAATCTTTCGCCGATATCGCGGGTGGCCTGAGCCAATCAGGAGTATTCATGTCCGATCTGACCCTCTTCTTCGCCCCCGGCTCCTGCGCCGTGGCGGTCCAAATCGCACTGCTGGAAACCGGCGCCCCGTTTACTGCCCGCCAGCTCAATCTGGCTGCCGGTGAGCAGCGTTCGCCCGAATACCTCGCCATCAACCCCAAAGGGCGGGTGCCAGCCCTGATCACCGAGCAGGGCACCCTGACCGAGACCCCGGCCCTGCTGCTCTATGTGGCGCAGCGCTTCCCCGATGCCAAGCTGGCGCCGCTGGACAATCCGTTCCAGCTGGCCCGCATGCAGGAGGTCAACAGCTTCCTCGCCTCCACCGTGCATGTCTCCCACGCCCACGGTCGCCGTGGCAGCCGCTGGGCCGATGACGAGCAGGCCATTGCCGCCATGCAGCAGAAAGTCGCCAGCAATATGCGTGACGGCTTTGCCCAGATTGAGCAGCACTATCTGGCAGGCCCCTGGGTGCTGGGCGAGCAGTTCAGCGTGGCGGACATTTATCTGTTCGTGGTCGCGGGCTGGCTGAAAAGCGATGGGGTCGAGATCAGTGAATTCCCCAAGGTTGCCGATCATTATCAGCGCATGCTGAGCCGTCCGGCGGTCGCCAAGGCACTGGCCAACTAACCATAAAATCAATAGCTCGATGAATAACAAGGGTGTCAGGGCTCTGCTGACACCCTTCCTGCCTCCTCCCCTGCACTTCTTCTCCCGCCTTTGAGATCGTTTTCACATTTCCGTGGTTTTGCCGTGGCCCTTCCTTAGTAAAAAGCCTATCTTTGCGCCATGACGCAACCGGTTGCGTAACCGGTTGCCTAGCGGTTCACAGATTGACGGGCCAAGGCCTGATGAGGTGCTGTATGAAACGAGGCGTACTGCTCAATGCTCCCCTGAGTGCTCTGGTGGCACAGATGGGCCACACCGACGAGATCACCGTCTGCGATGCAGGCTTGCCCATTCCGGCAGGTCCGCAGCGGATCGATCTGGCTCTGATGGCGGGGACGCCCAGCCTTGAAACCGTACTGACCGCCCTGCTCACCGATCTGGTGGTGGAGAAAGCGATCATGGCAAGCGAGATCAAGCAGATCAGCCCCGCCGCCCATCAGGCACTGGTCGAGCAGCTTGAGGCGCACGCAGCCGCCCAGGGCAAGCCCATCGCCATCGAATACTGCCTGCACGAGGAGTTCAAGACCCGCTCCCGCCAGAGCAAGGCGATCGTGCGCAGCGGCGAGGTGACTCCCTACGCCAACCTGATCCTCTGCGCCGGTGTGGCGTTCTGACATTCTTCAAAGAAGGCCTCTTCAAGGAAGCTGCAAATGAGCACAACCTCTCCCCTCTCACCCATTCTGGAGCTGACCGGGATCGTCAAGACCTTCCCCGGTGTGCGCGCCCTCGACGAAGCGGGTCTGCGGGTCTATCCGGGCCAGGTGATGGCCCTGCTCGGTGAAAATGGCGCCGGCAAATCCACCCTGATGAAGGTGCTGACCGGCATCTATCAGGCTGATGCGGGCAGCGTCAGCTACCGCGGTCAGTCGGTTCACTTCAAGGGCCCCCGCGACTCTCAGGATCAGGGGATCAGCATCATCCATCAGGAGCTGAACCTGCTGCCGGAGTTGTCGATTGCCGCCAACATCTTCCTCGGTCGCGAACCCCGTACCCGTTTTGGCAGCATCGACCACAAACAACTGCGCGAGCGGGCAAGTGGCCTGCTGGCGCGACTTGGCGTCAAACACGGGCCGGATACCCGGCTCGGGGATCTCTCCATCGGCGAACAGCAGATGGTGGAGATTGCCAAGGCGCTGTCGTTCGATGCCAGCGTCATCATCATGGATGAACCCACCGATGCGCTGACCGATACCGAGACCGAGCAGCTGTTCAAGGTTATCCGCGAGCTGCGTGAGCAGGGTTGCGGCATCGTCTATATCTCCCACCGCCTCAAGGAGATCTTCGAGATCTGCGATCGGGTCACCGTGCTGCGCGATGGCAAGTGGATCGGTGAGAAGGCGGTGCGTGATCTGGATGAAGACAAGATCATCGAGATGATGGTGGGTCGCCGACTGGAAGAGCAGTACCCGCGCCTTGAGCGCGAGCTTGGCCCCGTCAGCTTGCAGGTGAAGGATCTGGCAGGCCCCGGCGTGCGCGGGGTGAGCTTCTCCCTGCGTCAGGGGGAAATTCTGGGTTTTAGCGGCCTCATGGGTTCCGGTCGTACCGAGCTGATGAAGCTGATATACGGTGCCAGCCCTGTCAGCAGCGGTGAAATCACGGTAGATGGCCACGCGCTGGTGCCAACCAGTCCGGCCGATGGTCTGGCCGCAGGCATCGCCTATATCTCCGAAGATCGCAAGGGGGATGGACTGGTGCTGGAGCTGTCGGTGCGCGAAAACATGAGTCTGTGCGCCCTCGACGAGTTCATCAGCAACGGCAAGATCGATGGCAAGGCCGAACGGCAGGCGGTGAGCGACTATGTGCGCCTGTTCAACATCAAGACCCCGAG
Organism: Aeromonas sp. FDAARGOS 1416; assembly: GCF_019048085.1. Lineage (NCBI taxonomy): Bacteria > Pseudomonadati > Pseudomonadota > Gammaproteobacteria > Aeromonadales > Aeromonadaceae > Aeromonas > Aeromonas sp. FDAARGOS 1416. Next base: position 1,416,446 of record NZ_CP077301.1, on the reverse strand, counting down.
TCAGGATCAGCTGATAAAGCTACTCTCCGGCGGCAACCAGCAGAAGGTGGCCATCGCCAAAGGGCTGCTGACCCGGCCCAAGGTGCTGATCCTCGACGAGCCGACCCGCGGCGTCGACGTGGGGGCGAAAAAGGAAATTTATCAGCTGATCAACCAGTTCAAGAAGGAGGGGATGAGCATCATTCTGGTCTCCTCCGAAATGCCGGAAGTGCTCGGCATGAGTGATCGCATCATGGTGATGCACGAAGGGCGCATCAGCGCAGAGTTCAACACCCGCGATGCCAATCAGGAGAAGCTGATGGCGGCGGCAGTCGGTAAACAGTGGCAATCAGAGCAAGAGGCAGCACAATGACAACCCAAACCCTTTCCCGCCGTGGCGTCATGAGCAAGGCGTGGTGGATCGAGAACAAATCCCTGGTCGCGCTGCTGGTCCTGATTGGTGTGGTCTCCTTTTTGAGCCCCAACTTCTTCACCGCCGACAACCTCCTCAATATCCTGCGCCAAACCTCGGTCAACGCCATCATGGCGGTCGGTATGACGCTGGTTATCCTCACCGCCGGTATCGATCTGTCGGTCGGCTCGGTACTGGCCCTGTGTGGTGCGCTGGCCGCCACCATGGTTGCCATGGAGCTGCCGATCTGGCTGGTGGTGCCCCTCACTCTGGGGGCCGGTGCCCTGCTGGGCGGCGTCAGCGGCCTGATCATTGCCAAGGGCAAGGTGCAGGCATTTATCGCTACCCTGGTCACCATGACCGCCCTGCGCGGTATCACCATGGTCTATACCGAGGGTCGCCCCATCTCCACCGGTTTCAGTGACGGCGCCGATCACTTCGCCTGGCTCGGTACCGGTTACCTGTTCGGTCTGCCGGTGCCCATCTGGCTGATGGCTATCGTCTTCCTGCTCGCCTGGTTCATGCTCAACCATACCCGTCTCGGTCGCTATATCTACGCGCTGGGTGGCAACGAATCGGCTACCCGCCTCTCCGGTATCAATGTGGATCGGGTGAAGCTGGCGGTGTATGGTCTGTGCGGCGCGCTCTCGGCACTGGCAGGGCTTATCGTTACCTCTCGCCTCTCCTCTGCCCAGCCAACAGCGGGCATGGGTTACGAGCTGGATGCCATCGCCGCCGTGGTGCTGGGTGGTACCAGCCTGATGGGCGGCAAGGGCCGCATCATGGGGACCCTGATAGGGGCGCTGATCATCGGCTTCCTGAATAACGCCCTCAACCTGCTCGACGTATCCTCCTATTACCAGATGATCGCCAAGGCCAGCGTGATCTTGCTTGCCGTGATGATCGATAACAAAAGCAATCGTTGATAAGACAAGCCACACACAAGGAATGAAATGATGAAAAAGCTCAATACCCTGCTCACTGCCGCCATCATGTCCGTGCTGGGCACCGCCCATGCCGCCGATCAAACCCTGGCCATGGTGGTCTCCACCCTCAATAACCCCTTCTTTGTCACCATGAAAGAGGGTGCCGAAGCCAAAGCCAAAGAGCTTGGCTACGAGCTGGTGGTACTGGATTCCCAGAATGACCCGGCCAAAGAGCTCTCCAACATGGAAGATCTCACCGTACGCAAGGTCGGCGCCATTCTGATCAACCCCACCGACTCCGAAGCTGTCGGCAACGCCATTCGTCTGGCCAACCGCGCCAGCATTCCGGTACTGACCCTGGACCGCGGCGCTGCGCAGGGTGAGGTCAAGGCCCACATTGCCTCCGACAACGTGGCGGGCGGTAAGCTGGCCGGTGACTTTATCACCGAGAAACTGGGTACCGGTGCCAAGGTGATCCAGCTCGAAGGGATTGCCGGTACCTCCGCCGCCCGTGACCGTGGCGAAGGTTTTGCCCTGGCCGTGGCGGCCAACAAGCTGCAGGTGCTGGCTTCCCAGCCTGCCGACTTTGACCGCACCAAGGGTCTGAACGTCATGGAAAACCTGCTGGCCGCCCATCCGACCGTACAGGCTGTGTTCGCCCAGAACGACGAGATGGCGCTGGGTGCCATCCGCGCGGTGCAGGCTGCCGGCAAAGAGGTGATGATCGTCGGCTTCGACGGCACTGACGATGGCAAAGCCGCCGTAGCCAAGGGTAAACTGGCCGCCACCGTGGCCCAGCAGCCTGCCCTGATTGGTGCCATCGGCGTCGAGACTGCCGACAAGGTGCTGAAAGGTCAGCCGGTCGAGAAATCCATTCCGGTACCGCTGCAAGTGGTCAGCAAATAAATCACAAGGGGGAGGCTCGCCTCCCCTTTTCCCTCTCGTTCAGGTGCCTCCCGGCTTGAGCTCACGCCATCACAGTGTTCAAGCCAAGATGCATCAGGAGTAGTCAACATGAATCGTCTCGTCGTTCTGGGCAGTGTCAATGCAGACCATGTGCTGCGCGTTCCCCACTTTCCTCGCCCGGGTGAAACCCTGACCGGCCACAGCTATCAGGTGGTCCCGGGTGGCAAGGGGGCCAATCAGGCAGTCGCAGCTGCCCGCCTCGGCGCCCCCGTCTCCTTTATCGCCCGCATCGGTGATGACGCCATCGGCCACCAGATGAAGAGTGGCTTTGCCAAAGATGGCATCGACGTCAGCGCCGTCGAACTCGATCCCAAGCTCCCGACCGGCATCGCCATCATTTATGTCAGCGATGAGGGGGAGAACAGCATCGGCATCTCCGCCGAGGCCAACGGTGCCATCACTCCGGCTGTGGTGAAAAACCACGAAGCCATGATCGCCGACGCCCACACCCTGCTGTTGCAGCTGGAAGTGCCGCTGGAGAGCGTCCATGAAGCTGCACGGCTGGCCCGCGCCCACGGCACCCGGGTGGTGCTCAACCCCGCCCCTGCCCGTCCGCTCTCCGCTGAGCTGTTGGCGCTGGTGGATCTTATCACCCCCAACCAGACCGAGGCCGAGCTGTTGACCGGCGTAAAAGTCACCGATGAAGCGAGCGCCCGCGAGGCGGCCGCCCGCTTCCACCAGATGGGCATTGCGGATGTGATGATCACCCTGGGCTCCCAGGGGGTTTACTGCAGCAACGCACAGCAGCAACAGCTGATCCCGGGCTTTCGGGTCAAGGCGGTGGATACCACTGCCGCGGGCGATACCTTCAACGGCGCCCTGCTGGCGGCGGAACTGGCCGGTGCCGATTTCCACAGCGCGGTACGCTTTGCCCATGGGGCGGCGGCGCTCTCCGTCACCCGATTCGGCGCCCAGAGCTCCATCCCGAGCAAGCAGGAGGTCGACACCTTCCTGCTTGAGCAGACTGCGCAGGGGCACTGATGGCCAATATCAAGGAGGTGGCGGCGAGGGCCCAGGTCTCCACCACCACCGTCTCCCATGTCATCAACGAGACCCGCTTCGTCGCCGAGGAGACCCGTGAGCGGGTCTTCGCGGCCATGCGCGATCTCAACTATGCCCCGAGTCTGGTGGCCCGCAGCCTCAAGGTGAAGGAGACCAACAGTATCGGTATGCTGGTCACCACCTCCAGCAACCCCTTCTTTGCCGAGGTGGTGCGCGGGGTGGAGCGCTATTGCTTCGAGCAGGGCTACAACCTGATGCTGGGCAACACCGAAGGGCAGGCAGAAACCGCCCTCTCCTACCTCAAGATGATGCTGCGCAAGCGGGTCGATGGCCTGCTGATCATGTGTAGCGAAGGACAGCAAGAGGTGTTCAATCAGCTCGACTGGCTCAAGAGCCTGCCGGTGGTGGTGATGGATTGGGGTCTGGTTAGCGAGGATGTGGATCTTATCGCCGACAACTCCTTCCATGGCGGTTATCTGGCGACCCGCCATCTGATTGAGCTGGGCCATACCGCCATCGGCTGTATCACAGGCCCCCACAGCCGCGCCCCCGCCAACCAGCGCCAAGCTGGCTTCGAGCAGGCGTTGCAGGAGGCAGGTCTCACGATCAATCAAGAGTGGATCCAGGAGGGGGACTTTGACTGCGCCAGCGGCCATCAGGCGATGACTCGTCTGCTGGCATTGCCCGAGCGTCCCACCGCCCTCTTTGTCTGCAACGACATGATGGCGATGGGGGCCATCAGTGCCGCCCATCAGGCGGGGCTGGTGATCCCGCGGGATATCTCCATCGTTGGCTATGACAATGTGGCACTGGCAGAATTTATGTCGCCGCCGCTCACCACCGTCAACCAGCCCAAAGAGGAGCTGGGACGCCTCGCCGTCACCCGCCTGCTGGCCCGCATCAACGGTGAAGCGGTGGAGAACCACCTGATCACCGTCGACCCAGACCTGGTGATCAGGCAATCCTGCGCCCCTCGCACCTGACGTTCAGGGGCAATAAATGAAACAAGGCGACCCCGAGGTCGCCTTGTTTCATTTTGTCTCTTGCCGGTGCAATACCGCTTTTTGCCCTCAGGCCAGCGACCGGGTCTCCCTGGCTGCCAGCACTTGCAGTGGCACCAGCCCCAATCGTCTGGCCAGAGGCTGCAACAACTCGCCATCTTCATCACCCTGCGGCAGCCAGTAGCGAACGGGCCAGCCTACTGCCAGCTGCGCCGCGGTGGTGCTGCCAATCGCTCTGAGCGCCAGAGTGCAACCCTGTTGCCGCAATCCCGCCAGCAAGGCACCATCCGGCTGTAGCGTCGGTACCAGCAACACTAGCGGCGTGCAGGAAGCCTCCGGCAAATAGGCCAGTAGATGGGTCAGCTGGGCCTGATTGTCGAGCGGGACCAGCAGTGTCCGACCATCGGCATACTGCGCCTCGTGCGTTTGCAGCACACGGGCCAACACGGGCCCCAGTACGCCGCACTCCTGCAGCCAGCGCATATGGCATGGGACTCCCTGCTCACGCCACTCAAGCGCCAATTGCCACATCTCGTTGCCCTGTCCGTCCGTCAGCGCCTGCAATGCCACTCGCAGCGGTGCAGGCTCGCGCCCCGCCAGCCACTCTCGCAGCTGATGAAGCTGCTGTTGACTCAACTGCAACTGTTGCAGCATGGCAGGCTCAAACCAGCTGATCGCCCCCTCCTGGCTACGCTTGGCCTGGTTAAGGGCCAGGATGGCCTGATCCAGCAGCCGGGCGGCATCCTGTTGCTGCGCCTTGGCGACCCCGAGTCGACAGGCCAGATCGAAGCTGCACTCCCGGGTCACGAACTCGAAATGGAGCAGATCCACCAGCTCATGAATGGCGGTTTCCAGCGCATCATTCGCCTTGGTCAGCACCACGGCAAATTCATCTCCGCCGAGCCGGTAAGCGTGGCTGCCATGGGCCTGCTGCAGCTTGTTGGCCACCATCTGCAACAGCCGATCACCGACCTGATAACCCAGCAGATCATTGACCTGCTTGAAGCGCTTGAGATCGAGCACCACCAGGGCGCTCACATCATCAGCATGCAGAGCGCGAGAGAGCTGCTCCTGCAGGGCACGGCGGTTGCCAAGCAGGGTCAGGGGATCGAGCAGGGCAAGCCGACGGTTCGCCAGATTGGCGCGAATGAGGGCAGCGACCAGAGCGCCACCGGTCAGCAGCAGGATCAGTTGCCAGATCTGCAGCCAGAACAGGCTGTTGCGGATTTGGCTGACCGAATGCTCCCGCTCCTGGCCGGAGAGGATCTGATCCCCTATCTGCTCGACGAGGCGGGTCTGGCTGGCGATCGCCTCCTGCAAGCGGGCAAGCTCAGCCCCCTCGCGCAGCGCACCAGCCTCCATCTGGGGTTCGAGCTGCTTGATCTGCTCGAACAGGGTGGCCAGCACTTTACCGAGACCGTGCCGCTGGCGCATCTCGGCGGTTTCACTGCTGATGAGGAAGATATCGAGCCGGTTCCACAGCAGATCGTAATCGAGGCTCAGGGTCTCCATCGACAGTCTGCCAGCCCGGTAGAGCTGCAGGTCATAGAGGAAACGCTGGGATTCGAGCATTACCTGGCTGATGTTCCAGTGGACATTGCGGTAGAAAGTATCGACCAGCTGCTCCTGCCGATACTGCAGATAGAGGCTGCTGCCCGACGAGAGCAGAAACAGCAGCGACACCGCAACCAACAGCAGTTTGTGGCGGGACAGCCCCATCAATCGACGATCTCGATGCGGGTCACCTGCCACACCATGCAGTTATGAATGGCAGGCACGTCCAGCTTGGGATAGGTGGTGAACGGGATGAGCAGCCAGAGCGGCCCTTTGTTGCGCCGGGTCAGCGGTTTGCCGTCCTCCTGACGCACCAGGGTCAGCGGCACGCCGTCGAACAGGGCCAGATCCACCACCTGCTGATAGCCGTTGAGGGCCGAGACGGCGATCTTGCGAGCATCCGGGATCCCTTGCGCCGCCAGCACGGCTGACAGGGTCGGCCCGCGATAGTGGTGGGCGCCCTGAGTCCAGGGGGTAGTGGTGGTGAATTCGGTCTGTGGCAAGGCGGAGAGAGCCGCCTCATCGAGGTTCACCTGCTGGCCATCTGGCAGTATCAGGGTCATCAGGGGGATGGAGGCCGATGCACTGGCACTGGCCAGCACCAGGAGAAAAAAAGCGATCCATTGCTTGACTGCGGTCATGGTAATTTGCGCCAACTGCGTCCCATTTTTTAAATGGTTGCCAGTGTGGCGATTTCACCGAACCATTGCAACTGTCCCGTCGCACAGTAGCTCAGGGACCGCGCATCTCCATCCAGTTGTGCCCCTCGACTTGCCTCGGTTGATGAATGCCGCACGCCTCCAGCAACTCATCGACATAGGCGGGCACCAGTAGGGAGGCTGGGCCATAACGTTTCTCGTCAAACTGGCTACCTACCTCGCTCGGTTCGAGATTAAGCTCGATGGTGTGCGCCCCGTTCAATCCCGCCTCATGGACAAACCCGGCGGCCGGATAGACGGCGCCAGAGGTGCCGATGGAGATAAAGAGATCGCACTGGGCCAGCGCGCTGTAGATGCGATCCAGCCCGAGCGGCATTTCACCAAACCAGACCACATGGGGACGCATCGGCTGAGGGAACTGGCAGCAGGAGCAGAGCTCGTCCTGATGGAGATCGCCGCGCCACTCGATCACCTGACCGGACTCGGGGCAACGGGCCTTGAGCAGCTCCCCGTGCATATGGATAAGGTTCTTGCTGCCAGCGCTCTCGTGCAGATTGTCGATGTTCTGGGTGACCAGGGTGACCGTGCCGGGCAGCAGTCGCTCGAGGCGGGCCAGCGCATAGTGGGCCGGATTGGGGTGAACCTGGGGCTGTTGCAGCTGTTTGCGGCGGGAGTTGTAAAAGCGCAGCACCAGTTCGGGATCCCGGGCATACCCCTCGGGGGTCGCCACATCCTCGACCTTGTGCTCTTCCCACAAACCGTCGCAGGCACGAAAAGTCTTGATGCCGGATTCGGCAGAGATCCCCGCGCCGGTCAGGATCACGATATGTTTATATGACTGCGCCATAAGCTGCTCCGTCTATCCCCGCACAATAAATGTGACCTTAGCACAGGGAAAAAAGTGTCACTATTCGCCCTTGGTCTTAAGCGGCGCCGCTGGCGGTGCGGGTAACCAGGCATCCAGTACCGACAGATCCAGCCTGACAAAGACCATCTCCCGCCCGGTCACCAGGGTCAGCGGCAAGCCAAGGCGCTTGAGCAGGGTCAGCATCGGCCGGTTCTGGGCCAACACTTCCGCCGTCCACTCCCGGATCCCGTCCTCCCTGGCCAGCAGTGCCAGCGCCAGCAGAATCCGCCTCCCCGCCCCCTTGTGCTGAAAGTGATCCGCCACGATGCAAGAAAACTCCGCCCGATCGGGATGAAGGCGGCGGCGGATTGATTGCGCCTGAGCCAGCGGCTCACCAGCCAGATCGGTCAGTAGCAGCGAGATTTGTTGTTCGGGATGGTAATTGAGAAATTGGGCTACCTGTTCCGGTGGCGGCGTCCGTTTCGGACGCATAAAGCGCAGATAGATGCTCTCTTCACTCAATGCATCGTAAGCAGCCAGCATGCGGGCAGGCGGCACCCCATGCAGCTCGCGCAGCAGGCAAGGCACCCCGGATACCTCCATAGCCAGTGGCAGCGCAGCTCGGGAAAGCGGATGGGGCCAGCCCTCCAGTCCTTTGCCAAGGCGCTCCCGGTGCATGGGCCAGCAGAGGTAGCGCGGCATGGCTTACCAGCGCCCCGTCATACCGCGCTCTCGCCACACCTCGACGTCGAGCAGGTTGTAAGGATCATCCAGATAGACGGCGATCCCCAGCTCCCGAACCCGGGCCATAAAACGCCCCAGCAGGGAGTCACCGGTCAAGGACTCCATCTCCGGCAAGATCCCCTGCCCCAGCAGCAAGGCTTGCAGCGGCAAACGCTCCAGCAGATCGAATGGCAGATGCTGGCTGTTATCGAGCAGCAGCGCCAGCTTGCTCCCCGCCAGACTGGCTTGCAGCACCAGCGCGAAGCGATCGGCATTGCCGAGCAGGTGGTCACGACGGTGGATCAGCAGGGTCAGTTCGGCTGGGGTACGCGACTGCTCCGTCAGCCAATCCTTGAGCGCCTCCCAGCGGCTGGGCAAACCCGTTACCGCCAGCCAGACCGGATGAGGGGTCGCGGGACTGGAGAGCAGCCCAAGCTGACCCTGCACCTCCCCCTGCCACCGGCGGATGGAGCGGCGCTGGCCGCTCAAGCGCTGCTGACGCAGCGGGCCCAGATAAAGTCGACGCAGCAACCTGAGCAGCTCGTCGCAATCAAGCGGCTTTGCCAGTGCAGCCAGAATGTTGAAACCGGCATCGTGCAGCAGGCGGCGGGCACCGTCGATCAGCGTCTGCTCATGGGCCGAAAGCAGCACAATGGGCAGCCCGGCCTCCTGCAACTGGGGCTGGTTCATCAGCAGACTGATGGCATCTTGCTCCACTAGGCTGAGATCGCACACCAGCAGGCTGATGTCGCCCGCCGACAATGCAGCAAGACAGGCCGATTCATCCTGTACCCACTGACAGGAGAGCCCCAACCCGGCGATGGTCTGTTGCAGTTGCATCCCCTGAAACGGGTGATCCTCGAGCAGCAGCACCTTGTTAGCGGCCAGCCAGTTGCACCAGTTACGGTAACTGGCGGCAAGCCCCCCCAGCCAATCCTCGCCAATAGCGTAAATTCCCTCATGCTGCTGCAACTGGGGGAAGTAATCCGCCTGCTGATGAGCGGCGGGGTCGTAAAGGGCAATGGCACCTGCCGCAAACAACCCTTCCCACTGCCAGCAGGCATCCGGTCGGGTACGGTGCAGCGTGACATAGGAGGGCAATGTCATGGTGCTGGCCAACTCATGGGCGGTGCTGTCGAGGGCATAGAGCACAATGGGGCAAAATCCTGCCGCCTCATGCTCTTCCGAATCGAGCAACGCCAGTAATTCTTCATCAGTGATGATCATCTTGAGCCCTCTTTGAAAACTGCTGGCTGAACTCATCCAGTGCCCGGTTCAATCTGGCTTGCAGCATCGGATGGGGCGCCTGTTGCCACTCTTCAATGACCGCAACCAACGCAGTCGCCCCTACCATTCTGGCGGCCCCCTTCAACTTGTGTAAAGCAGCATTCACGCCAACTTCATCTTCTTCTGTGCTGCAACGCTCAAGTTCGGCCAAATCATCACGGGTAGCCTTCAGATAAAGGGCGGCCAGTTCATCGGTCAGCAGCGAGGCAACCGGTGTCGGGGCGACAGCATTGCTCCCCTCTTTGGCAATATGGCGCAGCAAGGTCGCCAGCTCCTTGAGGGCGACCGGCTTGTCCAGATGGCCATCGCAACCGCAGGATTGCAGCTCCCTTGCCGCCTGATCACTGAGATCTGCGGTGATCACATAGACCGGCAGACGGGCCCAACGGGCGGATTGGCGCAATTGCCTGCACAGCTCGGCCCCGTTCATCACCGGCATCTGCAGATCGGTCAGCACAAAATCCACCTCTTGCTGCGCCAGCATCTCCAGCGCCAGCTGCCCGTTGGCGGCAGTGATAACGCTGGCACCAAGTTGCCCCAGTTGCAGGCTGATCAGCTCGCGATTGACATCGTGATCTTCAACCAGCAGTACCCGCATGCCAAGCCCTGGCTGGGTGCCGGCGACCGGTTGATCCGGGGTCAAGCGTGGTTGCAGCAGGGTGATGATGGTCCCTGGCACCCAGGACTCCCCTTGCCAGGCCCAATAGTAGAGCCCCTTCTCGTCCACCTCCGCTTGCAGCGTATCAACGGCGTTGCTGACGGTGGCGATCCCCAATCGACTGAGCCAGGGCGAGAGAGCTTGCGCCTCATCGTGGGGTAAAGAGAGTGCCAGCTGCCGCACATTGGGCTGCCAGTCCGGCTCCTGCTGCACCCGCTTCAGGGGCAACTCGCAATAGAAGCGGCTACCGCCACCGACACGCCCCTCGACATCGATAAGCCCCCCCATCTGATCGACCAGCTGCTTGCAGATCGCCAGACCAAGACCGGTGCCCGGCGCCCGCAGCTGCCCTTCAACGGCAAACTGCTCGAACGGCATAAAGAGCGTGGTGCGCATCTTGGCGGTGATTCCCGGTCCCTGATCATCCACACCGAAGCGCAAGGTCGATGCGACCACCTCGGCCCACAGCACCACTTCCCCACGCAGGCTGAACTTGATGGCATTGGAGAGCAGGTTGTGGAGCACTTGCCGTACCCGGTGAGGGTCGAGGGTCTGCAGGGCTGGCAGAGCCGGGTCCAACTTAAGGCGCAGTTGCAATCCCTTGGCCCGCGCCTTGGTCCAGTGCACTGCCGCCACGTGCTCGCACAGTTCGGCAAAATCGGTGGGTTGCGGCGAGAGGGAGAGTTTGCTGTTTTCGTTGCGGCTAAAGTCGAGCACATCGTTGAGCAGGCCGAGCAGCTCATCCCCCGCCTGACGCACCCGCGCCAGCGCAGAGTCTTGCTCTCTCGACAAAGGAGTACTGGCCAGCCACTCCAGCAAGCCGAGCATGGCGTTCATCGGCGTGCGGATCTCGTGGCTGATGGCGGCCAAAAAGCGCCCCTTGGCCAGAACGGCCTGTTGCGCCTGCTCATGGGAGTGCTGCAATGCCTGATCCTGCTCAACCCTGGCAGTGGCATCCTGCATCACCGCATAAATTCGCCAACCCTGCGGCTGACTGCGCCCACGGCCATAGAGCTGCAACCAGCGCACCCCCTTGGTCGGATGGTGGTAGCGCATGGTGAATGCGAAGGGTTTGCCAGCCTGCAACATGGCGAACATCTCACGGCGTACCCGGCGGCGATCCTCGCGCTCCAGCATAATGAGCACCCGTTTGGGCTCACGACGGATCTGCTGACTCGCCAGCCCCAGCAGCTCGTAACAGCCCCGGCTGATAAACTCGATCCCCCCTACCCGTCCCCGCTCGAACATAAACTGCAGCACCACGCCGGGAACGGTATTGGTCAGGGCGCGCAGGCGGCGCTCTGCCTGACGCAAAAAACGGGCCTGCTCACGCAACACGCTGATATCCGACAGGGCGATGAGATCGGTGGCGGGTGCTTGCTTGTCCAGTCGCAGCGGATGCTGGGCATAGGCGAAGACCTGATCCCCCAGCACCAACTCCCCTTCACTCTTCTGAGGCTGCACCGGCGGCAGCATCAACTGCTGCGAATAGCGCAGGGCCAGACGTCGCCCCTGTTTATTGGATTTGATCACCTTGCCCTGGCTGTTGCGCAGATAGACGGGCACCGGCAACGCCTGAAACATGGTTTCCCGCAGCTCGCTCTCGATGGCCAGCGCCTTCTCGGCGGCGTGACGCTGGGCCACTTCCCGTGCCAGTTGCTGGCGGGAACGCCAGATCCCGCCGATGACGATACCGCTGATCAGCAGTGCCATGGCGATGGAGCCAAACCAGGCGGCGTAGCTCACGCCGGGCTGCTGCACGACGAGCAAGCGGCGCCAGCGCTGGTTAAGTTCGTCGATCTGGGTGCTGGTCAGCGCCATCAGGTTGCGATCCATCACCCCGGCCAGTTCGGTCTGACTCTTGTTGATGGCAAAGCCAAGACTGAAGCGATCTTCCAGCTCCTCGATATCGAGCCCTTCCAGCAAGTTGGTACGCTGGGGATATTGCAGCTGATAAAGCTCGCTCAGCATGGCGTCAGCCTTGCCCTGTTTGATCGCGGCAAGCCCCTGCTCGAGGCCGTCGGTGCGAACCCACTCCTGATCACCGAGCAGGGCGAGCAAGGAGGGATCGTAGAGGGATTCCGGCACCAGAATACGCTGCTGCTTGAGTTGGGTGATGCGATCGGCAGCCAGCTTGCGCTTGCTGATCAAGGCAAACCGGTTGGTGGAGATCGTCCGACTGAAAATGAACTGATCCGTCAATGCCGGGGATTCCGGCAAGCCGGCCATCATATCCGCCTCACCACGGCGCAGCTTTTCTACGGCCTCCGCCTTGCTGGCGGCAGGCACCAGCTTGTATTTCAAGCCGGTCTCCTGGGTGACCCAGCGCAGCACATCCGCGCTCCACCCTTTCGCCTCCCCCAGATCATTGACGCCGCTATAGGGCATCAACTCGGGATTGACCACCAGGCGAATGGTGCGACCGCGGCCGGATAACCAGGCCTGCTCGGTATCGCTGAAGTGGGGCTGGTTGACATATAGCGACCCCTGATCGAGATAACGGGCCAGATCGGTATAGATAGTACCGGCGGGCATATGACGGATCAGGGTGTCCACCAGATTGGCCAACTCCGGCTGATCACGCATCATCAAGCGATAGCTGATGATCCGATCCTCACCAAACAGGCGGCGCAGGCGCAAACCATCGGCAGGAAACTCGCGCATCAGATAGCGCAGTTGCAGATAGTCCCCCAGATAGGCATCACCCTTGCCGCTCTGCAGCGCGTCGTAGACCTTCTCTCCGCTTTTTAGGGAAATAATGCGTGCCTGAGGATAGAGCTCGTGCAACAGGCGGGCAGAGTCTGCCACCGAGTAGACCAGAAAGCGGGCCTGTTTGAGATTTTCACCCTTGTAGAGGATGGCGGCATCGGTTTCCATCATCGGACGACTTAACCGCATGCCCTCCACGGCCTTCTTGCGGGTTCCGACATAGGGAATGATGTCGCATTCCCCCTCTGCGAGCCCGTTGCGCAATGTCTGCCAATCGGGCAACTCTTTGAGCACGAGGGGAACCGGGAACAGCTCCTGCAACCGGGCGAGGCGATCCTTGAGCAGTCCCCCCTCGGCCATCAGGTATGGTGGAGGAAGCGTCGCAGGATAGCAGAGCGAAAGCTGGCTCAGTGAATTCACATAAGCCTGGGTAGCCGGCGCCAACGGCAGCACTGTGGTCTGCAAAGGCTTGGCGTGCAATGGCAGTGCCAGTACGGCACCCAGAAGAAAAACGGGGAATTTGGTCATCTGAAAACAAAAGCCAGGCATCTGCCTGGCTTTTTATCACTCGTTGGGTTCAACATTTTCTACCCTGGCCTTGAGCTTCTGGCCAGGCCGGAAGGTCACCACGCGGCGGGCGCTGATAGGAATATCCTCGCCCGTCTTGGGGTTGCGTCCGGGACGCTGATTCTTCTCACGAAGGTCAAAGTTACCGAAGCCTGAAATCTTGACTTGTTCACCACGCTCAAGCGCCTGTCGGATTTCCTCAAAGAAGGCTTCCACCATATCTTTGGCTTCACGCTTGCTCATCCCGAGCTGGGTGAACAGGTGCTCTGCAATGTCGGCTTTGGTAAGCGCCATAGATCAATCCCTCAAGGATGCATTCAACTCTTCACCAAGGGCCCGCACGACATTGTCTACGGTCTCGGCAATCTCTTTCTCCTCCAGGGTGCGCTGGGTGTCTTGCAATACAAGACTGATGGCCAGGCTCTTCTTGTCCTCTGCCATACCAGCACCCTGGTATACGTCAAACAAGTTTATTCCAACTACCTGATTTCCGCCAACTTTTTTAATTACCGCAAGCACATCACCTGCCAGAACCTGACGATCGACCACCACGGCGATGTCGCGACGGTTCGCCGGGAACTTGGAAACTTCGGCAGCAACCGGTACTTTGGCCGGGGTCAGCTTGTCCAGCTCCAGCTCAAACATCACCGCACGGCTCTTGAGGCCCAGCTTCTTCTCTAGGCTCGGGTGGATCACACCGATGTGGCCGATGATCTCGCCATTACGCAGGATGGCTGCGCTCTGGCCCGGGTGCAGGGCGCTGTGCTCGGTGCGCTCGAAGGTAAAGGTGGCCCCTTCGGCGGTCAAGTCCAGCACCGCTTCCAGATCCCCTTTCAAATCAAAGAAGTCTGCTGCACGGGTTTTGATATCCCAGTGCTCGTCGCTCTGATTGCCAGTGATGATACCGGCCAGCATCGGCTCCTGACGGATGCCGTTCTCGGCGCTTTCATCCTTGATGAAACGCAGACCCTGCTCGAACAGACGCACGCGCGGCTGCTGACGGTTCTGGTTGTAAACGACGGCCTGCACCAGACCCGGGAACAGAGAGACACGCATGGCGGACATCTCGACCGAGATCGGGTTCGGCAGTAAGATGGCATCGCTCTGCGGGAACAGGGTTTGCTGGGTCTTGGGATCGACGAAGCTGTAGGTGATCGCTTCCTGAAAACCGCGGTCAACCAGCAGGTCGCGCACGCGCTTCAGGGTCACCTGCCCTTCTGCCTGCTCCACCATCGCCAAGGAGGCAGCGGGTTTCAGGTTCGGGATGTTGTTGTAGCCGTAGATGCGAGCCACTTCCTCGATGAGGTCTTCCTCGATGGCGATATCGAAACGCCAGGAGGGTGCCAGCGCAGTCCAACCGTCAGCATCCACAGTAACCTGCATGCCAAGGCGAGTCAGGATCTCGACCACCTGAGCATCTGCCACGCTGATACCGATCACCTTGTCGAGCTTGCTGCGACGCAGCTTGATGGGTGCCGCTTTCGGCAGATGGGCATCGGATTTGACCTCGATGACCGGACCCGCTTCGCCGCCGCAGATGTCCAGCAGCAGGCGAGTTGCACGGTCCATCACCTTGGCTTGCAGCTCCGGATCCACCCCGCGCTCGAAGCGGTGGGAGGAGTCGGTGTGCAGACCGTAAGCACGAGCACGGCCAGTGATGGAGAGCGGCGCAAAGAAGGCGCACTCCAGCAGGATGTCGGTAGTGGTCTCGGATACACCGGTGCGGTTGCCACCGAAGATACCGGCCATGCAGGCAGGACCTTTGGCATCGGCAATCACCAGGGTGGTCTCTTTGAGCTTCACTTCGTTGCCG
This sequence comes from Aeromonas sp. FDAARGOS 1416, assembly GCF_019048085.1. Taxonomy (NCBI): domain Bacteria; kingdom Pseudomonadati; phylum Pseudomonadota; class Gammaproteobacteria; order Aeromonadales; family Aeromonadaceae; genus Aeromonas; species Aeromonas sp. FDAARGOS 1416. Next base: position 1,401,343 of record NZ_CP077301.1, on the reverse strand, counting down.
TCGAGCAGGGTCATCGGCTCGTCAGCGTGGGCGCGACGTACCACCAGTTCCCCTTCCAGGGTAGCCAGATCGAAGGCGTGCATCGGCTGACCGTATTCCAGCAGCAGATAGTTGGTGATGTCGACGATGGCGTCGATGGAGCGAATGCCGCCACGGCGCAGCTTCTCTTGCATCCAGAGCGGACTTTGGGCCTGCAGGTTCAGCCCCTTGATAACGCGCCCCAGATAACGGGGGCAATCGGCTGGCGCTTCCACCCGGATCGGGAAAGTTGCATCAATGGTGGCAACAGCTGGTGCCCAGGTCGGCTCGACCACGTCCACACTGTTGAGCACGCCGATTTCGCGGGCCAGACCGGCGATACCGAGGCAATCGGCACGGTTCGGAGTCAGATCCACGTCGATGGATACGTCGTTCAGATTGAGGTAGTCACGAATATCGGTACCAATGGGAGCATCGGCCGGCAGCTCGATGATGCCATCGGCTTCAACGTCGATACCCAGCTCGCTGAAAGAGCAGAGCATGCCGTGGGACGGTTGGCCACGCAGTTTGGCTTTCTTGATGGTGAAATCACCAGGCAGGGTCGCCCCTACTTTGGCCACGCACACTTTCAAGCCCTGACGGCAGTTCGGCGCGCCACAGACGATGTCCAGCAGTTCGGCCTCGCCCACGTTGACCTTGGTCACCCGCAGCTTGTCGGCGTCCGGATGCTGGGCGCACTCGACAACTTCACCCACCACCACATTGTTGAACTGGCCAGCAACCGCTTCCACGGCGTCCACTTCCAGACCGGCCATGGTGATCTGGTCGGCCAGCGCGTTGTCACTCAACTCGGTGCGGACCCACTCCATCACCCAGGATTTACTGAATTTCATGTTCTCTCGCCCTTACTTGAACTGCTTGAGGAAGCGCAGGTCGTTTTCAAAGAAGGCACGCAGGTCGTTGACCCCGTAACGCAGCATGGTCAGGCGCTCAACGCCCATGCCGAAGGCAAAACCGGAGTATTTTTCCGGATCGATACCGACCGAACGCAGCACGTTCGGGTGCACCATGCCGCAGCCCAGCACTTCCAGCCACTTGCCGTTCTTGCCCATCACGTCGACTTCGGCGCTCGGCTCGGTGAACGGGAAATAGGAAGGACGGAAGCGAATGGTCAGATCTTCCTCGAAGTAGTTGCGCAGGAAGTCGTGCAGAATGCCCTTCAACTCGGTAAAGCTGGCATGCTCGTCAACCAGCAGGCCTTCAACCTGATGGAACATCGGGGTGTGGGTCATGTCGTAGTCGTTACGATAGACGCGGCCCGGTGCAATGATGCGGATCGGCGGCTGCTGCTGCTGCATGGTGCGGATCTGCACACCGGAGGTATGGGTACGCAGCATCAGATCAGGATTGAAGTAGAAGGTGTCGTGATCGGTACGCGCCGGATGGTGAGCCGGAATATTCAGCGCATCGAAGTTGTGGAAACCATCTTCAATCTCGGGACCACGGGCAACCTTGAAGCCCATCTCGCCAAACAGGCGCTCGATACGCTCGATGGTGCGGGTCACCGGATGCAGACCACCATTCTCGATGCGGCGACCCGGCAGGCTGACGTCGATGGTCTCGGCAGCCAGCTTCTGGTTCAACACGGCAACTTCGAGCGCTTCACGACGCTCGTTCAGCGCATCCTGAACCTGCTGTTTGGCCTGGTTGATCACTGCGCCCGCGGCGGGACGCTCTTCGGCAGACAAGGCACCCAGGCCCTTCATCTGCTCGGTAAAAAAGCCCTTTTTACCCAGATATTTGACCCGGATTTCGTCGAGGGTCGCGATATCGCTCACGCCCTCAATTTCGGCTCTGGCTTGGCCGACTACTTCTTCAAGCTGTTGCATGTCTTCCTCGTCACCACTCCCGGTACAGGAGCCTTTAGGCTAAATAAGGTCAAGAGGGGAATAATACAAAAAAAGCCCCTTCGCTGACCATAGCTAAGGTGGGCTTTTCTCCCTACAAATCATTTTGTTATATCAAGCGAGTCTCATTGGCTTACCGCCACTATTAAAATAGTGAAAGGAGCATCAGGTTTGTTGGCATATGAACTATTTATAGAATTAGTGTTCTTGCACATATCTCTTTGTGTGGAGAAATCTGCAACCCATGTAAAACTGTGGACAAAACGTGGACGGGAGAAAGGAAAACGTGGTGTAAAACCGTGAATAACATGTCTAGTCCTGAAATAGGTTTACACATTTTCAACTAGCATTTCTCTACTCAGAACCCCCTATGTACCGCATCGGGGGTTCTGTATTTCAACGCATGATGCGGCCGCTCCGCGTTGTAAATATCTACTGCTTCACGCACCATCTCCCGCGCTTGCGCCAAATCCTGCGGGCTTTGCAACAATAACTCTCCTTTCAAAATCCCGTTCACCCGCTCCGCCAACGCATTCTGATAACAGTCATACCCATCCGTCATCGAGCATTTCACCCCGTACCGTTCATGTAATGATTGATACAGTCCCGAGCAATACTGCACGCCGCGGTCTGAGTGATGGATTAGCTCCCCGCCGCCACGCCGTTGCTTCAGCGCTTTCTTGAACGCCATCGCCACCGATTCGGCATGCATCCCTTCGTGCACGTGATGGCCCACTATCTTGCGTGAGTACGCATCCGTCACCAGGCTCAGGTACAGCGGTCCGCTCCTGGCTGGCAGATAGGTGATATCTGCAACCCAGACCTGCTCCGGGGCCACCGGCGTAACCTGCTCTGGCCCCGCCTTGAGCAAGTTGGGATGACGGTAGAAACGGTGAAAACTGTGGGTGGTCTTGTGATACGCCCGTCTGGGTGGCACCAGCAGGCGGTGCTCGGTCAATATCCGAAACAGCCTGTCCCGCCCGACCTTGAGCCCGTCATCATCCTGACCCTGCAGCAGATAATGCAGCTTGCGAGTGCCCACCCGCGGTTGTCGCAGTCGAACCTGACGCACGAAGCGCACCACCTGCAATCCCTGTGCATGGCGCTCGTCGGCGACCCGATTGCGCTTGTAGTAAGCCTGCCGGCTTATCCCGAGAAACAGGCAAGCCCTGACAATGGTCAGCCTCTCGACTTGCCGCTGCGAGAGGACTTGCCGGGTCGCTTTTTTACGATGGAGACGCCGTAGTCATTCTTCAGTACATCGACGACGGCCTCAAAGAACTGGGCTTTCTGACTCATCAGCGCCAGCTGTTGCTCGAGTTCCTTGATGCGCAGTTCGGGTGTCTGGTTGTCGGGGTCAGGCATGGTGATGCTCCTGCCGGCACGTACAGAAGCCCCCTGGCTCCAATCTTGCCGACCATGTTTACGTAACCATACCAGAATGGTCGAATTGCCCTGAATGCCATATCGGGCTTGTGCTTGCTGGCAACTGAGCTCGCCTTTTTCAATCTGCTCGACCAGTGCCAGTTTAAAAGTCAGTGAGTAATCGCGCTGTGTCCGTTTCACACCTTGTCCCATCGGGTTCTCTATTTATTGGGGGGGAAAGGTGTAAACCATATTCAGGACGGCACAACAGATACAAAAAAGGAGGCCCGAGCCTCCTTTATTTTTTATAACAGAGCTGGATTAGACCAGAGCTGCTTTAGCTTTTTCAACCAGGGCGGTGAAAGCCAGCTTGTCGTGAACAGCGATATCGGACAGGATCTTGCGATCGATCTCGATAGAAGCCTTCTTCAGACCGTTGATCAGACGGCTGTAGGACAGACCGTTCTGACGGGCTGCAGCGTTGATACGCGCAATCCACAACTGACGGAACTGACGCTTTTTCTGGCGACGGTCACGGTAGGCATACTGACCAGCTTTGGTTACCGCTTGTACCGCTACGCGGTAAACACGGGAACGGGCGCCGTAGTAACCCTTGGCGGCTTTCATTACTTTCTTGTGACGAGCACGAGCAGTCACACCACGTTTAACTCTTGGCATTTTTCACATCCCCCCTTATGCGTACGGCAGACAAGCGACAACACGTTTGTGGTCGGCAGCGGAAACAAAGAACTTCGGTCCCAGCTGACGCTTACGCTTACTGCTCTTCTTGGTCAGGATGTGACGCAGGTGGTTGTGCTTGCACTTGAAGCGACCTGAGCCAGTCTTCTTGAAGCGCTTTGCGGCGCCCCGGTTGGTTTTCATCTTCGGCATTTCATACTCCGCATTGTGAGTGACAACAAAATCGCAAGGCGAACCTACTCATGGAGCGACCCCCATGAGTCAATTTCTTGTGGGCCTTAAGATTTCTTCTTAGGTGCGAGGACCATCACAGCTTGACGGCCTTCGACTTTCGGGAACGATTCGACTACGGCCAACTCTTCCAGATCGTTCTTGACGCGCTCAAGAACCTTGATACCAAGATCCTGGTGTGCCATTTCACGACCACGGAAGCGCAGGGTGACCTTAGCCTTGTCCCCGTCTTCCAGAAAGCGAACCAGGTTGCGTAGTTTTACCTGATAGTCGCCTTCGTCAGTACCAGGACGGAATTTGATCTCCTTGACCTGGACGACTTTCTGCTTTTTCTTCTGTTCTTTGGTGGTTTTGCTCTTTTCGTAGAGGAATTTGCCGTAATCCATGATCCGGCAAACGGGCGGCTCGGCGTTCGGACTGATCTCGACCAGATCCACTTCGGCCTCTGCGGCCAAGTTCAGTGCTTCCTGGATAGATACGATGCCAAGAGCTTCGCCATCCAGACCAGCCAAACGAACTTCTTTCAGACGGATCTCTTCATTGATCCGGTGAGCGCGGGCTTGCGGTTGCTTGCCCAGTTTTTTTCCGCCTTTTATAGCTTATTCCTCCACTTTCTTTTGTCCGCGGGTCTGAACTTCCTGGGTCAGCAGAGCGATGAACTCTTCAACAGGATAAGTGCCCAGGTCAGCCCCTTTACGAGTCCGTACTGCAATCTTACCGGCTTCAAGTTCTTTATCGCCGCAGACCAGCATGAAAGGTACTCGCTTCAAAGTATGCTCGCGGATTTTAAAGCCAATCTTCTCATTTCTCAAGTCCGCTTTTGCGCGAAGGCCCGCATCATTCAATGCTTTGGCTACTTTCACCGCATAATCGGCCTGATTGTCCGTGATATTCATGACCACAGCCTGAGTCGGTGCCAACCAGGTCGGGAACAGACCGGCGTACTCTTCAGTCAGAATACCGATGAAGCGCTCGATAGAACCCAGGATGGCCCGGTGGATCATCACAGGTACGTGGCGATCGTTGTTTTCGCCCACATAAGTGGCACCCAGACGACCAGGCAAGGCAAAGTCGAGCTGCACGGTACCACATTGCCACGCACGATCAAGGCAATCGTGCAGGGTAAATTCAATTTTGGGACCGTAGAACGCCCCTTCACCCGGCTGCAGATCGTACTTCAGACCGTTGAGTTCCAGCGCTTCGGCCAGGGCTTTCTCGGCGCGATCCCACATTTCGTCGGAGCCGATACGCTGCTCGGGACGAGTGGAGAGCTTGACTACGATGTTCTCGAAGCCAAAGGTACCGTAGACGTCATAGACCATGCGAATACAGCCGGAGACCTCTTCCATGATCTGCTCTTCGGTACAGAAGATGTGGGCGTCATCCTGAGTAAAGCCGCGCACCCGCATCAGACCGTGCAGGGAACCGGACGGCTCGTTGCGGTGGCAGGAGCCAAACTCGGCCATACGCAGCGGCAGATCGCGGTAGGACTTCAGACCCTGGTTGAAGATCTGGACGTGACCCGGGCAGTTCATCGGCTTGATGGCGTACTCGCGGTTTTCGGACTGGGTAGTGAACATGGCCTGGGCATACTTCTCCCAGTGACCTGAACGCTCCCACAGGACGCGATCCATCATGAACGGACCTTTCACTTCCTGATAGTCGTACTCTTTGAGCTTGCCGCGGATAAAGGTTTCCAGCTCACGGAAGATGGTCCAGCCATCGTTGTGCCAGAACACCATACCGGGTGCTTCTTCCTGCATGTGATACAGGTCGAGCTGCTTGCCGATCTTGCGGTGGTCGCGCTTGGCGGCCTCTTCCAGACGCTGCAGATAGGCCTTGAGCTGCTTCTTGTCAGCCCAGGCGGTACCGTAGATACGCTGCAGCATCTTGTTGTTGGAGTCGCCACGCCAGTAGGCGCCGGACATCTTCAGCAACTTGAAGTGGTGGCAGTGACGCATGTTGGGCACGTGCGGGCCGCGACACATGTCGATGTACTCTTCGTGATGATAGAGACCTGGCTGGTCATCACGGGCAATGTTCTGATCCAGGATTTCGACTTTGTAAGACTCGCCGCGCGCCTCGAATACATCGCGCGCTTCTTGCCAGGAGACTTTCTTCTTGATGACGTCGTAATCCTTGGCTACCAGCGCCAGCATGCGCTCTTCCAGGGCAGCCAGATCTTCATCGGTCAGGGTACGGTCAAGATCAACGTCATAGTAGAAGCCGTTGTCGATGACAGGACCGATGGCCATCTTGGTCTGGGGCCAGAGTTGCTTGATAGCATGACCCAGCAAGTGGGCGCAGGAGTGGCGCAGGATGTCCAGACCTTCTTCGTCTTTGGCGGTGATGATGGCCAGCGCTGCATCGGCTTCGATCAGCTCGCACGCATCCACCAGTTCACCGTTTACCCGACCGGCAATGCACGCCTTGGCGAGACCGGGACCGATGTCCGCAGCCACATCCATGACGGAAACAGAGTGGGCAAATTGACGTTGGCTGCCGTCAGGCAGAGTAATGATTGGCATTATGTGTTTCCTTATACAGTGGTGACCCCTACCAAAGGTCACATGCGGGATGGAAAAGAGATTCAAAAAGGTGATGTTCTGGTTCTCCACAGCACTTTGCGAAGACGGCCTGACACGTAAACCACATGTTTAACATGACAAACCAAGCCAAAACGGCCCCATGCTACCAGAAGTCGGGCGTGCTGTATCGGATTTGCAGATATTTTCTACAGTCAAATGAGTCGCCTGCCGACTATTCACCAAGCAGAGATTGCCAGTTGAAGTCAAAGTCACTGCTCCCCTCCTCGGCCAGCGCCAGCTCTTGCAGCACCTGAAGCGCCAGCTTGTTGCCCTTTTGTGCCGCCTGATAGAGCCACTGCTTCGCCTGAGGCAGATCGACCCTGCCGCTGACCCCCATCAGATGAAGGACGCCGACTTTCAGCATGGCCGGGACATCACCGTTACGGGCAGCCTGATCCATCCAGTGAAAGGCTTGGCGCAGATCTCGCTTGACCCCCACACCGCGCAGATAGAGCTCTGCCAGCCGATATTGGCCGAAGGGATCCCCTGCCAGCGCCGACTGGCGATAGAGGCTGATGGCCTGGTGGATATCCTGCTCGCTCCCCTGCCCCACTTCATGGCTCCAGCCCATCAAGGCTTGCGCCCTAGGTTGCCCTTGCGCCGCCAGTGGCGACCAGATCCGGGTCGCCTCATCAAAGTGACCGGTACGCCAGGCACGGTTGGCGGCAGCCATCTCCTGCTCGGTGGAGAGCGGAAGCAGACGCCAGATAACCAGGGCAAGCAGACCGATAAACAGCCAGCGGGAAGTGGTGGGGCTCATGATGATTTCCGTGATCCAGTTCTCATTTCGTCTATGTAAACGAAATGTAGCGTTGCGATCAAGCAAGAGATCCCTGCGACAACCCTTTTTGCACCCGGTCGATCAGCAGTTGTTGTCATTTATCCGGCTCACCTGCAAAATAACTGTATGTATAAACAGTGTCGGTGCACACCATGGCAGGACGAGGCAGCCCCCTCAATATCGATCACCGTTTTAGCGGTCCCCTTGTCGAAGCGGTCGATGACGGCTGGCAATCGTCCGATTGGGATGCCGCCTTCACTTCTTCTGTGCCTGGCACCGAGGTGTGGGAGATCGATGCACGCAGCATCATCAGCTACAACAGCTCGCCGGATGTCCCCTTTGGTCGCTCCATCAACCCCTATCAGGGGTGCGAACACGGCTGCATCTACTGCTATGCCAGACCCAGCCATGCCTATCTGGAGCTCTCCCCCGGCCTCGATTTCGAGAGCAAGCTGTTTGCCAAACGTAATGCAGCCAACCTGCTGCGCCGGGAGTTTGCCAAACCTGCCTATCAGCCACAGACCATCTTCATTGGCGCCAATACCGACCCCTATCAACCCATCGAGCAGCGCTATCGCCTCACCCGGCAGTTGCTGGAAGTGATGCTGGCCCACCGCCATCCGGTCGGGCTCATTACCAAGAGCGCCATGATCTTGCGCGACCTCGATCTGTTGACCGAGCTGGCCAGAGAGGGACTGTGTCAGGTAATGGTGTCGGTGACGACCTTGAACGAAACCCTGCGGCGACAGCTGGAGCCCCGCGCCAGTACGGGCGCAGGCCGCTTGAAAGTGATCGAGAAGCTGGCCAACGCTGGCGTGCAGGTGGGGGTACTGGCCGCCCCCATGATCCCGCGGCTCAATGAACCTGAGCTGGAGCAGATCATCAAATCGGCCGCCGAGGCTGGCGCCAGTTGCGCCGATTACATCCTGCTGCGGTTACCCCACGAGTTGGCTCCGCTATTTGGGGACTGGCTCGATACCCACTATCCGGGCCAGAAGGAGGCTATTTTGAATCAGTTGCGAGCCAGCCGCGGTGGCGGGCTCAACAGTACCGCCTTCGGCACCCGCATGTGCGGTGAGGGGCACTTTGCCGATCTGCTGGCCCAGCGATTTCGCCTTATCAGCAAGCGCCTCAATCTGGGTAAACGCCATATTCAGCTCAAGCAGGATGGGTTTATCCGCCCCGGGGAGCAGCTGTCGCTCTTCTAATCCCCCTGCTCACGCCCTTCACACATCAGGCGTGCCAAGAGGTTGAGAGGAAGGCCTGCCGCAACACATCCTGTGGATACCCCGCTTTTCAAAAATTTCCAACGAAGTAGCCATGTCACGACAGGATCGCGCTACCCGGCAAAGAGAGGGCTAGCGCCTTAGCCTGCGCGCTAATTCCGACCCTGTTGCACCATTTCAACCGGCAGTCGCGAGGGTTCATGAGCCACTTCGTGCTCATCCTCTTCATACAGCGGCACCTCTGATTCGCCCCATACCCGGCTCCACCAAATTTCCCACGTGATCCAACTGGTCATATGCAGCTCCTGACGGTGAAGGTGATGGCAACAACGCACCACTCGCCCGGCAGGATAGCGGCTGGGAATGACAGGGAAATGACAAAAAAATCACTTGTTAAAAGGCAACTGGCGGTGGCGAGGAAAAGCCGAAACAGTTCACATATTCGGCGAAATCATCCTGAAAGCGGTCACAAATCTGCAGGTTGTGGATTGCAGCACATCCTGTTCCTGCCAAAGCTGGCTTGCCCATTCAGGCATCTATAAAAACAGGGACACAATAATGAAACACACAGCGGGAATATGGGCGATCGCAGGTATGCTGATCGCCCCCTTGGCGCACGCCGACGTCATACTGCACGCCTTCAACTGGAAGTACAGTGAAGTGACGGCCAAAGCCGACCTTATCAAGTCGGCCGGTTACAAACAGGTACTCATCTCACCGCCTCTCGAGTCATCAGGCAACGAATGGTGGGCCCGTTACCAGCCGCAGGATCTGCGCCTTGTCGACTCCCCCCTTGGCAACAAGCAGGATCTCGAGCAGCTGATCGCCGCCATGAAGGCGCGTGGCATCGCCGTCTATGCCGATGTGGTGCTCAACCACATGGCCAACGAAAGCTGGAAACGCCAGGACCTCAACTATCCCGGCAACGAGCTGCTGCAAAGCTACGCCAGCAACCCGGCCTATTTCGAGCGCCAGAAACTGTTTGGCGATCTGGGGCAAAACTTCCTCTCCGGTCAGGATTTTCATCCCGAAGGGTGCATCAGCGACTGGAGCGATCCGGGTCATGTCCAGTATTGGCGTCTCTGTGGCGGTGCCGGTGACAAGGGGCTGCCGGATCTGGATCCCAACAACTGGGTGGTAAGCCAGCAACAGGCCTATCTCAAGGCGCTCAAGGGGATGGGGATCAAGGGTTTTCGGGTCGATGCGGTCAAACACATGAGCGATTACCAGATCAATGCCATGTTCACCCCCGAAATCAAACAGGGGATGCACGTGTTTGGCGAGGTGATCACCACAGGGGGTGCTGGCAGTACCGATTACGAGCGCTTTCTCAAACCCTACCTCGACAGTAGCGGTCAGGGAGCCTATGACTTTCCGCTGTTTGCCTCCCTGCGTGGCGCGCTGGGGTATGGCGGCAGCATGAACCTGCTGGCGGATCCGGGCGCCTACGGTCAGGCGCTACCGGGCAGTCGCGCCGTCACCTTTGCCGTGACCCACGACATCCCCACCAACGACGGCTTCCGCTATCAGATCTTAAGCCAGACTGACGAGAAGCTGGCCTATGCCTACCTGCTTGGGCGCGATGGTGGCTCGCCACTGGTCTATTCGGATCACGGCGAGACCCAGGCCAAGGATGGACTGCGCTGGCAGGATTACTACCAGCGCGCCGATCTCAAGGGGATGATCCGCTTCCACAATGCGGTGCAGGGTCAACCCATGCAGCTGGTCGGCAGTGGCGACTGTTTCGTGCTGTTCAAACGGGGCAAACAGGGGCTGGTCGGCATCAACAAGTGCGACTATGAGCAGGAGTACTGGCTCGATACCGCCAGGTTCGAGATGAACTGGTATCGCAACTATCGGGACGTGCTCGACCAAGGGGCCGTAGTCAACGTGCAGAGCCAGTGGGTACGGGTCGCCATTCCTGCTCGCAGCGCCAGAATGTGGCTGCAGGAGTGATCCAGCCGTAAGATCAGCGAAGAGTCATAAAAAGCAGACAAATAAAAAGAGCGACCACCAGGGTCGCTCTTTTTGCTCAGAGACGTTGCTCGGGTAACAGGTGACGATTACTCGTCGCCCGCTTCCCCAGCATCGACCGCATCAGTGCCGGTCGCGGTATCGGTACCTTCAGATACCTCACCGTCAACGGCCAAAGCGTCGTTCTCGTCTTCGTCGCTCTCGGCGATACGCTGCAGGCCAACCACGGTCTCGTCTTCACCGGTACGGATCAGACGGACACCGCCGGTGTTACGGCCAATGACGCTCACCTCGGCAACACGGGTACGCACCAGGGTGCCGCCGTTGGTGATCAGCATGATCTGGTCGGTATCTTCGACCTGGATCGCATCGATCACCTTGCCATTACGCTCATCCACCTTGATGGAGATAACGCCCTGGGTACCACGGCTCTTGGTCGGGTATTCGGCCAACGCAGTCCGCTTGCCGTAACCGTTCTCGGTGGCGGTGAGGATGGCACCTTCGCCGCGCGGAACGATGAGGGAAACCACCTTGTCGCCGGCGCCCAGTTTGATGCCGCGCACACCGGCTGCGGTACGACCCATGGGACGCACACCCTTGAAGGTACCCTTGCTTTCGGTGCCTTCGCCGTTGTCGCTGCCATCATCGTCATTGCCGGCATCGTCGTCGGTTTCAACGTCATCGCTGACATCCGCATCGGCGCGACCGCTGCCTTCCGCGAAGCGAACGACTTTGCCCGCGTCGGAGAAGAGCATGATCTCGTTGCTGCCATCGGTGATATCCACCCCGATCAGCTCATCACCTTCTTTGAGGTTGATGGCGCGGATACCGGAGGAGAGCGGACGGCTGAAGTCAGAGAGGCTGGTCTTCTTCACGGTACCGTTGGCGGTGGCGAAGAACACATACTTCTCGGCGTCATATTCCTTCACCGGCAGGATAGCGGTGATACGCTCACCCTCTTCCAGCGGCAGCAGGTTGATGATGGGACGACCACGGGCGCCACGGGACGCTTCCGGCAGCTGGTAAACCTTGAGCCAGTAGACCTTGCCACGGGTGGAGAAGCACAGAATGGTGTCGTGGGTGTTGGCCACCAGCAGACGCTCCACAAAGTCCTCTTCCTTGATCCGGGTGGCCGACTTGCCACGACCGCCGCGGCGCTGGGCCTCGTAGTCGGAGAGCGGCTGATACTTCACATAGCCCTGGTGAGACAGGGTAACCACCACGTCTTCCGGGGTGATCAGATCTTCGATGTTGATCTCGGCACTGGACATGCTGATCTCGGTGCGACGCTCGTCGCCATACTGCTCACGCACGGACAGCAGTTCATCGCGGATCACTTCCATCAGACGAGCCGGGCTCGCCAGGATGTGCAGCAACTCGGCAATCAGATCCAGCAGAGACTGGTACTCTTCCAGGATCTTCTCGTGCTCGAGGCCAGTCAGCTTGTGCAGACGCAGGTCAAGGATGGCCTGGGCTTGCTGTTCGGTCAGGAAGTATTGGCCTTCACGGATACCGAACTCCGGCTCCAGCCACTCTGGCCGTGCCGCGTCGTCGCCCGCTTTTTCCAGCATGGCGGCCACGTTGCCGAGTTCCCAGCCCTTGGCAACCAGGCCCGCTTTCGCGTCGGCCGGGGTCGCGCTGTGGCGGATCAGCTCGATGATGGGATCAATGTTGGCCAGCGCAACCGCCAGACCTTCCAAAATGTGTGCCCGATCCCGCGCTTTGCGCAGTTCGAACACGGTCCGGCGAGTCACCACTTCACGGCGGTGCAGCAGGAACGCATCCAGGATCTCTTTAAGGTTCATCACCTTGGGCTGGTTGTTATCGAGCGCCACCATGTTGATGCCGAACGTGGTCTGCATCTGGGTGTGCTTGTAGAGATTGTTCAGCACAATCTCGCCGGACTCGCCGCGCTTGATCTCGATAACGATGCGCATGCCGTCTTTGTCAGACTCATCGCGCAGGGCACTGATGCCCTCGATCTTCTTCTCTTTGACCAGCTCGGCGATCTTCTCGATCAGTCGAGCCTTGTTCACCTGATAGGGGATCTCGTGAACGATGATGGTCTCGCGACTGGTCTTCTCGTCCACTTCCACTTCAGCCTTGGCCCGCACATAGATGGAGCCACGACCGGTACGGTACGCCTGCACGATGCCGGAACGACCGTTGATAATGCCGCCGGTGGGGAAATCCGGGCCGGTGATGTAGGTCATCAGCTCGTCAATGGTGAGGTCGCCGTTTTCGATCAGCGCCAGGCAGCCATTGACAATCTCGGTGAGGTTGTGAGGCGGAATGTTGGTCGCCATGCCCACCGCGATACCGGAGGAGCCGTTGACCAGCAGGTTAGGAACCTTGGTAGGCATGACCGCCGGGATCATCTCGGTGCCGTCATAGTTCGGCACCCAGTCCACGGTCTCTTTGTCCAGATCAGCCAGCAGCTCGTGGGAGATGCGGGCCATCCGCACTTCGGTATAACGCATCGCCGCGGCGCTGTCGCCGTCGACTGAACCGAAGTTGCCCTGACCATCGACCAGCATGTAACGCATGGAGAAATCCTGCGCCATCCGGACAATGGTGTCATACACAGCGATATCGCCGTGCGGGTGATATTTACCGATTACGTCACCGACCACACGGGCCGATTTTTTATAGGGCTTGTTCCAGTCGTTCCCCAACTCGTTCATAGCAAACAGAACGCGGCGGTGAACCGGTTTCAAGCCATCACGCACATCCGGCAGAGCTCGTCCTACGATCACGCTCATGGCGTAATCAAGATAGGAACTCTTGAGCTCTTCTTCGATGTTGACCGGCGTGATCTCTCTGGCCAGATCGCTCATAGAAAGCCTTATCCCTAATTAGTTGTTCTTTGGCTTAAACAGCGCGACATGGTAACACACTGAGCCAAATACCTTAAGCCACAAATCGGGGATCAGATCGGGCTGGTGTGACAAAGTCCGTCCGTTATAATGCCCGCCAGGACAATAGATTGCGCCCATGACTCAGAAGCGGGCGCCCTGCCACAGGATCTTCGAAAAATGAACAGTGATGCCAATGTCGATCTGACAGAAATCGCCAAGTTTGAAGCCATCGCCTCCCGCTGGTGGGACATGGAAGGTGAATTCAAACCCCTGCATCAAATCAATCCGGTACGCCTTGACTGGATCACCGACAAAAGTGGCGGTCTGTTTGGCAAGCGCATTCTCGATATCGGATGTGGTGGCGGTATTCTCTCCGAGAGCATGGCCCGCCGTGGTGCCAAGGTCACCGGCATCGATATGGGCAAGGAGCCCCTCGGCGTCGCCCGCCTGCACGCCCTTGAGCAGGGTGTCGAGCTCGAGTACCGCCAGATCACTGCCGAAGCCCATGCTGCCGAAGTGCCGGGCCAGTATGACGTGGTCACCTGCATGGAGATGCTGGAGCATGTGCCGGACCCCGCCTCCGTGCTGCGCGCCATCGCTACCCTGGTGCGCCCGGGCGGCCGGGTGTTCGTCTCCACCATCAACCGCAACCCCAAATCCTATCTGATGATGATCATCGGGGCCGAATACCTGATGAAGATGGTGCCCAAGGGTACCCACGATCACAAAAAATTCATCACCCCGGCCGAACTGTGTCGCATGGGGGAAGCAGCTGGCCTGCTGGTGCGGGACATGAGCGGCGTCCACTACGCCCCCCTCACCAACCAGTTCAAGCTCGGCAAGAATGTCGATGTCAACTATATGGTGGAGTTTGTCCGCCCGGAGCACGGTTGATGAGCGCCTCTCGCCCTCTTCCCCTGCGCGGTGTGCTGTTCGATCTGGATGGCACCCTGCTCGACACAGCCCCGGATCTGGGTGCCGCCGTCAACCACGTGCTGATCAGCGAAGGCTTTGCGCCGCTCTCTGACGACATCATTCGTCAGACCACCTCCCACGGAGCGCTCGGGCTGCTGAAAGCGGGCCTCGGCGATGAACTGCTTGAAGAGCTGGGGGCCACGCGCCTGCGCAATGCCCTGCTCGACTACTACGCGGCCAATCTCTGCGTCGGTACCCGTCCCTATGAGGGAATGGTGGATCTTATCGAGTGGCTCGACGAGAAACTGCTCCCCTGGGGCATCGTCACCAACAAGCCGGGCTTTCTCACCGAGCCACTGCTGGCAGCCCTGCCAGAGCTTGCCAGCTGCGGCGTCACTGTCAGTGCCGATACCCTGCCGGTACGCAAGCCCGACCCCGCCCCCATATTCTTTGCCTGTGAGAAGCTGGGGGTCGAAGCAGCTCACTGCCTCTATGTGGGGGATCATGTACGGGACATCGAAGCGGGCCGCAACGCCGGCATGCGCACCGCGGTCGCTGGCTGGGGCTATCTCAATGATGAGGAAGATCCCGCCCAGTGGGGCGCCGATCTGCACTTTGATACCGTGCAAGCCCTGCACCACTGGCTGCGCTATGAGTTGACGGCCAAGGCGTAACGCGCAGCCTTACCGGCTGATATGCGATAACGGGGCGAAGAGACTCTCCGCCCCTTGCATCTTTCCTTTACGCTCCTGCCTCCTGCGCCACCACCACTCGTCTATTCATGGATAATAAAGGCAGCTTTCTGCCTGTTGGATACCCATTTGACAAGCTAACAGCCGTCAAAAAGCGGCCACAAACCACCGTCATCTGATGCAAAGCCCTTGCCACGCTGAACCCGCGGCTGCGACAACTGGACAGCTTTTGACCCTTGTTGCATAAGGGATAATCAGCCGCCGTTTGCTAGTAAAAAGCCCCCCGTTTCGCAAGCAAAAAAAGTTATTTAAATTTTCCATCTTCGATCGGGAGACTTGCTTTTAGCGGAGCGGACGAATGAAAACCCGCTCACTGTGAGCAGTCACTAACTGATGGGGCAAGACTCACAATTTATCCACAGCTCGTCACTTATCCACACATTGCAATGGCGGGCTGACCTCACTATCTTGTAGCTCGAACTTAAAATAACACTACATCTTGTGATTCATCGCACAATCTCTACCCAACTCCCGCACACCGCCGGAGCCTGGATGGCGCCATTGTGCGATGGTTTTTCGGGAATCAACTGAAGGTCATCAGCCAATGAACTTGTTTGTGACGAAGCGTAACGGACACAAAGAACCCATCGATCTGGATAAAATTCACCGCGTGCTGGACTGGGCCGCCGAAGGGCTCGACAACGTGTCGGTCTCCCAGGTAGAGCTCAAATCCCACATCCAGTTCTATGACGGTATCCGTACCGCCGACATTCACGAAACCATCATCAAGGCGACGGCTGACCTCATCTCCGAGCAGACCCCGGACTACCAGTACATGGCAGCCCGTCTGGCCATCTTCCACCTGCGCAAGAAGGCCTACGGCCAGTTCGAACCGCCCCACCTCTACCAGCACGTGGCTCGTCTGGTGGACATGGGCAAGTACGACAAGCACCTGCTGGAAGACTACACCCAGGCCGAATTCGAAGAGCTGAACACCCATCTGGATCACTGGCGCGACATGGATTTCTCCTACGCGGCAGTCAAACAGCTGGAAGGCAAATATCTGGTCCAGAATCGCGTTACCGGCGAGATCTACGAGAGCCCGCAGTTCCTCTATATGCTGGTTGCGGCCTGCCTCTTCTCCAAGTATCCGAAAGATACCCGTCTGGACTACATCAAGCGCTTCTATGACGCGGTCTCGACCTTCAAGATCTCCCTGCCGACCCCGATCATGAGCGGCGTGCGCACCCCGACCCGTCAGTTCAGCTCCTGCGTACTGATCGAATGCGACGACAGCCTGGACTCCATCAACGCCACCGCCAGCTCCATCGTGCGTTATGTCTCCCAGCGCGCCGGTATCGGCATCAACGCCGGTCGCATCCGCGGTCTGGGCAGCCCCATCCGTGGTGGCGAAGCGTTCCACACCGGTTGCATCCCCTTCTACAAATACTTCCAGACTGCCGTGAAGTGCTGCTCCCAAGGCGGCGTGCGAGGCGGTGCGGCTACCCTGTTCTACCCGCTGTGGCACACCGAAGTGGAAAGCCTGCTGGTGCTGAAGAACAACCGCGGCGTGGAAGAGAACCGTGTTCGTCACATGGACTACGGCGTGCAGATCAACAAGCTGATGTACCAGCGCCTCATCAAGGGCGGTGACATCACTCTGTTCTCCCCGTCTGATGCGCCGGGTCTGTACGATGCCTTCTTTGCCGATCAGGACAAGTTCGAAGAGCTCTACGTCAAGTACGAGCAGGATCCGGCCATTCGCAAGAAGACCCTGAAAGCGGTAGACCTCTTCTCCCTGATGATGCAGGAGCGTGCCGGTACCGGTCGCATCTACATCCAGAACGTCGATCACTGCAACACCCACAGCCCGTTCGACCCGAGCGTGGCGCCGGTACGCCAGTCCAACCTCTGCCTCGAGATTGCGCTGCCGACCAAGCCGCTCAACAACATCGACGACGAGAGTGGCGAGATCGCCCTGTGCACCCTCTCCGCCTTCAACCTGGGTGCCATCGACAAGCTGGAAGATCTGGAAGAGATGGCCGATCTGGCCGTGCGTGCCCTCGACGCCCTGCTCGACTATCAGGACTACCCGATTGCCGCCGCCAAGAAGGGCAGCATGGGTCGTCGCACCTTGGGGATCGGCGTCATCAACTACGCCTACTACCTGGCCAAAAACGGTGCCCGTTACTCCGACGGCTCCGGTCTGGCGCTGACTCACCGCACCTTCGAGGCGATCCAGTACTACCTGCTGAAAGCCTCCGTGCAGCTGGCCCGCGAGTTCGGCCCCTGCCCGCTGTTTGGCGAGACCACCTATGCCCAGGGCATCCTGCCCATCGACACCTACAAGAAGGATCTGGATGCGCTGTGCAACGAGCCGCTGCATCTGGATTGGGAAAGTCTGCGTGAAGAGATCAAGTCCGTGGGCTTGCGTAACTCCACCCTGACCGCCCTGATGCCGAGCGAGACCTCCAGCCAGATCTCCAACGCCACCAACGGCATCGAGCCGCCGCGCGGCCTGGTGTCGGTCAAGGCCTCCAAAGACGGCATTCTCAAACAGGTGGTGCCCGAGTATGATCGCCTGAAAGATCAATACGAATTGCTCTGGAAGCAACCGAGCGTTGACGGCTACCTGCAGCTGGTCGGTATCATGCAGAAGTTTGTGGATCAGGCGATCTCCGCCAACACCAACTACGACCCTGCCCGTTTCGAAGGCAACAAGGTCCCGATGAAACAGCTGCTCAAGGACTTGCTGACTGCCTACAAATACGGCCTCAAGACCCTGTACTATCACAACACCCGTGATGGTGCAGACGATGCCCAGACCGACCTGCAAGATGACGGTTGTGCTGGCGGGGCTTGCAAAATCTAAGTCACGGCAAGAACTGATAACCGGGCGGGAGCATGAAGCTCCCGCTCTCCTGTTTTCTCTATTCACATATTCTGGTAACCATGGCCTATTCAACTTTCTGCCAAACCCAAAACGACCAGCTCAAAGAGCCGATGTTTTTTGGCCAATCGGTCAACGTAGCCCGTTATGATCAACAAAAGCACGAAGTGTTCGAGCGGCTGATCGAGAAGCAGCTCTCCTTCTTCTGGCGCCCGGAAGAGGTGGATGTCTCCCGTGATCGCATCGACTATCAGGCCCTGCCGCCCCACGAGCAGCATATCTTCATCTCCAACCTGAAGTACCAGACCCTGCTGGACTCCATTCAGGGTCGCAGCCCCAACGTGGCCCTGCTGCCGCTGGTCTCCATTCCGGAGCTGGAAACCTGGATTGAGACCTGGGCCTTCTCCGAGACCATCCACTCTCGCTCCTACACCCATATCATCCGCAATATCGTCAACACCCCCGCCCAGGTGTTTGACGATATCGTGACCAACGAGCAGATCTTGAAACGCGCTGGCTCCATCAGCCACTTCTACGACGATCTGATCGAAGCGACCGCCCTCTACAACCTGCATGGTGAAGGGACCCACACCGTCGCGGGCCGCGAGGTGACCATCACATTGCGCGAGCTCAAGAAGAAGCTCTATCTGTGCCTGATGAGCGTCAACGCGCTGGAAGCAATTCGCTTCTACGTCAGCTTCGCCTGCTCCTTTGCCTTCGCCGAGCGTGAACTGATGGAAGGCAACGCCAAGATCATCAAGATGATCGCCCGCGACGAAGCGCTGCACCTCACCGGCACCCAGCACATGCTGAACCTGATGCGTACCGGCCAGGATGATCCGGAGATGGCCGAGATCGCCGCCGAGTGCGAACAGGCCTGCTTCAAGATCTTCAAGGAAGCGGCCATTCAGGAGAAAGAGTGGGCCGAGTACCTGTTCCAGGACGGCTCCATGATCGGCTTGAACAAGGACATCCTCTGCCAGTATGTGGAATACATCACCAACTTGCGCATGAGCGCGGTCGGCCTGCAGCCAGCCTTTGCCGGCACCAAGCAAAACCCGATCCCCTGGATCAACACCTGGCTGTCATCCGACAACGTGCAGGTCGCCCCGCAAGAGGTAGAGGTCAGCTCCTATCTGGTCGGTCAGATCGACAGCGAAGTCAATGCCGATGACCTGGGTGATTTCGAGCTGTGAGCGACGCCACCAACACGCTGCCCCCTGCCCCGCACGCGCCTGCTCAGCAGCAGGCGGTCGTGGCACCACGGGTACATACCCGGGATGGTGCCGTGCTGCACGCCCATCCAGGCGAAAGCGTGTTGGAGACCCTGGAGCGCCATGGGCATCATGTGGAGTTCCAGTGTCGCAGCGGCTATTGCGGCGCCTGCCGCACTCCGCTGATGGCCGGCAAGGTGCACTACCCCAATGTGCCGCTGGCATTCGTCGCCCAGGGGGAGTGCCTCCCCTGCTGCTGCAAACCGGTCGGCGCCATCCGGCTGGATATCCAGAAGAGCTGACGCAGCCACAGACTGACAACTCGCACAAAATATAGAAAGCCGCCGGAGCAATCCGGCGGCTTTTTTTGTCTCTTCACATTGCTCGGGCGCCAGATTACAGACGCGCGAACCCTCAGAGGATTACAACCAGGGGGCGGCAGTCGGCCCATGGTGCAGGCCCAGCTTCCAGACCCGGCCAAAGTGCTTGTAGTGACCGGCTGCGACACCGGCCTTCTCACCCATACCGTGGTAGAGATCGAGGTGCCCCTTCTTCACCGCCCCGCCCACATCCAGCGCAATCAACAGCCGCAGCTGGTGCTTGCCGGTCCAGTTGCCCTCTTTATCGAGCAAGGGAACTTCGGCGAGGATCGGCGTCCCCATCGGCAACAGGGTCTTGTCGGCAGCGACGGCCGCCAGCGGCAGCAGCGGGATACCGGCCGCGCCGATCACATCATTAGTAGGGCGGCGCTCGAAGAATACATAGGAGGGGTTCTGCTCCACCAGCTCCTTGACGCTCTCCTCCGGCTGTCGGTTGGCCCACTCCTTGATGGCCTTCATCGACATCTGCTCTTTGGGCACTTCACCGCGATCGATTAACACCCGGCCGATACTGACGTAACCGTGACCATTCTTGCCGCTGTAGCCCAGATATTGCAGCCGATCGTCATCTCCGTAATGGACAAAGCCCGAGCCCTGCACATCCATCAGGAAGTTGTCTATAAGGGATTTGCTGTAACCCAGCTCCAGCCCGCGATTGGCCAAGGCCCCCTGATGGATCTCGGCCCGGGTCGGACAGCGACCGCCACATTTTGGCATGGCATAGATGGGATATTTGTACTTGGCATCCGGGCGGTGACGCACCTCCAGCACCGGCGAGTAGTAACCGGTAAACAGCACGTTCCCCAT
Source organism: Aeromonas sp. FDAARGOS 1416 (assembly GCF_019048085.1). NCBI lineage: Bacteria > Pseudomonadati > Pseudomonadota > Gammaproteobacteria > Aeromonadales > Aeromonadaceae > Aeromonas > Aeromonas sp. FDAARGOS 1416. Next base: position 1,380,837 of record NZ_CP077301.1, on the reverse strand, counting down.
GCGATCGGCGCCGCCCAGCTGAGCCAGGCTGATACCGTAACGGGTGATGTCGGCAGGATTGCCGCCGCCCGCCACCCAGCGGGAGAGCTGGTGATAGAGCTCGCCATAACGGCGGGTCATCTTGCCGGAGCGCTCCAATACCAGTCTGCTTTGCGGGCCAAACTTGCTGTAGTCGGCACGTGCACGGCTATTGACCCGTTCCACCCTCACCAGATCCTCTGGCAAGGTCCCGTCCAGATACTGCTTGCCCAGATTTTCCGGCACCTCGCAGTTAAGAAAGCATCTGTTGTCGGTCTGTTTTTTGGGCACTTCTGCTTTGTCAGAGTTGCCCGCACAACCGGCCAGTCCCAGCACTGCGGCGGTCAGCCAGTACGCGTGTTTGTTCATATGTCCTCATATAACGCCAAGAGCCATGCTCGGCGGGGAAGATGCCAAATTTGCAGGGGGAAAGCAAACGACATCAATCACTTGAAGCAGGATTTCTCCAAAGGGGATCCGCTGGGTTATAACAAGGTGACAGGATGTGCGAGGTAATGAATGGAACAGCTCGAAATATTCCCGTTGCAAAGCCCCTGCATCGGGGTCTGCGAAGTGAACAACAAGGGCTACTGCAAGGGGTGCCTGCGCAATCGCGAAGAGCGTTTCAACTGGCTCACTATGACCCCTGCCCAGCAACAAGAAGTGATGCGCCTGTGCCGCAACCGCAAGGCGCGGGTCGACGCCGCCCGCCGCAAGGCACAGGAAGGCGCTCCCAGTGAACTGCAAGCACAGCCCGGCTGGGATTTTTAAACTCAGCCTACCTGCAATCCCCACCTCACAACTCACCTATATCACCGGCAAAACAAAAAGCGGCACGCAGGCCGCTCTTGGTTATGACGTGTTGCCGGTTGGCAAGGCTTATGCCGTGGCCAGTTTGGCCTGCTCTTCGCCGCGTTTGAGCATGGCGTAGGAGACACCGGTCAGCAGTGACCCTGCTGCAATCGCCACGATATACATCATGACGTTGCTGATAGCGTGCGGGATAAAGAGCACAAACAGACCGCCGTGGGGTGCCATCAGCTCGCAGCCAAACAGCATGGAGAGCGCACCGGTCAGGGCACCGCCGACCATGCAGGCCGGGATGACCCGCATCGGATCCTTGGCGGCAAACGGGATGGCCCCCTCGGAGATAAAGCACAGACCCAGCACGAAGGAGGCTTTGCCCGCTTCCTGCTCCGCCTTGATGAACTTGGTGCGGGCCAGGAAGGTGGCGATCCCCATCCCCAGCGCCGGCACCATGCCGGCGGCCATCACCGCAGCCATCGGGGCGTAGGTTTTGGAGGCCAGCAGGCCGACCCCGAAGGCGTAGGCTGCCTTGTTGACCGGGCCACCCATGTCGAAGCACATCATGGCGCCGATGATGACACCCAGCAGCACGGCGTTGGCAGAGCCCATGTTGTTGAGGAAGGTGGTCATGGCATTCATGATGCCGGCTACAGGGCCACCGACGACGTAGATCATCACCAGACCGGTAAAGAGGCTGGCAAACAGCGGAATGATCAGAATGGGCTTGAGCGCTTCCAGGGTCACCGGCAAACGCACCTTGTCGCTCAGGTACTTGGCGCTGTAACCGGCCAGGAAACCGGCGACGATGCCGCCGAGGAAACCGGCGCCCAGCGAGCTTGCCAGCATACCGCCGATCATGCCGGGGGCGAGACCCGGACGGTCAGCGATGGAGTAGGCAATGTAACCGGCCAGCACCGGGATCATCAGGGCAAAGGCAGAACCACCACCGATCTTCATCAGGGCCGCAGCCAGAGTGCCTTCCATCTTGAACGCTTCGATACCGAACACGAACGAGAGCGCGATGATAAGGCCGCCCGCCACCACCATGGGCAGCATGAAGGAGACACCAGTCAGCAAATGCTTGTAGGGGCCTGCTTTTTCCTCTTTCTTGGGTTGGCTGGCACCGCTGTGGCGATAGGTTTTCGCCTCACTCCAAGCCTTGTCCAGCTCGGCGCGGGTTTTCTTCAGCGCAGCGCCGGTGCTGGTGCGATAGACCGGCTTACCGTCAAAACGCGCCATGTCCACTTCGATATCGGTGGCGAGGAACACCAGATCGGCAGCGGCAATCTCCTCAGCGGTCAGGGCATTCTGGGCACCGACCGAGCCTTGGGTCTCGACGCGGATCTGATAACCCAGCTGTTTGGCCATGGTCTCCAGCGCTTCTGCCGACATAAAGGTGTGGGCCACCCCGGTCGGGCACGCTGTCACTGCCACGATGCGCTTGCCAGCGGCGGCGGGTTTACCTGCTGCGGGAGCGGCTTGATGACGATAGACGCTGGCACCGCTGGTGGCGGCTTCCAGCAAGGCAGCGGGATCCTGCAGGGCGAGATCCATGCTGCCCTGATAGACTCGCTTGCCATCATAGGCGGCGAGATCCACCGGGCAGCTTGCGACAACCAGCACCAGATCGGCAGCAGCAATCTGCTCCTTGTTCGGCACCTGACGCGGTTGCACGCTGGAGCCGACGTCGAGGGTGAGTTCCCAGCCAGCCAGTTTGGCCTGCTGTTCTATCCGTTTTGCAGCGAGAAAGCTGGTGGCAATGCCCGCCGGGCAAGCCGTAACCAAGATTGCTTTCATTGGGCATCTCCTGAGTTTTCCATTGAGGGGGTATGGCATTGAACCGGTGCCAGCGCATCCAGACGCTCTACGCGCACCTGTTCAAGTAAGGGGTTGAGCACATTGATATCGTCAAAGCCGACCGCCACCTGACTGACCGCCAAGGCCGAGACGGCGGTGGCCAGCCGCAGGGTCTGCTCCGTCGCCCAGCCAAGGCTCAGACCATGGGCAAGACCGGCGACCAGAGAATCGCCAGCACCCACGGTGCTGACCACCTGCATCCGCGGCGGAATGGCCTGCCAGACGGCATCTGTGGCAAACCAGATCAGGCCGTCGGCGCCGTTGGAGATCACCACGTTGGGGATGCCGCTTGCTTGAAGCGCGCGGGCACACTCGGCCTGCTCGCTCAGGGTCTTGATGGGGCGGCCTGCCCACTGGCTCAGCTCCTCCAGATTGGGTTTGACCAGGGTCGGCGCCGCCTTGATCCCTTCGCTTAAGGCTGCACCGCTGCAATCGAAGATCACCTGCTTACCCTTGGCCTTGAGCAAGCGGATCAGATGAGCGCAGTAATCGGGAGCCACCCCTTTGGGCAGGCTGCCCGCCAGCACGAACCACTCTGCATGCGCAGCCAATTGGTCGATGGCCTGCTCCAGCGCGCTCACCTCCCCTTGCTCAATGGTGAGCCCCGGCAGGTTGAGATCGGTGACCCGACCAGACTGCTCGGAGATCTTGACGTTGATGCGGGTGCTGCCCGCGACACGGACAAAGTGATCATCCAGCGCCCGCTCTGCAAACAGGGAGACAAAGCTCTGCTCATTGTCTGCGCCAAGCCAACCGGTGACGCCCACCTCGCGGCCCAAGTCCCTGAGCACCATGGCGACGTTGATCCCCTTGCCTGCGGCACGCAGGTTGGCCTCGCTCACCAGATTGACCTCGCCCAGGCTCATCGCCTCAAGGCGAGTAGTGAGATCAAGGGCGGGGTTGAGGGTGATGGTAACAATCTTCATCAATGCGCCCCCTCGCCGAGACCAGCGGCGATGGCCTCACCGATCCCCTTGAGAGCCGCTTCGGCATCTGCACCTTCGGCGCGAAATGCCAGACGGTGACCGCACTTGACCCCAAGGCCGATCACCTTCATCAGGCTCTTGGCGGAGACCGCCTCGCCGCTGCCATCCAGATTGGCCACCCGGATGTCGGATTCAAACTCTTTGGCCACCTTGACCAACATGGCGCCGGGACGAGCGTGCAAGCCGTGGGGGTTGATGATGGTGAAGGTTTCGGAAAGACCGCGCGCGGGGCCTGCTTGCAGCATGGCCAGTCCCTCGCCGCCCGCCAGCGTAGCGAGTTGGCCGGCAGCCGCCAGTTTGGCCAGATTCTCCAGTTGCGGCAGATGGCTGCTATCTGCGGCGCACAGCAGCAGCATGGCGCTGACCGGCAGCTCCCCTGCGCGAAGTTCGCAGCTCGGGGTAGCCAGCACCCAGCCAGTCTGGGCCGATGCTGTTTGCTGAACATTGGCGCGGGCGAGCCAGACGCCCTCGCCCAGATAGGCAGGTTCGCTTGCCAGCAGCGCGCTCACCATGGCGGCATCGCCCCAGCCCGCAGACTTGGCGCGGGCGGCTGCTCCCAGCAGCAGTTGGTCGCGATCATCGGCCGGGAAGTCAGCCAGGGTCAGGTATTGCACCTCTTTGGCGGCAGTGGCGCCGGTCAGGATATTGATGATGGTGTCGGCATCGGTGGCCTCTTTGAGCTGAGCTGCCGCCTGCTCGTCACCCAGCACATGGGTGAGCTGGCGCAAAATGCCCAGATGCTCGTCGGACTTGGCGGCGATGCCGATGGCGACATAGGCGATCTGCCCCTCGTCCCACTCGATACCATTGGGGAACTGGGCCACCATGACGCCGGTGCTCTTCACCAGATGACGGGTGTCGGTGGTGCCGTGGGGAATGGCGATGCCGCTGCCAAGGTAGGTGGCATGCTGCGCTTCACGGGCCAGCATTCCATCCACATAGCCCGCTTCCACCAGACCGGCTTCGGTCAGTTTGCCTGCCAGCAGGGCAATGGCGTCCGACTTGGTCGCCACCGACTGTCCCAGCAAGATCTGCTCTCGCGCCAACTTCAACATAGAGACTCTCCATCAGGTTCCGGCCGCGCCGGTACGTCACAATTGAACATTCGGATAACTCGCCAGCTGACAATAGACCCGAACACGGTTCACTGTGATCGGGGCCCGATTTTCAGGCCACTGGGTCTCTTCGCTGCTGACAGGCTGAATCGTTTCACTTACACTCAGACTGAATCGTTTCAGCGAATTGATCAAGTACCCACAAAGAGTGCTTTTCAATGGTATGATCCCGCGCACACTTTTCGGTGCCCTCACCCGGCAGTGACCGTGGGCCTTGCAACTCAAACAGAGCCAATATGATGAAACTGGATGAAATCGCCGCCATCGCCGGTGTCTCGCGCACCACGGCAAGCTATGTGATCAATGGCAAGGCCGACCAATACCGCATCAGCCAGGCCACCCGCGACAAGGTGATGGCCGTTGTCACCGCCCACAACTACCAGCCGGATAGCCGTGCCGCCTCCCTTCGTGGCGGCCAGACCAAGACCCTCGGCTTTATCCTGCCCGACCTTGAAAACGCCAGTTACGCCAAGCTGGCCAAACGGCTGGAACAGGGGGCGCGGGCGCAGGGATATCAGCTGCTGATCGTCTGCTCGGAAGATGATCCCGCCACCGAAAAAGAGCTGGCCCAGATGCTGGTGAGCCGCCATGTGGATGCCCTGCTGGTGGCCAGCTGCCTGCCGCCAGACGACCCCTTCTACGGTAAATTGCAGGCGCAAGGCAACCAGATCCTCGCCATCGACCGGGCGATGGCCGCCGACAAGTTCGTCACCGTCGCCAGTGAAAACGAGAAAGCGAGCTTTGATCTCACCAGCTCCCTGCTTACCCCGACCTTGCGCCATATCGCCTTGATCACCGCGCTGCCGGAACTAACGATCAGTAAGGAGCGCAAAGCCGGTTTCGAGCAGGCGGTCGCCAGTCATAGCGCGGCTCGCCACCTGCGTGAGGGGGATCACTTCTCCCGCCTTGAGGGGTATCGCCTGATCAAGGATCTGCACCAGCAGCTGGGTCAGCTGCCCGAAGCGCTGATCACCACCTCCTATATCCTGATGGAGGGGGTACTCGACTACCTGTTGGAGCAAGAGATCGACATGAGCCAGCTCGCCATGGCCACCTTCGGGGACGATCGGCTGCTCGACTTCCTCCCCTTTGGCATCAACTCCCTGCCCCAGCAGCACGACGCGCTGGCGAGCCAGGCGCTGGAGCTAGCGCTCAAGGCGGTGAACGGCGACTACCAGAGCGGGCTGCACTATGTGAGCCGCACCCTCAAGCGCCGTCGCTAACCTGACCGCAGCAGACCCGATTTGCTGTCAATGGGTGTGTAAAGCGAACAGATGACAATAAGGCTGCCAGCATAGGCAGCCTTATTGTTTTTCCCCACAACCCTACCCGCCCGCTTTGCTTTCTCTACCGTCTGGCCGACTAAACAACCGGCCTCCACACCCTGTTCGCCGCACAACTCAACGCCCCCTCCTCGCTCCCTTATCCGTACTGTTGCCACTTGGCTGACCTGTATCAATGAGCCCCTGCCAGCCATTTTTCGGTGATTTTTTCTGCAATTAGCTACCACCGTCATCATTTATTTCCACTTGTTGCCACAAGCCAGCACAAGATCCGTATAAAAGGGGTTGTTTCCGCTATTTTGATCCGCTAACGTGGCAACCATCTTTTACAAGTGACAGGTTTTAGGTACAGATGTTCCCGTTCCGATATTGCTAGCCTCCGGCCCTATCCCCGGAGGCACCTTCTGATAACGCCAATCGGCCCCCTCTTGTTGACGTCACTGCTGACATCGCCTGTTTGCACTGACACCGCTACGTTCGGATGGATAACATGAATACCAAAACCCTGGGTTGTACCCTGTTGATTGCCGGCACCACCATAGGTGCCGGCATGCTGGCCCTGCCGCTGGCCTCCTCCTCCCTTGGCGGCCCCGCCACCCTGATGCTGATGGTCGGCCTCTGGGCCCTGATGGCCTTCACCGCCATGCTGCAAGTAGAGGCAAGCCTCAACACCGGCAAGTGGTACCTGCACCAGCTGGCGGATCATCTGCTCGGCCCATGGGGCAAGCGCATCGCCTCCTTCTGTATCCTGATGCTGTTCTACTCACTGGCCTCCGCCTACATCAGCGGCGGCAGCAGCCTGCTGGTACAGGCGCTGATCGATGCCGGCATGACCCTCAGCCAGGAGCAGGCCGCCTGGGCCTTTACCCTGCTGTTTGGCGGCATGGTCTGTGTCGGCACCCGATCGGTGGATTACCTCAACCGGCTGATGTTCACCGTCAAACTGGTGATCATGGTGGTGGTGCTGGCGTTGCTGCTACCCCGCACCGAAGGGCAGCATCTGCTCTCGATGCCGCTGGGTCAGGGCCTGTTGCTGGCGGGCCTGCCGGTCATCTTCACCTCGTTCGGCTTTCACGGCTCCATTCCGAGCGTGATGCTCTACCTCGGTGACTGCCCAAAACAGCTGCGTCGGGTCTTTGTCTGGGGCTCAGCCCTGCCACTGATCCTCTACGTGCTGTGGCAGGTAGCGATCCTTGGTTTGCTCGGCCAACAAGCCCTGCTGCAAACCGGTGGTGCGCTGGACAGCCTGCTGGCAAACGTCGGCAAACTGGTGAGCTGGCCTGTGTTTAATCAGGCGATGCACTTGTTTGCCGACCTGGCGCTCGCCACCTCCTTCCTCGGGGTAACGCTGGGGCTGTTCGACTTTATGGCCAAGGCAGCCCGCCGCAAGGACAACTGGCAGGGCCGCACCCAGACTGGCCTTATCACCTTTGTGCCGCCATTGCTGTTTGCCCTCTACTTCCCGCAGGGCTTTATCATGGCCCTCGGCTACGCCGCCATTGCGCTGGCGATCCTCGCGGTACTGCTGCCGGTGGCGCTGGTGTGGCAGAGCCGCAAACAGGCGCCTGCCCACCATTACCGCGCCCCGGGTGGCGTAGTGGCGCTGGGTCTTGCCGCCGCCATGGGGGTGCTGATTGTCGGCGTACAGATCAGCGTCAGCCTTGGAATGCTGCCAGCGCTGTAATCCCCGATACTAAACGCCCCAAATAGCCAAGCCCCGCCAATTAACTTGGCGGGGCTTTTTGTTGGTAAACGAATCAAGTTGGATACAGGCATCCGCCATTAATTAAGAGTGCGACCCTTACCAAACAAACACCCAAACCTTCGGCTATATACCGACATTTTTACTACCCAACCCTGAATAATCAGTTCAAAAACCGTTCATGCCCCTTCGCTACACTGCGCCCTCGTTTATCGCTATCAGGAGCTAGAAAACAATGATGTTGCACCTCAAGAAGAGCACCCTTGCCCTCATCCTGCTTGCCGCCAGCGGCGCACTTAGCGCCGCCGAAATCGCCAACAACAATATTACCGAGGCGGAGATCAAGGCCGCGCAGGATGGTTGGGGCGCGGCGCTTATCAAGATCAGCGATGATTATCGCGCCGGTGGGATTGAGCGCGCCAAGGCGACCGCCGAGTCGGTGCTCGACAGCGCTTATGGCTACCAGCAGGGGCCGGTGCTGTTCAAGCCGACCCTTGCCGGTGGCGAGCAGACCTTTCGCACCAACCGCGAGGGGGCGCTGGCCTACTTTGTCGGCAACAACAGCGCCTACCCCACCGACAAAGGGTTCGCCCTGAAAAACTGGCAGAGCTATCGCTATGACAATGCCGCCGTCTATATCAATGGCGACATGGCGCTGACCATGGGCAAGGTTCATCTGGTGGATCGCGATAACAAGGAGACCACGGTCGACAAGACCTGGGGTTTCAAGAAGGGGGATGATGGCAAGGTGCGCATCGTGCTGCACCACTCCTCCCTCCCTTACGAGGGGTAATGACGGGGCGCAGCCCACCATCAACACGGTCAAAATACAGCCCTGCCACCTCGGCAGGGCTGTTTGTTTTGCGCCTGCACTTGGCCGATGGCGAGTGAGTGGATGACGGTCGTGCTAAGGCAGTTTGCTGCTACCCTCAAGGCAAGCCATTGAGATGCAGAGCAATATCGCATCTCTGAACACCAGCTACTCGATATCATCACACAAGGAGCCAGATACCATGCCCATACTGCCTGTTTACGCGGCCCTGCTCGCGCTGCTGTTTGTATTGCTGAGCATTCGAACCATTCGCAACCGCCATAGCCGCAAGGTGGCGCTGGGGCATGGGGATGATCCCGCCATGCTGCGCGCCATGCGGGTACACGCCAACTTTGCCGAGTATGTCCCCCTCGCCCTGCTGCTGATCTATTTCGTCGAAACCAGCAACCAGACCCCCTGGCTTATCCATCTGCTGGGGAGCGCCTTGCTGCTTGGCCGCCTCTGCCATGCATTTGGCATGAGCCGCACGCCGGAGAACTTCCGTTATCGGGTTGTGGGAATGGGGCTGACCTTCACTGTGATCCTGGTGAGCGCGGCCCATATCCTGATCACGGCGCTGCTCCCCTGACCCGGCCGTCACGAATAGCTGGCGAAACGGTCTGGCAGCCATCCCTATCGGCTATTCTTCACTGCACAGATAGTCGCAACAGTGCTGCTTAAACAAGCCCGATTCAGGAGTGCGATATGAAGTGGATTGGCTGGTTACTGCTTGTCGGGCTGACTCCCGTTGCCCACGCAACCCCGCTAAAGCTGGCGGCAGCGGTCGAACACACTGCGATATTGCGCCCTTTTATTCATGACTGGTTTGGCCGGGCCGGCATCGACTTTCAGTTGATCCCCTGCACTTATGCCCGCTGCGAAAAGTTGATTGAGGCAGACCATGCCGTCGATGGCGATATGGCCAGGATCAAGGGCTTTGATCAGACCTATCCCCACTTGCTGCAGATCGGTGCCCCCATCTCGGAGGCGGCGATTTATGGTCAGCCACGGGATAACCCAAGCTGGCCCCCTGCCGAGGGTACCGTGATTGGCTGCCTGCGCGGCATCCAGTGGTGCGAACGCTTCCTCGGCAACTATCAGGTCATCTGGTTGAACGATGAGAAGCAGGGGCTTGCCCAACTGCATCGAGGCAAAGTGGATTGGCTCATCAAGATGCGCCCTGCCTCTCAACCTGCACTGGCGTCCCCCTGGCAGAAGATCACCAAAGAGCAGGTCTTTCTCTATCTCGATAAAAAGCACCGGGCGGAAATTGCAGCCCTGCTCAAGGTACAGCTGGCGTTTATCAATAACGGCCGCTGGCTGGCGATGCAAAAGCAGTACCTCTCCGCCATCTAGCGTTGCTCTCGCTGCACCACACAGTGCCGATTACATGGCTGAAAAAACAAAAAGCCCTGCCAGATTGGCAGGGCTTTTTCAGTCAACCGCATAGCTGGGGAGTCAAGCTCCCGAGCCGCTTACTGGTTGTGGGTAGAGCGACGTGGACGACGGGCCTGAGCCGGTTTGCCAGCGCCATCAGCCGGACGCTGACCACCTTGCGGCTTGGGCTTGCCACCGTTACCGGTACGGGCACCACCCGCATTGCCATTGGAGGCGGAACGACCAGCCCCCTGACGCTGGCCTTGACCTTGCGGACGCGGCGCACGGCGCTGCTCGCTCGGATCACGGGGCTCTTTGCGCAGCGGCGCGCCGATACCACGGGCGATGTTGTCGAGGGTCTCGCGGGACGCTTCGAAGCCGGGCACCTGCTCGCACGGAATGTTCTGCTTGGTCAGACGCTCGATCGCCTTGATAAGCTTGCCTTCATCGGCAGCAACCAGCGAGATGGCGTGACCGGCAGCACCGGCACGGCCGGTACGACCGATGCGGTGAACGTAATCTTCCGCCACGTTGGGCAACTCGAAGTTGACCACTTGCGGCAACTTGTCGATGTCCAGACCACGGGCGGCGATGTCGGTCGCCACCAGCACCTTGACGCTACCATCCTTGAAACCGGCCAGCGCGCGAGTACGGGCACCCTGGCTCTTGTTGCCGTGGATGGCGGCGGCGCTGACGCCGTTCTTGTCGAGAGTCTCGGCAACACGGTTGGCCATGTGCTTGGTACGGGTGAACACCAGTACCTGCTGCCAGTTGTTGCTGGTGACCAGATGACTCAGCAGCGCGATCTTGTTGGCCTTGTCGCACGGGTGCACCAGCTGCTCGATACGCTCGGCGGTGCTGTTGCGCGGGGCCACTTCGATCACTGCCGGGTTATCCAGCAGACCGGTGGCCAGTTCGCGGATCTCGTCGGCAAAGGTGGCGGAGAAGAGCAGGTTCTGACGCTTCTTCGGCATCAGGGCCAGGATGCGGCGGATGTCGCGGATAAAACCCATGTCGAGCATGCGATCCGCTTCGTCCAGTACCAGGATCTCCACCTCGTCGAACTTGACGGCGTTCTGGTTATAGAGATCCATCAGGCGGCCAGGACAGGCCACCAGCACGTCCAGACCACGGCGGGTCGCCATCATCTGCGGGTTGATGCTTACGCCACCGAAGACCACGTGGCTGCGCAGGGGCAAATGCTTGCCGTAGTTGCGCACGCTCTCGCCCACCTGGGCGGCCAGCTCACGGGTCGGGGTCAGTACCAGCGCACGGACGCGGTTCGGAGAGACCTTGCGCTTGCTCTCCATCAGACGTTGCAGCATCGGCAGGGTAAAGCCTGCGGTCTTGCCGGTCCCTGTTTGGGCCGCCGCCATCAGATCGCGGCCAGCCAGAACGGCAGGGATCGCTTGCTGCTGAATGGGGGACGGGGTGTCGTAGCCTTGTTCGGCAACGGCACGCAACAAGGGTTCGGCCAGACCGAGGGAAGTAAAACTCATAATTACCTGCTAGAGATAGGGGCGCCGGGGATTTGTGGTGGGGCTCCTCTGCTGAGCCGATGCCATCTCACAAGATCTGGGCCTATTGAGAAAACAACGATTTCCCCGGGGAGCAGAGCAAAGGGGAAAGAATAGAGGCGCAGTCTAACGGAGTTGTCCGGGATAAACGAGAAAAATGTGATGCTCCTCCCAGCACGAACAGAAAATCCCCCTCCTGCCCCCCGAATAATCCCGTTGATTGATGTAGCACGCACCACACTATTAACTGGCAACACAATATCAGCCCTCGCAGGCATGGCTCGCGGGGCAAACGCACGGGATAAAAGAACACAATAACGAGGTTTAGCTATGACCACGCCATATCGTCCCCGCGGCAGCTGGCAGGCAAGGATTGGCCTGCTGCTTCTGCTGCTAAGCCCTCCGCTGCAGGCCAGTCAGACCCTGACCGTGGCCTGGAGTCACTGGCCCCCCTTCAGCCAAATCAACAACCGGGGTGAGCTGGATGGGCTGGATGTCAGCCTGACCCGCCAGATCCTCACCCAGGCGGGCTTTGCCCCCAAGTTTCGCGAGCTTCCCTGGGCGCGGGCACTGCATCTGGTAGAACACGATCAGCTGGATGTGGCGATGGCCGCCCTCCCTCTGCCGGAGCGCCAGAGCTATGCCCGCTTCTCGACCCCCTACCGTCAGAGTGCCTATGTGCTGCTGAGCAATGACCCTATCCCGGGCCATCAGGATCGCTGGGCACAGCTCGATAATCTGCCCGCGTTGTGCAACGAGAAGGGGCTCAAGATAGGCAAGTTGCGCGGCACCCGCCCCATGCATCAGATGGATAGCTGCCCGGCGCTTAAAATGGCGACCGAATACAACGCCGATGAGCGGATGATCGATCTGCTGCTGGCCCGCCGCCTCGATGGCATCATCATGGAGTGGCAATATGCCCGCTACCGGCTGGCCCAGCTGGGGGCCGAAGAGTTTATCAGCTGCCAACTGTTGCTACACCACCAGCCGGTCAGCCTGATGTTTGCCAAAAACAGCGTGAGCGAAGAACAGATCCTCAAAGTCAACGAGGCCATTCATGCCTTGCCCAAACCCCACAACAAGTTCTCGCCCCCCAGGTGTCGCCTCAATGCCGACCCGGGCGCCGCGGATCTGCTGACCCGCACTCTCCGCAAGCATTGACGGGATAAGCCGCCACTTGAAATAGCAAAGGCGACCCGAAGGTCGCCTTTTTGGTATTGTCGAACTTGTTCCCCGAACAGGGTGCGATCAGTCGATGTGCAGCAACAGCGATCAGCGCAGCTGTGGGGTATGAGTCAACACCCCCTGATTCTGGGCGCGATGGCGCAGCAGGTGATCCATCAACACCAGCGCCAGCATGGCTTCGGCGATGGGCACGGCGCGAATGCCGACACAAGGATCGTGACGACCCTTGGTGATCATCTCGATTGCCTCGCCTTCGGTATTGATGGTCTTGCCCGGCACAGTGATGCTGGAAGTGGGCTTGAGCGCCATGCTCACCACAATATCCTGACCCGACGAGATCCCACCCAGAATGCCGCCCGCGTGGTTGCTGGCAAAGCCTGCCGGGGTCATCTCGTCGCGATGCTCGGAGCCTTTTTGCTCCACCACGGCGAAACCGTCACCGATCTCCACCCCTTTCACCGCATTGATGCCCATCATGGCATGGGCAATGTCGGCATCGAGACGATCAAATACCGGCTCACCTAGGCCCACCGGCACATTGCGCGCGATGACCTGCACCTTGGCGCCAATGCTGTTGCCCTCTTTCTTCAGGTCACGCATGTATTGATCCAGTTCTTCCAGCTTGCCCGCATCAGGGAAGAAGAAGGGATTCTGCTCAATCTGCGCCGCGTCAAACGCCTCAGCCTTGATGGGGCCGAGCTGGGAGAGAAAACCGGTGATCTCGATGCCGTGCACCTGTTTGAGGTACTTCTTGGCGATCGCCCCCGCCGCTACCCGCATCGCGGTCTCGCGTGCCGAGGAGCGACCACCGCCGCGATAGTCCCGCTGACCATACTTCTGGTGGTAGGTGTAGTCAGCGTGACCCGGCCGGAACAGATCCTTGATGTCGGAGTAATCCTTGGAGCGCTGATCGGTATTCTCGATGAGCAGCCCGATGGAGGTGCCGGTGGTCTTGCCCTCGAACACCCCGGAGAGGATCTTCACCTCATCCGGCTCACGGCGCGGCGTGGTGTAGCGGGAAGTGCCCGGCTTGCGCCGATCCAGATCCCCCTGCAGATCCGCTTCGCTGATCTCCAGCCCCGGCGGGCAGCCATCAACCACGGCGCCCAGCGCCAGGCCGTGGCTCTCGCCAAAGGTGGTAACCCGAAAGAGTTGACCAAAACTGTTCCCTGCCATGCGCGCTCCTGCTTAGTTCTTGTAGATGGCGAAATGATCCTGATACTGCACCAGCTCTTCACGGCTCATCACAAAGACGCCGTGGCCGCCGTTCTCGAACTCTACCCAAGTAAAGGGGATCTCGGGGAACTGGGCTTCCAGATGGATCATACTGTTGCCCACTTCGACCACCAGCACACCGTTATCCTTGAGGAAATCTGCCGCATGGGCCAGCAAACGCTTGGTCAGCTTGAGACCATCGGTGCCGGACGCCAGCGCCAGCTCGGGCTCGTGACGGAACTCGTCCGGCAGATCCGACATATCTTCTGAGTCCACATAGGGCGGATTGGAGACGATGAGATCGTACTTGTCGCCCGCCGGCAGATCGCGGAACAGATCGGAGCGGATCGGAATGACCTGCTGCTCCAGCCCGTGATCGTTGATGTTGCGCTCGGCCACGTTCAGCGCATCGATGCTGATGTCGATGGCATCCACTTCTGCTTCCGGGAACTCGTGGGCCATGATGATGGCGATGCAACCTGAGCCGGTGCACAGGTCCATGATCCGGGTCGGTTCATGTTTGAGGAAGGGCGCGAAACGGTTGGCCACCATCTCGGCAATGGGTGAACGGGGAATGAGCACCCGCTCATCCACGTAGAACTCCCAACCGGCATACCAGGCCTTGTTGGTCAGGTAGGCGGCCGGTACTCGCTCCTGTACCCGGCGGATAATCAGCTCGGCGATACGGTGACGCTCGCTGCTGGTGAGACGGGAGTGGCGCATGGCCGGGTCTACATCCGGTGGCAGATGTAACGCGGGCAGTACCAGCTGCACAGCTTCATCCCAGGCGTTGTCGGTTCCATGACCGTAAAAAATCCCGGCGTCGTTGAAACGACTCATGGCCCAACGCAACATGTCCTGGATGGTGTGCATCTCGGCAACCACCTCATCGATAAATATCTTGTCCAAATCCACCTCCAAGTCGAGTAATATCCGGCCCGAGCCCCGTTTACGTTGCGGGCAAGACGCATACCTAATACATGAGCATCTGATGAAAAAAACGCCCTCACCGACAGACGAGGAAACCCTGCTGTTCCGCGATGCGATAAAAGGTACCCGGAAAATCAAGCAAGATACCATAAGGGCCGAGTTACGCCCGGTCAAGCAGAAACGCGAATTGCGCGAAACCCGCGAAAAGCTTGGGGTTGACCACTATTTCAGCGATGAGTATCAGCCCCATCTCGACGATGATGGGCCGACCCGTTACGTGCGGGAAGATGTGTCAAAATTTGAGCTGAAAAAGCTCAAGCGGGGCATTTATCCGCCGGAGATCTATCTCGATCTGCACGGCATGAACCAGCAGCAGGCAAAACAGGAGCTGGCCGCCCTGCTCACCCTCTGCCAGAAAGAGAACATTCACGTCGCCTCAGTGATGCACGGCATCGGCAAACATATTCTCAAGCAGCGCATTCCCAGCTGGCTGGCCCAGCACCCCAATGTTCGCGCCTTCCATCAGGCTCCCCGCGAATGGGGCGGCGACAGCGCCATTCTGGTGTTGCTGGATATCGAAGAGTAGTTAGCCAAACGACCACACTATACTGAATATCAATATGTTATTCGCCGTGGAGGTCGCATGTTTACACAGGGTTCCCATGCCGACATAAAGTCATCTCTCGACGCCATCGGCGCAGCCGTGGCGGTGTTCAGCCTCGACAAGGATGATCACTTTGTGCTGGTCTCTGCCAACGATACCTTTGCCAAGGCGTTCGAGCTGGATGTCCTTGGCAGCATTGGCAAACAGCTGAGCGAGATGTTTCCCCGCTACATCACCAATACCATCGAGCCGCCAATGCACGAATGTGTGCGCATGCAGACCGGGCTCGAGAGCGAGCTGCCCATCGACAGCCTGTCGCGCACCAGTTGGTGGCGTTTTATTCTCTCCCCAATCATCCCCGAGCAGGCACGGATCAACCGGATCATCGTCACCGCCATCGACATCACCGCCAGGATGCAGCTGGAAGAGGCGCTCACCACCAGTCGCCGTCGCTTCGAAGCGGTGGTCAACTCCGCCTATGACGGCATCATCAGTGTCAGCAGCGAGTCACGCATCGAGCTTATCAATACCGCCGCCTGCGAGATGTTCGGCATCGACGAGAGCTATCTCGGCAAGCGGCTGGAAACCCTGCTTCCCCAGCGTTTTCGCGCCAATCACGAGACCTATTTCAAAGCCTTCAGCAGCTCCCCCATCAATTCGCGCCCGATGCATGCCCGCGCCTCGGTGATGGGTCTGCGCCACGATGGCAGCGAATTTCCGCTGGAGGTGACCATCGCCAAGATCAATCTGGGCCCGACCACCGAGATGACCGCCATCTTGCGGGATATCTCTGAGCGAGCCCGACTGGTGGAGGAGTTGAAGGTCGCCGCTACCACGGATCCCCTCACCGGCATAGCCAACCGGCGCCGCTTCAACGAGCTGGTCAACGCCGAGATGCAGCGCTGCCAGCGTTTCGGCCATACCATGAGCCTGCTCCTGATCGATATCGACCACTTCAAGGAAGTCAACGATACCTTTGGCCATCAGCAGGGGGATCTGGCGATCCTGAGTCTGGTGAAACGGATCAGCAAACAGCTGCGGGAGGTGGACATGCTGGGTCGCTGGGGTGGTGAGGAGTTTATCGTGCTGCTGCCGGAAACCTCCCTCGAGCTCGCCTGGGCCAGCGCCGAGCGGATCAGGCTCGCCATCGAATCCCAGCACCATGCACTGGACGGGGCTCTTGAGATCTCCCTCACCATCAGTATCGGGATCAGCGCCAGCAAGGGCAGCCATGACACTGTAGAGAAGATGGTTAGACGAGCCGACACCGCCCTGTATCTGGCCAAGAAACAGGGGCGTAACTGCTGCCGCAAAGAGGAGCCGGAACCGACCTGATGGCGCACGCCCCTACCCTCTGGTGACACTGCTAACCTGTGCCTGCAGAGATAACCAACCGCAACGAATACAAAAGACAGCGCGACTCTCTTCGGTAGCGCTGTCTTTTTCGTTCTACCTTTGGTGCACGTTTCAATCACCACCATCAAGAGGACGGCTAAAGCGCAGTGGGCCACCATCAGCCAGAGAGAGCCTCACCGACAGCATGCCGCCGTTGGGCAATTGCCATTCGAAGAAATCATCAAAACCGGCAATCGTTACGGCGCGGATCACCTTGGCGACCACACCGTGCGCCACCAGCAGTATTCGCTCCCCTTGCATGGTCGAAACAAGTTTCGTGAGTCCCTGCGAGACCCGAGCAATCACCTCATCAATGGTTTCACCACCGGGTGGAGATTCAGCCCAGCGCCGGGTGATATTGCGCGCCCACAGCTCGGGATAGCGTGTTCTTGCCTCTACCTGCGTCAGTCCTTCAAACAGGCCGACATCACGCTCACGAAAAGCAGGCACAAGCTCCACAGGCAATCCCAACTGACGAGACAAGATGGCTGCACTCTCCCTTGTTCGCAGCAGGGGGGACGCCAGCAGCCGATCGAACGGAGCCTGAGTGGCCGCTATCTCGTCAGCCAATCGGGCAATGTGCCTCTGGCCACTCTTATTAAGCCCGATATCCAGCGCGCCCTGATACCGTCCTTCCGCATTGGCTTGCGTCTCGCCATGGCGGATAACGACCAGCTCCATGCCAACCTCCTTTGTTGGGGTTACTTCCCTTTGGGATAACGGGGATGCTCGTCCTGGATCGGCAACCAGGGAAGCTGGCTTTCGGTATGGATGTGGTAGGTTGGCGCAACAGCATCCGGATTATCGAGGGCGGTGATGGCCAACGTGAGATAGTCAGGGTACTGGGTACTGGGTACTGCGATATGTAAGGGAGGAGCCACACTCGGCGCAAAATCCCCGGCGGATAAAATCTGAAGACGCATACTCGGTCGGTTTGCCGCATAACCACTGCACCTCTTCGGCGTGAAAGTCCATCCAGGCCCCGACCGGTGCCCCGTGGTGCGCTGGCAATCCCGACAGTGACAAAAATCGGCCGCAAAAGGTGCAGTCAGCACCTCATAACGGATCGCCCCGCAATGACAACCCCCCTTCATCTCGCCCCCTCGTTGCAATTTTGCACAAGCCAAAGAGATTACCAATATAAACCGGCCGTTTACATTTATTTTCTCAAGGGAATAAGCGACAATGTACCGAGATAAATCAGAGTGATATAGCAAGACCTCACCATTTCAAGTGATAAATGACAGTTTACCAATAGAGAAAATACTCCTCATATTCGCAATGAGAGGTTTCATTTTATGGTGGAAAATGTATTCGCAAGTAGCGCACTACGCTCATCATAAGACGCTAGTTTATGGGGGCTAACGAACCTGAATATAAATTTTATTCTTAACTCTGCTTCAACACTATTTCAATTTTCAGATAGAAACTCACCTTATCAGTTAGAACATAAGCACCATTAAAAATACAAGATAATATTCAATGATGCACTGTTGATAATTAACGAGGAGAAGGAGTTACCCACCCTCTCCTCTTTGGGAGTTAAATTACGCCATCTTATTTGGCAGGAACTACAACCCAGGGGCCGCCTTTGGCGGGATCATCCCCCTGTGTCCACCATTTGGCCTGATAGACAGCTCCCTTGTAGCTCACCTTGCTGCCAGCGGTGTAGACCTTGGTCGCTTCCCATGCCGGGTTGCCACCGATGGGTGGTTCACTCGGATCGACCGGTGGTGGAGTCAGTTTGTCCACAACCCGCACTTTCGGCCAGTTGGCGTGGGAGCCGTAGAAGTTGGTCACGCACTTCTCGTAGTCACCCGGCACCAGCGCAGAATAAGCGGTCTGAAAGCCCACCAGCTCGCACTCGAAGGAATAACCGCCCGGGCGATCCGGATAGTACTTCCAGTTGCCATCCCAGTTGGTGTAGAGCACGTCGGTAGCACCGTTGAGATTAAGGCTGCCATAGGGAGTCTGCTGCCAGCAGGTGTTCTTCTCATCCGCCTTGATCGGAATCTGGTAGTGGTTGGCCAGCCCTTCCCAGTAGCGGATGCGATTGACAGGCTGCCCCTTGTCCTTGTTCTGTTCACCACACTCGATACCGCCGTTGATGACGTTGATGGTTGTACCGAAGCCATAGCCGATACCGGCGTCAGCTTCCCGTTTGGAGGGTACCCAGGTACGATCAATCACGTGTAGCATGGCCGGTTTCGGGGCCTGCGGGGTGAGGAAAAACCAGATGGCAGAAGCGAGGTTAAGCCAGGAGTCCGCCACCAGACCCGGGTTGTTGAGCAACACGGAGGCATCGCCATCAAACATCGCCTCGGAGAAGGCGCCGTAGTTAAAGTGGTAGGAGAGTTGCTTGGCGCCGCGGCCGAAGTACCCCTGACCCGTGCTGCAAGGCCACTTCTTGTTCTGCCAGTCGTTCTGGCCACAGCCGGTGGTATAACCGGTCTGTCCCTCTGACCAGCCCATCTCCCGCACATGCACCAGCGCCTGTTGCCACTCCTCCAGCCCCAGCGGGTTATCGGAGACGTTCTCCTTGGCAATATGGCCACCGGTCTCCTGAGAGAAGTGCGCAAAGGCGGTCACAATGGATTTTTTACAGATCGCATCAGAGTCGCGACCGTCGGTATATTCGCCACAGAACGCAGGGAATTTACCGATGGCTCGCAAGAAGCGGACATAAGTATATTCCGGCGCTGCCATCTGGGTTAAATATTCCCATTCAGATTGGGGAAATACCCGTTCAACCCGTTTTACGTTGTCAGGATTGCTTGCCAAACCCGGTTCAATGGCATCAACGATTTTATTTGACCGGGTCGCCAATGCCTTGGCCCATATTGCATACATGGGATTAGCCGTCTTGGCTTTTTCCATGGCAGCCAGATCCGGGGCGGCAATCACATATCCTCCCGCATTTTGCGGATCGGGTTGAATATTCATGGCTGCACTCATTGCGGCATAGCTTGGCAATGCGCAGGCGGCAGCGATTAGCCAGGCACAACGCTTGGGTTTGAACATGTTTATCGTCCTTGTTTGAATTAATGCGTTCCAAGAGTAGGTGTTTCAACAACTAAATTCACGATGAGAATTAAGAAATAAGCAGAATTTGTGAGCCATTTCACCTTGTGATATTCAGTACAACTGAAACAAAGAAAAAGAACCCAAACGAAAACGCCACAGCGTGATCTGTCGCCCATTTTTAGAACAGTTAAGACGGCCAGGTGACCTGCCATACGGTCATTGTTCGTGATGAAAAAAATGGCTGACAGGCTCAACCTGTCAGCCATCATCAATGTTCAAGAAAAATGCTCAAAATAGCCGGATGTCAGGCACGCACGGCACGGATCAGGATATTGCGCGGGGTCATGGGTTTGGCACAAAACTCCCCCACTTCGACCCGATAGCCCTGCTCTTGCAAAAAGAGCGCGCGATCCAGCGCCAGCCAGATCTCGAGGGGACGGCGAAACAGGTGGCGCACCAGCTCCATGCGGGCGACATCACCAAAGCGGCGCTCCCCGTGTTCCAACCAGGCGGGATACTCCAGCCCGGCGGGCAGCACAATCCCTTTGCGCTCTGCAGCCCAAACGCAGAATGCCTCGAAGGTGCCGGTCAGCAGGCTCTTTTGCATATTGGGCACCGGCAGATACTCATCCACCCCGCGCACCTGACGCTGCAGGCAGTCAAACCCGAGACGCCACACCACTTCCTGCTCCCGCAGGCGGGCGATCCGCGCACCGCCAGTCACCGTCTCCTGTAGCGGCAACTTGAGATCCGCCTTGCTCAACACCAGCTCACTGGCGTTGGCCGCCACCGACAGCGGGCGATAGTGGCTGCTGCGGATCAGGTGATAACAACAGGGAGAGATGGTCACTCCACTGGCACTGCGCTCGGCCACCCGCTCCAGCAGATGGGTGTGCAGCTCACCGCAGGCATGAAGCGCCATGGCATGGTGCTCGGGGGCGATCAGCGCCGCCGATTCAGGGGCAAAGGCATCGGCGCAGGTAAAGGTCATATTGGCGCCATCCCGCTCGGCCAGCAGCCGACCTTCGTCACAAAGCTGTCCTTGCAACTCCAGACTGAGGATAGGAGACTGTCGATGAAGTGACACCAGCCGCCCAAGATGTCCCTTGCCAGCACACCACTCCAGATAGGGGCCCTGATGGGCAGGCAGACAGGCGGTGAACGACTCGATCTGGGCCTGCTTGCGCCCCGGCATATGCAGCGCTATCTCCTTGCTGCAGGTGATGGGATCCGGGGTAAACGGGGCAAGCTGGCTGAGCTGCTGCAGCTCGACTCCCTCGGCAATCCAGGGGGCAAGCAGACTGCTGAGGGCATCCATATCCGCATCGAGCTCTGCCAACTGGCCGAGCGTCAGCCCATTGAGCAACGCCGCCAGTTCGGGCGCCTCATCGGCAAAGGCCATGGTCAGATGATGATATGGCTGATATTGCCACCAGCGTCGGTAGCGGGTGAGCAGTCGATCCAGTTGTTGAAAACGTTGAGCCAGCACGAATGCCCCTGCCTTGCTGTCAAAAAGGAGGCTCATTCTAGCGATCCCGCTTCAAATTGCACTCTCAATACCAAACGATCAGCGCCGCGCAACAGCACAGCCAACCTTGTGAGCCAGGGCAAACCTGACAAAGTGCGGGGTTTTATGCTATATTCCGCCCCCTCTTTCACGCGCCCCGCCCAACGCGGGTCGTTTTACCACTAGCTATGGGACCAACAACATGACCATCAACGCCATTCTGCAAGCGCGCGCGGGCGCCAAGTGTGAACTGTGCAGCGCCGAGCAGGCGCTGACCGCCTTCGTGGTGCCTCACTCCCCCGCCAGCGACGATGATCACAGCGTTGCTATCTGTGACACCTGCCGTGGTCAGCTGGAACAACCGGATACCCTGATGGTCAACCACTGGCGTTGCCTGAGTGACAGCATGTGGAGCCAGGTGCCTGCGGTGCAGGTGATGGCATGGCGCCAGCTCAAAGCTCTCTCCGGCAAGGGTGAAGTGTGGGCTCAGGATCTGCTGGACATGATGTACATGGAAGACGAAGCCAAGGCCTGGGCTGAAGCTGGTATTGCTGACGAAGATGACGACAGCGTACCGACCGTTGACTCCAACGGCGCCGTGCTGCAAGAGGGCGACTCCGTTACCCTGATCAAGGATCTGGACGTGAAAGGCGCCGGTTTCACCGCCAAGCGCGGCACTCTGGTCAAGGGCATCCGTCTGACCAACAACCCGCTCCATATCGAAGGCAAGGTCAACGGCGTGCAGATCGTACTGGTGGCCGCCTACCTGAAAAAGGCCTAAGCCAAGGGCGATTGCTCTGCTGTCTACTGCCAGAGCACAAGCACAACAAAAAGGATGGCGTCACTCCATCCTTTTTTATACCTGCTTGCCGCAAACGGCCAACTTGAGCCCATAACAGGCCAGCCAAAGCAAAAAGGCGCATCCGGATGGACGCGCCTTCTTTACAGGGCCGATACCGTTAACCGGCAGCGGAAACGGTCACTCAGGAGGAGAGCTTGCCGTCCAGCTCGGCAATCTTGGCCGACCAGTAGGCCGGGCCGGTTTCGTGGATATTGTTGCCTTCGGAATCGACCGCTACGGTCACCGGCATATCTTCCACTTCAAACTCGTAGATCGCTTCCATGCCGAGATCGGCAAAGGCCACCACGCGCGCCTTCTTGATAGCCTTGGCCACCAGATAGGCGGCGCCACCAACGGCCATCAGATAGACGGCCTTGTGCTGCTTGATGCTCTCGACGGTTTTCGGACCACGCTCGGACTTGCCGATCATGCCGATAAGGCCAGTTTCACCCAGCATCATGTCGGTGAACTTGTCCATCCGGGTAGAGGTGGTGGGGCCAGCCGGGCCAACCACTTCGTCACGCACCGCATCGACGGGGCCAACGTAATAGATGAAGCGGTTGGTGAAATCGACCCCTTCCGGCAGCCCTTCGCCATTTTTCAGCATGTCGGCGATACGCTTGTGGGCGGCGTCGCGACCGGTGAGGATCTTGCCGGAGAGCAGCACGGTATCACCGCTCTTCCAGCTGGCCAGCTCGGCCTTGGTGATGCCATCAACGTTGACGCGGCGCACGTTGCCACCCGCTTCACGGGTGATCTCCGGCCAGTCACTCAGTTTCGGCGGAGTCAGTTCGGCAGGGCCTGAACCATCCAGCTCGAAGTGAACGTGGCGGGTCGCGGCGCAGTTGGGGATCATCACCACCGGCTTGGAAGCGGCGTGAGTCGGCGCAGATTTCACCTTCACATCCAGCACGGTAGTGAGGCCGCCCAACCCCTGGGCACCGATCCCCAGCTTGTTGACCTTGTCGTAGAGCTCGACCCGCAGCTTCTCTTCAGTGGTTTGCGGGCCACGGGCGATCAGCTCCTGAATGTCGATGTGCTCCATCAGGGCCTCTTTGGCCAGTACCGCCGCTTTCTCGGCGGTACCGCCGATGCCGATGCCCAGCATGCCGGGCGGGCACCAGCCTGCGCCCATGGTCGGCACGGTTTTCAGCACCCACTCGACGATATCGTCAGAGGGGTTGAGCATCACCATCTTGGATTTGTTCTCGGAGCCGCCACCTTTGGCCGCGATGCTCACTTCCACCTTGTTGCCGGGGATCATGTCGATATGGACCACGGCAGGGGCGTTGTCTTTGGTGTTTTTGCGACTGCCGGCCGGATCGGCCAGCACGGAGGCGCGCAGCGGGTTGTCAGGATTGGTGTAGGCACGACGGGTCCCTTCGTCCACCATCTCCTGCACAGTCATGTCGCTGTCCCACTGGACTTGCATGCCAATCTTGACGAAACAGGTCACGATGCCGGTGTCCTGGCAGAGCGGACGATGACCTTCGGCGGACATGCGGGAGTTGATCAGGATCTGGGCCAGCGCATCTTTGGCGGCCGGGTTGGCCTCACGGTCATACGCCGCTTTGGCAGCCTGAACAAAATCCAACGGGTGGTAATAGGAGATGTACTGGAGGGCATCTGCGATAGAATCGATGAAATCCTGTTTTTTTATAA
This sequence comes from Aeromonas sp. FDAARGOS 1416, assembly GCF_019048085.1. Lineage (NCBI taxonomy): Bacteria > Pseudomonadati > Pseudomonadota > Gammaproteobacteria > Aeromonadales > Aeromonadaceae > Aeromonas > Aeromonas sp. FDAARGOS 1416. The sequence continues at coordinate 1,357,001 of NZ_CP077301.1, read as the reverse complement.
TGCTCATATCATCCTCACTGGTCCTTGTCTCTGCCACGGAGCAGGGCAAGGGCTTCCATATGATGGGCCGTGCTGACGTGCTGGCTAAAAACTATCAACCAGCAAAAAACGAACGACACGGCAGTTTTTTCTTAAGTCACCGACACCTATGATACGCTTGCCCACCAGCACCGACTAGGGTTCGGGAACCAAACTGTTGCCTGTGTAACATAAAATGACGCCAACACTTCATATCCATCATCTAGACCATAGTGCTGAGCTCCATCAGCTTTTTGCCCGCCTGCAACATCAGCCGTGGGCCATGTTGCTGGAATCGGCGGGGCCACTCGGCGCTGATAACGGCTTTGATATCATCACTGCCGATCCGCTGGCGACCCTCGAAACCCGCGGCGAAGTGACCACTCTGCGTGTCGAGGCGAATATCAGCAAACACCACGAAGATCCCCTCGCCCTGCTGGCTCATACCCAGCAACAGCTGCTGGGGGAGCTGGATCTGTGTGCCACTCACCTACCCTTTATTGGCGGCGCCCTCGGCCTGTTTGGCTATGATCTGGGCCGTCGCTTCGAGCGACTGCCAGTGCAGGCCGCCGCCGATATCGCGGTGCCGGACATGGCGGTGGGCATCTACGACTGGGCGCTGCTTCGCAATGTGGCGACCGGCGACTGGCAGCTGGTGCACTGGGGGGATGAAGCGGGTCTTGCCAACCGGCTGGCTTGGCTTGAACAGCAGCAGGCCAAACCGGCCCCCACTTTTGCCTTGCAGGGGTCGTGGCAGAGCAATATGAGCCGCGCCGAGTATGGCGAGAAGTTTGCCCGTATTCAGGAATATCTCGCCGCAGGGGATTGCTACCAGATCAACCTGACCCAGCGTTTCAGCGCCCCCTATCAGGGGGATGAGTGGCAGGCCTATTGTCTTCTGGCAACCGCCAACAAGGCCCCCTTCTCTGCCTTTATCCGTCTGCCGGAGAGCGCGCTGCTGAGCCTCTCCCCCGAGCGCTTCCTGCTGCTTGATGGCCGTCATATCGAAACCAAACCCATCAAAGGCACTCGCCCTCGCCACCCCGATCCGGCCATCGATCGGCAAGTCGCGCGGGAGCTGGCGCAGGCGGACAAGGACAGATCAGAGAATCTGATGATCGTTGATCTGCTGCGCAACGATATCGGTCGGGTCAGCCGGCCAGGCTCGGTCAGCGTGCCTCATCTCTTTGCGGTGGAGTCGTTTCCGGCGGTACATCATCTGGTCTCCACCATCCATGGTGAGCTGGATGCACGCTGGCAAGGGGTCGATCTGCTGCGGGCCTGTTTCCCGGGTGGCTCAATCACCGGCGCCCCCAAAATCCGGGCTATGGAGATCATCGAAGAGCTTGAGCCCCAGCGCCGCAATGCCTATTGCGGCAGCATCGGCTACCTCAGCCAGCATGGCCGAATGGACACCAGCATCTGCATTCGCACTTTGATCGCCGAAGCGGGTCGTCTGCACTGCTGGGCCGGTGGCGGCATCATCGCCGACTCCGACGCCGACAGCGAATATCAGGAGACCTATGACAAGGTCGCCCGCATCCTGCCACCGCTGTCGGCGCTGTAACCCTCCCCACTGTCTGGCCAACGCACAGGAGAGCTCCCCGCCATGGATCGCCACGAACTGCTGACCCGCTTCCAGTTGCAGCGACCCGCCCCGGCCCATCGCCTCGCCATCGGCGGGCTCAGTCCGGCGGCAGTGTTGATCCCGGTGGTGATGCGCGATGAGGGGCTCAGCGTGTTATTGACCCGGCGCAGCCCACGGCTGCGTCATCATGGGGGGCAGATCAGCTTCCCCGGCGGGCGACAGGATCCCGGCGACGAAAACCTCATTGCCACGGCGCTGCGGGAGACCGAAGAGGAGCTCGGCATTCCGGCCCGGCTGATCGAGGTGATCGGCACCCTCAACCCGCTCAATACGGTGTCACGATTCGAGGTACTGCCGGTGCTGGGGCTGCTCGATGGCAACTATCCCCTCATCCTGAGTCCGGATGAGGTGGATCACGCCTTCGAAGTGCCGCTGACCCATCTGCTGGATCGACGCAACCACATCCCCCTGACCCTTTCCAGAGGAGGGAAAGCACACACCATCTACTGGATCCCTTGGCAACAGCACTTTATCTGGGGGGCTACCGCCAGCATGATCAACCAGCTAGCCCAGCATCTCGCAAAATAACAATTTACCTACATTTTGCTGAGCGAGATTTAATCATTAACACTAAAATAACGTGCCAATTGATAAACAATAATTGAATTTTTCTTGTTTTGATCACATTTCCATAAGAAAGTGCGGTTTTTCGTGCCGTAAAGATGAATTTGATCAACATTTTTGATTAGAAAAACCGTATCCTTGCGCCGACTTAATAAGAACCACACATTCGGGGTGAGATAGATGTCAAACACAGTCACTGGCACGCAGGGAGTTGCGGCGTCAACAGAGCAAGGGATCAGCTCTACTCAAACCACTCGTTGGGAAAAACGCGACTCTACCTGGGTCATCAGTCTGTTCGGGACCGCGGTTGGCGCGGGGATCCTGTTCCTGCCGATCAACGCGGGTATGGGCGGTTTCTGGCCGCTGGTCGTCATGGCGCTGCTGGTAGGTCCCATGACCTATCTGGCCCACCGTGGTCTGGCCCGCTTCGTCCTCTCCTCCAAAAAGCCAAATGCAGACATCACCGAAGTGGTGGAAGAGCACTTTGGCGTGGGTGCCGGTAAATTAATCACCCTGCTCTACTTCTTCGCCATCTACCCCATCGTGCTGATCTACGGCGTGGGCATCACCAACACCGTGGAAAGCTTTATGGTCAACCAGCTGCAGATGAGTGCTCCGCCGCGCTGGATCCTCTCCATCGTGCTGATCATGGGCATGATGTCGGTGATGCTGGCCGGTGAAAAGCTGATGCTGAAAGTGACCGAGCTGCTGGTTTATCCGCTGATCGCCATTCTGGCCGGTATCTCTTTGTACCTCATTCCGGACTGGACCGGTGCCGCGCTGGAGCAAGTGCCCTCTGCCAAGGATTTCGCCACTACCCTGTGGCTGACCATCCCGGTACTGGTTTTCTCCTTCAACCACAGCCCGGCTATCTCCAGCTTCTCCCTGGCCCAGCGCCGCGACCACGGTGATCAGGCTGTCGAGAAAGCCGATGCCATCCTCAAGCGTACCGCCATGGTGCTGCTGGGCTTCGTGATGTTCTTCGTCTTCTCCTGCGTCATGAGCCTGACACCGGCCCAGCTGGCGGAAGCCAAGGCTCAGAACATCGCCGTGCTCTCCTATCTGGCCAACCAGCATGCCAGCCCCATCATCTCCTACTTCGGTCCGTTGGTTGCGTTCGTGGCCATCGTCTCCTCCTTCTTCGGCCACTATCTGGGTGCCCGTGAAGGTCTGAAAGGGATGATCGTGCAGAACATGCGCAAGTCAGGCAAAGAGCCGAACGCCAAGAAAGTCGAGATGTTCATCATCGCCTTCTTCATCCTGACCCTGTGGGGCACTGCCATTGCCAACCCCTCCATCCTGGGCATGATTGAATCCTTGGGCGGCCCGATCATCGCTACCATCCTGTTCATCATGCCGATGTACGCCATCAAGCGCGTACCGGCCATGGCGAAATATCAGGGCCATATCAGCAACGTATTTGTCGCTGTGATGGGGATGATCGCTATCTCCGCCATCCTCTATCAGCTGGTCGGTTAATCCCCTACCTGCCGCTGGTAGCAAAAAGCCAGCCGAATAGTCGGCTGGCTTTTTTATCTCTGCAATCTGTGCCTCCGCGATTCCCCTGCTCTCTCCTTATTACTCTCCTCACCTTGTTGGATATCTGCATGCTCACCAGCGCCATGATTGAACATGCTTAGGGATTCACCATGTACCGGCCCCATACCCGCAGCTCAATATCGCCAACACGTTTACTCCCCCTCACCAAACCATGATGGCGTGTCTGATAGGACGGGTTCATCTGCCGCAGCCAGCCACCTCCATTCTTCTTTGATGCTGTGATTGTCTTGAAGAGCTGGGGTAAGCCATAGCAATCGGCTCTTGACAGAGCAGACAAAGGTGTGTGGCGCACAATAGAGGGAGTAAGCACAACTCGAAGGGACAAAGATAAGGCTGCGCCCTGGACAAGGTCGACAGAGTGTCCGGCACATCAGCCAAAGAGCCTGCTTAAAGAGGAAAAGAGAGCAAATCCGGCAATAAAAAGCGCCCTCCGAAGAGGGCGCAAGTGTGTTGCGAAACTGACCGTTACGAGATCAGGCTTCGCGGCTCGGTACCGGAGCCACATCCAGCAGGCTTTCATCTTCGGCCATGCACGCTGCGGCGGTGAACAGCACGTCGGTGGAGCTGTTCAGTGCTGTCTCAGCAGAATCCTGCAACACGCCGATGATAAAGCCGACGGCTACCACCTGCATGGCGATGTCGTTGCTGATACCAAACAGGCTGCACGCCAGCGGGATCAGCAGCAAGGAGCCACCGGCGACACCGGACGCGCCACAGGCACTGACGGTGGCTACCACAGAGAGCAGCACGGCCGTTGCCATGTCCACTTCCATCCCCAGGGTATGTACCGCCGCCATGGCGAGCACAGTGATGGTGATGGCCGCACCTGCCATGTTGATGGTGGCACCCAGCGGGATGGAGACAGCGTAGGTATCTTTGGGCAGGCGCAGTTTTTCACACAGCGCCATGTTGACCGGAATGTTGGCGGCAGAGCTGCGGGTAAAGAAGGCGGTCACGCCGCTCTCTTTGAGGCAAGTCAGCACCAGCGGATAGGGGTTGCGCTTGATCTTCCAGAAGACGATCAACGGGTTGACCACGAAGGCGATAAACAGCATGCAGCCGATCAGCACCACCAGCAGTTGGGCATAGCCAAACAGGGCGTCAAAGCCGGTCTCTGCCAGAGTGGAGGCAACCAGACCCAGGATCCCGAGCGGAGCACAGCGGATCACCGCTTTCACGATGGCGGAGACACCGTGAGACAGGTCAGTGATCAGCGCCTTGGTGCTCTCGTTGGCATGGCGCATGGCGATACCCAGACCGATGGCCCACGCCAGGATCCCGATATAATTGGCATCCATCAGCGCCTTGACCGGGTTGGTCACCACGTTGAACAGCAGGGTCTGCAGCACTTCGGTGATCCCGCCTGGCGGGGTGATCTCGGCAGTATTGGCCACCAGATGGAGGTTGGAGGGAAACAGGAAGCTGGCAATCACCGCGACCACGGCCGCAGAGAAGGTACCAAACAGGTAGAGCGCCAGCAGCGGGCGAATATTGGTCTTCTGACCCTGCTTGTGACCAATGATGGCCGCCATCACCAGTACGAATACCAGCAGCGGGGCTACCGCTTTCAGTGCACCAACGAACAGACTGCCGAGCAGACCTGCCGTTTTCGCCCACTCGGGCGCAAACAGTGCCAGCAAGATACCGAATACCAGACCAACCAGGATCTGGCTGACCAGACTGGTGCTATTGACCAGCCGAAGGAGGGGGTGTTGTTGTGTCATCAAAAAAGTCCCTAAGCACCGTAGTGCATGAATCATGAGTCCTGTCTGCAACCACTCATCGGGAGACCCCTGTCGCCCGAATGTGGTGTCTGTGGCCAGCCTTCTGTCGGGCCGATCCGCCAGTCACCGGATTGCATGACGGAATATCCCATTCGCCATCTTTTTTTTCCAGAGACTCACCAAAAAATATCCCGTTTCCATCACAAAAAACCGCAACAAAACCTTAACTACAGCGCAACCACCCATTTTTGTACGTTTTATCGACACTCTCTGCCCTTACCCTCACGACCATTCCTATGCCACCCGTGACCGTGTCGCTGTGCTATCATCCCCCATTTGCCGCGGAGCCTTGCCATGATCCCATCCCTGCTCAACCAATATTTTGGTTTCTCCGCACTCAGGCCAGGTCAGGAAGCGGTGATCAGCCGAGTGCTGGCAGGTCAGAGTGCCGCCGCCATCTTTCCCACCGGCTCCGGCAAGTCCCTCTGTTATCAACTGCCTGCCCTCGCCCTGCCTTACCTGACCCTGGTTATCTCGCCGCTGCTGGCGCTGATGCACGATCAGCTCGCCTTCCTCAAAAGCAAGGGAATAAGCGCCGCCACCCTCGACTCAAGCCAGAGTCCGGAGGAGAGCCGACGAGTGATGCAGCAGGCGCTGGATGGCCAGCTCAAGATCCTGATGATCTCGGTGGAGCGACTCAAGAACGAGCGCTTTCGCCGCTTTATCCAGCAAGTGCCGCTCTCGCTGCTAGTCGTCGATGAGGCGCACTGTATCTCGGAGTGGGGCCACAACTTTCGCCCCGACTACCTCAAGCTGCCGAGCTATCGCCATGACCTGAAGATCCCGCAGGTGTTGCTGCTGACGGCCACCGCCACACCGGCGGTTATTCAGGATATGCAGAGCAAATTCGGCATAGCGCCGGAGGGGGTCGTGGTCACCGGTTTCTACCGCTCCAATCTTGATCTGGCGGTCATTCCCCTTGCGCCCGATGTGCGGGATAGCTGGCTCGCGCAGGAGTTGGCCAACGATCCGGCGGCCCCTACCATCGTCTACGTCACCTTGCAACACACCGCAGAAGCCTGTGCCGAGCAACTCATTAGAGAAGGGATCAACGCCCGTGCCTATCATGCCGGACTCGACTCGGCGCTGCGCAGTCAGATCCAGCACGACTTCATGGTGGGCAAGGTGGATTGCATCGTCGCCACCATCGCCTTTGGCATGGGGATCGACAAAGCGGATATCCGGCGGGTCATTCACTACGATCTGCCCAAATCTATCGAGAACTACAGCCAGGAGATTGGCCGCGCCGGACGGGATGGCCAACCATCGCGCTGTATCGTGCTGGCCAACCAGAGCCAGCTGCCGGTGTTGGAGAACTTCGTCTACGGCGATACGCCGGATTTGAGTGCCATCCTCCAGCTCCTTGCCATCATCAAGCAGAGCGGGAACGAGTGGGAATTCACCCTGCTGCGCCTATCCAACGACACCAATATCCGCCAGTTGCCCCTTAAAACCCTGCTGGTCTATCTGGAGATGGCAGGCATCATCACCCCGGCCTACAGCTACTACGCCGACTACCGCTTCAAGTTTGTGCTGGATAAAGGCGAGATAGTGAGTCGCTTCAATCCGGATCGTCGCCAGTTTCTGGAGCAACTGTTCGCATGCGCCCCGCAAGCGCGCAGCTGGTGCACCATGGACTTTGACGCCCTCTGGCAGGGCTATCAGGGGGAGCGGCAGCGGGCCGTTGCGGCGCTCGACTACCTGCAACAGCAAGGCTGGATCGAACTCGAAAGCAAGCAGATGACCGAGGTCTACCGGATCACCCGTCAGGGGTGGGACAACGAGCAGGAGGCAAAAGCCCTGCACGCACTGTTCCTGCAAAAAGAGCAGAGCGAGCTGGCAAGACTGCAAGCCATGCTCAACTTTTTCACCTCAAGTGAGTGCCTGAGCCACCGCCTCGCCCGCTATTTTGCCGATGAGGTGGCGCCGGTTCATTGTGGCCACTGTTCGGTTTGTCGTGGCAAGGTGGCACATCTCCCTCCCCTGCCCTCACTGACCATGCCAAACGCGGCGGGGATCCGTGCCTGGTGCGATCCGCTGATTGCCAAAACAGGTTCGGTGGATGCTCGTGTTCTGGCCCGTTTTTTGTGTGGTATCGCCACACCGCAGACCAGCCGGGTCAAGGCCAAATCGCTGGCAGGCGCAGGCCAGTTGGCCGCCCACCCGTTTGCCCGCGTCCTGGCGGCAGTGCAACAAGCCTACCCTTGCTAGGTGAGTGCTGGCTGCGTCAATAGCCACCAGCAGAAACAAGCGCTTACAGACGCAGAAAAAGAAGACCCTCGCGGTTGCGAGGGTCAAGCCAACGGAAACGTGCTTAAACAGAGCTTGGTGAGGCAACAGTCAACTCTCTTGCTAAAGCATCTTGCTGCTCACACCTCGCCAATCTAGGGCACTCAAAATGTAGCGTCAATGTAAAAATTAGAGCCAAAACTCCAAACAAAGTGATTTACGTTGACGTTAACGTAATGACATTCTCATCCATAACCCCGCCAACCCGCAGCCCCATTGCCTTTCGTCAAACCCCTTAATCTTTTCGCAATAAGTTCCCTGTTTCCCATAAACATTTATTTTTTATGTCTTTGACATTTACCTCACTATCGTGGCAAAAATAATTTAACAGTCAGTAACATAGCGGTGTTGTTGACTGACCCTCCCCGCACAAGGATCGGGCAGGTTTCTTCAGAATTTAACCTATCAACCGTGATGGATTACTGGAGTCTGTTGACTAGGCTTTAAAAGCGCACAACACAAAAGCAGTCATCCAACTTTTTCAGGGCAAGCGACTATAACGAGGGCAAAGTTATGGGCATCTTCGAGCACTACCAACAGCGATACGAAAAGGCAAGGGAAGAGGAGTACACCATCCAGGAGTTTCTGGATATGTGCAAGCAGGACAAAGCCTGCTACGCCTCTGCGGCCGAACGTCTGCTGACCGCCATCGGTGAACCTGAGATGGTAGACACCTCTGCCAACCCCAGACTGAGCCGGCTTTTCTCCAACCGCGTCGTGGCACGCTATCCGGCATTCAAAGATTTCTACGGTATGGAAGAGGCGATCGAGCAGATTGTCTCCTACCTCAAACACTCCGCCCAGGGGCTGGAGGAGAAGAAACAGATCCTCTATCTGCTGGGCCCCGTTGGCGGTGGTAAATCCTCGCTGGCAGAGAAACTCAAATCCCTGATGCAGAAGGTGCCCATCTATCGCATCAAGGGCTCACCGGTCAACGATCACCCCTTCTGTCTGTTCGACATCGAAGAGGATGGCGAGATCCTGGAAAAAGAGTACGGCATTCCACGCCGTTATCTGCGCCCCATCATGTCGCCCTGGGTTGCCAAGCGTCTGCACGAGTTTGGCGGCGACATCACCAAGTTCAAGGTGGAGAAGGTCAACCCCTCCATACTCGATCAAATCGCCATCGCCAAGACTGAACCCGGTGATGACAACAACCAGGACATATCCTCACTGGTCGGCAAGGTAGATATCCGCATGCTGGAGCACTTCGCCCAGGATGACGCCGATGCCTACTCCTACTCCGGTGCGCTGTGTAAAGCAAACCAGGGTGTGATGGAATTTGTGGAGATGTTCAAAGCGCCCATCAAGGTGCTGCACCCGCTGTTGACTGCAACTCAGGAGGGGAACTACAACGGTACCGAAGGGCTCTCAGCCCTCCCCTTTGACGGCATCTTGCTGGCTCACTCCAACGAATCCGAGTGGCAGCAGTTCCGCAACAACAAGAACAACGAGGCCTTCCTCGACCGGGTCTACATCGTCAAGGTGCCTTACTGCCTGCGCGTCTCCGAAGAGGTGAAGATCTACGAGAAGCTGCTGGTCAACAGCGAGCTGACCGAGGCCAAGTGCGCCCCGGGTACCCTCGAGTTGCTGGGCCAGTTCTCGGTGTTGTCACGGCTGAAAGAACCCGAAAACTCCAGCATCTACTCCAAGATGCGGGTCTATGATGGCGAAAGCCTGAAGGACACCGATCCGAAGGCGAAGAGCTATCAGGAGTATCGCGACTACGCCGGTGTGGACGAGGGGATGAATGGTCTCTCTACCCGCTTTGCGTTCAAGATCCTCTCCCGCGTCTTCAACTTCGACCACGCGGAAGTGGCCGCCAACCCGGTGCACCTCTTCTATGTGCTGGAGCAGCAAATCGAGCGCGAACAGTTCCCGCAAGAGCTGCACGATCGCTACCTTGAGTTCATCAAGGGCTATCTGACCCCGCGCTATGTGGAGTTCATCGGCAAGGAGATCCAGACCGCCTATCTCGAGTCCTACTCAGAGTACGGCCAAAACATCTTCGATCGCTACGTCACCTACGCCGACTTCTGGATCCAGGATCAGGAGTACCGTGACCCCGAAACCGGCCAACTGTTTGACAGAGCGTCCCTCAACAGCGAGCTGGAGAAAATTGAAAAACCCGCCGGGATCAGCAACCCGAAGGATTTCCGTAACGAAATCGTCAACTTCGTGCTGCGTGCCCGGGCCAACAATGCAGGCCGTAACCCCAACTGGACCAGTTACGAGAAGCTGCGCACCGTGATCGAGAAGAAGATGTTCTCCAACACGGAAGAGCTGCTGCCGGTTATCTCCTTCAACAGCAAAACCTCGGCCGAGGAGCAGAAGAAGCACGATAACTTTGTCGAACGGATGATGGAGAAAGGCTACACCCGCAAACAGGTGCGACTGCTCTCCGAATGGTATCTCAGGGTACGCAAGTCATCCTGACCCTGACTGTTCAAGGGGGAGTTATGGCGCATTTTATCGACCGCAGGCTCAACGGCAAAAACAAAAGCGCAGTCAATCGGCAGCGCTTCATCCGCCGCTACAAGAAGCAGATAAAACAAGCGGTCTCGGATGCTGTCTCCAAGCGCAGCATTCAGGACGTTGACAAGGGCGAGAGCATAAGCATCCCGACCAAGGATATCGGCGAGCCCCATTTTCATCAGGGGCACGGTGGTAAACGGGAGATGGTGCATCCCGGCAATGATCAGTTCGTCTCCGGCGACAAGATTGACCGTCCCAAAGGAGGGGGCGGCGGACAGGGTTCCGGCGAGGGACAGGCATCCAATCAGGGTGAAGGGGCCGATGATTTCGTGTTCCAGATCTCCAAGGATGAGTATCTCGATCTGCTGTTTGAAGATCTGGAGCTGCCCAGGCTGCAGAAAACCCAGCTCAATCAGCTGATGGAGGTCAAAACCTATCGGGCGGGCTACACCTCAAACGGGGTGCCCGCCAACATCAACGTGGTGCGCTCGCTGCAAAATTCGCTGGCTCGGCGAATGGCGTTGCAAGCGGGCAAGAAACGCCAACTGCATGAACTGGAAGATAGGCTGGCCCTGCTGGCCACCGATCCCAACGAGCACTTTGCCGAAATCGCCCTGCTCGAGAAGGAGATCAGGGAGCTGAAACGACGGATCGATGCGGTGCCGTTTATTGACACCTTCGATCTAAAGTTCAACAACTTCGTCAAACGGCCCGTCCCCTCCAGCCAGGCGGTGATGTTCTGTCTGATGGACGTATCGGGCTCCATGGATCAGGCCACCAAGGAGATGGCCAAGCGTTTCTATATCCTGCTCTATCTGTTCCTGAGCCGGACCTACAAGAACGTCGAGGTGGTCTATATCCGCCACCATACCCAGGCCAAGGAGGTGGACGAGCACGAGTTCTTCTACTCCCAGGAGACAGGCGGCACGATTGTCTCCAGCGCCCTCAAGATGATGAACGACATCATCAACGAGCGTTACCCCGCCAACCAGTGGAACATCTATGCGGCGCAGGCATCTGACGGTGACAACTGGGCTGATGACTCACCGCAATGCAGGGAGATCCTGGCGCGGGACATCATGCCAAGGGTACGGTACTACTCCTACATCGAGATCACCACCCGTGCCCACCAGACCCTGTGGCACGAATATGAGTCGGTAGCCAGCCAGTTCCCCCACTTTGCGATGGAGCACATTCGCAAAGTCGAGGATATCTATCCGGTGTTCCGCGAGCTGTTCAAGAAACAAGCGGCGTGAGGAGGTCACATGATCGAAACAGAAAAACGTGTAGCGCCACTGGATGACGGACCAGACTGGAACTTCGATCTGCTGGAGACCTATCACCAGGAGATCGCCCGGGTCGCCCGTTTCTACAAGCTGGACACCTACCCCAACCAGATCGAGGTGATCACCGCCGAGCAGATGATGGATGCCTACTCCAGCGTCGGCATGCCCATCGGCTATCAACACTGGTCGTTCGGCAAGCGCTTTATCCATACCGAGCGCAACTACAAGCGCGGCCAGATGGGGCTGGCCTATGAGATTGTCATCAACTCCGATCCCTGCATCGCCTACCTGATGGAGGAGAACACCATGCCGATGCAGGCGCTGGTGATGGCCCACGCCTGCTACGGTCACAACTCCTTCTTCAAGAACAACTACCTGTTCAAGGCCTGGACCGATGCCTCCTCCATCATCGACTACCTGTTGTTCGCCAAGAACTACATCACCCAGTGTGAAGAGAAGCATGGCATCGAGGCGGTGGAGCAGCTGCTCGACTCCTGCCATGCCCTGATGAACTTCGGGGTGGATCGCTACAAACGTCCCCAGAAGATCTCGATGGCAGAGGAGAAGCGGCGTCAGAAGGCGCGGGAAGATTATCTGCAGACTCAGGTCAACGAGCTGTGGCGTACCCTGCCCAAGCAGCATAAAGCCGCTGGTGTGGAGGACAGGCGCTACCCCGCAGAGCCCCAGGAGAACATTCTCTACTTCATCGAGAAGAATGCCCCCTTGCTGGAGCCCTGGCAGCGGGAAGTGGTACGAATAGTGCGCAAGATCAGCCAGTATTTCTATCCACAAAAGCAGACCCAGGTGATGAACGAGGGATGGGCCACCTTCTGGCACTACACCATCCTCAATCACCTCTATGACGAGGGCAAGCTGAGCGATCGCTTCATGATGGAGGTGCTGCACAGCCACACCAACGTGGTCTATCAACCTGCTTACAACAGTCGCTACTACTCGGGGATCAACCCCTATGCGCTGGGGTTTGCCATGTTTACCGACCTGCGCCGCATCTGCGAGAACCCGACCGAGGAAGATAGATACTGGTTCCCCGACTATGCCGGCAGCAACTGGGTCGAAACCCTCCACTTTGCCATGCAGAACTTCAAGGATGAGAGCTTTATCAGCCAGTTCCTCAGTCCCAAGGTGATGCGCGACATGAAGCTGTTCGCTATTGATGACGATGATCTGAAGAACTATCTGAAGGTCTCCGCCATTCACAATGACGAAGGCTATCGTCAGGTGCGCAATACTCTGTCGGCCCAATACAACCTCAGCAATCTGGAACCCAATATTCAGGTCTACAACGTTGCCGTGAAGGGGGATCGCTCCCTCACCCTGCGCTATGTGCCCCACAACCGTATCCCTCTTGGTGACTCACGCCACGAGGTGCTCAAACACCTGCATCAGCTGTGGGGGTTTGATGTAGTGCTGGAGCAGGACAACGGTGAACTGCCACCCGATATTATTGGCCGCTGCCCGGAGCGCAAACCGGGGATCTGATCCGTGACGTGATATCTCGACGGCCCACTTCGGTGGGCCATTTTTTCGGCCTTCGCCTCTGCCTGCATCATCGCAGCACCACCTGAATAACCCGAACAAACCACAATATAGAAAGAGGCCCGCATGGGGTGCGGGCCTCTTCTTTGCCTTGCGGCCAATCTGCAGCGGCTATCAGTAGAAGGTCTGCTGCTCTGCGGCCATCGCCTTGAGACGTGCACAGGGGGCGAACCGGTCGCCGTGGCGCTTCTGGTAATACTCCAGACGGCCAACCAGATGATCAATTCCTAAGGTGTCCATGTAGCGGAACGGGCCGCCAAGGAAAGGCGGGAAACCGATGCCGAAGATGGCCCCGATATCGCCATCACGGGCCGACGCCACCACACCGCTATCCAGCGCCATGGCCGCTTCATTAAGCATCAGCAACACGCAGCGCTCGGCGATCTCCTGACGAGCCAGCTTGGCAGACGGCTTGATGCCGAGCACGCCATAGACGCTCTCGTCCACCGTCTTCTTGCCCTCTTTGCCAGTCAGCTTGTTGCGCGGTGCCGCCTTGCCATAGAGGTAGAAGCCCTTGCCGTTCTTGCGTCCCTTGCGATCATTTTGCAGCAACTTGTCGAACGCCTTGGGCGCCTGGAACTGCTCGCCGCCCAACTCTTTCTCGAGAATGGGGGAGATCTTGGCGCCCACATCGATCCCCACCTCGTCCAGCAAGGTGATGGGGCCAACCGGGAAGCCAAAGTCCAGCAGCGCGCTATCCAGCACCTCTACCGGCTCCCCTTCCAGCACCAGTCGCGCCGCTTCATTCATGTAGGGCGCCAGGATGCGGTTGACGTAGAAACCGGCTTCGTCCTTCACCACGATGGAGGTTTTGCCCTGGGCGCGGGCAAAAGCCAGGGTGGTAGCGACCGTCTCGGCACTGGTGCCAGCGTGGGGGATGATCTCCGCCAGCGGCATCTTGTCCACCGGGCTGAAGTAGTGCAGCCCCACGACTCGCTCCGGATGCGCAGCCTCTGCCGCAATCTGGTTGATGGGCAAGGAAGAGGTGTTGGAGGCAAACACTGTGTGTTCACCACACTCGCGCTCCACGTCTTTCACCATCTGGTGTTTGAGATTGAGATCTTCAAACACAGCCTCCACCACCATTTCCACCCGGTGAAAACCGGTGTAGTCGAGGGTGCCGGTCAGTAGGCTCATCTGCTTTTCCAGCTCGCTGCGCAAAATGTGACGACGCTTGAGCTTCTTGGCCAGAATGTCATAACTGTAGCGCATGGCATTGCCGATCCCGGCGCTTGTCACATCCTTGATCCGCACTGGCACGCCCGCCTTGGTAGCGGTGACGAACGCAATGCCGCCCCCCATCAGACCACCGCCCAGCACGGCGGCATGGGCCACCTTGCGCGGCTCGGCTCCCTGATAGGTGACCTCTTTCTTCATCTCGGTGGTGGCAAAGAAGATGGAACGCAGGGCGGCAGACTCAGCAGTCATCACCAGCTCGCCAAAGTGGCGGGATTCAGCGGCCAGACCGGCCTTCATCCCCTCCTCCACACCTATGCGCACCACCTCGAGGATCCGCTCCGGCGCCGGGTAGTTGCCACGGGTCTTGGCTTTCACCCCCTTGCTGGCCTGATCGAACAGCACCTTGCGGCCCAGCTTGTTGGTCTCCAGCACCTTGCCCTGCAGATCCCGTTTCAACTGATGACGCGGTTTGCCCTTCTTGGCCAGCTTGATGGCAGCATCCAGCAAGATTGACGGCGGCACCACATCGTCCACCAGCCCCAATTTCTTGGCTTGTTTGGCGCGAACCTGCTTGCCGGTCAGCATCAGATCCAGCGCCTTGGCCACCCCGATAAGGCGCGGCAGACGCTGGGTACCGCCAGAGCCCGGTAGCAGGCCGAGCTGCACTTCCGGCAATCCCAGCACAGATTTGCCATGATCGGTCACCACCCGACCATG
Source organism: Aeromonas sp. FDAARGOS 1416 (assembly GCF_019048085.1). Lineage (NCBI taxonomy): Bacteria > Pseudomonadati > Pseudomonadota > Gammaproteobacteria > Aeromonadales > Aeromonadaceae > Aeromonas > Aeromonas sp. FDAARGOS 1416. The sequence continues at coordinate 1,341,924 of NZ_CP077301.1, read as the reverse complement.
ACAGGCCAGCGCCAGCTCCAGCCCGCCACCGAGGCAGGGGCCGTGAATGGCGGCGATCACCGGAATGGTCAAGGATTCGATCTCGGCAAAGATCTCCTGCCCTTCTCGTGACAGGGTCTCGGCATCCTTGGCACTGGTGCAAGCGGCCAGCATGGTGATGTCAGCGCCGGCAATGAAGGAGTCCTTCTTGCCGGAGGTGATCACCAGACCGATCAAATCCTTGTTGCGTTTCACCTCGGCCAGTACGGAGCGGATCTCCTCGACAAAGGCGGCCTTGAGGGTATTCATGCTCTCGCCCGGCACATCCATGGTGAGGATGCCAATGCCATCTTTGCGAACATCCAGGGAAAAAGTCTTAGCGCTCATCATTCAACCTCCAACACCATAGCCACGCCCAATCCACCCGCCGCGCAGGCGGTGTTGAGCCCCAATCCCCCGCCGCGACGACGCAGCTCGTGCAGGGTCTGGGTGATCATCCGCGCACCGGTCGCGGCAAAGGGGTGGCCATAGGCCAGCGAACCACCGAGGACGTTGAACTTCTCCATGTCCACCTCGCCGATGGCCTGATCGCGGCCCAGCTTGTCACGGGCAAACTCGTGGCTGGCAAACATCTTGAGGTTGGCCAGGGTCTGGGCGGCAAAGGCTTCGTGCATGTCGATCAGGGTCAGATCACTGAGCGTGATACCAGCTCTGTCCAGCGCCAGCGGCGTGGCATAGGAGGGGCCCATCAGCATGTCTTGCCAGACATCGATGGCCGAGAAGGCAAAGCTGCGGATATAGCCAAGCGGTTCGAGGCCCAGCTCTTTCGCCCGACCTTCCCGCATCAGCAACACGGCAGCGGCGCCATCGGTCAGCGGCGTGGCGTTGGCTGCAGTGACTGTGCCATGAACCCGGTCAAACACCGGTTTGAGCTTGGCGTAGCTCGCGAGATCCGAGCTTTCACGGATATTGTTGTCCCGCTCGAGCGGTAACTTGTAGGGCGGTACATGGGCGGTAAACACCTCGCCGCTGAGCTTGCCATCGGCCCAAGCCTGCGTGGCCAGAGTGTGGGAGCGGTGAGCCAGCGCATCTTGCGCCTCGCGGCTGATCTGGTGGCTCTTGGCCATCTGCTCAGCGGTCTGCCCCATCGAAAGTCCCGTAGAGTATTCCGCCACTGCAGGCGGCACCGGCAGCAGATCCTTGACCCGCAGCTGACGCAGAATATTGAAGCGCTGCTGCAGATTGCGCGCCTTGTTGAGATCCACCAGGGCGCGGGCCAGCTTCTTGCTCACCCCGATAGGCAGCACGGAGGAGGAATCAGCACCGCCGGCGATGGCGATGTCTACGGTACCGGCCATGATGGATTCGGTGACGTTGGCCACCGCCTGAAAACTGGTGGCGCAGGCGCGAGAGACGCTATAGGCATCGGTATTGACGCTCATGCCGGTACCGAGCACGATCTCGCGAGCAATGTTGGGGGCTTCCGGCATCTGAACCACCTGGCCAAACACCAGCTGGTCGATAAGCTTGGGATCGAGATCGGTACGGGCGAGCATCTCGCTCACCACCAGTTTGCCGAGATCGACTGCAGGCACGCCATGAAAGGCGGTAGCCTGCTTGGCAAAGGGGGTACGCAGCCCCGCCACGACGGCAATCCGTTCGCCCTGGCGAGTCGTCAGTTTCAATGGCTGTTTCATCCTGGCTCCTTGGTTTAAAAGGCAGAGGTCTGACCTCATTGCGCCACATCTTAACAATCCAATCACAAGTTTCATACAGCTGATTGAAACTAAATTAAGCGCGGCAAGGCCCCTTTGCTCGCCCTTGGGAAGCAACTGGAGTATAAAAAGATCAACTTCCATAAAAACAACGGGTTTATCGCATGGCAGCGGCCGAGTTCAGAGCACTTAGGGACTATCTTGGCAGTCAGATCCTGGGGCAGGAGGAGTTAATAGAAGGGCTCCTGATTGCCCTGTTATGTGAAGGACATGTGTTAATCGAAGGGGCCCCCGGCCTTGCCAAAACCCGCGCCGTCAAGGCGCTCGCTGGCGCCGTCGAGGGGCGCTTTGCCCGTATCCAGTTCACCCCCGACCTGCTTCCTGCCGATCTCACCGGCAGCGAGGTGTTTCACCCGCAGGATGCCAGTTTTGTTTTCCAGCCAGGCCCCCTCTTCAACCATCTGGTGCTGGCGGACGAGATCAACCGGGCACCGGCCAAGGTGCAATCAGCACTACTTGAAGCCATGGCTGAACACCAGATAACCGTGGGCAAAAAGAGCTGGCGGCTGCCGCCCCTCTTTATGGTCGCCGCCACCCAGAATCCCATCGAGCAGGAGGGAACCTATCCCCTGCCGGAGGCCCAGCTCGACCGCTTTCTGCTCAAGCTGATGGTGGATTACCCGAGCCCTACGATGGAGCTCGCCATCTTGCAGCTCAATGCCAGCGGGGAACAGCTTGGCGCGACTCCAGTGACTCTGAGTCAGACCAACTTGCAACGTGCTCGCAGCGAAGTGCTGGCGGTGACCATGCAAAGCCGACTGGAGCACTATCTGGTGGAGCTAGTCTGCGCCACCCGCCCGGGCAGTGGTCTTTGCCCTGCCCTTGAGCCATTGATTGCCGTGGGGGCCAGCCCTCGGGCTACGCTGGGACTGGCTCGCTCCGCCCGCGCCCGCGCCTGGCTTGCCGGACGAGATTATGTGCTGCCTGAAGATATCCAGCTGCAAGCCTATCCTGTGCTGCGCCACCGCCTTATTCCCAGCTATCAGGCACTGGCCGACAATCTGGATAACGATATCCTGATCGCCCAACTGCTGGATCAGGTGCCATGTCCCTAGCGCCGGAGCTCCATCCCGATATCGCCCTGTCGCTGCCACGGCTACTCAATATCCGGCTCTGGGCCAAGGCCAGGAAGCCACCTCACGCAGGCAGAAGCAACAGCGAACGCGGCAAACCGGGCCGATCTCCCGGACTCACGTTTCGCGAGCTGCGCGCCTATCAGGCGGGTGATGAGGTTCGTCATATCGACTGGCGGGTGACGGCGCGTCTTGGGCGCCCTTATACCCGCCTCTATAGCGAGGAGCTGGATCAGGCGCACTGGCTGCTGCTCGATCTCTCTCCCGCCATGTATTTCGGCTCCACGCTGCAACTCAAGGCTCGCCTGGGATGCGAGCTGGCGGCAGCCCTGATCTGGCAAGGGGGGCAGCAGCACAACACCCTGATCTGCCACGGGCTTATCCCCCATCACCAGAGCCAGCGCGGCAGCGTGCTGCCCCTGCTCGAATCCCTCTGCCATCACTATCAGCAAGGGCTGGCCCGCCGGGAGCTTTCTCACTCACTGGCCGACACCTTGTCCGGCGTGAAGCTGCCTCACGGTGCCAAGCTGACGATCATCACCGATCACAGACCCTGCGAGTCGGCGCTCTGTCAGCAATTGCAACTGCTCTCCCGGCGCCATGATATTCACTATTGGCAGATCCGCGATCCCCTTGAGGCAGCCCTTCCCCCTGACGGCCAGCTGCCAGTGGCTATCGATCGGCCAGGGCAGCACTATCAGGGCTGGCTGGATGGATGCCATGTCGGTTTCTCCCGCCGCTACCAGCAAGCTGCAGAACAGCAACTGACCCACGGCAAGCAGTTGCTGTTGCCATTGGTACAGCGTCTCTACCTGCTCGATAACAGCCAGACGCTACAACAGCAGTGGCAGGAGGGGTTATGTCATCAGGGATGATCTCCCCCGCCGAACTCGACAGCGCCAGTCCAGCCTCCGAGGCTATCACCCCGCCGCTGGCCGCCCTGATGCGCGACATCCACCCGGGACCTAATCTAATTGAACAAGGTCTGGATCCCCGGGAGCAGGCGCTATTGTGGCTATTGATCACAGGCCTATTGCTGCTACTGATCGTCCTGATTGCCCGCAGGGTGATACGTTACCGCCGCTGGTGTCGTCAGCTGGAGGGAGATCCGGCACTGCTGGTGGCACGCATACAGGAGGCCCTGCGTCATGAAGCTCTGCAACGTTGGCCCGAGGTGCGCCAACTGCAAGGTGAGGCGTGGCTCGCCTTCATCGATCGCCACGGCGGCAGCGATTTTAGCCAGTTCTCGTCTCACTGGAGCAGTTGGCTCTATGGCAGCCAGAACCCGACTCGCGAGCAGTGCGAACAACTTCGGCAACATTATCGCCGCTGGGGTCAGACCCTCTTCTTGCAATGCTCTCCCCGCTCGGGGCGTAAAACCGCGCGGAGGCATTCATGACCTTGGCCTGGCCCTGGTTTGCGCTGGCGCTGGTGCTGCCCTTGCTGGTGCGCTTCGGCTTGCCGCCCCTGCGCAGCGGCTATCTGGCTCACCCCGGGTTTGCGCTGCTGCGTCCTCAGGCCGGATTACCGCTCTGGCGCGCCATGCTGCTCTGGTGCGCCCTTATCCTCGCCCTCTGCCGCCCCCAGTGGTGGGGAGAACCGGTTATTCAATATGAAGGGAGTCGGGATCTGCTGCTGGCGGTGGATCTGTCAGACAGCATGCGCACCCCTGATATGCTCGATAACGGCGAGCAGCAAGCACGGCTAACGGCGGTGCGCCAGCAGATCAAGACGCTGATCGCCAAACGGGCCGGAGACAGGGTGGGCCTCATTGTCTTTGCCGATCACGCCTACCTGCTCTCTCCCCTCACTCAGGAGATCCCTGCGTTGTTGACCTTGAGCGACGAGCTCGATTTTGATCTGGTCGGCCGAACCACCGCCCTTGGCGAAGCCATCCAGCTGGCACGTCAGCATGGGGATCCTGGTCGCCCCACCGCCCTGCTGCTGGTCACTGATGGCCGCAATACCGCAGGCAATGCCGACCCGCTGCAGGAGGCCAAACTCGCCGCCGCGCAGGGAATAAGGATCTACACGCTGGGGGTCGGGGCCGATCCCGATACCTTTATCCAACCCTACGATGAGGCGGGCAGCGGTCAGGCCGATCCCAGCAGCGAACTGGACGAGCCGCTCCTGAAAGAGCTGGCGCAGATCGGCAGGGGGCATTACTTTCGGGCACGCACCCAAAGCGATCTCGATGCCATCAACGCGACTCTCAATGCCCTTGAACCTGCCCCCATGCCGATTGCCCAGTACCAGCCGGTGATCGAGCTCTACCCCTGGCCGTTGGCACTGCTTTGTGGCTTGCTGCTTCTGCCATCAGGGCACGGCAGACTGGAGTTTCGCATGGTGCGTAACTGGCTGGCACGAGGCGCGCGCAGATGGAGCTGATCTTGCTCCGCCCTCTGTGGCTGATCGCACTCATCCCCTGGCTCTGGCAAGGGTGGTGCCGTCGTCGCCAGCCCCCGCTGCTCGCACCTGCTATGCAGACTTATCTGCTGCCAGCATCCCGTCCTCAGCGCCCCTGGCTCTGGCTGGCAACCCTGCCCGTGATTATGGCCCTGAGTGGCCCCGCACTGCGAGGCGAGCTGCAACAGCAGCCTGCGGCACCGCTCAATATCTGGCTGCTGGACCTGTCACGCTCGATGACCGCTACCGACCTCAAACCGGATCGGGCGACCCGGGTCAGATGGCAGTTGCAGCAGCTGCTGAGCCGCGCAAAGGGCGAGCGCATTGCGCTGATCCTCTACGCAGGCGACGCCTACCTCGCCATGCCGCCAACCCGGGATCATCAGGCCCTTTCGCTGCTACTGCCCGACTTGCGCCCCGATATCATGCCGTTGCAGGGCAGCAACCCGGCACGGGCGGTGGAACTTGCCATGAAGCAGCTGGCCCCTGGAGAACAAGCGCGTCTGCTGCTGATCACCGACGACCTCACCCAGAATCAGATGACCCAAATCGCCGCCCTGTGGCCCTGCCAGCAACGCCTTCTTTGCCGCGACACCCAGTCGGCACGCCTCGATATTCTGCTTGCCAGCAGCGGTCAACCGGCCCCCATGCCCGCCATTCCGGCCAATGAGTTGGGGTTTGCCGCCCGCATGCCCGCGCAGTTGCCCGCCCCCGATAGTCAGGCCATTGCCGCTCTGGCCAATCGTCTCGGCGGTGAGCTGCAGTGGCTTGGCAGCGACGCCCCCCGATTTGCGCCGCTGCCCACCACGACCTCGGCCCTCACCCCGGCACCACTGGATCTTGGCCCCTGGCTGCTGATCCCCTTGTTACCACTGGCCTTGTTGGCCAGAGTCGGCGCCCGGCTGATGGTGGCACTGATGCTGGGGTGGCAACTGCTTGCGCCGCAAGATCTGCAAGCAGCAGAGAAGGGAGATCTGCAAGCGATGCAGGCTTATCAAGAGGGGGATTTTCAGCGGGCTGCCCGCACCTTCAACGATCCAGTCTGGCGCGGCAACGCCTGGTATCGGGCTGGTGCCTACCGGCAAGCCATCGCAGCCTATCAGGAAGCGACGAGCGCCACCGCCCACTACAACCGCGGCAATGCCCTGCTGCAACTGGGGGAGTTTGCGGCCGCCAAAGAGGCCTATCTGGCCGCTCTGGCACTGGAGCCCGGCCATGAAGATGCGCTCTATAACCTCTCTCTGTTGCAAGGCGGTGCGGCCACCGCTCCCGATACCAGCACCAGCAAGCAACCCAAGCCATCGGCTGAACAGCAGGCAGCAGCAATGCCCCTGCCCCCCTCTCCCCCGGTGTTGCTGCTGGAGCAGCGACTGCGCAAAGAGGCGCTGCGCCGGGATCTGATCAAGGTGGAGGAGCCCTGGTGACGCGGGCAGGATGGGGGCTGTTGGTCGCACTGGCGAGTCCACTTGGTTGGGCCCTGCCCCCCCGGGCAGAGCTGCTGCCGGGGGCTGACCCCAGCGATTGGCTGCTGATCATCGAAGCGGATGGCGAGCGCCAGAGCAACGAGCTGGAGATCTCCCCCCTACTGCGCCAATTTGCAGTGGGCAGAGTGACCATGAGCCGGGTCACCACCCCGGTACAACAACTGACTCGCTGGCAGATCCCGCTGCACCAGAGCGGTTCACCTGCAAATACCGAGGTGGTGATTGCCCCGCTCAAGCTCGGAAATGAGTTCACCCCCTCGCTCCCCCTGCCATTGAGAGAGGTGAAAACAGCGGCACTACCGCAACCCGCAGCCCCCTCGCCCCTCGAGATGCAGGCCAGCCTTGATCATCAGGGCCCGCTCTATCCCGGCCAGCCGGTGATCTACCGGCTGACACTGTGGCTGCCCACCAGTATGCAAAACCCGGCGCTGAGCGAGCTTAGCTCTGCCCACTTCACTATCCGTCGCCTCGGTAGCGACGAGTGGATCGCCCCCGCTCAGGCAGGTCTACCCGGTCGGCTCACCCGCAGCTGGCTCGTTCAGGCAAAAGCGCCGGGACTCTGGTTCCTCGACTCACCCCGCTTGCAGGGGCAGCTCACGCAGCAAGGGAACAAGCCGCAAAAACTCTCGGCCCGCGCGGCACCACTCGAGGTTCGGGTCGACAAAGCCCCCGCCACGCCAGTGGCCACCCGGCTGACCCTGAGTCAACGGCTTGAACCGGCCACCACGGGGGAAGTGGGTGAACCGCTGATCCGAATCCTCACCCTGACCATGGAGAATGGTGACAGCGGCCAGATCCAGCTTGCCCCCCTGATGGCCCATCAACTGCCAAGCGGCATACAGGCACATCCCGATGGCGAGCAACAGCAGGAGCGTTACCGTGATGGCAAGCTGTTGTTTGAGCGACAGTGGCGCCAGACTCTGGTCGCGGATCAGAGCGGCGACTATCAGCTCCCCCCCATTGATCTGCCCTGGTTTAATACCCAAAGCGGCCGGATTGAGCAGGCCAGCCTGCCTGCCACCACGCTGACGTTTCAGGCAACGACAAATCGGCAACCTGATCAGCAGACATCGCAGGTGGCACTGCGAGAGAGCCTTTGGTGGGTCGTGCTGGCCATAACGCTACGTGCACTATGGCGCCACTGGCCCCGCTGGCCCCGCTGGCGCGCCTTCTATCAACTGCAACGTGCCCTTGCCCAACACCAGCCGGATGCCAGTCGCAAGGCGCTGATCAAGTGGGCGACCATGCGCTGGCAGGTCTCCTATTATCAATTAGGCCAGTTGCCTGACGCTGGGCATAATCGGCTCGGCAACGCGCTCGCCGCACTCGAGCGAGCCTGTTTTGCACGGCCCTCTTCTGGCCCGCCCATCGAGTGGCGCGCTCTAGCGCGTACCCTCAGGGCTGATGAAACGGCCGGTATTGCGTACCTGATTTACCTGCTGGCGCACGGGAGTTCCCGCTCCCGCCGCTACGCCCCCTGACAAGGATTGCCCAATGGCACTGCTGTTTTTTAGAAAAAAACGTGCTCAGCAGCATATTGGTGGAAATGATCCGGCCACTTCGCCGGTCTCTGATCCCATGGCTGACAAACAAACCAAATTTGAAGCACTGGTTCATGCGCTGCACGGCGATCTCTACCGGTATGCCTACTGGCTGACCCGGGATCCCAACGTGGCGGAAGATCTGGTACAAGAGACCTTCCTGCGTGCCTGGAAGGCTATCGACACCCTGCAGGATGACAAGGCGGCCAAAGGGTGGCTGATCACCATCCTCAGACGGGAGAACGCCCGCCGCTTTGAACGCAAACAGCTGGAGCTGGTGGATCTCGACGATCACCCTCAGCCCCAGCACGACGCGCTGCACAGCGAACAGGAGATGGAGAACGAGTGGTTGCACCGTCACATCGCCCGGTTGCCCGAGGAGTATCAGGAGCCACTGCTGCTGCAAGTCGTGGGAGGATTCAGTGGTGAGGAGATTGCCGAGATGCTCGGCCTCAACAAGAACACCGTCATGACTCGACTGTTTCGCGCCCGCAACCAGATCAAGGAGGCGATGGAGCAGAAGAACCAAGCAAGAGGACACGGACATGGATGAACTCGAATTTCGCCGCAACGCCATGATCCAGCCCAACGATAAACTGCCGGATTTTCTCAAAGCCGCTGAAGCAAGCCAGGCCAATCGGAACTATCTCGACGAAATGAAGCAGTTCGACAGAACCCTCAAGCGCGCCATGCAGGTAGAGGTTCCCGCCGGACTGGCCGAGCGGATCCTGCTCAGGCAAGCCATGCTGCAAGACAGTGATGCGCAAGATGATATGCCGCCATCCCGACCCCTTGGCACGGCGCCGGTCAAGCTCCGGACATCGACATCCTGGCGCCAGATCGCCCTGGCTGCATCGGTCGCCTTCCTGCTGGGAATGAGCACCCGCTGGATCACGCTGCCAGAGACGGCTCCTGCGGCCCTCTCCCTCGCACAGGTGGCGATGGCTCATGTCTATGGCGAAGAACCCTTTATCGAAGGTGTCGATGAGCAGGTCAATCTGCATAACATCAATGCCAAGATGGAGAAGTATGGCGCCACCTTAAGCGGGATGGATGGGCTCAAGGTGACCTATGTCAATCACTGCTCGTTTTATCAGGGACCGGCCTTGCACATGGTGATCCAGGGAAAGATGGGGCCAGTCACTCTCTTTTTAGTGCCCAAACATGTGCCATTAACCCTGCAACAGGCCACCTTTGAAGATGGCACCCTCAAAGGAGAGATTGTCCAGCTCAAAGGCGCCAATATGGTACTGATTGGCGAGATGAGAGAGCCACTTGCCCCCGTTGCCAACGCCCTGCAGTCACGTCTGCAGTGGGACATTTAACATCGCTGGTTAACAACCTCAGATCCATCCTCAATAGCAGGCGGCGGTCACGAGCCGCTGCCTGTTCCCCCCCTGATTACTCCCCTTTGTCACTCATTTGCCTCAAGATTTCGAAAAATTGACAAAATTATTTTTGTGACGGAGATCGGCAATCCAGGTCAATAATCCACCTTTAGACCCTGAAAATGATGAATTAAACAGCAAGTTAAAACAAATGATTAACACATCGATCACTTTTATGTATTCTGCTGTCACTGGTCTGATTTCTTACCTCCTACCAGATCCATAGAATCACGCCAGAATTGATTGGGAAGAAGCTGAAATAAAAACGGATTTTGTCGAGGTTTGCATTGAACGTGCAGCCAATATCGGCAAAAAAATCTGCCTACAAGAGAGAACACCATGACGACAACTATTTTCAAAAAGAGCCTGATTGCCGCAACCATCGCGCTGGCCACCGGTCAAGTCCATGCTGCGGCATTCCAGTTGAACGAGCACTCGGCCTCTGGTCTGGGTCGCGCCTATGCCGGTGAAGCAGCTATTGCCGACAACGCCTCCGTGCTGGCCCGTAACCCGGCCGCCATGACCACCTTCGACAAGATGGCAGTTTCTGTCTCCGGCACCTACATCAAACCGGATGTTGATGTGGAGGGAAAAACTAGTGGTAACCTCACACTTCCTAACGGGGCTTCAATTCCAAACGTTTTTAATAGTGACGCCTCTGCTTCTGGGATTGCGCCAGCAGCATTTGTTCCGGCCTCTTACTTTATTCAACCGTTAAATGACCAGTGGGCATGGGGTATTGGTCTATTTTCCAACTACGGCCTGTCTACCGAATATGACAAAAATTTTGCGGCCGGCTCGGGCGCTGGTGATACATCCCTTATCACCTTCAATATCAACCCAAACATCGCTTACCGAATTAACGAACAACTCAGCATCGGTGCTGGTATTAACGCTGTTTATGGTGCTGCAGAGCTGAATCGCTTTGCTGGTGTACTTGGTAAACCAACAGGAACTCCTGCAGAGACCTCCGTCGCTCATCTTAAAGGGGATACTTGGGGCTTTGGCTGGAACATCGGTACTCTCTATGAAGTTAACGAAAACCATCGTTTTGCTCTGACTTATCGTTCACAAGTCGATATGAGCTTTGACGGTGACTTTAGTGGCTCCACAACCACAACCAAAGGCGCAACTGTAGATGGTAACTTGAAGCTAGACCTGCCTGCTCAAGCTGAATTTGCCGGTTATCATCGCCTGAACCAACAGTTTGCCGTTCACTACTCTGTTAACTGGACTGACTGGAGTGCTTTCCAAGAATTGAATGCCACAAGCGCCAGTTGTAACTCTCCGGGCAAACCAGGCGTATGTCTTTATAAGCCAGAAAAGTTTAAAGACTCTACTCGCTACTCCATCGGTGGTACCTGGTATATCAATCCGGCTTGGGAAGCGCGTCTGGGCTTCGCCTATGACAACACCCCGATTGAAGCTGAATACCGTAGTTTGAGTATTCCGGACTCAGATCGTATCTGGTATAGCGCTGGCGCCACCTACCATATCAACACCGATATGAGCGTTGACTTTGGCATGGCCTACCTTGATGGCAAGAAGGTCGATGTTAATGAGGGCTTGGTAAGCCACGATGGAACTATCAACAATCCACGCTGGCAGGGTACTTCCCACGGCAACGCCTTCCTGGCCTCTGCCCAATTCAACATGAAGTTCTGATTATTGATAAAATTGAAAGAGCGCCATCAGGCGCTCTTTTTTTGTCCGAAATAGCCATTTCAGCGCACACATGTAGCACACATGTGTTTATTTTTCTTTTTTAATCAAACTATTAGATCGCGCCTTCCCAGCATTAAATCTTGTTTTATCCAGATACTGGCCATTACCGTTGCCTTACTGGTCATACCATATAAAATCCTGCCTCCATTCATATGACCGATTGAACCTTCGGGTAACAGCAAGGATCTTGCCATGCATCCCATCATCAAACCATCCGCCATCGCCCTGCTGGTGATCGCGGGTCAGACCCATGCCGCGGGCTACCAGTTATCAGAACAATCAGCGACGGGTCTTGGCCGCGCTTTTGCTGGAGAGGCCGCTATTGCGGACAATGCCTCAGTATTGGGCCGCAATCCCGGTGCTATCACCCGTTTTCGTAGCCCTACTCTTTCTAGTGGCGTTATCTACCTGAAACCGGATGTCAATATCGGCGGCCAGGTACGCGACAATTTCGGCACCCAGAATGCCATAGCCAACGATATCGCAGATGATGCCTGGATCCCGAACCTATATTTCATTGCGCCGATTAACGAACGTCTGAGCATGGGATTATCTGCCACCTCTCACTACGGCTTGGGGATCAAGATGCCGCAGGGCTATCATGCCGGTCATTTCGGTAATGTCTCTGACATCAGAACCGTCGATTTGGGGAGTGCGCTGGCTTATCGCGTCAGCGACATGCTCTCCATTGGGGTGGGGCTCTCTCTCATTCAGGGTGAAGGGGAAGTAGGCGGCACCTATCCCACCACCCTAACCAATGGTCAAAGCGTCATTGCCAAGCATGTGAAAGGCGATGGCCGCGAACTCGGCTGGAACACTGGTATTCTTTTGACCCCCAGCGAGCGAACCCGGATAGGTCTCTCCTACCGCAATGGCGTTGATCTCAAGCTCAAGGGGGATGCGACCCTGAGTAAGCCAGTGCCAGTAGTGCCGGGTACATTTGTAAGCATCAGCGATCAAGGCAATCTGGTGCTGCCGCTGCCTGCGACGGCTGAGCTGGCACTCTTCCAGCAGATAAACGATAAACTGGCGATCCATAGCAGCATCAACTGGACTGACTGGAGCAAGTTTACATCGTTGACGGCCAATCTCGCTCATCTGGGCACCCTACCAATTAAAGAAGAGCATTGGGAAGATAGCTGGCGCTATGCTCTGGGGATGACCTATCAACTGGATGCCAAATGGCAACTGCGCTCCGGCATGGCCTATGATGCCAGCCCGGTGCCAGCCGATCGTCGTACCATCTCCATCCCGGATGCCGATCGCCTCTGGTATAGCCTGGGAATGGGGTATCAGTTCACGCCCGACCTGAGCGTGGATCTGGGGCTGACCCTGATCGATGGCAAGAAAGTAGACGTGCATGAAAGCTTCACCCAAGGCAGCTATCAATCCCGCTTTGATGGTACCTCCGAAGGAGATGCTTGGCTGGCTGGTGCACAATTGAGCTATCTCTTCTAAATTCCTTCCCTGCAAAAAAACGCTATGCCAATTATTGCCTTACTCAATAAGGTGAACACTGGCATAGTGTTCTGCAACACCATAAAATCAACCCAGTACCTTTACTGGAGCAAGGCATGTATTCCTACGTAGCAAGACAGCCGATCCTCGACAGAGACCTCAACACTCATGCCTATGAGCTGCTCTTTCGCGATAGTCTGAATAATGTCTTCCCGAGTATCTCCTCCCAGCAGGCGACGTCACGCCTGGTGGTCGAACAGTTCCTGCAACAAAATATCGATCAGCTGTTGGGGGGCCGCCCCTGCTATATCAATTTCCCCCACTCACTGCTGCTGGAGGGATTGGCAGAGTGCCTGCCGCCCGAAAAAGTGGTGATTGAGATCCTGGAAGATTCCCCACCGGATGATGCCCTGCTGGAAAAGGTGAAACAGCTGCACAAGCTGGGATATCAACTGGCACTCGACGACTTCACCATGTCACCGGATTGGGAGCGCTTCCTCCCCTTTATCCACATCATCAAGTTTGATCTTCGTGCCACCCCCCTGATGCAGATCAAAGTGTTTATACAGCGGCATCAGACGCTGGGGCTCACCTATCTGGCGGAAAAAGTAGAGGACAAGGCGGAGTTCGAGCGGGTCAAACAGCTGGGGATCCAGCTGTTCCAGGGTTTTTTCTTCAGTCGACCCGAGATGGTCAAGCAAGCCACTATGGAGCCGGCGCAAGTCGTAGTGATGCAGTTGCTCAACGTGGTCAACGAGGCAGAGCCTGATATCAACAAGATTGAGCAGCTACTCGGTCAGGATATCTCCCTCTCCCTCAAGCTGCTGCGCTATGTTAACCATCTCAAAGGCCACACCAACCCTATTTCGTCATTTCGTCAGGCTGCCATCTATCTGGGCAACACCCAGCTAAAGCGCTTTGTTTCGCTGGTAGCCGCGACCAGCGCCGGCAAGGGCAAGAGCGCCGAGCTCTACCAGATGTCGATGATCCGTGCCCGATTCTGTGAACTGCTGGCCCACGCCCACGCTCCGAGCCAGCAGGCACAACAAGCCTTTATCACCGGTCTCTTCTCCCTGCTGGATGTACTGATGGAACAGCCGATGGACAAGCTGCTCGGCACTATCCCTCTAATCGACGATATTCGGCTGGCGCTGCTGGAGCGCAAAGGCAATCTGGGTTTCTACCTCGCGTTTTGTGAAGATTACGAAAGCGCCAACTGGTCACGGGTCACGGCCAGAACAGCCCGCCTGGGGCTGAGCGAGGATAAAGTGAGTCACCTCTATCTGGCCGCCACCACCTGGGTCACGGAACAACTGCTGGCGATGGAAGCCACCAATTAATTCGCCTCATCATTCACTTCGACCGCGATAGCGGTCGCCTCCCCGCCCCCGATACAGAGCGCGGCTACGCCTCGCCGCAGACCCCGTTGCCGCAGCGCGGCGATCAGCGTCACCAGAATGCGCGCGCCACTCGCCCCCAACGGATGACCGAGTGCACAGGCCCCACCATGCACATTGACCTTGTGATGAGGGATGCCGACCCCGCTCATGGCCAGCATGGTGACCATGGCGAAGGCCTCGTTAATCTCGAACAGATCCACCTCTTCCACCGACCATGCAAGACGCGCCAGCAAGCGTGAAATGGCGCCAATGGGCGCAGAGGTAAACTCGGCGGGCAATGCCGCGTGGCTCTGATAACCGACGATCCGAGCCAGCACAGGTACCTGCCAGGCTTGCGCCGTGGCGCCATCCATCAATATCAGCGCCGCCGCACCATCCGAGATGGAGCTCGAATTGGCCGCCGTAATAGTGCCTTCCTTACCAAACGCTGGCTTCAGGGTCGGGATCTTCTCCGGTCTGCCCTTGCCGGGCTGCTCGTCTTCGGCCAGCAACAAGCGATCACCGCGATAGACACTTGCCAGCTCGGATGCAAATGCACCGGCTTGCTGCGCATCGCGCGCACGCTGCAACGACGCAAGAGCAAACTCATCCATGGCACTGCGGGTCAAACCGGCCTGATCGGCGCTGCGCTGGGCATGTATCCCCATCAGCTGGCCATCATAGGCATCTTGCAAACCGTCGAGGAATAGGTGGTCCAACACCTTTTGATGCCCCATCCGAAAGCCGTTGCGGGCATTATCCAGCAGATAGGGGGCACGGCTCATACTCTCCATCCCCCCCGCGACCACCACCCTGTTGTCACCAAGGCGGATGGTATCCGCCGCCAGCATCACTGCTTTCATGCCGGATCCGCACACTTTGTTGACCGTGGTAGCAGGCGCACTATCTGGCAACCCTGCTTTCAACAACGCCTGCCGGGCTGGCGCTTGCCCCACGCCCGCCGCCAGCACATTGCCCATAAACATTTCATCGACCTGCTCGGGAACAAGCCCGCTTTGCAGCAGTGCCGCCTCGATGGCACAGGCGCCCAACTCAGGCGCAGTTACCTCTGCCAATGCCCCCTGAAACGCCCCCATCGGAGTCCGCTTTGCCGCCACAATTGCAATATCCATTTGCCTGCCTCTGTTTGTTACATGGCCATAACATAGGGGTTCTGACGCAATGGAACAAGAGTTGCAGTGCAGTTTACGTTTAGGTAAGGTGCAGACAAGATTTAGCTCGCCAAGAAGTCTGTATGAACAACAAGGATGAAGGACGGCGCTTCAGCATCAGTGAGCTGGCCCGGGAATTTGATATTACGACGCGCAGTATCCGTTTCTACGAGGATCAGGGGTTGCTCAATCCCGCCCGAGAGGGACAAACCCGCATTTATAGCAAGCAGGATCGGGTTCGCCTCAAGCTCACCCTGCGCGGCAAGCGGCTCGGGTTCAGCCTCGCCGAGATCCGCGAGTTGTTTGATCTCTATGATGCCGACAAGAGCAGCCGCACCCAGTTACAAACCATGCTGGGACTGGTTGAGGAAAAACGGGAGACACTGCAACAGCAGATGGAAGATATCAGGATGGTACTGCTGGAGCTGGATGCCGCCGAGCAGCGCTGCCAACAGGCCCTTAGCCAGCTGGGATAACCGCCTTGCTGGGCTGACCAGGTAGCTCTTTCAGCCTGCTCACAAGATGCCAGATAGCAAAAAGCCACTCCCGAGAGTGGCTTTTCTTCAACCAGACGGTTCGCTATTAAACGCGAACGAAGTCCAGGTGGATCAGCTTGTAACGTACCGGGTGACGCTGGATAGCTTTCACTTTTACGTTAACTTCTTCACCGTTGATAACCAGAGTCAGTACAGACTCATAGAATTCCGGCTTCTCTTGAGCCAGGATCATTTTCTTGTGGTCAACAGTGATGGACAGGGCTTCTTTGCCTGCACCGTAAACGATGGCAGGAACTTGGTCAGCTTGACGCAGGCGGCGGCTCGCACCTTTCCCCAGGTCAGAACGGACTTCAGCTTGGAATACGAAAGACATAGTATGTATCTCTTTTGGATGAATTTATGGTGCTAACTGCGACCGGTCAGCACCTCGCAAAACGAGCGCGAATACTACCACGGGCCAAATTCGGATACAAGGCACCGACTCAGCATTTAGCGCCCCTGCTCCAACCGGGCGAATTGCTGCTGACGCTGGGCTGGGCTCAGGGCATCAAACCGCGCCAGGGTCTCGGCGCGCGGGCAGTAGAGTCCCTCCCCCGTTCTGACCCGAATGCTCTTGCCAAGCCGCGGCTGATTCTCTGCCACCAGCGCCAGCAAATAGCTGTAGGTATCTGCTCCCTGAGCGCTGGATAACTGGTTCGCTATACGCCACAGGGTCTCCCCTGCGGCGACCTGATGACACACAGTTTGTGGACCGCCGGCCGCAGGAGCCGAGAGGGTAAGCATGGCGTCACTGCCTGCGGATAAGCTAGCCGTGTGGCTGGCGAGCGCCATATCGGCGCTCGCTACTCCCTCATATCCTTGGGTACCACTCATCCCCGCAGTGCGAAACGTCGCCCCCAGCTGAGCCAGTAGAGGTTCGCTCTCTGCGGGGTCGGTGAGCATATCAACACCACCGAACGCGCCTTGGGGTCTGCGGAACTCGGCGATAAAGGGCGCGACAGGTTGCGCGTGATAAGCAGGGGACCCACTCCCCTGCTGCACGATTGCACCAGCCGCAACAGCCTGCCCAGGAACAACCCCGTAAGCCATCTCGTCGATGCGCCGCAGCCTTGCCAGATAGGTTTTGGAGAGCTGCGCCTCCCCCTCGAACAGATCGAAGGGGGGCACCAATCGGGCTGGAAAGAGGATCTGCCAGCGACCGTGCTTTTGCTTTTGGGCCAGCGGCGGAAACTGATTGCCACGCCAAGCCACAAACATCGCAGGCGGCGTGCGCGCCAGCGGGTAATATTCCGGGTTCAACTGCACCCAAGTTTGTTCCGCGATGGGTTGATAACCGCTGATCACCACCTGCGCCACACTCAACCAGATCCCCAGCATCCTTGCCTCCCTGATTTGCGGTTTGAAGGGGCTACCTGACCGGCAACCCCTTCTCATCACCCGCTATCATGCTGTTAAAACAGTTAGATAGCAGCTTAGCACTGAGCGATGGCGTTAAGCACCCGTTTATCGGAGACCGGATAAGGGGTACCCAGATTCTGAGCGAAGAACGACACCCGCAGCTCCTCAATCATCCAGCGGATATTGACCACCTCGGTGGGAATAAGCTGGGATTTGGGGATCTTGGCCAGCAGCGCCTTGTACTCCGACTCCACGCTGTGCACTTTGAGCATGTAGACCCGATCCCGGTTGGGATCGATGGCGAGCTTCTCCAGGCGGCGCTCGATGGCGCGCAGATAGCGCAGCAAATCAGGCAACCGCTGCCAGCCGGTCTCGGTGACAAAACCCTTGTGAATAAGGTTGCCGAGCTGCTGCTGGATATCGGACATGGCAAAGGCGGTATCGAGCTGCATCTTCCCCTTGAGCCGCTTCTTGATCTCATGGGAGAGCGTCAGTACGGCTTCCACCTGCTTGGCCACCTCCACCACCGCATCATTGAGCTCGGCACGGACATACTCCTTGAGCGCCTCGAAACCGGCCTCGTCCCAGGCCAGCCCACCATGTTGCTCGATCAGCTTGTCGCAGCCGCAGGCGATGCAGTCATCTATCAGCTCCGCCACCTTGCCAAACGGGTTGAAATAGAGCCCGAGCTTGGCCTTGTTGGGCAGCTTCTCCTGCAGATACTTGATAGGAGATGGCACGTTGAGCAGCACCAGCCGGCGCTGACCGGCCCACATCAGCTGCTGCTGCACCACAGGGCTCTCCACCAGCTGGATGGCGACCGAATCTTTCTCGTCTACCAAGGCCGGATAGGCTTTCACCTCGAAGCCGCCCCGCTTCTGGCTGTACTCTTGCGGCAGCTCGCCAAAGCTCCACAGAGTGAGGCCGGACTGCTCGATATCATCGTCCGCCACTTGTGACAGGGTCTCCTGTACCTTGCCACGCAGCGACTCTTTCAAGGCTTCCAGATCTTTCCCTTCCGCCACCTTCTTGTGTTTGTCGTCCACCACCCGGAAGGTGAGTTTCAGGTGATCGGGTACCGCAGCCCAGTCCCAGGATTCGCGAGGTACGGTGACACCGGTCATGCGGCGAAGCTGACGCTCCATCTCGTCCAGCAGCGGTCCCTGTTCGGGGTTGATGCTGGCAAGCAGCGCATCGGCATAGTTTGGCGCCGGCACGAAGTTCTTGCGCATCGGCTTGGGCATCGACTTGATGAGGGCCACCAACAGCTCATGGCGCAGCCCGGGGATCAGCCACTCGAACCCCTTCACCTCCACCTGATTCAGGAGCGGCAGCGGAATATGCAGGGTCACGCCATCCGCCGCCTCCCCCGGCTCGAACTGATAGGTCAACTTGAGCTTGAGGCGCCCCTGCTGCCAGAAGTTGGGATAGTCGAGATCGCTGATGTGGGCCGCATCCCCCTTCATCAGCATCTCTTTTTCGAAGTTGAGCAGCTCGGGGTCCTGCTTTTGCGCCTCTTTCCACCACTTGTCGAAGTGACGGGCAGAGATCACCTCCTCCGGCAAACGGGCATCGTAGAAGCGGAACAAGTCCTCATCATCCACCAGGATGTCGCGCCGACGGGATTTGTTCTCCAGCGCCTCCACCTCGGCCAAGAGCTTGCGGTTATCGCTGAAGAAACGGTGACGGGTCTCGAAATCCCCCTCCACCAGCGCGCGGCGTATAAACAGCTCGCGGCACAGCGCCGGATCGATACGGCTGAAGTTGATGGTGCGCTCGTTGACCAGGGTCAGACCATAGAGGGTCACCTTCTCCTTGGCCATTACGGCGCCGTTTTTCTTCGACCAGTGAGGGTCGCTGTGGTGCAGCTTGATGAGGTGGCCTGCCAGCGGCTCTACCCACTCGGGTTCAATCTTGGCGTTGATGCGGGCGTAGAGACGCGAGGTCTCCACCAGCTCGGCGGCCATCACCCACTTGGGCGGCTTCTTGAACAGACCCGAGGCCGGGAAGAGGTGGAAGCGACCATTGCGGGCGCCGAGAAACTCCGGTTTTTCCAGATCCTTGTTGCCGATATGGCTCAAGAGGCCGGTCAGCAGCGCGCAGTGCACCGTCTTGAAATCTGCCGGTTCATGGTTGGCTTTAAAACCAAGCTCCTTGACCGTCTGACGCAGCTGGAAGTGAATGTCCTGCCATTCGCGCACCCGCAGGTAGGAGAGAAACTCCTTCTGACACATGCGGCGGAACGGGTTGCTGCCAAGGGCATCCTGCTGCTCTTTCAGGTAGTTCCACAGATTGACGAAGGCGAGGAAGTCGGAATCCTTGTCTTCAAAGCGTCGGTGCTGCTCGTCGGCGGCCTGCTTCTTCTCCATGGGCCGCTCGCGGGGATCCTGAATGCTGAGGGCCGCGGTAATCACCATCACCTCGCTCAGGCAGCCAGTTTGCGCCGCGCTGATCACCATCTTCGCCAGACGCGGATCAAGGGGGATGCGCGAGAGCTGGCGACCAGTCTCGGTCAGCTGCAACTTGGCTTCGCGATCGCCGGTGGCGGGCAGCTCGCGCACCGCCTCCAGCTCTTTCAAGAGAGTCAGACCATCCTTGATATGGCGGGACTCCGGCGGCTCGACGAAGGGGAACGCCTCCATATTGCCAAGGCCGAGCGCCAGCATCTGCAGGATGACCGATGCCAAGTTGGTGCGCAGGATCTCGGGGTCAGTGAAGGCAGGGCGGCTGTTGAAATCCTCCTCCGAGTAGAGCCGGATACAGATGCCGTCCGCCACCCGGCCGCAGCGCCCTTTACGCTGGTTGGCACTGGCCTGGGAGACCGGCTCGATGGGCAGGCGCTGCACCTTGGTGCGCCAGGAGTAACGGCTGATGCGGGCGGTGCCCGGATCGATAACGTAGCGGATGCCCGGCACCGTCAACGAGGTCTCCGCCACGTTGGTGGCGAGCACGATGCGCCGTCCGGCGTGTTGCTGGAACACCTTGTTCTGCTCGGCGTTGGAGAGACGGGCGTAGAGCGGCAACACCTCGGTATCGCGCAGATTGAGCTTGCGCAGGGCATCGGCAGTATCGCGGATCTCCCGCTCGCCGTTCATGAAGATAAGGATGTCCCCCAGCCCTTCGCGGGCCAGCTCTTCCACCGCGTCGAAGACGCCCTGCAGTTCGTCGCGTTCTTCCAGCCCTTCGCTCTTGTCACTGGTAAGTGGACGGTAGCGCACCTCCACCGGATAAGTGCGGCCGGAGACCTCGATCACCGGCGCCTTGTTGAAATGGCGGGAGAAACGTTGCGGGTCGATGGTGGCCGAGGTGATGATCACCTTGAGATCGGGGCGCTTGGGCAGCAGTTGCTTTAGATAGCCCAGGATGAAGTCGATATTGAGGCTGCGCTCGTGGGCCTCATCGATGATGATGGTGTCGTACTGGGTAAGCATCCGGTCGTTCTGGATCTCCGCCAGCAGAATACCGTCAGTCATCAGCTTGATGTGGGTCTGCTCGCTCACCTGATCGGTAAAGCGCACCTTGTAGCCCACGTAGTGACCGAGTTCGGACTCCATCTCCTCGGCAATACGGGCCGCGACGGTGCGGGCCGCCAAACGGCGTGGCTGGGTGTGGCCGATGAAGCCCTTCACCCCACGCCCGAGCGCCAGACAGATCTTGGGGATCTGGGTGGTTTTGCCCGAGCCTGTTTCGCCGGCGATGATCACCACTTGGTGCTCTTCAATGGCCTTGGCGATCTCCGCCTGCTTCTGGCTGACTGGCAGGTTATCCGGATAGGTGACCTTGGGCACTCCGGCCAGACGGGATTGGTAGCGCGCCTGTGCCGCATCCAGATCGGCGGCGATGGTCTCTAGCACGGCGGCTTGTTTGCCTTCAGGCAACTTTTTGACCCCGTGCAAACGGCTGGAGAGACGGCGGGCGTCAAGGTTCATGCAGGCAGGGAGACGGCGGCGCAGCGCCTCGATAGAGAGAGACAAGGTACGAATTCCTTAAATAGGTGCCCAGAGGGGCCATATCGATTAGCTACGAGCGATCCTAAAGAGCGAGCGGGAACGGTGCAAGCCTTAACGTAGCGTTATATATGGGAAGACAGAGAGATTGGCCAATCCCCAAACATGACAGAACAATCATTGTAAGATGGCATAACATGAATAAATGGCAGCATATGAAATAGCCAAGGCAAGCCGAAGCTTGCCTTGGGAGAGAGGAAAACAGGGTTAACCGTGGGTGCGATGGACAAAACAGGTGGTGAGCTGGGCGTGAATGGCCTGCATGACATTGTGACGATTGATGACACCGAGCAGACGCCCTTCCTCCACTACCGGATAGATCTTCGGCTTTTGCCCCATCATCATCTCCGCCAGACTCAAAATGCTGGTATCGGGACCCACCGACAACACCTCCTTGCGCATCACATCCTTGACCTGCGCCACCTGTTCGCAGTGATAGGCCTCCTTAAGCAGCACTGCGATGCAATCCTGCTCGGAGATCCAGCCAATCAGATGGCCCTGACCATCCACCACCGGGCCACCGAGCTGATGACTGTTCAGAAATTTCTCGACCGCAGCTTGCACCATCATGTCGGCAGTGAAGGTGATGGGTCTGCTCTGCATATAATCCTTGGCTTTTAGCGATTCCATATCTGCTCCCCTACGGTAGTCCATCAAGCTGGCGTCTTGTGCGCCGGTACCGACACCATGCTCGGCTTGTTCCAAGCATAGCTGGCTCGCGGCGGTATGAGTCAGCGGCCAGCCTCTCCCTCAATTGATGGCATGATCCGGCTCGCGATCCGGAATGGCTGCCATCATCATCTGCGGCAAGTGATCGGCCAGCACCGCCACCACCGCAGGATCGACCCGCCCCTGATCCGCCAGTTGCTGCATAAAGGTCAATGCGTCACGGGCCGGCAGGCCGCGCCGATAAGGTCTGTCCTGCACCATGGCCTGAAAAATATCAGCGACCCGCAGGATCCGCGCTTCGAGCGCCATGGCGGATGCCGGCAGGTGGAACGGATAGCCCTCCCCATCAGGCTCCTCATGGTGATAGGCCGCCCAACAGGCAATCTCCTCAAACCCTTCGATATGACGCAGGATCTGGTAAGTCTCGAAGCTGTGGGTATTGATGATGGCCCGCTCCTCTTTCGTCAGGGTGGCAGGCTTGTCGAGGATCTCGTCCGGCACCCTGAGCTTGCCCAAATCGTGCAGCAAACCGGCGATCTCCAGCATGTCACAATGGATGGCACTGACTCCCATCAATTCTGCCAGTGCCCGAGACAACCTGCTCACACCGAGTGAATGCGTCATCGTGAATGGGCTTTTGGCGTCGACAATGCCGGAGAAGATCTGCGCCAGCGCTTTTAGCTCCCCGTTGAAGGTCAGACAAGGCTCCCGCACCTGCAGCATCTCCAGCATGTAATCATTGATGGAGCGAGCTTCCAGCTGCAGCCAGAATGCCTCAGAGCGAGACGCCTTGAGGAAGGCATCCACCAGCTCGGGGGCAAAGAACTCGTCACGGAAATCCTGCAGGCGTGCGCGGATCTCGTTGGTATGCATCAACAATGAACCATCGCCATAGTAGGGCGCCGCCAACGCATCGCAGCGATCCACCAGAAAGATAAGGTTGGCCTGACGGGCTACATTGGGGTCCACATCGGCCATCTCGCGCAACAGGTGCCAGTGGGTATGGTGATAACGGATAGGCAGGGCCAGTGGGGCCAGCAAACGGAAATCCTTGAGCAGCTGATATCCCACCTCGCAGTGGCGCTGGGAGGACTCCCAATCGAACTCGCTGACCAGATGGTGATGGGTGATGGTCGAGGAGACACCGATATCATGCAGCACCCCCAGCTCGAACAGCAGACAGCGTTCGGCCTCACTCATTCCCAGCTCCCGGCTGCACTCGGCAGCCATAATCCCGACCCGTTTACCGTGGGCCACATCGCCAATGCCCACCAGATCCAGCGAGGCTGACAGGGCATACACCACCTGCCTTAGATCCACTTGCAATGAAAAGGGGGCTGCGCCCTGCGCTCTGTCCATGATCCGGGTCCCATGCGATGTTGTTGTATCAAACTGGCGCTGTTTTATGCTTCGCCTTCTATCAACTTAGTCAATAGCTGAGCCTTTTACCTTGTTTTTATAGGCATTTATGACCCTGGCACCTTGAAAAGACAAAGATCACAGCTGGATTTATTTGGCCACTCCCATTCAAGTTATATTTATCCGCTCCAAAATATGCGAGCAGACTTTTTAAATCTCGCGTAGAGGTTGTGAGCATTTTTAAAACTCATATCTGAGCGAAACAATCAACATCCCAACTTTACTTAATTATTACTTAATCAGAATTAAAGAGTGCTCGGCTTGCCAGTAAGAGTTTTGAATAAAGGCACACCACAACGCCCATAACTGCCACCATCCCCAAATTAATTAACAAAACTGTGAACTCCATCACCCATTTATTCGCCTTGTCGCCATCGATAGCGGTAGACACCTCCGCCTTCTGGATACAGCTTCCCATGCTCGCTCCAGCCCACCCGATAGCCTGCGACCGAAGAGTTGGAGAAAAAGTATCGGATAACCAGCGGTTATATTCGCTATAAGGCGACAAGGATAAACGGGATTTATAGAGTGAAACTGTTGAAAGCTGATTTCCAAGCGGCGGTTAACTCGGGCTATTCAGGTCATATCACTCTTTGCAGGTCATAACGACAGCGATAAAGGGGAATGTGCCCATCCGGGTATTCCATCCCTTCCAACAGCCTGCACGGGATGATATTTCCACCGCGTTAAACACACGCTGCTTTCATTGCCCATTTTGTGTACCAATTCACATTAGATTAGGAGTGGAGCCAATAATGGCCATTCAAATAAACAAAATAGCCATGAGCCTTGCCTTAATGGTCACCGCTGGTAGTGCCACAGCAGCCGCCAAGCCCAATATTCTTGCCATCATGGGCGATGACATCGGCTACTGGAACATCAGTGCCTACAACCAGGGGATGATGGGCTACCAGACCCCGAACCTGGACAGGATCGCCAATGAAGGGGCCCTCTTTACCGATCACTACGGTCAGCAATCCTGCACCGCCGGCCGCGCCGCCTTCATTACCGGTGAAGAGCCATTTCGTACCGGTCTGCTGACCATCGGCATGCCCGGATCCACCCACGGCATTCCGGATTGGGCCCCCACCATCGGTGATCTGCTCAAAGAGCAGGGTTACATGACGGCTCAGTTCGGCAAAAACCATTTGGGCGATCAGAACCAGCACCTGCCGACCAAGCACGGCTTCGACGAGTTCTTCGGCAACCTCTATCACCTGAACGCAGAAGAAGAACCTGAAACCTACTACTACCCGAAAGATCCGGAGTTCAAGAAGAAGTTCGGCCCACGCGGCGTCATCAAATCTTCTGCCGACGGCAAGATTGAAGATACCGGCCCCATGACTCGCAAGCGCATGGAGCATGCTGACGAAGAGTTCCTCGAGTCCTCGCTGGCGTTCATGGAGAAAGCAGTCAAGGCCAAGAAGCCCTTCTTCATCTGGCACAACGCCACCCGCATGCACGTCTGGACCCGTCTGCAAGAGAAGTATCAGGGTAAATCCGGCGTCAGCATCTATGCCGATGGCATGCTGGAGCACGATGATCAGGTGGGGATCCTGCTCGACAAACTGGACGAGCTGGGGGTCGCCGACAACACCATCGTGATCTACACCACTGACAACGGCGCCGAGACCGTCAGCTGGCCGGATGGCGGCACCACCCCCTTCTATGGCGAAAAAGGCACCACATGGGAGGGCGGGATGCGGGTTCCGCAACTGGTTCGCTGGCCGGGCGTGATCAAGCCAGGCACCAAGGTCAACGCCATGATGGCCCATCAGGACTGGATGCCGACGCTGTTGGCCGCTGCCGGTGTACCGGATGTGAAAGAGAAGCTGGCCAAGGGCTACAAGGCCAACGGCAAACAGTGGCGGGTGAAACTGGACGGTTACAACTTCATGCCGTACCTCGCCGGAAAAGCCGACACCTCCCCGCGCAACTCCATGCTCTACTTCTCCTCAAACGGCGAACTCAACGCCGTTCGCTGGAATGACTTCAAACTGAACTTTGCCACCATGGAGGGCAACATCACCGACGCGGCGCGTGTGACTCCGAACTGGCCGCAGATCATCAACCTGCGCGCAGATCCATTCGAGAAGGCACCGCATGAATCAGGCATGTATCTGCGCTGGATGGCAGACAACATGTGGCTGTTCGTACCTGCACAGGGGATCCTGAAAGAGTTCTTCGACACTCTGCCCAACTATCCGATGCAGCAGAGCTTCCAGATGAACCCTGCCAGCATTAGCTCACAGAGCCTGATGCTCAAGGGCAAACTGGCAGAGCTGGACGCACTCAAGCAAAAAGTCGCCACCATCAAGTAAGGCGGTGACTCCAACGCCCATCACTCTCTGGTGGGCGTTTTCAATTTCCAGCCGGCTCGCCTCGTGCCGGCTGGAAATTGAAAACCTGTTGGCCCCCTCCTAGCCCTATCTCTGTCTCGTTAAATGTACCCTGTGGAAAACCCTATGAACCCCTTGCAACAACAGATCTCGCAACTCATCGAACAGGTTGGTCACAGTGTGGTCGGCCAGTCCCATGTGATCCGCGCCCTGGTCATCGGCCTGCTGACCAATAGCCACGTGCTCCTTGAAGGTTTGCCCGGCACCGCCAAGACCCGCTCGGTCAAGGCGTTGGCAGAAGCCCTCAATACCAGCTTCGGCCGCATTCAGTTCACCCCCGACCTGCTCCCCTCAGATGTAACCGGCACCGAGATGTATCAGGAGCGTGACGGAGCCCACCAGTTGCGTTTCCAGCCAGGCCCCATCTTCAACAGCATCGTATTGGCCGATGAAGTGAACCGCGCCCCCGCCAAGGTACAAGCGGCGCTGCTGGAGGCGATGGCCGAAGGCACCGTCACCGTTGGTGACAAGAGCCATCGCTTGCCCGAGCTCTTTATGGTGCTGGCCACCCAGAACCCCATCGAGCAGGAGGGGACCTACCCGCTGCCAGAAGCCCAGATGGACCGTTTTGCCCTCAAGGTCTCGGTCGCCTACCCCGATGATGAGGCAGAGCTTGCCATCATTCGGCTGGTGCGGGCCGAAGAGCGCGGTACCCGCCAGCAGAACGAGGGGTTCGCCCCCCTTTCCCCTGAACTCATCTTGCAGGCCAGATCAGAGCTCTCGGCCATGACGGTCTCACCGCTGGTGGAGCACTACATCATTGCGCTGGTCATGGCGACCCGACACCCCGATCGCTACCCGGCCACCGGGCTGCCACAGTGGATTGCGGTCGGCGCCAGCCCCCGCGCATCCATTGCTCTGGACAAGTGCGCCCGCGCCTATGCCTGGCTGCAAGGGCGCAACCACGTGCTGCCCGACGATGTGCGCGCCATGGTGCCCAGCGTGCTTGGCCACCGTTTTACCCTCAGCTATGACGCGCTGGCAGATGGGGTGGATCACCAGCAGGTGGTGATGGCTCTGCTCGATCACGTCGTCATCGGGTAAGCGATACCATGACACCTCGCTCCTTATCCCATGACAGGCTGACACAGTGCGGGCAACCGCCCAGTGGTGACCCCCGCATCCACTGCGACTACCTGACACTGGTCCGGCTTCAGGGGCTGGTCGGCCAGTTTTCACTGCTACCCCGGTTAAACAGCGGCAACCTGCTGTGCGGCCGTCACCCGTCGCGCTTTCGCGGCCGTGGACTCAACTTTGAAGAGCTGCGCCACTATCAGCAAGGGGATGATATTCGCACCCTGGACTGGAAAGTGACCTTGCGCACCGGCCGCCCCCATGTGCGCAGTTATAGCGAAGAGAAAGATCGTCACGTGATCCTCTGCGTTGATCAGCGCAGTTGCATGTTCTTCTCCTCGGTGGAGGTGATGAAGTCGGTAGTGGCCGCCGAAGTCGCTGCCCTGCTCGGCTGGCAAGTACTCAAAGAGAGCGATCGGGTCGGGCTCGCCATTTTGCACTGCGATGGCGTGGCGTGGCTGCGCGGCCAGCGCTCCCGTGGCCACTGGTTGGCAGGACTGCGCCAGCTCTGTGCCGCCAATCATGCTCTCTCGGCCACCAGCCGCGACAGCGAGGCGACCGGTCTGGTCCCCCTGCTGGCGATGCTGGGCCGCCTCAAGTTGAAAAATGCCACCCTGATCTTTCTCAGCGACTGGACAGGCGTCACCGAGGCCGACCTGACCCGCCTCGGTTACTTGCAGCAGCACAACGATGTACTGGCACTGCACATCGCCGACCCCCTCGAGTCGACCCTGTCGACCACAGCAGCAGACGCCAGCTGGGTAGTCGGCGATGGCCAGTACCAGCTCAATATTGCTCCCCACCAGATCCCTGTGCTGGATCAGGGGCTAGCCCGCCAGCAGCAGCTGAAAAAAGATCAACTGCTGCGACTGATGGCCCTCAAGGGATTGCCGCTTATCACCCTCGACACCGGTGGCCACCACCTCGCCCGCCTCATTACCGCATTGGGAGGAGATCACTGATGAACCACAAGCTGCCCGGCACCTATATGCTGCGCGAATTGCAGGACGTGACCGTACCACCCACCATCAGCTGGCAACCGCAAACCGCAGGCTGGCTGCTGCTGGCGCTGAGCCTGGGGGCGCTGGCGCTGCTCTGGCTCTATCACCGGGCACAGCGCTGGTGGCAACAGCGTTACCGCCGTGAAGCGCAGGCGGCCCTGCGCACGATCAACTGGTCTGATGCCGGGGCCAGTCTGGCGCTGTTTCACCTGATCAAGCAGGTGTTGACCCACCTAGATCCCCGGCACGGCAAGCTGTTTGGCATGGCGTTGCTGCAGACCCTCGACAATGCCATGGCAGATAGGCAGCCCCGTTTCGCGACCGAACTGGGGGAGCGCTGGCTGGTATCGCTGGTCTGTGATCAGGTGGTGTTAACCGTCAGTGATCAGCTCTGCCTCGTTTCCCTCTGCAACGACTGGCTTGCCCACCACCAGACTCCAATACAAACAGCCTCGTTGGCAACGGAGGCCCATCATGCTTGATGCAGGTCTCGAGTTTGCCCACCCCCACTGTTTCTGGCTGCTGCCCCTGCCTTTGCTGGTGTTTCGCCTTATTCCGGCCTATCGCACTCGTCAGAGTGCCATCAAGGTGCCCTTCTTCGACCTGCTGATCGACCTGCTGGATGAGCCGCCGCGTGAGGGGGCAACCCAGCTGACTGCCAGCTGGTGGCAACGGATCGCCCTGATCACCGTTTGGCTACTGGCGGTACTGGCGCTGGCCAAGCCCACCATCTATGGCCCGCCTCAGGTACGCGAGCGGTTCGGGCGGGATGTGATGATAGTGCTGGATCTCTCCGGCTCCATGGCCGAGACCGACTTCTCCCCCGACCCCGGCAAGTCCCTCACTCGGCTCGACGCCGCCAAAGAGGTGCTTAAACAATTTGCTGCAACGCGCGAAGGAGATCGACTCGGGCTCATCCTGTTTGGGGATGCCGCCTTCCTCCAGGCGCCGTTTACCGCCGATCTCGACACCTGGCAAACCCTGCTGCAGGAGACCGATGTCGCCATGGCAGGCCAGAGCACCCATCTGGGGGATGCCATCGGTCTGGCAATCAAAGTATTCAACAACAGTGATCGCCACGGGCAACTAGACCAGAACAGCGCCAAGCGGGAGAAAGTCACCATCATCCTTACCGATGGCAACGACACCGGCAGTTTTGTCAGCCCACGGGATGCGGCCCGGGTAGCCGCGGTCAACGGCGTGCGGCTGCATACTATCGCCATGGGGGATCCGGCCACCGTCGGCGAACAGGCACTCGATCTCGATACCCTGCAACAGTTGGCGACCCTGACCGGCGGCCAGTTGTTTCAGGCTCTTGATGAGGCGCAGCTGACGCGCGCCTATCAGGTGATCGGTGAGCTGGAGCCACAACGCTACGAAAGCACCCGCTTTCAGACCCGCGAAAGCCTGCACCATTACCTCATCGCCGTCAGCGTTGGCCTCTATCTCACTCTCTTTTCCCTGTTGACCCTCAGGCGCTACCGCCTGCGCACTGCTCTCTCAGGAGACACGCCATGATGGATCCCCTCTACTGGCAACAGCTCTGGCTGAATGCCCACTTTCTGCGCCCCTGGTGGCTGCTGGCCTTGCTCCCCCTTGTCGCCATCCTGCTGCTGCGCTGGCGCATGGATGAAGCAAACAGCTGGCAACAGCGGCTGCCGCCCCATCTGCGCGAGGCGCTGACGCTGGGGGACACCGGCTGGAAAAAGAACCTGCCCCTCAAAGTGCTGGGGCTGCTGATGGGGCTCGCCATCCTGATCTGTGCAGGGCCGACCTGGAGCCGTGAACCCTCCCCCTTTGGCGAAGATCAGGGCGCCCTGCTGATCCTGCTCGATAACAGCGACTCCATGCTGGAAACGGATATCGCCCCCAACCGCTTGACGCGGGCCAAACAGAAGATCAGCGATCTGCTAGCGACCCGCGATGGCGGGCGCAACGGGCTGGTGGTCTTTGCCGGCTCGGCCCACACCGCCATGCCGCTGACCCGTGACAGTGCCGTCTATGACCCTATCCTCGCCGCCATCCGTCCCGAGATCATGCCTAAAGCGGGCAAGCGCACCGAACAGGTGATCCCGCTGCTCACCGAGCTTCTGGCCGATGAGACCGGCAGCACCGTTTTGCTGGTGAGTGATGGCATCAGCCCCTCCGCCATCGCCCCCTTGGCTGACTATTTCCGTGGTCAATCCCGTCAACTGCTGATCCTGGCCGCTGGCGACCCGGCCCTGAGTGGCAAACGCCCGCTGGAGCTTGCCTCACTACGGCGACTGGCCAGTGACAGCGATGGCACCCTGCTCACCATGACGGTGGATAATGGCGACGTAGAGCGCATCAACCGGGGGATTGAACGCAACTTTTTGATCCACAACGACTCCCTGATGCCCTGGCAGGACATGGGTTACTACCTGCTCTTTCCGGTCGTCGCCCTGCTGCTGCTCTGGTTTCGAAAAGGCTGGCTGGTGCAGTGGGGTCTGGTGGCAGCCATCGGTCTCTCCCTGCTACAGACGACGCCTGCGCAGGCCACCACCTTCTCGCTGGCGCCCGCAGAGCCGACAGAGCCTGCGATCAATCACTGGGCAAAGGCGCTGAAACAGCAGTGGTTAAACCTCTGGCTCACCCCGGATCAGCAGGGGCAGTGGTACTTCCAGCAAGGTGACTATCTGGAGGCGGCTAAACACTATGAAGATCCCTTCTACAAAGGTGTGGCCTACTACTATGGCGCCGAGTTTACGCTGGCCCAGTCAGCATTCCTGCAAGCCGACTCCGAACAGGCTCTGCTCTATGCCGGCAATGCCCTCGCCAGACAACGTGAGTATCTGGCCGCCCGCCGGCTGTTCCGGAAACTGGCTGACGAGGCCAGCGACCCGAGCGTGCGCCAATCAGCCGCCCACAACTATCAGGTGATGAGCGGGATTGTTGACGAGATCAACCGCGCCAGTCAGAGCCAGACCGGCACGCCGGATGGACCTGATCACTCCAGTGAACTGCCCGATGATGAGCCACGCAGTGCCGACGGGGCGGAAGAGACAGTGGCTTCATCCCTGATGGCGCGCGAAACCCTGACCGCAGATCAGATCCTGGCCAATCCGGCGCAGGCCGAAAAGTGGCTGCGCCGGGTGGAGTCTGATCCCGGTGACTTCCTGCAAGCCAAATTCCGCCTCCAGCTACACGCGCAGCAAGCGGGCGCAACCGCCCGTCCTCGTTCTGCCACCCACAAGGAGCCTACCCATGTGCAACCGGCACAATAAACTCCGCCACTGGCTGTGCGGATATGTGGCGACCGCTACCCTGCTCGGGGCCGTGCTGATCACGGTCGAAGCACAGGCTGCCGAGGCCGCTGATGCGACTGACGCCACTCAGGTAACCCTCAAGAGCTGGTTGAAAGAGCAGGGGGAGGAGAAGCGCCCCTATGCCGTCAACCAACAGATCACCCTCTATCTGGAGCTGGCCACCAACCGCTGGTTTACCGCGGGTACCCGCATCGGCCAGTTCGAGCTGCCGGGGGTCATGGTCAAGCAGCGCAGCGAGCTGGCGACCAACTTCACCCAGCGCCGCGATGGCGAGACCTGGTCGCATCAGCGCTGGGAGCTGACGCTCTATCCCCAGCAATCCGGCCAGTTCGAGATCCCCGCCATCACGGTGCGGGCCACCGTGGCGCGCCCTGAAGGGGGCTCCCGGCAGATCACTCTCACCACCCACCCTCAGCGTTTTGCCGCCGCTCTGCCCGACCCAGCCCTGACGGTCGGCGGGCGTTGGCTGAGCGCCAGCAATCTCACCCTGAGTCAGCGTTGGCAGCGCTCTGCGGATGACCATGCTGACGGCGAGCTGCGGGTAGGGGATGCTATCACCCGCACCGTGACCGCCAGCGGGCAGGATACCCTCTCGGTACTGATCCCGCCGCTGATCACTCCGCTTGCAAGCGATGGGCGGGTACAGGCCTATCCGGCGCAAGCCCGACTGAACGATACCCAGGAGCGGGGGGAGTACCTTTCGACACGGGAAGATCAGACTACCTATATCGTGCAGCGCGGTGGTGAGTTGACCCTGCCCGCGCTGGAGCTTGCCTGGTGGAACAGCCAGACTGGCCACCTGCAAACCCTGACCCTCCCCGGGCAATCCCTGCAAGTGCGCCACACTCCCGCCTCCTGGCTGTCGTCCTACTGGCATCGGTTGCTTGGAGTAGCCAGTGGTGTAGCCCTGCTGGTGCTGGCGCTCCTGGCTATAGCCCGTTACTACCATCACCCCCCTCGCCCGCTCGGCTGGCAATATGGGGCCGCCATCTGGAGCAGGCAGTGGGGGGCGGTGCGGGTGCTGGCCTATCGCTATCTGCGGGCCAAGAGGGGTTGGCTGGAACTTAGCCGTGTCAGTTCCGATCCGGCTTGGCAGCAACAACAGGCTGTATTCCAGCAAGATCCCCTTGATCGGGCTGATGCGCTCAGGATGGGCTGGCGCCTGCTGGTGCGCCTGCAAAGGCAACGGGGCGCCAGTCATGGCAACATCCGCTCACGTTGGGCCACATTGTCGGCTGGCAAGCGGCCCTGCCGGAATTGCCCCCCCTGACTGGCAAACCGACCTCAGCGGATCAGTCATCCAGCAACGCAAACAGATAAATAAAGTGCGCCACGCAGCAACCAGCCCTGCACTGGTTGTCCCACTTTGCCCACTTCATTACACTGCCAAAGTGGGATACTGGCTGGCGTGGCAGGTTCTCCCCTCCGGCTACCCAGCTGTGCCAAGGCAGTGTGATTTTTCCACGAACATGTGACGAGGCCTCTCTTGTTAGACATCAGAAGTACCGAGCTGAACCTGATCCCGATCTTTGTCGCCATCTATGAAGAGCGCAGCCTCTCCCGGGCGGCGACACGCATGGAGATCAGCCAACCCGCCGTCAGCAAGGCCCTCAAGCGACTGCGGGAGATCTACGGTGATCCTCTGTTTAATCGCAAGGTCGTGGGGATGGAGCCCACCTCGTTTGCCATCGACATCTATCCGGCGATGGCGGCCGCGCTGAAAAACTTCAGCTCGACCCTCTCGACCTCGCGCACTTTCAATCCGCGCACTTCCCAGCGAGTCTTTTCCATCGCCTGTGTCAGACTGGTCAGCGCCCAACTGGTCCCGGCGCTGCTGTGCAAGATCCGGGCACACGCCCCAGGTATTTCGCTCGAGGTGCATCCCCTCTTTACCGAGGATATGGAGAGTGACCTGCGGATGCAGCGTTATGATCTCATCATCGACATGACCCAGAGCGGGCGCAGCATGCTCAAGAGCGAGGTGCTCTATAGCGAGCAGGTGAAGGTGGTGTGTGCCAGCAACCACCCGCGACTGGGCAGCAACTTGACGGTAGAGGCCTATTTTACCGAGGAGCATGTGGCGTTGGCCCAGTGGCAGGTCAGAGGCAGCATGATCACCGCCGAGCACCTGCCGCAAATGGCCAACCGCAATATCGTGGTACGGGTGCCGACCGCCATGGAGATGCTGCCCATCATTGCATGCAGCGAGATCATCGGGGTTTTGCCCACCTCTATCATAAATACCTTTGCCGGCATGTATGATGTGCGGGTACTCCCCTTCCCCTTCGAGGAATCAGTATTCAGCCTGTCGGCCATCTGGCATCCCAGCCGGACCACCGAGGCGGGCCACCGCTGGTTGCGCCAGCAGTTGTTCGAGGTGGTCAGCGAGCTGGGGCTGACCACCTCCATCGATCAGCCCTAGTGGGCATCTCGCACCAGTCGCAATCCCATGTCAGCCATCATCACCGACTGGCTGGCAAAATCACGCCGGAAATTTTCAGACAATTCAGCCTCATAGGCGTAGCTGCCGCCTCGCACCGATTTATGGGCGAGGTGGCTCTTGCTCTCCTGGGCATTGTTCGGGTTCTCTTGAGGAGTGTGGCGATAGAAGGTCTCTTCATAGGCATCAGCCACAAACTCCCCCACATTGCCGGTCATGTCGTATAGCCCCAGCTCGTTGGGCTTTTTCAGCCCCACCGGATAGGCGCGATTCTTGGCGTTGCCGCTGTACCAGGCCACTTCGTCAATCTGATCGGAGCCGCTGTAACGATAGCCTTTACTCAGCTTGCCCCCCTTGGCTGCATACTCCCACTCAGCTTCGGTGGGCAGGCGGTAGTGAGCGCCGGTCAACTCATTGAGCCTTGTCACAAACAGATTGGCCTGTTGCCAGCTGAGGTTGTTGACCGGTACCTCCGGCGCCTGGAAATAGCTGATGGAGGGGCCCATCACCGCCTCGAACAGGGCCTGGGTCACCTCGAATTTTGCCATGTAGAAGCTGTTGAGCGAGACCGCATGCTGCGGCCCTTCGCTCGCTTTGGCGGCAGGGTCGTTGGAGCCCATCTCAAAACGGCCCCCTTCCACCAGCACCATGTCCGCTTCAATCTTCTGTCGCAGCGGATGGAGCGGCTGGTTGTCCTGTTTGACCGAGAGGGTGCAGCCGGCCACCAGCAGGGTGGTCGCCAGCAACGGAATTGCGCATTTGAACGGTATGATCGTCATAGCCTGACCTGTGCAGTAAGAGAAGTGGCAGCCATTACTGGCCAGCGGAAACCGGCGGCGCGCTCGTCTTGCTCGCGCGCTTGCTATTGAGCTCGGCCAGCACCTCGGGGGGCGCTATCTTGCCAAGTTCACTCATGCAGGCGTTGCTCTTGGGGTTATCGTGGCGAAGGTAGATATCGCACACCGCATAGAGCTGCTCCGGCGCGCCGGAGATCCGGTAGGCAAGCTCGAACGAGCCGATGGCTTTCTCGAGATCCAGCGGCTCTTGCAGCACCCCGTTGAGATACCAAAAGTAGCTGTTATTGCCAGCGAGCTCCGCCGCCTGTGCCATGGTGACTGCCGCTTCGCTCTTCTGATCGAGGCGCACCTGGGTCAGCGCCTTGGCGTAATGGAGGTTGGCATTCTGCGGCAGCACAAGAATCCCCTTGTTGAGCAAGGCCAGCGCCTCGGCATCCCGTTGCTGGGCCCGCAAGTTGTCAGAGAGACCAAGCCAGAACAGGGGATTATCGGGCTGATTGGTCAGCAGTTGTTCGTAGCTTGCCTGCGCCTTGTCCCACTGCCGGGTCCAGCGATAGAGATCTGCCTGCAACAGCTGCTGCGCAGGGTCCTGCTGCCGGGCGAGATACTCGCTCAACTCCGCCAGCGGCTGGCCAATGGCGCTCAGTTGCCCCTCATTCATCGCGCCATAATCGCGCGCCAGATTGAGGGTGGCGGTGCGGCGAACCTCGGCACTGTTGTCAGCCAGCAGCGGTGAGAGCAGTCGCCAGCGGTGCGCAAACTGATAGGGAGCGGCGGCAATCACCGCCGCTTCGCGCACCAATGCGTGCTCATCACGCAGGCTTCTGGCCACCGCCACCAGACTGTTCTGGTTCGGATAAGCAGCCAGCTGGCGCAGGGCATCGGCCCGCTCCACCACTGGCAGAGAGATATCCTGCGCACTGTAGGCCCACTGCTGGATCTGGGCGGCTGAGGGCACACTGGCCGCCACGGATGCGGTGGGTGCCTCATTCGCTGATGTGGTGACCGGCGGCGCAGGGCTGGCTACCGCCAGCGCTGCGCCAGACAGGGTCATGCCAAGGGCCAGCCACAAGGAGCCCATGGTACCGGAGCGGGTGTGACGGAACTCGCAGCGACTCAACATGCTCTGCATCGCTTATTTCCTCTGACCATGTGTCATGACGCTGTTATTCATCCCCGCATCACGATACTTGCCATTGGCCACAGGGTAACCTGCATGGCGCAGGATATAGGCCATCGACTGATCGATATGGCTGAAAAACTTGTACCAACCGGCACAGAGGTAATTCAGACCTGCCTCCCCTTCGTGGGTACGAATAAAGCGGTTCTTCGGGCACTCCCCATAGCAGGCAAACTGGTAGTCACACTGCTGGCATTGGCGGGTCAGGCTGCGCGATTTGGCAAAGCCGAACGCTTGCTGGGCGGGCGAATACGCCAGCTCACTGAGTGGCTGATGGTGGATATTGCCGATCTTGTACTTGGGATAGACATAGTGGTCACAGGCAAACACATCGCCGTTGGGCTCCATCGCCAGCCCCTTGCCGCAGATCTCCCCCAAGGTACAGAGGGGGTTCTTGCGCCCCATCCAGGTCTCGACACTCGCCTCGAAATATTGCACGAAGACCCGTCCCAGATCCCGCTGCACCCACTCATCGAAAATGGTGATGAGAAAATCACCCCACCCCTCGGCCGAGACGCACCAGGGCTCGACCACCGAATTCTTGTGCCAGGGATTGAGGCGCTTGTCCCCCTGTTTGAGTTGCTCCTGCGGTTGCCAAGTCTGGGGCGCGGTGGTGCGAAAACTCTTTTGTTCGACAATGGGGATAAACTGCATCTGGGGCGACTTCACCTCATCACGCAGGAAGCGATAAACCTCCAGCGCATTCTTGCTGGTGAGGTTGTTGACGCAAGTCAGGGTGGCAAACTTCACCTTGTATTTATGCAGCAACGCCACCGCCGCCATCACCTGATTGAAGGTTCCGCGCCCGGCTCGGTTGACCCGATAGGCGTTGTGCAGCAACTCGGGACCATCAATGCTCAGACCGATGAGAAAGTTGTTGGCGGCCAGAAATTCACACCACTCATCGTTGAGCAGGATGCCGTTGGTCTGCAGATCGTTGGCGATCACCACCCCTTGAGGCTGGTATTTGCGCTGCAACTCAACCACCTTGCGAAAATAGTCGAGCCCGAGCAACGTCGGCTCGCCTCCCTGCCAGGAGAAGATGATCTCGGGGGTATTCTGCCCCTCGATATATTGGCGGATATAGGTCTCAAGGGTCTGCTCATCCATCTGGGGCGAACACCCCTTCTTGTATTCCAGCAGATCCTGCTTGCTGAGGTAGTAGCAGTAGGTACAGTCGATGTTACACACGGCCCCTATAGGTTTGGCCATCACATGCATCCGCTTGGATGCCTTGCCGTTGAACTGTGGACCCTGAGTAATCACCATAACTGCACCACCTGCAAAATTGCTGTTTTGAGGCCTGCAGTCTAAAGGCTCCCGCTGTCACACGCTGGTTATACCCCTTATAACCAGCGGATATGGGACCAGGCTAACATTCTGATGTCATAAAAAATCATCGCATCCTACGAGATAAATTGGTCGTATAGTCCCGGTGAGCAAGACAGAAGTGCATAAGATATCGGGAACAACCGCCCAATAAACCGCCACCTGCGCGGCTCGCCCTTCGTTCTGCCTGCGCTATGGTTTACCATGCACACAATTGTGGTGCCTGGCACCGCCCACCCTAGCGCCAGGCGCTACCGTCATCGGATACCTCATCTCGAGCAACATGAGCAAAACAGCACACGCGGGCAACGAGCCAACATTCTACTTCCACGACTACGAAACCTTCGGCATCAGCCCCGCCAAGGACAGGCCGTCGCAGTTTGCCGGTATTCGTACCGATGCGGATTTCAACCTCATTGGCGAGCCGCTGGTCATCTACTGCAAGCCGCCGGCAGACTACCTGCCAGATCCGGAGGCGTGCCTCATTACCGGTATCACGCCACAAAAGGCGATGAAGGATGGGCTGTGCGAGGCGGATTTCATTCGCCAGATCCACGAGCAGTTCGCCACGCCGAATACCTGTGTGCTTGGCTACAACAGCATCCGCTTCGATGATGAAGTGACCCGTTACACCCTCTATCGCAACTTCTATGATCCCTATGCCTACAGCTGGCAGAATGGCAACTCCCGCTGGGATATTCTCGACATGCTGCGGGCCTGCTATGCCCTGCGGCCGGAGGGGATCGAGTGGGCGTTTGACGATGAGGGCAAGCCGAGTTTCCGGCTGGAGAAGCTGACGGTCGCCAACGGCGTCGCCCACGCCAATGCTCACGATGCACTCTCGGACGTGCTGGCCACCATCGAGATGGCCAAGCTGGTGAAAAAAGCCCAACCCAAGCTGTTTGGTTATCTCTTTGATCTGCGTAACAAAAACAAGGTGAAGGCGCTGATTGACGTGGTGACCATGAAGCCGCTGGTGCACGTCTCCGGCATGTTCTCCCCCTGGCAGGGTTGTGCAAGCTGGGTCTCGCCACTTGCCTGGCACCCCACCAACCAGAACGCGGTGATCATGGTGGATCTGACCCGTGACCCCACCCCGCTCATTGAACTCTCCAGCGAGGAGATCCGCGAGCGCCTCTATACCAAAAAAGAGGAGCTGGGGGATCTGGCGGGCATTCCGGTCAAACTGGTGCACATCAACAAGTGTCCGGTGCTGGCGCCGGCCGCCACCCTGACGGCGGAACGGGCCGACGAGCTCGGCATCGATCGGGAGCAGTGCCGCAAGAGCCTGGATCTGCTGCGCGCCCACCCCGAGGTACGGGAAAAACTGGTGGAAGTGTTCAATCAGGAGTTCGCCGGCAGTAATGACAGCGACCCCGATACCCAGCTCTACGCCGGATTCTTTGGCCATGGCGACAAGTCCACCATGGATCTGGTGCGTGCCACCCCCGCGGATCTGCTGGGTGAGCGGGAGTTCGCCTTTACCGACTCCCGGCTGCCGGAGATGCTGTTCCGCTACCGCGCCCGCAACTGGCCACACACCTTGAGCGAAGCAGAGCAGAAACGCTGGCGCCTGCACTGCAGCGACTACTTCAGCCGTCGTCTGCCGGACTACGTGCCCCGTCTCGAGGCGCTGGCCGAGCAGAACCAGAGTAACGAACGGAACTTTGCGATTCTTAAGAGTCTCTATCACTATCTGGAAGATTTATGAGTTGTGAGTAGTTTCACAATAAATCCTTCCCGCTCGTCCCCTTCTTCAGGTCATAATGACGAAGGGGATTTCCTCAAAAACCAATATCTTGCGACATTCTGAGCGGATGTCTCCCAAGCAAGAGATCTCTTTGGCCGAACGGAAGCCATTTGCTGATGCCTCGTCACCACGCACTGCTCGGATTACTGGCCCTGCTGCCGCTGGCAGCCAACGCCGCATACCGGTTCGATGTGCCGGATTATCTTGCTCGCCTGCCCGAGCAGACCTATCGCATCGTAGAACAGAACTTCAACACCCTTTATCAGCAGACTGATTTCACTCCCCTGATCACCAACAGCTACTTCAACGGCTCCCATCTCTACAAGTTTGTCGGGGTACCGCTGGCCATCAGCGCCCAGTCAGGTTTCCAGCTGGAGGTGTTTGGTCAGGTCTATAACCGCGCTTCGCAAGCCTATATGCACCTGAGCGAGGACATGTCCCTCTATCGGGTGATGCGGGTCGATCTGATGGGGAACCCCAATGATCAGCTGGCCATCGGTTTTGGTCTGGGGGTGCCCATCACCCCGTTGCTAACCCTCAAGGCGATCGCCTCCGGCAGTGATATCCCGGGCTATGGCTCTGCCAAATACGCCGTTGGTTTTGAGTGGCGTTACTGAAAAACGTGACTGATAACCGCTAATTGAAACAATTCAGGCTCCGTAATGGAGCCTGAATTGTATGTGGTGAGGCTGTGATCAGGTGTAGTGGATCACCCGCCCTTCGCCCCCTTGCAGGGTCACAGCCGTACCGACTGCCTGCCCATGCCAAAAATCGGTTCCCCCTTCCGGCAGCAGAAACTCCTGTGGTTGCCCCTCCCAGTTGAAGAGGCAGAGCAGAGTGCCGCCCTCGGGCAGGCTTACTTCGCCACAGGCAAAGTCCATCGATTCGAAACGGGCAGAGGGTGCACGAACAGCACAAAGACCCAGCAGCTTGCACAGTTGCGCCGCCTGCTCCTCATCGAGATCTTGCAGTCGATCACCCGCCAGCATCATGCCGCCGCTCGCCACCAGCGCTGCCAGATGGAAGCTGTATTCAGCCTTGTTTGCCTGCTGGCTAGGCAGATCACGCAGACAGATGCAGTCGGGGTCGAGGACCCAGAGCTTGTCGTTCTGCCAGGCGCGGCAGAAGGCCTCGCGGGCGATCTGGCGATAGCGGTGGCCATTGCGCTCCACATCATCACTCACCCGCATGCCGTGCACCAGCCCAAGGCTCGGCCAGATGGGCGCGTTGCAACCGAGCAGGAAGGCACCATCGCCAGCACCGCGCAGAATGGCGGCCATGCCGCGCCGATAGGCTTCAACCCGGGTGGCAGCCGGATCGTAGAAACGGCCACCGTGGATGGCGCCCCAGAAGTTGGCATCGAGCTTGAAGTAGTGGATGCCCCACTGTTCGCGCAGGGTGCGGAACACCTGCTCAAGGTGCGCCTGCACCTCGGGGTGGGTACCGTCCAGCACATACCAGGGCGTGCAACGCCAACCACCGTAAGTGACACGCTCGGAAGGGAGCGGCAGGCCGTCATCCCCCTTCACAAACCAGTCGGGGTGATCCTGAAACACCTGCGAAGTGGGTTCGGCAATAAAGGGAGCGACCCAGAGGGCAGGCTCGCAGCCAGCCCGTTTGATCTCGGCAGCCAGTGAGGCTACACCTTGCTCGAACTTGGCCGACGGGGTCAGCCAGTCGCCCATCTTGGCCTGATAGCCGTCGTCTATCTGCACATAGCGCAGCGCAGGGAAGCGCTCGGCGCGCACCTGCAGATTCTCGCGAATGTCGGCGGCACTTACCTCGGCGTAGTAGTGATACCAGGAGCACCAGCCGCTCGGACGCTCACTCACCTGGCAGATCAGCGAGCCGTGCTCGGCCTCGATCAACCGTGCCAGCTCGGCCAGCAGATCCTCGCGCTCCGCTCCTTCGAGGCAGATCAGCGCCTCGCTCTGCCAGTGCTCACCGGCCGCAAGTTTTCGCCCTTCGCAATTCATCAGGATCTGCAAGCGGCCATCGGGATAGAGGCGAAACTCCCCACCAAAACGGTGGCAGCTGGCAAAGGCGAGCAGCAGCCACCCCTTGCCATGTTCCACCAGCAACAGGTTGTGAATGGTGTGATAGCCATTGTCATCGGTGATGCGATAGACGCTGGCATCAGGGCAACGGCCGACATGTTGCGGTGATTGCCAGCTACCCATGGTCTGGGCCAGCATCTGGAATCCTTCGCCATAGATGGCGCTCTCCACCGGCAGGCCAAGCTTGCCGTCAAACAGCACCCAGCGGTCAACCGGAGTGGCATCAGCGCTGGTGTTGTCGAGTCGCACCCGGCACAGGGGCCCTTCCCACTGACGGGTTTGCAACAGATGGGGTGGCAACGCGTTATCGTTCGCCAGCTGGCGAACTCGGGACAAGAGGGATGTCATCACTACTCCTTGTAGTTCGAAAAAGGGTTCTATCAGGCACTTTTCAAAAAATGCCAATCAAATCAGCCTCAAATGAACTGATTTCAGTTGTTATTGTTTTAATGCCGCGACCCGCCCTCTCTGGTAAACTGCGATTTTTCTTCCCAGTCGATGAGGTTCACGTGATCGCGCAACGCGCCTTGCTGTACTTTCGTGACTTTATGGTCATCGTCGCCTGCCTGCTGGCAGGCAAATCCGTGGCAGCCATCCTGCCGTTTGCCTTTCCCGGCAGCATCATCGGCATGCTGCTGCTGTTCGTCCTGCTCTCTCTGCAACTGATCAAGCTGCACTGGGTCGAGCTGGGGGCAGGCTTGCTGCTGCGCCACATGGGCGTTTTGTTCGTGCCGGTTGCGGTCGGACTGGTGGCCTGGCTTGAGCCCCTGCGCCAATCCTTCGGCGTCATCATGCTCTGCATCGTGCTCGGGATCGTGCTGATCCTCGCCACCGTCGGTCGGCTCTACCAGAGGATGAACAAATGATCTTCTGGCTCGCAATTCCCCTGACCCTGGCGCTCTATTTCGCCACCCGCGCCCTCTATCGACGCCTGCCCTGGCCCATCATCAATCCGGTGCTGGTGCCGACCGCGGTGATCATTGGCCTGCTGCTCTGGCTCGATCTGCCCCTTGAGCAGTACGAGCGCGGCAGCAGCCCCATTACCATGCTGCTGGAGCCCGCCGTGGTGGCGCTGGCGCTGCCGCTCTATCAGCAGGCGCGCCAGATCCAGGCCAAGCTCAAGCCCATCCTAATCTGTACCCTCGCCTCCGTCTTGATCTCGGTGTGCACAACCCTGCTGATCGGTCATTTTATGGGCACAGATCCGGCGCTGCTCGCCTCATTGGCGACCAAATCCATCACCACCCCGCTCGCCATGAGCGTCAGCCAGTCCATCGGCGGCATTCCCGCCATCGCGGCCGCCGTGGTGGTGGTGGTGGGGATTGTCGGCGCCCTGATCGGCTACCCGCTGCTCAAACTGCTGAAAGTGACCGACCCGGAAGCCCAAGGGCTCGCCATGGGGGCCTGTGCCCACGCCATCGGCACGGCTACTTCCGCCGAGAAAGGGATCACCCAGGGCGCCTTTGCCTCGCTGGCCATGGTGGTGTGCGGCATTCTCACCGCTGCCGTCGCTCCCCTCCTCTTTGCCATCTATCACTGGCTCACCTGACCGATGATTAACCACCCCGACGGCTCTGCAGCGCTGTCGGGGTGCGACCTGCCGCACAATTTGCACAAGACAAACGTTTCCATTACCATCCCCCTCCGTTTGCCCATCAGGGCGTGAGCCTGCTCACACATTTACCCGAGCTTGCTCCCTACAATGGCCGCCCAATTGGCCTTTGAGGACACACTATGCATCCCCGTTTTGCCAAGCCATTCGATACCCTCTCTGCCCCGCTCAAAGCAGCCGTGCAGCCCATGCTGGATAGTGCCGACTTCAACGCCCGCTTCACGCCGGAGCAAGTCGCCACCCTGAAAGCCGCCACAGGTCTCGATGATCGCGCACTGCGCCTCGCCCTGTTGCCGCTGGCTGCTGCCTGCTCGGTGGCACCCATCTCCAAGTTTTACGTCGGTGCCATCGCCTGTGGCCTGAGCGGCACATGGTACTTCGGTGCCAACATGGAGTTTGCAGGGCAAGGTCTGTTCCACTCGGTGCACGCCGAGCAGTCCGCCATCTCCAACGCCTGGCTGGGTGGCGAGACCGGGATCTCTGAAATCACCGTCAACTACACCCCCTGCGGCCACTGCCGTCAGTTCATGAACGAGCTGAGCACCGCAAAAATCCTGAAAGTCTCTCTGCCCGATGACCTGAGTGCCCTGCAATCCTTCCTGCCCCACTCGTTTGGCCCAGCGGACCTCGACATCACGGATGCGCTGATGAGCCCGCAGGATCACGCAGAGCTTCAGCTTCAAAGCGAAGACCCGCTGTGGCAAGCCGCGCTGGCCGCCGCCCGTCAAAGCTACGCCCCCTACAGTCAGGGCTATGCTGCAGTGGCGCTGCAATTTGCCGATGGCCGCATCTTCTCTGGCCGCTACGCCGAGAACGCCGCCTTCAACCCCAGCCTGCCACCGATGCAGATGGCCTGCGCCCATGCGGTGCTTAACGGCGAAGATCTCGCCACCATCCGCCGCGCCGTACTGCTGGAGAATAAAAACGGCCAGATCAGCCAGCGTGACTCCGCCCAGTCCACCCTCAAGGCGCTGGGCTCGGTCGAGCTGGAGTATCAAGCGGTCTGACCCAGTTTGCTTCGATAAACGAAAGCCCCCGCACCTTGGTGCGGGGGCTTTTTACTTGGCCGTTTAATCGGGGGCAACCCTTGATCTCACGGCTTGGCGCGGTTGATCACCCCGTCTAACAGATTACTGATCAGACAGGCTTGAGCCGCGCAGTGAAGTGGCGCAGCAGCGGCGGCTCGTAGTCGAAGGTGAGCCCGCGAATGTCGCTGGCCCGCGCTTTCACCGCGATCAGGCAGTCGGCCACATAGTCCATGTGATCCCGGGTGTAGACCCGGCGCGGAATGGTCAGACGCAACAGCTCGAAGTCCGCCGCCTCCTGCTTGCCGGTGGCGGGATCGCGCCCGAGCAACAGGGAGCCAATCTCCACCCCGCGCACACCCCCTTCCAGATAGAGCTCGCAAGCGAGCGCATGGGCCGGGAACTGCTCGGCCGGAATATGGGGCAGCAGCTTTTTGGCATCCACAAACACCGCATGGCCGCCGGTGGGGGTCTGGATCGGGATACCCGCCTCGGCCAGCCGCTCGCCGAGATAAGCCACTTGACTGATGCGATAGGTGAGATACTCCTCATCCATCCCCTCCCGCAGTCCGATGGCGAGCGCCGCCATGTCCCGTCCGGCAAGGCCGCCATAGGTGACAAACCCCTCCATCGCCACGCAGCGCACCTGCACCGCGCGAAACAGGTCAAGATCCTCTTTAAAGCAACAGAGCCCACCGATATTGACCAGCCCGTCCTTTTTGGCCGACATGGT
This sequence comes from Aeromonas sp. FDAARGOS 1416, assembly GCF_019048085.1. Taxonomy (NCBI): domain Bacteria; kingdom Pseudomonadati; phylum Pseudomonadota; class Gammaproteobacteria; order Aeromonadales; family Aeromonadaceae; genus Aeromonas; species Aeromonas sp. FDAARGOS 1416. The sequence continues at coordinate 1,297,870 of NZ_CP077301.1, read as the reverse complement.
GAAGATGTCCCCCAACGCAAACATCTGGCGCACTATCTCCTTGATGCTGCACTTGGCATAGGCCGGATCCCGCTCCTTGATAAACCAGGCGTTCTCGGCAAAGCGGGCGGCATCGATCACCACCGGAATATGGTGGCGACGGGCCAGTTCGGAAACCGCCTCCATATTGGCCATGGAGACCGGCTGACCACCGGCGCTGTTGCAGGTGACCGTGATGATGATGCCGGCCACGTTGTCGGCCCCCAGGGTCTCGATGGTGTCGCTCAGACGAGGGAGATCAAAATCCCCCTTCCAGGCATAAGGAACCGTGGTGTCGAGGGCTTTCGGAGTGAGCAGGTTGATGGCCCGCGCGCCGGCCAACTCCACGTGGGCCTTGGTGGTGTCGAAGTGGTAGTTGGAGATAAACACCGGCGCCTTGCCCTTGCAGCGCTTGACCAGCTCGGGGAAGAGGATCTGCTCCGCCCCGCGCCCCTGGTGGGTAGGCATCACATGCTGGTAACCAAAAATCTCGCGCACCGTGCGCTCCAGCTCGACGAAGTTGCGGCTGCCCGCATAGGCCTCATCCCCCATCATGATGCCGGCCCACTGACGATCGGACATGGCACCGGTACCACTGTCAGTCAGCAGATCGATATAGACATCTTCGGCCAGCAGCAGGAAGGGGTTCCAGCCAGCGGCCTCGAGGGCAGCACGACGCTCGGCGCCAGTGGTCTGTTTGATGGGCTCGACCATCTTGATACGAAACGGCTCGGGTATACGACGCATAAAAGACTCCTCACCGGCGCAAGGCCAGTGTGTTTGAAATCGGGATTGGCAAAGAGGCCGGGGCGATCAGGGTCGTCCGGCTGACAAATTCAAACGGCGGGTGCCGCCAATCAGCGGTGAGGAAAGTCGAAGGTGAGAATGGGATCCCGGGTATACCAGTGGGCGAGCAGGCAAGCTGCCCGGGGCGTAGCTGTCATGATTGGCATCACTCCCCTCCATATCGGTTGTAGACAGTCGGTGGCCAACAAGATCCATTGATGGATGCTGCCAACAGGCAGCCTCGCCACGTTAACGGCTGGTTAATTTGCAAACAAGGGGTGCACCTACGGGCTGTGCGCCCGCTCACAAAGTGGGCGTCTGCGCGGCAAACCGGCAGTGAGGTTGATCCGCCCGCGCCCCCGGTTCGTTATTCTCCCTACGCACATGCCACATCCCCCATCAGCCAGGGCCGGAAGCCATCATGCATCGCAAACCCCATCTCCCCGAAAAGATCTGCCCCGTCTGCCAGCGCCCCTTCAGCTGGCGGCGCAAGTGGGCGCGCAGCTGGGAGGAGGTTCGCTACTGCAGCGAGCGCTGTCGCCACGCTCGTCACCGCAGCCAGCAACCTGAGGGGGAGCGAGTCTGATGGAGCTGCGCCTGATTCTCGGCGATCAGCTGAACGCCGCTCACAGCTGGTTTCGCACCTCGAATCCGGCAACCTGCTATCTAATGGCGGAGCTGCGCCAAGAGACCGACTACTGCCGCCACCATCGCCAGAAGGTACTGGCCTTCTTTGCCGCCATGCGCGCCTTCGCGGAGGCCCTTGGCAAGGCGGGCCACCGCGTCTGTTACCTGACCCTCGATGAGAGCGCCCGCTGGCCCGACTTGCCCGGCCTGCTGGCAGCCCAAATCGCGGCGCATCAGGCAGACAGCTTTGCCTGGCAGAGCCCGGACGAGTGGCGCCTCGCCAGCCAGTTGAAAAGCTGGGCGGCGGGTCTTGTCATCCCTGCCACCGAGGTGGAGAGCGAGCATTTTCTCACCCCCCGCGATGGCTGGCAGCACTACCCCCACAGCCGGATGGAGTTCTTCTACCGCGCCTTGCGAAAGCAATACCAAGTGCTGCTCGATGAGCGCGGCCACCCCCTTGGCGGGCGCTGGAACTTCGATGACGAGAACCGCGCCAAGCTGCCGGAGCGTCAGCCGATCCCGGAACCCCTCACCTTTGCCAACGAGGTGAGCGAGATTGATGCCATGCTGACCCGTCACGGGGTCAGTACCATCGGCGAGGCAGATGCCAGCAGGCTGCCGTGGCCCATCACAAGGCGCCAGAGTCGCGAGCTGCTGGCCCATTTTCTGGCCCACTGCCTGCCCCACTTTGGCCGCTATCAGGATGCCCTGAGCGAGCGGGGCTGGAGCCTGTTTCACAGCCGCCTGTCGTTTTCCCTCAACAGCAAGATGCTTCATCCGCTTGAGGTGATCCGCGCCGCCGAATCCCACTGGCAGGCCAATCAGGCCACCATCACGTTGGCGCAGGTCGAGGGGTTTATTCGCCAGATCCTCGGCTGGCGCGAGTTTGTCCGAGCCCTTTACTGGGAGAAGATGCCCGACTACCAGCAGACCAATTTTCTCGGTGCCAACCGGCCGCTGCCCGGCTTTTTCTGGAGCGGTGAAACAGACATGGCCTGCGTGCGCTACGCCATCAACCAGTCCCTCGAGCATGGCTACGCCCACCATATCCAGCGGCTGATGGTGACCGGCAACTTAGCCCTGCTGGCGGGGATTGATCCTGACGAGGTGGATCAGTGGTATCTCGGTATCTATGTGGATGCCATCGAATGGGTGGAGCTGCCCAACACCCGCGGCATGAGCCAGTTTGCCGATGGCGGCCTGATGGGCAGCAAGCCCTACGCCAGCAGCGGCGCCTATCTCGAGCGAATGGGCCACTACTGCAAGGGGTGCCACTATCAGGTCAAAGCCCGCAGCGGCGACGGTAGTTGCCCCTTCAACAGCCTCTACTGGCACTTTCTCTGGCGCAATCGGGACAAACTGGGCGGTAATCCCCGCCTCGCCCTCCCCTATGCCAACTGGGATGGCCAAGCCGCTGAACAGCAGCAGGCCATTCTGGCGACGGCGGAGCAGTACCTGATCCAGCTGGAGCAGCTGTAAGCGGGCCATGCCCCCTGACACATACCCCTGACAGCAGCACAGCGATTTACGCTGGCAATCAGGCTCACCATCGCACCAAACACCAGCTTGTGACAGGCAAGCAGACGGAGATCCCAATCCTGCGCAGAGCAGTTGAATATCCTGTGGCGGCTGATTATGGTGGTGGCCACATCAGGAGATCAGTCAAGGAAAGACGATATGGAGATAGTGGTTCTCGGTGGCGGCGTGATCGGGGTAACCAGCGCCTGGTATCTGGCCAAAGCGGGTTACAAAGTAACCCTGCTGGAGCGACAAGGTGGCGTCGCCCTTGAAACCAGCCATGCCAACGCCGGGCAGATATCCCCGGGTTATGCGGCCCCCTGGGCGGCCCCCGGCATCCCGCTCAAGGCCGCCAAGTGGATGCTGCAAAAGCATGCCCCCTTCACCGTGCGCCCCACCGCAGATCCCTTCCAGCTGCGCTGGATGCTCAGAATGCTCGCCAACTGCACCCCGACCGCCTATGCCACCAACAAGGGGCGCATGGTGCGTCTGGCCGAATACAGCCGCGACTGCATGAAGCTGCTGCGTGACGAGCTGAACATCGATTACGAAGGGCGCCAACTCGGTACCCTGCAGCTGTTTCGCAGCCAATCCCAGCTCGATGCCAGCCAGCGCGATATCGAGGTGCTGGAGGAGTATGGCGTCCCCTACCAGTCGCTGGATGCCAGCGGCTGCGAAGCGGCAGAGCCTGCGCTGGCGCGGGTGCGCGGCAAAATCGTCGGTGGCTTGCGTCTGCCCGGCGACGAGACCGGCGACTGCTTCCGCTTCACCAAGGCCCTTGCCCTTGAAGCCGAGAAGCTCGGGGTCAAGTTCGTCTTCAACTGCGACATCGACGAGATTGAGCAAGCCCGCGGCCGCGCCGTGGCGGTGCGGGCAGGCGAGCAGCGCTATCGCGCCGATGCCATCGTCTGCGCGCTCGGCAGTTATGCCACCGGCTTTTTACGGCCGCTGCTGCGCCCGCTCGGGCTGGAGCTGCCGGTCTATCCGGTCAAGGGCTATTCCCTCACCCTGCCGATGATCAACGCCGAGGCCGCACCGCGCAGCACCGTGCTCGACGAGACCTACAAGGTGGCCATCACCCGTTTTGACGAGCGGATCCGGGTCGGCGGCATGGCAGAGCTGTCGGGCTACAACCTCGCTCTCAACCCCAGACGTCACGACACGCTGGCGATGGTGGTCGGCGATCTCTTCCCCGAGGGGGGCGATATCAGCCAAGCCGAGTTCTGGACCGGCCTGCGCCCCATGACGCCGGACGGCACCCCGCTGGTGGGGCCGAGCCCCATTCCCGGTCTCTGGCTCAATACCGGCCACGGCACCCTGGGCTGGACCATGGCGGCCGGCTCGGGGCAGCTTCTGTGCGATCTTATCAGCGGCAGCGAGCCCGCCATCAGCGATGAGGGGCTCACTCTGGCCCGTTACGGTTAAGCACCCTAGCTGTCGGGCTGTTTCACTCGTCAACTACGCCCTCAGACAACAGCAGAGGACGTTCTCAACCGCTTTATTGACAGGCCACCGCCATAAACGGTGGCCTTTTCGTCTGATGTTGACCTTCTCCCTCCCCGTCTGCCTGAGCGGTAGTCTGGCTGCCGGTTAATGCAGCAAACGGCACAGAATATTGCACAATTCGACTTGCGCAAGCCGCCACAATCCGTAATGTGGATAGACGCATTTTTCGCAGCGCATATTTTTAAATGGCCTGTAAACCGCTTGTAAACAGGCGTCGCCAGACAAGGGGTTACGGGTGTCACCACGAGTTTCTTTAGCAGCAATCCAGGGTAGGACAATATGAAAAAAGTAGGTTTGGTCGGTTGGCGTGGCATGGTGGGATCGGTTCTGATGAGCCGGATGCAGGAAGAGCAGGATTTCGCCCATATTCAACCCACATTCTTCACCACCTCCCAGGCCGGTGAGGCCGCTCCCAACTTCGGCGTCGATGCCGGTACTCTGCAGGACGCCTTCGATATCGAGGCGCTGGCCAAGCAGGATATCATCATCACCGCGCAAGGCGGCGACTACACCAAGGATGTCTATCCGCGCCTGAAAGCCGCTGGCTGGCAGGGGTACTGGATTGACGCCGCCTCCTCCCTGCGGATGGAGAAAGACGCCGTCATCATTCTGGATCCGGTCAACGGCGATGTGATTGAACAGGCCCTGAACGATGGCATCAAGACCTTCGTTGGCGGCAACTGCACCGTCAGCCTGATGCTGCTGGCCCTAGGCGGCCTGTTCAAGGCCGATCTGGTGGAGTGGGTGAGTGTGGCCACCTATCAGGCGGCCTCCGGTGGCGGTGCCCGCCATATGCGCGAGCTGGTCACCCAGATGGGGATGCTGCGCGATGAAGTGGCGGTCGAGCTGGCAGACCCCGCCTCCGCCATCCTCGACATCGAGCGCAAGATCACCGAGAAGACCCGCTCCGGCACCCTGCCGGTCGACAACTTCGGCGTGCCGCTGGCCGGTGGCCTAATCCCCTGGATTGACACCAAGCTCGACAACGGCCAGAGCCGTGAAGAGTGGAAGGGTCAGGCCGAGACCAACAAAATTTTGGGTATCGAGAACGCCGTCATTCCAGTGGATGGTTTGTGCGTGCGGATCGGTGCCCTGCGCTGCCACAGCCAGGCCTTCACCATCAAGCTGAAAAAAGATGTGCCGCTGGCAGAGATCGAAGCGCTGCTGGCTGCCCACAACGACTGGGTAAAAGTGATCCCCAACGATCGCGATATCACCGCTCGCGAGCTGACTCCAGCGGCCGTTACCGGCACCCTCAGCATTCCGGTGGGTCGTCTGCGCAAACTCAATATGGGCCCTGAGTATCTGGCCGCCTTTACCGTGGGTGACCAGCTGCTGTGGGGCGCCGCCGAGCCGCTGCGCCGCATGCTGCGTATCCTGCTGGCGCGCTAATCCGCCACAGCAGCAGAAACAACAAGGGCGGGGAGTCACACTCCCCGCCCTTTTTCATTGCCTGTTTTCGTGACCCGTTTAACGGGTTCACGGCCTTGCCATTACTTGAGCAGGATTCGCTGGCAGCCGCTGTAGATCTCGGCCCGACCGGGGCGGCAAAAGCCCACCAGGGTGAGCCCGGTCTGCTCGGCCCGCTCGACCGCAAGCTCGGTGGCAGCGGAGATGGCGAGCAGGATCTCGACCCCGGCGCTGGCGCACTTTTGCACCATCTCGAAGCTGGCGCGGCTGGTTACCAGAATGGCGCCATCCCGCCGACCGCTGCGGCACAGATGGCCCACCAGCTTGTCCAGCGCAATATGGCGCCCCACATCCTCGCGGATGGCGAGAATATTGCCCTCCCCGTCCAGATGCACCGCCGCATGGGTGGCGCCGGTGCGCTGGCCCAGCAGCTGGAGCGGGCGCAGCGCGGTCAATACCTTGTCGATATGGCCCACCGCCAGACGCTGGCTGTCGGGCAACGCTGGCTGGGTGCGGATCACCTGCTCCAGACTCTCGCTGCCGCAGATGCCGCAACCGGTACGGCCCGCCATGGTGCGCCGCTTCTCTTTGAGGCGATGGACGCAGCGATTGGCCAGGGTGATATGCAGCTCAATCCCCTGACAGCCGTCAATCTGCTCGATGTCGTGGATATCGAGCAGGCTGTCGATGATCCCCTCGGATAGCGAAAAGCCGATGGCAAAATCCTCCAGATCGGAGGCCGAGCACATCATCACGCTGTGGGCGATGCCGTTGTAGACCAGCGCCACCGGCGTCTCGGAGGGGAGCGCCATCTCGCTGTCGCAGGTCAAGGTATCGGCGCGGTAGTGCACCACCTCGCGATGGATGGCACAGCGGGCCAGTTCGTTCTGCGCCTCCAGCTCAAGTAGCTCTCTCATGGTGCGACCCCGTCAATGATCTCGGGATCTCTGGCCGAGATGCCGAGCCGCTTCATTTTCGAAAGCAAGGTGGTGCGCTTCATACCAAGGCGGTTAGCCGCCCCCCGCTCGCCAGCGACGATGCCGTTGCAGTCGCGCAGGGCGGCGATGATCGCCTCACGCTCATCAATCGGCCCCTCCTCGGCAAAGAGCGGCGTGGCAGGTTCGTCATAAACCAGGGTCTCAATCTTGTGGTAGCCCTTGAGGGGCATCAGCTCATCGGGCGAGAGGTTGAGCACATGGCCGCGGGTCATCACCACGGCGCGCTCGATAACGTTCTCCAGCTCGCGGATATTGCCGTACCAGGGGAGCGACACCAACATCTTCATGGCATCGGCGGGGATCGAGGTGATGGTGCGGCGCATCCGCTTGGCGATCTTCTTGATAAAGAAATTGACCAAGAGCGGAATGTCCTCGCGCCGCTCGCGCAGCGGCGGCAGCTCGATGGGAAAGACGTTGAGGCGGTAGTAGAGGTCGCTTCGAAAGCGCTTGTTCTTGACCATGGAGAGCAGATCGCAGTTGGTGGCGGCCACCAACCGCACATCCACTGCGATGGGGTTGCTGTTGCCGACCCGCTCCAGCTCCTGCTCCTGCAATACCCGCAAGAGTTTGGGCTGCAAGTCCAGCGGCATATCCCCCACTTCGTCGAGGAACAGGGTGCCCTTGTGGGCCCGCTCGAAACGGCCGATACGCTGGGTCAGGGCGCCGGTAAAGGCCCCCTTCTCGTGGCCAAAGAGATCGCTCTCGATAAGGCCGGTGGGGATGGCGGCGCAGTTCACCTTCACCATCTCGTGGTCGTGGCGGGCACTCAGGGCGTGAATGGCCTGGGCGATCAGCTCCTTGCCGGTGCCGGTCTCGCCGAGGATCAGCACGGTACTGTCGCTCTCGGCCACCAGCCGCACCTTCTCCAGCACGCTCTCCATCACCGCGCTCTGGTAGATGATGTGGGGAAACTCCCCCTGCATCTGCGGCTCGTTGATGCGAATGGTCTTCTCTTTTGCGCCGTTGGTGTTGGAGATCTCCTGCTGGGCCTGCACGTTGTTCATGGCAATGGCCGTGCGCGCCGCCACCTGCTCCAGCAAGGAGATATCGATATCGGCAAAAAAGTCGGCGTTGGGGTGCGAGAGGATCAACACCCCCAGCAGGTTGCCCCGATAGCGCAGCGGCAAAATGCAGGAGCTGTCAGCCTCTGGCGGCAGGATCTGGGAGGTAAAGCGGCAGCGATTGCTGCAGCCGTGGCCATGTTCGCGATAGACGAAAAACGGCTCGCTATGGCCAAGGGCCCCCTGCAGGCACTTCTTTTCGAAACAGGAGTGGTCGATGATGCCCGGCTGCTCGCTCTGGTGCTGATTGACCAGATAGCTCTTGAAGCTGTCGGAGGTGGCGTTGTATTCGGCCAGACACAAGCTGCTGATGCCAAAGTGATGGTGCAGGATGGCAAACAGGCTCTTGGGCAGCTCGGCGATGCGCACCAGTTTGATTACCGCGTTGGTCACATCCACCAGAATTTTGCAGCTGTCGCGCTCAAGACGCAGGGAGTTGGCCTGCTCCAGGGTGCGCTCCTTGTCGAGCACGTTCTCCAGCGCAATGGCGATAATGGCCGCCAGCTGGGTCAGTTTGGCAAGGGTCTCCATGGTGAAACTGTCGAGCTGGGTGTTGATGAACTCGACCCCACCCAGATGGCTGCGGGCGGTGGTGATGGGGAGCTGGCAGTAGGAGCGCAGCCCCCCGTAGACCCCTTCGCGATCCAGCGCCGGGCAGCGATTCTCAAAGCGGGCGGCAGCGAGAATGATGGCCTGTTCCGGGGTCTCTTTGGCAGGACGGGGGGAGAGGTGCAGCTCTGCCTTGGGGCAGACCAGATGCTTTGGGCCGGAATGTCCCATGAAGTAGAAGATGGCCTCCTCGTCCGCACCCATGTTGAGGATCAGGTTGACCCGGGTCACGCCGCCGAAGCTGGCATCTATCTTGTTGAGTTTGTGGATAAAATCATCGAGCGTCACGGCCGACAGGAGGGATTTGGAGAGCAGGAGGAAACCGTCGTCCCAGATGGGAGAGATCTCGTCCAGGGGGATGGCACTCACATTTAGCATTGCGGCCTCACGTTATATCGATTTAGTCACCAGTCAGGCTGTCCATGCCATCGCATCACGACAAGCACTCGTCACCAAAATAAATAGCCGCAGCCCGTAAAAGCGGCTGCCAATAAGAAAAGCGGTGACGAAAATTGTCGCATGTTGCAATTCCAGAGTTGTTATTAACGAACGACAACAAAAAGTAACATCGTTATCGGGAGATATATTGGAATGGCGACTCATCATAGATGAGCTCAAATTTCATTACAATCCGATTTAATATATCTGATGGCCATATTTAACCTGTTATTTCATCAGTTCTTGATCTCAATTAAGGCACCCGAAAAGTGGGCCGCCGTCAACTGTCAGATCTGCCTCTCCTCTTCGCTGGCTGCGGGTTTCGAGATGGCGTTTGCTGCCCATCCATCAGCAATTTATGAGGTGATGATCCGGCTGTGGCAGCATTTCAGGCCACCGAAGATAAAGAGGGCCGACAGGCTCTGGAAGGCCATCAGCAGCCAGCTGGCGTTGTCGGCAAGCTCGGCGGTGACGCTCTGGTGCGTGAGGTAGATCAGCAGGGTGATCACCCCCAGCAGCAGGCCGTTGATCAAGGTGGTGGAGATAAACCCGATCAGCCAGGCACTGGAAATACTCAAGGCGGAAAATACGCTGCCCATGGCAAGCCGTGCCGCCATAAAACAGCCGAAAAAACCGAAGCCGAGTAGAAATATCATCTCGTCGCGCCAAATATAGCAACCTATTCCCAGCAATATCACCGCCAGATAGGTGCCAATATAGAAAAGTCCGAATAAGCGACCAATTTCATGTTGCATCATTTACTCCCCCTTTCTTTGGGTAATAAAAGGGTGCCCGACTCGATAAATCCGAGTCGGGTTCCCTTATTTGTGCAGAACCTCTTTTTAGGGCGGTCAGCCCTTGGCTGCGCTGCGCAATTTCGCCTTGAGCGCGCTGTATTCAGTCTGGACGTACACTTCCGCCTCAGGCTGATTGTCGATGCGCTCGATCTTCACCGCGCAGTACTTGTACTCCGGCGTGTGAGATACGGGATCGACGTGCTCGATGGTGAGCTCGTTACAGGCCCCGATCCACCACTGGTAGGTCATGTAGACCACCCCGGCGTTGACCCGGTCGTTGTAGTTGGCCCGGGTAATTACCTTGCCACGGCGCGACGAGATCCAGACCAGCGCCTGATCCTTCACCCCGAGCTTCTTGGCATCGCTCGGGTGGATCTGCACATAACCGGGCTCATCGGCCAGGGTTTGCAGCGCCGAGCAGTTGCCGGTCATGGAGCGGCAGGAGTAGTGACCCACCTCACGCACGGTGGAGAGCACCAGCGGGTACTCGGCACAGGGCTGCTCCAGCGGCGGCCGCCACTCGGAGGCGATCAGCTGACCCTTGCCGCTCGGGGTGGTGAACACATTCCCCTCGAACAGAGTGCTGGTGCCCGGGTGATCCTCGGTCGGGCAGGGCCACTGCACGCTCTTGAGATCGGCCATCTTGTCGTAGCTGACCCCGGCGTAGAGCGGGCAGAGCGCACGCATCTCGTCCCAGATCTCTTCGGTGTTGTGGTACTCCATGGGATAACCCATGGCGGTCGCCATCAAGGAGAAGATGGCCCAGTCCGGCTTCACGTTCTCAGGAGGCGTCACCGCCTTGTAGAAGCGCTGGAAGCCGCGATCCGCCGAGCTGTAGACCCCTTCGTGCTCGCCCCAGCTGGTGGCGGGCAGAATGACGTCGGCCATCTCGGCAGTCTGGGTCATGAAGATATCCTGCACGATCACCAGCTCCATCCCCGCCAGAGTGCGACGGAACTGACCGAGATCTGCCTCGGTCTGGGCCGGATCTTCACCGAAGATGTAGAAGGCCTTGCACTTGCCCTCCTCCACCTTGTGGCCAAGCTCGGTCAGGCGGTAGCCGGGTTTCTGGGAGAGTGACTCCACGCCCCACGCCTTGGCGAACTTGGCGCTGATGGCGGGATCGGCCACCGACTGATAACCCGGGAACTGGTGGGGCAGCATCCCCATGTCACAGGTGCCCTGCACGTTGTTCTGACCGCGTACCGGCCCGCAACCGGTGCCGCGGCGACCGAAGTTGCCGGTCAGCAGCGCCAGACCCGCCAGCCCCTTGACCACGTCCACTGCCTGACCGTACTGGGTCACCCCCATGCCCCACAGGATCATGGACGCAGGCGACTCGGCATAGGTGCGAATGGCGGCGCGGATATCCGCGGCTTTCAGGCCGGTGATCCCCTCGACATATTCCGGGGTGTACTTGGCCACCGTCGCCTTGAAGGTCTCGAACCCTTCGGTGTAGTTGGCGACGAATGCCTTGTTGTAGAGCCCTTCATTGATCAACACGTTGGCGAAGGCGTTAACCAGCGCCATGTTGGAACCGTTTTTGAGCGGCAGCCACTGATCGGCGATGCGGGCGGTCTCCACCATACGGGGATCACACACAATCACCTTGGCCCCGTTTGCCTTCGCCTTGAGGATATGGCGGGCGACGATGGGGTGAGAGTCAGCTGCGTTGTAACCAAACACCAGCAGGCACTTGGTCTCTTGAATTTCGGGAATGGCGTTGCTCATGGCGCCGTTGCCTACAGTTGTCTCCAGACCGGAGACTGAGGGTGCGTGTCACACCCTCGCGCAGTGGTCGACGTTGTTCGTCCCAATCACCGCACGGGCAAATTTCTGCATCACATAGTTGGCTTCATTGCCGGGGCCACGGGCAGAGCCGGTAGTCATGATGGCGTCCGGGCCATATTTCGCCTTGATGGCAGAGAGACGGCTGCTGGCAAACTCGATCGCTTCATCCCAGGAGACCGCCTCGAACTTGCCACCGCGCTCGCGGCGGATCATCGGGCTCTTGAGACGGGGGGTCAGCAGGTTGGTGTCGTTCAAGAAATCCCAACCGTAATAGCCCTTGAGGCAGAGCTGCCCCTCGTTGGTCCGGCCGTTGGCGCCTTCGGCCCCCACCACCTTGTCGTTTTCAACCAGCAGGTTGATTTTGCAACCGGTGCCGCAATAGGGGCACACGGTAATGACTTTTTTCATGACTCACACTCTTGTTTGTTAACGAAAAACGGCTCGGCAAGCCCGCTCACACCCGCGCCGGCATCGCCAGCAGTGCCTCGGCACTGGCCAGCTGTTTCTGCCGGTTCAGGTTTTCAAGATGCTCCGGCGTGACCAGCCGCAGCGCCTGGGTCGGACACACCTCGACACAGGCCGGGCCCGCCTCGCGGTGACGGCAGAGATCGCACTTGAGCGCCTGCGCCTTGGTCTGCGGACGCTTGAAGAGCGAATCGGCAGCGGGAGCCACCTCTTTGAGCACCACCGCCATGGCGCCGTAAGGACAGGCCACCACGCAGGACTTGCAGCCGATGCAGCGCTCCTGCAACACCTTGACGCAACCATCCTCGCTGACGATGGCATTGTTCGGGCAGGCCATGGCGCACGGCTTGTCTTCACACTGGCGACAGAGCACCGGCGTGGTCACCTTGCTGCCCACGATCACCTTCAGGCGCGGCTGAAAGTAGCTGTCCTTGGAGACCAGATGTCCATCCTCGATGGCAAGATGCAGGCCGCCCTCCCGCTCAAGGGTCCCGCTGCAAGACCCTGACTGGTGTGAAACGGCGCAGGCCACCTCACAGGTACGACACCCAATACAGAGACTGGGATCTGCAATCACGAAGCTGTTCATAGAGAGGGATCCTAAATGGTTCGTTACACCGGGCCGCCCGCCGACAGGCAAAGAGGCGGCCAGCCCCCCACAAAGCATTTATCAGACCAAAACGGGCCAAGGGTGCAATAAAAATTCACAACCATATGAAAATAAAGGAGTAATCAGAAAGAGATACGTGCTGAGTGCCACTACTGACGAAAGTGACGACGGGCTGGGAAGTGTGATCGACACGACAAAAGTGACGAGCTCGACACCGGCTGACCAACCCCGCCCCTTCAGTTTTCTATCCCTCAGGTTAATATGTGCCACTTGGCAACCAGCTCCGTTAGGGCCGCCTTCATAGATATATGAAATACAATAGGGTTGATTAAAAGTTGCTTAGATAGGTTAAGCACCAAAGATTTTATAGGTGATATATGTATAAAGTAGGCATTGTCTTATTTGATGATTTTACAGATGTAGATTTTTTCTTGATGTACGATTTACTTGGCAGGACAACAGATCGTTGGTCAGTGAAAGTTTTAGGGACCAAACCATTTCACCGATCTCACCTTGGTATTTCAGTGACAACTGACGGTGCGATTTCTGAGGTTGTTGAACAAGATGTTATACTCATCACTAGCGGTAAACGTGGCATCCCTGCAGCCATGAAGAATCATGAATTTATGTCCTCATTAATACTTGACCCCAGTAAACAGCTTATAGGTTCAATATGTGCAGGCTCCTTCATTTTACATGAGCTGGGATTACTTGAAAATAAAAGAATGACAACAAATCCTGATGCAAAATTTGCGTTAGAATCACTTGGTGGTGATGTTCAAGATTTACCCCTAGTTGTCAATGGTAATATTGCAACTGCAGGTGGATGTCTTTCTCTGATGTATTTAATTGGTTGGCTCGCAGAAAGATTGTTTGATGTGGATACTCGAAGGATGATTCAAAATCAGCTACTCCCTGCTGGTCAACAAGAAATCTTCGAAAAATTGATATCATCAACTATCAGGTCTGCAGAAAAACAGAACACTCATAACAATATATCATTGGAATATGTATGATATTTTATAGTGCTGTAGGGTTAAATACGCGCAAAGCATTGCACCTTCACTCTTGCGCATTAATTAGTGGAACTATGCTTGTTGTATCTTCTGATTATGCTTTCCATACCCTTTACTGAAGCATGAAATTCATGGAGGATTAATGACATCTCGGGAACTACTTGAGCAAGCTGTACACAGCAGCGCTATTATTCATCAGCCTCATGCGCTAAAAGCCTATTTATCAGCTCAATTTCTTGCTGCACACCTTGGGCAACCGGAAGCCTTGTGGCAACAAACCGCCAAATTGATTGCCAAGGATGGATTACAGGTGTCAACGGTACTTACCGATAGTGTACAGCCTGTCGCTTTCTCCGATTTACGCAGACATCTCATTCTGGCGCGTGGTATCTATCCCGCTGCCTATCAGGCTGTTTCCCAATGGCATGCCGAGTACGGCTTTCACAATATCTTTGAATTCTATATCGCCAAGGCGGCCAGAAAACCTGAGTATTTATCCCATAATGTCACCATTTTGCTTGCACTAAATGAGATATACAACATCCTTCCTCCCGAGTGGGTGCCTGCATTTTTAAATCGGGTCACGGAGTTTGCCACTGCTACCTTCACTAATGAAGAAAATATAGAGCGCTGTGAGGCGATCACAACCGGACAGCTGGCAACATTAGAGGATGTATTGCATTCCTGTTTGCAGCAGCCCGGCTTTTTTGGCCATAACCTGATCACTTTGGCCTGGATAGTTCGCTGCAAAACCTCGTTATCTGATGCTCAATATAATGCCATGCTGGGCAACCTCAATTTACAAGCCGTCAGTTCCCTTGAAGATCCTGATGACGAACTGGATTTAAAATTGTGGAACTCCTGCACCACCCATAATGATCCAGATGGTTTTATTGAACAAATACGAGCATTGGTTTTTGATAGTTGCTTTAATCTGCACCAGATTACCTTGGCTGACGCACTCTGCTTCTTGCAGCAACAATACCCTGAGCATACAACTGAATTAATAAGGGTCACCAAGTATCACACCATAAAATGTGCTGAAATGAGTTCGTAAAAATAACAGTGTAGGGTGTAATAAGCGCAGCGCATTGCACCTCTTGCCTCTTTTAATACTTGGTGCAATTCACTTCGTTCATTGCACCCTACGATTACGTTTTAATGGAGTAAGATTTAATGAATATAAAAATCCATAATGAACATAAAGATGAAATATTCAATGTACTTGTTGATAACCTTAGACAATTTAACTTTGATAAAATGGGTGAGGAACGATCCCAGCCTTTAATTGTTGCCATTCATGATGATAATGACGAAGTTGTCGGTGGCATTGCCGGACGTACTATTTATCATCAACTGTTGATCGAAGTACTTTGGGTACACAGTGACAAGAGAGGACAGGGTCTCGGCATTAAATTAATGGAGATTGCTGAACGTGAGGCACATAAACGGGGATGTATTGCTGCTCAAGTCGACACTCTCTCATTTCAGGCACCCAAATTTTATGAAAAAATGGGATTTAAAATAGTCGGTAAAGTGAGCGGCGTTAAAAATAGTCCTGACCGCTATTTTTTATTGAAGCACTATCATGGAGAGTAATAATTACTGTAGGGTGCAATAAGCGCAGCGCATTGCACCTCTTGCCTCTTTCAATATTTGGTGCAATTCACTTCGTTCATTGCACCCTACATTTTCCCCGCCCAAATAAAGACTCCATTGCTACCCAACGCTCTCCCCTTTGCCATCCTGCCAGCATTTAATTAGTGATTACTTTATCGTCTATTTATTATCCATTTTGGTAAAAGAGAGTAGCCAAACCACTTCGCTAGATAAAACAAACAGTTGCCTGCATTGTCGCGGCCTATCTCAATCGCCGGATAATTAATTCTCTTACTCAAATTGAACTTTTGATTATTTATAACTGAGCATAGTCCCGCAGAGTGTGTGTCATTATAAGCTTAATGACAGATGAACAGACTGTGTTCCATGACAAGCAGATCACTATTCCGTTAGCGCCCTTTCCCATCGCAATCCATTAATTCTCTCCCGATTAAATATCACGACTTTCCTGATAGGTCGGGCAGCTGTGCGTTGGCAAACGTGTAAACATCAAACTGACAAGATGAACTCATGAACTGTGATAAACAACAAGCCACTCCCGGCGTTATGCTGGCGGCGATTGGCGTAGTCTATGGCGATATCGGCACCAGCCCTCTCTATACCTTGCGCGAGTGCCTGTCAGGTCAATTCGGGTTCAGCGTCGAGCCGGCCTCCATTCTCGGCTTTCTCTCGCTGATCTTCTGGCTGCTGATCCTGGTGGTGTCGGTCAAGTACCTCTCCTTTGTGATGCGGGCCGACAACGCCGGCGAGGGTGGCATTCTCACCCTGATGTCGCTGGCGACCCGCAACGCCTCCACCCGCTGGACGCCGCTGCTGATCATCCTCGGCCTGATTGGCGGCAGCTTCTTCTATGGCGAGGTGGTGATCACCCCGGCGATGTCGGTGATGTCGGCCATCGAGGGTCTGAGCATTCTCACCCCCGCCCTCGACCCCTATATCGTCACCCTTTCGGTGCTGGTGCTGACCCTGCTGTTCGCCATCCAGAAACATGGCACCGCCATGGTGGGCAAGCTGTTTGCCCCCATCATGCTGATCTGGTTTATGACGCTGGCAGTGCTGGGGCTGCGCGGCATCATCCACAACCCCGAGGTGCTGGGTGCGCTTAACCCCATCTGGGCGGTGCGCTTCTTTATCCAGTACCAGACCACCTCCTTCTTTGCCCTCGGCGCCGTGGTGCTGGCCATCACCGGGGTAGAGGCGCTCTACGCGGATATGGGCCACTTTGGCAAGAATCCCATTCGCCTCGCCTGGTTTATCGTGGTGCTGCCGTCGCTGGTACTCAACTACTTCGGTCAGGGGGCGCTGCTGCTGAGCAACCCCGCCGCCATTGCCAACCCCTTCTTCCTGCTCGCGCCGAAATGGGCGCTGGTGCCGCTGCTGCTGCTGGCAACCATGGCGACGGTGATCGCCTCGCAGGCGGTGATCTCCGGGGTCTTTTCGCTGACCCGTCAGGCGGTGCGCCTCGGTTATCTCTCCCCCATTCGCATCGTTCACACCTCCGAGCAGGAGTCCGGCCAGATCTATATTCCGGTCATCAACTGGATGCTCTATATCTCGGTGGTGATCGTCATCATGAGCTTCGAGCACTCCAGCAATCTGGCGGCGGCCTACGGCATCGCGGTGACCGGCACCATGGTGCTCACCTCCATCCTCTCCTGCTCGGTGGCCAAGAACAGCTGGCACTGGAACAAGTATCTGGTGGCTATCCTGTTTGCCGCGCTGCTCTGTATCGACGTGCCGCTCTTTGCCGCCAACCTCGCCAAGATCTTCTCCGGCGGCTGGCTGCCGCTCACCCTGGGCGCGGTGATGTTCACCGTGATGACCAGCTGGAAGAGCGAGCGTTTCCAGCTTATTCGTCGCCTGAACGAGCACGGCAACTCCCTTGAGCCGATGATCGCCTCGCTGGAAAAATCCCCGCCGACCCGGGTGGCCGGTACTGCTGTCTATATGTCGCGGGTGGTCAATGTGATCCCCCATGCGCTCCTGCACAACCTCAAGCACAACAAGGTGCTGCACGAGCGGATCATCCTGCTCACCCTGCGGGTTGAGGATGTGCCCTACGTCCACAATGTGCGCCGTGTCTGCATCGAGCAGCTCTCCCCCACCTTCTGGCGGGTAGTGGCAAGCTACGGCTGGCGCGAGACCCCGAACGTGGAGGAGATCTTCCACCGCTGCAACGCCGAGGGGCTCAGCTGCCGGATGATGGAGACCTCGTTCTTTATGGCCCACGAGTCGCTCATCATGAAAGACCGCCCCTGGTATCTCTATCTGCGCGGCAAGCTCTTTATGCTGCTGCAGCGCAACGCCCTGCGCGCCCCGGATCAGTTCGAGATCCCGCCCAACCGGGTCATCGAACTTGGATCCCAGGTGGATATCTGATGGCGGGTTGATGGCCTATTGATGGCATAAAAAACGTCAGCAAATAGAGAGGGAGGCATTGGCCTCCCTCTTCTTTTCCGTTAACCCCGATTACCGCCCCCCTCATCCCCAGCCCTTCTCCCGCAAGGGGAGAAGGGGGCAAACCACGGCAAATCGAACCAGCTCATCTCCCCTCACACAACAGCCGTAGGGTGCAACAAGCGCAGCGCCGTGCACCGCGAACATATGGCTGACCTCCCCCCTCATCCCCAGCCCTTCTCCCGCGAGGGGAGAAGGGAGCAAAACCACGGCGACCCCCACAGACATCCCACCGTAGGGTGCAACAAGCGCAGCGCCGTGCACCACGAACATATTTTGATAGCGGTGCAATTCACTGCGTTCATTGCACCCTACTCATGCTGCATTTTCCAAGGTGACGAACCCTCCCGGCGGCTTCGTCACAAGTGACGAACGTCACAGTTCGACAGCCACACCAGCGCGTTCACCCAACCACGCTAAGATTTTTATTTATTTAAAAACAGCCACTTAAAACCAATTTCGCAGCAAAAACCAATCTGGCCCGTATCTTGCCAACCTGCCCCTACTTTCTCCGTTCGCGACACGACAAGGTAGGCTATGAACCGCTTCGTTATCGCTGACCCCAAGCTTTGTATTGGCTGTGGCACCTGTATGGCGGCCTGCAGCGAGGTACACAAGGCGCAAGGTTTGCAGCAAGCCCCCCGTTTAACCGTTATGCGACACGAGCAGGCGACCATGCCGGTTCAGTGCCGCCACTGTGACGATGCCCCCTGCATCAAGGTGTGCCCGGTCGAGGCAATTCGCCAGACCGGCGATTGCGTGCAACTCAATGAGTCGCTCTGCATCGGCTGCAATCTCTGCGCCGTGGCCTGCCCCTTTGGCGCCATCCAGAGCGGCGGCAGCCGTCCGGTGGCCGTGGCCACCAGTTACGACACCTATATCCCCTGCTCCATCCGCTCCAGCAACCCATCCACCTCTGCCGGCCTGCGCTGCTTTGGCGAGGATCTGCTGAGCTGGGAGCCGGGAGTGCGCAGCATCGCCGTCAAGTGCGACCTGTGCGAGTTTCGCGCCGACGGCCCGGCCTGTGTCGGAGCCTGCCCCTCCCAGGCACTGAAGCTGGTCAATGACGGCGACACCGAACGCGCCGCCCGTATCCGTCGCCACCAAGCGGCCGACACCAACCCGCAAGGGGCCTCCGCCTTCTCGGCGCCTGCCACGGCGATCCCTGCATCCGATTTATCTAACACAGAGGGAGTTCGCTGATGTTGTCCCCCCTTGTAATGGCCACACTCCTGCTCTTTTTGCTGGGCGCTGCCGCCGGTTTGCTGCTGCAAAAGCTGCCCGCACTGGCCAACCGCCTCAATAGCGGCTTTGCCCTGCTGGGGTCACTCGCGGGTCTGGTCGCCTCCATCCAGATCTTTGCCCAAGGCACCCCCGTCGACGGCCAGCTCTGGCTGCTGGGCTCGGTTCATCTCGACATGCTGGCCGCGCTGATGCTGCTGGTGATTAGCACCGTCGGCGTCGCCGTCGCCCTCTACTCCTTTGCCTATATCCGCGAATATCAGGGCAAGGGCGATGTGGCCATCGGCGCGCTGATGAACCTCTTCCTCTTTGCCATGGTGGGCATGGTACTGGCCGACAACGCGCTCGGTTTCTTGCTCTGCTACGAGCTGGTGACCCTCACCACCTACTGGCTGGTCAAGACCAACCCCGAGGCCGCCAAACAGAGCCGCCTCTATCTGGTGATGAACCATATCGGCATGGCGCTGGTGCTGATCGCCTTCTGGCTGCTCTGCCGCGAAAGCGGCTCGCTGGAGTTCGCCGCGCTGCGCGAGCACCATCTGGCGGGCGCATTGGCCTCTCTGGTGTTTCTGCTCAGCTTCTGCGGCTTTGGCCTGCGCGCCGGTTTCGTGCCGCTGCACGGCTGGCTGCCGGTGGCCGAGCCCGTTGCGCCCTCCCATATCTCGGCGCTGATGTCCGGCGTGATGGTGAAGCTGGGTCTCTTTGGCATCTTGCGGGTCAGCATCGATTTTCTCGGCGCCAGCCAGCTCTGGTGGGGCTATGTAGTGCTGATCTTCGGTGCCTGCTCGGCAGTGCTCGGGGTGCTGTTTGCGCTGGCCGAGCATGACCTCAAGCGGCTGCTCGCCTACCACACGGTGGAGAACATCGGCATCATCCTGATGGGGATGGGCATCGGCATGATCGGCATCGCCAACCAGCAACCGGCACTGGTAGTGCTGGGACTGCTCGGCGCCCTCTATCACCTGCTCAACCACGCCATCTTCAAGAGTCTGCTCTTTATGGGTACCGGCTCGGTGATGTTCCGTCTGCACACCCGCGACATGGACAAGATGGGAGGGCTGGCCAAGCTGATGCCCTGGACTGCGCTGGCGTTCCTCATCGGTGCCATGGCCATCTCGGCGCTGCCGCCGCTCAACGGCTTTGTCAGCGAGTGGTTTATCTATCAATCCCTGCTCTCCATGACCAAACTCGGCACCTCTGTCGTTGCGCCGCTCGCGGTAGTGATGCTGGCGGTGACCGGCGCCATGGCGGTGATGTGTTTCGTCAAGGTGTACGGCATCTGCTTCTGCGGCGCACCGCGCAGTGAACACGCGAGTCACGCCCGCGAAGTGCCGGGCGCCATGGTGGCAGGCACCCTGCTGCTGGCCGCGGTCTGTCTGGTGCTGGGTCTGGGCGCCCCCTGGATTGCCCCCCATATCGCCAGCTATGGCCAAGCCTTGGTAAGTGGCCAAATGAACGTGACCACTGGCGCCACCCTACTGCCACTCGACAGCTCACAAGCGATCCTCTCCCCGCCCGTTATCGCCATCACCCTGCTGGGTCTGTTCCTCATTCCGCTGCTGGTACTGGCCATCTTCAAGGGGCCCAAGCTGGGTCGTCGTCACGCCGGCACCCCGTGGGCCTGTGGTTACGCCTATGAGGAGCGCATGAGCCTCACCTCCGGTGGTGTCACCCACACCTTGCGCCAACTCTGCGCGCCACTCTATCGCAAGCAGCCCCAGCTCGATCTGGCCAGCGCCCTGCACGGGGTGAGCGATACCAGCGGGACGACCGGCTGGCTGCTGCACGGTGCGGTGCTGGCGCTCTTTATCCTGATGGCAGTAGGAGTCTGATATGCCTGTTCTTGAAATGCCGAGCTGGGGCATGGTTGCCCTCGCCCTGACCCAGGCCATCGCCATGCTGGCGCTGGCGCCGCTCGCCACCGGTTTTAACCGGGTGCTGCGAGCCAAGATGCACTCCCGTCAGGGGCCGGGCCTGCTGCAGGATTACCGGGATATCGCCAAGCTCCTGCGCCGTCAGGAGGTAACCCCCGAGCCTGCCGGCATCATCTTCAACCTGATGCCTGCACTGCTGATCGCCGCCCTCTTGCTGGTAGGGATGGCGCTGCCGACCCTGACTCACGAGTCCCCCTTCCCCATCGCCGGGGATCTCATCACCGATATCTATCTGTTCGCCATCTTCCGCTTCTTCTTCTCCCTCTCGGGGCTAGACAGCGGCAGCATGTTTGCAGGGATCGGCGCCCGCCGCGAACTGACTCTCGGCATTCTGGTAGAGCCCATTCTGGTGCTCGCCTGCTTCATCATGGCGATGATGGTGGGCAGCTCGGATCTGGGCAATATCAGCAGCTATGTGGCGACCCAGCCGCTGGCCGCGCCGGTTGCCACCCTCTTGGCTGGCGCCGCCTGCGCCTTCGCGGTGTTTGTCGAGATGGGCAAGCTGCCTTTTGACTGCGCCGAAGCCGAGCAGGAGCTGCAAGAGGGGCCGCTCACCGAGTACTCCGGTGCGGGGCTGGCCCTGCTCAAGCTCTCCATCGGCCTCAAGCAACTGGTGGTGGTGCAGCTCTTTATGGTGATTTTCCTCCCCTTCGGCAAGGCGGCCAACTGGAGTCTGCCTGCGCTCATCGGCGCGGCGCTGATCCTCGCCTGCAAGCTGCTGGTGGCCTTTTTACTGGCTGGCATCATCGAAAACGCCATGGCCCGTACCCAGTTCGTGCGCACCCACAAGCTCACTCGCTACGGGTTGGGGCTGGCCCTGCTGGCGCTGCTCGCCTATCTGGTCGGGATCTGAGCCATGCCCGCCAGCACAGCAACTTTTTCCGATTTCATCATTTGTGAATGCTCATTCCCGAACATTAAAGTGAGAACTGCATGACCATCGCCATTTCGGATCGCATCGGCTGCGACTACATCCAGCAGGTGCGAGCACAACTGCCCCACGCCATCGTCGACGAGGAGTGGCAAACCGCCGATCAGGCCACCATTACCGTCAAGCCCACCAGTCTGGTCGAGACGGCCAGCCTGATCTTCCACCAGCTGGGGGGCTGGCTTCCGCTCTCCTTTGCCAATGACGAGCGCAGCCTCAACGGCCACTTCGCCGTCTACCACGTCTTCTCCATGGAGGGCGACACCAAGTGCTGGATCACCGTCAAGGTGCTGGTGGATGCCGATACCCAGGAGTACCCCTCCATCACCCCGACCATTCCGGCGGCGGTGTGGGGCGAGCGGGAGATCCGCGACATGTACGGCCTGCGCGCCATCGGTCTGCCAGACGAACGTCGTCTGGTGCTGCCTGACGACTGGCCGGAGGATATCCATCCCCTGCGCAAGGACGCCATGGATTATCGCCAGCGCCCGATGCCCACCACCGGCACCGAGACCTACCCCTTCGTCAACGAACTGGGCAGTGATGCCAACCGCATCGTGCCGGTCGGCCCGCTGCACATCACCTCGGATGAACCGGGCCACTTTCGTCTGTTCGTCGATGGCGAAGACATCATCGATGCCGACTACCGCCTCTTCTATGTCCATCGCGGCATGGAGAAGCTGGCGGAAACCCGCATGGGCTACAACGAAGTGGCGTTTCTGACCGACCGGGTCTGCGGCATCTGCGGTTTTACCCACAGCGTCGCCTACACCACCTCGGTAGAGAACGCCATGGGCATTGCGGTGCCGGAGCGGGCCAAGATGATCCGCGCCGTGCTGCTGGAGGTGGAGCGCCTGCACAGCCATATCCTCAACATCGGCCTGTCGAGCCACTTCACCGGTTTCGACACCGGCTTTATGCAGTTCTTCCGGGTGCGGGAAAAATCCATGACCCTGGCCGAGCTGCTGACCGGCGCCCGCAAGACCTATGGCCTCAACCTGATTGGCGGGGTGCGCCGCGACATCTTCAAGGAAGATCGCATCAAGGGTGCCCAGCTGGTGCGCGAGCTCCGTGATGAGTTGAAACCGCTGGTGGCCATGCTGCTGGATACCGCCAACATCTCCTCCCGCCTCATCGGTATCGGCAAGCTCGAGCCGCAAATTGCCCGCGATTTCAGCTGCGTCGGCCCCATGGTGCGGGCGAGCGGCTTCAAGCGCGACGTGCGCCGGGTTCACGACTTTGCCGGCTACCGCGAGCTGCCGATGGAGATCCAGACCAAGGCGGGTTGCGACGTGCAATCCCGGGTGCTGGTGCGGATCCACGAGCTCTACGACTCCCTCGACATGATTGAGTTTGGCCTGGAGCACCTGCCGGAAGGGCCGCTTTTGACCGAAGGGGTCACCTATCAACCGGGCAAGTTTGCGCTGGGCTTTACCGAGGCGCCCCGCGGCGAGAACGTCCACTGGAGCATGACCGGGGATAACCAGAAGCTGTTCCGCTGGCGCTGCCGCGCCGCCACCTACGCCAACTGGCCTGCTCTGCGCTACATGCTGCGCGGCAATACCGTGGCGGATGCACCGCTCATCATCGGCAGTCTGGATCCCTGCTACTCCTGTACCGACCGGGTCACCCTGGTCGACCCCAAGAAGGGCAAATCCACCGTGGTCTCCTACAAGGAGATCGAGCGCTACGGCATCGATCGCAAAAACTCTCCGCTGAAATAAGGGGTCATCATGATCAAGCTGTTCAAGACCATCCTCAAGGCTGGCACCCCGACCGCCAAGTACCCCTTCGCCCCTTACGAGGTGAACCGGGATTTTCGCGGCAAACCCAAATATCAGGCGGATCAGTGCATCGCCTGCGCCGCCTGCACCAAGGCCTGCCCGGCCAACGCGCTGGTGATGGAAGTGGACATGGAGACCGGCGAACGGCGCTGGGAGATCTCCATGGCGCGCTGCATCTTCTGCGGCCGCTGCGAAGAGGTCTGCCCGACCCGCGCCATCGCCCTCTCCCCTGAATTCGAGCTGGCGGTGACCAACAAGGCGGATCTCTATGAAGAGGCCCGCTTCGCGCTGGCCCCCTGCACCCTGTGCGGCACCTACTTTGCCCCGAGCAAACTGGTGGCGCTGGTGGAGGACACCCTCAAGCAGGCGGGCACACCGCTCGCGACCCCGGAGCGGCTGCATCACTGCCCCGACTGCAAACGAAAACAGAGCATGCTGAGCCAGCCTGACTCGGCCCTGATCACACCGATAGCCACACCGATGGCCGCACAAAAGGAGTGGATGTGATGAGCAAGATCAAAGGCATAGAACCGGTTGTCGGCCATGCCCATACCCGCGCCGTGCCGCTGGCACAGGATCCCGAGATCGCCAAACTCAAGAAGACCCTGCTCAAGGACATTCGCCGCTCGGCCTATGTCTACCGGGTCGATTGCGGCGGCTGCAACGCCTGCGAGATCGAGATCTTCGCCACCATCACCCCGCTGTTTGATGCCGAGCGTTTCGGCATCAAGGTGGTCGCCTCCCCCCGCCACGCCGACATCCTGCTCTTTACCGGCGCGGTGACCCGGGCGATGCGGGTACCGGCCCTGCGCGCCTACGAGGCGGCGCCCGATCCCAAGATCTGCATCGCCTACGGCGCCTGCGGCTGTGACGGCGGCATCTTCCACGACCTCTACTGCGTCTGGGGCGGCACCGACAAGATCGTGCCGGTGGATGTCTATATCCCCGGCTGCCCTCCGACACCGGCGGCTACCATCTACGGCTTTGCCGTGGCGCTCGGTCTGCTTGAGCAGAAACTCAAAGCCACCAGCCACGAGGTGCAACCGGGTGAACGGGTCGAACTGCGCCACACCGGCATCCCCAATGAAATCCGGGTGATGATCGAGCGCGAAGCGCGCCGCATGGCCGGTTACCGGCAGGGGCGGATCATCGCCGACGAATTCATGGCCCTGCTCGAAGGGGCGACCCAGCAGGATGTGGATCTGCGCATCCAGAGCTACCTCGATCAGCACGACGATCCGCGCCTCTCGGAGATCGTCAACAACCTCGCAAACGCCTGCCTTAACCGGGCGGCCGGCAAGGGAGAGGCGGTACATGGCTGACGAGGTTTTTTTCTACCGCCTCTCGCGCAAGTTCGTCGACGAGCAGTTCGACGTGCCGGAAGAGGCCAGGGAGGTGATGTACTACAGCCTCGCCATCGGCCACCACCTCGGCATCGTCGATTGCCTGCGAGCAGACCTGGTCTGCTCGCTGACCGGTTATCGCGACTGGGTAGCCAAGCTGCCAGAGGGGAGCGAGGCGCGCCGCAAGATGGAGGGATTTCTCACCTTTGGCGAGATCACCATCTATCGCGAGCACTGCCACATGCTGGCCTGCGCCTTCGACCGACTGCGCAAGGCTGGCAATGTGCTTGATGAGCAGGAGCTGGGCTGGACCAATACCTTTATGGATCAGCTCACCGCCCTCTTTAACGACCCCCATATGTACCTGATGGTAAGGAGCCGCTGATGGGCTGCAATCTCGTGTTGACCGTGGGCAATGCCATGATGGGGGACGACGGTGCCGGCCCCTATCTCGCCGACAAGCTGCAGGCCGCACCCCTGCCCGGCTGGATCCATATCGACGGCGGCATCGCGCCGGAAAATGTGGTCTACAAGGTGCGGGAGCTGCAACCGGAGCGGGTGGTGCTGGTGGATGCCGCCGAGATCGGCGAGAAGGCGGGAACCCTGCAGGTGATCCCCCCCGAGACCATCGCCGAGATGTTTATCTTCTCGACCCACAATATGCCGCTCAATTTCCTGATCGACGAGCTCAAGACCTTTGTCCCAGAGGTGATCTTTGTCGGGGTACAACCGGCCATCGTGGCGTTCTCCTTCCCGATGACAGAGATGGTGAGCGAGGCGATGGATTATCTTTATCAGCATCTTGATGCCGCCAGTGACACCAGTCTGTTAATAGATAAACTGGATCAGTGGAATATTGCCAACGCCAACCGGTGATTATTTATCGAGTTGTTAACGACCGTTATTGACCGACGGTTCCGGCAATGTGATCGAGGCCCGATGTTAAATTAAAAACATCGGGCTAATTGTGCTGAACTTGATATAAAACAAGGTTCTTTGATTTTTTCAAAAAATCGCTAACCCTCGCTTTTTTATGACAAAAAAAAGCGTTGCTAGTCACAGAAATTTGCCACAAAATGGCGACCGTTACGGAAGTTGATGGGGTCTGGTGGCCTCCTCGGTCTTCAAAACCGATGTGAGCCGAGAAGGCTTTGGCAGGTTCGATTCCTGCCTCTTCCGCCAAATTAATCTATTGAACAAATACTCTCCCGCTGAATTTTTCGGCCTGAACATTATTTCCATTGTTTGTTCAATATGTTTGAAGTAATACCTTAAAAAAGGTGCTTGCCGCTTGCCAATATAATCCGATGTCAGGTTATCTCGCTGGCCAAAAATTAATTTATCAGCATCGATGCAGCATTAATTTATACCCGCTCATTGATGCACCCAGTTTGCAGTCATCCGCAAATCGCCAGCAGTGCCATAACCCGTCAGCTCGGCCTCTATCGGCAAACCGGTGCGCATCCCGAACCCACGCACTGCACTGGTAATCCCATGCCGAACTCGTCTCACGCGCCAGCCATCCCCCACCGCCAGCCCGCATCAGGTCAGGCTGCCGACGATTCACTGCCAGATTCACCGCAACAGCCCAGCCAGCAACAAACGCGCCGTCTGCCACAAGTGGAACAGCTGCTGCAGCAACCCTTTCTCGCCGGGTTTATCGAAGCGCTGAGCCGCCCGCTGGTGACTCAGGCGGTGCGCGACACCCTGAGCGAGCTGCGCCAGAGCGAAGATTTTCGCCAGCACGGCGTCGCCCCCGAGCAGATCGAGGCGCTGATTGCCAAACGCTGCCAACAGCAGTTGCGCCAGCGTCAAACCCGGGTGATCAACGCCACCGGCACCCTGGTGCACACCAATCTGGGACGCTCACCGCTAAGTGCCGATCTGTGGGACGAGGTGCGCGACCTCAACACCGGCTACAACAATCTGGAGCTGGATCTCGCCACCGGCAAACGCGGCGGGCGCAAGGGGCTGATCGCCCCCCTGCTCCGTTGCCTCACCCAGGCCGAGGATTCGCTGGTGGTCAACAACAACGCCGCTTCGCTCTTTTTGCTGCTGCAGGAGGTGGCCAAGGGGCGCGAGGTGATCGTCTCGCGCGGCGAGCAGATCCAGATTGGCGGCGGCTTTCGCATCCCCGATATTCTGGCGCTCTCCGGCGCCAAACTGGTGGAGGTGGGCACTACCAATATCACTACCGCCAAAGATTACCTCGATGCCATCACCGATCAGACCGCGCTGGTACTGATGGTGCACAGATCCAATTTCGCCATTCGCGGCTTTACCGAATCCCCCGATATCGGCGAGGTGGCCCGCGCCCTGCCCGAACATGTAGTGCTGGCGGTGGATCAGGGGTCGGGCTTGACCACCGAAGAGTTTGCACCGGATGAAACCTCAGTGCGCCAGTACATCAAGGCGGGGACGGATCTGGTCTGCTACTCCGGTGACAAGCTCTTGGGGGGCCCGCAATCGGGCATCATCAGCGGCCGCAGCGACCTTATCAAGCGGCTGGAAAAACACCCCATGATGCGCACCTTCCGCCCGAGCCGCATCGTCTACTCCCTGCTCGAACGCCTGCTCATTCACAAGCTCAACAAATCTCCCGTCGGCGAGGGCATTGCCCAACGCACCTTGAGCAACCTGGCCGCCATGCAGGCGAGAGCCTCCCGGCTGATGGCCGCCCTGCCCGGCTGCTTTGTGCCGGTCCCCGCCCAGTTGGTGGTGGGCGGCGGTACATTGCCGGACGAGTTCTACCCGGCCCCTGCGCTGGAGTGCACCGACCCGCGTCCGGCCCAGCAGCTGCTCGATGATTTGCGCGACCTGCCGGTGCCGGTCATCGCCACCGTGCGCCAGCAGAAGGTGCTGCTCAATATGGCCACCCTGCTGCCGACCGAGATGGAACTGCTGATCGCCCAACTCAGGGAATTGCTGCTGCCCGCCCCGTTCAATGCAACAAATGCGACCGAGGAGCCTTGATCCCATGACCCCCTATCGCGCCGTTATCGGTCTTGCCGGCCACGTGGATCACGGCAAGACCCTGCTGATCAAGGCCCTCACCGGCATCACCACCGCCCGCGCCCATGAGCAGGCCATCGGCATGACTCAGGATCTCGGCTTTGCCCACTTCGATGACGGTCAGGGCAACACCATAGGCGTCATCGACGTGCCCGGTCACGAGCGCTATATCCGCAATATGGTGGCGGGGCTCTGGAGTCTGGATCTGGTGCTGCTGGTGATTGCCGCCGACGAGGGGTGGATGCCGATGACCGGCGATCACCTGCGCCTGCTCAAGGCGATGGGGGTGCCGCGCCTGCTGGTCTGCATCAACAAGTGCGATCTGGTCTCCCCCGACGAGCTTTTACTGTTGGAAGAGAGCCTGCTGGAGCGGGTGATGGACGAGAGCGGCATGGTGCCCGATATCGTCAGCGTCAGCGCCAAAACCGGCGCCAATATGGCCGCCCTGCACACCACCATCGTGCGCCAGCTGGCCGATCTGCCAGCCTCACAAGCGCCCCGCGAACAGGGCGCACCGCGCCTCTATGTTGATCGTGTCTTTACCGCCAACGGCACCGGTACCGTGCTCACCGGCACCCTGCAGCAGGGCCGCCTCAAGGTGGGGGACAAGCTGCGCCTCTACCCCGCCGATCGGGAGGTACAAATCCGCTCCCTGCAGGCCTATCACCAGAGCGTCGACGAGATCGGCGCCGTCTGCCGGGTGGCGGTGGGCCTTAAAAAGGTGCCCCACAAGGAGGTGGCCCGCGGCCACTGCCTCACCAGCACTGCCGGCCAGTGCGAGGCGGCCACCCACCTTATCGTGCGGCTCAACACCGAGAGCCTGAGCGACAAGGCGCTACGCCCCTCTCTGCACAACAAGGAGGTCGAAGTCGCCCTCGGCAGCTGGCATGGCCGAGCCCGTTGTGTGCCGATAAAAGAGGCACCTATAAAAGAGCTGCCCATCAAGGATACCCGGCTGGCGCGGCTGATCTTTGCCAGCCCCATCCCCTGCTTCTTTGGCCAGCCGCTCGCCATTATTCGCCACGGCAGCAGCGAACTGCTCCACGGCGCCCGCATCGTCTGGTGCGGCGACATCCACCCCGCCAGACGCAAGACGCTGCACGCCCTGCTGGGCGAGCTGCCAGATGAGCTCGAGCACTACAACCCGGCCACCCTGCAACTGGGGCTCAACGGCTATGTGCTGGCCAGCCGCTTTGACCAGCAGCCCGAGCAGGTTACCCCCCTCGGTGAGTGGCTGCTGGATAACTGCTGGCTGGCCCAAAGCCGCGACCAGCTGCTGGCCACCCTGGCCAGCGAACCGCTTAGCGCCGCCGAGCTGGCAACCCGCTTTGGCATCGCCCTGCCGGTCACTCAGGCCCTGCTCCAGCAGCTCAAAAGCGAGCAGCTTGTTCGCCTGCACCATGACAAGTGGCAACCGGGCAGCGGCGAGTCGGAAGATGATCTGGGAGAAGAGGCGCAGCTGGTACTCAAGGTGGTGCGAGATCAAGGCAAGGAGGGTTACGAGCCCGGTAAACTGGGCCCCGGCGGCGTGGAGCAGGATCCCTTTATCACCCGCAAGCTGCCCGCCGCCCTGCAGCAGGGCTTGCTACAAAAAGGCGCGTTGCAAAAGCAGCTGCGCAATCTGGCGCGACTCAAGTATCTGGTTCAGCTCGATGGCCCCATCTACTACGACGCCGAGCTTTACAACCAGATGGTCGCCGCCGTGCTGGCGGGCCAGCAGGTGGGAGATCTGATCGACATGGCATCCCTCAAGGAGATCACCGGCTTGTCGCGTAAATACGCCATTCCGTTCTGCCTGCGCATGGAGATGGATGGCTGGGTACGGCGCGAGGAGAACGAGCGCCGGGTCCTGCGCTTGCCGCAGACTCAAGATGAGATGGAGCTGGCATGAGCGCCACCATCGCCCCCTCTGGCTCTGCCAATCCTGTGGCCAACCGGCTGCGCCGCGAATTTCATATCGACGGTATCGTACAGGGGGTCGGCTTTCGCCCCTTCGTCTATGGGCTGGCGCTGCGCCACGGCCTTGCCGGTTATGTCTTGAACGATGCCAATGGCGTCACTATTGGCGCTGAAGGATCCCCTGAGCAGCTGACCACCTTTGCCCGCGAGCTGCGGGAACTGGCACCGCCCTTAAGCCGTATCGATCACTTCAGCGAGCGGGAACTGCCCCTTGCTCATGATCCCGACTTCGATGGCCAATTTCATGGCCAGTTTCGAATTAAAGCGAGCCAGCAGCAGAGCGCGGCCACGGTCGCCATCTCGCCGGATCAGGGGATGTGCGAGGCGTGCGCCACGGACGTGGCCAACCCCAACGATCGCCACCATCGCTACCCCTTTACCAACTGCACCCACTGCGGCCCGCGCTACACCATTATCCGCCGCCTCCCCTACGACAGACCCCACACTGCCATGGCGGGCTTTGCCATGTGTCCGCGCTGTGCGGCGGCCTATGAAAACCCGCTGGACAGACGCTACCACGCCCAGCCGGTGAGCTGCCCCGAGTGCGGGCCCCATCTCAGCTGGCGCAGCGGCCACGGCGATGCGCTGGCCGAGCGCGAGGATGCCCTGCAGGCCGCCGCCCGCGCCCTGCAGGCGGGGGCGCTGATTGCGGTCAAGGGGATGGGGGGTTATCACCTGATGTGTGATGCCCGCAATGAACAGAGTGTTGCCAGATTACGAATGCTCAAGCGGCGCGCGCGCAAGCCGCTGGCGGTGATGCTAGGCTCCCTTGCCGAGGCCAAATTGCATGTCACCGGCAGCGAAGACGAGTGGCAACTGCTCGCCTCTCAGGCCAGACCCATTACTCTGCTGCGCAAGCGCAAAAACGATGATCGGTTCTCAGAATCCCTACTGACAACCGCGCCACTGGCCGAGGGGATCGCCCCCGGCATTCCCTACCTTGGCATCATGCTCCCCTATACCCCGCTCCATCAGCTGCTGCTGGATGCCTGCGCCATGCCGCTGGTGGCCACCAGCGCCAATGGTCGCGGCAGCCCGATCCTGATCGACTGTGAGGCAGTAGTCAGGGAACTCGGCAGCGAGATTGACGGCATACTGGATCACAACCGCCCCATCCTGCACCCGTGCGACGACAGTCTGGTGCAGTGGGCAGGCGGGCGGCGCCAGACGTTGCGGCTGGCCCGGGGCTATGCCCCCTGCACCCCCAGCTTGCAAGAGGCGGTCAAGGCGCCGCTGCTGGCGGTCGGGGCGCAGCAGAAGAACCAGCTGGCGCTCGCCTTCGGCCGCCAGCGCATCTACAGCCCCTATATCGGCGATCTGCAGAGCCTGCCGATGCAGGAGCACTTCGAGCAGACCCTGGCCACCTTTCGCGATCTCTACGATCTCAAACCCGAAGTGCTGGTCTCGGATCGCCACCCGGGCTACCTCAGCCACCAGTGGGCCAAACGCTATTGCCAGGATCAGGGTGCAACCCATCTCGAGGTGCAGCACCATCACGCCCACCTGCTGGGGGTGATGGCCGAGCACAACATCACAGGCCCGGAGCTGGGTGTTGCCTTCGATGGCACCGGCCTTGGCGATGACGGCACCCTCTGGGGCGGCGAGCTGCTGATCGCAGACGTTCAGGGATTTGAGCGGGTTGCCCACCTTGCCCCCTTCAAGCTGATCGGCGGCGAAGCGGCCATCCGCGAGCCGGTACGCCAGCTGCTGGGGCTGCTGTTTGAATCGTACAGCCCTGAGCAGATCAGCGCCCTCGATATTCCGTTGATCAAGCAACTGCCCGCTGAACGGATCAGCAACCTGCACCAGCTCTGGCGCCTTGGCCGCAACGCCCCTTACACCAGCTCCATCGGTCGGCTGTTCGATGCGGTGGCGGCGCTCTTGGGAGTGATCGACACCCCCGATTACGAGGGCGAAGCGGGGCTATTGCTGGAGGCGGCTGCCTCGCGGCTAGCCCCCGATGAACAGCCCTTCCCCCTCGCCTTTGATCTCAGCCAATCAGCGGAAGGGCCGCTGCAGATCGAGTGGGCCGAGCTCATCAATACCCTTGTCAGCGAGCGGCGCAAAGACACCGCCACCGCCAGCCTGGCCGCCGGTTTTATCCGCGCCATCAGCAATCTGGTCATCGCCCTGGCCGAACGCTTCCCCGGCTATCCGGTAGCGCTGGGGGGCGGCGTCTTTCAAAACCGGGTGCTGATGGACCAGCTTGTTCCCGCTCTCGAAGCCGCTGGCCGGCAGGTATTGACCAGCGAAACCCTGCCACTCAATGACGGTGGCATCGCCGCCGGTCAGCTCTGGTTTGCCATCCACCATCTTGCCACGCACCAGCCTGTCACCACCGGCTGTGCCACCTTGTCGGAGTCCTGAAATCCATGTGTCTATCCATCCCCTCTCAGGTGGTGCAGCTGCACCCCGAAGATAACTGCGTCACCGTCGATACCTTGGGGGTGCAGCGGCGCGTCAGCTGCATGCTGCTCGAAGAGCCTCTCAACATTGGCGACTATGTGCTGCTCCACATCGGCTTTGTGATGAGCAAGATTGACGAAGCGGAGGCGCAGGCCAGCCTCGAGAGCTTCCGCCAGATGGTGGCCCTGATGCCCAAACAGGATATCTTGCCATGCTGACCTTGAATGACCTGTTTCAGGGCTTTCGCCAGCCCGAGGTGATCCGTGCCCTCGCCGCCCAAATTACAGAACTGGCCAAATTACTCCCCGAACCGCTGCGGGTGATGGAGGTGTGTGGCGGCCATACCCACACCATCATGAAGTACGGCCTGCACCAGCTGCTGCCCGCCTGCATCGAGTTTGTCCACGGCCCCGGCTGCCCGGTCTGCATCATGCCAAAAGAGCGCATCGATCAGGCCATCGAGCTGGCCCGCCAGCCCAATGTCATTCTGGTCACCCTGGGGGACATGATCCGGGTGCCGGGCTCCAAAGGCACGCTGGCCCAGCAGCGCGCCAAGGGGAGCGATATCCGCCCGGTCTATGACCCCCTCGATGCCCTGCGTATCGCCAAAGAAAACCCGGAAAAAACCGTGGTCTTCTTCGCCATCGGCTTCGAGACCTCTACCCCCATGACCGCCGCCTTGCTGGCTGCCGCTGAAGAGCAAGGGGTCGAGAACCTGCTGTTTCATATCAACCATGTGCTGGTGCCCCCCGCCATTCATGCGGTGATGGCCGACGGCGTTGCCAAGGTGAACGCCTTTATCGGCCCCTCCCACGTCAGCGTCATCACCGGCGCCGATATCTACCTGCCCATCGTCGATCGCTATCAGGTGCCGGTGGTGGTGAGCGGCTTCGAGCCGGTAGATGTGATGGAGGCGCTCTTGATGATGGTGCGCCAGAAGGTGGAGGGTCGCTACGCGCTGGAGGTGCAGTACAGCCGCGCCGTCACTGCCAGCGGCAATAAAGCCGCCCAGCGGCTGGTCGAGCGCTTTTTCGAGACCCGCGAGCATTTTCGCTGGCGAGGTCTGGGGGATATCAACGCCTCCGCCCTGCGCCTGCGGGATGCCTTTGCCAAGCGTGATGCAGAGCGTCACTTCGCGCTCAATCAGACTCCCATCGATGACCACAAGGCGTGCCAGTGCGCCGATATCCTGCGCGGCCTGGCCAAGCCGAACCAATGCAAAGTCTTTGGCCGGGGCTGCACCCCGACCCAGCCCATGGGCAGCTGCATGGTCAGCTCCGAAGGGGCCTGCAATGCCTACTACCGATATATGGGGATCCAATGAGAGAAATTCAGTTAAGCCACGGCGGCGGCGGCGTGGAGATGAACCAGCTGATCAATCAGCTCTTCTTTCGCCATTTTGACAACGAGATCCTGCTGCGCGGTGAAGATGCCGCCCTGCTGCCGGTAAACGGCCCCGTCGCCTTCACCACCGACAGCTTTACCGTCTCGCCGCTCTTCTTCGAGGGGGGGGATATCGGCAAGCTGGCCATCGCCGGTACGGTCAACGATCTGGCCATGATGGGGGCCAAACCCGAGTATCTGAGCTGCAGCTTTATCATCGAGGAGGGCTTCCCCTACGCCGATCTTGCCCGCATCGTCAAGTCGATGGCCGCGGAGCTTGCCAAGAGCGGCGCCCGTATCGTCTGCGGCGACACCAAGGTGGTGCCCAAGGGGGCGGCCGACAAGATCTTTATCAACACCAGCGGGGTCGGCACCTTTCCGCGGCCTGAGCAGAGCCGGGGCATCTCGGTACGCAACCTCAAAGCCGGTGACGCCATTCTTGTGTCGCGGGATATCGGCAGCCACGGCGCCTGCATCCTGATGGCCCGTGACGCCCTGCAACTGGGCTCCGATCTCAAGAGCGACTGCACCACCCTCTGGCCGCAGGTAGAAGCGCTGCTAAAAGCGGGGATTACCCCTCACGCCCTGCGCGATGCCACCCGCGGTGGCCTTGCCGCCGTGCTCAACGAGTGGAGCAGCGCCTCCGGCGTTGCCATCGAGCTGGAGGAGTCCGCCATTCCGGTGTGCGATCCGGTGCGCGGCCTGTGCGAGCTCTACGGTTTCGAGCCCCATGATCTCGCCAACGAGGGAACCATGGTGCTGGCCCTGCCTGCCGAACAGGCGCAGGACGCGCTGGGCATCTTGCGGCAATTCAACCTCGCGGCAAGCCAGATCGGCGTGGTGCAGGCGAGCGATCGCCACAAGGTGATCCTCAACAACCCCTGGGGCAGCCGCCGCTATCTGGAGCTGCCGCAAGGGGAGCTGCTGCCGCGGATCTGTTGAGCAGCCATGCCGTTCCGTCAATTACAGGGAGGAGTCACTGCTCCTCCCCATATCGGTTAAGGAGCCACCATGCACGAAATGTCTCTGGCCATGGCTGCCATAGATCTGGCGGCCGAGCAGGCCACCCAGCGGGGGTTTACCAAGGTGACCGCCCTCTGGCTCGAGGTTGGCAGCTTCTCCTGCGTCGACCCGGACACGATTGCCTTCTGTTTCGAGGCGGCCGCCAAGGGCACTGCCGTCGAAGGGGCCCAGCTTCACTTTCAGCACCAGGCGGCAGAGGCCTGGTGTTACGACTGCAACCAGACGGTCACCCTCACCGAGCGCGGGCAGGCCTGTCCCGAGTGTGGCGGATACAAATTACGAGTCGCGCAGGGTGATAGCCTGCGCATCACCGACATCGAGGTAAGTTGATATGTGTAGCGT
The DNA here is from genome assembly GCF_019048085.1 of Aeromonas sp. FDAARGOS 1416. Classification (NCBI taxonomy): domain Bacteria; kingdom Pseudomonadati; phylum Pseudomonadota; class Gammaproteobacteria; order Aeromonadales; family Aeromonadaceae; genus Aeromonas; species Aeromonas sp. FDAARGOS 1416. Next base: position 1,262,787 of record NZ_CP077301.1, on the reverse strand, counting down.
ATGCGGATGCGGCCAGGCGCGGATCGCCGGCCATGAGCACGATCATGAACATCACCATGAACATGGTCATGAGCACGACCATCATCATGCTCATGATGCCCATCACCATCATGACCACGAGCAGGGTGCGCCGCGCACCCTGATCATTCACCACCACTATCACCATCAGGGGGATGTCCATCACCACTACCACGGGGTGCGGGCTCCCATAAGCTATGAGGGGCATGATCACCCCCATGAGCACCTCCATGATCACCCCCACGACCATCATCATGATCATGTCCACTCTCATGACCACGGCCATTCCCACGCGCATCCCCATGATCACAGCCATGACCATGACCATGACCATGACCATGACCATGACCATGACCATGACCATCAGCAGGGTGATCTGCACTACGGCAAAGGGGAAGCGGGATTGTCGGTTCCGGGCATGGGGCAGCGTCAGCTGATCGCCATCGAGATGGACGTGCTGGCCAAGAACAATGCGCTGGCGGCCCACAACCGCGAGCACTTCACTGCCGCAGACCAGCTGGTGCTCAATCTGGTATCTAGCCCGGGTTCAGGCAAAACCACCTTGCTGTGCGAAACCCTGCGCCTGCTGGCCGACAAACGTCCCTGCGCCGTGATCGAAGGGGATCAACAGACCAGTGCCGATGCGGATCGCATCCGTGCTACTGGCGTCCCTGCCGTGCAGATCAACACCGGCAAGGGCTGCCATCTGGATGCCAAAATGGTTCACGACGCCTGCCACCAGCTGCCCGCCCATCAAGGGGGCATCCTCTTTATCGAGAACGTGGGCAATCTGGTCTGCCCCGCCAGCTTCGATCTCGGCGAGAAGTACAAGGTGGCGATCCTCTCCGTCACCGAGGGGGAAGAGAAGCCCCTCAAGTACCCGGACATGTTTGCCGCCGCCCAGCTAATGGTGATCAACAAGATCGATCTGCTGCCCTACGTCAGCTTTGACGTGGCCCGCTGCATCGAGAACGCCAAACGGGTGAATCCCTATATTCAGGTGATCCAGGTCAGCGCCACCACGGGTGAAGGGATGGATGCCTGGCTTAACTGGCTGGCCAGTGCCTGAACCAGAACCGGTTAAATGCTGTTACCAACGCCGTATAGCAAGAGAGGGAGGCTGATGCCTCCCTCTCTTTATCTGCGCGCTTTGCCAACGGTTCTCTCTGTACAGAATGGCCAGCGTTTCATACTCGCGCCCCCTCACCCTGGCCCTCTGCCCAGGGAGAGGGAACCGGTTTGTGGATGCTCGCGAGATGCTCGAAGTACGCACAGCCCCCCAGAAAGTCTGTGGGCATAACAACCCGTCCTGTTTCCTAAACCCTGAGCGTGGTGAGATGGCACCTTCAACTCCCTTCTCCCCTTGCGGGAGAAGGGTTGGGGATGAGGGGAAACCAATCCTCAGGCCGCATTTTCAGCCAATACACCAGTCACGGGCTGCATCTCACCAAAGCGCAGCACCCGATGGCAGATCTGGCGCAATAATGCCTGCTGGTGACTGAATATCACCATACCAAGCCCGCGCTGCTCACACTCAACCATCAGCTCCCGCCAAAGATGACGCTGAATTTGCGGATCCAGCTGGGCGGTAACCTCGTCGGCAATCAGCAGACGAGTGCGGGGATCGAGGGCGCGCAGCAGCGCAATGCGGGCCAACTCGCCACCGGAGAGCTGGCCGGGTTTACGACCGAGCCATTCAGGCTTGACCATAAAGCGGGCCAGCATGGCCTCATCGGGGCGCCATACATCCCAGAGCGCCTGCCCGGTGGTGCGATAGGGATTGAAAGTGAGTTCCGGGTACTGGGGCACCAGCTGGATGGGGTTATAGCCTTTTACCCGTTCAGGCACCGGCTGCCCATCCAGCAGGAGCTGCCCGCCGGCCCCAACCGGTTGCCAACCCGCCAATACCCGCCCCAACGTGGTCTTGCCATAACCGCTGGGGGCGGAGATACCGAGCCGCTCTCCCGCTTTCACCGTCAGCGACAATCCCAGCCAGAGGGGGCGTTCCGCCTGGGCGATGGTGAGATTTCGTACTTCCAACATCAGGAGACCTCCGGCACAGAGAAGAGCGCGTTGAACTCTGGCAGCGCCTGCCAGTGGGCGCGGAGCATCTCGCTCCCCTGCCCCTGGCGCAGATGGTGGCTGCTCAAGGTATCGCTCACTTGGCCCTGATGGAGCGCCACGATACGATCGGCAAACCGGGCCGCCAGCGCCAGATCGTGGGTTACCCAGAGGATGCCGCTGCCCTGATTGGCCAATTCACGCAATTGGCTGAGCAGCAGACAGGCCAGCCCTTCGTCGAGCCAGGCGGTGATCTCGTCCGCCAGAATGTAGCGGGCGCCGCCGAGTGCCGCGGTGCAGGCCAGAATGCGCTTGGCCATGCCGCCGGAGAGCTGGCGCGGGAATCTGTCCAAGGTGGTCGCGGGCAGCTGGTAGCGCAACAGTTGCTCGCCGAGCCGCTCGCGAGAACCGCTCTGGCCGCAGAGGCGTGCCGCACGTCCCAGCTGACGCTCCACCGTCAGCAACGGATTGAGGGCGCTTACCCCCTGTGGCACATAGCAGAGGGTGTGGCCGCGCAAACGGGCCCGGCTGGCATCACACAGGGGCACGCCATCGAGGGAGATGCTGCCGCGCATCCGCAGATTGTCCGGCAGCAATGTCAGAGCGCTTTGCAACAGCAGGCTCTTGCCCTCGCCGCTCCCCCCCACCAGCGCCACTATCTCCCCCGGCGCCACTTGCAGGCTGATATCGGTCAGCAAAGGCTGCCAGCTGCGCCGCCCCAGCCAGGAGTAGTGGGCCGCCTCTATGGTCACCTGATCAAAACTCAGCATGGTTCACTCCTGTGCCACAACAGCTGTTGCAGAGCGCGGGTTGCCTGATCAAACAGCAATACCAGCAGCAGCAACACCAGCCCCGGGAAGAGGGCCAGCCACCAGCCGCCACCGGCCAGATAACGCAGCGCATCGGCCAGCAGCAGACCCAGCGAGGCCTCGTGGGCCGCCAGGCCAAAGCCGAGAAAGCTCAAAGCCGCACTGTGCAGCACCGCATGGGGAAACATCAGCAGGGTGCCGATAAACCACTGGGGCAACAGCCCCGGCAGCAGGTGGGTACGCCAGCGACGCAGCGCCCCCATCCCCTGACAGCGGGCCAGCACCACATAGTCGCTGCAGGCGATCCGCCGCGCCTCGGCGCAGAGAATGAGCGCCAGCTTGGGCCAGTGGGTGAACGCCACCGCCAGGATCACCCCGCGCATGCCCCCCCCCACGGTAAAGCAGATGAGGATCAGCAGCAGCATATGGGGCAACGCCAGCATGGCGTCGATCACCATTCGCACCGCCGCATCACATCTGGGGTGAATGAGCGACACGCTTGCCGCAACCATGGCCAGCAGGCCACTGCAGAGCGCCGTGCTGATACCCAGCTCCAGACTGGTGAAGGTGCCCTGAAAGGCCCGCAACCAGAGATCCCGTCCCATCTGATCGGTGCCGAACCAGTGGGTCAGCGAGGGGGGCTGCTGGCGCGCCAGCAGATCCATCGGCACATCCTGATGAGAGAGGCTCCAGCCGTAAGTGGCCAGCAGCGCCAATCCGAGCAGGGCAAAAACCAGCCGCAGTATGGAGGGAAGCGGATTAAACAGCATGCTCGCCCTCCCAACCCCGATTGATACGGGCCAGCAGCAAACTGGCCACCGTGTTGCCAATAAAGACCAGCAGGGTGCAGAAGAGCACGATTCCCATCAGCAGGGGAATATCCCCCCTGAGCCCCGCATCAACGGTGGCCTGGCCGAGCCCCGGGTAAGAGAAGACCTTCTCGGCCAAGAGCGATCCGCCAATCAGTTCACCAAGGGAAGCAAACTGCAGGCAGAGCGCCGGGGTCAGGGCATGGCGCAGCACATGAAAACGCAGCATGGGCCAGCCGCCATCCCCCTGAGCACGGGCGTAGCGGATAAAGTCGCTCTCCAGCACCTCGGCCACCCGCCCCCGGGTATGCAGGGCGATATTGCCCACCCCGAGCAGGGCAAGCGTGGTCACCGGCAGCAACAGATGGCGTGCTCGCATAGCCCAATCAGCCTCATCGGCCGCAAGCCCCGGCGTCCAGGCGCAGCAGACTGGCAACAGCGGCCAGTGCACCGCAAACAGGGCGAGCAGCAAGAGGCCGACCCAGAAGGTGGGCAAGGAGGCGAGCAGGTAGGCAAAACGGCAAATAAGGCGATCGGGCCAGCGGTTGAGATAGCGACCGGCGCAGAGGCCCAGCAAAATCCCGAAAAAGCCGGAGAGCAGCCAGGCACCCGCCAGCAGCAGGAAGGAGGCAGCAAAGCGCTGGCCTATGACCTCACCTACAGGCGCGTTGTAGAGCATGGAGTAGCCAAGATCTCCTTGCAGCACCTGACTAAACCAGTGCCAGTAGCGCAGCCAGAGCGGCTGATCCAGCCCCCAGCGGGCGGCGATGCGGGCGTACTGCTCCGGCGGCACATGGAGCAGATCGTTGCCGATATAAGCCTTGATGGGGTCGATGGGGGAGTAACTCAGCAGCACAAAGGTGGCGACCGAGACCAGACATAACAGCCCTGCCAGACGCAGCAGGGCTTTGAGTGTGGCAGTCATCATGGTGGACGAACTTAGCGGCACGTCCACCGCCAATCCTGCAGGTTGTTGAGGAGAGACCAGCTACCGTGGATTTCCGGCGCCCCCTTGCCAAGGTCGATGCAGTGGTTGGCTAGATAGGTATGCTGCACATTGAGCAGCCAGGCCCAGGCGGCATCTCCCTGCACTCCAGCGCCCGTTTTGCCATCCCACTCCACCTGTTGCCAGAACGGCACCGCCGCCTGCCAGTTCGGGGCATCCAGCGCCTGCTTGAGGTGGCCATCCACCACAGGGTTGCTGTAGTAGCCCGGGTTGTAGAACTCCACGCCACCGGAGCCGCTCTGGTAGTGGTGATAGAGCTCCATGGGATCCAGACTCCCCCACCCCATCAGCACCGGGTTGGCGTGCATCTCCCGCTCCACCTGCTCCCAGCTGCCGGACTTGAGGCTCACCTCGAGACCGATGGGTTTGAGCATGGCCCGCACCGCTTCCGCCAGATCCCGGCGGGTGCTGTCACCGCTGGTGTACCAGAGGGTAAAGGCGGCGCGCAGGTTGCTCTTGCGGCGAATGCCGTCACTGCCCATCTTCCAGCCCGCCTCATCGAGCAGGGCGTTGGCGTGAGCCGCATCCCCATCCTTGAAGGCAGTGGCTTTGTTTAGCCAGGGCAAGCCTTCCACCGCGCTGTAGGCGGGGATGGCATGTCCTTCCAGCAACTGATCGGCCAGCAGCTTGCGGTCGATGGCGTAGTTGATGGCGCGGCGCACCGCCACATCCGAGGTCACGTCGTTGCCGATGGGATAACCCTTGGCATCCTTGCCGCCCGCTGGCGGAATGGGGAAGACGATGCCGCGGTTCTCCACGCTCGGCCGCACCCACAGCTTGAGGGAAGCAGGCACGGTTGGCGCAAGCGACGGGGCGATGCGCACCACATCAAGCTGGCTACTCTGGGCGGCAGCATAGGCGCTCTCTTCATCGATAAAGACAAACACCAGCCGTTTGAAGTCATTGTTGCCGCCGGCGTAATAGGGGTTCGCCTCCACCACCAGTTGCTGACCGGGCAGGAAGCTCACCAGCCGGTAAGGGCCGGCACCGACCGGCTTTTGGGCATACGCTTTTGCGTCGTAATCCTTCTTCGACACTATCCCCAAGGATCCCAGCACGTTGACGAAGGTGCTCTGAGGGGCACTAAGAGTGATGGCAACCTCGGTGGGCGAGCGCACCTTGGCCGAGACAAAGTTGCCCATGTCGATCTTGCCGCCGCCCTTGGCCGCGCTGTTGTAGGTAAAGGCCACATCTTCAGCGGTGAGCGGCGCGCCGTTGGAGAATTTCAGGTCAGGCTTGAGGGTAATGATCCACCCCTTGCCATCCTTGCTCGGGGTCACCGCTTGGGTGAGCACATTCTGCCAGCTGAGATCTGCGTTCTGCTTGAGCAGCGGGCTGTGCAGCAGCATGTAGCTGCCGTGGCTCCAGCCAAGCAGAGGGTCAAACCCTTCGGTGGGTTCAGCTCCGATGGCGAGCTTGAGCTCGGCAGGCACAGGTTGGGCAGCGGCCAGCGCCGCGTGAGAGGCAGAGCCCAGCAGCAGGGCCAACAGGGCGGTAGCGCTGGATCTGGCGTAATGGCGAAGGGAATTGCGTGGAACAGTCATGGGGATCCTTCTTGTTTTGTACCACTCACGGATCATCACTCAAAAAAGAGGTGGAATGCGTGATTTAACATGGGAGTGAGGGGCCAAAATGGCCCCCTATTCTAAACTTGATTTCGCGTGAAACCTAGCGACTATGCCGGTTAACCGCGCCGGGCACCGAATAGCCGTCTGCGCCCCAGATCCACGCCGCCAGCCCCTTGCTGCACCGGCAAGGAGAGCAGCATCTTGAGGGTGCTGCTCACCAGCGCTCGCCCCTCCCCGGCCCCGAGATGGGGATCGAGCGGCGACATCAGAGAGCAGGCTAGCAACTGTCCCGTCTCGGGCAGTTCACCCACCATAAAGGTCATGTTGCCGCAAGGGAGCTGCAGGGCGAGCCGATCGCTGTTGCTGCGTACCGGCCAAAGCTGATCCGGCCCCGGCAGCACCACCACGCTCAACATCCAAGGGGTGAGCACGCAGCCGAGCCACTGTCCTTCAAACAGCACGCACTCCGCCACAATGGGCATGGTGGCGTGATAGAAGGGCAACGCCTGCATCTCTTCGCGAGCGATCCGCTCGTACTGGGCTACCAGCAGAGGCGAGGGATTGCTGGCAAAACCGGCAAACTCCTGCGCTGTCTCCGGTACTATCTCCAGCACTCTCTCCAGCACTCTATCAACCTCGCTTAAATGGGACTGCGCCATAGGCCCTCCCGTGCTTGTTCAGCTTTCTCCTGCTCAGAGAGCGGGATTGCAGGGGCACCGACACTGGCCAGCAGGGTCAAAATCCGATCCGTCGCCTCCCCCATAGCGGCCGCAACCACGGGGGTGAGGCCGATGCGCGGTTCGAGGGATTCGGGTTCGACCCCGATCAGGGTGAGCCGCTTGGGCGACTCCCCCGTCATATGCAACGCCGAGAGCACATCCGCCAGCCCCAGCTGATGGGGGGAGATCTTGCGGCCAAACAGGGTCGGGATCTCCTCATCTTTCAGGGTCACCACTGTGCCCGGCGGATTACCGCTGCGCACCGCATCCACCAGAATGATGTGATCGCGACTGGCCATCGCCTCCAGCAGCTCCATACCGGCGGTACCGCCATCGAGCAGCTCGATGCCGGGGGCGAAACGGTAGTTGCGCCCCAGCCCCTCAACGATGCGCACGCCGACGGCCTCATCACTCAAGAGCAGGTTGCCCACGCCCAGGATCAGGGTGTTCATCACAGCACCTTCACTTGGGTCGTTTCGCCATTTTGGGTATCCACCACATGCACAGCGCAGGACATGCAGGGGTCGAACGAGTGGATGGTGCGCACCACTTCCAGCGGCTTGGCCGGATCGGCTACCGGGGTGCCCACCAGCGATTGCTCGTAGGGGCCGGGTTCATCGTTGAAGTTGCGCGGGCCAGAGTTCCAGGTCGACGGCACCACCGCCTGATAGTTCTCGATCTTGCCGCCCTTGATGACGATCCAGTGGGAAAGCATGCCGCGCGGCGCCTCTTCAAAACCCACCCCGCGAAACTCCTTGTCCGCCGGGATCTCGGCCTTGATGTAGGCGGTGGTGTCCCCCTTGCCGATGTTGTCCACCAGCGCCTTCCACTGGTGCGCCAGAGTATCTTTCAGCACGCAGCAGCGCACCGCTCGACCGATGATGCGACCCATGGTGGAGTGCAGCTGTTCGGTCTTGATGGCAGAGCCGGTGAGCGCCTTGTAGATGCCGTTCAGCTGATCGAAATGCGCCACCGTCTCCGGGTGTTTGGCGGCCAGCTTGACCAAGAGGTCTGCGAGCGGCCCCACCTCCACCACCTTGCCGTAGAAGGTGGGGGATTTGACCCAGGAGTATTTGCCATCATCCTGCCAGCCGGTGTAGTTGGGCTCGGTCTTGCCCTCCCACGGCTTGAGAGGCTCGTCATCCTTGTACCAGGCGTGCTTGTTGCTCTCGGCGATGCCCTCCATCAGCCAGCTATCCTGATGACTCTCGATGGGGCGATAACCCGCCAGATTGCCATTCTCGATATAGCCGCCCGGCATCAGGAAGCTGCCACCGTTGGCATCGGTGGGGAGCTCCGGCACGCTCAGGTAGTGCTTGGCCCCCTGCCCCAGACTCAGCCACTCGGGGTAGTGAGCAGCGATGATGGCGGCATCCACCTTGTAGACCTGCTCGATAAACTCGCCAAGCCGGTCGATAAAGCTCTTCACATAGAGCAGTCGCTCGAGATTGAGCACGCTAGGTGCATCCAGATTGATGGGGTTGGCCACGCCGCCCACCGCCAGATTCTGGATGTGCGGGCTCTTGCCACCGAGGATGGCGACAATGCGGTTGGCATCGCGCTGGCACTCCAGTGCCTGCAGGTAGTGGGCCACGGCGATGAGGTTTACCTCCGGGCTCAGCTTCATCTCCTTGTGACCCCAGTAGCCGTTGGCAAAGATGCCGAGCTGACCGCTCGCCACCAGCGCGCGGATTTTGTCCTGCACCTTGGTCAGTTCATCGGCACTGTTGAGGGACCAGGTTGATACCCCCTTGAGCATGTCCGCCGCTTTTTGCGGATTGGCCTCAAGGGCCGCGGTGATGTCCACCCAGTCCAGCGCGGAGAGCTGATAGAAGTGGACGATGTGATCGTGGATGTTGTGGGCCGCGATGATGAGGTTGCGGATGAACTGGGCGTTGATCGGCACCTTGGCACCGATGGCGTTCTCCACCGCCCGCACCGAGGCGATGGCGTGAATGGAGGTACATACCCCGCAGATGCGCTGCACTATCATCCAGGCATCGCGCGGGTCGTTGCCCTTGACGATCTCCTCCATCCCGCGCCACATGGTGCCGGACGACCAGGCTTTGGTCACTTTACCGCCTTCGATTTCGCAGTCGATACGCAGGTGCCCCTCAATGCGGGTGATGGGGTCTATGGTGATACGTTGGCTCATACGTTGGCTTTCCCTCGGGCCTGATAATCTTGGTGAACACGTTCAAGTGATGGCAGTACCGGCAGCAGCCGGATCAACAGCAAATAGGCACACACCTCGATGGCAACAAAGCCCAGGGAGATCAGCACCTCCTCCGCAGAGGGGAAGTAGTGGTAGCCATTGCCGGGGTTGAAGGCGAGCAGGGAGTAATCCAGCCGCCAGAGGGCGGCGCCCAGCAGCATGCTGAGGGCCCCCAGGAACAACATGCGCGAATCCCGGCGGCTCTTGTCCCAGTGGAACACCAGCAGCGGGAAGATCATCAGCGCAATCTCGCTCCAGAACATGATGGAGAAGCGATTGAACTCGGAGAGATACTCCGACTTGTCGTGGATGACGATCTCGGCAAAGCGCAGCGCCACAAACAGGATCAGGAAGATGTCGATCACCTGGGTCAGCTTGTAGAAGAGCGACTTCTCATTGGGGCCCCGCCCCGCCAGTCCCGCCTGCACCAGAGAGCCCTCAAATACCACGATGGAGAAGCCCATGATGAAGGCGGTCAGCAGCGAAAAGACCGGCAGCAACTCGTAGCTTTGCCAGAGCGGATGGATCTTCTCCCCCGCGACGATCATCAAGGATCCCATGGAGGATTGGTGCATGGTGGGCAGCAGAGCCCCCAGCGCCAGCACGAAGAACATGATCTTGTTGAGGCGAATGAGCGACGCCTTCCAGCCAAACTTCTCCAGCAGCACGGGCGCAAACTCCAGCGCCATCACCCCGATATAGATGGTCATGCAGACCGCCGTCTCGAACAGCACCGAGGAGGTATTGAAGTGACCGGGCAGGTAGAAGTACGGCAGGTTCCAGTAACGGCCCACGTCGATAGTGATGGAGAGACCACCGAGCGAATAGCCAAACAGGCTCGCCAACAGGGCCGGTCGCACCAGCGGGTGATACTCGCCCCGGTTGAACACATAGACAGCCCAGGCCAGCGCCCAGCCGCCACAGGCGAAACCGGTACCGATCAAGAGATCGAACGAGATCCAGAGCCCCCAGGGGTAGCCGCCATTCAGATCGGTGACCGAGCCCAGCCCGAAGACGAGGCGTTTCAAGATCAACATGCCGCACAGCACGGCAAAGGGGGCCAGCACCAGCACAGGCCAGCTGACCAGCTTGCCGCCGAGGGGATGTGCCTTGTGATTACTCATGATCCTTGCCTCCCTTTGTAGTGCCCTGATCCTTGATCTGCGCACTTCCCTGATCATGGCCATCATCGTGATGATGCTCGTGACCATTCTTGGTGTTGCGGCGAATGAGCACCGAGAGGCCGGTCAGCACCACCATGGGCAGCACCATCCCCTTGTAGAGGGTGTGCTGGATATGCTCGGAGCGAGCACCGGAGGAGAGCTCCGGCAAGTCGGGCATGTCGAGCTTGGTATAGGGCACCCCGGCCAGCACCAGCACCTGGGTGCCGCCCCCCTCCTTCTCGCCATAGACGTAAGGCTGGTAGTTGGGCACTTCGTGCAGGTAGGGGTCGTTGGCAGAGAGGGTCTGGCGCGGATAGGCATATTCGCTGCCCGGAGTCGCCAGCAGACGACGCTTGGCCTCGGCCATCAGCTGCTCGCGGGTGCCGAAGATCACGGCGCCGGTAGGGCACACCTCGACACAGCCGGGCAACTTGCCCTGATCGATCCGCTCAAGCCCCTTCTGGTTGCAGAGCTCGCACTTGTGGATCGCCCCCAGCGGATTGTCGTAGTCATATTTGGGCACATCGAACGGGCAGCCCACCATGCAGTAACGACAGCCGGTGCAGACGCTCGGGTCGTAGTGAACGATGCCGGTCTTGGGATCTTTTTTAAGAGCCTGCACCGGACAGACAGAGACGCAGTTGGGATCGACACAGTGCATGCACTGCTTCTTGATGTAGGCATAGCCATCCACCAGCTGATCCTTGTGCTCGCCAGTGCCGCTCTTCCACACCTGAATGATGTTGTTGGTGTAGGGGCTCAGCTTGTCGTTGTTGGACCAGGTTTGCGCCCCGGCTGGATTGGCCGGATTGCCGTTAAGGCGCTGGCACTCCGCCACACAGGCCTGACAGCCGACGCAGAGGGTGGAGTCGTAGAGCATGCCGAGTGCGCCGGGAATGGGCGGCTTGTTCTTGGCCGCCGCCAGTGCGGTGCCGGGTACGGCTGTGCCCGCCGCCAGCGCACCGACGGAGGCGAATTTGAGGAAGTTGCGTCTATTCACGGTTACTCCTCCCGTGATGGGTGCTGCCCGGCTTCGTGGCGCTTCTGCTGGCGACCGAGTTCACGCACCGTCATCAGACTCACCCCCACCAACACCCCGAGGGCGCCACCGATCAGGCCAGTCGCGGTGGGCGAGGTATAGCCCCCCTCCTGAATTTTCACATCGGGTTTATCCACCCGCGGAGTCGGGTTCTCGACCTTGGCGAGCTGGAAGATCCCCTTGCTAAAACCGACCCCTTGCTCGTTGCAGCCATAACAGGGGTGACCGATGCCGACCGGCCAGATGCCGCCGCCCACATCGCAGAACTCCAGAGTCGAGCAGTTGCCGTAGGTCTCCGGCCCCTTGCAGCCCAGATGGTAGAGGCACCAGCCCTGACGGTGGCCCTCGTCGCCAAACTCCTTGGCAAAACGCCCTGCATCGAAGTGCGGACGGCGCTCGCAGTTCTCGTGGATCAGCCGCTCATAGGCAAACAGCGGACGCTTCTTGCTATCCAGTGCCGGCAGCTTGCCGTAGGTGATGTAGTAGGCAACCGTGGTGAGGAAGTTGTGGGGATTGGGCGGGCATCCCGGAATATTGATGATGGGGGTGCCGATATTGCCGAGGGCCTCTTCCAGACTGACGGCACCGGTCGGGTTGCCGCCGCTGGCAGGCACACCGCCCCAGGCGGCGCAGGAGCCGATGGCGATGACCGCAGCCGCGTCACTGGCAGCACGGCGAATATGGTCGACGATGGGCTCACCGGCCACCATGCAGTAGACGCCACCATCTTTGAGCGGAATGGAGCCATCCACCACCAGCACATACTTGCCTTTATAGCGCTTGATGGCGTTGTGCTTGTTCTCTTCAGCCTGATGGCCAAAGGCCGCCGAGAGCACCTCGTGGTACTCCAGCGAAATGGTGTTGAGGATCAAGTTCTCGATGGTGGGGTGCGTGGCGCGCAGCAGCGATTCGGTACAACCGGTGCACTCCTGCGCCCCAATCCAGATCACCGGCGGCCGTTCGGGGCTGGTGAGCGCAGTGGCCATCTTGGCGACGGCATGCTGACTTAATCCCAGGGTTGCGGCCATCCCGGCACACAATTTCATAAAATCACGGCGATTAATCCCATGAGCCGATAAAAAATTATCCTCGACCATTCTTCTTATTCCCGTAGTGAGCACTTGTTTGATAAATGCTTAATAGCGGAAATGCTAAGGACTCACCCACCCTGCAGTATTGATCTCTATCAATTTCGACCGGCTTACCCCTATTTTCATAGCGAGCCACATCACAAATGAAATTAATTACCCCCAAAGAGATATTTAGCATCCCCGTAAATTTTATGAACTTAATTGGATATTAAATAATTAATCACTGCATATCCTCTCTTTCACTGTGAGCCAAATTAACATGATTGAAATCTTGGCTATACCGCTCATTTAACAATACTGATGCCCATCAATAAATGATCCATTGAATATATCTTTACTCATCTCATTGCATATTTCATACAGTCATCTACGGGTAACCTCCTGACTTGCCTCCCCACACCAGAAGGGTCTCATGGCCAGCTACCACCGGTAGCAAACACGGCCTGCAAGGCACGATTTACCTACTGTCGCTTGATATCTGCTTGCATCTTGCCTGCGCTGCAGGGAGATGATTGCTCCTGCTAGCCCACACAGTACAACCCCGCTTGGCCTCCCTGCCGTTTAACACGGCTTAGTGAAAAGATGCTGCCGAGGTATGCATATCAATACGCTCCCCCCACTCTTTATTGTCTTGGATGCTGGTGAGTAAAATATTGTGCTCACGGATATGTTTACGCATCATCGTGAATCTGCATTCAAATTAATGGTAAGAGAAAAGGCAAGGTGGAAGGCTGCCCGCAACATAGTGATCATATTTAACTCGCGATGCATTCGCTCATCCGGTTACAGATGTTACCGCCCACCTTCACACCATTTACCTTCACGTCACCCTGCGTAATTAACCATAGCGTAAATATCCATATCTATCGATATAGATGATAATTGTTCTTGTTCAATGGCAACCCTAAAAAATGAGTTGAGATGACGATGAACATGACAAGCGATAAGGGTGTTAACCATCACCCAAGCAGTGGTGCCAGCAACTGCAGCGCCTTATCGAACTCGAACTCGTTGACCGCCCGGCTCACCTCTTGAAATGCAGCACGCAGCGGCAATGCACTGCCAGCCAGATCAGCCTCAATCTGCTGACAAAGCGCCAACGCCTGGGCATCGCTCTGTGCCAGCAAGGCCCCCAACTGCTGGAGTTGCGCCGCCAGCATCCCGGCATCGATGCCTCGGGAAGCGCCCATCTTCACAGGGGACACTGCCAGCGCGGCTTCCAGCCCAGACAGCAGGGGCTTCAGCTCGGCCATCAGGGATGGCAAGCGGGTTGCGACCCCTGCATCATCCCCCTCTTCACAGGCTTGCTCGAGCAGCGCCGCCTGATCCGCCACACCGGTCGCCCCTATGGTGCTGGCACTTCCCTTGAGGGTGTGAGCCAGACGCCGGGCCGTGACCTTGTCATCCGACACCCACGCCGATTGAAAACTGGCTTCAAACCCCTGCTGCCCGTTACAGAAGCGCTGCAACATATTACGGTAGAGTGCACTGTCGCCCCCCATCACGGCCATGCCCCGCTGCACGTCAAGGCCGGGCATTTCTTGCCAAGGGGCCACATCGTCCGTCACCTGCAACTTACTGGCGGCAGCCAGTGGTCTGGCAGGCTTGATCCAGTGCGAGAGGGTCGCCAGTAACAGCGGCATATTCAAGGGTTTGGCGATGTGGTCATTCATGCCTGCCGCCAGCGCCTTCTCTTTATCTCCAGCCATGGTGCTGGCAGTCATGGCGATAATGGGGATGCTGGCCAGCGCCGGATCGGCGCGGATCAACCGGGTCGCGGTATACCCGTCCATCACCGGCATCTGGCAATCCATCAGGATGCCGTCAAACCCGCGGTCTTGCGCCAGCAGAGCGAGCGCCTGCGCCCCATCACAGGCACAGACCAGCGTGATCTGCTCCTTGCCCAGCAGGGCCAACGCCACCTCCCGGTTCATGTCGTTATCATCCACCAGCAGCAGACGAGCACCCGCCAGTCCATGACCGGGCAGCGCCACCTGATGATGGGGGCTTGCACCCGATAACACCTCTCGCCCCACGGCCTCGCCCCACGGCGCCTGACACAGTGCCTGACAAAGTGCCTGCGGGGTAAACGGATGGGCAAGCACATCACACGGCAACAACCCCGGCGCTGCGGCATGGCTGGCAAGCTGTGCGGGATCGCCCGAGGTGATCAGCAAGATCGCAGGCGGTGTTGCCAGTGTGGCAACCTCCTGCAGCACCTCTGACAACCAGCTCTCCCCCTCCAGCCAGCCCAGCACAACTCGATCACAGGGCTTGCACGCCGCGATGCCTTGATGCAGCAGTGACAGCACTGCGGCGGGCTCGTCCGCGCAGACAAGCTCAACAGGCAGCGCCGCCAGCTGGTGGAGAATGGCCGCTCGCGAAGCAGGACACGACTCCAGCAACAGCAGACGCTGCGGCGCCAGCGGCATGGCCACACGTTGCTCTTTCTCCTTACCCTGATCCGCCAGGGTGGCGAGACAGATACGGAAGTGGAACTCGCTGCCCTGCCCCGGGGCGCTCTCCACCCGGATCTCACCGTCCATCAGTTGCACCAGATTGTGCGTGATGGCCAAACCAAGACCGGTGCCACCATATTTGCGGGTGGTCGAGCTGTCAGCCTGTTCAAAGGAGTGGAAGAGACGCTGGCACTGCTCGGCTGTCATGCCGATACCGCTATCCTGCACACTGCCCTGCAGCCAGATCTTGCCATCTCGCTCGTTACTGCGTGCCAGCCGGACAATCACCTCTCCCTGCTCGGTGAACTTGATGGCATTGCTGGTCAGGTTGAGCAGGATCTGGCCAAGCCGCAGGGGATCGCCGCACAAACGGTCAGGCAGATCAGCGGCCAGATCGAACAGCAGCGCCAGCCCCTTTTCCCGCGCCCGAAACGCCGTAAGATCCGCCAGCCACTCGAACACCTCGTTGAGCTGGAAATCCACCTTCTCCAGTTGCAGCTTGCCTGCCTCCATCTTGGAGAAGTCAAGGATGTCGTTGAGGATCCCAAGCAGGTTGTTCGCCGCTCTGTCTATCTTGCTCACATAGTTGTGCTGCTCGGGGGAGAGGTTGGTTTGCAGCACCAGATGGGCCATGCCGATGATGGCATTCATTGGCGTGCGGATCTCATGGCTCATGTTGGCCAAAAATTCGCTCTTGGTTCGGGTGGCATCTTCGGCGATCTGCCGGGCTTCGAGCATGGCGGCCTCCGCCTGCTTGCGGTCGCTGAAATCGAAGATGATCCCGTCCAGATAGATGGCCTTACCCTCGGCATCATAGGTGGCGAGTCCGATAGAGTAGACCCAGCGGAGCTGACCCCAGCGATCGAAGATGCGGTACTCGTTGATATATTGCCGATGTTCGGCAATAGCCTCGATGGTGTTGCGGTTGCTCAGTTCGAGGTCATCGGGATGGATCAAGTCTCCAAAATCGCGGCTGTTGCCTACGCCGACAAAATCGCTGGCGGGATAGCCGGTTAATTTTTCCGCCTCGTCGCTGACGAACAACATGGTCCAGGGATGATGAGGCAAGCAGCGATAGACCATACCCGGTACGTTGCGCACCATGGACTGGATCCGCTGCTCGCTCTCGTGCAGCCGCTGGCGATCTGCCGCAATCCGATCATGGGCCTCCCGCATGGCCTGCTCGGCGGCACGGATCGGGGTGATATCAACCAGGCTGCCGACCGCGCCGCTACGCTCGCTCTCGGCAAGTTCGATCCCCGAGAGAAAATAGAGCATGTCCAGAGGACAACCATCCGGTGAGAGCAGACGCACCTCATGCTGCGTTCTGGCCTGACTGCCCGCCACCCTCTGCAAGGTGTTGCCCTCATCCACCGCATCCAGCCCGGCCAGTTGCGGCAACTCAGCCAGCCGCTTGCCCTCGACCGGGCGGGCGCCACCAAATGCGCTGGTAAAGGCACGATTTACCCCCAGCAGGCGACCCTGATTGTCGGTATAGAAGAGAGGATGTGGCAGGGTATCGATCAACGCCTGCTGGAAGGCTAACTGCTCGTTGCGCTCGCGAATGCTGCGGCGACGCAACATCCGCCCCTGCCAGAGCAGGGCAGAGATCAGACAGATCAACAGGGCGGTCCCGAACAAGGCTACTCGCCGCCATCCTGAGACGGCCTGCTCCACATTGCCCAACAGCAGCAGCGTCCACTGCCCTTTGGCATCGTACCACTCGATGGGCATGCGGCTCACCAGATAGCTATCTTTTCCGATCCTGACCTCACTGCCATCGAGTGCAGGCAGGATCACCGGCTGGCGGTCCGGTGCAAAATAGTGTCCATAGAGTCGAGAAGCAAAGAGCTGCTGTTGCCTGACGGCAGAGTTCGGTCCCACCACCGCCATTTGCCAATCGCTCTTGTTGCTGGCCATCACCACCCCATCGGGCGAGACCAACAAACCGATGGTATCGCCCCACCCGGCCAGAAAGGTATCGAGCAGCGTCATCTCGTAGCGCGCAACCACTACACCGGTAATGTCACTTCCTTGCGCCCGATCGTGAGAGACTGGCGCCGCCACATAGATCATCCGCTTGCCGGTATTGAGGCTAACCCCGGCATCTACCGTTTCCAGCCCCTTGAGCCCTTGCCTGAAGTAGGAGCGAAACGACACATCCTGCCCGACGACATGGCGGCCAAGCGCATCCCAATCACGGACAATCACCCCTGCTTTATTGGTAACAAAGGCATGATTGGCCTTCACCCCCTGCGCCAACACCTGCAGAGCTTCGCTCGGGCTCAGCTCCCCCCGCTCGAGCAGTGACGCTTGCTGGATCTCGCGGTTGAGGCGGCCAGCCAGTTGCACCGCCCCCATCCCCTTGCTTGAGAGGGTCAGTTGCTGCAGATTGTCGCCCTCGCGCTGAATGCGGGTATCCAGCGACTGGCGATACTCCTGCCGCTCCAGCTCCAGATAGAAGGCATCGACCAGCGTGGCCAACATCAGGGAGAGCAACAGCACGGCAGTAATGTGCCAGAGACGCGATTTCATGGTTGACAGCATGCTCCATCGTTCTGCCTGACCATCATCAGCACCACCTCACAGGACAAAACGTGCAATAAAAGGCACTCACCGAGCAGCGCATTCATCAACTTGTGGCAGCCACTCTTATCACCAACCAGCAGCACCATAGGATGAGCCGCGCTCGGGGCAAGATGTTCCATATCTCGTGATTCTCCCTGCCAAGATGGAGGATGGCGACCCCTGCCAACCTCTCTCACACCATAACGGATCCCCCGACAGGCAGCCATGACAACCCGGTTGAAATGTGCGCACAACCCGACAGGAGCCAGCAACTCACAAGGGATAAATCGGATACAAGAAAAAAGTGGATATGGGGTAATGGCGGTTGTACACCATCAGAAGATGGGTCAGCACCAACGGTATGATGATATCGGATTGCTATCTTTATCACGTTGGGTGATGAGCCAGCTTGCAGATTTATATTTCCAGCGCAAGGTAGCAGAGGTATCGGTTGACCAGGGTCATGCACCCTATATTATCATGCTCAAAATGAGCTGGCAGGATACAGCGACAGATGGGCACATCAGATAGCCATATGGACATAGCAAAAATAATTTCCGGGCCCACGCTGGTACTGGAAAAAGATAATGTGCACAGCGATGCGCTATGCAATCAGTTACGAGCCATTGGCATAAGCCAGATTACGGTGGTGGAGAGTGTCGAGGCGCTTGAATGTTGCGTGGCTGATGGCCCTGCCGCCATGATCATCTGCAATATCGATCTCGATTCGGCAAACTTGCTCACGCTGCTGAAAAATATTCGCAGTAGGGCACCTCATCACACACTGCCATTTTTGACCCTGACCTCAGGGACAGATCGCCCATTGCTCGAACAATTTGTCCAGGCGAAAGTCTCTGACATTATCTTGACCCCGCTCAAGCCCGATACCCTTAAAACCAGGATCACTCGGCTGCTGTTGGCAACCAGCCAGTCGCAGCCCCCACTTTCACAATTTGAATTCGGTCGTTTGCACCATTTTTCCAACAGCGATCTGGTCGCCAGCAATCAGGATAGTCCAACCATTCTGGTGGTTGACGATGTTCCAGATAATTTGATGCTGATCACCTCGGTATTTCGCAAAGAGTTTCATCTCAAGTTGGTCAAGGATGGCGAAAAAGCGATCAGGATCTGCCAATCGGATAATCCACCCGATCTGGTGCTGCTCGATATCATGATGCCCAACCTGAACGGATTCGATGTCGCCAGAATTTTGCGTGAACATCCCCACTCAGAGCACATCCCCATCGTCTTTATGACAGCACTGGATGATATCTATTCCCGTAAACGGGCGATGAAACTGGGGGCCGTCGATTTTATCACCAAGCCGATCGACATCGAGATGCTGCGTTTTCGCATTGCCAATCTGATGCGGCTGGTGCATGCCAGAAGAGATCTGCAAAAAGAGTTCGATCAGATGCTTGAGCTCAATGCGCTCAAAGAGAGCCTCGAGTTCAATATCCGCTATGAAATTCGGGAGCCCCTGCTCAACGCGCTACACCTGCTGGAAGAGCTGGCGGCCGACTCATCGCTCAACATGCTCCAAAAAACCCAGCTATCCATCACCAGAAAATCTGTAGGCGATGCGCTGGCATTGACCCGGCTGGCCAGCGAGATTTACCAGATTGAAACCGGCACCTTTGTTTTGAAAGCGGGTAAAGTCCAGCTATTTAATATTTTCAACCGGCTTTCGGTGCAATTCAAAAATCTCTATGCCGATAAAAAGCTCGATATCAAGCTGACCAAACCCCAAAATTACCTCTATGACGAGCTATTCATCGCAGGTGACGAATTTCTCTGTTATTCCGCGTTTCAAATATTGACACGGCTCGCTTGTGAGCATGCGGCGCCCTCCTCCTGCGTGGAAATTGTCTGTCTGAAATACCCCGACAGCATTATTTTAAATATTGATAGCTCGACCTTGCTGGATATCAACAATGTCCTCTCTCTGTTCGACAGATTCCCATCCTCTAATAACAACAAAGAAGCACACAGTCACAATGGCTATCATGGCAAAATCATGCTGGAAGCCCATGGCGCCACCGTTACTGTGTCGCTGGATGAAGAAACCAGGCTGCTGAATATCTCGGCGCACTTCCCGCAAAAAGAGGGTTTCAATCCGTATCCAGAGTGAAAAGAATCACGATCACAGAATTCTGCGGTAACATCGCCGTGGATCATTTTTGGCTACTGCGATGGGTGAATAAAAAAAAGGATTTATCACCCCTTTCGATTTATCGTCATCTGGTGGTTTACGCAACGGGGTCTCTTTAATGCAAGCAGCAAGGGCGAACACCATGAAGCTACCTATTATCCTGTTGGGTTATCTCATTTATACCCCACTCAACAAACCCATCCATTTAAGGAGATAACATGAGTCTCATTCGCCGCGTTATCCCCTTGTATGTTCATATTGCCCATCTGTTTCTGGGTTTATTGCTGGTGTTTGCCTTGATCACTCTTGGTCACCAATATCGGCAAACCAAAACCATGCTGATGAAAGAGGCGGAAGACAGATTCACCCTGATTGGCCAAATCACCACTCAGGCTTTAGAAGGGCTGTTCAGCACCTCAGCTTTAAGCGTCAATCTGCTCGCCCAACAGCGCCTGACCGAAGCCAAGACCCTGTCAGAGCGAATGGCCAGCCTTCCCTACATGACAACCCTGCTCAAAGGACAACCTTCTGCCAACGCGGTGTATGCCGGTTACAACAACGGCGATCTATTCTGGCTCATGCGCTGGCCTGCCGACACCGAGGTACAACACCTAACGCCGCCCGCCAATACCCGCTGGATCGTGAAGAGCATCCGGCATCAAGAGGCAACCACTCTTACGGAGACCTTCGCGCTGGCCGACAATCTCACCATCATTGAACGGCAAGAGGAATCAGGACAATTTTTTGATCCAATAGAGCATCCATGGTTTATTCAGGCCAAGCAGAGTGGACAGTTAGTGCAATCCCCTCTCTATATCTCGCACGATACTCAGGAGATGTACCTGAGTTTTGCCGAACCAATGCAAAATGGGGCTGGCGTCATAGGGATGAGCCTGAACCTCCGAGCTATCGAGCGCCTGCTCAAATCTGCCAAGATAACCCCCAATATGCGTCTAGCCATCGTCAATGAGCAGGGCGAGCTAATGACAAGTCATAAAGGTGGGATGGTGATTCATGAAAATGGCGCTTATCGACTTGCAAGAGTGACCGAAGCCGACCTGCCTATGATCCAACACTTGATGAATGCCAGTCAGAATCAGAAGGCAGATAGTCTTTCCTTTAAATCAGAGGGCAATGATTGGCAAGGAATGCGTATCACGTTACCGGAAGCCGATGGGTCAAAATTAACCCTCTGGATTGCAGCACCTGTCGATGAGTTGCTGGCCACCGCCTTCACCATTCGCAATCAGACCTTCCTTCTGTCGGGCATCTTCCTGATCTTTGCCCTGTTCGCGGCCATCAAGCTGGCCAGAACCGCCGCCAGGCCCCTTGATGACCTGACTCAAGAAGCAGGAAAAATCGCCCACTTCGACTTCAACGATCCGATCCGAGTCAACTCCTATATTGCTGAAATCATCGATCTCTCCCAGGCCATGGGCGACATGAAATCGACCATCCAGCGCTTTTTGCAGCTTTCCACCTCCCTCTCCAGCGAGACCAGTTTCCCCCGCTTGCTGGTGCGGCTGCTCACCGAAATGCAGCAACTGACCGGTGCAACAGGCTGCATGCTCTACCTCTCCGATAGCGGCAACAAGACGCTGGATCTGGCAGGGTTGTGCTGGAATGGCGAGGTGCAGGAGCAAACGCCGATCCACAGTATCGGAACCCTCAATCAGCCAAAACATCCACTGTTCCAGAGCTTGCAAGGAGTAGAACTGGAACCCGTTGCGTTGGTCACCAGCGAATTGCAGATCCTGTTTCCCTACATCGAGGAGAGCGACACACCACTGACCTTCTGGCCGATTGCCCTGAAAAACCGTGATGGCCAACTGCTCGGCACCCTGGTGTTTCTGATCGATGAACGGAAGAAGTCACTGACCCCGCAGCGGATGGCATTTGTCAACGCGCTCTCTTCCACCGCCGCCGTGGCACTCACCACCCAGCGACTGCTGGAGGAGCAGCGCAATCTGCTGGAAGCCTTTATCCAGCTCATCGCAGGGGCCATCGATGCCAAGAGCCCCTATACCGGTGGCCACTGTCAACGAGTCCCCGAACTGACCAAGATGCTGGCAGAAGCGGCATGTGAGGCCAAGGAGGGCCCCTTCCAACACTTCTCGCTCGATGAAAAACAGTGGGAAGCAATACATATCGCGGCTTGGCTGCACGATTGCGGCAAAGTCACCACACCGGAGTTTGTGGTCGACAAGGCCACCAAGCTGGAAACCCTGTGCGATCGCATTCACGAGGTCAGGATGCGTTTTGAAGTGCTGAAACGGGATGCCGAGATTGCCTACTGGCAGGCACGTCTCCATGGGGATGATGAGGCCACGTTACAGGCCACGCTGCAACAGCAGTGGCAACAGCTGGATGAGGAGTTTGCCTTTATCGCCCGTTGCAACGAAGGGGGCGAATTTATGGCCACAGAGGATATTGCAAGGCTGCAGCAGATCGCGGGCCGCACCTGGCAGCGCACTCTCTCCGATCGGATTGGCATCTCTCAGGATGAGCTGGCGCGCAAACAGCGGGCCGCGGAGTCACCGCTGCCGGTCACCGAACCCTTGTTGGCCGATCGCCCAGATCACCTCTTCACCCGCAGCAACCGCGACCGCCTTGCCCCTGACAACCCTTGGGGATTTCAGGTCAACACCCCTGAATACCTCTATAACCGCGGCGAGCTCTACAACCTCGCCATCCGCCGGGGCACCCTCACAGATGAGGAGCGCTACAAGATCAACGAGCACATGATCCAGACCATCATCATGCTCGAAAAACTCCCCTTCCCCGCCAACCTGAAACAGGTGCCGGAAATCGCAGGGGGACACCATGAGAAGATGGATGGCACTGGTTATCCCAAGCGGCTGAAACGGGACGAGATGAGCATCCCTGCCCGGATGATGGCCATCGCCGATATCTTCGAGGCGCTGACCGCCGGCGATCGCCCCTACAAGAAAGCCAAATCTCTTTCGGAGGCCATCCGCATCATGGGATTCATGCAACAGGATCACCATATCGACCCCGAGCTGTTTGCGCTCTTTCTCCGCTCTGGCGTCTACCTGCGCTATGCCAAGCGTTACATGAGCCCGGAGCTCATTGACGAGGTGGATATCAGCCCCTATCTCGCCAGCCATTGATCGCCGCGAGGTACTCTGGGTTACCTGATGCCTGCAGTCTGGGGATCTGCATGCAGACCCGCCGTCTTGTTACCGGTGGTCACCCCGATGCGTAATAGAGATGAGGAGGATATGCACCGGACAGCCATGCTAATCCTCTCCATGGTACCTTGTTCTGACTGACCTTACGGACACTTGCCAATAACGGTAATCGAACAAAAAAACGAGAAAAATCAAAATAGATAGCCAATTAAAATGACATAATTGACTATAGTTCAATCGAACGTTTGAAAAACGTGACTACTTCACATGGAACCAGTGCAATGACCACTGAACGGGAACTGTTGATCCGCTCACTGTTTGATGAGTACATCGAGCTGTATTCATCACGGGATGATCGGCTCACCACGCGGTTTAGCGACAATTTCAGCGGTTTTGCCGGCAGCAGTGATGTTCTGGTTACCGATAAAGATGAGTGGATCCGGATAACCCGCCGCGATTTTGCCCAGATCCCGGGCAGGATCCGCCTGGAAATACTCGATGTAACCCTGCAAGATCTGGCCGCTGATGTGGTGGCTGTCACCGCCTTCTTCCATATCCATCTACCGAAATCAGAACCTATCCTCTCCCGCAGAACCGCCAGGTTGGTGCTGATTTTTCGACACGAAGCCATGGCGTGGAAAATTGCTCACAGCAGTATCTCCATCCCTTACAGTGCTGCTCGGGAAAGCGAAATTTACCCGATGACCAGTCTGGAGGAGCGCCAACATGAGCTGGAGCTCATTATCGAGCTCAGAACCAAGGAGCTGGCGGAAGCGAACCGGAAACTGGAAGCGCTCAGCAATACCGACGGGCTCACCAACATCGGCAACCGTCGTCTGTTCGACAACTCATTGAACCAGGCCTGGGAGCGCTGTATTCAGACAGAGATGCCGATTGCGCTCATCATGCTCGACATCGATCATTTCAAGCAGTTCAATGACCTCTATGGCCACGTTGCCGGTGACGAGTGCCTTCGATTGCTGGCCCATACCCTGGCGCAATCCGGGCGCCGCTCGGGGGAGTTGGTGGCCCGCTACGGGGGAGAGGAATTTGTCATCCTGTTGCCACATGTCGAGCGTCAATCCGCCTATGAAATTGCCCAACATATCCAGCGACTGATTTTTGCACTCGCGCAGCCACACGCACAAAATGCCACCGGTCTGGTGACCGTTAGCATGGGTGTTGCCTGCCTCAGACCATCGAGTCGCTGGCAGCCATCTGAACTGGTCAAACTGGCTGATGCTGCGCTCTACACCGCCAAATCATCCGGCCGTAACTGTATCAGAGTGGCGGAGTCACCCAGCCTCCCGCAACCAGTCTGCCCATAAGTCCCTCATGCGTGACCATCCTACCCGTGGGGAACCACTGCACGCTAACCATGCACGGCAAGGCTCAACGCATCCCATCGCAACATACCTTCCCACTGATCCAGTGTGCTTTGATAGGTATCCGCCGCGTTGTAATGGGCCATGGCATGCAGGCGGGCATGATGGCCAAGTCGCTTGATCACGTCGGGCATGGCATTGAGGCTGGCCAGCACCCGCGCCAGCTCGCCGGGATCGTTTGGCTGATATTTGCGGCAATTCACGTCATCGGTGAGGTGTCGGTCCCACCAGGCGCCATCGGCCGGGATCACCACGCATAATCCTGCCGCCATGGCCTCCAGAATGGAGAGGCCAAACGGTTCCTGGTGACTGGTGGAGACAAAAATGCCGCATTGAGATCGGATCTCGTCAAGATTGGCGGGGTTGGCATACCAGTGCGTGTCTGGCAACTGTGGCTGAGGCTGGCTGCAGGGTTGCAGCGTGCCCTTGGGCTGCAGATAGCACACCATCAGCTCGGGGCGAGCATCAGGGATCAGTTGATGGGCGGCCAGCATGGTCTCCAGTCCCTTCCAGCGCAGCAACGAAGCCGCCCACAAAATACGGGGCCCCCCCAAGGTCGCTTTGGGCCAATCAATCTCGCTCAAACCATTGGTAAATGGCTGCCAGTGTGACGGGAACTCGGTCTCGCCAAGCCGGGCCAGCAGCGCCGCCAGGGAGCTGCGGGTCGATTCGAGATAAAACACAAAACTCGCCCGTTGCAAGGCTCTGGCAGAGAGCCCCGAGCACCCCACTGGACCATGGATCAGCTGAACCACCCGGCACCGCAACCAGCGGGCCGCCCAGTAACAGCAGAGATCCACCCCTGGCCCGGACGCAGCTACCAGGCACTTCACCTGCCCCAGACGCAACACCAGCCAGAGGATCAGCAGGGTTTGCCACCCCTGTTTGAGCAGATAGCCGATGCCGGACTCCCGCCCCTTCAATATGTGGGGCAGCCAAAGAGGATGATGCTGACAACGTCGCCAGGAGTCGGGATCCTGGGTCAACACATGGCATGTGAGCCCGGGCATCCGTTTGGCCAACTCATCGAGCAGCACTTCGGTCGCAACCTTGGAGCCCCCGCGAAACGGGATGGGATCCACAACGATGATCTTTCCGAACACCGGCTCAGTTTGCATGCTCATCTTGCTGCTCCCTTACTCTGGCACCTTGCGGCGGCCAAACCCCAGTTGCACTTTTTGCGCCACTCTTGCCATCCCACTCGCCAACATATTGCGACCTCTGGCAAGGAGTCGTTGCCCCGCCCAATGAATGAGTGGTCGGAAGGGGGTGGGGGCCGTGGCGTGCCAACGACCAGCCAGCGCGGCGTCCCACACCGCAGTGACCCCGTCAACGTAACGCGCCACCGTGAACAACTGTGCGGCACGCAACTGAGCGGCCCGCCCCATTTCACATCGGCGCTGCGGATTGCTCAATTGCCGCCAGTGATCAGCCATCTCGGCCCAATCCCCCGGGGTTGCCAGCAAACCGGTCACCCCCTCCTCCACTACTTCAGGGATGCCGCCCACCCGATAGGCACTAACCGGGAGCCCCAACATGCCCGCCTCCGCCAACGTCAGACCAAACACCTCCTCACGGGCTCCGGAGACAAGCAGATCCACCCCGCCCCGCAAGATAGCCCCGCTGTCCGGCCGCTCGCCGAGAAAGTGGACACGCTCAGCCACCCCGAGCTCGACAGCCAACGCCATCAATGCTTCCCGCTCCGGGCCGCTGCCAATGATCAGCAACTGAGCCTCTTCCCCCGATGCCATCAGGGCAGCCAGCGAGCGGATCAGCAGATCAATCCCCTTGCGTTTGATCAATGAGCCGACGGTTGCGATGATCATATCCCCCGGGGGCAAGCCCAGCATGCCGACGACCGGCCAGTGAGCACCACCATTCAGGCGAGCGGCATCGACCCCGTTGGGTACCCGGATCAACCGATCGGCCGCGCAGCCATCCTGGCGCCAACCGGTCAACACCGGCTCGCTCACCCCGATCAGCACGCTTGCCTGATGAACCCGTAGGCTGAATCTGTCTCTTGGCTGGTAACGGGCATGGAGGTGGCACACCAGCGGTACCTGCAACACTCGACAGACCCCAACCAGCCACTGACAAGGGGCCGCGCTGTTTGCATGCACCAGCCCAATCTGCCGCTCGGTGATGAGCTCTCTGGCTCGCCGGGAGAGGCGCCGATGGGCCGCAAGATCAAAACGTGGCGCCTGCCATCCCAGCAGCAGGCTGAACGGCTCGACCATGGTTTCTACCCCGAGGGTGGTCGCCTCTGCCGCCAGAGCCGGGCTATTGCACCAGAGCAGGGGCGTAAACCGGCTGCGATCGAGGTGGGCCAGCAGATCCAGCAGGCAGCGTTCGCTACCGCGGATCCAGTCCTCTCCGTAGTGAACCAGCAAAACAGGGGTTGCGTTCATCCTCTTGCTCCCTTTGGTGGCACTGCCGGCAACCGGGTTGCCTCCTGATGCTCCTCAGCGGTGGCCTTCACCTCTGTGACCGCCTGCTGCACGTACTTGATGGCGGCGACGGCCAGCGCCAACTCCAGATAGATGGGCCAGGTAAACCCCTGGGTCAGGAAGGATCCCGAAATCACAAACCCCACCATGCTGGCCATCACCCCCTGCATCGCCGTGATCACTGCAGGAGGCATGCCAGCAAGCTGGCAACGCCAGCAACTGCGCAGGGTCACCGTCACCATGCCGATAAACAGCGCCAGCCCGACAAAACCGGTTTCAGCCAGCACCCCGAACCAGGTGGAGTGCACCGCATGATTGAGTCCATCCCAATGGGGGCTGTAGAAGAAGTAGTTGTAATAGAAATTGGACAAGCCCACCCCCACCAGCGGATGGCCCAACGCCATGCCCCAGGCCGCTTGCCAGGCGTAGATCCGCCCCATGGCCGAGGCATCGACCCCGCTCTCGGCTGCGCCGCCAGATGCCCGGTCGCTGATCCCGGCGGCGGCAAACAGCACCACCAGCGCGACCATCCCCATCGAGATCAACAGGGTTTTCGACTTCACCCGCTGCCAGGCAAACAGGCCACCAACGGCGCAGATACCCAGCAGACCACCGCGGCTCTGGGTGGCGATAATGGCGGCGGCGGTCAGCGCAAAGCCAAGCCCCCCCAGCAAACGCCCCCCCACCCCATTGCCCTGATTGAGCAGCAAGCTCAATGAAAAGCCGGCAGGAAAGAGCAGCACCAGCGCCAGATCGTTGGGATCCCCCAGCACCGAGCCCAGCTCGCGCCCTATGGTCACCCGGGTCCCCTCCACCAGCCCGATCCCGCTCGCCTTGTTGTAGAGGGCCACCAGCGCCACCAGACAGCCCGCTACCACGAAGGTACGCACCGCCAGCGCAAAATCCCCCGGAGTGCGCACCAGCCAAGCGGTGGCCAGGGTCATCAGATAGATCTTGCTGTAGCTGCCGGTCCAGGTGGCGATCGCCTCGCCCCGGTTGCTGGCAAACAGCACACCGATGGAGACCATCACAAAGAAGGCCGTCAGCCAGCTCAGCGCTGGACTCCAGTAGGGCTTGATCCGACCGGTCAGCAAAATGTGCCAGACCAGCGCACCGATGGCGGCCAGCGAGAAGAGCAGCGGGATCTTGAGGGGATAGAGCTGGGGGAACACCTCATGCAGCCGAAAGAAGGAGAAAGTGACAAACCCCAGCACCATCAAGAAGTGCCAGCGCAGGGCAAACCAGATGGCGGGAATGGCAAGGCCGAGCACCGGCAGCAGCAAGGGATGGGGCAGCCGCCACCAGAACAGTGCCAGCACCAGACAGATGGCGCTTGCCCAGATGGCTGGCGTTAGACGAGCCATGATCCTGCCCACCATTGGCCGAGCCAGACCATCGCCAGCGCCCCGAGCGAACTGGCCCAGAGGGTCGAGAGGCGATACGGCAGCGGCAGCAACCGCTGGCTCACCAGATAAAAGGCCAGCGCCCGCACCAGATAGACCAGCAGCAGGGTCCAGATCACCCCGGCGACCCCGAAGGGGGGGATGGCGAGCAGAAAGCCTGCTACCCCAAGGGCGCTGCAGCCCAGATTGATCACCATCTGGGCATTGCTCTTCTCGCCGCTAAAGCAGCCGACATTGAGCAAGTCCGAAACATTGCGCACCGCCATACCCAGCACCAGCAGCGGAATATAGGCGATCGCCCCGTGATAGCTCTCCGGGGTCAGCCAGCGAATAAGCAAGGGGGCGGTAAGCCCGACAATCCCCGCGGTGACAAACCCCAGCACCGACCCCATCACGCTGTAGTGGGCATTGAGTCGCAGTCCATCCGGCTCGCGCAGCAGCATGAAACGGCGGGGATACCACCAGAGGGCAAAGGGTTGCAGCAACAACCCCACCGCCAGCGCCAGCTTTCCCGCCACCGCGTAGTAAGCGAGCAGCGCCTCCCCCACCACATCGGCCAGCAACCAGCGATCCAGTCCGCTCAGGGCAAAGCCTGCCAGCCCGCTCACCACCAGGGGCAATCCATAGCGCAGCAGCGGTCGATAGTGCTGCCAGTCAAAGCGGATCCCGCTATCTCGCCACTGCCAGAGGCTCAGCAGCAGCGCCAGTGCAACACAGGTCAGGGTGCCGGAGGCCAGCACCCCGCTCACGCCCCAACCGAGCCAGAGCCACCAGCCGGTCAGCACCGACTGGATCACCGCCTTGCCTGCGGTCGCCACGAAAAAGAGCCGCGCCTGATTGCGCATCCGCAGCCATGCCAGTGGCACGCCGATCACCCCTTCAAACGGCAGGGCGCAAAGCACCCAGCGCACATCCGCAAGGCGGGTTTCCACCGGCAGCCAGGCTTGCACCACAGGTGCCAGCAGCCAGAGCAGCACCAGACTGGCCAGAGCGATCAGCCAGACCAGACCAAACATGCGGGCTACCACCTGCTGGCGCTCCTGCTCATCTTTCGCCAGTCCGGCAAAGCGGTAGAGGGCATCCACCAGCCCGAAGCCCAAAATAAGGGAACCCAGATTGATGAGGGTCAGCAGCACCTCCAGCTGGCCGTATTCACGAGGCAGCAGCTGATGGGTCAACACCGGCAACATCAGCAGGGAGATCCCTTTCATCAGGAGCAAGCCGCCGGCGTAATAGAGCATGGCAATCTGGTTCACACCAAGTTTCATAGGGCCTCCCAGCCACCCGAAGCATCCTGCTCCAGGTCAGCTACCGCTAATGCAAAGCCCACGCCACTCACACCTGCCCTGAAGCGATAGCCCCTCTGTGCGGCTTAACCGGCCTGAACAGGCCCAGAATGAGACTGGCATTTGCGTTTTGCACAACGCTGGCTGCAAATTGCACCGACCGGCGCAATCTGCCCCACCTCTTAGCCCCATTTGGCCCGATCCCGCTGGGGTCGTCCTGTTGGCCCGATCCCTGCTTTCTGCATAGCGAGCAACGGACTGCACCAGAGGGAGAGGTCGCCATGAACACCATCAACCTGCACCGGATGAAAAGCTGGGCCAAACAGGGGGAGACGCCACTGGCTCGCCGGGTATGGCGACTGGCCAAAAGTGCCCGCCACTGGTCATTCCCCGTGATCCCCCCCCTGCATCGGCTGCTTTATCGGCTCTATCTGCTGGGCAGCAACGCGCTGGCGACCCTGACCCGCACCCTCTGGTGGACCCCCTTGTTTCAATCTCGCCTGACGGCCCCGGCACCGCGCCTCTATCTCTATGGCGGCATCCCCTATATCAGCGGTCCGGTCACCATCGAAATTGGTGCCGACTGCCGCCTCAGCGCCGCCATGACCATCAGCGGCCGGGCATCGAGCCAGACACCAAGGCTGGTCATTGGCCGCAATGTCGGGATTGGCTGGCAAACCACCCTGGCGGTGGGCAGCAAGATAGTGCTGGGGGATAACGTCAGAATTGCAGGGCGTGCCTTTCTGGCGGGCTACCCGGGGCACCCGGTAAATGCCCGCGATCGCGCCCGGGGCCTGCCGGATCGCGATGAACAGGTGGGGGCCATTGTGCTGGAGCAGGATGTCTGGCTTGGCACCGGGGTGATGGTGATGGCCGGCGTCACCATAGGCGCCGGCACCATTGTCGCCGCAGGCAGCGTCGTCACTCGGGATCTGCCCGCAGGTGTGCTGGCAGCGGGTGTACCGGCCACAGTACTGCGCACCTTGCAACCACAGGATCACAGCGACCCCGCACATGCTTCGGAGACCTTTGCATGAAACCACACTCACTGCCGCAACTGGTGGTGCTGGGCGAGGATTGGGGCCAGCACCCCTCCAGCACCCAACACCTGATCAAGCGTCTGTTGCCCGATTATCAAGTGCTCTGGGTCAACTCCATCGGCATGCGTTGCCCCCGCTTTACCCTTCATGATCTCACCCGCATCGTCCGCAAACTGGGGGCCGTGCTGCGCGGCGCGCGCCATGATGGCGGCCAGTCGGTTGCGCCAGTCGACGCCAGCAGCCCCCGGGTACTGCCGCCGCTCGCCTTGCCGCTGCCGGGCAGTCGGCTGGCGGGCAAGATCAATGGCCACTGGCTGGCGGCGCAGATCCGGCGCCAGTTGCCCGAGCTGGATCGCCCCCTGCTCTGGATCTCCCTGCCCAGCGCCGTCGATCTGATTGGCAAGCTCGAAGAGCGGGCGGTGATCTACTACTGCGGCGATGACTTCTCGGCGCTGGCTGGGGTGGATCATCAGGCCATAGCTCACTGCGAAGCCCGACTGGTGGAAAAAGCCGATCTCATTCTGGCCGCCAGCCCCGCGTTGGCCAGCCGCTTTCCCCCCCATAAAACCCGGCTCCTCAGCCACGGGGTGGATCTCGAGCTGTTTATGCCCCCCAGAGAACGCCCGGCGGATCTCCCCTCCGGCCGCCCCATTGCCGGTTTTTACGGCAGCCTGAGCGACTGGATTGATATTCCCCTGCTGGCAGAGACGGCTGCCGCCCTGCCCCACTGGGATCTGGTGCTGATTGGCCCGGTCCAGACCGATATCTCCCCCCTCAAGGGGCTCCCCAATATCCATTTGCTGGGGCCCCGTCCCCACCACACGCTGGCGGCCTATGCCCAGCACTGGCAGGTGAGTCTGCTGCCCTTTGTCGACAACGCCCAGATCCGTGCCTGCAATCCATTGAAATTGCGCGAATATCTGGCCGCAGGGAGGCCCATCGTCAGCACCGATTTTCCGGCTCTCGATGGCTATCGGGATCAGATCCAGCTCCCCCACGATGGGGAGAGCCTGGCCCAGGCCATCAACCGGGCCGCCTTTGATCAACCCAATCCGGGCTGGTTTCAGGAGAGTGGCTGGGAGGGGCTCACCCGCAGCGAAGGGCGCCACACTCGCCAGCAGCAGGTGGCCCTGCAAAGCTGGGATCACAAGGCTGCCGAGCTGAATAACTGGTTGAAGGGGCTGGCCGGATGAGCAGAGGGCTTTGGCTGGTTATCCTGCTCTGCGCCAATGCAGCAATGGCCACTACCCGGCTGGAGGGGCAGACCCCGCTGCCCCTAACCAGTAACCAGACACCCCAGCGGCTCGATCTGAGCACCCAGAACTGGCCAATAGGGAGCGATGATGAACTGGTGATCGAGGGCCATAACCCCAGCGCCCACCCGCAAACCCTGATCCTGCGTATCGACGATGAGGCCTCGGTCAACTACCGTAGCCGGGTCAATCTGGAGCGGATTGTCGCCCCCGGCCCCTTTACCCAGCGCTTTGCCTTGAGTGAGTGGCGCACCAGCCAGCCCAGAGCACTGGCGTTGGACAAACTCACCAAGCTCTATCTCTTTATGGCCGATAACGCCCCCTCAATGACCATTCACCGCTGGTACTGGGAACCCGGTCTGACCCTGCCTGCGGGCACCATTGCGCTGGATCTGGGGGCGGCGGCTGCGCCCCGCTTTACCGGCTTTGAGCCCCTGAGCCCGGGGGATCCCCGGCTGATTGGCCACCCCACCCCCATCTTGCGTCCCTCCGGCGATGCCCTTGTGCGCGATGGGCTGCGCAATCTCGACGGGGTGCGGCTGGACCTGGCCAAAGGACGCTACCAGCTCACCCTCTGGCTGGATGACCCAGGTGAATGGGAGTACCTGCCCCACCCCTTCGAGCGCAGCGTGCTGGTCAATGGCGAGCCCATCTGGGCCGAGCAGTGGCAACCGCAGGAGTGGCTAACGCAGCGCTATCTGGCGGGGCAATCTCGCGAGGCACTGCCAAATCCGGATCCCTGGCAGCTGTTCGGGGCACGACAGGGCGGCCCGGTTCATGTCACCCTGAACCACCCCGGCGGCCCGCTCACTATCACATTGGTGGGTCACTCACCGGATGCCAAATACCTGGCGGGGCTGCTGCTTGCCCCCTATCCGGCCAGCACCCGCAAAGAGGCTCTCCCGAATAGTGGAAAAGATCTCGCCGTATTGGCCGACGCTACCGCAAGCGTGCTGACCAAGCAGCGCCAGCTGTTTTTGGAAAAGTGGACTCTGGCCCCCTATTCCCCAGCCCCAGCTTCGCAGCAACTGAGCCTCACGCCGATTACGGATGCCGCCCCAACCCTGCAGATCGCCCCGCTATCTGCGGCCGATGCGTTGCAGCAGGCTTCACAACCGGTGCTGGCCGCCCGTGGCAGCCAGCTGTTGCTGGAGTTTGCCATCCACGCCGCCACCGACGATCCGGCACCCTTGCTGGTGATCCAGCCCCCCGAGCAGGCAGGATCACCGCTGACGCTGACCCCCTATTACGGCAAGTGGCATCTGGTTCGCCCGCAGGCGAGCGGCACCCTGCTGGCCCCCTCGGATCAGGAGCTGGTCGAGGGGATCGCCGGGCTCACCCTGCTTGCAGGCGTACCTCGGCGTCTGGTACTGCAGATCACCGTCCCTCGCGATGCGCCTGCCGGTCACTATCTGGGCAATATTCAGCTGCTGAGCCAGCAGCAACTGGTGCAGCTGCCACTGACTATCGAGGTGCTGCCGCTGACTCTGCCCGCGGCCAGCAAGCCGGTCGGCATCTATGTCGAAGCGCCCCCCTATCTGAATTGGCTGAGCCCCAATCCCGAGGCGTTAAAAGAGCAGATCGCCGCGGCCAGTCGCTGCGATCTGGCGCGGCTCGCCAAACTCGGGATCAGCGGCCTCTCGCCCGCCCTGCCACAGGATGAAGCGGGGATGCGGGAGATCATGGGAGAGGCGGCCGGGCTCGGCTTTGTGCCGCCCCTGCTGGCCTATACCCCGCTCAAACGCTGGGGGGGAGACCCTGCCAGCCAGCTTGATCAGTGGCAGGCCCGGCAACAGGGGCTGACCGCCAGCGGCTTGCCCCCGCTGGCATGGAGCCTGTTTGATGAGCCCGATCTTGCCACCCTGCCCGCCATCACCACCCTGGCGCGGGAGATGAAACGGCGGGATCCGGCGGTGATCCGTGCGGGTCACTTCAATCATCCGGGTCAGGTTGGTCTGCTGGCAGAGGTGGAGATTGCCCTGATCAACGCAGGCTTTGGCGCCGACAAGAGCGATGTGGCGCGAGTGCGCCAGCACAAGGTCACCCCCTGGTTTTACAATCTGGGCACCCCGAGAGCCGCCGGGTTTTACCTGTGGCAAAGCGGCGCCGAAGGCTATTTGCAGTGGCATGGCCGCATGCCGACCGCCCTGCCTTATGACCCCACCGACGGGCGGGAGAGCGACTTTATGCTGCTCGGCCCGCAAGCCTGCGAGGCGCACCGCCTCTCCCACGATCTGCTGGTGTTGCAGCAAGCCATCGAGGATCTGCGCTGGCTCGCCTGGCTGGAGCAGGAGGCCCGCTATCAAGTAGAGGCCGCCCTGCTGCTGGAGCGTCTGCGGGATCAGCTGCCGACCCGTTGGCAGGTGGCAGAGCAACTGCCCTCTGCCGCCTGGATCCAGTGGCGCCGCGAGATTGAACAACTGGCCAAGGGATTGAAAACATTGCAAACTGGTGCCAACTCATCCTCCTGAAGTGACTGCGTATGGCCAACCAGACTCCCCGCTCCACAGCAAAAGACAGCGCCCTGCGCTGCCTGTTGCCTCTGATGCTGCCGCTGCTGATCCTCACCGGTTGCGCCCGTCAGGAGCCGGTCAATGAGACCCTGCCGATCCTCAACCAGTTGCGGGAACAGCAAATGGCCGAACAGCCCCAGCTGCAACTGCAGTACCAGCAAGCGGAGACACAACTGCCAGCGGATCAGGAGCAGCTGCTGCATCAGTTTTTAGGACGCAAGGATCCGGCCCGGATTGCGCTGGTAAGCGGCCCCGGGCTGCAAACCGACATGCTGGAGAGTGCGCGAATGGCAAGCGTGCGACTGACTGCCCTCACCCGCTTGCTGGGAGCTCGCGCCATTGAGCTGGAGCCCCGCTATGACCCCATGCTGGCCCCCAATACCTTGCTGATCCGCATTCTGCCAAACGGTGAATCGGAGGCGGTCACCCCAGCGGCGGCGCAATAAGGCCGAGGCAAGAGGTTGGCAAAGCCACCCGATAGAGGGGATAAGGGGCCAGCCCCCACAACTTGCGCCAACCCTGGGTAAGACGGTACGAGAGCAGCGGCGGGCTCTGGTGCAGCTCGCCTAAAAACATCACCCCCTGACTCATCCCTTCACCCGCCAGCGTCACTGACATCGCCTCGCTATCCGGCGCCACCAGCATGGCCTGCAGCAGGCCGTCACAGCGGGGATGGGCCAGCTGATAGCTGACATAGGTGCCGCCCAATACCGGCGTGGCCACCCGCAAGCGCCAGCCCAACTGGACCAGCTCCATCAGCATGGGTTTGGCCCCCTCATTGATCGCCCGGTTCTGATAACGCCAGCCCATGGCGGCAGCACTGAGCAGCGCCACCAGCAACAGCAGCAGATATCCCCTAGATAGATGCATCACGGCGCCCCCGGATAAAGAGGATGGTCATCACCAGTAACATGATGGCCCACTGGTAGAGCTGGGCCAGCGAGCCGGTATGCAGCCAGCCATACCAGCGCAGATCCAGGCTCATCAGCACCAACCGCAGCTGATTGGCCCCGATATAGAGCAGGCAAACCAGCAGCAGCATGGGCCACTGCCGGTAGAGGGGGCGCTCCGGTGCCAGCCAGCAGCAGGAGACCAGCCAGGAGAGCACCACCAGATAGAGTTGAGAAAACGAGGAGCACCCCTTGAGCACGATCAGCGCATGGCCCCCCAACCGCTCGATGCGATTGCCATCAAGGCGAGTCTCCCAACCCAGCAGCTGCAACCACTGGCCCACACCCCAGGCATCGAGCGCCAGCACAGGGCCGGAGAGCAGGGCAAACACCTGCTGCCCCCACAACACCGCCACGGTAAAGGCGAGCACAATCTGCAACACCGCCCGCTCATCGCCACTCTGATGACGGCGCCACAGCGAGGCCACCAGCAACAGACAGGCCAGCGCCTTGCAACTGGCGCTGGGGATCAGGATCAGCAGGATAAAGAGGGCGAGCGCCAGTGGATGCGGGCGCCAGCTCGGTGCAACCCGCGATGCAATTTGCCACCAGATAGCAATCAGCAACACCACCAGCAGGTTGAAGTGGCCCATATTGAGCCACACCATGCCCCACTGATTGGCCAAACCAAGTAGCAGCCAGTTGGGTGCCCACTGCCAGGGACGGATCTCCATCGCAACTCCTGCCGGTTATCAGCGCTTTTGACCGCTGTCGCAAGTTCCATGCCTGCCCGGTCTCACCCGGATCAAGCCAAGTCAAAGGATTCGCCAAAGCTGGCACGCTTTATTCATTCCACCCTGCTGGCACTAGCGCCAAGGAGAAGGAGTGGGCAATGAAACTCAAACCGTTGGCAGGGCTGCTGGGGATGTTGTTGGTAACCTCCCCCGCATACGCCTTGACCGAAGTCGATACCGAACTGCAACTGCTGATGGATGTGTCGGGCAGCGTCAGTTCATCGGAATTCAATCTGCAATTACAGGGGTATGTGGACGCCTTTTACAGTCAGGATGTACAAAGCGCCATCCTCGACACCAGTGGCGGCAAACTCGGGTCCATCGCCGTACAGATGATCATGTGGAGCAGCAGCAACCAGCAGAGCGTGATGACTGACTGGTTCCACCTCTACGACATGACCTCCATCAACAACTTCGCCGCCACCCTGGATGCCCTGGTGCGCCCCTATGCGGGGATGACGGCCCCCGGTTCGGCGATGGCCTTTGGTGTCCAGCAGTTTGATACCAACAACTTCACCGCCGCCCGCCAGGTGATGGATGTGTCGGGTGACGGGATCCAGAACAACGGGCTGGATACCTCTACCGTGCGGGATCAACTGCTCGCCTCCGGCATCGATACCATCAACGGCATCACCATAGGTCAGGACTACGCCGATGGGGTGCTGCAAGAGTGGTATGTGGAGAACGTGGCGGGCGGTCAGGATGCATTTGTTATCAATGCCACCACCTTCGCCGACTTTGGCAATGCGCTGGAGCTCAAACTGGCAGCCGAAATTGAGGGGGGCATTATTCCGGAAGGTGCACTGGCCGCCCCCATCGAGGAGATCCCGCTGGCCGCCCAGCTGCTGCTCGGTGTGCCGCTACTGCTGGCCTGGCGCTATCAGCGCCGTAACCAGGGACGCCTGCTGCAAGCCAACTGGCAACAAACACCTGCCATCGGCTAGTTAATCACCCCGTGTGTTGCGATTAGGGAGCTATGGCTCCCTGATTTTTATCTGTAAACAAGGATGAGTGGCTGAGCATATACAGCAGTTGTGCTCATGATTGGGCTGAGGCAGGCTACTCGACTAAAACATGGGGCTGGCGGATCTTTACGACACTTCTTATTGAAATTTACAACTTGGTATCAGGTAGACAATCAGCAAACTCTCTTTGAATACGTGGTATTTTACCTACCTGCTCACCACCACCATGCAATATAATTAACAGCATGCCCACCATTAACGACACCCCGTTGGATATTCTGACCATCTGCTCAAGTAAAGGAAGTGGATAACCCTTACTGTGGCGGTGGATTGCATGAAGTCCACCGTGGATGAACGAACTAAGAGGTTTCCAAGAATACTCTTTGAATTCTCTCAACATATCCAACGGTTCTTGAGGGGACTTTCCTTGTAGTTTTTCTAACATTTCGCTGAGCATAGGAAGCTTATTTGCCTTATTTGCCGTCTCCTGCGTCAGCTCGCTGGTTAACTTTAAAACATCTGTATCGGTTGCAGCGTAGAGCAGCCACATTGCCCGAACCAGTGCCTCATATTGAAGACGAACAAGCCCCGTAGCCGAGGTTAGATTACCTGCTGATATAAGTATTTTGGCACTTTCAGCATGCTCGAAAGCAATACTACACATGACTCTGCTCACCATGATTCTTTGTGAGTCATCGAAGGGAGGCAGTACTAAAAACTCCAGTAAGTTTCTTTCAAGTTCAGCAGAGCGTGACAACAGATAATTTATCAATATAGTCTCTCCTCATTACGATTTTTTAAGGGCAGTAGGTTAGATTAGAGAAGCGTAATCGGACGTTCGCGGCCTTTCTGTAATATGTTTCTTTAACTCGCCAAAACCCTTCCATCTTGCCACTTCTCCGCCCCAAAACTCACTCTCGAACTGGCGTCGGTCGTGACGTGCTTGCCACATTGATGGGGAGTATCACCGCGAGCGTCCGATTACGCCTACCGGCTAATCGGACGCTCGCGCCTTTTTACAATATTTCTCTTTAACTCACCCAAACCCTCCCAAATTGCCACTTCGCCCCACCCAAAAAACTGACTCTCGAACTGGCACCGGTCGTGACGTTATTGCCGCATTGATATGGAATTTCACCTCGATCGTCCGATTTCGCTGCGCTAATCGAACCTACGAGCTGTTTGTTATAAAAGCTCCCGTCGCATTGATGATAAATAGGCAAAATGCTTGAAATTATCTGGCACTGATTTTCCAACACTGAGTTCTTTATACACAAATTTAATAGCACAAGCGCCTAATGCAGCCACATTTAACGTTTGTACATATGGTTGGTAGTTTTCTGGTAAGTAGTCTTTTGCTAAAACACCTGCATTAGCAACACCAAACCAAGGGTCAGTGGCCACTGCAGTTAGAGACCGCTTTACTCTCTCAAACTTTGTTTCTTTCATAACACGATTAAAATCATTTAGATCGCGATGAAGTTTATTCAGAACCTTAATCTTACGTTTTGGTATATCTTGGGCGGTAAGCACTGAATCAACGACTAAGTCCATTGAATCCCTTAATGCCAATAGTTCATCATTGCGACGCTTTTTAAACTCATAAACCTCGGGCAAAGGCACGTCACCAGTTGGTACTTGAATGGCATTATATAACTCAAACTCTAAGCAACCTTGAGTTTTCGTATACTGCTGTGGAATCAACAAATGATCGGTAGGCTGTGCAATACTCCATTCTTGCTCTGCATTTTTATTATTTTCTTCATATGCAGCCATTTGTGTCGCCAAAAATAGGAGTCCATTTTGGTCACCACGAAGCTCTCTAAAATGAACTGATGTTGACTTTGCAACACCTTCTTGGATTAGAAAATCCAAGTCATCTCCTGCTCCATAGTGAATCATATTGTTCGTCGGATAATCAATTTTATCCCAAAAAAGCAAATATTTTCTTAAATTAGTTGGTTCGACAGGACCATTAATTTGCAATCCATGGCCACCATTTAAGATATTGTAATTAGGTGTAATTACTATTCCTCTTTCCACCATATCTCCTAATTTTTATGACAGTATTAAAATGGAAGGCTGCATTAATATACTGGTAGCGTTTACATCTAACCCCGCAGAAAATAATTCTTTATTAACAGACACATGCATGTGTGAGTTTTATCAATAGTTCCACTTGTACCACCAGTGCAAACCAACAGTCAAGAAACGAAATTATAAAACGCTACCAGACCTCATATTTATAAACACATTTGAACGGTGCTCGACACCAATCATCTCAAATGATGTAGCTGCCCCAGCAGCTGACAAAGTCTTATAAAAAAGGCCTTATCACAAGGCCTTTTCAGATATATTCAGGTTCCTGCTGGCAGCCCGCTTTTACGGCAATCACCCCGGTTCTGGTGACAAGGGCAACACCTGCCCATCCAGCGCATGATCACTATTGGATGGATAGTCCGGCACCGGCTCGCAGTAGGGAATGCGGCTTAGCACCGGCGCCTTGACCAGGGCGGCCAGCTGATCGGAGCGGCGCAGGCTGGCATCCGCCAGTTCGGCCACCAGCGCCAGACCGCAGCCCAGCCCCAACCCGCCAACAATGCCCGCCAGCAAAAACAGCCAGAGCGGGTAGTTGCTCGGCTTGCTGGGGGCAAAGGGTTTGTCGATCACCTTGATCCGCTCCCCCTGCTCGAAGTTGCCCAGATCGCCAGTCACCTTGGCCTTCTCATAGCGCAGCAGCAAATCCTGATAGAGGGTGCGTTTGACCGCCAGATCCCGCTCCAGCTCGGCGAGCTGGCGTTCGGTATCGCCCTGGGAGTCGACCACCTTGTCCAGCCCATCCAGCTGACTCTTCAGGCCGGCGGTGTTTTGCTCCGCCTCCGTCAGCTGCGTCTGGGCCAGCTGCCACTCGGGCCCGCGCGCCATATCCGGCTGAGATTTGAGCTGCTCGAACTCCTGCTGCAACTGGTCAATCTGATAGCGCAGGCTCTGAACCTTGCTGTGCTCGTCGCTGTAGCGGGCCCGCAGCAACACAAGCTCGGTACGCATCAGTTGCAGCTTCTCATCCAGCTGGCGGGCCAGCTGGCTCTCCTGCCCCAGTGATAGCTGATCGACCCGGGCCTTGGCCTGCTGCAGGGTGATCAGGCTCTCGGCATAACGCTCCTGCAAGCCATAGAGACGGGCGACGTTGGTACTCTGCTGCTGGGGCAAGGCGCTGGCATGCTCCCGTTTAAAATCGGCGAGCAGCTGCTCGGCCTCTTGCAGTTCGCTGCGGCGGCTGTCGAGCTGGCTTTGCAGGAAACGTTCGGACGACTCCGCCGACTGGCGCCCCTTACTGAGCAGGTTGAAGAAAAAGCGCCGAGAAATGGCTTCGAGCAAACCGGCGCTGTTGGCCGCCGAATCCGCCTTGACCTTTATCTCGATCACCTCATCGCCGATCAGCCGCAGCGAGACGGCACTCGAGAGCCAGTCCATGATGGCATCGCGCTGAGCTGGGGGGGTCTCGTCATTGACCAGGCCACGATCCCGCGCTACCCCGTCCAGCACATAACGGCTGCGCAGCAGGGCTTCGAGCACCGCAAAGCGATCCTTGAGACTCTCCTGAGTGATCAGATCCTTGAGGGTCGGGGTCTGGTTGGCATCTTGCGGCACCATAAAGGTGGTGCGGCTCTCATACTCCTTGGGGGTGAGCAGGCCGACCGTCACGCCCACCAGCGGCATCACCAGTACCGGGATCACCAGCAGATAGCGGCGCCGCCAGGCGGCAAAGAGAATGATGTAGAGGTTGTAATAGAACTGGACAGGCATGGCATCACTCCCTGAGAAAAGCCCTTCCCCCGCACGATGCAAAGGCAGTGCCACCAGAGGTGCTGATCGCCTCTGTGGGCAGATCGCAAGAGTGGTACAAGATTCGCATTCTCCCGCTATCCGGGGTGTTACCCCTTCCCTTGCCGGAGCGCGAACCATGTTGTCATCAACCCCGTCGCACAGACCCCATCCCCGCAGAAGCTCCATCGTTCAAATCGTGCAGCACCTGCAGCCGGGCGGGCTGGAGACCATGGTGCTCAACCTCACTCAGGCGAGCCCTGCCGAGCAGCCGGTGCATATCATCTCCCTCGAAGGGCGCAAAGGGGATGTGCTAAGGGCATGGCCCGCCTTGCATCCCTTCGCAGGCAATATTCACTGTCTGGAAAAGCCCGCGGGCTGGTCGCTGGCGACCCTCTGGCGGCTCACCCGACTGCTGCGCCAACTCAAGCCCGTCGCGGTACATACCCACCATCTGGGGCCCATGCTCTATGGCGGCCTGGCCAGTCGGCTGGCCCGGGTGCCCACCCTGGTACACACAGAGCACGATGCCTGGTATCTCGATGATCCCCATCAGCGCACGCTGGCCCTGTGGGGGCTGCGCGCCTTCAAGCCGATTCTGGTGGCCGATGCCACGCCGGTGGCCAACCAGCTGCTGGCCAAGCTGGGCCAGCTGTCGCCAACCGTGATCCCCAACGGCATCGATGAGCAGCGCTTTGCCCCGGACGCCGCCGCCCTCGCCCGTCAGGAGATGGGGCTGCCACAAGGGGTCAAGTTGATTGGCTGTGCCGCCCGCCTTGAGTCGGTCAAGGGGCATAACTTGCTGCTGGAGGCGATCCGAGCCCTGCCAGAAGAGGTGCATCTTGCGTTGGCAGGGGTCGGCAGTTTGCAAAATGCGTTGCAACAACAGTGTCAGCAACTGGGGATCACCCATCGGGTCCATTTTCTGGGGCTGGTCGAAAACATGCCGCGCTTCTATCAGGGGCTGGATCTCTTCTGCCTTCCCTCGCTGGCGGAGGGGATGCCGCTTTGCGTGCTGGAAGCACAAGCGTGCGGGGTGCCGGTGGTGATGAGCGACGTGGGGGCGGCCAGAGAGATCGTCTGCCAGGCCAGCGGCCATATCCTGTCGGAGCGGGATCCCGGCCGCCTTGCCCAGCTTCTGGCACAAGGGTTGCTGCAGTGCCATAGCCTGCGTGCCGTCACCCGTGAGTTTGTGTGCCAGCAAAGCAGCTTGAGCCGGATGGCTCAGGCCTATCAGCAGCTTTACAGCCGCTGATCAAGCGACCCGATGACCAGAGGAGCATCCCATGGAATGGATCATGATCGTGTTCTGGCTGTGCGCTGTACTGGTGGTCTACCACCATGTCGGCTATCCCCTGCTGCTCAAATTCGGTGGTCGGCAGGCGCGCAAGGTCGCCAATCCGCCCCGCCCTCTGGATCGGGGATTCAAAGCAGAGGCCGCCGATGAGGCGCTGCCGACCATCACTTTGCTGATGCCGGTCTACAACGAGGCGGCGACCATCGCGGCCAAGCTGCAAAACCTCGCCAGCCTCGATTACCCCGCCGACAAGCTGTGGGTGCATGTGCATTTCGACGGCTGCAGCGACAACAGCTACCCCATTGCGCTCAGCCAGCTCGGTGATCCCGCCCTGCAGCAGTTGCAGATCAGGCTGTTTGATCACCCCCGCAATCGCGGCAAGGTCGCCGTGCTCAACGAGGCCATGACCCGGGTGCACAGCGATCTGGTAGCCCTCACCGATGTCTCGGCCCTGCTGCCCATCGACAGCCTGCTGCTGGCGGTCGCCCATTTTGCCGATCCCAAGGTAGGGGTGGTCGGGGAAGCGTACCGCTTCTGGCAACCGGGCTCCCAGGGCGAGGAGAGTTACTGGCACTATCAAAGCCAGATCAAGCTCTGCGAGTCGGCCCTTGGCGGCATGCTGGGGGCCCACGGGGCCTTTTACATGATGCGCCGGGAGTGCCTCACCCCGCTGGCCGCCGATACCATCAACGACGATTTCATCCTGCC
Organism: Aeromonas sp. FDAARGOS 1416; assembly: GCF_019048085.1. Taxonomy (NCBI): domain Bacteria; kingdom Pseudomonadati; phylum Pseudomonadota; class Gammaproteobacteria; order Aeromonadales; family Aeromonadaceae; genus Aeromonas; species Aeromonas sp. FDAARGOS 1416. The sequence continues at coordinate 1,220,152 of NZ_CP077301.1, read as the reverse complement.
GATGCAGGCCATCGCCAAAGGGTATCGGGCTGTCTATGACAATCGCTGCGCCGCACTGGAGCTGGAAATTTCCGATGCCGCGCTGGAGGCGACACGGCGCAAGCGGATCGGCGCTGGCAACACCCAGCAGTTGTTGCGGTTGCTGCCCCTGCTGCACCCCAAATTCGGCTGGGTTGCCTTCAACTTTGCCAGTGGCAAGGGGCTGCGGGTGTTGATGCCGCTCTGCCTGACCCTGCTGTGGCTCTGCGCCATCCCGCTGGCCACCCAATCCCTGCTGTTTCAGCTGTTGCTGGGGCTGCAACTGCTGGGGTATCTGCTGGTCATCCTGATCCAGCTGACCCCTGTGCACCCCTGGCCCAATCTGTTTCGCAAGATCCACTATCTGGTGATCGGACACTGGTACAACGGCATGGGCACCCTGCGCTACTGCCTACGCGCCCCCATACGTTTCATGTCACAGGAGAAAGCCGTATGACACACCCCATTCCAAGATTGACCCTGGTGGTCAAACGCAGCATGGATCTGCTCGGTGCCACTCTTGGCCTGCTGCTGACGCTGCCGCTGTGGCCACTGATCATGCTGGCCATCCGGCTCGATAGCCCGGGTCCGGTGTTCTTTCGTCAGCTGCGGATCGGGCGCAGCCACGCCACCCATACCGAGCTCTTTTTCATGATCAAGTTTCGCACCATGCGCGCCGACGCCGAGGCGGCCACCGGGCCGATCTGGTGTGGCAAGGGGGACAGCCGGATCACCCGCAGCGGCGACTTTCTGCGCAAAACCCGGCTCGATGAGCTGCCGCAGTTTATCAATGTGCTCAAGGGGGAGATGTCGCTGATAGGCCCCCGCCCGGAGCGACCCGGTATCGCCAACCGGCTGGAAGATGCGGTGCCGTACTTTATCGAACGCACCTATGAAGTGGCCCCCGGCATTACCGGTCTGGCACAGGTCAATCAGGGTTACGACGAGTCGCTGGATGATGTGCGCAGCAAGCTGGCGTTCGATCTGGCCTACTCGGTTGCCCTGCTCCACCCCTGGCGCTGGCTGGTGCAGGATGTGCATATCATCGGCAAGACGATCGCCATCATGGTTGGCAAAAAGGGGCGCTAATCCCGCTGTGCCAACCTCAACCACACCCCAACCCCATCAGGCCATTGCCACTGCAATGGCCTTTTTTTATGGCGCATCCTTGTGGCACATCAACGTTGATCACCGAAAAGTCAGCGATCTGATCGCCATTATCTGGCCCCATCCATCCAAAGGCCTGATGCCAGTTTGCCCCACCGCAGAAACCCGAGCGTTGCGTGATCACAGAAGCAATCCGCCCCCTGCAACCCCTAACACCGGCACATAAAAAAACGAGTGGCCAGCGGCCACTCGTTTTGACAGGTTTCTCCGTGATTCAGGCGCCGTAGACGGCCAGAATATCGGTCACTCTGTTGCTCACGCTGTACCCGCGGGCTATGGTGTTGCGGGCCGCCTGACTCATTTTGCTGCGCACCACCCCATCGCTGCGCAGCCAGTAGTTGACCAGCTCCGCCATATCCCGCACATGGCCGGGCTCCACCAGCCAGCCATTGGATTTATGGTCGATCAGATTGACCAGCCCCCCCACCGCAAAGGTACAGACAGGTATGCCGTGAGCCATCGCCTCCAGGGCCACCAGCGGCAACCCTTCAAAGCGGGAGGTGATGCAGAGCAGGTCGATGTTGTGCCACTCATTGGCCATGTTCTGGAAACCATGAAGCTGGACGCGATCACCATACTGCTGCAACAAGGCACTTTTCATGGGGCCATCCCCGTAGAGATGAAACGCCCCATCCGGGCAGAAGGCGGCCAGCTGGCAAAACGCCTCCGGCCCCTTTTCCGGCGAGAGGCGGCCGACAAAGGCAATCCGGTTGCCAGATACCGTAGCCGGCGTCGCAGGCATGGGGACAAAGTTGCTGATCACCGTGCTTGGCACAGGCAATTTGCGAGCGATGGGCTCGCTCACTGCAATACACTTCGCAAAACGCGCTGTAGTGCGATCCAGCCAGCTGTAAAACTTCAGCAACCCCTCCCCGTCATCTCCACTGTGAAAAGTCGAGACCACCGATTTGCCAGTGAACCAGGCCGTCAGCCGCCCCAGCACCCCGGCCTTGTAGCCGTGGGTATGGATCAGCACAGAAGCAGGCTGGCGGGCCAGACGGCGCATAAAATCGCGGCTGTTGTGGCACACCTCGTAGGGCAAGCCCTGTTGTTTGAGCAGGGTCGTAAAGGGGGTCATACCGTGGTTGCTCACCAGCACTATGGTGGGGCGAAATCCCCTGGCCAGCAGATCGTTGGCGAGATGGATAATGTGAACTTCAATTCCACCGACCTGACGCGCATCGATAGCCAGCCAGATCTGCTGCATGGGTAACATAAGGCCCTCCTCCCGTGGCTCCATGCCACCTGAAATGAGGCGCTGCATAGAGCGGGCCAGTCAGGCAAAGAGGGGCAGGATCAGGCGCCGGGACAGGCGACCAGCAAGAGGGTCATGTCATCGAGGGCGGCATCATTGATGCGTTCATCAAACCAGCGGGCAATGCGATGAGCCAGTTGCTCAAGACCGGGCCCCGAAGTCAGGCAGATCTCTTTTAGCTGCGACTCCCAGCACTGGCGCTCTGCGGCATCACGGCTATCGAGCAGGCCGTCGGTCCAGAACAGCAGGATCTCGCCGGGCTTGAGCTGACGCTCATTGGTCACGAAGTGGGGATCCGGGCGCAAACCGGGCAAGGGGCCGGTCACACCGACCTGACGGATGGTGCCGGGCCCGACCAGCCAGGGCGCCGGGTGACCCGCGCTGGCCCACTGCACCCGCCCCTCGTTGCCGAGCTCAATACAGAGGGTGGTGAGCAGGGTAGCCCCGAGGAGCGGATCACTGTGAACCGCATTGGACAAGATGGTCAGCAAGCGGGCGGGGGCGCGCTCCAGATCGTGCGCCGTCAGCAAACCGCGCAGATAACCGGCATAGGCATGGGCGAAGAACTTGGCTTCCGCATCGTGGCCCATCACATCTCCGAGCCACAGCACCCGATCCTTGACCAGCAGAAAGTCACCGCCCCCCACGGTGGCCGCACGGGTTTGCAACGCCAGCTGGTATCCCCCTATGGAGGTGGCGGGCAATAACGGGCGCAGCGCCGAGGTCATGCGCTGATCCAGCTGCTCGCCCCATTGCGACTTGAGCTGCTCCGAGCGTTGCAGCACCCGCGAAACCGCCAGCAACAGGTCCTGCTTGGTGATGGGTTTGACCAGAAAGTCATCGATCCCCAGCGCCCCCGCCCGACTCTGGGTCCACTGATCCTGATGACCGGTCAGGAAGATAAAGGGCACCCCCTTCATCTTGGGATCCTTCATCAATTGCTGGCGCAGCCCAAAGCCATCGATCCCCTCCATCTCGATATCGGAGAGCACCAGCGCGGGAGGTTGCTTTCCAAGCGCCAGCAGGGCGGCATGGGAGTCGGCATAACTTTCAACCCGGTAGTGCTCATGAAGGTAGGCGGTGAGCAAGGCACGCATCACCTTGTCATCGTCGATCACCGCGATCACCGGCAGTTGGTTGACCGGGCCCTGCTGGCGAAGGGTCACACGATTGCGCTCACCGTCGCGAGAGAAGTGCACCTCTGCAAACAGCTGGTGCACCAGCGCCAGCCCGTATCCCCCCTCCTGCAGCTCATCGGGTAACGGCGCACTGGCAAGACTGGGTTGCGGGCCGCCATCATCCTCCAGTATCAGACTCAAACCCGTTTCATCCTCTTTCAGCGTGAGCCAGAGCCGGGTCGCGGGAGGAGCTGTGTGTTTGACGCTATTGGTGGCCAGCTCACTGAAACAGAGCAGCCAGTTGGCTTGATCCTTTGGGGAGACCTGAAACAGGGAGAGCCCCTGTGCCAGCCGGTTGCGCAGTTCGCGCACCGACTGCAGGGTTGCCGGAGCAGATCGCAACCAGTCATCCATATCGGGCCTCCATCAGCGGGCGATCAGATCCGGAAATTGAGCAAGGCACTGCGCCGACACCAGCGCTTGAGCCATTCGGTCACCCGGTTACTGGGCAGTCGGTTGAGTTCGCGCAGGATCTCGCTGGCCAGCCCCGGGTTGAGCTTGTCGTTATAGACAGCGCCAATCAGATTGGCCTCGGCACGGGTCAGTTTATCCACCGCACTTTGTACCACGGTCGTCGGCGTAACCCCCGCCAGCACCACCAGCAGCGCCCCTTCACAGGCACCACACACCTGATCGGCCGGAATATTGCCCCGATTGAGGGCGGTGAGCGGCGAGGTATCGAAGATCACCACATCGTAATGCTCCAGCCAGCGAACCAGCAGCTGACGCAAGGTATCCTTGTTGCGAAAAGCCATCAGATCCTTGCCCGGCGCCGGGAGCAGAGACAAGGAACGGCCAGTGGCCACCGGCTCGGGCACATCATTGGGCCCCCATGCAACCGCAGGGGCACGGCCGGGGTGATAGAGGTTGAGATCCACCAGCAGGGTACGTAGCCCATCCGCCTCCGAGCGCCTTGCCAGCGCATCGCAGATGGAGCTCACCCCCTCTCCCCCTTCCGACGAGGTGACCGCCAGCGAGCGGATCCCCCGGGCGACCGTCGCCGCGTAGAGGGATTCGAGCTCCAGATATTGAATGGGGATGCTCATATCAAAGCGTCCCGACCAGGGCCACCACCGAGATCGTGGTCAGGATGTCGCGCATGCCATCCATGAAAATGGCCCAGTTGCTGCTCTTGCTGTCAGGGATAAATACGGTGTCCCCTGCGCGCAGCACCGGCAACTGGCTAAAGTCGGGCTCTTTGGCAAAGCCGTCGAGATCGAAGCTGCGGGCCTGATCCCCCTGACCACTGGTGGCCATGTTGATCACCACAATCTTCTTGATATAGGCGCTGCTGGTCGGGCCACCCGCCTCGGCCAGCAGATCCAGCAGGGTCATGGAGGAGTCAAAGCGGTAGCGACCCGGGCGGGCGATCGCTCCCAGCACCCGAATGGTGTTCTCCTTCGGCTCATCGAGCCAGGGGCGATTCTTCTCCGGCAGGTAGATGGAGTCACCGGGCAGCACCTTGGGCAGCAAGGTTTCATCGCCGGTTTCAAAGTAGAGGGCAAGATCGAGCTTGCTGACCCGCGCCGTGCTGCCACTGCGATGGGCGATGCGCACATTGCGCAGATCCGCCGCCGCAGTCGGACCATCGGCGGCCGACAGGATGTCGATAAAGCCCATCTGCTCATTGAAGGCATAGCGACCGGGGGCCCCGACCTGACCGAAGATATAGATGGAACTGTCCGGTGACTGGCGCACCCATTGGGACTTGTTGTCACTGGGATCGGTGGGCAGCTCGGGGATCATGATGGTGAATCCGGCCCGGATCTTCGGCAGGCTGGCCAGCGCCCCCCCCTGATGGAGAAACTTGTCCAGATCAAACAGGGTTGGCGTGGCCTGCCCCCCTTCGGCGGTCAGGATCTGCACCTTGGCGATATCGGCCCGCTCGTTGGGGCCACCAGCGTGGGCGATCAGATCCAGCAGCGACATCTCGTCAGACCATTCATAGCGGCCCGGGATCCGCACCGCCCCCATCACCATCACCGCCCGTCCGGGCGCCACTTTTAACCAGGATTTCTCGTTAATGTCGGTCTTCTCCGGCACAAAGATGGCATCACCGGGTTTGACTTGGGGCAGCGCCTTTTGCATCCCTTCGGTATAGGCCTGCAAGTCGATGGGTTCGATCGTGCCATCGGTGCGGAGCAAACGGATCTGGCGACTCTCGGCATAGCGGGTCGGGCCACCGGCATTGGCCAGAATATCGAGGAAGGAGTCCCCTTCCCGCCCCTCATAGGCGCCGGGTTTGAACACCTCGCCCATGATGTAGATGGTGCGTGCCCCCCGTTTTATCTGCTCTTCATCCTTGGGCACGAAGATGGTGGCGCCCGGCGCCAGATTGGGCAGCAGCTTGTTGTTGCCGGAGTCGAGATAGGCTTTGAGATCGAACAGTTCGGGGGCATCACCATTGATCACCCGGATCCGCTCCACCCCGGCAAAACGGGTTACCCCACCTGCCCGCATCAGCAGATCCACGATGGAGTTGCCACTCTTGAAACTGAAGGCGCCGGGGCTGTTGACCTCGCCAAACACCTTGATCGCCTTGCCGGTATCGCCATCCCCGCCTGCCGCCAGGGTTGCCGCATCAAAATCTATTTGCACGTTGCCGATCAGCGGAGAGGCGGGTACGAACACCACATCGAGGGATTGCAATGGCGGCAACACGCTGGCATCGCCGGTATCGAGATAACGCTTGTAGTCGAAGCTAGATACCGTGCTGCCGCGCCGCACCTGCATGTTGTTGAGCTGGGCACCGGGCACCAACCCGCCAGCGGCATCGAGGGCCATCTGCACGTTGCCATCGGGCGCCAGATCATAACTGCCGGGTTTTTTGACATAGCCCATCACGCTGATCAGCAGCCGCTTCTCCAGCAAGGTGACGGTCAATTGAGAGAGGTTGTTGTAAACAGGTTTGAGGGCGGTGCGGATCAGCTCATCCGCCTGTTGCAGGGTCTTCCCCCCCACCACGACGTTTCCAACTTCAGGCAGTGCAATCTCCCCCTGCTTGTTGATCTGGAAAGGCTGATCAAAAGCAGGCTCACCGGGTTGCACTATGGCCAACCGATCACCGGGAGCCAACAAGGTGGAGGCCAGTAACGGGCAGGTGAACAACAGCAAGAGAACACAGATCAATCCTTCGAGAGCGCCCCGTTTCATAGACATCCTTTTCGTCTGTTACGTCTGCCCCCATTGGCGTAAGGGGAGCCCTGACCAATCAGCACGACAGCCATCCGCTGTTGTCTGTTGCAGCCGCAAACGTACTTGTTGTAGTGATTGTGCCAACACGGTCTGACGCCAGGCTACATCCGACCAGAGCCGTCCGTGCATATCCCGTTCGATATCAATACGTTGAGATTGTAGTCGTTTCAACTCGGCAGGCATACACCCCTGCAGACTCGCTTGCTTTAATTCCGTCAGCTGCAAGTCGAGTTCCTTCTGACGCTCATCATAACGAGACCAGACCCGCCGTTCATCCTCATTGACCGGAATACGGGTGGGTCTTGCCTCTGCCATGCCGCCATACCCCTCCGGCGGCCACTGCGCACAACCCGACAGCAGAATAGACGAGAGCAGGATACCAAAGCGTTTCATGATGCAGCGGCCATCATGCCACGGGAACGCATATAGGCCTTGATGCTCTCATGGCAGGGGATCACCCGGTCGATATGCAGCATCTCCAGCAGGTCATGAGGTTGACCGGGTCCACAGACAAGGGCCATCTGATGCCCGTTCATAATCAATCTTTTATAGAGAAATACCAAGGCTCCGATCCCCGATGAGTCGATAAAATGAACATCGCTGATATCGGCCAGGATATCTCCCGGGTGGGTCGAGAGGGTTTCAAACAACGGGCGGAGCTCACTGACGGCCATCGCGTCAAACTCGTTTTCCAGTACCACTACCTGGATATCATTAAGGGTGTAAGTCATGCTTTCCATCGCTAGCTCCTTGTCGATTCTCAGACTATTTGCTGTCACGGCATTCAGCACGCTGCAAATGTTATGCCGGGCAGTGCCACGGCACTTGTTCTCCAAATGATACTCTTTGTGCCTTATTCACCGACACCCACTCCTCGTTTTGATTGCCAAATTGCAATTAACCTCCCCCGCACGTTGCAAACTGCAATTCACCTTGGCCGAGATCGCCAGATAACAGGCTAAATGGCTGATAATTCAAGCCCATTAGACTGGGCCCGATTATTGCTTGCCTTTGGACACACCTCACAAGCCACCGTTGGCTCGGCCCCCCATGCCGCCATTTTCCAGGAAGGAGAGATCATGAAAACAGGCCTTTACATCGCACCACTGTTGGCAGCCCTTTGCGGCACCGCATACGCAGCCCCCTCCCCTGACAGCGCCGTGTTGAAGGTTGAAGGCGCCATCAGCAGCCCCACTCATCAGGCTCTGGCCCTGTGGGACAGTGCCATGCTGGATCAACTGCCGGTACACGAAATCAAAACCCATACCCCCTGGTATGACGAAGCCAAGACTTTTCGCGGCCCGCTGCTGCAAGATGTATTGGCCAAGGTCGGGGCAACCGGCAAACAGCTCACCATTACCGCGCTCAATGACTACTCGGTACAGGTGCCGACAAGCGATGCCCAGCAGTATCGGGTCATCCTCGCCCGCACGATCAATGGCAAGCCACTGTCGGTGCGTGACAAAGGGCCGCTGTTCCTTGTCTATCCGTTCGATCAATATCCCGAACTGCAAAACAAGCTCTATTACGGTCGGGCTATCTGGCAGATCAGTGCGATAAAAGTGGAGTAGATCCCATCATGCGTTCCATGGCGGCCAGTCAACGTTTCTTGTTTGTGGTGCTTTGTGTGTTGCTCCTAGCCTTTGCCGGTATTGGTACCATCCAGTACCGACAATTTCAGGATCTGCAGCGCAGTACCAGTCAGGGCGAAGACAACGTGATGTGGAACTATTTCCAGCTCTATAACGAAGCGCTGCGTTTTCAAAGCTCGCTGCTCCATGAGTCGCAACCGACCTTCCAGCTCAGATACGATATTCTGGTCAGCCGCATGGATCTGGTGTTGGAGAGCAAGGATCGCAGCCTGCTTCAGCAAACAGAGATCTACCAGCAGGCAAGCAAAGCCATTCGATCCTACATCTCTCTGGCGGATATCTGGCTCGGCCCGGAAGCCACCAAGCCGCTGGACAATCTTGCCCATCAGGAGCTGCGCCAACAGCTTGCCTCCCTGCTTCCCCTGCTCCATCAACTGACTCTGGAGGTGAACCAGCAGGCGACCCTGTTTGATGTGGCACGCCGCGACAGCGTGAGGGAGCAGATCATCACGACGACTCTCATCGCGACCCTGCAATTTGCGCTGCTCTTTGTGCTCGCCCTGCTGATCTGGCGGCAAATGAATATCTCGTTTCTGCAGCACAAACTGATGCAGCAGCTCAATGACAAACTGCTGCGGGCAAATCAAGCGGCAGAGGCAGGCACAAGAGCCAAAAGCAGCTTTTTGGCCAACATGAGCCATGAAATTCGCACCCCCATGAATGGCATTCTCGGCATGCTCTCACTGCTGGCCGACCGGGATATGGACCCGAGGGAGCGAGACTATCTGGAGACGGCGCGCGAATCGGCAAACCATCTGCTCGGTCTGCTCAACGACATTCTGGATGTATCCAAGCTGGAAGAGGGCAAGATCGAGCTGCAACTGGCCCCCCATCACTTGCCCCAGCTGCTGGAGGATATCCGGGCCCTGATGCAGAGCAACTGCGATGCAAAAGGGATCAAGCTGACCCTGGCTGTTGCCCCCGATACGCCGGAGTGGTTGATGATCGACCCGCTGAGGGTGCGCCAGATCCTCTTCAACCTGGTGAGCAATGCCATCAAGTTCACCCATCAGGGGGAAGTAAAGATCCATGTTGATAGCACCCTGTTGGAGCAGGATCGCCACTCGATACGCATCTCGATCCAGGACACCGGGATCGGCATGAGCAAAAGTCAGCTAAAGAACCTGTTTCAACGTTTCGCCCAGGCGGATGTCTCGATCACCCGCCAATATGGCGGATCTGGCCTGGGACTTGAAATATCCCGTAACCTCGCACGTCTGATGGGCGGCGATATCTCGGTAGAGAGCAGCGAGGGACATGGCAGTACTTTTACCTACATCTGGCCCGCCAGAGCCACGATCCCCTCGATTGTTTGCCTGCCGTCCAAGCCGCTGGATCAGGAGAGCTATCGCATCTTGCTGGTTGATGACAATGCCACCAACCGCAAGGTGATCGGCGCCATGCTCGACTCCGTGGGCCATCAGGTCACACTGGCCGTTCAGGGAGAAGAGGCGCTGGAGAAACTGGGTCACACCGAATTTGATCTGGTGTTGATGGATGTCCAGATGCCAGTGATGGATGGTCTGGTGGCCACCACCCGGATCCGCACCTCCCAAATGCCTTGGGCAGATATTCCCATCATCGCCCTGACGGCGGATGCGATGCCGGAATCCAAGCAATACTATCTTTCCCATGGCATGAACGGGTATATCACCAAGCCCATCAATAAAGAGACGCTGCTAAGCGAGATAAACAGACATATTTCCCATGGTCGGCTTAAATACAACGCAGCCATGCGTGTCACCAAGCAATAAAACCGCGGATTCCGGACTACTGATTGCTCATGTGGGGCAACATTGACCTCTGCAGGCAACTGAATGGGCTTGGGTCTGGAATGCACACAGGCAAGCAGCTTCGCAACAGCTGCACGGGCCGTCGGCTTGTCTCGGGTATGCAGGGATTTTTTGATCTCTTTACGACGACCACATGGGAGCACTGTCACCTTGCGGTAGTACCAGATACCTTGAGGACTGAGCCAGAGATTCACAGAGAAGACTCCTGATTCATCCACACACAGTGGATTACCAAGAGGTCTGAAGGGGGCTATTAGCTGTAACTTATTGAATTGCAGAAAAAAGTGGTGGCCCTACCAGCCACATCCCGGCACTCGAGTCCCCCGCCTTGGCTGCTACCTTCCGGTCCTGACCAGGTCGACGGGTTATCAATGCGAGAGGACCAATAGGACCACCGGCGAGGAGAATAGGCAAACTGGGCGTTCAATGCAACGGCTTTCTACCCTCCAACAGATCGTTTGCCTTATTTTTCAACAAACTGGCCAAGGGTTCAGCTAAACAGCATAAATTTCGCCCCCACCAGCAGCATCAGCAGAGCAAATGCCTGCTTGAGGCGTCTTGGTGACAGGCGGTGTGCCAGCTTGGCACCAAGGCGGGCAAACTGGGTACTGGTCAGCACAATGCCGAGCAGCGCGGGCAGATAGATGTAGCCCACACTCCACTCGGGCAGATCGGCATGACCCCAACCCGCATAGAGGTAGCTGAGGCTCCCCGCTAGCGCGATGGGCATGCTGCAAGCTGCAGAGGCCGCTACCGCATTGCGCATTGGCACCGAGTTCCAGCTCAGATAAGGGACGGTCAGCGAGCCACCGCCAATACCAAACAGCGCTGACATCCAGCCAATGATGGTACCGGCGATACCTGTGCCGAGCGCCCCCGGCATATGGCGCTCCGCTTTGGGTTTAAGGTTGAGCCCCATCTGTAGCGCCATGCTCCAGGCGAAACAACCGATGATGATATTGAGGGTGCTGGTGCTGAGCAGATTGGCGGTCATGCCGCCAAGCCAGCCCCCGATCAGCATGCCGGCGCCGAGTCGGCGGATCATCACCCAGTCGACGGCGCCCGCCTCCCGGTGGGCCCGCAGCGAGCTGAATCCGGTAAAGATCATGGTGGGCAACGAGGTGCCAAGGGCCAGATGAGTAATGATTTCAGGGTCGATGCCCTGGGCGCGAAAAGTCATGACCAGCACGGGGACAATGATAAGACCGCCGCCGATCCCGAACAGTCCCGCCAGCATACCGGCAAAGGCGCCCAGCAGGAGGTAACCCATAAACAGCATAAAAATTCCTGTGTTAAACAAAAACTGGCCAACACGGCCGGGCAACTGTGGATATCAGCATGAAAAAAAAGAGATGGCGCGAGGGCCATCTCTTCATTGTGCCGGTTAGTGCAGTGGAATGGTACCGTCCATCACCTTGTAGAAGGCCAGCACGGCACAGCCAAGCAGGGCCGCCGTCATCCCCTGCTCCAACCGGTTAAGGCCGCGCAGACCGTGATGCTGACGCGCCTTCCAGTAGATGAAGATGCCCGGACTATAGAGCAGCGCCACCAGCAGCAGGTACTCCACACCGGCAGCGTAGACCAGCCAGCAGCCGTAAACCGTCGCCACCAGAGCCAGCAGTAGGTCACGCTTGCGTTGATGAGGTTGACCCTGATAGGTCTCCCCTTTCAATGCCAGCTTCAGGCCATAGGCACCGGAGAAAACGTAGGGCACCAGCGCCGCCGAGGTTGCGATGTTGACCAGCGCCAGATAGGTGCTGCTCTGGAAGTAGATGATGATCAGGAAGATCTGCACCAGACAGGTAGAGCACCAGAGGGACACCTGCGGCGAGCCGTTTTTGTTCTCCTTGGCAAACCAGCCCGGGAAGACGCCGGTCTTGCCTGCGATATAGGGCACTTCAGCGGCCAGCACGGTCCAGCTGAGCAGAGCACCCATTACCGACACCACCAGACCGATGTTGATAAGCCAGGCGCCCCAGGGGCCGACCACGGCTTCAAGGATCATGGCGGTCGAAGGGTTCTTGAGCGCCGCCAGTTGCGGCTGGCTCATGACACCCAGCGAGAACAGGGTCACCATCACGTAAAGCGTCAGGGCGCCGAGCAGCGCCAGCACGGTGGCACGGCCCACATCCTTGCGATGACGGGCACGGGCAGAGACCACCACGGCCCCTTCAATCCCGATAAAGACCCAGAGGGTCACCTTCATGGTGGACTTGACCTGATCCATCACGGAGCCCAGCTCCATGTTGTTCTGGCCCCAGATATCCAGAGTGAAGGTATCCATGTTGAAGGCCAGCAGGATCGCAACACAGAAGACGATGAGCGGCACCATCTTGGCGATGGTAGTGACGATATTCACCAGTGCAGCAACCTGTACCCCGCGCAGCACCAGCGCATGCACCGACCAGATCAGGATGGAGGCCAGCGTGATGGCCACCGGCGTATTGCCGTCACCGAAGATGACGTTGTCAGGCGTATCGAAGAAGTAGCTCAGGGCGCTGAACACCACGATGGCGTAGGAGACGTTGGCCAGCAGTTGGCAGAGCCAGTAACCCCAGGCGGCGTTGAAACCGATAAAATCGCCGAAACCGGCTTTGGCATAGCTGAAGATACCGCCATCGAGATCAGGGCGGCGCATGGAGAGGTTCTGATAGACCAGCGCGAGACAGATCATGCCAAGACCGGTGATGGCCCAACCCAGGGCGACCGCCCCGGCACTGGCATGCGCAGCAATGTTTTGTGGCAGACTGAAGACCCCGGCGCCGACCATGGAGCCGATCACCAGCGAAATGAGGGCGCCCAGCCCTAGTTTCTTGTCCATTTCAATCCTGTTTATTTAGGCGGCGGCAGAGCGTCCGTATTCATACTGCGCGCAATATGGGAGGGGCTGGGAATCCTGACCCCGTGAAAAAGGCGGCAACTATATTGCATGACTATTCCGACCGCAATCCCTCGTCCCGTCAATCATGCACCGCCTTGACCGCGCGCAATTTTACAGCACTGGCCCATATGGCCTGTGAGCTGGCTCAAATTAACCAAGACCCATTGATATTTCTCATTTTTCTGCCAACGCAACCTGACTCGCATGGTTCCTATGCATCGCCATTCAGGCACTCTCTGTATAAATAATCTGCATAAAAAAGCCCCGGTGGAAACACCGGGGCCCATTATGTAAATCTGTCCCGTCCTGAATATGGTTTACACCTTTCCCCCCAATAAATGGAGAACCCGATGGGACAAGGTGTGAAACGGACACAGCGCGATTACTCGCTGACTTTTAAACTGGCACTGGTCGAGCAGATTGAAAAAGGCGAGCTCACCTACAAACAGGCTCAGGTGCGTTATGGTATTCAGGGCCGCTCCACCGTTCTGGTATGGTTGCGTAAACATGGTCGGCAAGATTGGAGCCAGGGGGCTTCTGTGCGTGCCGGCAGGAGCATCAACATGCCTGACCCCGACAACCAGACACCCGAACAGCGCATCAAGGAACTCGAGCAACAGCTGGCGCTGATGAGTCAGAAGGCCCAGTTCTTTGAGGCCGTCGTCGATGTACTGAAGAATGACTACGGCGTCTCCATCGTAAAAAAGCGACCCGGCAAGTCCTCTCGCAACGGCAAGTCGAGAGGCTGACCATTGTCAGGGCTTGCCTGTTTCTGGGGATAAGCCGGCAGGCTTACTACAAGCGCAATCGGGTCGCCGACGAGCGCCATGCCCAAGGATTGCAGGTGGTGCGCTTTGTGCGTCAGGTTAGACTGCGACAACCTCGGGTCGGTACCCGCAAGCTGCATTATCTGCTGCTGGGTCAGGATGATGGCGGGCTCAAAGTCGGGCGTGACAGGCTGTTTCGGATATTGGCCGAGCACCGCTTGCTGGTGCTGCCCAGACGGGCGTATCACAAGACCACCCACAGTTTTCACCGTTTCTACCGTCATCCCAACTTGCTCAAGGCGGGGCCAGAGCAGGTCACGCCGGTGGCCCCGGAGCAGGTCTGGGTCGCAGATATCACCTATCTGCCAGCCAGGAGCGGGCCGCTGTACCTGAGCCTGGTGACGGATGCGTACTCACGCAAGATAGTGGGCCATCACGTGCACGAAGGAATGCATGCCGAATCGGTGGCAATGGCGTTCAAGAAAGCGCTGAAGCAACGACGTGGCGGCGGTGAACTCATCCATCACTCGGACCGCGGCGTGCAGTATTGCTCGGGACTGTATCAATCATTACATGAACGGTACGGGGTGAAATGCTCGATGACGGATGGGTATGACTGTTACCAGAATGCGTTGGCGGAGCGGGTGAACGGGATTTTGAAAGGAGAGTTATTGCTGCAAAGCCCGCAGGATTTGACGCAAGCGCGGGAAATGGTGCGTGAAGCAGTGGATATTTACAACGCGGAGCGGCCGCATCATGCGTTGAAATACAGAACCCCCGATGCGGTGCATAGGGGGTTCTGAGTAGAGAAATGCTAGTTGAAAATGTGTAAACCTATTTCAGGACTAGACAATCCCTATAAACGCAAACCGCCATCCAGTTCTATCATCCTTCCCGACAGATAGTCGTTGGCAAAAATAAAGCTCACCGTCTCGGCCAGCTGCTGCGCCTCGCCAAGGGTGCCGACCGGAATGGCCTGCTGCATCCGCGCCATCGCCTCCGGCTTCATCGCCGCCGTCATGTCGGTGGCAAACACCCCGGGGGCAATCCCCATGACCCGAATGCCATGGCGCGCCAGCTCCCGCGCCCAGGTCACCACCAGCGAGGCAACTCCCGCCTTGCTGGCGGCATAGTTGCTCTGGCCAATATTGCCGGCGCGGGCGATGGAAGAGATGTTGATGATAACGCCCCCCTGCTCCCCTTGCGCCATCAGCGCCGCCCCTTCACGACCGCAGAGGAAGGTACCTGTGAGGTTGACGTCAATCACGCTCTGCCACTGGGCCAGCGTCATCTTCTCCACCAGCTCCCCCTCTTTCACCTTGATCAGCATGCCATCGCGCAAAATGCCGGCGCAGTTGATAAGACCGTGCAGCACGCCAAAACGCCCCTTGATGGCAGCAAAAACCGACTCAACCTCGGCTTCGCTCGCCACATTGCAGACAAACAGCTCGCACTGGCTATCTTGATCGCACTGATCATTCTGACTGCGCACCAGGGCTGCGGTCACCTCCAGATCGGCGCGATTGATGTCGAGCAGTGCCAGCGTCGCCCCCTGTGCGCCCAGGGCCAGCGCAATGGCCCGCCCCAAGCCACGTCCTGCGCCGGTAATAACGATGACCTTATCTTTGATATCCATCAATGCTCCTTGTAGCTGGTCGAAGGGAGATGCCTTGAAGAGAGGTGGCCCGTCAGGCGGGATCCTGTTTATCCAGATAGAGTTCGACGATGCTGGAGAAATCGCGGCTCCCCTGCCCCTTAGCTGCATGCAGGTTGAACAGGTTACGCGCGAGCGCCCCCATGGGCACAGCGCTGTGGCCATGCTCGGCCAGCGCCATGGCCAATCCCAAATCTTTCACCATCAAACGGGTCATAAAGCCCCCCTGATAGTTGCGGGCGGCAGGGACATTCTCCATCACCCCGGGCCAGGGGTTGTAGCGCTCCAGACTCCAGTTGTTGCCGGAGCTCTTGCCCATGATGGTGGAGAGCACGGCGGGATCCAGTCCCTCCTTCACCCCGAGGGCCAGCGCCTCGGCGGTACCCGCCATATGGATCGCAAGCAGCATGTTGTTGCACATCTTGGCAATCTGCCCGGCACCCAGCGTCCCGGCGTGAAACAGGTTCTGCCCCATGCAGGCGAGCAGAGGTTTCGCCGACTCGAAATCTGCCGCGTCGCCGCCAACGATAAAGGTGAGCGTCCCGGCGGCCGCACCGACGACACCGCCCGATACAGGGGCATCGATAAAGCGCAAACCACGGGCGCGGGCTGCCTCCCCGACCTGACGGGCAGAGTCGACATCGATAGTGGAGCAGTCGATCACCAGTGCACCAACCGGCAGGGCTGCCAGCAGATCCAGCCCCTCAGACAACCAAAGGTCGCGCACATGCTCCCCCGCAGGTAGCATGCTGATCACCACCTCGCAGCCGGTCACCGCCTCTCGGGCATCCCCCGCTGCGATACAGCCAGCGGCGATGGCGCGCTCAATGTTTTGGGCAACCAGATCAAACACCTGCACCGTGTGCCCGGCCCTGGCCAGATTGGCCGCCATGGGGCCCCCCATGTTGCCGAGCCCGATAAACCCTATCCTTGTCATCCCGCTTGCTCCTTGCGTTGCTGATGGCGGCGTCCGCCGGTTGCCAACCTGTTATTCCTTGCAGGCCAACGGATTGCGCCCCTGAGGCCAGCGATAGAACTCATTCAGCCACTCCCCCTCCGGTGGCAACTGTTGCCAGCGGGGATCTTTATCCTTGTCGATCAGCAGTGCCCGCACCCCTTCCACAAAATCCCCCTTCAGCACGCAGTTGACCGAGAGGGTCAGCTCCTCGGCAAATACCTCTGCCAGTGAGTTGCGGCGAGCCTGCCAATATTGACGCCACAAAATGGCGCGGCTGATGGGGCTGCCGGTGCGGCAGAGCTGCTGCGCCTGCTGGAGTAACGTCTCCTGTTCATCGAACTGAGCTTCGAACAACCGCGCCAATACCCCTTGCAACGTGCGCCCCGCCAGCAGGGCATCGATCCTCTGTTGATGGGGCAGCAGCACAGGCGCTGGCAAGCGGGCCGCCACCTCACCATGCAACCCCGTGAGCAGCAGATCGATCTGCTCACGGGGATCACCACTGCCAGTCCAGTCGAGCACGGCGAGGCGTGACAACAGCGCACTGCGCTCGCCACTGGCGATGGCGTGATCCGCCAGCCCAATACCGATGGCATCACTCCCGTTGAAGCGGGCGCCAGTCAGACCAAGCCAGAGCCCCAGCCGCCCCGGCATCCTGCTTAAAAACCAGCTTGCCCCCACGTCGGGGTAGAGGCCGATGGTCACCTCCGGCATGGCGAACAGGCTCTTTTCGGTCACCACCCGAAAATCGGCACCGGCAAACAGGCCAATGCCGCCCCCCATGCAGATACCGTCCGCCACGCAGATCAGGGGCTTGCGGTAAGAGTGGATGTGGTGGTCGAGCCGGTACTCCTGCTCGAAAAAGTCGCGGGCATATTCGAACAGTTCCGATCCGCTCGCCTCCTGCTTGCGGTAATAGAAGGAGCGGATATCGCCACCGGCACAAAATGCCTTCTCACCCATCCCCTGCAGCAGTACACAGACGATGGCGGGATCCTGCTCCCAACGGGTCAGCGTCTGTTGCAGGATCTGGATCATCGGCAGGCTCAATGCGTTGAGAGACGCAGGGCTGTCGAGGGTCAACACCCCGACCTGATGGCCATCTTCGGTGGGATAACAGCTAACCTTGACCGGCTCACTCATAAACGGCTCCGTATGGATTTATTCTGTTGGGCCATATTGCCAGCGCGGTAAGCGTTTCTCCAGGAAGGCGGCCACCCCTTCACGCTGGTTGGCATCGCTAAAGAGATCGAGAAACAGCGCTCGCTCAAGGGGCAAGGCGGCATCCCGCGGGCCACTGCGGCCCTGATTGATCAGGGTTTTGCAGGCGCGCAGGGCGCTCGGGCTCTGGCGCTCCACCAGATGGGCCATCTGGTGCGCGGCCTCCCACGCCTGACCGGTTTTCACCACCTCCTCCACCAGCCCCATCTCGTAAGCCAGCGAGGCACTCACCTTCTCACCGCAGAGGATCATCCGCTTGGCCCAGCCCGGCCCCACCAGCTCGGTCAAACGCTGGGTGCCACCGGCACAGGGAAGCAAGCCCACCGAGGCTTCCGGCAGTCCCAGCAACGCCTGCTGCTCGGCGATGCGGATATCACAGGCCAGCGCCACTTCCAGGCCACCGCCCATGGCATAACCATTGATGGCGGCGATACTGACGCCATGAAAACGGGCCAGCGCCTCGAAGGCCTTGCCAAAGGCCTCGGCTACTTCGCGGGCCAGCTCGACATTCCCCTCGACAAACATATTGAGGTCGGCACCGGCGCAGAAAAATTTGTCGCCCGCACCGCGGATCACCAGCGCCACCACATCGGGACGACTGTCGAGCTCCACCATCATCTGCAAAAAGGCCTGCAGGCTGGCGAGGGTCCAGGTGTTGGCAGGGGGATGGTCTAGGGTGATATAGGCCACGTGGCCATGATATTCGAGTCTGATCCTTGTCATAACATTGTCCTTGTCGATGAAGCTGCCGCCATGATGACAGGCTTGAATGACGCCAACCTGTGGCTGGCTCACAAAGCCGAAACCGGCATGGTGCAATCGGGTGGCAGGCAACACACCCTTGATGCGACCACCGGTTAGCCCAGCGTCAAACCGGGATCGGTCAGCATGCGGCGCGCGATGATGAGTCGCATCACCTCGTTGGTGCCCTCCAGAATGCGGTGTACCCGGGTATCGCGCAGGTAGCGCTCGAGCGGATACTCGCGGATATAACCATAGCCGCCAAAGAGTTGCAGAGCCTCATCACAGATTCGATAACCCACATCGGTGGCAAACCGTTTGGCCATGGCACACCAGGCACTCTTGTCGGGTGCCCCGCGATCCAGCTTGTCGGCGGCCTGACGTACCAGCAGGCGGGCGGCAGCCAGCTCTGTCGCCATATCGGCCAGGCGAAACTGCACGCTCTGGAATTCGCTGATCGGGTGACCAAATTGCTGGCGCTGCTGCACATAGGCCAGCGCATCGTCCAGCGCCTGCTGGGCGGTGCCCACCGAACAGGTGGCAATATTGATGCGCCCCCCATCGAGGGCCTGCATGGCGAACTTGAATCCTTCCCCCTCTTCGCCCAACCGATAACAGGCAGGAATGCAAACCCCGTTGAAAACAACCTCCCGGGTCGGCTGGCTGTTCCAGCCCATCTTCTCTTCTGCCTTGCCATAGCTCACGCCGGGGGCATTAGCCGGCACCATAAAGGCAGAGATCCCCTTCGCACCTTCACCACCGGTACGGGCCATCACCACCAGCACGTCAGTGCTGCCCGCTCCCGAGATAAAGACCTTGGTTCCCTCGATGAGGTAGCTATCACCCTCGCGAGTGGCTCGGGTCTTGAGCGCCGCCGCATCGGAACCCGCACCCGGCTCAGTCAGGCAATAGGAGCCCAGCAGCTCACCGCTGGCCAGTTTGGGCACCCACTCCTTGGCAACCTCGGTGGGCAGCCAGCTGCCCAGCATCCAGCTCACCATGTTGTGAATGGTCAGATACGCCGTGGTCGAGGTACAGCCCATGGCGAGGCGTTCGAAGATGAGGCTCGCATCGAGGCGCGGCAGCCCCAATCCGCCAAACTGCTCTGGGGTATAGAGACCACAAAAACCTAGTCCGGCCGCCTGCTTGATGGTCGGGATCGGAAACTCATGCTCCTTGTCCCAGCGCGCGGCATGGGGTTTGAGCGCCTCATCGGCAAAGGCGGCGGCTGCCTCTACATACGCCTGTTGATCATCGTTCAGGGTAAAATCCATCTCGTCGTTCGCTCCCTTGTTGCCCCGCGCTTATTTTCCTGAGTTAGTGCTTTATGACGCGGCGCCCACACACTGGTCATTCGGATCTGCCACTATGGCGCTGTCGTCGTAGTAGCTGTTGACGCTCTCACTACCACCGCTTTATCGACACACAACAGATTAACAATTGATTTACGTTTACGCTAACGTAAACTTGTGGCAGAAGTGAAGTACAAAATGGACCGACCACTGCCAGCCGTAACGCCGAGTCAGCCGGTCGAACCAACCTTCCTACCCGACTGTCATATCCGCAAGGAGAGCATGGATGCAGATGGATGAGACCCTGAATGCCCTGACCGAACAGGTTGCGGCTTTCTGCCAGAAAGTGATCGCCCCGCGCGCCAGCGAGATCGATCAGAGCAATGCCTTTCCCCGTGATCTCTGGCCCCGGATGGGTGAGCTGGGGCTGCACGGCATCACGGTGGCGGAGGAGTATGACGGGGTGAACCTCGGCTATCTGGCCCACGTGCTGGTAATGGAGCAGGTGAGCCGCGCCAGCGCCTCGGTCGGCCTCTCCTACGGCGCCCACTCCAACCTCTGCATCAACCAGATCCACCGCCACGGCACACCGGAGCAGAAAGCGCGCTACCTGCCCCCGCTGGTGAGCGGCGAGCATGTGGGGGCGCTGGCCATGAGCGAGCCGGGCGCCGGGTCCGATGTGGTCAGCATGCGCCTCACCGCAGTGCGCGAGGGGGATCACTTCGTGCTCAATGGCAACAAGATGTGGATCACCAACGGTCCGGATGCCGACACCTTCGTCATCTATGCCAAGACCGATGCTGCTGCCGGTCCCAAAGGGATTTCCGCCTTTATTGTCGAGGCGGGGACTCCCGGTTTTTCTACCGCCCAGAAGCTCGACAAGCTGGGAATGCGCGGATCCAGCACCTGCGAGCTGGTGTTCGACAACTGCCGGGTACCGCAGGAGAACTTGCTGGGCCCCTTGCACGGCGGGGTCAAGGTGTTGATGAGCGGGCTCGATTACGAGCGGGTGGTACTGGCGGCCGGCCCCCTTGGCATCATGCAGGCCTGCATGGACGTGGTGCTGCCCTATGTGCGTGAGCGCAAGCAGTTTGGTCAAGCCATCGGCGAGTTTCAGCTGGTGCAGGGCAAGCTCGCCGACATGTATACCCGCCTCGCCAGCAGCCGGGCGCTGGTCTACTCGGTGGCGAGCGCCTGCGATCAGGGTCGCACCAGCCGTAAAGATTGCGCCGCAGCCATCCTGTTTGCCGCCGAAAACGCCACCCAGATGGCCCTCGACGCTATCCAGCTGCTCGGCGGCAACGGTTACATCAACGAATACCCCACTGGCCGCCTACTGCGGGACGCCAAACTTTACGAGATCGGCGCCGGCACCTCTGAGATCCGCCGCTGGCTCATCGGCCGCGAGCTGATGGGAGAAAATGCATGAGTCGTATCCACTCCCGCCTCGACATGGCGAGCCCGGAATATGAGGCCAATCGGGCCGCCATGCAGGGGCTGGTCGACGATCTCCATATTCGCATTGCCGAGATCGCGCTAGGGGGCGGCGCGGCCAACAACACCCGCCATCAGGCCCGCGGCAAGCTGCTACCCCGCGAGCGCATCAATCAACTGCTGGACCCGGGCTCCCCGTTTCTCGAACTCTCGGCGCTGGCTGGCTGGCAGGTCTATGACGAGCCGGTACCCGCCGCCGGTATCATCACCGGCATCGGCCGGGTCTCGGGCAGGCTCTGCATGCTGGTGGTGAATGACGCCACCGTGAAGGGCGGCACCTACTACCCGCTCACGGTGAAAAAACACCTGCGCGCCCAGGCCATCGCCGAGCGGCTGCGTCTCCCCTGCCTCTATCTGGTGGATTCCGGAGGCGCCTTCTTGCCGATGCAGGACGAGGTGTTCCCCGACCGGGATCACTTTGGCCGCATCTTCTACAACCAGGCCCGCATGTCGGCCCAAAACATCCCTCAACTGGCAGTGGTGATGGGGCTCTGCACCGCTGGCGGCGCCTACGTGCCCGCCATGGCGGACGAGTCGATCATGGTCAGGGAGCAGGCCACCATCTTTCTGGCCGGCCCGCCGCTGGTCAAGGCCGCCACCGGCGAGGAGATCAGCGCCGAGGCGCTGGGCGGGGCAGATGTACACTGCGCCCACTCCGGGGTAGCGGATCATATGGCCCGTGACGATGCCCATGCGCTGGCCATCGCCCGCACACTGGTGACTCATCTGGGTAACGAGCCGATAGAGAGCAGCCCCGGCTACGAGCCCCCCTGCTACCCCATAGAGGAGCTCTACGGTCTGGTGGGCACCAGTCTCAAACGACCTTACGACGCCCGCGAACTGATTGCACGACTGGTGGATGGTTCTGACTTTGACGAATTCAAGGCGCTGTTCGGCACCACACTGCTGACCGGCTTTGCCCGTATTTGCGGCATGGAAGTGGGGATCCTCGCCAACAACGGCGTGCTGCACAGCGACAGTGCCCAGAAGGGGGCCCACTTTATCCAACTCTGTAACCGGCGTGCCATCCCGCTGCTCTTTTTGCAGAACATCACCGGCTTTATGGTGGGGAGCAGCGCAGAAAAAGAGGGGATCGCCAAGCACGGCGCCAAGCTGGTCACCGCCGTGGCCTGCAGCCGGGTGCCCAAGATCACCCTGATCGTCGGCGGCAGCTTTGGTGCCGGCAACTACGGCATGTGTGGCCGCGCTTATGAGCCCGACTTTCTCTTTAGCTGGCCCAACAGCCGTATCTCTGTCATGGGTGGCGAACAAGCTGCCGGAGTGCTGGTGCAGGTGCGCAGGGACAAGCTGGCTGCCGAGGGCAAGAGCCTGAGCGAGCAGGAGGCGGCCGCCATCCGTGCTCCGGTGATCGAGCAGTATGAGCGGCAGGGTCACCCCTACTACGCCAGCGCCCGCCTGTGGGATGACGGCGTCATTGACCCGGCCCAGAGCCGCACCGTGCTGGCACTGGCGCTCGCCGCATGTCAGGGTGCCCGCATTGAACCCGAGCAGTACGGCATCTTCCGGATGTAAGGAGCAAACCCATGTCAGATCCACTTACTTCCTCAGCACTTGGCTCTTCAACACAGGGCCCGTTTCGGCTGGAGCGGCATGGCCCGCTGGCCGAACTGGTGCTGTCGCGCCCGGCCCGCCACAACGCCTTTGATGCCGACCTGATGCTGGGGCTGCTCGACTGCCTCGATGATCTGGCCCATCTCCATGGTCATGATCTTGCCGAACGCCCCCACGCCCTGCTGCTGCGGGCCGAAGGCAAACACTTTTGCGCGGGCGCCGATCTCAACTGGATGCGCAATCTGGCCCACGCCGATTTTGAGCACAATCGCGAAGACGCCCGGGTACTGGCCAGGCTGATGCAGACCCTCGACGAGCTCCCCTTCCCCACGGTGGCGCTGGTGCAAGGGGCCGCCTACGGCGGGGCGCTGGGGCTCATCTGCGCCTGCGATCTGGTGCTGGCCAGCGACGATGCCCGCTTCTGCCTCTCAGAGGTAAGCCTCGGGCTAGTGCCTGCGGTTATAAGCCCCTACGTGGTACGCGCCATGGGAATGCGTCAGGCGCGCCGCTACATGCTCAGTGCCGAGCCGTTCGATGCCATCACCGCCTGTCGGCTCAATGTGGCGCATCAACTCTGCAAACCGGATCAACTGCTGGCGGAGGGACGGGCGCATGCCCTTCGTCTGTGCCGCAACGGGCCGGAAGCGATGAAAGAGACCAAACGGCTGCTGGCGGCGATAGAGGCCCATCCTTCCCGCCTGCACGAAGAGAAAACTGTCGAGACCATTGCCCGGGTTCGGGTGGGGCTTGAAGCCCAGGAGGGGATGCAGGCCTTCTTTGACAAACGCCCTCCCGCCTGGCGTCCCCGTTTCAAGGATGAGACATGACCCATCACACTCAGATTAAACGCCTGCTGATTGCCAATCGCGGCGAAATCGCCGTGCGCATCATCAAGACGGCGAAACGCCTCGGCATTCACACCATCGCCCTCTACTCCGATGCCGACGCCCATGCCATGCACACCCGTCTGGCCGATGAGGCCTGGCATCTGGGGCCCGCACCGGCCAGAGAGAGCTATCTCGACACCGGCAAGGTGCTGAAGATTGCCAAAGAGGCGCGCGCCGACGCTATCCATCCCGGTTACGGCTTTCTGTCGGAAAACAGCGATTTTGCCACCGCCTGCGAACAGCGCGGCCTGCGCTTTGTCGGCCCAAGCGGCGCCGCCATTCTCGCCATGGGCGACAAATCGGGCGCCAAGGCGCTGATGCAGGCTGCCGGCGTACCTGTGCTGCCTGGCTATCACGGCACGGATCAGCGGCCGGACTTTTTGCGCGATCAGGCGAGCCAGATTGGCTTCCCGCTACTTATCAAGGCGGCCAGTGGCGGCGGTGGCAAGGGGATGCGCCGGGTCGATCAGCTGGCCGACTTTGACGAGTCGCTGGCGGCAGTCAAACGGGAAGCCAAGGCCGCCTTTGGTGACGATCTGGTGCTGCTGGAGCGCTATCTGCCCCAGGCTCGCCATGTTGAGGTGCAGGTCTTTGCCGATAGCCTCGGCAACGCCATCTATCTGGGGGATAGGGACTGCTCCTTGCAGCGACGCCATCAGAAAGTGATCGAAGAGGCGCCCGCCCCCGACATCCCTCCGGCTCTGCGCCGCGCCATGGGGAAGGCAGCCGTGGCCGCAGCCAAGGCCATCCACTATCAGGGGGCTGGCACCATCGAGTTCCTACTCTGCAAGGATGAGTTCTTCTTTATGGAGATGAACACCCGGCTGCAGGTAGAGCATCCGGTCACCGAAGCGGTGACCGGGCAGGATCTGGTGGCCTGGCAGTTGGCCGTAGCCGAAGACAAGCCGCTGCCACTCACTCAGGAGGAAGTGGTGCTGCGCGGCCATGCGGTGGAGGCGCGCCTATACGCTGAGGATGTGGCAGCCGGTTTTCTGCCTGCCAGCGGGCCTATCCACTGGCTCCACTGGCCCGTTGGCGTGCGCATCGACACCGGCGTTACCGCTGGCGATGAGGTGAGCCCCTATTACGATCCCATGATCGCCAAGCTGATCGCCCACGGCCAGAGTCGCGCCGAGGCGTTCGCTCAACTGGCCGATGCGCTGGCGGCACTGGATCTCGGCCCGCTGGTGCACAACGGCGCGCTCTTGCTGCGCCTTTGTGAAGAGCCTGACGTCCTGGCCATGGGCCACCATACCCAGTGGCCCATACCCACCACAGCACGGCCCATTCCTGAGCTCGCCTGGCCGCTGGCCGCCTTCTGGCTGGCGAGCCGCCCTGCGGGCAGCTCCCCCTGGCAGCAAGCCTGCGGATTTCGGCTGGGGCCGGATCGCTGCTGGACAGCGGCGGTGCGCATCGGTGATGAGCGCCGGGTATTGACCCTTCACGATCATGACGGACAGTTTGGGTGGCAAGGGGAGATCTGCTGCTACCAGAGAGGCGATGACCATATCCGCCTGCAACAGGGTGGCTGCTGGCAGCAGACCCCCATTCAGACGGTCGCAGGCTCGGAGGCAACCTTCATCATGACCCTGGCGGGCCAGCGCATCCGTTTCGCAACCGATGATCAGCAGCACAGCCACCACCATGATCAGGCGAATGAGAAGGCGCAGGGTGCCATTGCCCCCATG
Source organism: Aeromonas sp. FDAARGOS 1416 (assembly GCF_019048085.1). Taxonomy (NCBI): domain Bacteria; kingdom Pseudomonadati; phylum Pseudomonadota; class Gammaproteobacteria; order Aeromonadales; family Aeromonadaceae; genus Aeromonas; species Aeromonas sp. FDAARGOS 1416. The sequence continues at coordinate 1,194,739 of NZ_CP077301.1, read as the reverse complement.
CACGGCATCGTGGTGGCCGTACTGGTCGAGCAAGGCCAAACGGTCAGCAAGGGGCAACCCCTGCTGGTACTGGAGGCGATGAAGATGGAGCACCAGTTGCGCGCAGAGCGGGACGGGGTAATTGAGGCGCTGCAGTGCAAGCAGGGTGAGCAGGTGAGCCAGGGGGCCATGCTGGTGCGCTTTGCCGAAGAGATTGCCACACAGGAGGATCACCCATGAACCGATCACAGGACATCCGTGACGACAGGGTCAGTCTGGTGGAGATGGGGCCGCGCGATGGCCTGCAAAATGAAGCTGCGCCCCTCTCCCTGGTACAGCGGCTGGAGTTGATCCAGCGACTGGCCGACAGCGGCCTGCAACGCATCGAGGTGGGTGCCTTTGTCTCTGCCAAAAAAGTGCCGCAGATGGCGGACTCCGCAGCGCTGTTCGAGGCACTGCCGCGCAAGGGCTCAACCCGTTACGGCGCACTGGTGCCCAATCTGCAAGGCTTGCAGGCAGCCATTGCCGCCCGCGCCGACGAGATTGGCCTCTTCACCGCCTGCTCCGACGGTTTTACCCGCGCCAATATCGGCATCAGCGTGGAGGAGTCTCTGGTGCGCTTCGCCCCGCTGGTGCTGGAGGCGCGCCGCCTCGGCATCAAGGTGCGTGGCTACCTCTCCACCGTCATCGCCTGCCCGTTCGATGGCCCGACCCGCCCGAAACGAGTCGCTGCGATGGCCGAGCAACTACTGGATCTCGGTTGCCACGAAATTTCGCTGGGGGACACCATCGGCGTCGGCACCCCGGGTACGGTGGCGCCCATGCTGGATGCGGTACTGCACGAGATCCCGGCGGGGCGACTCGCGGTCCATTTTCACGACACCTACGGCCAGGGTCTGGCCAACCTGCTGCCCGCGCTGGAGCGCGGCATTCGCACCATCGACTGCTCGGTGGCAGGCCTTGGCGGCTGTCCCTATGCGCCGGGCGCCTCCGGCAATGTGGCGTCAGAAGAGGTGGTCTACCTGCTGCACGGCCTTGGCATGACGACGGGGGTGGATCTCGACAAACTGGCGGCCACCGGCCAGTGGGTGAGCGAGCAGCTCGCTCGCCCCAACGGCTCGCGGGTCGGTCAGGCCCTGCACGCCAATGCCGAGCGGCTGCGTGCCCGCCTCTGCCTGCCACACGCCCAGCAACAGGAGTCATGACCATGTCCCGTTCCCTGCCCGGCAAGGAGATCACCTACAGCATTTCGGAGCTGGCCCACGAATTCGATGTCACGCCGCGCACCATCCGCTACTACGAGGATGAGGGGCTGCTCACCCCGCTGCGGGAGGGGCAAACCCGCATCTACAGCCATCGGGACAAGATCCGGCTCAAGTTGACCCTGCGCGGCAAACGGCTGGGGTTTAGCCTGGCCGAGATCCGCGAGCTGTTCGATATGTACGACACCGACAAATCGAGCAAAACCCAGCTCCACTCCATGATCCAGCTGATCGAGGCAAAACGCGGCGCCCTGCGCCAACAACTGGAGGATATCCAGATGGTGATGGCCGAGCTGGAGGCCGCCGAACAGCGCTGTGTTAATTCCCTTAACAACTTGAAAACTGGCGCAGATTAACCGAATCTGGGAGCAAGCTATTGCCCTGGGGATCCCATGAGATATTGGTGCTGGTTTTTGCTCTTGTTCAGCCTCTCTGGCTGGAGCCATCCCCTCATCAAGGTTGGCGGATACCCCTATGCCCCCTTTGTGGTCAAACTCTCCGATTCCCGCTATGAAGGGCTGACGCTGGACCTCATCGCCAAGCTAAACGAGATCCAGCAAGAGGTAAGATTCGTGTTTGTTCCCACCTCGGCCGCCAACCGTTACAAGGCGCTCGATCTGGGCCGTTTCTCGCTGATGCTGTTTGAAGACACCAAGTGGGGCTGGGACACAGATAAATTCAAGATGACAGCACCCTTCCTCGGTGGTGGCGAGGTCTATGTGGCCCTGAACAAAACGGGTCGGGATCAGCGCTTTTTCGATGACCCCTCTCGGCATCATCTTATCGGGGTGACCGGCTACCACTACGGCGTTGGCCAGTTCAATGCCGATCCTCTCTACCTGCAGCGCAAGCTCAATATCACCCTGGTCAAAGACAACGTCAGTGCCTTGCAAGCGCTACTCAAAGGGCGTGGCGAGGTAGCCATTCTCAACGTTTCCTACCTTAACCAGTATCTGCTGGCCCACCCCGACACCGCCGACCAGTTGCTGATCTCGCAGAAATGGGATCAACGATATCAACACCGCGCCATCCTTCACCCTGAGGCCCCCATTACCCCTGCCCAGCTGGAACAGTGGCTGGCAGCGCTGCAACAAAAGGGTGAACTGGAGCGCCTTTGGACAAAGTACGGCGTACAACAGCACGCAACCCCATGATTACTATCCAGCTTTTCTGTACCATGGCGGGAACCAAATGGGAGTGCACCAAATGAACATCACCGAGCCCGCGTCCCCCAAGCTCCGCTTGCTGCGCTACCTTGCCTACGCTTTCCTGCTGTTTCTTATCCTGATCACTCTGCTGCTGTGGCAAACCCCCCGTCTGATCCAGCGCTATCTGCCCGGCTGGCTGGCCGAGCACTATGGTCTGCAACTGACGCTGGGGGAGATTGACGTAGGAGTCCGCACCCCATCTCTCACCCTCGGCGCGACCGCCCTGCTCGATGCCAAACAGCAACCCATCATCAGTTTTGAGCAGCTCTTTATCACCCCCAACCTGCAAGCCAGCTGGCAGCAGAAAGGGGTCGTGCTTTCCGCCGTCACCCTGACCAAACCCGTGGTGCTGCTGCAACGGCTGGCAGACAAAAAGGGGGAGGTTCGACTCAATCTGACCGATGCGCTGGCGACCCTGCTCGCCCCTTCGCCCTCCCCCGAGCCCGAAACAGCCAGAGCCCCGCTGCTGGTCGACATTGCAAGTGTCAATGTCACTGACGGGCATGTGCGCTATCAGGATCAGCGCAAGGAGAGCGAACCCGGCTGGTTGCCGCTCCTCAATCTGGAGAAAGTGACCCTCAAGCTCGATAACCTGCGCACCGAGGCAAATCACCCGACCGCCTATCAGCTGAACGCAGCCATCAACGGCAAAAGCAGCCTCACCGCTCACGGCAAGCTCGATGTGATGAGCGGCATGGGTCAGGGCAAGGTGAGCCTCAAACAGGTCGAGCTGAAACCCTTCGCCCCGCTCTGGGCACCCTATCTCAAGCTGGATCTGGCCAAGGGCCACGCCAATGCAGAGGTGGAGTACCAGCTTAAAGAGAGCAAGCAAGGGGTACTGTGGCAATTGTCCAAAGGCAAGCTGACGCTGGACAACTGGCAGCTTAAAAAACACAAGGGCGACGAATTTGCACGCTTCGGCCAGTTGGCCCTTAGCGATTTGGCTGTCGATGGCCAGAAACAGTCGCTCCAGCTCGGCAAGGTGACCCTGCAACAGCCCCTGCTCAAGGCCACCCTCAACCCACAGCAGGAGCTTGATCTGGCTGACTTGCTGATTGAACAGGCTCCCGCCAAGCCCGTCAAAGGGGCCCACGCCGCAAACGAGGTGGCCAACAATGCGGCGCCCAAGTCGGCACAACAAGCAAAGACAGCCGGTAACGGCAAGAAACATACGCCAGACAAACCCTGGCAGTGGCAGATCAAGCAGATCCTTATCGACAAGGGCGATCTCACCCTCACCGAATCGAGCAGCGGCAAACCGCAGGCACGCCAGTTCTCCGGCCTCAAGCTGGCGCTGGGGCCACTGGGCAGCAAGGGGGAGCAACCGAGCAAACTGACTCTGGCCACCCAGTTCAACCAGAGCAGCCCCCTCGCCTTTGATGGCCAACTGACCCTGACTCCTTTCACCTTAAGCGGCGACATCAACCAGCAGGGGCTGCCCCTGACACTGGCACAGCCCTATCTGGCCGATCTGGTACGCATCAAGGTGCAAAACGGGCTGCTGAGCAGCAAGACCCGCCTTGATCTCGCCACCACCGCCCAAGGAGATCTCAGCAAGCTGACCCTGCAGGGGGGGCTCGATGTCAACGGGCTCAAGGTGGTCGATCGGGCAGACAATCAGCGGCTGCTGGAGTTCAACACCCTGGCTCTCACCGGTCTGACGTACGACGGCATCAGCCAGCAGATGCGGATCAAGGACATTGCCCTGAACAAGCCCTTCGCCCGCATCGAGATCAACGAAGATGGCACCACCAACCTGCAACAACTGCTGCTGCCGCAGCCGGCGGCAGCCAAAAGTACTCAAGCGGCGGCAGGCAGCAAGGCTCCCGACTTTCGTTTCACCATTGATCAGCTGCGCACCGAGCAGGGCAACCTGCGCTTTGCCGACCGCAGTCTGAGTCAGGATTTTGTGGCCGATATCGCCTCGCTGGGCGGCCAAAGTCGCCATATCAGCAATATTCCGGGGCAACGCTCCGATCTCGCCTTCAACGGCAAGGTGGATCGCTATGCACCGGTGACCATTCGCGGCGGTACCAACCTGCTGGTGGCCAACCCGATCCTCGACATCGCGGTCGCTTTCCACAATCTGGAGCTCACCACCTTTACCCCCTATTCGGGCACCTATGCCGGTTATGCCATCGACAAGGGGCAGCTCTCCATGAAACTGCACTACAAACTGGAGGGCAACCGGCTGGAGGGGGATAACGACATCACCATCAAGAAGCTGCAACTGGGCGAGAAGATCAAGAGCGATCAGGCCAAGGATCTGCCGCTGGGGCTGGCCATCGCCCTGCTGAGCGATGCCAACGGGGTGATACAGATGAACCTCAAGGTGAAGGGGGATCTCGATCAACCGGACTTCAGCATCGGCAATATCTTCTGGGATGTGCTGGGCAACACCCTGAGCAAGGCGATCACCTCCCCCTTCTCCCTGCTCGCCTCGCTGGCCGATGGCACCGAAGATCTCGACGAACTTCCCTTCCTGCCGGGGGATCCCGATCTCACCCCCACCCAGCAGGAGAAACTGGTCAAGCTGGCGCAGGCCCTCAAGGATAGACCCAAGCTCAGCATGAACATTCGCGGCAAGGTCAACTTCAACGAGGAGCGCCCCATCCTGCAACGGCAAAAGCTGGAACGGGTACTGGCCAAGCTCACCGGCAATCAGGCGGATCTCGACCTGCTGGAACAGGACCCCGCCCTGCAAGAGGCGCTGGCCCAGGCCTATGAAGAGCGCTTTGGCGAAGATCTGGATGATCTGGCCGATCGCCTCCATCTGGATGAAGAGAGCTCAGCACTGCGGGCCCAGGCGGTGATCCTGCTGCGGGATCAGCAGCTCATCACCGCCAAATCCCTGCGCAATCTCGCCATGCGCCGGGCGCAAAATACCAAGGAGTTTCTGGTCGACAGCCAGGGGATCGCCCCGGAGCGGCTGTTCGTGCTCGACAGCCAGGTCAAGGAAGAGGACAAGGAAGCCAAAGTGATCCTGACACTGGATCAGTGACGCCGCCGCACTGCGCAAAAGCGTAATAAAAATACAACCCCTCAACTATTTTGACACCTTTTGCTCACCAAACAGCCTGTCTTGGTGAGCATTTGGCCTCTGGTACAAATAATCACGTAGTTTTTTTACGATTTATCCCCCTTGCCCCCTTGCGGGCGCGCCGCAGCCTGCCTAAAATCGCGCGTCTTTTGTTAACCCCACCTCTATTTTTGGAGAACGCCACGTGAGCGAAAAATTGGCCAACCCTGCCCCTCTGGGTCTGATGGGTTTCGGTATGACCACCATCCTGCTGAACATCCATAACGCAGGTTTCTTCCCCATTAGCGCCATGATCCTGGCCATGGGCCTGTGCTACGGCGGCATCGCCCAGATCATCGCTGGCATCATGGAGTACAAGCGTGGCAACACCTTCGGTGTGACCGCGTTCACCTCCTACGGCCTGTTCTGGCTGAGCCTGGTGTTCCTGCTGATCATGCCGACCATGGGTCTGGCCGAAGCCACTCCGCACGCCTACATGGGTTGGTATCTGCTGATGTGGGGCATGTTCACCCTGTTCATGCTGGTTGGCACCATCAACTACCCGCGCGCCAAGCAGTTCGTGTTCGCCTCCCTGACCGTGCTGTTCTTCCTGCTGGCCGCCCGTGACTTCACCGGCAGCACCCTGATCGGCACCATCGCCGGTTTCGAAGGCATCATCTGTGGCGCCAGCGCTATCTACCTGGCCATGGCCACCGTAATCAACGAGCAGTTCGGCCGCACCGTGATGCCGATCGGCGATCACAAGAAAGCCGCCGCAGTACAGCTGAAAGCCGCTGCCTGATAGGCAAGCCACTCAGATTGTGAAAAAGGCACCCTTGGGTGCCTTTTTGCTATCTTGAATAACCGTTTAACAGCTCGGTTATCAGCTAAGTGACCCGGCGTCCGCTTCCCGCCAGCAAGCGGGTCACGGGGAAACGCAGTGCGGGATCCAGGCTAAAGAACTGGCGCAGTTGCCGGTATACCGCGGGATAAACCTGCTGCAGCCGCAGCGGATCGGTAAAGAAACATTCGCAGCTGACGGCGAAAAACTCCGCGGGATGTTCGGCGGCATAGGGATCGATATCGGTCACTTCGTCCCGGTCGAGTTGTTGGCAGAGCGCATCGAAGGCGGCCTGAAAGGCCTGTTGCCACAGCTGGCTGCTCATCTGCCTCGGCAACGGCGGCGCGCCGTCCGCCTCACCGCCCAGCATGTCGAGCTTGTGGGCCAGCTCGTGGATCACCAGATTAAAGCCATCCCAGTCACCATCCTGCTGCAGTTCGCTCCAGGCCAGCACCAGCGGCCCTTGCGGCCAGGATTCGCCTGCATTCTCCTCTTCAAACTCGCTCACCAGCCCGAACTCATCCTGCACCTCCTGACGCCGGGTCACGGGCTCGGGGATGATGATGATTTCGTGAAAGCCGCGATACCAGTCAAGGCCGAGATGAAGAATGGGCAACGCCGCCTGCAGCGCCAGCACTGCCTGTTGACGGCGGCTGAGCTCTACCCCGATCAGGGTCAGGGTCTTGCGCTTGAGTAGCTGTTGCCCCAAGCCGATAAGCGTTGTCTGCTCGGTGTCGCTGAGCCCTTGCAAGATGGGCACTGCCGCCAGCGCCTGACGCCACAGCGCCAATTCATCCTCACTCATGGGCGTTTGCGGGCGACCACCCAGCCATTTGAACCATCCCAGCACGCTTACTCCTTCTTTTGATGCAAAAAACAGGTCACAGCAGTTTGACGAACCGTTTCGGCCGCTCCTGATAATCCTGCGCCAGATAGAAACGGTGGGCCGCCTCGCGCTTGAGACTGCTGGATAGCTCCAGCTGGGCGCAACCTGCGGCCCGCGCCATCGCTTCAGCGCCCTTGAGCAGGGCTGCGCCCACTCCCGCCCCTCTTGCCCCTTCATCGACAACCAGCGCCGAGATCAGGCCCCAAGCTGGTGCAACATGCAATGGTGCCAGCTTGTGCCACACCAGCACGCCGACCACCTTGTCGGCTAGGGATGCGAGCAGCACAACGCTCGCGGGATCCGGCGCCAACAGGCGTGCCGTCACGTCAGCGCCTTCGGCAGGATACCCCAATTGGCTGAACAGGTGGGCGATGGCACTCCCGTCGTCGGCCTCAGGGGGACGGATCGTCAAGGTCTCAGGGTCATTTTTCATTGTTGGCCTCATGTTTGCTTTCCATTGTGTTACGCCCGTCACATTGTCCGGCGCAGATCAACAAGGAGGATCTCATCTTTACTCATAGAAAACGCTGCCTGCCATTATCCCCCCACCCTTGTCAATTCACAAATTTGCAACAAGGCAACATTTTTCGCTGGGAAGCACCGATACAACTCGATATGTTACAAGCCATGCATGGCGCGTGTTTGCGCTCTGCTTAACCCCTCAACCTCGCGCTCATTTGTTAACTGGATTGTTAACAAACAGGGCCGAAAACAGTGACAGAGAGCGAGGCCAAGATCTCGCCAAGACAGCGCCACAAACACAACAAAGGAGTTGTTGTACATGAATGAAATCGTCAATGCCATCAATGGTGTAATCTGGAGCCCTGCGCTCATCTACCTGTGTCTGGGGGTCGGTCTTTACTTCTCCCTGCGCACCCGTTTTTTGCAACTGCGTCATATCAAAGAGATGGTGCGCCTGATGTTTGATGGCAAGAGCACCGATGCCGGTGTCTCCTCCTTCCAGGCGCTGGCCATGACCCTGGCCGGTCGCGTAGGTACCGGTAACATCGCCGGTGTGGCCACCGCCATCACCTTCGGTGGTCCGGGCGCCCTGTTCTGGATGTGGATGGTCGCCTTCCTCGGCGCCAGCTCTGCTTTCGTGGAGTCCACCCTGGGTCAGGTTTACAAAGAGAAGATCAACGGTGAATACCGCGGCGGCCCGGCCTTCTACATCGAGAAAGGGCTTGGCATGAAGTGGTACGCCTGGACCTTCGCCATCGCCACCGTCTTCGCCTGCGGCGTGCTGCTGCCGGGCGTGCAGGCCAACTCCATCGGCTCCAGCCTGCAGACCGCCTTTAATATCGATCCGAACGTCACCGCCGCCGGTCTGGCGCTGCTGCTCGGCTTTATTATCTTCGGCGGCGTCAAGCGTATTGCCAGCTTTGCCAGTACCGTGGTGCCCTTTATGGCGCTGGGCTACATCATCGTGGCTTGCGTCATCATCGCCCTCAATATCGGCCAGCTGCCGGGCGTGATCCTGCTGATCTGGAAGAGCGCCTTCGGTCTGGATGCCGGCTTCGGTGCCATTCTGGGTCTGGCCATCATGTGGGGGGTAAAACGCGGGGTCTACTCCAACGAAGCGGGTCAGGGTACCGGGCCACACGCCTCTTCTGCTGCGGCAGTGAGTCACCCGGCCAAGCAGGGTCTGGTGCAGGCGTTCTCCGTCTATATCGACACCCTGTTCGTCTGCTCCGCCACCGGCTTTATGCTGCTGATCACCGGTCTCTATAACGTACAAGGGCCGGACGGCGCCGCCATCTACACGGGTATTGCCGGTATCGCAGCAGGCCCGGGCTATGTGCAGACCGCCATGGAGAGCATGATGCCGGGCTTTGGCAGCATTTTCGTGGCTATCGCGCTGTTCTTCTTCGCGTTCACCACTATCGTTGCCTACTACTACATCGCCGAAACCAACATCGCCTACATCAACCGCAAGATAAATCGCCCCTGGCTCACCTTCTTGCTGAAGATTGCGCTGATGGCTGCCACTGTCTACGGCACCGTCAAGACGGCGGATCTGGCGTGGGGCATGGGTGATATCGGGGTCGGCCTGATGGCATGGCTCAACATCATCGCCATTCTGCTGCTGCAAAAGACCGCCTTCACCTGTCTGAAGGATTATGAAGCGCAGCAGGCACAAGGGATTGACCCCGTATTCCACCCGGAGAAGCTCGGCATCAAGAACGCCGATTACTGGGTGGGCAAACGCTCCGAAGAGAACCTGGAGCGGGAGAAATCGGGCCATCAGTTCGAGCCGGATCAGGATCGCAAGACCTCCTGAACCAGAACGACATAAGAGATCAATAAAAATGGCAGCCTCGGCTGCCATTTTTATTTCTTTAATTTCAACTGGTTAGATTTAAATCAAGGAGTTAAGTGCCACAAAAGGGGACACTTTGGGACGTGAAAAGACACCAATATTGGCAAAATGTGGACACTTTTTTTGGCCCATTCTCGCGGAAGATCAAGCTGGTTTAAGATGGTTTTCCAGCGGGTTAAAGCGGACCGCGTCATTGAGATAATCCGGTGCAAAGTGGGCGTATGTCATCGTCTGATGAAATATCAAGTGGCCGCCCTCAAACGGCGGAACGCGCCCGTTTATGGATTTCGCGTGTGCGAGGCTCACCACGACGGCACCCCGCACTGGCATCTGCTGCTATTTATGCGCCCGGAAGATCGCAACCGGGTGATTGGCATCCTGCAACGCTATGCCCTGACCGATGACCACGGCGAGCTGGTACGGGATATCAAGGGCGCCCCACCCTTTACCGACTTTACTCCCCGCTTTGACTGGAAAGAGATAGACCCGGCCAAGGGGGATGCCGCGGGCTATATCGCCAAATACATTGCCAAGAACATCGACGGCGCCTACCTGGACGACGACGAAGAGGCCGGCACCGCCGCCGATGAGGGCGCCCTGCATGCCGTGGCCTGGGCCAGTTGGTGGGGCATTCGCACCTTCCAGCAGGTCGGAGGCGCCCCGGTCGGGGTATGGCGCGAGCTGCGCCGCATCAGCAATGCCAAGAAGCATGCCGAACTGGTTGGCCCGCCCAAGCCTGTGCTGCAAGACCCTCGCTTTGAAGCAGCCCGCTTTGCCGCGGATAACGGCATCTTTCGCTGTTATCTGCACGCCATGGGCGGTGCACTGGCGACCCGCGCCGAGCACCCCATCAAACTGGCCCACCTCATCGAGGAGCAGGCCAACAGCTACGGCGAAGACATCAAACGCCTGATGGGCATTACCTCCGCTCGCCTGGGTATCAAGACCCGCCTGCAAGGGTGGGAAATTGTGCCTGCCGGTACCCATGAAGCCAGGAAAGCCGCCGAGGCTGCAGCGAGGGGGGTTGGGGTTAAGACGGGCGACAGCCCGGCACCTTGGAGCTCTGACAATAACTGTACGCGGCCAGATCCTGATGCCTTCGCAGACCAGATCATGAGGGAACAATGGGGGTTATCACCCTTCTCCATCGACCGATTACGGGCTGGTTCTAACGTAACGGTGGACGGTTTCACCCTTTGGCTGGAGAACGGCCAGGTGCAGTCAAGCCGTATGATCCCATCGGACGATGACGACCCCCTGATAGAATTGGAATGGCTGCGTGCCATGGTCGGGGTACTTGAGCCAGACGAACAGCCCGACACCGTTAACCCCGATGATGAGCATTGGCCAACTCTGGTAATGGATTGCTATGAAATCTTCAACACTTGCGGATTCGCGGCATGCCATCAGTGGATCGCCGCGCTGCCCAACCCATATCAATGTGAACTCTGGCGAGTACTTGATAAATTAGACTGGGCTGACCGACACGAAGTGGAAAGCCTACTGTTTGACGAACTGATGAGCGAGGTTGCGTGTGACTGATCTTTTTTCCAAGCTGGAAGCCCTGCAGGGCGACTGCCTGATACGGTCCATACCTACAAACTGCTTACAGCGGCACAATATGATGCACTGGAAAACCAGATTTACCGGATGGTAACCTCAGATTGAAGGCACACCTGCATGGCCACAAGAGTTGATGCTTGAGTGGTTACAAGAACAAACACCGCATAATAAGAGGTGTGGCTATCGCCATGATGCACCAGATCTACCGACCGGAATGCACTGCCCCCCCAACATCTTGATCTGTGACAAAACAGGATAAGGGGAACCTCGTTCTAAGTTCAGATTTATTCACAAAGGCGAGAATAAAAAGAGCTTTCAATATACTCATAGCTCGGTGCTTTTCATACAGAAAGTATAGATAGAAGCAACATCAAAAAAGATGCAACACAAATACAACTATACAAATGACGTAAGTTATGTAACATAATGTTTTTAAAGTGATTTAATGTGATCACTAAGTGAGTTATGGAGAGTATAACTCAGCCTAATTACTTGATTAATGCCCCCGTCAGCTCACTATTATGTAATACCTAATTTTGGAGTAAAACGTGTCTAGAACTACAGAGAACATCATCCGCATAGTGCAAGCTGGCGGAAACATGAATGTAAACGGCGAAAGAATGACTACAGAAAATATGATCCGTATTGCTATGGCGGCGGTGAAATCAGGCTCAACAATTACCTTTATGGGCCTTGGGAAGCACACAACTGAGAACTTAATTCGCATTGTTAAGGCTGGCGGTAAAAACGTCATTGTTCAAGATTAAGAATTATCGCAGATTGCACAGGCTGTACAGATCTAGTTATCACCTGACACCGGCCTCAAACCAGTGTCTTGTTTACGCTGTTTTATGCACACTTCCTACGGTATCAATTTCAGACCCCTCTTGAACATGCTGTAGGTGTCTATCCCTAATTCTGCCCTGATGTCGCCACTGTTCCAGTGATGTGGCAACACGCCACAAACCCGCCGACACTTACGTTAACACCATACAAAGCAGGTTATTGCAAGACATGCTGTGGGCCATGAGCTGGTCTGGTGAGGGAGCGATCGAAGATGACCGCCTCAATTTCAGGAGCAACCCGGTTAAGATTACCTCCTTTACTGCGGTGCAGCCCATAGCCCCATAGGTCTGATAGTTACATTGGATTTCGCTGAATGGCTGACCGTTGTAACCGATGCGCTTGCAAATTTGCTGACGTTATTGAGCTCTTTGGCGAGATCTAGCAGGCTGAGTTTGCGACGTACTACTTTCTCTTTGGTGCTCATACGGTGACTCCAGACAACACGGTAGAGGTACCGTTTTGTTACCCAGTTTGGGACCGTATGATCACTCCCTTTTGTGGACCATCGTCAAGAGATTGCCGCCTCTATACAGGAACTAACCGTTTTGTGACTGTTCACACAGTGAAGGAAATGACTATCCCCACCCAAATGAGTATCATTGTAGCGAACACAAAAGAAGTTAAACAAACCTCTCCACTGCGTTCACAACTATCGCTCAGCCATATTACAGACTCTGTATTGGCAACATATTTTAAATAAAACAAGGGGATAAAATGGCTCTTTTCTTTCTTAACTATGACCTTCGTAAACAGCGTAACTATCAGCCACTTTACGATGAACTCGCAAAATACAATGCAGTTCGGATACTAGAATCAATGTGGTGCTTCAAGCGCATCAACACCAACAGTGAAAAACTGCGCGATTACTTTAAACAATTCATTGATGCCGATGATGGTATTTGTGTGAGCGAAGTAAACGAATGGGCTACGTTCAATACTCTAGGCCATCCTAACCAACTTCCATAACACACATTAGCCTGTTCAATCGAGCAGGCTATATTCATCATCAACTCAAGTATTGCACCTAATTCATTCGTAGATGAAAAAATCCGATGGAAAATGAGGAGCGCAAACAGGATACGCTATCCCACTCGCGGCCACTTATGGCTCTGGAAACATGCCCCATCCCCCAGTCCTTTCAGTACCAACTGCCGCCCCTCTGGCGTCAGTGAGCCCATCAAGCTCAACACCAGTTGGTTGGTGGTCTTGGCCGAGGGGCTTAGGGTGTGGGCGAACGACAAGGTGGCCACCCAGCTGTGGCCACACTCTGCATCGGTGCATTGGCAGTAGAGACCCGAGACATCATCGCTCAGTCGGTTGGTCTTGGTAATGCGGCCCCGCTGGCCACACACTTTGCAATAAACCCACATTACGCCCCCTTTTCTATCCAAATCAACAGCCTATCTTGCCACAGCAAACTCTGTTTGTTTATACAGTTGAGCCGATATTCTCCCGAAAATCGACCCAGAGGGAGCGAGGGAGTCCCGCGCTGTTGATGGCATCCTGGATAAGCTCACACAACGGCAGTACCTCATTGCGGGCATAGGTTGCATCGTACTTCTCGGGGTCCCCAAGCCCTCCCCCGCCATTGGTCGGAATGATGCCGGCCAGCGCAGCCGGAAAGCGGTGAGAGGTCAATACATCCTGAGCGGTGATCCCCTTGATAGCCGCAAACTCGTCCTTGGTGGCGATATCCCCCACCGCGATCAACTTGATGCCATCCGGGATATTCACGAAGCGAATGCTTGTAGTGTCTTTCCCACTCAACTTATTTTACAGTTTTTAAAAATCAGCAACAGGCCGTAGTAGGTTGGCAAAGAAAATATCTCTAGACACAGTTCCAGACAGTATAATACTATGATTTTAAAGCGGTCAATTAACATCTTAATTGGGAATTTTCTCTATATTAAGAATATTTACCCAACCTTCATGTTAATCACTATTAGTGAGGGGTTATGCGCATAAATATCGGTCAGAAAGGTATCGGTGGAAATAATGAGTCATGGTATTACCTTGAATTCAATGAACACGAAGGGCGGTTCTATCACATTCATGAATGGCACAATATGAATCATTCGCTCTCTGTGGACGAAGGCGAAGAAAGAACCCCACTGGAACAAGCTAAAGAGAAACGCTTCTATGCCGAGGCAATAGGAGTCATCAAACAACGCATGTTTCCGAGTCGCGCTAACTAAACATTCAAGCCGATTCCTTATCTGCGAGACAACATATTAACGTTAGAACTTAACGCTTCAATACACTCATATTTACAATAAATTTTTTTTAAGTGATGTCTAGTCCTGAAATAGGTTTACACATTTTCAACTAGCATTTCTCTACTCAGAACCCCCTATGTACCGCATCGGGGGGTCTGTATTTCAACGCATGATGCGGCCGCTCCGCGTTGTAAATATCTACTGCTTCACGCACCATCTCCCGCGCTTGCGCCAAATCCTGCGGGCTTTGCAACAATAACTCTCCTTTCAAAATCCCGTTCACCCGCTCCGCCAACGCATTCTGATAACAGTCATACCCATCCGTCATCGAGCATTTCACCCCGTACCGTTCATGTAATGATTGATACAGTCCCGAGCAATACTGCACGCCGCGGTCTGAGTGATGGATTAGCTCCCCGCCGCCACGCCGTTGCTTCAGCGCTTTCTTGAACGCCATCGCCACCGATTCGGCATGCATCCCTTCGTGCACGTGATGGCCCACTATCTTGCGTGAGTACGCATCCGTCACCAGGCTCAGGTACAGCGGTCCGCTCCTGGCTGGCAGATAGGTGATATCTGCAACCCAGACCTGCTCCGGGGCCACCGGCGTGACCTGCTCTGGCCCCGCCTTGAGCAAGTTGGGATGACGGTAGAAACGGTGAAAACTGTGGGTGGTCTTGTGATACGCCCGTCTGGGCAGCACCAGCAAGCGGTGCTCGGCCAATATCCGAAACAGCCTGTCACGCCCGACTTTGAGCCCGCCATCATCCTGACCCTGCAGCAGATAATGCAGCTTGCGAGTGCCCACCCGCGGTTGTCGCAGTCGAACCTGACGCACGAAGCGCACCACCTGCAATCCCTGTGCATGGCGCTCGTCGGCGACCCGATTGCGCTTGTAGTAAGCCTGCCGGCTTATCCCGAGAAACAGGCAAGCCCTGACAATGGTCAGCCTCTCGACTTGCCGCTGCGAGAGGACTTGCCGGGTCGCTTTTTTACGATGGAGACGCCGTAGTCATTCTTCAGTACATCGACGACGGCCTCAAAGAACTGGGCTTTCTGACTCATCAGCGCCAGCTGTTGCTCGAGTTCCTTGATGCGCTGTTCGGGTGTCTGGTTGTCGGGGTCAGGCATGGTGATGCTCCTGCCGGCACGTACAGAAGCCCCCTGGCTCCAATCTTGCCGACCATGTTTACGTAACCATACCAGAATGGTCGAATTGCCCTGAATGCCATATCGGGCTTGTGCTTGCTGGCAACTGAGCTCGCCTTTTTCAATCTGCTCGACCAGTGCCAGTTTAAAAGTCAGTGAGTAATCGCGCTGTGTCCGTTTCACACCTTGTCCCATCGGGTTCTCCATTTATTGGGGGGGAAAGGTGTAAACCATATTCAGGACGGCACATGAATATGATATCAGGGGGCTATTATTTCGCCCCCTTTTCTATCCAAATCAACAGCCTATCTTGCCACAGCAAACACTGTTTGTTTATACAGTTAAACCGATATTCTCCCGAAAATCGACCCGCAGGGAGACGGGAGTCCCGCGCTGTTGATGGCATCCTGGATAAGCTCACACAGCGGCAGCACTTCGTTGCGGGCATAGGTGGCATCGTACTTCTCGGGATCCCCGAGCCCTCCCCCGCCATTGGTCGGAATGATGCCGGCCAGGATGTTGACGAACATGGAGCGAAAGTTTCCCACCCCTTGCTGCTTGCGATCATCTCCTTCATCTCCTCCTCGGTGTCGTCGTCCATGTTCGGGTCGGTGGCGTAGAAGATGAAGCCCATGTGGGCGCCGTTGAGGAAGTATTTGCGCCGAAACAGGGTGGCATCCTGATTGAACAGCGCCGACTGCAGGCCACCCAGGTAATCGGGCATACCGTAGATCGCTCGTGCAGCTCGCAGTCAGAGCTGATTGCGGCGCGGCCCGAAGGGCAGGCGCCAGCGAAACAGGCTGTTAAGGGTGGCCCGCCACTGATTGGGTCGCCCCAGGATCTGCTTTTGCAAGCGGGTCTCTTCTTTCAGCATCGCCTCATCGCTGCGGGCCCAGGCCTGACTGTAGAGCTGCTTGATCCCCGCCAGGGCATCCGGCGACTTGGTGATAAGAGTGCGGGCAAACTCCCGCGCCTCCACCAGCGGATCGGCGCAGACCCGGCTCACCATCCCGAGAGCTTTGGCCTCGATGGCATCGAGCTCACGCCCGCTCATGGCCAGCTCCATGGCGGTATCCACTCCCATCAGGTTGCGCATGGTGACACTGCCGCTCATGTCGGGGATGATGCCCCACTTGATCTCCATCACCGAGAAGCGGCAATCGGGGGTGCTGAAGCGAAAATCGGCGCCGAGCGCAATCTGCAACCCGCCGCCAAAGCAGACTCCCTGAGTCACCGCAATCACCGGCACCGGCAGTTGATGCCAACCATAGGCAACCCGCTGGGCCAGATTGGTCGCCTCGTCCGCTTCACGCTTGAGAATATCGAGCGCCGCCACCGGCTGTCTCAGCATGGATTTCACATCCAGCCCGGCGCAGAAGGCCCGCCCCTCGCCGTGCAGGATCACCGCCCGCAGCCCCTTGTGCCGGGCGAGCTGCGTCAGCGTCTCGTCGATGGCGCTGAACATAGCGCGGTCCAGCGCATTGAGTTTGTCCCCCCGCGTCAGCATCACTTCGGCAATCCCGTCGCGGATCTCGCACTTGATCCTTGGTTTTTCCATCTCCCTTGTCCTCTCCTTGATCCCTGAAACTGACTCACTGGTCATACCACCACGTTATCAGAGTGTGAACAGGCGGTACAGCTGAGACTAAAGTCGGCTGGTCGCCTCCCCCTCCCTTTGTCACACTGGGAGCTGCATGAGTGCCGCAAGCCAGCAGAGGACGCTGTCATGTCAACCCTGTTCAATTTTGCCAGACCACCGTTCGACCGACTGGATGAGGAGGCGCGCGAGCGGCTCTCCCGTCACCTCTCGCTCTGCTATTTTCGGGCCGGGGATCTGCTGCTCCAGGAGGGGGACGAGCCTCCCGGCCTCTATCTCATCATCAAGGGGGCGGTGGAAGAGTCGGCCCCTCACCACCAGTTTGGTGATTACGGGGTTGATGACCTGTTCGATGTGCGCGCCCAGTTTGATGGTCGCTGCCGCCACCGCTTCACCGCGCTGGAAGATAGCCTCTGCCAACTCATTCCTCGCCACACCTTTCTGGCGCTCTGTGAGCAGGATCCGCAGTTTGCCAGCTACTTCACCGCCAATCTGGCCGAGCGTCAGCGCCAGCAGGAGCAACGCGAACAACTGGGTCAGAAGAATCTAGCGGAATTTATCCTGACTCGCATCGAACTGGGCCACCTGCAGGCACCGCTTATCGTCGACAGCAAGCTGTCACTGCTGGCGGCGACCGAAGCCATGGTGAGCAAGGGAACCGATTGCCTGCTCTACCCGGCCCACGACGGCTCTCTCACGCTGGCAACCCGCAAGACCTTGCTCCACGCCCTGACCCTCAAGGGATTGCCGCTGACGGCCCCGCTCTCGGTGCTGACTCCCACGCCCTTGATTGGTCTGCCGCTGGAGAGCTATCTGTTTGATGCCCTGCTGCTGATGACCCGCCATCGCATCAAGCGACTGGTGGTATGGCGTGGCAACGAAGTGGCGGGGATCCTGCAACTGACCCAGGTGCTGGGGCTCTTCTCGACCCACTCCCACGTGCTGACGTTGCGTATCGCCCGCGCCGACAGCCTGCCCGCGCTGGAGGCGGTCGCCCGCGAGCAGCAACAATTGACCCGCTCGCTGTTTGCCCAAGGGATCCACACCGCCTTTTTGATGAAGCTGATCGCCACCATCAACGAACAGCTGATCGCCAAAGCCTTTGCGCTGGTGATCCCCCCCGAGGTGCAGGATAAGGTTTGCCTGCTGATGCTGGGCTCGGAGGGGCGTGGCGAGCAGATCCTCAAAACAGATCAGGACAACGCCCTGATCCTGCCAGAGGGGCTGACATGGCCCACCCAGGCAGCCGATCTGGCCGAATTCAGCGCCCTGCTGGAACGCCTCGGCTACCCGCTGTGCCCCGGGCAGGTGATGGTGAACAATCCGGCCTGGGTAAAAACAGGCAGCGAGTGGCAAAGCGCCATTGCCAGCGCCTGCACCACGACAAAAGAGGATGAGCTACTTTGGCTCGCCACCCTGGCCGATGCTCACCCCATCGCGGGGGATCGACAGCTCCATCTGCCGGTTGCCAGAGCGCTGCGCGAGCAGTTGGCGGACAGACGGGATCTGCTGGCGGAGATGGTGCGACCGGCGGTGTCCTTCCATGCCCCGCTAACCCTCTTTGGCAGGCTGGAGCAGCCACCGGAAGGGCTGGATCTGAAACGGGGTGGCCTGTTTCCGCTGGTGCACGGCATCCGGATGCTGGCCCTTGAGGCAGGCATTCTGGAGACTTCAACCCTGGGGCGTATCGATGCACTGGTGGCCGCCGATCGGCTCAGTGCCGACTATGGCAGCAATCTGGCTGAGGCGTTCCGGCTCTTTATCCGGCTTAGGCTGCGCAGCCAGCTCAAGGGGGGGAATAGTCGGGTGCAGACAAGCGAGCTCAGCCACAGCGAGCGGGATCTGCTTCGCCAGGCGCTGCATCAGGTGAAGAAGTTCCAGCAGTGGCTCACCTTGCACTTTCGTCTGAGACAATAGCCATGTTGAGCCTCGTTCGACGCTACTGGTATGGCCGCACGTTCCGAACGGGCGAGTTCGCGCCGCTCTTTGCCACCCCACCGGAAGATGAACGGATCGCCCTCGATTTCGAGACCACCAGTCTCGATCCCGAGCAGGCCGAGATCGTCTCCATCGGGGCGGTGCGCATTCAGGGCAACCGGCTGCTGACCGGTGAGGCCCTCGCCATCAAAGTACAGCCACCGGCCAGCCTGACCAGCCAATCAGTGGTGATCCACGGTCTGCGCCATCAGGATCTGCAACAGGGGATGGAGCTGGAAGCCGCGCTGCGCCTGCTACTCGACTATATCGGCCCGCGCGAACTGGTGGGCTATCACATCGCCTACGATCTGCGTATTCTCAATCTCGCCTGCCAGAAATTGTGGGGATTGACCCTGCCCCAGCGAGGGATCGAGGTGAGCCAGCTCTATCACGACCACCTCTATCGCCGCTATCCCGATGCGGCCATTGACCTTCACTTAAGTGCCATCTGCAGCCACCTTGAACTCCCATCCCTGCCCGCCCACGACGCCCTTGCCGATGCCACCACGGCCGCGCTCATCTACCTGCGCCTGACCTGCGGCTCGCCGCTCACTTATCCCAAAGTCTAATTGTCGAGAAATAACATTTAATTCACATTTTGCTTACATGAGCAGATTGCCTGCTCGTCGGGGTTACCCCATCCACCGCTGACACTCATGTCATGGAGAAATGCAATGGAACAGCAAAGCTATCTGAGGATCCAGCAAGATCCCAACTTCCAGGAGCTGGTCGCCAAGCGCCAGCGTTTTGCCTGGGCCCTCTCGGCTCTGATGCTGGGACTCTACCTGGCGTTTATTCTGCTCATCGCCTTTGCCCCCGGTTGGCTGGGCACCCCCTTGAGCGAAGGGTCGACCATTACTCGCGGCATTCCTGTCGGGGTAGGATTGATCCTCTCCTCCTTCGTGTTGACCGGCGTCTATGTCTTTCGCGCCAACGGCGAGTTTGATGAACTGAACCAGAAGATCCTCAAAGGGGTGCAATCATGAAAGGCAAGTTGCTGCTGTTGACCTCACTGGCCTCCACTCCCCTGCTGGCGGCCGATGCAATCTCTGGCGCCGTGGAGCGTCAGCCCCTTAATGTCGCCGCCATCGTGATGTTTCTGGTCTTTGTGGCCGCTACCCTGTTCATCACCTACTGGGCCTCCAAGCGCAACCGCTCGGCTTCCGACTACTATGCCGCCGGTGGCCGTATCACCGGCTTCCAGAACGGTCTGGCCATCGCCGGTGACTATATGTCCGCCGCCTCCTTCCTCGGGATCTCCGCGCTGGTCTACACCTCCGGCTATGATGGCCTGATTTACTCCATCGGCTTTCTGGTGGGCTGGCCCATAATCCTGTTTCTGATCGCCGAGCGGCTGCGCAACCTTGGCAAATACACCTTCGCCGATGTCGCCTCCTACCGCCTCAAGCAGACTGAGGTGCGCACCCTCTCCGCCTGTGGTTCGCTGGTGGTGGTCGCCCTCTACCTGATCGCCCAGATGGTCGGTGCCGGCAAGCTGATCGAGCTGCTGTTTGGCCTGCAATACCATGTGGCAGTGGTGCTGGTCGGTATCCTGATGGTGCTCTACGTGCTGTTTGGCGGCATGCTGGCCACCACCTGGGTGCAGATCATCAAGGCTGTGATGCTGCTCTCTGGTGCGTCCTTCATGGCCATCATGGTCATGAAATCGGTCAACTTCGATATCGGTGCCCTGTTTAGCGAAGCGGTCAAGGTGCACGAGAAAGGGATCGCCATCATGAGCCCGGGTGGCCTGGTTGCTGACCCCATCTCCGCCATCTCACTCGGTCTGGCATTGATGTTCGGTACCGCCGGTCTGCCCCATATCCTGATGCGTTTCTTCACCGTGAGCGATGCCAAAGAGGCGCGTAAATCTGTGTTCTACGCCACCGGCTTTATCGGCTACTTCTACATCCTCACCTTCATCATCGGCTTTGGCGCCATCTTGCTGGTGAGCACCAACCCGGCCTTCAAGGACGCCACCGGCGCCCTGCTGGGCGGCACCAACATGGCGGCCGTCCATCTGGCCAATGCGGTCGGTGGCAGCCTGTTCCTCGGCTTCATCTCCGCCGTGGCATTTGCCACCATTCTGGCGGTGGTTGCCGGATTGACCCTGGCCGGTGCCTCTGCGGTCTCCCATGACCTCTATGCCAGTGTGTTAAAGAAGGGCAAGGCCAACGAGACTGATGAACTGCGCGTCTCCAAGATGACGACTCTGGTGCTGGGTGTGGTTGCCATTGGTCTGGGGATCCTGTTCGAGAAGCAGAACATCGCCTTCATGGTGGGTCTGGCCTTCTCCATCGCCGCCAGCTGCAACTTCCCGGTGCTGTTCCTCTCCATGTTCTGGTCACGTCTGACCACCCGTGGCGCCGTCTACGGTGGCTGGCTGGGACTGGCGAGCGCAGTGACCCTGATGATCCTGGGTCCGACCGTGTGGGTGAAAGTGCTGGGCCATGCCCAGGCCATCTTCCCCTACGAATACCCTGCCCTCTTCTCCATGGGGTTGGCCTTCGTCGGGATCTGGTTCTTCTCCATCACCGACAGCTCCCAGAACGCCGCCGACGAGCATGCCAAGTTCCTGCCGCAGTTCGTTCGCTCCCAAACCGGGCTGGGGGCCTCTGGCGCCACCTCCCACTAACAGATCAAGTTCATCCTTCCAAGCCGGCTTCGCGCCGGCTTTTTTTATTGCCCATCAATCGGCTGCACGCCCCGCTTGCCCCGATCAAGATCACACTTCTCGCTAAAACTTTCGGGGGATCTGTGCCATAATGCGCGCCATTTGACAGACCAATCGGGACACATACCTTGTTAAGTAGCAACAACATCACCATGCAGTTCGGCGCCAAGCCGCTGTTTGAGAACATCAACGTCAAGTTTGGCGGCGGCAACCGCTATGGCCTTATCGGCGCCAACGGCTGTGGCAAGTCCACCTTTATGAAGATCCTCGGTGGTGATCTGGAGCCCACTGGCGGTAATGTGAGCCTGGACGTCAACGAGCGCATCGGTAAGCTGCGTCAGGATCAGTTCGCCTACGAAGATATGCGCGTACTGGACGTGGTCATGATGGGTCACACCGAGCTGTGGGCGGCTATCGCCGAGCGCGATGCCATCTACGCCAATCTCGAAGCCACCGACGAAGACTATATGAAGGCCGCCGAGCTGGAAGGTCTGGTCGCCGAATATGACGGCTACACCGCTGAAGCGCGTGCAGGCGAGCTGCTGCTGGGTGTCGGCATTCCCCTTGAGCAGCACAACGGCCCGATGAGCGAAGTGGCCCCAGGCTGGAAACTGCGGGTGCTGCTGGCACAGGCGCTGTTCTCCAACCCTGACATCCTGCTGCTGGACGAACCGACCAACAACCTGGATATCAACACCATTCGCTGGCTGGAGCAGGTGCTCAACGAACGTGAAAGCACCATGATCATCATCTCTCACGACCGTCACTTCCTGAACTCTGTCTGTACCCACATGGCGGATCTGGACTACGGCGAGCTGCGCGTTTACCCGGGCAACTACGACGACTACATGCTGGCCGCCACCCAAGCGCGCGAGCGTCTGCTGGCCGACAACGCCAAGAAGAAGGCCCAGATTGCCGATCTGCAATCCTTCGTCTCCCGTTTCAGCGCCAACGCTTCCAAGTCCCGTCAGGCGACCTCCCGTCTCAAGCAGATCGACAAGATCAAGATTGAGGACGTCAAGGTCTCCAGCCGCCAGAACCCCTTCATCCGCTTCGAGCAGGACAAAAAGCTCTATCGCAACATCCTGGAAGTGGAAGGTGTCTCCAAGGGTTATGGCGACGGTCCCCTGTTCAAGGGCCTCAACATGATGATGGAAGTGGGCGAGAAGGTCGCCATTCTGGGTACCAACGGTATCGGTAAATCCACTCTGATCAAGACTCTTGTCGGCGCACTGGCACCGGATACCGGCACCATCAAGTGGTCCGAGAACGCCCAGATAGGTTACTACGCTCAGGATCACGCCGAAGACTTCGACACTGATCTCAACGTGTTCGACTGGATGGCCCAGTGGAAACAGGAGAACGAAGACGAGCAGGCTGTACGCTCCATACTGGGCCGTCTGCTCTTCTCTCAGGACGACATCAAGAAGCCGGTCAAGGTGCTCTCCGGTGGTGAGCAGGGTCGCATGCTGTTCGGCAAGCTGATGATGCAGCGCCCCAATATCCTGATCATGGATGAGCCGACCAACCACCTGGACATGGAATCAATCGAATCCTTGAACATGGCACTGGAGCTCTACCAGGGGACCCTGATCTTCGTCTCCCACGACCGCGAGTTCGTATCCTCCCTGGCGACCCGTATCCTGGAACTGACTGAAGATGGCATCCGCGACTTCGGCGGCACCTACGAGGATTACCTGCGCACCCAGGGCGTGGTATAACCCCGCTCCTGCGCAAGTGCGCAATGCAAAACCGGCACTCAAGTGCCGGTTTTTTTATATCCCGTATCAGGACGTATAGCCCCGGTGTGACTACACGCCACAGAACAGAGCACAGAGCACAGAGCACAGAGCACAGAGCACAGAGCACAGAGCACAGAGCTTGAGTCTCCTCCTCTTGCCCACAGATAAAAAAACGGCTCCATCAAGGAGCCGTTTTCAATGGGTTGTGCAGTGCCGATTACTCGACGGTCGCTTCCACACTGGTGAAGTACTCGATCTTGGCCGCTTTACGCAGCTCGTCGATCAGAGACTTGTAATCCACCTGAGCTTTGCCCTGACCCAGCTGAGCTTGCAGCATGGCGGCCATGCCGGATGCGGCGGCAGGGACGTTGACCTTGTCCAGCGCAACTACAACGCGGTCACCATTGGTCTCGGCAACCAAAGCCACGCTTGGCTTGCCGTCGATCGGATGGGGCAGCGTGAACGCCTGGGCAATCAGGTTCTGATCCAGCTCGCGATCGAAGCGGGCAACCCCTTTGTGGGTCTCCACTTTCAGACCGAGTGCAGTCAGATCGGCTGTGATGCTCTCACCGACTTTCAGCTTGTCCAGCAGGCCCTGGGCCTTGCCACGGGCCACTTCGCTAGCCTTGTCATGCTTGATGGCGGCAATCACCTGCTCTTTCACCTCGGCCAGCGGCTTGACCGCTTTGGGCTTGTGACCAGTGATGTGCAGCACCAGCGCCTTGCCGTCAGCCAGCTCGATCACGTCGGAGTTGGTGTTGTCATCGCGCAGCTGTTCGGAGAACGCCACGGAGAGCACCTTGGGATCGTTCAGCGGAGCCGGAGCAGTCGCCTGGGTGAAGAAATCGGAAGATTGAACCTTCATTCCCATGGCGTCAGCGGTCAGATCCAGCGAGTCCGGGTTTTCGAAGCTGTTGTCAGCCATTTTCTGCTGCTCGGCGAAGAACTTCTCCTTGGCCTTGTCAGCTTGCAGACGAGTGATGGTCTCTTCTTTCACATCGGCAAACGGCTTGGTCTGGGCTGCTTCAACCCCCAGCAGCTTGATGATGTGGAAACCGAACGGGCTCTTCACCACGCCGGAGAGATCGCCAGCCTTGTCCAGGGCGAACGCGGCTTTCTCGAAGGCCGGATCCATCACCCCTTTCTCGAACCAGTCCAGCTCGCCGCCTTTTTTGGCAGAGAAGGTATCGGAAGAGTCAGCCTTGGCCAGCGCAGCGAAATCATCGCCCGCCTTGGCTTTGGCCAGCACGGCTTCTGCTTTCTGCTCGGCCGCTTTCTCGTCCTTGCCAAACGGGATCAGGATATGAGCCACATGGCGACGCTCGGCACGCTGGAACAGATCCTGGTGCTGATCGTAGTAATCCTGGGCATCCTGCTCGGTGACCTTGATATCTTTGGCGAGGTTGGCGGCGTCCAGCAGCAGATAGTCGACCTTGACCTGCTCGTCGTTCATGAAACGGGCGCCATTGGTCTTGTAGTACTGCTCAAGCTCGTTGTCGGATACCTGAACGTCAGCCATGTAGTTGGCGGCAGCCAGACGCACCAGACGCAGATCGCGAGTCTGGTTGTAGAGCTTGTCGAGCTGCTCCGCTTCACCCTTGAGGGAGAATTCGGTGCCCAGCAGGGCGCTCATCAACTGTTGACGCACCATGTCCTGACGCAGGGAGTCACGGAACATTTCGGGAGTCATGCCGGCACGACGGATCAGTTGCAGGTAACGGTCATTGTTGAACTTGCCGTTCTCGGCAAACTCCGGCATCGCTACGATGGCTTGCTTGATCTGCTCATCGCTGACGCGCAGACCCAGCTCGCGAGCCTTGCTGTCCAGCAGCGCCTGATCGATCAGCCGATCCAGCACGCCGCGGCGGAACTGTTTCATGTAATCGGGGTTCGCGGCCAGCTGGCTGAATGCCTCTCCCATCTGGGATTCCATGCGGGCGCGCTCGTTACGGTAGGCATTTTCCAGTGCCGCAGCACTGATCTCGGTGCCATTGACGGTGGCGGGGGCGGTACGGGCCGGGCCGTTCAGGTAACTACCTACACCAGCCAAGGCAAAGGAGAGGATGATCAGGCCCAAGATAACCTTGGCTACCTTGCCCTGCGCCCCTTCGCGTAGTTTATCCAACATCATGTTTGTACTTATGCTCCCGAACTCGATGGGCGTAAACAATAAAAAGGCGCACCGATTGCGATGCGCCTTGGTCAATCAGTATGAGAGAAGACTCTCTAACTTGTCTGGTCTGCGACCAAGGACGGTAGCCGACGGATATCAGCGACCGACTTAGTTAACAGCGTCTTTCAGGGCCTTACCGGCTTTGAAGGCAGGAACTTTACCAGCAGCGATTTCGATGGTCGCGCCAGTCTGCGGGTTACGGCCTGAACGGGCAGCACGCTCGCGCACAGCGAAAGTACCGAAACCAACCAGAGCAACCTGGTCACCCTCTTTCAGCGCTTCACCAACAGCATCAATGAAGGCATCCAACGCACGGCCAGCGGCAGCTTTGGAGATATCGGCACCGTCTGCAATCTTGTCAATCAGTTGAGATTTATTCACTCTTATATTCCCCTTTTATCAAACACCGCTGCGGCGCTGATTTCCCTGGCCACAACAAGTGGAGGTTTTATAGCAAGCCTCCTGATCAGTTGCAAGTGACAATCTGGCGCAAACCCGCGCCACACAACGCATTGCGACTCATCACGAGTACCCGATCGGTGGTCAAGGCTACTTCCGTTATCGGGCGCATGCAAGCCTTAACCACCCGTCGAATGCGCCAAATTTGCGGCGCATCAACATTTACACGACAGAAACGCGCTCAAACCCCTGTGGATTGTCCTGCAACGCCAATTCCAGCACCTCGTCAATCCAGCGAACCGGATAAATTTCAAGGTCTTGTTTGACGTTTGCCGGGATCTCCTCAAGGTCACGCTCGTTCTCTTTCGGAATAAGCACTCGCTTGATGCCGCCACGATGGGCTGCCAGCAACTTTTCCTTGAGACCACCGATGGGCAGCACTTCGCCGCGCAAGGTGATCTCCCCTGTCATAGCCACATCAGCACGAACCGGATTACCGGTCAAGCTGGAGACCAGGGCGGTACACATGGCGATACCGGCGCTCGGACCATCTTTCGGGGTTGCCCCTTCCGGTACGTGCACGTGGATATCGCGCTTCTCGTAGAAGTCGGCGTTGATGCGCAGTTTCTCGGCACGGGCTCGTACGACCGTCATGGCCGCCTGAATGGACTCCTGCATCACGTCACCAAGGGAACCGGTATAAGTGAGCTTGCCCTTGCCCGGCATGTTGGTGGTCTCGATGGTGAGCAGATCGCCCCCCACTTCGGTCCACGCCAGACCACACACCTGACCCACCTGGTTCTGGTCGGTGGCCTTGCCGTAATCGAAACGCTGCACCCCGAGGAACTCCTTGAGGTTCTCCTGATTGACCTGAACATGCTTGATGCTCTTGTCCAGCAGGATGCGCTTGACCGCCTTGCGACAAATCTTGGAGATCTCGCGCTCCAGACTCCGCACCCCCGCCTCACGGGTGTAGTAGCGAATCACTCCGACCAGGGCAGAATCTTCAATGGTGATCTCGGACTCTTTCAGGCCGTTGCGCTGGATCTGCTTGGCAACCAGATGCTGCTTGGCAATGTTGAGCTTCTCATCTTCGGTGTAACCGGAGAGGCGGATCACTTCCATCCGGTCCAGCAAGGGACCCGGGATGTTCATGGAGTTGGAGGTGGCCACGAACATGACGTCCGACAGGTCATAATCCACTTCCAGGTAGTGATCGTTGAAGCTGTTGTTCTGTTCCGGATCAAGCACTTCCAGCAAGGCGGATGCGGGATCGCCGCGCATGTCCGAGCTCATCTTGTCGATCTCGTCGAGCAGGAACAGCGGGTTCTTCACACCGACTTTCGCCATCTTCTGGATGAGCTTGCCAGGCATGGAACCGATATAGGTACGGCGGTGACCACGGATCTCCGCTTCGTCACGCACCCCACCGAGGGCCATCCGCACATATTTGCGGCCGGTCGCCTTGGCGATGGATTGGCCCAGCGAGGTCTTGCCCACACCAGGAGGCCCAACCAGACAGAGGATGGGGCCCTTGAGCTTGTTCACCCGTGCCTGTACCGCCAGATATTCAAGGATGCGATCCTTGACCTTCTCCAGGCCATAGTGATCGGCATCCAGCACCTCTTGCGCCTTGCCAAGGTCTTTCTTGACCTTGGAGCGCGCTTTCCACGGCACCTGAACCATCCAGTCCACATAACTGCGCACCACGGTAGCCTCGGCAGACATGGGCGACATCATTTTCAACTTGGCAAGCTCGGCCTGAGCCTTTTCACGGGCATCTTCCGGCATGCCAGCCTCTTCAATCTTGCGATTGAGGGCTTCAAACTCATCCGGGCTATCTTCCAGCTCACCCAGCTCTTTCTGGATGGCCTTCATCTGCTCGTTGAGGTAATACTCGCGCTGGCTCTTTTCCATCTGCTTCTTGACGCGAGTACGGATGCGCTTCTCGACCTGCAGCAGGTCAATTTCCGACTCCATCATCGCCATCAGGAATTCGATGCGCTCGGAAACCGAGACGATCTCCAGCACCTTTTGCTTGTCTTCCAGCTTGAGCGGCATGTGGGCCGCCATGGTGTCAGCCAGACGCGCAGCATCGTCGATCGCCGAGATCGAGGTCAGTACCTCGGGCGGGATCTTCTTGTTGAGCTTGATATAACCTTCAAACTGGCCGATGGCGGAGCGAACCAGCACTTCCTGATCCTTCTCCTCAATGGCTTGGGAGGGGATGTACTGAGCCTCGCAGACAAAGAAATCCTTGTCGTCGATCATCCGCTCCAGGCGGGCACGCTGCCCACCCTCTACCAGCACCTTGACGGTGCCGTCCGGCAGCTTGAGCATCTGCAGAATATTGGCCACTGTCCCGACGGTGAAGATCTCCTCCACAGTCGGCTCATCGGTTGACGCATCCTTCTGGGCCACCAGCAGAACTTTCTTGTCCTGCTCCATGGCCGCTTCCAGACAGCGAATGGATTTTTCCCGCCCCACAAAGAGTGGAATGACCATGTGGGGATAAACCACCACGTCACGAAGAGGCAGGACGGGAATCTCGATGCGTTCTGAACGCTCTAGGTTCATATATGTCCTCTCGGCTTGTTATACCGTTGGCAAAGCGCTTGGCTGAGTATATGGGGGCGCTGAGATGAGATTCAATCGCCGAAACCGTAAAAAGCATGAAAGGGGCAAAAAGCCCCTTCCATTTGATTAAAAATCAGACATTTACTCTGATGCAGCAGCCTGGGTTTCGGGATTTTCGTAGATCATCAAGGGCGCAGAGTCCCCTTTGATCACGGTCTCGTCGATCACCACCTTGCTGACCCCTTCCAGAGAAGGCAGGTCATACATGGTATCCAGCAGCACGGCTTCCACGATGGAACGCAGACCACGAGCACCGGTTTTACGCTCCATCGCCTTGCGAGCAATGGCGTTGAGTGCGTCGTCACGGAACTCCAGCTCAACCCCTTCCAGATCGAACAACGCAGCGTACTGTTTGGTCAGCGCGTTTTTCGGCTCTTTCAGGATCTGGATAAGGGCAGACTCGTCCAACTCGGTCAGGGTCGCGACCACCGGCAGGCGGCCGATGAACTCGGGGATCAGACCATACTTGATCAGATCTTCCGGCTCTACCTTGGCGAAGGTCTCGCTCAGGGTGGCCTTGGCATCCTTGGATTTCACCTCGGCGCCAAAACCGATACCGGTTCCCTTCACGGAACGCTGCTCGATCACCTTGTCCAGACCAGCAAAGGCACCGCCGCAGATGAAGAGTATCTTGGAGGTATCAACCTGCAAGAACTCCTGCTGCGGATGCTTGCGACCACCTTGCGGCGGCACGGAAGCGATGGTCCCTTCGATCAGCTTGAGCAGTGCCTGCTGCACCCCTTCCCCGGAGACATCGCGGGTGATGGAGGGGTTGTCCGACTTGCGGGAGATCTTGTCGATCTCGTCGATGTAGACGATGCCACGCTGGGCCTTCTCTACGTCGTAGTCGCACTTTTGCAGCAGCTTCTGGATGATGTTCTCCACGTCCTCGCCCACATAACCGGCTTCGGTCAGGGTAGTCGCATCGGCCATGGTGAACGGCACATCCAGCAGACGAGCCAGAGTCTCGGCCAGCAGGGTTTTACCGCTACCGGTCGGGCCAATCAGCAGGATGTTGGATTTGCCCAGCTCCACACCACTGTTTTCGCCGCTGTTGCGCAGACGCTTGTAGTGGTTGTAGACGGCAACGGCCAACACCTTCTTGGCGTACTCCTGCCCGATCACATAGTCATCGAGATGAGCGCGGATCTGATGAGGGGTCGGCAGCTCGTTACCATCGCGCTTGGGCGAGATCTCGCGGATCTCTTCGCGGATGATGTCGTTGCACAGCTCGACGCACTCATCACATATGTAGACGGAAGGGCCAGCGATCAGCTTGCGCACTTCATGCTGGCTTTTGCCGCAAAAAGAGCAGTAGAGCAGCTTATCACCCTCACCCTTGCGTTTCTCTGTCATTCAGCAACCTCGTTTTATCAATAGAGGATGGATCAGCCTGTTGAGTTTACAACAGACCGGGACACCCTGCTCAGCTACGCTGGCTCAGGACACCGTCTACCAAACCATAGGCCACGGCCTGCTCGGCGGACATGAAGTTGTCACGATCGGTGTCACGCTCGATGGTAGCCATGTCCTGACCGGTGTGGAACGCCAGGCGCTCGTTCAGGGTATTTTTGATCTTCAGGATCTCCTGGGCGTGGATCTGGATATCAGATGCCTGACCCTGGAAGCCACCCAGCGGCTGGTGGATCATCACGCGGGCGTTAGGCAGGCAGAAACGCTTGCCCTTGGCACCGCCAGCCAGCAGGAAGGCCCCCATGGAGCAGGCCTGCCCCATGCAGACGGTGCTGACATCCGGCTTGATGAACTGCATGGTGTCATAGATGGACATGCCCGCAGTCACCGAACCACCCGGCGAGTTGATGTAGATATAGATGTCCTTGTCCGGATTCTCGGACTCGAGGAACAGCAGCTGGGCAACCACCAGATTGGCCATGTGATCTTCAACCTGACCAGTCAGGAAGATCACCCGCTCTTTTAGCAGACGGGAGTAAATATCGTAGGAACGTTCACCCTTGGCAGTCTGTTCGACCACGATGGGGACCAGCGCATTGCTGGGAGAATCGGTCATATCGTTATAGTTCTTGTACATAAGGCATTGTCCCTAAAATAAAATGGCCCGAGTGGAGATCACACGAGCCATTATACTTAACAGTCTTGACCTTAAGTCAAATGTTCTTAGGCAGCGGCGCCAGACTTGTTGATCACTTCGTCAAAGGCAACTTCTTTTTCGGTCACTTGCGCTTTGGACAGGATCAGGTCGATAGCTTGATCTTCTACTGCCAGGTTACGAACGCCGTTCAGCATCTGTTCGTTCTTCTGGTAGTACTCGATCACTTCCTTCGGATCTTCGTAGGCAGTCGCCATGGACTCGATGATGCTGTTTACACGGGCATCGTCAGCCTTGATTTCGTTGGTACGGATCACGTCACCCAGCAGCAGGCCTACGCGTACACGACGCTCGGCTTGAGCTTGGAACAGTTCAGCCGGCAGCTCGGGAGCGTTACCGCCCTGGAAACCACCGAAGCGCTGCAGAGCCTGCTGACGCAGTGCGTCGATCTCTTGAGCAACGGCAGCTTTCGGCAGGTCGATTTGGTTGGCTTCAACCAGACCGTTCAGAACTTGCTCTTTCACGCTGTTTTTCAGGGCTTGAGCCAGTTCGCGCTCCATGTTCTTGCGCACTTCGGCTTTCAGCTCTTCAACAGACCCGCTTTCGATACCGAAACGCTTCACGAATTCTTCGGTCAGCTCAGGCAGGATCTGCTCTTCAACCTTGATCAGCTTGGAAGCGAACTTGGCTTCTTTGCCTTTCAGGTTTTCAGCGTGGTAATCAGCCGGGAAGGTCACTTCGATGGTGAACTCGTCGCCCGCTTTCTTGCCCAGGATGGCATCTTCAAAGCCCGGGATCATACGGCCAGCGCCCAGCACCAGGCTGAAACCTTCAGCTTTGCCGCCGTCGAACTCTTCACCGTCGATGGAACCGACGAAGTCCATGGTCACACGCATGCCATTGGCAGCGGCAACATCGGCATCAGCCCAGGTAGCGTGCTGCTTGCGCAGGGTGTCGATCATGTTGGCCAGATCTTCGTCCTTCACGGTCGCAACCGGCTTCTCGACCTTGATGGTCTCGAGACCTGCAACTTCGAACTCCGGATACACCTCGAAAGTGGCGGTGAATTCGAAATCCTGACCTTCTTTGATCTCTTTCGGATCCATGGTCGGGGCACCGGCCGGGCTCAGTTTGTTTTCGATGATGGCTTTGATGAAGTTGCTCTGCATCATTTCATCAGCAACGCGGGCGTGAGCCATGGCGCCGAACATCTTCTTGATGATGGCAACCGGAGCCTTGCCAGGACGGAAACCGTCGATGCGACGAGTTTTGGCCAGGCCATTCAATTCTTTACGCACAGCGGCGTCTACGGTAGCGGCCGGTACAGTGATGGTAAGACGGCGTTCCAGACCCTGGGTTGTCTCTACAGAAACTTGCATTCTTCTACCTCGTTCAACTCAGCACTGTGTGCTGACCCTTTATTGCCCCTGGGCAAAGCCCGGAGTCTTCCTGTTTATAAAGACAACGATATGTCTTTGTGATGAGAAAATATGACGCGGCATTATAGCGGCGCACTTTGGTCGAGTCGAGCCACACATCCCCCACATTGAGCGGCGTGCAAGCACAATTCGTGCAAAACTACCCTTTATATGGGGAGAGAGGTGCCCGACTTCAACTATCCGATGGCAATAATTTTGCGTTTGCTCACCTTTTTTCATCCGAACGCCGCTTTATTGCCCATCTTTCGCCGAAAAACAGCCCACCGTTGCGGGCGGCGACTCAATTTGTCCAGCCAAATGGCGATTGGGCCAATCAACCATTGCGTCCCTACCCCTCCCTCGTTATGGTGACAACCAAATTGATGATCTGGAGTCACTCACATGGCCTTTTTCCGCTTCTTGTTCAATCTGCTCTGGTTTGTACTGGGAGGTGTCTTTATGGGCCTGGCCTGGTGGCTGGCCGGTCTTGTCTGCTTTATCTCGCTGGTCGGTATCCCCTGGGGACGAGCCTGCTTCGTGATCGGCACCTTTACCTTCTTCCCGTTTGGCAAGCAGGCGGTCAATCGCAAAACCATGACTGGCCAGAGCGATATCGGCACCGGCACGCTGGGGCTGATTGGCAACATCCTCTGGTTCGTGCTGATCGGTGTCTGGCTGGCCATCGGCCACATCGCTTCCGCGCTGGCCTGCTTCGTGACCATTATCGGTATCCCGTTCGGTATCCAGCACCTCAAGCTGGCGCTGATCAGCCTGGCTCCTATCGGCCAGATGATTGTGACCAACCAGGAGGCGGAATCGGGCCGCTATATCCGCTAAACACGGGAAATGCGCGGGCAGACGCTGCCCTGCAACGAAAAAAAGGGCAGACTAGGGTCTGCCCTTTTCTATTCTCTTTCGTTGAGGCCATCATGTTACCCAGCCACTTTTTCGCCAATCTCGCCCGCATGAAACTCATCTACCGCTGGCCCCTGATGCGCAACATCCAGCCGGAAAATATTGCCGAGCACAGCCTGCAGGTCGCCATGGTGGCCCATGCCCTCGGCATCATCAAAAACCGGCTTTTTGGCGGCAGCGTGAATGCCGACCGCGCCGCCGTCATGGCCCTCTACCACGACAGCAGTGAGGTGCTGACCGGCGATCTGCCCACCCCGGTCAAATACTTCAACCCCGAAATTGCCCGCGAGTACAAGAAGATAGAGCTGGCCGCCGAACAGCGTCTGCTTGGCATGCTGCCGCCGGAGCTGGTGGAGGATTTTCGCCCGCTGCTCGACTCGGCTATGCAGGATGATGAGCTGGCCAGGCTGGTCAAGGATGCCGACACCCTCTGCGCCTATACCAAGTGTCTGGAGGAGATCAACGCGGGCAACCGGGAGTTCGAACCTGCTCGCAAGCGCCTCGAGGCCATGCTGGCAGCGCGGATGAGCGATGAGATGCGCTACTTTATCGGCACCTTCGTGGCCAGCTTCTCCCTGCCGCTCGATGAGCTTAACGCCCACTAAGCCAGTCCACACGACCTGAAAACAGCAGGGCCCGCCGGTTTGCACCGACGGGCCCTTCGTTATTTATGGCACATTAGATACGGCGCATCAGTGACCCAGCTCGCGAGATGGCACCAGACCGCTCGCCCGCCAGGCGGGATAGAGGGTTGCCACCAGACTCATCAGGATGGCGGCGCCCGTCACGATAAGCAGATCCTGCATATGCAACTCGGTCGGCAAGAAGTCGATGAAATAGATATCCGGATTGAGGAAGCGGTGACCGATAAGCTTTTCGACAACGCTCAGGATCTGGGTCAGCTTGCTCGAAAGTAGTCCGCCCAGCAGGGCACCGAGCAGGGCACCGGCCACGCCGTTGACCATGCCCTGAATGACGAAGGTAAGCCTGATCTGGCCGGGGCTCGCCCCCATGGTCTTCAGGATGGCGATCTCGCTGCGCTTCTCGTTCACCGCCATCACCAGGGTGGAGACGATATTGAAGCAGGCGACGGCCACCACCATCAGCATCACCACATACATGACGGTACGCACCATCTGGATGTCCTGATAGAGGTAGCCCTGGCTGTTCATCCAGCTACGGATGTAAACATGATGGGGGAACTGCTGCGCGGCGGCTACCGTGATGGATTGCGCCTTGAGCACATCGCTCACCCGCAGGCTGAAGCCCTCCACATCGCTGCCCATGCCGGTGATCGCTTGCGCATCGGCCAGATGCATAAAGCCGAGCAACCCGTCGAGCTGACCGCCGATCTCCAGCAGCCCCACCACAGTCAGGGCTTCGCGCCGGGGATTCTTGATCCCAGTCTGATCACCCCCTTGTGGCAACAACAAACCAAGAGTGTCACCCACCTTGACGCCCAGTTTGTCGGCAATGGTCTTGCCAAGGATCACCCCACGCTCACCCGGTTGCAGCTCACGCAGGCCGCGGCCCGTCATGTATTTTCCCGCATCCGACAAATTGGCTTCCAGCTCCGGCAATACCGCGCGCAGTTGCACCCCCTTGAGGGCGGAGCCATGCTCCAGCAGGCCATTGAGGCGAATGACCGGCGCAGCGGCCTCGACGCCCGGTTGGGCCAGCAGGTAGTCACGAAGACGGGGCCAATCCGGCAGCGGCCGCTCGACGGCGTCCAGCTCACCTTGTGGCACCACGGAGAGCACCCTGTCTTTGAGCTCCCGCTCGAAACCGTTCATGGCGGAGAGGCCCAGGATCAGCGCCATCACCCCGAGGGCGATACCGATCAGGGAAGAGGCTGAGATAAAGGCGATAAACCCGTTGCGACGGCGGGAGCGGCTGTAACGCAGGCCCAGAAAGAGGGGCAGCGGTTTGAACATCAGGCAACCTCCGCCATCACGCCACTCACCAGGGTCACCCGGCGATGGAGCTTGGCCGCCAGGCTCAAGTCGTGAGTCACCACCACAAAGGCGGTGCCCAGTTCACGGTTCAGTTCACACAGCAGTTCATACACCGCGGTGGCACTGGCGTGATCCAGGTTACCGGTCGGCTCGTCCGCCAGCACCAGACTCGGTTCGTTGACCAGCGCCCGGGCGATCGCCACCCGCTGGCGTTCACCACCGGAGAGCTCGGAGGGACGGTGGTTCAAGCGATGGGAGAGCCCCACCCGCCCCAACATTTTGGTCGCCTTTTCGGTGGCAACCGCCACCGACTCACCGGCGATCAGCAGCGGCATCGCCGCATTTTCCAGCGCACTGAACTCGGAGAGCAGGTGGTGGAACTGATAGACAAAGCCCAGCTCGCGGTTGCGAAATCGAGCCTGGGTGCGGCTGTCCCAATGGTGGATATCCTCCCCCTTGAACAGCACGGCACCGCTGGATGGGTTGTCGAGGGCCCCCATCAGATGCAGCAGAGTGGTCTTGCCGGAGCCGGAGCTCCCCACCACCGCCAGCATTTCGCCGGGTGCGACGCAGAGATCGATCCCCTTGAGCACCTGAGTCTCCAGCTCTCCCTCTTTATAGACATGATTGAGCGCCTGGCAGCGCAGCAGAGGTTCACGGGATACGGCTTCATTCATAACAGGGGCTCCACTTGCCTCGGTAACAACGCTGGCACCCGCAACTACGGGGGCACCAGTCACAACAGAAGATGCATTATTCACGGCATTACTCATAACGCAGCGCCTCGGCCGGTTTCACCCGTGCGGCGCGTGCCGCCGGATAAAGGGTGGCACTGAAACTCAGCAGCACGGCGCCCAGCAAAATGGTGATGACCTGAGCCGGCTCGACAATCACCGGCAGGCCACTGCCGCCCGCCGCCATATAGAGGTTGAGCCCCACCGCATTGAGCAGAGGGTTGAGACCCAGGGAGAGCGCCAGGCCCGCCAGTCCGCCAAACAGGGCGCCAATCACCCCGCTGGAGGCGCCAAGTACCATGAAGATTTTGACGATCCCCGATTCACTCATGCCCATGGTGCGCAGGATGGCCACTTCACCCTCCTTGTCCGTCACCACCATCACCAGCGCGGAGAGGATGTTGAAAGTAGCGACGGCGATGATCAGCACCAGCATCAGCCCCATCATCCGTTTTTCCATGGCGACCGCTTGGAACAGCTCGCCCCGCTCGCGGCGCCAATCCTGCCACAGCAGCCCATCCGGCAACGGCGTCTTGATCACCTCGTCAGCGGCAAAGGGATCATCGAGCCAGAGGCGAATGCCACCGACGGTTTCTGTCGGCAGGCGTAGCAGCCGCTGGGCATCCCCCAGCGCGATCAGCGCAATCTGGTTATCCACATCGGCGCCGACCCCGAAGATACCGGAGACGGTAAAGAGGCGCTGGGCCGGTACCCGGCCAAACGGGGTGAAGCGGGTCCCTTCGGTCAGGATCAGACGAACCTGATCGCCGATGGAGACATTGAGGCGACGAGCCACCCCCTGCCCCAGCACGATGCGGTAGTGGCCGGCCTGCAGGGTATCGAGTCGCCCCCCCAGCATCTGGCTGTGGAGGATGTCATCCTTGGGCCACTTTGCAGGGTCGATCCCCTGCACGCTCACCCCGGTCAGCTGACCGGGGCTTTGCAGCATCCCTTCGCTGTCGAGCATGGGGGCCAAGGCAACCACATGGGGTAATTTGGCCAGATCAGGCAACCCTTGCGGGTCGGCATCAATGCGGCCAGCCTGATTGGTCACCACCACATGGGGGATCACCCCGAGGATGCGCCCTTTGAGCTGCCCTTCGAAACCGTTCATCACCGAAATGACCACCATCAGGGCGGCGACCCCGATGGCGATGCCAAAGGTAGAGAACAGGGAGATAAATGAGACGAAGCGATTGCTGCGCTTCGAGCCTGCATAACGCAGGCCGATGGCCAGCGAAAGGGGCTGAAAAAGTCCGGTCTTCAAGGATATGTACGTTGCCAACAAAATAAGATACCGGATAATAAAGGGAAACCGTCCATGACAACAAGGGATAGCCTCCATGCAGGAACAGTTCTTCAGCGTCACTCATGCCACGCCGGTCAATGTGATCCCCATGCCGGCCGACTTCCACCTCCCCTCGCTGGAGGAGCTGGACGCTGAGCTGCCGGAGCCCTTTCGGATCTCTTCGGCCATTACCTCCATCGATCTGGTGACCACCCGCCTGCTGCGCAACCAGAACGAGTCGATGCACGACCTGATCGAGATCGTCAATCAGCAGTCCCGCAAGATCGACATGATCATGGGCTATGTGCTCTCCCTGCAGGACCATCCGGAGCAGCGCTTCCACACCCTGCGCTTCGGGGCTGGCCAGCTCACCTACCTGCACCCCTATCATGATCACGGGGCTGCGCCGCACCTGCACCAGATAGTGCGCCTCAAGATCTTCCTGCGGGAAGAGGCGGCCGCCATCTACTGCTATGGCCAGGTCAAACAGCTCGACGGCGGTGAACATGGCACCCATGTGCAGCTCGACTATGTGCGGATCCGCGAAGATGACCGTGAACTGCTGGTTCGTGCCAGCCTCCACGTGCAATCGAAGCAGCTCAAGCTGCGCGCCCAAGAACGTCAGCGCTAACCAGAGCGAACGTCGCGATAGATAACGTCAACGTTAAAAGAATCGAATCATGCCAATGACACTCCCCGCCTTGCCCGCCAAAGCGGGCCAAAAGATCACGCTCGGCCAGCTGGTCGGCAGCAGCCTCTCGCTGATTGCAGCCCGTCTCACCAGTGAAGCCAAGGGGCCGGTACTGCTTATCACCGCCGATACCCCGAGCGCCCTGCGCCTGGAGCAGGAGCTGCAGTATTTGCTGACAGACAAACTGCTGGCAGACAAGCAGCTAGCCGATCAGTCCGCCCCCGTATTGCTGTTCCCCGATTGGGAGACCCTGCCCTACGACACCTTCTCTCCCCATCAGGACATCATCTCCCAGCGACTCGAGACCCTCTACAAGCTGCCGCAGATGAGCAAGGGGGTGCTGATTGTCCCCATCTCCACCCTGATGTTGCGCTGCGCCCCCCGGGTCTATCTCGACAAATACAGCCTGATGGTGAAGGCCGGTCAGCGCCTCAACCTGCAACAGCTGCGCGGGCGGCTGGCCGAGGCGGGTTACGTGGCGGTGGATCAGGTGCTGGAACATGGCGAATTTGCCGCCCGCGGCTCCCTGCTCGATCTCTTCCCCATGGGCAGTAGCAGCCCCTATCGCATCGACTTCTTCGACGATGAAGTGGACTCCATCCGCCCATTCGATCCCGAGACCCAGCGCTCCAGCGAACCGGTCAAGACGGTCAGCCTGCTGCCCGCCCGGGAATACCCTACCGACGAGGCGGCCATCGAACTGTTTCGCGGCCAGTTCCGCGAGCAGTTCGAGCTGTCGCGGGCCGAGGGCTCCGTCTATCAGGAGGTGAGCAAGGGACGCTGGCCCGCCGGCATCGAGTATTATCTGCCGCTCTTCTTCAACCAGACTGCCAGCCTGTTTGACTACCTGCCGGAAGAGACCCTGCTGCTCACTGTGGGGGACATCTACCCCGCCGCCCAGCGTTTCTGGAACGACATCGGCCAGCGCTATGAAGACAGACGCTGGGACAACACCCGCCCCCTGCTGCCACCGGCTCAGCTCTATCTGCCGGTGGAGCAGCTCTTTGCCTCCCTCGGCCAATATGGCGCGGTGCGGCTGCAAGAGGCCGCTACCGCTGGTGATGCTGGTCAGCACGATCTGCCCATCTCGGCCCTGCCGGATCTGCAACTCGATCACAGCAAGGAGCAACCCCTGCTGGCGCTCAACCAGTTCCTGCAAGGCTTTGCCGGGCGCACCCTGTTTGCGGTGGAATCCGAAGGGCGACGGGAGGTGCTCGGCGATCTGCTGGCGCGTATCTCGCTGCAACCTAAAGAGTTCCCCTCCCTCGACGCCTTTATGGCAAGCCAGGATCGCCACGGCCTCTTGGTTGCACCGCTTGAGCGTGGCTTCCTGTGGCAGGAGGTCGGTCAGGATCCACTGGCGCTGATCACCGAGACCGAACTGCTGGGCGGCAAAGTGCGCAGCAAGCGGGCGCGGGAGAAGAGCAAAAACTTAAGCTCCGATACGGTGATCAGAAACCTGGGCGAGCTGACCCAGGGTCAGCCAGTGGTCCATCTGGATCACGGGGTCGGCCGCTATCTGGGGCTCGAAACCATCGACGCCGGTGGCCTGCCCACCGAGTTTTTGACCCTCGAATATGCCGGCGGCGACAAGCTGTTCGTGCCGGTCACCAGTTTGCACCTTATCAGCCGCTATACAGGCTCTGATAACCCGCCCAGCCACAAGCTCGGCGGTGAAGCCTGGAGCAAGGCGCGGCGCAAGGCGGCGGAGAAGGTGCGCGACGTGGCAGCCGAATTGCTGGATGTCTACGCTCATCGCGCCGCTCGAGCCGGTTTTGCCTTCAAGCACGATAAAGAGGCCTATCGCCAGTTTGCCGCCAGCTTCCCGTTCGAGGAGACCGACGATCAGCTCAACGCCATCAATGCGGTGCTGGGGGACATGTGTCAGGCCAAGAGCATGGACCGATTGGTGTGCGGCGACGTGGGTTTCGGCAAGACCGAAGTGGCGATGCGGGCGGCGTTTGTGGCGGTGCACGGCGGCAAACAGGTCGCCGTGCTGGTGCCCACCACCCTGCTCGCCCAGCAGCACTACGACAACTTCCGCGACCGCTTCGCCAACTGGCCGGTGCGGGTCGAGGTGCTGAGCCGCTTCCGCTCCGCCAAGGAGCAGAGCGCTGTGATGAAGGAATTGGCCGAAGGCAAGGTGGACATCATCATCGGCACCCACAAGCTGCTCGGCTCCGAGCTCACTTTCAAGGATCTGGGGCTGCTCATCGTCGATGAGGAGCACAGATTCGGGGTGCGCCAGAAGGAGAAGATCAAGGCGCTACGGGCCGATGTGGATATCCTCACTCTCACCGCCACCCCTATTCCGCGCACCCTCAACATGGCGATGTCCGGCATGCGGGATCTCTCCATCATCGCGACTCCGCCCGCCAAGCGGCTCGCCATCAAGACCTTCGTGCGCCAGCACGAACCGGCGGTGGTGCGCGAGGCGGTGTTGCGGGAATTGAAGCGTGGCGGTCAGGTCTACTACCTGCACAACGACGTGGAGAGCATCGAGAAGTGCGCCGCCGATCTTGCCGAATTGGTGCCGGAGGCCCGCATCGGCATCGCCCACGGCCAGATGCGCGAGCGCGACCTTGAGCGGATCATGTCCGACTTCTACCACCAGCGCTTCAACCTGCTGGTCTGCACCACCATCATCGAGACCGGCATCGACGTGCCAAGCGCCAACACCATCATCATGGATCGGGCGGATCATCTCGGTCTGGCCCAGCTGCACCAGCTGCGGGGCCGGGTTGGCCGCTCCCACCATCAGGCCTATGCCTACCTGCTCACCCCCCATCCCAAGCTGATGACCAAGGATGCGGCCAAGCGTCTGGAGGCGATCGCCTCGCTCGAAGATCTCGGTGCCGGTTTTGCGCTGGCGACCCACGATCTGGAGATCCGTGGCGCGGGCGAACTGCTCGGCGACGATCAGAGCGGCCAGATTGAATCGGTCGGCTTCACCCTCTATATGGAGATGCTGGAGCAGGCGGTCGAGGCGCTGAAAAATGGCAAGGAGCCGTCGCTGGAGCAACTGATGAGCCAGCACACCGAGGTGGAGCTCCGCCTGCCTGCGCTGTTGCCGGATGGCTATATTCCGGACGTCAATATGCGCCTCTCCATGTACAAGCGGATCGCCAGTGCGGCGGACGAGCAGGAGCTGCGGGAGCTGAAAGTGGAGCTGATCGACCGCTTTGGTCTCTTGCCGGAGGCGACCAAAACCCTGCTGGAGCTGGCCGCTTTCCGCCAGCGTGCCACCGCCCTTGGCATTCGCCGGGTGGAGATGAGCGAGCGCGGTGGCTATCTGGACTTCACCCAGGAGACCAAGGTCAATCCGGCCTATCTGGTCAAACTGCTCTCCAGCCAGCCAAGGGTCTACAAGATGGACGGGCCGACCCGGCTGCGCTTCCAGGTGCCGACCCAGGATCGCGCCATGCGCCTGAAACTGGTGGATGGATTGCTGGCTGATCTGGCCAACAACAGCCTGTGAATCTCTGCAACGCTGGCGGCGAGCCAGAGAGATAACGCCAACTAAAACGGGAGCCATATCGGCTCCCGTTTTGTTTACGTTGGCTGGTGATTAGCGTCTCCCTTCTCTCCTTGTGGGAGAAGGGTCGGGGATGAGGGGGGCAGTGAAAACCATTCCCCTCACCCTGCCCTATCCCAGGGGGAGAGGGAGTCGCGCCGGTAAATGTTGGGCTTCGCTGTGCTCAACACCAACCTACACCTCTGACGAGCAGCCCTGGTTGGCTGGAGCCTCATGGGCGGAGAACTCGCGCATAAAGGCCTCGGCGCGCTCCACCATCTTGGTCGAGCCAACAAAGTAAGGGGTACGCTGGTGCAGCGCAGTGGGCTGGATATCCATGATGCGGCCAAAGCCGTCGGAGGCCTTGCCACCAGCCTGCTCCACCAGAAACGCCATCGGGTTGCACTCATAGAGCAGACGCAACTTGCCATTCGGCGAGTTAGTGCCGGACGGATAGATGTAGATGCCGCCCTTGAGCAGGTTGCGATGGAAATCGGAAACCAGGGAGCCGATATAACGTGAGGTGTAGGGTCTGTGGGTCGCTTCGTCGCGCTCCTGGCAATATTTGAGGTACTTCTTCACCCCGTCCGGGAACTTGATGTAGTTACCCTCGTTGATGGAGTAGATCTTGCCCTCTTCCGGAATGCGGATGTTCTCGTGGGAGAGGCAGAAGCAGCCGATGGAGGGATCGTAGGTAAAGCCGTTGACGCCAAACCCTGTGGTGTAGACCAGCATGGTGGAGGAGCCGTAGACCACATAACCGGCGGCGACCTGACGGTTGCCCGGTTGCAGGAAGTCCTCCAGCGTCACCGGCGAACCCTGCGGGCTCAAACGGCGGTAGATGGAGAAGATGGTCCCGACCGAGACGTTGACGTCGATATTGGAAGAGCCATCGAGCGGGTCGATCAGCACCACATACTTGGAGTTTTTGGAGAGTGGCGAGTCAAAGGCCACGAAGTCCTCTTCCTCTTCCGAGGCCATGCCGCACACCTCGCCGCGCGCTTCCAGCGCCGCCTTGAAGCGTTCGTTGGCATAAACATCCAGCTTCTGCTGCACCTCGCCCTGTACGTTTTCAGCGCCCATGGAACCGATGATATCCGCCAGTCCCGCCTTGTTGATCTCCCGGTTCACCACCTTGGCAGCAAGGCGGATCGAGCTGAGCAACGAGGTCAGCTCACCAGTCGCGGTAGGATAATCCGCCTGCTTTTTGACGATGAACTCACCCATGGTGATCATGTTTCGCATTTTTGTTCCTTTAGATCGCATCCGTTGGCGTTGAAAACGTTTGCAGGCATCGGCAAAAAAAATGCCGATCACCGGCGGCCTTGATTTGTAACCTAATGTAACGTCTGTTTTTTGTTTTTGCAGCGAATTAAGCGGCCTATTAAATAGGCTATTTCGCCTCATGTTATGGTAAAAGAGGCTTTTTATTCGGTTTCAATCGATAACTTTTGGCCCCTTAATTCGTGGCAATAACCTGCTGCAAGCCATGATCCGACTGGCCTTGGACCATTAAAAATGGAGTCTGATGGGCCTGCCGTTCCCTCAGCCATTGCCTCTTGAGATCCGATCGCCAATCCAGCACACTGATTTCGCTTTGGAAGCAAATAAAACTCAAGGATTATCAATGAACAAGACTCTCATTGCCGGCATGGTAGCCGGACTGTTTGCCCTTCCCGCCGGGGCTGCCCAGGTGCCTGCCGGTACCAAGCTGCTGCCGGATGCCCAACAAATATACGTGACCAATATCGGCACCGAGCCCACCACCATTGACCCCCAGCTGGTAGAAGAGACCGCCGGTAGTGCCATCGTCAACGATCTGTTTGAAGGGCTCTATGAGCTGGATAATACCGGCAAGATCAAGCCAGCAGGTGCCGTCAGCTACGACGTCGACAAGACAGGTACCATCTACACCTTCAAACTGAGGCCCGAGGCCAAGTGGTCAAACGGTGAACCGGTCACCGCCGCCGATTATGTCTACGGCTGGCAACGGGCGGCCGATCCCAAGACGGCCTCCAACTACGCCTGGTTTATCGAATTGACCGGAGTGGTCAATGCAAGCGAGGTGACCCAGGGCAAGAAGAGCCCGTCAGAGCTCGGGATCAAGGCGCTCGATGACCACACCCTGCAGGTTACCCTGAAAAATCCGGTCCCCTTCTTCCTGAAGACGCTGGCCCACTACACCACGTTCCCGGCCCCCAAGGCCACCATTGAAAAATTCGGCAAGGATTGGGTCAAACCGGGCAATATCGTCTCCAACGGTGCCTTTGTACTCAAGGAGTGGACCCCCAACGAGCGGCTGAGTGCCGAGCGCAATACCCACTACTGGAACAACCAGCACACCGTCCTGAACAAGGTGATCTATCTGGAGATCGTCTCGGAAACCGCCGCCTACAACCGCTATCGCACCGGTGAACTGCACTACACCACTTATCCGCTGGAGCAGTACAAGCAGCTCAAGAGCAAGAGCCCGGAAGAACTGGTCAGCGTCCCCACACTGGCCAGCTATTACTATGTCTTCAATACCCAGCGCAAACCGTTCGATGACCCGAAAGTACGCAAGGCGCTCTCGCTCGCCATCGACCGGGAGACCATCACCGACAAGATCCTGGGACAGGGACAAATTGCTGCATATAGCTTCACGCCCCCCATTGTGGACGGTTTTGAATTGAAAAAACCGGCCAGCCAGCTGCAGAGCAAAGAGGAGCGGATCAAGCAAGCCAAAGCCCTGTTGGCCGAAGCGGGATATGGCCCGGACAAGCCACTCACAGTGGACATTCTCTACAACACCAACGAGAGC
Source organism: Aeromonas sp. FDAARGOS 1416 (assembly GCF_019048085.1). NCBI lineage: Bacteria > Pseudomonadati > Pseudomonadota > Gammaproteobacteria > Aeromonadales > Aeromonadaceae > Aeromonas > Aeromonas sp. FDAARGOS 1416. Next base: position 1,150,868 of record NZ_CP077301.1, on the reverse strand, counting down.
CACAAAAAGATTGCGCTGGCTGTCTCCTCCATGTGGAAACACAACCTGGGGGTCACTGCCACCCTCAACAACATGGAGTGGAAGACCATGGTCTCGGCACTCAACGAGGGGGATTTCGGGGTTAGCCGCTATGGTTGGAACGGGGATTATAACGATGCCTCCACCTTCCTCGACATCATGACCTCCAGCAGCAGTGCCAACAGCGGCAAGTGGTTCAACAAGGAGTACGACGCCCTGCTGGCCAAAGCCCACGACTCGCTGGATCCCGCTGAACGCAATGCCCTGTATCAACAGGCAGAGGCACTCATTGATGCGGATGCCCCCATCGCTCCCATCTATTTCTCGGTCAAATCCAGGTTGCTCAAGCCTTTCGTGAAAGGCTATCCCCACCTTAACCCGCAGGATGTGGTCTACAGCAAGGAGCTCTATCTGGTTGCTCAATAGACACTGACTGAACAGATCAACCAGACTTGCTGACCTTTGTTGTAGTGATGGTCAAGAGAGGCAGCTTCAAGTCCAGGTAATCTGAGTTGGACCGCCGATATCTGCAACAAGCGAACGCCAGAACCGCCTTCTGAACGACAAAACCCCCGATACGCTGTATCGGGGGTTTTGAGGTAGAAAACACAAGCTAAAAATGGGTGACGTTTTCAGCTTCTAGATCAGACCACATTGCACTTGATCGCTTGGCTCAGCTGGCCCAAGTGATTATGTGATCAATCCACTCACCAGCCTGCTCCTCGTGAACCACTTTGCCACGTACAGATTGACCCGCCTGATGCATGGCAGAACGACTGCCGGTCAGCAGCGGATGCCACTCTGGCAGAGTATCCCCGTCAGCCAGTAAACGATAGGCGCAGGTAGAGGGGAGCCAATCATATTCGGCAATCTTGTCGTGAGTTATCTGCAGACAGTCAGGCTCTTTTTTGAAGCGATTAAGATAATCGGAACACTGGCAGGTCTTGGTATTGAGCAGGTTACAAGCCACATTGGTGAAAACCAGTTCATCTGTATCTTCATCAATGAGCTTGTTAAGGCAACATTTACCGCAACCATCGCAGAGGGATTCCCACTCGGATTCAGTCATCTGCTGCAGACTCTTGGTCTGCCAAAAGGAGGATTGCATCATACCGCTCACTTAATATGCCTTCTCAAACGCGTGGTTATACCTATTGTTACCCTGAATTTCAAGGTTGGCATGGCCCACAGAGTTCTTTAGCAATAAAAACCAAACATAAAAAAACCGGCGCCTTGGCGCCGGTTTTTGCTCACTATCTCTCTATTACAGAGAAGCAGTGAAGGTACGGGTGATGACGTCTTGCTGTTGCTCTTTGGTCAAAGAGTTGAAGCGAACGGCATAACCGGATACGCGGATGGTCAACTGCGGATATTTCTCCGGGTTTTCCATGGCGTCCAGCAGCATTTCACGGTTCATCACGTTAACGTTCAGGTGCTGACCACCCTCTACGTTGGATTCGTGGTGGAAGTAACCGTCCATCAGGCCAGCCAGGTTGGCTTTCTGGGCTTCCATATCTTTACCCAGTGCGTTCGGAACGATGGAGAAGGTATAGGAGATACCATCTTTAGCGTAAGCGAACGGCAGCTTGGCTACGGAAGTCAGGGAAGCAACAGCGCCTTTCTGGTCACGACCGTGCATCGGGTTGGCACCCGGGCCGAACGGCGCACCAGCGCGACGACCATCAGGAGTGTTACCGGTCTTCTTGCCATATACCACGTTGGAGGTGATGGTCAGAACAGACTGGGTAGCAACAGCACCACGGTAGGTATTCAGCTTCTGAATCTTCTTCATGAAGCGCTCAACCAGGTCACAGGCGATATCATCGACGCGAGCGTCGTTGTTACCGAACTGCGGGTATTCGCCTTCGATTTCGAAGTCGATGGCAACGCCATCTTCGTCACGAATCGGCTTGACCTTGGCGTACTTGATGGCAGACAGGGAGTCAGCCGCTACGGACAGACCAGCGATACCACACGCCATGGTGCGATATACGTCACGGTCGTGCAGCGCCATCAGAGAGGCTTCGTAGCTGTACTTGTCGTGCATGTAGTGGATGATGTTCAGCGCAGCAACGTATTGCTTGGCCAGCCAATCCATGAAGTGGTCCAGACGATCCATCACGTCGTTGTAGTCGAGGTACTCGGACTTGACCATCTCGGTTTTCGGACCGACCTGGATCTTGAGCTTCTCGTCCATACCACCGTTGATTGCATACAGCATGGTCTTGGCCAGGTTGGCACGAGCACCGAAGAACTGCATCTGCTTACCAACGATCATCGGGGATACACAGCAAGCGATGGCGTAGTCATCGTTGTTGAAATCCGGACGCATCAGATCGTCGTTCTCGTACTGAACGGAAGAGGTCTCGATGGATACCTTGGCACAGTACTTCTTGAAACCGACCGGCAGCTTCTCGGACCACAGGATGGTCAGGTTCGGCTCAGGGGACGGGCCCATGGTGTACAGGGTGTTCAGCATACGGAAGCTGTTCTTGGTGACCAGGGTACGGCCATCAACGCCCATACCAGCCAGGGTCTCGGTCGCCCACATCGGGTCGCCGGAGAACAGTGAATCGTATTCCGGAGTACGCAGGAAGCGAACCATACGCAGCTTCATGACCATGTGGTCCATCAGCTCCTGGGCTTCTTGCTCGGTGATCAGGCCTTTCTGCAGGTCACGCTCGATGTAGATATCCAGGAAGCTGGAGGTACGACCGAAGGACATGGCTGCACCGTTCTGGGACTTGACTGCCGCCAGGTAGGCGAAGTAGGTCCACTGTACGGCTTCTTTAGCGTTCTTGGCCGGTACGGAGATATCGCAACCGTACTTGGCAGCCATCACCTTCATCTGTGCCAGGGCACGGTGCTGCTCGGAGATCTCTTCGCGCAGACGGATGGTGGCTTCCAGGTTGACGCCGTTTTCCAGGTCAGCTTGCAGGGACTTGAACTGGGCCAGTTTGTCGGCCATCAGGAAGTCAACACCGTACAGAGCAACACGACGGTAGTCACCGATGATACGGCCACGGCCGTAGGCATCCGGGAGACCGGTGATAACACCAGACTTACGGCAGTTCAGGATGTCTTTGGTGTAAACGTCAAACACGCCCTGGTTGTGAGTCTTGCGGTATTCGGTGAAGATCTTCTCGACCATAGGGTCCAGTTGACGACCGTACACTTCGCAAGAAGTTTTAACCATCTTGATACCGCCGTTGGCGATGATGGCGCGCTTCAGCGGCTTGTCAGTCTGCAGACCAACGATCTGCTCCAGGCTCTGATCGATATAACCGGCATCGTGTGCGGTAATGGTGGAGGGCAGGTCAGTATCAAAATCAACCGGCGCATGAGTGCGGTTCTCGATTTTGATCCCTTCCATGACCTTGTCCCACAGCTTGGTGGTCGCTTCGGTCGCGCCAGCCAGGAAGGACTCGTCACCTTCATACGGGGTGTAGTTCTTCTGGATGAAGTCACGGGTGTTGACAGAGGTCTGCCATTCACCGGCCGCGAAGCCTTCCCATGCTTTTTGGAACTGTTCGTTAAGTTCTGCCATTTTTCATTACCTCACACGGTATTGATGTAGTATCCCGCAATCATCCTTAATGATGACGACGGAAGATAAACCAGTAAGTCAGACCAACCATCACGCCACCACCGATGATATTGCCGATGGTCACGGGGATGAGGTTGTGTAGGACGAAGTTGGATACGGTCAGGTCAGCAAAGGTTGCCGGATCCTGGCCGATGGCCTGCCAAAATTCCGGACTAGCCACGCTGTGGATAGCGATACCAACCGGAATCATAAACATGTTTGCGATGCTGTGCTCGAAACCTGATGCAACGAACATGGCAACCGGCAGCAGCATAACCACTACCTTGTCAGTCGCGCTGCGGGCACCAAACGCCATCCAGGCAGCAAGACATACCATCAGGTTACAGAGGATACCGAGCGCCACCGCTTCGAAGAAGGTGTGGTGAATTTTGTGTTGGGCCACTTTGAGGGCGTTAAGGCCCCACTGACCATCTGCTGCCGTGTACTCTGCAGAAACGATGATCAGCGCCACCATCAGCAGACCGCCAATCAGGTTACCGAAGTAGACCAACCCCCAGTTCTTGAGCAGCTGAGCCCAGCTGATGCGATTGGCAGCCTTGGCCACCAGCGTCAGGGTGGTGGAGGTGAACAGCTCGGCACCGAGCAGCACACAGAGAATAAGTCCGAGAGAGAAGCAGAGACCGCCAACCAACTTGGCCATACCCCAAGGCATGGAGCCGGTTCCGGTCGTCACTGTGATGTAGAAGATAAATGCGATGGCGATGAAAGCGCCTGCAGTGATGGCCAGTGGAATGACCTTGTATGCCGGCTTGGTAGCCTTGGCATAGGTGATGTCTTCAGCCAGTGCAGCGATGGCTTCGGGCTTGAGACAATCGAATGGAGATTCAGCTTTCAATTATTTTCTACCTGAATGTTTTGCCTGTTGAAATCATAACAAAGGGCCAAATAGCCAAAATTGACATTGATCAAGTTTATCAGAGTGCGAATGTAATTTTACTACAAATATTTTAGTGCGATGGCTACGCCACTTTACACCAGGTATCAGCTGAAACAGAAATATCACATTTTTAATGCAATGATTTTAAAGAATTTATTCCAGAGCATGGAAATATGGTATTGGCAAGATATCTTTGCAGTTCAACAGCACATCCCCTGCCCTGCCATCAACCCCCTTAGGGGTATTTTTTGTTTTTTATTTCATCTTTGAATAACAATCCTGTGCCTTGCCGCACGATAAACAGAAGGGGCCACACGGCCCCTTCCTTTACAGCAACGATCACGCCCAGTGATGGGCTCGCTTGGCCTTCTGCAGCTTCTCGTAGGCCGCCAGCAGCTTCTGGTGCAGCGGGAACTGGGAGAGCGACAGATCGGCCGCCTCCAGCCCGTGGAAGCGTGCTTCGCCAGTGGCGTTGGCCCATGCCTGTGCCAGCGTCTCTTCACCATACATGCGAGTGAAGACGGCGCGATACTGCTCCGGATCCCGCTCCTCGTCGAGGAACAACTCGACGCAGGCACGCAGGGCGCGGTAGTAGCTGGCACGCTCGGCAGTAAACACCGACTGGTTGAACTCCATGGTCCAGTCGATAAGATCCAGTGCGGTCTCCAGCTCACCGGCGGCCAGCGCCAGCATGGCTTTCAGCTCGCCAACGCGCAGGGTGTGCAGAGCGGTCCCCTTGGCGGCAGCGATGCCCAGCAGCTCGCGTACACGGGTACGCTCGTCGTGCCCCTCTTCATCCAGTTGATCAAACAACACCATGTACTGCTCGGCATCCCAATCAAGTGATGGCAGTGCCAGGATCACTTCGCGCAGGTTGGCGCCCATGTTGTTGTTGGCCAGCAACAGATCTTCGGCCGGATAGATGTCGGACATGCCCGGCACCAGAATGCGGCAGGCGTAGACACCCAGATGCTCGTAGTCTGCGATATAGACCGGCTGCTCCAGCTCATGGAAGATGCCGATCAGGTGATCGAACTCCTCCTGCGAGGTGCCACGGAAGTCCCAGTCGGCAAACTCGAAGTCCGCATCCTGCTTGAACAGATCCCAGCTGATAAGGCCCGAGGAGTCGATGAAGTGGGTCTCGAGGTTGTGGTGATCCGCCACCTGCTCGTTATCGAATGACGGTGGCACGAATACGTCGAGATCCTTGAGACCACGGCCCTGCAGCAGCTCGGTGACGGTACGCTCGAAGGCCACTTCGAAGCGCGGGTGAGCGCCGAAGGAGGCAAAGCAGGTGCCATTGCTCGGGTTGAGCAGCACCACGCAGATGACCGGATAACGGCCACCCAGAGAGGCATCGAAGCTGTAAATGGGGAAGCCTTCCGCTTCGAGCGCCGCGATGGAGGCGGCAATCCCCGGATAACGGGCAATCACCTCGTCCGGGATCAGCGGCAAGCTGATGGCCTCGGCGATGATCTTGTTCTTCACGTGGCGCTCGAACACCTCGGAGAGCGCCTGGGTGCGCGCTTCGGTCTTGGTGTTGCCGGCGCTCATGCCGTTGGAGACATAGAGGTTGCCGATGATGTTCATCGGGATGTAGACGGTCTCGTGGTCAGACTGGCGCTCGAACGGCAGGGCGACGATACCGCGCTCCTCGTTGTTTGACTGCAGATCCACCAGCATGTCGGCGGTCACTTCACCGTCCGGGTTGTAGAACTTGCGGGTGAAGCTATCTAGCAGACCGGCCGGGAACTGGTCACCCTCGATGGGGAACCACTTTTCGTTCGGGTAGTGAACGAAATCGCCGTTGGCGACCTGCTCGCCAAGATAGAAGTCGGCGAAGAAGTAGTTGGTGGAGAGACGCTCGAAATATTCGCCAAGGGCAGACGCGAGGGCCGCCTTCTTGCTGGCACCCTTGCCGTTGGTGAAGCAGAGGGCGCACTCTTTGTCGCGAATATGCACCGACCAGACGTTCGGCACGGGGTTGAGCCAGGAGGCCTCTTCGATATCAAACCCTAAGGCTTGCAGCTTGGTCTGGAAGCGTTCGATGGAGTCTTCCAGCGCCGCGTCCTTGCCGGGAATAAAAGTGTGGTCAGTCATCACGATATCCTGATTTTTATTGGCTCATGTTCGGCCGCAGATAATAGCAGGGGTCGGCGGCTTTGGCAGGACAAAAATCAGCAAACAGGGATGAGTCGCACGTTGAGAAACCGGCTTATCCCAGCTCCCCCGCCACAAACAGCGCGGGCCCAGGGATTGCCCGGGCCCGCTGGTTACGCAATGCGATACATCGTCAGAGCTGCTTGCCCTGGCTGGCGATCACCTGGCTGTACCAGTGGAAACTCGCCTTCTTGATCCGGCGAAGGGAGCCCCCCTGCTCGTCACGCTCCACATAGACGAAGCCGTAACGCTTCTGGTAGCCGTTGAGCCAGCTCAGGATGTCGGTGAACGACCAGGCACAGTAGCCAAGCAGTTCCACCCCGTCCTGCATCGCCTCCTGGCACGCCTTGACGTGGCTGCGCAGGTAATCGATGCGGTACTCATCGTTCACCCTGTCGCCCGCCTCCAGCTTGTCGAACTCGCCAAGGCCGTTCTCGGTGATCATCAGCGGCAGACCATAGCGGGAAGAGAGGCGACGCAACGCGATGCGCATCCCGGTCGGGTCGATGGCCCAATCCCAGTTGCTGGTCTCAAGGTGCGGATTGGGCGCCGTCTTGTAGAGGCCGGGGATGCCGCTCGATGGCGTAGTACCCTTCTTGCCGGTGGTGTTGATCCGCTGCAGGGTCTGACCGCCCAAGGGGTTATCTGTGTAGGTCAGGGTGTAGTAGTAGTTGACGCCGATGTAGTCGGGCGTCCCCTCTCGCAGCAACTCCATATCGCCCGGCAGGATCTCGGGCGCCTCGCCGTTTTCCCGCAAGTAAGCGAGCGCCGCCTGCGGATAGCGGCCAAAGCAGTAAGCATCCAGCCACCAGAGGTTGTTGAACTCCTCGGCGTTCTCATAGGCCAGCATATCTTTCGGGTCGCACGACGCCGGATAGGCTGGGGAGTAGGCAAAGCTCGGGCCGATGAGGCCATTTGGCACATGCTGGCGAAACGCCTTGATCACTCGGGCATTGGCCAGAAACGCGATATGGTTGGCGGCAAAGAAGCGCTTGCGATCCTGCACGGCCGGCGGATGGGTGCCGAGCTGATAGGCGTTGGTCAGGTTGTAGTTCTGCTCGTTAAGCGACACCCAGTACTTCACCTTGCCGGCAAAACGCTGATAGAGGGTCACGCAGTAGCGCTCGAAATCCTCGATAATGCGTCGATCTTCCCAGCCGCCGTACTCATCCTGCAGCGCCTGCGGCAGATCCCAGTGATAAAGGGTCAGTACCGGTTCGATCTGGTGGGCCAAGAGGGTGTCGATCAGCTTCTCGTAGAAGGCCAGCCCCGCCTCGTTCACCTCCCCCCGACCGGTGGGATAGATGCGCGGCCAGCTCACCGAGAAGCGGTAAGCCTTGAGCCCCATCTCGGCCATCAGCGCCACGTCCTCTTCCATGCGGTGGTAGTGATCCACCGCCACATCGCCGTTGCTCCCCTCAAAGGTCTTGCCCGGCAGCTTGGTGAAGAGATCCCACACCGAGGGCCCCTTGCCATCGGCATTCCAGCCCCCCTCCACCTGATAGGCGGCGGAGGCGGCGCCCCACAGAAAATCGCTCGGGAAGTCGTTGAACTTGTGGTGATGCATCTGGTGTTGCTCCTTCTGCGCTGATGGTGTCAGCCATCTCTGATAACTCGGCGCCCCTGTCGGGGCGCCCGAAATGAATTGGCATAAGCATCCATCACTTCTAAAATTCCGTCCAATGACAAATATGACCACTCAACATTCCCAACAGGAATGAAAGGAGCCCTGATGGAGCTACGGGATCTGAAAGCCTTCGTCACTCTGGGGGAGGTGCTGCACTTCGGCCAGGCGGCGGTACGCCAGCACGTTACCCAGTCGGCCCTGAGCAAACAGATAAGGCGGCTGGAGGAGGAGCTGGGCGGCGAGCTGTTCGAGCGCAACGCCAGTACCACTCGCCTCACCGGACTGGGCAGGGCCCTGTATGAAGATGCCCGCGCAGTGGTCATCCAGAGCGAGCAGCTCTCGCGCACCGCCCGCGACGTGCTGGCGGGCAACGTTGGCACCCTGCGCATCGGCTTTGGCGTGGCCACCAAAATCCTGGTGCCCGCCGCCATTGCCCGTTTTCGCGCCGAGCGGCCGCAGGTGACCATTGAGCTCAACGACCTCTCTACCCACCACCAGCTACTGGCGCTCAGTGAAGGCAAGCTGGATCTCGGTTTTTGCCGCCTGCCCGCCCCCAAGGGGTGGCACGCCCTGCCAGTGGTCGAAGCCCACTTTGTCGCCGTGCTGCCCGCCAGCTACCGCGATGTGAGGGAGTTGGCGGATCTGGTGGACAAGCCGCTGGCGATCCTGCGTCGTGACAAGGCGCCGTCGTTTTACGATCACCTGATGAACTATCTGGCCCAGAGCGGGCTGCGTTTTCGCGATATCCAGTACGTCAACGACTTCGCCGCTGGCGTCGCCACCGCGGCAGCCGAGATCGCCTGGACCCTGGTCCCCTCCTCCACCACCATAGAGCACCCGGATGTGCTCACCCTGCCCCTTAGAGACGGGGAAGCCTGCTGGACCATTGGCCTTATCCGTCCGCCCCACAACAAGGGGCCCTTGATCGATGCCTTCTGGGCAACCATCGCCGATATGACGCCAAGATAGACACGCCGTTGGCAAACCGCAGATGGCGGCCGCGCATCAACGATAGCGTTCGACGATACGCGCCAACTCGCCGCTTTGTCGCAGCTGTTGCAGGGCACGGTTGAACTCGGTTATCCGGGTATTAAAGCGAGAGTGCTTGCCGATGCAGAGATTGAACGGGGTAGAGGCAAGCTGCAGCGGCACCTCGACCACCTGCCCGGACAATCCCAGCTGGTTGAGTTTGAAACGTGCCACCAGTGGGTCGGTCACCATCAGGTCCCCCCGACCCGCCGCCAGCATTTTGAAAACATTATCGACATTGATGGTGTGATGAACGGTGAAGCCCGCCAGGTTCTCCTTGCCCCAACCGTTACCGAAATAGTCGAGAAAGGTAAGCGATTTGAAGTCGCTCAAGCGGCTGGCACGCTGAAAATCGGTCATCCGGGGGTGGCCAAGCCGGGTAAATACCGTCAAAACCGTCGTGGTAACGGGCTCCTCCACCACCAATGTGTAAGAGCGGCGCTCCCGGGTGGCGATGGTGACAAAACCATCGGCCTGCGCCATCCGCACCAGTTTTTGCGCCCGTTGCCACGGATAGCCTTCGTGGTGCACCCGCAGTCCCATGTGTGCTGCCACCCGATCCATCACGTCGATCATCAGCCCGCGCATCTTGCCCTGTTCGTCACGCCACGAATATGGGGCAAAGTCGTCAAAGTAGACCAGCTTCAACTCGGCCGCTGGCGCCGCCCATGCACTCTGCCACATCAGCAATCCCCACAGGATTGCGCTCCCCAGACTGACTCTCATGGCCGCGACTCCATCCACGTCTGCCAACTCTGAGCCTAGTGCAAAGCGGGCTGCGGCAAGGTTCAGGATCCAGTGGAAAAGTGGCCAACGAAAAAAGAGAGAGGAAGCAGTGGCTTCCCCTCTCTCGTTCGTTTGTCAGCACGCCACCTTACCGATGGCAGTCACGGCTTGCCGGTTACGCCAGCTCGGCGCGCAGCGCCCTGGTGGCATCGACCATCACCTTGAGGGCGGCTTCCGTCTCTTCCCAGCCGCGGGTCTTGAGGCCGCAATCCGGGTTGACCCAGAGCCGCTCGGCCGGGATCTGCTTGGCCGCCTTGCGCAGCAACCCCTCAATCCAGCTCTGGCTCGGCACGTTCGGCGAGTGGATGTCGTAGACACCCGGGCCAATCTCGTTGGGGTAGTTGAAGCGTTCGAACGCGTCGAGCAGCTGCATCTGGCTGCGGCTGGTCTCGATGGTGATCACATCCGCATCCAGCGCTGCCACCGCCTCGATGATGAGGTTGAAATCGCTGTAGCACATGTGGGTGTGGATCTGGGTGCTGTCCGCCACCGGGCTGGCGCTCAGACGGAAGGCGCGCACCGCCCAGTCGAGATAGGCCTGGTGATCCTGCTTGCGCAGGGGCAAACCTTCGCGGATCGCCGGTTCATCGATCTGGATGATCTTGATGCCGGCGGCTTCCAAGTCAGCCATCTCGTCACGAATGGCCAGCCCGATTTGCAGGGCGGACTGTTCGCGGCTCACATCTTCGCGCGGGAAGGACCAGCAGAGGATGGTCACGGGGCCAGTCAGCATGCCCTTGACCGGCTTGTCGGTCAGGCTCTGGGCAAATCGGGTCCATTCGAGCGTCATAGGGGTCGGGCGGTCGATGTCACGGGTGATCACCGGCGGCTTGACGCAGCGTGAGCCATAGCTCTGTACCCAACCGAAGCGGGTGATGGCAAAGCCATCCAGCAGCTCACCGAAATACTCCACCATGTCGTTGCGCTCGGCCTCGCCATGTACCAGCACGTCCAGCCCGATGGCCTCCTGACGCGCAATGGCATCGCGGATCTCCGCCTTAATGCCAGCCTCGTAGGCGCTGTCATCGATGCGACCGGCGCGCCAATCCTGCCGCAACACCCGGATCTGCGAGGTCTGCGGGAAGGAGCCAATGGTGGTGGTGGGCAGCAGCGGCAGTTTGAGATCCGAGCGCTGCAGCTCGGCCCTGACCGGATAGGGGCTGTGGCGATCAAAATCGCTGTTGGTGAGGCTGGCGAGCCGTGACTGCACCGCTTTTTTGTGCACCCGGCTGTCGGACTCCCGATCCACGATGGGCTGGCTGTAGGCGGTGATTTTGTCAAGCTCCCCCCCATCCAGATACTCTCTGAGCAGTCCCAGCTCGAAACATTTTTGCAAGGCGAAGGCGAACCAGCTGCGGGTCTGGGGATCCAGCTCCTGCTCCAGGGTCAAATCCACCGGGCTATGCAGCAATGAGCAGGATGAGGCCACCCAGAGCCGCTCGCCGAGTTTGGCTTTCAGTGCCTTCAGAGTCGGCGCCAGCTTGGCCAGATTGGCACGCCAGACGTTGCGGCCGTTGATCACCCCGGCGGAGATGACCCACTGGGCGGGCAGATGCGGCACTAGGGTCTCCAGCTGTTCGGGGGCGGCCACCAGATCCAGATGCAGGCCATCTACCTTGAGGCTGGTGATGATGTCGCGCTGATGGGCCACCGAACCGAAATAGGTGGTGAGCAGCAGCTTGCAGGGGCCGCTCAGGCGCTCGTAGGCGTTGAGGTAGGCCAGCCGCCACTCGTCCGGCAGGTCCAGCGTCAGCGCAGGTTCATCGATCTGTACCCACTCCACCCCTTGGGCGGCCAGTTTGGCCAGGATCTCCTGATAGACGATGAGCAGGCGATCGAGCAGTTCAAGGCGGGAGAAGCCGCTCTCTTTCTCCTTGCCAAGCCACAGATAAGAGACCGGTCCCAGCAGCACCGCCTTGACCGGCAGCCCCAGCGCTTTGGCCTCTTCCACCTCGTCAAACAGCTGGCTCCAGCCCAGCTTGAAGCGCTGATCACGGCTGAATTCCGGCACCAGATAGTGATAGTTGGTGTTGAACCATTTGGTCATCTCGGCGGCGGCCGCCGCCGGGCCGGTCGGCGCACGGCCGCGGGCCACCCGGAACAGGGTGTCGAGATCGGTCTCGCCATGGCGGTGGCGGGCAGGCACCGCATCCACCAGCAGGCTGGTACCGAGCACCTGATCGTACCAGGCAAAGTCGCCCACCGGCAGCAGATTGACCCCGGCGCCGTGCTGGGCCTGCCAATGGCGCTCACGCAGCGTCTTGCCCACGGAAACGAGTTCGGCCTGAGTGGTCTCGCCACGCCAGTAGGATTCGAGGGCAAATTTCAGCTCGCGCTTGGCGCCGATACGGGGGAAGCCCAGGGTGTGTGCTCGTGTCATAGGTTCATTTCCTTATGCTCATTCATCTGATGGGAAACTGGATGATTTAGCCATCCAGATGTTTACACATCCAAAATGACAAGATAAGGTGACGCTGGCTATTGAATCCTCTTCAAGTGGCTCTCAAATAATCCTCAACTGACCGCCAGTCAGGTTCACCGCGAGGATACAGAGGCCGATTTTTACAGGTGCAAGAGGTGCCGGAGTCAAGAAGCGCAGCAGGCCACCGCCGACCGTACCTCAGCGCCAGACGCAATCTCACAAGGAGCCATCTTATGGCAGTGCCAAGCAATGCAGTGATAGAGATCAAACACTTGAAAACATTGACCGCGCTGGCCGAGCAGGGCTCGCTGGCCGGTGCGGCGCTGACCCTCAACCTCACCCAGTCCGCCCTCTCCCACCAGCTCAAAGAGCTGGAGACCCGCCTCAATCTGGAGCTCTACCTGCGCAAAAGCCGTCCGCTGGTGCTGACCGCCGCCGGCAGCCAGCTGCTCGCCCTCGCCCGTCAGGTGTTGCCCGCTCTGGCCCAGACCGAGAAACAGTTGCAGGCCCTGCAGAGCGGCGATGCGGGCAGGCTGCATCTGGCGCTCGATTGCCACAGCTGCATCCAGTGGCTGCTGCCGCTATTGCCAGATTTTCGCCGCCAGTGGCCCGGGGTGGATCTGGAGGTGGAGTCAGTGCCGGGCTTTGATGCCATCAATGCACTGCTCGGTGGCCAGCTCGATCTGCTGCTCACCTCGGACGTGCAGGCCCGCGGCGATCTCCACTTTGAGCCGCTGTTTGCCTTTGATCTGACTCTGGTGATGGCGCCGGATCATCCACTCTGCCACCAGAGCCACATCGAGCCGGGCGATCTGGGGCCGGAGGTGCTGCTGGTCTATCCGGTGGAGCGCAGCCGCATGGATATCTTCAGCCGCTTTTTGCAACCCGCCGGGGTGGAGCCCGCCCGCTGCAAGCCGGTGGACAACACCTCGGTGATGCTGCAGATGGCCGCCGCCGGGCTCGGGGTCGCTGCCCTGCCGCGCTGGGCCAGCGACGAGTTTGTCAGACAGGGAATGCTCTGCGCCCGCCCCCTCGGCAGCGGTATTCGTCGCCATATGTACGGCGCGGTGCGGGCCGCCGATCGGGATCAAGCCTGCCTGCAGAGCCTGTTCGAGCGCATTCGCACCAAGATGGAGGGATAGCTCCCTCAGCGAGGCTGGCCGACCTCTGCCAGCAGTGCAGGCAACTTTGCCTTGATAAAATCGATGAGGGCTCTGACCGCCGGCGACAGGCCGCGCCGCGCTGGGTAGAGCATCACCAGCTTGCCATCTTTGGGACGCCACTCGGGCAACAGTTGTTGCAGCCGCCCATCCGCCAACTCACCCACGCAGGCGTAAAGTGGCAAGCCCACCATCCCGAGCCCCGCCAGCGCCGCCTGTTTGAGGGTTTGCACATTGTCGCTGCGCAACAGCACATTGACCGCCACCTCCTCACTCTCCCCACTGTCGTGCCGCAGCCGCAGCAGATCAGCCTGACGCTCCAGCGAGCCGAAGAGCAGGGCATCCTCTCCTTCCAGCTGGCGTGGATGCGCCAGCGCATTGTGGCGCGAGAGCCACGCCGGGGTCGCCAGCACGCCCCACTGCACCGTGCAGAGCGGCACCTGCACCAGACTGGAGGGGGGCTGCTCGAAGGCCACCCCGCGGATCACCACATCCAGCCCCTCCTCCAGCAGATCCACCTGCCGATTGCTGGCTTGCACGGCGAGCCTCACCTTGGGGTATTGGGCCATGAAAGCGGGCAGCAAGCGGGCAAGCAGCGCATCGGCCATGGTAATGGGCACGCTGATCCGCACCAGACCGCTCGGCTCCTGCTGCCGTTGCCGCACAGCCGCCTCTCCCGCCTGCGCTTCGGCCAGCATCGCCTGACAGTGGCGATAGAGCACCTCACCGGCATCGGTCAGGCTGAGTTGGCGCGAGGTACGTTGCAGCAGCCGGGTATCCAGCCGCTCCTCCAGCAGCCGGATCCGGCGCGAGATCCGCGACTTGGGCACGCCAAGCGCCCGCGCGGCTGCAGTGAATCCCTGTCGCTGCACCACATGGGTGAAGAGATAGAGATCATTCAAATCAAGTTCCAGTGGTGTCATCGGGCAGCCTTGGTCAGGGTGAGGTGCATTCACATCGTTCCACGAATGGAACGATAAGAACCTATTTCACCAGATTGTCGCCATTTTTGCAGCCATCATAATGGCCCTGTTCCCATCAGACGGTTGCTGCTCGGGCAATCCGCCCCACCAGCAAGGGCCGTTTGACTGTTCCGATATCACAAGGAGTTCACCATGAAACTGCGACAAATCTGCTCTGCCACCCTGCTCGGTCTGGCGACCCTGACCGCCACGCTGACCACCACAGCGACACCGGCCATGGCCGCCGAGGCTGCCAGCCATCCGACCGTATCACCCAACCGCTATCTGGAGATGCTCTCCCGAGACAATGCGGTACTGCTGCTGGTCGACCATCAGGTCGGCTTGCTGAGCGGCGTGCGCGACACCACGGTGGGCGAGCTCAAGCACAACGTGGTGGCGCTGGCCAACGCCGCCCGCGCCCTCGGCGTGCCGGTGATCGTGACCGCTACCATGCCCGATGGCATGTGGGGCCCCACCATGCCTGAACTGACCAGTGCCCTGCCGGATGTGAAAGTGATCAGCCGCACCGTCATCAACGCTTGGGACGATCCTGCCGTGCGCGCCGCCATTGAGAAGACCGGCCGCAAACAACTGATCATCGCCGGGGTATCCCTCGAGATCTGCGCCAGCTTCCCGGCCCTCTCTGCCAAGGCTGCCGGCTATGATGCCCGGGTGGTGCTCGATGCCTCCGGCACCTTCAACGAAGCCAAGCGCACCACGGGTCTGCAACGCTTGCTGGGGGCCGGTATCCCGGTCACCGACTACGCCTCTGCCGCGGTCGAGATGCTGCGCAGCAACGTCGACCCCAAGGCGCACGATGTCTACAGCGCCCTCGACATGCCTTTCGCCACCCTGGTGTGGCAGATGCAAGAAGGTGCCAAGAAGTCGTAACTCGCCCCGCCTTCGGTCAGATGACCGAAGGCTTCTTTTGTCTTCAAGAGGTTATATCGATGACCAGACGCCTGACTCTCTCCGCCCCCGTCAAGGGCCAACCGCTGCGCATTGGCAGCGGCTTTGCAGCCAGCCATTTTGGCGAACACTTTTTCAACGGTCTGATAGACCCCGTGGTGATGGTGGATCACTTCCAGATGACCGCCCCCACCTTCGAGCCCCATCCCCACGCCGGGATCTCTGCCGTCACCTATCTGTTCGAGGATTCGACGAGCCCCCACGTCAACTACGACACCCTCGGCAATCAGGGCCCCATCGAACCGGGCGCGCTCCACTGGCTGGCGGCCGGGCGCGGGGCCGTACATACCGAGCAGCCGGAAGGGGCATCCCCCTATGTCCACGCCCTGCAAATCTTCGTCAACCTGCCTGCCCGTCAAAAGATGGCGTCGCCTTTTACCGTCCACGCAGCCGCAGCCACCATCCCCGAGTTTCATGGCGAAGGGGTGCGAGTACGGGTGGTCGCAGGCCACAGTAACGGGATAACGGCACCACACTCGGCAGAACTGCCCCAACCCTTTACCCTGCTCGATGGCCATTGCGCGCCCGGCAGCCGCTTCACCCATCTGCTGGCGGCAGGCTGGAATGCCATGATCTATCCCCTGACCGGATCGCTGACCCTTCAGGCGGAGGGAGAGCGGCACCTCATCCCGGCAGGTCACGGGATGGGTGTCAGCCTCTCTGCCGATGGCGGCGAGGCGGTGGCTCTGCAACTGGAGGCCACCGAGCCCTGCCACTTCGTGCTGCTCTCAGGCCAGGCGCTCAATGAACCCCTGGTCAAACATGGCCCCTTCGTCATGAACAGCCACGACGCCATTGCAGATCGGCTGCATGCCTATCAGCGCGGCGAATTTGGCCAGCTCAGCGATGAGTGGCTGCGCAACGGCCAATATCGGCCATGAGCACGCTCGCTGGCCACCAGCCACAAAGCACGCGCTGGCCTCTGGTCTTCCTCGCCATTTTTGCCGGTGCCAGCGGCGCCCTCTGCCTTGGCAAAGTGCCCGCCGTACTCGGCATACTGCGCAGCGAGCTGGGGCTGACACTGGTCGAAGCCAGCTATCTCGCCTCGGCTTTCAATACGCTGGCGATCCTCTTCAGCCTCTTTCTCGGCCTGCTGCTGACTCGCTGGAGTGGGCGGCAAACCGCGGTTGTGGGGCTTTTGATTATCGTCACAGGCGGGGCGTTGGCACTGCCCGCCACCGGGCTGGCCATGATGCTGCTGTCGCGCATTGTCGAGGGGATTGGCTTTTTGCTGGTCTCGGTGGCCATGCCCGCCTTTATCGTGGCGGTGACCCGGGAGGAGGACAAACGGCTGGCCTTGAGCCTGTGGGCGGTCAACCTGCCCCTTGGTGCGGCGGCCGGCATGCTGCTCACCCCCTGGCTCACGGCGCAAGGTGGCTGGCGACTGGCCTGGCTGATCCTGATGTTCCCGCAACTCTCTGCCCTGCTGCTTCTGCTCGCCAGTCGTTCGGCAGATAAACTGCGGGTCTGGGCACCCCAAAACTCGATCAACTCGGGCCACCCGCTGCGCCAACTCACGGTGCTCCGGCAGAAGGCACTCTGGCGCTACGGGTTGGCGTTCACGCTCTACAGCCTGATGCTCTGGGCGCTCTTTGTCTGGCTGCCAACCATGTTGCAAGGCAGCCCCGGGATTGGCCAAAGCCAGATCGCCCTGCTTTCAGCGCTGGCGGTGGTCGCCAATATTCCCGGCAACCTGATGGGGGCATGGCTGCTGCGCCGGGGCGTGGCACGAGATCGGCTCATCAGCTGGGCACTGGGCCTGATGGCGCTGTGCGGCATGCTCGCCTTCTGGCCCGGCCTGTCGCCGTGGTGGGCCTATGGATTGTGCCTCGTCCTCTCCCTTTCGGGTGGCATGGCGCCGCCGGCGATCCTCTCGTCTGCGCAGGGAGTGAGTCAGGGGCCGGTGCAACTGGCCATCGTGCAGGGATTTTTTGTCCAGCTCGCCAACCTCGGTCAGCTGCTGGGGCCCTTGCTGCTGGCCGCCCTGATGACAGACAACGGCTATTGGGGAAATGCTCGCTGGCTCTTTCTGGGCGGCTTGCTGCTGGTCGCGCTACTCTATGCCGCGGGCCACCTGCCGGGCTCAAGCATGGCTGCAAAACAGGCTCGATCGCATTCGCGGCAAGATGAAAGGTGACGAATAGAGAGGGAAACATCACAGTTATCGCAGGGAATACTGGCCGGACAAGAGGCTGTTCAGTATGTTAACTGTTTAATCTTGCTTAACGGTAGCCACCATGTCTCAAGTCGATCTCAATCTCTTTCGCGTCCTCGATGCGGTGATCCGCTATGGTGGTGTCACCACGGCCGCCGAGATGATGGAGATGACCCCCTCGGCCATCAGCCAGGCCATCAGCCGCCTGACCAGCCTGGTGGGCGAGCCGCTGTTTGTCCGCCAGGGACGCGGCATCGCCCCCACGGCGCGAGCGCTCAGTCTGCACCACGAGATCATGGTGCCGCTGCACGACATGGAGCGCAGCCTGCAGCGCACCGATCTTTTTGATCCCCAGACCAGTCGGCGCACTTTTCGCATCGCGGGGGTGCCCGATATCGATATCTTCTTTCTGCCGGAGCTCAACAACCTGCTGCAGACCCAAGCCCCCAACTGTCAGCTGGAGTGGAACACCCAGGTGCAGGACGAAGCCCTGCGCCAGAACAGCCTCTATCTGCACAGCGTGGATCTGGTGCTGGCCACCAAGCCGATGGCGGAGCAGGGGATCGAAAACGAGCAGATCATGTCCCAGGCCCTGCGCATCGCCTGCCGCAAGGATCACCCCAGGATCCGCCAGGCCCCCGACATGGCCACCTTCTTCAACGAAAAGCACGTGGTATTGCAAACCAGGCGGCTCGACAGCTTGCTGCTCAACACCCTGACCAAGGCGCCGCTGCCGCCGCGCCAGATTGCCTACGAGAGCGACTCCCTGCTCACCGCACTTCATCTGGTGAGTCGTACCGACTGGCTCTGCGTCGCCAGCCAGTGGCATATGGAGAAGCTGGGGCAAGCGCTGGATCTGGCCAGCTATCCCCTCCCCTGGCTCTCGGAGGATTGCCCCGTCTACATGAGTTGGCACAAGAGCTCCGGTCAGGATACCGGGCTTAATTGGCTCAAAGATCAGGTACGGGCCGTCAGCTCGTTTTAAGTATGCTTAACAGTCAAGCATGCCCATCTCCTCATCCGGGCTATCGCTCTTCTGGACAAACCGCCTTATGGATAATTCCCCTTCAGGATAATCGGGCGCCTTTTCTCAACCATTAAGGCGCAGCTCATGACGACATCGTCGTGCCGAAATAGCTGCGCAGCGCCTCCACCACCCGTCGCACCTTCTCCGGGATCTCCCGCTGCGGCGTGATGGCGTGGATCTCCATCGGCGCCACCCGAAAACCGGGCAGCAGTTCGAGCAGACGCCCCTGCGCCAGATCCTCGCCAATCTCCCCCTCCGGTTGCAGCGAGATCCCCTGCCCTGCCAGCGCAAACTGGCGCAGGGGCAACACGTTGTTGCAGAGCACCTTGGCCTTGAACCTCACCCTGTGTTCGCCCCCCTTCTCGTCAAGCAGCAGCAAACCGTTGCCCAGCATGTCGCCACAGAGCCAATCGTGGGCGGCCAGATCGGCGGGCGTGCGCGGTGTCCCCTTGCGCGCCAGATAGGTGGGGGCGGCGCAGAGCAGCATCCGGGTTTGCCCCAGTTTGCGGGCCACCAGAGTCGAGTCGGGCAAGGTGCCGACCCGCAATGCCACGTCAATCCGCTCGGCAATCAGATCCCGCTTTTCGTCATCGGCAATTATCTGGATGGTGAGGCCGGGGTGGGCCTGCAACAGCGGGGACAATGCCAGCGCCAGCGGCTGGCCCGCCATCCCCACCGGGGCGGTGATCCGAACTTCACCGAGCAGGGCATCGCGCACCTCCGAGAGGCGCAACTCGGTCTCGCTCAGGGTCTGCTGCAGCGCCCGGCACCCTTGCCATACCACCTCTCCCGCCTCGGTCAGACTGAGGCGACGGGTGGAGCGATGGAGCAGGGGCAGCCCGAGCAGGCTCTCCAGCTGGCTGATATGCTGACTGACGGCAGAGGGGGTCATGCCGAGGGATTTGGCCGCCCCTGTCATGCTGCCCGCCTCCACCACGGCGGCGAAGATGGCGTAACGTCTGAGCTGTTCCATTATTAAATCCAGCTTACAAGTGAATGCATTTTTGAGGTGATTATTAAATCATAAATGGCGGCGTAGGATAGCCCCATTCCAACAGTGAAGGAGAGTTCCCCATGAAGATTGCCCTGATCGGTGCCAGCGGTTTTGTCGGTTCAGCCATCCTGAACGAGGCCATCAGCCGCGGCCATCACGTCACCGCCATCGTCCGCGATGTCAGCAAGGTGGCCGCCCATCCGCAGGTCACCGCCGTGGCGGTGGATGCCCAAAACCCACAGGCATTGGCCGAGGTGCTCAAGGGGCACGATCGGGTGATCAGCGCCTACAACCCGGGCTGGGCCACACCGGATATCTACGACCAATACCTCAAGGGCGCCAACGCGATCGTCGCAGCAGCCAAAGCGGCCAACAGCTGGCTGCTGGTCGTGGGTGGTGCCGGCAGTCTGGAGGTTGCCCCCGGCGTGCAACTGGTGGATACCCCGGAGTTCCCGGCTGAGTGGAAACAGGGGGCACTGGCGGCCCGCGACGGTCTCACCGCCCTGCGGCGTGAAACCGCCCTCGACTGGCGCTTTGTCTCTCCCCCGGTGTTCCTGGAGCCGGGCGAGAAGCGCGGCGGCTATCGGATTGGTGGCGATCAGGTGCTGTTCAGCGGCGAACAGCCTGCCGGGATCACCGCCGGTGATCTGGCCGACGGCGTGCTGAACGAGGCGGAAAAACCGGCTCACCAGCGCCAGCGCTTTACCCTGGGTTACTGAGAGCCATCAATCGGTTAAGGCCAGAATGCGCGGTCACTTACCTACGCTTCCGGTCAGGTGAACACCCGCTCAACCAGAAGGGAGGCATCCGCCTCCCTTCTGTTTTGGCCATTTTCTGTTTTGGTCATTTTTGCCACTGGCAGCTTGCCTCTGGTTATCACTCTCCCCCTCATCGTTGCCCCTTTACCCCGCAATGGCTGCGCAAAAAACCTTCAGCCCATCAGGCGCCGAATTCCATTTCGAATTTTGTATATAACTAAGAATAATTTGTTGTTTCCGTCTTATAACACCGAACAGTAGCATCCCCTTTATCCCAGATGGCGCCACACTGTCGCGCCATCCCGTTTGCCGCTTATCAGATCTGCCAACAGCGGAGGCAGTGCAAGAGATGGCGCCAGAGATAACGAAAGAGTGAGGAGGTGCACATGGAACATTCACCACTGCCGATCATCGATCTGGCTGCCCTCAACGGGGCGCCCGAGGTGCGTCGCCCTATGCTGGCCAGGCTGGCCGCGGCCGCCCGCGATGTGGGCTTTTTCTATCTGGTCGGCCACGGCTTGAGCAAGGTTGAGATGCTAGAGACTCTGGCCCTGGCAGAGCGCTTCTTTGCTCTGCCGGAGCAGGAGAAACTGGCGGTGCAGATGGTCAACAGCCCCCACTTTCGCGGCTACAACCGGGTCGGTGCCGAGCTGACCCGAGCGCGGCCGGATCTGCGAGAGCAGTTCGATATCATGAATGAGGCGCAAGCCCTGCCTGCGGCCCTGATCCGTGAACCCTGGCAGCGGCTGATCGGCCCCAACCAGTGGCCGACCGCCATGCCAGAGATGAAAGCCCATCTGCTGGCGTGGCAGGAGCGGCTGAGCAATATCACCCTCACCCTGCTCACTGCCTTCGCCGAGGTGCTGGAGCAACCGGCCAACGTGTTTGACGACAGTATTCGCGGCGCCCCCTACCAACACATGAAGCTGATTCACTACCCGGGACAAGAGGCGGGTGGCAGCAGTCAAGGGGTCGGCGCCCACAAGGATCCCGGCTACCTGACGCTGGTGATGCAAGACAATCACTCTGGGCTTGAGGTCGAGACGGCCGACGGCTGGATCTCCGCACCGCCCCTGCCGGGAGCGCTGGTGGTCAATATCGGCGAGCTGCTGGAGCTGGCCTCCAACGGTTATCTCAAGGCGACCCTGCATCGGGTGGTAAGCCCGCCGCCCGGCGTATCGCGCCTCTCCTGCGCCTTCTTTATGGCGGCGCGGCTCGATGCCACCGTGCCACTGCTCAGCCTCTCCCCCGAGCTGGCAGCACAGGCGCAAGGGCCGGAGAGTGACCCGACCAATCCGCTCTTCTATCAGGTGGGGGAGAACGTGCTGAAAGGGCGGCTGCGCTCCCACCCGGATGTGGCGGCCCGTCACTATGGGCCGGTGGAACCCGCTCGCCTACCGCGCACAAAGAGCGAAGCGATACTGGCCTGAACAGCGCAAAGATGCGCAGGCGGGTATATGCATAACCCACAAGCCGCATGCACATACCCGCGCTGACAACGAACAACAAGCAACAAAACAAGTCATGGCCAGAGCCTGGCCATCACGGAGCAACACGATGAAATTCAAGACCATGAGCGTACACAGCGGCCAGCGGATCGACCCACAGACCGGCGCCCTCACCACCCCGCTCTACCAGAGCAGCACCTTCAGCTACTTCAACGCTCAAGCGGGCAAGGATCGTTTCGCAGGTCAGGCCCCCGGCTTTATCTACAGCCGCTTTGGCAACCCCACCACCGCCGAGCTGGAGCAGAAGCTGGCGGCGCTGGAAGGGGCCGACGAGGCACTGGTGGTGGCGAGCGGCATGGCGGCGGTAAGCGCCATCATGTATGCCCTGGCCGACAGCGGCGATGAGGTGGCCTATATCGGCCCGCTCTACGGCGGCACCGATGCGTTCCTCAAGCAGACCTTCAGCCGCGCCGGTATCAAGATCACCGCTTACGAGAGCGATCGGGATCTGCTGGCCAACATCCGCCCTGCTACCAAGGTGGTACTGTTCGAAACCCTGACCAACCCCACCCTCAAGGTGGTGGATCCGCGGCTGGTGGTGGAAGCGGCCCGCAAGGTGGGCGCCATTACGGTATGTGACAATACCTTCCTCACCCCCTACCTGCTGCGTCCGCTGGAACTCGGGGTCGATGTGGTGATGCACAGCGGCACCAAATATCTGGGCGGCCACGGCGACATCATCGCCGGGGTGGTGGCGGGCTCTCACGCCCTGATGAAGTCGATCCGCACCGTGGCCCTCAAGCATATCGGCTCCCCCATCGGCCCGCAGGAGGCCTACCTGCTGCAGCGCGGGGTCAAGACCCTGCCGCTGCGGATGGATGCCCACCTGCACAATGCCCAGAAAGTGGCCGAGTTTCTGGCCGCCCATCCGGCGGTGAAGAAGGTGATCTACCCGGGGCTTGCCAACCATCCAGGCCACGATGCCCTCGGCGCCTTCGCCAGCGGCTTTGGCGGCATGGTGAGTATTGAACTTGAAGGCGGGTTTGAGCGCTGTGCCACCCTGCTCGATAACCTGCAGCTGTTCGTGCAGGCGGTAAGTCTGGGCGATTTGGAGAGTCTTGCCTGCCATCCGGCCAGTACCACCCACGCCGCCATGGACGAGGCAAGTCGCCTCGCCGCCGGAGTCAATGACGACCTCATCCGCTTCAGCATCGGGGTGGAAGATGCCGACGATCTGATCGCCGATCTGGCCGCCGCTCTGGCGCAGATCTAACCGGGCGCGCTTTTACTCGCCGACAAAACAGCGGCGAGTGATATGCCTCAAACACAACAACGGCCCTTGATGGGCCGTTGTTGTTTGTTGCGCTATGGAAAGACGGGATTTACTCCTCCCACACCACCACCTGGGATGAGGGCCAGCGCTCCCCAACCTGGGCGTACTTTTGCTCCAGCAGGTGACGCTTGATCTTCATGGTGGGGGTCAGCACGCCGTTTTCGATATTCCAAGGGGTTTTCACTACCAGAATGCCGCGGATCTTGGCGTGGGATTCCAGCTGATCGTTGACCCGAACCCGCGCCGCTTCCAGTCTGGCGTTGACCTCCTCCCGATTGCCCCTCATGGCACTCTCGGCCAGCTGCACCAGCGCAATGGGCTGGGGCATGCCGTAACCAATCACGCAGAGCTGTTCGATGATGGGCTCCTGCCCCAGCAGTCCCTCGATGGGCACCGGCGCCACATACTTGCCCTTGGCGGTCTTGAACACATCCTTCATCCGGCCGGTGATGGTGAGATAACCCTCCTTGTCCAGCTTGCCCATGTCGCCAGTGTGCAGCCACCCCTCGGCATCGATGGCCTCGGCGCTGTGCTCGGGATCCTTGTAGTAACCCAGCATCATCCCTTCGCAGCGGCAGAGGATCTCCCCCTCGTCGGAGATCTTGATGGTCACCCCGATCCCCGCCTTGCCGACGGTGCCGATCTTGTCGGCGCGGAATGGGTAGTTGATGGTGGAGTAGGCGTGGTTCTCGGTCATGCCCCAGGCTTCCGTCACCTTGAGGCCGATGCTCAGATACCACTCAAGCAGCGCAGGGGAGACCGGCGCGGAGCCGCAGCCGAGTACCCGGGCCTGATCCAGTCCCAACCCCTTTTGCAGCTTGCGTTTGATCAGGCCGGAGATAAGCGGGATCTTGAGCAGCAACTCCAGTTTGTTCTGGGGCAGCTTCTCGTGGATCTTGATGCGGAACATGGCCCACAGACGTGGCACCGAGATAAAGACGGTGGGACGGCAGCGTTTGACATCTTCGATAAAGGTGTCGAGGGATTCGGGGAACGCGATAGTAGCACCGCCATAGAGGCTGCCGCCGTAGATGTAGACCCGCTCGGTAATATGGGCCAGCGGCAGGTAGGAGAAGCCCCGATCGGCCTGGCTCAGGCTCACCGCCTCCACCAGCTTCTCGCACGACCAGGCGTAACGCTCGACGCTCAGCATGGCCCCTTTCGGCTTGCCGGTGCTGCCGGAGGTGTAGACCAGACTCAGCAGGGAGTCAGGGGCCTGCACCGGGCTGTCAGGGATCGGCTCATGCGCCTCCAGCAGATCGTCCCACTGGTGGCTGGCTGGCATGGTGTCATAGGGGAAGGCGATGCGCAGCAGATCGTCGGGTACGCCAGCCTCCTGACTCTTCCAGTCATCCAGCTTCCCGACGAAGATCGCTTTGGCCTCGCTATGGCGCAGCACATATTCGATGGTGTCGACGTTGGCGGTCGGGTAGATGGGCACGCTCACATACTGCCCCATCTGCATCGCCAGATCGGCGATAAACCACTGGGCGCAGTTCTTGGAGAGCAGCGCCACCTTGTCACCGGCCACCAGACCGAGGTGACGCAAGGCCGTCACCATCCGCCGCGCTTCATCGGCCACTTCACCCCAGGTGAAATCGACATATTCGCGGTTGATGGTTTGACGCAGGTAGGTTCGATCAGGACACTGCCGCTCCCAGTGATAGAGCATCTCGAGCGGCAGTTTATTGGCAATACGTGAGGAGGAGGCCATAGTTTAATCCCTGAAACAAAAGGCGAAACTTATTATTAACCTTTCACTAACTTCAGGGGAAGGATAAACTCAAACTTCAGTTTGAATTGTGTATCCGATCAAGCTTCTGCATCTTGTTGCAAACGACTCCACATCGCCTGCACCAGTTTTTCATCCTCTTCAGAAAGCTCACCTTGCAAGATCGCCTCGTTGAGGCTGCGCAGCACATAGCTCTTGACGTCCCGCACCAGGGTCTTGCCTTCCAGCTCGGCCCGGGCAACGGCCAATGAGATATGACCTCGCAGGTAACCCCCCGCAAACAGCTCATCGTCGGTCGCGGTGGCAACCATGCTGTCGATCAGTCCCAACAACTTGTGCTCAAAATCGTGAATCGTCATGTAACGCAGCCTCATTTGCGGCAAAAAATTCGGGGGTATGGAACCGCAATCCGGTTGATTGCAGCTCTCTGGCGCCAGGCCAGCAGCGTCCTTGGCGTCCTATTCCGGGTTGGCCACCGGGTAGATGACCTGATCCTTGTATCCTGTGGTTATTCGCAGATAACCACGCAACGCCCGGTTTAATTCGGGATCATCGGTGTCCACCAGCAGCGGCCTGCCCGCAAGGGCGGCAAGCTTGGCTTTGGTTGCCAGCACCTGGATATTGTCCAGCCCGACACACCGAATCACCTCAGGACTCAATTGCTGATTTCCGCGCCCGAACAGATGTCCCTGTCCGCCTATCAGGGTAATGATCAGTCGGCAGCGACGGCCGCGGATCCGGGTCAGGATCTCGGCGGCGCTGAGATCCTGCCCGATAAGTCGGCCATTTTCCACCAGATCCACACCGAGCAAAGTATTTTCCAGACCGAGCTCAGCCATACAGGCTGCCACCGTGCTGCCGGAGCCCATCAGATAGAGGGTATCGGGCTCCATCTGCTCCACCACACCGGCGGCGAGATCCGCCAACACCAGCTCTTCGGACTCCTTTCCCCCCTGCTTGACCGCCTGTACGTAACGCAGATCGCCGGGCACCTTCAGCTGGCCGTAGTGGCGGGCCCGCACCTTGCCCGCGCGAAACGCCTCCTCGTCGATGTCGCGCACCTCGGCATCGATCAGGCTGAGCAGTTCCCCTGCGATCATCCGCGCCACCACCCGCCCGCTGGCGGCGGGGGTCACCCCGTAGACGCCGGAGTGGATCTTGCACCCCGTCGGAATGCCGAGCACATGGCAGGACTCCCCCACCGCGGCGCAGATATCCCGCGCCGTGCCATCGCCACCGGCAAACAGCAGCAGATCGACCCCGGCTTCGCGCATCAGCTCGGCGGCGTGGCGGGTATCATCGGCCGAGGTGCTCTCCCCGGCCGGTTGATAGATGACCCGACAGGGCAACCCCAGCTCGCGGGCCACCGTCTCCCCCATCTCTCCCGCCACCGTCAGCAGTTCGAACGGGACATTCAGCTCGCACAGTGGCAACAGAGCTTGCCGCGCCCGCTCCTGCGCCTTGGGCACAGCGCCTCGGGCCAGCGCCTCGGCAACTACACCGTCACTGCCCTTGAGCCCCACTGCACCGCCAATCCCGGCGACCGGATTAATAATGAACCCTAATCGAAACATGCCTGCCTCCCTTGCGACGGCCACCATTTTTATCTTTTCCCCCCTCTGGGACAAGCAGTGGCGCCCCTGCTAGAATGCGCTGCTTCAATTTTCCAACCAATTTTCAACCAAGGTTCAATCATGCTGGAATGGGTTCTTGATCCCTCTGCTTGGGTCGCACTCGCCACCCTTACCCTGCTCGAGATCGTGCTGGGCATCGACAACATCATCTTTATCTCCATCCTGGTCGGTCGCCTACCGGAGGCGCAGCGTCAAAAAGCGCGTATTCTGGGTCTGGGGCTCGCCATGGGCACCCGGATCCTGCTGCTGCTCTCGCTGGCCTGGGTGATGCGCCTCACCGATCCGCTCTTCACCGTGCTGGGTGAAGCCATCTCCGGCCGCGATCTGATCCTGCTGCTGGGGGGCCTGTTCCTCATCGGCAAGAGTGCCCACGAGATCCACGTCACCCTGGAAGGGGCGGCCGAGCCGGAAAGCGTCAGCAAAGCGGCCTCGGGCTTTATCAGCACCCTGATCCAGATCGCCATCCTCGATATCGTGTTCAGCCTCGACTCGGTGATCACCGCGGTCGGCATGGCCGATCACGTGCCGGTGATGGTGCTGGCCATCATGATCGCCGTCTTCATCATGATGTTTGCCGCCAAATCCATCGGTGATTTCGTCGATGCCCACCCCACCATCAAGATGCTGGCCCTCTCCTTCCTCACCCTGGTGGGTTTCGCCCTGATGGCCGAGGGGATGGACCTGCATATTCCGAAGGGCTACATCTACTTCGCCATGGCCTTCTCGCTGGTGGTGGAGATGATCAACATCCGCCTGCGCAGCCATCACGACAATAACGGGCAAAATAGCGCGCAGTAACCCTGCCCCACATGCCCCCGCGACCCCAGCTGTCGCGATCAAAAAGAGCGCCGGTCGGGCGCTCTTTTTTATGGGTAACGAAACGATGAAAGGGTTATTGATCGCTGATGACGATGGCAACCCGGCGGTTGGCGGCCCGGCCCTCTCTGGTCTTGTTATCCGCCAGCGGCATGGTCTCGCCACGGCCATGGATCTCCAGATTGGCTGGCTTCATGCCGACCGAGACCAGCACATCGGCCACCGACTGGGCCCGCTTCAGGGAGAGCTGCTGGTTGTAGCTGCTCTCGCCGGTATTATCGGTGTGGCCATCCACCCGCGCCTTGTCCAACCCTACGCCAAGCAGTGTTTTACCCAGTTTTTCAACGGATTGGCGAGTCTGGGGATTGAGCGCCCCCACGTTGTTGGCAAACAGCACCCGGTTGGCCAGATCCAGCGTCCACCCCTCATCGGTCAGATAAAAGCCCTGCTCCTTGAGCACGGCGATCTGCTCCGGGGTCAACCCCTTGGGCGCGCTCTGGCAACCGGCCAGCAGCGACAACATCAACCCCAGCAGGGTCACTTTCAACAGGTGGGTGATCTTCATGGTTTGCTCCTTGTTTATGTTGTTATTCTTGCCAGTCAGGCGATGGTTTGCTGTTCGCTGCGGCGCGCCCGTTTCGCCAGATACATGGCTGCATCGGCCTGATCACACAGCACGCTGGCACTCATGCCCGCCTGATAGACGGCGAAGCCGACACTCACCTCGGCCACCAGCTGACGACCGTCACGCAGCGCCACCGGTTCGCTCATCGCCTGCTGGATGCGGCCAATCACCTCTTCTACCTCATGCTGTCGCTGGAGTGGGCCAACCAGCACCGCAAACTCGTCACCACCGAGGCGAAACACCAGATCATCCGGACGCAACTGATGTTGCACCCGTCTTGAGAGCGCGATCAGCACATCGTCACCGGCGTTGTGCCCCAGCGTGTCATTAATTTGCTTGAAGCGATCGCAGTCGAGATAGAGCAGCGCAAACCCCTCTTGCTCGCCGAGGGAGATGGCCTGCGCGAGCCGCGCTTCAAACAGGGCGCGATTGGGCAGTCCGGTGAGGGCATCGTGGGTAGCCTGATGGAGCAGGCTGGCATTTTCGCGGGCCTGCTGGGCCTGCCAGGCTTGCAGCTCGTCAAGCAGGGAGTTGAAGTCATCCCCCAGCTCGTTAATCTCGACGATATCGGCCGGTGGCGCCCGCATCCCCAGGGTGCGCTGTCGGCGTACCGAGTGGGCGACAAGTGCCAGTTTGCGCAGCGGTGCGGTGATGGAGACCTGCATCCGGTCAGCCACATAGAGTGCCACCATGGCGCTCAGCATCAGGCAAACCACCATCACCAGCAGCGCCGAGAGCAAAAACAGCAACAGGTATTCACCGTGGCCACGCAGCTCGATGGTGGCGATCTGCTCACCACCACGCAGCATGGGGAGCTTGACAGGCCCCGGCATCAGCAGTTGGGCCAGATAGTCTTCGAGCGTCACCAGCGGGTTGCTTCTGGGGCGCTCCCAACTGGCAAGCAGCTGACCATTGGTCAGTACGATAGTGGCTTCGGCCACCTCTTCCTTGGCAACGATACCACTGAGCGCCTCGCTCGCCGCCTCCTCATCGTGGAACACCACCGCCGCCTCGGCGCTGTAGCTGATGGCGCGGGCCACCAGCTCCAGATTGTGGTCGGCGTAAAAACGCACTACCAGCAGGGCCACCAGAGTAAAAAAGAGTCCTGCCACGCTGACGGCTGTGATGGCGGCCACCAGATGGGTTCGCCCCAGGCTCTGACGCAGGGTCAGACGGCGGGGAGCCGCGCTCACCTGTCGTCTCATGGGACCCCCTTGTCGGCATGGGCCAGCTTGAGCACGGCGGGATGCACCCGCACGCCGCTCAGGGCCAGGGCATCGAGGTTCACTTTAAACCGCACCCGCACGCTGTCCGGCGAGGTCTGCAGGCAGAACACCGAGCTGGTGGAGCAGTCGTGGTTGTATTCGCTGATGCTGAGCACTGGGTGTCCCTGCAGGCGGGCAAACAGCGCAATCCGGGTCGGCTCGTCGAGCACCCCCAGATAGAGCACATCGCAGTGATCGCTGATGGCCGGATCGCTCGCCTCGTAACGATGGACCTGCACGGTACGGCCATTGGCCTGACGATCGATGGTAAAGAGGGCGCCGGCATATTCGGTCGGCGCCGCCACGCACATACGCAGCACTGCAGGTTCGGTGGGCCAGCGGGTGTAACTCATGATATCGAGCACCAGCTCCCTGACCGCCGTCGCCCGGCTCTCTGCGGCCGTTTCCGCCAGCGCGCGGGGCAACAGCAGGCCAAACGCAACCAACAGGAGCGCAAGACGGGCAGTTAAACGGGGGGAAAAGAGTAACAGCATGATCGGGAGGTGGTCGCCTTGACAATACCGCTGCTATGGCATTGCGGTTCGGGTACATGAACCCAGATAGTAAGTTGGCTGACACTGGCCTGACAAGTCTCACCCCGCCATCATCTACCGAGTTCGTGTAAAGAAAACGGAGAGCCCGTCTGGTAACGGGCTCTCTGGTGGCAGGCAACAAGACGGAAATCACTTCTTGCTGATGCCGTATTCTCGCAGCTTGTTGGCGATGGCGGTATGCGACACGCCCAGGCGTTTGGCCAGCTGGCGCGTCGACGGGAAGGCGGGATAGAGCCGGGCCAGCAGCTGGCTCTCGAAGCGCTTCACCGCATCGTCGAGATTCCCCTCAAACCACTCGTCGATCAGCGGCATGGTATCGGCCGCCACCGGCAGGTCGATCTGCTCGGGCCCCAGTTCATCCCCTTCCAGCAGGGTCATGGCACGGTAGAGACAGTTGCGCAGCTGGCGCACGTTGCCCGGCCAACGATAAGCAGTCAGATAGTCTGCCATGTTGCGGGTAAAGCGCGGGCGTGGACGCTGCAATTCGCTGGCAAAGCGCGAGACAAACTGCTGGGCCAGCACCATGACATCCGCCTTGCGCTCGCGCAGCGGCGGCAGCGCCAGACTCAGCACGTTGAGGCGATAGTAGAGATCCTCGCGGAAGGTTCCTTCGTGCACCAGATCCAGCAACTGCTTCTGGGTGGTGCAGATGAAACGCACGTTGACCTTCACCTCTTGCTCGTCACCGACCCGGCGGAATACCCCATCCTGCAACACCCGCAAAAACTTGGTCTGCAGATGGGGAGACATGTCGCCAATCTCGTCCAGCATCAGGGTGCCGCCGCTCGCCAGCTCCAGCACGCCGCGCTTGCCCTCGGTGTTGTTGCCAAAGGCGCCTGGGGCATAACCAAATAGCTCGCTCTCGGCCACGTTATCGGGCATGGCGGCGCAGTTGAGGGCCATAAAGGGGTGGCTGGAGCGCAGGCTGGCCCCGTGACAGGCACGGGCCAGCAGCTCCTTGCCGGTGCCGGTCTCGCCGACAATCAGCAGCGGCGCGTCCTGCATCGCCAGTTTACGCGCTTGCGACAGCACCTCTTTCATCTTGGGACTCTCGGCCTGCAGATGCTCGAAGCCCCCCACTTCCACCGCATGAAGCGCGCTGAAGTGCAGGCCGACCCGGCGGGCAGATTTGAGCACCACTACGGCCCCGGCCAGCGCCTGCTTGCCGCGGGCTTCTGCCACGAACAGCGGCATCAGATCTGCCAGATACTCTTCGCCATTGAAACTGAGCTTGCAGGTCTGCGGCTTGATCTCGCTCGCCTCCAGCCAGCGGGTGAAGGAGAAACCCTTGACCAGCGAACCGAGCGCCACGCCGCGCACCTCCTCCACCGGCAAACCGAGGGTGGTGAGGGCCGACTGGTTGGCCTGGGTCACCTTGCCCTTGCTGTCGAGGGAGAAAACCAGATCCGGCAGCGCCTTGAGCAGCGCCTCGATCTCGTGGTGCTCTCGCTCGGAAGGCATGTAGGGGATGGTCTTGACGTCGTAGACGCCGGGAATGCGGCGGATCTCCGGCATCAAATGCTGAAAATCACTGAACTCCAGCTCGGGAAAGTTGAGATAGATGATGCCTGAGGTATCGATTTCGATGCCGCGCAGATCGATATTGTGCTCCACCAGGCGGTCGAGCAGTTCCCGGGTCAGGCCCAGGCGGTCTTCACAGCTGACTTCAAGACGCATTCGGGACACACTTCCTAGCTAACTCTATGAATGAGCGGATAATACAGTCTCGATCCCCCCAGTGCGAGCGCCAGCCCATAAAAATGCGGGCCCGCCCCGCTTTCGCAGGCAGGCCCGGGTCAACCGATGACGCTGGTGTGGGGTGCGATTACCGGAGCAACTGATCGGTGCGCGCCGCCATGATGAAGTCGTTACGATGCAAACCGCCGATCTTATGCATCCACCAGCTGACGGTCACCTTCCCCCATTCGGTCAGAAATGCAGGAAGGGGGATACTCCGCCTCAACCTGTTCTCAGATTATCTGGGCAATTGGTCTGTACGCGCAGCCATGATGAAGTCGTTGCGGTGTAATCCGCCGATCTTGTGGGTCCACCAGCTGACGGTCACCTTACCCCACTCGGTCAGGATGGCGGGATGGTGGAACTCCGCCTCCGCCAGCTCCCCCAGGCGGTTGGTGAAGGCCAGCGCCTCCTTGAAGTTGCGAAACGTAAATTCCCGCCGCAGTTGCAGCGCCCCCTCCTCCACCAGCGGCTGCCAGTCGGGAATAAGCTGCATCAGCTCGCGCAGCTCCTCATCGCTCACCTTGGGGGCATCGGCGCGACACGCTTCACACTGTTGGCTGGCCAGTTCGGACATGGGTTACTCCTGCTTGAATTAATGAAAAATTAATGAAAATGAAATAGGGTTGTTTGCTTTTGGTCAGCTCGCCTGTTTGCCAGCGGCAACCTCAAAACGTGGCGGATAGAGGCCAAGCCGACTGGCCTCCGCCAGAGCAGCCATGATCTCCTCCCCGGTCAGCTGGTAGAGATGATCGAGACTCGGCAGCACAAAATAGGTGGGCTGCATGATGTCGATGCGATACGGGGTGCGCAGCACAGTCAGTAGATCGAAGGGTTGCAGCAGCGGTTTGCCACAGAGGGCATAGGCGGTCTCGCCGATGGAGGAGAGAATACCGCCGCCGTAGATACGCAGCCCGTCAGGCGTGGCCAGCAGGCCAAACTCCACGGTGAACCAGTAGAGCCGCGCCAGAAAGACCCGCTGCTCCTTGCTCGCCTGCTGCCCCAACTGACCGTAGAGGTGGGTGAAGTGGGCAAAGGCCGGATTGGTCAACATGGCGCAGTGGCCGAAGATCTCGTGAAAGATATCCGGCTCTTGCAGGTAGTCGAGCTCGTCCCGGCGCCGGATAAAGGTGGCCACCGGAAACTGGCGATTGGCCAGCAGGGCGAAGAAGCGATCGAACGAAATCAGCGCAGGCACCGCCGCCACCGACCAGCCGGTCGCAGGCTGCAAGACGGCGTTGATCTCGGCCAGCTGGGGGATGCGATCACGGGGCAGCCCCAGTCTGTCGAGACCGGCCAGATACTCGTCACACCCCTTGCCAGCAAGAGCGGCGAACTGACGTTCGATCAGGATCTGCCAGGTGCCATGCTCTTCGTTGCTGTAGTGGATCACCCCGTCAGCATCCGGCTGGTGGGCGGTGTAGAAGGTTGCCATAGCGGTTCCATCCTCTGGCGCCACATCAGGCGCCTTGCCGTTTCATCACGGCTTCAATGTAACGAAATGGCAACAAAAAAAGCAGCCGACCCATGAGTCGGCTGCCTGAAACAGTTGTAAATAAATTGTGACAACCGCTATTGATCTCCAGCAGCCATCAAGGCTTATTGAGATACCCCGCCAACTGGCCGATCAGCCGCTTGCGCAGCTCGCCGAGTTTCGGTTTTTCGTCCGCACACCAGGGCAGCGGGCGGCACGCCTCTATAGTACGCAGGCCAAGGCGAGCGGTGAGCAGCCCGGCCCCCACCCCTTGCGCCGCGCGGGCAGAGAGCTTGGCGGCAAACTCGGCTCCCAGCAAGTCCATCCCCACCTCGGTCACCAGCTCGGTGGCACCGGCGTAGAGCATGTTGCGAAACACCTGACGAATGAGGCGAATGCGGCTCCAGTAGCCGAGCTCGATGGCGTAGACATCGGCGATATCCTCGATCATCCGCAGGTTGCGCCACAGCATCAGCATCATGTCGACGGTGGCGAGCGGGCTGAGCGCCACCAGCACGGCGGCCTCCCCCGACCATTTGGCCACCCGCGCCTGCGCCAGCTTGTCACGCTCGCCGAGTACCAGCTGGCTGTAGAGGGTCAGCACTTCCCGATCGCTGTGACTCTCATCGAGCTGGGCCAGCCAGGTTTGATACCCCTCGCGCCCCTTGTCGCCACTTTTGACCGCCAACCCTTCGCAAAAGGCCTGCCCCTGCCCGACTCCCTGATGGGCAAGTAGATCTTCTGCTCGCGAGCGCACATCCTGACGCCGCTTGAGGGTGCGCAGTCGCAGCCACTCGCGCCCCACCACACTGGCGGTCCCCGCCGCCACCAGCGCCGAGGCCGCCAGCCAGGCGCTGCCCCAGAGCGGGGTGGTGAGGAATTGATCGTAAAGAAAGGCGCCATACTGGCCCAACGAGAGCAGACCGACCGCCCCCAGCCCCCACGCCAGTAGCCGATGACGGCGACGCGGTTTGATGACGAGGGCGCTCTCCACCTCGGTGAGCTCGTCCAGCTCGTCGAGGCGCTCGAAACTCGCCTCCTCCAGCCGCTGGGCCGGTGCGGGCGGTCGCTCGTCACTGGCCACAGTCAAGGCAGGCTCTAGGATCACCTTGCCCTGCAGCGGTGGCCGCTCTTTTATCTGATCGTTCATCGCATTGTTCTCCTGTGCGCAGCCTTCGGCTCAGGTGCCAAGACTGCACACCGTTATTCGAGGTGATCCCCGAGCAGAAACTCCAGCGCCGCATCGAGCCGGATATGGGGCAACGCCTGATGGGGGCTCATGGGCATAGGGCGAAACGCCTGAAAATCAAAGCCCTGGCTATTCCACCACTGCGCTGGCGGAATATGGGGAGGCACCTCCCCGGGGAATAGCAGCAGCGATTCACCGCTCAGGCTGGTGCCGCGGATGGCGGGGAACTCGCGGCCATTGGCCACCCCCTTGCCCACCTCGGTCGCCTTGATGGCGGCGAGCGCCAGACACTCGGTGGTGATCCCCTCAAAACGAGCCTGACCGCGACCGCTGCGCACCAGATGCTGCAGCAGTGAGACCATGGGCGCATGTTGTTCGGGGGTGACGTGATCGGCCTTGCTCGCCACAAAGAGCAGCTTGTCGATACGGGGCGAGAAGAGTCGCCGCCACCAGTTGCTCTTGCCGTAGGCAAAGCTCTCCATGATGCGGGCGATGGCCTGCTGCATGTCGCCAAAGCTGGCCGCCCCGGCGTTGAGGGGCTGCAGGCAATCCACCAGCACGATCTGGCGATCAAAGCCGGCAAAGTGCTGCTCATAAAAACCCTGCACCAGATGCTGTTTGTACTGCTCGAAGCGCTGCTTGAGAGTGGCGTAAAGAGTGCCATCGGCGGGCTCTCTGTCAGGCATCTCCCACACCCAGGGGACAAACTGCAGCATGGGGGCACCGGCATACTCCCCCGGCAAGACGAAACGGCCGGGTTGAATAAGGTGCAATCCCAGCTCCTGTTTGCAGGCATGCAGATAGGCGGTGTAGCGCTCGGCAAGCTCAGCCACCGGCCGCTCTTCGAAGCGCTGATTGACCTGCCACCCGGGTGTCAGCCAGCTGGCGGCAAGTGCCTGCAGCTCTGGGCGACGAAGCTGCTCGCGCACCTGTTCGCTCCACTGCTCGTAGCTCATCTCAAGGAGCGGCAAGTCGAGCAGCCACTCCCCGGGGTAGTCCACCAGATCCACGTAGAGGGTGGAGATCTCCCCCAGATGCTTGCGCAGAGGGTGACGGGTACGATAGCGGATTTCGAGGCGCACTTCGGCCACGCCGCGGGTGGGCTCGGGCCAGGCAGGTGGATCGCCAAACAGGGAGTCGAGGCCACGCTCGTAGGCAAAGGTGGGGATGTGGGCATTGAGCTGCGGCACCCGGCGGGCGCCGAGGATGCGCCCTTGACGCAGGGCATCCCACAACGGCAAACGGCCATCGATGGCCGCGTGTTCCAGCTGGTTGACCAGCGCCGTGATAAAGGCGGTTTTGCCGCTGCGAGAGAGGCCGGTCACCGCCAGCCGGATATGGCGATCCCGCACCCGGTTCACCACGTCGTTCGCCTTGTGTTGCAGGCGAGTCAACTTCTGTTCCAGTTTATTGAGTATCAAGGCTTGACCCGTTCTCCCTTGGTGGTTGCATCCGGCGTGATTGGCCGTGCGAGAGGTCGACCGCTTATCCACGTCTGGATAGTTGTCGTCGATGGTGGATCATCACAGAAGATTCCACCATCGACATTGAGTGCTTTGGCAAGAACTACAGCTTGCGAAACTCCCGCTGCAGGGTGAACTCCCTGGAGGTCACCAGCTTCTCGATCCGCTGAACTCTGGGCTCCAGCGCGTCAAGTTCCTGCGCGATGCGGCCCAGCGC
This sequence comes from Aeromonas sp. FDAARGOS 1416, assembly GCF_019048085.1. Lineage (NCBI taxonomy): Bacteria > Pseudomonadati > Pseudomonadota > Gammaproteobacteria > Aeromonadales > Aeromonadaceae > Aeromonas > Aeromonas sp. FDAARGOS 1416. The sequence continues at coordinate 1,114,830 of NZ_CP077301.1, read as the reverse complement.
CTGATGAGGGGTGATCCCCGCCTGCCAGCTGCGCGCTTTCATCCGCACCTCGGCAAAGTCGGCATCCTCTTGCGAATAGAGGGTGACCGGCTTTTTGTCGAGCAAGAACCAGGCGGCGATATAGGCTGTGAAGGTAATGAAACCGGCGAAGATAAGGCCACTGATGGCGAGCAGCCGCACGATCCAGGTCTCCACCCCGAAATACTCAGCCAAACCGGCACAGATCCCGGCTATCTTGCCACGCTGGGGATCGCGATAGAGGTTACGCCCTTCACGACTGACACTGCTCATACCTTGTTCCTCCAACCGGGTACTTCCGCATCCAGAATCGACTCCAGCGCGCCCACTCGCTCCTGCATCTTCTCGGTGAGAGCCAGCAGCCCTTGCAGCTGTTCCCGCTCGCTATCAGCAAGACCGGCGCCAATGCGCCCCTTGGCACGATAGTGCAGCACCAGCCAGATGGGGGCTACCACCACCATGAAGACCACCATGGGAACCATCAATACGCCCAGCAGATCTTCCATCTGTTACTCCCCCTGTTTGCCTTCGCTTTTGCTGTCGCCCTGGCCCAGCTTCTGGCGCATCGCCTCCAGCTCTTTGCTTATCTGATCGTCCACTTCCAGCTCGGCAAACTGCTGCGCCAGCGCCTTGTCGGACTGACCCAGATCGGCGCGCGCTTCCATTTCGTCGATGCGACGCTCCATCCGCTCAAACTTGCTCACCACCGCCTGGCTCTCGCCACGGGCTACCTGGCTCTGCACATTGAGACGGCTGCTGGCCGCTTCGGTGCGAATGGCCATCGCCTTTTGACGGGCGCGGGCATCTTCCAGCTTGGCTTCGAGCTGACGGATCTCTTCACCCAGCTTCTCGATGCCGCTGTCTACCGCCTGCTGCTCGCGGTAGAGGGTCTCTGACAACTCGGTCTGTTTCTTCTTCTCGATAAGGGCGGCGCGGGCCAGATCTTCACGTCCCTTGGTCAGGGCCAGCTCGGCCTTGGCTTGCCACTCGTCGACCCGCTCCTGATGACGGGCGACCTGACGACCAATCTCTTTCTGGCTGGCGAGGAAGCGGGCCAGATTGGAACGTTCCTTGACCAGCTCGTCCTCCATCTCCTGGATGATCAGGCGCACCATCTTCTGGGGATCTTCTGCCTTGTCGAGCAGGGCCGTCAGGTTGGAATTGATGATGTCGGCCAGACGGGAAAAAATACTCATGATTGCACTCCTGTTATTGGCATGGCGTTGTTTCTCCATTGACAATGGCAACTTGTGTGCCAATCTGGAACAAAATTTAACTTGTTGATTTATATGGGGCAGAATAGCCGAATTACAAGATGCCTCGCGCAAGAGATGATTAAAATCACCAACTTTTGGTAAGATTGACCAGCTTTTACAACTGACAGGGATCACTATGACCACGGCCACGGAAAGCCTGCTGGGGGAATCCAACGCATTTCTCGAGATCATTGAGCAGGCCTCACGGCTCGCCCCGCTGCGCAAACCCGTGCTGATCATCGGTGAGCGGGGGACGGGCAAGGAGCTGATCGCCCACCGCCTACATTATCTCTCGGCGCGCTGGGATCAAAGCTTTGTCACCATCAACTGCGCCACCCTGAGCGAGAGCCTGCTGGAGACCGAGCTGTTCGGTCACGAAGCGGGATCGTTTACCGGCGCGGCCAAGCGCCATCAGGGCCGCTTCGAGCGGGCCGATGGCGGCACCCTGTTCCTCGACGAGCTGGCCACCACCAGCGCCCGGGTGCAGGAGAAGCTGCTGCGGGTCATCGAGTATGGCGAGTTCGAGCGAGTGGGTGGGGCCAAGCCCCTCAAGGTGGATGTGCGACTGGTCTGTGCCACCAACGAGGATCTCCCTGCGCTGGCCGACAAGGGGCAGTTTCGCCACGATCTGCTCGACCGACTCGCGTTTGATGTAATCACCCTCCCCCCCTTGCGGGAGCGGCGGGAAGATATCCTGATGCTGGCGGAACACTTCGCCCACAGCATGACGCGGGAGCTGGGCTATCCGCTGTTTGCCGGTTTCTCGCGCAAGGCAACCCAGCTACTGCTGGATTACCACTGGCCGGGCAACGTGCGGGAGCTGAAGAACGTGGTGGAGCGCAGCATCTATCGTCAGGGCAATCCCCAGCTGCCGCTCTCGACCCTGGTGCTCAACCCGTTTGATTCCCCCTGGCGACCACAGGTCACGCAACCTGCGCAAGAGGCACGAAGCGAGGTACAATCTGCATCCCCCCTTGCCTTGCCGCTCGATCTCAAGCAGGCGGTGGCGGAGTACGAGATTAATTTACTCAAGCAAGCGATGCAGCAATCCCAGTATAATCAGCGCAAAGCCGCTCAACTGCTGGCCTTAAGCTATCACCAGTTCCGTGGCATGCTACGCAAATATCAGCTGCTGGATGGCGATAACGATGCAGAACAAGAGTGAAGGAGTGCGGTTGATGCCGACTCCAGCAACACGCCAGCCTTCGCGCTGGCACATTTGTATCAAAACATGCGTACAAAACCCCTATAAGAACATGGTTCAACAATGAGAATGCTCACACCCTTGCTGCTGGGTATGCTGGTGCTGGTCACCGGCTGCCAGAAGCAACCCGAGGCCTCCAAAACCGGACTCATCTATTGTGCTGAGGGATCCCCCCTCTCCTTCAATCCCCATGTTTCCAACTCCGGGGTGACACTGGATGCCAGTGCCCGTCCGCTCTACGATCGCCTGCTGGAGGTGAACCCCAACACCCTGGCACTGGAGCCGGCGCTCGCCACCAACTGGCATGTGAGCGAGGATGGCCTCACCTATACCCTGACTCTGCGCAAGGGGGTGAGTTTTCACCACACCCCCTGGTTCAAGCCCACCCGCACCTTCAATGCCGATGACGTGGTCTTTACCTATGCCCGCCAGCTGGACGAGCAGCACCCCTATCACAATGTCTCCGGCGGCGATTACCCCTACTTCTACAGCCTGGGGCAAGATCTGCTGATCAAACGGGTGAGCAAGAAGGGGCCGCAGACGGTAGTGTTCGAGCTGAATCAGCCAAACGCCTCCTTCCTCGCCACTCTGGCCAGCGACTATGCGGTGATCCTCTCCGCCGAATACGCCGAGCAGATGTTGCAGGCGGGCACGCCAGCCCTGCTGGATAGCCGCCCCATCGGCACCGGGCCGTTCAGCTTCAAGGAGTATCGCCACAACGAGTTCATTCGCTATCTGCGCCACCCCGGCTACTGGGGTGGAGATGCCAAGATTGAACAGCTGGTCTACGACATCACCCCCAAATCCGCCAAACGGCTGGCCAAGCTGCTGACCGGCGAGTGCGACGTGATGAGCACCCCTTCCGCCAGCCAGCTCTCGGTGATCAAGCAAAATCCGGCGCTGAGCCTCTCGGTCCAGTCGGGGATGAACGTGGCCTTTTTGGCCCTCAATACCCGCAAGCCGCCATTCAACAACGTCAAGGTGCGTCAGGCCATTGCCAGCGCCATCAACATCGACAACCTGTTGCAGGCGGTCTATTTCGATACCGGCCTGCCCGCCAACAGCCTGCTGCCGACCCTCTCATGGGGGTACAACCCCAGCCTGCCCGAGCGCAAACCCGACCTGAAACGGGCGCGCCAGCTGCTCAAGGAGGCGGGTCTGGAGAAAGGGTTAGAGATGCAGGTGCTGGTACAGCCAGACGCCCGCCCCTACAACCCGGATGCGGTCAAGACCGCCCAGCTGATCCGCAGCGATCTGGCCAAGGTCGGGATCAAGCTCAAGATCGTGCAACGGGAGTGGCCGGTGATCGAAGGCCGCCTCACCAAGGGGCAGTACGACAGCCTGCTCTCCGGATGGATTGCCGACAACGCCGATCCGGACAACTTCTTCCGCCAGCTGCTGAGCTGCTCGGCAGTGGAGCGCGGCAACAACTACAGCCGCTGGTGTAGCCCGGCCTTCGATCAGCTGCTGGATGATGCGGTCACCACGCCCCAGCTCTCGTTCCGGCTGCGTAACTACTACTATGCCCAGACCCTGCTTAACGAACAGCTGCCGCTGATCCCGCTGGCACACGCCTTGCGTACCCAGGTCAGCCGCAGCGACATCGAGGGGCTGACGCTGATGCCCTTTGGCGGCACCTCCTTCAACCAGGCTCACAGGGAGTAAGCATGCTTCTATACACCTTGCGCCGCATCAACCTGCTGCTCATCACCCTGCTGGCGCTGACCTTTGTCGCCTATCTGCTGGACTATCGGCTGATCGGCAATCAGCTCAGCTTCTGGAGCGGCTATCCCGACTTCCTGCGCCGCATTTTCGCAGGTGACCTGGGGCTCTCCAGCGTCTCCGGGCTACCGGTGCTGGACGAGATCCGCCACTACTTCCCGGCGACCCTGATCCTCTGTCTGGCGGCGTTCGCCATCTCATTGCTGGTGGGCATTCCTCTCGGCACCCTGGCGGCCCTGTCCCAGGGCAAGACGCTGGATCTCTCCATCATGGCTGCCGGTCTTATCGGCTATGCGGTGCCGGTGTTCTGGCTGGCGCTGCTGGTGGTAATGCTCTTTTCGCTGGATCTCGGCTGGTTGCCAGCCTCCGGGCAGATCAGCCTGCTCTACGACGTGCCCCCCATCACGGGCATCGCGGTGATCGATGTGCTGCTCAGCAACGAACCCTGGCGGCAAGCGGCGCTGCACGATGCCCTGCGCCACCTCATTCTCCCGTCACTGGTGCTGGCGGTGGTGCCCACCACCGAGGTGATCCGCCATGTGCGCAGCTCCCTCATCGACGTGATGAAGCAGAACTACATCAAGGCGGCGGCGAGCAGGGGCCTTTCCAAGGCACAGATCGTCTGGCGCCATGGTCTGAAGAACGCCCTGCCGCCGGTACTGCCTCTGCTGGGTCTGCAACTGGGTAGCGTGCTCACCTCCGCCATGATCACCGAGGTGGTGTTCGAGTGGCACGGGATCGGCCGCTGGCTCATCAGCAGCATCGCCCTGCAGGATTACGCCGCCATTCGCGGCGCGACCCTGGTGGTCGCCAGTTTCGTGATCCTGACCAGCGTCAGCACCGAGTTGCTGACCACCCTTATCTATCCGGCACGGCGCAAAGAGTTGTATGCCAAACAAGATTGAACGCGCTCATGGCGTGACCAGGAGCCAGGTACCCTATGCAAGATAAATCGAACATCTATCCCGAGCTCAAGATCCTCTCGCCCCTTGAGCAGACGTGGGCCTCCTACAGCCGCAATCCGCTGGCGATGGCAGGGCTTTGGTGCTTTTTGCTGTTGCTGCTCATCACGCTGGTGGGGCCGCTTGTCGTCCCCTACGGCATCGATGAACAGCACACCGACAAGCTGCTGCTCGCCCCCTCCTGGGCGGCGACCGGCAACATCGACTACTTCCTCGGCACCGACGATCTGGGGCGCGACATGCTCTCCCGGCTGGTGGTAGGGGCGCGTCTCACTTTCGGCTATGCGCTGGTCGTGGTGGTGATCGCCATGGTGGTGGGCTCCGCCATCGGTATCCTCGGCGGGATGAGCAAGGGGCTTAAATCGAGCGTGCTGCACCACCTGCTCGATACCCTGCTCTCCATCCCCTCCCTGCTGATGGCCATCATCATGGTCGCCATCATGGGGCCGGGTTTTGGCAATACCCTGATTGCCATTACGCTCGCTTTGATCCCGCCCTTTATCCGGGCCACCTATAACGCAGTGCATGCCGAGATGCAGAAGGAGTACATCACCGCCAGCCGCCTCGATGGCTCGCCTCCCTTCCGGATCATGCGGCTGGCTATTTTGCCCAACATTGTCGAAACCCTGGTGGCCCAGACCACCCGCACCTTGTCGGCGGCCATTCTCGATATCTCGGCGGTCGGTTTTCTTGGCCTCGGCGCCCAATCTCCCCAACCGGAGTGGGGCACCATGCTGGCCGATTCGAGCGACCTTATCTATCTCGCCCCCTGGACCGTCACCCTGCCCGGCATCGCCATCCTGTTCAGCGTGCTGGTGACCAATTTAGTTGGTGAAGGCATTCGCGAAGCACTCAAAGAGGGGAATGACTGATGCCGCTGCTCGATATTCGCAATCTCACCATCGAGATCGACACCCCGCAAGGCAAGGTCAAGGCGGTGGACAAGGTGAGCCTGACCCTGACCGAGGGGGAGATCCGCGGTCTAGTGGGTGAATCCGGCTCAGGTAAAAGTCTGATCGCCAAAGTGATCGTCGGCATCGAGAAGGACAACTGGACAGTACGTGCCGACCGGATGCGCTTCAACGACATGGATCTGCTGACCATGGCCCCCAAGGAGCGCCGTCGCATCATGGGTCGCGAGATCGCCATGATCTTCCAGGACCCCATCAGCTGTCTCGATCCCTCCGAGGAGATCGGCACCCAGCTAGAAGAGGCAATACCGACCGATTCGTTCGAGGGACAATTCTGGCAGCGCTTCCAGTGGCGCAAGAAGAAGGCCATCGCCCTGCTGCACCGGGTAGGCGTCAAGGATCACCGAAAGGTGATGCGCGCCTATCCCCACGAGCTGTCGGATGGTATGTGCCAGAAGGTGATGATCGCCATGGCCATTGCCAACCAGCCGCGTCTGCTGGTAGCCGACGAGCCCACCAGCGCCATGGAGTCCACCACTCACTCCCAGATCCTGCGACTGCTGGACAAGATGAACAAGCTGGGCAATACCACCATCCTGATCATCAGTAACGATATCGCCGCCATCGCCAACCTGACCGATACCATCAACGTGATGTACTGCGGCCAGATGGTGGAAGTGGGCACCCGGGAGCAGATCCTCGAGACCCCGCATCACCCCTATACCGATGCCCTGCTCAAATCGATCCCCGACTTTGACAAGCTGGTGCGCCACAAGTCGCGCCTCGAGACCCTGCCCGGCGTCATCCCGCCGCTGCAACACCTGCCCATCGGCTGCCGTCTGGGGCCGCGCTGCCCCTACGCCCAGAAGCAGTGCGTGCAGACTCCGTTGATGAACAAGATCAAGGGCCATCAGTTCAGCTGCCACTTCCCGCTGAACATGGAGGAGCCAAAAAAATGATGACCGTTAATGCCCCCATGAAGGAGCCCCGCTTGTGATCGAGCCGTCCCTGTTGCAGGTCAGAGGCCTTAGCAAAACCTACCAGAACCGCACCGGTCTATTCCGTCGTCAGGCGGTGGAGGCGATCAAGCCCCTCTCGTTCGATCTCGAAGTGGGTCAGACCCTCGCCATCGTCGGCGAAGCTGGCTCCGGCAAGAGCACCCTCGCCCGCATTCTGGCCGGCATGATCGAACCCACCAGCGGCGACATCGCCATCGACGGCCAGCTGATGGTGCATGGCGATTACCAGACTCGCTGCAAACTGCTGCGGATGATTTTTCAGGATCCCAACACCTCGCTGAACCGCAAGATCCGGGTCGGCCAGATCCTGGAGACCCCGCTGCGTCTCAACACCGAGATGACCGAGGAGGAGCGCCGCGAGAAGGTGGTGCAGACCCTGCGCATGGTGGGGATGCTGCCGGATCACGCCCTGTTCTATCCGCAGATGCTCTCCTCCGGTCAGCAGCAGCGGGTGGCGCTGGCGCGAGCGCTGATCCTCAACCCCAAGATAGTGGTAGCCGATGAGGCGCTCTCCACCCTGGATATCTCGGTACGCTCCCAGATCATCAACCTGCTGCTGGAGATGCAGGAGACCATGGGGCTGAGCTATGTGCTGGTAGCCAACGATTTGGGCATCGTCAGCCATATCAGCGACGAGGTGCTGGTGATGCACGAAGGGCGAGTGGTGGAGCGCGGCAAGACTCTCAAGGTGTTTGCCGATCCCCAGCATGAGGTGACTCGCCGTCTCATCCAGAACTACAACAACGAATACCGCAAATAGAGAGGCGCTGGCCACCTCCCTTGCCGCTGTGTTTCGCCGAGCTCACTCGGCGGGATCAAAAAAGCCCACTGCATGCAGTGGGCTTTCTGTTACCGGCGTTGCTGCTTAGGCTTGCAGCAGCAGACGGTTGATGCGGGAGACGAAGCTCGCCGGATCATTCAGCCCGCCCTGCTCGGCCAGCTGGGCCTGTTCGTGCAGCAGGGTGACCCACTCGCCAAACAGCGCCTCGTCTTCGATGGTGTCGAGTTTCTTCACCAGCGCATGGTCAGGGTTGAGCTCCAGAATGTACTTCTGCTCCGGTACCGGCTGGCCGGCCGCACGCATCAGCTTGATCATCTGGGTGCTCATACCGTAAGCGTCGGTGACGATGCAAGAAGGTGAGTCGGTCAGACGGTGAGTGACACGCACCTCTTTCACTGCATCACCCAAGCTCTTCTTGACCCGCTCAACCAGACCGGCGTTGGCCTTCTCGGCCTCTTCCTGCGCCTGCTTGGAGGCTTCGTCTTCCAGATCGCCGAGATCCAGTTCGCCACGGGTGACGGAGATAAGCTGCTTGCCGTCGAACTCGGTCAGGTGGCTCATCAGCCACTCATCCACACGCTCCCACATCAGCAGCACTTCGACACCCTTCTTGCGGAAGATCTCGAGGTGCGGGCTGTTCTTGGCTGCAGCATAGGAGTCAGCGGTGATGTAGTAAATCTTCTGCTGACCTTCCTTCATGCGGCCAACGTAATCCTCGAGAGAGACGGTCTGGGCTTCGCCCTCGCCAGCGGTGCTGGCAAAGCGCAGGAGCTTGGCGATCTCTTCGCGGTTGGCGTAATCCTCGGCCGGGCCCTCTTTGAGCACGTTACCGAACTCTTTCCAGAACTTGGCGTACTTCTCGGCATCGTCTTTCGCCAGCTTGGAGAGCATGGTCAGCACGCGCTTTGAGCAAGCCTTGCGCAGGGAGGCGGTCACCTTGTTGTCCTGCAGGATCTCGCGGCTGACGTTGAGCGGCAGATCGTTGGAGTCCAGCACCCCTTTGACGAAACGCAGGTAGGTCGGCATAAACTGCTCGGCGTCATCCATGATGAAGACGCGCTGTACGTAGAGCTTCAGACCGTGCTTCTGCTCGCGGTTGTAGAGGTCGAACGGTGCGCGGGCCGGTACGTAGAGCAGGCTGGTGTACTCCTGCGCCCCTTCCACCCGGTTGTGGCCCCACAGCAGCGGATCTTCAAAGTCGTGGGCGACGTGCTTGTAGAACTCCTGATACTCCTCGTCCTTGATATCTTTCGGGTTGCGGGTCCAGAGTGCCGTGGCGCGGTTGACCTGCTCCCACTCGCCCGGGGTGCCGACGATGGTCTCACCATCCTCTTCACGATCCGGGGTGCCCTCTTTGAACATCTCCACCGGCACGCTGATATGATCGGAATATTTGCCCACCACGGAGCGCAGGCGCCAGTCGTCGAGGAACTCGTCCTCTTCGGCACGCAGGTGCAGGATGACGTCGGTACCGCGACCCTCTTTGGTTACGTCAGCGACGGTGAAGGAGCCTTCCCCTTCAGATTCCCACTGTACGCCCTGCTCCGGAGCAGTACCGGCGGCGCGGGAGACCACGGTCACCTTGTCGGCCACGATAAAGGCGGAGTAGAAACCAACCCCGAATTGACCGATAAGTTGGGAATCCTTACCCTGATCGCCGGAGAGGTTTTTGAAGAATTCTGCGGTGCCGGACTTGGCGATGGTACCCAGGTGCTCGATCACCTGATCACGGGTCATACCGATCCCGTTATCGGAGATGGTCAGGGTACGCTTCTCTTTGTCCACCACCAGGCGCACACGCAACTGGCCGTCGTTTTCGAACAAAGAGGCATCGGAAAGCGCCTTGAAGCGCAGCTTGTCCGCCGCATCGGATGCGTTGGAGATCAGCTCGCGCAGGAATACTTCTTTGTTGGAGTAGAGGCTGTGAGCCATCAGGCTCAGCAGTTGTTTGACTTCAGTCTGAAAGCCGTGGGTTTCGGCATGAACACTTTGGGTCATGGACCAATCCTCAGAAACATCGGGTTGAACATATGCCCAACCTAGATGGGGACGGCCAATCAAATATCAAGGGGCGAGTGTGCAATCCCGCTCACTCGCCCCTTTAAATCCGCTCAAACGGATATTTCTTACCCAGCTCGACCGCTATTAATGCGGGGATACTGGCTGGCACCTTGCTATTTCAAGCGTTGGCGCCCCATCAGGGAGTGGGAGAGCGTTGTGCCATCCACCAGCTCCAGCTCGCCCCCTACCGGCACCCCGTGGGCAATGCGGCTCACCTCTACCCCGGCGGTGCGGGCCATATCGGCGATATACCAGGCGGTGGCATCCCCTTCAATGGTGGGGTTGGTGGCGAGGATCAGTTCGCTGATCGCCTCATCTTTCAAGCGGCGCTCCAGAATATCGAGCCCCAGCTCCTCCGGGCCGATGCCGTCCAGCGGCGACAAATGGCCCATCAGCACAAAGTAGCGACCGGAAAACTGACCGGTCTGTTCGATGGCGGCCACGTCCGCCGGGCTCTCCACCACACAGAGCAGACCGTTCTCTTCCCGCTTGGGATTGGCGCAGATATCGCAGCGATCGTTCTCGGTAAAGGTGCGACAGTGGCTGCAGTGGCCAATCTCGGTCAGGGCGCGAGAGAGCAGCTGGGCCAGACGCAAACCGCCGCTGCGCTCACGCTCGAGCAGGGTAAAGGCCATCCGCTGGGCAGACTTGGGCCCCACCCCAGGCAATACCTGCAGGGCTTTCATCATCTCATCGAGCAGGGGACTGAACTTCATAACACTCCTTACACGGGCCTGCCCCTCGCCACCACCAGGGCCACGACGGGTCAGCAAAACAGGATAACGCCAATGGCGCAGGACTATACCCGAGCCCGCCGCCCATCGCCATCGGCTTGCCCGAATCAATGGAATTCAAGGGTAACAACAAAAAAGGTTGGTAACGCCCTTGGTCTACCAGCAAGAAAGTACAGATAATGGATTAGGAAAATGACAATCCTGAGTTATTTAGGAAACGACTGAATGGAGAAAAATAAAACCGTCATAAAACAATGCGACTCCGAACATTTAAATATCTAAAAAACTCTTTAAAAACTATTCTTGCACATGACTAGCAATAAATTCAGATGAAATATGATTAGCTAGCCAAACAATATCATTACCACGATAGAAAATTGTACCATTTTTCATGGCCCCATCAGTCTCTATTTGTAACAAAACTGGTTTATTGGATTTACGACGACCGACTTGAATAGCTGTATCGATATCTATTGAAAGATGTACATACTGTCTTCCCATCGGCAACAACCCATCTTTTAAAATTATTCTAGCAAGTTCTGGTGATGTACCATGATATAGTACTATGGGTGGTATGGCTGGTTGTTTAAGCAGTTTTTTCGGTACAGAATGACCATATAGCGCCCGGATTTTACCATCGCATATTTCATGTCGTTTTTTATCTGACGCCGTGATCATATCAACCAGAGTATCGGTGGTAATATCACTCCATTTTGAATTCTCTCGGTGCAACACCTTGATTAAATCATCAACAGCAACCCATCCTTGCTCGTCCAGCTCCAATTCATAAAGCCATGGCTCATGACGAAGAGCATGTGAAACTACACGACTGACTTTCTCAAAGTCCTTTTCATCAACCATAAAAACCCCTATTACATTTAAATAGCATACTTATCATTTATTCATCCTCATCCTCATCATTCCAAGATTCATGTTCAGCTGTGGCTGCAGTTAACCACTTATCGAAATCAGGGTATGTTCCATGACATGAGCGATCTATTGTTGAAAACGAGTTGATAATTACAATGTCACCATTTTTCAGGTCAAAACAGGCAACATCATCATTTGCCATATATTTTGCAAAGGGTATGAGAGAATATTCAGGATATTGTTCACTTAATATTTTCCGCCAGGAATCGACCCGTTTTTCATAATGAGCCAACATTGTCCATGGCTCGAAATCCTTAGATATGTTACTTTCCAAGAAAGTAAGATATTCTTGGGGATAGTCAAATTCATCTAAGCCAATAGCACCTAAGAATATTTTCATCATTTTTTACCACTTAGTTTCGGCTCAACGTTTGAGCCGTACGGATTTGACTTTGCAAATACTTTAGGCTTCTGACTATTTATTCTCAATAAAATAGCCTCACCCCATGTATCAGGAATAGATCCAGCCTTTGTAAATCTCTCCCTCTCAGCCTCCGTAAGAGGACGACCAAAATCATTAATTCTCGCTTGCACTTTTACTCCAGCCTCTCTTGCTGCTCTTACTCTCGTATTATCCATTGATGTCAGTCCACCATCAGGCATTTTCACAACATCGATAGGATCACCCTGCCAACCGTTTTCCTTCATACTAGCGACAAGGTCATCATATGTGCGCCGCGCGGGTCGCGCCGTACAATCTGGCGACTCCGCTCGTCATAGCAACCAGCGGGTCAGTGACCGTCGTAGCTATAGCTAATATGTAGGCCATCCGACAGTTTTTTTCAGTGAACCACTTATGGCATCTCACTGGTCGAGATAAATAAAAAAGGCTAGGGAATAATATTGGACCAATATACATCATTTTATAAAAACAACACTAAATTAATAGATGTTAAGTATAGTACCTAGCGATAAGTATACGTATACAGGTTTATTTGCGAACGCCCGTTCACTCTATGCTAATCGAGCTTGCCGCACTGAATTGAATTGAATTGAATTGAATTGAATTGAATTGAATTGAATTGAATTGAAAAAAATATTTACCCCCCGACACCAGGTAAATACTTGACGTGTTATCCAATTTCATGAAGGTTGATTGTTGAGGTACGGGTAAACCTATAAAACCACTTATCGCAACAAGCTGTTTTAAAGTAACCCATACACGTTTTTTAATTAAGATAGAACTGAATGCATAAGCGATGAATAAACTTCCCCGTCAAACCTTGATGTATCTCTACATACAGAACAACTGTATTCATCCCTAGAGATACAGATAGCCTCATCACTTTCACTTAGCATAACAAAATCATCAAGAAATCCATTGTAAGTCATACTAAGCTCAATAATTTTCCTTAATCGTTCTCCATTAGCATCTAATTCAACTGCAACACTTATATCTACATCCTTATTGCTAAACAGAAGAATCCATGTATCATGCGAGACTTCCTTTGATATTTCAGTAAATTGACAAACAAGAGCTTCTACAGCCGCTCCCACATCATGAAAATCACCTATAACATTGACTCGTGAGAATATTTTTTTATAGAAATCAGAATGCAGCAATCGTCCAATGAACAAATATTTAAAACCACATTCTTTAAAGAATTGCTCAGTGTTTTTCTTTCTTATACAGAGTTTTAGTTTAGAATTCATTTCTTATTTTTCCTTTCTTGAAGCCAAGTATTACCTCAGGAAAACGCCCTGAATATTGCTTATATTTACCTGGTTGCATAGGACTGCCTTTACTATCGTCAGCACCATGGAAATGAGCACCTCTGCCAAATTTATCTTCATCATGAAGTATTATATACTTTTTACTCCCATAAACATCAAACTCATATACTGTACGGTTCTCATAATCTTTGTCATAAACATACTTATGTGTTTTATATTGAGCAGAACGTGGAATCCCCGCAGCTTCTTTTGCAGCACGGAAACTAGCACGTCTTGAAGGCTGAGCATCTGGACACTGCCCCGGTATATTCGTCAACCCCAGCGGATCCACCCAACCGGTCGGGTTGGGGGCATACTGATAGTTGTTGAGCCCGCCTGCCAAGCCTATCGGGTCGGGGGTGATAAAAGGTTGGTAGTAGCGGTGCCGGTTGTAGTGAAGGCCGGTCTCGGCATCCTGCCCTTCCCCTTCCAGCTGTACCAATGGCTTGAAGCTGCCCGGTTCATAGATAAAGCTGCGATATTGCTCGTCGATGCGACGTTTATCATCACCAAGCTGATAACTGTTTTCGGCAATCAGGTTGTTGGCCTGCCACAGGAATTCGGTGACCAGCTCGCCCTTTGTCCCACTCACCGTCTTGCGAATACGGCGGCCAAAGGCGTCGTAGTCATAACGGGCCGTGGTGCCATCCGGCAGCTCAGCCATGATCAGTTGGTGCTGGCAGTCGTAGTGATAACGGGTAACCAGTGACTGGCCTTTGCCACGACGCTCGATGGCCAATCGACCAAATTCGTCGTACTCAAAATGGCGATCGCCACTCAACAGCAGCCGATTCCCTTGGGTACGCTCCCCCTCAAAGTGCCCACCCAGCGTCTGGCTCAACAGGTTGCCCGCCGGATCGTGCAGGAACCGCTCGGTCAGTTCACCACGCACCTCCAGCAAGCGGTCCAGCGGGTCGTAGCGGTAGTGCTGCTCCCCTTGCACACTGTCATTGATCTGCAGCAGATTGCCGGTTCGGTCATAACCGTAACGCCGCTCACTAGCAACCTGTTTGCCCCGTTGCAATCGCAGCGCCGTCAGCCGCCCTTGCTCGTCATATTCGTATTGCTGGGTCAGCGCCCCCTGGCTGCGGCGCATCTCCAATCCACTAACCATCTGGTGGCGAGTCAGCTCGGCGCCGTTCAGATCAATCCCGCTTAGCTCGCCATGCTGGTAGTGGTAAGCCAGCTTGTTGCCATCGGGCAGCTGCCAGTGGGCCAACCGCCCCATGGCATCATGCTTGAAATAGCTGGAAGCCCAGCCCTGATGCTCGGCCAGCAGATTGCCTGCTGCATCGTATTCAAAGGTGAGTGGCCAGGCGCCATCATCCACCTGGGTCAATTAACCGTACTGGTCATAGCTGAACTGGATTTCACGGCCATCGGGCAAGGTTTTTTTAAGCAGCCGCCCCATGGGGTCTCGCTCATAACGGGTGACCAGCTCGGTCTCCTGCTTGCCGAACTCGACCTTCTCGCTCAAATGACCGTTGAGGTCGTAGCGATAAGCGGTAGTGCGACCATCAAAGCCGGTTTCCCGCGCAACCAGGCCATTGGGGAAGTAGTGAATGCGATGCTGCTCGCCATGCTCGTTCTCAATCTCGCTCAAGAAGAGCTTGGCATTGTCGTAGCGATACTTGAGTTCAGTGCCATCAGGGTTTATGCGGCGGCTCACCAGATGCAGGCCGGGGTGATATTCGTAGCGGGTCTCACGGCCCAGCTCATCCCACTCGGCCGTCACCTTGCCATAGGCGTTATATTCGAAGCGGCGGGAGCCACCACCAGGCAGATACACGGCTTGCAAGCGATCGGCCGCATTCCATTCATAGCGGGTAATCGCGCCGCGCGGGTCGCGCCGTACAATCTGACGACCCCGCTCGTCATAGCGCCAGCGGGTCAGTGACCGTCGTAGCGATAGCTAATATGCTGGCCATCCGACGGAGCGTTGCCCGTGAGCCGCCCCATGGCGTCTCGCTGGTAGCGAGAAATAAAAAAGCCAAGAAATAATTTAAACCTGACCTGTAAATATTGCGCCACAAACACACGATTACGCTTCGCCAATCGAGCCTACGTCACTGATGACGGATTTTTTTTATTATTTTTTCCATGCGCCCCGTCTCATTTAAAAACAAAACCCTCCAATCACTTGATGTCTCCATATACATTCTGGACAATCCGGAAACTGCTTCAACATCCGAATCCGAAACAGAGCCACCACTACATTTATCAAAAAAAACAAGATATTTATTCAAGATTTCCTCCGCTCCCGAGTCACTTTTTACTCTTAGATGATCTTGAATAGCATTTATAACTAACCCTGCCTGTTCCAATAGTGCGTCAATATCATTTTCACAAATCATATTTTTTCAACCACCCTTATTTTTGATATTAAATTCAAAGACCAATTAATGGGCATCAAAACTTGATCTGCTCCACCGTCAAGAATGGTGCCAGAACCAGAAATAGGTTGTGGAGCCACCTTACCCACTTGTAATATTGTGCCTTTTGGTACGATAATTTCAGCCTCATACATTCTTGTATTTTTCCAATCAGGCCTTAGTGCCGCCTCAATTTTTGCATCAATTCTAGAGAGTGCAGGCTTTGTACTAACAAAACCACCACCCGCTTCTGCATGTCCTCCAAAGACTCGATATAACGTTATATTTTCTTTGGCTTTGACAGTCCTATACTCACCGTCTAAAAAACTATCTTTAATCCAATCAGGTAAAGAAGTGTCTTTTTCAAGCAAATCTACTTTGTCATCAATATTTGTCGAGTATTTCCCAAAGCGGTTATTATTCAGCCCATTTTCTTTTACATTTTTCAGACCCAATGGATCGATCCAGCTAATCGGGTTGGGGGCATACTGGTAGTTGTTAAGCCCGCCTGCCAAGCCTATCGGGTCGGGGGTGATAAATCTACCCGTTTCAGGCTGATAGTAGCGGTAACGGTTGTAGTGAAGGCTGGTCTCGGCATCAAAATATTGCCCCTGAAAACGCAAGGGAGTCGCAACCTCGGCGATCTCTTCCCGCCACACATTGCCATAGGCGCGATAACGCACCTGCCAGGCGGTCGCGCCATTGTCACGAGTCAACGCCAGCGGGGTACCGAGGTGGTCAAGTTGATAATGGAATACCTCGGCATCCAGCCCTTCCCCTTCCAGCTGTACCAATGGCTTGAAGCTGCCCGGTTCATAGATAAAGCTGCGATATTGCTCGTCGGTGCGACGTTTATCATCACCAAGCTGATAACTGTTTTCGGCAATCAGGTTGTTGGCCTGCCACAGGAATTCGGTGACCAGCTCGCCCTTTGTCCCACTCACCGTCTTGCGAATACGGCGGCCAAAGGCGTCGTAGTCATAACGGGCCGTGGTGCCATCCGGCAGCTCAGCCATGATCAGTTGGTGCTGGCAGTCGTAGTGATAACGGGTAACCAGTGACTGGCCTTTGCCACGACGCTCGATGGCCAATCGACCAAATTCGTCGTACTCAAAATGGCGATCGCCACTCAACAGCAGCCGATTCCCTTGGGTACGCTCCCCCTCAAAGTGCCCACCCAGCGTCTGGCTCAACAGGTTGCCCGCCGGATCGTGCAGGAACCGCTCGGTCAGTTCACCACGCACCTCCAGCAAGCGGTCCAGCGGGTCGTAGCGGTAGTGCTGCTCCCCTTGCACACTGTCATTGATCTGCAGCAGATTGCCGGTGCGGTCATAGCCGTAGCGCCGTTCACGAGCAACCTGTTTGCCCCGTTGCAGTCGCAACGCCGTCAGGCGCCCTTGCTCGTCATATTCGTATTGTTGGGTCAGCGCCCCCTGGCTGCGGCGCATCTCTAATCCACTAACCATCTGGTGGCGAGTCAGCTCGGCGCCGTTCAGATCAATCCCGCTTAGCTCACCATGCTGGTAGTGGTAAGCCAGCTTGTTGCCATCGGGCAGCTGCCAGTGGGCCAACCGCCCCATGGCATCATGCTTGAAATAGCTGGAAGCCCAACCCTGATGCTCGGCCAGCAGATTGCCTGCAGCATCGTATTCAAAGGTGAGTGGCCAGGCGCCATCATCCACCTGGGTCAACTGACCGTACTGGTCATAGCTGAACTGGATTTCACGGCCATCGGGCAAGGTTTTTTTAAGCAACCGCCCCATGGAGTCGCGCTCATAGTGGGTGACCAGCTCGGTCTCCTGCTTGCCAAACTCGACCTTCTCGCTCAAATGACCGTTGAGGTCGTAGCGATAAGCGGTAGTGCGACCATCAAAGCCGGTTTCCCGCGCAACCAGGCCATTGGGGAAGTAGTGAATGCGATGCTGCTCGCCATGCTCGTTCTCAATCTCGCTCAAGAAGAGCTTTGCATTGTCGTAGCGATACTTGAGTTCACTACCATCGGGGTTGATGCGGCGGCTCACCAGATGCAGGCCGGGGTGATATTCGTAGCGGGTCTCACGGCCCAGCTCATCCCACTCGGCCGTCACCTTGCCGTAGGCGTTATATTCGAAGCGGCGGATGCCACCACCAGGCAGATACACGGCTTGCAAGCGATCTGCCGCATTCCATTCATAACGGGTAATCGCGCCGCGCGGGTCGCGCCGTACAATCTGGCGACCCCGCTCGTCATAGCGCCAGCGGGTCACGCCACCGTTGGCCCCCTTCTCCTCAATCAGCTGCCCAAGGCGGTTCCAGCCCAGTTCGATGCGGCTGCCATCCGGCTGCACCACGGTGCTGAGCTTGCCTTGCGCGTTATAGCTGTAGCGAGTCTCCCGGCCAAGGGGATCCCGTCTTGCAATCACATCCCCTTGCCCGTTGCGTTCAAAACGCCACTCGCGATCCCCCTGCACCACCTTGCGAACCCGACCATCCCAATAGTGATAGGCGGTCTGACTGCCATCGGGCGCAATCTCGCACTCCAGCAAGCCCGCTTCGTCATAGTGGTAACGGGTTTCGCCCCCCAGCGCATCGCGGGCCAACACTTTCTGACCCTTGTCGTTATAGACAAACTCGCTGACCGCGCCGTCGGGATCTTGCTGACGGATCAGTCGAGCGTTGCTGTCATGCTGGTACACCTCCTGACTGCCATCCGCATTGCTGACCGTCACTTCACCCTTATCATCATTCCAGGTGTAACTGACATCAAAACGGGCAACATCACTCCAGTGGCGCACCGCGCGCGCCAGCTTCCCTTCCCGCTCCCATTCCCAGAAGAACCCTGCGCCGCCCGCCAGTCGGCGCTCCAGGATCACCCCATCGGGGCGATAGCGGTAACGTTCATACTCACCGGCCCCGTTTTCAGCCACCACCAGGTGCCCTGCATCGTCGTAGTAATAACGTTGCAAGGTCGCTTCTGGCTGCCAGTTAATACCGTCAAAATGCTGTAATTCGACAGCGGTCAGATATGCCTTTTGATAAACAATACGCAGAGCCAGACCGCCCTCGTTCTCAATCCAGCAGGGGCGCCCCTGCTCATCGGCACGGATAGTGAGCCGGTTGCCATAAAGGTCTGACATGGCCGTCAGACGGCCTGTCTTGCCATGCCAGGTGAAATGCAGGAAGGGCGATCCCGCCTTGGCTACTATCACCTCGTCAGGCTCATCCCCCAGATAAACGGCCGCCTCTGACAACTGGTTGGTGATCATGGGTCTGGTTGCCGAAGGCATCGGCAACTCGATGGCAAGAGACTCCTGATCCCACCAGGTCAGGCTATCTCCGTGACGTTCGAGCCGATGGGCCAGCGCATGACTCCACCCCGCCCCCATACCACAGGAATGCTCAACCGCTGACGTGCGATAGAGGCGACCAAAAGTAAACGGCAACATGCCCGGCAGATGGGCATCCTCCAGCGCCAGCAACTCCTCGCCGGTGACCATGGACACTGGGCAGTTGTTCTTGCAGGTTTTGGCTTCAGTCTGACTGGTATGACCAGCGGCGTTGGTTGAGGGTCTGGAGGAGTCTGGTGTACTACCAACCTGCTTGATAGTGGTGCGCGACTTGTGCCTGCGGCTCTCTGCTGTCGCTTTTTCTACAAGCGTTGATGCTCCTCTGTCGATCAGCTGTAGATCTGTTTTTTTAAGCGGATTCAACGGCGCCCCCCCCGTCACCAACACCGGCTTGGCTACATCGATATGAGCGACCAAGTTGTGCTTTTTTGACATGGCGATTAATGTTGCCGCCAGCTTGGCCATCCGAGCCTGCTGCTTGGCCGCTCTAGTCATGGTGGTCGCCACTTTGGCACTATAGCGAACGGCTATTCCTGCACCGCCGGTCAAGACGATCCCAACCAGTACATCAAACAGTACAGTGACCACCGCCTGGGTACCAAACTCCACCAGCTCATCCGGGGGGAGCATCTTTAACCAGCTAACCAGTGCATTAACATAGAGATAGATCAACGCCTCATCTTGCAGCACCAACATGGCGCTCTCGATCTTCTCTGCTCCCGCTTGTGCCACATCGGCCGCATTTACCCCGAATTTCAGCAGTTTTTCGGCATTACCCATTGGATCAGCCAATAAATCATACAGACCGGTTAAATCGTCCCATACCGAGGCAAGCGCACCACCAATCCCACGCAACACTCCGGCGGCAACTGCAACGCCACCACCGCCATTTCGTTGATAATTGACCCATGCCGGTTGATGGGTCGAGGCCCACTCGCGCTCCAACCAAGCAGCCAAATCAGCCTGCACCGTCTGGTATGAGCTAAATAACCCGTCCAGATCGCTCTTCTTCACATTGGGATAGAAGGTCACCCTGTAGGATTGCCCTGGCTTGAGACTCCCAATTTCGGCCACGCCCTTGGCATCGAGCGCTCCCTTTCTTTCCTCTTTAACAGGGATAAACTTTCCCTTTTCCATCTTCCCCGATTCCACTAGGTAGGGGGTATTACCGATAGGAATAAAGCGCACGGATTCAAACAGATGGACCAGCCGCAAAGTGCCGCTCAACGGGCACTGCGCCACCACGGATTGCGCCTTCTTGCTGCTCGAAGACGCCTTTATCGTCTTATCACCAACCTTGATGGTCTGCTCCATGTCCATACCCAGCATGTCGCCAAGAAAGAAACTCTCGGCATCCTTGCGGTACTCAGTCAGGGCATTGCGATAATCGGCGATCACCTGGGTGAAGACGGCCTGGCCGGCATTACTCATGCTTGAACCTCATTGAGCAGCGCCGCTTCCAGCGCTGGAAATAGATCGATATCAGGGGATGGGTAACGGGAAACGAAACGGGCAACTTTGCACCTGAGATTGGCCTCGGGGAAAGCCCAGTAAAGCTGGCCATTCTCATCTGCCAGTTGTTGCATCAGGTTGTTGATAAGGGGACCTGTATCTTGCCCGGCCAATACTGCTGCGATAGCTGGAGGAAGTTCCCACCAGGGAAATGGACGCACAGCACAAGGCTCAGATGCCCCCCATGAAAATCCATAGCCCTGACACCACATCGCATCCAGTTGCGGCAACAGCGTTGTCATGCCATCACCAAGCTGCGACACGATGGCAGACATATACACGCCATCCCAATAGCGAAAGAACACGGCTTCACCCTGATGCCAGATCTGGGTCAGCCCCTGAAAATGGCCATAGAGGGTGCCAGCAGGTTGCGCTGTCGCCAGAATAAATCCCCAATCGCGAGCATCGGTCGTTTCAGCCCATTCGATAAAAGGACTCTCCTTGTTCAGCTCGACCAGATAGGGCATCACGGGGAGCCAGTCGTGATAGGGAGTGCCGAGATAGAGTCCGCGTGGTGTATGACGGCCATCAAGCTGGTAATAGTGCTGCAAGGGCGCCGCATCGCTGGCCCCTGCCAGTACGGCATACAGTGGGCTGGTTTGCACGGCGACCCACTCGGCAAGCGACATAGCCTCAGATTTCACAGCCGCTCTCCTTGCACTTCTCACACTCCTCACAGAAAGGGGCGGCACTCTTCATGGTGGCCAGCTGGGCAGGACTGAGCGGCACCTTCGGCATGGGAGGAACTGACACACCATGAGGGCCGACAGGGGATTTACCCGCCCAACCTGAACTAGACCCCGGGCCTCCCCCAGAGTTCATCTTGATCGTAGGGCCAACCAGTGTGACGCCACCACCATCCACCTTGATAAAGCAGCCGCCCACCTTGACGGTAATTTCAGATCCCGCCTCCAGCACCACCTTGGCGCCAGCCTTGACGTGCACCTCCTGCCCAGCCAGGGTGAGCCAACTTTGTCCCAGTTTTTGGTGCATGGAAGCATCCACCGTCAGCGAATAGTCAGCCTTGATCTGGTCGCGCTTCTCGCCTTCTACCGTCAGGTGGTCATTGGCCTTGATGCGGGTCACCCGCTCGTTGTCGATATCGGTGTGCTGGTCGTGCTTGATGTGCCACGCAACATCGTGCTCTATCAACACATTCAGGTCTTTCTGACCGTGGATGTAAATCTCTTCCTGTCCCGCCTGGTCTTCAAAACGCAGCTCGTTGAAACCCTCGCCCTTGTGGGTCTCGGTACGCAGCACGGTGCGAGTCTTGTTGGCTGGCAGCTCATACGGCGGCCGGTTGGTAGCGTGGTAGGTGCGCCCCGTCACGATAGGCTGGTCGGGGTCACCTTCCAGAAACGAGACGATAACTTCGTGACCAATGCGCGGAATTGCCATCATGCCGTACTGGCCACCGGCCCAACCCTGGCTCACCCGCACCCAGCAGGAGCTTTGGTCGTTGGAGCTGCCGTAGCGGTCCCACGGGAATTGCAGTTTGACCCTGCCGTGCTCGTCGCAGTAAATCTCCTCCCCCTCCGGGCCCACCACTATCGCGATTTGCGGGCCATCCACCATCGGCTTGTAGGGTGCCTCGGGGCTGCCGATGCGGGCACGCCAGGTGGTACTCGCCTTCACTACGCCAAATTCGTTGTGGTAGACGGTAGGGCCGCTGCCACCCTCTTCTTCCAGCGCTTGCGGTTGTTCACCGGTGTGGCGGATATGAACGATTTGCCACTCGGTGTTGAGGCTGGCGTTCGGATGTTCGGTCAATGAAAAGTGCTGACCTGGCAAGAGCGCCGCGCTGTTGGATTTGCCGCTGCCCGCTACCGCGTCATTGCGCAACGCATCGAGCCGGTGCTGGGCAAAGGCCTTGCCGCTCGGGTCCTGCTTGTAGCGACCCGGATAGTCGAAGTGCTGGTAGGTATCCCGTTGGTGCTCGAGCTCTGCGCCCTGCTTTTTGTGGGAGAGGCCGTAAGCTGGGGTCTTGAAGCTGTAATCTTTGAGCTCCACATCCGAGGGGCGCACTGCCTCGCGGTAGTGGAACTGGCGAACATAGGGCCCTTGTTCCAGCGAGCGGTTGCCGAGGTTGAAGAAGAGCTCGGGGCCAGCGGTCAGGGCTGCGGCATCGTCAGCAAAGACGATGCGGTGTTTGCCTGCTTCAAACTCGTGGAAGTAGAACAAGCCCTCTTCAGCAGCGAGGCGGTTCACGAAATCGAGGTCGGTCTCGCGGTACTGCACGCAGTATTCCCGCTGGGCGTGCTCGTTTTTCAGGGCAAAGGCGTAGTCGGTGATGCCATGCTCTTGCAGCAGGATGCTGAGGATTTCATCGGGCTTCTGCGCCTGAAAGATGCGGGAGTTCTGGCGCAGCCCCAATCGCCACAGGGCGGGTTTGACGTTGAGGCTGTAACGGGTGCGGCGAAAGCCGCTGTCCCCTTGGGCAAACTCGCTCACTACCCCGCAGACCCGGCGTTGCAGCTCGCCGTTGTACCACACCATCAGCTCGCACGGCTGGTCCAGCACGGCGCCAAAGTCGACATCAGGCTGGCTACTCGCCAACTCCAGCTGCAGGTTAAACGGCCGGTTCAGCCCCTCATCCAGCTGGAAACTGGCCACCACGAAGGTGCTCTCGGGCAGCGCCCCCACCTTGACCGTAAATTGTAATCCTGTGCTTTGTGCCATGAATCTGTTCCTTATCCTGCCTGTCCGCTACCGGAACCAATCACCACGCCACCACAATCCACTGCCGTGCCGGTGACGGCGATGGGTTTGCCATTCACCAGCACAGAGCCAACACCACTGGCAATGGCCCGTGGGTGCGGCGGGTTGTTGGGCTTGTCATGGGGCGCCAGTGGATCACCTTGACGAGCCACAGGCTTGCCATCGAGGAACACGTCGGGACTGGCAGCTATCACCGGGGTCGGTGGAAAGCCATCGTGGTCGGTGCCGATGTCACCGAGCAGTGCGATAGCGGGGCACATAGTCATTCTCCATATGAGTGGGGAGACGCACAGACATCACCCCTCTGCCCCTGTGCCCGGTGGAACGCACCAGGCACAGGCGACTTTGATAAACAGCGGATAAACAGAACAGGCCGCAGCACAGGCTATGCCATTCAGCACTGGCGAAATTAGCCAAATAAAATCAAATGGTTAACCTCTTTCGATAGATGATAGAGTTATCCATTCGCAAGGGATTGCGCAAACTGGGCAATCCCCCTGCCAAACATTGCATCTGCAGTGCAACTCTCTGGAATGTGCGCAACTAGTTGCGCATAACAGAGCAATCAGCTACCAGATAGCCCCTGTTGCAGTTGGTAAAGCCGGATATTGAGTGCTTTCAAGTCACTCTCTATCCCTTTCAGCTCGGCGGCCGTAATAGGCTCCTGCGACGCTTTTCGCGCCTCCAGTTCGCTCAGGCGCAAGCTGAACGGGACCTCCTGCATCAGGTTCTTCTGTACCTCGTAGAGCTGAGACTTGAGGTAGGAAATCGTGACCGTCTTGCGCTGACGCTCCAGCTCCAGCAGCTGATCGATCAGGGCATCGACCCCAGCGCGCGCCTCCAGATAGGTCGGCACCCGGTTGAGATCCCCCTGCTGGCCGGCCAGCGCGGTCTGCCACTGTTTGTCGAGGGCCTTGACCGCCAGCGAGTCGGGATAGAGCATCTGCAGCGAATTGCGCAGCCCCTCGCCATAACGGTACCAGTAGAGGGGCGAGGTCTGCTCCAGCCGATCCAGTTGGGCCTGATAACGCGACACCAGCTCGCTCTCCATCCCCTGCAGGGTCTGCTCCCCCAACACGATGCGCGCCTGCCGAATGTCGTCATAACTCAGGGCCTGCGGTAACGCTGCAGCGGGTTGTTGCAACCGTTGCGCCGCGATGACCTTCTCCTGCTGCTGATGTTGCCAGCCAAGCCATCCCATCATGGGCAAGGCGCAGGTGAGCAGGCCACAGCCAAACCAGAACCAGGCCGGCCGCTGTTTGCGGTGCTGCTCAATCTTGAGCACGGTCGGCTTCATCTGCCCCTTCTCACGCCCCACCAGGATACTGCCCTGAGGCAGGTGCGGGGTTGCCCCGACAGAGGCGCCGTGGTCGCTCTCCATGTCGGACTTGAAGAAGACCATCGGCGGGATCTGCAGCTCATCCTTGAGGCCCGGCTCATCGGAGACGATGACGATCTCGGTCTCGTCAAACAGATGGGTGTACCCCTCGATAAAGTGCACCAGATTCTCGACCCGGGGGATGCGGCTCAAACCGGCGTTGTGCAGCTTCTCGCTGATGAGTTGCAGCGCCCGCTCGCAGCGGTAGATCAACCGCTTGTCCTCGTGGCTGATCTGGTACTGGCGGATCACGTCGCTGATGCGGGCAATAAACCAGTCGAGCATCTCGATGCGGGCCCGCTCCTGATGCACCGGTGGCCAGAAACTCTCCCACTGGGTGACGATCAGGTTGGCGAGAAACTCGCACCCTTCGGTAAAGCCGCTCAGCCCCTGAATGCGGGAGCGCGCCAGAGTGAAGTAGATGGCGGTTTGCAGATCCACCCCGTGCTTTTCAAAGATTTGACTGGCGAGATGGTGGATCAGCGCCCAGTCAACTTCTGGACGTGAGGCGTGACTGAGCTTGTTAATCTCGGCACGCAGCGCCTCGTACTCCGGCAACATTCTGGGGTCACGCCCCACTTTGAGCGCCTGCTGGCCTTGTTGATTCTGTGACATATCGGATTCCAAAATGCGGGGGGCATGGCGCCCCCCAACATGATCAATAAAGGGATTCAGGCAAGCTGAACTGGCTGAACAGGCCGCCGGTGAAGGGGTTCTGGGCGCTGTCGGTATAGACCCGATAGGTCATGGCCCCCTGATCCACCGGGAAGCGCACATCAAAGGTGGCCTCGTTGACCTGAGTCAGCTCCCCCTTGTCCATCAGGCGGAACATGGCCCAGGGACCGACAAAGCCCTCGCTGCGCGGTGAACGTTCGCGGGCAGCCGGTACCAGAGTGATCTTGCTTTCGGCCCCGTCGCGCATGGTGTTTGGCCACACCAACGGGATCTTGTTGCGACGGCCGTGGGCATACTCCAACAACTGGCCATCAAGGTTGAGCACACTACGCCGCTTGTTGGCGGTGAGTTCGATGGGCTCGAGGGCAAATTGCACCTCCAGATTGCCCTGCTGGCTGAAGAAGATCTGGCGGATCCGCGCAGCGCGATCCAGCTGTTTGATCAGCTCCGCCTGAATGGGTGAACTCAGTTCTCCCTCCATCAAGCCCCCCTCCACCATGGGTTTCAGGTTGACCTGATAGAAGCTGTCCAGGGTGCCACCGGGGGCAAAGAAGCGCTCCATCTCGGAGAGCGGCACATCCTTGGCAGAACCCGGGTTGAACGGATAGCGATCCGCCAGTTGGCTGTTGAACGGTGCCAGCACCTTTGCCTGCCACTCCTGATTGAGGGATGACATCGCCAGATCAATCACCAGTTGCGAACTCTGATCCGCCAGTTGACCCACCCAGCGATTGAGCGGCTCGGGCAGACCACGAGCATATTGCTGCAATGCAAAGACCGGATCGGCGTACTTGTTGGTCAAACGCAGTTGCACCGCCTTGAGGGCTGACTGTCCCGGCTCGGTGGCATTGACGATAAGCTCCATATAGTGCTGCAGCTCAATCAGCTTCTGGTTCACTTCCGAAATGAGCGGCCCCTGTTCCCCACGGCCAGTCAAGACGCCATTGGTGGCCATAAAGGGGCGACCGATCCGGGCAGTGATCGCCTGCGCCGGATCTCCTTCCGCATCGGAGATCTTGCGAATACGGGTATTGTCATCCAGCGCAGCGAGCACCCGCTGGAATGGCTGGTCGTTGCCGGTGATGGCAGAGAGCACATCGAGCGCCTGCTCGGGGCTGGCAAGGGTCTGCACATCCAAATTGGTCAGCAATTTTTGCCACTGGTTGACGTAATCAGTGACATAGCGATCGTTGACCTGACGGGTGATCTCCTTGCGATCCGCCTCGCTCAACTGGCTCAGCTTGCGCTGGCCCAGCACCCAGGCATCCATGGCGGTGAGATCGATCAGCGCCTTGTCCTGTTTGAGGAAGAAATCACTGAACCCGGGCCAGGTCAGCAAACGCGGCACCTGACCAGCACTCTCGTTGCGCAGGGCAAACACTGTGTCGAAGGTGGGGCCCACCTCGTCACGGACATTGAGATCCGGCGGCAACACATCACCCGCCTTCACCACCAGATTCTGATAGACCCGCTGATACATGGGCAATTTGCCCAGTTCACGCTGGGCGCCATACAGCGGCTCCTTGAATGGCACAAATGCCGTGATGGCGGCCTGATCCCGGGCGGCGCGAGCACCATGCCAGTCGGTGTGATCGAGGGCATAGTCAAGATGCCCCATCAACTGCTCCTGCACCGCCCCCTGCCCCGGGAACGCTTTCTGCCAGCGGCTGGCCATGTACTGCTCCACCAGATCCTTGTTGCGACCGGAGGCATCATCGAGCATCCGCATCACCCGCAGGATGGAGAGCTTCTCCTCGCTGCCAGCCGGTGCACGGTTAAGATCCTCCAGCAGTCCCTGCATCTGGGCAGGCAGGAAACGCAGCCCCAACAGTTGCAGATAGGAGCCTTCCACATAGGGGCCAATCTCATCCCCCTGATAGAGACCAAGGTCTGCCACCAGCGGCATCCGTTCGCGGTAGTTGCCAAAAGAGAGGGTTGCCTCGCGAATAAGGTTGAGACGTGGCAACTGGCTGACACCGAAGGCATGTTCATCAGCGACCTCGTTGGTCTCGGTGAACGCTTGCGCCTTGGTCAGTACATTGCGCCCCGCCTCCTCGTTGACCCGGTAGAAGTAGTGCCAGCCACCGATCAGGGCCGCCGAGAAGAGCGACAGGCAACTCAGGCCAATGGCCATCCGGCGACGACGATAGAGGGTATGCAGCCGGTTTTCTCCGGCCAGATGGGCCTCGGGGAAGATGATCGAAGAGAACAACTTGCGCACAAAATAGGTGTTGGACTCCCCGCGCAGGGCGGAGTGAATCGGCTCGGGCAAGCTGTAACGCCGGGAAGCGGCCTGAGCAAAGGCATCGAACGGGACACCTTGCTGATAAACGGAGCTGATATAGACGCCGCGCACCAGCAGTGGTTTGCTCTCTTCAATGGTCAGGGTTTCATCGAGCAGGCTGGTCACATAATCCTTGAGGCCCGCCAATTGACGGACAAACGAGAAGAGGGCGTTGCGCTGGGCGGCATCGAGCCGGGCCAGCATCATCTCGGGCAGATTGCGGTTGAGATTGTCGACCCACTGATCCCAGAACAGGGCCAGATCCTGCTGCCAGGATTTGCCCTGACTGCTGCCGGGGTTGAAGGTTACCCCCAGCACGGCGTCACGGGCTTCTTTATCCAACTGCTCATAGACCACATCAAAGCCGCGCAGCATATCGAGTTTGGTGAAGGTGACATAGAGCGGCAGCCGGGTATTCATGGTGGCCGACACCTCTTGCAACCGGGCACGCATCAGCTGGGCATACGCCTTGCGCTCGGCCACGCTGGCCGCAGACAACCACGCCAAATCAACGGTCAGTACCAGACCATTAAGGGGCTGACGACGACGGTGCTCGTTGAGCCAGTTCAGCAGATGCAACCAGAGCCGCTCATGCTTGCGAGCTTGCGGGTCCAGCTCGGGCTCGGCTTGTGACAACAGTGCACCGGCCGGATCCAGCATCACGGCTTGCTCCCCCAGCCAGCAATCGACCAGCTGGCCTTGCGCCACGTCCCGCAGTTCGGTATCGAGTCTGGGATTGAGCTTGTTGGCCGGATTGGCACGGTGGATCAGGCTGCTCTTGCCGCTGCCGGGCAGACCCAGCACCAGATACCAGGGCATGGTGTAGAGCGCCCCCTTGCCAAGGTGTTCATTCAAGGCTTGCAACCAACGATCGAGAAACAGCGCCTGTTTGTCGATGAGCCCTTTGACCGGATCTTGTTCCAGCAGCACCTCATGCTGGCGCTCGGCCTTGAGCTGCTTCATCTTGCGCCATACCCGCCAGGAGAGTACCCCCAGCAGCAACCAGAGCCAGAGCAGGGTAAACACCACCCGCCCCCACAAGGGCTCGAATGGCTTGGCATCACGGATCTCGATGCGAGGCCCCAGCCACCACACCAGGATCAGGGCGACAACCCACAGCACCACACCGAGCAGGGGCCAGGAGGGTTTCAGTTTCGGCAGCTGTTGCCGCAGAAAGGTAAAGATGGTTTTGAACATAAAATGTGATCCAACTCCGACTCAATGACTCATTTCGGCACTTATTTCGGCAAATGGGTGGCATAGGGGGCCAGGCGGCTGACCAACCCAGGCTCCCACTGCGACAACCCGAGGCGGTCTGCCTCTTGCCACAAGTGTTGATATTGCTGGCGCGCAAGCGCCTCCATGCCTTCCTGCTCCAACAACTCCGCCTGCACCAGCAAGGCATGGAAGCGGGCTCTTGGCTCTTTCATCTGTGCCATCCGCTCATCAAGCAGGACGAGCGCGGCGGCAATCCCCTGCTCCCCATGACGCAAGGCGACCTCCTCGGCCAGCTCGGCCTGTCCGCTGCTGCCCCCACTGCTCTTGGCAGGCTGCAACCAGCGGCTGCACTCGGGGGAGAGAAACGGGGAACCATCGCTGAAGGTGAGATCCCGCAGCGCTGGCAGGCGCTGCAAAAACGCATCCAGCTCCGCCATGATCGCCTGCGCCACCGCGCCATATCCCAGCTTCTGGGCCACCTCGGCCGAGAGCCTGTGCCCCTCGAACCAGTAAGGGGCCAGCGTCAGGCTCTGCTCGATGCGCTGCCAGAGCGCCAGATCTGGCGTGCCCATGGCTGCGCGATACTCATCCACCATGTCTGCCGACATGGAGGCCAGCTGGGTTTTATTCCCCTGTGCCGTTATCGGCGTGGTGGTGATGCCGGCCCAGATGGCGTGACGACGCAGCCGATAACCGATCGCCGCCTCCGGCTGGCGCTCAATCAGCAGCTCCGCCACCTTGAGCAGGGTCTGTCGCCATGCCCGATCGTTGGAGCTATCAATCTCGACCCCGGAGCCCTTGCTGCTGCCACTGAGCACCATGGTGCCCGCCATCCCGCTCGCACTGGCGGTGGCTGCAGCAGCGCTGCTTGCAGGTTGACCTCCGGCATCTGCTTGGGCCTGGGCAACCTGTTGTCGCTGGGCCCGCTTCAACCCCATAACCAGAGGATCCAGCAGTTCCCCCTTGTCAGGGCACTGGGCCAGCCAGACGGCCTCCAGCTGTTCTGCCTGCGCCAGCAACTGCGCCAATTCCGCCGCAGAGGCGCTCTCGCTCACCCTCGGCAGGGCACCTTCGAAGCGCTTGATGATCTGCACCATCAATCGCTGCTTCTGGGTCGCATTCCCGGGCCAGGCCAACAGCCAGTAAGCCTTGATCCAGGCTTCCAGCAAGCTCAGCGCAGCGCCCATCGGGGTCGCCTTGGCAGGGTGCTGCAGGCAGCGCAACAGCTGTGCCAGCACCCGCATATCCTTGGTGCGGCTCTCCAGCAACCCCAGACAGGCTTCGGCGACCGCATTGAGATCGACCTGGCTGTGGGCAAGGGAGCCCAACTTGACCAGCTCGGTCTCCACATAGTCCCAGCGAGGCTCATCGGCCAGCACGGCCCCTTTGATCTGTGCATCCGGCAAGCTGGTGAGCAGACGGCTACACCAGGGGTGTTGATAGCTCATCTTCCCCCCTACCAGCGACACTGTTGGCGCACCGGTATCAGCGCCTCTTTCAGGCCGCTGAGATCGACCCGCAGCAAGGTGCCGTTGGCCGCCTGAACCTGCAATTCACGATGACCGATCCAGCGCTTGAGCTCCTCTATGGCGGGCAAGCCGCGGCCATATTCGAGCAGCCATCCCTGATCCCGGATAAACCAGCTCTGACTGCTGCGAGTTGCTTGTCCATCCAGCGCGACCGCGACACGCTCCCCGCGCCACGGCGCATTCAGCCGCAAGCGAATATGGGTGATGCTGTTGACACAACCAATCGCCAGGGTGGCACCGCGCAGGGCCGGACGGGTCAGTACCGCCGTGCCGCTCTCCTCATCCTGTCGCAACAGGAAGGGTGAGCTATCCGGCACTCGGGCCAACTCTTGGTCGGCTATCGCCAGCCAGGCCGGAGACTTGGAGCTCTCCTTGCTGCCTGATGGCGTCGCCTCATTGCCAAGGGCGTCATAGCAGGCGAGCCGGATCAGAGGGGATGGCTCGCGACGACACGCTTGCCACGCCGCCATATCGAGGGGAGGCACCGCATTGCCGGTCGCCAGCAGCAGGGGCAACAAACCCATGATGCTCATCAGTTCACCTCCAGTTTCTGGCACTTGTGATCCAGGGTGCGCTTGGGAATATTGAGGCTCTCGGCCACCAGCATGCGATTGCCCTGAAAGTAGCGCAGGCGCGCTTCAATCACCGATGCCTCGTACTGCTGCATGGCCCGGCGCAGATCGCGGATATGGTTGTAATCATCCAGCGCATCGGGCAACTCGGCACAGACCCGATCCCGCAGCTCCGGCGGCAAGGCGCCAAGCCCCACCTCTTCACCATGACGGGTGTGGGCACAGGCCACCTCCAGCAGATTGCGCAGTTCTCGCACGTTGCCGGGGAAGTCGTAACTTTGCAGTTGCTTGAGGAACTTGCGCTGCAAACCAGCCAGTCCCTTGTCATCCTGCGCGGCAAACTGGGCCATGAAGTGCTGGCAGAGCAGGGGCACATCCTCGATATGATCGCGCAAGGGGGCGATCAGCAGCAGACACTGGCAGAGACGGTGGTAGAGGTCGGCACGGAACCGCCCCTCCTCCACATGGCGGGTCAGCGGCTGATGAGTGGCCGCGATGAGGCGAAAATCGGAGTGATACTCCTGCTCTGCCCCAAGCGGCCGGTAGCTGCGGGTCTCCAGCACCCGTAGCAGCTTGGCCTGCATGGCAGCGGGCATATCGCCCACTTCATCCAGAAACAGGGTGCCACCATTGGCCTGCGCCACCAGTCCGGTCTTGTTAGAGAGGGCGCCGGAGAAGGCTCCCTTCTGATAACCGAACAGCTCGCTCTCGATGAGATTCTCCGGAATGGCGGCGCAGTTAATGGCGACGAAGGGCTTGTTGGCGCGATCGGAGCACTTATGCACCAGCCGGGCGACCACCTCCTTGCCACTGCCGGTCTCCCCCTGAATGAGCACGGTCAGCTTGTGCTGGCCCGCCTGGGCGATCTGCTCGCGCAAGCCGCGGATCACCGCCGACTGGCCAACCAGCTGATCCCCCAGCAACTTCTCGTGCTGGCGCTGGCGCTCCCCCTCCCCCTTGATCTGACGCAGGGAGTCGCGCAACACGTTCTGATCCCGGCGGCTACGACCCAGATCGCGGATCAGGGTGAGCTGGTTGCAAAAGACCTGCGCCAGACTGGCCAGCTCGGGGCGAGCCGCCCACTCCTGCAACACATCGCCGCTGTCCATCATCGCCAGCACGGCAAACGGCTTGCCGTTGCCATCATTGAGCGGAAAGGCGTGCAGGCCGCACTGCTGGCCAAGGTTGGCCAGCAGTGCGCGAAAACCGGCGTGCTCAATGCGGGCTCCGCCATGGAGGGAATCCCAGGTGCGGGATTGCGCCTTGTGCAGCACATAGGCGAGTGGATGAGAGAAATCATCCACCGCCAGCGCCAGCGCAACCTCCTGCCCCTTGACCCACCCTTTGCACTCCAGCTGGCGACCGCTCACGTCCAGCATGCCAAGCAGCAGTCCTTTGGGCTGGAAGCTGGCATGGAGGGTCGAGCTCCACCAGTGGCAGAGATGTTGTTCATCCCGTTGCGAGGTGAGCGCGAGGGCGAATGCGAGGGCTTGCTCCATGGTCAGCCCTCCACCTCGGCCACAAACTGGTGATCGGCCACCGAGAAGCGCACCCGGTTGATGGGCTCACCGGCCGAGAGGCGCTGCAACAGTTGCAGGGAGACCGGCGGCAACAGGGCCCCATCAATGACGGACTCCAGCATCCGCGCGCCGTTCTCGCTGCGGTTCGCCCGCAACAGGATCTCCTCGGCCACCTCGCTCTCCAGCACCACATCGGCACCGAAACGCTCCTTGAGCAGCTTGACCAGCCGGTTGAGTTTGCCCCCGACGATCTGCACTAGCGTGTCGTGACCGAGCGGCAGATAGGGGATCACCTCCATCCGCGCCAGCAGAGCCGGTTTGAAGAAGGCAGCCAGCTCAGGGTAGAGCGCATCCAGCAGGTCATCAGGCTGCTCTGCATGATCGACGATGGTCTGGAAACCAAGGTTGGAGGTGAGGAAAAAGACCACGTTCTTGCAGTCGATGATCCGCCCTTCCCCATCGGCCAGCTCGCCCTTGTCGAACGCCTGATAGAAGAGGTTGAGCACGTCAGGATGGGCTTTTTCCACCTCATCCAGCAGCACCACCGAGTAGGGCTTCTGCCGAATGGCTTCGGTCAGCACGCCACCCTCGCCAAAGCCGACATAGCCGGGAGGCGAGCCGATAAGACGGGAAACGGTGTGCTTCTCCTGATACTCGGACATGTTGATGGTGGTGAGATACTGGCGACCACCAAACATCAGTTCAGCAATCTGCAATACGGTTTCGGTCTTGCCAACCCCGCTTGGCCCCACCAACAGGAAGGCGCCCAGCGGACGGCCTGGACGACGCAGATCGGCGCGGGCGGTCAGCAGGTGCTTGTGCAGATGGGCCACAGCCACATCCTGCCCCTTGATGAGCTCGCCAAGGTACTCCGGCAGACGGGTCACTACATCGAGCTCCCCTTGGGAGATGCGATTAAGCGGCACCCCGGTCCACTCGGCGATCACTGCTGCGACCTGAGTCTTGTCGACATGGGCAGAGACCAGTACCTCACCCTGTTGCAGCTCGGCCAGCTCGCGCTCGAGCCCGGCAAGCTGCTCGGCAGCCGCTTGCGGATCGAGCGGCGCATCGGCGAGATCCAGCGCTTCTCTGGCCAGCATCTCATCCTGCTGATCGGCCAGCAGAGCGGCACGCAGCTCGACAATCCGATGCACCAATCCCTGCTGTTGCTGCCACTGGGCTTCCTGCTCACGCAGAGTGTCACGGCAGGTCTGCTGGGCCGCTTTCAGTTCTGTGAGTCGTTCATCGTTGTCACCCAGGCCGATCAGGCTCTGGCGCTCCAGCTGACGGATCTCCAGCTCACGCTGGCGCAGTTCGTTTTGCAAATGGCTGACCGCGCGCGGCGGCGTGGTCAGGTTGATGGCCACCCGGGCACAGGCGGTATCGAGTACATCGATCGCCTTGTCCGGCAGCTGACGACCAGAGATATAACGGGCGGAGAGCTGAGCGGCGGCTTGCAGCGCCTCCTCGTCAATCAGCACCCCGTGTGCCTTCTCGTAGATGCTGCGCAGACCGCGCAGGATCACGGTGGCCTCCTCGGCATTGGGCTCACCCACTTTCACCAGCTGGAAACGACGCGACAGGGCGGCATCTTTTTCCACGTACTTCTTGTACTCGCCCCAAGTGGTGGCGGCGATGGTGCGCAGCTCGCCACGGGCCAGCGCAGGTTTGATGAGGTTGGAGACATCCAGCCCCCCCGCCTGATTGCCCGCCCCGATCAGGGTGTGGGCCTCATCGATAAAGAGGATGACAGGTCGCACGGCGTCCTTGACCTCCTGCATCACCCCCTTGAAACGCTTCTCGAACTCCCCCTTGACCGAGGCTCCGGCCTGCATGGCGCCAAGATCCAGGGTCATCAGCTCCACATCGCGCAATTTTTCCGGCACCTGGCCCGCGACGATGCGCAGCGCCAACCCTTCGATCAGCGCGCTTTTACCGACACCCGCCTCCCCCACGACGATGGGGTTGTTTTTGCGGCGACGGGAGAGGATGTCGATCATCAGGTCGATCTCGTGATCCCGGCAGAGCACCGGATCCAGCGAGCCCTGACGAGCCTGTTCGGTGACGTTGACAGTAAAGCGGGCCAGCAGGCTGGCATCGGCGGGCAGCGCGGCCTGAGTAGAAGTACCGTTGGCTGAAACGGTCACTTGTGTCTCGGCAGACTCTTTCACCCACTCGTCGAACTGCTGGCGCAGCAGCTCGCGATTGATGTTGGCAAGCAAACGGGTCACCGAGCCCGGCAGGTAACGCTGGGGAGTCATCAGCAGCACAAGCAGCATGACGCCGCTGCGCAGTTGGCCGTGTTGCAGCTCGGCAGAGGCGAGCAGCCAGCTGTCTTGCAGCCATTCCACTAATAGCGGCGAGAAGGAGGGATAACCCTGACCATAACCGTTATCGGCCGCCGAGGGGTGCAGCAGGCTCTTTAACTCTTCAACCTCAACTTCGGCCCGTTTGAGGATCTGGCGTACATCGCTGAGGGGGGTCTCCAGCATCTTGAGCAGCAGGTGCTCGATGCGGATCTCGGCACCCTGATGATTGACACAGAGGGCCGCGGCCTCCTCCAGCATATGACGGCAGATGGGGTTGAGTCTTTCCACCAGTACCGGTAGCTCTATACGAATCAAGGCGTGCTCTCCTTAAGTATTTATTTTAATAATTCGCCCAGTTGACGCAGTACGTCCTGGGTCTGGTTATTGAGTTGGTGGTGATAGAGGCCAAAGATGATGGCCAGGATCAACGCGCCGCCCATAAACAGAGTGCGCAGGGAGACTTGCTTGCGCAGCTGGTAGCGAGACGCCTGCTGACCGAGATCGAGATGAAACACGCTGGGTGCCTCACCGCCACGTTCGAGTGACAACTGTTTGTGCAATTGCTTGACGATCCGTTCAAACTCGTCACGGCCCTGGCTCATCACCTTGTAGCGCCCCTCAAAACCGAGGCAAAGGCAGAGATAGATGAACTCCAGAATGTCGCGATAGCGCACCGGATCTTCCTGCAGACGCGACAGCAGCACGAATACCTTCTCGCCCCCCCAGGTCTCGTTGTGAAACCGAGCCAGCAGGGAGTGTTGGGACCATTCGCTCTGGCTGCCCCAGTCGCGCCCCATCACTGCCTCATCGATGAAAGTACAGAGGATGTAGCGAAACGAGAGGACGACGCCATTCTCGTAACCCTGCGCCATCAACTCCTGCTCGATGGCCTGGATCTCGGTCACCACCCGTTGATAAAGCTCGGGCACCCGGTCGTAGCGCGACAACAGACGCACCCGCTGCACCAGCCCCAGCAGCGGGGTCACCGCATCGATCATCGGGTTGATGCTCTGGCCACGCAGGCGGAACCAGTAGTCCGAATCCATGTCCAGCTGCTCGGCGTGATCGAACAGCAGGTCGCTCAGTTGCTCGTTGTTGATAATGTCCGTGGTCATCTCTGCTTGTTTCCTTGATGCGATCACTGGCTACGGATGGCCCAGAGCTGCATGTCGAGCTCGGGGAAATCGCCTGCAATGTGGAAGGCGAGCGTATTGCTGACCGCCAGCATCTGCCAGGCAGGGCTCTGACGGTCGAGCTGGAAGTAGCTGTAACCGGCGTGATAGGGCAACTGGCGCGGCGCCACCGGCAGCGGCAACAGCGGGATACCTGGCAGCTGCAGGCTGATGAGTTCGCGGATCTTGTCGCTCGACGCCACCTTGGTCTGCTGCAGCAACTGTTTGCGCAGCTGCTCCTGCGGCATGCGGGCACGCACTGCCAGCACGAAATCGGCGCTCTGCATCAACTCACTCTCGTTGACCATGGCCACCATGACGCCGTACTGGTGCTTGCGCAGCTGGATGGAGACGGCACGTGGCGACAGCACGGTACTGAGCGCCTGACGCAGGGCCAACATCACCGGCTCGAAGCTCACCTGCTGATCGTCATGACGATAGGCGGGGAACTCGGGGGGCAGACGGGACTCGTCGGTAAAGGTCATCAACTCGCCACAGAGCTGCACCAGCGCTTCGTGCAACCGCTCGGGGTGCAGGGTGCCAAGACGCGCCAGA
Source organism: Aeromonas sp. FDAARGOS 1416 (assembly GCF_019048085.1). Classification (NCBI taxonomy): domain Bacteria; kingdom Pseudomonadati; phylum Pseudomonadota; class Gammaproteobacteria; order Aeromonadales; family Aeromonadaceae; genus Aeromonas; species Aeromonas sp. FDAARGOS 1416. The sequence goes on along the minus strand of NZ_CP077301.1, from coordinate 1,078,379 downwards.
TGGGAGAGCTGGGGCTGAGCCCGGTTGAGCAGTTGCAGCATCATGAACTCGGCCACATCGGCCACCCCCTGCTGTCCTGGCGCAGCGATGCGCTGGGAGAGGCTGCGAGCCCGCTCGGCCACGAGGCCAGCCGATTCGCCGAGGAAGCGCTTGAGGGTCGGAATGGCAGAGACACTGATGCTGCAAGGCATGAAGTTGGGATCCAGCACCAGACCGCCATCCGGGCGTTTGTCCAGAATGCGAGCAATGGCGAGCGAGGCGTAGGCGCTGCGGTCTTCCCGCTCCAGCATCAACCGCAAGCTGACCCGCCCCACTTCGAGGGAAACCACATCCCCCCCTTCGCTGTGCAGATCGCGCACGTCGTGGCGATGGGCCTGCAAACGGGTGGCGACCTGACCGCCCTGATTGACCTCGTTGACCCCGCTCACCGAGAGCGGCAGCGCCAGATAGACCTTCTGGTTGGCCACCGAGGCATCGGTGATCTCCAGCGGGGTCGGCAGCACATCATCGTTCGGGATGTTGAAGACGGTGCCATCCGGCAGGATACCGGTGGCCCCCACCAAGGCGATGCGGCCAAAGCCGAGGTAATCCTCGTTGATGGCAAGCGACTGCAACCCGTAGAAATAGTCGGACAGCGCGCTCAAACGCGCGTGCAGCGCGTAATCTGAATGTCTCTGTTGTTGCTGGAAGTGCTGGGGCTTGATAAAGAGCCCTTCACGCCAGATAACCCGATTTCGACTCGACATGATTATTCTTCTTCTTTTTGTAGTTCCACTTCATCCAGGCGCAGGTGCACCAGAATTTGATAGGCCGTTCCCTTGCTCTTGACCTTGATGACCTTGCGCCACTCGGCGCTGTCCGGATCGGCGTACCGAGCAATCACGCCGATGTAACGGGTCTTCTCGTCAAGCTTGACGGGGGGCAGGTATTTGAACTGGCCGGGCAGCAGGGTGTAGTCCTGATGATCCAGGTAGTTCTTGCCAAGGGCCTTCTCTACATCCGCCGTCACCTGGTCATAGTCAGTAGCGAGCAGCTTGGAATCTTCAGCCAGCAGCACCACCTGAAACTCGATGGGTGCCGCCTCCCCGCTCTCGTTGGGGTTGACATCAGGCTCTGCCAACAAGCTGAGCCCCAGAGTGGAGGGCTGGTCATCGTTGCTCCCCACCTGAATATCCGGGTTCATGGCCACATCGGCCATCTTGCCCATGGTGGTACAACCGGCCAGGGCCAGCAGACAGGCCCCAAACCACAGTGCACGTATCATCAAATCAGTCCCTGTTGCTGACGCACGGCCTGGTCATACGCCTGGGCGTAGACCTGATGGAACAGCTTGTCGAACCCCTGCTGACGGGCAGAGGTGAGCTCACGGTAGTAGTGCTGGTACATGTTCCAGGCCCAGCCTTCATCGGCCACACCCGGGGTACCGGTACGACGGTAGTGCTCGAAACGGCCGAGCAACGCCTCGGGCGAGAAGGCTTGCAGGATGCTGTCGAGCGCAGCGCCAATAGCCTGCTGGTTCGCCACATGGTGAATGCGTACATTGCGCAGACTCTCGGCCACCGCAGCAGGCGCGGTCAGGTGCACCGGGCTCTTCTTCTCGGCAAACATCACCGCCAGGGTCTCGTCATAATCGAGACCAAGGCGCAGCGGGTTGTCCTCGATGGGGCGCAGGTGCTTGTCTGCCAGCGCCGCCTGATCGCTTTGCAGTTGCAGCAACCCCTCCACCATGGCACGCACTGTCTTGCCCATCTCTTCGAGCATGTCGTGGGCTTGCTGGGTGTCTTGCAGCTGCAACGGCTGGCCAAGACCACGCATCAGCGGAGTCAGGGCGACGTGATCAACGCCCTCCAGTGGCTGGAAGTCGGGGTGGTTCTCGATGGTGGGCATATCCAGAAATTCTTGGTTCATGGTGTTCTCGACGGCTGAAAATGGAGCGAGGGATACGGTGTCCATATCCGGTTGAAACTGCGGTTGAGCCTGCAGGCGAGGATCCACCAACGGACTCGGAGCCGCACGCTCCTGCTGCAATGCCAGCAGGGGGTCGACCCCCAGGGCTTGTGGATCATCCAGGGTCTGGGTGTGGTGAGGATCGCTGGCCAGCCACTCATCAAGCTGCTCGGTCGGACGGTTGCCCAGCACCTGCTGCAAGCTCTGCTCGGGGGAGATGGCACCGAGATAGGCTCGCAGGCGAAAAGGGCCGACAATCAGCTCGTCACCCTGCTCGAGGTTGACCTTGCGAGCCCGCCCGATGGGCGAGGTGGCACCATTGATGTAGGTCTGGCCGCTGAGATCGCACAGGCAGAAACGACCGTCATTGAGCTCGACGCGGGCATGGGCTGGCATCACCGCCCCCAACCTGTCTCGCAGTTGCCAATCATCCTGTTCGGAGGAGCCCAATGTTCCCCCCATCTCGTCGAAGCGATATTGCACCTGCTGGCTGCCGTCGAGCTGCTCGCTGTTGAGCACCACCAGAGATAGTTGCTGGTTAAAGTCGTCCACATTCACTCCTGCACGTATTCCTACACTGAATTTCTGTGCTTATTCCTGTACACAGATTGTCACGAACGGGTCACTCGGCGGTTGGCCGAGAAAGGTACTCCACCCCAGACGGGCACTCTGCTCCTCCCCCAATCTCAGCCCCTTGGCCTGCTCCTGGCCGAAGCCAAGCCGCAGATCCCAAGCCAGCTGATCGCGCAAGATGAAGGAGACAAAGGTCACCAGGGCGTGGAAATGCTCCCCGTTCGGGAGAAATCCGAGAAACTGGCTAAAACTCAGATCATTGATTTTCAATAAAAACTTGCCGGCACAATCATTAACCTTGTCACCGATGACGAAGTCGTGCCCCAGAGTGGCGCAAGCACCGCCCAAGCGGTTTTGCTGCTCCGGATGGATCGGCACCTTGCGCCACTGCCAGGCACTCACTTCCACATCCGCCAGATCGAAGCAGTGGGCCACGAGACCGGCAACCACCTCTGGAGAGCGGCTGGGGCTGGCCAGCATGCCCGCATAGGAGAGCATCTTGGCGCGGTTGACCGGCAAACTCTGACAGACGGCATCGTTGCCAAGCCCCACCAACGCAAACATCAGACGGGAGAACCCGTCCTCACCGTCATCCTGAAAACGGACGTGGTAGCGATACTTGCGCCAGATCCTGTGCAGCAGGGTCAGCAGGCGGTGGTGGAAGAAATCCAGAAAAAGACCGAGCTTCTGTTCCCCCTGGGCGTACTCCCACGCCAGCGAGTCGAGGTAGTACCCCGGCATCGGCGACTGGCTACCGTGCAGTCCCAGAAAGGCCACTTCCAGCTCGTGACGCCCCTTCTCGTCGCGGCCAATTTGCAGCACGTCGCTGGTGGGAAAGCCCAGCGATGCGGTCGCCTTGAAACGAATATTTTCGTCACTCGGCAGGTGGTCGAGAGCACGCTCCTGATCGGCACCGTCCAGCCGGTTGAGCAGCTCAACCAGCTGGAAGAAATTGAAACGGGGCGCCTCGTTGGCGGCGCTCACATCAGGGAGTGCTGACCGATCTGGACTGGCCACTGATAGCGCTCCTTGTTATCGAGATTGACCACCTCAAGCAGGTGGAAAGCGTTGACGCTGGCATAGAGCGAGAAGAAGTGGGCCAGCACGGTGCTGAAGAGATAGAGCTCCCCTTCGCTGCCAAAGGCGGACTGGCGGATGGAGAGCACCGACTTGAGCCCCCGCACCGGCATGCCGCGCACCAGCCGATCCACAGGCTTGGTCTCGATCTCCTCGATCCCCGCCAGCCGCTTGCGCGACGCCTGCTCTGCCTGCTTGTCGTGCAAAGCGGGAAAGTCATAGGTACGCAGCACCTGCACCAGGGCATCCCGGCGCAGCAGAGAGACATAGTTGAGCGACAGGTTGGAAATCAGGGTCCAATGCAGGCTGCCATCCAGTGCCGGACGCAGCGGCCGGGTCGGCCGGATCAGGTTACGGAAGGTAGCAAACGACGGTGAACTGCCGGTCGGTACGCAGATACTGCCCACCTTGAGGCGGGCAGCGCGGGAGCGGTTGGTGCAGGTGAGCGTCACCGAAATGGATTCATCCAGATCGACCGTAGTGGTTTCATCCCCCCGCACAAACGACAGACTGTGCTCGAAGCCATCACCACTCACCGACTCCCTGACCCGCACCCGGTAATAGAGCGCCAGCCGCTGTTTGGCCCGCTCAATCTGATGCTGAAAACTTTCAAACGGCTGATAGATGCGTGGCGTACCGCGGGAGCGGCCCATATTGCCCTCAACCCAGCCTTCAACCTGATCCACCGAGAAAATTTCGAAACTGTCGGCATAGCGATAGCTCGCCTTGAGCGGGTATTCCGCCTGACGGCCGTTGAGATTGACCGGCTCGCTGTCGTGCTGGAACAGGTTGATGGCCGGCACGCAGTTGAGCATGAAAGAGTCAGGGCGGATCTTGAGTTCCGCTGGCAAGGGCCGGTCGAAACAGAAATGGATTTTGAATTCACTCACTGGCAGCGGCTGTTTGGGCCACTCGCCACCGGAAAGTTCGAAGAAGAGAAAGCTCTCCGGAAAGCAGAAATACTCCTGCAGGATCCGGTAGCCGGAATAGACATTGTTCGGATAGGGCAGCAGCGCATCGTCGCGCTCGAAGCCGACCGATTTGAGTGCCTTGGCCTCCTGACGAAAGCGCTTGCCGTCGATCTCCAGCTCGATATGGGAGAGCTGGTTGGAGAGCCAGAAGTAGAGCTCATACGCGGTGTAGCTGTCGCCACCGAGGAAAAAGCGCAGCTTGTCCAGCTGCAATTCGCTAAGCGGCAGGGGGGCATGCAGCGCAATATCGAGCGAGATAGTAGAGAGATCGTTGCCACTTTGCGCCGTTATCTGGCGCATTTCGGCCGGATAGACCCAGGCATCGTGACAGGTCTGAAAATGGCAGGTCACGTCGTCGATTGGCAGACTGTCCAGCTGGCAACCCTGCCTGACCAGTGCCGGTTGGGCAATGGCACCCGGAATGACCGAAAACTGCATGATGGTCATGCTGGGGACGGGGCGCAGATAGTTCGGCCAGAGCATATTGAGCAGACCGTGAGTCAGCTCGGGGAACTCGTCCTCGATTTTGGCGCGCAGGTTGCCCGTAAGAAACGCAAAGCCTTCCAGCAGGCGTTCCACATCTGGGTCGGTATTCTGCTCCGACAAAAAACGGGTGAGTTCGGGATAGCTATCGGCAAATTCGCGCCCTTGCAGGCGCAAAAAAGCCAACTCATCCCTGAAGTAATGTTCCAGCGACATTGATCAGACCATGCGGTAGTGACGGTGACTGTCCATATGGACGTTGAACGAGGTAACTTGCTCGATATGCTCCAGCCGCACATGGGCCGTCACCTGAAACGACATCTCAAGCGGACTTGCCTGATAGTCGGGTGAACGGACATCCACATGGATGATCCGAGGTTCATAACGACGGATGCATTGCCGGATCGCCTCCCGGATCCGCCCCTTGATATCCGCACTATCCTGAGTGGCGTCATTGAGATCAATAACCCCCAAATCGGGTGCACTGCGGCAATTGCCGGGACGGGTGTTGAGGATCTGGTCGAGCTGCCGTTTGACAGAATCAACCAACTCATCAACTTCCGAACGAGGGGAGGAGCCAAGCCCCTCCCCCCGGATGCGATCAAACAGGCTGGCCGCATTTCCTCTATCCCAGGAAGAGAGATGCGGCATCGGGCCTTATTCCTTGTCCAGTCGACCTACCAGAGAGAGCTCGAAGCTCGCCCCCATGTACTTGAAGTGCGGGCGCACGGCCATGGCAACCTGGTACCAGCCCGGCTCCCCTTCCACATCCAGCACCTTGATCTGGGCGGCGCGCAGCGGACGACGGCTACGGACGTCTGCCGGCGGGTTCTCTTGGTCGGCAACGTACTGCTTGATCCAGCCGTTCAGTTCACGCTCCAGATCCTGACGCTCCTTCCAGGAGCCGATCTGCTCGCGCTGCAGCACTTTGATGTAGTGCGCCAGACGGTTGATGATGAACATGTAGGGCAGCTGAGTACCCAGCTTGTAGTTGGTCTCTGCTTCCTTGCCTTCCTTGGTGTTGGGGAACACCTTGGGTTTTTGCACCGAGTTGGCAGAGAAGAACGCCGCGTTGTCGCTGTCCTTGCGCATGGTCAGGGTGATGAAACCCTCTTCAGAGAGCTCATACTCGCGACGGTCGGTAATGAGCACTTCGGTCGGGATCTTTGCTTGCAGCTGACCCATGGCCTCATAAACATGCACCGGCAGATCGTGGATGGCCCCCCCGCTCTGCGGGCCAATAATGTTCGGGCACCAGCGGTACTTGGCAAAGCTGTCGGTCAGGGAGGTGCCCATCAGATAGGCTGTGTTGCCCCACAGGTAGTGATCGTGATCCGAGCTGATATCTTCCTGATAATTGAAACCCTTGATGGGGTTTTCAGTCGGATCATAAGGCAGACGGGCCAGGAAACGTGGTGCAGTCAGCCCCAGATAACGGGCATCTTCCGATTCGCGCAGGGAGCGCCATTTGGTGTAGGCCGGTCCTTCGAACACCGATTTCAGATCCTTGATGGAGGGCAGATCGGTGAAGCTGTCGACGCCGAAGAAGGCGGGGGCGACAGAGGAGATGAAGGGGGCGTGGGCCATGGCACCGACGGCACTGACATACTGCATCAGCTTGATGTCAGGCGAGCTGTGGGTAAAGGCGTAGTCGCCGATCACGGCACCGATCGGCTGGCCGCCGAATTGGCCGTAGCCGGTTGAATAGACATGCTTGTAGAGACCGGACTGGGTGATCTCCGGAGAAAACTCGAAATCTTCCAGCAGCTCTTCCTTTGTAGCGTGCAGCACCTGGATCTTGATGTTTTCACGAAAATCGGTGCGATCTACCAACAGCTTGAGGGAGCGCCAGGAGGATTCCATCTCTTGCAGCTCTTTGGCATGCAGGATGACGTCCATCTGCTTGCTCAGCTTCTTGTCGAGCTCGACAATCATGCTGTCAACCAATGCCTTGTTGACCGGCTCGCTGGTGGTACCGCTGTCCAGAATGTTGGCGATAAGCGCAGCCACACCCTGCTTGGCAACACTGTACCCCTCATCAACCGGTGTGATGCGAGCCTGCGCCATGATTTCGTCCAGCAAAGAGGACGAGGAGGCTGCACCCGCCCCCGCTTGAACCTGTTCTTCGACCAAAGACATGTTTGTTCCTTTCTCGTCAGTCAATACAACCCGCCGATCACTCGGCAGGCTTGATCAAATCCAGCTCTTTGAGCAGTTGCTCACGAGCCTCATCACTGGACAGCAGATCCTGCAAACGATTGCGGAAAGAAGGGATATTGCCCAATGGCCCCTTCAGGGCAACCAGCGCCTCACGCAGTTCAAGCAGCTTGCGCAGCTCGGGGACCTGTTGGGCAACACTGTCAGGAGTGAAGTCTTCTAGAGACTGGATTTTGATCGAAACCGGCATCTCGTCCTGGCTGTTCTCTTCCAGACGATTGGGAACAGAGAAGTTCAGTTCCAGTGCAGATTCTTTCATGACGGAAGAAAAGTTGTTTTTGTCGATGGAAACGGTTTGGCGCTCCTCGATCGGCATTTCTTCGGTACGGCCCTTCATATTACCAACCACCATCATAGTCAGCGGAAGTTCAATTTCCGCCTGTTGACCACCGGTTGCCGGTACATATTTGATATTGATACGTTCTTTGGGCGCAACTGTGGCGCCGTCAATTCCTTTTCCCATGCTCTAAATACCAAGTTAAGGGTCACCCAAGACCCTATAGCTTATAGCTTATACCCCTCCTCTCAACTGTAAGATATTACAGTTAAACCATCCTATGGACGATTTTGTCAAAGAGGCACTCACCAACGATGCACTTTTGATATATTTCAAGCAAAAGCTCTAGTTATCAAAAGCACAATATCTCTTGTTATTTATCTACAACCCGAAGCCTCAACTCAATGGTATGAGGTCATATTGGCATTAATGCCTATTTTGAGCGGCATGGTATATAGAGAGAATTTGATGGTCAACGAATAATTCTAACGCGAACACAGAAGAACCATTAAAACAACTAAAAAACAAATACTTAATAGAGAAATCAATCTTTGCGAAAATAAAGACGCTCGCACGATGACTTCACAATAACAACCTGTCATTTATTACAGTTGACCTATGATCGCATTAGAAGAATGCGCCATCGAATCACATTATTGATACCGCCTTGATCGCTATGCGAGTACATGCGTCAAAATCAGTCGTTAAGCCAATCGAATGAATTGAATTAAGTAACGCTAATAATTTGATTCATATAGCTTGCTTGCATTTATGGCCAGTTTAAAAAACAAACCACTATTTATCGAGAACATAAATGATGAACCGTAGTCATCACTCCCCTCATAAATCCAGCCGTAGCGTACAAGCCCCCCCCCCTAATCTACAAGTTATGCACCATTGAATCGCGTTGAGACCAGAACAAGCTATTAGGCTGACAACGCCATGTCTGTAGTGGTCAACTAAATCCGGACACTTGATTAGGCCAATCCTCTGCTTTTGCTGGCGGTATCCCGTCATTGTGGTGATGTGGACGCCGCCAGTTGTAGTAATCCATCAGGTAATAACTGATATCCCGCTTTGCCTCCCGCACGCTCATGTATCCCATAGCCGGAACCCACTCCGTTTTAAGACTTCTGAACAATCGCTCCATCGGGGCATCATCCCAGCAGTTGCCACGCCGACTCATGCTCTGGGTCATGCGATAGCGCCACAGTCGTTGCCGAAATGCCCTACTGCCATATTGGCTGCCCTGGTCAGAGTGAAACAGCACACCAGATGGGCAACCACGCTGCTGATAGGCCATCTCCAGTGCTTTGATTGCCAATTCTGCATCAGGTTTATCAGACATCGCCCAGCCCACGACCCGCCGGGTGTGCAGGTCAAGCACCGCTGCCAGGTAATGCCAGCGTCCACCTGCCCAGACGTAGGTGATATCGCCACATCACACCTGATTGGGTTGCTGGACATCAAATTCGCGGGCCAGCAGATTGGGGATATCCGGTCGCTCAGACTGGGCGACCTGATAACGATGAGCGCCCGGCTGTTTGGATACCAGCCCGGCTTCCTTCATCAGGTTACGTACTTTGAATCGGCCAATCTGATACCCCAACTCTCGCATCATCGACATCAAGGCGCGGCTGCCCGCTGAGTTCCGGCTTTCTTTGAACAACCGGCGCAACTCAGAGCGCTGCTGCATACGCTCACGGTTAATCGTCCGCCTGCAAGCCAGATAGTCGTAAAAGCAGGATGTGGGAACATCGAAAGCGCAGCAGACCAAGGTGATGGGGGCTTGCTCCCTTAATCGGTCTATCAGCGCGTACGTGTGAACTCGTCCGTCATCAAGAGAGCCGTAGCCTTTTTTAGAATGTCCTTTTCACGTTCGAGCCGGTTGATACGGGCTTCCAGCTCCTGGATTTTCTGCTGTTCCGGGGTCAGTGCTTTACTAATCGGGGTTGTGCCAGTTCGTTCGGATTGCAGTTGCTGAACCCAGCGACGGAGCACGGTTTCACCGACATCCAGTGAACGGCTGGCTTCAGGGACAGAATATCCCTGGTCGAGCACCAGGGATGCGGCTTCGAGTTTGAATTCGGCAGTAAATGAGCGACGTAATCTTGTCATTGAACACCTCAGGTCATGGTGGCGACTGTACCACCTAAAATGGTGTCCGGGATGATTAGACCACTACATTTCGCTTGTTTAGGCGCATGCCCCACCAGACCAACTACCAGATGCAACTTTCGCTAAACAACCCACACGTTTGCACCATCATTGATGACGTCCCCGTTCCCTTCACATTGAGAGCATCCTTGCTAATCCTCAGCGCATTCATCAACTCTAACAAGGTATCTAGTCCCCCTTCACTGCTTCTCAAGATGAGGCAGAAAACCCTGCGCATCCCAAATGGCCTGATCGGTGTAGAGGGAGTTGATACAACTCGGATACGTCGTACCCGTGGACGTGGCAGCACCTGCTACGCAGCCTTGCTATCAACCTGTGAGCCATGACCGCTCACAAGCCTGTTGCGCCGAGGCCATTCAATGATAGGACGAGACGCGTTCCCATAGTGTTGATTTGAAGAGAATGACGAGTTTGGCATCGGGTGGTATTTGATTGGCTCGTGAAGGCGTGGATCTGAGATGGGAGAAGAGTATTTATAATCCAAGTGGCATGACAGGTTATTTCGAGAGCGAGCGTTGCGACAGGTTCTTTTTGTTCCTTTTCCGGGTTAGAACTGGATTATTTGCAGCTCAGTTGCTCGCCGCTTCGAAGCGGCCATCGTCGGTATGATAGCTGTATATAGTAAAAAGCCCTGATGTTTCCATCAGGGCTTGCAATGTGGCGGTGAGGGAGGGATTCGAACCCTCGATACGTTGCCGTATACACACTTTCCAGGCGTGCTCCTTCAGCCACTCGGACACCTCACCAAATTTTGGTCTGTGGTTTAACGTGTTCAGCCAACACTGTGTTCGCTACGCTGTTGCGCTTGAACGGGGCGTAATTTAGGGGAAAGCCCCGCCCGCGTCAACGGCTTTTTTCACCTGGCGAACCGTTCGAACACTTAATGCACAGATTCCGGTGCAACCTGAATTTCCGGCAGGTTGAGGAAGCCGGAACGTTCGCATTCGGCAACCAATTCGTGGGTGGCGGCGATGGTGCTTTGCACGAACAGCAGGAACTGCTCGACGCTGAGTCCGGCCTTGGTAAAGACGGTGTGGCCGACCACCAGCCGCGGCAGGTTGTCATCGATGATATCGAGGAACACCTTGAGGGAGGGGTACTGCATATTGAGTCGGCCCAGTTCGGCAACCAGCGGCAGCATTGCGGAGGGGCGCACTTCCAGCTCGGAGGAGAACAGCAGGCCTTCCTCTTCCACGAAGATCCGGCTCTCCTGAATACCATCGACCGACTGCAAAGAGACAATGTGGATACCGTGACACTGGTCGCAGACATAGTGCTCGATACGAGCCTGTTGCAACCAACGCATTATCATTTCGGAGCTGGGGATATTCATCATTTCCACGACAAGATTGGGATCAAGGGGCGCAGTCTAAACCAATTTGCTATCAACAAAAAGCACGCCAACCCGATAACCCTGCGGCTCGCTTCTTTTTGGCAAGCGCTATGCATATACTCAGCCAAATCCACGATGACGCTTGCCCCACAGGGGGCCCCATGACTATCCAAGAAAAGTATCGCCTTCATCTGAAATCACTCTCGGATGAGCTGCTCACCCTGCAAAAACCCATCCGCATTCTGGATGCCATCAAATGGCCACGCCATCTGCAGGATCGCTTTCTGGCAAGCGGTGGCAGGGAGCTGCCCGCTATCGACAGGCACTTCTATGATGCCCTCCCCCTCGGCTTCGATCCGCGCAACAAGTATCTGGAGCTCAAGGAGCTGCGGGACCGGATCCGCAGAAAACTGGGGCCACAGGACGATCTTGGCCGGATCCTGCAAGAGACGGTCGATCAGTACATGGTGGTGATCGAGATGCTGCGCCAGCGCGGCCAACCCGATTTTCAGCGTTACAGCCAGCTGCTTTATGGCTCTGCCAGCGATCACCTGCGCGGGGATCGCAAGACCCTCAAGGAGCTGGGCGCCCGCCTGTGCGATATCTTCTCCCTGCCCGGCGCCCGCCATCTGGTGCGCCCCTACCCCAAGGAGTTCGAAGGAGAGGCCGCGGTCGCCAAACTGCAGGGCAAGCTGTCGAGCTACTTCAGTGATGGCACTGTGCAGGTGAAGCTGAGCGATGGGATTGTCTCCGATGCCGCTGCCGGTGGCGACTACATCAAGCTCAACTCCCACGCCCGTTTCTCCGAGCTGGACTTGCAGGTGCTGGAGGTACACGAGGGGTGGGTCCATGTCGGCACCACCCTCAACGGTCGCCAGCAGCCCTATGCCACCTGGCTGAGCGCCGGTTCACCGCGGATCACCGCCTGTCAGGAGGGGCTGGCCGTCCTGATAGAGACCCTCACCTTCAGCTCCTTTCCGGATCGGGCCAAGCGCATCTCCGATCGGGTGATGGCCATCGACATGGCCGAGCGCGGCGCCGATTTTATCGAGGTGTTTCAGCATTTCGTGCAGCAGGGCACCAGCGAGCACGACGCCTACAAGATCACCCAGCGGGTCTTTCGTGGCGGCATGGTGGGCGGCGGTGCCTGCTTTACCAAGGATCTCTCCTACGTGCGTGGCTATGTGGAGACGGTCAACTTCATCCGCAGCGCCGTGCTGGAAGGGGTGCCCGAGATCCTGCCAATGCTTTTTGTCGGCAAGGTGACACTGGATGACATTCCGGTGCTCTATCAGCACTATCTGGAGGGGCTGATCGCCGCTCCCCACTATTTGCCACCGATGTTTCGCGATCTCACCGGCCTCTATGTCTGGTTCGGCTTTGCCTCCGGCATGTCGCTGGTGGATATCGGCCGGGTACAGCACCATTTCCGCCAGCTATTTCAACGCCTGCCGGTGGCCGACCCCATCATTGCGCCGGTGGATATCGAGATCGACTGAACCGCAGAGAAGCAAGCAGGAAAATAAAAAGGGCGCCAGATTGGCGCCCTGCTCGACGATTCAAATATCGCAGCCGACTTACTTGTAGGCCCGACCTTCGAGATAGTGTTTGCGACAAAGCGATACATAGCGATCGTTGCCGCCGATCTCCACCTGTTCGCCATCACGCATCACCTGCCCCGCTTCGTTGACCCGGGAGTTCATGTGAGCCTTGTTGCCACACCAGCAGATGCTCTTCAGCTCTTCAAACTTGTCGGCCAGACAGAGCAGATGGTAGGAACCGGGGAACAGCTCACCGCGAAAATCGGTCTTGAGGCCATAGGCCATCACCGGAATATCCTGCTCATCGACGATGCGGGCCAGCTGGTAGACCTGCTCACGGGTCAGGAACTGGGCCTCGTCCACGATGAAAACATCGATATGTTTCTTCGCATGGCGCGCTTTCACCATTTCAAACAGATCGCAGCTGTCGCTGAACACGTCCACCTTCAGTTCAAGGCCAACCCGGGCACTGATCACCCCGACCCCGAAACGGTCATCGATGGCTGGCGTCATCGCCAGAGGATGCATGCCCCGCTCCAGATAGTTGAAGTGCGCCTGAATGAGCTGGGTGGATTTGCCTGAATTCATGGTGGCAAATTTGTAGTGCAGTGAAGCCATGATACTGTTCCGAAACTGAATTTATGGGGCGCATGCTAACCAAAGCCCCTGACAAAACCAAGGGGCCCGCGGGCCCCTTGCTCTATAAATGTTACGCGGTGGCCAGCACTGGCCGCGCTTTGGCCTTTTTCAGGTGATAGCCGGTAAAGAGCACGAACCAGAGGGCACTGACACTGAAACCGGCCAGGCTGGAGTGCATCAAGCCCATCGCCAGGTAACCGATGGCCGCGCCGAAGGCGATGGCCAGTGCATAGGGCAGCTGGGTCATCACGTGATCGATGTGATGGCAACCGGCACCGGTGGCAGAGAGGATGCTGGTGCTGGAGATGGGTGAGCTGTGATCCCCGAACACCGAGCCAGCCAGTACCGCAGCCAGCATCGGCAGCATCAGGCTGATGTCGCTGGCGGCGGCCATGTCACCGGCCAGCGGCAGCATGATGCCGAAGGTACCCCAGCTGGTACCGGTAGCAAACGCCATGGCACAGGAGAGGATAAAGACCACGGCAGGCAGCACTTCGATCGGCAGGTTGCCGTTAGCCAGCGAAGCCAAGTACTTGCCGGTCTCCACGTCGCGCACCACGGCACCTATGGTCCAGGCAAACAGCAGGATGTTGATGGCTGGCAGCATGGCCATGACGCCTTGCGGCGCGGCCTTGATCCAGTTCTTGGCTCCCAGCTTCAGGCGCATCGCCAGACCGATGGAGACCACCAGACTGCACAGGGCACCGTAGACCAGCGAAGAGCCGACGTTGGTATTTTCGAACGAGCCGAGCGCGCTGAATGGCAGCCCTTTCTCGCTCAGCACCGCAGCACCGGAATCAATCATGAAATAGATGGTGGCGGCGGTCAGAGTCAGGATCGGCAGTACCATGTCGATCATGCCGCCGTTGCTCTCCTCCGGGCTCTCCATATCCAGACCGATGGGGCGGCCCTTGGACTCATCCCACAGCTTGCCTTCCAGCGCCCACGCTTCGTGTTGACGCATCGGGCCGATATCCAGCTGACAGGCGATCACCACCAGCACCATGATCAGGGTGAAGACGGCGTAGAGGTTCATCGGGATCATCTCTACAAACGCCGCGATGGGGCTCTGCTCGGTCAGACCGTGGGCCGCCATGATGCCGCCAACCAGGGCGATGATATAAGCCCCCCAGGAGGAGATGGGCATCAGCACGCAGACCGGCGCCGCGGTGGAGTCCAGCAGATAGGCCAATTTGGCACGGGAGATCTGGAAGCGGTCGGTGACCGGACGGCAGATGGCACCCACCGACAGGCTGTGGAAGAAGTCATCAATAAAGAAGGCAAACACCATCATGCCAGTCAGGGCTTTGGCGCCCTTGCGGGTCTTGGCACGACGCTCGGCCCACTCGGCAAAGGCACGGGTCGCCCCGGAGACGCTCATCAGGCTGATGAGGCCACCCAGCAGCAGCATAAACAGGATCATGTTGACATTGTCACGATTGAGCGCGCCATCGACCCAGAAGATCTTGAGCACGGTATTCAACATGTAATGCAGGGATTCGAGGGGTGAAAACTGATTGAGCAGCAAACTGCCGGTGACGATGCCCACACCAAGGGACAGCAGCACGCGGCGGGTCATGATCGCCAGCGCGACAGCCAACAGGGGGGGAAGAACGGACCAACCGGAGTCGGCGAAATGACTAATGTCCATGATCTCTTTGCACCTAAAGATTACAGGTGGAGATCTACCGAGAGGATCTAAAGAAACAAAACCTATGGGGAGGTCATACTCCTCAGCCCCTTCAGGTAGCGCTCCATAGTGGATGACTATGGCAGTCCTGCACCTATTAGATGCAGAACCAGCAGCCCGGTATGATGGCCTGGCCACTTCGGCGCTGACTCCTTTCCTTGTGCATCACAGGCATCACCCTCCGCACAAATACTCATAGGCAGCGCGCCTCTACTTAAAGGTATTCGCCGCACATTTTATCGAGATGGCAGCTTATAGCAAGTTTTTTGATTAAATAGTCACGATAAACATATCAAGGTCGAAAAATGGTAGTCAAATGATGCAACAACGCCAGCTTTGGCGCTATTTTCACCTACTACGGCTTCATTGGCATCCAATCACCAAGCCTATTGCTGGCCATATTAAATATCTATATTGATGTTCCCCACGGATATTATATTTAACCCGACTTGACTTATTTAAATCACCAAGCAAGAATCAGCTGGAACATAATATTTTTCTCTGACTCGACGTGGTAACTCCTATGAATGAATTTTTAAAGGTACTGCTTAATATCCGCAGTCTGCGTGCGACCTGCCGCGAGCTTTCTCTGGAACAACTGGAAGAGGCACTGGAAAAACTCTCTACTATCGTTGCTGAACGTCAGCAGGATGAAGCTGCCGAGCGTCAGGCCCGTGAAGAGCATCTGCGGAAAATTAACGAATATAGCGAAATGCTGAAAGCCGCCGGTATTGACCCGGCAGAATTGGTAAGCGCTGTCGCTACCAACCCCGGCAAATCAGAAAAAGCCAAGCGGGCGCCACGTCCTGCCAAATATCGCTATCAGGATAATGGCGTAGAGAAAACCTGGACCGGCCAGGGCCGTATGCCTTCAGTCATTGCCAGCGCAGTGGCAGCAGGCAAATCACTGGAAGATTTTGCTATCTGACAGCGCTTGCGTTGCTAATAAAAAACCTCGCCAAGGCGAGGTTTTTTATTGCCGCTTAAACGTGAAATATCAGATAGCCGATTGCGGACGATCTGCTGCCTTGACCCACAGCACTTCACGATCCCCTGCCACGCAGATAAGATAGCGGGCAACGGTAAAGAACCAGTCACTCATCCGGTTCAGATAGGGCAGCACCTCGGGATTGACCCGCTCTTCCCGGCTCAAGGTCAGCAGCAAGCGCTCGCAATGACGCACCAGAGTACGTACCACATGCGCTTGCGCCGCGGCACGGGAACCACCCGGCAATATAAATTGGCGCAGCGGTGGCAATGGCTCGCTATAACGATCTATCTGCTGTTCAAGGCGAGTGGTCCAGGCAGCATTAACTTGCCAAATTGATTCATTCTGGGCGTCGCTGGAGAATGCCAACTCGCCCCCCAGATCAAACAACTCCTGTTGCAACAGCTGTAAATCAGCCAATAAGCCGACCTCTTGCGATGGCACGTCACAAATCAGCAAGCCAATATGGGAGTTGAGCTCATCGATATAACCGTAGGTCTCGACCCGCAAATGATCCTTGGGCAATGGGATACCATCGGCCAGCCGGGTCATGCCCTTGTCGCCCTGCCTCGTATATATTCTCATACCGACATCCTGTTAATAATGGGAATAATCATGGACTCGAGTCCATTGAGTTTGATTTCGTAAGCCAACGCCAGCGTCTGGCCCAATTTACCCGCCGGAAAACCGCTGCGCGCCATCCACACCAGATAGGGCTCGGGAATATCGATGATACGCCGCCCCTGATATTTACCGTAAGGCATCTTGTTAGTCAGAGTCAGCAGTACCTGTTCGTCGGATAGCCAATCCATATTAATCAATATCCAGATATTTATGAGTCTGGATTGAGAGTCGCCAGTTACGCGCGATACAGGTATCCATCGCCAATTGGGTGGCCCGTGGTTTCTGGCTGATCGGCTGCAAGGCAATGACCACGTCCGGGCGCAGGGTAGCAGTAGCGAGCAGCGTATCCAACTCTTCAATATGGTGCTCGGTGGCCACCGGATGCTTGATCTCGTTGGCCCGCTCCAGCGCCGAGACCAGCACAGGCAGCCCCCCTTTCATGCCAATTTTGGGGGAGACGGTCACCCAGGTCTGCTCATGGGTCTTGATCTCGCTGGTGCCACTGGTTTCAATCTGCACCTGATAACCCGCCGCCAGCAGAGCTGACGAGAGTTCGTGCAGATCGTAGAGGCAGGGCTCGCCACCGGTGATCACCACATGGCGCGCCTGATAACCCAGATCGGTAAAGCTCTTGATAATCTGCGCGGTGCTGAGTTGGCTCCAGCAATCGGATTCGTTGGAGCGATCCAGCACCGCCGCCTTACCCACTTCACGAGCCGGATCAACAACCCAGGTATGACGGGTATCGCACCAGGGGCAGCCCACCGGGCAACCCTGCAGGCGAACAAAGATGGCGGGCAGGCCGGTAAAGATGCCCTCCCCCTGGATGGTCTGGAAAATCTCGTTGATTGGGTAGTGCATCTCGATCACGGCTTGTTGCAAAAGTCGCGGATTATACCCCAAGCCACGGCAAGACGCAGGCTCACTCTGCGCTTTTCTCGCCCAGGCCGGTTTTCTCAAACAGTCTGGCCATGATGCCCGCCTTGTCGGCCAGATAGTTGTTCAGGCCGCGACGGCGCAGTTCACACGCAGGACAGGTGCCGCAGCCGTCACCGGCAATGCCGTTGTAGCAGGTCAGGGTCTGGTGGCGCACCGTGTCGAGGTGACCATAGTGATCCGCCAGTGCCCAGGTTTCGGCCTTGTCGAGCCACATCAAGGGAGTTTCAAAACGGATGCCGCGATCCAGCCCCAGCGACACCGCCTGATTGAGGGCCTTGACGAACTCGTCACGGCAATCGGGATAGCCGGAGAAGTCGGTCTCGCAGACACCGGTGATCACCGCTTCGGCGCCTACCTGATAGGCATAGATGGAAGCCAGGGTCAGGAACAGGATATTGCGGCCCGGCACGAAGGTGTTGGGCAGCCCGTTATCCTGCAGCTCGCAGCTGACAGGAATGTCGTCACGGGTCAGGGCAGAGACCGCCAGCTCATTGAGCAGCGTTACATCCATCACCTTGTGGGCGGCAATCCCCAGTGCACTGCCCAGACGGCGCGCGGTGTCGATCTCTGCCCGATGGCGCTGGCCATAGTCGAAGGTAATGGCGTGCACTTCATCATACCGGGCCAATGCCTGCACCAGACAAGTAGTGCTGTCCTGACCGCCGCTGAAAACCACGACTGCTTTTTTCATCTTGATAACTCCTTGGATTGTCACGCGCGGCGGCCTTCGGCAAAGTCCTGCCACTGGGTATTCAACCGATTGAACAGGGTCAGCAAGGGCGTATAGCGCTCCGGCCTCCCCTCCCACCGGGACAAGAGGTGATAGCCCGCCTCTATGGTAGAGAGGGCATCGGGAAAGGGTTTCTTTCGAATGGCATATTGACCGGCAATGGCACCAATGCCGATGCGGGGCAAGCGGGCCAGTGCCGGGTTGCTCTGCAACATGCGATAGGCTTTGCGCCAGGTGCCGTCAAGCAAGATAAAGGCGACGGATGCGGAGCTAGAGGATTCACTCTCCCACTGCTGGCGAAGATCGGTCAGCGAAATGGCATCCTCATCCGGCCAGAGTAGATAGCAGCGACGGGAAGGATCTGCAAGCAACCCATTGAGCCACTCATCGCGGGAAAAGTCCTCCCCCACATGGATCTCGCACTGTTGCAAAGAGGCCGCCAGCAGCGCCGCAGTCCCCTTGGGATGTGCCACCTCGTTGGGGTGCTGCAAGATGTAGAGGGGCGTGTGATTGTCAACCGGCACAATATAATCGCACAGGCAGGCTTTGAGGGCTCGGGTGCAACGTGTACAGTATCGACTGTTCTTGTCGTTGGACTGTTTCATGTTGTCAGACAAATCTGGATTGCTCTGGGTTATCACGCTATCTCTCACCAGCTTGCTACTCTTCTTTACCGTTCCCAATCTTCAGCTCTCCTTCGATCGGCCCTTGATCGCCGGGGGCGAAGGGTGGCGGATCATAACAGGCAATCTGGCTCATACCAATCTGTGGCACCTGCTGCTCAATCTGGGCGGCCTCGCCATCCTCTATAACCTGTTTCGCGACTATCTGGGTGGGGCTCGCCTGCCGCTGCTGATGTTGCTGCTCTGGTTGGCAGTGGGCTTGGGGATCTGGTGGTGGTGCCCGCAGACCCAATGGTACATGGGGCTATCCGGCTCGCTGCATGGCCTGTTTGTCTGGGGGGCAATGCAGGATATTCGCCACGGACGCCGCACATCGGGCTGGCTACTGTTGGCAGGGATGGGGCTCAAGCTGGTGATGGACTTTTACAATGCAGGAGAGAGCCCGATCGCAACCCTGATCAATGCCAGAGTACACATCGGCTCTCATCTTATCGGGGCCGGTGCAGGCCTGTTGCTCGGCCTGCACCGTGTATCACTGAGTGAGCCTGTTACGCACCAGCCAGCTCGGCATTGATGCTGGCCAGCATGGCGGCCGGATCGGCAGCCTGCGTAATGGGGCGACCGATAACCAGATAATCGGACCCCGCCTCGACCGCCGCTTTCGGTGTCATCACCCGGCGCTGATCCCCGGCCGCTGAACCGGTCGGGCGAATACCCGGGGTCACCAGCTTGAACTCATCACCCAGCAAGGCTTTCAACTCATGGGCCTCGTTGGCAGAGCAGACAACCCCATCCAAGCCGGATGCCTTGGTCAAGGTAGCCAGCCGGATCACCTGCTCGGCAGGGCTCACATCCAACCCGAGGGGGATCATGTCGGACTGCTCCATGCTGGTCAGCACGGTCACGCCGATAAGCAGGGGGGCCTTGTCGCCATAAGGCAGTAGCGCCTCTTTGGCGGCACGCATCATCCGCTCACCACCACTGGCATGCACGTTGACCATCCAGACACCGAGCTCGGCACTGGCTGCCACCGCTTTGGCAACGGTATTGGGAATATCGTGAAACTTCAGATCCAGAAAGACATCGAATCCCTTGGCCACCAGCTGACGTACAAACTGCGGGCCAAACAGGGTAAACATCTCCTTGCCTACCTTGAGACGGCACTGGGCCGGAGAGATACGTTCAACGAACGCTAAGGCATCTGCCTCGTGCTGATAATCCAGCGCTACCAGTACTTTGGGATCTTGCATCTCACATCCTATTGCTTGTTATTCACCGTCCAGACCACGGATCGGCTTGATGGAACCCCACTGGCGACAAGACGGGCACTGCCAGAACAGCGAGTGAGTGGCAAAGCCGCACTGCCGACACTTGTGGGTTGACTTGATTTTGATCTGCTCGCCGACCAGCTGTTGCAGCAGTTCGAGGCTCTCCTTGGCAGGCCCCTCTTCCGCACTGGCCAGCTGAAAACCCACCAGCTGGTAAAAACCTTTCATCGACGGATGACGACGCAGCTGACGCAACACCAGCGAACGGGCCTGACTCAGGCCATCACGCTCTTCAACCAGCTTGGCAAGGGCCAGGGTCACGCTGACACCGGCGTGATCTTCCACTGCCTTCTCAAGCAGTGGGATCAACGCAGGCGTGCGCCCCAACTGCTGATAGCACTCGAGCAATTTGGGCATTGCCTCGGAGGCAAAGTCGATATCCTGCTCGAACACCCGCAGCAGCTCCTTGCTGGCCTGCTCATACTCCCCCTCTGCCATGGCAAGCTCAGCGAGGCGCAAACTGGCCCGGGCACATGCCGGATTGATACTGAGCGCCCGTTTGAGCTTGGCCAGCCCCTCCCCTTTATTGCCCTCACGCAGCGCGATCTCGGCTTGCTCGCAATAGAAATGGGAGATGGGGTCGGCCAGCTTCTTGCCCTGGAATTTTTGCAGACGCACTGCCACATCGATGGCCTTATCCCAGTCCCGCAACTGCTGATGGATGATCAACAGCTGTGCCAGCGCCGTCTCTTCATAGTCGCTGTCATCACACAGCTCATTCCAGAGCGCTTCAGCACGGTCCAGCAGACCAGCAGCCAAAAAGTCGCGCGCCAGCTCCTGCAGGGCAAGCTGTCGCTGCTCCCGGGTCAGTTGGCGGGTCACCAGGTTCTGGTGGATCTTGATGGCACGATCGACTTCCCCACGCTGGCGAAACAGGTTGCCGAGGGAGAGGTGTGTTTCGATGGTTTCACTGTCCACCTCAAGCAGCTGGATAAAGAGATCCACCGCCTTGTCGGATTCATCGGACAGCAAATAGTTGAGGCCCGCCACATACTGGCGGGAAAACTGGTTACTCTGTTTCTGGGTGTCCTGGCGAACACTCCTGCGGCCCATGTACCAGCCATAACCGGCGGCGATGGGCAACAGCAGGAAAAGCAGTTCAAGCATTGAAGAACATTATTCCTTACCCGGTGACCGGGCCAGCTCCAACTCGCGGGATTGACGACGCATGGTGCGGTTGAGGGTGCGGTTTTGCATTTTCAGGCGCAGGAACAGCAGGCCGAATACCAGCCAGCCCAGCAAAAAACCGCCAGCGAAGAAGAAGCCCAACAGCATGGCAAGCGAAAACTCACCCTGAGCGATCAGGTAATTGAACTGAACCAGCTGGCCATTTTGTGAGCCCAGCGCCAGGGTCAGAACAAACACCAGCACCAGCGGAATGAGGGCCAAAATACGCTTCATAAGAGCTCCCTGTCAGTATCTAATGAGAGGCTGATTATCCTTAAAATCGCAGGCAGACTCTAGAGTGAATGGGAAAAGAGTTTAAGAAACAAGACGATTGGCACAGGAATCGGTGCCAAAAAGAAAAAAGGCATACCCGAGGTATGCCCATTTCTGCATTATTCAATGATGTTGACGCGCTCGCGCAACTCTTTGCCAGGTTTGAAGTGCGGGACATATTTCCCGGTCAGTTCAACCTTGTCCCCAGTCTTGGGGTTGCGGCCCACACGGGGCGCACGATAGTGCAGTGAAAAACTGCCAAATCCGCGGATTTCAATCCGGTCGCCGTTTTGCAAGGTCGACGCCATCTGCTCAAGGATCTCCTTGATGGCGGCTTCGACATCCTTGGCCGGCATATGCATGCGGCTGGCTGCCAGTTGTTCGATGAGATCTGATTTGGTCATAACGTTAAATCTCCTTCCCCGATCACATGCAATATTCATTTTGCCAGGATAAAAAAGGGCGGCGCAATGCCGCCCTTTTCTTGCATCAAGGATTACTCACCCTTGGCGGCTTTGAACGCTTCCATCATAGCATTGCTGAACACAACTTCTTCTTGCTGGTTCAGGTTATCGATAGCAACACGCTCATCAGCCTCGTCCTTAGCACGGACAGACAGGCTTACGGTGCGGTTCTTACGATCAACGCCCATGAATTTAGCTTCAACTTCGTCACCAACAGACAGCACCAGAGTGGCGTCTTCTACACGGTCACGAGCAGCGTCGGAGGCACGCAGGTAGCCTTCTACGCCATCAGCCAGTTCGATAACGGCACCTTTGGCATCAACCTCGGTAACCTTACCCTTCACGATAGCACCTTTCTTGTTGTCAGCCAGGTACTTGTTGAACGGGTCTTCTTCGATCTGCTTGACACCCAGGGAGATGCGCTCACGCTCCGGATCCACTTGCAGAACAACGGCTTCGATCTCGTCGCCTTTCTTGAATTCACGCACGGCTTCTTCGCCCTGGTTGTTCCAGGAGATGTCAGACAGGTGAACCAGGCCGTCGATACCGCCATCCAGACCGATGAAGATACCGAAGTCAGTGATGGACTTAATCTTGCCGGAAACACGGTCGCCTTTGGCGTGAGTCTCGGCAAACAGCTGCCACGGGTTGGATTTGCACTGCTTCAGACCCAGGGAGATACGACGACGCTCTTCGTCGATGTCCAGAACCATCACGTCAACCACGTCGCCAACGTTAACAACTTTGGACGGGTGGATGTTCTTGTTGGTCCAATCCATCTCGGATACGTGTACCAGGCCTTCAACGCCTTCTTCGATTTCAACGAAGCAGCCGTAGTCGGTCAGGTTGGTCACGCGGCCAGACAGACGGGTGGTCTCCGGGTAACGCTTGGCGATAGCAACCCAGGGATCTTCGCCCAGCTGCTTCAGACCCAGGGATACACGGGTACGCTCGCGGTCGAACTTCAGAACCTTGACAGCGATCTCGTCGCCAACGTTGACGATTTCGGAAGGATGCTTAACGCGCTTCCACGCCATGTCGGTGATGTGCAGCAGGCCGTCAACACCGCCCAGATCTACGAATGCACCGTAGTCGGTCAGGTTCTTGACGATACCCTTAACTTCTTGACCTTCTTGCAGGTTAGCCAGCAGGCTTTCGCGCTCGGAGGTGTTCTCGGTCTCGATCACGGCACGACGGGAAACAACAACGTTGTTGCGCTTCTGGTCCAGCTTGATGACTTTGAACTCGAGTTCTTTGTTTTCCAGGTGAGCGGTGTCACGGATCGGACGCACGTCAACCAGAGAACCCGGCAGGAAGGCACGGATGCCGTTCAGTTCAACGGTGAAACCACCCTTGACCTTGCCGTTGATGATACCGATAACGGTAGCTTGCTCTTCGTAAGCCTTCTCAAGCTGCAGCCAGGCTTCGTGGCGCTTGGCTTTTTCGCGGGACAGCTTGGTTTCGCCGAAACCATCTTCGATAGAGTCCAGAGCCACGTCAACGGTGTCGCCGACGTTGATTTCCAGCTCGCCCATGGCGTTCTTGAATTCTTCAGCCGGGATAGCGGACTCGGATTTCAGACCGGCGTCAACCAGTACGAAACCGTTCTCGATAGCAACGACAGTACCCTTGACGATGGAACCTTGACGGGTTTCAACGGCGTTCAGGGACTCTTCAAAGAGTTGAGCAAAAGATTCGATCATTGTTTATGTCACAAATGAAACATCCACTTGCAATCCGGCACAAGCGGGGCTGTTTTAAATAATCTGCGCCATCCTTGGTGCAGACGACCGGATGTCAGCTTGCGCTGGCATCACCAAGTTGTTGCTCTGCATAGGCGAGTACTGTTGCCAGCACTTCATCTATGGTCATGGCGGTAGAGTCTACCACCAGAGCATCTTCTGCCGGTTTCAGGGGTGCAGTAGCGCGATTTCTGTCGCGATCGTCACGTTCCCGAATCTCGGTTAAAAGACGATCAAAGTTAACATCAAAGCCCTTATCTTGCAACTGCTTATAGCGACGCTGGGCCCGTTCTTCGGCACTGGCGTCGAGGAAAATCTTCACCTCGGCCTCAGGGAAAACCACGGTCCCCATGTCACGACCATCGGCAATCAGACCCGGGGCCTGACGAAATGCCCGCTGACGGCGCAACAATGCTTCGCGCACCCGAGGGAAGGCGGCGATTTTACTGGCAGCATTACCCACTTCTTCGGTGCGGATGGTGCGGGAGACATCTTCCCCTTCCAGGATCACCTTGACCAGATCGCCCTCAACCTGAAATTGCACATCCAGATTGGCAGCCAGCGGCACCAGTGAGGCTTCACTGTCCAGCTCTACATCGTGATGCAGGGCGGCCAGGGACAACACCCGATAGATGGCGCCCGAGTCCAGCAAGTGCCAACCCAGCTTCTCAGCAAGCAGCTGACACAAGGTGCCTTTACCTGCACCACTGGGGCCATCAATTGTCATTACGGGGGCCATCTGAGGCATAACTTCTCTCCTGCACTGTGTTGCTCCCATCCCGAAGGGGTGGGTTAATGGGCGCCGATTATACCCGAATGTGGTGAGCCTGGCAGTCATCAATCCGCACAAAGGGCCAAAACTCCGACGGACAGCTGTGCTTGTATCTCATTTGGAGATTTCATTAAGCAATGCAGGGACTTGTTCTTATGGTCGTTCCTGACAAGGCGCGCTAAACTGGCCCCCTTTTTTGAGCCGTTAGTAGTAAGGAGCAACCTATGAGCAGCGTTACCCTCGTGGCCCAATCCAAATTGCCAACCCCTTGGGGCACCTTCACGCTGGTAGGTTTTCAGGAAACCGGCACAGGCAAAGATCACGCCGCACTGGTGATGGGCGACATTACCGGTGAAGAGCCCGTGCTGGGCCGGATCCACTCAGAGTGCCTGACCGGCGACGCCCTGTTCAGCCTGCGTTGTGACTGCGGTTTCCAGTTGCAGGCGGCTATGGAGAATATCGCCAAAGCCGGTCGTGGCGTGTTGCTGTATGTGCGTCAAGAGGGCCGTGGTATCGGCTTGCTCAACAAGATCCGCGCCTATCACCTGCAGGATCAGGGGGCCGATACCGTGGAGGCCAACGTGGCCCTTGGTTTCGCCGCCGACATGCGCGATTACACCATCTGCGCCGACATGCTCAAGCAGCTTGAAGTCAAGTCTCTCAAACTGATGACCAACAACCCGCGCAAGATGAAAGCCATGGAATCCTTCGGTATTCCGGTGGCCGAACGGGTTCCGTTGCAGGAAGGACGCAATCCCCACAACGAGTTCTATCTGTCGACCAAGGCCAACAAGCTGGATCATATGCTGAAGAAGTGAGCCAGCATTGACGAATGCCAGATAGTCAAACGCCTCCCATTGGGAGGCGTTTTTCTTGGGATGACCACACATCAACCCAAGCTATCTAAGTGGTACGGTCAAATTGGCCAGCAGAGCTTCAAGCTCTTTGCCAGTGCGGGCTGCACAGTATTGTTCGACCCGCTCGCGGGTCAATTGCGGCGCGAGACGTTCAATCAGATCGTAGAGATAGCCGCATAAAAATGCCCCTCTGCGCAACCCGATAGCGGCCACACATCCTGGTAGCCAGGGCACCGTTTTGAGCACCAGATCGCCATCGCGCTGGGGATCCCAGGCAAAAGTTGCCATCACCCCGATGCCCATCCCTTGTCTGACATAGGTCTTGAGCACATCACTGTCGCTCGCACAGCAGGCGATCCGGCTCTCGGCATGAGCGCAATCAGTGCCATGAGCTGTGGAGAGAGCCCTTCCATCGGTCACCAATGCAAACTCCACCAGCTCAGCCGGAGTCAGCGATATTGCTTTGGCCAACGGATGATCCTTGGGTAGCACCAAGCCCCGTTGCCACTGAAAAGAGGGGAGCACAAGCAGATCGCTCCCCTCCTCCGGTTCATCCGCCAGCAGCAGATCGGCAGCGCCATCATGCACGGCTGCGCGGCACTGCGTCGCACTCCCCTGCATCACAGTTACGGCAACTTTGGGAAAGCGGGCCATAAAACCCTTGAGGATGGCGGGCAGAATATAGCGAGCTTGCAGATGAGTAGCAGCAATGGTGAGGGTTCCCTGCTCCGGATGCACATGCTGCCTGGCCATTACCTTGATGGTGGCGACCTTGTCCAACACCTCGGCGGCCACTTTGATCACGTCCCGACCTATGGGGGTGATCTGGGTCAGGTGTTTACCGCTGCGCTCGAAGATCTGGATCCCCAGCTCATCCTCCAGCATCCGCACCTGTTTGCTGATCCCGGGCTGGGAGGTAAAGAGGCTCTCGGCGGTGGCCGACAGATTCAGCCTGTGGTTGGCCACCTCGACGATATAGCGCAATTGCTGCAATTTCATGGTGTAGCCCTCAAGCGAACCCACCGTTAATAGTAACAAACTTTCAGCAATGGCCCGCCGCCATCAGGCCGGGCGATCCTTGAGTAGGAAATCGCGCAAGGCACGGTTGGCCATGGAGAGCGGATCGCCACGCCGCCACGCCACACAGAGGTCGAGGTAGATGGGCGGGTCGAAGGGTACGCCACTCAGATCCGGCTCCTCTTCCAGCACCATCCGCAAGAAGGTGGTCACCGCAAAACCTTGCCGCACCACCGCCTTGAGCAGAGGGATAAGATTGCTCTCGAAGGCGATATCGGGTTCAACGCCCAGGCTCTGGGCCAGCGCCTCCATATGCTCCCGGTGGTAAAAACCACGGCGAAACAGAGCCAGCTCCTGAGCGAAAAACTGCGAGAGGGTGACGGCCGGTTCGCCGCGCAAGGGGTGATCGTCCCCCACCACCATCAACATCTCTTCGCTCAGCAGATGTGCCCCCTCGATGGCGGGGGGGAGATCACTGGTGATGAGAATGGCCAGATCGAGGGAGCCATCCACCATCCGGCTGAGCAGCTCACGGGTGCCGGCCTCTTCGACCCGGATCTTGAGGCCGGGATAGCGATGCTTGAAGGCCATCAGACGAGGGGGGAAATAGTAGGAGCCCATCATGTAGGGGATCCCGATCCGCACTTCCCCCCGCTCCAGCCCCTTGAGCTCAGCCATCTCGGCCTCAGCCTGATGCATCTGCAGCAACAGACGCTCGGCATGGCGACATAGCACCTCTCCCTCCGGGGTGAGCCGTACCGCCCGGTCCTGTCGATCAAACAGCCGCAATTCGAGCTGCTGCTCCAGCTTGGCGATGGCCATGCTGATGGCCGGTTGTGCCACATGCAAACTGTTGGCTGCCTTGGTAAATGAGCCGGCATCCCTGACCGCCAGCAGATAGGTGAGCTGTTTCAGATCCATGTATCAATTCATCTTATGAGATGGATAACTTAAATATATTATATTTATAACCGTAAGGACTCTAACCTGACCAAAAGTAGTCAGGACAATACGCAATGATTGAAGTTGGAAGTCGCGAGTGGATACGTGCAACACTGGCCCTCAGCCTGGGCTCTTTTCTGGTGTTTCTGAACCTCTACCAGACCCATCCCCTGTTACCCCTGATCGCCGAGGTCTTCTCAGTCAACTCCCTCTCGGCCAGCTGGACCCTGGCAGGATGCACAGCAGGCCTTGCCGCCTCCCTGCTGATCTGCGCCAGACTGGCGGATCGCCATGGCCGTCGGCAAGTCATGCTGGGAACCCTCACCCTGGCGATCCTGCTCTCACTGCTGATCCCGCTGGTTGAGCAGTTTGGCTCCCTGCTGCTGCTGCGTATCCTGCAGGGCGCGCTGCTGGCCGGGTTACCAGCCACTGCGATTGCCTATATGGGGGAAGAGTTCAGCAAACGGGCGCTGCTCTCGGCGGTGGGGGTCTATATTGCCGCCAACTCCCTCGGTGGCATTGCCGGTCGGGTGGTCGGCGGCCTATTGGCAGGCTGGTTTGGCGACTGGCAGCATACCTTTCTGGGGATTGGTGTGATCAGCCTGTCACTGCTGCCGCTGGTCTTCTGGCTGCTGCCCCATCAGACCAGCTTTGTGGCGAGCGCCCCCGTTCGCGGCCAATTTGCGCGCGCCTTGCAACAACACCTGACCAATCCCTTGCTGGTAGGGGCCTATCTGATTGGCGGCCTCAACTTTATGGTGTTTCTGAACCAGTTCAGTTATCTCACCTTCCTGCTGGCCAAGCCCCCTTTCTCCCTGCCCACCCAGTGGCTCGGCATGCTGTTTCTCACCTATCTCTCGGGGACTGTAGCCTCTTCTCTGAGTGGCCGATTTGCCAATCGCTGGGGGGCACAACGCATGCTGCTGGTCGGGATCGCCCTGATGGCCCTCGGCAGTCTATGGCTACTGCAAGCTAGCCTGCTCGGGATCCTGAGTGGCTTGCTGATCTCCAGCTTCGGCTTTTTCCTGGCACACGCCTGCGCTAGTGCCTGGGTTGGTCATCATGTCGAACACAACCGCGCCCTCGCCTCCTCCCTCTATCTGGTGGCCTACTATCTGGGAGCCAGTCTGGGTGGGCTTTACCTGCACCCCTTCTGGGAGCAAGGCGAGCTGGGCGGTCTGGTCATGGGAATTGAACTGATCCTCATCCTGACGGCGGGCTTGAGCCTCTGGCTCGGCCGTCTCAAGCAGCGAAGCAAATCGCCACTGCCCGCCCAGCAACCCCACCGACACGGGTAACGGGCTCAGCGCAAACAGGGTCACCCACGAGCAGATGGCGATCTCGCAACCCAGCACTGCCAGATAGCAAAAGGGGTCACTTGGTGATAATGCCGATCCATTAAGGACCCATTGATAACTCCTTATGGCGCCCATTTGTAACCCCGAGTTCCTTCCTGCAAGCTCGCCAAAAGTTTGGCCACAAGAGCATCGAGCGGCGGTTTCACGGCACCGCCACAGACAGGCACCAGCAGGCCAATCACCTCGGTTGGGCTAGGCTGTCGCAGCTCGCCGTCGATAGCGTGTGTGGCACACGCCCGACACCCCGGACAATGCAGCAGAGTTGGCCAAACCCGACCCCCAGCATTGGGAGACTGTCAATCCGCTGGTGCGCATGCTTTGCCAGATGGAACTCACCAGTCACCTGTATGTTCAGGCCGTCATAGACAGCTACGTCGTCAACGAGATGGTGCTGGCGAAAAAGCCTATCGAACGCACGCCAAAGCACTCGTTCACCCAGCTCGACAAGGGGTTCTAGTCGCTCGGCCAGGCCGAGAACTATCCCGAAGCGGGTGGCTGAGCTAGAGAAACAAGCGGGACAGTTTGTATTGCCGGAACGAAGGGAGCGAAGTTATCCCGCAGCGTGAAGCCAAGGCCACAGAGGTATAGTGTAACAAAAGCCAATAAAAACAATGCCATTCAGGCTCAACCTACTGGCATTAACAACAAGGCGCCCTGTTCATTTGTATTTCGCAGATGTGTTGGCTCAGGCAAGGCTGGTGGCAGGCAACTGACAGGCCACAGCTTCGCAGCGCAGCTGCTGCAAGCGGGCCAGCAGCCCAGTCTGGCCCAACTCAGTCTCCTGAGGCGAGAGATTGTCCACCAGCAGCGGATAGTGATCCGTCACCGCCTGCATCAACCAGTCGAGGCGACGCAGGGTGAGCGGGCCGCAACTCTGGCCGCTCAGATCATCGGCCACATCGAGCCGGTGGCTGCGATACATGTCCCGCCACCAGTTGGCGACCAGCGCCTCGTCGCTCGCCAGCGCGGCGCTCCACTCCCCTTGCAGGGCGTGCAGGCGGGCCAGCACGGGCGCGCTGGCCCCTTCGCGGATCAGGTGATGGATCTCCCGTTTTACCCATTTCAGGCAGAGTTCACGCCAGTAGCGAAATTGCGGCAGAGGATCGGCCTCATCGAGCCAGAGTCCGGAGAGGGTGCGGGTCTCCAACCGCTCCGGTACATGGAACTGCGGGTCGACCAGACCGTTGGAGTTGTATTCAAAACGGGGATCGAAGGTCCACATATAGCCAAAGTCGAACACGCAGATCTGCTCGCCGTCATCAAGCAGGTTACCCGGGCTCGGGTCCCAGTCAAACCAGCCCCAGCGGGCCAGCTCACCCTGCACCTCCAGCATTTGGGCCAGATTGCGCTCGTTGAGCTGATGGACCGGCACACCCCGCAACCAGGGGGAGACCAGCACCCCGGCGCGCGCCGAGCCAAAGCTGGTGCAGACCACGTGGGAGAGGACAGTAGGATGCAGCTCCCGCAGCGCCTCGATTTCGCGCCGCCGCTCCAGCTCGGTCAGAAAGGCAGTCTTGCCATCGAGGTTGGCCACCAGCGAATCCTGACGGCGCCGCTTGAGGCACCAGTGATGCCCCTCCACCTTGAGGTGAAACACCTCGGCGGTGAGACCGTGGCGATAGACTTTGACCACAGCCGGATGGCTATCCTTCAGCTTGACCAGTTGGGCCAGCGGCAGCGGGCAGTCGCGCTCGCGTCCGATCCGGATCTCTTCCTTGCTCTCCAGCATGCGCAGCAATCTGGCCTGACGTGCCATCACTTTGGGATTCATACATGTACCTCCAGTCGCTATCGAGAGACTAAACAGCAGATCCCTCCCAAGCCAGCGGCAAAACCCCATGATGACGCTTTCATCACATATTCCGAACAACCCCTCGATCGGGATCACAATTTGCAAGGTCGAGCTGTAACCAAATATTCATTAAGTGGTCATTAAATTGACAAGCTGAAGCAAGGCCCGCACCATCGGGTCAAACTCTATGCGGATGAACGATCTCTCCCTCACTCGCTCAAAGGATGAGCTTATATGAATCGCCCCTCCTCAGGCCGCCCCCACGTCCTGAGTCTGCCCTCTCTGCTGCTTGCCCTGCTGGGCGGATTGCTGCTGCTGACCCTGTTGTTGCCGCTGATCAATCCCGGTAGCTGGCTGGGCCGTGCCCAGCCGCTGGTGCTGGGCCCCGCCGACAATCCGCTGGCTACCCTCACCCGCCACGCCCTGCTCTATAAAAGCGACAGCCGCGGCCTCTATCTGGTGGTGCGCAGCCAGTGGCAGTTGCGAGGGCCGCTGCAAGCGGGGGACAAGGTGCGGGTAGAGCTGCTCAACGACAAGGGGGAGCGGATTGACCAGCTCAGTCAAGCGGTGGATAAGCGTCAGGTGTGCCGCAATAACCGCTGCACTCTGGATCTCAACAGCACCCTGCGGGCCCCGGATGATGCGCTGGCCAGCCGTTATCAGCTGCGCATCGGTCTGCTGCTCAAGGATCGCCCCGAGAGCGGCGATTTCAGCCAGATCCTGCAAACCCTGCCGGAGCAGGGCTTCAACCTCACCTATCTGGTGGTGAGCCTGACGCTGGTGCTGGCCCTGAGCGCCGCCGTGCTCAAAACGGTGCTGCCAAAGCTGCGCCGCAGCCTGCGCTGGCGGATCATCGGCAGCCTGCTGCTCGGCAACCTCACCTTCGTGCTGCTGCACGGCTTCGTGGTGTTCAAGCTGGGGGAGTTTCTGCTCTGGTCAGGCTTTCGGCCGGAGCACTACTATCTGGCCTGGGGCAGCATGGTGCTGGGCTGGAGCCTCTGCGCGCTGGCGGGCTTCAACCTCTATATGGGGCTGGTCTTTACCGCGCTGTCAGGCATCGGTCTGCTGGCCAACTTTATGAAGATCGCCATCTACGGCGTGCCACTCGGCGGGGACGATTTTGGCAACCTGCTGGCGCTGCTGCGGATCCTGCTCGACCAGCACCCCATCCTGCCCATCTTCACCGTGTTGCTGGCACTGTTTCTCTGCTGGCGCTTTGCCCTGTCACGCTGGGTATTGCGCACTGCCGCGGCCACCGTCGCCTTCTTTGCCCTCTGCGTCTTTGCCACCCAGACCGGCAACAAGCTGCTGGGGGCCAACATTCGCTACGTGGATCGCGCGGTCAACTACCACAGAGACATCATCCGCTCCGGCCCCGGCCTCTATCTGTTCAATCTGGTGGACGAGATGCTGCAAAGCGGCAGCGTGTTTCGCTACCCCTTGCAGATCAACGAGCTGACCCCGCAGCTGAGCTATCCGCCCCAAGGCATAGCGCCGCGCTGGGATCTGGTGATCGTGCTGCAATATGAGTCGCTCTGGCTCGACTGGAAGGGGCGGATCTGCGCCCCGGCCCCCACCCTCTCCCTGCCCGCCAGCGTGCAGCAGTGGCAAAAAACCATCCACTCCCCCACCACCGGCGGCATGACGGTGCTGGCGGAGTTCGAGATGAACACCGGCCTGCCGGTGGGCTTGCTCAAGCAGGGGGTGGTGCCCTACTACTACCTCTCGCAGCAGGTGCCGGGACTGGCCCAGAGCGCCAGGCAGAGCGGCTACCAGACCCTGTTCGCCCACCCCTATGTGGAAAAATTCTGGGGCCGCGCCAAGGCAATCCCGGCGCTCGGCTATGAGGAGCGCTGGTTCGACACCCGCTTCACCACCCTTGAGCACAAGGGACTCTATATCTCCGATGATGCGCTCATCGACCACATACTCAAGCGCAGCGAACAGGATGACAAACCGCTGTTTGCCTATGCGGTCACCATGCAGGGGCACGGCCCCTTCGATGGCCCCCGCTATCAAGGGCAGGAGCGCAGCGGCGCCTGCCCGAACCAGAGCGAGAGTGACACCCAGCTGCTCAACACCTACTACACAGGGGTGGTGGATGCCATGGCCTCGCTGGAGCGGCTGCTCAAGACCCTCGACCAGTCGGGCAAGCGCTATCTGGTGGTGGCCTTTGGCGATCACCAGCCGTTTTTGATGTCCGCCGGCAAGGGGATTCACGGTGACAAGCCGGCGCGCGATGCCACCTACCAGATCCCCATGATGGCCTTCACCCGCGCCGATGACCCCCTCAATCTGGCGACCCAGTTTGCGCCGGTGCGCCAGCTCTACCAGATGGGTCAGGCGACTCGCCAGCTGCTGGCGGGGGATATCACTCCCATCGAAGAAAAGCCCCTGCTTCATCCGGTGCTGGGCGAGGAGAAAGGGTTCGACCCATCAAGCCTGGTGCCGCAGATCCGCGCCAGCTTCCGGCCCGATGCCCTGCCCTGACAATGTCATCCCCCAACAACAGACAAGGCCGCATCAGCGGCCTTGTTTTTTGACACCCATTTTTTGACATTCATTTCGCCCTCATTCTACTCGCCACCAGGGCTCAAGTAGCTTGAGCTGCTGGCGGTCGAGATCGAGCGCCACCTCGATACCCAGCGGCAACGTCAGCATGGGGTGGGTATGGGCGCAGTCAAACTCCGCCAGAATGGGGAAGTTCGGCTCCACCACCACCTCCAGCAGGATATCGAGGGGGCGCTTGCCGCTACCCTGATCGTTGAACAACTCGTGCTTGCCGAGGATAAGCGCACCGATCCGCTCAAACACCCCGCACAGCTTGAGGTGAGCAAAGGAGCGCTCCAGCGTCTCGGCAGATTTCAGGCTGTCCTCCAGCAGCAGAATGTCGCCGTGCTCGATGACGGGCATATAGGGGGAGCCCCAGATCCCCGCCATGGTGTTGAGGTTGCCGCCGATCAGTCGCCCCTCAACCCGGCCTGAGCCCACCGAGATCAGCTGATTGGGCTGGCACTGCTTGGCCCGGGTCTGGTTCTCCCAGTCCAGCCGTTCATCGCTCCACTTTGCCGGGGTGGGCAGCGTGCAGGGGACGCCAGCTTCATCGGCCAATGCAATCTGTAAAAAACTGGCCAGCGTCTCATCCACCAGCGGCGGCAACTCGCCAAAGGAGGCCACCAGCGCCGGGCCATAAAAGGTAACCAGGCCAGTTTTGGCATGGATGCCGAGCAGCAGCGCCGTCACATCGGAGTAGCCAACGATGATCTTGGGATCGCGCCTCAGCGCCTCAAAATCGAGGTAGGGCAGCAGGGAGTTGGAGTTGCTGCCGCCAATCACCGACATGATGCAGCGTACTTCTGGGTCGCGAATAAGGGCGTTGAGCTCCTCGGCCCGCGCGGCAATGGAGCCGGAACGCCAGTGCTCCTGCTGGCCGGTGAGGCTGCCCGCCTTGAGCCTAAAGCCCTGTCCCTCAAGAAAGGCTTTTGCGCGGGCAAAACGGGTGGGTGCCCAGGCGGTCGCCGCGCTGGAGGGGGAGAAAAAAGCGATGGTATCGCCACGTTTAAGCAGCGGGGGAACCAATAACGTCATGACACACTCATCCTTGCCAATATCCAGCCATCACAGAGTCGTTGAGACTCCTACACAACCCCTTTGATCACAACGGGTTTATTACAGTTGTTTAGAAATACAAAACACCTTATTCATTATTAACAGATATTCTAAACACCATCCCCTTCCTAGAATGACCTCATTGCGATGGCCAACCCCGGTTGGTTGTCAGAATGGTCGGCCTGACAGCCCGGACGTTCTCTTTCCCACTTTTTCTCCCGCATATCAATGAGGTGTCTGTCATGAACAAAAACGCATCCCCCAGCGCATTGGTTGTAGAAGGCGGCGCCATGCGCGGCATATTTGCCAGCGGCGTGCTGGATGCGTTTATCGAGCATGACTATCGCCCCTTTGACTTCGCCATCGGCGTCTCGGCGGGGGCCACCAACTTGCTGGCTTATCTCGCCAGCCAGCATGGCCGCAGCCACGAGATCCTGACCAAACTGGCGTGCAGCCAGCAGTTTATGGATCCCCTGCGCTTTGCCAAGGGGGGAAATCTGGTGGATATCCACTGGCTGTGGAACACCAGCTGCAGCAAGTATCCCCTAGACATTCACGCCTACCGGGAGACCGGCATCCCCTTCTATGCAGTGGTGACCAATACCCTGACCGGCAAGGCGGAGTACATCCGGGTCAAGCCGGAGAACATGAACGAGGTGCTGCCCGCCAGCTGCGCCATTCCCCTCGCCTCCCACGAATACCCGGAGGTGCACGGGGTGCCGATGACAGATGGCGGGGTGGCCGACTCCATCCCGGTGATCGAGGCCTACCGCCGCGGAGCCCGTCACCTGACGGTGATCCTCTCCGAGCCCCTTGGCTATCGGCTCAAGCCGATGCCCTTCCCCTGGATGATCCGCACTCTGCTCAAGACCCGCCCCGCGCTGGCACAGGCGCTGGAGCAGCGGGATCGCAGCTACAACGAGGCGCTCGATTTTATCGCCAATCCGCCGGAGGACTGCCAGATCGAGGTGATCGCCCCGGCCGACTACTTCCCCGTCTCCCGTTTCACCCGCGATATCAACAAGCTGGAGATGGGATACGTGATGGGCAAGTGCGCAGGCTATCAGGCCGCCCTGCTCAATTGATAAGGGTTTTACAGGCATGACCCGACCTGCCGCGACGCACGCGCCGCCAACACAATAACAATCGGGTCAGTTGAGCAACATGAGTCATAAAAACAGACCGTGGCGAGGCAAGCGCGGCCAGAACCGATGCCAGACATCCTGACCGGCCCGCGCCTCATCCCTATGCCAGGGCATCTCACCCTCATACAAGGTGTTTATTTATGTCGTTTCTTCTCACCCATCCCGCGCTGGCGCAGCTGTTCGAGCGGCTGCTGCCCGATTACCGGATCATGGCGCCCGCGGCCGAATATCGGGGCGGCCGCTTCTCCGACACCGACAACGTCACCTACCACAGCATCCGCCATCCGGCCGATCTGGTGTGGCAGGAGAAGTCCCACTTCTCCCCGAAAGAGGTGGTGCTCCCCATCACCCAGACCCTGTTCCACTTCGACAATCTGGAGCTGCGCGAATCAAAGGTGGAGGCCAAGCCCACCCTGCTGTTCTTGCGCAGCTGCGATATCCACGCTCTGCGCAGGCTGGATCAGGTCTACCTGAAAAATGGCCAGAACAGCGACGTCTACTACGCCCGGCTGCGCAGCAAGCTCAAGCTGGTACTGCTGGAGTGCCGCGAGAGCTTCGAGAACTGCTTCTGCGTCTCCATGGGCAGCAACGAGACCCGGGACTACGCCGCCGCCATTCGTCTGAGCGATGAGGGTGCCCGTATCGAGGTGAAGGATCCCGAGCTGCTCGGTTACTTTGCCGAGCTAGGTGAATCCGACGACTTCACCCCGGAATTTGTCCAGAGCAACCCGGTCAAGGTACGCACCCCGGACAGCGTCTGTGACGACCCCCAGCGGATCCGCCAGATCCTCACCGCCCATCCAGTCTGGGCCGAGTACGACAGCCGCTGCATCGGCTGCGGCCGCTGTACCACCTCCTGCCCGACCTGCAGCTGCTACAGCGTGCACGACCTCACTTATGCCGAGAACCCCAAGCAGGGCGAACGCCGTCGCCAGTGGGCCAGCTGCATGGTGGATGGCTTCAGCGACATGGCCGGTGGCCACGGTTTTCGCGCCAAGCATGGCGAGCGCCTGCGTTATCGCGCCCTGCACAAGGTCAACGACTACAAGGCCCGTCAGGGGGAGGAGCACATGTGCGTCGGCTGTGGCCGCTGCGACGATCGCTGCCCTCACTACATCTCCTTTAGCAACATCATCAACAAGATGACCGATGTGGTCGAACAGACCATCGCAGCCGACAACGCGCAGGGGGCGAACTGATATGTGCCAGTGCCAGCAAACCGCAACAGCAGAACCGCAGCAGGACGTGGTCGAAAACCGCCTGCTGCCCAAGGCCTACACCATTCTGGCCATCGAGCGCCACACCGAGCTGGAGTGGAACTTTCGGGTCTCCCGCGACTTTGATCTCCACTACGGCCAGTTTGTGGAGATCTCCCTGCCCACCGTGGGCGAGGCGCCCATCTCGGTCTCCGACTATGGCGATGGCTATGTGGATCTGTTGATCCGCAAAGTCGGCAAGGTGACCGATGCCCTGTTTGCCCTCGATGTGGGTGACAAGGTGTGGATGCGCGGCGTCCATGGCAACGGCTACCCGCTGGAGGCCTATCACAACCAGCACCTCATCGTGGTGGCAGGCGGCACCGGCGTCGCACCGGTCAAGGGGCTGCTGCGTCGCTTCAGCAAACACCCGGAACAGGTGAAGTCCCTCGACATGATCCTCGGCTTCAAGAACGAGCAGGCGGTGCTCTATCGCCACGAGATGCCGCTCTGGGCCGAGCGCCAGAATCTCATCGTCACACTGGATGAGGGTGAGGAGAGCGAGCAGTTTCGCATCGGCCGGGTCACCGACTACATCGACCAGTTGGATCTCTGTGACAAGGAGGATATCCAGGTGATCGTGGTCGGCCCCCCCATCATGATCCGCTTCGTGGTGCTTGCCTTCCTCGAACGGGGCATCCCCAAGGATCGCATCTGGGTCGACTACGAACGCCGCATGGCCTGCGCCGTGGGCAAATGCGGCCACTGCCGGATGGGCGACACCTATATCTGCGTGGATGGACCGGTCTTTCGTTTTGACCAGGCCCAGCATCTGATCGACTGAAGGAGAACACCATGAGTCTCGATATCGACATCATCAAGGCCCGCGCCAAGAACGAATACCGCCTCTCCAAGGTGCGCGGCGAAGCGATGATCAGCGTACGCATTCCCGGCGGGATCATGCCCGCCTACCTGCTGACAGTGGCCCAGCAGATCGCCGAACAGTACGGCAACGGCCTGATCCACCTCACCACCCGCCAGAAGCTGGCGATGCCCGGCATCAAGTATCAGGACATGGACAAGGTCAACGCCGCCCTCGAGCCCTTGATCAAGGAGATCGAGGTGGAGACCTGCGGCATCGAGGTAGAGGACACCACAGCCGGTTACCAGACCATAGGCGGGCGCAATATCGTCGCCTGTCAGGGCAACACCATCTGCCAGAAGGGCAATATCGACTGCACCGGGCTGGCCCAGCGGATGGAGAAGCACCTCTACCCCAACCCCTATCACCTCAAGATGGTGATCGCTGGCTGCCCCAACGACTGCGCCAAGGCCAACATGGCCGACTTCGGCATCCTCGGCATCGCCAAGATCAATTTCAATGCCGAGCGCTGTATCGGCTGCAGCGCCTGCGTCAAGGCGTGCAGCCACCATGCAGTGGATTGCCTCGCTATCAAGCATGGCAAGGCGGTCAAAGAGGAGAGCAAGTGCATCGGCTGTGGCGAGTGCGTGCTGGCCTGCCCGACCCTGGCCTGGCAGCGGGCTCCCAAGCAGCTCTACATGGTCAAGCTGGGGGGACGCACCAGCAAGAAGACTCCCCGTACCGGCAAGCTGTTCCTCAACTGGGTCACCGAAGAGGTGCTGCATGCGGTGATCAAGAACCTCTTCGAGTTCGAGGCCGAGATGCTGGATGGCAAGCCCATCTACCTGCACATGGGTCACCTTATCGACCGGGCCGGTTATCACAAGTTCAAGGAGCGGGTGCTGCGCGGCGTAACCCTCAACCCGGAAGCCATGGTCGCAGACCGCATCTTCTGGGCCGAAGATCAGTACGTCGCCAACATGCACGTCAAAGCGGTGCAATAGGAAAAACCTCGTTTGGGGAAGCGTGATCAAGTGGCCGACACCGGTGGGGATCTGTCGTTGGCCCGGGCGTAGATCACCCTTCCCCTTTTTTATTCCCGTCGGGGGATCTTTCCCCCGACCATCCGGGGTACGTCACGGCGTGCCCTGCTATCTCGCCCGGCGCGGCATTGCGAGCGGGCCAGCATCCGGAGCCTGTTATGGACTTTCTCCCTCTCTTCTGTCAGTTGCAAAACAAGCCGGTCCTGATCGTCGGCGGCGGTGAGGTGGCGGTGCGCAAGGCGCGTCTGCTGCTCGATACCAAGGCGAAGATCACCATCAATGCCCCGCACCTGGAACCCCAATTGATGAGCTGGGCCGAGCAGGGTCGCCTGACCGTTTGCGCCGCCGGCTTTCATCCCGAACTGCTCGATGGCAAGTGGCTGGTGATCGCCGCCACCAACCAGCAAGAGGTCAACCAGCAGGTCTTTCACGAGGCGAACCTGCGCCAGATCTTCTGCAATGTGGTGGACTATCCTGCCCACTGCAGCGCCATCATGCCCGCGATCATCGACCGCTCGCCGCTGATGGTGGCGATCTCCAGCGCAGGCACGGCGCCGGTACTGAGCCGCCAGCTGCGGGAAAAACTTGAAGCGTTGCTGCCGCAACACCTCGGCCAGCTCGCGGCGCTGGCGGGCAAGCTGCGCGAGCGGGTCAAGGCCATACCGGACAAGCTGGCTCGCCGCCGCGTCTGGGAGCGGCTCTTTAGCCATGAGCGACTGGCATGCCAGCTGGCCCGCGGCCAGCAACAGGCCGCCGAGCAGAGCGTCGCTGAGCTATTGAATGAGCCGGTGCTGAGCAAGGGGAGCGTGACTCTGGTGGGCGCCGGCCCCGGCGATGCGGGGCTGCTCACCCTGAGCGGTCTGCAACAGTTGCAACAGGCGGATGTGGTGGTCTATGACCGGCTGGTGTCGCAGGAGGTACTGGCGCTTGTGCGCCGGGATGCCGAGCGGATCTTTGTCGGCAAGGAGGCGGGTCGCCACTGCGTGCCCCAGCAGGCGATCAACCAGCTGTTGCTGGAGCAGGCTCGTCTCGGCAAACAGGTGGTCAGGCTCAAGGGGGGCGATCCCTTTATCTTTGGCCGGGGCGGCGAGGAGCTGGAGATTCTGGCTGAGGCGGGCATCCCCTTCTCGGTGGTACCGGGCATCACGGCAGCGTCGGGCTGCGCCGCCTACAGCGGCATTCCCCTCACCCACCGAGATCACGCCCAGCGGGTGCAGTTCATCACCGGCCACGACAAGGAGGGCAATATCGCTCAGGAGTGGTCGGCGCTGGCCGCCCCCCGCCAGACCCTGGTCTTCTACATGGGGCTGGCCCACGCCGCCCGCATTCAGGATGCGCTGCAAACCCACGGCATGTCCGGTCACACCCCGGTGGCGCTGGTGGAGCAAGGCACCCAGCTCAGCCAGCGGGTGGTGCGCGGCGAGCTGCAGCAGTTGGCCGAACTGGCCCGTCAGGTGAAGAGCCCGAGTCTCATCATCATCGGCTCGGTGGTCACTCTGGCCGACAAGCTGGACTGGTATGGGGAAGCCAACGCCATCCACGGCATCTAACCCCGCACGGCTATCACCCAATAGAGACAACAAAACAGAGAGCGGCCATGCCGCTCTCTGTTTTTTGCATCAATGACCAAGCCGTGGCACGGCGTGTCTGTTACTCGAGCCGGATGGGGCCGGTATTCTGAACATCGCTGTCATTCCAGTCGCTCTCATCGCGAATACGCGGATCCCCCTGCAAGGTGTAGAGGATGGTGCCCTGACGAAACTGCAGCGCGCCATCGGCCCGCTTGGCCTTCACCTTGACTCCGTTGACCCACACCTGCTCCTTGCCATCCACCTGAATATTGGCCACCGTGGCACCTGTCTCGCGGTTCTTGGCTACCCACTTGCCCTGATAGGGCGAGTCTCCCTTGGCCATCGGCAGTGCGGCTGCCTTGCCCGCCGACCAGGCGTGCACGGTGCAAAAGCCGTGGGCTCGCCGATCATGCTTGATGACGTAATCCAGGATGGGTTCGCTGGCGGGCAGATCGAAGGTGATCCCGATGACCACCTTGCCGTTTGTGGCCGAATAGGCGGCGGGCGCCAGCGTTTTCAGGGTCGCCTTCTTGCCATTGATAAAGACGTTGCCCCCTTGCGACTTGACCCGGATATCGGTGGGGCAAGTGGCGCTGAAGTTGGGCAGCGCCGCGAGGGCACTGCCGGCATGGGCGGTCATGGCCAACATGACAAGGGTCAGCAGAGCGGGTGTTTGATTCATAGTGATACGCCTTCAAGAGAAGAGAACCTCGTCCGTGAGCGGTGTCGTTCCTGATGGCGGCACTCTAGCTTGACCCTCTCGGGCCACCCAGTGAAAAAAAACAAAACCGGTCCGTGGAATTATCAATAAATATAAATATTTAAAATCAATGACTTAAGTGATGACCCTGCCAGCCACCACGTATCAGACAGGCAATAAAAAAGCCGATAACCCGGTTATCGGCTCATTGCCCATGCAGAGGCGGAGGCCCGATCAGACCACCACAGCGGTGCCACTGATGCTGACCATCAGCATGCTGCCGTTTTGCCCCACCACTTCGTAGTCGATATCGATGCCGACTACCGCATTGGCGCCAAGGGCGGCGGCACGCTCTTTGAGCTCATCGAAAGCGATCTCGCGGGCACGGGCCAGCTCTTTTTCATAGGCGCCAGAGCGGCCGCCGATGATGTCGCGGATCCCGGCGAAGAGATCCTTGAAAATGTTGGCGCCGAGAATGGCTTCGCCAACCACGATGCCGCGGTATTCACGAATGGTTTTGCCTTCCAGCGTGGGGGTCGTCGAGAGGATCATCTTGAACTCCTGTGAGTAGCAGAAGGGCTCAGACTACCCCAACTGCCCGAAAATCCCAACCGGGGGGTGACCTGTACGACGTCGACCTTAAAAATCACGGCAGCCAGATAAAAAAACACCGCGCACGGAGCGCGGTGTTTGTTTCAAAGGGCCATTGCCAACTGCAAGCCGTCACGGATTGTAAGAGACCACCGAGCCACTGAGGCCGGTCATCTGGGAGATCCGCCCCTGCATCCCCTGCAGTTTGGCCTTGGAGACATCCGGCCCGATAAAGACCCGGTTGAGCTGACCCTGAACCGGTGTGCGCGGCGAGGTGTGGGCAGAGTAGCCCGCCGCCCGCAGCTTGCTCACCAGCGCGTTGACGCTGTCGACGTTCTTGAAGGCGCCAAGCTGAAGGATCCAGCTGCCCTGCGCCGGTGCCGCAGCAGGCGCGGGAGTGGTCGGCTGAGTCATCTTGCTTTCAATCAGATCGTCGAGGGACTTGATCTGACCCGCCTGCGGCTTGGTCGGTGTGGGTGCCTTGGCAACTTCAACCGGTTTGGCTGGCGTCGGCTTGGGTGCTGGCTTTGGCGGTTCGACCGGTTTTTTGGCCACCACTTCCGGCTTGGGCTGTGGCTTGGGTTGGGCATTCTGTTGCGGCTGAACCGGTGCCGGTGCGGCAGGGGTTGTCGCCGGCTGCGCACCGTTGCCCTGACCGGCGAGGGTCATGGGGTCAGCCACCTCTTCCACTTGCCACTGCTGGGCCGCAGAGGCCTGTTGCTGGCTGGCCAGATGATCGGCTGGCAGGCTGTTGGCTGCCGAGACCTGCAGCGCAGGCTTGGCAGGCTCCAGCTCGGGGCGCAGCGGGATCTTGGCAAAGGCCTCCTCCTTTTGTGCCAGCTTGTGACCATCCAGCAAGTCCGGCAGGAAAATAACAACCAGGGCCACCAGGATGACGGTGCCCACCAGACGGTTTTGAAACTTCGAGGCCAAGTTGAATCCTACCTTTACGTAACTCAATATGCGATTTGGCTCCCCGCCCGAAGACCGGGGAGCCGGGGTGTGGCCTAGACGGCGACACCCGCCAGAATGTCGGCGACAGTGTAAAACGAACCAAACACAATGACCATATCGTCCGGACTCGATGCGGCCAACGCTGCCTGATAAGCGGCGCTGACATCATCAAACACCCTGGCAAGCCCCTTGTCCTCTCCCAACGCCGCAGCCAGCTGCGCAGCAGTGGCTGCGCGCGGGCCGGTGAGGCTGGCCAGATACCACTCGCCGATCAGACCATCGAGCTCGGCAAGCGACCCCGCCATGTCCTTGTCTTTGAGCATGCCGACCACGGCGCGGCGCACACCCGAGCAGGGCATTTTGCGCAATTGCGCTGCCAGATAAGCTGCCGAATGGGGATTGTGGGCCACATCGACGATCACCAGCGGCGCGCTTTGCAGCTGCTGCATCCGGCCAGCCAGCCGGGCATTGGCCAGCCCGTCACGAATGGCAGACTCCGGCAGCGGCAAGCCGAGCGATTCCAGCGCCGCCAGCACAGTCACCGCGTTCATCAGCGGCAGCGCCGGTTTTGGCAGATCCCGCCACTGGTTGAGGCCGTGATAATCCCAACCGCTCTCGCGCTCATCGCCACGAAAATCGATACCGACCTGACGCAGGTTGGCACCAAGACGCTGTGCTTCGCTCGCGATAGTCGCAGGTGGATTGGGCTCACCGCTGATGGCGGGTTTGCCGGCGCGATAGACCCCAGCCTTCTCCACCGCCACGGCTTCACGGGTATCACCCAGCCAGTCGCAGTGATCGAGGGCAATGGAGGTGATCATCGCCACATCGGACTCCACCACATTGGTGGCATCGAGCCGGCCACCCAACCCCACCTCCAGCAGCAGCACATCGGGCGCGGCGCGGCGGAACAACCACAGCCCAGCCAGCGTCGCGAACTCGAAGAAGGTAAGGGCAATTTCGCCGCGAGCCGCTTCCACCTCGGCAAAGGCGGCGCAGTGGTCGCTGTCGGGCAGCTCCTGCCCGTTGACCCGCACTCGCTCGGTAAAGTGCAGCAGATGGGGCGAGGAGTAAACGCCGACCTTATAGCCTGCGGCCATCAGAATGCTGGCCGCCATGGCACAGCTGGAGCCCTTGCCGTTGGTGCCCGCCACCGTGACCACCTTGAACGGCAGCTGAGTAAGCCCCATACGCCGGGCAACGGCACCGACCCGATCCAGTCCCATGTCGATATTGACCGGATGGATCTGCTCCAAATAAGAAAGCCAGTCGACAAGCGACCGGCTTTGGGATTGTTGCATGTTTGAACTCATCTTCACTCTTCGATGACGTGAGTATTCAGCATTTTGGCGAGCAGGCTGGCCAGACGGTTACGCATTTCGCGGCGATCGATGATGATATCGATGGCACCCTTTTCCAGCAGGAACTCGGAGCGCTGGAAGCCTTCCGGCAGTTTCTCGCGCACGGTCTGCTCGATA
The DNA here is from genome assembly GCF_019048085.1 of Aeromonas sp. FDAARGOS 1416. NCBI lineage: Bacteria > Pseudomonadati > Pseudomonadota > Gammaproteobacteria > Aeromonadales > Aeromonadaceae > Aeromonas > Aeromonas sp. FDAARGOS 1416. The sequence goes on along the minus strand of NZ_CP077301.1, from coordinate 1,034,688 downwards.
ACGCGCGGGCCGGCAAAGCCGATCAGCGCCTTGGGCTCGCCCACGTTGATGTCACCCAGCATCGCCAGACTGGCAGAGACGCCACCCATGGTGGGGTCGGTCAGCACGGAGATATAGGGCAGGCCGGCTTTGGACAGACGATCCAGCGCCGCACTGGTCTTGGCCATCTGCATCAGGGAGAACAGCGCTTCCTGCATGCGAGCACCACCAGAGGCGGAGAAGCAGACCAGGCCACGGCCTTCCTTGATGCACTCCTCAACGGCGCGCACGAAGCGGGCACCGACCACGGAGGCCATGGAGCCACCCATGAAGGAGAATTCGAACGAACAGGCGACAACCGGTACCCCTTTGAGGGTCCCTTTCATCACCACCAGCGCATCTTTCTCCGCCGTCTCTTTCTGAGCGGCAGACAAACGATCCTTGTAGCGCTTGGAATCCTTGAATTTCAGTACATCCTGCGGCTCCAGCTCGGCACCGATCTCGGTACGACCCTGCTCATCGAGGAAGCTCTCGAGACGGGCGCGGGCGCTGATGCGCATATGATGATCACACTTGGGGCACACTTCGAGGTTGCGCTCCAACTCTGCCCGGTAGAGCACCTGTTCACAAGCACTGCACTTGGTCCACACCCCTTCCGGAATGTTGTGACGACGGGGCGCAGTGATCTTGCTCTTGGGAAGAATCTTCTCAAGCCAGCTCATGGAATTCCTTAATGCTTTTGTGCCTGACAAAACGCATCGAGCCTAGATTGTTCAATGACTTAATAGCTCGATGGCAACAAATGACGGGTCATTAAACCACAATTTTTCGGGCGCAGTTACTAAAAACTGGTCGTACCCGGTGCCGAGTCCGGCAGCCACAGCGGGCCGAGCGGCAACTGCGGCAGAGCAAACTCGGCCGGGTAATCCACGTCGACCAGATAGAGGCCACCGGCCTTGGCGGTCGGCCCGGCCAGATTGCGATCCTTGGCAGCCAGCACCTCGGCAATCCACTCCACCGGTTTGAGCCCCTGCCCCACCAGCAGCAGGGAGCCGGTGATGTTGCGCACCATATGGTGCAGGAAGGCGTTGGCCTTGATGTCGAGCACGATGTAGGGGCCGGAGCGGCTGACACACAGATGGGTCACATTGCGCCACGGGGTGTTGGATTGGCAGGCGACGGCACGGAAGGTGCTGAAGTCGTGCTCCCCCAGCAGGCTCTGGCCCGCCTGGTGCATCAACTCGGCATCGATGGTCTCGTGGTAGTGGCTGACGCCACTGCCGAGGATCGCCGGCCGGTAGTTGTGGTTGTAGATGACATAGCGGTAGCGACGGGCGGTGGCGCTGAAGCGGGCGTGGAAGCTCTCGCCCACCTGCTTGACCCAGCGCACGGCGATATCCGGCGGCAGGTTGGAATTGAGCCCCAGGGTCCAGGCCCCTTCGGCACGGTTCGCCTCGGTATCGAAGTGGATCACCTGACCGGTCGCATGGACACCGGCATCGGTGCGTCCGGCACACTGGATGGAGACAGGATGGTTGGCAATCCGGCTCAGCGCCGTCTCCAGTTCAGCCTGCACGCTGATCACTTCACGCTGACGCTGCCAGCCGAAATACCGGCTGCCGTCATATTCAATACCTAGGGCAATTCGCATGGATAAACTTGTCTTGTTGTGAAAACGCAGTGAAAGAAACGGGGCGGATTATACGCGCTCAGCCCGAAAAGTCCCACCACGCGCGCAATTGGCCTGGATTGCGAACCTGCGCGGCCATGATCCCCCCATCGCAAATCGCCAAAAGAAGAGGGCAGCCTACTGGCTGCCCCCGTTTTTCTGATCCCGTGATGGGAGATGCTTTAGCCCAACCGCTTGAGCAACTTCTCGGCTTCGGCACGCTGGTGATCGCTGCCCTGCTCCGCCGCCTCTTGCAGCAGCTCGCGGGCGCTATCCTTGTCATCAATCTCGAGGTATGCACGGGCCAGATCCAGCTTGGCACCCACACCGCCGTCGTCGGCATCCACGTCAAATCCGGTGGATTCCGGCAGCACCTCGGGGAAGCCATCGAGCCCCACATCCAGCGAGAAGCCCTGATACGGCTCCTGCTCCGGCGCGGTGGCATCCGCTTCGGCCAGCAGCTTGTCGATCTCGACGTAGCCGCTCTCCTGTGCCTGCTCACGGGGTTGAACATCCGCCGGATGAGACTCCACCTCGGCGAACGCATCTTCGAAATCGGAGAGCGCCAGCTCGTTGGGATCCCACTCCAGATCCAGCTCCGCTTCCTTCGCCTTGACAGGCTCAAGGCCGAGCTCGGCCAGCATGGCATCCGCACTCTCGTCGGCGTCCTCTGCGGCACTGAGATCAATGGCGTTATCATCTTTGCCAGCAGCAGGCTCGTCGAGGGCACTGTCGAAATCGCCGAGATCGAAGCTCGCCAGATCGTCGTCAGCGGCGCCGACTTCGTCGATGGAGCTCAAATCGGGCTCGAGGTCGGCGGAGAGATCCGCATCCAGCTCGGCAAACAGGGCTGCCTGCAGCTCCTCTTCGCTCATGATCTCGTCAGCGGCCTTGGGCTTGGGGTTGAACTCGCTGGCCAGATCCATGGCGGGCTCGTTGGCCAGCGCAATGGGCTCATCCAGCGAGAGATCGAGATCCGGCACCAGATCCGGGTCACGACTGGCTGGCTGGGCCGCCATCCGCTCGGGCTCAAAGCCCTGCAGCTCCATCTCGCCCTCGTCACTGAACACCAGATCGACATCCGGCTTGGCGGCCGGCTCGTCAGGCTCCATCGGCATAAAGCCATCCGGGGTGTTGAGATCCGGCACCGGGCGCACCGGCTCGTTGTCGGTCACATCGACGCTCAGCAGATCATCAAACTCGCTCTGCTCCTGATCCATCATCATGGCAGTGGATTCGGAGAGGCTCTTCTCCTGCTCTTCCAGCTCTCGGCGGGCACGGGCACGCAGCCACAGGGTCACCAGCGCCAATACCAGCAGCACAGGCAGCAGAATGATCATGGCGAGGTTGAGCGGTGAGGAGAGCAGATCCATCAACCAGTTTTTCTCAGGCTCAGGCTCGGCAGCCACCGGCGGGACCGGTTGGGCCTTGAGCTCGGCAATCTCTTTTTGCAGCGCGGTCTGATCCTGCAGCTGGGCCTTGAGGGTCTCCACCTCTTCAGTCAGGGATTGCAGACGCAGCTTGAGCCTGTGGTTCATCTCGGTCACCTGGCCGAGCTGGGCATTGGCATCTTCCAGTGCCAGCGCCATCTCGGTAGCCGGTTTGCCCACCGGTTTATCCAGATCGGAAGGCAGAGGCGCCGGTGTGGTGCCTTCTGCAGCGCTAGGAGCAGGTGCTACCGCCTCTTTCGGCGCAGGCTCGCTCACCTTGGCCACTTCTTTGGTTTCGGCAGCCGGTTGCGGAGCCACCACCGGGGCGGGAATGGGGGCGGCTTTCGCCACTGGCAGCGGCGCAGGCGCAGCCTTCACCGGCTCGGTCTTGGCGGCTTCAACCTTCGCGGGTTTGGCGGCAGCCGGCTTGGCGGTATGGGCCTGCTTGTCAGCCAGATATTTGGGGCTTAACCCCTTCCAGCTGGCGTTGTCGCTGCGGAACTTGGCGCGGGCCTGTGCATCAGTGATGACGCTCGCCTCGGCCGCGGTCGGCAGCAGAATGCGGGAACCCACCAGAATGTGGTTGATATTGCCATCGGCAAAACTGCGGGGGTTTTTCTCGTAAATCGCCACCATGGTCTGGTAGACGCTGACCCGATTGGAGGGGCGATATTTGCTCGCCAGGCTCCATAGGGTATCGGTCGGACGAACAGGGCCATAGCTACCGGCATTGGCAGTGACCTGACGCACCACCGGCTGGGCGGTTGTACGCACCGGTTGTGCGACGGGTCTGGCGACCGGCTGCGCCAGCGGCTGGGAATTGACAGCGGGAGGTGCGGGTTCGTCAGGGCCTTTTAGCTCGACAAAAAAAGGCTCCCGCGCCGAGTCTTCAGCCTGGACGGTGCCCAGCAGACCCAATGCGAGTAGCGTTGCCAATGTTATGCGGGAATGTCCCATATTCGTTCCTTCGTATGACGGCCCTATCACATTGAAAAATCTGGATAGTTACCCCAAAACAGTCGGTTCAATATAAATCAGGCTCGCCTGGCAAGCCAGCAGTCCGACACATTTAGCACCCAACTTGACCCTGAGTGTAGGAAAAAACTTAATCAGTTGATATCGCAACAGAATCTTGAAGTGACGGAGTGCGGCATGGGTCACACCCCGGTTTGATCACAGGCCGGATGCGCAGCACTCCCTGCTGCGCATCTGTGGCATCTGACCAGCCTTACAGATAGTCGCGAACCAGCAGCTCGGCAATCTGTACACTGTTGGTTGCCGCGCCCTTACGAACGTTATCGGCCACGATCCACATATTGATACCACTCGGGTGAGAAATATCCTGGCGCACCCGACCCACCAGCACCTCATCCTTGCCGGTTGCGTCACGCACCGGGGTCGGATAATCCCCTTCGTCATCAAACAGGGTCACACCCGGCGCATTGCGCAGCAGGTCCTTGACCTGTTCGGCATCAAGCGGCTGGTGCAGTTCGACGTGTACCGCCTCGGCGTGGCCGTAGAAGACCGGCACCCGCACGCAAGTCGGATTCACGGCAATGCTGGCATCGCCGAGGATCTTCTGGGTTTCCCATACCATCTTCATCTCTTCACGGGTGTAGCCGTTGTCAGTGAAGCTGTCGATCTGCGGGATCAGGTTAAAGGCGATCTGTTGCGGATAGAGGGTCGGTTCCACCGGACGACCGTTGAGCAGATGAGCGGTCTGGCCCGCCAGCTCGCTGACCCCCTCTTTGCCGGAGCCTGACACGGATTGATAGGTGGCCACGTTGATGCGGGCAATGCCCACTTCGTCGTGCAGCGGCTTCAAAGCCACCAGCATCTGGATGGTGGAACAATTGGGGTTGGCGATGATGTTGCGATTGCGAAAATCGGCCAGCGCATCCGGGTTCACTTCCGGGATCACCAGCGGGATATCTTCGTCGTAACGGAAGCAGGAGGTGTTGTCGATGACGATGCAGCCGTGTTCGGCAGCAATCGGCGCCCACTTGGCAGAGACCTCGGCACCGGCGGAGAAGAGTGCGATCTGCACCTGGCTCCAGTCAAACTCCTCCACATCGAGGATCTCGAGGTTCTTGCCGCCAAAGCGCACGGTATCACCGGCGCTGCGGCTGGAAGCCAGCGGATAGAGGGTCGCTACCGGAAATTCGCGCTCTTCCAGGATCTCGATCATCGCCTGACCCACGGCGCCGCTGGCACCCAATACCGCTACGTTAAACTGCTGGCTCATTCTGTTCTCCTCTGATAATGCTGCAATGGCGCCGGGTGGCACCATGGTCGGCAGGCGCTCGCGCTGCGAGATGACGCTGCCAGATATGGCTGAGCCGGCGCAGTAGCGTCTGCGCCAGCTCAGTAAAAAATGGGGTCGAGGTAGCCAGTACGGCTCACCCCTTCCGGTTATCTTCCAACTCCTAGTCCCCGATTCAGGGGCGTGACAGCGCAAATCCCAGCTCGCCCAGCGCCAGGTCAGCAAACGCCCCCTCAACCTGCAGGGAGGATAGTTCACGGCGCTCGGGATAGTGTTTGCGCTGCTCGTCAAAGCTGCCGGGCAGGCCGAGTCGGGCCCGGAAACGGGCATCATCGCGGCGCACATCATAAACCAGATGCACCAACTGCTTGATCAACGCCTGATCCGGCGCGCGGCCCGGCACCACCGCCTGCACATCGGGGGCAGGCAACAGCTGACTCAAATCCTGACGAGGCTGGCGTCCCAGCTGCTGGCAGAGCGACTGATAGAGCATCCAGGTGCCGCGCGCCTTCCCCTCCAGGCTGTAACCGGCGATATGGGGGGTGGCAATCTCGGTATGGGGCACCAGCGCTGCCAGTGGCTCGGGCTCGTGCTCCCACACATCCATCACCAGTCGCAATGGCTCATCGCTCAGCTGACGTGCCAGCAGTGCCCGGTTATCCCACACCTCGCCACGGGAAGCGTTGATCAGGATCTGCCCGACAGGACGGGCGGCAATCTGTTCGGCATCCAGCAGATGGTAGGTGGCATCCACCCCTTCACGGGTAATGGGCACGTGGAAGCTGACGATATCGGCGCCAAGGGCGGTCTGGTAATCGACAAAGCCCGCATCAGGGGTATTACGCGCCCTGGGCGGATCGCAGCGCAGCACCCGCATGCCGAGCGCTTGGGCCTTGCCAGCCACGCACTCGCCGGTATTGCCCGCGCCAATCACCGCCAGCGTCATGGCCGAGAGGTCGAGTTCATAGCGCTCCGCCAGCACCAGCAGGGCGGAGAGCACATAATCCCCCACCGAATACTTGTTGCAACCGGGGGCGCTGAAGAAGGGAATATTGCGGCTTGCCAGCAACGCCTTGTCCACATGGTCGGTGCCTATGGTGGCGGTGCCGACAAACCCGAGTTTGGGGCTGGTCGCCAGCAAATCGCCGTTGACGCGGGTGACCGAACGCACCAGCAGCACATCGGCATCCAGCAGATCGCAGGCCTGCATCTGCCGTCCGGGCAAGGCGATCACCTCGCCAAATTCGGCAAACAGCTCCACGGCATGGGGCATATTCTCATCAACGACTATCTTCATCGGGCTCTCTTTGGTCACAACCGCCACGGGGGCGCCATTCTAGCGCAAAGCCGCCCGAGATTTCAGCCTGTGATGCAATCCGGTGCGAAAGGGGACCACATTGCACGGCAGCCGCTCCATCCGCCCGCTCAAACAGAGGATGTCGCCACAAATGTGTAAGCAGAGGTAACAAACCGACTGCTCGGCTTTGTCCGGGCATATCACGGTGGCACAATGCCCCTCTTTTTTCGCGATCGCCCATACCCACCATGCCGCCACACGCTTCGTCGCTCCCAATGTCAACCGCTTCACTCACCCGCAGCCAGGTGCTTGGCTTCACTGCCCTGTTGATCCTGCCCCTGCTGCTGCTCGCCACCCTGCCCTGGCAGCCTTTTCTGATCGACTCCCTGCATTCAGGCTGGTTATGGTGGTCATACGCCCTGACCCGCATGGTCGATATTCCCGGGATCGGGGTCAGTGGCGCCCTCTTGCTGCTGCTGACCCGCTACAAACTCAAACTGGAGTGGGCCTCCTTCATTGCGCTGGGGTGTGCACTGGCGGCCCTGCTTGCCAGCGACTGGGTGATCAAGAGCCTGGTCAAACACCTGACCGAAGAGCCCAGACCCTACCTGCTCTGGCTGGAGAGTCAGGGGCTGATCCCGGCCATTAAAAGCTTCTACGCCAGTAGCGTCGATGTACGCAGTGAGCAGGTGCATGCGGCCAGTCAGTTGCTGGCCCTGCCAGAGTGGCTCGGCCACCACTGGCAAAAGGAGGTGAATTACGCCTTCCCCTCTGGCCACAGTATCGCCGCCATCAGCCTGGCCCAATTCTTTGGCCTCATCTGGCTGGCCCGCGCCCCCACGGGCGTCTGGCTACTGCCACTGTGGGCACTGGGGGTTGGTCTGTCGCGCATGGTAATGGGGATGCACTGGCCGGTGGATGTGCTGGCCAGCGCCCTGCTGGGGTCGCTCACGGCGCTGATTGCCGCCCGCTGGTGGCTGCACAGATATTGAATCCTGCGCCACCTTGCCGCGGCCAACTGCGTGGGATGGGGGGACAAGCCTGTGCTTTTTTGCCATAATGCCGCCTCATTTTATCCCGACCGAGATCCCATGACCGACGCAGTTCATACCCTCAAGGGCCGTTTCCGTGGTTTTTACCCCGTCGTCATTGATGTTGAAACAGCCGGGTTCAACGCCAAGACCGATGCCCTGCTCGAAATCGCGGCTTACACCCTGAAAATGGATGAGCAGGGCTGGCTCGTTCCCGATCAGGTATTCCACTTTCATGTCGAGCCCTTCGAAGGGGCCAACCTGGAAAAGGCCGCGCTGGAGTTCACCGGCATCGACCCCTACAACCCGTTGCGTGGCGCTGTCTCGGAAAAAGAGGCGCTGACCGAGATCTTCAAGGGGATCCGCAAGGGGATGAAGGAGCAGGATTGCGGCCGCGCCATCATAGTGGCCCACAACGCCACCTTTGATCACGGCTTCGTGATGGCTGCCGCCGAGCGCGCTGGCCTAAAGCGCAATCCGTTCCACCCGTTTGCCACCTTCGACACCGCTGCTCTCTCCGGATTGGCGCTGGGTCAGACCGTACTGGCCAAAGCGTGCCAGAGCGCCCGCATCCCGTTTGACAATAAAGAGGCGCACTCTGCCCTCTATGACACCGAACGCACCACAGAGCTGTTCTGTCATATCGTTAACCGCTGGAAGAGCATGGGGGGTTGGCCGCCAGCGCATCCGGATGATGACACAACCGATGCCCCTGCCGACGATGAGGGACAAGAATAAACGGATGAAGGCTGCCACTGGCAGCCTTCGCTTTTTGGGGACGTGATTGATTGCACAGCGCACCGGAAATCGCTATCAACGTCACTATCCACCGCTGCGCACGGGATGCACGGAGACAAACAGGTCACAACCCCTCATGTTGAGCAACCTTGTGCCACAAGTTGCTGCGATATGAGGGGTTTGACTGATTTTTTTCTCGACATTTGTCACATTTTTCGCAAACTAACTCCCCTTCACATGACAGACAGCAATAACAAACTATAAGGAAATCAAATGAATCCAGTTGTTATCGCAGTCGGGCTGATGCTGGTGCTCAGTCTGCTGCGGATCAATGTGGTGGTCTCCCTGGCGCTGGGGGCCATTGCTGGCGGCCTGGTCGGTGGGCTGTCGTTGACCGATACCCTCACCACCTTCAGCGGTGGCCTGGGCGGTGGCGCCGAGATTGCCCTCTCCTACGCCATGCTGGGCGCCTTTGCGGTTGCCATCTCCCGCTCCGGGATCACCGACCTGCTGGCCCGCAAAGTGATCAGCCAGTTGGGCAAGGATGCCAGCTCGACCCGCATCATGTGGGTCAAAACCCTGCTGCTCTCTTCCGTGCTGGCCGTGGCGATCTCCTCCCAGAACCTGATCCCGGTTCACATCGCCTTTATTCCCATCCTGATCCCGCCGCTGCTGCATGTGATGGCGCAGATGCAGATCGACCGTCGTCAGGTGGCCTGTGTCATCACTTTTGGTCTGACCGCCACCTATATGGTGCTGCCGGTCGGCTTTGGTGGCATCTTCCTCAACAACATTCTGGCCAAGAACCTGATTGATAACGGCGTGCCCATCACCACCAGCCAGATCCCGCTGGCGATGGCCATTCCAGTCGCAGGTATGGTACTGGGCCTGCTGATTGCGGTATTCATCAGCTATCGCAAACCACGCCAGTACGATCTGGCCAAGATCCTGGATGCCGAGCCCGAAGCGGTCGAGCTCAACCTCACCCACATCTGGGTGGCTCTGCTGGCCATTGGCGTGGCGCTGGGGCTGCAACTAATGACCAACAGCATCGTACTGGGTGCGCTGGCCGGTTTTGTCATCTTCACCTGCGGCGGCGTCATCAAGTTTCGCGAAAGCCAGGATGCCTTCACTCAGGGGGTACGGATGATGTCGCTGATCGGCTTCATCATGATCTCTGCCGCCGGTTTCGCCGCCGTGATGAAGGCAACTCACGGGGTCGACTCTCTGGTTCAGGTGGTCGCTTCCGGCATCGGCCAGCACAAAGGCATCGCCGCCTTCCTGATGCTGCTGGTGGGTCTGCTCATCACCATGGGGATCGGCTCCTCCTTCTCCACCGTGCCCATCATCGCCACCATCTATGTGCCGCTCTGTCTGCAGCTTGGCTTCTCACCAATGGCGATCATTGCACTGGTCGGTACCGCAGGCGCGCTGGGGGATGCGGGTTCACCGGCCTCCGACTCGACGCTGGGCCCCACCTCCGGCCTCAACGCCGACGGCCAGCACGACCATATCTGGGACAGCGTGGTGCCCACCTTTATTCACTACAACATCCCACTGGTGATCTTCGGCTGGATTGCCGCCATGGTGCTCTGATAGCCCTTCAGGCTGCGAACTCTGCACGTCACAATGCACAACGAGAAGGCGACCAGATGGTCGCCTTCTTCATTGATGCCAACCAATTACCCCACTCGATATGAATAATGGCTGCCAGCCAGACAAAGCCTCTGAGCGACCAACTAGTCGCCACCCCTTGCGACCGCCGGAGTCAGCGGGCGCAATGCTGTCACTCCCCATCCAACTATCCGCCCAAGTGCACACGTCCCAACGCTTGCCAATACAAAGAAACGGCTGCCAGCCCAGACCTATGGCAGAACGGCGGATGATACCCAACCACGTCACAACCGCCTGTCGAGTAGAAAAGGTATTCTCTCTTTCCCCGACATCCAGTCATCAAATAGTGGCCATCATGCGCTCCCCCATTTAACGGCTTATGCCGGTCTGGCGTTCAGTAAGAACACAGGGTAAACCGCAGGCAGAAAAAAAGGCCGCTCAATGAGCGGCCTTCTTCATAACGGGATCAGCAATCAGCTTTCGCGGCGCTTGCCACCGAATTTGCGATCTTTGTTGAAACCACCTTCGCGGCGATCCTTGTTGAACGGACGGTCACCCTGGGGACGGCGATCCTTGTTGAAAGGACGGTCGCCACGGAACGGACGATCACCGCGCGGCGGACGGCTGCTGGTGTTGCCACCGGCCGGCACCTCGGTGTAGCGAGTGATCTGCAGCGGACGCTGGCAAACACGGGCTTTCTTGATCACTTCCAGCACATCGGCGCTAATGCCCTTGGGCAGGTCAACGGTGGAGAAGTCGTCAGCGATGTCGATGTTGCCGATGAAGCGGCTCTCGATGTTCGCTTCGTTGGCGATGGCGCCCACGATCTGGCCCGGCTTGACACCGTGATGGGCACCCACGTCTACGCGGTAACGCTCCATCTCCACATCCGGGTTGTCTTTCAGCGGACGCGGCTCCAGGGACGGCATGCGACGTGCCGGACGATCGCCACGGTCACCGAAGTCACGACCGCCGCGATCGTTGAAGTCACGACGCTCGAAGCCACCACGATCGTTGCTGTTGTTGAACAGCGGATCCGGGATGGAGTCATCCAGCAGCAGCGGTTGGTCGCCCTGTACCAGCTTGGCCAGTGCGGCAGCCAGCTCCAGCGGATCGGCAGAATCTTCTTCGATCAGCTCGTTTACCAGGTTGTGGTAGATCTCGAGCTCTTCGCCCATCATGGTTTCGCGGATGCGCTCCTTGAACTTGGCCAGACGGTGCTGGTTGATGTCCTCGGTGCTCGGCATCTTCATCGGCTCGATGGCCTGACGGGTTGCGTGCTCGATGGCGCGCAGCATGCGGCGCTCGCGCGGAGCCACGAACAGGATGGCCTCGCCCTTGCGACCGGCACGACCGGTACGGCCGATACGGTGAACGTAGGATTCGGTGTCGTACGGAATGTCGTAGTTCACTACGTGGGTGATACGCTCAACGTCCAGACCACGGGCAACTACGTCGGTGGCGATCAGGATGTCCAGCTGGCCCTGACGCAGTTTGTCAACGGTACGCTCACGCAGCTTCTGCGGGATGTCGCCGTGCAGCGCTTCACAGGCGTGGCCACGGGCGGCCAGCTTGCCAGCCAGCTCTTCGGCAGCGTTCTTGGTACGTACGAATACCAGCAGGGCTTCGTAGGATTCCACTTCCAGCAGACGGGTCATGGCGTCCAGCTTGTGCAGACCGGTTACCTGCCAGTAACGCTGGCGAATAGTGGTAGCGGTAGCAGTCTTGGAGGCGATCTTGATCTCTTTGGGCTGCTTCAGGTGCTTCTGGGCCACGCGACGGATCTGCTCCGGCATGGTGGCAGAGAACAGAGCAACCTGACGAGAGCTCGGGCACTGCTCCATGATCCAGTCCACGTCGTCGATGAAGCCCATACGCAGCATTTCGTCCGCTTCGTCCAGCACCAGAGCTTTCAGGCCGGAGAGATCCAGGTTCTTGCGACGGATCAGGTCCATCACGCGGCCCGGAGTACCGACGACAACCTGGGCACCACGACGCAGGGCGCGGGTCTGGGTTTCGTAGGAGGCACCACCGTAGATCGGCAGCACGTGGAAATCAGGCATGTGGTGGGCATAGCGTTGGCACGCTTCAGCCACCTGCAGCGCCAGTTCGCGGGTAGGCGCCAGCACCAGGATCTGGGTGTTGCGGTTACCAGCTTCCAGACGAGACAACAGAGGCAAGGCAAAAGCAGCGGTCTTCCCTGTACCGGTTTGCGCCTGCCCCAGCAGATCGTGTCCCGCCATCAGGTGGGGAATTGCTGCGGCCTGGATCGGTGACGGGCGCTCATAGCCCACGTCCTGCAGCGCTTTCAATACAGGCGCGGCCAGTCCAAGCTCACTAAAAAGGGGCAGTTGTTCGGTATCAGACATAGATTCTTCCAGATTAAGGCAGGCGGCTAACACCGCGGAATAGCAAAAAGGCGGCGATTATAGCGCCACTTTGTTCTGCTGTCTTGAAAAATGTGATAAGCCTCTCAAGACGTTGGCAATTATAGAGGGATCTGGCGAGTATGGCTTGCTTATTTTGCACTCATAGTGCGTTATTGCAGATCACTCCTCGCTGGAGTCCTTGCCCCGCTTGTGTTTGAGCACCGCCATGGTCAGTCGGCTGGTGCACAATAAACGCTCACGTTCGTCCCGAATTTCAATCTGCCACACCTGGGTCGTTGCTCCCAGATGGAGCGGCGTGCAACGCCCGGTCACCACCCCTTCCCGCTTGGCTCGCAGATGGTTGGCATTCACCTCCAGCCCCACACAGTAGCTATCTGGCCCGACAGCCATATTGGCGGCAATCGATCCCAAGGTTTCCGCCAGCACCACGGATGCGCCGCCATGCAGCATGCCAAGGGGCTGGTGCGTACGGTGATCCACCGGCATGATCGCTTCCAGCCAATCGGAGCCAAAAGCCGTGTAGACGATATCGAGATGGGCCATCAGGGTGTTGCGAGAGGTGGCGTTGAGCCCCTCCAGACTCATGGGTTTACGCCAGATGGGCGCAATATCGTGACTCATTGCGAGCAGACTCCTTATGTAAGCGATGAATGCGTACCGATATGAGTGAAACGCCCTCCATCGACAAAATGGTTCGGTTATATGAGTTGTTGGTTACCGGGTGACATGTTAACAACGCAGCCCCGACTCGGAACTGCGTGTTACACAATCATGCCCTTAAGCGGGATGTCACCAGGGGTAGGTAACGCCGGGCCACTCGGCCCAAGTCACATCTCGCCCCGGCAGGCGAGGGGCTGACCACTGCCACACCCTGGCGAGCCAGTCGCGCAGCTGAATCTCCAGCTCCTCATCCGTGATGGGCGCCTCGGCCACCTTCCAGAAGAAGAGCTCCACCGCTACCTCAGGCAACACCGAGGGGTAGAGATAAACCCCGCCCCAAAATTGCGGCTCCCGATCCGGACTCCAGAGGCCATAGGCGAACGAGCGCTTGGCCAGAAACTCCGACTGCTGCCACTCCAGATCCCCTTCGTGCTGGCTCAAGCTGAAGTTGGCCGAGGGCCAGAGATCGTTCGGGCGAAACAGCTGATGGAGCTGCTCGCGCTCGCGCAACATGGCGACAAACTCCACCACCGCCTGAGCGGGAGTGGCGGGTAACAGCAAGAAACGTGGATGCCGATAGGCCTTCGGCACCCGAAACCGCTTGGGGAACGTCAGCATCAGAGCAGCTCCAGCAGGGCTTGCAATGGATGTTTGAGCTTTTCCCCCTCCATCCGCTTGACTTGACTACGGCACGAATAGCCGGTCGCCAGACAGCGCGCTTTGGGTAGACGGGCGAGCGGGTCAGCCCAGCTCAACCCATAAATGCCCTTGGAGTTCTCCACCTGTTTGACATCGTGACCATAGGTGCCCGCCATACCGCAACACCCCACAGAGACCGGCTGCAAACTGGCCCCGAAGCGGCCAAACAGGGTGCTCCAGTCACCGTGAGTGGAGGGCTTGGCGGTCTTCTCGGTGCAGTGGGCAAAGAGATACCAGGGCTCGCTCCCCTCCTCGCTCTTGGTCTTGTCGGTGCGAGCAGGCAACTGATCTGCCGGCAGCGAGAGCAGCCACTCCTGCGGCAACAACACCTGAAAATCGCCGCGAGCCGACCCCAGCGCCTTGGCATACTCGTCGCGATAGCAGAGCACCATAGCCGGATCCACCCCCACCATGGGAATGCCAAGCGCCGCTACCTTGTTGAGGAACTGGGCGCTGTTGGCAGCAGTGCGGGCAAAGGCACGCAGGAACCCCTTGATATGCTGGGGTTTACCGTTGGGTTTAAAGGGCAGCAAGTAGGGCTGGAAGCCGAGCTTGCTGGCGAGTTTCACCAGGTCGCGCACCACGGGGGCGTCGTAATAACTGGTGAAGGGGTCCTGCACGATGAGCACTACCTGTTTGCGTTGCTCGGCACTCATCCGCTCCAGTCCCGGCAGATCAAAATAGCGGGCGCGGTTATCGTGCAGGCTCTCGGCCAAGGTCGGCACCGAGAGCAGCGGCACATCGACCATGCCGATGCTCTTCTCGGTCGCCTTCTGGGCCCACTCTTTTTCGAGGAAGAAGTTGACCAGCTTCGGCGCCTTGGCAAGCAACGGCGCATAGCTCTCCACCGTGCCGACGAAGTAATCCTTGGGGGCGCGCAGGTAGCGGCCATGATAAAGCTGCATAAAGCGGGCGCGAAAATCGGGGACATCCACCTTGATCGGGCACTGGCTGGTGCACGCCTTGCAGGCCAGACAGCCTGCCATCGCCTCCATCACCTCGTGGGAGAAATCATACTCGCCGCGATGTTTGGCCCAGCTGTTGCGCACCTTGTCCACCAGCTGTTTGAAGCGCACGCCACCGGATTGCAGCGCCACCTCTTCCGCCAGCGGATCGAAGCCCTGCTCCGCCAGCTGACGCAACCATTCACGCATCAGACCCGCCCGCCCTTTGGGGGAGTGGCGGCGATCACGGCTGATCTTGACCGAGGGGCACATGGGGGAGTCGGTCTCGAAGGTGAAGCACAGACCGTTGCCGTTGCAATCCATGGCGCGGGTGTAGCTGGTGCGCACCGCGAGCGGGATCTGGCGGTCATACTTGCCGCGCTTGGGGCCATCCACCGACACCAGCTCGGCGCCGCTACCGTAGGGGATACAGATCTTGCCCGGGTTGATGCGGTTGCCGGGGTCGAATACCCCCTTGACCCGCTGCAGCTCTTCCCACAGCTCGCCAAAGAAGGCGGGGCTGTATTCTGAGCGAAAGCCCTTGCCGTGCTCGCCCCACATCAGGCCGCCATATTTGGCGGTGAGCGCCACCACCTGATCGGAGATGCGGCGCAGCAGCACCTCCTGCTCGGGATCGCACAAATCCAGCGCCGGGCGCACGTGCAGCACCCCTGCATCGACGTGACCAAACATGCCGTAGTCGAGGCCGTGGGCGTCCAGCAGGGCACGAAACTCCATGATGAAATCGGCCAGGGATTCGGGCGGCACGGCGGTATCTTCGGTGAAGGCCACCGGCTTCTTGCGCCCTTCGGCGTTGCCCAGCAGCCCCACCGACTTCTTGCGCATGGAGTAGATGGTCTCGATACTCGGCAGGTGGTCACATACCTGATAGCCGATAATCCCCGCCTCACCCTTGGCCAGCAGGTCGTCGATACGGCGGCAGAGCTCCGCTACCTTGGTCTTGTGTTCCGCCTCGTCGGTATCGGCAAACTCGACAATGTTGAGTCCCTGCAGATCCTTGCCGGGCACATCCTGAATAAGTTCTTTCACCGAATGCCAGATGATGTCGGCGCGGGCCAGCCCGAGCACCCGGGAGTCCACCGTCTCCACCGAGAGAGCTTGCGCCTGCACCATAAAGGGGGCATTGCGCAGGGCGGAGGGGAAGCTGTCGTACTTGACGTTGACCAGAGTGCGATAACGCGGGATGGGAGTGATATTGAGTTTGGCCTCGGTGATAAAGCCGAGAGACCCTTCCGAGCCGCACAGCACCCGGCTAACATCCAGCGTGTCGGTATCGGGTTGATAGAGGTGTTTGAGATCGTAACCGGTCAGAAAGCGGTTGAGCTTGGGGAAGGTCGCCTCGATGTCGGCGCGGCGCTCCTTGCCGATACGATAGAGGGTGCGATAGATCTCCCCTTCGCGACTCTCCAGCGCCAGCTTGTCGGCCAGTCGCTCACCGGTCAGCGGCTCGGTGGCCATGATATCGCCATTCTCCAGCACCGCTTTGAGCCCCAGCACGTGATCCGAGGTTTTGCCGTAGACCAGCGACCCCTGCCCCGAGGCGTCGGTGTTGATCATGCCCCCTAAGGTGGCGCGGTTGGAGGTGGAGAGATCCGGCGAGAAGAAGTAGCCGTGGGGCTTGAGATAGGCGTTGAGCTGATCTTTCACCACCCCGGCCTGGGCACGCACCCACCCCTCATCCAGATTAATTTCCATGATCTGGTTCATATAACGGGAGAGATCGACGATAATGCCGCCGCCCAATGACTGACCATTGGTGCCGGTACCGCCACCGCGAGGGAAAAAACTCAAGGAGGCGAAGGCCGGCTCTGCGGCCAGCTTGAGCATTGCTGCTATGTCGTCCGCACTGCGCGGATAGAGAACCGCCTGAGGTACTACCTGATAGACGCTGTTATCCGTCGCCATCGCCAACCGGCTTGCATAAGACTTTTCGATATCACCACGAAATGCGCTGCGCCCTAGCAACTCTAGGAACGACAGGGTTGTGGGTGACAAACTGTCCTGGTAATCGAGTCTCGGGATCATGAATCCTTGTTCCCTTATTTGCTTGATGCCGGCACCCCGGCGACTACGACTGGCCAGCCGCCTGTCAATGGCAGTCAGGCCAGTCCGCTCACATGTGAGCGGGCAGTATATCAGCTAGAAAACCGCTTGCGCTTGGCAATATTCACCATTTGAAAGGAGGACTTTTATGGCTCACCACAGCCATGTTATCAGTACGCTGATCACCACCGAAAAACAGGCGCTTACCCTGTCGCTGTTCGGTTGTATCACCTTTGCCATCTTCGGCATCGGCTACGGCCTCTTCGTCGGTTCCAACGCCATCATGCTCGATGGTATCTTTACCCTGTTCAGCATGGGCATGACAGGCCTCGGTCTTGTTACCGCCTATCTCGTTACCCGCCCTTCCGATGCGCGCTTCCAGTACGGCTATGCCCACTTCGAGCCCATCACCAACGTCATCAATGGCGCCATTATCTTGCTGCTCTGTCTCGGCGCCCTCTATAGCGGCATCACCACCCTGCTGGATGGCGGACGGGAGATCGATCTCGGCCACGCCCTCATCTATGCCGCCGTCTCCACCTTCTTCTGCGCCATCATCTATCGCATCGAAGCCCAGGTCGCCGAGCAGGTAGACTCCGAGCTGGTGCGGGTCGACTCCAAAGAGTGGCTGGTGGATACCCTGCTCAGTGCCACCCTGCTTATCGGTTTCGTGGTCGCCATTGGCCTTGATGCCATCGGCTACGGCCAATACAACCGCTACATAGACCCGGTGCTGGTCTCGCTGCTGGCCCTCTGCGCCACCCTCATTCCCATCAAGGTGCTCGGTCGCAACCTGCGGGAAGTGTTGAAGATCGCCCCCAAGGGGGATGTGCCACGGCAAGTCGAGCAGGAGATCGAGGCGCTGCGCCAGCGCCACGGCATCGAGTGCTACAGCCATCTGGCCAAGAGCGGTCGCCGCTTCGATCTGGAATTGAACATTCTGGTGGCGCCGGGTCAGGAGTGGCCCGTCGAACGTCAGGATGCCCTGCGTCAGGAGCTCTGGTCTCGCCTTGGCGATACCCTGGGGGATGCCTGGCTGTCGGTCTGTTTCACCCGCGAAAAGCGCTGGTTGTAACGACCGCACGGGGGAGAGCGGCACCGCCGCCTCCCCCTGTCGCATCACAACCCCATCACGCCCCACTGACACTGCGCTTGCCAAATTGGCGCCAGCCGCTATCATCAGGGCTCATTTTTCACCCGAGGTTTTATTGCCCATCATGGACAATCCCCGAAGTTGCCCTTCGTCTCTCTCTGTCAAAGCCTATCTTTTTCTACTTAATCAGCGCCTCTGAATAACACCTTTGCCTTGCTGTTACTGCGGCCATCGTGCGCCGTGATCACTGTTTGCTCTGTCTGTTTTTATTGAGGTCGTCACAATGGAATTGCTGCTGGATCCCCATATCTGGATCGGTCTGTTTACCCTGATCATTCTGGAAATCGTGCTGGGGATCGACAACCTGGTCTTTATCGCCATTCTGGTGAAAAAGCTGCCCCCCGCCCAACGGGACAAGGCCCGCGTCATCGGCCTGTCGCTGGCCCTGCTGATGCGACTTGGGCTCTTGAGCGTCATGTCATGGCTGGTCACCCTGACCACCCCGATTTTGCATCTGTGGGATCACCCCTTCTCCGGTCGGGACCTGATCCTGATGGGGGGCGGCCTTTTCCTGCTGTTCAAGGCCACCTCCGAGCTGCATGAGCGGCTGGAAGCCAAACCCCAGGATGATGGCCCGGTCGGCGCCTACGCCAGCTTCGGCGTGGTGATCGCCCAAATTCTGGTGCTCGATGCGGTCTTCTCGCTCGACTCCATCATCACCGCCGTCGGCATGGTGGAGCACCTTGGCGTAATGATGGCCGCCGTGACCATCGCCATGGTGGTGATGGTGCTCGCCTCCAAACCGCTGACCCGCTTCGTCAACGCTCATCCAACCGTGGTGGTGCTCTGCCTGAGCTTCCTGCTGATGATCGGCTTCAGCCTGGTGGCGGAAGGGTTCGGCTTCCATATTCCGAAGGGCTACCTCTACGCAGCCATCGGCTTCTCGGTGCTGATCGAGTTTTTCAACCAGCTGGCCCAGCGCAGCGCCATGCGTCACGAATCCAAACAGCCCCTGCGTGAGCGCACCACCGCCGCCATCTTCAAATTGATGGGCAGCAAGGCCTATCAGGATCAGCCGGATGACGATCTGGATGCCCCGGCCGTAGCGCCGGTGAGCTTTGGCGAGGAGGAGCGCTATATGGTGACCGGGGTGCTGTCGCTGGCCGAGCGATCCATTCGCACCATCATGACCCCGCGCTCGGAGATGGCCTGGATCGATATCAACGACTCCAGCGACGAGATCCGCGCCCTGCTGCAGCGCGAGCCCCACAGCCTCTTCCCCATCTGTGACGGGGATCTGGACGAGGTGATCGGAGTGGTCAAGGCGCGCGACTTGCTGTTTGCCTTGAACGAAGGGCAATCCTTGAGCGAACTGGCCAAGCAGAACGATCCCATAATCGTGCCGCAGACCATCAACGTGATCCGCCTGCTGGCGGAGCTGCGCAAAGCCAAGGGGAGCCTTATTCTGGTCTCCGACGAGTTTGGCGTGATCCAGGGGCTGGTCACCACCCACGATCTGCTGGAGGCCATCGTCGGCGAGCTGCCGGACGAGGACGAAACCCCGGATATCGTGCGCGATGGCGAAGGGTGGCTGATCAACGGCAGCACCAACATCCACCATGTGGAGCAGGTGCTGGAGCACGAGGGGCTGGTGAGCGAGAGCGATGAATACGTGACCCTGGCGGGCATGCTGCTCTCCCACTTCGGCACCCTGCCCACCCCGGGTCAGCAGTTGCAACTGCAGCAGCTCAACTTCGAGGTGATCGAGGTGAGCGAGCGGCGCATCGAGCGGGTGAAAGTGATGCCCGCCACGGCTTGAGCCTGCCACCAGCAGAATACAGAAGAGGGCCAGACGGCCCTCTTTTTTATGCTTCAACTTTATGCCTCAACGCCTTCTATCTCGGCGGTTTGCACTGATTGCTGCATCAAGCACAATTCTCTTGTGCAATTACCCCTCTTTTTCACAACAAGATGGCGGCATAAAGTGGCCTCACTTCCACCATGAGGAACTCAAGATGAGCCACGATCACCTGTTCTGCCCGCTGCGCCTCGGCCAGCTGCACCTTGCCAACCGCATCGTCATGCCCCCCATGACCCGCTCCCGTGCCAGTCAGCCGGGTGACGTGGCCAACGCCATGATGGCGAGCTACTACGCCCAGCGCGCCGAGGCGGGCCTGATCATCAGCGAAGGCACCCAAATCGACCCCATGGGCAAGGGCTATGCCTGGACGCCGGGCATCTACAGCGCCGAGCAGATCGCTGGCTGGAAAGGGGTGACCGATGCCGTGCACGCCAAGGGGGGCACCATCTTCGCCCAGCTCTGGCACGTGGGCCGGGTCACCCATCCGGACAACATCGGCGGTGCTCAGCCCATCTCCGCTTCAGCCCTGCCCGCAGTGGGTGTCAAGGTGTTCGTCGATAACGGCAGCGATGCACCGGGCTTTGTCGAGACAGTCACCCCGCGCGCCATGACACAAACCGATATCGATGCGGTAGTGGGCCAGTTCCGTCAGGCGGCCCGCAACGCCATCAGCGCCGGTTTTGACGGCATCGAGCTGCACGCCGCCAACGGATACCTCATCAACCAGTTCCTCGACTCCGAGTCCAACGCCCGCACCGACAGTTACGGCGGATCGCTGGAAAACCGGCTGCGCTTCCTCAAAGAGGTGACCGAGGCAGTCAGCAGCGAAATCGGCGCTGACCGGGTCGGGGTGCGTCTTGCGCCGCTCACCACCCTCAACGGCACAGTCGATGCCAATCCGCAGGAGACCTATCTGGCGGCCGCCCGCCTTCTGGGCCAGCTCAACGTGGTCTACCTGCACATTGCAGAAGCGGACTGGGACGATGCCCCCCTGATGCCGGAGAACTTCAAGCAGGGTCTGCGGGATGCCTTCCCCAACACCCTGATCTACGCCGGTAAATATGATGGCAAGCGGGCTCGCGCCGCCCTCGACGCGGGCTGGGCCGACATGATTGGCTTTGGCCGCCCCTTCGTCGCCAACCCGGATCTGCCGAACCGTCTGCGCCACGGCTATCCGCTGGCCCCCCACGATCCGGCCACCCTGTTTGGCGGCGGCGAGAAAGGGCTGACCGACTACCCCGTCTATCAGGCCGAGGACGCAACCACCAGCAGCTGATTGCCGATGGCCAACCAGCCACGTAACGCAGGCCCCACAGGTTGGGGCCTGCCGTATTGTTGCCCATTCGCAGCAGTGGCAGTTTCACTGTATTGCTGTTGCAATGATCTCGTTGTTCTCTCCCCTCGCTTTCACAAGGAGTCATCATGAATCACACCCAAGCCTGGTGCTGGCATGCCCCCGGTGAACCGACCCAGCTTACCCTCGCCGATCTGCCCCTGGCACCGCTCGCCCCTGACGAGGTGCTGGTGGCAAACCGGGTCATCGCCTTCAATCCGGTGGACTGGAAGCTGATCGAATATGGCCACTCCAACTGGCAGGATGGTCAGGTGCCCGGCGTCGATGGCATGGGCACTATCGTGGCCCTCGGTGCCAACGTCAGCCATCTGCGCCTCGGTGCTAGGGTCGCCTATCACACCGACCTGCGCCACCACGGCAGCTTTGCCCGCCACACCCGGGTACCAGCCCGTGCCCTGCTGCCGGTGCCCGATGCCCTAAGTGACGAGGCGGCCGCCGCCCTGCCCTGTCCCGGCCTCACTGCGTGGCAGGCGCTGGCCAAGTTGCCGCGCCTGCACGGGGAAGCGCTGCTTATCACCGGTGCTGGCTGCAGTGTCGGCCGCTTTGCGGTGCAGCTCGCCCTCCAGCAAGGAGCGCGGGTCTTTGCCAGCGCCAGCTCACGCCACCATCACTGGCTCAAACAGATAGGTGTGCAGGGGGTGGCCGATTATCGGGATCCCAACTGGCTGGCCACCTTGCAGACTGCCAACGGCAACGAGCCGTTTGAGGGGATCATCGATCTGGTCTCCAGCCAACAGGCAGAGAGCCTGCTGCCCGCGCTGGGCTACTACGGTCACATGGTGACTGTGCTCGGGCGCATCCCGCACAATCCGCTACCTGCCTTTGCCCACTGCCACTCATTGCACGAGATTGCGCTGGGCGCCCAGCACGCCTTTGGCACCGACAAGCAGTGGAGTCGGCTGGTGGCCGCCGGTGTCGCCATGATGGAGCAGATGGCGAGCGGCGAGCTGACCCTACCGCCGCTGGTGGTCGGCGACTTTGAGGCACTACCCATCCTGCTCGAGCGCTTCAAGCGCGAAGGACAGGGTGAGAAGTTTCTGGTACGGGTGGCGTAACGCTAACGTCACCCGGCAACTACACCAGCCATTGAAACGAAAGAGGCCCGCCAGTGATGGCGGGCCTCTTTTTATCTCGACTTCCACAGGATCGGACTTAGTGCAGGATCACCCCGTGAGTTGCGGCATAACTGCGGATCTCCCGGGTCAGCCGCCCCTTGTCGGCCACAGAGAGCCAGCTCGCCTCCACCGCATTGAGCGACAAGCGACATAGCTGACTCATGGTCGCGCCAAGGCCATCGGCCAGCGCCGCAAAGTTGGCATTCATATAGCCGCCAAAGTAGGCGGGATCGTCCGAGTTGATGGTGACGCAGATCCCCTGCTCCAGCAGCCGCAGCACATTGTGGTGTGCCATCTGGTCAAACACCTTGAGCCGGGTGTTGGAGAGGGGGCAGACGGTAAGCGGCAGCCGGGTATCGGCCAGATAACGGAGCAGCTCGGGATCGTCGGCCGAGCGCACCCCGTGATCGATGCGCCGCACCTGCAGCTCGTTGATCGCCTGCCAGATGTAGTCGGCAGGCCCCTCTTCGCCCGCATGGGCCACCACCGGCAGCCCCAGCTCGCGGCATTTGGCAAAAATCCGGGTAAATTTGCTGGGCGGATTGCCCTTCTCCCCCGAGTCGAGGCCGATGCCATGAATGCGTGACAGGAAGGGCATAGCCTCTGCCAACGTCGCAAAGGCCTCCTCCTCGCTCAGGTGGCGCAAAAAGCTCATGATAAGGCGCCAGCTGATGCCAAACTCCTTCTCCCCGGTCTGCAGCGCCCGCTCGATGCCGCCCAGCACAGTAGCAAAGGGGACGCTGCGGGCGGTATGGGTCTGCGGGTCAAAGAATACCTCCACATGCACCACCTTGTCGGCGGCGCAACGCTCAAGATAGGCCCAGGTGAGGTCGAAGAAGTCCTGCTCGGTCACCAGCACGCTGGCGCCGCGATAGTAGAGGTCGAGAAAGGATTGCAGGCAGTCAAAGTCATAGGCGGCGCGCACGCTGGCCACATCGGGCCAGGGCAGTGGCACATTATTGCGGCGGCCCAGCTCAAACATCAGCTCGGGTTCGAGGCTGCCCTCGATATGCAGGTGCAGCTCCAGTTTCGGCAGTCCGGCGATAAATTGCGCGGCGGTGAGGTGTTCGGGGGTGACTGGCTTGGGAATCGGGGTGTCCATGGCAACAGCTCCATCAGCAAAGTGATCCGGCGTCAGCCCCTCCACCAGACTGACCCGACGGCAGCTTTATTGTGCACCGAAGTGACGAGACAGGGGAGACTTGTCATCAAACAGACTTATAATGGCGTCACAAAAATCATAAATGATTGAACATCTTAACGATTGGCGGCTCGCCTGCGCCCTGACAAGGAGTTTTCATGAAGAAGAACGTCATCTGCGATATCGACGGTGTCATCCTGCACAACAACGATCTCATCCCCGGTGCCGACCGTTTCGTCCATCGCCTGCTGGAACAGGGCAGCAAGCTCTTGTTCCTCACCAACTACCCGGCCCAGACCCAGAAAGATCTGCAAAACCGCTTCCGCTCCGCCGGGATCGAGGTGCCGGAAGAGTGCTTCTATACCTCCGCCATGGGTACCGCCGACTTCCTCAAGCGTCAGGATGGAAAGAAGGCGTATGTGATCGGCGAAGGGGCGCTGACCCACGAGCTCTACAAGGCCGGCTTTACCATCACCGATATCGACCCCGACTTCGTGGTGGTGGGCGAGACCCGCAACTACAACTGGACCATGATGCAACAGGGGGCCAAGTTCGTCGATCAGGGGGCCCGCTTTATCGCCACCAACCCCGATACCCACGGCCCCATGATGCACCCGGCCTGCGGCGCCCTGTGCGCCCCCATCGAGCGAATGACCGGCAAGAAGCCGTTCTATGTCGGCAAGCCGAGCGCCTGGATCATCCGTGCGGCGCTCAACCGGATGGAGGCCCACTCCGACGACACCATCATCATCGGCGACAACCTGCGCACCGACATTCTGGCGGGCTTTCAGGCCGGTCTCGAGACGGTGCTGGTGCTCTCCGGGGTGAGCAAGGTCGCCGATATCGACCGCATGCCGTTTCGCCCGAACCATATTTTCGACTCCGTGGTCGACATCGATATCGTCTAATCACCACCCAAGCGTTAAACAGGGCAGGTCTCTCCTGCCCTTGCAGGATCTGTTATGGAACCCATTCTGATCGCCGTGGCCTTTGGCTGCGGCATGGTAGTCAATCTGATTGGCCTGCCCCCCCTGCTCGGCTTCCTGGCCGCCGGTTTTATCCTCAACAGCATGGGATATGAAAATACCCCCGCCCTGAGCGAGGTGGCAGATCTCGGCGTCACCCTGCTGCTGTTCACCATCGGCCTCAAGCTCAATATCAAAACCCTGATGCGGCGCGATGTGTGGGGCACCACCAGCCTGCATCTGCTGCTCTCCACCCTGCTCTTTACCGTGGTGCTGCTGGTCTGCAAGGGGCTCGGGCTGGTGCTGGCCCTGTCGCTGGACTGGAAGCTGGCACTGTTGCTGGGCTTTGCCCTCTCCTTCTCCAGCACCGTCTTCGCGGTCAAGGTGCTGGAAGATCGCAGCGACATGAATGCCCTCTACGCCCGCATCGCCATCGGGGTGCTGGTCATGCAGGATGTGTTCGCCGTGGCCTTTTTGGCGTTTTCCAGCGGCAAATGGCCCAGTATCTGGGCACTCTGGGTGCTGGGATTACCGCTGCTGCGCCCGCTGCTGTTCAAGCTGCTGGAGCGGGCCGGTCACGGCGAGCTGCAGGTGCTGTTCGGGGTCTTTCTGGCGCTGGTGGTCGGGGCTGCCGGTTTTGAAGTAGTCGGCCTCAAGCCGGATCTGGGAGCCCTCATCATCGGCATGCTGCTCGCCTCTCATCCGGCTGCGGCAGGGCTTGCAAAGGCGCTCTTCAACCTCAAAGACCTCTTTCTGGTCTGCTTTTTTCTCACCATCGGCCTCAACGGCCTGCCGACTCACGACACCATGTTGCTGGCACTGGCGCTGGTGCTGGCCCTGCCGCTCAAAAGTGTCCTCTACTATCTGGTCTACAGCGGCGCTCACCTGCGGGTGCGTACCGCCCTGCTCTCGACCCTGGCGCTCACCAACTTCTCGGAGTTTGGCCTGATCGTCGCCGCCATCGCCGCCAAGGCGGGCTGGCTCTCCCACGAGTGGCTGGTGGCGGTCTCGCTGGCGCTGGCGGCGAGCTTTATGATCTCTGCCCCGCTCAATGCCCAGAGTGAGCGCATCTACCATCGCATCGGCCACTGGCTGCGGGGGTTGCAGGCGAGCAACCTCCATCCGGAAGACAGGCCCATCGAACTGGGCGATGCCGAGGTGATCATCCTCGGCATGGGACGGATCGGTCAGGGGGCCTACTTCGAGCTGGAGAACAAGTACGGCAACGTCATCCTCGGGGTGGAGAACGACAGCGAGAAGCTGCCTACACTGCGCGCCCAGGGGATGAACGTCATCGAGGGGGATGCCACCGATACCGACTTCTGGGACAAGGTGCTGCTCTCCAATCAGGTCAATCTGGTGCTGCTGGCGATGCCCCACCACTCGGGTAACCTCTACGCCATCGAGAAGCTGCGCAGCCATGGAT
This sequence comes from Aeromonas sp. FDAARGOS 1416, assembly GCF_019048085.1. Taxonomy (NCBI): domain Bacteria; kingdom Pseudomonadati; phylum Pseudomonadota; class Gammaproteobacteria; order Aeromonadales; family Aeromonadaceae; genus Aeromonas; species Aeromonas sp. FDAARGOS 1416. The sequence goes on along the minus strand of NZ_CP077301.1, from coordinate 1,008,955 downwards.
TCAACGGCAAGATCGCCGCCATCGTCCGCTTCGAGGATGATATCGCCTCCCTGCAGGAGCAGGGGGTGGATGCGGTGTTCAACGTCTACAACGAAGCGGGCAGCGGCTTTGCCCGCCATGTGATCCGCCGCTTGCAGCCGCTCTGAATCGTCGACCAGCGGCCCTTGGCAAGGGCTCTTGGCAAGTGAGGATGCATCGTTTAAGTTATGCACAACCTCGTTTAATAAAACGAACAATCGCGGGGCCTGGATGGCCCCGCGTTCTTATCTGCCGAAGCCAAGGAGGCACCATGAAGACCCTCAACGACTGGATTTTGCCGGGCCGCCACGAGGTAGCCCCTACCCCGCTGATGCCCGCCCCCGAGCGCATTAAAGCGGGCAACCCGGCGCAAACGGTGTGGAACCACTACTCCGACCCAAGCCAGCAGTTTCACGTGGGCTTCTGGGCTTGCGAGCCGGGCCGCTGGACCATTCACTACACCGAGCACGAGTATTGCCAGCTGCTGGAGGGGGATGTGGTGATCCACGACAGTCTGGGCGGCCAGCTGGCTCTCAAACCCGGCGATCAATTCGTGATTCCGGCAGGCTTTGTCGGCGAGTGGGAGACTCTTACCCCCTGTCGCAAGGTCTACGTCATCTTCGAACCCGCCTCGGCTTGACGTTCACGTCACCCTGCCCCGTTGCAACAATCCTTATCCTGTTGATCTGCTTGACGCTTACGGCATGATTTTCTGCGGTTTTCCCGCTTGCAAAAGGTTTTTCCGCTAGGCATTGTGTCTGACGAGGAATGTAAATGGAATTTCGAGCCCAAACGTGGGGGGCTCATATAAAAATCAAGAGGATTACCGCCAATGTGTTCAATTTTCGGCATTCTGGATATCAAGTCCGATGCAGTCGCCCTGCGCAAATCGGCGCTGGAGATGTCCAAGCGACTGCGTCACCGCGGGCCTGACTGGTCCGGCGTCTACAGCTCCGACAAAGCCATCCTGGTGCACGAGCGTCTGGCCATCGTCGATCCGGGCAATGGCGCCCAGCCACTCTACAACCCCGAGCGCACCCATGTGCTGGCGGTCAATGGCGAGATCTACAACCACAAAGAGCTGGAGAAAACCCTCAAGGTCGACTTCCAGTTCCAGACCAAATCTGACTGTGAAGTGCTGCTCGCTCTCTACAAGGACAAGGGCCCGGCGTTTCTCGACGATCTCAACGGCATCTTTGCCTTCATCCTTTATGACGCCGAACAGGATGCCTACCTGATTGGTCGCGACCACATGGGGATCATCCCCCTCTATACCGGCCGCGACGAGCACGGCAACTTCTATGTCGCCTCCGAGATGAAGGCGCTGGTGCCGGTCTGCAAGAGCGTCGAAACCTTCCCGCCGGGACACTACCTGTGGAGCAAGGATGGCGAGCTCAAACAGTGGTACAAGCGCGACTGGATGGAATACAGCGCGGTCGAGCACAACGTCAGCGACAAGGCGGAGCTGAAAGCCGCGCTGGAAGCGGCGGTCAAACGCCAGCTGATGTGCGACGTGCCCTATGGCGTGCTGCTCTCCGGCGGGCTCGATTCGTCCGTTATCTCCGCCATTACCAAGCTCTATGCGGCGCGCCGTATCGAGGACGATGGCAAGAGCGAAGCCTGGTGGCCGCAACTGCACTCCTTCGCTGTCGGCCTGGAAGGCTCACCTGATCTCGCCGCCGCCCGCAAGGTAGCTGATCACCTCGGCACCATCCACCACCAGATCCACTTCACCGTGCAGGAGGGTCTGGATGCCCTGCGCGACGTCATCTATCACCTCGAGACCTATGACGTCACCACCATCCGCGCCTCCACGCCGATGTATCTGATGGCCCGCTACATCAAGGCGATGGGGATCAAGATGGTGCTCTCCGGCGAAGGCTCCGACGAGCTGTTCGGTGGCTACCTCTACTTCCACAAGGCGCCCAACGCCCGCGAGTTCCACGAAGAGAACGTGCGCAAGCTCGCCTCTTTGCACCTCTATGACTGCCTGCGCGCCAACAAGTCGATGGCCGCCTGGGGTGTGGAGGGTCGCGTGCCCTTCCTCGACAAAGAGTTCATGGACGTGGCGATGCGCCTGCAACCTGCCGACAAGATGTGTGGCAAGGGCAAGATCGAGAAGCACATTCTGCGCGAAGCGTTCGAGGACCTGCTGCCCCACGAAGTGGCATGGCGCCAGAAGGAGCAGTTCTCCGATGGCGTGGGCTATTCGTGGATCGACAGCCTGAAGGCGATGGTCGAGACCGAAGTGACGGATCAGATGTTCGAAGCGGCCGCATTCCGCTTCCCCATCAACACCCCGCTCACCAAAGAGGCCTACTTCTACCGCGCCATCTTCGACGAGCACTTCCCGCTGGAAGCCGCCGCCCGCACCGTGCCCTACGGCAAGTCGGTCGCCTGCTCCACCCCCACCGCGCTGGAGTGGGATGCCAAGTTCAAGGAGATGGCCGACCCGTCAGGCCGCGCCGTGATGGATGTGCACCAGCAGGGATACTAAGCCAAGGCACAACCTCGGATAGCATAAAGCCCCTCCTGAGAGGGGTTTTTTACTTTTAATCGGATATATCTCGAATAGAATTATTTGATAACCCTTCCGTAGATATGATAGATAATTATCATCTAGCTAAGTAATATGGTAGAGATGTTATTAACCACCATATACATACGGCTGAGATTGATCCCAGTCAATTAAATATCATTACAGTGCTAAGCTAGAATATCAGAGCATAGAGTTACCTTGGTATCACCACGACTAGTTGCAAAAATTGAAGCAGAAGAGCCTACTCTCCGCTTAGCTGTACTCATTGATGCCGACAATGCCCAAGCTGCAGTAATTGAGGGACTGTTGGCAGAGATAGCTCGATTTGGGGAGGCTACGGTAAAGGGTATATATGGCGACTTTACTGCCCCAACAAGTGCATCTTGGAAAAAAGTATTGCAGTAATATGCTATAAAACCTATCCAGCAGTTCGCATACACCACAGGAAAAAATGCTACTGACAGCACCTTAATAATCGACGCTATGGACCTGCTCTACACACGAAAATTCGATGGTTTTTGTCTTATAACAAGTGACTCAGATTTCACTGGCCTTGCTATGAGGCTACGTGAAGAGGGGCTTACTGTTCTTGGTTTCGGTGAAAAAAAAGACCCCTGATGCTTTTCGCAATGCCTGTCATAAGTTTGTGTTTACTGAATTCCTTCGCCCAGGTGCTGTCACCCAGCAAACAATATTAGATAAGAAAGTTGAAAACGAAAATAAACCGATAGAACATCACCCACCATCAGAAACAAAACCAATTTTCCCTGCAAAATTTCTTTTAGCTGCGCTAGAACAGTCAAGTGACGATGCTGGTTGGGCGCAACTGGGAATTTTTGGTAGTTATCTCACAAAATTACAACCTGACTTCGATTCTAGACTTTATGGCTTCAAAAAACTCTCCGATCTTGTTAAGGCAAAAACAGATTTGTTTATTACGGAGGCGCGGCCAGCACCGGGGTCAACACTAAAGTGTTTTATATCTTCGAGCAAAGCAGTGATATGATTTTTGTCGATGCTAATTAAGTGATACCAAGAATGAAGGCAGCTTATAAAGCTGCCTTCATTTCAATCGCCGGGCTTGTGTTTATGCGGCTTAAGGTCTGGATGATCTTTTTGCTTTTCAGGTGTGACCCTTTGTCGTTTATCCGGTGTTCCATCTTCATTTTTCCTTTTTGGACCAGGCTTAATCCCCATCATTAACTCCTTCTAACGTTGGCTTGCGTGAGAAATCATAGTTACCCCTGCGCATCCGGCTGGTTTGCGGGGGCGGCCTTGATAAAAGCTTGCAGTTGTTCGCAGTTGGTGACGATGCGGCGGATGGTGGGGTAATCGTCAAGGGTCATGTCGTAGCGGCGGGCGTTGTAGACCTGGGGCACCAGCATGCAGTCAGCCAGGGTCACTTCGTTGCCGACGCAGTAGACACCGGCGGTGGTCATCAACAGCTGTTCGAGGGCAGTGAAAGTCTCGTCAATCCAGTGGCGATACCAGCGGGCCTCCTGCTCGTTGTTGGCCCTGAAGTGCCCTTCCAGATAGTTAAGCACCCGCAGATTGTTGAGCGGGTGGATATCGCAGGCGATCATGTTGACGATCTGGCGCACTCGGGCCCGCGCGTCGGGGGAAGAGGGCATCAGGGAGTAGGCGGGATAGGTCTCGTCAAGGTACTCCATGATGGCGACCGACTGACCGATCTGCACATCGCCATCCACCAGAAACGGCACCAGCCCTTGCGGATTGATCCGGCGATAGGCCTTCTCGCTCTGCTCGCCTTGCCGCAAATTGATGGGATGCTGCTCGTAGGCGAGCCCCTTGAGCTGCAACACGATCCGTACCCGAAAACTTGCCGACGAACGCCAATAGCCAAACAACTGCAACATAATCTGTCCCTGCATCTTATCTGGGCCCGAAGCCCGGCAGGTGCTCGCCACCTGCCTCCTTGTGTACCCGGCACCGGTTGAGGGCTCGTCGTGATCCGGACATATCCCGAATATCCTTGCCGCCAACCGGCGCTGGCCATCAACCTCCCTGACCGCTCGCGGGCACCACCTGTTGAGAGATGGTGCCAAACAGGTTTTGGCCAGAGCGATCTTCCATCGCGATCGACACTCTATCACCAAACTGCAAATAGGGGGTTATAGCTTGATCACAATCAAGAATTTCCAGCATGCGGCGCTCGGCGATGCAGGATGAACCGGCGCTGCGATCGTAATTTGAGACGGTGCCCGAGCCGATGATGCATCCCGCACCAAGGGGACGGGTCTTGGCCGCATGGGCAATCAGCTCGAAGAAGTTGAAGGTCATGTCCACTCCAGCTTCGGGCGCACCAAACAGCGCACCGTTGAGGTGGGTCAGAAGCGGCAAATGCACTTTGCCATCGCGCCAGTCATCGCCCAGCTCATCCGGGGTGATGGCCACCGGCGAAAAGGCGCTGGACGGCTTGGACTGAAAGAAACCAAATCCCTTGGCAAGCTCCCCCGGAATGAGGTTGCGCAGGCTCACATCGTTGACCAGCATCAGCAATTTGACGTGACTGGCAGCCCCCTGCGGGCTTACCCCCATCGGCACGTCGTCGGTGATGATGGCCACTTCCGACTCGAAATCGATCCCCCATTCCTCTGAGCCCATGACAATCGGACCACGGGGAGCCAAAAAGCTGTCGGAGCCCCCCTGATACATCAGCGGATCGTGCCAGAAGCTCTCCGGCATCTCGGCGCCGCGGGCCTTGCGCACCAGCTCCACATGGTTGACGTAGGCGCTGCCATCGGCCCACTGGTAGGCGCGCGGCAGCGGAGAGAGGCAAGACGCTTCGTCAAAGGTGAACGAGTCTGCCGGTCGGCCCTCGTTAAGCTGCTGATAGACAGCCTCAAGCCTGGGGGCGGCCTCGGCCCACTCATCGAGGGCGGCCTGCAACGTCGGGGCAATCTCGCTCACCCGTACCGCACGGCTCAGATCCCGGCTCACCACCACCAAAGCGCCATCGCGCTTGCCATTGTTCAATGTTGCCAATTTCATAAGCGATTCCTTATTTGCCGGCAGCAGCGTCCGGGCGCTGCCAGCTGGAGACATACCGGGTGTTCTCGATCCCTTCACAGAGGCTGCCGACGTTCAGCGCATCGCGGGTGTCTAGCATCACCGCCACCTCGTCGGTGAACTTCTTGGCATAGACCTGCCCTGCCGCAAACGCCTTGGGATGGGGGCCGTGGGTGAAACCGGCGGGATGGAAGGTGACCATACCCCGCTCGATATTGTCCCGGCTAAAGAAGTCCCCAGCATGGTAGAAGAGCACTTCGTCGTAATCGTCATTGCTGTGATAGAAGGGCACCTTGAGGGCGCCGGGGTCACTCTCGATGGGGCGCGGCACGAAGGTACAGATCACGAAGCGGCTCGCCACAAAGGTCGAATGGGCCGACGGCGGCAGATGGTAGCGGTGACTCATCAGCGGGCGGATATCCCGCCAGTTGAGGCGCACCACGCACAAATCCCCGTGCCACCCTTGTGCATCCAGCGGGTTGAAGGGCCAGGTGATGACCGACACCTGATCGTGGCGTTTCACTTGCAGCGACCAGGGGTGCTCATCCTGCTGGGCCAAAAAGCGTTCGTTGATGGCGGGCACATCCAGCGCCGCCGGATCGAAGATGGCGTGATTTCCCACCAGCCCCTTGTCCGGCAGCTGGTAGCTGTCGTTGGTCGCCTCGATCATCAGGATGAACATGGGCGCCGTCGGCTCGATGCGCCACATGGTGCCACGGGGGATCACCACATAGTCGCCGTCCCGCAGAGTCAGGTGGCCGTAGTCGCAGAAGAACTCGCCGCCCCCCTCGTGGATAAAGAGCAGCTCGTCGCCGTCGGCGTTGCGCACCAGAAACGGCATCGCCTCGGAGAGCCGCCATATCCGGTAGCGGCAATGGGGGTTGCTGAGAATGTCGGGAGCCACCCAAGGGGAGAGGGAACTCACCTCCTCCTGCAGGGCATTGAGGTCAAACAGCCGTGGCCGCAGCGGCCCCTCCCAACTGCTCCAGTCGGTAGGGGCATGCTTGTGGTGCATGTGGGTGGCGGGGCCGAAAAAGCCGCTGCGCCCCAGTTCGCGCTCATAGATGGCCTGCTCCGGCAGGTCGGCATGGGCTTGCCGGGAGTGGGTCCCCTCCCGATGGGGGAAGTTAATCCAGTTACGCATCGCTCGCACCCTCTTTGCAGGCACCCTTCTCATCCTCGCCGCCATCCAGCACGCCGCGGCGGATCTGGTCCAGCTCGATCGATTCAAACAGCGCCTTGAAATTGCCCTCGCCAAACCCTTCGTTGCCCTTACGCTGGATGATCTCGAAGAAGACCGGGCCTATCACGGTATCGGTGAAGATCTGCAGCAGGATGCCATCCTTGGTGGGGGAGCCGTCGATGAGGATGCGCAGCTCTTTGAGGGCCGCCAGATCCTCCTGATGCCCCTCGACCCGGCTATTCACCTTCTCGTAGTAGGTATCCGGCGTCGGCATAAAGCCGGTACCGCGGCTGCGCAGGGTGCGGATGGTGTGGTAGATATCGCTGGAGGCCATGGCGATGTGCTGGATCCCCTCCCCCTTGTACTGGCGCAGGTACTCCTCAATCTGGGACTTGTCATCCGCCGACTCGTTGATGGGGATGCGGATCTTGCCGCAGGGGGCGGTCATGGCGCGTGAATGCAGCCCGGTCAGCTTGCCCTCGATATCGAAGTAGCGAATTTCACGGAAGTTGCCGATCCGCTCGTAGAAGTTGGACCAGACATCCATATTGCCGCGATGGACGTTATGGGTCAGGTGATCGATCTCCATAAGACCGGCATCCACCTCCGCCATCCGGGCCTGCCAGTCGGGGTAGAAGACAAAATCCACGTCATAGATGGAGCCCTTGTCGCCATAGCGGTCGACAAAGGAGAGCGTGCTCTCGCCGATACCGTAGATAGCGGGAATATTGAGCTCCATCGGCCCAATCTTGCCGACAAAAGGCTTGGCCCCCTTGGCGATGGCGTACTGCTGAGCTTTGCCCGCATCGCTCACCCGAAATGCCATGCCGCAAACGCTCGGCCCGTGCAGGCTGGCAAACTGCTCCGCCTGGGAGTGAGGCTCGGCATTGACCACGAAATTGATATCCCCCTGCCGGTAGAGCCAGCACTGCTTGTGTTTGTGCTTGGCGACCTCGGCAAACCCGAGCGAAACGAACAGGCTCTTGAGGGCAGCAATCCCTTTGGCATCGGGGGCCGTGTACTCGACAAACTCGAAACCGTCAGTGCCTAACGGATTGATGGTATGGGTGGCGGAAGAGGTGGCATTCATCGGGCGCTCCTTGCTCTTGATTCGGTTAAAACGGATTGCAGCACCCAGCGGCGCGGCAAGTGTTAACAACTTGTTTCATTAGAAGCAGGGCGTAGCAGGAAGAGAAGAGGCGGGTTGCAGATAGTTTTTCGCAGCTGGCAGCAAAAGATGTAAATGAATTGTGACGTTCAAGCCACAACCTTGCGGATCAAACGGTAACGACCCGCAGGACTGTCAGTTTTGCCTTACAGTTGCCAGTTTTTGATCATCAGATGAGGCAAGCAGGCCCGGGCTTTTTGCAGTCGCGTGGGCGTTGGATTGATCAACCACGCCTCTTTCCCCAACCCCAGCAGTGGCAGATCGTGCAGGCTGTCGCTCAAGGCCAATTCGGCATCGAGGGCACAGATCTCCGGCAACAGCTTGTGCTGGCCGTGGCAATAGAAGCGGGGCATCAGGCCGCCAAAACGGTAGTGCATCTGCGAGCCAATGATCCGGTGGGGCAACTGGCCGGGCAGTTGCTGATAGAGCTGGGCCCGCACCAGCGCGCAGGGGCTGGCGGAGATCACCCAGCAGCGATGCCCCTCCCGTTGCAGTAGATCGCGAGCCTGACGATACAGCCCCGGCCTGGTGCGGCAATAGGCGCGCACCAGCTTGCGCCAGCCGAGGGGAGAGAGCCAAAGCGTGATGGCCCACCAGATCAGGGAGATACCGCGCCGCCGCTGGCTGGGCAGCAAATAGACCAACCCACCCAGCGCAATCACTGGCAACAGCAGCAGCGGCCAGATCCGACGGCGCAGGATATAGCACAGCAGACCGGCGTGGCTGTCGCCGGGGGTCAGGGTGTCGTCAAAGTCGGCCAGGATCCAGCGCGGAGTGCCCCCGTCAGGATCACGATCTATCGCTGAATGGATAATGGTGTCAGACGCTGGGCGCATAAGCATCAGGGCGCAAGGGCAGCGATGGCTGCCGTGAGCTCGGGAGTGACAAATTCACTCCCCACATCGGGCGGGCAGACAAAATCGAACGACTCGCCCGAAAGGGTAAAGCTGAGCCGCCAGGCATGCAGATAGCCGCGCTCGGCTGGCGTGCCGCCATAGCGTTCATCCCCGAGGATGGGGGCACCGATACTTTTGAGGGCAACCCGGATCTGGTGGGTCTTGCCGGTCTGGGGCTTGATGCGATAGAGCCGCAGCCCCTCGCGCACCGACACCGAATCAAACCAGCTGATGGCAGGATTCTCCAGCGTGCGCGCCAGCATCCAGCTGCCACCGCGCCCCTTTTGCATATCCCCTTTCACCCAACCCTGCTTCTTCTTCGGTTTACGATCGGAGAGCGCCAGATACTGTTTGCTCACCTCGCGGGCCGCAAAGGCCATGCTCAGCTCGCGATTCGCCTCCGTGGTGCGGGCCAGCAGCACCAAGCCGGAGGTCATCTTGTCGAGCCGGTGCACCGGATAGAGGGTGAGCCCTGTATCGACCTTCACGCGATTGACCAGCCCCGGATTGACCGACTCACCGTCCCCCTTCTCGTCGTGCATGCCGATGCCGGGCTGCTTGTCGATAACCAGGAAAGCGGGATGCTCAAACAATATCCGGTACATAAAACCTCGGGAACTGGGGGATAAGGCACGCAGCCAACGGCTGGCGGCGCTCGGGAGTGCTGCATTCTCCCTGCTCGTCCGCCATTTGGCAAACCGGACGGGCGGAGGATAAAGATAAAAAATGGCCCCGCCTGCAACAGGCGGGGCCATTTTCGCTCATCTTGGCAGCTCAACCCTTACACATTGCGCGGGCGCAGGTGAGCGTGCCAGCGCGCTTCCCACTTCTTGAACAGCCAGACGATGACAAAGGTGAGCAGCATATAGAGCAGCCCTGCGGTCAAAAACGCCTCGAACGGACTGTAGTAGCGAGAGTTGATGATCCGCGCCGCGCCGGTCAGATCGACGATGGTGATGATGCCCGCCACCGCCGACCCCTGCAGCATGAAGATCACCTCGTTGCTGTAAGCCGGCAGTGCCCGACGAAACGAGTTGGGCAAAATGATCCGGGTCAGGGTCTGCCAGCGGGTCATGCCAAAGGCGTTGGCAGCCTCAATCTGGCCGCGCGGCATATTGTGTACCGCCCCGCGCACGATCTCGGCGGTATAGGCGGCGGTATTGAGGGTGAAGGCCAGCAGCGCACAGAACCAGGCCTCGGAGAAGAGCGACCAGGCGGCACTGTTCTTCAGCCACTCCCACTGGGCGGCGCCGTAGTAGATGATAAAGAGCTGCACCAGCAGCGGGGTGCCGCGAAAGAAGTAGATATAGGCCCAGATTGGCCCCTTGATCAGCCAGTTGCGGCTATTGCGCAGGATGCCCATGGGTACCGCCAGCATCAACCCAAGGATCAGAGAGAGGGCCACCAGCCAGACGGTGGTATAGAGCCCCTCCCAATAGGTGGGCCACTCTTTGAGAATGATTGAGAAATCCATGGCTTACCTCGTTTTGATGGCATAGTGACGCTCGGCCCACTTGAGCGCCGAGGTGGAGACTGCGGTGAAGATCAGGAAGATCAGCGCCACCGCCATGTAGAAGGTGAAGGGTTGCTGGGTCGAGCCCGCCGCCAGCGAGGCTTTGCGCACCATGTCATCGAGGCCGATGATGGAGACCAGCGCGGTGGTTTTCAGCAGCACCAGCCAGTTGTTGCCAAACCCGGGCAGAGCGTGGCGCATCATCTGGGGGAAGAGGATCCGGACAAACACCTGGGTTGCCCGCATGCCAAAGGCCCGTGCTGCCTCCAGCTCACCTTTGTCCACCGCCAGAATGGCGCCGCGAAAGGTCTCGGTCATGTAGGCGCCGAAGATAAAACCGATGGTCGCGACCCCGGCCACAAAGGGGCTGATGTCGATATAGTCCGGGAGCAGGGAGACCCACTCCTGATTGGGATTGCTCTCCAGTAACCAGCTATTGTAAGTCTCGTTGACCCAGGTGCAGATGCCGTTGATCAGCACCTGGCCGCCAAAGAAGAGCAGCATCATCAGCACCAGATCGGGGATACCGCGAATAATGGTGGTGTAGCCGGTGGCGATGGCCCGGGCCCACTTGTAGGGAGAGAGTTTGGCCAGCGCCCCCAGCATCCCCAGCAGCAACGCCAGCAGCAGGGAGGCCAGCGCCACTTCCAGGGTGACCCAGGCGCCCTCCAGCAGCGAGGCTTCGTATCCTTTCAAATCAAACATATGCAGCTCCATCGCCACTGAATCTTCACGCACCTGCTAACCAGAAGGCTCCATAGCAGTCCGAATGAAATATGTGCAGTTCCATTGCAATCAATGCGGGCCCGTAAACTCCCTCAGGGAGGTGACGGGCCCGATGACTACTGACGGGATCAACCTGTCGTTACTTGCCGTAGACGTTTTTGGACTTACTCGCCGTAAACGTCTCTTTGTTTTACTCTCCGTAAACGTCGAACTCGAAGTACTTGTCGTTGATTTCCTTGTACTTGCCGTTGGCACGCAGCGCCAGAATGGCGGCGTTGAATTTCTCTTTCAGATCCTTGTCAGCCTTGCGCACCGCAATACCGGCACCCTCGCCAAACCACTTGGGATCGGTCAGTTTCGGGCCGACGAATTCGAAGGCATCACCCCCCTCTTTCTTCAGCAGACCGTCGGTGATGGCGGCAGAGTCGGCCAGCACATAGTCCACACGACCGGATTTCAGATCGAGATAGGCTTCATCGGCGGTGCCGTAACGCTTGATGGTGGCATTGGGGAAGTTGTCGGTAATAAAGGTATCCATGGAGGTCGCACGCTGCACCGCGACGGACTTACCTTCCATAAAGGCTTTGTCGAGCTGCACGTCAGTGCCCTTCTTGGCGGCGAAGCGGGCCGGAATGTGCTGGTACTTCTGGGTGAAGTCCACCTTCTTCTTGCGCTCTTCGGTGATGTCCATGGTAGCGATGATGGCGTCAAACTTGCGCGACAACAGCGCCGGAATGATGCCGTCCCAGTCCTGCTTGACCAGGGTGCACTTCACTTTCATCTCTTCGCACAGGGCGTTGGCGATGTCGATATCAAAACCTTTCACCTCGCCACTGGGCTCGGTCCAGGAGAAGGGGGGATAGGCACCCTCAACCCCGATCCGGACCTCTTTCCACTCCTTGGCCATCAGGCTACCGGACGCAAGGGCAGTAACTACGGCTGTCGCCAGCATCAGCTTGTTCATGTATCTCTCCTTGATAAAACAGTTGATTGGGTAACCAGGCATCCCGCCATCAGTAGATGGAGGAGATGAATTGCTTGAACCGCTCGGATTTGGGATGGGCGAAAATCTCCTTGGGGTTGCCCTCCTCTTCCACCCGCCCCTGATGCAGAAACATCACCTTGTTCGATACATCCCGGGCAAACGACATCTCGTGGGTCACCACCAGCATGGTACGCCCCTCTTCGGCCAGCTCGCGCATCAGGCCGAGCACCTCCCCCACCAGCTCGGGATCCAGCGCCGAGGTGGGTTCATCGAACAACATCACCTCGGGCTCTACCGCCAGCGCACGGGCAATGGCGGCCCGCTGCTGCTGACCACCGGAGAGGTGGCCGGGATAGTAGTCGCGCCGCTCCCAGAGTCCAACCCGGTTGAGCAGTTGCTCTGCCTTGGCCAGTGCTTCGGCGCGAGGCACCTTGAGCACCTGGATTGGCACTTCGATGATGTTCTGCATGATGGTCATGTGTGACCAGAGATTGAAACTTTGAAACACCATGGCCAGCCGGCTGCGGATCCGCTCCACCTGACGCATATCCTCGGGCAACCGCTCGCCGGCGCGGCTGGTTTTCATCCGGATCAGCTCGCCATGGAGCGAGACGGTGCCGGATGAGGGGGTTTCGAGCAGATTGATACAGCGAAGAAAGGTCGACTTCCCCGAGCCGGAGGAGCCGATAAGGGAGATCACATCCCCCTTGTGGGCGGTCATGTCGATGCCCTTGAGCACTTCGTGGGTGCCAAAATATTTGTGCAGATCACGTACTTCCAGTGCGGCAACGTCGCTCATCCATTACAACCTTGTCTGTCCCTAGACGCCGCAGGGGGCGTGACTCAACCATCGTTCATTTAACAAAAAGTTAACCGATGGCAACCTTCAGCGAAAATATCACCCGGATAGTGAAAAAACAATACAGAACGAGGGTCTTCAGGGGATTCGCTCTATTTTTAATCGCTCTTTGCGTATTTTTCAGCACTTTGTTTGCATAAACAGCCGTTTCAATGGCTATTCCGATACCGCCTTTTTATACCCCAATCATATCAGTGGCAAGAGAAAAGCGTGATGTGTGCCAAACCGGCACCAAAATGGCTTTATGCACCCCCTTGCCGAGCGAAATATCGGCCCCCCGATCGGATCGACTTGATTTCATTGGTGCACTCGGGCTCGCACAGAACCTTATCAAGCAGAGAGGTTGTGGCAAAAAAGTAACAATCCGCCCCCAAAAGGGCTGTTTTCGGCCATGAAAGCGATAGATATGTGACACAGAGCCAATAAGTAATGATAAGGTGGTGTTTTTATCAGTTTTTGTGATCGAGGCCTCGATGCTGCTCAATGTGTTGCTGATCCTGTTGCCACTGGCAATCGGCTATCTGATTCCCCTCTCCTCTGCCCGGCTGATCAAGCTGGTCAACCAGAGTCTGGGCAAGATGGTCTACCTCATTCTGTTTCTGATGGGGCTCGGGCTTGCCTATGTGGAGAACCTGAGCAGCAATCTGGCGGTGATCTTCAAGGTCGCCGGGGTGATGCTCACCGCGATCACGCTCTGCAACCTGCTGGCCCTCTGGTGGCTCGACAAGCGCACGCCGCCGACCCGCGAGGCGAGTGATACCAAGATGCCGAGCAAGCTACACCTGTTGTGGGAATCCCTGCAGCTCTGCTTTGTGGTGCTTGGCGGTGTGCTGCTCGGGTTGCTGGTGGATCTGCGCGCACTGCCCATCGACAAGTGGAGCGAGTGGGCCCTGATGCTGCTGCTGTTTCTCATCGGGGTGCAGATGCGCAACTCCGGCATGCGGCTGCGCCAGATCCTGCTCAATCCCTGGGGGATGAAGATAGCCGCCACCGTCATCCTCAGCAGCTGGCTGGGCAGCCTGCTGGCGGCCCAGTTGCTGGGCATGCCCTTTGCCCATGGTCTGGCGATGAGCTCGAGCTTCGGCTGGTATTCGCTCTCCGGCATTCTGGTGGCCGACAAACTGGGGCCGGTGCTCGGTTCTGCTGCCTTTATCAACGATCTTGGGCGCGAGCTTATCGCCATACTGATCATCCCGATCCTGATGCGACGCCACCCCTCGGCGGCCATCGGTTACGGCGGCGCCACGGCGCTGGACTTCACCCTGCCGGTTATCCAGAAATCAGGGGGCATTCAGGTGGTGCCGGTGGCCATTGTCTCCGGCTTTATCCTGAGCCTGCTCGGCCCCATCCTGATCCTCGGATTTCTGGCGATCTAAGCCTGATTCCCACATTGCAGATAAAAAAGCCCGACCTTGTTGTCGGGCTTTGGCTGTTTGGAGCAACCACACACTCGCACTGGCTGCGATATTGCCCGCAGCCTTATTCGCGCCACAGGCCGCCGCTCATCACCCTTTCGATAGCAAACGTCCGGTCGTGCACCAGCAGCAGATCCGCATCCTGCCCGACCCCGATACGCCCCTTGCTGCCGAGTCCCAGCGCCTGCGCCGGATTGCTCGTCACCGCGGCCAATGCCCTCTCCAGCGAGACACCGAGTTGGGTCGCGCGCACGCACTGCTGCCACAGGCTGGCAATCTGACCGCAGCGCATCTCGATTAGGCGCCCTTCGCCATCAAAGCGCGGCAGGCTGGCGTTGGCATCCGAACTAAAGGTGATGCACTCGGCAGGCACACTGGCGGCCAACAGCTCGACGAGTGCATCGGCGGCAAGCCGCTCGCCATCCTCCAGCAGATCGGGAAAGCTCGAGGTGGTGAGATCTACCCAGCCTCCCGCCTTGCCCCACTCGACGGCCTCGGCAAAGAGCCAGGGGTTGCGGTTGCAGTGAGTGGGATAGAGCTGGCGCAGCGGAATGTCGGTCTCATCGCGCAGGGCCCGCAGGGGCGCCAATGCCCCCTTGCCATCCCCGACGTGGAAGAAGCTGATCCCGCTCTTGCCCGCAAGCAGCCCGGCCACCCGCGCCTCGCTGGCAAGCCTGGCCAGCTCGTCGTGGGTCGGCGCACTGGATCTGTGGTCACTGATGGCCACCTCCCCCACCCCCAATACCTCGGGGATCAGGATGATGTCCGACTCCACCGTGCCGGTCAGGGTCTTGACCGGCAGATGGTAAGAGCCGGTATACATAAAAGCGCTCACCCCGGCGGCGCGAAACTCGCGCACCTTGCCGAGCACCTGCGCGGGAGTGCGGGTCAGGCTGTCGGTGCCAAGCGCCGCCACCAGGGTAGTGACGCCGGCCCTGAGCGCCTCGCTCGCCGCCAGCTCCGGGGTGCGAAAGGCAAAGCCCCCCTCACCGCCGCCGCCGGTGATATGGGCCAGCGGATCCACCAGTCCGGGCACCAGATAGCGGCCACGACCATCGACCCTGTGCAGCGGCCAGTTTGCGGGCACCGTCAACCCCTTGCCCATCCAGGCGATACGGCCATCGGTCACCAGCAGATCCTGCTGGCCAAGGTGGGTGGGGCTGAAGATCTCGGCTCCCTCGATCAGGGTCAACATGGCGATCCTCCTTGCACGATTGTCGCTTGTCCAATGAAAAGAGAGGGAGCAAGCTCCCTCCCCCCGTCAACCACCATATATATCGTACTTGAAGTACTTCTGGTTGATCTGCTGATAGGTGCCATTGGCACGCAGGGCCTTGATCGCCTCGTCCAGCTTGCCCTTGAGCTCCTTATCGCTCTTGCGCACGGCGATCCCCATGCCATCTCCAAACCACTGACGATCGGTCAGGGCAGGCCCCACATAGTCGAACTTGTCGCCCCCCTCTTTGCCAAGCAGCCCCTGCTCAATGGCAGAGGCATCGGCCAGCAGGGCCAGCACCCGACCCGCTTTCAGATCGAGATAGGCCTCATCGGCATTGCCGTAACGGACTATGGTGACATTCGAGCCAAAATTGTCGGTCAGGTACTTGTCGTGGGTGGTGGCACGCTGCACCCCGATGCGCTTGCCCGCCATGCCTTCCGGGGTCAGCGTCAGCTCGGTCCCCTTGGCCGCCACAAAGCGATTGGGAATATGGGCATATTTCTCGGTGAAGTCGACCTTCTGGCGCCGCTCGTCGGTGATCGACATGGCGGCGATGATGGCATCGTATTTGCGCGACAGCAGGGCTGGGATCATGCCGTCCCAATCCTGCGCCACCAGCTCGCACTTGACCGCCATCTGCTGACACAGGGCGTTGGCGAGATCGATATCAAACCCCTTGATCTCGCCCGACGCATCGGTCCAGGAGAAGGGCGGGTAGGCCCCCTCCACCCCGAAACGCACGGTTTTCCACTCCTTGGCCATGGCGGGGGTGGCCAGCAGGCTGGCAACAAACAGGGCTGAGAGGGTCAGTCTGATCTTCATCTTGAGTACTCCATTACATAAAAAGCGCACAGGCGCGGACAAGGCACCGCAGGCGAATGCATGCGATGACCAAAAGCGGCAAAATCTGGATGAGCGAGATCACGCCCGAGCGGGCGTCAGTGAACTGCTCCAGGGGTTCGATCTATTCGTCGAACCACTCGGAGAGATAGAAAAGCTTGAAGTAGAAGGCCAGAAAAAAGCCTCTGGCTTTGCGCATCATGGTGGTTTGTCGCGTCCTGTGACAAAGATGGCAATCACCTTAGCACGCCCGAATTTTGCCCGGCAAGAGGCAGCCGCCAGGCAGTAGCAAAATCCCGATCATGGTCAAGGCAGGCGGGATCCGTTAGGCTCGAAGCACCTTGCCATCCCATAACAGACCCACAGCGACCGATGAATTTTCTGGCCCATCTCCATCTGGCTGCCCACACCCGAAGCTCCCTCACCGGCAATCTGCTCGGCGATTTCGTCAAAGGCACGCTGCCCACGGGGCTTGCCGCCCACTTCGATGAGGGGATCTGGCTACACCGCAAAATTGACGCTTTCACCGACAGCCACCCCGAGCACAAGGCGGCCGTCGCCTGTTTCGAGGCCCCCTGGCGCCGCTTTGGCGGCATAGTGGTGGATATGATCTACGACCACTGGCTGAGCCTGCACTGGGGACTGTTCAGCACCGAGCCCCTGCCCCGCTTCCTGCAACACGGTTATGAGCAGCTATTGGCGGATCACCCACGCCTGCCGGACGGACTGCCACTCCCCCTCAAGCGGATGGCCGAGCAGAACTGGATCGCCTCCTACCGCCACAGGGAGGGGCTGGGGCAAGCGCTAAATGGCATAGGTCGCCGACTGCGCCGCCCGGTACAACTGGGAGAGGCGCTGCTGACCCTCGATAAGTCGCAGTGGCAAACATGCGAGGCGGGATTTCTGCGCTTCTATCCCCAGCTGATGGACTTTAGCCAGCAGCAGCTGGCCCAATATCGGGCAGCCCAAGGGGCACAGTGATCCCTCTGGATAAAGCAGCTTCCCCATAAAAAACGCCCCTTGCGGGGCGTTTGTCATCAGTTGGCTTCATCTTTCTTCTTGCGAATGCTTAAGCCCAGCTCCCGACCACGCAGTCGGGCGTAATAGATGGTGCCGACAAAGGCGAGAGTGGTGAACAGCAGCTCCACCACCGCCAGCCACCGCTCCCCCTCATCCGTGGTGATCAGGGTGAGGGCGTGCAGGAAATAGGGCATCAACACGAAGTTGCCCCAGGCGTGGGTGTAGGGGTTGCCCTGCACTATCCCCTTGAGAGGAAAGAGCAGCGGCACCGTCCAGATCACCGGCAGCAGCCAGGGGTTGAGGTCCGGATGGGGTGACAGCCACAGATGCCAGAGGATGACCCAGCCCAGCAGGCCGAAGAAGCCGACCAAAGTCAGCCAACGTGCGAAGCGGGTGCTCACTGGAGGATCTCCAGCACCTGCTCCGGCGGGCGACCAATACGGGCCTGACCGTTCTTGATGACGATGGGGCGCTCGATAAGCTTGGGATGCTGGTGCATGGCACGAATAAGGTCGTCGCCATTCACTTCGCCGAGGCCCAGCTCCTTGTAAAGATCTTCCTTGGTGCGCATCAGCTGGCGGGGATCGTTAAAGCCGAGCAGAGAGAGCAGGTTGCGGATCTCATCTTCGCTCGGGGCCTGCTCCAGATAGAGCACCACATCAGGGGCGATCCCGTGCTGTTCCAGCAGGGCCAGGGTTTCGCGACTCTTGGAGCAGCGCGGATTATGGTAGATTTGGGTCTCGCTCATGGTAACTCCCTGATTAATCGCAAGATGGGACTAGAAACGGCGCTATTGTAGGGGAAAGTGATGGTCAGGGTAAGCGGCAGTGGAAAGGAATTGAAACGAATTTGTTGGCTGATTGTGGCGGGCCTGCTGGGCGCCTGCACACCCGCCCCCGAATTTACCGATGCAACAGGGCAGTCGGTCAGCCTGCGCCACTTTGCCGGCAAGCCGCTGCTGGTCAACTACTTCGCCCCCTGGTGCGCCCCCTGCCTGCGGGAGATGCCGCGCCTCAACGCGCTGGCGGCAGAAGGCCAGATCACAGTGGTGGCCATCAACTACGACCCGACCACGCCAGCAGAGCTGGACAAGCTGGCTGCGCAGTATCACATCAAGGTGCCCCTCCTTATTGCCAATGAAGATGCCAGGCTCCCCTTCCCTCGCCCAAGCGGCCTGCCCACCAGCTATCTGCTCGATAGCGAGGGCAAGCTCAAGCAGACGCTGGTCGGCGAGCTCGACCAGCAGCAGATCGAGATGCTCAAGGCGACCGCCAGCGGCATGAGTCACTAGCCCATCGCTGCTATCACCGTCCCCCACATCAACGCCACCGCCATAAACAACAAGGGCGCACCATAGTGCGCCCTTGTTTGATAGGTTTCGTTAGCCCTTGAGGCTGTCGAGATCCTTCTTGGCCCGCTCCAGCTCGGTGATGCGCGCCTCCAGACGAGCCAGGGTCATCCGATCGCTGGTGGTACCGCGTGCCACGATCAGCTCGTCGATAGCCGCCTGATAATCCCCGCGCAGTGCGAGCATCTCGGCCCGCGCCATATGCAGCTCGGTCATTCTGCCCGCCTTGCGATAGGCATCGGCCAGCAGGTTCCAGGCCAGATTGTTCTCCTCATGGGCACGGGCATAGGGGTCGAGGATGGCGATGGACTTCTTGTAGTTGCCGCTCTCGAGGTAGGCGTTGCCGAGGTTGACTACCACCACTTCGTTATCCGGCATCCGGCTGCGGAACTTCTCGAGGCGCGCGATGGCCTGGGCACTGCGCCCCTTGGCCAGATCGATGTCGGTCTGGGCATCGACGATAAAGAGATCTTCCGGATGACGGGCCGCCAGCTCCTGCATCAGGGTATCAGCCTCGTCGGTACGCTTGAGCTGGATCAGCGCCAGCGCCTTGCCATAGATGGCGGCATCCTTGAGCGGGTAATCCCCCTTCTGGATCCGGCTATCGAAGTAGCTCAGCAGCCCCTGCGGGGTATCGGTACCAAAACGCACCTGAATCCGCACCTTGGCCAGCCAGAAGTCGAGGCTGGGCGGCAAGTCGCGGCGGCCATAGCTGCCTGCTCGGGCGCGGGCCTCGCTGATCCGGGTCTCCGGCAGCGGGTGAGTGAGCAGCATTTCCGGCGGCTTGCTGGCGTAACGGTACTCGGCAGCCAGTTTCTGGAAGAAGTTGGCCATCCCCATGGGGTCGAAACCGGCATCATAAAGAGTCTTCATGCCGATGCGATCCGCTTCATATTCGTTGTCGCGGGTGTAGTTGATGGCCGACTGCATGGAGAGACCCAGCGTAGTCTGCAACGCAGCGATACCGGCAGTCGGGTTGATCACCGCCAGCGCGATGGAGCCCACCAGACCGGCCAGGGTCACCGCCGAGCTGCTCGCCTGCGCCTCCATATAACGGGCGATGTGGCGCTGGGTCACGTGGGTGATTTCGTGGGCCAGTACCGAGGCCAGCTCGCTCTCGCTGTCGGCGTAGAGGAAGAGGCCAGTGTGCACCTTGACTCGCCCGCCGAGGAAGGCGGCCGCGTTGATGCTGGGATCATTGATGAGGAAGAAGGTAAACGGGAAACGCACCCCATCGGCGTTGGTCAGCAATCGCTGACCCAGATCATCAATGTACTGGCTCAGCACCGGATCATCGATGATCGGCAGACCCGCACGGGCAAAGCGCATAAAAGCGTTGCCGTAACGCACTTCCTGCTCGATGGGCAGGGCCGCCACCCCGGCCGTGCCGATGTCGGGAAGCTGATTGTTGGCCTCGGCATGAAACGTGGCGCCCATCAGGGAAGCCAGCAGGGGAAGCGATGCCATCAGGGGGGAAAAACGTGCCACGTTATCTCTATCTCCATCAGAAAGGGCCTCGGCAGAATACCCTTGCCCATCAAGGGCTACAAGCGTTGTTTCATGCTCTTATCACGGCCATAATAGCGGCCACCTGCCTGATGGAGCCCCCATGGAAATTCTCGACCTGACCCCCTGGCGTTGCCCCGAGCCGCTGATCCGGCTCAAGCTCTGGTTAAGGAAGGCCCAAAGCGGTCAAACCGTCACCATCCGGCTGGCCGATGCGGGCTCCCGGCAGGATATTCCGGCCTATCTGCACCGTCAGGGCCACCATGTCGAGATGCAGCAACAACCGGACAATACCCTCTCTTTGCAGTTGGTTGTCGGGGCGAAGCAACCATCTTGAGCCCCAGTGATGTAAGGATGCAGTCATGTTAGAAGTATTGAAGCGCTGGTATCAGACCCGTTTTTCCGATCCCGATGCCGTTACCCTGTTCCTGTTGCTGGTGTTTGGCTTTGCGGTGCTATGGCTGTTTGGCGACCTGCTGGCTCCCCTGCTGGTGGCGCTGGTAATGGCCTACCTGCTGGAGTGGCCGGTCGCCCGGCTGCAAAAAGCGGGGCTGTCGCGCACCCTGGCCACCAGCGTCATCCTGATCCTCTTTATTGCGGTGGCTGTGGCCTCCTTGCTGGGTCTTATCCCGACGCTGGTGAGTCAGGGGATCAATCTGGCCAAAGAGGCGCCCGCCATGCTGACCCACGCTCAGGATTATGTGCGCACCCTGCCCGACCGCTACCCCGAGCTCATCGACGTCAGTCTGGTGGAGACCGTCATCGATAATATTCGCCAGCGTATCCTCAGTGGCGGCGAGCATCTGGTGAGCGCCTCCCTCAGCTCGCTGGTCAACGTGGTTGCCATCATGATCTACCTCATTCTGGTACCGCTGATGGTCTTCTTTATGCTCAAAGACAAGCGGGTACTGATGGGCAGCCTGCGCCGCTTCCTGCCGCGCAACCGCACCCTGGTCAACCGGGTGTGGGTCGAGATGAACAACCAGATCATCAACTACATCCGCGGCAAGGTGATCGAGATCCTCATCGTCGGCATCGCCACCTATGTTCCCTTCGCCCTGATGGGACTGCGCTACTCGGTGCTGCTGGCGGTCGCGGTCGGCTTCTCGGTGCTGATCCCTTATATCGGCGCCGCCGTGGTGACGGTTCCGGTAGCCATGGTGGCCCTGTTCCAGTGGGGGCTCACCCCCGAATTCGCCTGGCTGATGGTGGCCTATCTGGTCATTCAGGCCCTCGATGGCAACCTGCTGGTGCCGGTGCTTTTCTCGGAAGCGGTCAACCTCCATCCGGTGGCCATCATCATCGCCGTGCTGGTCTTCGGCGGCTTGTGGGGATTCTGGGGAGTCTTCTTCGCCATTCCCCTCGCCACCCTGGTCAAGGCGGTGATCAATGCCTGGCCAAAACGTGAAGAGATGCCCAGTGCCGCAAAATAACCTGCTTCCCCTGCAATCGTGACAACGGAGTGTCCATGACCTTTTTTCGTCAAATCAGAGCGGCAGGGCTGACGGCCCTGCTCCTCGCTGCCGCCATGCCAGCGCGTGCCGATATCGATCTTGGCGCCATGGACCTGCTCACCAGCGACAACCCTACCAGCCCGGTGCCACAGGGCTTTGTCGCCGGAGCGGCGCTCATCGGGGGGCAGGCCCGTTATGAAGCACAAGATAACAGCCTCTACGCCATCCCCGGCTTTATCTATTTTGGCGACCAGTTCATGTTTCTGGGGGATCGAGCCCGCTACTACTTCCACAAGGATGAGAACGTGGCCCTCTACGGCTATGGCCGGGTCCGTTTTGGCAATCTGGATCCCGAGGACTCTCCGGCCTTTACTGGCATGGAGCAGCGAAAATGGCAGCTGGAAGGCGGGATCGGTGGCAACATCATCACCCCCTACGCCCTGCTGACCGTGCGTGCCAACAGCGATGTCACCGGCCGCAGCAAGGGACAGGAGCTGCTGCTGTGGGCCGATTTCCCCATCCTGCGTGACAACCTGCTGATCATGCCGGGGATGGGGCTGATGCTGCGCAGCGACAAGATGGCCAACTACTACTTCGGCGGCATCTCCGAGAGCGAGGCGACTGCCCAGCGGCCCGCTTGGGATACCGGTACCACCCTATCCCCGATGGCGGCCCTCATCACCAGCTACCGCTTCAGCCCCAACTGGATTGGCATGTTTGCCATGAACTACGAATGGTATGATCGGGACATCAAAAACAGCCCCATCGTCCAGCACGATGGCGAGCTCTATGCGGGTTTTGCGCTGGGCTATATCTGGTAACAGTTATGAGTCTTGAACCGTGATACACGACCAAACAAAAGGGAGCCCTCGGCTCCCTTTTTCACGACCATCAGGCTGGTAGTACAGCCTACTCAGGCCACCAATTCAGGCTTACAGCGCCGCCAGAAACTCGGTCAGCTGCTGATTGACGAAGGCCGGATTTTCCAGCGACGAGATGTGGCCAGCCATCGGGATCTCCTTGAACGGGCAACCCAGCACCTCGGCCATCAGATAGCCCTCCAGCACCGGACGGGCCTTGTCTTCGCAGCCGGTCATCACCAGTGCGGGAGTGGTGATCTCCTCCAGCCACTCGATACGATCTTCGCGGGTCACAAAGCTGCGGCCCACCGCCACCATGGCGGCAATCTTCTCGTTTGGCCAAGCGGCCAGACGCGCCTTGAAATCGGCCAGCAAGTCGGCATCGGGCTGGTTGGCAAAGAAGATCGGCGCCACCTGTTCGATGATGGGCGCCGGCACGGTGCCGAGCTGCTCGATCATCGCCAACATGCCAAGGTAGCGCTCGCAAGTGATCTGCGGCTCGAGGCCGACAAAACTATCCATCAGCACCAGACCCTTAAGGCGGTTTGGCACCATGCGCGCCAGCTCCACACCCCACATGCCACCGATGGAGAGGCCCACCAACACGAACTCCTCAATGCCGAGGGCATCGAGCAGCGCCAGGTGATCCCGCGCCAGGGTTGCCAGGGTGCAGCCACCTTCGGGGAGCAGATCAGAATCACCGTGGCCCCACAGCTCGGGAACGATGCAGCGATAGCTGCCCTTGAGCGCCTCGATTTGCGGCGCCCACATGGCGCTGTCCCACAGATAGCTGTGGCCAAACAGCAGTACCGGCCCTTGCCCTTCATCCAGATAGGCCATCCGGCGGCCCGCTATCTCCATAAAATGCTTCATGTTATCTCCTGTTGCCAGCGATGGGCGGGCAGTGTATCACGTCCCCCTTGGCAGGTGACGCCTCCCTGGTGCAAGCTGGCAGTGACTCAAAGAAGTCACCCATGAAAGGATGCCAAAAGGAGAAGCCCATGGCGAAGGAGAAGAGCAAGAAGCGGCCACGTCTGGACAAGAAGTGCTACGAGCACCACCTTGCCCATCTGCAGGAGGAGCTGGTCAAGCTGCAGGAGTGGGTCAAGCAGGAGGGGTTAAAGGTAGTGGTACTGTTCGAAGGACGGGACGCCGCCGGTAAAGGGGGCGTCATCAAGGCGATCACCGAACCGCTCAACCCCCGGGTCTGCCGGGTCACGGCGCTGCCCGCCCCCTCCGATCGGGAGCGCTCCCAGTGGTACTTTCAGCGTTATGTGGCCCACCTGCCCGCCGCTGGCGAGATGGTGCTGTTTGACCGATCCTGGTACAACCGGGCCGGAGTCGAGCGAGTGATGGGATTTTGCAGCGACGCCGAGTATCGCGAGTTTCTGCGCGCCTGCCCCGAGTTTGAGCGGATGCTGATCCGCTCCGGCATCACCTTGATCAAATACTGGTTCTCGGTCAGCGACGAGGAGCAGGAGAAGCGCTTCAAGGAGCGGATAAATACGCCCATCAAGCGCTGGAAGTTCAGCCCGATGGATTTGCAGTCCCGCTCGCGCTGGGTGGAGTACTCCCGCGCCAAGGATGACATGTTCACCTACACCGACACCGAGGATTGCCCCTGGTTCGTGGTGGAGGCGGACGACAAACGCCGTGCTCGCCTCAACTGCATTGCACATCTGCTGAGCAAGGTGCCCTACGAGGCGATCCACTACGAGCCTATCAAGCTCCCCCCCATCAAGACCGAAGGGTATGAGCGCCCGCCGCTGGCCAGCCAGACCTTTGTGCCCGATATTACCGCCGAACTCGAGGCTTGAACCGGGTTACCTTGCCTATCTGCATGTTCAAATCGCAGGCAATAAAAAGCCGGTCTGACGACCGGCAAAAAGGCATTGATTATTAAGAAAGGAAAACCGGCACAACAAAAATCAGGTACGGATATATTTGGCAGTACGGGGGAACGCCTGCTCCTTGGCATCGAACAGGTAGCAGGCTTCGGCCGGGATACCCACGCTGTAGGTTTGACCGGTCGCCACATCCACATCCGAGGTGGCCTTGACGGTAAAGTCGTGACCATCCACATCCATATAAACGAAGGACTCGGCACCCAGGTGCTCGGCCACCTGCACGATCCCGCTCACCTTGCTGTGTGCATGGGGGTGATCCAGCGGCATCAGGTGCTCGGGGCGAATGCCCAGCTCCACCTTGTCACCCACAGCGCCACTGCGGGCATCGACCCGGGCACGCACGGTATCGCCAGAGGTCAACTTGACCAGGCACTCCTGCTCGCCAATCTCCAGCAACTCGCCCGCCAGGAAGTTCATCTTGGGAGAGCCGATAAAGCCCGCCACGAACTTGTTGTCCGGGTTGTGGTAGAGATCCAGCGGTGAACCGAACTGTTCCAGGTTGGTGGCAGCTTCGGCCTTGAGCGGGCTCAGCACAACAATCTTGTCGGCCAGAGTCATCGCTTCCACCTGATCGTGGGTCACGTAGATGATGGTGGAGTTAAGCTCCTTGTGCAGCTTGGCGATCTCGATCCGCATCTTGACCCGCAGCGCGGCATCCAGGTTGGAGAGCGGCTCGTCAAACAGGAACACCTGCGGCTGCTGCACGATGGAGCGACCGATGGCGACACGCTGACGCTGACCACCGGAGAGCGCCTTGGGCTTTCTGTCGAGCAGCGGCTCAAGACCCAGGATCTCGGCGGCGCGCATCACCCGCTTGTGGATATTCTCTTTGTCCATCTTCTTGAGCTTCAGACCAAAGGCCATGTTCTCGTAGATGTTCATGTGGGGATAGAGGGCGTAGGACTGGAACACCATGCCGACGTTGCGCTCTACCGGCGGCACATCGTTCATGTAGCGACCGCCGATGGTCAGCTCACCGCTGGTGATGTCTTCCAGACCCGCGATCATCCGCAGCAGGGTGGATTTGCCACAGCCGGACGGGCCGACGAAGACAATGAACTCCCCTTCCTTGATGGAGAGGTTGATGTTGCGCAGGGTGTCCTTGTGAACAGCCGGATCGTAATTTTTGCGAACGTTGTTGAGTACTACTTCAGCCATGACGAGCTCCGCTCTTGAATCTTTGCAAATCGTGATAGCGGGGGGAGTCAGCTCCCCCGGCCATAAACTTAACCTTTCACACCACCAGCAGTCAGACCGCCAACCAACCAGCGCTGTGCCAGCAGGAACACCACAGTGATGGGGAAACCGGAGAGCACTGCGGCCGCCGCGAAATCACCCCACAGATAGTTCTGCGGATAGAGGTACTGCTGGGCCCCGACCGCCAGGGTCAGATTGTTCACATCCTGCAGCAGGATGGAGGCCATGGGCACCTCGGTAATGGAACCGATAAAGGCCAGAATAAACACTACCGCCAGGATGGGCACCGACAGAGGCAACAGGATCAGACGGAATGCCTGCCACGGGGTCGCCCCGTCGATGGCCGCCGCCTCCTCCAGAGAGGAGTCGATGGTCTCGAAGTAGCCCTTGATGGTCCAGACGTGCAGGGCAATCCCCCCCATGTACGCTAGGATCAGGCCACCGTGGGTGTTGAGACCCAGCCAGGGAATATAGTCACCAATCTTGTTAAAGAGCGCGTAGATGGCTACCAGTGCCAGCACTGCCGGGAACATCTGGAAAATCAGCATACCCTGCAGGATGGTGGACTTGCCACGAAAACGCAGGCGGGCAAAGGCGTAAGCACAGGTGGTGGAGAGCGTCACGATCATCAGGGCAGTGATGCCGGCGATCTTGATGGAGTTCCACAACCAGGTCAGCACCGGGAACGGCGGCGGCGTGATGCTGCCGTCGGCGTTGGTGATGGACATGCCCAGCGCCAGCTTCCAGTGATCCAGCGTCGGATTGGAGGGGATGATCTCCCCTACCGCGAAGTTACCGTTACGGAACGAGATGGCGATAACCATGATCAACGGGAAGATGATCAGCGCCAGGAAGCCCCACATGACCAGGTGGGTTGCCCACACCCGGTATTTGACTGATTTGGGTTGTACGATTGCCATGTTGAAGCCTCCTTACAGCTGCTTGTCGGCTTTGGACAATTTCAGGTTGAGCAGCGCCAGCGCACCCACGATGAGGAAGATAGCTGTGGCGATGGCACTGGCCAGACCGTAGTCCTGACCACCCGATCCCTGGAACGCAATCCGGTAGGTATAACTCACCAGCAAGTCGGTGGTACCGGCCGGGGTGCTGGCGCCGATGATGTCGGGCGCACCGTTGGTCAACAACTGAATAAGCACGAAGTTGTTGAAGTTGAAAGCGAACGAGGCAATCAACAGGGGTGTCAGCGGCTTCATCAGCAGCGGCACGGTGATCTTGAAGAAGTTCTGTACCGGACCGGCACCGTCCATGGCGGACGCTTCATAGAGATCTTCCGGAATGGCTTTGAGCAGGCCCATGCAGAGGATCATCATGTAGGGGTAGCCGAGCCAGGTGTTGACAATCAGGATCATCACCTTGGCCAGGAAGGGGCTGGTATACCAGTCCGGCTTGATGCCAAACGCCGCTTCCAGGAACATGTTGATCTCACCGAAGTTCTGGTTGAACAACCCCTTGAACACCAGGATGGAGATAAACGCCGGGATCGCATAGGGCAGGATCAACATGACCCGATAGAAACCGCGCCCCTTGAGCTCTTCCCACTGCACCAGACAGGCCAGCACCATGCCGATAGCCAAGGTGAAAGCGACGGAGCAGGTTGAGAAGATCACGGTCCAGATGAAGATCTGCAGGAAGGGTGACTGGATGCCCGGATCGGTGACGATGCGCGCGAAGTTCTTCCAACCGACGCTCACCACAAAGCCCGGAGCAATACCCTTGCCGACAAACTGACCCTGTTCGTCGATGTACTGATAAAAGCCGGTCTCGCCATTGGGCAGCATCAGCTCGCCATTCTGGGTATCACGCAGCAGGTTGCTGTCTTTGATCACCACGCCGGACTTGAGCACGGCACCATCCATCAGACGGGTGTAGTGCTGCTTCTGGGCGGCAAACTTGCGCAGGCTGCTCAGGGTCAGGTGGGTACCGCCATCCGGCAGTACCAGATCAAGGTCACTCAGATGAGTGCGATGCTCAACAATGGCGCGGATCGGTGCGGCCTTGCTGGCCGCTTCGCCGGTGAAGGGCTGCAGCTCGACCACTTGCTGGGTGTTCTGCACACGGCCCTCGCGGGACGCCAGCTCACGGGCCTTGTTGGTCATCAGGGAAACAGGTTGGCTGATAAAGGATTGATCATCCTGTGTCAGCAGCAGCTGGAACTGGCCGTTGTCGCCACCCAGCAGGGTAAAATCGAATTCACCGCCCGCCACCTTGTAGGTTTTCTTCAGGTGGTAGTCCCGCGCCTGCTCCACGGAGAGCAAGTTGGACCCCGAATAGTTGGTGAAGGCAATGCCAATGGTGTAGGCAAGAGGGAAGATGATAAACACAACCATGCCCGCAACACCCGGAAAGATGTAGCGATGGGCATAGGTCTTCTTGTTCATGAAGACATACAGACCGACGGAAACCACCACCAGATCCAGCAGCGCGAATACCCACTCGCCACTGGCGTACATCATCACGGCTGCGTAGCCGTTGAGGATGGCAACCAGGGCCGCTATGGTCCACTTAAGCCAGGTGTGCTTATCCTTCGGACCGGCATAGGACTCAACAGAAGGTACTACTTCCATGCCAATTAACCTTTATAACGCCAAGAGAGATTTGAGAGAGTGGGAGGCCATGACGGCCTCCCGGGTAGTGCGTGCTTACTGAACGATACGCTTGGCAGCGGTATCCAGAGCTTCGTCAACACCCTGACGACCGGAGGTCACGTTCTTGAGGGCAGTTTCGAAGGAAGACCAGAAACGGCTCATCTCGGGAACGGATGGCATCGGCTCGCCAGCCTGGGCGTTCAGCATGGTGGCCTTGATGTGCGGATCGGATTCCAGGGTCTTCTGGAAGGATTTCAGCGCAACGGCACCCAGCGGCTTGTCGGCGTTAACCGGCGCCAGACCGGCATCGGTCAGCAGGTAGTTTTCCAGGAACTCGATAGCCAGATCCTTGTTCGGGCTGGCGGCGTTGATGGTGGCACCCAGTACGCCAACGAAGGCTTTGGCCGGCTTGCCGTTCAGGGTCGGCAGCGGCGCTACGCCGTACTTGATGCCGCTCTTGTCCAGGTTGCTCCAGGCCCAGGGACCGTTGATCATCATGGCCACTTCGCCCTTGTTGAACTTGGCGTCCATCACACCGTAGTCGATGCCTTTTTCCAGGTGACCGGACTTGATCATCTCGGAGATGTAGCCCACGCCCATCTTGGCACCTGCGTTGTTCACGCCGGTATCTTTGACGTCATAACCGGTAGCGGTTTTCTTGAAGGCGTAACCACCGTTGGCAGCCACCAGCGGATAGCTGAAGTACGGGGTGTCATAAGCCCACATGATGGCGCGCTTGCCGTTTTTCTTCAGAGTCTCGTCAATCTTGGCGATCTCTTCGAAGGTTTTCGGCGGCTCGGGCAGCAGGTCCTTGTTATAAATCAGGCTGACTGCTTCCATGGCAACCGGGTAGCCATAGGTTTTGCCATCAACAGTCATGGCATCCCATGCCAGCTGTTCAAATTTGCCTTTGGTGGCAGCGTTCGGCGTTACCGGAACCAGCAAACCGGCTTTGACCCACTCACCGTAACGGTCGTGAGCCCAGAAGAAGATGTCCGGGCCGTTGCCAGTGGCGGCGGCTTGCTGGAATTTCACTTCAACCTGATCCGGGTGAGCCACAGTAACCTTGATGCCGGTTTCTGCTTCAAACTTCTTACCCACTTCAGCCAGACCGTTGTATCCCTTGTCACCGTTGATCCAGATGGTCAGCTGGCCTTCATCGATGGCAGCAGTAGCAGAGCAAGCGACGCCAAGAGTGGCCAGACCGATCAGGGATGACAGCAATTTCTTTTTCATGAGCCTTTCCTTGTATTAGTTCCGCGCTGTAAGAGCATTGTGTGCGAGATGAATATTATCCCAAGCGGCAAACGGCTCACATGACGCAACTCGCATTTTTGAAATGCAATTACGTATTTCCTTCCAGAAAGTTTTGAAAACATTTTCTTATTTCAGGGAATTACGGCCATTTATCGGCTTAATTCCAGACAATCACAGAATAATAATTACCAAAATGAAATAAAATTTCATGAGTGAAAGGGTTTTCACCTCAATGAAAACCCTTTCAGATGGTTTATTTTGTTTGATTTGTTAACAAAGTACCGCGCCAGTTTCGAGGTCTGCCCTGGCGCAATAAAAAAAGAGACCCCGCTGGGGCGGAGTCTCTTTTTGCCAGAAATGACGAGTTGATCACACTCGGGAGCATGACTACGACTGGCGCAGCAGCTGATCCTTAAGATTGGGCGGCACACCCTTGATGGTCAGGGTGTCGGTCTGAGGGTCGTAAAAGATCCGGCTGTTCAACAGCTTCTGCTCAAAGCTCAGAGTCAGACCGCCGCCGGAGCCAACAAACTTGGTCAAACCACGCAGGGTAGAGCGATCCGCCGGGAAACGCTCTTCCAGCTCATACTCCTGACCGATAAAGCTGTAAAAATCGAGGTCACCGTCGCCAGGCAATTCTGCAGACAGCTCCTTGATTTCGATCTCTTCACCGGCACTCGCCTGTTCGGTGCAATATTTGAAGACCTGCTTTTTATAGTCATTGCGCTCGGTCGGTTCGAGCTGACGACTGTCGCAATAATCTTCGACCGCCTGCAGCAAGCCTTTATTTTGTACCTTGGCATCCATGCCCTCGCGGGCACCCAGCAGATCCATAAAGAAGTCGCCCAGTTTGCGACCAATGCGCCCCTTGCTGAAGGTGATATAGCGGCGCGAATCAGGTTGGGTTTTCCATTCGGTCAAATCAATGCGGGCCACCAGATTGAGTTTGCCGATATCCAGATACTGGATATGGCGCAATTCCAGCGCTTCGCTGACGGTGACGCTCTCCTTGCCCTCCAGCAGGGCAATCAGCAGATAATCGACCCCGACGTAGTTATATTTTGCAAACAGCAGCACCCCCTGCTCATCGAGGGCGTGCTCCACCAGCTGCTTGACCAGCATCTGGGTCACAGTGACCGAGAAGGGAACGAATTCGGTCTGCTCGGCGAGCAGCTGTTCGAGGGCGATACGAAACGCGGGTGAAGGCTGCTTGGGAGCCTCTTCACCGTCGGCCGGCTCGGCGACGGCGGCCTCGGGGTCGGCAAAGAAGCCAAAGCCCTTGCCGCCCTTGCCGTTGTAGATCCGATGCAGTTCCGCCATCAGTCCCTGTACCGCCTCATCAGGGGGCAGGGTCTGGCTGCGGGTATCGGCGTGGGGTTGACCATCGCCGCCCTGGCGCAAGGAGTGAAGAATGATCTTGTCGATATCGAGACTCATGTCACAAAGCCATAGTGTTAGCCGAAAGGGTGAAGTATTATAAGGCGCTTTGAACCGAGATGAACTGAAGATTATGCCTATCGTATCAAAGTACAATAACGAGCAATTTGACGCCCTGATGAACGACCTGATCACCGCGCTGGAAAAGCATAAAGCGCCGGTGGATCTCAGCCTTATGGTGCTTGGCAATCTGACCACCAATATCATCAACGGTATGGCACCGGCCCAGCGCCAGGCCATCACTGAAAAGTTTGTCCAGGCCCTGACCGCATCGGTCGATAATCGCCACGACGCACACTGAGTCCCCGACTCTGTTGATTTGACGTTTCTCAACGCAGATGGATCACTATGGTCGAAACCGGTAACCCCTATCGTGATAATGTCTCTCGCCTGATCACCTGGGGGCATTGGTTCTCCTTCTTCAACATTATTCTGGCCATGCTCATCGCCACCCGTTATCTGGGTGCCATCAGCTGGCCATCGACCACGCTTGGCGTGATCTATCTCGTTGTAAGCTGGATTGGCCACTTCTCGTTTCTGAGTTTTGTCACCTACCTGTTGACGATCTTCCCGCTCAGCTTCGTGCTGCCCAAGGAGAAGTCGTTGCGGTTCATCTCGGCCATCATCGCTACCCTGGCGCTGGTGCTGCTGCTGATCGACACCCAGGTATTCCGGCTGTTCAAGTTCCACCTCAACAGTCAGGTATGGCAGTTGCTGCTGGATCAGGCGCAGACCGAAGAGGGCTCAATCTGGAGCATCATCTTCGTTGCCGTGCCCACCATCTTCCTGCTGCAACTGCTGCTGTCGGCCTATGTCTGGCGCAAGATCAACAAGCGCAAGCGCCGCCAGTACGGCAATCAGGTGGGGCTGGCCCTGCTGATCTGCTTTATTCTGACCCACGTGGTCAACAGCTGGGCGGATGCGACCCTCTATCAGCCCATCACCATGCAGAGAGCCAACTTCCCCCTCTCCTACCCCATGACGGCCCGCTCCTTCTTGGCCAAACATGGCTGGCTGGATCTGGATCAGTACGAGAAGCAGGCGGCCTCCCAGGGGGATAACAGCGACAGCCGGATGCACTATCCGCTGCGCCCGCTCAACGTTAACGCCCCCCTGACTCACAACAATCTGCTGATTGTGGTGGTCGATTCGCTGCGCTTTGACATGCTCAACAACATCAACATGCCCAATCTGCAGCGCTATGCGGATCAGCATCTGACGTTCCGCAATCACCTGAGTGGCGGCAACGACGACCTGATGGGGATGTTCAGCCTCTTCTACGGGTTGCCCGGTCACTACTACAAGGACATCAGCAGCGACAAGCGTCCGCCGGTGCTGTTCGACGAGATGCTGCGCCAGGATTACCAGTTCGGGCTGTTCGGCGCGATGGAAGATGCCCAGAAGTATCGCAAGAGCATCCTCGCCGGTCTGCGCAAACAGGTGTTTGTCTCCGAGCAGAGTGACGATGGCAAGCTGCTGACCGACTGGCAACAGTGGCTGGAGAAGCGCTCTCCCGAGCGCCCCTGGTTCTCGCTGGTCTATCTCTCGAGTCCCGGCGACTACCAGTTGCCCGCCACCATGAAGGGGCCGTTCCAACCGGAGCTAGCCAACTTCAATCCGGCGACCGCCTATCGGGCGGAGAACCTGCAAAAACTGGAGAACCGCTACAAGAACTCGGTCTTCTATACCGACCAGTTGCTTGAGCAGATGCTGACCAAATTGCAGTCGCAGGGGATGGACAGCAACACCATCGTCGTCATCACCTCCAACCACGGCCAGGAGTTCAACGACACCCGCAGCAACAGCTGGGGCGCAGGCAGCAACTACTCACTCTATCAGGTGCAGGTACCTCTGGTACTGGCCTGGCCGGGGCGCGGCAGTGACGTTCGGGAACAACCGAGCAGCCATTTCGATCTGGCGCCGACCCTGATGCAGGGGATGCTGGGCGTGCGTAATCCGGCGCGCGATTACAGCGTTGGCCGCTCGCTGTTTGATACCAGCCCGCGCAACTGGCTGCTGGCCGGGGATCAGAACGACTTCGCCATCTATGAAGGGGACACCATCACCCACTTCAACAAGCAGGGTGACTTCGAACTGCTGGAACGCAACAGCTATCGCCCGATCAAGCACGGCACCCCGGATATGGGCGCCATGATCCAGGTGATGAACGAGCTGAACCGCTTCTATCGCAACCAGTGAAGCGCCCGTTGATGGCTTGATACCATAAAAAACGCCCCGAATTCGGGGCGTTTTTCGTTGTATTGCCGGGCCACGTTCACGACTGTTAGCCACCCCACCCTTGCGGGTACTTGTAGCCGACGAAACGCTTGGCTGCATAGGCTTTGAAAGCCGCCGAGTTGTAGGCCGCCGCCACATCTTTGGCAAACGGCTGCTCCGCATCTGCGCTTTTCACCACCACCCAGTTGATAAAATCGTAGCTGCGCTCCAGAAACAGTCCTTCACTGAACGGGATTCCGCTGGAAGCGGCAAAATTACCGTTGATCACCGAGAAGTCCACATCCTCGCGCGAGCGGGGCAACTGCGCGGCTTCCAGCAACACCAGCTTGAGATTGTGCGGATTGTTCACCACATCAAACTCGCTCGCCTTGAGCGGGTTTATCCCCTCCTTGAGAGTGAGCCAACCAAGATCCTGCAGCATCAACAGCGCCCGCGCCTGATTGGTGGGATCGTTGGGGATGGCCACCGTGCTCCCCTCTTTCACCTTGTCGAGTGCTGCCAGCTTGCCGGAATAGAGTCCCATCGGACCGGTTGGCACCTGGGTAATGGGCGCCAGCGACAAGCCGCGATCTTTGGCAAAACTCTCCAGATAGGGTTTGTGCTGGAAGCAGTTCACATCCAGTGATCCGTCAGCCAGAGCAATATTGGGGGTCACATAGTCGGTGAACTCCACCAGCTTGACCTTGTACCCCTTGGCCTCCAGCTGCGGCTTGATGGAGTCGGTCACCATGTCGGCAAAATCCCCCACGGTGGTACCAATCACAATCTCCTGTTTGGTCGGCAAGGGCTCATCGGCGGCAACCGCGGAAAAAGAGAGGCTCCCGACCGCTATCGCGGCAATAAAGGTGCTGGCGCCAGCAGTGGCGCGCAAGGAAGCAGTCAAAGGAGAAGATAAGAAGGAACGAAACGGCATAGGGACTCCCTGTCAGGTACGCATCAAGCTATGGGACTGCGGCGGAGTGGTTCTCAGAGATTAGGCCCCTCAAACCGCAGCAATCTAGCCATCCAAACGGCTATTTTAGTTACCATAACAGAGCCATCCACTGCCGCCAAGCAATAAACCGCTGGCCCCACTTCATCACCCTTGCTGTCACCCCCGAATGCATAGCTGCTCTCACGTTGGCACACACAACCATGCCACTCACGTTCAAGAGCGCACGAGCTCCCCTCGGGATTGCCCCGAATCGGGATGGCTGCGGCGAAGGAGAGTCGCGAGAGGAGTGAATTACAGATAAAAAGATCAGTAGTGAGCGGTGAGAACCATTCTCAATAAAACACATAACCAGCGTCATTGGAATACCTACCACAAACCAGATCGGATTTCTTTGAACCTCATTGCGTTTTTTGAAAATGGCTCTTTTTGAACCCCTACCACCCGTGTATAGATTTCCGTCGCACTCAGGATGGTGCGATCCAAGATGGAGTTAAAAAAATAATGAAGCAAACATCGTTAGCACTGGCGATCACAGCACTGCTGTCGACCCTGCCCAGTGCGCTCGTTCAGGCAAATGAAGGTTGTGCGCCGCTCACCGGCAAGGAGAGCGGCATGGATATCGGACGCAGCAGCACCGAGCGCTGCCTGCCAGGTGCCAATCCCCTGCAGGATCAGCAGTGGTATCTGCTCAACAGCGGCCAGGATGGATTCAGCGCCCGTGGCGGTATAGCGGGCAATGATCTCAACATCTGGTGGGCTCATCGCACCGGCGTGCTGGGCCAGGGAGTCAATGTGGCCGTGGTGGATGATGGTCTGGCCATCGCCCACCCGGATCTGGCGGAGAACGTGCGTCCGGGTTCGAAAAACGTGGTAACCGGCAGCGATGACCCGACACCGACCGATCCGGATACGGCCCACGGCACTTCGGTCTCCGGCATTATTGCGGCGGTAGACAACGCCATCGGTACCAAGGGAATTGCCCCGCGAGCCCAGTTGCAGGGTTTCAACCTGCTGGATGACAACAGCCAGCAGTTGCAGAAGGATTGGCTCTACGCCCTTGGCGACAGCGATGCCAGTCGCGACAACCGGGTGTTCAACCAGAGCTACGGCATGAGTGTGGTGGATCCCCGCTCTGCCAACTCTCTGGATCAATCCCAGCTTGATCGCCTGTTTGAACAGCAGACCCTCAAGGCGCAGGGCGCGGCCTATATCAAGGCCGCCGGCAACGGCTTCAACAAGATAGCGGCGGGCGGCTATGTGCTTAACCGCACCGGCAATGGTCCTAAATTGCCGTTTGAAAACAGCAACCTCGATCCCTCCAACAGCAACTTCTGGAACCTGGTGGTGAGCGCTCTCAACGCCGATGGCGTCAGATCCTCCTACTCCAGCGTCGGCAGCAACATCTTCCTGAGCGCGACCGGCGGCGAGTACGGTACCGACGCTCCGGCGATGGTGACCACGGATCTGCCCGGCTGCGACATGGGTTACAACCGCACCGACGATCCCAGCACCAACCGGCTGCACGGCAACCCGCAATTGGATGCCAGCTGCGACTACAACGGCGTGATGAACGGCACCTCCTCCGCCACCCCCAGCACCTCCGGCGCCATGGCGCTGCTGATGTCCGCCTACCCGGATCTGTCGGTACGTGACCTGCGGGATCTGCTGGCGCGCAGCGCAACCCGGGTCGATGCCACACAGAAACCTGTGATGGTCAGCTACACCAGCAGCACCGGCAAGGTGCGTGATGTGAAAGGGCTGGAAGGGTGGGAGCGCAATGCCGCCGGCATGTGGTTCAACCCGACTTACGGTTTTGGTCTGATCGACGTCAACAAGGCCCTTGAGCTGGCAGCCAATCACCAGCCCCTGCCCCCGCTGGTACAGCTGCCATGGCAGAAGATCAATGTCACCGGCAGTGCCGCCGCCATTGCGGATGTGGGCAACAGCCCGACCAGCTCGACAACCCGCATCGCGACACCATTGACGGTAGAAGCGGTTCAGGTGATGGTGAGTCTGGATCATCAGCGTCTGCCCGATCTGCTGATCGAACTGGTCTCCCCCGCCGGCACCCGCAGCATCCTGCTGAGCCCCTTCAACAGCCTGGTCGGCCAATCTCTCGACCAGCAGCAACTGGGCTTTGTGCGAACCAAGGGATTGCGTGACATGCGGATGCTATCCAACAAGTTCTACGGTGAATCAGCCGAAGGCCAGTGGCGACTGGAAGTAACCGACGTTGCCAACGGTACCCGTCAGGTCTCTCTGCTCAATCGCGAGACCCGTGAGCGTACCACCCTGACCGAGCGCAACAATCGCCAACCGGGCAAGCTGATCTCATGGTCCCTGCGGGTCCTGGGTCACGATGCCAACCGCAGCTAACACGCTAGGAGTATTACCATGAACAAACCTGTTACCTTGCTTCTGGCAACCCTGCTGGCCCCCCTCTCGGGACAGCTCTGCGCCCAGGAGTCCGTCACCATGGATGGCAAACAATACAGCACCATAGAGGTGAACGGCCAGACTTACCTCATTCCCGACAACGGCAGCAAGAAGCGGGTCGCCCGCAGCCTTGACAGCAAGGTCCCGCAACAGACCCTGCGCCGCGGTGACGTGTTGATGCAAGGGGCCGCTAGCCCGGAGCTGACTGTAAGCGGCACCCTGCTGGTGGAAGCTGACGATGCCAGCGCCAAGGCGCTGGCGACTCGCCACGGCTTGAACTTCAAACAGAGCAGTGGTGGTATCGCCCTGCTGGAGGCCAAATCGGGCACCGATCTCAACGCCATCGCCACCAAGCTCAAGAGCGAAGGGGTGAATGTGCAGATCGAGCTGTCGGGGGCCGAACAGCAGCCGAAATAGGTCGCGACAGACAAATAACAAAGGGGGCCATCATGGCCCCCTTTCTGCTGCTCATTTTGACAGTGACTTACTTGGCGCTATGCTGCTCCGCCAAATAGAGCCAGGTATCGACCACGGTATCGGGGTTGAGCGACACCGAGTCGATCCCCTGCTCCACCAGCCAGGCGGCGAAGTCCGGGTGATCGGATGGGCCCTGACCGCAGATCCCCACGTACTTGCCCGCCTTGCGCGCAGCCTGAATAGCCATCGCCAGCAGCGCCTTGACCGCCTCGTTACGCTCGTCGAACAGATGGGCGATTAGCCCAGAGTCCCTGTCCAGCCCAAGGGTAAGCTGGGTCATGTCGTTGGAGCCGATGGAGAAGCCGTCCACGTGCTCCAAAAACTTGTCTGCCAACAGGGCGTTGCTCGGGATCTCGCACATCATGATCACCTTGAGCCCCCGCTCGCCACGGCGCAGACCGTTTTCGGCCAGGATCTCGATCACCTGCTCCGCCTCGCCCACGGTGCGCACGAAGGGGATCATCACCTCGACGTTGGTCAACCCCATCACATCGCGCACCCGCTTGATCGCCTCACACTCGAGGGCAAAGCAGGGGCGGAAGCTATCGGCGATGTAGCGGGATGCGCCACGAAAACCGATCATCGGGTTCTCCTCGTGGGGCTCGTAGCCACGACCGCCCACCAGATTGGCGTACTCGTTGGACTTGAAGTCCGACATCCGCACGATCACCCGCTCCGGCCAGAAGGCGGCGCCCAGAGTGGCGATCCCCTCGGTCAGCTTGGCCACGTAGAACTCCCGCGGGCTGTCGTAACCGGCAATCATCTTGGCGATGGTGGCCTTGAGCTCGGGACTCTGCTGGTCAAACTCCAGCAAGGCCTTGGGGTGCACCCCGATCATCCGGTTGATGATGAATTCAAGGCGCGCCAGCCCCACCCCGGCATTGGGCAACTGGGCAAAGTCGAACGCGCGATCCGGGTTGCCGACGTTCATCATGATCTTGATGGGCAGGCGCGGCATATTGCCCACCTCGGTCACTGCCACGTCGAAGTCCAACTCGCCGTCATAGATAAAACCGGTATCCCCTTCCGCGCAGGAGACGGTGATCCGCTGACCCGGCTGAATATGGTCGGTAGCGTTGCCACAGCCCACCACTGCCGGAATGCCCAGCTCACGGGCGATGATGGCGGCGTGACAGGTACGGCCCCCCCGGTTGGTGACGATGGCGGAGGCCCGTTTCATGATGGGCTCCCAGTCCGGGTCGGTCATGTCGGTGACCAGCACATCGCCGGGTTGCACTTCGTCCATCTGGTTGATGGAGGAGATGACACGCGCCGGGCCCGCACCAATCTTGTGGCCGATAGCCCGCCCTTCGATCAGCACCTTGCCCGCTTGCTTGAGGGCAAAACGCTCGAGGGTGTTGGCCTCCTGGCGGCTGCGCACGGTTTCCGGGCGGGCCTGCACTATGTAGAGTTGGCCATCCTGACCATCCTTGGCCCACTCGATATCCATCGGGCGGCCATAGTGCTGCTCGATGATGAGGGCCTGTTTCGCCAGCGCCATTACCTCCTCATCTGTGATGCAGAAGCGGCTGCGCTCGGCCTCATCGGTGTCGACAATCTTCACCTGACGGCCGTGACCGGCATCGTCCGAGTAGGTCATCTTGATAAGCTTGGAGCCGAGGGTCTTGCGTACCACCGCCGGGCGGCCCCCCTTGAGGGTCGGCTTGTGCACGTAGAACTCGTCCGGGTTGACCGCGCCCTGCACCACCATCTCGCCAAGACCATGGGCCCCGGTGATAAAGACCACGTCGTTGAAGCCGGACTCGGTATCCAGAGTAAACATGACGCCGGAGGCGGCGAGATCCGAGCGCACCATCCGCTGCACCCCGGCCGAGAGGGCAACGCCCTTGTGGTCATAGCCCTGATGCACCCGATAGGAGATGGCACGATCGTTGAACAGGGAAGCAAACACATGCTTGACCGCCGTCATGACGGCATCGATGCCACGTACGTTGAGGAAGGTCTCCTGCTGACCGGCAAAGGAGGCGTCCGGCATATCCTCGGCGGTGGCGGAGGAGCGCACCGCAAACGAGGCCTCGACACCGGCACTCAACTTCTCATAGGCAACCCGGATCGCCTGCTCCAGCTCGGGCTGGAACGGGGCTTCGATCACCCAGTCGCGGATCTGCTGACCGGCCCGGTTGAGGGCGGTGATATCGTCCACATCCAGATTGTCGAGGAGATGGTGTATCTTGCCGTTGAGGCCGCTTGACTCCAGAAACTCGTTAAACGCAAAGGCGGTGGTGGCAAAGCCCCCCGGCACGGATACGCCGGCGCCAGAGAGGTTGCTGATCATCTCGCCAAGGGATGCGTTCTTGCCGCCAACTCGTTCTACGTCCTGCATTCCGAGTTGTTCGTACCAGAGCACGTACTGTTGCACTTGGATGTCTCCAGGTTGGTGGGCACCGATGCCATAGCACCTCGTGCGCCCGATTTAATCGATGAGGTTATGGGTAAGTCAGATGCGTTATTGTCTGTTTCTTATGTTGCCAACGACCACGAAAACGTTTTCTATTGGCTTTCAAAAAAATCCCCGAGCAAGCGTTGGGGATGGTCGAATGACCGGAACATTCTACAATGGCGACATAAAAAGATAACGATTCAGGTTTGCAAGCCACTTCACAACTTGGGCACAGCAGACCGGTTGACAAAACTGGTATGGTTTCGGGAGATACTTCTCACCCCTTACCCCATGCAACCCCACCCGCGGTATCACAGGAGCCCCACGTGCACACCGTATTTTATGTTTCAGACGGCACCGCCATCACCGCCGAAGTGTTCGGCCATGCAGTACTGAGCCAGTTTCCGCTGGCCTTCGAGCAGATCACTATCCCCTTTGTGGAGACACTGGAGAAAGCCCGTCAGGTACGGATGCGGATCGACGAGCAGTTTCGCCAGACCGGGGTACGCCCCATCCTGTTTCACACCATCGTCGACCCGCTGGTACGGGAAGAGGTTCTCAAATCGGAGGCGTGCGGCCATGACTTTCTCAATACCTTCGTCAGCCCGCTGGAGCAGGAGCTGGGGGTAAAAGCCGAGCCCCGCCTCCACCGCACCCACGGTATGGAGAATCGCAAGCTCTATGACGATCGCATCGAGGCGGTCAACTTCGCACTGGCCAACGACGATGGCATCACCACCAAAGAGTACGATGAGGCGGACATCATCCTGATCGGGGTCTCCCGCTGCGGTAAGACCCCCACCAGCCTCTATCTGGCGCTGCAGTTCGGCATTCGCGCCGCCAACTACCCCTTTATCGAGCAGGACATGGGGATGCTGGAGCTGCCCGCCCCCCTCAAGGCCAACCGTCACAAGCTGTTTGGCCTCACCATAGCGCCGCAGCGGCTGCACGAGATCCGTAACCAGCGCCGTGCCAACAGCCGCTACTCCTCCATCGAACAGTGCGAGCAGGAGCTGGCCTGCGTGGAGCGGCTGTTTCGCCAGGAGGCGATCCGCTTCCTCGATACCAGCTCCCACTCGGTGGAGGAGATCAGCGCCAAGGTCCTCGAGGCAACCGGTCTGCGCCGCCAGCTCTGTTAAGCCAGCTTGACAGCTATCGGCATCAACAAAAGATAAAAATTACAGTGTCGCGGCGAAAGTCAGCTGTGGCGAACTGCAATTCACATAGATGACAGTGAAAAGCGTGGATAAAAAAGGGATAAGCACCACAAATGCTTATCCCTCTTCTTGTCGACCTTAGCGTTGTGCCCTTGTCACCTGCAGCCAGTTAGCCGCTATTCGATTCCATTCTGCTGCGCTCGGCAAACAGCCAGCGTTAACTAACGATTGAGCTCCGGGTTGTTCATCAACCGGGCATAGAAGGCCAGCAAACCGTGGCGCAGGCGAACCCGCTCCGCCAGCCAGCCGCCAACGAGCGCCCCCGTTACCCCACCCGCCAGCAACAGCGACTGCCAGTAGTGCAGCAACTCCTGATCACCGAGTAACAGCCAACCCAGCAACATAATCGCGGCCACCAGCAACAACAGCGGACTGGCGGCAATCCCTAACCAGAGCGCCACCTGTACACCCCGGGCAACCCCCTGTTGCAGCACGCTTTCGCACTTTCTGTACTCCAACTCCCTGCACTCTTCCCTGTACTCTCGCTTGTTTGGCATCATTTGCATCCATTTGTGGCTTGGCACCACAAAAGCACACCAACAAGACAAAATGTCAATCAAACAGAATTCGACTGCACAAACATTAACCAAAAACTACCAAGAAGCCTCTTCAGATCATGAAAAAGCTGCCTTTGGTACAAAACACGGCCATTAGAGATGGAAAACAGGTGCATTCATGGCGGATTATCACTATTCTGCTTCGGTTGCCAGCCAACACTAAAAATTGCAAATGGCATGATGTAACGAAATAAATACAGCTTTCGTCAGGTTTTGGCTACGCACTGCGGCCTGCTCAGGATGAGCCCAACACCGACCAGAGACAACAGAGACGTAAGGACAGACCCATGGATTTGAAACAAGACGGTGAGGAGCTGAAGCGCGGCCTTAAAAACCGCCACATTCAGTTGATTGCTTTGGGCGGCGCCATCGGCACCGGCCTCTTTCTGGGCATTGCCCAAACCATCAAGATGGCAGGTCCCTCGGTCCTGCTGGGGTATGCCATCGGCGGCTTTATCGCCTTCCTGATCATGCGCCAGCTCGGTGAAATGGTGGTGGAAGAGCCGGTAGCCGGTTCATTCAGCCACTTTGCCTACAAATACTGGGGCGAGTTTGCCGGTTTTGCGTCCGGCTGGAACTACTGGGTGCTCTACGTGCTGGTGAGCATGGCCGAGCTGACCGCGGTGGGCATCTATGTCCAGTACTGGTGGCCCGAGATCCCGACCTGGATGTCGGCAGCCTTCTTCTTCGTGCTGATCAACGCCATCAACCTCTCCAACGTCAAAGCGTTTGGCGAGATGGAGTTCTGGTTCGCCATCATCAAGGTGGTCGCCATCATCGGCATGATTGGCTTTGGCGGCTATCTGCTCATCTCCGGTGCCGGCGGCCCCGAGGCGAGCGTGACCAACCTGTGGGCCCAGGGCGGCTTCTTCCCCAACGGCATCAGCGGTCTGGTGATGGCGATGGCGGTGATCATGTTCTCCTTTGGCGGTCTGGAGCTGGTGGGCATTACCGCCGCCGAAGCGGACAACCCCGAGAAGAGCATTCCCAAGGCCACCAATCAGGTGATCTACCGCATCCTCATCTTCTACATCGGCGCCCTGGCTATCCTGATGTCCCTCTATCCCTGGGGTAAAGTGGTGGAAGGCGGCAGCCCGTTCGTGATGATTTTCCACGCTCTGGACAGCAATCTGGTCGCCACCGTGCTCAACATCGTGGTACTGACGGCGGCACTGTCGGTCTACAACAGCTGCGTCTACTGCAACAGCCGGATGCTGTTCGGTCTGGCCAAGCAGGGCAACGGCCCGAAAGCCCTGCTCAAGACCAACAAGAGCGGCGTGCCGCTGGTTGCCCTCTCGGTCTCGGCCATCGCCACCCTGCTCTGCGTGCTGATCAACTACCTGATGCCGGGCAAGGCGTTCGGCCTGCTGATGGCGCTGGTGGTCTCCGCACTGGTGATCAACTGGGCGATGATCAGCCTCGCGCACCTCAAGTTCCGCAAGGCCAAGGTCGCAGAAGGCGTCCAGCCCAAGTTCAAGGCGTTCTGGTACCCCTTCGGCAACTACCTCTGCCTCGCGTTTATGGCCGGTATTCTGGTGATCATGTATATGACCCCCGATTTCCGCATCTCGGTCGAACTTATCCCCGCCTGGCTGGTGGTACTGGGCATTGGCTTTGTCATCAAGCGCAAAGGACAGGCCCAAAGCAAGGTTGCAGCCAATCTGGGTTAATACCCGCAGTTGAGAAAAACAATGCAAAACGCCGATCGCATGATCGGCGTTTTTATTGCGCGCAGCACGACTAGCAGCCATAGCCCTCAGGAAGACAGTTCTTGCCTTTGATCTTGCCGATGCTCCGGGCTGTTGACGCAACACTCATCGCGGAAAAAGGCGATGATCTCCTCCAACACCGCGTATTGAGAGACGCAAAGCAGGGTGCGACTCTCCCGGTTTTGCTTCACCAGCCCCACCGAGACCAGCGCCGCGATATGGTGGCTGAGGGTAGAAGCGGGGATCGCCAGCTGCTTTTGCAGCTCCCCCACCGGCAGCCCCTGCTCTCCCGCCTTGACCAGATGCTTGAAGATAAACAGCCGGGTCGGATGACCCAGCTCTTTCAATGCCTTGGCGACCTCTTCCAGTTGCATCTCTGCGCCCTCCACGAATTTGACATTTCGATAATACCAGAAATATCTTGACCGACCATTAATTTCGATTATTTTGGAAATGTAGAAACAAAGTGAGGATACGACAATGAATGAGTGGTTAACCATGCTGACCGATGCAGCCCAGATGTTCCTGTTTCTGGCTGTCGAGCTGTCGGTGCTGTTTCTGGTCATTAGCGCCGGGGTCAGCCTGATCCGTCAGAAGATCCCCGACGAAAAGATCCAGCGGATGCTGGGGGCGAGACATGGCAAAGGCTATCTGCTCTCGGCCCTGCTCGGTGCCGTCACCCCCTTTTGCAGCTGCTCCACCATCCCCATGCTGAGAGGATTGCTCTCGGCCAAGGCTGGCTTTGGCCCCACCCTCACCTTCCTGTTTATCTCGCCACTGCTGAACCCCATCATCGTCGGCTTGATGTGGGCCACCTTCGGCTGGAAAGTGACCCTGCTCTACGCCGTGATCGCCGCCAGCGTCTCCGTCATGGCGAGCATGCTGCTCGACAGATTGGGATTCGAGCGCCATGTCATCGACCCCAAAGAGGCCACCCCCTCTTGCGGTAGCGGCTGTGGCCCGGCGACCCGCACCACCACTCAAGCACATTGCAGTGACAACCAACGCAGTGCCATTCGCGCAATCAAACCCCTCAACGGGGCAGCATGCTGCCCGGCACCGCAACCAGAGATGGCAGAGCAGGCCGCCCTCTCCTGCTGCAGCGATGGCACTGCAACCCTAGCCAGTGCGCCACAGCTCCCCACCGCCTGGGTCAAAGCTCGCATCGATGCCTGGCAGCAGTTCAAAGCGGTATTGCCCTTCCTGCTGCTGGGGGTGCTCATCGGCTCGTTTATTTACGGTTTTATTCCGGCCGAGTGGATCGCCGCCCATGCTGGCGCCGACAACCCGCTGGCCATCCCCTTCAGCACCATCGTCGGGATCCCGCTCTACATCCGCGCCGAAGCCGTGATCCCGCTGGCGTCGGTACTACTGGGTAAAGGGATGGGAATGGGCGCCGTCATGGCGCTGATCATCGGCAGTGCCGGTGCCAGCCTGACCGAGGTGATCCTGCTCAAATCGATGTTCAGAACCCCGATGATTGCGGCCTTTCTTACCGTGATCCTCGGCATGGCGATCCTGATGGGCTACCTGACACAACTGTTGTTTTAAGGCCCCCATCTTTAAACAGACAGAGTTTTAAGCCAGCAGAGTGTGAAACCATCCGGCACCTCATAGACAAAACGCCGATCAACTGATCGGCGTTTTATCTATTCCGTACGGCAATCTGCAACCGGCGTTACAGATATTGCCCAACGATGGGGAGCAGATCCTCGACGTCACGGGCGATATAGTCGGGTTGGTGTTCCCAGCGCTCCGGGGTCGCGCGGCTATAGGCGACAGCCACCGATATCACACGGCTCTGCTCGCCAAGCGCCGCTTGCAAATGACGGGCAAACTGCACATCCGCTTCATGGTCACCGATATAGATCAGCGACTGGCACCTGGCTGGGCCGAAGATAGACTCCAGACATTTGAGGCCACCGAAAGGATGAGGTTTTTGCTGCTGTCCAGGCACGTCATCATAGCCGACCACAGCCTTGAACAGGCTGTTCACGCCATGCTGCTCCA
Organism: Aeromonas sp. FDAARGOS 1416; assembly: GCF_019048085.1. NCBI lineage: Bacteria > Pseudomonadati > Pseudomonadota > Gammaproteobacteria > Aeromonadales > Aeromonadaceae > Aeromonas > Aeromonas sp. FDAARGOS 1416. The sequence continues at coordinate 963,993 of NZ_CP077301.1, read as the reverse complement.
GTACGCGGCGAATGTTCTTTTGGGAGTTCTGCGAACAAATTCCGTGGGGAATGGCAGAGAAATGGTCAATCACCGCCTCCAGCCCCGCAAAAAACCGCACCTCGGTCCGGTTCATCTCCTGATGCTTGGCCCACAGACTGCCAGCCAGCACCATCTCGTCCCGCGACAAACCGTAGTAATCCATATAGAGCGCCTGCCAGTTCTTGGCGGCGTGATTGGCATGGTGATACTCCGCTTCGCTGCGCAGATAGCGCGGCAGATGTTCTCCGGTCAGATGAGGGGCGACCTCAGCCAGGATCTGCTTGGTGATATCGATATTCTTCGGCACCGAGTTGACCAGAGTACCGTCATAATCCCATAAAATCGCATCCAACTTCATTGCGTTACCTGTCTCGCTGCACAGCCATAAGTCACGCCATGTTACTTGGCTTGCCTCTCCTCGCCAAACCGCGCTGTAAAAATGTGAGACCCATCCCGTCCCCACGCAGTAGCACAAGAGTTAATGTGCAACAACACAATAAATGAACATCCTCTGCCATACTCAGACGAAGTATTCCGTTACGCCGAAACCGGAGTCTGATCATGGTAACCAGCTCGCTTCACACCACAGATACCGAGGTTGAATTTGCCGACGATATCCAGTTGGTATCGACGACCGATCTCAAAGGGGACATCACCTACGCCAATCCGGCGTTTTGTCAGGTGGCAGGCTATCGCCTGGAAGAGATGTTGGGGCAGCATCACAATCTGGTGCGCCACCCCGACATGCCCAAGGCAGCGTTTGCCGATCTCTGGGCCCACCTGCAGGCGGGTAAACCATGGCGAGGGATGGTAAAAAACCGCTGCAAAGATGGTCGCTATTATTGGGTTGATGCCTATGTCACCCCGATTTATGAAGATGGCAAGATGGTGGGTTACCAATCCGTCCGCTGCCGCCCCGCCGCAGAGCACAAAGCGCGTGCCAGCCAGATGTACAAAACCCTTAAAGCCCGTGAAACCGGCTCTGCCATTCACGTGGGCCTGCGTCAACTCACGCCGGCCATGATGACCATCCCCCTGCTGCTCGTCAGCGTGATCAGCGCGCTCTGGCTGATCTCACCGCTGCAGGCGCTCTGGGTAATCATACCCCTCTTGGCAACAATCTGGTTCAATCGCCACCCTCTCTTCCTAACGCCGCGATTCTTGCAGCAGCTCGAGCAGGATTACGACAGCATCAGCCGCCTTATCTTCTCGGGGGATGCCCCCCACAGCATCGCCGATTTCCATATCAAACTCGGGCAAGCGAAGATCCGTACCGTACTCGGCCGGGTGGATGACACCACGGCTTCGCTCAATGCCATGGCCAATGACCTGCGCGGCTCCGCCTCGCTGGCCAGCCAGGATATCTCTTCGCAAGACACGCAGATCCAGCAGATTGCCACCGCCGTCACCCAGATGGCTTCGGCCGCCGAGGAGATCAACCGCAATATTCAAGACAGCAACAGCCAGATCGAAGAGGCTCGTAGCCACTGTATCTCCACCAGCACCCAGCTTTCGGAAGCAGGAGAAGAGATGTCGGCGCTGGCCACCCAGGCGGAGCAAGCCTTCCAGTCAGCTGTCGAGCTGGCGAGCGAGTCCGAGCGGATCGGCACCATCATGAGCGAAATTCGCGGCATTGCGGATCAAACCAACCTGCTGGCGCTCAATGCCTCCATCGAAGCCGCACGGGCAGGCGATCAGGGGCGTGGCTTTGCAGTGGTGGCGGACGAGGTTCGCAGCCTGTCGACCAGAACCCACAAGGCGACAGAGCAGATCCAGAACAGCATTGGCCATATCCAACAAACCCTGGGGGGATGGAAAGAGATGATGCATCTCAATGTGACCAGAACCAACGCCTGCCTCGCCACCACTCGGGCAAGCACCGGCAACCTGAATCAGGTTGTGGTCGAGATAGACAAGGTCTCTGATTTTTCCAACCAGATCACCGCCGCGGCCACCGAGCAACAAGCGGTCATCGAGGAGATAAGTCGCAATATCAACCAGATATCCTCGCTCTCTCACGATAACAGCCTCAAAATCGATCAAGTGAGTGAAACCAGTGCCAACTTGCAGAGCAAAGCGAGTCAGCTCAAGGACTTAAGCCGGACATTCGGATAGCAGCAATCAGATGACATATAAAAAGGGCCACCCGTCTGGGTGGCCCTGTTGTTTATAAGGCTTAACTGTAGCTCCTAAAAACGCCACTTACTTGGCGTAATCCTCAGTCGGGATACAAGAGCAGAACAGGTTGCGATCGCCGTAGACGTCGTCGATGCGGTTCACTGATGGCCACAGCTTGCTGGCGCGCACGGCGTCGGACGGGAAGACCGCCTCGGCACGGCTGTAGCCACGGGACCACTCTGCATCCATCACGTCATCCTGAGTGTGCGGCGCATGGACCAGCGGGTTGTCGGCGAGGCTCCACTGCCCCTCCTGCACCTTGGCAATCTCGGCGCGGATGGACGTCATCGCCTCGACGAAGCGATCCAGCTCGCGCTTGGATTCCGACTCGGTCGGCTCGACCATCAGGGTGCCCGCCACCGGAAAGCTCATGGTCGGTGCGTGGAAGCCGTAGTCCATCAGCCGCTTGGCTACGTCCATCTCGCTGATGCCGGAAGCCTCCTTGAGCGGACGGATATCCAGAATGCACTCGTGGGCCACCCGACCGTTGCGGCCAGAGTAGAGCACCGGGAAGGATTCACCCAGCTTCTTGGCCAGATAGTTGGCGTTGAGGATAGCCACCTGAGTGGATCTCTTCAGCCCCTCGTCACCCAGCATGGCGATATACATCCAGCTGATGGGCAGGATGCTGGCCGAGCCGAACGGTGCCGCCGACACGGCGCCGTTGTCACGGCTCTCCTTGTCGGTCTTGACCACGGCGTGACCGGCCACGAACGGTGCCAGATGCTTCTTCACGCCGATGGGGCCCATGCCCGGGCCGCCACCACCGTGAGGAATGGCGAAGGTCTTGTGCAGGTTGAGGTGAGAGACGTCCGCCCCGATAAAGCCCGGCGCCGTCAACCCGACTTGTGCGTTCATGTTGGCGCCGTCCAGATAGACCTGACCACCGTGCTGGTGAACGATGTCGCACACCTCCTTGATGGTCTCCTCATACACCCCGTGAGTAGAGGGGTAGGTCACCATCAGACAGGAGAGTTGATCCCCCGCCTCGGCCGCCTTGGCGCGCAGATCGTCGAGATCCACGTTGCCGGACTTGTCACAGGCGGTGACGATCACCTTGAGCCCCGCCATCTGGGCAGAGGCCGGGTTGGTGCCGTGGGCAGAAGCTGGGATCAGGCAGATGTCGCGATGCCCTTCACCACGGGACTCGTGGTACTTCTTGATGGCGAGCAGACCCGCGTATTCGCCCTGCGCACCGGAGTTGGGCTGCATGCAGACCGCATCGTAACCGGTCACCTTCACCAGCCAGTTTTCGAGGTCGGCCAGCAGCAGCTGGTAGCCCTTGGCCTGCGCCAGTGGAGCGAACGGGTGCAGCTTGCCAAACTCGGGCCAGGTCACCGGGATCATCTCGGCGGTGGCGTTGAGCTTCATGGTGCAAGAACCCAGGGAAATCATGGCGTAGTTGAGCGCCAGATCTTTGGCTTCGAGACGGTGGATATAACGCAACATCTCGGTTTCGGAGTGGTACTTGTTGAACACCTCGTGGGTCAGCACGGCATCGGTGCGCAGCAGATCCTGCGGGATGGCGTGATGGGCCTGAGCCGCCTTGTCGAGAGCCTCGATATCAAGCCCGTGACCTTGACCGAGGAAGAGATCGAACAGCTCGGCCACATCGCCGCGGGTGGTGGTTTCAGAGAGGGACACCCCTACCGCACCGTCGAGATCGGCGCGCAGGTTGATGCCGAGCCCCTCGGCCTTGGCAATGAGTGCTGCTTTATCTGCCGTCTGCACGGTCAGGGTATCGAACCAGCTGGCATGCTTGAGGGCCACCCCCTTGGCCTGGAGGCCAAGCGCCAGAATGGTAGTGAGACGGTGCACGCGGGAGGCGATGGTTTTCAGTCCCACCGGGCCGTGATAGACGGCGTAGAAGCTCGCCATGTTGGCCAGCAGCACCTGGGCGGTACAGATGTTGGAGTTGGCCTTCTCGCGGCGGATATGCTGCTCGCGGGTCTGCATCGCCATACGCAGCGCGGCCTTGCCACGGGCATCCTTGGAAACACCGATAATGCGGCCCGGCATGGAGCGCTTGTAGGCATCGCGGGTGGCGAAGAAGGCGGCGTGGGGGCCACCGTAACCCATGGGCACGCCAAAGCGCTGGGCGGAACCCAACACCACGTCGGCACCCAGCTCGCCCGGGGATTTGAGCAGCAGCAGGGAGAGCAGGTCGGCGCTGACGCAGGCCAGCCCTTTCTGGGCCTGTACCGCGGCAATCAGGGCGCGCAGATCTTTCACCTCACCTGTGGTGGTGGGGTACTGGAACAGGGCACCGAACACCTCTTCGCTCACCGCGTCGCTCGCGGCGCCAACCGCCACGTCGAAACCAAAGTGAACCGCGCGCTCCTTAACCACGTCGATCACCTGCGGGTGCACGTCATCGGCCACGAAGAAGAGGTTGGATTTGGACTTGGCCATCCGCTTGGCCAGCGCCATCGCCTCGGCGGCGGCGGTCGCTTCATCCAGCAGGGAGGCACTCGCCAGATCCATGCCGGTCAGATCCAGCGTCAGCTGCTGGAAGTTGAGCAGGGCTTCGAGACGGCCCTGTGCCAGCTCGGGCTGGTAGGGGGTGTAGGCGGTATACCAACCCGGATTTTCCAGCACGTTACGCAAAATGACGTGGGGCACATGGGTATCGTGATAACCCATGCCGATATAGCTCTTGGCAATCTTGTTCTGGGCGGCATAGCCCTTGAGCTTTGCCAGCGCCTCCACTTCGGTCATGCCGGCACCGATCCCCAGCGGACCCGGCAGGCGAATGGCGGCGGGCACGGTCTGGGCAATCAGATCGTCCAGGCTTTCGGCCCCGACGGTCGCCAGCAGCTGGCGCAGCTCTTCTTCGCTCGGGCCGATATGGCGGCGGACAAAATCGGTTTTTTGCTCGAGTTCAAACAGTGACTGGGTCATTTCCCTATTTCCTGATAAATAAGTCCTGGCATGACATCCTGATAACCAAGACCTGATGTTCCAGATCGTCGGCTGATACCGACTCCACTCATGTTCTGGGTCCCGCAGAGAGGGTGCGGCACCGGATGCTGCGGCAGCATCAAGAGGGGATCGCCTTGTTGCGAACCGGCCTGTTTGCCCCCTAGGCACCCAGGCTGTTAAACGGCAGGCGTGGGCGACTTCACCCTTCCACCGGCCGGTGCTTGCCCGGCTGGCGGTCATACAAAGGGGCCCTGCTGTGTTGGCAGGGCCCGGGGGCATTACTCTTCGTCCACCACATTCTGGTAGCCTTCGGCATCCAGCAGGTTGGCCAGCTCGCTCTCGTCATCGAGCTTGATGCGGAACAGCCAGCCAGCGCTGTAGGGGTCGGAGTTGACCAGCTCGGGGCTCCCTTCCAGCTCTTCGTTAACGGCAATGATCTCGCCGCTCACCGGGCTGTAGATGTCGGAGGCCGCCTTGACCGACTCGGCCACGGCGCAGTCGTCACCGGCACTGACCTGCTTGCCCACTTCCGGCAGCTCGACAAACACCATGTCACCCAGCAGCTCCTGGGCGTGCTCGGTGATACCGACCACGGCCTCGCCGTTGGCTTCAACACGGATCCACTCGTGGGAAGTGGCATATTTCAGTTCGCTCGGGATATGGCTCATTTGTGCTTCCTTTGATCTTTGAGTCGCGTTTAAAAACGAATATGAAAAGGGATGGGGGGGAGGCACAGCCCTCCCCCAAGACGATGTTAAACCAGCTTCTGGCCGTTACGGACGAAAGCGGGCTTGGTGACCGTCACGGTGACCAGCTTCTTGCGGATCTCCACCTCGGCCTGCTCGCCGATATCGCGGGGCACCCGCGCCAGGGCAATACTGTAGCCTAGGGTGGGGGAGAAAGAGCCGGAGGTGATCACACCTTCCCGCTTCTCACCGTTTGCCGCGGTGAAGGTAACGGGCATACCGGCACGCAGCACCCCTTTCTCCTCCATCACCAGCCCCACCAGCTTGGGCTGGTTGCCCGCCGCTTTCTGCGCTTCCAGCACGTCGCGGCCGATGAAATTGCGATCGCTCGGCTCCCAGGCGATGGTCCAGGCCATGTTGGCGGCGAGTGGAGAGATTGACTCGTCCATATCCTGACCGTAGAGGTTCATCCCCGCCTCGAGGCGCAGGGTATCGCGAGCACCGAGACCACACGGGGCCACGCCGTTATCCAGCAGCGCTTGCCACAGCTCGCAGGCTTTCTCTTGCGGCACTACGATTTCATAACCATCTTCGCCGGTGTAGCCGGTAGTGGCGATAAAGAGATCGCCAGCCTGCACGCCGAAGAAGGGTTTCATCCCCACTACGGCGGTACGCTGAGCGGCGCTCAGCACAGCAGCAGCCTTGACCTTGGCGTTGGGGCCCTGCACCGCAATCATCGCAAGCTCCGGACGCTCGGTCACTGTGATATCGAAATCGATGGCGTGATGGCGGATCCAGGCCAGATCCTTCTCGCGGGTAGCGGAGTTGACCACCAGCCGGTAGAAGGTATCGGTCAGGTAATAGGTGATGAGGTCATCGATGACGCCGCCTTCCGGATTGAGCATGCCGCTGTAGAGGGCCTTGCCGGGGGCAGTGAGTTTGGCCACGTCGTTGGCCAGCAGGTGTTGCAGAAAGGCTTTGACCCGTTCGCCGGTCAAATCGACGATGGTCATGTGGGAGACATCGAACATACCGGCATCGCTGCGCACCGCGTGGTGCTCTTCCAGCTGGGAGCCGTAGTTGATGGGCATTTCCCAACCGTGGAAGTCCACCATCTTGGCGCCGGCTTCCAGGTGTTTGGGATGCAGTACAGTAGTCTGGATCATCGCATTCTTTCCTTAGCAAAAAGCCTTTTCGCTTTGGCGACCACCCTTGCGACCCGCGCCACCGCTCTGACTGCACTACGTACAGCAAAAAGCGACCGGATCCAAAAGTGTGTGCTCGCTCCTGCCCTTGCCAGGCAAGAGGGATTCCTTGAACGGAGCGGATTATATGACAAGCAGGCGAGCGTGCCGCTCAAAAAAAACTAATCCCCTCCCGTAAAACCGACTCCAGACACTAAGATAAATGCAGTGATAAAAACAGCCATAAGCCGACTCAGGCGAGATTAAATTTTGATTTTTACCGTTTCGTCACAATTTGCAGAAAAACGTTTCGCTCCAGAGCAAAATTAAAGGCTGACACCCAAAACGGGTCATCAGCCTTGTCGGATTACTTTTGTTGTCAAAAACGGCGAGTAATATTAGTTTTTTTCACCCTTGGCCTGCATGGCACTGCCCTTGGTCGCAGCAACAGCCCAGTCAGGACGGGCCAATGCGGGCAACTCTCCCTCCAGCCCCATGGCGGCGCGGATCACCCCCGCCTTGAAGGGCGTCAGCAGATTGGCCGCGCGCAATCCCACGCCCCGCACCAGCTTCTTGAGCGGGTTGGCCCCGCTGAACAGCCGCTTGAGCCCCTCCATCGCCGCCAGCATGCGAGCCGCTTCACTCTTGCGCCAGCGCTCGTAGCTGCGCAGGTTGGCGAGCAGGCCGATATCCTCACCCGCGGCATGATTTTGCAAGACCTGCTCCGCCAGCGCGGCAGCATCCAGCAGGCCAAGGTTGACCCCCTGCCCCGCCAGCGGGTGGATGGTATGGGCGGCATCCCCCACCAGCACCAGCCGCTCGCGAGCAAAGTCGCGGGCATAGCGGGCGGTGAGGGGAATGGCGCTGCGCGGCCCCTCCACCTTGCACAGACCGAGCCGGGCATCGAAGGCGGCGGTAAGCTGGCGATTGAACTGCTCGTCATCGCAGGCACAGAGCGCCTCGGCACGGGCCGCAGGCAGCGACCAGACGATGGAGCAGAGATTCTCCTGCCACAGCGGCAAAAAGGCGAGCGGGCCATCCGGGGTGAAGATCTGGCGTGCCACCGCCTCGTGGGGCTCGGAACAGCGCACCGTTGCCACCAGCGCGTGGTGGCCGTAATCCCAACTGGTAAGGGGAATGTCGGCCTGACGGCGCACCCAGGAGTGGGCGCCATCGGCGGCTACCACCAGTTTGGCCGAGATAGCCTGACCATCTTCAAGAAGCAGCAGGGCGCCCGCCGGGCCGCTCTGCAGGCTCTTGGCTCTGGCGGGGGTCAGCAGTTGGATATTGCTGGCACCTTCAATCGCCTCAAGCAGTGCCAGCTGGATCACCCGATTCTCGACGATGTGGCCGAGATTGGCCTGACGCAGGCTGGCGGCATCGAAGTCGATATGGCCGAAGCTGTCCTGCTCCCACACCGCCATCTTGTCGTAGGCCTGCAGGCGACGCGCTTCAATGCCGTCCCAGGCGCCAACATGGCGCAGGATCTGCTGGCTGGCCAGACTCAGGGCGCTGACCCGGTTATCGGCCACCTCCCCCAGTTGCGGATCGGGCAATTGCCCCTCCACCACCAGTACCTTGAGGGCGCTATGTTTCAAGGCCGCAGCGAACCCAAGCCCCACCATGCCGCCACCGACAATCACCACATCCACATTTTGCATCTGCATCATCTCATCCTTTCAGGGCTGACCGGCTGGCCAGCGAGGGGACGCCCGCAGGCATCACCTCTTTATTCAATAGGTTTTGATCAACGAATGGTGGTCAACAGGTTCCACTCAACAAGTGCTGGCTAGTTGCCGCACACATCAGCGACAAAGCCCAGGGTGCGCGAGGCAAGCGGCGCCTTGAGGCACGGGAATCGCCCCATCAGGGTGAGCGCCAGATTGCGCCCCGCCACCAGCGGATCGTGACCATTGGAGAAGAGCTGGGCCAGCGAAGAGGTGAGCCAGACGGTCTGCTCCTGATCGCGCTGACGCTGCTGCCAGTAGCCACTCAGTACCTTGAAGCTGCCGATATCCTCCCCCTCTGCCAACGCCTTGGCTACGGCGCCGGTAAGCAGGTCGAGATCCCGCATCCCGAGGTTGAAGCCCTGTCCGGCAATGGGGTGCAGGGCGTGGGCGGCATTACCGACCAGCACGGTACGCTGGGCCAGCGGGTAGTCGCAGGCTGTCAGAATGAGCGGATAGACGTGACGCACGCCACATCGCTCGAAGCGGCCGAGCCGCCAGCCAAAGGCCTGCTGCAGACGAGCAAGAAACGCCACCTCATCGAGGGCCATCAGCTCATCCACCTCATGCTGCCCGACGCTCCATACCAGCGAGGAGAGCCCATCCTGCATCGGCAGCAGGGCCAGCGGCCCCCCTTCGGTAAAACGCTCGAAGGCGCGTCCCTCAGGGTCTTGCGCCGTTTTGACCGTGGCGATGATGGCGTGCTGCTCAAAGTCGTGGCGGGTCACCGGCAACTTGAAGTGCTGACGCACAAAGGAGTTGCCGCCGTCTGCCGCCACCAGCAGGCGGGTCTCAATCTGTTCACCGTCCTCAAGGGTGAGGGTCACCTTCTCCTCATCGGGCACAATCTCGCTCACCCGTGCCGGACAACAGACCCGGATATTGGGAGAGGCCGCCATCGCCCGTTGCAGCTCATGACCGGCAGCTGCAAGCTCGATCACCTGGCCCAGCGCGGGCAGGCCGTATTCAGCGGCCGACAGGCGAGCCTGACCGAAGTGGCCCCGATCCGAGACATGAATCTGGGTAATGGGAGCGCAATGGGGGGCAAATAGCGGCCAGAGTCCGCGTCGCAACAGCGCATCACAGGTACCGGCCGAGAGCGCAATGGCGCGGGCGTCGAACCCTGAATGGGTGTGCTGTTCGGGGACGCTTGCCTCCAGCAGCAGGATCTCGAGGGGGGAGCCATCGGATCGGAGCAGGGCCGCCAGCGAGAGGGCCAGCACGGCACCGCTCATTCCACCGCCGACCAAGGTGACATCGACCTGTCGCACATCAGATTGAGACATAAGCTGAGAGGAAGAAGTGAAAAAGGTGGCCTCATGCTATCACAAAGCCGCTGGCCGAATGCGAGGTCACCGGCAAAAAACCGGTTGCGCCTCACAGGGTTAGCCACCACAAGGAAATAAAAAAGAGCGCCATCAGGCGCTCTTGCAGATTCAGTAAGGGTCGCGTTGACCCGCACCTCAATGCAGGGTCGGCGGCACACTCGGGGTATCGGGGCGCTTGCCAAACTCTTCGAAGGCCATCATGACACCCAGTTTGACGTGTTCGTAGAGCACCAGGAAAGAGGCTTCGTTCTCGTCATCTTCCTGATCGAACTCGGCGGAGACCTGAGTGATGCTGGCGATATCCTGGATCATCTCCTGCAGCTCTTCCGATGCGCGGGAGAGCTCCTGCTGCACCACGCCGAAACCGGCCAGAAATGCCTGTGACCAGTCCACCAGCGAATCGATGCGCTCGTCGAGGGGAGCATCATCACTTGGCAGCAGCAGCTCGACGCCCTTCTGGGCCATCAGGCTCTCGACCACATTGTGATAAAGATCGGTCATCACCTGGCGCACCGGGGCCGGCAGGCCGAAACCGTCGTTCACCAGATCGTTGAAATGGGGCAGCCAACTCTTGTCGTCCAGTGCCACACCGCCGCACACCAGACCGCAGATCACACCATGGGCCTCTACTGCGCTGGCCATCAGCTCATGTTGTTCCATGATGTCGGCCACTGCCGCATATTTAAGGGGGTTCGTTTTGCTCATCGAGGATCCGCTCAAAGTTCAGTCAAATTTGCAGAATTAATGGTCAGGATCCTAGCATTCTCCCTCTTGCAGAGCCAGCAAGGCCTTGAAACTTATGCATCTGCGCTATATAGTCCCGCCCAGTTGTCCACGTGGATAAAGGCGGAAATCAGCTCCGCCGTATTGAGGAAGGCATGAGCACAGAGGCCGTAGAAATCGTCATTTTGGGACGTCCCTACAAGGTATCCTGTCCCTTGGGACAGCAGGATGCCCTGCGCCAGGCCGCCGAGCAGCTGACCGACAAGTTGATCGACCTGCGTCAACGCTCCAAAGTCTCCAGCAACGAACAATTGGCTATCATGGCTGCGCTCAATTTCTGTCATGAGCTCTGCCTTGAAAAAGAGAAGAACCACCAATACTCTGAGACCATGGACAAGCGGATCAAGATGCTGCAGCGCACCATCGAAGCGGCCCTGATCGAGCACGGACAATATGGTGATTCCAGCGAAGAGGGGCAACAGCCCTAATCGCAAACCGTTTTAAAATTCCCTGGGATGTTTGTCAGCCGGTTCAAGTCCCCGAGCCGATATTCATACCAAACAGGGGATCTGCCTTCTGGCTATTGCGCATGCTCGGCACGACCGAGAAGCCTGCGGTCAGATCCGATCCCCGCCTTGAACCGACGGTTCAAGGGCCCAAACCGGCAACGGCATCTCGGGGTACCAACAGCAAAAGCCCGTCACCAGCGTGACGGGCTTTTTCTTTGCCTGATGATCAACGAACTGTCCCGTCCTGAATATGGTTTACACCTTTCCCCCCAATAAATGGAGAACCCGATGGGACAAGGTGTGAAACGGACACAGCGCGATTACTCGCTGACTTTTAAACTGGCACTGGTCGAGCAGATTGAAAAAGGCGAGCTCACCTACAAACAGGCTCAGGTGCGTTATGGTATTCAGGGCCGCTCCACCGTTCTGGTATGGTTGCGTAAACATGGTCGGCAAGATTGGAGCCAGGGGGCTTCTGTGCGTGCCGGCAGGAGCATCAACATGCCTGACCCCGACAACCAGACACCCGAACAGCGCATCAAGGAACTCGAGCAACAGCTGGCGCTGATGAGTCAGAAGGCCCAGTTCTTTGAGGCCGTCGTCGATGTACTGAAGAATGACTACGGCGTCTCCATCGTAAAAAAGCGACCCGGCAAGTCCTCTCGCAGCGGCAAGTCGAGAGGCTGACCATTGTCAGGGCTTGCCTGTTTCTGGGGATAAGCCGGCAGGCTTACTACAAGCGCAATCGGGTCGCCGACGAGCGCCATGCCCAAGGATTGCAGGTGGTGCGCTTTGTGCGTCAGGTTAGACTGCGACAACCTCGGGTCGGTACCCGCAAGCTGCATTATCTGCTGCTGGGTCAGGATGATGGCGGGCTCAAAGTCGGGCGTGACAGGCTGTTTCGGATATTGGCCGAGCACCGCTTGCTGGTGCTGCCCAGACGGGCGTATCACAAGACCACCCACAGTTTTCACCGTTTCTACCGTCATCCCAACTTGCTCAAGGCGGGGCCAGAGCAGGTCACGCCGGTGGCCCCGGAGCAGGTCTGGGTCGCAGATATCACCTATCTGCCAGCCAGGAGCGGGCCGCTGTACCTGAGCCTGGTGACGGATGCGTACTCACGCAAGATAGTGGGCCATCACGTGCACGAAGGAATGCATGCCGAATCGGTGGCAATGGCGTTCAAGAAAGCGCTGAAGCAACGACGTGGCGGCGGTGAACTCATCCATCACTCGGACCGCGGCGTGCAGTATTGCTCGGGACTGTATCAATCATTACATGAACGGTACGGGGTGAAATGCTCGATGACGGATGGGTATGACTGTTACCAGAATGCGTTGGCGGAGCGGGTGAACGGGATTTTGAAAGGAGAGTTATTGTTGCAAAGCCCGCAGGATTTGACGCAAGCGCGGGAAATGGTGCGTGAAGCAGTGGATATTTACAACGCGGAGCGGCCGCATCATGCGTTGAAATACAGAACCCCCGATGCGGTGCATAGGGGGTTCTGAGTAGAGAAATGCTAGTTGAAAATGTGTAAACCTATTTCAGGACTAGACACGGAAGTTAACCTCACAACATCGATCACTACATCAAGCTAATGCGATCTCCTAGCCCGTTCTCCGGATAAAACAAAGCCCACCGCTGAGGGTGGGCTTGCTCCAGATGCAAAAAGAGCGGCAGATCAAATTGCCATCTGCTCGTGAGGCGAGCCGTGGTGGCGCAGCCAGACAAAACTCAGCGCCACGATCAGCACCATCAGGGTCATGATGGCCCCCAGAGTCACCTGACCGGTCATCGGGAAACCGGCCGCCAGCAGGGTCACCACACCGGCTCCCAGATTCTGCATCCCGCCGAGAATGGCACCCGCGGTGCCGGCCTGACCCGGGAAGGGCTCGATGGCACAGGAAGTGGCGGTCGGGTAGAGAATGCCACTACCGATGAAGTAGACGGCCGCACCACCGACCAGCGAGGCGGCACTCACCACCCCGAACAACCCCGGCACCAGAATGATGAGAGAACCGAGCGCCAGAAAGGCGATGCCAAGACGCATCAGTTTGCCCTGAGTCAAACGGAAGCTCAGCTTGGCAGAGAGCCAGGCACCGAACAGATAGCCGGGCAGCGGCAGCACGAACAGCACGCTCACGGTACGGGCGCTCAGTTTCAGCACATCGCCCAGCAGCACACCGGCCGCAGCCTCGAACACTGCCAAACCGGCAAAGGTCGCCATCAGGCAAAGCAGGTTGCCCTGAAACTTGGGGTTGCCCAGCACATGGCGATAGGCAGCACCGACGCGCAGCGGCTGACGAGCAGCAGCAGGCAGCGTCTCACCAAACCAGGCCATGATCGCCAGAGTGGCTACGGCACCAAAACCGAACAGGAACCAGTAACCGGCGCGCCAGTTGAACAGCTCGGTCAGCCAGCCACCCAGCACCGGGGCCAGCAGCGGGGAGAAGATCACCCCCATGCTCACCAGACTGTTGGCGCGGTTGAGCTCGGCGCCGTTGTAGCGATCGCGCATCACGGTACGGCTCATGGCGCCACCGGCACCGGTACCCAGCCCCTGAATAAAGCTACCCACCAGCAGGGCGGCAAAATGAGGGATGACCTGAATGATCAGGGTGCCCACCAGAAACACCATCATGCCGACGATCAGCACCGGGCGACGGCCGATACGATCCGACAACGGCCCATAGACAAACTGGGAGAGGCCATAGGGGATCAGGTAACAGGCCATCACCGCCTGCAACTGGCCCGAGGCCACATTGAAGTCCTCCGCCATCATGGGAATGGAGGGAACATAAAGGGTCTGGGTCATCTGGCCCACAGCGACCATCAGAATGGTCAGTAAAAACAACGGATAAAAACTGTGCCGATCCATATCAGTCCCAAAAAATCGAAAAAATGCTGCCGCCCCTCTGGCACAAAATGGCCCAGAGGAATCTGATCACAGAGGCTGTGATGCAATCAAAAACAGTGTTGGAAACAGTAGGCGGGGAGCCCGCCAAGCCACCGCACAGGACGCTTGGTGGTATGTGGGCATCATAGTGATTCAGCTCACAAAAAACGAACGAATCTTTATAATCGGGTTGCCTTAGTTTTTCTAATATTACGGGGCGGCACGCCCCGTCAGCAGTTAAAAATCAACGTGTTACCATATGCTGCGCCTGTTTGATCAGCTCATCGGGCTGCTCCTTGCGTGGCGGTATGGTGATCCCCTTCTGGCAGGCAGGTTTCTCTGCCATGCGATCCATCCAGGCTTGCAGATGGGGCAATCCCTCGATGGAGATACCGCTCCAGTCATAAATACGCACCCAGGGCCAGGTGGCAATGTCGGCGATGCTGTACTCGTCCGCCAGATATTCATGATGGGCCAGATGGCTGTCGAGCACCTCGAACAGGCGGCGCCCCTCCTTCTGGTAGCGTTCGATAGCGGCGGGGATCTTCTCGGGGAAATAGCGGTAGAAGACATTGGCCTGCCCCATCATGGGTCCTACCCCGCCCATCTGGAACATCAGCCACTGGATGGCTTGAGAGCGGCGTTTGGGATCAGCGGGCAGCAACTTGCCTGCTTTCTCCGCCAGATAGATGAGGATGGCCCCCGACTCGAATACGGCGAAATCGTCGTTATCCCGATCGACGATAGCCGGAATACGGCCATTTGGGTTGATGGCGAGAAACTCGGGCTTCTTCTGATCCAGCGCCGAAAGATCGAGAGGAATGACCCGATAGGGCAAACCCAACTCTTCGAGGGCGATCGCCACTTTGAAACCATTGGGGGTCGCGGCGGTGTAAAAGTCGATCATGATTCACTCCTTGTTGGTCATAGCCAGATTGCACGGTTGGAACAGGGTGCAACACCATAGCCGCCTCATCTTGCAACAAGTGACCGGCTCCAGACCATTAAAAAGCGGCGCACCGTAGGCCAAACAAGGCCACGGTGCGCCGCTGGTGCGCTCTGGCAATAGTAGATATTAGTTAATCACGGCGACCGGCTTGCGCTGGCGCAGCATGATCAGGCGGGAAAGCAGCGGGAAGTAGGACTCCAGCTTGCGCAACAGCACCCGGCTGCAGGCAGGCTCGGCCAGCTCCGACTCATCCAGCACGATGCCGTTTGAGACAAAATAGAAACGGGGGTCACGCACATCCGGCCCGCAGACCGTCAGCTCCTTGTCCCCCTTGCGGATCAGCAGCGGCAAGACCGGCAAACCGATCGTCTCATCCTCTCCCCGAGCAAATCCGGCATCCTGCCAGGGCGCATCGCCGTCGATCAGCAGGATCGCCGCCTCCGTCTTGGCCGGTTGCCACTGGGCCAGGGGGGTCACGGTGATGTGGGCAAAGTGATCACCATACTCGGGTGATGACCGCAAGATGGCCAACAGTCCCTCGCTGGCCGCTGACACGTTCTGACTCACTAATGACAAATTCATGGCTCATATCCCTATGCTCATGACAGCCTGTATCCGGCTGCTGGGATAAGACTAGCGCAGATCTGGTCTATATTGGAGCCGTCAAATCTGGCAGTGGTAATCAATTGGTCGTAGGGGGATAACAGTTGCCATCGCACAAAATACTGGTATCATACCGCGTCCTTTTATCCCCCGTTCTTTAACATCCAGTGGTGAACCTATGCATCCGATGCTGAATATCGCCGTGCGCGCTGCGCGCAACGCCGGTCAAGTTGTAGTAAAAGCCTTCTCCCAGCCCGAGAACATTGAGGCTATCCAAAAAGGCAGCAATGACTTCGTGACCAACGTTGACCGTGAAGCCGAAGCGGCCATCATTCACACCATCAAAAAATCTTACCCTGAGCACAGCATTGTTGCTGAAGAGTCTGGTGAGATTGCCGGTACCAATCCGGACTACCAATGGATCATTGACCCACTGGATGGCACGACCAACCTTGTCAAAGGCATTCCGCACTTTGCCGTTTCCATCGCCCTGCGCGTCAAGGGCAAGACTGAACAAGCCGTTGTTTACGATCCGATCCGTGACGAGCTGTTTACTGCTACCCGTGGTAGCGGCGCCCAGCTGAACGGCTACCGCATTCGTGTCGGCAAGGCCAAAGAGCTGGCTGGCACCGTGCTGGCGACCGGCTTCCCGTTCAAGCAGAAGCATCACATCGAGCCTTACCTGAAGATGTTCCAGAGCATGTTCATCGAATGTGCCGACATCCGTCGCTCCGGCTCTGCCGCACTGGATCTGGCCTACGTGGCAGCCGGTCGTGTCGATGGTTTCTGGGAAATCGGCCTGAAACCCTGGGACACCGCTGCCGGTGAGCTGCTGGCAAAAGAAGCCGGCGCCATCGTCACCGACTTCGTTGGTGGCCACAACTACGAAAATTCCGGCAACATCGTGGTTGCCAACCCGCGCGTCCTGAAAGAGATGCTGGGCAAGATCCGCGAAGAGCTGCCGGAGTCTCTGGCCAAATAAGCCAGCCTTCGAGCAGACAGATAAAAAAACCGGCGCAAGCCGGTTTTTTTATTGCTGCGATATCCCCTGACAGGGTCACCGCAGCACACAGCTTATGCTCTCCTCCCCCGCAGCTCACCCCACTCCCATCCTCAAAACAGTTCGTCGCCCTTCTCTCGTTAGCAAACGCGCCTTAACCAACCTTCTTGAATATCACCGCAAACAGACCGGGATAATCATCTGCCCCCCCTGTTTACCCTGACCTTCATCCTCTTGCGAAGAACCCCAACCATCAGGCCTCGTACCCATCGCCGGATAAAAAAACACCCGGCACATGGCCGGGTGTCGTGAGGGCATGCAAAACGCCCCGACTTTTTATGAATGAAGAGGCCGGCGTACGCCAGCCCCTTTATCAGGCGAGGCGGAAGCGGCCGATGGTCTGCTTCAGACCCACCGCCAGCTGGCTCAGCTCCAGACAGGCGCGGGCAGTATGGTCGGCGCCGAGAGCCACCTCGTTGGCGGACTCGTTGATCCGCTCGACGTTGCGGCCCAGCTCGTCGGAGACCGCATCCTGTTCGCCGCAGGCGCTGGCAATCTGGATCGCCATGTCGGCAATCTGGGCGACCGCCTCTTCAATCTGCTGGATGCCGTTGCTGGTCTGCTCGCTCTGATCCACACACTGGCGGATCATCTCGCAGCTCTGGCCAGTCACCTCTTTGGCCTGATTGGCGCGCGCCTGCAGGGTTTCGATGATGGCCACGATCTCGCCGGTCGAGGCCTGGGTACGGCCCGCCAGGGTGCGCACCTCGTCGGCCACCACGGCAAAGCCACGGCCTTGCTCGCCGGCGCGGGCTGCTTCGATGGCCGCATTGAGGGCCAGCAGATTGGTCTGCTCGGCGATGCCGCGGATCACATCCACAACGACGTTGATCTGGGCGGATTCACGCTCCAGCTCGGTCACCAGCGTACCGGCCTGCTCGATCTCCTCGGCAACCCGGGTGATGGCCACCAGCGAGCGCTGCACATCCTGATTACCTTTGCGGGCTAAGGTATTAGCCGCACTGGCAGACTCAGAAGTGTGCTCTGTATTGCCCGCCACATCAGCAACGGTCGCTTTCATCTGGGTCATGGCCGTCGCCACCAGCGAAATCTCTTGCTGCTGGCTCTGAATACCTTTGGCAGACTGTTCGGAAACCGCACTCACTTCGTCAATCGCCGCCCCTAACTGGGTAACCGCAGCCACCACCTCTTCAATCAGACCGCGCAAATTGTCCTGCATCTTGAGAGAAGCTTTGGCCAGCATGCCCAGCTCGTCGCGGCCGATGTGCTGACGCTCCAGCTGATGGGTCAGATCGCCAGCGGCAATGGCGTTGGCCTGAGCAACTACGGCTTGCAGCGGCAGGCAGATCTGGCGAGTCAGGAACCAAGTCATCACCACCATGAACACCAGCAGGGCACCGATGCTCACCATGGCGAAGGTGGTCACCATGCTGACGCTGCCAAGCAGGCTGCCACGGTTCTCTTTGACGAAACCGAGGTTCACCTGGATCAGCGAGTTGACCGCCTGCTCCAGCGCCCCAAAGAGCGGGTTGGAGGCAAACAGCTGGGTTTTGGCCTGATCATGCTGACCCTGCACCAGCAGCATATCAAACTCGTTTACCGAACGTTGATAAGTGAGCCACTGTTGTTTGGCTTGATTAAACACCTGGCGCTCGTTGTCGGCCCCTACGGTCGCCTCGTAGGCACGAAATGCCTCGTCAACCTTGCGAATATTCTCCTGAATACGGCCACGACGGGCCTGCAGGTCGGCAGCATCATCCACCATCAGCAGGGCAAACTGGGCCCGACGTACATAAGAGACGTCGTAGAGCAGGGTTTCGACCGAGAGCACGCTCGGCAAAGTGGAGTCGGTAAAATTCAGCACCCGATCGCGCACGCCGCGCAATTCACTGGAGAGAAAAACACCGAAGACAACGTTGACTGCGGCAATGACCGCAAAAACCACGGCAATCTTTTTGCCGATGGAGAGATTCTTGTAAAACATGATTGGCTGTTGATCCTCAACTGCTGACAAGCAGGTAAACAGTAGCGATCACATCCGTATGAGCTGATCCCGGCCATTCCTGACGGGAGATGGAAGGTTGCGAAAGCGGGGGAAGGACGATTTCGCGAGGCGCGCACTTTATCACAAAATCGCCTAATCCTTCACCAGATTTCACCAAATGAATGCAAGCTGATTTCCTTCACAACCCGACATTCATCACAAAATATTTATAGCGACCAAATCATTTCAAATAGTTAACCGATAAATGCAATCGAGGCAGTGGCATGGACAAGGGGCCATCAACTCGTTGTAATGACCAACATAATCCGATGGCGGAGCGCCATCCCCCTTCGTTGTAACCATTTGCTGTAACAAGAGGCCCTGTTTATGGATAACAGCTCGTATCTGCCCGCTTCAACCTGGTCTGCCCAGCTGCGTGAACAACTGCAGGCGCGGCCACTTACCGCCCTCGGTCTCTTTATCGCGCTGGCTGCCGTCTTGTTGCTGCTGTTGCAGAGTCTCATCATGCTCGCTACCGGCGAGGTGACCAGCGGCGTGCGCTACGGCCTGATCGGTGGTGCCGCCGGGTTTGCCGCCACCGCCATCGGCGCCCTGCCCGCTCTGTTTCTGCGCTCGGTACCGCAAAAGGTAGAGGACACCATGCTGGGCTTTGCCGCCGGCATGATGCTGGCGGCCAGTGCCTTCTCCCTGCTGTTGCCGGGGCTGGAGGCCGCCGAGGGGATCACCGGCAACGGCTTTAGCGCCGCTGCCGTGGTGGTGGTCGGCATGACCCTCGGGGTGCTGTTGATGCTGGGACTTGATCAGTTCACCCCGCACGAACATGACAAAACCGGCCCCTGCGGCCCCGGCCACGAGAGCTGCTCCCGGGTCTGGCTGTTCGTCTTTGCCATCGCCCTGCACAACCTGCCGGAGGGGATGGCCATCGGGGTGAGCTTCTCCCAGGGGGATATGTCGGTGGGGCTGCCGCTCACCACCGCCATCGCACTGCAGGATATTCCGGAAGGACTGGCGGTGGCGCTGGCCATGTGCGCCGCCGGTTTTCGCCCCTCGGTGGCGGTG
Source organism: Aeromonas sp. FDAARGOS 1416 (assembly GCF_019048085.1). Lineage (NCBI taxonomy): Bacteria > Pseudomonadati > Pseudomonadota > Gammaproteobacteria > Aeromonadales > Aeromonadaceae > Aeromonas > Aeromonas sp. FDAARGOS 1416. Next base: position 944,182 of record NZ_CP077301.1, on the reverse strand, counting down.
CTGGTTGCCATCGCCAGCGGCCTGCTCGAACCGGTTGGCGCCCTGCTCGGGGTAGGGCTTTCCAGCGGCCTTGCCATCGCCTACCCCATCGGACTTGGGCTCGCCGCCGGCGCCATGCTGTTTGTGGTCTCGCACGAGGTGATCCCGGAGACCCACCGCAACGGTCACCAGACCTATGCCACCCTCGGCCTGATGGCAGGCTTTGCCCTGATGATGACCCTCGACACCGCGCTCGGCTAAAGGCCCCCCTCCTATCTCATCAATGCTTTTTGTCACCTGCGGCGCTCCCATATGGAGCGCCGCGCTTCATCTCTCCTTTCGCTTGTGCCTCTCGGCGCCGACGCCATCTTTTGTTATGATCTACAGCAACTTAAATTCAGCCACACGGCTATCAAGACGAGGTCAGCAATGAAAGTAGGTATTATCGGCGCCATGGAGCAAGAAGTGGCCCTGCTGCGCAGCCAGATGAGCAACCCGACCCCCCTGCAACTGGGCGGCTGCGAGTTCTATCAAGGGATGCTGGCAGGCAAAGAGGTGATCCTGACCCGCTCCGGTATCGGTAAAGTCGCCGCCAGCGTGGCCACCAGCCTGCTGTTGGAAAAATTTGCCCCCGACTGCGTCATCAATACCGGCTCTGCGGGCGGCTTTGCCCAGGACCTGCACATCGGTGATGTAGTGATCGCCAGCGAGATGCGTTTCCACGATGTGGATGTGACCGCTTTTGGTTACGAGATGGGCCAGATGGCGCAGCAACCCGCCGCCTTCCCCTGCGACGAGAAGCTCATCGCGGTCGCTCAGGATTGCATCGCCGAGCAGGGCAAGCACCAGACCAAGGTTGGCCTTATCTGCACCGGTGACCAGTTCATGTGCAAACCGGACGCCATCGCCAAGGCTCGCGCCGACTTCCCGCAGATGCTGGCGGTCGAGATGGAAGGTGCCGCCATCGGTCAGGTGTGCCACATGTTCAACGTGCCCTATCTGGTGGTGCGCGCCATGTCCGATATCGCAGGCAAGGAACAGGTTGAATCCTTCGATGCTTTCATCGAGGTGGCCGGCAAGCACTCCGCCGAAGTGATTATCAAGATGCTCGGCAAACTGTGATCGAAACGGGCTCGCTTGATTTGATGGCCGACGCCCTCCTTTCGACGACGGCGGCCATTCTGGTAGGTGCGTCCCTGCTGGAGGCGGTGATCCCGTGGCCATCCCATCTGCGTCTTTCGGCCGTCACGCCACTGCTGACCCGGCTGGGTCACAAGGTGCACAGAGCCGATGGCACGCCACGCCAGCAGCTGCAAGCAGGTATGCTGGCGATGCTGGTAGTCTGGCTCCCCTGCGCTGCCGGGCTCTGGTCGCTGCGCAATCTGGCCCTGAGCGAGCCGCTCTTCGACCTGCTGTTCCTGCTGCTGATGCTCGAATCCCGTCCACTGCGCGAACTCGCCCATGCCACCCGCTCGCTCGCCACGCAGGAGACCCTGCCGCTGGCGAGATTGCAGTCAGCCCCCTGGCTCAAACGGGAGACAGGCAAACTCTCGGCCATGGGACTCGCCAAAGCGGTGACGGAGAGCTGCGCCCTGCGTCTGGTCGGCCAATGGGCTGGCCCGCTGCTGGGATTTGCTTTGGCTGGCGTACAGGGCGCCCTGCTCTGGCGGCTGGTGCAGCTGATGAACCTGAGCTGGAGTCGCAAAGATCCCGCCTTCGACCACTTTGGTCGCGCCGCCAGCGCACTGTATCAGGGGCTCAATGCCTCCGTCATTTTGCTGCTGGGGCTGCCACTGCTGGCAAGCCGCCTCAAACAGGCTGCACAGCTGCTGCGAAGTGGCGCGCTCTGGCCCTATCCCGCCATGGGGATGCTGCTCACTCTGCTGGCAGACAAGTGCCGGATCCGCCTTGGTGGCCCTCGCTACTATCAAGGGGCTCTCCAGCGCTGGCCCGTCATCGGCACGGGTGCTGAGCCAGATAGCGAGACACCGCGCAAGGTGCTCAACATTCTGCAAGGGTGCGGCTGGGGCTGGTTGATACTGGCGCTGGTTGTCACGGTAGCGGGGTTATTTCATGGGTAGTTTGTTGCACTTGCCTATCTGGCTGCCCTGCGTGCTGATGGCCTGGTTGCCCGGTGCGCTGCAGGCAGCCACTCCGAGCCGGGTGGTGAGCGTGGTGCCCCATCTTACCGAGCTGCTTTATGACATCGGTGCCGGTGACAAGCTGGTCGCCATCGACGATGCCTCCGATTATCCCGCCGAGGTGAAAACCAAGCCCAAGGTAGCCAATTATCGCAGCATCAATGTGGAGGCCCTGCTGGCGCAAAAGCCGGACTTGATCCTCGGCTGGCGCTCGGCCCAGTCTCGCATGCTGGCCCCGCTGGAACAGCTCGGGATCCCGATCTTCTACTCGGAGCCTACCGATTTTGCATCGCTGGCCACCGAGATGCGGGCGCTGGGCAAATTGCTGGGTGTGGAAAAGAGTGCTAACGAGGCCGCCGAGCGCTATCTGGCGCGCCTGCATGAGCTACAACAGCGCTATGGCCAACCAACCGGCGTCAAGGTGTTCTACCAGCTCTGGTACCCTCCGCTCACCAGCGTCAGTGGCAATGCCTGGCCTGCTCAGGCCATCGAATTCTGCGGCGGGATCAACGTCATGGCGAATGCCAAGACCCCCTACCCTCAAGTGGACATGGAACAGGTGATCAGAGCAAACCCCGCGCTGATCCTGGCAGGGAGTCAAGATCCTGACGCCCTGCGTCACTGGCGAAAGTGGCCAAATCTCGACGCGGTGCAGCATCAGCGACTCGATTTGATCAACTCGGATGAGCTGCACCGGTTTACCTCCAGAACCTTGAACGGTGTAGAGTCGATGTGTCGTATGATCCATTACTGACGCAACATCAGCCACCACTGTTTCGCAGGAACAACCACAGGAAAAACAGGCTCTGGATTCATCATGGTACTAAACTTGCTAGGTTACAGCGTGTAACCTTAGCTCAAAAATGGACTTATAAAATGACCAAATCGCCCCCTGCTCATCAGTTTGTTCCGGTTTTTTTCAAAAATTTCCAGTGTATTGGCGATAAGTGTGAAGACACTTGTTGCAGAGGGTGGAACATAAGTATTGATAAAAAAACCTATCGCACCTATTCAAGTCATCCAGACTTATGGCTTCGTACAGAAACGATGAAGCATATTCAGAAAGTGAAGAAAGATGATCATAACTGGGGGCAAATTATCTTAAATGAGGAAGGATATTGCCCGTTTCTATCTGATGGCTGGTGCCAAATTCATAAGGAAGCAGGAGTCGATGCGTTAAGCAATACCTGTCGTAGCTATCCACGGGTTGAAACCCGCTTTGGCGACAATCTGAAATTGAGCCTGACACTCTCCTGTCCCGAGGTGTGCCGTCAAGTGTTACTCAATCCTGATGCCATGGCCATGGAGGTTCAACCATTCAAGGGATTCTACAAGACACAATTGATATCTGAGCAAGTAGAAAACTACCATCTTTTTTCAATCGATATTCTTTTGACACAAGGAATAAGTATTGAAGAGAAATTGTGGATCATTGGTTTAATGTTACATCGAAGCGAAGATAGCCTACCCAATCAGCAATTTCTAGCACAAATTGGGAATTTGATAGACAGTGGTGAATTGCACAATGCCTTCTTGCAAATTCCTTACTTAGATAAACTACAATGGTGGGCCTTACATCACCTCACACAGTTACAATTACTGAGCAACCAGAAAAAAGGTCGCCGAGGTAGAGTAGTCATAAATTACTGCTTGCATAAAATAAAGGAATTATTTTCTGATGATGGTGACATCACCCATCTCACGAAAATACATGATGTTTGGCATAAAGAAGTTGAGCCTTTTTTGAACGCTCATCCACATATAATGCAAAATTATCTGGTTTACTATGTCTACCATCATAACTTTCCACTTGATCCTGATCTTACTCCCCAACAGTGTTATCAATTGATGATTGCAGATTATTTCCTGCTGCGTAGTTATCTCTGTTTGATAGCCATGTCAGGCCCTCTTACAGTACAGGATGTCACAAATTTATTGTATAGTTATCACTGCGTCAGAATGCATAACAAAGAATTTGAAAAAGCTATGGCTATAGGTCTGAATCAGTATGGCAGCAATAACGATGTATCTCTTTATGCATTGCTTAATACGACGCCCCCTTCAATGATGGCGAACCGTAAAGAGCAAAATGATGCTAGCGCAGATAACGATAGACAAAATTAACTATTTGATTCGGGAGATCAAATGATATCTTCTCTGGCACTACTAGGTCGCTCAGCATCACTTTTTGAGCAAGATGTTGCTGAATGTCAGCATACGTTAAATGATGTTGTTGCCAAGTCACGATTCTTAGTGCTTGGTGGTGCGGGTTCGATTGGCCAAGCAGTTACCAAAGAAATTTTTAAAAGAAATCCGGTAACGTTGCATGTTGTCGATATCAGTGAAAATAATTTAGTAGAACTAGTGCGAGATATTAGAAGCAGCTATGGCTATATTAATGGTGACTTTAAAACATTCGCACTAGATATTGGTTCTATTGAATATGATGCATTCATTGAATCTGATGGTGCTTATGATTATGTTCTAAATCTTTCTGCTTTAAAGCACGTGCGTAGTGAAAAAGACCCGTTCACATTAATGCGGATGATTGATGTGAACGTTTTTAATACCGACAAAACAATTGTTCAAGCTATCTCTGCTGGTGTCAAAAAATACTTCTGTGTCTCGACTGACAAAGCAGCCAATCCAGTTAACATGATGGGGGCGTCCAAGCGCATCATGGAGATGTTCCTGATGCGCCGCAGCGAACAGATTGCCATTTCAACCGCGCGCTTTGCCAACGTGGCCTTCTCCGATGGTTCCTTGCTGCATGGCTTCAACCAGCGTTTGCAAAAGCGTCAGCCCATCGTCGCCCCCAGCGACATCAAACGCTACTTCGTGACCCCCCAGGAGTCCGGTGAGCTGTGCCTGATGTCCTGCATCTTTGGTGAGAACAGGGATATCTTTTTCCCCAAGCTCAGCGAATCCCTCCACCTGATTACCTTCGCCGAAATTGCCGTGAAGTATCTGGAGCAGCATGGTTACAAGCCGTATCTGTGCAAGGACGAGGATGAAGCCAGGGCCTTGATGGCGAGCCTGCCTGAGCAGGGGATGTGGCCCTGCCTCTTTACCGAGAGTGACACCACGGGTGAAAAAGACTTCGAAGAGTTCTTCACCGACAAGGAAGTGCTGGATATGGCCCGGTTCGAGAACCTGGGCATCATCAAGAATGAACCCTCATATCAGAATGATCTGCTCAACTATTTCGAGCAGACCATTGCAGCCATGAAAACAAAACGCGCCTGGGACAAGAAAGAGATCGTCGAGTTGTTCTTCGCCATGATCCCGGATTTTGCTCACAAAGAAACGGGCAAGTATCTCGACGGCAAGATGTAAGGAGTCGGTATGCATACTCAATTGATACGTTTTATTCGTGATACCTATAAAACCGATGACTTCATCCCTCTTCACGCCCCGACCTTCGCCGGCAATGAGCGTCAATATGTGCTCGATACCCTTGAAAGCACCTTCGTTTCCAGTGTCGGTGCCTATGTTGAGCAGTTCGAGCAACAAATAGCCACCTTTACCGGTTCAGCCCGTGCCGTTGCCACCATGAATGGCACGGCGGCGCTACATATCGCGCTCTACATGGCAGGTGTGCAGAGCAGCGATCTGGTGATCACCCAGCCCCTGACCTTTGTGGCAACCTGCAATGCCGTCTATCACATGGGCGCAGAACCCGTGTTCGTTGATGTATCACGCCAGAGTCTAGGGCTCTGCCCCGTTGCCCTGGCCAACTGGCTGGAAGAGCATGCGTCTCGCACCGAGACAGGTGCCATTCACAAGGCAAGCGGACGCCGCCTCAAAGCCGTCGTGCCCATGCACACTTTTGGTCATCCGGTTGAACTCGATGAACTGCTGGCCGTATGCGAGGCCTGGGGCATCGCCCTGGTGGAAGATGCTGCCGAGAGCCTGGGTTCCTACTACAAAGGCCAACACACGGGAACGCTGAGTGCGTTTTCCGCCCTGAGTTTCAATGGCAACAAGATCATCACCACGGGGGGTGGTGGCATGGTGCTCTGCCAGAATGCCGAACAGGGGGCGCGCACCAAGCACATTACCACCACCGCCAAGGTGCCCCATCCGTTCGAGTTCTATCATGATGAACCCGGTTTTAACTACCGGATGCCCAATCTGAATGCGGCCCTCGGATGTGCCCAGATGGAAGCCCTGCCGCAATTCCTGGCGCAAAAGCGGGTGCTTGCCATGCACTATGCGGAGTTCTTCAAGGGACAGGCATGCAAGTTTGTGACCGAGCCTTCTTATGGACGCTCCAACTACTGGCTCAATGCGATTGTCTGTGAAGATCAAACCCAGCGGGATACGTTGCTGACCGAGCTGAACAAGGCTGATGTCATGACCCGGCCTGTATGGAAACTGATGCATCGCCTGCCCATGTTCTCTCATGCCTTGCGTGGAGAATTGAGCAATGCCGAGTGGCTGGAAGCCCATCTTATTAACCTGCCCAGCTCGCCTGTCGAGGTCTGAACATGGCCAACACCATTGCCGTCTTTACCGGTACTCGCGCCGAATACGGGCTGCTCTATTGGTTGATGAAAGACATTGCCGCGGATCCCGACCTCGAGCTAAAGCTGATCGTCTCGGGTACGCACTTGTCCCCCGAGTTCGGCCTGACCTATCAGCAGATAGAGCAGGATGGCTTCAAGATCGATGAGCGCATCGAGATGCTGCTCTCCTCCGATACCTCTGTGGGTGTGGTCAAAAGCATGGGCGTGGCCTTGCTCGGGCTGGCAGATGCGCTTGCGCGTCAGCAGCCGGATGTGCTGGTGATCCTGGGGGATCGCTTTGAAGCGCTGGCGGCCGCCCAGGCGGCCATGTTGCAACGCATACCTGTTGCTCACCTTCATGGTGGTGAGATAACCGAAGGAGCCTATGATGACGCCATCCGCCATGCCATTACCAAGTTGAGCTACCTGCATTTCACGGCTGCCGAGCCCTATCGACAGCGCGTCATCCAGCTGGGTGAAGCACCTGAGCGGGTGTTCAATGTAGGCGCCGTCGGTCTGGACCACATCATCAAGACACCACTGCTGTCCATGGACGAGCTGCAATCCTCTCTTGGGTTTACGTTGGACTCACCGTTCTTCGTGGTGACCTATCACCCCGTGACTCTGGCCGATGAACCGGCCAGAGAGAGTTTCAGTGCCTTGCTGGCGGCGTTGGATAACTATCCAGACCATCAGGTCATCCTGACGTACCCGAATGCAGATGACGGTGGTCGAGCCATCATTCCATTGCTTGAGCAGTATGCGGCAGCCAATCCTGCACGCGTGCTGGCCATCCCGTCTTTGGGTTACAGACGTTACCTGAGCGCGGTGAAACACTGTGCCGCCGTGATCGGCAACTCGTCGAGCGGCATCATTGAAGTGCCTTCTCTGGGTGTCCCGACCATCAATATCGGCCAACGCCAACAAGGGCGCTTGGTAGCGAAGAGTGTGCTTCATTGCGACGCGAAGGCTGAGGCCATTACGCAATGCATTGCCAAGGCCTTGCAGCCTATGGGCCCGGATGCTTATGTCAATCCTTATGGTGCAGGGGACGCCAGCGGCCAAATCGTGGCACGCCTGAAGCATTTTGCCCCCGCCACCCTCAAACAGTTCCATGATCTCGACAGGAGTCCGTCGCCATGATCCGCATAATCGCCGAAGCCGGCGTCAACCATAATGGCGACGAAGCACTCGCCGTGGCACTGATCGATACAGCCCACCGGGCAGGCGTCGATGTCGTCAAGTTTCAGACCTTCAAGGCGGTCAATCTGGTGACCCGCCAGGCCAAGCAGGCAGCTTATCAAACCGCTAACACCGGCAAGGAAGAGAGCCAGATTGCCATGCTCTCCCGCCTTGAGCTTTCGTTCGATGCCCATCTTCGTCTGATCGCCCATTGCGAGTCTCTCGGTATGACGTTTCTGTCTACCGCCTTCGATACCGAGAGCCTGGACTTTCTGGTGAACCGGTTGAAGTTGCAGACCCTCAAGATCCCGTCCGGGGAACTGACCAATGCGCCTTTCGTACTGGCCCATGCTCGCACCGGTTGCGAGTTGATCGTCTCGACCGGTATGGCCACGTTGGCAGAAGTGGAGGCGGCCCTGGGGGTGATAGCCTTCGGATTGACCGCGCCGCAGGATGCGCAGCCCGGTGAGGCCGCCTTCATGGCTGCCTATGCCAGCGAGGCTGGTCAGGCCGCTCTTGCCAACAAGGTGACCCTGCTGCATTGCACGACCGAGTATCCGGCGCCCATGGTGGATATCAACCTCAAAGCCATGGATACCCTGTCGCACGCCTTCCGGTTGCCGGTCGGTTATTCGGATCACAGCCAGGGCATCACCATCCCGGTGGCGGCAGTCGCCCGTGGAGCCTGCCTCATCGAGAAGCACTTCACGCTGGATCGCAACATGGAAGGGCCTGATCACAAGGCTTCTCTTGAACCCGATGAACTGGCCGCCATGGTGAAAGGGATCCGCGATGTGGAGCTGGCACTGGGAGACGGCATCAAAGGGCCTCGCCCGAGCGAGATCAAGAACAAGGAGATCGCTCGCAAGAGCCTGGTGGCTGCCTGCGACATTGAGGAGGGCGCCATCCTCTGTGCCGACAACCTCGCCATCAAGCGTCCGGGTGACGGCATGAGCCCCTATGCCTACTGGCAACTTCTGGGACAACCTGCGAAACAGGCTTATCAGTCAGGTGAACTGATCCGTGAATAAACCGGTCATTGTCCTCGGGGCAGGCGGACATGCCTCGGTGCTGGTCGACATGCTGCGCAGCCAGGGAGTGGTTCCCCTCGCGCTGGTTGCCCCCATAGCTGATGCACCGCGTGCCGCGCTGGCAGGTATTCCCCTCTGGCATGATGAGGAGATACTGACCCATCTCCCGGATGAGGTGGAGCTAGTCAATGGTATCGGCTCCCTGCCGGGCAACCCGTTGCGGGCAGAGTTGTTTGCCCGTTATCGCGCTCTTGGTTACCGCTTTGCAAGCGTAGTCAGCACTAAGGCCATGGTCTCTGATTACGCCGTGCTGGAAGAGGGGGTCCAGGTCATGGCGGGAGCCATCATTCAAACTGGTACCCAAATAGGTGCCAACAGCATCATCAATAGCGGTGCCATCGTGGATCACGACTGCCATCTGGGTGATGACAACCACGTCGCACCAGGTGCGGTGTTATCCGGCGGTGTGGTGACGGGTGAGAGAGTCCATATCGGTACGGGATCTGTCGTGATCCAGGGCATATCAATTGGCTCTGATGCAGTGATCGGGGCTGGCGCTACACTGACGCGCCCTCTCGGAGAAAAGCAGATTGCATACGTTGCCCGGGGCAGCGTGGTGTCTATCAAGCAGTAAAGGATGGATAGGATGAGCAAAAATTGGGAAAAAGTAGTGCTGTCACCTGAACATTCGGTGCGTGATGCCTTGGCAGTCATCAATGCAGAAGCGCTGCGGGTTTGTCTGGTGGTGGATGACTTACGGCACTTGCTGGGCGTCGTGACAGATGGCGATGTTCGCCGCGCCATCCTGAACAATGTCTCCCTGACGCAAAGCGTCACGGCGGTGATGAACTCCACCCCCATCACAGTCTCGGCCAAACTGACCCGTGCGCAGCTGCTGGAGACTATGCGCGAGCACAGCATTCTTTCCCTGCCTGTAGTTGATGACGCTGGCAAGTTGATCGGACTTGAAACGTGGGAAAAAGCAACCAGTCAACCAACATATGATAATCCTGTTTTGATCATGGCTGGCGGGTTTGGGACTCGACTTAAACCACTTACAGATACCTGCCCGAAGCCTATGCTAAAAGTCGGTGATAAACCGATTTTAGAGACCCTGCTTAATCAATTTATCAAAGCAGGGTTCAAAAACATCTATATTTCTACTCATTACATGCCTGAACTTATCACTGATTATTTTGGTGATGGTTCTGCTTGGGGTGCAAATATTAAATATATTCATGAACAACATCCACTTGGAACAGGGGGCGCATTAGGTTTATTGCCTGCCAATCTGCCTCCGCTACCACTGATCATGATAAATGGGGATGTGTTAACAACTGTGGACTTCAACAGTTTGCTAGATTTTCATACTCAGAATGGTTCAGATGCCACAATGTGTGTTCGTGAGTATAATTATCAAATTCCTTATGGCGTGATAACGGGAGAAGGAAATAACATTACCAGCATGGTTGAAAAACCCGTACATCATTTTTTTGTTAATGCAGGTATCTATGTTGTTAATTCATATATAGCGCAGTCAGTGATCAAAGGAGAACGTATTGATATGCCGACCCTTCTTGAGAAACATATGCAAGAAAAAAAACGTATATCAATGTTTCCCCTTCATGAATATTGGTTAGATATTGGACGAATGGAGGATTTTAACAGGGCCCAGTCAGATATTTCTACACTAGGATTCCGCTCATAATGGAACGTATCGCTGTGATTGGCCTGGGTAATATATCTATTCGCCATAGACATAATCTTAAGTATCTCTATCCTTTTGCTTCCATCTATGCAATGTCAGCCAGTGGTCAGGTGGCCGCAAGTGAGGTCAGTGATTGCGATGTGTTTGTTTATTCAGTAGAGGAGCTGATTCAGCATCGGATCGAACTCGCGATCATCGCATCCCCTGCGACATTGCATGCAGTTCATGCAATCCCTCTAATAAAGGCCGGTATTCCAGTCTTAATTGAAAAGCCCCTCGCTGTATCACTTTCCGATTGTAAGGCGATCCAAACTGCAAGTCGTGAGCATAATACTGCTGTTGCGGTCGGATACTGTCTTCGATATTTGCCGTCAGCATTCACTATGAAAAATCTATTTGATCAGAAAAAAGTAGGGCGTTGCTACTATGCTCATGTCGAGGTCGGTCAATATTTGCCGGACTGGCGTCCCAACATAGATTATCGCCACAGTGTCTCCGCACGAGCAGAATTGGGTGGCGGGGTGTTACTGGAGCTCAGCCATGAATTTGATTATATCCAGTGGCTGCTTGGACCGCTTCAAGTAAAATACGCAAATTTGTCTTCTTCCGAAGAGCTTGGCCTGTCGGTTGAGGACATGGCCGATATCATACTTGGCGACACAACGGGTGCCATTGCCACGGTTCATCTGGATTTTCTCCAACGAAAAGCGCATCGCAAATGCCGAGTGATTGGCAGTGAAGGTACGTTGGAGTGGGACCTGATTCACAACTCAGTCACATTGAGCTCGGCCAACGGTATTGAGATCATCTACTGTGATCCCGCTTGGGATAAAAACCAGATGTATCTCGCTATGATTTCCGACTTTGTCAATCTTATTCAGGGGAAAAAGAATAATGGTGCCTCAATTGAGGAGGCTACACAAACGGTTACACTGATTAAAGAAGTCAAAGCGTACTCTCATTATCGATAACAGGTAACCGGAACTTGAATCAGATGAAAAATTTCGCGTTTATTTTCGCTCGTGGTGGTTCAAAAGGGTTGCCAGGTAAAAACATTCGCCCATTAGCGGGAAAACCCTTGTTGCAATATTCCATAGATACGGCTCTGGCATCACCTTCGATTAGCCAGGTGTTTGTTTCTACGGATGATGCTGCCATTGCTAACGTTGCAATCTCATCCGGTGCGGTGGTTATCGAGCGTCCATCCGAATTGGCGACAGATAGCAGTCCGGAGTGGCTTTCCTGGCAACATGCCATTGAATGGGCCACCGCGCATTATGGAGCATTCGATGGTTTCATCAGCTTGCCGGCAACCAGCCCGCTGCGCAGTGTGAGTGATGTTGAAGCGGCCATTGCCAAACGTTGTGAGCAAAATGCCGATATCTGTATCTCCGTCACGCCAGCTAATCGCAGTCCCTATTTCAACATGGTAAAGAAAACGGTGGATGGCCGGGTCGAGTTGGTCAATAAACCGGCGGGCAATGTTGCTCGACGCCAGGATTCACCCCAGGTTTTTGATATCACAACCGTGGTATATGCAACGACACCAGCCTTTGTGCTGGCACACTGTGGGCTGTTCTCGGGAAAAGTCACCAGTATCGAAGTGCCGAAAGAACGCGCAGTCGATATTGACGACATTTACGACTTTAAACTGGCAGAGGCTATTATAGGAGTGCGGAAATAATGGACAGTTTGTTAAAATATAAGTGTTTCTTGGTCGCAGGTGCAGGTGGCTTGCTGGGATCTCATTTGGTCCCATCCATTCTTGCCCAAGGGGGCAAGGTTATTGCAGCAGATATCAATGTCGATGCCATGGCCCAGCGTCTTGCCACTCAGGGTGTAGACATTGCAGACGATAATCTGACGTTGATATCGCTGGATGTAACCTGCGAGGGAAGCCTCAAGACATTTTTTGCACGACAAGAACATCTTGATGGTGCAGTCAATGCCACCTACCCGAGAAATAAAACCTATGGCGCACATTTTTTTGATGTATCGCTTTCTAGTTTTAATGAAAATATATCTCTTCATCTGGGTAGTGCTTTTTTATTTACTCAACAATGTGCCGCGTACTTCAAAACACATGAAACTGCGTTTTCATTAGTCAATATGTCCTCCATATATGGTGTTGTTGCACCTAAATTTGACATTTACAACAATACAAAAATGACAATGCCTGTGGAGTATGCGGCAATAAAATCTGCAATACAGCACTTGAGTAAATATGTTGTCACATATGTGAATGACAGCCGTTTCAGAATTAATTTGATCAGTCCGGGGGGATTACTTGATAATCAATCTGAAGTTTTTTGTCAAGCCTATAAAAAACAGACATGTGGAAAGGGAATGCTTGATGTTTCAGATGTTGTAGGTAGCGTTATGTTTCTATTATCAGATCAATCCAGATATGTGACCGGACAAAATATTGTCGTGGATGACGGTTTTTCTTTATAATAAGACACACTCCACCGTCATTTCGCAGCTGTATTTAGTATTTTTGCTTGACGATGAGCAGCCATTCTGAACCATTATTCTATTTCAGGTAGGTCATCATGGCTACATCTATTTTATTTATCCATACCTCAATCCCCCCAAGTTTGGTCGCTGCTCAGGTTTTGTGGCAACGACTAACTATGGGTAATCCTGTTTCTGATATGCCAAAATACAATACGAAAAGCATTGTGATAACTGATTGAGTCACGTAAATATGATAATATAAAGCCCAAGTAACACTTGGGCTTATAATCAATTACTACGGTATAAACTAATAATTTCACAATCCACTTTGTCAGGACTATCAAGCGCCTGAGGGTATAATTCTTTGGCTTTTAATAGATAAGCATTAAATATTTCAAGCGCATCACTTACTGCCTCCAGCGTCTCCTCTTCATCCGCGAAAGCATGGCAAAAAGTGATGAGGAAACTAAATAAATAATTGAATGTACCGATTAGAACTCTGGAGATATGACATTGTCTACTGTTCTCTATCACCAATAAATACTCAAATTGTCTCATCATGCGATTGACAACGTCAGCACGTGATAGCAAAGGCTCTTTCCACTCCAAGAGGACCTTGTCGATAAAGAAGTTAAAATAATCGGTATCAAGAGCCGAAGCCACCCTGGAACGATCAATATTAAGTGGCTTGAAGACCTCATTCGCAATGAACTCAATAATATCAATCTTATTAAAAGAAACAGGGAGATCACTAAACTGACTTTCTTTGATATCTAAAGCCTCGGCTCCTTCTATTTTTGCCCCATGGGAAGTATTAAAAAAGTTGGTGCCAGAGTATTCCCTTATAAGCCGCTCCATGACTCTGATTGAAGTGACAAACATTTTGCTAGAGATAACTTCCCCACCAAAATTGCCAGGAATGACCTGATCAGATCCTGCTGTCGCAAGACGTTGTAATGCCGCAATTGGGGCGCCATTATCATCATAATAAGAGCTTAACCTAGAATGATGATGCTCACTGTCATAATGACCATTATCGATGCCAAAAAGGTATATTTCTTTGAATCCCAAGCGGGCCGCGACTGAAATCCCCGTATTTCCAACCAAAGGGTTAACATGACTAAAGTAATCAAACCCTTGAACCTCTTCGAAATTAATACTAGCAAGAGATAGCATTGGCTCGTTAGGCTTGAATGCTAAAAGGCTACGTCTAAAAAACTGGTGGCAATCAGGGTGGGTGAGATCAGTACTTATATACAATATATCTTTAAGGTAATCTTCATCATTAATCAATGCGATGAAATCTGGTACCGCTTTCGTTCTTTCTATGGTGACATATATATCAGGTTTAATCCCTTCTTTGTGCAGCGCTGAAATACTGCTACCACATGATATTAATATGGCTTTATTTTTATTTTCTTTAATATATGGGATGGTGGCATCTAACGATGGCCCATTACCTATAATAAATACTGGCACAGTGTTATATTTATCAGGCAGACTCTTACCTTTAACTAAAAATGGAATGCCTTTTGAAATATTTTCAACGCTATGCGAAAGAGCTAACATATTGTCGTCGAAAAATCCCCAGCCCATAGTAAAAAGAAAGAACTCTTTTTTCATTTTAGCAACAAGATGTTCAATAATTTCTGATGGGTAGTGCACCAGTCCGACAGGGGCCGCAGCAATAAATGGTCCTGCTTTGTGAATAGCATGTAGTGCATCATTCATCAAGTTATCTTTATCTTGCCCTAAAAAAATATGGATCCTGAGATTCTCCGCCATAATGTAATCAAGTAAAGATACCCAATCAAAGGCATAGAGCGAAGCATAAAACAGATCTAGATCAGGTTCAAAAACAAACAAGTTGGCAACCTTGCAGGTTTCGTATAAATAACCTAGCTGATATCCTAAACCTACACCAAACATCATCATGAATGGCATTGATTCAGGGACTTGCTGAAGGGGACTGTATTCATTTCTTTTCTTTGCCAAAAGTTCAGCAAGTTGATTCAAATAATCAATGTGAATTTGATTGAAAAAATTTTTCTCTGTTCCAAAACGAATACCACCACTAGCACTAGAGGACATCATATGCTTTATTTGTTGCTGGCATTGAGAATATGGATCATCGCCATAAATAGCTACATTTTCATCTATCCACGCTAGATTAGGAATTCCATTTTCAGTGCAGAAAAATCTAAATTCTCTTTGTACTTTATAATTTAAAAAAGCCTTGTGTATAGATGGTATATATTTAGAGAATGCAACCATATTTTGCTCGAAACGAATAGGCAAAACTTCAGCCATTGCTTTCTCTTGCTCAGCCTGAAGCATGATTCGCTCAGCATCTTGTGTTATTTTTGCTAGTATCTCTTCAGGCTTAATCATATCCTCTCCTGTCACCACGCGATTATAATTAAATTTCGTTTGCTTTATAGTGATTAATTGCTTTGTTTTTTTTACTGATAGAAAAGGCTTCTTTTTGCACTAGTTGCTTTGCCATTTCCAGTTTATTTTGTACTATAACACTTGTATTTAATATGTTATCAAGCTGTTCTAAATGAAGATCCTCCCACCCACTGGCAGAGTAGAGAGAAAAGATGATTGCTTCTCTCTCATCAAATAGTTCATCAAGGGTATCAAAACTTTCCGATTCCACATATGTTAATATGTGCGCTGTATTACGCTGCAACGCGTCAAGCAACTGTTTATATGCCACGATAAAACCTATAAATCCCCAAGTGATTGCCGCATAGTATACGCTTTTTGCTTTTCCTGATCTGGTATCTTATCCCAAGACTCTTTGATCATTAACATAAGTTTCATAGACTCATCCAGAGGTGATACCTCCATTTTTACGCTAGCATCCAGCAGACGTTCACCCATATATTCATAAAGAGAGAATAATCTTTCTGATATTTCACCTTGAGACATATCAAGGCTATCTTTCAATCCATTTAAAATTGCATTTGCCGATGAAATACGATCGCTTTTTAACTGATAATCATTGCGCTCAATTGCACCTTTAGCCTGAGCGACTCTTTCTAAAAAACCTTGCATTAACAACTGAATAACCTTGTGTGGATCTGCAACAGACAGCTCAGCTTCAAGTGAATTTTTCTTATAGACGCCAAGTGATTTGTTGTACATGATAACCTCTCAAAAACTATCCGTTCAGGACTTCTTGTTCATATTAACCAAGGTAGTCAAGCTACCCATAGATGAATTCATCCTAGCAACCAATACATCCAAGCGGGCATACTTCTGGCGCAACCCCTCTTCGTACTTAGTAAGATAAGCATCAAAATCTACACGTTCCTGTTTAATTGACCTGACATCCTGTTGAAGACTATCACGTCTTTTATCAAGAGAGCCTGAAGATTTAGTGTATTCGTTCAATTGTGAATCAAGTCTCTTCGCCAACCCGGTTTCACCAGAAAAAACACTTTCCAGCTTACCAAAATTTTCATCCATCACTTTTGTCAATTTTGCATTATCAATAGACAAACGACCTTTTTTATCAATGTTAATACCGACATTAAAAAGTGAGTCGTTGTCTACGGTAGATAATGAGAGTTCTTTGAACAAAAGACTCTTAACACCATTGAGAGTTTGATCACCAGCTAGAGGTCCTGAATCCCCCACTCGCTCGCCACCCACTATCGTTGGTCGCTTACCCAGAGTATCCATGGTATCCATCAAAGCGTTATATGATTTAATAAACGCCTCAATATTTTCCTTGGTTTTCCCTTTATCCTGCTCTACGGTTACCTTGGTTGCTTTATAGTTATTCGCCGCATCTTTTTCACTCAATTGCAACACGGTAAACGACGTATCTTGGATCACATTATCAAATTTATTCGTAGCACTATTAACCTCCAGACCGTCGATTTCAACTATTGCATCTTTTGCATTTTTTTGGCTTCCCATCACAGATGCAGGATCACTGGTTGAAAAACGCTGTAAGTCAGCATTACTGGCCGTCACCTGTAAATCATTACCTTGACCACTCACGGATGACTCAATAACAAGTCGTGACTTACCATCGACATTTATAATGTTCGCAGAGACACCAAAATTATTAGATGCACTATTAATTTTATTACGCATGTCGAGTAAGGTGTCATTAGCTGCCAAATCAACATTAAGGGTTTTACCCCCTGCGCTAAATGTCAATGTACCAGCAGATGACGTTGCAATATCGGAAGAAGATGTGAATGCGTTATCTGCCGAAATAAAAGAACTGCCAGTGGCAAGCTGCTTAACTGCAATATTGTAATTTCCAGTATTAGCTTTATTAGTTGCCGTAAATGCCAGTAGCTGATTATCTGCAGACTGGCCAATCGTCACCTTATTACCAGAAAAATCTGCTGGTTTAGCCAGTTTTTGTAATGCAGCATTAAAGGTGCTGATAGCCGACTTGAGTTGACCTATACCAGAAAGGTTACTATTCAGGCGAGTTTCACGGCCCACAATACGCCTTTCAAATTGTGTTTTTTTGGCACTTAACTCCGCCTGGATCAAATCATTAAGTGGCAAATTGGACCCTACACCTGCTGAGCTTATACTCGCCATTTCAATATCTCCCAATATGAGATCAGGCTACCACCTGTTCAGATTGACTGATCAAACAAGAGGCCTATTTGCTGAGCACCATCAATTCTCTTGGACAACTCAAGCTCTTTGAACCGCCGAGATATGCTTAACATTTCCTCACTTGGTATTTGCCTGATCAGATCCCCAGTTTCCTTGTCATGCAACTTAATCACTGTTTTACCGGCTGTTTTATCCTGACTAATGTTCAAGTACCAACCCTTTGTTGCAACAGCCTCTTGCAATTCTTGTACCTGTTTTTCCAAATCAGCCTTCTGCTGCCTTAAATCGTTCATCGATGAACTTAGAGCACGCAGAGATGCCTCTTTTGAATCCGCATCATTTGATCCTGCCCCACCTATGGGTCGTGTAGTCACGTTGCCCTCCGGTTTCGGATTGGTCGATGCAAAAACAGCAGCCTCCCGGCTGCCGTTATCACTACGCCCTACAACAGGAGAGGAGCTAACGCCTACATTTAAATCGGTCGACATAATAGCCTCCTAATACCCATAGTCAGTATTAACGCAGCAGCGAGAGCGCGCCATTAGGTCGCTGGTTTGCCTGCGCCAATACGGTGGAGGCAGCCTGCTGCAAGATGTTGTACTGGGTGAGCGCAGCCGTCTCTACAGCAAAGTCCGCATCACGTACCCGAGACCGGGCAGATGAGAGGTTTTCGGCGATATTTGCCTGGTTGCGAATGGTAGACTCCATCCGATTCTGGATTGCACCCAGCTCAGCCCGTTTACTGTCTACTCCGGCTATCATTTTGTCCACCGCACCAAGCACATTTTGAGCTTTGTCTTGCGTTGAAATAGACAGCGAAGCTACAGTACTAAATCCACCTCTAGAACCAGCAAATCCAGCTGCAGCCGCGATACCGGAGATACCAAATCCCCCACCCTGAAATAATGTAAAACTGATCGTTTGCTTGGCATCCGCCCCTACCTGGAAAACCCCTTTATAGGTGCCATCCAATAGCTTGGTCCCGCCAAAGGTCGTATCTTTGGCAATCCTATCAATTTCAGTTGCCAACTGCTTGACTTCTTGTTGCAGCGCAGAACGATCAGCATTTGTATTGGAGCCGTTGGCTGACTGCTCGGCCAACACTCGCATCCGCTGGAACATACCGGTGATCTCTTCCATCGCCCCTTCAGCGGTTTGTGCCAGGGAGATACCGTCATTAGCGTTACGGTTACCCTGGTTCAAACCGTTGATCTGGGAGGTCAAACGGTTGGAGATCTGCAGACCGGCCGCATCATCTTTGGCACTGTTGATCCGCAAGCCAGAGGAGAGGCGTTGGTAGGCGGTATCCAACGCCTTGTTGGTATTCATCAAATTTCGCTGAGAGTTCAGCGAAGAGACGTTGGTATTAATAAACATCGACATGATATCTCTCCTATCGATAAGGGCTCCACGGCATACCGCACGCTTTCCCCTCGTGTGATAAGGTGAACCGCCTCATCACACTCTCTTGGCAGAGAGTTTGTCCCCCTCTGCCATCTCGTCATATCAGGAGTCCCGAACACCCAATATTGTGCTAACCGATGAACGGCCTTACTGGCCGCTCTCCTTTAACGCAGCAGTGAGAGCGCACCGTTAGGACGCTGATTTGCCTGCGCCAATACGGTGGAGGCTGCCTGCTGCAAGATGTTGTACTGGGTGAGCGCAGCCGTCTCTACAGCAAAGTCCGCATCACGTACCCGAGACCGGGCAGATGAGAGGTTTTCGGCGATATTTGCCTGGTTGCGAATGGTAGACTCCATCCGATTCTGGATTGCACCCAGCTCAGCCCGTTTCCGGTCTACCCCGGCAATCATCTTGTCCACTGCACCGAGCACACTCTGTGCATTGGATTGACTAGTAATATTTATCGCCGCCAAGGTTGCAAACGCAGCGCCTGCACTGGCCGCGGCCGCAATACCGGAGATATTGAAGCCATTGGCCTGAGTCAATGAAAAACTGATGGTTTGTTTGGCATCCGCCCCTACCTGGAAAACCCCTTTATAGGAGCCATCCAATAGCTTGGTCCCGCCAAAGGTCGTATCTTTGGCAATCCGGTTAATTTCTGTTGCCAACTGTTTGACTTCTTGTTGCAGCGCAGCACGGTCAGCGGTCGTATTGGAGCCGTTGGCTGACTGCTCGGCCAGCACCCGCATCCGCTGGAACATACCGGTGATCTCTTCCATCGCCCCTTCAGCGGTTTGTGCCAGAGAGATACCGTCGTTGGCGTTACGGTTACCCTGGTTCAAACCGTTGATCTGGGAGGTCAAACGGTTGGAGATCTGCAGACCGGCCGCATCATCTTTGGCACTGTTGATCCGCAAGCCAGAGGAGAGGCGTTGGTAGGCGGTATCCAACGCCTTGTTGGTATTCATCAGGTTCCGCTGAGAGTTCAGCGAGGACACATTGGTATTAATAAACATCGACATGATATTTCTCCCATTCGATACAGACTGCAGGCCTCGCTTACATCAGCCCTGTTGCAATCCGGGAGTGAAGGGGTGAACAAGCCCTTCGACTCTCGACCAGCGGCAGTTGTTTGAACAGACAACCACCGCCACACCGCAAAATTCAGGAGTCCCGAACACCTTCTTTTGCTTACTCTGGTTAACGGCCGCGTTGCAACAAGCTTGAGGATTTTTTGCCGCTGGCGGCAAAACATTGCCGCCCCGACCTGTGGCTTCCAGTCAACATGGAGGGATGTAAAGATAATGAAGCGGGAAGAGGAGATAGCAGGGTCACCGCACGCCTCGGTACCCCCTGTTCGACGTCAATATATTGACTTATCAAGACCAGCATCTGCCTGACTGATGGTCAGACCGTCGGATAGATCCACACCAGCCACCGCCAACATAGCTAAAACGTCAAACTGGCATGTTTCATGCTTTGTGTTTTATGACAACAAAAGCATGAGCAGTGCTATAAAAAAGGCCGACTCAAGGTCGGCCAACGAGCTTTAGCTCAGGAGAATGTGGCGAGTCAGGTTGTGCAGTTGCAAACCGCGCTCGCTGAGCATAATAGTTTACTACAGTGTTGTGACTTATCAGAGACATGATTTCCCGAACACCCTCTGATGCGTCCTACCGAAAGGCGGCCTGAACAACCGCCTTTCTTTTTTATTAACCTCTTAACAACTGAAGTGCGCCATTGGGACGCTGGTTTGCCTGCCCCAGCACAGTTGATGCCGCCTGTTGCAAAATGTTGTACTGGGTCAACGTGGCAGTCTCTTGCGCAAAATCAGCATCTCTGATGCGGGAGCGGGCAGCACTGACGTTTTCAGCAATATTGGCCTGGTTGCGAATGGTTGACTCCATCCTGTTTTGAATGGCACCCAGCTCGGCACGTTTGCTATCCACCCGGGCAATCATCTTGTCCACCGCCCCCAACACACTTTGCGCGTTACTCTGGCTCGACACTGACAATCCAGCAGCCGTGCCAAAAATCGTGTTCACACCCGCAGCAGCACCCAATCCCGAGATACTAAAGCCGCCAGTCTGAGAGAGCGTAAAGCTGATAGTTTGCTTGGCATCGGCCCCCACCTGGAAGATACCTTTATAGTTACCATCGAGTAACTTGGTGCCACCAAATGTGGTATCTTTGGCAATCCGGTTGATTTCGGTGGCCAGCTGTCGCACTTCCTGCTGGATGGCAGTGCGGTCAGCAGCGGTGTTTGAACCGTTTGCCGATTGCTCAGCCAGCACCCGCATCCGCTGGAACATGCCGGTGATCTCTTCCATCGCCCCTTCAGCAGTCTGGGCCAGCGAGATGCCGTCATTGGCGTTACGGTTACCCTGGTTCAAACCGTTGATCTGGGAGGTCAAGCGATTGGAGATCTGCAGACCAGCCGCATCGTCCTTAGCTGTATTAATTCGCAAGCCGGAGGAGAGTCGTTGATACGCAGTATCCAAAGCCTTGTTGGTGTTATAGAGGTTACGCTGCGAGTTGATGCTCGATACGTTGGTATTTACATACATACTCATGATATTTCTCCTAAGCGATTAAATTTGCTCTTTATTAGCTCAGGCTTTCTTTTTAGTTTGTGCCCGATGCGTCTTATTTAACGGCTCGTTTTTGGATGTCTTTAGCATTTTTTTCAACGCTTCATCGCATTAACGCCGCTTACCTTATATATCGGCGGGTCGGGGGGATACTTAAGGAAAAAATCGGTCCTAAACCTGTGATGGAACTCAACCTTCTAAAGCTCGCCAACGGCGGAGAGCTACGGGCACGCACGAGCCTCACCCGGTTCATGCCGCGAGAGAAAATCCGTCCCGACTCTCAATTTTGTCGAGCACTGTTGGCGATTGGGCTCACCAGCCCCTAAAATCGCGGCCCCATCAACAATTTGGCGTGAGTTGTTCTCCATGCAGACACTGGTTGAGCAGATTGTTTACATCAGCGACATGTTTGGTACTGCGGTATTCGCGTTTTCAGGGGTATTGGTGGCTGGCCGACTCAGAATGGACGGGTTTGGCGTCATGGTTTTGGCGGCGGTCACTGCCATCGGCGGCGGAACCATCCGTGACATGATCCTGGGAGCCACCCCCGTATTCTGGGTGCGCGACCCGCTCTATATCTGGGTGGTCATCGCGACGGCGCTGATCGGTATGTGGATGGTCAAACTGCCCCGCAGGATGCCCTGGTATGTACTGCCGGTGGCGGATGCCTTCGGGCTAGCCCTCTTTACCGTGATCGGTGCCCAGAAGGCCCTCAACTTCGGCACCCCGGGGCTGATTGCCGTGATCATGGGCACCATGACCGGGGTAGCCGGTGGCATGATCCGCGATGTACTGGCGCGGGAGGTCCCCATGGTGCTGCAAAAAGAGATCTATGCCACCGCCTGTATCCTCGGCGGCATTCTCTATACCTTGGCGCTGGAGGCAAACATGGACAGGGTCACAGCCATGCTCATCTGCATGACGGCCGTGTTTGGCCTGCGGGTCGCGGCTATCTACTGGCATCTTTCGCTACCGACCTTCTCCCTGCAACGCAATTGAGAGCAGGCCCACAGCGTCATCATGTCGCTGTGGGCCGCGCGTTGAACCAAATAGGCTTTTCTGTTGTCATAGAAGCAGTCGTTGTTAGCCGGAACTTCTCATGCGCAAAATCGGTATGCTTACCACCCTCCTCCTGGCGAACGTGACGGCAGCCCACGCCGAAGCACAAGTGGTATTTGGACGACTGGCCTCGGCGCCGGTGCAGCAGTTCAACCAGCAGATACGCCAGGCAAGCCATCAACAGCAAAACTGGGTTAATGACTACCGTGAGGTCGCTCTGCGATTCGTCGGTCATGGTGACACGCCCAGCCGCATCCATGCCCAGCAACTGGACAATGATCTGGTGCTCTCGGTCGCCCTCGACGGCAGCAAGAGCGACATGATCTACATCCTGACCCTCTATCGCAGCAACAACCTGTGGCAGATGCGGGAGGCGGAAATGGGCTGGCGTTGTCAGGGGCAAGACTCCTTCACTCCGGTTCCCTGTCCCTGATAGTCATTGCTCACTCTGTGAAATAAAAAAATCCGGCACATTGGCCGGATTTTTTTATTGAAGGTAAAAAACACGCTTACGGGCGGTACACCTTGACATTGTCAAAGCCCTTCTCTTTCAGATAGAGCGCCTGCAGCTTGCTCATCACGCCGCGATCGCAGTAGAGCAGGTAGGTCTTCTCCTTGGGCAGATCGCCAAAGGCGGTGGCCAGCTTGAAGAAGGGGATGTGCAGCACTTCACGATCTTCTACCACCAGCGGCTTGTCGTCGTGTTCATCGGCAGAGCGGATATCCAGGATCACCTCGTCAGCGCCCAGCACCTGGGTGGTTTCCACCTCTTGCACTTCAGCGGCGGTCTCTTCACCGATACGACGGATATCGAGGTAACGGGCCTCGGCCACCACCTTGTCCAGAATGGCGAAGTCGAAGTTGCCCTCTTCCTCTTCAATGCGCGTCAGATCGGCCTTCACGGTCGGCTTCTTGGAGATGACACCACAGTACTCCGGCATGGTCTCGGCGAACTCCAGGGTGCCGATGCGTCGGGCTTCACTGATGATGTCCGGCTTGTCCCAGGTGATAAGCGGGCGCAGGATCACCTTGTCGGTCACCCGGTCGATGACGTTCAGGTTGGTGAGGGTCTGGCTGGATACCTGACCCACACACTCACCGGTCACCAGCGCCGGGATCTGGAACTCGTCAGCCACCTTAGCTGCGGCACGCATCATCATCCGCTTGAGCACCACGCCCATCTGACCGTTGTCGATCTTCTCGAGGATCTCGGCGACCACCGGCTCGAAGTCCACAGCGGTGAAACGCACCCGGTGGGATGAACCGAAGCGGTTCCACAGGTGATAGGCCACCTGCTTGACGCCAATTTCGTGGGCAGCACCGCCCAGATTAAAGAAGCAGTAGTGTACCCGGCAGCCGCGCTTGATGAACTGGAACGACGCAACGCCGGAGTCAAAACCGCCGGAGAGCAGGCTCAGCACATCTTCCTGGGTCGCGATGGGCATGCCGCTCAGGCCCTGATGAATGGCGCTGACAATAAAGAGCTCCTCCCCGTCGATCTCGAGGTTGATCTTCACATCCGGGTTCTTGAGGCGCACACCATTGCTTTCGCAGTGCTGATTCAGACCGCCCCCCACATAGCGCTCAACCTCAAGGGAGGAGAACTCATGCTTGCCGTGGCGCTTGGCGCGCACGCAGAAGGTTTTGCCCTTGAGCTGGTCGCCCCAAACGGCTTTCACCTGCTCGAAGATGTCGTGCAGATCGGTAAACTTGCTGGCTTGTACCTCGAGGAAGGCCTGAATGCCGGGAATGCAGGCCAGGGCTTCGATTGCCTGCTCGCGGAACTGGTCATTGCGGGAGCTCACAATCAGCTTGTCCCAATCCATCCGTACGCGGGCATCGTCGTCGAAGCGGCGCAGGACGTTGCGGATATTGCCCTGCAGGATCTTGATAAAGCGCTGGCGAACCGACTTGCTCTTGATGGTGATTTCCGGGAACAGCTTGATAATGAACTTCATGGTAATGACTCGGGTGACCTTGATTTAAGGGCGCGAATTATATCAGAACTTTGTGGCCAGCGCCTACTGGATGAGCGTTTGCTCACATTCCCCTACGCAATGTTTGCCGCGCGACCGCAATCTTGCGTATATTCCCGACCCTGCGCCTCGCCAGATTTTTGACAACAGACTGATCCGATGAAGACCTATATCTACTACCCCGGCATGGAGGTACGCGACGAGCTCTGGCTCAAATTTGCCTTGCTCTATCTGGAGCGGCTTGCCTTTGTCTTCACCGTCAGCGAAAAGAGCGGTCTCACCGCCCTGCTCGATACCCTTCAACAGCAGACCGATCTGCTGGCCGAGCGGCCCGATGCAGCCTTTTTTGCCGCCATTACCCCGCAATTGGAGAGCCAGATAAGCGGCCTGGTGGCCCCCGATTTCGTCCGCCACAAGGTGTTTGGCAACAAGGAGCTGATTGGTCGCTGGCGTCAGGAGGCCAACCACGACTGCTTCTGCCCGGATCAGGCGGGACTGGAGCGACTGCACGGCTTTTGCCTGACTCACGGCTTTGCGACCCGGGATGAGGGTGGGATCAGAATGGCGCGGCGCTTTGCCAATCTGCTCTCCATGCGTCTCGCCCGTGAGTGGGCACTCGCCAATGACGGGGCGCTCATTACCGATCACGACTATCTCGACCGCCTGCTCCATCTGCTCGAATCCCGCTACCACAATCGCGGCGGTCAGGATTGCTTCCACCTCGAAATCCCTTTGCAAGTGCCCACTCACCTGACCGACATTCCGTTTGCAGAGCTGATTGCCCTGCGCGGGCGCAGCGGCTTTCGCCAGCAGTTGGCCGAATTTCATCTGGCCATCGACAACCTGCTCACCATGCTGGGTAGCGGCTATGCCGACCCGGCGGCCCTGACCCGCTTTGAGCAGGCTCAGCAAGGGCTCAATCAACTGCTCGGGCCCGAGACCCTCAGCATGCCACTCACCACCCTGGTCAGCACCAGCCTGCCCGCCGTAGCCATGCTCCACCCGTTAAAAGCGAGCCATCCCGAAAGCCGCCTCATCTTCCATCCCATCAAGAAGAGCCACTTTCACCAGCGCAAGAGCCAGCACTTCTTCACCCGGCTCGGTCATCTGCGCCAACAGGGCTGAATTGGCGGAATGAAAAAGGGGTTGGCATCTGCCAACCCCTCTCGTTTTCTGCGGCCTACCAATCATCACCCCGGTGATTGGCCCGCTCTTGCGCCTGCCTGCGCGCCTCCATCGCCCTGTCACGGCGGATATTGGCAGGGGTACAGGCAAACTGTTTCTGATAGCAACGCGCAAAACTCTCGGAAGCAGGTTCGAAAGGTGAATAGAACCCGGTACGTTCAGGAGAAACATGGTGATCACCATGACTACTGGTTGTGGCACAACCCGAACTCATCAGCACCAGCAAGGGACACAGAACACGCAACAAAAGAGAACTCCTGATTGGATTTGAATGAATTCGTAATTATTCACAAATTAATTCATCCAATCAAATATTGATGCATTTCAAATAGTTAATCACATTCACCTCAATGGTTGTCGGCAAAACGCTCAACGGGTGATGGTGCTGGCATCACCGTCAGGATGCACCACGCGAAACTCGATACGATCGCTGTTGCCCGCTTCATCCACCACCACCAGCTGATAGCGCCCCGCCACACTCAGCACCTGATCCCCATCCCAGCGCAGCCGCTGGCCGTTGAGAAACCAGGCCGGCTTGCCGACACCGCCCAGCACCTTGGGCTGCAACCGATAGCGCTGGCTGCGGATAAGGTTGCCCTCCCCCAGCGCCACGATGCGAATGGGGGCCTGCAGCTCGGCGCTCTGCCCCTCCCCTGCACAACTGCTGGCGAGCAGCGACTGCCGCCGCTCGCCGGGGGACCGCCAAGGCTCCAACGACAACGGCCAGAGTGCCCGAAAACCGGATTGTGCCGCATCGGGGCAACGGGTCAGCGTCGGCTTGCCTTCGGCAGTGAGTGCAACTTGCCGCAGCGGCGAGGGCCAGTCCATGGGATCCGGCAAGGTGGGAGGATCGCGCCCTTCCAGCAACCAGGCGCTCTGGCGCTGCAAACAGGCTTCAGGCAGGGTCGCGTTCGCCTTGCGCCCCAGCGGCCAGCAAATCTCGGCCTCGCTCACCGTGTTGGGCTGTGCCGGCAGAGGGCTGTTGTCAGCCAGTCGCGAGTAGACCGAAAGCAGCAGCGGCACCGCTGCGCTCTGGCCGTAAAAACCGGGCATGGGGGTGCCGTCGGGGCGCCCCAGCCAGACGCCGATGGTCCAGCGACCGGAGACTCCCATCGCCCAGCTGTCGCGATAGCCATAGCTGGTGCCGGTCTTCCAGGCCAGTCGGTTGACCCGGCCGGTCGCCTCGCTAGCAAAGGGCTGATCGGCGCGCCCCTGCGCGCTCAATATTTGCCAGATGATCCAGGCCGCTCCCGGACTCAGCAAGGGGCGCGACACCGCCTGCTGCCCCGCCAGCCAAACCGGCATCGCCACCTGCCCCTGCCGGGTCAGCGCACTGTAGAGCGCCACCAGCTGCTCAAGCCGAATACCCGCAGCCCCCAGCGCAATGGCCGGGTTGGGCTTGTCGGAGAGCGCCAGCCGCACCCCGGCATTGTCGAGGCGGCTGACCAGCTTGTCGGGCCCGAGCGCCTCCAGCACCTGCACCGCCGGCACGTTGAGGGATTGCTGCAGCGCCTGCGCAAGGGTCACAGGCCCCTGAAAGGCACCGGAAAAGTTGGCGGGGCGATACTCCGAGCCCAGCCTTGGCGCATCGGAGAGCAGGGAGGCCGAATGCACCAACCCTTCGTCCATGGCCAGACCGTAGATGAAGGGCTTGAGGGTGGAGCCGGGAGAGCGGATCGCCTGCACCATGTCGAGGTAACCGTGGCGGCGCAAATTGCCATACTCGGCGCTGCCCACATAGGCGCGCACCGCCATAGTTTTGTTGTCTACCAGCAGCAGGGCAGCGGAGGTCTGCTCGGGGAAACGGCGGATATAGCTCGCCACCCGCCCCTCCAGCCAGCGCTGCAGATCGCCGTCGATGGTGGTGTGCACCAGCGCCCCGGCCTGATGGTCGGCGGCAAGGCGGGCAAAGAGCGGCGCCTCCATCGGCGTGAAGTGACCGCGGGCCAGCACCGGCTCGATACGTCCCTCCAACCACACCTGTTCGGGCCAGACACCCTGAGCCACCAGCCGCTGCATTACCTTGTCACGGGCGGTGCGGGCCCGCTCGGGGTGCCGGTCCGGCCGATTGCGGCTGGGGGCCTGGGGCAGCACCGCCAACAGCGCCGCCTCGGCATAGGTCAGCTTGGCCGCGCTCTTGCCGAGATAGGCAAAACTTGCCGCCTGCACCCCCTCCAGGTTGCCGCCAAACGGTGCCCGGTTGAGGTAGACGGTGAGCAGGGTGCGTTTGTCGTAGTGCCACTCCAGCTGCAGCGCGCGGGCCATCTGGCGCAGCTTGCCGGGCACGCTCCGGTGGTAGGGCTCGATAAAACGCGCCACCTGCATGGTGAGGGTCGAGCCGCCCGACACAGCCCGCCCATAGCGCAGCCACTGCCAGACCCCGCGCACCATGGCCACCGGATTAACCCCGGGATGACACCAGAAGTAGCGGTCCTCGTAACCCAGCAACGCCTCGATATAGCGGGGGGAGACCTGCTCCAGGGTCACGGGGTAGCGCCACACGCCGCTGGTATCGGCAAAGGCGCGCAGCGGCCGCCCCTTCATGTCGAGCACCACCCGTGCGTAGGCAGGGTCGAGCGGTGGCGGTGGGAAAATACGATCCAGCGCCAGCAATGACAGCAGCAGTGCGACAACTCCCAGCACCGAGACACGCAGCCAGCGTGGCAAACGACCAAGCCAGCGCCAGCCAGCGCGGCCAGTGCGACCCAATTTCAGCCAGCCACGCTGCCAGAAAGTGAGCGGGCGAACCCGCTCAAGGGAAGGAATGTTACTCAGAGATGATCACCTCATGGATATCCTCACCCACGGCACGCAGCTCGGGGCGGTACATATCCTCCACCTGGGTCGGCGGCACCTGATAGCGACCCGGCGTCACCGCCCGCATCAGGTAGACCAGCTGCTGGTTGCTCCCCTCGCTCAGATCCAGCGCCGCCGTATAGCGATCGTCGCGAAACTCCTGATGCTTGAGATAGTCGTTCCATTCGCTCTGCCACGCCGGTTTCCCCTCGATGGAGAGCTCTTCGAGCTTGATGCTGTGGCCAAGGGCTGGGTTCTCCAGCTCGAAGCCAGCGGGCACCATCTCCACCAGCAGGGCATCGGGCACGGCCGACTC
The DNA here is from genome assembly GCF_019048085.1 of Aeromonas sp. FDAARGOS 1416. NCBI lineage: Bacteria > Pseudomonadati > Pseudomonadota > Gammaproteobacteria > Aeromonadales > Aeromonadaceae > Aeromonas > Aeromonas sp. FDAARGOS 1416. The sequence goes on along the minus strand of NZ_CP077301.1, from coordinate 915,250 downwards.
GCTGCTGACGTTGAGCCGCACCACCACCAGCTCGCCCACCTTCACCTTGGCGGGATCAAACGGCTGACCGTCGCTATTGAACCAGCTACGGGTCACGCTTATCCCCTGACTCAACCGGGTAGGAGCCTGCTCGGGATAGCCGATGAGGGTGCGCTGCACATAGAGGGAGCCCTTGCCCTCGTTGGTGACGGTGCTCGCCGCCAGCGCCTCGGGGGCGCCCTGCTGCAACGGAGCCGAACCGCTCAGGGATCCACTGCCAAGAGAGGAAGTCACCCTGGCCTGCCAGTCGGCGGCCGGATCGAAGCGGGCGAGTCGCAGCAGGGCGAGCCGCTCCTGAGTGCTGAGCCACTGACGATGAGCCAGGGTATCGGCCACCTTGGCACTGAGGGCCGGCCAGCGCTCCGCAGCCAGCTTGTGCTGGCGCAGCAAGGAGAGCTCAAGGGCTTCATCGCGCAGCGGCGAGCCGTAATCCCCCAGATAGTCGTCCCCGCGCTCGGTCGCCAATGCCCGGCTGAGGGCCTTGGCGGCATTCTGCTCATCCCCCATGGCCGAGAGCGCCAGCGAGAGGTGGAGCAGCGGCAAACCGGAGCGGGCGTGATCGGCCTGCTGCTCCCAGATAAGACGCAGGGTAGCGAGCGGCGCCTTGCCCACCCGGGCCAGCACATAGGCGCTGTAGGCCTGATAGGCCAGCCGGCTGTGCTCGGGGGCACTGCTCCAGCGCTCACCATACTGACTGTCGGTGAGATAGCTTTGCAGCCGGTTCAAAGCCTGATTGAGCATCGCCTCCGGCACGGCATCGGCCACTTCTTTGCGCGCCAGCAGATAGTCGGCGGCATAGGCGGTGAGCCACTGCTCCTCGTCGGAGCGACCATCCCACAGGCCAAAACCGCCGCTTGGCAGTTGCAACCGCTGCAGCCGTTGCAGCAGGGCGCGTTGCACGTCCGCCTCACTCGCCGCTTTCTTGCCCGCTGCGGGTTTGCGCCAGACGGCCCGCTCATCGGCCGTAGTCAGCAAGTAAGGCCAGGCACGGGACAAGGTCTGCTCCAGACAGGCATAGGGGTAGTCGGCCAGCGCCTGCCACTGGCCTGCCGGATCCCAGGGCGGCGTGCCGGAGAGGCTGAGCAGCCCCTGCAGGTTGGCGCGATCCAGCCCTGCCAGCTCAGCTGGCGCAAAGCTCATCTGCTGGCCGGGGGCCAGCATCTGGTAACGCTGGCGAGTCTCGGCAGGCCAGGGGGAGCGCAGCGGAAGAGTCCAGTCGCGGCTGATAGCAAAATCCTTGCCGCTGGCCGCCAACTGCAGGCTTGCCACGCCGCTTGCCCCGGTCACGGTGAGCGGCAGGGTCAGCCACTGCTCTTCGCCGTTTTTAAGGGCAAGGGTGCCGGGCAGCTCGCCGTTTGCCTTGAGCCCACCGTTGAGGGTCCAGACAAGGGAGAGGGTCTGATCTTCGCCGCTCATGTTGCGCAACTGCACCAATGCCCGGGTCTCATCCCCTCTGGCACCAAAGCGCGGCCAGCCGATCTCGGCCACCAAGGGCGACACTACCTTGACGGTGCGCTCGGCCTCCCCGACTTGCTGTTCGTTCCAGGCCAGCGCCATCAGTGCCAACTCGCCGTTGAAGTTGGGTAGATCGAGCGGGATCACCGTCTTGCCGCTCTCATCAAAACTCACCTCGCCGCTCCAGAGCGCAGCGATCTCGACCCGGCTCTCCAGCGCGCCGCCCTTTTTCAGCGGCGCCCGATCGCCGCCGTAGTTGAGGCGGGCCAGCTTGCCATCCTGCGGCGGGATCACTTGCCCGTAGTTGTCGAACAAATCTTGGGCGAAGCGCTTGCGACCAAAGAAGATCTCGAACGGGTCGAGAGGCTGGTAGTCGCTGATATTGAGCACGCCCCGATCCACCGCCGCCAGCACCACGCGCCCCTGACTGTTGGGGGTAGAGGTGGCGGTCACTTCCAGCCGGGTAAGCGGCACCGCTTTATCCGGTGCGCTCAGGGTAAGCAGCAGACGACGCGCTTCCCGATCCAGGGTGAGCGGCACCAGCCCGACCGAGCGCAGGCTCTGCCCCTGCTGCTTGCCGACTGGTTTGGAGGCGCTGTCTGGCGCGGCGATCTGGGCCGAGATATGCAAGTCATGGCGCTGCCACTCGGGACTGACCGGGATCTCGAACTCGCCGCGGGCATCCTTGGCATCGCCAGCGGCGCCCTTGAGCTCGATACGCTGCCACCAGCGCAGGCCGTCGCCATCTTCCACCAGCAACAACCCCTTGCCGGGGCGCGGGGCCACCAGCGTCACTTTGGCCTTGTCGCCCGCCTGATAGGCGCGCTTGTCGAGGGTGATGGCAATCTTGTCAGGCCGCGCCTGCTCGCCACCGCCGCCCCAGGCGTAACTGCCGATCTCCACCCGCAGGCTGGATTGATGGCCCTGACTGTTCTCCACCTCCAACCGATACCAGCCCGCCGCCAGTTGCAGCGTGAACGGAGTCGGCCCCTTGCCATCCAGCTGCAGGGTCTGCTCCTGCTCCAGATAAGGCTGGCTGTTGAACTCGTACTTCCACCCCTCGCCATCGGCGTAGTGCCAGTAGTAGTCGCGGTACTCGTTGATAAGGCGCACCTTCACCGCCCCTGCCACCGGTTGGCCTTGCTCATCGAGGTTGAGGATCTGGAAGGAGAGCGGCTTGCCCCCTTCCACCCGATCCGCCACGAAGTCGGCCTTGAGTGCCGGCCACTGGCTGTCTGCGGGCCAGCCATACTGGGTACGGCTGCGATTGACAGCGCGGCCACCGGGCTCGGCGAGCGACACCCGATAGGCCACCTCCAGCGGCCCGAGGGCACGTACCCCATCGAGCTCATCAGCTAACGAAAAAGTCCCCTGCCCCTGCGCATCGAGGGTGAGATTGAGAGGCTCGAGATCCTTGGCCTGCTCGGCGAGCAGCACGTCACCCAGCGTGAACTCCTGCCACTGGGTAAAGGGCATGGTGGCGCGGCTGATCTTCACCTCCGCCTTCGCCTTGGTGGCACTGGCCGGCGCGCCGTAGAGATAGTCCCCCTGCAGTGGCAGCGTCAGGGCGGCGTCCAGACTCGTGACTTCCCCATCCGGCACCTTGCCAAGCTGCAGTTTCAAGCGCTCTGGCAGAAACTCCTCCACCAAAAAGGGCCACTCGAAACGGCTGCCAGCGGCGGTCTTGAGGTTGATGGTCCAGCGCCCCAGCGGCGCATCATCCGGCAAACGCAGGCCGTAGTGGGCCGCGCCAAGATTGTCCGGTAGCAGCCGCTTTTGTTCGAGCAGCTGACCATCCGGCTGTTTCACCTCCAGCTCCACTGCCATACCGGGCAGCAGCTGGCCATCCTGCCCCTTGAGCAGGATCTCGCTGTCGAGCCGCTCGCCGGGGCGATAAAGGTCGCGCCCGCTAAAGAGATACAACTGCTGGGCCTGCCAAGGCTGGGTGCCGAGATCGAAGGTGGAGAGATCGAGCGCCGCCCCATCGAGGCGCAGCACCGCCAGATGGTTGCCCTGTTCGGCCAGCAGCAGGCGAGCCCCCTGCACCTGATCGAAGCGACGATGGCCCTGGGGATCGGTGGTTTGCACCTGCAGCCGGTTGCCCTTCTCGTCGAGCAGGGAGAGCTGCACATCCTTGAGCGGGTCGGCGCTGGCCAGGGAGCTCACGAACACCTCCAGCTGATCGCGGTAACGGCGGGCACTGAGCCCCATGTCGCTCACCGCAAAATAGGTGGTCTCCTTGCGCCAGTCGTAATTGCCAAGGGGCGACATCACCGCAAAGTAGACACCGGCCTCGGCCAGCTGCGGCTCCTTCACATTGATGAGGCGGGTCTCGCGCCGGTTGGCATCGAGTTCCAGCGCATAGCGGCCGCTGAACACCCGCTTGGCCCGCTTGGTGATCTGTTCAAGCTCCCAGTTGCCCATGCCGGCACCGGGGCGATACTCAGCCAGAAAACGGGGCAGATATTCCGCATCGACCCGAAAGAAGTCGATATTGACCTCATCCACGTTGACCGCGCTGATGGGCAGGCGCAGCTCGTCGCGCAGCGGCAATACCATGCCGCTGGCGGTAAACGAAGCCCCCGCCTCCAGCGGCCGGGTTTTGAGGGTCCAGCTCTGGGGGGATGGGCCCAGCCCCGCCTTGAGGCTCACCTCATAGCTTTTATCGGGCTGCACGTTCGGGAAATAGAGGGTGCGACCATCGTCGGCGAGGATCCACTCCCCCTGCACCTGCTTGCCCCCTTCATTGACCGAGAGCCAGCTCTGCCAATTGGCCTTGGGCGCCAAGGAGCCGGAAAAGACCAGCGCCAGCGCTGGCGCATCGCGGTATTGGCGGGCATTGGCCTGCACTACAGAAGTTGGCGCCCCGGCCTCCTGCTGGGCTGTGGATTCTGTGTTCGATATTTGGCTGGTGGGCTTGTCAGGGCCGCAGCCAGACAGCAAACCGACCACCCCGCAAAGCAGCAGGGTTGACCAGCGGCGGCGCAGAGCGCCGGTTTCAGCGGTAGAGCGGTGAGAAGCAGAGGGAGAGTCGAAGAGGCGCATAAGTTCCATCCCGAGTTGGAGCGCTGCAAACGCAGCGTGGCTGGAAACAGGATAAGGCATCCTGCTCACCCGACACAAAGCTCATTACCCGAATGGGCACAATTGAGCGCCCCTGCAGCACGAGAACCCCCTTGCCCACTGATCCAGTGCGGCAAGGGTTGTCATCTAGTCGTGGCTGGTCTCGTTTTTTGCTCCGCCTTTGAACCAGCGAAACAGGATGGCCATGACGGCCGCCAGAAACAACACCAGTGAAGTAATCAGCAGGGCCCGGGTCAACAGTTCGCTGTGGTGGAGGAAGAAGGGGGTATTCATCGCCAGCTTGCCCACCAAACTGAGGCAGAGCGCCCACATAAAGGCACTGGCAAAGCTGGCCACGCACATCCGCAGCACGCTCAGGCGGCCAATCCCCATCAACATGGGGGTCAGCACCCGCACGAACGGGATAAAACGGGAGGAGAACATCGCCAGAAAACCGTACTTTTTCAGCAGCCGGGTCGCCTTGGGCAGGCTGTCGGGAGGCAACATCCGCTCGATATGATCCATAAAGCGGGTACGCTGCAGGGCCCGTCCCTGCCAATAGGCGAGCACAGAACCTATGCCAGCAGCCAACGGCAGATAAATAAGTGTTACTTCAGGGCCAAACACCCCCATGCCAACCAACCCACCGGCCAGCAGTACCAGGCTGTCCCCCGGCAGGGGCAGGAAGACGAATGCGGACTCCAGCAGCAGTACCAGCATCAGGCAACCGATCAGCAGGGGTACCGCCTGCATCTGAACCAGGGCGTCAAAATCCTGATGCCAAATGGCCATCAGCATATCCAGCATGTCACTCTCCCTACTACACGGTTCATCATGAACGAGGCAGGGGTTATAGCACCCATCCCCTGAACAAAACGTTAATTTTGTCCGGCACAGGAAATAAAGTGTGTCGAAATATTGCAGCAACGAGGGGAATGCAAGAAGGGCGAAAAGCAGAAACAAAAAGCCCCTCATCTTGCACGCACAAGGGAGAGGGGCAAACAGGCACAGAAATAAAACGGTTACTCGGCGGTAGCCATCTGCCAGGTTTTGAAGCCGCCGGAGAGATTCTTCACTTTAAAGCCGTGCTGGCTAAGCAGGCGGCAGGCCACATGGCCGCGCAGCCCGACCTGACAGCTGATCAGCAGCTCTTTCTCTTTGGGCAACTCATGGAGGCGACCACGCAACTCGTCGAGGGGGATATGCAGTGCCCCCGGAATGCGGCCCAGCTTGTCGAGCTCCGGGCCATTGCGCACATCCACCACCAGCTGATGGGGGTTACGAGCCTGCACCTCGGCCACGTGGCAGAGCAGGGTGTCCCCCTTCAGGTGGTTGCTTGCCACGAAGCCAGCCATATTGATCACATCCTTGGCCGAGCCGAACGGCGGCGCATAGGTGAGCTCCAGATCCTGCAGGTCAAACACGGTGAGACCGGCGCGCTGGGCCACCGCCAGCACATCGATGCGCTTGTCGATGCCATCCTTGCCGATGGCCTGGGCGCCATAAATCTTGCCATCCGGGGCAAACAGCAGCTTGAGGCTGACCGGATGTGCGCCCGGGTAGTAACCGGCGTGGCTGCCCGGATGGACATAAACCTTCTCGAACGGCAATCCCAGTTGCACCAGTCGCTTCTCGTTGAGGCCGGTGCTGGCCACCGCCAGATCGAACAGCTTGCAGATGGCGGTCCCTTGCGTCTTCTTGTAGGTTTCGCTTCGGCCCAGCATATTGTCGGCGGCGATGCGCCCCTGCCGGTTGGCGGGGCCCGCCAGCGGGATCAGCACAGATTCGCCGGTGACGAAGTCAATCTCTTCAACCGCATCCCCCACCGCGTAGATGAAGGGATCCGAGGTACGCATCCCGGCATCGACCTTGATGCCGCCCCGTGGGCCCAGCTCCAGCCCCGCCTTGGCGGCGAGCAGGGTTTCCGGCTTGACGCCGATGGCGAGGATCAAGAGACCGGTATCAAGATGGGAACCGTCATTGAGGGTCAGGCGCAGGCCACCGCTTTTGGCGGTCGGTACGGCAGAGGTCTTCTCGGCAGGCAGATCCAGACTCTCGATGGCGGTGAGGCCGGTGCGCAGGCGCAGATCGATCCCCTCTTCCCGGATGCGGGCATGGAGCATGTTGGCCATCTCCTTGTCCACCGGTGCCATCACCTGATCGGCCAGCTCCAGCAGGGTGACATCCAGCTTGCGCTGGTGCAGCGCCTCCATCATCTCCAGCCCGATAAAGCCGCCGCCCACCACAGTGACGTGGCGCGGCTGATCGTGGTGCAGGGCCGCCAGAATGCGATCCATGTCCGGGATGTTGCGCAGGGTATACACATGGGGGCTGTCGATACCGGGGAAGGGAGGACGGATCGGCGCCGCCCCCGGGCTCAGCAGCAGCACATCGTAATGCTCGCGCTGCTCTTCACCGGTTTGCAGGTTGCGCACCAGCAAGGTCTTGCCCGCCTTGTCTATCTCAATCACATCGTGGAAGACCCGCACATCGACGTTGAAACGGCGCTTGAAGCTCTGGGGAGTCTGCAGCAGCAAGGCATCCCGGTCGGGGATATCGCCCCCGATGTGATAGGGCAGACCGCAGTTGGCGAAGCTGACAAACTCGCCCCGCTCGAACATCACGATCTCTGCCTCTTCACTCAAACGACGAGCACGAGCCGCCGCCGATGCGCCCCCCGCGACACCACCGATAATCAGGATCCGTTTCATCTGCAAGACTCCTCATACATGATAATGGGCAATAAATTAGACTTTTCTAATTTAGAATTCAATGAAATTTTGTTTCACACCATTTTGCAGTATTCTTGCAACCCCGACGGTTGCTTAACAGGATGTTGTTTGTTCATGTCGTCTACCGCACTCAGTCATCTTCCTCCTGCCCTCCAGACGCCGCTCTTTTTCCGTCTGGATCTGCGCAGTCAACGGCTGGTCGCCCTGACCGACGTGATGCAAACCCCACTCTACTGGCTCGATGAGCCGCGCGCCCCCTGGCCTGCCCAGCTACCCGATGCCCTGCGCCTGCCCATCGAACAACTGCTGGCCAACGGCCATGGCGGCAAGATCACCGTGCGCTTTGCCAGCCAACTCTGGCACATCGCCCTCGCTCACGAGCAGGATGGCTTCTGGCTCATCTGTCTGCAGAACCTTCGTCAGGAGCCCATCGCCGATCTGGCATTGCAACTGCCGCGCCTCAGCCAGATGGCGAGCCAGCAACAGTATGCGCCCCTGCTCGAGGCCCTTAAAGAGAGTTTGGGGGCCGATCGGCTCATCCTCTGGCACTATCAGGCCAACGGCGATCTCGGCAGCGAGCAACTCACCCCTGTGTTCACCCTGGGGGTCGAGGCGCTCTACCCCATTCGCGGTGACAGCCGCTATATCCGCGCCCTGCGTACCCGCAAATCGTTGAGCTTCTCGGAGGCAGCCCACCAGCCGATGCTGAGCAATCACCTCTATCTGACCAGTGCCGGTGTGCGCTCACGGCTCGATGGTGCCTTGCTGGAGCAGGACAAGCTGTTCGGGGTGCTGAGTCTGGAGTATCTCGATCCCACCCCGCTTAGCGAGGAGATGTTGCAGCTGGTGCGCAGCAGCGCCCAACTGCTCGGCCACTGGCAACCGCAACCGGAAGAGCACCGCGCCGAGCTGGCCCTCCCGCCCGAGCTGCACCAGCAGACCGGCATCGACTACTGCAAGACGCTGGTAAGCTGGGCCATGAGCGCCAGCGGTGCCCGGGTGGGCTGGATCGGCGAGTTCCAGCCCCGCGGTCAGGATCTCTGGATCATCCCCCGCTGCGTCATCAACGAGGAGATCTGCTCCACCCTCAAGCCCATCCAGCTCGACCCCGGCCCCGCTCAGGAGCTGTTCCAGCACGGTCAGGCCATCTATGTGGAAGATCTGCCCGTGCGCTATCCCAAGGCGACCCGGCTGCTCGCCCTCAATGCCAGCGCCTATATCGGCATCCCGCTGCACAACGCGGGTGGCACCCCGACCGGCCAGCTCACCTTGCTGCTCGACGAGACGCTGAGTGACCCGGAACCGCTGCTGGATCTCTTGCGCAGCCAGCACGAGCGGGCCGCCATAGAGCTCAAGCGCCTCGCCACCGACGATGCCCTGCGACTGGCCGAGGTAGCCTTCAATACCCACGATGGGCTGATCGTGATGGATCACAACGGCATCATCCTCAAGGTCAACCACTCCTTCAGCCGGATCACCGGATTTGGCGAGGTAGAGGTGATCGGTCACTCCATTCGCAAGCTGCGTCCCACCTACTACGGGGATCATCTCAAGGAGGATGTCAGCCGCACCGTCAACGAGCAGGAGTTCTGGCTTGGGGAAGAGCGCTGCCTGCACAAGGATGGTCACCTCTTTCCGGTGCGCTTGATGGTGAACGGCGTCAAGGATGAGCAGGGGGAGCTCAGCCACTTTATCTGCAGCTTCTACGACATCACCCAGGAAAAAGAGGCGGCCAGACATATCGAGCAGCTCGCCTACTACGACGATCTCTGCGGTCTGCACAATCGGCGCAGCCTCAACCATATTTTGCAGCAGACCCTGAGCGCCTCCAACGGCCAGTGGGGTGCCCTGCTGCTGGTGGATCTCGACAACTTCAAGTCGATCAATGACTCCCTCGGTCACGCCTGCGGCGATCTGCTGCTGCAAGCCGTGGTGCAGCGTTTCAGGGAGCTGCCCCAGGACAATCTGGTGCAGGCGCGCATCTCGGGGGATGAGTTTGCCCTGCTCTTTACCCAGCTGGGACAAGGGGAAGTCACCGCCAAAATTCTGGCAGAGCACTTCGCCCGCGAGCTGATGGGGCTGTTTCGCACCCCGTTTGACATCGGCGATCACAAACTGCACTGCAGCGCCTCGGTGGGGATCAGCCTCTTCTCCGGCAACGAGACGGATCATCTGGTCCTGATGCAACAGGCCGACACCGCGACCCACATGGCAAAGCGCGCCGGTCAGGGCCACTACGTCTTTTTTACCGAGGCGATGGCCCAGCATGAGAAGAACCGGCTGACCCTCACCAATGAGCTGCGCGATGCCCTGCGTCACCACGAGCTGCAACTCCACTATCAACCGCAATACCGGGTCGACAATGGCTCACTGTCGGGTATCGAGGCGCTGCTGCGCTGGCAGCGCAGCGACGGCACCATGGTGCCGCCCGGGGAGTTTATCCCCATCGCCGAAGAGACCAGCCTGATCCTCGAGATCGGCTACTGGGTGATGAAGACCGCCTGCGCCCAATACAGCTTCTGGCTCAACCGTGGCCTGCAGATCCCCCATCTGTCGGTCAACGTCAGTGCCCGCCAGTTCCACACCCAGGGCTTCGTACAACAGGTGGAGTACATCTTGCGCGATACCGGTGTGCCCCCCTCCCGCCTGCTGCTGGAGGTGACCGAATCTGTAGTATTGGAGAATCGGCAGGAGAGTATTGCCAGAATGCGCCAGCTCAAGGAGCTCGGCATCCTCATCTCCATCGATGACTTCGGCACAGGCTACTCGTCGCTGGCCTATCTGCGGGATCTGCCCGCCGATGAGGTGAAGCTGGACAGAAGCTTCATTCAGACCCTGGTACACAGCGAACAGGACAGAGCCATCGTCAAGGCGATACTCGATCTGGCCCAGGTCTTTCGTTTTACCGTCACCGCCGAAGGGGTGGAAGAGGAGGCGCAGCTGGCCATCCTCAAAGCGCTGGGATGCCAGCATTATCAAGGGTTTCTCACCAGTCGGCCGCTCACAGTCAAAGGGCTGGAGCAGCTGCTTGGCAGCCGGGCGCCGGACTAAAGGTGTAGGATCAATAGGGGTTTATGTAATAAAATAACGGCCTGCTCGAATCGTTGGAGTTGTTTATGTCTGTCATTAATCGGATCCCTGCCGTTGAAATCAGCCAGCCAGCCGGAGCTCACGGCACCGTTGGCCGGATCCATTCCGTCGAAACCTGCGGCACTGTCGATGGCCCGGGAATACGCTTTATCGTATTCATGCAAGGTTGCCTGATGCGCTGCAAGTACTGCCACAACCGCGATACCTGGGATACCGAAGGTGGCCGCGAAGTGACCGTACCGGAGTTGATGAGTGACATCACCAGCTATCGCCACTTCATGAATGCCTCCGGCGGTGGCGTGACAGCGTCCGGCGGTGAAGCCATGCTGCAACCCGCTTTCATTACCGAACTCTTTACAGCCTGCAAAGAGAAAGGGATCCACACCTGTCTCGACACCAACGGCTTCGTCCGTCATCTCGACGAACAGGTGGACAAGCTGCTCGACCAGACCGATCTGGTACTGCTCGACATCAAACAGATCAATGACGATAAACACATTCCGCTGACCCACGTCAGCAACAGATACACCCTGGAGTTTGCCCGCTATCTGGCAGCCAAAGGCAAGACCATGTGGATCCGCTACGTGGTGGTACCGACCTGGAGCGATGACGACGAGAGCGCCGAAGGGCTGGGTCAGTTTATCGCCGAGCTGGGCGAGAGCGTGGAGAAGGTGGAGCTGCTCCCCTACCATGAGCTGGGCAAACACAAGTGGGACGTGCTGGGCGACCCGTACGAGCTGAGCGGGATCAAGCCCCCCAGCAAGGAGACCATGGAACGGGTCAAGGGCATCCTCGGCAAGTACCACAACAACGTCAAATATTGATGGTAAAAGCAGGCTGACTCGTCAGCCTGCTCTGCTATGGGCGGTTGGGAAGGCCGCCCGGACTCTACTGCATGAATGGACGACAAGATGAGTGAAGGACAACTCGCCGCCCTCCTGATCTGGCTGGTACTGCTGGCCTTCAGCCTGCGCCGCTCCCTGTGGCAGACCCTCCATGACAACCCCCTCTATCAGCACCTGCTGCTGGGCAGTGCCATCGCGCTGGTGCCGCTCTGGTATCTAAGGGCCGGTCTGCATGAAGGGCTGGAGGTCCATTTTCTCGGGCTCACCTCCCTCACCCTGCTGCTTGGCTGGCGGCTGGCACTGCTCGCCCCCTGCCTGACCCTGCTGGTGCTCGGTTACTTCGGTGTCACCAATCTGGCCGATTTTGGCTGGCAGGCACTGGTTGGCATCGCCCTGCCGGTGGCCACCAGTTGGCTGTTGTTTCTGGCCAGCTGGGCCTGGCTGCCGCGCCATCTCTTTGTCTATATCTTCGTGGCCGCCTTTCTCGGTGGCGCCATCACCATCTCGGTCAAGGTGGCCGCCAGCGCGTTGCTAATGGGGCTAAGTGACAGCTACCCCTGGCACACCATCACGGCAGATTACCTCTCCATCTGGCCACTGCTGCTGTTCCCCGAAGCCCTGCTCAACGGCATGGCGATGACGGTGCTGGCCATCTACCGCCCTCACTGGGTCAATACCTTCTTCGACCGCACCTATCTGGGCAAGTAGCTCTCTCTTTCCTGATCTGTGCCCATAAAAAAGGAGAGGCGATCGCCTCTCCTTTTGGTATTCCGAATTCTGTCAAACCTTGGCTTAGTGCAGCTTCAGGGTCGGGCGCAGTACCCGGTTGATGCGACCCACCAGCATGATGAGGCCGGTCTTGACGTAGCCGTGCAGGGCGATCTGGTGCATCCGGTAGAGAGAGATGTAAACCAGACGGGCGATGTAACCTTCCACCATCATGGAGCCGCGCATCAGGTTGCCCATCAGGCTGCCCACGGTGGAGAAGCGGCTGAGGGAGACCAGCGAACCGTGGTCGTGGTAGAGGTAGGGCTTCATCTCGCCGCCGTTCATCTTGGCCAGAATGTTCTTGAACGCCTGGCTGGCCATCTGGTGGGCAGACTGGGCGCGCGGCGGCACGAACTTGCCATCCGGCTGCGGGCAGGCGGCGCAGTCACCGATAACGAAGATGTTCTCGTCACGGGTAGTCTGCAGGGTCTCTTTCACCACCAGCTGGTTGATGCGGTTGGTCTCAAGGCCCGCGATATCCTTCATGAAGTCAGGTGCCTTGATACCGGCCGCCCACACCATCAGGTCAGCTTCAATCAGCTCGCCATCCTTGGTGTGCAGACCTTCGGCAGTCGCTTCGGTGATCATGGTGGCGGTACGCACGTCCACACCCAGCTTGACCAACTCCTGATGGGCGGCGCCGCTGATGCGCTCCGGCAGAGCCGGCAGAATGCGCGGGCCCGCTTCCACCAGGGTCACCTTCAGGCTGTCGGTGGTGAGGTTCTTGAAGCCGTAGGCGTAGAGCTGCTCGACCGCGTTGTAGAGCTCGGCAGAGAGCTCGACGCCGGTGGCGCCGCCGCCGACGATGGCAATCTTCACCTTGTCGCCCGGCTTATATTCGGTGGCGAACTGCAGGAAGCGGTTCATCATGCTGTTGTGGAAGCGATGCGCCTGGGAGGGGCTATCGAGGAAAATACAGTTATCCTTGATGCCCTTGGTGTTGAAGTCGTTGGAGACAGAACCGATGGCCATCACCAGATAGTCGTAGGGCAGCTCGCGCTCGTTGACCACGATGTCGCCATTGTCGTCGTGGATCGGGGCCAGCACGATGCGTTTATCGTCACGCTTGATGTCGGTCAGGGTGCCGAGCTGGAAGTCGAAACCGTGGTTCTTGGCGTGAGACTGGTAGCTCAGGGCATCGATGCCCGCGTCCATGGAGCCGGTGGCCACTTCGTGCAGCAGGGGTTTCCACAGGTGGGTGCGGTTGCGATCGACCAGAGTGATCTTGGCCTTGTTCTTCTTGCCAAGCTTGCGACCCAGACTGGTGGCTAGCTCCAGGCCACCGGCGCCGCCGCCTACAACGACAATATTCATCATGATGATTTTCCTCGGTTCCTCAAAACGAAAGGGAGCCATTGGCTCCCTAAAACGAAATCGGTCGACGTGATGGATTAGGCTTCTTTGAAGGCCTTCATCCGCTGCAGATGATGCGAGATATTTTTGAACTTATGAGTCTCGCGCTCATCCCACACGATGTCGTAATAGTTCTTCAATTCACGTTCAGTGTCCCGATTATCGCGCACTTCATCCTGAACGGAAAGGATACACAGGCAGTTTCCTGAATTTTTCTTACGAAATTCAGTTACACACTTGGTACCGATATCGTCATATTCTTCCGGCCGGTCGATCTTGCCCTGCATGTTCTCTTCCGGATGGAGGTTGGGGTTGAAGATCACCTGGCGAATGCCGCACAGAAAGCCGATCCGCTCGCTCCAGTAGCCACCAAGACCCACGCCGCAGATCAGCGGTTTGGGATCGGTACTCATATCGAGCTGTTTTTTCACTTCCTTGAGCAGATGGCTCATATCATGACGGGGGTGAACCGTGCTGTAGTGCACGAAACGCACATCATCATCAATAAACTGCAACTGCAGCACTTTCTCGTGATTGCCTGGGCTGGTGGCATCAAAGCCATGCAGATAGATGATCATGGATAAGACCTCAGGATCTGTGTCGGTTTTATCGAAACTACCCCAGCGGCGGCCCCGTGCGCCACCAAAACATCCAACTTTCTTGCTTTGGATCACGCCCCCGCCCCCGATTACGCCCAGCAGCCCGCGAGCGCAGTCACATGCTGAGGGGCGCATTGCGAGCAACGTTATGGTGCCCGGCTATCAAAGTGAGATCGCCAGACCAATAATGATAAACCCCTTACCAATCTGAGATGCCCTCACCTCCTTCCCCTGCCAGCAGCCGGACACTTATCTGGCCGGTATGTGACTCATCCCGCAAAAACAAGGCGTTATCGCCAAACGTTTTCTCTCGTGAGCGGCGTTGTGCATGTTTTGTGCACTGACCCGTGCTGCACCGGATCCCTCTCACTACTGCCGAGGGATCTGGCACCTCTGTCAATACACGAGATCAATGACCGGGAAAGCTGCGGCTTTCACTATCTTGCCTGTAGCAGTTGCGCGGGCTTCAAGGAGTGATCTGTTCATGAGCGAGACCAATCCCCCCTCCCCCCGACCGGGTGCGCGCAAGCGCCCGGTGGATGAAGTGGAGCGCATGCTCCCCATGGGCCAACTCTTTACCCTGGGCCTGCAACATGTGCTGGTGATGTACGCCGGCGCCGTGGCGGTGCCGCTGGTGATTGGCGGCAGTCTGGGGCTGCCCAAGGATCAAATCTCCTACCTCATCAGTTCGGATCTCTTCTGCTGCGGCATCGTCACCCTGCTGCAATGTGTCGGGATTGGCCGCTTTGCCGGGATCCGGCTGCCGGTCATCATGTCGGTCACCTTTGCCGCCGTGATGCCCATGCTGGCCATCGGAGCCAACCCGGATCTGGGGCTGACGGGCATCTTCGGCGCCACCATTGCCGCCGGTATCATCTCGACCCTGCTGGTGCCGCTGATAGGTCGGCTGATGCCACTCTTCCCCACCGTAGTGACCGGGGTGGTTATCACCTCCATCGGGATCAGCATCATGCAGGTGGGGATCGACTGGATGGCGGGGGGCAAGGGTAATCCGGAATATGGCAGCCTGCGCTATATCGGCACCAGCTTTCTGGTGCTCGTCTTTATCCTGCTGGTGACCCGCTTCACCAAGGGCTTTTTCAGCAATATCTCGGTGCTGCTCGGGATCATCTTCGGTTTCGCGGTGGCCATCGCCATGGGCGAAGTAAGCCTCGATGGCCTCGGCGAGGCAGCCTGGTTTGCCCCCATAGTGCCCTTCGCCTTCGGCTGGCCCACCTTCGATCCCATCTCCATCGCCACTCTGACGGTGATCATGCTCATCACCTTTATCGAATCCATGGGGATGTTTCTGGCCCTTGGCGACATCGTCGGCCATCCGGCCAGGCGCGGTGATATCGTACGCGGGCTGCGGGTGGATGGCATCGGCACCATTATTGGTGGGATATTCAACAGCTTCCCCCACACCTCCTTCTCCCAGAATATCGGTCTGGTGAGCGTGACCGGGGTATCGAGTCGCTGGGTCTGCGTGATGTCGGGGGGGATCCTGCTCGCCTTTGGCCTCATCCCCAAGATGTCGGTGCTGGTCGCCTCCATCCCGCCCTTCGTGCTGGGGGGCGCCGGTATCGTGATGTTCGGTATGGTACTGGCCACCGGCATTCGCATCCTGGCGCGCACCGATTACAACAGCAACCGCCACAACCTCTATATCGTCGCCATCAGTCTCGGAATTGGCATGATCCCGACGGTCTCCGGGAATTTTTTCCAGCAGCTTCCGGCGCAGCTACAACCGCTTTTTCATAGCGGTATCCTGCTGGCCACCATCAGCTCGGTGCTGCTCAACCTCTTCTTCAACGGCTATCAGCCGGATCTGACTCACCAGACCCGCCCCCTGTTCGTTGGCCCCATCAAACCGCAGCAAGAGCAGGCATAACAAACAGGCCCCCGGACAGCGAGACTGTCCGGGGGCCTGTTGTTCATATCACCGCTGACCCAATCAGGCAGGCAACTGCGTGAAGCGCTCTACCGCCTGCGCTACTTGTGCCAGACTCCCCTGCCAGAAGGCGGCCTCACGGATATCCTGCCCCAGATGCTTGGCTACCAGATCTTCGGCGCTCATCCGGCCGGTATCGCGCAGCAAGGCGCGATACGCCTCGGCCACTCCCGCTTCCCCCGCCGCTTTGCGGCTCGTCAACTGCTGATAGACCCCGAGGCTGAACAGGTAACCGAACAGATAGGGGTAGTTGTAAAAACCCAGCCCCGCGATGGAGAAGTGCGCCTTGGCCGCCCAGAACATGGGGTGATAGCGGGTCAGGCTCCCCTCATACCAACGCCCCCATGCCTCGTCAGTCAGCGCCTTGAGTCGCTCTGCTGATACATAACCCTGCGCCCGCTCGGCCACCAAGGCCTGCTCGAAATCGAAGCGGGCCGGAATATTGACCAAGAAGGTGGCTGCGCCGTCGGCCTCCGCCCAGGCGATGGCCAACTGCTCTTCCGGGCTTTGCGCCTGCTCGAACAGGGCGCTGCGCACCAGGGTTTCGGCGAAGATGGAGGCGGTCTCCGCCAGCGTCATGGGGTAGCTGCGCTGACTCATCGGCAGATCGCGGATCACCCAGTTGTGCCAGGCGTGACCCAGCTCATGGGCCAGGGTAATGACGTTATCCATGGTGCCGGCATAGGTAACAAAGACCCGCGGTTCGACCGGTTCGGCAAACTTGGTGCAGTAGGCGCCTGTGCGGCGATTTGGCGTGGGCGCAGCATCAATCCACCCCTTCTCGGCCATCATGCGGGCAAATGCCCCCATCTCGGGATCGAAACGGCTAAAGGCATCGGCAATCAACTCGATCGCCTCATCAAAAGGAATGTCGCGGCTGCTGGAAGCAGGCGGCGGCGCAAAGAGATCCTCCGGCCCCAGATCGTCGAGACCAAGGCGCTCGGCCATCAGCTCCAGCGCCCGCTGG
The DNA here is from genome assembly GCF_019048085.1 of Aeromonas sp. FDAARGOS 1416. Classification (NCBI taxonomy): domain Bacteria; kingdom Pseudomonadati; phylum Pseudomonadota; class Gammaproteobacteria; order Aeromonadales; family Aeromonadaceae; genus Aeromonas; species Aeromonas sp. FDAARGOS 1416. Next base: position 898,388 of record NZ_CP077301.1, on the reverse strand, counting down.
CCCAACCCACGGGCTCGCCAGGTTTCGCTCATCAGGGCATCGAGGGTGGCACGCTCGATATGGCTCTGGTGGCAGGAGAGATCCAGCGCATCGAGCACACGGGTTTTGCCGCGCTGACGGGCCAGCTCCAGCCGCCAGCCGTTGAGGGCATTGAGGATAGCGGCAACCGTCTCCTGCTCACCTTCCCAACCGGCGCTGATGGCATCGAACGCCTCAAGGCGCAGGGCACGCACCGGACTGGAGAGCAGATTGCTCGCCTCGGCCAGCCCCATCTCACGGCCATCAATGATCAAGCGGATCTTGCCCACCAGATCGTTGTAGAGGTTGCCCCAGGCGTGCAGGCCATCGGTGCCCAGGCCAATCACCAGCTGCTCCGCCTCCACCGGCAAGCGCTGATCCTGCAAACGACGCTCGTGGCGCAGGCGGTACGCCTCTTCACCGAGCAGCGGATCCGCCATCAACGCGGCGAATTCCTCTTCCGGCAACGCCAGCATCAGATCTTCCACCGGTGCGAGCGTCTTGAACAGATCGGCATTAAGGGCGCGGGCACGGGACGCCAGCTGTTTGGCCTGCGGATCCCGCGCATCCTGACTGCCGCGGCACGCGGCCAGAATGGCGACGTTCCAGCCGATATGGCGAATATCACGGGCGCGCAGCCGCACTTCCCGCAAGAAATCCAGAAGCGCAGCGTCATCGTCGCGCACCCCGTCCAGACCTGCCATATAGCTGGCCAGCTCTTCCAACGCGTGGCGGGCGGCGCGCATGTCCGCTTCCAGCTCAGGGCTGTCGAGGCCCGGGTAGATATGGTCGTTATTCCACTGTTGTTGATACATAACTTCTCGCAAAGGCCTTTATCGGGAGGCGCAACAGACCTGCGGGCAGCAAGTCCGAAACAGGGCAACCCGAGGGCCAAAAAATGAAGAGAGGAAAAAAGAGAAAATGGCCCGCAAGCTCGCTTATCCCTTGGCCGGGGCAAGACGGCTCACCAGCGTCATCACGGCAACCAGCAGCAGACCCGCTACCACACCGGCCACGGCGTTGAGCAGCGTCGGCGTCACCGCCGCCAGTACGGCCCCTACTGTGGGCAGGGTGGCGACAACAGCGGCTGCGCCTTCAATCAGGTGATGGGCAAAAGGCCAGCCATGCACCAGAATGCCGCCGCCCACCATAAACATGGCAATGGTGCCGACCAGTGCCAGCAGGTGCATCAGACGAGGAGCCGTCACCAGCAATCCCTGCCCCACCGCGCGGCGAAGGGCGCTGCCATCAGGCTTTTGCAGCAGATGCAGACCGATGTCATCGAGCTTGACGATCAGCCCCACCAACCCGTAGACCCCAATGGTCATCAGCAGGGCAATGCCCGCCACTACCGAGAGCTGCAGCGCGAGGCTTGCTCCCTGTACCGTGCCAAGGGCGATGACGATGATCTCGGCAGAGAGAATAAAATCGGTGCGGATCGCTCCCTTTACCTTCTGCTGCTCAAACGCGGCCAAATCATCGGGAATAGGAGCAGTGTGTGCCTCCCCCTCACTCGCCTCATGGGGCAGGAACTTGTGGGCCAGCTTCTCGGCCCCCTCAAAGCAGAGGTAGGCGCCTCCCAGCATCAATAGAGGCGTGATAAGCCAGGGCACCAGCGCACTTATGGCGATGGCGGCGGGCACCAGAATGAGCTTGTTGCGAAATGACCCCTTGGCCACCGCCCACACCACCGGCAGCTCCCGCTCGGCACGCACCCCGGAAACCTGCTCCGCGTTGAGGGCCAGATCATCCCCCAACACCCCGGCGGTCTTCTTCGCCGCCATCTTGGTCATCAGTGCCACGTCATCAAGCACGCTGGCGATATCGTCGAGCAGGGCCAACAAACTGGTTCCAGCCATATCAAAGATCCCTTATATCAGTGAGAAACGTCTACCCAAAAAAGTCTCGCGCTTGTTCATCACGCCCTTGGTCATCAGCGCCACGTCATCAAGCACGCTGGCGATATCGTCGAGCAGGGCCAACAAACTGGTTCCGGCCATATCAAAGATTCCTTATATCAGTGAGAACAACCCCGGGAGAGAGGTGTACGTCCCGATAACCACCAGGGTCAAGAGGACCACCTCATGGCGATCGCAGGCCATCATCGGCCGAGCCAAGAATTCGGCGCTCGCCATCGGGGGGTTACGTCTTTCGGGCAAAAGATGGCACAGTGTAACGAGAAGCCGCCGTTTCGGCAGCACCCCTGAGCCATTTGTTCCTGGTTCCCTCTGAATCACCTCAAGGAGTTCCCATGCAACCCTGGCAACCTCTGCTCGATCTCTGGTTTGGCGACGAAGCCGATGACGTCCTGCGGGCCACACGGCAAGCCCCCCTCTGGTGGGGAAAAAGCAGTGAAACGGATGCCCTGCTGGCCAGCCGCTTTGGCGAGCTGGCAGAGGCGGCAGCCAAGGGCAGCCTCGCCCACTGGGCCGATACTCCCAGCGGTCGGCTGGCGCTGATCCTGCTGCTTGACCAGCTGCCCCGCAATATCCATCGCGGCACGCCTGCGGCCTTTGCCCAGGATCCGCTGGCACGGGATCTCTGCCTGAAAGGACTATCCATCGGGGCGGACAAATCCCTCTCGCCACTGGAGCAGGTCTTCTTCTATCTGCCGCTGGAGCATGCCGAATCCCGCGAACAACAGGCCAGAAGTGTGGCGCTGTTCGAGACACTCGCTGCCGAGCAGGCTGGCACACCGGCGCAGGCGACCTTTGCCGGATTTGCCGACTTTGCCCGCCGTCATCAGGTGATCATCGAACGCTTTGGCCGTTTCCCCCACCGCAACGACATTCTGGGTCGCACCAGCACACCGGAAGAGGCGGCATTTTTGCAGCAACCGGGCTCAGGCTTCTAAGCAAGCCATATAAAAAATCCCCGCCAGCTGGCGGGGATAGCAGATGGATAACAACCGTCGGCGTTACTGAATGCGATAGCGGGATATCTGCTGGTGGATACTCTCGGTGGTGACATTAAGCTCCTCGGCTGCGGCTGAGGTCTCCTCCGCTGTGCTGCTGGTTTGCTGCACGACCTGAGCAATCTGCTCTACCTGATGAGCGATCGACTCAGCGGCCGAACTCTGCTCGCGGATGGCATTGGTGATCTCGCCCACCTGATCCATCACCCGGTGCGACGCACTGCGGATCTCGGCAATAATGGCGCCACTCTCGGTCGCCATGGTGACCCCCTGGCTCACCTTCTCCTCCACCAGATGCATGCGGGAGACCGTATTGTTCGACTCCTGCTGGATCGCCTCTACGGTGGCGGAGATCTCCTGGGTGGATTGCGCCGTCCGCTCAGCCAGTTTGCGCACCTCATCCGCCACCACCGCAAAGCCACGGCCGGACTCCCCCGCCCTCGCCGCTTCAATGGCCGCGTTCAAGGCCAGCAAATTGGTCTGTCCCGCCACATCACGGATCACGTTGACCACACCGCCAATGCGCGAAATGCCCTCACCCAGCGCAATGACCTCGGCCGAGGCCTGCCGAATGGAGTCGGCTATCTCGTTGATGGCATGAACGGTGCGCTCGATGGTCCGGCCCCCTTCGGTCGCTAGCTGCCCCGACTCGTTGGTGATGCGGCTCGTCTCCTGAGTGCGCTGGGAGATATCTGTGATGCTGACCGTCATCTCTTCGACACCGGCGGCTATCAGACTGGTGGCATCATTGGCCTGATTAGCCGAGCTGGCCAAGTGTTGCGCTGCCTGAGAGAGGGATTCGGCAGTGCTCTTGATCTGCAAGCTGCCGACGGAAAATTCGGTAAATGTCTGTTGCAGTGTATCGAGCAGCCGGTTGACCGCATTGAGGGTCAGGCCAATCTCATCCAGCTGTTTCACGTCTGCTCTGAGGGTAAAGTTGAGGTCACGCTGGATCCGGGTCAGGGTATCCATGGCGGTGCGAAGGGGATTGGCCACCTGATTGAACAACCAGACAAACAGCCCCATCGTCAGTACGGTGGCACCACCGGCGATAAACAACAGGGTTTGCAGGCTGTTGTCGTAGTTCTCCTGGCCCTGCTTCTTGAGCGCCAGTCCCAAATCCATATTGAAGTTGACGTGAAGCTCGATTGCCTTGGCAAACTGCTGGAACAGTCTGGAGGCTTCTCCTGCCAGCATGTCTCGCGCTTCATCGTTTTTGTTTTGGTGGGAGAGCTGCAGAACCTTGTCTATCTCCTGATAATATTGCGCAATAATGCGTTGATCATCGTCGGTCAGGCGTCGGTCTTCGTCATTGGAGAGCATCTCTGCTTTATATTTCTCCAGTTGCGAATTGATCTGTTTGCGATGCTCGGCAATATCGGCTTCTATCTGCTGCATCTTGTCATTGTCGGTGTTGAGGATATGGCTTTGAACCCGGGAGTGCAGCTCATAAAATGCAGCCTGCACCTCCTTGATCAGCGCAATACTGGGCACCGTATTGTCCGTCACATAGCTCAAATCACGGTTGCCTGCCCCAAGGCGATTGATACTGAACCAACTGAGAAAAATGAGCGTCAGCATCACCAACAGCGCTATCAGTTGCAGTCGACGAGCAATATTCATAACCGTACACTCCAGATGGAAACTATCTAGCAGTGTAGACGAGCCATAAACAACAACGGCCCGCATTGGCGGGCCGTTGTTGTTTATTTTTCATGGCGTTGCGATCAGGCTTTGGCTGGCTCACTCTCGCCCAGCGCGACGGTTTCACCCAGACTGTCTTCGGTCTTGGCGACCACGCTGGCGGCGATGGCGTTGCCCAGCACGTTGGTGGCTGAGCGGCCCATGTCGAGGAAGTGGTCGATCCCCAGCAGCAGCAGGATGCCCGCTTCCGGAATATGGAACTGGTTCAGGGTGGCGGCAATCACAACCAGAGAGGCGCGCGGTACCCCGGCCATCCCCTTGGAAGTGACCATCAACAGCAGCAGCATGGTGATCTGCTGGGCCATGGAGAGCTCGATACCATACGCCTGGGCGATGAACATCACCGCGAAGGTGCAGTACATCATGGAGCCGTCGAGGTTAAAGGAGTAACCCATCGGCAGCACGAAGCTGGCGATGCGCTTGTCACAACCGAACTTCTCCAGACGATCCAGGGTCTTCGGATAGGCCGCTTCGGAGCTGGCGGTCGAGAAGGCGAGCAGGATGGGTTCGCGGATCATCGCCAGCAGCTTGATGACACGGCCACGCAGGAAGACGCTGCCCATGGCGATCAGCAGCAGCCAGAGGCAGACCAGCGCGATATAGAACTGAGCCATAAAACTGCCGTAGGTAACCAGAATACCCAGCCCCTCTTTGGCTACCATGGCGGCGATGGCGCCAAACACCGCGAACGGCGCAAAGTTCATCACATAACCGGTCACTTTCAGCATGATCTCGGCAGCGCTGGCCATCAGCACCACTACCGGCTTGGCCAGATCGCCGAGCGCGGCGGCAGCCAGACCGAAGAAGAGGGAGAAGACCACGATCTGCAGGATCTCGTTGGTGGCCATCGCCTCGACCACGCTCTTGGGAATGGCGTGGGTCACAAAATCTTTCAGGGTAATGGCACCGGCAGCAATGCCCGAGCTGGCGGTGTCATTGGGCAGGGAGAGCGAGAGACCCACACCCGGCTGCATCAAGGTCACCATCACCAGACCCAGACTCAGGGACATCAGGGAGGCCAGCATGAACCAGCCGAGGGTCTTGGCACCGATACGACCCACGGTGCGGGTGTCGCCCATCTTGGCGATACCGACCACCAGGGTGGTGAAGACAAGGGGAGCGATGATCATCTTGATCAGGCGCAGGAAGATATCGGTCAGGATCGTGATGTTATTGGCAAAATCCGCAGCCTGATCTGCGGCAAACATCCGATAGCCCTGGCCGGTGAGGATGCCAAACATCATGGAGATGAGGATGGCGACCGTCAGTTTATTCATTTTCATGGGGGAGTCCCGGTTTTGATTGGTGCAAGCCGTAAACAGTGGCGTGGGAGCCACTACAGTCCGTTTTTGTGATCCGAGCCGTTGATTCCTGGCGGCTGGTATGCTGGGAGAATGCCTAAAAGCAGGAGGTAAATCTAGAGGCTTTATCCAGAATTTTATCCTGCCATTAGGTGTATGTGATATAGATCTTGCAAACCACCAATATTAATCACTGTTTATTTTGATTTCGGCGAGATATTTCGCATTCAGAGTTCGCTCATCGAGTGCCCGTGGCAACAGGCGAAAAGTGAGCAGCGCCGAGATGGTATGCTGCACCTGCATCTGGGCCATAAAGAGATCCGGCTCATCCTCGTCAAAGCCGAAGATCGGCCGTGATGGGGTCACCCTGACGGCATCGCGGTTAATGGTCAGCTCATCGACCTTGAGCCAGGAGTAACCCTCTGCCAGTGCCAGCTCCCCTGCCCGCTTGAGCACATATTTGCGGGCGGTCTCCCTGTCCACCAGATCGTTGCCGACAAACTCCAGCTGCCACTTGTCAGGGCCAAGCCGGGTCTGGGAGAAACCGGTCTGGCCGTTCCAGAATGACTTTTCACTCTCGTAAGGGGTGGCGCAGCCCACCAGCAGCAGGGTGAGCATCAGCAGACAACAGGGTTTAGATACGGATGCAGACACGAAAGGCCTCGCCAGGCAAATGAGCAACAGAGTCGTTACTACACCATAAAGCGCGGTGGCTGCACAATCCGCTCGCGCCAACAGCGACCAGCGTGCATCACCACTGGCTTCGCGCCTGTGCGGCAAATCGCAGGCAAAAGAAAAGGCCTTGTCGTTTGACAAGGCCTTTATCGGGGAATTTGGTCGGTGTGAGAGGATTCGAACCTCCGACCCTCTACACCCCATGCAGATGCGCTACCTGGCTGCGCTACACACCGACGGAGTCAGCTCGGCTGACGGGGGCAGAGTTTATGGAGATGACCCTGCCCTGTCAACAGGGAAACGCCGCCAATTCCTCGGCCACGGTGCGTTCGCCTGCTTTGCGAACAATCAGCGGTTAAAGGTCAGCCGCTTGCCCAGGATCTGGTCAGTCACCTGCCCGTTTTGCCAGGCGATCTGGCCGTTCACCAGCGTCATCTCCACCGTGCTGTGGAAGCGGTAGCCGTTGAAGGGCGACCAGCCACAGTGGTAGAGGATGTTGTCATCGTTGACCACATAGGGCTTGCCCAGATCCAGCAGCACCAAATCGGCGAAATACCCCTCGCGGATATAACCGCGATCCTGCACCTGGAAGCGCTCGGCTACCGCGTGGGAGGTCTTCTTGACGATAGTCTCCAGGGTAAACACGCCGTTGTGGTAGAGCTCCAGCAGCGCCTGCAAAGAGTGCTGCACCAACGGTACGCCAGACGGCGCCTTGAAGTAGCTGTTCTGCTTCTCTTCCCAGGTGTGGGGCGCGTGGTCGGTGGCGATGATGTCGAGCACGTCATTGCGTACCGCATCCAGTAGTGCCTGCTGGTCGGCGGCACTCTTCACCGCAGGGTTGCACTTGATCAGGCTGCCCTGGGTCTCGTAATCGGCTTCATTGAAGAAGAGGTGGTGAACGCACACCTCGGCGGTGATGTTCTTGTCCTTCAACTCGCTCAGATCGTGGCTGGCGGTAAATAACGACAGCTCCTTGGCCGAGGTCAGATGCAGCACATGCAGCTTGGCACCGTATTTTTTCGCCAGCGCCACCGCCATGCTGGAGGATTTGTAGCACGCCTCGTCACTGCGAATGCGGCCGTGCTCGCCCATCGGCACATTCTCGCCCCACTTGGCCCGCGCAGCCTCTTCCGCCTTGGCGATGGTCGGGGTGTCTTCGCAGTGGGTGACGATCATCACCGGACTTTCGCGGAAGATGGCCGCCAGGGTCTCCTGATTGTCCACCAGCATGTTGCCGGTCGAAGAGCCCATAAACACCTTGACCCCGCAGGACTGCTTGGGGTCGAGACGCTTGATCTCTTCAAGATTGTCGTTGGTGGCGCCGAGATAGAAGCTGTAGTTGGCGACGGAGGAGTTGGCGGCGATCTGGTATTTGGCTTCGAGGGCGTCGAGGGTGGTGGTCTGGGGATTGACGTTGGGCATTTCCATGAAACTGGTGGTGCCACCGGCGACGGCGGCGCGGGATTCGCTGGCGATAGTCCCCTTGTGGGTCAATCCCGGCTCCCGGAAGTGGACCTGATCATCGATCATTCCGGGGATGAGATGGCGACCTGCGGCATCGATAACCAGCGCATCGGGCGCCTCGATATCCGGGGCGATGCGGGCAATCCGTTCCCCCTCGATCAACACATCGGAGGCATAGATACGGCCTTCGTTGACCAGGGTGGCATTCTTGATAAGCAGTTTGTTCATGGGGGGTTCCAGTTCCTTTGCCGATAATCGCGGGTCATAATAGCGCAAAACTGCCCTTTCTCTGTAGCAAGGCCTGACTGATGAAGTTATTTGTAAGAGATTTGACCGTGATCGACTCCAGCTACCTGTGCGAACGCCGCGGCATGGTGGGCGAGAGCTGGCTGGTAGATATCGAAATGAGCGGTGAGCTCAACGAAATGAGCATGCTGCTGGACTTTGGCCGGGTAAAGAGGCTGATCAAATCGATCATCGATGAAGAGGTGGACCACAAGCTGCTGGTGCCGACCGAGTGCCCGCTGATCCACGTCGAGACACTGGATGGTGACGAAAGCACAGTGGATCTGCTGCGCCCGGGTCGCTCCATCCATCTGCGCTGCCCATCCCAAGGCTTTGCCTTTATCCCGGCTCCGCAAGTTGATAAAGAGTCGGTGACCCGCTACCTGCTGGCGGTACTGGCCAAACGGCTGCCGGGCAATATCAAGGATCTCTCCCTAACCCTGCGTCAGGAGGCGATCACCGGTGCCTTCTACCACTACAGCCACGGCCTGAAAAAGCACGATGGCAACTGCCAGCGCATCGCCCACGGCCACCGCTCTCCCATCGAGGTCCACGTCGATGGCGAGCGCGACCAGGAGCTTGAGCTTAACTGGGCCGAACGCTGGGGCGATATCTACCTCGGCACCGAGGAGGACAAGGTGGCGCTGACCGAGCTCGCTTTGAGCCCCCGCGCCAATGCCCAGCTTGGCGAGCATCACTGCGGCTTCAAATATGTGGCGCCGCAAGGGCTGTTCCAGCTGGCCATTCCCAGCGCCGAGGTGGAGATGATCGACACTGACACCACGGTTGAGCTGCTGGCCTGCTACATCGCCCGCGAAGTGAAGAAGATGGTGGGCGACAAGTTCGTCAAGATTGTCGCCTATGAAGGGGTCGGCAAGGGCGCGATTGCCTACGCCTGATCCCCTTGTCACTGCCGCAATAAAGAGAAGGCCCCGCATCTGCGGGGCCTTCTCTTTTTTCAGCGCGTGACCATCAGGCGCTGAGGCGGAAGCGCTTGACCAGGCTCTCCTGCTGCTCGGCAAGGGAGTCCAGCTGCTGGCTGGTCTCGGCCACCCGCTCGATCCCCTGATAGTTGAGATCCGAGATATCGGAAATGCGGTTGAGGTTGGTGGCGATATCGGCGCTGGTGGCTTGCTGCTGCTCGGCGGCAGAAGCGATCTGACTCGACATGTCGCTGATCAGCACCACAATTCCCTGCACCTCCTCCATGGCGTTGTTGGCGTGAGAGCTCTGATCCACGCAGCTGTCCATCTCGCGAGAGCACTCCTGCATCACGGTCACCGCCTTGGCGACTCCCTGCTGCAGGTTTTCGATCATGGTCTGGATCTCGCTGGTGGACTGGGCGGTACGGCCCGCCAGACTGCGTACCTCATCCGCCACCACCGCAAATCCGCGCCCCTGCTCGCCGGCCCGCGCCGCTTCGATGGCGGCGTTGAGGGCCAGCAGGTTGGTCTGCTCGGCGATGCCTCGAATGACATCGAGGATATTGCCTATCTGGCTGCTCATGGCGCTCACATCACCAATCACCTTGCCGGTCTGTTGCAGTTTGCCCGCCAGTTGATGAGTGGTGGTGATATTGCCTGCCATCACCTTGCGTCCCATCTCGGAGGCCTTCTCCACATCCTGCACCCGCTCCAGGGTCTGGTTGGCAGCCTGCGCGACCTCCCGCACCGAGGCCTCCATCTGGGTCATGGCGGCGGCGACCGAGGCGGTCTCCTGCCGCTGTTTTTCCAGATCCGCCCGCACCGATTCGGTGGTGTGGCGATTGCCGTGGGCGGCATCGTTAAGCTGTGCAGACGCTTGTGAAAGCTGTGCCAGCACCTCCCCCATCTGGGCAATCAGCAGGTTGATCTGGCTGCCCAGCTGGCCGAATTCGTTCTTGCTCTGAAAACCGATGCGCTGGGTCATGTCGCCCTGGGTCACTTCGGTCAGCACCCGCAGCAACTCCCTGAGCGGACGGCGAATGGCCTTGCCCAGGGTATAAGCCACCAGCATGGCGATCAGGATGGCGACGACGATGCTGGTTCCCTGTGTCAGGGTGCTCTGGCTCTGTGTGGCTTTGGCGTGCTGAATGCTCTGACTCATCAGCTGCTGACTCTGGCCGGTGATCCGCTCAAGCCGGTTCTGGATCTCGACGATCAGGGCGCTCGCCTGCTTGCTCTTCTCCCGCATCTGTTCCTGCTGCTTCATCAGCGCCAGATACTGGGAGAGCACGCCTTCGCTTGCGGTGGTGTCGCGCACGAAGCCGTGAACATAGTGGCCCATGTCGTTCTCGAAGTTCTTCAGCTCCCCCTGCAGATCCTTGATGGTGCTGTTGAACCCCTCGATCTGCATCTTGTTGCGCTTGAGCGCCCCTTCGATGGGAGCCGGAATAGTCTGATTGAGGGCGTCCATGGTGGAGAGTTCGATGGCGGAGAGCTTGGTGGTCAGGGTCTCGGAGAGCATCTTGATAAAGCTGTCGTCGATGGTGACCATCATGTCACCCAGACTCTTCTTGAACTGGGGCAGACTGACCTGAAACTGCCCCTTGGCCAGATTGACCTTGTGCAGCCGGGTGAGCAGCGCCTCGTGTTCGCCGGGCAGGGTATCGGTCAGTTGCAGGTAGCTGTCGACCTGCTGGCTGAGGCTGCTCATCTCCCCTTGCAGTTCGGGGTGGTGGGCCACCTGCTGGCGCAAGACGTCGAGGCTCTTGCCCACCGCAGCCTTGGCCTGTTTCAGTTCGGCCACTTCGGCCGGCAGCTGTTTGGGGTCCTGCTCGGTGAGCACATCCCCCAGCCACTTGTTGGCGCTGAGCAGGGTGATCTGGGTCTGGCTGCTGGCAATCACCAGCGGCATCGACTGCTGGGTCACCTGCTCCAGTGCGTTCCCCAGAGTCTCCTGACTACGAAATGTGAGCAGTGAACTGGCCACCATCACGGCCACCAGGATCGCGAAGCCAAGGTAGACTCGCTGCAAGATGGAGAGATCCGACATTGTTTGTTTCATTATTGTCCCGCTGTATATGCAAAAGTCCCTTGCCTGAGTACCCCGTCCTTTTGATACCCTGCAGACCACCCTGAACAGGCGCTGCAGATGACGTCCCTCTGGCTATCGGTATTTTTAACAATAACTGAAGGGAATGGGACATCAGCTGTGTCAAATGTCGGCTTGTGTCACACTTGGCGTGCTGCTCGCCCCCCTTTCGGGAGCCGCTTGGGGTTCTAGTTCAATTTTCTGTTTCATATAAGGGAGTTAGCCATGGCGCAAGAAACCATTTTCAGCAAAATAATCCGTAAAGAGATCCCCGCCGACATCCTTTATCAAGACGATCTGGTCACCGCATTCCGGGATATCCAGCCCAAGGCCAAGACCCATATTCTGATCATCCCCAATGTGCTGATCCCCACCGTCAATGACGTGGAAGCCGAACATGAACTGGCCCTTGGCCGGATGTTCACCGTGGCCCGCAAACTGGCCACCGAGGCTGGCATCGCCGAAGATGGCTACCGCCTCATCATGAACTGCAACCGCCACGGCGGGCAGGAGGTCTACCACATCCACATGCATCTGGTCGGTGGCCAGCCGCTGGGACCGCTGCTCAGCCTGTAATGAATCGCAACGCCTCAACCTGCCGCAGCGCCCTGTTGCTCTGCGGCGCCCTGCTGTTGCTGGGAGGCTGCGCCTCCCGCTGGCAGGATATGTTCGTCTCCTACTCCGATCAGATGGTGCCCCTGCGCAACCAGCTGCTGCTGGGCCATGCCGCCGAGGCGCTGCCCGAGGTGCGCGACTCCACCCTGGGGGATGACACCTTTGTGCTGGATCGGCTCGAACAGGGGCGCATTGCCTGGCTGGCAGGTCAGGATGCGGGCAGCAAGCAGGCGTTCACCGCCGCCGACAGCCGCCTTCAGTGGGAAGAGAATCAGGCCGAATACCGGCTGAGCCACGGTCTGGATCAGGTGGGCAGTCTGCTCACCAACGATCAGTCGATGGCCTATCGTACTCCCGATTACGAACGCACCATGCTGCATCACTATCTGGCCCTCAACTATCTGCAACGGGGTGATGCCGATGGCGCCCTGGTGGAAATACGCCGGGCCAATCAGGTGCAGGAGCAGGCCCTGAAACGGCGAGCCGATGAGGTGCGCAAGGCGAAGGATGAGAGCGAAGAGGCCGAACCAGAAGGGGAGATGCGCCAGCTGATGTCGCGCGGCGCACCGGATCTCGACCGGTTGATCGGCAAGGTCAAAAACGGTTTTCAGAACGCCTACACCTTCTATTTTTCCGCCGTGCTCTATGAGGCGGCCGGGGATCTCAACGATGCCTGGGTCGACTATCAGCGCGGCTACCAGATAGCGCCGGACAACCGCAGCCTGCAAGATGCCTTGCTGCGTCTGGCGCGGCTGCGTGGCTCACCGGACGAGATCCGCGAGACCGAGAAAAAGATAGGCCGCAAAGCACCGCCGCTTGCAAAAGATCAAGGCCAACTGGTGGTGCTGTTTGAAGATGGTTTGATCCCGGCACGGCGCGAGCTGTTCCTGCCACTGCCCATCTCCACCTCCCGCGGCGATTTTCGCACCTTTACCGTGGCCATCCCCTATTACGATAATCGGGCCAGCGACACCAGCCCGCTGACGGTGGAGGTCGGCAAGCGGGCCTGGCAGACCAGCGAGCTGGTCAGGCTGGAAGCGCTGGCCGCCAAAGATCTGCAGGAGCGGCTGCCCGGTATGCTGACCCGCCAGGCGCTGCGACTGGTGGCCAAGGAGCAAATGCGCCGCACCGCCGCCAAAGAGGGGGGCGATGTGGGCAATATTCTGGTGGGGATCTTCAACACTCTCTCGGAGCGGGCCGATACCCGCAGCTGGCTGACGCTGCCAGCTCAGGCATCGAGCTGGCAGGGAATAGTGCCGGCAGGTGACATCAATCTCACCCTGGGCGCGGGGGCAGCGCAGCGGCAATTGCCGCTCACCATCCACAAGGGCCGCACCACCCTGGTCTGGGTACAACGCCTCGGCGCCGGTCTGACCACCCGGGTGATGCCGCTCTGAGCAGATGGCGAAGAGATATGAGCAAGACCATTAACGGGCAGCCCCTCAGTGCTGCCCAAATCCCTCCAATCAAGGAGAGCAAGATGAAATCATACGGGTTGGCCCTCGGGCTCGCGCTGCTGCTGACCGGCTGCGCCACCAACACCTCAGGCGTGGCGCTCTATGGCCCGGCGGGCGGTGCTCCCACGCTGGAGCAGCATCAAAACGTCAACGTCACCCTGACCGAGCTGAGCCGCCGCCAGCAAAATGGCCTGCTGCAGGTCAATGTGGCCGCCGCCAGTACCCAGCGCGGCGATAACAAGCTGCAATATATCTTCTATTGGTATGATGAGGCCGGTCAGGAGGTCGCCAGCGATGGCCGCGGCTGGACCCCCATCAAGCTGCATGGCTATCAGACCCGCACCCTCTCGGCCCTGGCGCCCAGCCCGGCGGCGCAGGGTTATCGGATTTACGTACGCGAAGTGATTGAGGAATCCTACTGATGAAAATGAATCATGCCCTGCTGATCCTGACCGGCGCGTTGCTCTTGGGCGGCTGCTCCAGCACCACCGTCAGCTATGGCGATCCCACTGAAACTGAAACCGTCACCGTCGATTACGGCTCAAGCGACCTGCAGGCCATCGCCGACAAGATGGCGGACTCCATGCTCGCCTCCCCTGCCACCAGCGAGATCACCGCAGGCGGTCGTCCGGTGATGTTTATGGACTCTATCCGCAACAAGACCTCCGAGCACATCGATACCGAAGCCATCACCGATACCATCCGCACCAAGTTGCTGCGGGCCGGCAAGTTCCGCTTCGTCGACATGAGCAAGGTGGCCGCCGTCAAGCAACAGCTCGAATACCAGCAGAGCAGCGGCATGGTGGATCCTGCCTCCATGGTGCGGCTTGGCAAGCAGACCGGTGCCCGTTACATGGTCTATGGCAACCTCGCCAGCATCGTCAAGGACAATGGCAAGGTGAAAGATGTCTACTACCAGATGACCATGAACCTGATGGATCTGCAAAACGGCGAACTGCTCTGGGCCGATCAGAAAGAGATCCGCAAACAGGCGAAGAAATCCACCTTTGGCTGGTAACAAGCTCCCGGTGACAGGCAACCGTGATCCGCTACTGGCCAGCCTGCCCGCCCCCTGGCGGGAGGGGCAGCTGGAACCACTCGGGTTAGGTCTGACCAACTGCAACTATCGACTGCGCCTCCCCTCGGGGCGCAGTTACTTTTTGCGCCAAGGCCACCCGGACCCGGTGCGCCTTGGCATCGACCGGGCCACCGAGTGGCAGCTCTATCAGGGAGCGATGGCCGAAGGGCTGGCCCTACCCTGTCACTACAAGGACCCCGCCAGCGGCCTGATGCTGCTGGAGTGGTGCGACGAGCCAAACTGGCTAGAGGCTGCGCCTCCCGTCGCCAAACAGCCCCGTCTGCTGGCAGAGGCGCTGCGCAAGCTGCATCGCCTCCCCCTTCCCTCTGTGGTGATGGCGGTGCGCGCCCACGCCGCCGGTTATCGCGCCCGGCTGGCTCAGGTACCGACCTGGTTGCCGGCACTGGAGCGCAGCCTGCTTGCCAGCCGCGAACCCGACAATTGCTGGCGCCCTTGCCACCATGATCTCAATCCGGCTAACTTGTTGGGAAGCAAACCCTGGGTCATCGACTGGGAGTATGGCGCGGCAGGTCACCCCGGCTTTGAGCTCGCCAGCATCCAGCGCACCCATGAGTGGCCCGCCGAGCGGCGCGACGAGCTGGAAGCGCACTATCTGCAGGCCCTGCCGCGCCACCAGTGGCCCGATTTTCAGAGCGAGGCATTTTTACCCTGGGTCGACTATATCGGCCTGCTCTGGGCCCTGCTGATGACAGAGCAACAGCCCTCACTCGACTATGACACCCTGATCGCCATCAACCGGCAACGACTGGAGTAACAGATGATAAACAAGGTGCGCTGGCACAAGCCGAAAACCTGGGGTCTGCTGCTGATCGGCCTGCTGCTGACCGGCTGCTCCACCCGGGTGATCTACTACTGGCTCGATACCGCCATCATCTGGCAGCTGGATGACTACTTTGCCCTCTCCTATTCGCAGAAGGATCTGCTCAGCCGCGAAGTGAAGGGGCTGATGGCCTGGCACCGCCAGCACGAGCTGCCGCGCTACGCCAGGGATCTCGATGCACTGGCCAAGGCGGTGGCCAGCCCCATGACGCCGGAGCAGATCTCGACCAACCTAGATGCGGTGCAGCAGAGCCTGACCCGCACGCTGGAAAATACTATCCCCCGCGCGGTCAGGCTAGCGCGCACCCTGACCGATGAGCAGGTGGCCCGCTTTATGACCGATCGGGTCAAGCGGCAACAGGAGCGGCAAAAGGACTTTGCCACTGAGCCCAAAGAGCAGATGCTGGCAGAGTTTCGCGACAAGATGAACAAGCGGCTCGAGTTCTGGATTGGCGAGGTGAAACCGGCACAGGCACCACTGGTGGCCCAGTGGGCCGAATGGCAATACGAGCTGATGCCCCCCTGGCTCGAGTTTCAGGAGTCCTGGACCCAGGAGCTGGACAGGCTGATGAAGCAGCGCCAGAGTCCCGACTTTACCCGCGAGCTGACTGACCTGCTGGCCGAGGGGGATGGGCTGATGGATGGCCGCTTTACCGGCTATACCGAACAGTCGCGCCAGCGTACCGTCAACTGGCTGAGCGCCATGAGCCAGTCGCTGGATATCTCCCAGCGGGCCCATCTCTACTCCCTGCTCAAGGGTTATGCCCGCGACTTCAAGCAGATGAGCGGCAGCTGACAGCCAGCACCGAATGGTGCCATGCGCACGGGGCAACCTTGTTCAAACCGGGCGCTTATGGTAGTTTGCCCTTTCTATTTATCGGGAATTAACTTTTTGCGCCTTATCGACAAAGTAAAACTGGTGCTGGTAACTCTGGTTATCGCCCTCACCCTGCTTTGTTCCATCGCCCGAATGGAAGGCCCGCTGCTACCCGCATCTCCCCAGAGTGAACAGCAGCAGACTCAGGTGTTCAATCAGCTTAGCGACAGCGATGATGGCATCATCAAGTTTGTCGGCAGCCATCAGAATCACCTGCTGCGTCTCGAACAATCCCTGCGCAGTGACAACCAGCCCAAGAGTGTGGTCTACGAGCTGATCCAGAGCTGGTCGGCCCAGGCCATCCTGCTGTTGCTGCTCGGCTGGCTAATGCTGGCACCCGAGCTCTATCACAAACAGAGTTTTCGCGATCGCTTTGGCGCGATCCACCGACGCCATCTACAGCGCCAACATCTGCAATACCGCTTCACCCAG
Organism: Aeromonas sp. FDAARGOS 1416; assembly: GCF_019048085.1. Taxonomy (NCBI): domain Bacteria; kingdom Pseudomonadati; phylum Pseudomonadota; class Gammaproteobacteria; order Aeromonadales; family Aeromonadaceae; genus Aeromonas; species Aeromonas sp. FDAARGOS 1416. Next base: position 881,716 of record NZ_CP077301.1, on the reverse strand, counting down.
AGCTATCTGAGCGCCTAACCCCGGAGGGGCTGGCACATCCACTGTTTGCTCATCTCCTCTTCCTGACGGATCCGGCAACTGCCTGATCCGCATCTGATGCATCCCATTTTTTGCGCCTTGCCGAGCCTTGTTGCTATCGGCCCGGGCACCATTCTCCTGACAGAGGCTTGTTTGCCATGAGAAAGAGCAATCGCACCGTTCTCAACCGCATGAGCAAGTGGCAGTACGCACTGCTGCTGTTGATGCTGTTGACCTTTACCTTTTACTCCCTGCCCACCTTTTTCGGTGAGCAGCCCTCCCTCGACCTGCACGGACAGCAGCGCCTGACGGCTCAGCAACAGATGCTGCTGAGCGACAAGCACCTGACACCGGTCAAGGTGATCGAGCAACCTGAGCGAGTCGAGCTGGTCTTTGCCAGCCAGGGCGAACAGCAGCGCGCCAAGCAGTTGCTGGAGCTGCAAGGGGTCGACAGTGCCGCCCTGACCCTGGAGTTTCACTCCAATGCGCCGGCCTGGATCACTCGCCTCGGCGCCGACCCCATCAAGCTGGGGCTCGACCTGCGTGGCGGCTCCCAGCTGCTGATCGGGGTGGACGTGGACTTTGTCATCGACAATCAGACCAAGAATTTGGTGGATACCCTGCGCACCCGCTTCCGTGAAGCCAATCTGCGCGGCGCCAGCGTCACGCGCAGCGCACAGGGCGCCGTAGCCGTCACCCTGCCGGAGGTGGCCGAACAGGAGAGCTGGCTCGCCATCATCAAGGAGAGTGCCGGTACCCGTCAGGATCAGTGGAAGCTGACCCGCTCCGGCAATGAGCTGAAACTGGTGCTGAGCGAGGCGGAGCGTACCCTGCTGGTCAACAACGCCGTGGCCCAGAACCTGTCGATCCTGAAAAAACGGATCAACGAGCTCGGCATCGTCGAAGCCTCGGTGGTGCGTCAGGGGCAGGATGGCATCCGTATCGAACTGCCCGGGGTGCACAACCCCAAGCAGGCGAAAGAGGTGATCGGGGCCACCGCCTCGCTGGCCTTCTACGAGGCCAAAGCCGACAGCCACTTCTATATCGCCGATCGCAACGGTCAGGCCGTCGGCATGGCACGCAAGCCGGTGCTGACCGGCGCGCACATCGTCGATGCCCGCGCCAACATGGGCGAAATGGGTCAACCCCAGGTCAATATCGTGCTCGACACCCTGGGTGGCAGCAAGATGAACCAGTTCAGCCGCCAGCATGTGGGCAAGCCGATGGCGACCGTCTTCACCGAGTACAAGACCAACGCTCAGGGCAAACTGCGCGCCCAGAGCGAGGTGATCAACGTCGCCACCATCCAGACCGCCCTTGGCAACCAGTTCCGCATCACCGGCATTGGCAGTCTGCCGGAAGCGCAAGAGCTGGCCATGCTGCTGCGTGCCGGCGCCCTCACCGCCCCTCTCAAGATCCTGGAAGAACGCAGTATTGGCCCGACGCTGGGGATGCAGAATATCGAGGCGGGCTTCACCGCGCTGGCCTTCGGCATGGCAGGCATGATGCTGTTCATGATGGCCTGGTACCGCAAATTCGGCTGGGTTGCCATCACGGCGCTGGTCGCCAACCTGTTGATGCAGGTCGGCATGCTGGCGGTGCTGCCGGGCGCCGTGCTGACCCTGCCGGGGATCGCCGGTCTGGTGCTGACGGTGGGCATGGCGGTGGATACCCATGTGCTGATCTTCGAGCGGATCAGGGACCGTCTGCGAGAAGGGGGCTCACTGGCCAACGCCATCGACTTTGGCTATCGCTCCGCCTTCCACACCATTTTCGATGCCAATATCACTACGCTCATCTGCGCCGTGGTGCTCTATTCCATTGGCTCCGGGCCGCTGCAGGGCTTCTCCATCACCCTCATTCTGGGTCTGCTCTCCAGCATGATCACCGGGATCTGGGGGACGCGCGCCATCATCAACCCCCTCTGGGGACGCAGCAGCGAGCGCACGCTGAAGGTGTAACGGGACAGTTGTCCCTCTGATGAGCGGCTTTGGCTGCGCCATCGGCCATGGATATGACCGGGGCGGCCAAAGCAGAACACTATTCCCCGGCGTGTCGCGACACGTCGTGATGGGCCAACAGCCTGATGCTGGATGGCCAAGGAGAGAATTATGTTGAGAATGATCGTTGCCATGGGGCTGACCCGTTGGCGTTATATTGGCCTGTGGGCTTCCATCCTGCTGACCGTGGCCAGCGTCGCCATCTTGCTGGTGAACGGCCTGACACTGGGGCTCGATTTTACCGGCGGGATCCTGCTGGAGTTTCATATCCAGACCCTGAAAGAGGCCCATGAACTCAATGCCATGCTGGTCTCCCCGCTGGCGGGAGCCGTTGAGCTGAGCTCGGCCGGTATTCCCGGCGAGTGGCTGATCAAGCTGCCCCCCCACGAACTGCACTGGCCCGCGGCGGATCTCGCCACCATGCTGACCCAACAGCTGGGGATGCCGGTCGAGTTGCTGCGCACCACCATCGTCGGCCCTCAGGTGGGTGCCGAACTGTTCCAGCAGGGGATGCTGGCCGTGCTGGTCGCTTCGCTGGCGATGTCGGCCTATCTGGCGTTTCGCTTCGAGTGGCGTCAAGCCATCGGCATCCTGCTCTCGGTGGTCCATGACGCCATCGTGGCGCTGGGGCTGCTGTCACTCTTTCAGATCGAATTCGATCTGAACATCATCGCCGGTTTGATGGCGGTGATCGGCTACTCCCTCAACGACAGCATCGTCATCTCGGACAGGTTGCGGGATCTTCTGAGCTCGCGTACCCAGATGGGGATCCACGAATGCTCCGATGTGGCCATCAAGGCGACTTTCAGTCGCACCATGATCACCTCGGGCACCACCCTGTTTACTGTGGGTGCGCTGCTGCTGTTTGGCGGTGACGCCCTCTACGGCTTCTCCTTCACCCTGTTTGCCGGGATCCTGGTGGGCACCGTCTCCTCCATTACCGTCGCCTCGACCGTGCAGGAGCTGCTTGGGCTCACCCCGCAGGCCTACCAGAAGAAGAGCGAGGAGCCACTGGCCAACGCAGCCTGAACCTTGTTAACCAGGCCCGGCTTACCGGGTCTCAACAAACCGGGCCCCTGCCAACCATTGGCAGGGGCTTTTTCATCCCTCCTCTCGGTCTCTCGCCGTCCCTTTTGTTGCTCGGCTCGCTTCAATTGACAACTGACCATATTGAAAGCAATGACGGATCAACCCGTCATTTTTAATAACAAAAAGGTCATTTTATTACGTCAGAAACCATAAAATGTGACTGAAAGCACTTTCTTGAGGGCTCAAAGGAGGCAACATTGTAGTGATTTATCTACAAAGGGATATGAGATGTTGTTACAACCTGCCAATACAGCAAAATCCAGACAGTTGCTGAACGAGACCATGGCTTTGGTACTCGCAGGAGGGCGGGGTAGTCGCCTCAAACAGTTAACCGACAACCGTGCAAAACCTGCCGTTCATTTCGGCGGCAAATTCCGCATCATCGATTTCGTGCTCTCCAACTGCATCAACTCCGGCATCCGTCGGGTCGGTGTCGTGACCCAGTACAAATCCCACAGCCTGTTGCGCCATCTCCAGTCAGGCTGGTCTTTCCTGCGCTACCAGATGAACGAGTTTATCGATCTGCTCCCTGCCCAGCAGCGGGTGGATGAGGTGAACTGGTATCGGGGTACCGCCGACGCGGTCTACCAGAATCTGGATATCATCCGCGATCACGCCCCCAAATATGTGGTGGTGCTGGCAGGCGATCACATCTACAAGATGGATTACGCCGCCATGCTGCTCGACCACGTAAATATGGGCGCCAAGGTGACCGTTGCCTGCATCGAGGTGCCACGCAGTGAAGCAAGCGCCTTCGGGGTAATGGCGGTGGATGATGATCGCAAGATCAATGCCTTCGTCGAAAAGCCTGCCAACCCGCCCGCCATGCCGGGCAAGGCCGACACCGCGCTGGCCTCCATGGGCGTCTATATCTTCGATGCAGAGTATCTCTATCAGTTGCTGGAAGAGGACATTGCCAACGAGCAGTCCCATCACGATTTCGGCATGGACGTGATCCCCCGCGTGGTGAAAGAGGGCACCGCATTCGCTCACCCGTTTGGCATGTCCTGTGTCGGCTGCTGTCCGGATCGCCGCCCCTACTGGCGCGATGTGGGCACCGTGGACTCCTTCTGGGAAGCCAACATGGATCTCGCCTCAGTCACGCCGGAGCTGGATATCTACGATCAGGACTGGCCCATCTGGACCAGCCAGAACATGACTCCTCCCGCCAAGTTCGTGCAGGACCGAAACGGCCAGCACGGCATGACCATCAACTCCATGTTTGCCGGGGGCACCATCGTCAGTGGCTCTTTCATCCTGAGTTCGGTGCTCTTTACCAATGTGCGGGTCGACTCCTTCTGCACCCTGGATCAGGCCGTGATCTTCCCGGGTGTGGAGATAGGTGCCGGTTGCCGACTGCGCCGGGTGGTGATCGACAAGGGGTGCAAGCTGCCGGAAGGCACGGTGATCGGTGAAAACGCCGATGAAGATGCACGTCGCTTCCACCGCTCCGAGCAGGGTATAGTGCTGGTCACCCAGGGGATGCTCACTCGCCTGAACAAAGAGCTGCAGGGAAAACAGAAGCGCTGATCCGCAGCCAGACGGGATCCCCCTTCCTACCGCAAAGGGAGCCTTTATGGCTCCCTCTTTCTATGGCTGACCAGATAGCCACCTCACACCATCATTGCCATCGCGTTGCAGTCTCCCAGAGATACCATTTACTGTGGGTAAACAGCTGGGCAACGCAGCCTTCACGCCCTCAAATCGTAAACATTAAATTACACAAAAACCATTATCCCTCCGAAAAACCATCTGTATTATTACTGTTCGCGCTATATAGCAGCTCCTTTATCTGACTTTTTAGCGGTAAATCCACTAGTTTCACTTGATTGTTTGTTTTTCCTTGGTAAGGTGATGGCGGTTGCGTAACAAAGCAGGTACCAGTGTAAATATATAGGTACAGCCGCTTTTGGCTTAATACAGTAGAGAGAATGAAATCATGCAAAGAGACCCCCTGAACAACATCCATATCCAGTCCGAACAAGTGATGATCACGCCTGCCCAGCTCAAGGAGAAGTTACCCATCTCCGACAAGGCGCTGGCATTCGTGCAAGGGGCCCGCAATACCATCGCCGACATCATCCACCGCCGCGATCACCGCTTGCTGGTGATCTGTGGTCCCTGTTCCATCCACGACATGGACGCCGCCAAAGAGTACGCAACCAGACTCAAAGCGCTGCATGATGCCTATCAGGACTCTCTCTACATTGTCATGCGAGTCTACTTTGAGAAGCCGCGCACCACGGTCGGCTGGAAAGGCTTTATCAACGACCCCAATCTGGATGGCACCTTCGATGTGGAGCTGGGGCTGCACCGTGCCCGCGAGCTGCTCTGCTGGCTGGCGGAGCTGGAATTGCCGCTGGCCACCGAAGCGCTCGATCCCATCAGCCCGCAATACTTGGCTGAGCTCTTCTCCTGGTCAGCCATCGGCGCCCGTACCACCGAATCCCAGACCCACAGGGAGATGGCGTCCGGTCTCTCCATGCCGGTCGGCTTCAAGAACGGCACCGACGGCAACCTGGGGACTGCCATTAATGCGTTGCAGGCGGCCTCCTCCCCTCACGCCTTTATGGGGATCAACCAGCAGGGCCAGGTTGCGCTGCTGCAGACCCAGGGCAACCCGGATGGCCACGTGATCCTGCGCGGCGGCAAACATCCCAACTATGACTCGGTCAACGTGTCGCTGGCGGAAGAGGCGCTGGAGAAAGCGGGCCTGCTGCCGAGCCTTGTGGTGGATTGCAGCCACGGCAACTCCAGCAAGGATCACCGTTTGCAGCCCAAGGTGGCCGACAACGTCATCCACCAGATCCAGGAGGGCAACCGCTCCATCATCGGGGTGATGCTCGAATCCAACCTGTTCGAGGGAAACCAGTCCAGCGAGCAGCCCAAGCAGCAGATGCGCTACGGGGTCTCCATCACAGATGCCTGCATCGACTGGGACACCACCGCCACCCTGCTGGCCCGCTGCCACAACCAGCTGGCTGACCCTCTCAAGGGCAGAACTGCGCGGTAAGCCGTGGTATCTTGTCGTAACCTATTGAACAATCGAGGTATCACCGCTGGTGGCATCAAGCCGCTCACGCAGTGATACCTTGTTGCATCTGATTTTCAGGGCGCCGCCGCTCGCGGCGCCAGCAGGGACTGGATATGGCTGAAGAGTTGAATGTACTCAGGGACAAGATAGATGCGGTGGACAAGCAGCTGATCGATCTGCTGGCCGCCCGTCTGGCCCTGGTGGGAGAAGTGGGTGAGGTAAAGAGCCGCCACGGCCTGCCCATCTATGCACCGGATCGGGAAGCGAGCATGCTGGCCCGCCGCCGCGCCGAGGCTGAGCAGTTGGGAGTACCCGGCGATCTCATCGAAGACGTGCTGCGCCGGGTGATGCGTGAATCTTATGCCAGCGAGAAAGATACCGGCTTCAAATGCATAAAGCCGGACCTTGGCAAGGTGGTCATAATCGGCGGTCAGGGTCAGCTTGGTCGGCTGTTCGGTCATATGTTCAGCCTCTCAGGCTATCGAGTCGAGACGCTGGAACAAGCCGACTGGCCGCGCGCTGACGAGATCCTCGCCGGAGCCGGTCTGGTGATGGTGGCGGTGCCCATCGATATCACCTGCCAGATCATCGACCGGCTCGGCAACCTGCCCGCCCACTGCCTGCTGGTGGATGTCACCAGCGTGAAAGCGGCGCCGCTCGAACATATGCTGGCGGTGCACCAAGGGCCGGTACTGGGACTGCACCCCATGTTCGGGCCGGATGTGGCGAGCCTCGCCAAACAGGTGATCGTCTGCTGCCAGGGGCGTGACCCCGCCGCCAGCCAATGGCTGCTGGAGCAGATGACTATCTGGGGCGCCCGCTTGCAACAGGTGGAAGCCAAGGCCCACGATGAGGCGATGACTCTCATTCAGGCGCTGCGTCACTTCGCCACCTTTGCCTATGGCTGGCACCTATCCCGGGAGCAGGCCAATCTGGATCGCCTGCTGAGTTTGAGCTCCCCCATCTACCGGCTGGAGCTCGCCATGGTGGGGCGGCTGTTTGCCCAAGATCCCCACCTCTATGCCGACATCATTTTGTCGTCACCGCAGAATCTGGCGATGATCCGCCGCTACTACCAAAACTTCGGCGACGCGCTGGGGCTGCTGGAGCGAGGGGACAGGGACGGTTTCATCGCGGCCTTCTCGCAAGTCTCCGGTTTCTTCGGCGAATATGCCGACCAGTTCCTGCGTGAAAGCCGCATGCTACTGGCCCAGGCCAACGACCGCCGCCAACACGGCTGATCCTGCAAAAGCAGTCACCGCTCATATCACCAAAAAGGGAAGATACTCAGGCATCTTCCCTTTTTTGTTTATTACCGATTTCAACGCTAACTCAGTCGCGAGCGGCGACACATCAAGTACCTACCGCTGATTGGCCTCACAATCTCCCCCTACTGTGCTGCATCACATCCCAAGTATGCCCCCTCAATATCCGCACAATCCACGCAAATAGCACCGCCCCTTGCAAGGGCTGCCAGATTCTCACAGTCAAACCAAGCTGCTGCGAGCAATGACTCTATGGCGTAAAGGAGAGCAGTGCCCTCCCCATCAAAGAAATAGTAGGAAGCAGGAGAGATTAATCGAGACAGATGGTTTGCCAAACATAACTTAACACAGCAATCCGGAGATTCATCATTGCGCCAGTACGCTGTCGCCAAAAAAGAAAATGGCCGAGATATCATCTCGGCCATTCGTTGCTTGGTCAAAGACTCAAGCCAGGATATTACTCATGTGCAACTTATTAGAAGTTGTACTGCAGAGCAACAGTCCACTGATCGTCTTTCTTATCCAGACCTTCGATTTTGTATTCGGTGTAGGCTTTCAACTTCGGAGTGAAAGCATACTGAACGCCCAGCAGGGTATCTTCTACCAGATCTTTGTACTCACCACCAGTCTGACGAGCCTCAGCAAAGTTATAACCGGCCAAGAAGGTCCATGCATCTACATTGTAAGAAGCTGCAAACTCGTAGCCTTTACCATCAACTTTTGCACCGTTAGTTTTATTCTTGATTTCACCTTCAGTGTACATGCCAGCAAAGTAGAAACCTGCAATGCCATAGTTAGCACTCAGTGCCCAATCTTCTTTCTCACCTTTGTCAGCTGGGGCAGTCTTACCTTCCAAATCTGAATAGGCATAGCCTGCATTTACACCCAAACCGAAGTCGAAAGCATAACCTACTGCGGCACTGTAAGCATTTTTACGCTTAACATCAGTGATAACTAGCTCTTTGATATCGCCTGCTGCATCAGTATCGACGAAGAACTTGTCGTCACTAGTTTGATAAGAAACTTTACCAGTGAAGCCACCAACTTTATTGGAATAAATTACTTGACCTTCTTGACGACCTTCGTAGTAGTTACCACGGCTACCCCATTCGTTAAAGATATCGGTTGCAGCGATAGAGTCGTAGAAGGCGGTATCAGTCTGACCAAAAATGACTTGACCATATTGGGAACCATCGAAACCGGCGTAGATATGGCGAGCTTTGAACTTACCATTATCATCCTCAACAGTTCCAACTACATCGCCATTTTTATCCAAAACTTTGCGAGTTTTACTGTTGTCGCTGTTCTCTGCAGCAACCTGCCATTCAGTTTTTGCGATACCAGACCAAGTGTTGTTCAGTGCAACTTTGCCTGACCAGCCCAGACGGGAGGTACCAACCAAAGTCCCATCTTTATCGTCATGCTCGCCGTTGTAGTTAGCCTGTACACGGCCGTATACGTCGAAAGTGGTACCGTCTTTGTCATAGATCACTGCGGCGTTAGCGGCAGATGCAAACAGAGCCGGGATAGCAATAGCCAGAATTGTCTTTTTCATAGTTTCCAATGCCTACTGTAATTAAACACTAAGTTGTTGTTATTCCCTGTGTTAGCGATGTTCTTTGCATCACTATGCCGCCGAGACTAGCACCGGATTTTTTGAACCGCAATGAAAAAACTTGGAACTTTTTACGCAAACCATAGTCATGGAGGCAAAAATGTGAGCCAAGTCTCACCTGACGGCAAGGCAAAAGGAAAACGTTTACAATGAATCCTGCTGATTATTTGGACTCAAATAGTCTATTTTGCATGCAAATAACGCTAACTACCTGATAAACAACCAAAGTGGTCTGATCAGCGTAAAACAGCCGTGATAATGGCAGTTGCCTCGACCTCACCAAGGGGTTGCGGGTATCCTTGTCCTTCGATTAACCCCTAACTGGCCTTCTCTTCATGCTCTCTACTCGCCTTAAAGCCACCATTCGTCAAACCTATCGCCAGATTTCGGATGGATTAACCGGTTTTGTGCCGCGCAAAGAGCAGAACTTTCTGGTGGCAGAGATAGCCAAAACCCTGACCGGCGAGTACGACAAGCAGCGCCGGATCCTGGTGGCCGAAGCGGGCACCGGTATCGGCAAATCCCTCTCCTATGCGCAGGGTGCCATCCCGGTGGCGCGGCTCACCCAGAAGAAGCTGGTGATCTCTACCGCCACCGTGGCCCTGCAAGAGCAGCTGATCCACAAAGACCTTCCTTTTTACCACCGCCACAGCGAGCTGCCGTTTCGCTTTATGCTGGTCAAGGGGCGTCAGCGCTACTGTTGCGAGCATCTGCTGGAGCAGGCAGCCAGTGGCGCCGAGATGGCCAACTTCGAGCTCGACTTTGGCAGTCTGAGCAAATCCAAACCATCTGACAGCGACAAAGATCGCTACCAGGCTCTGTGGCAGGCCTACACCAATGGCAAGTGGGACGGGGATCGGGACAACTGGCCGGAGCCCATTCCCGACACTTGCTGGGATCGCATCGCCGCCGACCGCCACACCTGCAACAAGGCGCTAAGCCATCACCAGCACTGCCCCTTTCATCGCGCCCGCAACGACATGGAGAGCGCCGATGTGCTGGTGGTGAACCATGCGCTACTGCTCTCCGATCTCACCATGGGGGGCGGCATCATTCTGCCCCCCCCTGATGAGTGCATCTATGTGCTGGATGAGGCCCATCACCTGCCCACCATCGCCCGGGATCACGGCGCGGCGTCGGCCAGCGTCAAAGGCTCACGTCGCTGGCTGGAGAAGCTGGTACAAAGTGCAGGCAAGCTGGCGCGGACGCTTAATAAGGAGAGCCTGCTCGACCCCCAACTCAAACTGCAGGATGCACTGGCCTCCATCCAGCCCGACCTGAAGGCGGTCGAGCAGTGGCTCAGCGCCAACGATCGGCTGTTTGGCACAGAACCCCACTACCGCTTCGCCGAAGGGGTATTGCCGGATCCCCTGCCCATGCTGGCGGAGAATCTCAAGGAGTCGAGCAAGAAGGCACTGCGGGCGCTGGATCGGATGCAAGGGGCCATCGGTGAAGCGCTGAAAGATGGCGAGATCCGCCGCAAGGAGGCCGAACCTCTGCTGGCAGAGAGCGGTTTTCATCTGCAACGGCTGGAGAGTTTCTGCGCCCTCTGGGAGATGCTGGGGCGCCATGTGCCGACCGGCAAAACCCCGCTCGCCCGCTGGATGGCCAAGAGCGATGACGGCGATATCTGGCTGCACGCCTCACCGATTGAGGTGGGCTATCTGCTGGAAGAGTGGCTCTGGTCGAAATGTCTGGGAGCCGTTCTGGTCTCCGCGACCCTCACAGCACTCTCTTCCTTTAGTTATTTTCGCCATCAGGTGGGGCTCAAGGAGCACGACGGTACCCGCTATCTGCGCCTGCGCTCCCCCTTTGATTATCAGAAAGCCGAGCTCTATCTGCCCAAGATGGAGCACGAACCCAACTCGCCGGCCTTTACCAACGAACTCATCAGCGTGCTGCCACGTATTCTTGCGGGCAAGGAGGCGAGTCTGGTGCTCTTCTCCTCCTACCGCCAGATGAATGAGGTGGCTGTTGGCTTGCGAGCCAAGGGACTGTCACTGCTGGTGCAGGGGGAAGCCTCCCGCAATGCCCTGCTCACCCTGCACAAACAAAAATGCGATGGCGGTCAGTCCAGCATCCTGTTTGGTACCGGCAGCTTCTCGGAGGGGCTGGATCTGCCGGGTCACTACCTTACCAATCTGGTGATCACCAAACTCCCCTTTGCGGTGCCCAACTCGCCGGTCGAGGAGGCTACTGCCGAGTGGGTGGAGCAACGAGGCGGCAACCCCTTCCTGCAACTGACGGTGCCAGAAGCATCGCGCAAGCTTATCCAGGCCTGTGGCCGCCTCATCCGCAAAGAGGCTGATCGGGGGCGGGTCACCATTCTGGACCGCCGCCTGCTGACCAAACGTTATGGCAAGGGGCTGCTCGACGCCCTCCCCCCGTTTACACGGCGGATCGAATAAATAAGTCGGTCGCTATTGATAAACAAACTGACAGCAGCGCGAACATCGACCACCAGAAAGAGCCATTGCCGCAGTAGGCCAAACCTGTAAAAATGAGCCCCTGTTTTCAGTGGGCAATCGCCTGACTGTTCAAGGAGATGAAATGAAACTGACTGTTCTGGTACCGGCGCTGGCTGGTCTGTTGTGGGCCGGTAGCGCCCTTGCTGATGCCCAATTGGAAGTGACCACCCCGTATGTCGTCCAGCTGCTCGATGGTCAATCCATCAACCCCAAGCTGCTCGACAAAACCAGCACCTTCCCCCTCTCTGCCGGCAAACACCAGTTGGTCGTCGCCTTTGAAGGCAACTACTCCAGCCGTAACGAAATCAAGCTGGTCACCGCAGAGCCGCTGGTGCTGAACTTCACCGCCGCCGACAATCAGCAGCTGGTGCTGGACTATAAAAAGCCCCGCAATGAAGCAGAAGCCAAACAGTTCCTGAAAGATCAGAAAGTGGCGCTGAAAGACAAGGTCAGTGGTCAGCAAGTGAGTAGCGAACAGTTCGTGATGCCGAAAGTAGAGGGCTTCCAGCTGACCCGTGACTATCAGCAAGAGCTGATCAACATGGGGAAAGCCTTCAACCAGCCCAAAGCGGTTGCCGTCTCCTCTGCTGCCGTGATGGCTGCCGCCAGCGCACCGGTTCAGGTTGCCCCCAGCAAGGCTCAAAGCAATCCGGAAGCGCTGACCCAGTTGCAAAACTGGTACAACAAGGCCGATGCGGAAACCCGCAAAGCCTTCCAGATCTGGGTTATCCAACAGCAATAAGCCGGGCTGAGTGATTGACTGAAAGGGGAGCCAAGCTCCCCTTTTCCATATCCTGCGGTCTCACTCACGACGCGTCTTGATTTATGCGCTGCCACTTCCCCTTTATATAGGGAGTACATATATGGATTCATCTGCTGATTTCATATATAGAAAGCGCCACCTCGCCAGGGAGAATGGCACCATGTCGTTGCGCATTTTCTATCACCCCCTCTACTCCTCCCTGACGCTACCCGAGCGCCATCGCTTCCCGCTGGCCAAGTATCAAGGGCTGTTTGAACGCCTGCAGGTGCAGGGTTACCCCCTTGGCGAAGCGCCCGCCGCTACCCGGGAGCAAATCTGTCGCATACACGATGCCGATTATGTCGCGGCGGCCCTGAGCGGCCAGCTGGAAGATCGCGCCATCCGCAAGATCGGTTTTCCCTGGTCACCCATGCTGATAGAGCGCACCTTGCGCTCGGTGGGTGCCACCGTTGCCGCCAGCCGCTATGCACTTGAGCAGGGCTGCGGCTTACAGATCTCCGGTGGCTACCACCACGCCCATCGGGATCACGGCAGCGGTTTTTGTCTGTTCAACGATCTGGTGATTGCCGCCCAGACTTGCCTCGACGAGGGGCGCTGTGAACAGGTGCTGATCGTCGATCTCGATGTGCATCAGGGAGATGGCGGTGCGGCCCTGTGCGCCGGAAGGCGCGATATCATCACCCTCTCCCTCCATGGGGAGCACAACTTTCCCCATCACAAAGCCGCCTCTCACCTCGACTTTTCGCTGCCAAGCGGCATGACGGACGATGCCTATCTCACCACACTGCAACAGGCGCTCTCGCTGGCACTGCGCCTCTATTCGCCGGATCTCATCCTCTATCAGGCAGGCGTCGATGTGCATCATGCCGACGAGCTTGGTTATCTCTCCCTGAGCGATGAAGGGGTGCGCCTGCGCGATGCCATGGTATTTGACTGTGCAATCAAGCATGGGTTGCCCATCGCGGCGGTGCCCGGTGGCGGCTATCGCCGCGACTGGCAACAGCTGATCCCGCTTCATATGTCGCTGTTTGAAGCGGCACGCCACCGTTTTGGCTGATGGCATTGCTTGAGAGCGCGGACACCCCATCAGAGTCGGGCGTACACTTCACCAAATAAAACAGAAGAGGCGACCCTGGGGCCGCCTCTTCGTGTTTCGTCATCTGGGTCACACAAGCTCGCTCGTTGTCAGGCAAGCTCGGGACGCCTGAGGATAACTATTTCTGACGCTTGCGGGCGTACTTGCGACGGGCGCGGGCCTGACGCTCCTCTTCCCGCTCGGCCTTCTCTTTGGCTTTTTGCTCGGCTTCTGCGGCGGCTTCGACAATCTCGACGCTTACCATCTCCGGCGTCTCCAGCGAGATGCGGCCAAGCAAGCCGGAGCGAAACTCGTTGATCAGGATCTCGGACGCCTTGTGCAGGTCGGCCAGCCCCCCTTTGCGCATAAACGCCCGCTGGCGGGCGATCATCTCCAGCAGCTCGATCTCGGTCTCGGGCAACTCGTCAATCTGGTAGCGCGCCTTGATCCGCTCCGGATAGGCCTTGATGAAGTAGTCAGCGGCGAACATGGCGATATCGGCATAGTCGAACACCGTGTCCTTGATGGCCGCTGTGATGGCCAGACGATAACCACAGGAGGGCGGGTTGAGCTTGGGCCAGAGGAAACCCGGGGTATCGGTCAGGATAACGTTGTTATCCAGCTTGATCCGCTGCTGGGACTTGGTCACCCCCGCCTCGTTGCCGGTACGGGCGATGATGCGCCCCGCCAGGGTATTGATCAGAGTGGACTTGCCCACGTTGGGGATCCCCATGATCATCGCCCGCACGCCGCGCAGCTCAAAATTGCGCTCCGGCAGCATCTCATGGCAGAGGGTCAGCAGTTGCTTGATCTTCTCCGGCTCTTGTTGTGTCAACGGCAGCGCCTTGATCCCCTTCTCTTTTTCCATGTGCGCCACCCACAGATCGGTGATCGCCGGATCGGCCAGGTCCGCCTTGTTCAGCACCTTGATCACCGGGGTATCACCACGCAGCTCGGGCACCAGCGGGTTTTCGCTGGAGAAGGGGATGCGGGCATCGAGCATCTCGATGATCACATCGACCTGGGGCATGACCTCGGCAATCTCTTTGCGGGCCTTGTGCATGTGACCGGGGAACCAGTTGATGGACATATCCGTTACTCTCTGTGGGGGCTGCGGGCGCGCGCATGCAACAAGAGGCGCTCTGCCGCGGGCATCGAACGAAGGGGGCGCATTTTACCTGCTGCGGGCACATTTTGACAGGTCATTCTAGCCATCACTTCATCAAATCAGCAAACCGCCGAGGCGAAGCAACCTTGCCGGAAGCGACCGGACCAACTGGCTCAATTGATAGATAACACATTGATATAGTGTAACATTTTCATCACTTTTTCACACAACCGTCACCGATAGTCAGTAAAAGTGTCATCTGCCCCCTCTAGGCTGCGCTCAGGTTTTACAAGGAGCGAACCCCAATGAGAAAAATGGCAGGACTTGCAGTGATGATCGGCGCCGCCCTGGCTGCCGGCTGCAAATCAGACAATGACACGGTGGCGACCAAGCCCGCAGCCCAACCCACCAACGTCATCTTCTTCCTCGGTGACGGCATGGGCCTAAACACCCTGACGGCAGCCCGCATCTACGGTGTCGGCGAAGAGGGTGATCTCACCATCGATACCCTGCCAGAGACGGCCTTTATCAAGACCTTCTCCCACGATGCCCAGGTCACTGACTCGGCCCCCTCCATGGCGGCCTACATGACCGGGGTCAAGAGCAACAACGGCGTCATCAGCATGGACGGCGATGCCACCTATGAGAGCGACTGCAGCAAGAGCGCCGGCAAGCCGGTGACCACCCTGCTGGAGCTGGCCAAAGCCGATGGCCGCGGCACCGGTGTGGTAACCAGCACTCGGGTAACCCACGCCACCCCGGCGGCTACCTATGCCCATATCTGCAACCGGGATCTGGAGGCAGATATCGCCGTCCAGCTGGTACCGGGCGGCAAAGGCTACAACAGCGCCCTCAAGGAGGGGCTGGATGTGGTGCTCGGTGGCGGCAGCAGTTTCTTCCTGCCCAAAGCCGACAAGGGCAAGCGGGAGGATGGCCGCAACCTCATCAGCGAAATGCAGGCCAAGGGCTACCAGTTTGCCAGCAATCTGGATGAGCTGAACAAGGCCGATGCGGGCAAGCCGCTGCTGGGCCTGTTTGGTTCCAGTCACATGAAATATGACCTGGACCGTCCCGCCAGCGAGCCGTCACTGGCCCAGATGACCCTGGCTGCCATCAAGCAGCTCAAGGGCAAAGAGAAGGGTTACTTCCTGATGGTGGAAGGGGGCCGCATCGACCACGCCCTGCACGACACCAACGCCAAGCGGGCGCTGCAGGACACCATCGCCTTCGACAACGCCATAAAAGCCGCCATCGACGAGGTAAAAAAGAGCGACCCCGAGCTGAAAAACACCCTGATCGTGGTCACCGCCGACCACGACCACACGCTAGTGCTCAACGGCTATGCCAAGCGCACCGGCAAGACCACCGCCGACAACCCCGGCGTACTCGGGCTGGTGAAGAACTACGAGACTGGCGAACCGAGCAAGGATAGCGAGGGCATGCCCTACACCATCATAGGTTTTGGCAACGGCTACAACCGGGTGGATGGCCCGCGCAGCAGCGTCGCCCCGCTCGACGATGCCACCGTCTCCGCCAATGACTACCACCAGGAAGTGGTGGTCAAGGTAGGCGAAATCGGCAACGAGACCCACGGCGGCACCGATGTCTTCCTCGGCGCCATCGGCAAGGGGGCTGACAGCTTCCATGGCTCACTCGATAACACCGCCGTGTTCGGCAAGATCAAGGCTGCGGCCAAGCTGTAAGGAGCACTTTCATGAGCAAACAGATGAACACATCCATCAAGTACACGCTGGTCTGCGCCGCCCTGTTCAGTGCGCTGGGCGCAACCTCCCAGGCACAGGCCGGTGATGCCAAAAACGTCATTCTCTTTATCGGTGATGGCATGGGGCCTACCGTGCTCACCGCCACCCGCCTGTTCAAGGTGGGAGAAGAGGGCAATCTGGAGATGATGAAACTGCCGCGCAGTGCCCGCATCAAGACCTTCTCCAACGATGCCCAGACCACCGACTCGGCCCCCTCCATGGCGGCCTACACCACCGGGGTCAAGATGAACAACGAGGTGATCGCCATGAGCAGCGACACCAAAGCCGTCGCCCCCGGCAAAGACGTCAATGGCAACAAAACCGTCAACAATTGCAGCAGCGACAACGGCAAGCCGGTGCCCACCATCCTGGAGCTGGCCAAGGCGGCAGGCAAATCGGTCGGGGCAGTCACCACTACCGAGCTGACCCACGCGACCCCGGCGGCTACCTACGCCCACATCTGCCATCGGGATGCCGCTTATGACATCGCTGCACAGGCCGTTCCGGGAGGCGCAGGTTTCAACCAGGCGCTTGGGGATGGGGTCGATGTGCTGATGGGCGGTGGTGCCAACCACT
Organism: Aeromonas sp. FDAARGOS 1416; assembly: GCF_019048085.1. Classification (NCBI taxonomy): domain Bacteria; kingdom Pseudomonadati; phylum Pseudomonadota; class Gammaproteobacteria; order Aeromonadales; family Aeromonadaceae; genus Aeromonas; species Aeromonas sp. FDAARGOS 1416. The sequence continues at coordinate 864,942 of NZ_CP077301.1, read as the reverse complement.
GGACCCCCTACAGCGCCAGCAACAAGGGCGGTCGCAATGACAACCGCGACCTGACCGCCGAGATGAAGGCGCAGGGATACAGCTATGTCACCACCCAAAGTGAACTGGCCAAGGTCACCAGCGGCAAGGTGCTCGGTCTGTTCAGCAGCAAATCCCACCTCGACTACGAGCTGGATCGGGTCGCCAAGGGGGCTGCCAATACCCAGCCGTCCCTCTCCGAAATGACCGCCAAGGCGATCGATTTACTGAGCAAGAACAGTCAGGGTTACTTCCTGATGGTAGAAGGCGGCCGGATCGATCACGCCCTGCACGGCACCAATGCCAAGCGCTCGCTCACCGACGCGGTGGCACTGGATGAGGCGGTCAAGACGGCGCTGGGTAAAGTGGATCTCAACAATACCCTGATCGTGGTCACCGCCGACCATGACCACACCATGACCATTAACGGCTACTCCGCCAAGGGCAATCCGGTGCTGGATCTGGTGAAAAATAGCGATGGCTCGACCCAGAACGACGTGGATGGCAAGCCCTTCACCACCCTGGTGTTCGGTAACGGCCCCAACCGCCCCGATGTGCGTTCCGTCCTCACCAGCGATCAGGTGATGGCTAATGACTATCTGCAGGAGACCGGCGTCAAACTGACATCGGAAACCCACGGCGGCGGCGATGTGATGCTGTTTGCCGATGGAGCCGGCAGCAACCGCTTCAAAGGCACGCTGGATAACACCAAGGTGTTTGGCAAACTGCGGGAGGCGCTCGGCCTGTAAGCAGCAGGGGCCCGGGTGCATCTGAGCAATTGACTCAGCGACCCGGGCCTCGGCTCTTTCGAGCGACAGATGATGATGCGACTTTTGCTTTCGTTATGGCTGCTTGGCAGCACCCTCGCCTTCCCCCTGCATGCTGACGACACGCCCCCGGACCTCGCCGCCCGGATCAGCTATCACGACCGGAACACCGGCAGCGATGGCATCGCCAGAGAGAGTGTCTGGCAAGAGAAGTGGCTGCGCGTGGGCAATCAGGTGTGGAGCCAGCGGCTCATTCCCCTCCCCCTTGCCCGTGCCTATCACGCCACTCACGACGCCACCCCCGGCCACAAACACTTTACCCACCAGATGGCGGCCCGCTGGGTCAGCCGCAGTGATGAGGGTGAACTTCAGCTGCGCTATGCCGACAGCTGGCACAACCAGCTGGTTGAAGTGCCGGTGGAAGAGTATGGCCAGGTGGCCTTCAAACCCGACTGGCCGCGGATCCGCCATCTTGTCAACCCGGTGCTGATCGAGGGAATGACCCCGCTGGATGAGGCCGCCCCCGAGCAGGCCCGCTGGTATGAAAAGCGCGAAGGGCAGCAACGAACTCGCATTCTCTGGTCGAGTCAGTGGCAGATCCCGCTGGTGGTCGAGTCGGCAAGCCTCGATGGCTATCGCAGCTACCGGATGGAGGTGACCCTGCGCAAGCTGCCTGCTCAGCTCCCCTGGCAGCAACTCGCTGATTACGAAGTGCGCGATCTGCGGGATTTCTTCGACTGAGATCCCAACCCCTCAGCGGGCACAACGACAACGCAGGCAGGAATGTTACACTCTGCATATTCGACTCTGGCTCACGACCTTGATGCGCGCTCTCTGCCTGCCCTTTTTTGCCCTGCTGTTATTGCTGGTGAACACCGGTGCCCAGGCTATTGTGCTGGTGGCGGCCGAGTTGCCCCCTTACGTCATTCGCTCCTCTCACGGCAAACCAAGCGGCGTGGGTATCGAGATCATGGAGGAAGCAGCCCGCCGTCTAGGCGAGCCGCTTACCATCGAGCTGATGCCACTTCCACGTGCACTGACCCAGACAATTCACCGCCCCGATGTATTGATGATACCGCCCGTGCGAAGTAGTCAGCGAGAGCACCTCTATCAGTGGGTAACGCCCATCCTCGATGAGCAATTTTTGATCGTCAGCGATCGCCGGTTTCACCCAAAAGCACTGAAAAGCAGCGATTTGAAAAACCTTGATGTGGGCGTGCTGCGCTACTCGTTTGGTCAACACCTACTCAAGCAACGCATCGGGATCCGGGGAGAGACAGTGGCAGATGAGCAACTAAACGCTCATAAACTCCATCGCGGTCGCATTGATGCCTGGGTCGCCGCATGGAATGTCATCCTGTATGCCCAGCAACAAGACAAACGCTCATCACAACAGCTGGTTCGCGGGGAAGTGTTGATGAACACCCAACTGTTCCTGGCCGCTCACAAGGATTTCCCCTTCAAACAGGCGCAGCGCTGGCAAGCCGTAATCGACGAGATGCGCCATGATGGCACACTGGAACGGATCATCCGTCAGTACAACTATCAGGCTCCTGAGTAGTCACTCAATCACGGTTGCCAAGGCCGGCCATAATGGTTATGGTAGGCCTATGAAAATACTCGCTATTTCCTCGCATTTGCTCACACCCTGCTGAGCCCCCGCCTCGCTCCTTCGGCCGCGAGTCGCTTGGGGGCATGGCATTTTCAATTGATTGAACCTGTTGAATCCATTTTTGTAACACCCAGTGTGATGGCCAACCTGCACCCGCCGGTATGGGCCTATCCGCTATTGATAAGGAATATCTTATGAAACAACCTCATCTGGTTATCTCCAGCCTTGATCTGGACCGTATCGAACAACTGCTCGGCAACCATCCGCAGCATCTGGCCCTGCAAGAGGAGCTGGACCGCGCCGAGATCCGCGAACCGGCCGACATGCCGCCGGACGTGGTCACCATGAACAGCAAGGTACGCTTCAAGATGCAGAGCAGCGGCAACGAGTTCTGCCTCACCCTGGTCTACCCGCGCGATGCCAAGGGCGACGAGAGCAACATCTCTGTACTGGCGCCGGTAGGCAGCGCCCTGCTCGGCCTGAAAGTGGGCGACAGCATCGCCTGGCCGGGCCCGGCCGGTCGCACCATCGAGGTCGAAATTCTGGAAGTGGTCTATCAGCCGGAGCGCGCCGGCGAGCTGCACCGCTGAATCCCCCGGGCTGGTCATCCCTTGTTGATCAGCCCGCTTGCTCGCCCTTGCCAGCTGATCCCGATCAAGCTTTGCGCACCTTGCCCCCCGGTTTTTAGCCCCTTTTCCTGCTGCTGCTTGAGCCTGACTCGGGGGGCAGGTATCTTGTTGGCCGCGTCATGGTCATGACGCACCGAATTTCAGGCTGACATCATGATAAAAATTGCCCTCATCGACGATCACCAGATCGTCCGTTCCGGTTTTGCCCAACTGCTCAATCTGGAGCCAGACCTGCAGGTGGTCGCCGAATTCGGCTCCGCCAGCGACGCCCTTGCCGGCCTGCCCGGCAGCGGGGCGCGAGTCTGCGTCTGCGACATCTCGATGCCCGACCAGTCGGGGCTGGATCTGCTCAAGCAGCTCCCCTCCGGCCTTGCTGTGGTGATGCTCTCGGTACATGACAGCCCGGCCCTCATCGAGCAGGCACTGCAAACCGGCGCCAAGGGATTTCTCTCCAAACGCTGCAGTCCGGACGAGCTGATCGCCGCGGTGCGTACCGCCGCCCAGGGGGGGTGTTATCTGACGCCGGACATCGCCCAGAAACTGGCCAGCAGCAGCCGGGATCCCCTCACCAATCGGGAGCGGGAGATTGCCCAGTTGCTGGCCCAGGGGCTGGAAGTGAAGGCCATCGCCGAGCAGCTTGGCCTATCCCCCAAGACCGTCCACGTCCATCGCGCCAACCTGATGGACAAGCTCAAGGTCAGCAACAACGTCGAGCTGGCCCACCGCATGCTGGATAGCTGGTGATCTCCCGTTTTGCCAGCTATGTCGCCATCGCGCTGGCGGCCTGCTTCATCTTTGCCGCCGGCTGGTTTTGCCTCTGGAGCATCAGCCTGCATCTGGCGGGTGGCCCGGCGCTGGCGGTGCTGCTGTTCCCCTTCGGCCTGCGCCTCGGCTTGCTGCTGCAAAGCCCGGGCCACTACTGGCCGCCGCTGTTGCTGTGCGAAGGGCTGCTGCTCTACTGGCTCAATCTGGAGGTGGGGCTGCCCCACTGGCCTTGGCTGGTCGCGGGCAGTCTGCTGACCCTGCTACCGCTGCTGATTGCCCGTCGCCAGCAGGTGCGCAACGACTGGCAGCAACTGTTGCTGCTGCTCGCCACCGTCACGGCGGCGGCGCTGCTGCAAGCCCTGCTCTGGCATCTGGCCGGGGAAGATGGCCTCTCGGCCCTGCTGCTCAGCCTGACCGGCGGGCTGACGCTGACCTCCACCTGCATGCTGATCTGGCACTACCTCACCCGCGCCACCTGGGTGCCGCTGGGGCCTGCGCTGGTGGATCAACCGGTGGAGTGGCGCTTTCGCCATCTGGTCTGGTATCTGTTGCTGTTCGTATTGAGCCTCTGGCTGCAACTGGGATTGCCCAACTCGCTGGTACGCTTCACTCCGTTTTGTCTCGCCATCCCCATCATCGCCATGGCGTGGCGCTACGGCTGGCAGGGGGCGCTGCTCGCCACCCTGATGAACACCATCGCCCTGCTGGCCAGTCAGGCCTGGCACGATCACCCCCTCGATCTGCTGCTCTCTCTGCTGGCCCAGAGCCTGACCGGCCTGCTGCTCGGCGCGGGGATCCAGCGCCAGCGCGAACTCAATCAGGCGCTAACCCGCCAGCTCGCCCACAATCGCCAGCTCACCGAGCGGCTGCTGGAGACCGAGGAGAGCATCCGCAAGGAGGTAGCGCGCGAGCTGCACGACGATATCGGCCAGACCATCACCGCCATTCGTACCCAGGCTGGCATAGTGCGCCGCCTCGCCCCCGATAACGCAGGTGTCGGTCAGAGCAGTGCCCTCATCGACACACTGTCGCTCGGGATCTATGACGCGGTGCGCGGCCTGCTCGGGCGGCTGCGCCCGCGCCAGCTCGACGACATGACGCTGGAACAGGCTGTACGGGCACTGCTGCGGGAGCTGGAGCTGGAGCGCCACGGCATCGTCACCCGTCTGGAGTGGCAGCTGGCGGATGGGGATCTCTCCGATGCCCAGCGGGTCACCCTGTTTCGGGTCTGTCAGGAGGGGCTCAACAACGTGGTCAAACATGCCAACGCCCACTCGGTCACCATTCGCGCCCGTGCCAGCGGCGAGCAGTTGCAACTGGTGCTGGAAGATGATGGCCGCGGTCTGCCGGAAAGCCGCCCGCAGCAGGGCTATGGCCTGCTCGGCATTCGCGAGCGGGTACAGGCACTCGGGGGCAGTCTGCAACTCTCCTGCATCCACGGCACCCAGCTGACGGTCAACCTGCCCAGTCGCAGACGGGAGGAGAGTCATGGCTAATCACCACCAGAGGGCCTGCCTGTGCTGAGTTTTATGAGAAGCGCGCCGCCCCGGCCCCTTATCCGGGATCAGGCCGAGATCGGCGCCACCTATCGCCACTGGCGACTGCACCTGCTGCTGACCATGTATCTGGGCTACGCGGTCTTCTACTTCACCCGCAAGAGCTTCAACTTCGCCATGCCGGACATGCTGGCGAGCGGCATGCTGGACAAGTCCGATATCGGCATGCTCTGGACCCTGTTCTACATCACCTACGGCTGCTCCAAGTTCTTCTCCGGCATCATCAGCGACCGTGCCAACCCGCGCTACTTCATGGGGATTGGCTTGATGGCCACCGGGGTCATCAATATCCTGTTCGGCATCTCGTCAGCACTCTGGATGTTTGCCGCCCTCTGGGTCGCCAACGCCTTCTTCCAGGGCTGGGGGTGGCCCCCCTGCTCCAAGCTGCTCACCAGCTGGTATTCGCGCACCGAGCGCGGGGTCTGGTGGTCGGCCTGGAACACCGCCCACAACGTCGGCGGCGCGCTCATTCCCCTTATCGTCAGCACCATTGCTCTGCAACATGGCTGGCGCTACGGCATGATAGTGCCCGGCCTTATCGCCATCATCGCGGGATTGTTCCTCTGCTGGCGACTGCGGGATACCCCGAGTGCCATGGGATTGCCAACGGTGGGCGAGTGGCGCAAGGACGCCATGGAGCTGGCCCAGCAGACTCAGGATGCGGGGCTCTCCCACCGCCAGATCCTGCGCAAGTATGTGTTGGGCAACCCCTATATCTGGCTGCTCGCCTGCTGTTACGTACTGGTCTATGTGGTACGCACCGCCATCAATGACTGGGGCAATCTCTACATGACCGAGCAGCGCGGCTTCAATCTGATGAGCGCCAACTCGGCCATCTCCATGTTCGAGGTGGGAGGCTTTATCGGTGCGCTGGTGGCGGGCTGGGGATCGGACAAGCTGTTCAACGGCAATCGTGGCCCGATGAACCTCATCTTTGCGGTGGGGATCCTGCTGGCGGTGGGGTCGCTCTGGCTGATGCCCTTCTTCAGCTATGTGATGCAAGCGGCCTGCTTCTTTACCATCGGCTTTTTCGTGTTTGGCCCCCAGATGCTGATCGGCATGGCGGCGGCGGAGTGCTCCCACAAAAACTCGGCGGGGGCGGCCACCGGCTTTGTCGGGCTGTTCGCCTACATGGGGGCGGCGCTGTCGGGCTATCCGCTGGCCAAGGTGATGGAGATCTGGCACTGGAACGGCTTCTTCGTGGTGATCTCGGTGGCGGCGGGCGTCTCGGCCCTGCTGCTGCTCCCCTTCCTCAAGGCGCAGGCACCGCGCCCCCAGCCTGCCGAGATAACGTAATACCGGACTGAACGGGAGTTACACCTCCCGACCAGCCTGACAGACCCGGTTCTTGCCTTGCCGCTTGGCGCTGTAGAGCGCATGGTCGGCCTGAGTGAACAGAGGGTCAAAGTGCCACTCCCCTTGCCAGTGGGAGAGTCCCATACTGACCGTGATGTAGAGCCCCCCCATGTCGCGGTTCGCGACCTCCTCCAGCAATCCCTCGCAGCGCTGCAGGGCCAGCACGCCGGGCTGCGAGAAGAGCAGCACAAACTCCTCGCCACCGAAACGACTGCACACCAGATCGGGCTGACTACCCAGATAGGCACCGAGCTCGGCCAGCACCCGATCACCCACCTCATGACCATGCTGGTCATTGATCTGCTTGAAATCATCGATGTCGAGCACCGCCAGCGCACCACTGTCACCCCACTTTTGCTGCTTCAGCTGCTCCATAAAGCCACGTCGGTTGAGCAGACCGGTAAGAGGGTCGTGGCTAGCCTGCTGGCGCAGCGCCAGCGCACGGTACTGGGTACAGAGCAGCAGCACCCCGAAGGTGGAAAGATAGCTACCCATCAGCATGGAGAGGAAGGGCAGCACATTGACCCCGCTCTTATCCATCAGCATCTGTACGTTGTCCTGCCAGAGGAACCAGAGCCGCATCAAGTAGAAGGCGTAGAGCAGCACGTTGACCAGGGTAAAGACCATCACCGCCGGCAGATAGTGGGGGTAGCCGTGGCGCCAGACCAGATAGACGATCACCGCACCCAGCACCATGTAACTCAGGCAAGCAAGCAACACCCGGGACGCCATCCCCCCCTCCACAATGCACCAGCTCAGAAGCAGCAGATAGACCAGCATAAAGAGCCCCCCAGCACGCCAGTTCGGGGGCTGTCCGAAAAAGCGCTGCAGCGCCGGCGGCATCAACACAATGCAGAGAGTGATCAGGGTATTGGCCAGCCAGATGCCGGAGGAGCTGGGGAAAAATGCCTGTAACGAGAAAAGTATCTGGGCCACCAGCGCACAGAGACTGGACCACCACCATAACCCGATGCCCGGGATCTCCCGGTGGGTCGACCAGATAATGGAGAGCGTGATAAACCCGAGGCTATATCCCCCCAATGCCATCACCATCAGGGTAAATACATCCAGCTTCAGCAACAACGAGACATCCATATCAAAACCAGGCAGAGGGAGGTAAGTGAGTATATGAGAACCGTTTGCCAAGACCCAGAGACCCTGACTGTTTTCACAATAAAAACATATTGTTCGTCTGTTTTTCACACCACCAGATAACTCACACCATTCCGCTATAGCAGGTTTGAGATATGCAAAAAAGATAAGCCCAACCAGACTCAAGCCACATACGAGCCCCTCTCTATGTAACAAAATGTCTTGGGGATAATTTGGGCTTGAACCCACTCAATTAGATAGATATGTTGTTTTCGTGTGATTTTATGAATGAAGCCATGAGCAATAAATGTCTCTAACCTGTTGAGTCTTCTGACACAATCTGTTTTTGGTACATTTTTCACTCAACCACTATTCATAGCATCTCATATGGGGCTTTTGTCCCGCTCAAGACATTCATCCTGTCTTGCCTGTTGCCGGATGCAGCAGTCTCTTGTGCCACGGAGTCGCACGGGATCAGGTTCAAGGCCGAACACACCACCGACAGAGACGTCACTTATGATCAAAAAACTGATTCTTTCTACCCTGCTGTTTTGCGGGATCGCCACGGCGGCCCCGACCCCAGCCCCTAGCTCCACCCTGGATGCCGTGCTCGAACGCGGCGTGCTGCGAGTCGGTTTCGACGCCGGCTATCAACCCTTCGAGATGACCAACAAGCAGGGCCAATACATCGGCTTCGACGTGGATCTGGCCAAGATGGTCGCCAAAGAGATGGGCGTGAAGGTCGAATTCGTCAACACCGCTTGGGATGGCATCATTCCGGCGCTGCTGACCAACAAGTTCGACGTCATCATGGGCGGCATGACCGTCACTCCCCAGCGCAACCTGCGGGTCAACTTTGCCGACCCTTACATCGTGGTCGGCCAGACCATCGTCCTGCGCAAAGAGAAGGCGGGCGAAATCAAATCCTTCACCGACCTCAACGACCCGAAATACAAGATCGCGGTCAAGCTCGGCACCACCGGCGAGCAGGCAGTCAAGCGCCTGATCCCCAAAGCCACCCTGCTGCAGTTTGAAACTCAGGATGACGCCAAGCTGGAGGTGATCAACGGCAAGGTCGATGCGTTCGTCTATGACCTGCCCTACAACGCTATTTTCGCCTCCCAGAATCAGGGTGCCGTGGTGCACCTCGACAAGCCGTTCACCTTCGAGCCGCTGGCCTGGGCCATCCGCAAAGGGGATCAGGACACCCTCAACTGGTTCAACAACTACCTGCGCCAGATCAAGGGCGATGGCAGCTACGACCGTCTCTACAAGAAGTGGTTCGAATCCAACGCCTGGCTGAATCAGCTCAAATAACCTCCTGGGGGCGGCACATGCCGCCCCTGCACCACGCAGCTCCCCACACAATAACGAGAAGAGGTTGTGACTGTGCACACACCCAAACCGACAAGACAGATGGAAAAACAACCCAATCAGCTACTCTGGCATGGGGTTTTCCTGCTGATGCTGCTGGTTGCCGTATTCGGCATCTACAAGGCTGTCCAGTCCGTGGATTACACCTGGCGCTGGGAACGCATTCCCCAATACATCGCCTATCAGGCGGAGCAGAAGAATCTGGCCGAATTTGACGGCACCGTGATTGCAGGTACCAGCGAGGCCGAGAAGGGCAAGCTGTTCCTGCAAGACGATCTCGACCCCAATGTGCGGCAAGCCATTGCCAGCACCGGCGTACAAGTCGCCGAAGGGGATACCGTTTTTCGTGGCGATACCCTCGACACCCAACTGAGCTGGACCGCAGGCCCCATCGCCTGGGGCGTCTGGGTCACCGTCAAGCTCTCGCTGGTAGCAGGCATCTTCGCCATCCTGCTCGGCACCCTGGCCGGGCTGGCGCGCCTCTCCCCCAATCCCGCCCTGCGCAATCTGGCGGTCACCTACGTTGAGCTCATCCGCGGCACGCCGCTGCTGGTGCAGATCTTTATTGTCTACTTCTTTATCGGTACCGTGCTGAACCTCGATCGCTTCACCGCCGGGGTCGCGGCACTGGCGGTCTTTACCGGTGCCTATGTGGCGGAGATCGTCCGCGCCGGTATCAGCTCCATCCACAAGGGGCAGATGGAGGCGGGCCGCAGCCTGGGTATGACCTCTGCCCAGACCATGCGCTACGTCATCCTGCCGCAAGCATTCAAGCGGGTGCTGCCACCGCTGGCAGGCCAATTCATCAACCTCATCAAGGACTCCTCGCTGGTGTCAGTCATCTCCATCACCGACCTGACCAAGGCGGGACGAGAGGTGGTAAGCTCCACTTTCAGCCCGTTCGAGGTGTGGTTCACCGTAGCCCTGCTCTATCTGGTACTGACCGGTACCCTCTCCTTTCTGGTGCGCCGTCTCGAGGTGAAATATGCACGCAGTAACTGATCCCATCATCAAGGTGCAACAGGCATCGAGAAGTGCAGCCATCACCGACACCCTCTTCGCCTTCCCGGTTCGTTTTCTGGAGTTGAAATATGCGCGCAGCAACTGATCCCATCATCAAAGCGACCGGTGTAGAGAAGTTCTACGGCAGCGAAGTGCATGCCCTGAAAAACGTCACCACCGAGGTCGCCGAAGGGGAAGTGGTAGTGATCGTCGGCCCCAGCGGCTCCGGCAAGTCCACCTTTCTGCGCACCCTCAACCAGCTGGAGACCATCAACGACGGCGATATCGTGGTGGACGGGATCTGCCTGACCGAGCCGGGCGATGTCAACAAGCTGCGGGAAGAGGTGGGCATGGTGTTCCAGTCCTTCAACCTCTTCCCCCACCTGACGGTGCTGGATAACATCTGTCTCGCCCCGCAAAAGGTGCGCGGCCTGTCGCGCCGTGAGGCCGAAGACAGAGCCAAGGCGCTGCTGCTGAAAGTGGGGCTGTCGGTGAAAGCGGCCAGCTATCCCTCCCAACTCTCCGGCGGTCAGCAACAGCGGGTGGCCATCGCCCGGGCACTCGCCATGCAGCCACGCATCATGCTGTTTGACGAGCCCACCAGTGCGCTCGACCCCGAAATGGTGGGGGAAGTGCTCGATGTGATGAAGGGACTGGCCCGCGAAGGGATGACCATGGTGGTGGTGACCCACGAGATGGGCTTTGCCCGCGAGGTAGCGGATCGGGTGCTCTTTATGGAGAGTGGCGAACTGCTGGTAGATGAAAAACCGGCCGACTTCTTCGACAATCCCCCCTCCCCGCGTCTGCGCCAGTTCCTGAGTCAGGTGCTGTAGCCAACATGCTCTGCTGGATAAACGAAGAGGGACTGCAAGGTCCCTCTTCTTGTGTGTCACGCTGAGCAGGCTTAACCCAGCTGAACCCGAGTGCCCATCTCATCGGCTCAGCGCGGGGACTTTCCCAAATAGCGCTCCACGATCACTTTCACCCCGTCACGTTTTTTGAGCTGATAGAGCTCCTTGTCAAACTGGTCGATAAAGGCCTGTTTGTAGGGGTACTCCCCCTTGCGGCTGTAGCCGAGAAACCCCTGCTCCTTGCTGAGCACCGGCCCCTGTTTGAGCAAGGACATATCGGCCACCGCCAGCTGATCGGCCTTTATCATGTTGAGCAACTCATAGAGCAGGGAGAGGCGATCATTGATGGTGCAATCGACCCGGCCGCGGACAATCTTGAGCAAGTTCTCCCGATTGCTTTTCACCTCCTCCACGTCGATCTGCTTCTCTTTTACCGCCTGCCAAAAGGCATCGCCGCCGACGGCAAAACCGGCGTTCATGCCAAAGCGTAAACCGTGATAGTCGAGCGGAAACCTGGCCTGCGGGGTATTGGCCGCCACACTGGCGCCGCACATCACCACCAGCTCTTCATCCAGCATCGGCTGGGAGTAGGGCCACATATAAGGGCGGGTATCGGGCATGTAGTAGGGTGGAAAGATGGCGAAGGCGGTCCCCTGCTCCACCATGCTCAGACCGCGCCGCCACGGCATGGGCTTGAGCACTACCTCATAGTCAGGCATGGCAGAGGTCACCTCGCGGATGATGTCTACATAGATCCCCCTGACCTCCTCCCCCTCCTGCCAGGAGTAGGGGGGATAGGCGGCATCCGCCAGAATCTCGACCCGGGTCTTGGCGTGCGCCATCATGCACAACCCCAGCAACAAGCAATACCAGACGCGCATAAGCCAGCACCTCCTGAAAAAGCCTGCATCAAGCATAGCCATCCAGCGCGCCTTCCTCTGCTGCCGCGCCATAATTCATGCCATCTCTTCGTTGGCAGAAAAATGTTAATGAATTATTAAGGCCATCCTTTATGCTGGAGAGCAATTGCTCTGAATGGATGGCCGCATATGGATGTGCAACTGCTTCTGCTCTACCTCTCCCCGATTTTTCTGGCCTTTATCGGCTGGGAGATGCTCTACCTGCGCAAACATGGCGCGGCCTTTCCCACTGCCACCTACCAGTGGCGGGATCTGTTCGCCAACGCCGCGCTGGCCCTGATGCACCAAGGGGGCGATGCGCTGGCGGCCATCGCTATTGCTTATCTGTATGACACCCTCTGGGGCTGGCGACTGTTCGATATCGAGCTGAATCTCTGGAGTGTGCTACTGCTGTTCCTGTTGCAGGATCTCTGTTACTGGCTGTTCCACTTCACCAGCCACCATGTTCGCTGGCTGTGGGCCTCCCACGTGGTGCACCACAGCTCAGAGCGGCTCAACCTCTCCACCGCTTTTCGCCAGAGCCTGATGTACCCGATCTCCGGCATGTGGCTGTTCTGGATCCCGATGATTGTCATCGGCTTCCCGCCTGAGGCGGTGGTCGCCACCGTGATGCTGAGTCTGGGCTTCCAGTTTTTCGTCCACACCCAGGTGGTGGACAAGCTCGGCTGGCTTGAGTGGATCTTCAACACCCCCTCCCACCACAGGGTGCACCACGCCAGCAACGCCAAGTACATAGACCGCAACTTCGCCGGGGTGCTGATCATCTGGGATCGGCTGTTCGGCACCTTTGTCGAAGAAGATCCGGCCGAGCCATGCCGCTTCGGCATCACCAAGCCGATCCACAGCTTCAACCCCCTCACTCTCACCTTCCACGAATGGCGCGACATGCTGCGTGACGCCCGTGGCCTACCCTGGCGACAAAAGCTCGCAGTGCTGTTTGGCAAACCGGCCGGACCTGCCAGCCGCTAAGCCTTCTCCCCAGGTCACAACTCCCGGATAGCAAGCCCCTGATAACCAGTCCCTGATAACAAGAGAGCGCCACGGCGGCGCTCTCTTTTATGGTCAGTCACATCTTCGATATCAGAGATGAGCGAACGACCAGACGGCGGGGATCAGGCTCAGCAAGGTCACTCCGGCCAACAGCCGTTCGCGACCACTCAGGCAAAGATCTGCGCCCAGCTGACGACGGCTGTAGAGAAACAGCAGCAGACCCGGCCCGTAGAGCAACAACGACAGCAGCAGATACTCCACCCCGGCAGCATAGAGCAGCCAGAAACCGTAACAACTCGATACCAGCGCTACCGCCCGCATCAGACCGCTGCCCTGCCCGCCCTCACCCTTCTTGCTGAACGAGAGCTTGAGCAAGAACAGGCCGATCAGCAGGTAGGGCACCAAAATCATCGAGGTAGAGATAAGCAGCAGGCTGGTGTAGCCCTTGCCGAGCAGCCACACCAGCAGCAGGCAAGTCTGCACCGTCAGGCTGGTGAGCCAGAGCGATGCGATAGGCGTCCCGTTGCGGTTCTGGCGCCGGAAGATAGCAGGAAACGCGCCGTGTCGGGCCGCGCTGAACGGCACCTCGGCCGAGAAGAGGGTCCAGCTCACGTAGGAGGCGAGCACCGAGACGATAAGGCCGACGCTGATGAGCAGCTTGCCCCAGGAGCCGGTCATCTGGGCCATCAGCCCTGCCATGGAGGGGTTGGGCAGCGCTGCGAGCTCGGGCCGACTCAATATTCCGAGCGCCAGCACCGAGATAAGCACATAGAGCAGCAGCGCCAATAGCACCCCAAGCACGGTGGCCGTGCCCACATCCCGCCGATTTCGGGCGCGGGCCGACAACACCGCAGCCCCCTCGATACCGGTGAAGACCCAGAGGGTGATGAGCATGGTGTTGCGCACCTGCTCGGAGACCGGCACCGCCAGGGTGCTGCCCTGCTGATCCGCCGCGAAGGTGACCGGATCGAACCAGTAGCAGGCAAACAGGATAAACAGCAGCAGAGGCAGGCTCTTGGCCAGGGTCGCCACCAGATTGAACAGCGCCGCCTGCTGCACGCCGCGGGCCACCAGCAGGTGCACAGCCCAGAGGATGCAGGACTCGCCGACAAACGCTGCCAGCGTGTTGCCCTCACCAAACCAGATCTGCTCGGGGGTGTCGATAAAGCTGCCAAGCGCCGCAAAGGCGATCACCAGATAACCCACCACGCCGATGGTGGCGCAGAGCCAGTAGCCCCAGGCAGAGAAGAAGCCTACCAGCTCGCCAAAACCGGCGCGGGCGTAGCTGTAGATACCGCCGTCGAGATCCGGCCTGAGTCGCGACAGATAGAGAAAACTCATGGCGAGCGCCAGGATGCCCACACCCGTCACGCCCCAGCCGATCAGCACGGCGCGGGCGCCTGCCACCTCGGCCATGTTCTGGGGCAGGCTAAAAATCCCCGCCCCCACCATGGAGCTGAACACCAGCGCGGTGAGTGACCAGAGCCCAATCTTGCTCTCTTTCATGGAAGCTCCTTAGCGCAACCGGCGGCTCAGCGCCTGAATATGCTCGGGGCCGATGCCGCAGCAACCGCCGATCAAGTTCGCACCGGCTGCGCGCCAGCGCTCGGCCCAGCCAAGGTAATCCAGCGGCCCCAGATCGGCACGGATCTCGTCCAGCCCATCATTGGCGGTGGCCTCCTTGGGTTGCGGCGGGAAGGCGTTGGCATAGGCACCGAGGCGAATGTCAGCGCGGCCCAGCGCCTGCAATCGGGCGCGAGCAACCTCGAGGGCCCCCTCGATCACCTCGGGCTGACAGCAGTTGAACAGGATGGCATCGACCCCGGCCGCCACTAACGTGGTCACCGCATCAGCCACCTGCTCGCCGGAACGCAGTCGCGGTTCGTTGCCAGGCGCCTCATCTTCCAGCGTGAAGGAGACCCAGAACGGCTTGCCATCGTCAGGCAACAGCGCTTTCAGGGCCAGTGGCTCGGCAATCAGGCTCATGGTCTCGGCCAACCAGATATCCACATAAGGGGATAGCGCCCGGATAAGCGGTGTCGCCAGCTCGCTCACCCGGTCCGCCTTGAACAGGTCGGCACGGTAGGATCCAAACAGCGGTGGCAGAGAACCCGCCACCTGCACGGCGCCCTTCTGCTCGTCAGCCACCTCACGGGCCAGTTGACCAGCCAGCGCTGCCAGCCCCTCCCCATCGGCAAAGAAACGCTCATCGCCGATATGAAACGGCACCAGCGCATAGCTGTTGGTAGTAATGACCCTGGCCCCGCTCGCCACATAGGCCTGATGCACATCACGCACCGTCTCTGGCGCCTCCATCAAGGCCAGCGCCGACCACTCGGGTTGACGAAACGGTGCCCCTCGCCGTGCCAACTCGCGCCCCATGCCCCCATCCAGCACCCACAATTCCCTGGTTTCCATCTGTCGTGTCTCTTCGTTATGTGCGTTGTTTATTTGCGTATTTATCTGTTTGTTTTGTTGATCTGCGGTTTCGCATCGAATCGCTGCAGATCGTCCCGCTTCATCCTGGGAAGCCATTTTATTATACAGCCATAAAAACATATGGATGTTTAGATGGCCAAAACAAGATAAAGCAAAGCGCCACGGGCGGCAATCAGTATCAGCAGAAATCAGCGTGCAAACGGCGAGGCAAAAGCAGAAATGCAAGAGGCCACCCGAAGGTGGCCTCATCACAATCTTGATCCGCTGGTAACTTAACGCCCGGCCAGCACTCGCTTAATCTGTTTGACCCAGTCGGAGACCCGACCCTGCTGCGGCAAGCCGCGCCAGATCTGCTCCCACTGGGCAGGGCTGAGCGGACGACCGAGGCGACGCTGCACACCCGCATAGAGATAGTCATGGGCCGTGGTGGCCGCATGCTCGGAGGTGAGGAATTTGGAGACCGGATCGGTCAACCGCACATCCCGCATGCCGAGCAGCGGATAGTCGTTGTGCACCGCCGCCAGCATGGTCTCGCGCATGGCGGACTCGATGTAGCCACGGGCAAACAGGGCGGTAACCGACTCCAGCGACCCCTGATCCGGGCCATGATACTGCTCATCAAAGACCGGGCTCGGCTCGGCCATGCCACTTTGTACCACCGCATCGGGATCCGGCTGCGGCACGACCACGGCAGGCTTGGGGGCTACCGGCTTGGCTGCCACTGTGGCTTTGCGCGGCGCACTCTGACTACAGGCACCCAGTGCCAGGGCGAGCGCGACACAGGCCAGCGCACGGGAATGAGACTGCATCTTCATGACTCTTATGTCGCTCCTTTTACGATTCCTGAGCTGGCTTCTCGGCCACAGCCGGTTCGACCCGGGTAACCAGCAGCTGATCAATCTTGTAACTGTCGATATCCACCACCTCGAACTTGTAACCGGCGTATTTGACCGAGTCAGTGCGCTTGGGGATCTTGCGCAGCATATACATGATAAAGCCGGCGATGGTCTCGTAGTTCTGGTTCTCGGGGAACTCTTCGATATCGAAGGCGCGCATCACGTCGGAGATGGGGGTAACCCCGTCCACCAGCCAGGAGTTCTCGTCGCGCTGGACGATCTGCTCTTCCACTACGTGGGTCGCCCACTCGCCCATGACGGTACTCATCAGGTCGTTCATGGTGACAATCCCCACCACCAGCGCGTACTCATTCATCACCACGGCAAAGTCGCCTCTGTGGTTCTTGAAGTACTCCATCGCCTCATAGAGGTTCAGGGTATCGGGGATGATGATGACGTTCTGCACCAGGTTGCCACCGATCAGGTCGATGCTCTGGCCGCCGATAACGCGGATCAGCAGCTCTTTGGCATCGACAAAGCCCTTGATGCTGTCGAGGTTGTGGTCACAGACCAGAAACTTGTTGTGGGGATGTTCGGCGATCTTCGCCTTGATGCTCTCTTCACTCTCTTGCAGGGTGAAGTAGATGAGGCTCTCGCGGGCCGTCATGGCAGAGGTGACACCAAGGGACTGCAACTCGAACACGTTCTCGATGAGCTGATGCTCCTCGCGCTGGATAACCCCCGCCTCGGCACCGGCATCCATCACCGCATAGATATCGTCGGAGGTGATCTCGTCGTTACGCACCGTGGAGACGCGCATCAGACGGAACAGGGAGTTCGCCAATCCGTTGAAGACCCACACCAGCGGCATCAAAACGGTGACGAAGAAGAGCATGGGGCGCACCACCACCACGGCAATCTGCTCGGGCATGGTCATGGCCAGACGCTTGGGCATCAGATCGGCGATCAGGATAAACATGCCGGTGACGAACACGAAGGAGGCACCGGAGCTGATCTCGCCAAGCCAGGGGCCCTGGTAGAACTGGGAGACAATCCCCTTGATGGCGGGGTTGAGGGCAGACTCACCCAGGATACCGCCCAGAATGGCGACGGTATTGAGGCCAATCTGCACCACAGTGAAAAAGTTGCCCGGCTGGGCCTGCAGGGCCAGCACCTTTTCGGCCTGGCGATTACCTTCATCCGCCATCACCTGCAATTTGATTTTGCGAGACGCGGCGAGAGAGATCTCGGAGAGGGAGAAGAACACACTGCCGCCAACCAGCAGCATTAAAAAGAACAAACTATCGGCAAAACTCATGATTAACCTATTGCTACACCCGCCTTAGCACAAGACGGCAAACTGGGCCCGGGAGACCGGACCGTGAGCCCATCCGGGACTCACACAGGGGGAGTATTCTATCAGAAAACAGCCAGTTGGGGGCTTTATCTTACTCCGACCAGTTATGCAACAAAAAAGGCGCTTCACGCGCCTTTTTATTCACTTCCGGTTAGCCCTTGCCCAGCAGGGTGCCCAGATCGTCCGCCTTGGTATGGCGTACATCCTTGCCTTTCACGTAGTAGACGATGTACTCGCAGATGTGCTGGCAGCGATCGCCGACCCGCTCGATGGCTCGCGCCGCCCACAGCACGTTGAGCACCTGGGGGATGGTGCGGGGATCTTCCATCATGTAGGTCATCAGCTCGCGGATGATGGACTCGTACTCCCGGTCTACCTTGTCATCTTCCTTGTAGACCGCCAGCGCTGCATCCAGATCCATGCGGGCGAAAGCGTCGAGCACATCGTGCAGCATCTTGATGGTGCGACGGCCCATGTTCTCCAGCGACACCAGCGGCGGCTGCGGCTTGTTGGCGTTGTCGGTCAGCATGCGGGCGATCTTGTCGGCCACGTCGCCAATGCGCTCCAGATCGGTGATGGTCTTGATGATGGCCATCACCAGTCGCAGGTCGGAGGCAGTCGGCTGACGCTTGGCGATGATGCGGGTGCACTCCTCGTCGATCGCCACTTCCATCGCGTTGACCTTGTGGTCGTTGGCCACGATCTTGCGCGCCGCATCGAGATCCTGATCGTGGATCGCCGCGATAGCGTCGGTGAGCTGCTGCTCCACCAGACCGCCCATCACCAGCACCTGGTTGCGCACGTTCTCTAGCTCGGCATTGAACTGACCGGAGATGTGTTTATTGAGGTTCATATTGTCCATACAAATAATCCTTGATTGCTCCGATTATGCCTTAGCCGTTGAACCGACTGCCAATCTGTTTGCTGAGATTCATCCTCTCCTCTCCTTAGCCGTAACGACCAGTAATGTAATCTTCGGTCTTTTTCTTGGCCGGGGTGGTGAAAATGGTGTTGGTATCCGAGTACTCGATAAGCTCGCCCATATACATGAAGGCGGTCTGATCCGACACTCGCGCAGCCTGTTGCATGTTGTGGGTCACGATCACCACGGTGAACTGGCTCTTGAGCTCGTTGATCAGCTCCTCGATGGTGAGGGTGGAGATGGGGTCGAGCGCCGAGGTCGGCTCATCGAGCAGCAACACTTCCGGCTCGATTGCAATGGCGCGGGCAATCACCAGACGCTGCTGCTGACCACCGGAGAGACCGAAGGCGTTGTCGTGCAGACGATCCTTCACCTCGTCCCACAGGGCCGCACCGCGCAGGGAGCGCTCGGCAGCTTCATCCAGAGTGCGACGATCGTTGATCCCCTGCAGGCGCAGACCATAGACCACGTTCTCGTAGATGGACTTGGGGAACGGGTTCGGGCGCTGGAACACCATGCCCACCTGACGGCGCAGGGCGGAAACATCGACGCTCTTGTCATAGATGTTGTGGCCGTGCAGTTGGATTTCCCCCTCGATGCGGCAGATCTCCACCAGATCGTTCATCCGGTTGATGCAGCGCAGCAGGGTCGATTTACCACAGCCTGACGGGCCGATAAAGGCGGTCACCTGCCCTTTGGGGATCTTCATGTTGACGTTGAACAGCGCCTGCTTGCTGCCGTAGTACAGGTTGAGATCCTTCACCTCCAGCGCGGTCTGCTCCGAGGTCAGGTTGAGCAGGTCCAGCGCGGTGTGCTGGGTAGACGTGGTCGTTACGTTGATCATCTGTTACCTCAAAATCTATCTGGAGTGGCCGGACTGCTGCCGGCGCCCCTCACGTATTGGTGCAGAGAGATGGCGGCTCGCGCTCGGCCGCCCCTCTGTTATCTCACTCTTGTATCACTCATGCGGCGCCGAATTAATGCTCCAGCGACCGGAATTTCTCGCGCAAGTGGTTACGAATACCGATAGCGGTCAGGTTCAGACCCACGATCACCGTCACCAGCAGGAAGGAGGTGGCGTAGACCAGCGGGCGGGCCGCCTCGACGTTGGGGCTCTGGAAGCCGACGTCATAGATGTGGAAGCCCAGGTGCATGAACTTGCGCTCCACATGCAGATACGGGAAGTTGCCATCCATCGGCAGGGTCGGTGCCAGTTTTACCACCCCCACCAGCATCAGCGGCGCCACTTCACCGGCTGCACGGGCAATAGCCAGAATAAGGCCGGTCATGATGGCCGGGCTCGCCATCGGCAGCACGATGCGCCACAGGGTCTCGGCCTGGGTCGCGCCCAGTGCCAACGAGCCCTGACGGATGGTGCTCGGGATCCGCGCCAGTCCCTCTTCGGTGGAGACAATCACCACCGGCAGGGTCAGGATAGCCAGGGTCAGCGCCGACCAGATCACGCCGGGTGAACCAAAGGTTGGGCTCGGCAGCGCTTCCGGGTAGAAGAGGCGGTCGATGCTGCCCCCCAGGGTGTAAACGAAGAAGCCCAGACCAAACACGCCGTAGACGATGGAGGGCACGCCCGCCAGGTTGATCACCGCAATGCGGATGATCTTGGTCAGACTGTTCTTGCCCGCGTATTCGTGCAGGTAGACTGCCGCCACCACCCCCAGCGGGGTCACGATGATCGCCATCAGGAACACCATGAACACAGTGCCGAAGATAGCCGGGAACACCCCGCCCTCGGTGTTGGCTTCACGGGGATCGTCAGAGACGAACTTGCCGATCTGGTGGAACCAGTGACCCACCTTGGCCAGCAGGCTCATGTCGTTGGGCCATACCACGTCCAGTACCTTGGACATCGGCATGGTCACCAGCTCGCCACGCATATCCTTGACGGTAATGGCGTCGCGGTCCGCTTGGCTACGCAGGGAGAAGAGCTCTTTTTCCAGCACCTGATAGCGATCGTTGAGGGCCTGACGCTCGCTGGCCAGTTCGGCTTTGAGCTGCTCGGTCAGCTTGTCATCCAGCTCGGCCTTGCGCTCTTTCAGGCGCAGCCGCTCCAGTTGATAGTTGATGCTGCCGATGTCCCCTTTTTGCAGATCGTTGGCCTGTTCTGAAAGGGCATTGGCTCGCGCCAGCACCCGCTGCAGGGCAGAATGCAGATCAGAGGTGAGCTCGCGGCCATCCTCTTTCACCCCGACGATATAGCCATAGAAGTTGCCGTTGGTGGCACGCTCAACCATGGCCAGCTCAGCCGGCTGGCTCTGGGACTTGATGTCCGTCTCCAGCACCCAGCGAAAATCGAGGTCAACGAACTCACGGTTGCCGGTCTTGACCAGATAGCGGGTCAGCAGCTCGCGCTCTTCCCCTTCCAGTGGCAGACCTGCGGCGCGCAGTCGCTCCACCGGTACCTGCTCGCGATCGTTGATCTCGCCGATCAGTACGCTCTTGTTGCCGCTGGCGTCTTCCAGCTGCCACTCATAGATGGGGTGCGGCCAGAAGTAGACCAGACCACGCCAGCCGATCAGCAGCAGCAGACCCAGTACCGCCACCAGACTCAGGCTGACGGCACCGCCGGTCATCCAGATCCAGGGGGCCCCTGATTTAAACCACTTACCCATTGTCGATTCCTTGTCCATTACAGAGTCGCCCCTTACATCGAGCTGTATTTTTCACGCAACCGCTGACGGACAAACTCGGCCAGGGTGTTGAACAAAAAGGTGAACACAAACAGGACGAAGGCCGCGAGGAACAGTACCCGATAGTGGGAGCTGCCCACTTCCGATTCCGGCATCTCCACCGCGATGTTGGCGGCGAGGGTGCGCAGCCCCTGGAACATGGAGAAGTCCATGATGGGGGTGTTGCCGGTAGCCATCAGCACGATCATGGTCTCGCCCACGGCGCGGCCAAGGCCCATCATCACCGCAGAGAAGATGCCCGGGCTGGCGGTGAGGATCACCACCCGGCTCAGGGTCTGCCACGGGGTGGCCCCCAGCGCCAACGAGCCCTGGGTCAGGTGCTTGGGCACCGAGAAGACCGCATCTTCAGCGATGGAGAAGATGGTGGGGATGACCGCAAAGCCCATGGCGATACCGACCACCAGCGAGTTGCGCTGGTCAAACTTGATGCCCATTTCATGAGTCAGCCAGATGCGCGAATCGCCGTGCATAAAAGCATTCTCGATGAGCGGGCTCAGGGCGAAGGCCCCCCAGCCAATCAGCAGCAGCACCGGGATCAGCAGGATGGCGTGCCACCCCTCCGGCAGCAAGGACTTGCCGCGCTCCGGCAGATAGTTCCAGAGCAGTGCAGTCAGCAGCATCCCCATCGGCAGCAATACCAGCAGCAGGATCACCCCGGGCAAGGCACCCTCGATGATCGGCGCCAGCCACAGACCCGCCAGGAAGCCCAGGATAACGGTCGGCAGCGCCGCCATGATCTCGACCGTCGGCTTGACGTATTTACGCAGCCCCGCCGACATGAAGTAGGCGGTATAGATGGCACCGGCCACGCCGAGCGGCACAGCAAACACCATGGCGTAGAAAGAGGCTTTCAGCGTACCGAATACCAGCGGCACCAAACTCAGCTTGGCTTCAAAGTCGTTGCTGGCGGAGGTGGATTGCCACACATACTGGGGCTCCGGATACCCTTCGTACCACACCTGTTGCCAGAGGGCAGACCAGGTCACTTCGGGGTGTTCGTTCTCCACCGAGAAGAGCTTGAAGGTATTCCCTTGCTGCATCAGCAACAGATTGTGACGAGGGGAGATGGCCAGGGCAGAGAGTTCGCCCCCTTCCACCGTCTCGGTCAGCAGCTTGGTCTCGCCGGTGGCGTGGAAGAAACTGATGATGCCATCCTTGTCGGCACTGATGAAGCCTTTGCGAAAGTGCTCAGGAGTCAGCAGATCTACCGCACCATCACCCTTGAAGTCACGAATTTGGGTGAACTGGCGTTTGCCATCCTTCGCCACTTCGAACCACTGGGAGATGACGCCGTTGTCATTACCCACCAGCAGTGAAGAGGCGCCGGAGAGCAGCTGAACCCGGGTCACATTGGCGTTGGGGGCATTGATCTCCAACACGTTGCGCAGGGAGATTTCGCTCAGGTTATGAATGTCATAGACGGAGAGGCGATTGCCCTCGCGCACGAACAGGATCCGCAGATTAGGGGTCAGCAACATCTGATCCACATGGCGCGGCAGGGAGGGAATCGTATAGTTTTCACTGCTCCACTCAATCTCCCCGGAGATGAAGTTCTCCTCACCGCTCATCACCGTCATCACACCACGACCATCTTCGGTCACGGCGGCGGTCGCCATCTTGTCCTTGGTGGCTTCGAACACCATCAGTTGCAGTGCCTTCCCTTGCGGGTCGATCACCACAGGCTCTTCGCCGAAGGGATATTGCAGGCTGGGTTCAATCACCCGCACATCGTTGGGATAGGAGACCTTGAACGCTGGCTGGACGACCTGCGCCTTGCCATCGGCAAAGCCGTAAGCGATCAGCCGCTGACCAGGAGCAGGGGTCGCTACCGTGGTGATGTCACCAGCAACCTGGGCCTGACCCAGTGACTGGCCGACCTTGATCTTGTCATCTCCCTGCACCGCAAAGAAGTTGACCTGCCCTTTATCGCTGAAGCGATAGCCGATCTCGTTCTGCTCTTCCACGCCGAGCCAGGCGGTCTTCCCTGCGGCAGGCAGGGTAAACGAGGCGGTCGGCTCCATGGAGGCGCCATTGAAGATGGGTTTCACCACATAGAGCAGATAAAAGAAGATAAGCAGCAGCGCCACCAGTACCAGGGCTCCGCCTGTGGTGACGCCATATTTGGCCAATTTATCCTTGATCCGGCGTTTTCTACTGCCCGCCATGACCAGGTTTAACGATTCCGATGACATGCAAGACCTCAATGTAAGCTAGGCTTCGCGGCATTATATGGCGGTTGCATGACAGTTTTGTTACATCGAGAACGCTTTAACAGAGGTTGTTAGCGGAAAAACGGGCGGGGATCCCTTCGAAGGTGGGCGAGCATAATATATTGTTTATAAAGGGATATTTATGCTGATAATCAGCAAGGGCAGCCTGCGCTGCCCCCGAATGATTCAGGAAAGGGTATCGTTTGATTGTTGCAGCGCCAGTTTGGCCGCCTTTTTCTCGGCACGGCGGCGCTTGAAGAAGGCCGACAACTGGGCCGAGCAGGCATCGGCCAGCACACCGCCGGTCAGCTCGACACTGTGGTTGTGGCGCGGGTCCTGCAAGATCTCGAACACCGACCCCGCGGCACCGGTCTTGAGATCTCGGGCGCCGTAAACCACCCGCTTGACCCGGCTATGGATCAGCGCACCGGCACACATACAGCAGGGCTCCAGCGTCACATAAAGAGTGGTGTCGAGCAGCCGGTAGTTCGCCAGCTGCTGGCCCGCCGCCCGGATTGCCATCACCTCGGCATGGGCACAGGCATCGTGTTCGCTGATGGAGCGATTCCACCCCTCTCCCACCACCTGACCATCCAGCACCAGTACGGCACCGACCGGGATCTCGCCAATCCCTTCGGCCCGGGCGGCCAATGTCATGGCATGGCGCATCCACTGTTCGTCCTGCTCGGTCTGACTTGGTGTCTCTGGGACCTCTGATGGTTTCACGCCCATCCCCTCTTTATATATATTGTTCAATTGTGCTGTTTGCATTCTCGCTATCCACATCTGTCAGATGATTCCATAGATAGCTGGCATGATAGCTCGCGGTGACAGGGCGGCGATTATGCCAAATCTGCACGTCAGACCCAAGCCACATCCAGACTGAGCAATAAAGAAGCAATCGGCATCTCTATGATAAAAAAGGAGTTGCACCCGTTTGGCCATGCTATTAGACTTCCTCCCCGTCAGCCGAGTCTGACTCCGTCGGTGTGTAGCGCAGCCAGGTAGCGCATCTGCATGGGGTGTAGAGGGTCGGAGGTTCGAATCCTCTCACACCGACCATTTTCCCTGAGAATAGCCCAGTCAAACGACTGGGCTATTTTTTTGCCTCCGATTTATCCTCCTGACAACGCCAGCCTACCAAGAACAAAAAATACTCAGAACCACTTGAATCTTTTTGCCGAACTCATTAAGATGCGCAACTTTCCGCCGGTAGACAACACAGGGAGGTGGAAACACGATTGAAGGGATCACTGTCCGGCTTGCGTGCAACACAGGACCAGGCATGAACCAGACCACAGATCTCACACCCGCCAATGCGCTTTATTCCGTTCCTCACGACACCCCTTGCCATACCGAAAACGAAGATGAACAGGTCGTCCAGCTGGATGTGATCGATCTTGCCGAACCGGATGATGACTATTAAGCCCGGCCAGATGGCCGCTCAATCCCCGGCGCATCGCCTGTTCAACGCCCTCTGTTTCCCGCCCTTGGCGAGAAATAAGCAAAAAACGACAAACTGCTAATTCCATCTAGGATGGCAGCATTATTGACTGAAGCTTCTCCCCCCTCCCTACCCGACATTCCCCCCGACAACTGATACAAACCTACGTTATTGCGCTTCACTTTCCATCACTGCAGCCGCAGGTGCCAACAAAGCCTGCATCACCACGCCAAGTTTAAAACGCACGTTCACCAACCAGACCTAGCAATAGCAAAACTTTCATTGCCACATTCAAA
Organism: Aeromonas sp. FDAARGOS 1416; assembly: GCF_019048085.1. NCBI lineage: Bacteria > Pseudomonadati > Pseudomonadota > Gammaproteobacteria > Aeromonadales > Aeromonadaceae > Aeromonas > Aeromonas sp. FDAARGOS 1416. The sequence continues at coordinate 839,801 of NZ_CP077301.1, read as the reverse complement.
CGCACTTTATACAGCTGTTTTGGCAAAGCCTGGAGTTAGGTCGGGATTTGTTTTTGCATTTGTAATTTTATTACGTAATAAGTTACAAGGTAAGGGGCAGGGTAACGGCCCAAATTAGCCGTTGTCAGATGGGAAAAAGCAGGAGCATAACCATCTGCGTAGAGCTTTTATACCAACCAAATAAAGCAATAAAAAACATCAACTTAACCATATCCAAAAAACAGGTGTTTAAAAAAAACTGTTGACGTACTCAACAATATTTCGCACCTTATCAATCGTGTTACCCCGTTGTTGCGGGAACGTTTCAGGAACAGGGATTCGACTTTAGTCGTAGTTAGTAAGTTCAAAATGTAATTCTCAAAGGAGTGAACCTTATGTCGGCACCGGCTCAGACCCACTGCAGCGCTCGCCTTCGCATCCAGGGCGAGATGCTACCCGAATACGCGCAAATTCTGACGCCGGACGCGGTGGCTCTGGTCTCCGAACTGGTGGAACGTTTTGCTCCCCAAAGAGGGGAATTGCTGAAACAACGTGTGGCACGTCAGGCCCGTATCGATGGCGGCGAGTTACCGGACTTCCTGCCGGAAACCGCCCACATCCGTGACGGTGACTGGACCATTCGCGGCATTCCCGCCGACCTGCAAGACCGCCGTGTGGAGATCACCGGCCCGGTCGAGCGCAAGATGGTGATCAACGCCCTCAACGCCAACGTCAAGGTGTTTATGGCGGACTTCGAGGACTCACTGGCCCCCGCCTGGAACAAGGTGATCGAGGGTCAAATCAACCTGCGCGATGCAGTCAACGGTACCGTCTCCTACACCAGTCCGGAAGGAAAGGCCTATACCCTGAACCCCAATCCGGCAGTGCTCATCTGCCGGGTGCGCGGTCTGCACCTGCCGGAAAAACATGTCACTTTCGATGGCGAGCCCATCCCCGGAGGCCTGTTCGATTTTGCCCTCTACTTCCTGCACAACTATCAGGCGCTGCTGGCCAAAGGCTCCGGCCCCTACTTCTACGTGCCCAAGCTGCAGAGCCATCTGGAAGGGCGCTGGTGGAGCGAGGTATTCGCCTGGACCGAGGACAAGTTCGGTCTGCCCCGCGGCACCATCAAGGCCACCGTGCTGATTGAAACCCTGCCGGCCGTGTTCGAGATGGATGAGCTGCTCTATCAAATGAAGGATCACATCGTCGCGCTGAACTGCGGCCGCTGGGACTACATCTTCAGCTATATCAAAACCTTGAAGAACCATCCGGATCGGGTACTGCCTGATCGTCAGGTGGTGACCATGGACAAACCGTTCCTCTCCGCCTACTCGCGGCTGCTGATCAAGACCTGTCACAAGCGCGGTGCGCTGGCGATGGGTGGCATGGCCGCCTTTATTCCGGCCAAGGACGCTGCCGTCAACGAGCAGGTCTTCGCCAAGGTCAAGGCCGACAAGGAGCGCGAAGCCAACAACGGCCACGACGGTACCTGGGTCGCCCACCCTGGCCTCGCTGATACCGCCATGGCGGTGTTCAACGCCACCATTGCGGCTGGCGCCAAGAACCAGATTGGCGTGCTGCGCGAGCAGGATGCCCCCATCACCGCCGCCGACCTGCTGGCCCCCTGTGAGGGTGAGCGCACCGAGGCAGGGATGCGCACCAATATCCGGGTCGCCCTGCAATATCTGGAGGCCTGGATCAACGGCAACGGCTGCGTGCCCATCTACGGTCTGATGGAAGATGCCGCCACCGCCGAGATCTCCCGCACCTCCATCTGGCAGTGGATCCGCCACGGCAAGAGTCTGTCGAATGGCAAGGTGGTGACCAAAGAGCTGTTCCGCCAGATGCTGGCCGAGGAGTTGGAGGTGGTCAAAGCCGAGGTGGGTACTGCGCGCTGGCAGGCAGGACGCTTTGCCGAGGCAAGCGAGCTGATGGAAGAGATCACCTGCGCCGATACCCTGATCGATTTTCTGACGCTGCCCGGTTACGAGCGGCTCTGAATCACGGGCCCCCAGCGGGGCTCGCCAATAACAAGTCAATGGAAACGTGAAATCAATGAAAGAGGGAACTGATATGGCACTGACCCGTGAGCAACAGATCCAGGCTATCGAGAAAGACTGGGCGGAAAACCCCCGCTGGAAAGGGATCAAGCGCGGCTACAGCGCCGAAGACGTGGTGAACCTGCGCGGCAGCTTGCAGCCGGTGCACACCCTGGCCCAGCGTGGAGCCGACAAGCTGTGGGGTCTGATCCACGGCGACGCCAAGAAAGGCTACGTCAACTGCCTCGGCGCCCTGACCGGTGGTCAGGCAGTACAGCAAGCCAAGGCGGGGATCGAGGCGATCTACCTCTCCGGCTGGCAGGTGGCGGCGGACAACAACTTGTCCTCCACCATGTATCCGGATCAATCCCTCTACCCTGCCAACTCTGTACCGTCCGTGGTGGAGCGTATCAACAACTCCTTCGCCCGTGCCGACCAGATCCAGTGGGCCAACAAGGTTGGGCCGCAGGATGAGGGCTTTATCGACTACTTCCTGCCGATCGTGGCCGATGCGGAAGCCGGTTTCGGCGGCGTGCTGAACGCCTTCGAACTGATGAAGGGAATGATTGAAGCAGGCGCCGCTGGCGTGCACTTCGAAGATCAGCTGGCATCAGTCAAGAAGTGCGGTCATATGGGCGGCAAGGTGCTGGTACCGACTCAGGAAGCGGTGCAAAAGCTGGTTGCCGCCCGTCTGGCAGCCGATGTGTGCGGCACCACCACCCTGGTGATCGCCCGTACCGACGCCAACGCCGCTGACCTGTTGACCACCGATGCCGACCCGTACGATGCAGACTTCCTGACTGGTGAGCGCACTGCTGAAGGATTCTACAAGGTGCGTGCCGGTATCGATCAGGCCATCGCTCGCGGTCTGGCTTACGCCCCCTACGCCGACATGGTGTGGTGTGAAACCGCCAAGCCGGACCTGGACGAAGCACGTAAATTTGCCGAAGCAATCAAGGCCAAGTTCCCGGATCGCATCCTGGCCTACAACTGCTCCCCTAGCTTCAACTGGAAGAAGAATCTGGACGATGCCACCATCGCCCGCTTCCAGCAGGAGCTCTCCGACATGGGCTACAAGTACCAGTTCATCACCCTCGCGGGTATCCACAACATGTGGTTCCACATGTACGAACTGGCCTACCAATACGCCCGTGGCGAAGGGATGAAGCACTACGTCGAGATGGTGCAGGAGCCGGAATTTGCCGCCGCCAGCCGTGGCTACACCTTCGTGGCACACCAGCAGGAGGTCGGTACCGGTTACTTCGACAAGGTGACCACCGTCATTCAGGGTGGCCAATCCTCGGTCACCGCGCTGACCGGCTCCACCGAAGAAGATCAGTTCCACTAATAAGAGAGCTGCCTTGAAATAGCAAAACCCCGGCCTGAAGCCGGGGTTTCTTTTTATCTGTAATTCAAACGAAAGTCAGGCGCACAACCGCACACAGTCGAGAGGCTCAGAGCTCGAGGATCTCTTTGACAAAGGGAATGGTCAGCTTGCGCTTGGCGCGAAATGAGGCGTTGTCGAGCTGATTGAGAGTGGTGAGCAGGGTTCGCATATCGCGGGAGAGTCGGTTGAGCAGGAAGCGGCCCACATCGATGGGCAATTTGAAGCCCCGCAGCTCGGCACGCAGCTGCAGGGCACTGAGCTTGCCTTCGTCATCCAGCTCTTCGAGATGGAAACTCACCCCCCAGTCGAGGCGCGAGGCGAGATCCGGCAGTTGCAGCCCCAGCTTGCGCGGCGCGCTGCAGCCAGTGACCACCAGCGTCCCCTCGCCCTTCTCCTGCCAGCGATTGTAGAAATCAAACAGCGCCCGCTCCCACACGGCATTGCCGGCGATCGCCTCAAGGCTGTCGAGACAAACCAGCGGCAAGCTTTCGAGGGCATCAAGCATGCTGGGGTCGAGCTGTTCAAACTGATCGAGGGAGAGATAGGCCGCCGCCGCATCGCGGGCGTTGACCTCGGCACAAGTGGCGTGGAGCAGATGAGAGCGTCCGGATCCCTTGGCTCCCCAGAAATAGAGGAAAGGCGATCCCTGACCGATGGCCGCGTTTTTGAGGGCGGTGATCAGATGAGCATTGTTGCCGGGATAAAAACTGACGAAGGTTTCATCATCCGGTAGTTGTACGGCTAAAGACAGTTGGGCCGGTTGCTTCACTCGTTGGGCTTTGACTGTGACATTTGTGGCTAAGTGTATCATCGCAAAGGCAGATAGAGAACCGCCCGGACAAGCCGGGCGGTCTACAAAAGCCTTATAAAATCAGGGCTGCGACCATTGGTAACGCAAACCGCTGCCATTATCGTCAACCTTGCGCAAACGACTCTCGAGCTGCAGTGCCCGCACCAGTTCGGCTTGATCCCCTTGCAGGGTAAAGTGGAAGGTGACCTGGTCCCCCTCCAGCTTGCCGATCGCCACCTTGCTGACGTTGGCCATCCCCTGCAGCATCTTCTGCACGGCGATCATGCTGTCGACTTCGGAGAGACCATCCACCACCAGGGTCTGGCTGGTTGCCGGACCAGAAATGCGGGCACCGTAGTTTTTCACCAGCCAGGCCGCCAGGTTATCAGCAAACCCTTGCGCCACTTCGGCCTGAGTGCCGGTGCTATTGCCACGGGTCAGCTCGGTCACTTCACCGGCCGCTTTGGGGCCGTAGAGTCCCCAATCGATGCTCCACTTGTCACCTTCCGGTGTCAGCTTGCCCAGCACCACCATCTCGGCGCCATAGCGCTGGCTTGCCTGCAAAATCGGGTCGGCAAAGCGTCCCCAGACGTCGGTGGCACTGACCGCCATGTTGTCATCGAGATCCATCAGCGGAATGCTGATGGGCAGCCCCAGCATCTGGGCCTGCTCGCGCAAGGCTTGCGCCCAACCATCGCTGGATTGATCCGCCAGCAAGCGACGCTCACCCTGATCCACCACCAGCCAGATGGCCATTTGGGGACGAGCCGGGCCAAGCAGGGCAAACTGGCTCTCGGAAACCAGGCTGTTGACCTTGTCACTCTTGAACTCGGCTTTCAGATACTTGACGGAGTCCTGATCCTGATAACCATAGCTTTTGACATAGTCGCCCGGGGCCGCCAGCGCCTTGACCACCACCGGCTGGGTGAGGATGTCACGCTTGCCGGTCACCTTGATCAGCACCTGACCCAGTGCCTGCCCCTGAGCGGCCACCATGTCACCACTGGTCGGGGCCTTGCCCTGATAGAGGTCGGTCACCTGAGCGGCCGAGGCCATGAATGACAAGCCGCAGCAGAGGGCGGTCACAACACGTTTGAACATGAACAGAGTCTCGAAATGGGAGAGTGTGCTTATGGTAGCGGCAAGGCGCATCCTGCGGCAAGGCTGGCACAAGCGGCCACAAACAGCAGAGCCGGCGATGCGCCGGCTCCGATCACCCCTTCCACATGGGAAGCGGGTCAAGGCATTAACTTATTTGGTACCGAAGATCTTGTCGCCTGCATCGCCCAGACCCGGCACGATGTAGCCTTTCTCGTTCAGCCCCTGGTCGACAGAAGCGCAATAGAGCTCTACGTCAGGGTGAGCGGCTTCCAGCGCCTTGATCCCTTCCGGCGCGGCAACCAGTACCAGCACCTTGATGGATTGGCAGCCTTTCTTCTTCAGCAGATCGATAGTGGCGATCATGGAACCACCGGTGGCCAGCATCGGATCGATGACCAGCGCCAGACGCTCTTCGATGTTGCTGACGATCTTTTCGAAATAGGGAACCGGTTGCAGGGTCTCTTCATCACGGTAGATACCGACCACGCTGACGCGGGCGCTCGGCATGTGCTCCAGCACGCCATCCATCATGCCAAGGCCGGCACGCAGGATAGGTACGACGGTTACCTTCTTGCCTTTGATCTGGTCAACTTCTACTGGCCCATTCCAGCCATCGATGATAACCTTCTCGGTTTCGAAGTCAGAGGTCGCTTCATAGGTCAACAAACTGCCCACTTCTTTGGCCAGTTCACGGAAACGCTTGGTGCTGATATCGCCTTCACGCATCAGACCGATCTTGTGTTTGACCAAGGGGTGTTTGACTTCAACGACTTTCATTATTATCTCCTCTAACCTGCCGCAAAAAAAATCGCGGAATCATACAACAAAAGCCACCGCTTGTAGAGCATTTCCGCGCAAAAACGCGCAAACGATTTCCTTTCTGGTTTTTCACCGCCACTGTTAGAATACGCCCCGAATTTTACCCTCCACTTCTTTACATGACGGGGAATACTCGTGACTGACAAAACCTCACTGAGCTACAAGGATGCTGGCGTAGATATCGATGCCGGCAATGCACTGGTTGAACGTATCAAGGGCGTGTCAAAGCGCACTCGTCGTCCTGAAGTCCTTGGTGGTCTTGGCGGCTTTGGGGCCTTGTGTCAAATCCCTGCGGGCTACAAGGAGCCGGTACTGGTCTCCGGTACCGATGGTGTGGGCACCAAGCTGCGGCTGGCCATCGACCTGAAGAAGCACGACACCGTGGGCATCGATTTGGTGGCCATGTGCGTCAATGACCTGATCGTACAGGGCGCCGAGCCGCTGTTCTTCCTCGACTACTATGCAACCGGCAAGCTGGACGTGGACACCGCGGCCGCGGTGGTCACCGGGATCGGTGCCGGTTGCGAGCAGTCAGGCTGTGCCCTGGTGGGCGGCGAGACCGCCGAGATGCCGGGTATGTATGAAGGGGAAGACTACGACATCGCCGGTTTCTGCGTCGGTGTGGTGGAGAAGAGCGAAATCATCGACGGTAGCAAGGTCGGTGAAGGGGATGCCCTGATCGCCCTGGCCGCCAGCGGCCCTCACTCCAACGGCTTCTCCCTGATCCGTAAAATTCTGGAAGTCTCCAAAGCCGACGTGCATCAGCCGCTGGGTGACCGCACCCTCGCAGATGCCTTGCTGGAGCCGACCCGCATCTATGTGAAACCTGTGCTCAAGCTCATCAAGGAGTGCGAGATCCACGCCCTCTCCCACATCACAGGTGGCGGCTTCTGGGAGAATATCCCCCGCGTCTTGCCTGCCAATACTCAAGCGGTGATCGACGAGCAGAGCTGGCAGTGGCCGGCGGTGTTCAGCTGGCTGCAGCAGGCTGGCAACGTCACCCGTCACGAGATGTATCGCACCTTCAACTGCGGTGTCGGCATGATCATCGCCCTGCCTGCCAATCAGCTGGAGAAGGCGCTGACCCTGCTCAAAGCGGAAGGCGAGAACGCATGGCACATCGGTCATATCGCCAAGGCAGCAGACGGTGAGGAGCAGGTCGTCATCAAATGATGCGGATCCTCGTCCTAATCTCCGGCAGCGGTAGCAATCTGCAGGCGATCCTCGACCACTGCGCAAGCGGTAAGATTGTCGGTGAAGTGGTCGGCGTCATCAGCAACAAGGCCGATGCCTATGGTCTGGTTCGCGCCAAAGAAGCGGGGGTGGCGACCTCCATTCTGGCCCAGCAGCAGTTTGCCAGCCGAGAGGAGTACGACGCCGCCCTGCTGGCGCTGATGGCAGACTATCAGCCGGACTTGGTGGTGCTGGCCGGGTTTATGCGGATATTGAGCGGCGATCTGGTGCGCCATTTCGCCGGGCGGATGATCAATATCCACCCCTCCCTGCTGCCCAAGTATCAGGGCCTGCACACCCACCAGCGCGCCATAGATGCCGGTGACAGTGAACACGGCGCCAGTGTCCACTTTGTCACCGAAGAGCTGGACGGGGGCCCGGTTATCCTGCAGGCCCGCGTGCCCATCTTTGAAGGGGACACTGCGGACGAGGTAGCAGCAAGGGTGCAGGCGCAGGAGCACAGCATCTACCCGCTGGTGGTTCGCTGGTTCTGCGAAGGCAGGCTGCAGATGGTAGATGGTGCCGTGCAACTGGATGGCGCCCTGCTGGGCCCCGCTGGTTACGCCTGCGAGTAAGCAGACGTCTTGTCGAAATGTGAAAAAGGAGGCCGATGGCCTCCTTTTTATTTCCTGAATTTTCCCACCACAGGCACAGGCTTAAACCTGTTCACGACCTGCAGCGAGAAACCGTCAACAAGGTGAAGAGCAGCACATGAGCCTTGATCACGGTTTCGTAGCCAGATCGTGGACAGGTTTAGACCGGATTGTCGATATCGATAAAGGTCACATCCAGCCCATGCACGGTCGCCAGCCACTCCCCCAGCGCCTTGACGCCGTAACGCTCAGTAGCGTGATGGCCCGCGGCGTAGAAGTGCATCCCCATCTCGCGGGCGGTGTGAATGGTCTGCTCTGAGGCTTCACCGGAGATAAAGGCATCGATGCCCTGCTCCGCCGCCAGATTGATGTAACTCTGACCGCCGCCGGTGCACCAGGCCACGGAACGGATAAGCTCGGGGCCGGTATCGCCACAATAGAGTGGTTCGCGGCCAAGGCGCTCGGCAATCAGCTTGGCAAAATCGCGGCCGCTCATCGGCTCTTCCAGCTTGCCCACCATGGCGACGCTCTTGCTGTTCCACGGCTCCAGACCACGACGCACCTTGATGTCGAGCAGCTTGGCGAGCTGGGCGTTGTTACCCACCTCGGGATGGACATCCAGCGGTAAATGGTAGGCAAACAGGTTGATATCGTGGGTCAGCAGGGTCTTGAGCCGACGCTGCTTCATGCCGGTGATCTGGGCCGGTTCACCGCTCCAGAAGTAGCCGTGATGGACCAGAATGGCATCGGCCTCGGCAGCCACCGCCGCGTCGATAAGCGCCTGACTGGCGGTGACACCGGTCACTACCTTGCGAATACGCTCACGCCCCTCCACTTGCAAGCCGTTGGGGCAGTAATCCTTGATGGCGTGCGGTTCAAGCAGATGGTTCAGTACGGTTTCGAGTTTTCGATGAGAGATCATAGGGGTCCCTTATTAAGGCTCGGTCCCCTGCTTTACCAATAAAAACAGGGCCCAGGCTCAAAGCGCCAAGGGCCCCATGATAATCGAGCCGGGCCATCAAGACCATGACAGCCCCCACACAGTGCGGTTTCCCTCCCGGCCTCAGGCTGGCAGATCGATCCCCGCCTCCCGCATCTGGGCCAGCTTGTAGCGCAGGGTGCGCGGGCTGATGCCGAGTCGGTCGGCCACCGCCTTGCGGCTGCCGTTACAATCTTGCAGGGTGTCGAGGATGATCTGGTGCTCCTGCTGCTTGAGCTCGCTGCCGAGGCGATCGCCACCATAGCTGCGCTCCACGCTGACAAACTCCATCTCCTGCTCGTCTAGCTCTTCCAGAATGAGGTGTTCCCCATCGATCACCCCGTCGGAGCTGAGGATCAGGGCACGCTGTACCACGTTGTCCAGCTCCCGCACGTTGCCGGGCCAGGGGTGGGCCAGCAGCCGATCCCGCGAGGCATCCGTCAACTGTGGTGTCGGTAACCCCTGCTGACTGGCATGAAGCGCCAGCAGGTGCTCCGCCAGCGGCAGAATGTCGCCGGGCCGCTCGCACAGGGCAGACCAGCGCAGCGGAAAGACGTTGAGGCGATAGTAGAGATCTTCGCGGAACAGGCCATCCTGCACCGCTTTTTTCAAATCCCGGTTGCTGGTGGCGATGACCCGCACATCCAGCGGGATCATCTTGCGACTGCCGAGCCGCTCCACCTCTTTCTCCTGCAACACCCGCAGCAACTTGGCTTGCAGCCCCTGATCCATCTCGGTGATCTCGTCAAGCAACAAAGTGCCCCCCTGCGCCTGCTCGAACTTGCCGGGGCACCCCTGCACCGCACCGGTGAAGGCCCCCTTCTCGTAGCCAAACAGGGTCGCCTCCAGCATGTTTTCCGGAATGGCGGCGCAGTTGATGGCGACGAAAGGTTGCTCGGCGCGGCTGGAGTTATCGTGAATGTAACGGGCCAGCACCTCTTTACCCGTCCCGCTCGGGCCGGTCACCATCACGGTCGCTTCGCTTCTGGCAACACGGGTCGCCAGCTGGAACAGCTCGGCAGTTTTCGGATCCCCGTAGACCACGGCGCGTTTCTCCACCTTCTGGGCGGGCACATAGCGGCTGACCTGATTGAGCAGCACCTCCGGCGAGAACGGCTTGGCCAGATAGTCGATGGCCCCTTCACGCATGGCGCGCACCGCGCCATCGATATTGGCGTAGGCGGTCATCAGCAGCACAGGTATCTGCGGATATTGCTGGCGGATAGTAGCCAGCAGGGTGAGGCCGTCCATCCCCCCCATCTGGATATCGGAGATCACCATGTCAAACGGCTGACGGGAGAGGGCCAGCAGAGCCCGCTCGCCGCTGTCCGCTTCACGGCACTCATAACCGCCGAGCAAAAGGGTATCCACCAGCGCTTCGCGCAGGCCATTGTCATCTTCAACTACCAGGATCCTGGCCTGTGTCATGCTACACCTCCAAGCTGCACCGGTTGCTGGTGCAGGGGGAACGACAGAGTAAAGCAGGTGCCTTCACCGGGAACCGAGGCCACACCAACCTCCCCCTGATGGGCACGCACTACAGATTGCACCACCGCCAGCCCGAGACCAGTGCCCTGGGAGCGAGTGGTAAAGAAGGGTTCGAATACCTGACCGAGCTGATGGGAAGGGATCCCCTTGCCATTATCAATGACCCGCATCTCCACCCGGGCGCCACTGCGTACCGCGCTGACCAGCAGCGAGGTAGCCCCTGCCTGTTGGGCATTGGCAATCAGATTGTTGATGGCTCCCGCCAACGCGCTGCTGTTGGCCAGCAGACAGAGATCGGGCTCCGGCGCCTCCATGTGCAGCTCGCAGCCCTGTTGCTGACAGAAGGCCTCGGCACCGGCCTGCACTTCGGCTAGCAGCCCTTGTACCGAGATGGGGGTGACCACCTGATTGTCACCGTTGCGGGCAAACAGCAAGATGTCGTTGATCTGCTTCTCCAGATCCTGCAAACGGGCCATCAACTTTTGCTGAAACTGAGTGCGAGATTCCGGCTTGAGGGTGCGGTTGGCCAGGTTGGCGGCATAGAGCATGGCAGCGGAGAGCGGCGTGCGGATCTGGTGGGCAAGCGAGGCCGCCATATTGCCCAGCGCCGACAGCCGCTTCATGTGGTTGATGCGGTCTTGCAGTTTGCGGGTTTCGGTCAGGTCATTGATAAAGACCAGCTGGCCGGGCTGATCCGGCAGCGGTTGGGTCGAGAGCTGGACCCGGCGCCCGTCGCGCAGGGAGATCTCGTGGCCATCATCCTCCCGCGGCTCAAAGCAGCGGGCAATGATGTGGCGCCAGAGCTCCCCTTCCAACGGCTCCCCCAGCAGAGAGATGGCCGCCGGATTCGCGCGGGTGACCACCCCAGCCCCGTCAAGCAGCAACACCCCGGTGGGGAGCGCCTTGAAGATGGCATAGAGCTGGCTCACTTCGTGGGACTGGAGTGGCATGTCCTGCTGCTGGATTGTCATAAACCTGACCTCAAACTGGCTATTGGGTCAGGTTATTCAATTTCCATGCCACTAAATTACATGAATTAAAACAATGTATTGCGCATTAGCGTCAAGGCTTTGACCCTCAGACGTCCTTGCTCATCCCGTACTTTTTCATCTTCTCCACCAAAGTGGTACGGCGCATGCCGAGCAGATCGGCGGCGCGGGCCACCACCCCGTCCTGAGACTCCAGCGCCTGACGGATCAGCTCCACTTCGAGGTCGGCCAGCATCTCTTTGAGGTTGACCCCCTCCTCCGGCAGCTGCATGGTGCGGGCCGAGGCGAGGGCGTGCTCCAGCTCGGGCGGATCCTGAAACACTGCCGCCAGCGCATCCCGCTCATCCATCTCGGTCAGCCGCTCATCCCGCGGCTCGCTCGGCAGCAGGCGATAACGGCTCGGCAGATCGGCCACATCGACAATCTGGTGCGGGTAGAGGATCAACAGCCGCTCCAGCAGGTTGGAGAGCTCGCGCACGTTGCCAGGCCAGGGGTACTGCATCAGTGACTCCAGCGCCCGCTGGGTCAGCCGGATAAAGCCGTGGTGCTGCTCGGCATGGCGATTGAGCAGCTCCTGCAGCAGCAGCGGGATGTCGTCGATGCGATCCCGCAGCGGCGGCGTCTCAATGGGGAAGACGTTGAGGCGGTAGTAGAGATCTTCACGAAAACCCTGAGTGCGGATCATCGCCTCCAGATCCCGGTGGGTCGCCGCTATGATGCGCACATCGGCCTGAATGGGCTTGCCGCCACCGACCCGGTCGAACAACCGCTCCTGCAATACCCGCAGCAGTTTGACCTGCATCGGCATCGGCATGTCGCCGATCTCGTCGAGGAACAGGGTGCCCCCCTGCGCCAGCTCGAAGCGACCGCGACGAGCCGCGATGGCGCCGGTAAACGCCCCCTTCTCGTGGCCAAACAGTTCACTTTCCAGCAATTCGGCCGGAATAGCGCCGCAGTTGATGGGCACGAAGGGGCCTTGGCTTCGGGAAGAGAGTTCGTGGATAGCGCGAGCCACCACCTCTTTACCGGTACCAGACTCCCCGAGGATCAGCACGTTGGCATCGGTCTCGGCTACCTGGCTGATGAGCCGACGCACCTCCTGGATCCCCTTCCCTTTACCCACCAGCAAACGCAGCAGGGCCTGCCCCTTGTCATGGGTCTGCTGACGGGGATGCAAGGATACAAAGGCCTGACAGAAGTGCAGATGACGGGTGAGGGATTCATAAGTAAAAGGCGAGAGCGCGACCCCGATAAAGTTGCTGTTGGGCAGATCGGCCTCAACCAGCGAGAGGAAGGGGGTACGGGGGAAAGCAGCCAGCAGCTCTGACAAGGGACGGTCGGTCAGCTCACCCACCAGCACCCCTTGCAGCGGACCGGAGGATTCGATGGCCACATCCAGATCGCTTTGTGCCACCTCCTGCCACGGGATCCCCATAAACGAGAGCACGGTTCCCAACTGTTGGCGCCGCTGCGCATCGGCATCAACAATCAACACGCCCATCTCCACCATATCCATTCCTCGCGATGTCCTGAACTAACTTATTGTTTTATTTAATGATAAAACAGCTACTGACTGTCTTTTTGCAGGCACACAAAGTGCCAAAATTCCGACACATTGTCAAAAATTGTCGTATTCAGGCTAAGTGTATCGACAGAAACGGGAGATTAGATAAATTTTGCCGAGGAATTTTCTGCGTTGGCGCCGTTAACAAACGCCGCCAATGGCGGAAAGAAAACTGCCCTCGTCAGAGGGCAGCATGGGACACGGTGAAGCGCATTCAGTGACGATTATGATGGTGCGGCGCCGCGTAACGACACTCGGGAAAACGGCTGCAAGCAAGAAAGAGTCGACCGGCGTGGGGGCCTTTTTTCGCCTCCCGCTCCACCAGAGGTGCATCACAACGAGGGCAGTGGTGTACCTCGTGCTCTTCATCATCCTCCACATCGGCGAACAGGCTATCAACCAGCTCACCCTCACTCTGCGACGTCTCCACCACCCCCTTGGACTGGATGACGGGCTCGTGAAATGGCGCGGGCGAGATCGCCTCGGCATGGGGAGTGCGGCCACGCATCCCGGCACCAACATCCACGCCGTCCAGCAACAGAGGGTTGAAAGTCGGCTCGCGGCGCGCCCCGTGCGGCAGATCGTCAATCACCGGTTCGCTGGTTTTGACCAGCAGCGGCAGGATCTGTTCGCGCAGCTCTTCCACCAGATAGCTGGCACTTGCCGGGATCTGCAGCAACGGCAGACCGGCGCTGTCGCAGGCTGTTTTCAGAAAGAGATCCCGCGCCTTGCGCTTCTGGTGACGGTGGGAGCTGTCATCGAGTTCGATGGCGCAGATAAAGGAGAGATCAGCGGGGTGGCAAAGCAGATAGTCGAAATGCTTGGCACTGATCTTGTTGAAGTACTGCTGCCATTTGCTTTTGCCGATCCCGGCCTGCGGCGTCAGCACATCGGCCACCCGCACCTTGGCAAAGACCCGGGCCTTGTCACCCACCGCCAGATCCAGCACCCCGAGGAAGGAGCGCTCGGCGGGACTGAACAAGGTCTCCTGCACATCATAGGGCAGGCGCTTTTGCTGTCTGCCTCTGCTCCAGAAGATCGCCAGCACAAGCAGCGCCAGCAACAATAATCCCGATAAGACAAGGGTATTCATGAGAGCACGATCCAGTTCACGACACGAAAGGGGGATCACTTTACCACAGCCGCCACGGAGCAAGGCAGCAGACCCGTGTATGGAAAGTGAAAAGTCCCGTCTTTTTATCTATTTGTCAGCAGGCGGGGGTTCATATGACCAGCCCCAGCAGGCACAATAGGGATAGAGCAAGAAATCCCATTTCAAGGAGAGCAGGATGCAAAAGCAATTGGTGGTCACCGTGATCGGTGCAGACAAACCCGGGATCGTCGAGAGTCTGGCTGCAGTCATCAGCCGCGAGCAGGGCAACTGGCTGGGCAGCGCCATGAGCGAACTGGCGGGACAGTTTGCCGGTATCCTCCATGTCTCTGTCCCCGATGAGCACTATCGCAGCCTGTGCGAAGCACTGGCCCTGCTACCGGGTCTGACCATCAGCTTTGCCGAAGGGACACCGACCACCGAGCCAGCCCATCAAGTCATGATGACGGTGACCGGCAACGACCGCCCCGGTATCGTCCATGAAGTAGCCAGCATCCTGCGCCAGCTCGAGATCAACGTGGCCGATCTCACCACCGGCTGTGAACCGGCTCCCCACTCCGGCGCCCCGCTCTTCTATGCCCATGCGCTGGTTGCCCTGCCCGACGGGCTCGCGATGGATACGCTTATCACCGCGCTGGAATCCCTCTCCGACGATCTGGTGGTCGACATCGACGAAGCGTTCAGCGAGCAGTAACAATACTGTCATTTATTTGTCATATATTAACGCCATAACTGCCGCGCAGACGCGACCTGAAACAGAGGCACAAGATGAGCACCGACAAGCAGTATGAAGAGAAAGAGCTGAGCTGGCTCTCATTCAATGAACGGGTGTTGCAAGAGGCAATGGACAAGACGGTGCCCCTCATCGAGCGGGTTCGTTTTCTGGGGATCTTCTCCTCCAACCAGGATGAGTTCTTCAAGGTACGGGTATCGGACGTCAAGCGTCGCATCCTCATCAATGAAGTACATGGTGGCGACGATGAAGCGAAAGTGCTGCTGCGCGCCATCCAGCAAAAAGTGATGGCGCTCGGTGAAGCGTTCGACAACACCTACAAGGAGCTGCTGATTGCGCTCGCTCGCCACAACATCTTCCTGGTCAACGAGAACCAGCTCTCCGATGCCATTCAGAAGTGGCTGCGGGTCTTCTTCAAGGAGAAGGTGCTGCGTCACATCATCCCGATCCTGCTCAACAAGGAGGTCAATCCGGTCAAATTCCTCAAGGATGAGTACACCTATCTGGCCATCGAGATGAAGAAGAACGGTCAGGTGATCCAGTACGCCCTGGTGGAAGTGCCGACCGACGACCTGCCCCGCTTCTTCCAGCTGCCGCCGGAAGGGACCCGCCGCAAGAAGCAGATCATCATTCTGGATAACGTCATCCGCTTCTGCCTCGACGAGATCTTCAAGGGCTTCTTCGACTACGACGAGATTGCCGCCTATGCGGTGAAGCTGACCCGGGATGCAGAATATGATCTCTCCGACCAGCTGGACTTGAGCCTGGTGGACAAGATGAGTGACGGCTTGAAGCAGCGCCTCACCGCCATGCCGGTGCGCTTCGTCTACGAGCGGGAGATGCCCGCTGCCATGATTAGCTTCCTCAAGCTCAAGCTGCAGATCAGCTCCTACGACGCCATCATGCCGGGTGGACGCTATCACAACTTCAAGGATTTCATTGGCTTCCCCAACGTGGGCCGTGACTATCTGGAAAACCCCAAGCTGCCGGCGCTGGATTGCCGCGATTTTGACGGCTTCGTCAACGCCTTCGATGCGATTACCAAGCAGGATATCCTGCTCTACTACCCGTACCACAAGTTCCACCACTTCACCGAGCTGGTGCGCCAGGCGGCGTTCGACCCGGCGGTGAGCGCCATTCGCATCAATATCTACCGGGTGGCCAAGAAATCGCGCATCATCCACTCCCTCATCGATGCCGCCAACAACGGCAAGAAGGTGACCGTGGTGGTCGAGCTGCGCGCCCGTTTCGATGAAGCGGCCAACATCGACTGGGCCAATATTCTCACCGATGCCGGGGTCAAGGTGGTGTTCGGGGTGCCGAGCCTCAAGATCCACTCCAAGCTCTGCCTCATCACCCGCCACGAAAATGGCGAGGCGGTGCGCTACGCCCATATCGGCACCGGCAACTTCAACGAGAAGACCGCCAAGATCTACACCGACTTCTCGCTGCTGACCCGCAATCCGGATATCACCGCCGAAGTGGAAGGGGTGTTTGAATACATCGAGTACCCCTATAAGCGTTACAAATTCAACCACCTGCTGGTCTCCCCCATCAACAGCCGCCGTCAGCTCTACCGTCTCATCGACAACGAGCTCTCCAACGCCAAGGCGGGCCAGCCGAGCGGCATCATCCTCAAGATCAACAATCTGGTGGACAAGGATCTCATCAACCGGCTCTATGCCGCCGGGCAGGCGGGAGTACCGATCCAGATGATCATCCGTGGCATGTGCGCCCTGCGTCCGGGCGTACCTGGCCTCAGTGACAACATCAAGGTGATCAGTATCATCGACCGCTTCCTCGAGCACCCGCGGGTGATGGTATTCCACAACAAGGGCAACCCCCAGCTCTATATCTCCAGCGCCGACTGGATGAGCCGCAATATCGACGGCCGGATCGAGGTGGGCACTCCCATTTATGATGAGCGCCTCAAGCAGCGCATCATGGACATTCTCGAACTACAACTGAGTGATACCTGCAAGGCGCGGGTCATTGATGCCGACCAGCAGAACGAATATGTGAAGCGGGGCAACCGCCGCAAGATCCGCTCTCAGGTGGCGATTTACGACTATCTCAAACGTATCGAGTCAAACAATGGACAATAGTCTCTATGCCGCCGTGGATCTCGGCTCCAACAGTTTTCATATGGTGATCGCCCATCTGAGCGAAGGGCGTTTTCGCATCGTCGATCGCATCAAGGAGCGGGTGCGGCTGGCGGAAGGGATGGATGAGCAAAAGCGGATGAGCCCGGAGGCGATGGAACGCGGCCTCGCCTGCCTCTCGCTGTTTGCCGAGCGACTCACCAATATCAAGCCGGATCAGATCCGCATCGCAGGTACCTATACCCTGCGCCGCGCCAGCAATGCCCGCGAATTTGTGAGTGAAGCTGCCAAGGTGCTCAACCACCCCATCGAGATCATCAGCGGGCAGGAAGAAGCACGGCTCATCTATCAGGGGGTTGCCCATACCCAGCATATCGAGGGCCAAGTACTGGTGATCGATATCGGCGGCGGCAGCACGGAGCTCATCATCGGCGAAGGGTTTGAGCACAAGGCCCTCACCAGTCGCAAGATGGGCTGCGTCAGCTTTACCCAGAGCTTCTTTGCCAGCGGCAAGCTGAGCGACAAGCACTTCACCAATGCCGTGCTGGAGGCGCAGCACCAGCTCGCCCCCATCGTCAACCAGTACCGCAAGCTGGGCTGGCAGAGCTGCCTTGGCAGCTCAGGCTCGATCCGCACCGTGCGCGACGTGCTGCAGGGTGAAGGGCTGACTGACGGCAGCATTACGCTGGAAGGGCTGGAGCGGCTCAAGGCGCTGATGATTGAGCGCAAGCGAGTCGATAACCTCAAGCTGACAGGGCTTACCGAGGAGCGTCAGGAGGTGTTTGCCGCTGCGGTCGCCATCTTGCTCGGGCTGTTTACCTCGCTGCCCATCGAGCGGCTCGACTACTCCGATGGTGCTCTGCGCGAAGGGTTGCTTTATGAATTCGAGGAGCGCTTGCAGCACCACGATATTCGCGAACGGACGGCACAGGCGCTCGGTACCCACTACCGGATGGACCGCAAACAAGCCGCCCGGGTGGAGCAGAGCGTGCTGACGCTGTTCGATGCCTTGCAAGAGCCCTGGCAGATGGAGGTAGAGCCCTATCGCGCCATCCTCGGCTGGGCGGCGCGGCTGCACGAAATTGGCCTTGCCATCAACTACAGCGGCATTCACCGCCATTCCGCCTATATCCTGCAACACACCGACCTGCCCGGCTTCAACCAGGACGATCAGGCTCTGCTGGCGGCGCTGGTACGCTTTCAGCGCAAGGGGCTCAAGCTCTCCGAGCTGCCGCCCCTGCCCAACCACGACATGCAGACGGTGCTGCGTTGCATCCGTATCCTGCGCCTCGCAGTCGCCGCTCACCACAAGCGGCAGGACAACCTGCTGCCTGAGTGGAAAGTCGCAGTGCAAGGGGATCAGCTGGTCGTGACCCTGCCGATCGACTGGTGCGAGGAGAACCGTCTCCTGATGCAGAATCTGGAGAAGGAGCATCGTTATTGCCAGGAGCAGGGCTGGCCACTGTTGTTCCAGCTCGGCTAAACCGGAAAGATAAATGCAAAAGGCAGCCCAATGGCTGCCTTTTTCATCTCAATCTCCCGGTTACTGCAACTCGGGCAACAACCACTTGGCCATCTCGAAGTAGATGATAAGGCCGGTACCATCCACCAGTGTCGCGATGAATGGCGCAGAGACCACCGCCGGATCGATGCGGAAACGGCGCAGCACCATGGGAATAATGGACGCGACCGTAGCACTCCAGAGCACGATGGCGATGATGGTAAAGGTCACCACCATGCCAATCTGGGGACCGACGCCGAGACTCCATGCCCGTACCCAGGCCGCCATGGCAATGGCACCCGAGATGAGCAGACCGGTGGAGAGCTCCTTTTTCAGCACTGTGCCGAGATTGCGCAGACTCACCTCCCCGACCGCCATGGCTCGTACTATGGTGGTGGTGATCTGGGTGCCGCTGTTACCGCCAGTACCGATCAGGAGCGGAATAAAGAAGGCCAGCGCAATGGCCGCTTCCAGCTGCTCCTCGAATGCCCGCAACACGGTGCCGGTGTAAGCTTCCGCCACAAACAGGATAAGCAGCCAGCCCACCCGTTTGCGCCACAGCTGCCAGGGAGTCGCCTGCAGATAGGGAGTATCGAGTGGCGAGGAGCCACCCTGCATCTCGGCATCCTCGGTGGATTCGAGCTCCAGAATATCCGCAGCATCATCAACGTGGAAAATACCGACCAGTCGCCCCTGATCCTCGACCGGCAATACCGACAGGTCGCGGTCGATCAGCAGGCGCGCTGCCAACTCCTGATCCGCACGGGCGTTGATCCGCACAGTCTCCCGATCCATCAGGGTCGCGACGCTGGCCAGCGGGTCAGCGATCAGCAAGGTCTTGAGGGAGAGGCTCCCTTGCAGACGACCATCCCCGTTGACCACATAGATATGGCGAAACAGCTGGGCATTGTCCCAGGCATCGTGGATCAGCTGTTTGGCGTGACCGACCGTGTCCTCCTCCCGCACCGCCAGATATTCGTGGCGCATGTTGGCCCCCACCGACTCGGTGGGCCAATCCAGCAGGGAGTAATACATGGCCTGCGCCTGGGTCGGGAAGCGAGCCAGCAACATTGTGCGATCCTGACGACCCAGTTTGCGCAGGATGGCGACCATATCACGGCGGGGAATAGCCTCCTGCAACACGCTGACGATGCTGCCATGGAGCCGCTGCAACAGGCGCCCGGCACTCTCGGCCGAGAGTGAGCCGAGCAGTTCGGCCCCTTGCGGGATTGGCAGGGTATCAAAGATGCAGTTGAGCTCTTCCGGACGCAGGGTCAGCAGTTGATCGGCGCGCTGAACCGGATCCAGATTATGTTCCAGCCAACCCTGCAGGGCGGCCAGATCGAGCAGTTGGTGACGGTTAAGAATGGTATGTGTTTTCTTCATCACAGATATCCTCATGTGATTTCAGGCGAGCCTGAATGCCTCCGGAAATAGCCGGAGGCAACGACAAGAAAACAGCAATTTGATTGACGAGTAATAGGCAGGAAATGACGCCGTTCGGCGTGTCATCATCCCCACGTACCAGCTTTAGCACTGTATAACGTATCCGGTATGCCGGAAGCCACTTGGGTTTACACCTTAATCCGATGAAAACTGTCCTGATCTTGGGCGTCTCTGGACGTCGTGAGATCAGTGGCCTGTGTTTATACAGGAGCCTCGCCTAACGAGATGCTGCAAATAATTCGCACAACCCTCTGTTGTGCGGGCGGCATGATTATCCAATCCCGCAGGGAGGTCAACCCCGCAACCACCATTAAATTGGCAACGGCAACAGCTTGTTACAATTGGCAGGAGATGACACGAAACCAATTTTCATAGTCTGGACAAAAAAAGGCCCCAAAGGGGCCCTTCTTTAATTAGCGAATATAGTCAAATAGTGTCAGACGGCTTATTTTGCTGAAAGAGAGTTGCGAGGCACTCAATGCCGCATCCTCTTTTGACAGCGCGGAAATCACTTCATAGAGATCCGCTTCCGATACCTTGGCTCTCGCCTCGGTGTTGAGGGTACTCAACCCCTCGTTAGAATCCATGACTGCCTCGAGACTGTTCATCCTGCCGCCCAACTCACCCAACCCATGATCGATATTCAGGCGGGCATTTTTCATATGAACGGTGGCATCGGCTACTTCCAGCGCAAAGTTGTCAGCGGTAATAGCAGGATCACGCAAGGCGGTAATAAAATCCGACATACCATTCAATATGTTGTCATTCTTCGGTGGATTAAGATCAAACTGCTGAGCCGCACCACCTGCAGGCAAATCAAGGGTCAACTCCAGACCATTAAAGGGGATCTTGGTGCCAGCAGTGTAGTTACCCGTTTGCAACGTATTGCCACCGGCATCCTTGATATCATAGGTATCAGGCGGACCTATGGTGGTTGATACGGTATAAGTGTTGCTGGGCAGTGCCGAGTTATAATTGGACTTATAGAAATTATCAAAGTTACCCTGATCGCCTATCCCGACCTTGATATTTGCGGTGGTTGCACTGGCGGTTCTTCTGGTCGCCACGATTTCAAACAGATCCTGCCCGGAATCATTGGCAGCGATTTGTACTGTGGGTGAGACCTGAATATTTCGCTGACCTGGATCACCCTGATAAATATATTTTCCGTTGACGTCTTTTATATATGGCTGGGTCTTGCTCTGATTGCCACCAAATATAAATTCACCCGATGAGTTTTTGCTATTCATCAGGTCGAACATCTGCTGCTGCAACCCTTCAAGCTCGCTGGCGATGGCCTTGCGATCATCCATGCTGATAGCGCCATTATTTGACTTCTGGATCAGGGTCTGGGCACTGAGCATCGCCGAATTAAGAGAATCCAATACTGTCTCTTCATGCCCCAGGCTGTTTTCCAGCAAGCTGCCATTGACACTGTACTGCTTGAACAGGTCAATCTCCTTGGTCAGTGCCATCTTCTGACTCATCCCTGCGGGATCTTCTCCAGCTGTCTGAAATTTATTGCCGGTTTGCAGTTGTTGATAGGCAGTATTCAACCGCTCGTTGGCACTGTTGAGGGAATATAAATTCCGGTCGTAGATCATGTTGGTGGTGATGCGCATGACGTTACCTCACGGAAGAGAGCAGTGTATCGAAAATGGTTTTGGCCGTGCTGACGATTTGCGCCGATGCCGCATAGGATTGCTGGAAGCGGATCAGATTGGCCGCCTCCTCCTCCAGATTGACCCCTGACACGCTTTCAAAGATGCCGGTGCTCTGGATAAGCTTGGACTCATTGGCCTTGAGCAGCGTTTTTGCCTGACTGGTATTGTTACCCACTTCCATCACCAACCCGGAATAGGCCTGATTGAAGGTCATCTTGTCGTTGGTCGTCCCGCCATTGGTGCTCTTGCGCACCAGATCCTTGTTTTGCAGCTCGGCCAGAACCAGGCCATTGCTGTTATCGGCAAAGCCATTGCTGTTGTAACTGAGCTTGAAGCTGTCACCGGCATCCACCGTGCCGGTGATGCTGAACTCGTAGCCGGGGGCCTGTTTCGGGTTGGCATAGACTGCGGCTCCGGCGGGGAAAGGGTTGACGATCGCAGACATCAGGTTTTGCCCCTTGCTGCTCGCGGGGGCCGTGCCAATCAAGGTAGTGCCATCGGCTTGAAACACCTGATAGTTACCACTGCCATCGATTTTGACCACCTGAGGCGCTGTCGGGCTCAGACTATTGGTACCAAAACCTGACCCCGCACCTGTATTGAATACGCCACCCAGTTTGATATCCGCCCCGCCGCCATTATTGGTGGTCTTTTCCGCTTTAAGCGGAGAGGCCAGGGCCAAATCTTCCGGTCGGGTGATCAGCTGACCCAGACCGGCGGCCGCACTTTTGGTGGGTTGCAGCAACAGTTTGTCACCCGCAGCCGGCGTGCCGGTGAGATCGATCGAGATCCCGTGTCCGGGCAGCTCAAAGGTCGCTGGCGGCATGGTCCCCGTGCTCACAGAGGTACGATTACCAGACTTGTCCAGCGAGAACACCTCATAACCGGTGGCGCTGCTAAAGCGCACTTCGTAATCAAACGGGGTCACTGATGTCCCCTTGCCCGGCACAAAGCTGACATTCGCCCCGACCGTCCCGGTGTTATTGCCGTAGGGTAAGCCCTTGCTGGTAGGCAGGGTGAAAATATCGCCGCCAATCTCGTTATCCAGATCCATCCCGAGGCGGTTCTGCTGGTTCATCGCATCGGCCATCGCCACGGCCAGCTGCCCCAGTTCGCGCTTGGTAGGCTCAAGGTCGGTACGCGCCTTGAACAGCCCCCCCATGGCGCCACCAAACGTATCGTGGTCGATGGTTGCCTGATTATCCCCCAGAGTCAGTTGCAGCTCCTGATCCCGGGAGTCAGGATCTCCTGCAATCACCTTGAACTGGGCGACGCCCCCATCGAGGATCAGCGAATGGCCGGTGCTCATATTGACCAGCATGCTGCCGTTGGGTTGGGCTACGGTGCGAATATCCATCTTTTCCGACAGCTGGCGGATCGCCTCATCCCGCTGATCAAACAGCATCAGGTTCTCTTCGGGTGACCCCTGGGTACGGATGATGGCCTGATTAAGATCATTGATGCTGGTGAGCAGGCTGTTGACCTGCTTGGTTTCATCTTCAATGCGGGTGTTGAGGGTATCGCTCTGCTTGTCGAGCTGCGCAGAGAGGGTATGAAAACGGTTGACCATGCCACTCAACTCCGTCATCACCACCTTGCGCCCACCGATCTCGGCAGGCGATTCATTGGCAGAGTGAAATGACTTGAAGTAGGAGGTGATGGCCGCGCCCACGCTGTTGCTGGTATCCCCAAGCAAGCTGTCAACGCCAGCCAGCTGTTCATAATGGGTCAGGGAGGCATGATAGGCAGAGGTATCACGGCGCACCTCCCCCTGCATATAGTCGTTGATCACCCGCTGGGTCTTGATGTCACCGGTCCCCAGACCGATGGTATTGGTATACACCAGCGTACGCTCACGCACATAGCCCTGGCTATTGACGTTCACTATGTTGTTACTGGTGGTCTGCAGCAGGCGTTGCTGTGCCAGCACGCCCGATGAACCAATCCCAAGCAGGTCGCTTGCCATACGTTACAGCTCCATCTCGTTGTATTGGGCAATGGCATCACTGCGCAATACCTGTTTCAATTTTCTGGCGTAGTGCGGGTCGGTGGCATAACCCGCCTGTTGCAGCGCCTCAAAGTAGCGATCGGGACTATCCACCTTCGCCAGGGCTCCCTTGTAGCGAGAGCCGGAAGTGAGGAAGTCCACATAGTCGTTGAAGCTCTCTTCAAACGACTCATAGGAGCGAAATGCCGCTTTCTGGCGGGAGGCGACGCCTTGCTCATACTCGAGCGTGCTGACCACCGCCTTTGGCCCTTCCCAGCGTGGATCGGCCTTGATGCCAAACAGGTTATGGGTCACCTGCCCCTCGCCATCCTTGATCACCCGCTTGCCCCAACCGCTCTCCAGTGCCGCCTGAGCGACCAGTACCGCCGGGCTTAACCCCAACTTGTCGGCCGCTTTCTTGGCTAGCGGCATCAGGCGATTAACGAACTCTTCCGGTGTATCGAACTCTTTGCCCCCACTACCGGTGGCACTGCCCTCTTCGCTGGTCATGCGTCCCATGGGCGGAATGCTGCGGTGCGGTCGACGGGGCATAGTGAGTGCGTGGCTCTCCTTGACCCCCTCGGTCATCTCTCTTTCAGCAAAATCTTTGCCAACTTTTGATGCCGCGATCAAATCATCGGCAGCGGCCGTGGGTGGCTGATAGGGTTTGTAGGTCCGTTCGGTACGCTGCGGCATCTTGAGCACCCGTCCATCCTGATGGGTAAAGGTCTCGGGAGAGAGCTGCTTGGCCACCATGTCAGCCAATCCCAGCCCTCCCTTGCTGGACATGTCGGCAACCCGCTGCTCATCAAGCATCCCTTCATAGAACTGGGTATAGCTGCTGTTCATCGGGTTGTCCTGAGTCAACACCCCGTTGGCCTGACGCATGCTCTGAAACAGCATCTGGGTAAAGATTGACTCGAACTGGCGTGACGCACTCTTGAGCGCTTCGGCCTGCCCTTCTTTGCTTTGGCTCATCTGGCGCAGACGGTCCAGGTTCTTGATGTCCTGTACCATCCCGAGATTCATGCCGCTGTTGCTGTCAAACTCCGCCATTTTGCTTACCTCATTGCCACCCGTGGCAACCACTTGCCGCTTGTTACAATATGACCAGTTGCCCCTCGATGGCGCCTGCCTGCTGCAGCGCCTCAAGGATGGCCATCAAATCACCGGGGGCGACCCCGACCTGATTGACCGCCCGGACCAGATCGTCCAGGGTCGCACCGGTATCAAACTTGAACATCCGCCCCGGCTCCTGCTGGACATTGATGGTCGAGTTGTTGGTCACCGTCGTCTCTCCTCCCGCCAACGGGTTGGGCTGGGAGACCTGCTGGTTTTCGGCGATGGTCACCGTCAACCCGCCATGGCTGATGGCCGCCGGTTTGAGCTTGACTTGACTGCCGATCACTATGGTGCCGGTGCGGGAGTTAACGATGATCTTGGCCGCCTCGTTGGCCGGATCCACCTCCAGATTCTCGATGGTGGCGAGATAGGAGACGCGCTGACCCGGATCCCGCGGGGCATAGACCTTGACCGAGGTAGCATCGAGCGCCTGAGCGGTATTGGGCCCCACCAGATCGTTGACCACATCGGCCAGACGGCGCGCTGTAGTAAAGTCGGGTCGGTTAAGGTTGAAGGTGATGGTGTCCCCCTGACTGAAGGAGTTGGGCACCTCCCGCTCCACGGTCGCACCGTTGGCAATCCGCCCGACGGTCGGGGTATTGATCACTACCTTGGAACCGTCAGCCCCCTCGGCCCCCAGACCACCGACCACCAGACTGCCCTGGGCAACCGCATAAACCCGCCCATCGAGCCCTTTCAAGAAGCTTTGCAGCAGAGTGCCGCCCCGCAGGCTCTTGGCCTCGCCGATGGCAGAGACCGTCACGTCGATGGTCTGGCCCGGCTTGGAGAAGGGGGGCAGGTCGGCATGGATCGCCACCGGCGCCACATCCTTGATCTTGGGCTTGATGTTATCCGGCACCTTGATGCCAAAATTGTTGAGCATGGTACGGAAGGTCTGCTCGGTGAAGGCGTTGTTCTTCTCGCCAGTGCCGGGCAACCCCACCACCAGACCGTAACCAATCAGCTGGTTGTTACGCACCCCTTCAACCGAGCTGATGTCCTTGATCCGGGCCGCATTGGCTACACCCAAGGGCAGCAGACAGCAAAGCAGAGTGACAAGACGGAGTGACTTCATAACATCTCCTAGAGCGGCCACCAGGGACCATTGAAAAAGCTGGTAAGCCACCCTTGCTCCTGGCTATTGGCCAGATCGCCGGTACCACCGTAGTAAATGCGGGCATTGGCCACTTTCTGGGACGAAACGCTGTTATCAGATGTCACATCCTCCGGGCGAATAAGGCCGGTGATCCGGATATATTCATTGCCATTGTTGAGCATGATCCACTTCTCGCCGCGCACCACCAGATTGCCGTTGGGCAGCACCTTGGCCACGCTGACCGAAATATTGCCCTGCAGGCTGTTGCTCTGATCCGCCTTGGCCTGGCCCTTGAACGCGCTGTCTTGAGCAATGGAGGCTGAGAGATCATAGGGGCTGGCGGTCACGGGCACGCCACCCAACTTGACCGGGTCCAGATTGAACTTGTTATTCTTGCCACTCTGGGTATTGGCCTTTTTCGAGGCGGAGGTCGACTCCGACAACTCGATGGTAATGATGTCGCCTACCTTGTGTGCCTTGATATCCGAATAGATGCCATTGACCTGATCCGGCTGGAAAATCGCCCCTGTCGGTCGCACCGACACCGGCTCCGACTCCCCGTAGACGGGGGAAAACTCGGGATCATCAGGCTTGGGCGTATTGGGAGTGCTGCTACACCCTCCCAGCACCAGCAATCCCAGCATCCATACGGCTTTCATCATGCACCTCCTAATTAGGTACGCTGGATCAGGAAGGACATCATGCCGTCCACGGCGGAGAGCACCTTGGAGTTCATCTCGTAGACCCGCTGAGCCTGAATGAGGTTCACCAGCTCTTCGGTCACGTTGACGTTGGAAGTCTCCAGCATCCCCTGCTTGATCACCCCCAAGCCATCGGCACCGGCAGTCCCCTGAGCGGCAGCACCACTGGATTGGGTCTCGACAAACATGTTCTCCCCCATCGGCTGCAAGCCGCTGGCGTTGACGAAGTCGGAGATGTTGATCTGACCGACGACCTGAGAAGCGCCATCGCCCTTGAGCTGCACCGAGACCTGACCATCTTCACCCACCGTAACGCTCTGGGCGTTTTCCGGGATCTGGATTTCCGGTTGCAGCGGGTAGCCATTACCCGGGGTCACGATGGTCCCTTCATCGTTGAGGGTGAACTGACCGTTGCGGGTATAGGCCGCACTACCATCCGGCAGCTGAATTTCAAAGTAACCACGACCACTGATCATCAGGTCCAGCGAGTTGTCGGTGGTTTGCACGTTGCCCTGGCTGTGGTTTTTCTGGGTCGCCACCACCTTGGCACCCGCCCCCAGCATCAGGCCGGAGGGGAGCTCGGTATCGGCAGAGGAGCGGCCACCGGGCTGGTTGATGTTTTGATACAGCAGATCTTCAAAGATGGCCCGTGACTTTTTGAAGCCCACGGTGCTGGCGTTCGCCAGGTTGTTCGAAGTGACCGAAATATTGGTCTGCTGTGCATCCAACCCGGTCTTGCTGATCCAGAGTGCGGGATTCATAGGTAACTCCTTGATTAGCTGATTCGCAGCAGTTGGGTTTGAGCTTCATCATTCTCTTCGGCCGTCTTCATGATTTTGACCTGGGTTTCAAACTGGCGTTGCAGCCGGATCAGGTTGGTCATCTCATCCACCACATTGACGTTGCTCCCCTCAAGGGAGCCGGCAATCAGGCCGACATTGGCAGAGGCGGGTTCATTCTGACCATCCTTGCGGCGAAACAGACCATCTTGCCCCTTCTCCACCGCATCGGCGGCCGGGTTGACCAGCTTGATCCGCTGGAAATCTTCCGGCAAGTTGGCGGCAGCCCCTTCCGGTCGACCGCTGATGGTGCCATCCCGATTGATCTCGAGTTTCTCCATCGGCATCGGCAGCACGATGGGCTGACCACCGTCATCCACCACATTCAGACCGGTCGAGGTCTGCAAATTGCCGGTCGCATTGACCTGCAAATTCCCCATGCGGGTATAGGCCTCACCGCCCTTGGGATCCTGAACGGCAATCCAGCCAGGACCATCCACCGCCACGTCCAGATCCCGTCCGGTGGTCATCAGCATGCCATGCTGCAAGTTCTGACCCGGACGCTCAGCCATGGCAAAGACCCGGCTTGGCAAGCCCTCTCCGAACGCCTGCATGCTTCTGGCCTGCTCAAAATCAGACTTGAAACCGGTGGTATTGGCATTGGCAAGGTTGTTGCCCCGAACAGCCAGGCTGTTCATGGTCTCTTTGGCCCCAGACATGGCGATATAAAGCAGGTGGTCCATGGAATTCTCCGTCAAACAGATGACTCTGACAGGAGAAATGCAATTAGAGTGCCAACAGCAGAAATATGGGGGGAAGGAGGATGGGAATGCGACAGAAACAGAGAGGGGGCCAAGCCCCCTCTCATTATCATTTATTGCGCGATTAACGGATCTGCAGGATGGTCTGCTGCAGCGAACTGTTGACCTCCAGAGAACGGGAGTTGGCCTGGAAGTTACGCTGGGCAGTGATCAAGTCCACCAGCTCCGAGGTCAAATCCACGTTGGACTGCTCCAGCGCTGAAGATTTTATGCCACCAAACGTACCTGAATTAGGAGTGCCTGGCAATGCATCCCCTGAGAGCAAGGACTGCCGCCAGGATGTATCGCCAACCTGAGTCAATCCTTGCGAGTTGGCAAACTTGGCCAGCGCAACCATAGCCACTTTTAACGTCGTAGCATTACTGTATGTGGCAGAAACAACACCGTCTGGCGTAATTTCAACCTTTGTTAGACGGCCCACTGTCGCACCATCCTGAGTCAATTTGTTGACTTCAAAAGGTGAGTTGTATTGGGTAACAGTCCCAAGACGAATTTCCAACGTCTGAGTCGGATCTGCACCATTATTGATAATCCCTGCTCCACCAGCGCCATTGCCCAACGCAACAGTCTTGATAGGCGCAACCGGTATGGTTGTATCCAGCTTACCCGAGGGAGTAAATGTCATCTGCAGACCAGTGGGAATACCTGCACCTGGACTCGCCGTACCACCATTAATATTTATAGGCTTGTCTCCTTCATACATGAACATACTCCAAGTTCCCGGGTTCAAAGGCTGCCCCGCATTGGCCGGATCTTCATGGCGGACAAAATACTTGGTGATTGTATGGGGAGCACCAAGGGAATCATAAATAGTTACAGATGTTGAATGAGCATATGTTGACGAGTTAGTGCGATCAAAATTAGCGGGTAAAGTAGGCTTTGTTTTACTATCGATACTCAAGTTAAAACTTGCCTCCACCAATGAAGTCATTTTAGGCTCACCAGCCCTATCAGGTATTTGAATAGGCTTGGTCGCATTAATACTGACCGCCTTGGGCGTACCATCAGGATTAATTTCATAGCCTTGCAGGTAATGGCCCTGATTGTTGACCATATAGCTGTTTTCATTGAGCTTAAAGGCGCCGGCACGGGTATAGGTGCGATCCAGGTTGGTCAGGCCATCGGAGGTCACAAAGAATCCATTCCCCTGAATCGCCAGGTCCAGCGCGTTATTGGTAAATTGCAGCGCCCCCTGGTGGAACTGCTGGGCAACCGCACCGGTCGCCACACCGTTACCGACCTGAGTCTTGGCATTGACAAAGATGGAGTTGGCGTAGACATCCGCAAACTCGGCACGGGACTCTTTAAAGCCCATGGTGTTAACGTTGGCAATGTTGTTAGCGGTGACGTTCAAGTCTTTTTGTGCCGCGTTGACACCGCTCAAGGCATTGTTAAATGACATATCCAGCTCCTTAGATCGATGCTGTCGACGTGGTTTTTGACGGTGTAACCGTCGGATTTGAATTGGTGCCTGAAATTTGCAAAATATTGTTCAGATATTCGCTCCCCAGCCCTCTCAAGTTGAGGCGGGTCGGGTTGGTGGCATTGCCCAAGGCAACGCTATCCACTTTGGCATAAGCGTATGCAGCAATATTTTCCGACTTGCCATCAAGAGTACCGCTGGCTTTGACGACATACTTGCCTGCAGAAACTCGGTTACCAGCCTTGTCTGTACCATCCCAAGCAACTTCTACGTTACCTTTTTGCTCTCCTTCCAGAGGAAACTCTTTGATAACTTGTCCCTTTTCGTCTTCGATAGTGATTTTGATATTCGCATATTTATTAGTAGTGCCAACCGCTACGACTGCTGATAGTGGCCCCTCTTTGTCTAAATAGCTTATATTGCTTGGCAGTAGCACATTTTGACCTACCAAAGAGGATGCTTGCAGGGCTTGACTGGAAATCATCTGGTCATTGAGTTTCCCCATCTGGGTAGACAAACTACTAATCCCCTCCGAAGTTGACATGGACGCCATTTGGGAAAGCATCTGGGCATTGTCGACAGGCTTGAAGGGGTCTTGATACGATAATTGCATTGTTAGCAGCTTCATAAATGAAGCCTGATCCAGCTCTTTCTTCGGCGCCGTTGTGCTGCCTGTCGTCTGGGTCGTGGTACGGCTGATGCCGTTCACATTATTGGTTGTATCGACCATGCTGCATCCCTCCTATCAGGACTTGCCAAGCTGGAGCGTCTGCTGCAGCATCTTCTTGGCCGAATCTGCAACCTGTACGTTGGTCTGGTAGCTGCGCGAGGCGTTGATCATGTCGGCCATCTCTTCAACCATGTTGACGTTTGGCTTGAAGATAAAACCGTCTTTATCCGCCATCGGGTGGTTGGGGTTGTACTCCTTGAGCAGTGGCGCCTTGCTCTCGACAATCCCCTTCACCTCAACCCCGACCGAGCCCTGCTTGTCAGACATCGCCTGATCGAGCTGGGCGGCAAAGACTGGCCGCCTGGCGTGGTAAGTATTTTCCACACTGGAGCTGACGCTGTCCGCGTTGGCCATGTTGCTGGCAACCGTGTTGAGGCGCACTGACTGTGCGCTCATAGCCGAGCCTGCTATGTCAAAGACCTTGAACAAACTCATCACTGCTCTCCTTTCAGGGCCTTGAGCAGGCCACTGATTTTGCTATTCATAAATTCAAGGGAGGTTTGATACTCGAGGCTATTGCGCAGAAATTCGCTGCGCTCCTGCTGCACATCGACTGTATTGCCGTCACCGGTATCCGGTTGCAGCGGGTTGCGATATTGCACGGTACCTGGGGCGTCCATATTCAAGGCAAAGTGCTTTTCGCTGGTCGTTGCCAAACCAAACCCCTGATGCGACTGGGCCTCCTGCAATGCCTGAGCAAAATTGATATCCCTGGCTTTGAAGCCCGGGGTATCTGCGTTGGCAATATTGCTGGAAAGCACCTCAGCACGCTTGGCGCGAACGCTTATGGTGTGTTGATGCACACCGAATGCCTTGTCAAATGAAAGAGCCATAGCACACCTCCTGCTTGGTTTATTTTGTTTGCAAGAGGCGTGCCATAAGCAAATCACTCAGATCGATGGTTTGGGTATGAGCACATTTCAGACCGAAAACGGCAGGAGCATCTCGTGCATTGAGTCAGACGGCATCATTTGGCCACCTTAAGGTTTCAACCACTTTTGCAGTGGCGAGATATGGTAGGTAAATAGAAAGACTGAGCTGTAGATAAAGAAAGAGGGAGGCTCGTAGCTTCCCTCTTTGCATGAACTGGCAATATTCGGCAGACCCCGAATATCAGGGCCCTCAAGCCTATTTGACCTTGTAGACAATCCCCGGATTACAGCGGATCATCTCAAACCGATCGGTCAACCCGGCCAGTGACTCCGACGCTCCCAGCATCAGATATCCACCGGGGTTGAGACTGGCAGCAAACTGGTTGAGGATCTTCGACTTCACTTCCGGCGCAAAATAGATGAGCACGTTACGGCAAAAAATAATGTCAAACTTGCCGAGCAGACTATAGCTCTCCAACAAGTTGAGTGGCCGGAAGGTGGTCAATTTTCTGACTCGCTCGGCAACCCGCATCTTGTTGTCACCGTAAGGCTCAAAAAACATCTTCTTGCGCTCCGGTGACAAACCGCGCGCCAGAGCAAGGCTATCGTAAACGCCTTCCTTACACTGATTGAGCATGGTCGTCGAAATATCCGTCCCGACAATCTGCACGCCACCAGGCAAGGTACCCGGCTTTTTCATCTGCTGCTCCAGTGCCGTCATGGCAATGGAATAGGGCTCCTGACCTGACGAGGAAGCGGCTGACCAGATCTTGATGGGGCGGCCACTTTTCCCCAACTCGGGGAAAATCTTGTCAGTAAGAAGCTGAAACGGGTAAGTATCACGAAACCAGAGGGTCTCGTTGGTCGTCATGGCATCTACTACGGCCATTTTCAGGTCACGCTCTCGCACACTCATTGCACGGGTAACCAGATCAGACAGACTCTCGATGCCAAACTGAGCCATCAAAGGTGAAAGACGGCTCTTCACCAGATACTGTTTGTTATCCCCCAGCACAATTCCGCTCTGTACCGCCAGAAAGTTGCTGAACTGTTTGTATAAGTCGTCCGAAAGTGTCTTCATGCAGCTGTTCTTCTTTATTAGAGTGCGTTTTGTACGGCCTTGGCCAATTCATCAGGCTGGAACTTGGCGATAAAATTGTTCGCACCAACTTTCTGCACCATTGCCTGGTTGAATACTCCACTGAGCGAGGTATGCAGAATAACATGCAAATCCTTGAGATTGGGATTATTCCGGATCTCGGCAGTGAAGGTATAGCCATCCATTTCCGGCATTTCGATATCCGAAATAACCAGCGCAACCTGATCCTTGATAGGACCATTTTTGGTCATTTCCAGCAGCATGTTCAATGCTTCGCGGCCATCTTTTGCCAACACGCACTCGACACCGATGGCCTCAAGCGCACGTTGTACCTGTTTGCGTGCCACTGAGGAGTCATCCGCAACAAGAACAGGACGCCCCAGAGTCGGGTGGTCGACACTGGCCTGAACCAGCTCCTCACTAACATCCGTTGCAACCGGCGAAATTTCGTTCAATATCCGCTCAACATCAAGGATTTCGACCAACTCGCCATCGACTTCAGTCACGGCTGTCATGTAGTTGATGCGACCCGCACCTTTGGGCGGAGGCAGGATGGATTCCCAGTTCATATTGATGATGCGCTCGACCGAATGCACCAGAAAACCCTGAATAGAGCGGTTGTACTCGGAGATGATAATGAAGCATTTGCTCAGATCATCAATCGGGCGTTTACCAACTGCCATGCTGAGATCGATGACCGAGATAGTCTGGCCACGAATATGTGCGACCCCGCGGATGCAGGAGTTCAATTTGGGCATCACGGTCAAGGGGGGACACTGCAACACTTCACGCACTTTGAATACGTTGATGCCAAATCTTTGACGTCCATTGAGACGAAACAACAACAACTCCAGCCGGTTTTGCCCCACTAGCTGGGTACGTTGGTTGACCGAGTCCAGGATACTGGCCATAAACACTCCCTAAAAACGCTTGGCATTAATCATGCATGCGTGATGGATTGCGTCAGACTATCGATGTGACAACGAACAGATTCTGAAGCAATCATAGTTAAATATGGTGATATGCGTGAACAACTTATCGACCAACGAGCGAAAATGATTAACCGACTTTTACTCATCAGCCTCTTTTTTGGCAGCATATCTTCCAGCTACGCCTCGGACGTCACTACTTATCTGCAAGAAAAGGCACAAGAGTTCGTTTACAGCCAGCTGGATATTCCGTTGGATGCCAGAGCCGAGGTCACCTCTGCCACGCTGGATGAACGGCTCCCACTGACCCGCTGCGAAGATCTGCTCACTATCAGCTTACCAGCAAAAATGGAAATTCGCCGTAATACAACAGTTTACCTTAAATGTGAGGAAGAGAGGCCCTGGGACGTCTATCTCCCGGTGCGGGTCAGCATTCAAAAACCCTATGTCACTGTGACCAACCCCATCGCCAAGGGGGACCTGCTGAGTGAAAGCCAGCTGGTGTTGGCCTATCAGGATCAGACCCTGATCCGCGGCGACTACCTGACTGACACAGCCCCTCTTGTCGGAGTACGCAGCAAGCGGGAGCTAAAACCGGGGCAACCCATCCGTTTGAGCCAGGTTTGTGTCGTGTGCAAAGGGGATCAGGTCACCCTGACGGCAGAAAATAGCAACTTCCAGATCAAAACCATGGCCCGAGCCTTGCAAGATGGCAGCTTCGGAGAGATCATCAAACTCATCAATATTCGCTCCGGCAAAACCGTTGAGGGTAAAGTCAGTGCAGTAGGTGCCGTATCGGTCACTTTTTAAATCCGGATCCTTGACAACTTTTTTCTAAAGTTTTGATCTGCCGCGCCGATAAACAGGTAAGCAAACCTTAAAGCAGACGAAGGTAACTAAAATGGCCATCAACAATATCAACAACTTGGCGAATAATCGGTTGCAAAATACCGCTAATAGCCAGGGGACAGGCAGCAAGTCAGTCACCTCATCGCCCGAAAACAAAGCGGCTACTGTCAAGCTGGACTCCGTCTCCTTGACCAGTGAGGCGCAACAATTGCAAAAGATGCAACAAAACCTCAATACCGCCTCGACCGGCAATGAGAGCAAGGTCGAACGGCTGAAAAAAGCCGT
The DNA here is from genome assembly GCF_019048085.1 of Aeromonas sp. FDAARGOS 1416. Taxonomy (NCBI): domain Bacteria; kingdom Pseudomonadati; phylum Pseudomonadota; class Gammaproteobacteria; order Aeromonadales; family Aeromonadaceae; genus Aeromonas; species Aeromonas sp. FDAARGOS 1416. Next base: position 805,587 of record NZ_CP077301.1, on the reverse strand, counting down.
CGCGAGTGGTGAATATCAGGTTAACAGCGACGCTGTGGCCAAGAAGATGTTCAGTTTCGAGGCCAATCTGGACAAAGTTCTGGGATGATGGATTTACCTTCGTTACTGCACACCCAAGATGATTACCTCAGCCAGATGCAAGGCATTCTGGAAGAAGAGTTCAGCTTGCTCGAACAGCATCAGGCACTGGCCCTGCCCGCACTGACCGAGCGCAAACAGCAGTTGCTTGCTGCGATAGAAACTCTGGACAAGACACTGGCAGAGATGCCGGAACTGGCACTGCAGCTGGCAGCCTATCCCGACGAGATGGCGCAGCTTCGTGCAAAACTGGATGCCTGCCAGGCACAAAATGATATCAACGGTCGATTGCTTGAATTGAGCATCGTCTCCAACCGTCGTCTGGCAACCTTTCTGAGTCAGCTGCGCGATCGCAACAGCCTGACCTATGACGCCAAGGGTAACACTCGCTCTGGCACCCGCTCCTACGGTATCAAGGCCTGACATCTCTTATCAGGCCTTGCATTTTTGCTCTCCGTTTTAAAGCTCCAGTCGCAACAGCTCTCGCCCGTCCTCACACGCATTGACGCGCAGTACTCCGTCCTCATAGCTCCCGTAACTGGCAGGCAACTCGCCGCGCGGGAAACAGATCGACCCCGGGTTCATCAAGATCCGTTCTCCCTGCCACTCCAGCACCGGCACATGGGTGTGACCGCTCAGGAAAAGACTACCCTCCGGCAGTTGTACCTCGTCCGGGCGATAAAGATGACCATGGCTGACAAACCAGCGCCGCTCATCGACCAGCAGCTGGTTGTAGGGGGCGGTGATGGGAAAACGCAACAGCATCTGATCCACTTCGGAATCACAATTGCCCCGCACCGCGATGATCTGCGGTGCCAACTCGTTGAGCCGATCGGCCACTGCAGCCGGGTTATACCCCTCCGGCAGAGGATTACGCGGGCCATGGTTGAGCAGATCGCCGAGCAGCAGATAGTGATCCGGCTGCCAGGGCTCAAGTTGGGTCAGCACCCGCTCCAGCGCAATGATGCTGCCGTGGATGTCGGAAATGATGGCAAGTTTCATGAAATGCTCCTCACTGCGGGCTGAAATAGAGATCCTTGGTGGCAATCGTCCCTTTCAAATTCTGGCTGGGCAGCCCTCGCAGCGCGGGATCGACCAGTCTCATCTGATTGTAATGATACACGGGGAGGATCGGCGCCTCCTCAAGCAGCAACTGTTCGGCATGCCGGTAGAGTTCAACACGGCTCGCGCTGTCCAGCGTATTGGCTGCCTGCTCCAGCAACAGATCAAAATCGGGATTGCAGTAGCCGCTCTCGTTGCGCAGATCCTGACAACGGAAGCTGCCCAGCATGGCTGACGGCTCCACGTAATCGCCAAACAGAAAGCTTCTGGCCACCTGAAAATCACCGCTATCCTTGGCCACCTGATAGGCGCCCCACTCCAGACTGTTGAGAGTGACCTGTACCCCCACCCCCAGCTTCTGCCACATGGCGGCAATGGCCATCGCCATCTGCTTGTGGGTTTCTGCGCTGTTGTAGGTAATGCTCAGCTTGAGTGGATTGGCACTGTTATACCCGGCCGCTGACAGCAGCGCTGCCGCTTTGGCCTGGCGGGTTGGCATATCCTCAAGCGCCACAGGCAATATCACCCGGGGGTAACCCGGCATCTCCGGCAACAGCGACCATGCCGCCTGTTCATCCTGCCCGCTCACCGATCCAATGAGCTGCTGTCGATCAACCGCCATGGAGAGCGCCTGACGCACCCGCACATCCTGCAGTTCGGGTCGCTTCAAATTGAACGCATAGAGATAGGTGCCAAACAGCGGCAAGCCCCAGAGCCGCTCCGGAGACTCGCGCTTCATCTTCTGGTAATAGCCGAGGGAGACCTTGTTGGTGAGCTGGATTTCACCAGCCTCATAGCGCAGCCGTTCGGCATGTTGCGAGGTGATAGGCAGATAGGTGACCCGTCCGATACGGGTGTGAAGGTCATCCCAGTAGTGGATGTTGCGCTCGGCTTCTATCTGCTCGTTTGGCGTCCAGCTTGCCAGCCGGTAAGCACCATTGCTCACCAGCTTGCCGGGCTCGGTCCATTGTTTGCCAAATTTGGCTATCGCCTTCTGGTTGACTGGCACAAAGGGGCGCTGACTGATGAGCTGCAGGAAATAGGGAGCCGGCCGCTCCAGGGTGATTTTCAGGATCTGATCGCTTTGCGCTTCAATGCCCAGATTGCCGAGCTCCAGCGCGCCGGCATAGATGGATTGCGCATTGTTGATCCCCGTGGCCAGCAGCAATCCGGCAGAAGGGGAGTTGATGGCCGGATCGAGCAGACGGCGCCATGCATAGACGAAATCAGCGGCCACCAGCGGCTCGCCATTGGACCATTTCAGTTGGGGGCGCAGGAAAAATCGCCACTCCAGCCCATCTTCACTCACCTCCCAGCGCTGGGCCTGAGCGGGGACGATATTCCCCTGCCCATCATCACTGACCAGCCCTTCAAACAGATCGACCAGTACCGCCTCCCCCGGAAAACCGGAGCGCACCAGTGCCGGATCCAGCGACTCCGGCTCGGCACCGTTGCCCTTTACCAGGGTTTGCCGATCGGCAAGCAGAGGCTGCTGCTCAACGGTGGTGGCATGGGCCAGTGGCCCTGCCAGCACGGCAAGCAATAGCGGGGAGAGCCAGCGTTGCGCCAGCTTGGGGAAGAAACCATACCTCATGACAAAACCTCGAATAAAACCACTGCAGGAGGGGAAGGCCGACGGCGCGCCTGATGAATGCCTGATGCCGCTCTTGTTATCCCCGAAAACGCCCCGTATTGTATCGGGCTTGCCCGGGAGATGGAGTCTTTCGGGTTAATTTTTTCAGGAGTTTTTATGGGTTATGAGTGGCTGGCCCTCGCGTCGGCCAGTTTATGGGCAATTGCAGCGTTAATTTCGGTCAAACCGGCCCGTCATCTCGGCGCATTTGCCTATAGCCGCTGGCGCATGTTTCTGGTCAGCCTGATGCTCGGCACCATGAGTCTGCTCACCGGTGGCTGGCAAACCCTCACCGCAAGCGCCCTGCCCCTGCTCGCCATCTCGGGGCTGGTCGGCATCTTCGTGGGCGATACGGCGCTGTTTGCCTGCATGAACCGGTTGGGGCCAAGACGCAGTGCCCTGCTCTTCTCTTGCCATGCGCTGTTTTCCGCCCTGCTTGGGATCTGGCTCTTTAATGAACAGCTGACGGGCTGGCGACTGCTGGGGGCCATGCTGGTCTTTGCTGGCGTGATGCTGGCAATCCTGTTTGGCAGACGCAGTAGCAGCAACGAGTGGGAGCAGATCCGTGGCAATCTGGCGCTGGGAATTGGCCTTGGCCTGACGGCGGCACTGTGTCAGAGCGTGGGAGCCATCATCGCCAAGCCGGTGATGATGAGTGGTGAGGTGGATGCGGTGAGTGCATCGGGTATCCGGATGGGCAGTGCCCTGCTGGCCCACTGCGTCCTTCGGCTGGGGCGCTTGCCGCTGGCCATGCCGCTCAAACCGGTCAATCGCCAGATCCTCGCCATGATTGCCACCAACGGTTTTCTGGCGATGGGGCTGGGGATGACGCTGATCCTAATGGCGTTGCGGCAGGGCGAGGTGGGCATGGTGGCCATTCTCTCCTCCACCACGCCGGTACTGCTGCTGCCGCTATTGTGGTGGCACTCGGGGGAGCGGCCATCCATTGCCGCCTGGGCGGGGGCACTGATTGCCACCCTGGGCACCGCGCTGGTGCTGGGCTTCAGCACTCACTGACACCCGGCACCATCCCAGATCAGAACAGGGCAATCTCCTCAACGGTCAGCTCGCGGTATTCACCGGGTGCCAACTCTTCATCCAGCGTCAGGCCGCCCACCCGCTCGCGATGCAAGCCAACGACCTTGTTGCCGATGGAGGCAAACATCCGCTTGACCTGATGGTACTTGCCTTCATGAATGGTCAGGCGGGCCTCGCACTCGCCTAGAATTTCCAGCTGGGCAGGACGAGTTTTATCGGTCTCGTTACGCAGGTAGACCCCTTCGGCGAACAGCGCGATCGCATCCGGGCTTACCGGATCGGCCAGCCAGACGTGATAGGTCTTGGCACACTCGTGACGCGGTGAGGTGATGCGGTGGGACCATTGACCATCGTCGGTCACCAGCACCAGACCCGTGGTATCGAGGTCGAGGCGACCCACTACGTGCAGCTTGCCCATCGCCGGTTCATCCATCAGGAAGAAGACGGTCGGGTGATCCGGATCCTCGTTGGAGCAGACGTAACCTTCCGGCTTGTGCAGCATGAAATAGCGGTTGCGCTGCTCCAGCGTCAGCAGCACGCCGTCAAACTCGATCTGGCTCTGCTCATTGATATGAAAGGCGGGCTGCTTGACCACAATGCCATCCACCATGACCTCGCCCTGACGGATCAGTTTGCCTGCCAGCGAGCGGGTCAAATCGGAACAATCGCACAGAAATTTATCAAGCCGCATTCACAACCTCGGAGTCCAACAAGTAAAGGGGCGTCATTATATCGGGCGGGGGCGACAACGCCACTGTTAAGGGGTTGCCAATTATGACGAATTGGTCATCCGATGTTACACTTCTCCGGTGTGACCCATCCGAACGATACTCATAATAATAAGAGTCAGGAAGCCCTCATGAAGTCTCAAGCATCCTATCCCGTCATTCCCGTCAACCAGCTGAAACCCGGCATGTATGTCATTGCTATCGCCAGCCAGACAGGTGGGATGGAGATCGCCCAGATGGGCTTGGTGACCAGCGTGGCGCAAATTGCCAATCTGGTGCGTCAGGGGGTACTCACGGTGCGCATCGATCTGGCTCGCAGCAAACTGGGCAGTGCCGAAAGTGACGCCGTTACCTCCCCCGATCTCAATGCCAACAGCGCCCAGGTAGGGCGCCGGGCCAGTGCCAACGGCGAAGGACGGGAGCTTAAAATCCGCCGCCTCTATCAGGAAGCGCGCGAGCTGCAAGGCAAGTTCATTCGCCATCTCAAAGCGGGTGAACCCATCGACATCACCCCGCTGGCCGAAGTCGCCGAAGAGATGGTGGACACCATGTTCACCCACGGCGATGCCATGCTCTGTCTGGCCCGTATTCGCGCCAAGGATGCCTACCTGATGGAGCACTCCATGAACGTGGCCATTCTGCTGGCCAACTTCGGCCGCTATCTGGGACTGGAACGCAGCGTGCTCAAGGAGCTGACCCTGGGTGGCCTGCTGCACGACGTGGGCAAGATCATGACCCCGGACGAGGTGCTCCACAAACCGGGCAAACTGACCGATGAGGAGTTCGCCATCATGCGTCAGCATGTGGTGCACAGTTACGAGATCCTCAGCAATACCCCTGGCATCACCCCCACCATGCTGGAAGTGGCCGCCAACCACCACGAGCGGCTCGATGGCTCCGGCTACCCGCAGCGACTCAAGGGGGAGCAGCTCTCTCTCTATACCCGGATGAGCGGCATCGTCGATGTCTATGATGCCATCACCGCGGATCGGGTCTACAAAGCAGGTATGCAACCGACCCAGGCCTTCCGCATTCTGCTCAAGGGGGTCAATCAGCACTTTGATGCCGAACTGGTCACCAAGTTCATTAAGTGCATGGGGGTCTATCCGGTGGGAACCTTGGTACAGCTCTCAAACCAGCGCCTGGCTATCGTGATGCAGCGCAACGAGCAGCAGCCGCTCAAGCCGGTGGTCAAGGTGATCTATCACGCCACCCAGCGTCACTACCTTGATGTGCAGTGGCTGGATCTGGCCAAGTCAGGGGTGCAGGAGAGCATCGAAAACACGGTCGACCCCAAAGAGTTTGGCATCAACCTCGCCAACTTCTTCTAATCCCTCACCTCGGATCTTCATGATTGGCGCTGGCTGTCGAGCCAGTGCCGGATCAGAAACTCCTCATCCAGCGGCGAGAGATCAAAACGCAGGCTGGCCTCTTCAATGGCGGCGATATCGTGCTGGTGATGCTCGCTGAGCCAAAGCACCGCACGACGCAAATCTTCACCATGGGGGAGCAGCAGATGGTCGCTCATGGGATACCTCCGGTAGACTGCAGGGCGGCCCGCGAAGGTGGCCACCTGTTTCCAGTCTAGTCGGTCAATCCCCATCACCCGCGCTTCTTCACCCTCCCCCCTCAATCACTGCAATCAGCTTGCCACCGGGATCAGCGACCGAAAGCGCGCTGCCAATCCTGATCGAACTTCACCAGCGCCGCATCCACCGCCGGCACGTTCAGCAGCTGCTCGGCCACATCGAGCGGCAAGGTGATCGATTGGCAACCGGCCAGCAGGCAGTCGAGCGCCTGACGGGGAGTGCGGAATGACGCCGCCAGCACCTTGCTGTTCGGTGCGTGCAGCACAAGCAGCTGTTGCAACTCCTGCACGGTGGCGATGCCATCGCCCCCCTGGGCATCCAGCCGGTTGACATAAGGTGCGACATATTCCGCCCCCGCCACCGCCGCCAGCCAGCCCTGCAGCGGGGTATAGACAGCGGTGCCCAGGGTCGGCACACCGTTGGCGGTCAGGCTCTTGATTGCAGCCAGCCCCTCTGCGCATACCGGGATTTTGATCACCAGATCCGGGTCCAGCTCACGCAGGGCAAATGCCTCGCGCACCATCTCGGTTTCGGTTTTGGCCATCACCTGGGCAAACAGGCGCGCCTTGGGCCCCAGCACATCGCGCAGGGCGGGCAGCAGCTCGCGAAGCGGCAATCCCCCGGCGGCGGTAATGGAAGGATTGGTGGTGACACCGGCCAACGGCAGGATCCGTGACCAGCGACGCACTGCCGCCACATCGGCGGTATCGAGATACAGCTCCATCTCTGACTCCTTAACGGGATGTTCAATATGTCGCCATTCTAGCGAAAAAACATCTGCAAATAGCTTGATCGAAATCAAATCAACTTTCGAATGAAAGCAAATAGAATGAAAAAACAAAAGGAGGCGGTATGATTTTCGACCTGCAACGATATTCAACTCACGATGGCCCCGGCATTCGCACCCTGGTGTTTCTCAAGGGGTGCTCGCTGGCCTGTCTGTGGTGTCAAAACCCGGAAAGCCGCTCTCCCAAGCCGGACATACTACTCGACCGGCGCCAGTGCATCGAGGGATGCCAGCTCTGCAGCCAGGCTTGTCCGGCAATCTTGCGTGACAGCGAGGGCATCCAGCTCAGCCGTTCTGCCCTCAAGGCCGATGATATGGAACGGCTGCGCGGCCTCTGCCCAAGCGAAGCGCTGCAGGTGTGCGGCCGCGATGAAACCCTGGACACCCTGATGGACACCATCTTGCGGGATCGCCCCTTCTTCGAGCGCAGCGGCGGTGGCGTCACCCTCTCCGGTGGCGAACCGTTTATGCAGCCCGAATTTGCTGCCAACCTGCTGGCCCGCTGCAAGGCCGAAGGGCTGCACACCGCGGTCGAGAGCTGCCTGCATGTGCCCTGGCACCAGATTGAGCCAAGCCTCCCCTCATTGGATCTGCTGCTGGCGGATCTCAAACACGTGGATAAAGAACGCTTCTTCCACTGGACCCGCGGCAAGGTGGAGCTGCCCATCGCGAACCTCAAACGCCTCGCCGAGCACGGCGTGCCGATGCAGATCCGGGTGCCGCTCATTCCCGGCTTCAATGCCGACCGCGCATCGATCGAAGCCATCACCGACACCGCAGCCAGCCTCGGCACGGTGCAGGAGATCCACTTCCTCCCCTACCACACCTTAGGCGTGGGCAAATATGCCCTGCTGGATCTGCCCTATCAGGCGCCAGAGACACCGCTCGACGACCCCGATTTACTCCACTTTGCCCATGCATACGCCCAACGTCAGGGGCTGCCCCCTGTGACCAGAGGATAAGATCATGACCCAGCTCGACCTCAATACCCTCAGCCCGCGGATCCGCGCCCACAAAGAGAGCCTGATCCACATCGTTCAGCCGCCGGTCTGCACCGAGCGAGCCCGCCACTACACCGAAGCTTATCAGGCTCATCTCGCCCGGCCGCTGCCGGTGCGCCGCGCGCTGGCGCTGGCTCATCACCTCAAGGAGCGCACCATCTGGATCAAGCACGACGAGCTGATCGTCGGCAATCAGGCCAGTCAGGTACGGGCGGCGCCGCTGTTTCCCGAATACACGGTGAGCTGGATTGAGAAGGAGATCGACGAGCTGGCAGACCGTCCCGGCGCCGGTTTTGCGGTCAGCGAAACCGACAAGGCGATCATCCACGCCCTCACCCCCTTCTGGCGCGGCCAGACGGTGCAGGATCGCTGCTTCGGCCTCTTTACCGACGAGCAGAAAGCGCTGCTGGAGAGCGGCATCATCAAGGCCGAGGGCAACATGACCTCGGGGGATGCCCACCTCGCGGTCAACTATGAGGAGCTGCTCACGCTGGGTCTCGATGGCTTCAAGGCCAAGGCGGCCGAGCGCCGCAGTCGGCTGGATTTGGCGGATTGGGCCGATCTGCAGTGCGAGCAGTTCCTGCACGCCGTCGCCATCACTCTGGATGCGGTCAGCGATCACATCTCGCGCTACGCCGCACTTGCCCATGATATGGCAGCACAAGAATCTCGCCCCGAGCGCCAAAGCGAACTTGAGACCATCGCGCTCAACTGTGCCCACATCGCCCACCAGCCCCCCGAGACCTTCTGGCAGGCGCTGCAGCTCTGCTACTTCATCCAGCTCATTCTGCAGATCGAATCCAACGGCCACTCGGTGTCGTTTGGCCGGATGGATCAGTACCTCTACCCCTGGTATCGCCGCGAGGTGGAATTGTCGGAATCCCTGCCTCGGACGCGCGCCATCGAACTGCTGCAAGGGTGCTGGCTCAAGTTGCTGGAGGTGAACAAGATCCGCTCCGGCACCCACTCCAAGGCCTCCGCCGGCAGCCCGCTCTACCAGAACGTCACTATCGGTGGCCAGAACTGGCGGGATGGCAGTGCCAATGATGCTGTCAATGGCCTCTCCTACGCGATTCTGGAGTCCTGCGGCCAGCTGCGATCCACCCAGCCCAACCTCTCGGTGCGCTACCATGCCGGGATGAGCGAGGATTTCCTCGACGCCTGCATTCAGGTGATCCGCTGCGGCTTCGGCATGCCCGCCTTCAACAATGACGAGGTGGTGATCCCAGAGTTCATCAAGCTCGGGGTAAGCGTGGAGGATGCCCACCATTACGCCGCCATAGGCTGCATCGAGACCGCCGTGCCCGGCAAGTGGGGCTACCGCTGCACCGGCATGAGCTTTATCAACTTCGCCCGCATCCTGCTGGCGGCGCTGGATGGCGGCCGCGATGCCACCACCGGCAAGGTATTCCTGCCCCAACCCCAGTCGCTGCGAGACGGGAGTTTTGGCAACTTTGACGAAGTGATGGCCCGCTGGGATGAGCAGGTGCGCTACTTCACCCGCAAATCCATCGAGATCGACTGCGTGGTCGACAGCGTGCTGGAGGCTCAAGCCCATGACATCCTCTGCAGCACCCTGGTGGATGACTGCATCGAGCGCGGCAAGACCATCAAGGAGGGGGGCGCCGTCTATGACTGGGTCTCCGGTCTGCAGGTGGGGATCGCCAACCTCGGCAACAGTCTGGCAGCCCTGAAGAAACTGGTGTTCGAGCAGGGTGTGGTGGATCAGCACGAGCTGGCTGCTGCGCTGGAGCAAGATTTTGCCGGACTGGCGGGGGAGCAGCTGCGCCAGCGCCTCACCAATGCCGCCCCCAAATATGGCAACGATCTGGACGAGGTTGACCTGCTACTGGTGCAGGCCTACCAGAGCTACATCGACGAGCTCAAGGGACTGCACAACACCCGCTTCGGCCGCGGCCCCATCGGCGGTACCTACTATGCGGGCACCTCCTCCATCTCCGCCAACGTGCCCTTCGGTGCCGCCACCATGGCCACCCCGGATGGTCGCCATGCCCGCACGCCGCTGGCGGAAGGGGCCAGCCCCTCGTCGGGTTCGGATCGTCTCGGCCCGACGGCGGTGTTCAACTCCATCGGCAAGCTGCCCACGGCGGCCATCCTCGGCGGGGTGCTGCTCAACCAGAAGCTGAGTCCGGCGAGCCTTGAGAACGAGCGGGACAAGGCCAAGCTGATGAGCCTGCTGCGCACCTTCTTCGAGGTGCACAAGGGGTGGCACGTGCAGTACAACATCGTCTCGCGGGAGACCCTGCTGGCGGCCAAAGCCAATCCGGATCAGTACCGGGATCTGGTGGTACGGGTGGCGGGCTATTCAGCCTTCTTCACCGCCTTATCCCCGGATGCGCAAGATGATATCATCGCCCGCACCGAGCACAGTCTCTGACGGGGCGCACCCATGGCGCCAGTGACGTCATATGATTGGCAAGCCACCCCACGGGTGGCTTGCCGCTATCCACCACCTTCTATGTGAGCGCACCATGAATCCACGCCACCAACTGATCCTCACTCTGGTCCATCAGGCTCGCAAGATGAGCGTGAGTGAACTCTCCCGACATACCGGCGTGTCTGAGGTGACGGTGCGCAACGACCTCACCGCGCTGGAAAAACAGGGGCTGCTCAGACGGGTACACGGCTCGGCTATGGCGCTGGAGACCGATGACCCGGATGCCCGGATGAACATCAATTACCTGCTCAAGGAGCGCCTCGCCGAGCGTGCAGCCCAGCTGGTAGAGGATGGCGAAACAGTCTTTATCGAAGGGGGCAGCGCCAACGCCATGCTGGCGCGACATCTGGCCCTGCACAAACGGGTCACCATCATCACCATCAGCAGCTATATCGCCCATCTGCTCAAAGACACCCCGGCTCAGGTGGTGCTGCTCGGCGGGCTGTTCCAGCATCAGAGCGAGAGCGTGGTGGGGCCGCTCACGCGCCTCTGCATCGAGCAGGTGCACTTCTCCAAGGCCTTTATCGGGGTCGACGGTTTTCATCCCGAGATGGGTTTCACTGGCCGCGACATGATGCGGGCCGACGTGGTCAACAGCGTGCTGGCCAAGGGGATGACCAATGTTGTCATCACCGACAGCAGCAAATTTGGCGCCATCCACCCGAGCCAGCTTGGCGCGCCGGGCCAGATCAACGTACTGGTTACCGACGATGCCCTTCCCGCCCCCATGCGGGCTGCCATTGCGGCCAAGGGGATCACCCTGCACTGCGTTGCGGCCTAGGCCACCCGCTAATTCACGCTATTTCATTGACCTGACAGGATAAAATTTTCATGATGAGCCAGTTCCCATCGGGACTGACATCACCAGTGCGTGACCTGCAGGAAGCAGATTTTCAGGAGAGCAAGGACATGCCATCGACCATCACCGCCGGGGAGCGCCGACTCCCCCCTATCATTCGCGCCACCGCCATCACCCTGACCCTGTGCTGGAGCCCGTTTGGCTGGAGTGCCACGCTGCCCGCCGACTTGAAGTGGGAGAGCAACAACCAGGATCCTCTCTATGCCGATCCAGCCGCCAAGCGCGGCGGTACCTTTCGCACCTTTATGACCAGCTTCCCCCTGACCCTGCGCAAATATGGCCCCGACTCCAACGGCGGCTTTGCCGGTTACGTGCGGGAAACCAACCTGCCTCTGCTGAGCACCCATCCCGTCACCGGCAGCCCCATGCCGATGCTGGCAAACGAGTGGGCCTTCGGCGCCGACAACAAGACCCTCTATTTTCGCATCAATCCCAAAGCGCGCTGGTCAGACGGCCAACCGGTAACCGCCGATGACTGGCTCTTTACCCTCAAGATGATGCGCAGCAAAGAGATCAACGACCCCTGGTACAACAACTACTACAGCACCCAGATAGCCGATATCACTAAGTTTGATGATCACACCCTGGCCATCACCAGCGGCACCGAAAAGAGCCGCCAGGATCTGCTCGAGTCGCTGCCCATCAGCCCGGAGCCGAGCCACGCCATCAAGCTCACCAGCAATTGGGTCAATGAGTACAACTGGAAGGTGTTGCCGGTCACCGGCCCCTATCAGATCGATCAGGTGAAAAAGGGCAAATCGGTCACCTTCAAAAGGATTGAAAACTGGTGGGGGGATGACGAGCGCTACTTCCAGCATCGCTTCAATCCTGCACGGATCGAGATCAAGGTGCTCAGGGATCTGAACATCGCCTGGCAGCACTTCCTGCGCGGCGATCTCGACACCTTCCCGCTGGTGATGCCCAACTGGTGGCACGACAAGACCAAAACCGCGGAGTTCGAGAAGGGTTATATAGCGCGCACCTGGTTCTACAACCAGACCCCGCAATCGCCAATGGGGCTCTATCTCAACACCGCCGATCCGCTGCTGAATAATCTCGATGTGCGACTCGGGATCCAGCATGCCCTCAACCTCGACAAGATGCTCACCACCCTGCTGCGGGGGGATTACCAGCGACTCAACAGTTATGGCTCAGGTCAGGGGGAGTTTACCAACAGCGAGATCAAGGCCCGTCCGTTCGCTCCCAAACTGGCACGGGAATACTTTGCCAAAGCCGGTTTCAACAAAGTGGGGCCGCAGGGAATTTTGCAAAACGACAAGGGGCAGTCACTTACCCTCGCTATCACCTACACCACGGCGGAGCACGCCCAGCGGCTCACGCTGCTGCGGGAAGAGGCCAAGAAGGCGGGGCTTAATCTGGAGCTCAACCTGATGGATGCCTCGGCCGGTTTCAAATCGATGCTGGAGAAAAAGCACCAGAGCGCCTGGATGGCCTGGGCGGGCAGCCGCTATCCCGCCTATTGGGAGTTCTTCCACAAGGTCAACGCCAACAAGCCCCAGACCAACAACATCATGAACATCGATGACGATGCCATCACGGCTCTGGTGGAGCAGTATGACAAGGAGTTCGACTTTGCCAAAAAGGCGGCCCTGTCACGGCAGATCCAGCAGCGGCTCTATGAGCTGGCAAGCTTCGTCCCCGCCTATCAGGTGCCCTACACCCGGGAAGGCGCCTGGCGCTGGATAAAACTGCCAAAAGTACCTGCAACACCCAAGAGCGAGCAGCTTTACTGGCCTCTTGGGGGCGACAACAGCGGTTACAGCTATGGCGGTCTGCTATGGATTGATGAAGAGCTAAAATCCGAGACCAGGGCAGCCATCAAGAGTGGCAAGACTTTCCCGGCCGAGCCCATCATCGACACCACTTATCGCCAGCCCTGATTGCATCAGCCCATCGGCAAAAGTCCTTAAAACAAAAGACCCCGCCAGATAGCGGGGTCTTTGTTGGCAACCGGTGTTGCGAATAGCTCGGTGATCAGCCGCGTTTGGCCTGCTTCTCGGCAATGGCGTCAGCCACGTCAGCAGGCTCCAGTACGATGCCTTCCTGATCCGGGGTCGGGAAAACGGCAACACACAGTTCGTCCTGCTCCATACCGTCAACCCAGCGCTCCAGCCACACCTTCAGGGTGATGGACTGCGGCTTGCAATCGGCCCACTCACCTTCGGCCCACGCCTTGGCGTACTCCGGGTGCGGCCATACCGGGATGCAATCTTCATCGTCGGTGGTCAGCATCATGACGCCATGCTCGTCAGTCAGGACGAACAGCTCTTCATGCTCGACCAGCTTGCTGATGAAGTGATCGTAACGGTAATCAGCGTTCAGTTGCAGCGCGGCATTGCGCTCGGTGTCGCTCAGTTCATAGCTCATTGGCCAAGTCTCTCTCTCGATAAAGGGCGCCATGTTCACATCTTGTCGTCAGCTTGTCCAGCTTGCAGCCCCTTGGCACCGGATGGGGAGGACAATGACGCAAATAAGGATAGAGCAGCCTCCTCGATAGCGAGACCGCCAGCCATCATATTGCCCCTTTTACAGCGCAGGGGTGATCAGCTCCACATCAGGCTGCTCGCTCAGCTTTTGCCGCAGCCAGTAGGCGGACTCCACCTCGACAAAGCAGAGCAGATCCCGGCCATTGGCCGCCATCGCCATCAGCTGCTCAAAACGCAGCTGTTGTTGCTGCTCCCAGGCGGCAGCGAGTTTGGCACCGTGGGCCTCATCCACCACTTCGCGACGCAGCTCGAACAGGTTATCGGTGATCGGGCTGTTGATCTTGGCGGCGGTGTGCCAGTACATCAGCAGGTTATCCATCATCTCGCTGTCGTAGTTGGCCAGTGCATCCAGCTCGGGTGTATCACCGCTGTCGCTGGCGGCAAAATCACACCAGCCCGCATCGAGTGACGCCAGCTCATGAGCCCCCTTGGCATGCTTGCGTAACAGCGCAATGTCGGCCCCCTTGCGTGCAGGCAACCATACCTCGCCCTGATGGGCATCCAGCAGGGACGTCAACGAAGCAGCGGGGTAAACCGGAAAGCGGGTACAAAGTGAATGCAGCAGGGATACCAGAGTGATCTTGACCATGAGCGATACCTTGAACAGGGCGAACAGCCACCAATAGACCGTCCGATATAAAGAAGTGCCCTATCCTACCACGTTTGGTCCGGCTCAGCCCTTGGCGAAGCTGTCAGCCAACCATCTGATTACGCCGAAAAAAACAGCATTTGAAACGCAGCATCCAGCCAAAGATCAATAATTTGAGCCAGCGCCCACTAAAGTGGATCCGGGGATGCTAGTTTGCATACATCTTTAGCGTAAGGAGTAAATCCATGATTGGGATCGACCAGGTTTCTAACGAATTCGTGAACGATTTGAAAATACTGGCATGCTTTGATCCGGCCAACATGAGCCTGGGGATTAAATTACGCAGCGATATGTCTGAAGAGTTGTGCCAGGCGGCAGCCCGTCTGCATCAACAGGGGCTCATCAGCGCAGAAGATGGCGGCTATCTCACCCCGTTTGGCATGACCATGGTTGAACACCTGCAACATCTGTTGGTCGCACTCAAACCGCTTTGACCGGCTGTGGTGCCCAGAGCGAAAAGTTGAGTAGCTCCCAGCGCTCCCCTTGGTGAAGATGACAGGCAAACAGCAAAGGACCTTCGGGTCCTTTTACTTTGCCATCCACCAGCCACTCCCCCTCCCTTTCAGGCACCAGTCGCGCATTCACCTCATCGGGTTGCTGTGCAGTGCCCATCCGGACCTGGACAAATTGCTGGCAGATCACCTGCGCTTCCATCGCGGATTGAACCGGTACCGGCGCATCGGACGTCGGAGTCAAGGTGGCAGCAAGCAGGAGCGATAACAGCATGATTCAGCACATGGGAGTCAGTAGCAGAAGCCATATAAACAAAAAGCCGTGGCACCAGAGGTACCACGGCTTTCTTAAATTCTGTAAGAATTACAGAGCGGTTACGTTCTCAGCCTGCGGGCCTTTCTGACCTTGGGTCACAGAGAACTGTACGCGCTGACCTTCAGCCAGGGTACGGAAACCGTTACCTTGAATGGCGCTGAAGTGAACGAAAACGTCCGGGCCGTTTTCTTGCTGGATGAAGCCAAAACCTTTGGTTTCGTTGAAAAACTTAACGGTACCGGTGATCATGTTAGACATATCTTTTAAACCTGTATTCAAAATAATTACTTATGCTTTTCAGCGGGTAAAGCTCAAAAAACGGGATTAACTTATGAACAACAGGACAAGATGTGAAACATCGTATTCATTGACATAACTATCGCCCTTTCAAGCTGGTTTGGATTATACGTGGCTTTGTAGATTACGCAAACAAATTTGTGCCCTGCCAACGGCAGGGCACAAACCGTTATAAGGTGGCTGCTTCCAACGCTTCGACCAGCGCTCTGAGAAAACGAGCCGCCTCCCCGCCAGTACAGGCTCTGTGGTCAAATGTCATCGACAGCGGCAATGCCCTGACGGGACGCGCTTCACCATGGATGAACACCACTTTTTCGAACAGTTTGCCTGCCCCTATGATGGCTACCTGCGGCGGCGTGACGATGGGGCTGGCATAGCGGCCTGCGATGGCACCGAAGTTGGTGAGCGTAATGGTCGCCCCCTGCAACATCTCGCGCGGCACGGCGCGCGCCTTCACATCGGCGATCATCCGATCCAGCCCTTGCCGGATATCTGCCCCCTCCCGCTCGGCCACGTTCTCCATCACCGGCACATAAAGGCCATGCTTTGAATCCACCGCGATGGCTACATTGACCTCTTTGAACAGCCGCCGTGACAGGGTTTCACCATCAAACCAGGCGTTCATCGAGGGCTCGGCGCGGCACGCCACGCCAATGGCCTTGATAAGGCGCACCGTCACATCCTCATCAGGGCGCCAGTGACGCAAATCCACCTCATCGGTGATGCTGACCGGCACCACAGTCTGATGAGAGAGCTCCATCGCCTTGGCCATGGCCCGCCGTGACCCTTTGAGGAATTCGTTGCCACTGCTCTGCTGGGCCTCGAATGCCTGCTGCACATCCAGCTCGGTCACCATGCCGCCGCTGCCACTTCCCTTGATCCGGTCGATTTCCAGACCCAGCTTCTGCGCCAGCAGGCGCACGGCAGGCATGGCTTGCACCAGCGCGCCACCAGGGGCAATGGCCCCCACCACGAAGTGATCCTCGATATGCTGCTGATGGGCGCTCACCTTGCCCACTACGGTGCCATCATCCTCCCCCCCCTCGAACTCCACCAGCGGCACACCGATATGGAGGATATCCCCCTCGGCGCCGCAGAGACGGGCGATCACCCCGGCCACCGGAGAGGGTACATCCACCAGCGCCTTGGCCGTTTCCACCGACAAGAGCACCTGATCGACCGCGACGGTATCACCGGCACTCACCTTCCATTCGACGATCTCGGCTTCGGCCAACCCTTCACCCAGATCCGGTAATTTGAAAAATTTCATAGCCACTGGTTCTCCATCAGCTGGTGAGCGGCATCGGCGATATCCTGCTCGGTGATGAGGTAATACGCTTCGTTGCGATAGTAGGGAACGGCGGCATCCACGCCGGTCAGCCGTTTGGGTGGCGCCTTGAGGCTGGGAAGTGCCTGCTCGGTCACCCGCGCCACAATTTCGGCTCCGACCCCGAAGCTGCCACACGCCTCGTGCACCACCAGCAAGCGGCCGGTCTTGCGCACCGAGGTGAGGATGGTCTCCATATCCAGCGGCTTGATGGTGGCCAGATCCAGCACCTCGCACTGGATATCCTGCTCGGCCAACAGGTTCGCCGCCCGCATCACCTCCTGAATGCAGGCTCCCCAGGCCACTACCGTGATATCCCGGCCCGGGCGCAGGGTAAAGCAGACATCCAGCGGCAGGCCGACACCGTCATCCACCACCTCGGATTTCATCGAGCGATAAATGCGGTCCGGTTCGAAAAACATCACGGGATCCGGATCGCGGATGGCCGAGAGCAGCAGGCCATAGGCGCGTCTCGGGCTGGAGGGGATCACAACTCGCAGCCCTGGAATATGAGCAAACAGCGCCTCGACACTTTCGCTGTGATGCTCCGGCGAATGGATGCCCGCGCCATACGGGGAGCGATAGACAAGGGGACAGGAGAGGCGGCCACGGGTACGGTTTCGCATCCGCGCCGCCTGACAGATGATCTGCTCCATACCGGGGAAAATGAAACCCTGAAACTGGAACTCAGCCACCGGCTTGAGCCCCTGAGTGGCCATACCGACCGCCACCCCGGCGATCAGCCCCTCGGCCAGCGGCGTGTCGATCACCCGCTTAAAACCGAACTTGTCGCGCAGGCCAACGGTGGCGCGAAACACCCCGCCGTTGACCCCCACATCCTCGCCCAGTACCACCACATCCGGGTCGTGTTCCATCTCGTAGTGAAGGGCCATGTTGACCGCTTCCAGCAGACTGATCTCACTCATGGCCAACCTCCTGCTTCATCCCCTTGGCAATCACTCGCTCGCGCTGGGGCATGAGTTCGGCGGGCAGGCTGGCGTAGTGATAATCGAGCATCGCCTCCGGCGGCTGGGGCGCCATCGCCTCATAACGGGCGACCGCCTGTTCTACCTCTCGGGTAGCCTCCGCCAGCAGGCTCTGCTCCTGCTCTTCATCCCACCAGCCTTTGCTATGCATAAACTGGCGCAGCCGCTTGACCGGCTCTTTCGCCCAGGCGGCCTCGACCTCGGCCCCATCTCGATAGCGAGTGGCATCGTCGGCCGTGGTGTGATCGCCGAGGCGATAACTGACCGCTTCTATCAGGGTCGGCCCCTTGCCGCTGCGGGCCCGCTCGACGGCACTGCGGGCGGCATCGTAGACCGCAACCACATCGTTGCCATCCACCTGCAGGCTGCGCACCCCTGCACCAATCCCCTTTTGGGCCAGCGTAGGAGCGCTCGATTGCAGCTTGCGCGGCACCGAGATGGCCCACTGGTTGTTGTTGACGATGATCACCATCGGCAGGTGCCAGACACCGGCGCAGTTGAGCCCCTCCAGAAAATCCCCCTTGGAGGTGCCGCCGTCACCGATGGTGACCACGGCAACCCGCGGTTGATTACGCAGTTTGAAAGCCGAGGCAATACCGCAGGCGTGGGTGATCTGGGTGGCGATGGGAACGCAGATGGGGAGATCTTCAGAGGGAGTCCCATCGGGTTTGAGAAAATAACTGCCCCGCTCGTCACCGCCCCAATATTGCAGGTTCTTCTCCATCGGCACGCCCCGCACATAGAGGGTGGGCATGTCCCGATAGTAGGGAACGTAGACATCCTGCGGCTGCATGGCGAGCCCAATGCCAATCCCCACGGCTTCTGCGCCGAGATGGGAGGGAAAAGTACCGAGTTTGCCGGTTCGTTGCAGCGCAATCGCTTTTTTGTCATAGCTGCGCACCATCACCATATTGCGGTAGAAGGTGTGCAGTATCGCCTTGTCCAGCCAGGTCGGTAAGGTGGCGACCGGGCACCCTTCCGCATCGAGGTAACGAAGGAAAGGGATGTCGACATGGGTCATAACTGGCTCCTTGCCGTTGTGAGCGTCACCGATGCTGGTGACACCTAGATGTAAATACCTTGTTAAATAAAAAGCAAAGGGATTTACTCAGGTAAGACCAGTAGAAACTTCTTTAAAGTAACGAAGGAGCTGAATTTTCGGCGATGAGTGGTAAGGTATGCCGTAAATGGTGCAACTTTGCAGCACTGAACGCAGGATGCCAAATGTGAAAAAGGGGAGCCTTGCTCCCCCATTGAGTTACTCAAGTCAGCAGTTACTTCAGTTAGCTGTTACTTCGGTCCGCCGTTACTCCAACCAGCAGTTACGCCAGCCACTGTTGCAGCTGGCGGGCCATGCCAGCTGGCAGCAAGTGAGCGCGACTCAGCAAGCGGCTGCGCCAGGGCTCGGCCAGCAAGGTGGGGCAAATTCGCATCTCCCGCCCCCGGTCAGCCACGCGCACCAACCTGTCGATAAGAGTCTCCAGCGGCGGATGCTCTGGCCAGTGGGGATAGAGGTCGGCAGTTGTGATATCGGCCAGCTCGCACACTCGCTCCTCTTCCTCATCTCCCTTTCCATCAGCCATTGGCCAAGGGTGAAGCACCTGCAGCCAACCCGGCCGTGCGGCCTCCAGCAACTGGCCCAGCGTCGGCTGCGCAAAGTGGGGATCCCCAGCGACTTTGAGCAGATGACGCGCCCCCGCCAGCACCACCACGCCGCGGGCGGGAAGTGCAAGAAGATAGTCGGCCAGCGCCAGATCCCGCCCCCTGTTGTGTTGCTGCCACCGCTCCGGACTCATCTCCTGCCACTCGAATAAGGGCTCGCAGAGATGCACCCGCAGCCGCATATGTTCAGGGCGCGCCAGATTGCTCTGGCGCAGAGCGGAAAAGAGAGCCGGAAACTCGGGGGCCATCCAGGCGGGAAAGGCGCAGGAGTCGAGCCAGACCGGATAGAGCAGCGCCAGCGTCAGCGGCTCACCCTGCCAGCTCTCCTGCCCCGTCAGCCAGGCATCGAGCAAGCTCTGATGGCGGCGGTTGCCGCACTCCAGCACCAGATCGGTCATGACTCCCCAGAGCGCAGGATCACAGAGCCAGGCGTGTTGGCGCCGGATAAAATCCGGGTGCCAGTGCGGCTCCCCCAGTCCCACCAGCTTGCCCGCCTGCAAGGCTTCCCGGATGGCGGCAACCGGGGTCATGCATCCCCCTCCTGCCGGATGTGCGGTTGCTGCCCGACCCCATCGACCCGCTCACCAATAAGGGCGCCGATCTTTGCCAGCCAGTCGGGATGCACCATCTCCTGATGGAGGCAGGGGAAGCGCTCATAGCGGATTTCCCCTTTTGTCAGCGGCTCCCAACCACGTCCATCCAGCCAGGGCTGGCGGGAGGCTGACGCCTCGATAAAGATCACCTCCCCGTGGTAGCAGTAGTCGACCGGTTCACGGATCAACCTGTTGTTATGGCCAACCAGCTCAATCATGGCGCTCACCACCTGCTCGTCGAGCATGGCCAACGCACTCCCCTCCGCCCCCAGCCGTGCCACCACCTCGTCGCGGGTGAGGGAGTCGAGCGCATCGTCCGCAACCGCAATGCCTCCCATCCGCAGCAACGCATCGAGCATCCGCTGCTCGTCGGGCAACGGCTGGGTCTGCCACTGCTGACAGGGGTAGGCATCGAGCAGCAGCACCATGGCAACCTCCTGTCCCTGCTCTTGCAGCATGGCGGCCATCCGGTGCACCAGCATGCCCCCGAGCGACCAGCCGAGCAGCCAGTAGGGCCCCTCGCTCTGCTGACGACGCAGCTCGGTCACATAGTCGAGTGCCAGCTCGTCGAAACTGGCGGGCAGCGGCGCATCCGGCTGACAGAGCGCCCGCGCCTGCAGGGCATAGACGGCCATGTTGGTCGGCAGATGGGGCACCAGCGGCGCATAACACCAGCCGAGCCCGCCGGCGGGGTGGACGCAAAAGAGAGTGGGACCAGATGTACCCGCCGGCGCACCGGACGCTCGCAGGGGCAACAGCATGGGCATTGCCTCCCGCTCGCCGCCAAGACGGCGCGCCAGCTGGGCAGGGCTCGGCGCTTCGAACAGGCTAGCCAGAGTGAGCGCCTGTCCGGTCGACTCTTCAATGCGCACCACCAGCTGCGCCGCCAGCAGGGAGTGGCCGCCGAGGGCAAAGAAGTTATCGTCGGCGCCGACCCGCGCCAGCCCCAGAACCTCGGCGAAGAGGCGACAGAGCCGCTCCTCCAGCAAGGTTTTCGGCAGTGACTGACCCACCGCCGACGCCATGTCGGGCAGCGGCAGCCCCTTGCGATCCAGCTTGCCATTGGGGGTAAGCGGCAGTTCGGCCAGGTTTACCAGGAGCCCCGGTACCATGTAGTCGGGCAAGGCAGCGCCAAGGGCGGGTGTAAGCTCGGCCAGCGTCAGCTCTGTGCTATCTGCGGCCACCACATAGGCCACCAGACGGCGATCGCCGGGGGTAAATTCGGGGGCCAGCACCACCGCCTGCGCCACCCGGGGATGGCGCAGCAGCACCTGTTCGATCTCCTCCAGTTCGATGCGCTGGCCGCGGATCTTCACCTGAAAATCGAGGCGCCCCAGATACTCGATGGCGCCATCCTCGCGCCAGGCGGCCAGATCGCCGCTGCGATAGAGCCGTCCCGCCCCGAAGGGGTTGGCAATAAAGCGCTCGGCGGTGAGCTCGGGCTGGCCAAAGTAGCCCTCCGCCACCTGCACGCCGCCGATCCAGAGCTCCCCCGCCACACCGGGAGGCACCGGCTGCAACCAGGGGTCGAGAATGTGGATGCTGGTATTCCAGACCGGATAGCCGATGGGCACGCTGGTCACCGCCTCGTCTGCCCGGCAGGGATACCAGGTGACATCCACCGCCGCTTCGGTCGGGCCATAGAGGTTGTGCAGGGGGGCTGAAAATGCCCCATACCAGCGCTGCACCAGATCCGCGGGCAGCGCCTCACCGGAGCAGAAGACCTGCCGCAGGGCGCAGCAACGGGCAGGCTCGGCCTGTGCGACGAAGATCTGCAGCATGGAGGGGACAAAGTGCAAGGTGGTGATCCCTGCCTGCTCAATCAGCTCGGCAAGGTAGGCGGGATCCTTGTGGCCGCCCGGTTTGGCGAGCACCAGCCGCGCCCCGGTCATAAAGGGCCAGAAAAATTCCCAGATGGAGACATCGAAACCGGCCGGGGTCTTTTGCAGCACCCGATCCGCCGGGCCGATGGGATACATGTGCTGCATCCAGAGCAGCCGGTTGACGATGGCGCCATGGCTCACCACCACCCCTTTGGGGCGGCCGGTCGAGCCGGAGGTGTAGATGATGTAGGCCGCATCTTCCGGTTTGGGGGCTGGCAGATCACAAGGTGCTGTCGTTGCCAACTCTCCCGCCGCCAGCTGCTCTGCCACACCGGGGGCATCGAGGCAGACAAGTGGCGCGGCCACGTCGAGCGGCATCTGAAGCGTATGACAGGTCAACACCAGCGCAGGATCACTGCTGGCGAGAATGTAGCCGATCCGCTCCGCCGGATAGTCCGGATCAACGGGTACATAGACGGCCCCCACCGCCATGATGGCCTGCTGGGCGAGAATCAGCTCGGTAGAGCGCGGGATCACTACCGCCACCCGACAACCGGGGCCCACGCCCCTTCCCGCCAGATAGCTGGCCAGCTGGCGGGTACGCTGGCGCAGTTCGGCCACACTCCAGTGATCGGCGCCACACTCCAGCGCGATGGCGCTCTGATCCGCCGCCGCCAGCCCCTCGGCCAGCAGTGCGCTCAGGGTGGTGGTCGGCAACGGATGGTCGGTTTGGTTCCAGCGCGCCAGCTCAGCCTGCTCGCAGGGCAGCAACAGCGGCAAGCGCACCGCCAGGGCCTCGTCATCCGCCTCACTCCAGGCCGCCAGATAGGCCAGCAGCCGGGCCAGATGACGTTCACTCTCCTGTTTGCTGAAGCGCCCCTGACGGGTTTCGAGAGTAAGGGTCATAGCGCCTGCCTCCTCGGCAAAGTAGAAGGCGCACTCCTCCACCGGCCCCGCCGCCAGCACCTGCACCTCGCCACGAACATGGTTGTGTCCTTCACCAACGCTGAGGGTACGGGCAAAGGGCATCAGATTGACCTGAGGGCCAAACAGCGGCTGACCCGGCTGACGCTGCTGCAACCACTCCTGACGGCAGCTCTGATGACGGCGCAGGGCGGCAAATTGCCGCTCGACCTGTGCCTGCAACTCCCCTACCCGGCTGGTGCCGCTCAGCTCGATGCGCAGGGGCACCACATTGACCTTCATGCAGGGGGTATCGGCCGCCGCTGAGCTCAGTCGCCCCATCAGCGGAATACCCAGCACCACCTCGCCAGCGCCACTCATCCGCTGCACATAGCTGGCCACCGCCGCCAGCAGCAGGCTGTAGGGGTGACAGGCCGAACGACTCGCCCGCGCCACCAATGCCTGCCACTGGCGGCCAGCAAGCCGTTGTTCAAGACGATAGGTGGGGCCCGGCCCTTGCGCCGGACGGCGGGAGAGCGACGCCGGGTTCTCCACCCCGGCCAGCTGCTGCACGAAGAAATCGCGATCCCGCGCGGCACGCGGCGAATCCTGATAGGCCGCCTCCTCGGCCAACAACTCCTGCTGGGTCGCATAACGACAGGGAGCAAGCTGCTCGCCGATGCAGAGCGCCTCATACCAGCTCGCCACCCGCTGGCAGAGCAAACTCAGGCCAAAGCCGTCGATGGCGATATGGTGCACGGCAATAAACCAGGCCCACCGCCCCTCGCCAAGGCGATAGAGCGTCGTGGCAAACAGTGGCCCCCCGGCCAGATTGAAGGGGACGGCCAGCTGCGCACGCATCTCGGCCTGCGCGGCTGCGAGTGGATCGGCTTCGCTGCGCAAATCTCGCTCTGCCAGCTGCCAGCAGGCGGGGTTGGCCACCATCTGCGGACCATCGGCAGTAGCCACAAAGGCGCAGTGCAGACCGGGGATCTCGTCGATGGTCTGGCGCACCGCGCGGGTGAAGTGATGAGGAGCCAGCGCCCCCTCCAGCAGCCAGTATTCGCCGGTATTGCAGGCGGGGCTCTGCGGGTATTTTTGCTGGGCAAACCAGATGCCCGCCTGAGCAGTGGTAAGTGGCCAGCGTGGGTGCTCCCCACGCTGGTGGGTGGCGCGCATCGCCATTGTCTGTTCCATGGGAATGTCCTTGCGCAAACATAGAGCGGGCAGCGGCTGCCCCTGCCCGCATGGCTGAAAAGCGAGGAGGCCAGGCCTCCTCCATAAAGAGAGTGTCACGCCTGCCAGATCGGCAGCGCGCGGGCTAGACCCCCAGGGTGGCACCGCCATCGACCACCAGATCCTGCAAGGTGATATGGCTGGCGGCATCGGAGGCGAGAAACAGCACGCAGGCAGCCACCTCGTCGGGTGTTCCCAATTTGCCAAGGGGGATCCCCAGCTTGAACTGCCCGGGCAGGCCCGCGATGGTGCGCAGCTCCCCTTCACGCTGTTCCCCCTCCTGCCACATGCCGTACAGCATCGGGGTACGGGTCGAGCCCGGCGACACCAGATTGCAGCGCACGCCGTAGGGGGCGAGTTCCAGCCCTGCCGTTTGGGTCAGGCTGGTCAGCGCCGCCTTGGAGGCACCATAGATGCCCATCCCCACTCGCGGCACCCGACCGGCATTGGAGGAGACATTGACGATGGCGCCCCTGCGCCGTCCCTGAAACCAGGGGGTCAGGGCCCGCATCAGGTAGAAAGGGGCGAAAGTGTTGATGGCGAAGGTGCGCTGCAAGAGGGCGTCATCCACCTCATCGAGCCTGCAGGTCGCCAGTACGCCAGCGACATTGACCAGCACATCGGGCCCCAGCCCCTCGTCCAGCAGCTGTTCGCTGCAGCGGGTCACGGCCTCGCTGTCGCTGACATCGATTACCACCCCCTTCACGTTGCCGGGCAGCGCCTCGGCCAGTTGCAGATCGAACGCCACCACGCTGGCTCCCGCCTCGGCAAAGGTGCGCGCCACCGCATGGCCAATTCCCTGCGCCGCGCCGGTTACCCAGACGGTTTTGCCTTGCCACTCGCTCATGGGGTGTACTCCGGTTCGCTGACGTGAACTTCGTTAACCTGACGAGCCTTGGCCTGACTGACATTAAGCTGACGGGAGAGGAGCTCCCACCAGTGAGCCAGGGTCGGCGTGCGGGCCAGCTCGGCCAGCTCCACCACCAGCCCCTGCTGACGCCACTCTTCCACCAGCCCCATCACCGCCAGCGAGTCGAGACCATAGTCGAGCAGATTGTCATCCTCGGTGGGCTGCTCCTGCTGCATCTCGGCGGGCAGCCGCGCCAACACCAGATCACGCAGTGACTCTCGAGTCAGGGGGCGTTTGCTGGCCGCCATCACCTCGGCCACGGTAATCACCCGACCGGCATTGCGGCTGACATAGGAGAGCGCCAGCAGATGATCCTCGCGGGAGAAGTCGGCGATGGCATCTGCCACCAGGAAGGGGCGGATATCGCGCATAAAGGCATCGACCGCCGTCTGCATCACCCCGATATGGCCGTAGATGCCGCAGATCACCAGCTGATCCCGCCCCCATTCGGCCATCAGCTTCGCCAGCGGTGAGCGGCAAAAAGCGCTGTAGCGCCACTTGGTCAGCACCGTATCCTGCGGCTCGGGGGCCAGCGCCGAAACAATCGGCTGACGCTCCGGCGCTCGGGTCAATCCGGGCCCCCACATGTCGTTGAGCAGGGCCCGATCGGCCTGGCTCTGCTCGGCGGGCTGGGCGGTATAGACCACCGGCATGCCAAGAACTCGCGCCTGACGGATCAGGGTGGCGATATGGTCGATAACCTGATTGATCAGCGGATTGCCCGGCCCGTAGAAATCGACGAAATAGTGCTGCATATCGTGGACCAGCAAAGCGGCACGGCCCGGTTCGAAGGGCCAGTTTACCCGCCCGGTTGGCAGCTCTTCTGCGGTAGGCAGCGGATAGGCGGCGAGGGATTGAATGGTCATGCACACTCCTTGGCGAGCTGCTCGCGCAGCGTCTGTTTGTCTATCTTGCCGACCGGGGTGTGGGGCAGTTGCTCCACCAGCACCAAGCGATCGGGCAGTTTGTAATCGGCCACCCCCTGCTCGCGCAGGAAACGGCGCAAACGGGGCAGATTGAGGGGCTCGCGGCACATCAAAAAGGCGCAGCTGCGCTCCCCGAGCATGGGATCGGGCATGGCGACCAGCGCCGCCTGCCGCACCTCCGGGTGGGTCAGCAACAGCTCTTCAATCTCGAGGGCGTCGATCTTCTCGCCACCCCGGTTGATCTGATCCTTGTTGCGCCCCACCACCATCAGATGACCGCCGGGCAAGCGGCAGACAAGATCGCCGGTGCAGTAGAAACCGTCCCGGTCAAAAGCCCGCTGATTGTGGGCATCAGCCTTGAAGTAGCCGCGAAAGGTGTAGGGGCCACGCGTCCAGAGCTCGCCGCACTCACCATCGGGCAAGGGGCGCCCGTCGCTATCCCTCACTTCCACCTCGTCGCCCGGGCTCATTGGACGGCCCTGGGTATTGACGATGTGCCACTGGTCATCCTCGATGCGGGTGTAGTTGACCAGCCCCTCGGCCATGCCAAACACCTGCTGCAAACGGCAACCAAGGCGGCTCGCCACCGCCTCGGCATGAGCCGGGCTGAGGCGCGCACCTCCCACCTGCACACACTCCAGAGAGGTCTGCGGATAGTGGCTGGCCGCCTCCAGCCAGAGCGCCAGAGCCGGTGGCACCAGTGCCGCCCAGTTGACCTGATGGCGCTGCACCAGCGGCAGACAGGTTGCGGCGGAAGGATCCTTTGCCAGCACCACGCAGCCACCGACATAAAACACCCCGAGTGCCCCGGGGGAGCTCAGGGGAAAGTTGTGGGGCGCTGGCAGAGCGCAGAGATAGATCACCCGCTCATCCCAGCCGCACACCGCTACGCTCTGGCGCACGCTGTAGCCATAGTCATCGTGGGTACGGGGGAGCAGTTTGGGGGTGCCGGTGCTGCCGCCGGAGAGCTGGAAAAAAGCGACTTGATCGGCCGGGGTAGGAGTTGGCTCGATAGCCGTCAGCGGCGAACCATCAGCACGGGCTATCGGGTCAGGCTGACACCATGCAAATCCTGACTGAAGATCGGAGCCTTCTGCCTGCTCGAACAGCAGTGTCTGGCAGGAAGGCGATACCAGCTCATCAAGGGCCACGAGGCTCCCCGCTTCACCGGCAAAGCCGGGATGGGAGGGGCTGAGTACCAGCAAGGCGGGCTCAATCTGGCGGGCAAAGGCCACCAGCTCGCGCCGCTGATGGCTGTAGAGGGCGTGCACCGCCACCACTCCGCAGCGGATCAGGGCAAACCAGCAGATATAGAACTCTGCGCAGTTGGGCAACTGCACCAGCGCACTATCGCCGTGGCCCAGCCCGCGCGCAGCCAGCCGCGCCGCCAGTGCATCGACCTCACGCTTTAACTGGCCATAATTGAGGGTTCGCTCGCCGCAGATCAGGGCCGTGCGCTCGGGATAACGTGCGGCGGAGTCATCGAGCAGTGCGGTGAGCGGTTGTCCGCACCACCACCCTTGCGCCCGGTAGTGGGCCGCCAGCTCGGCGGGCCAGGGGGTAAAGGGCACCAGCGGCTTCATGCAGTTACCTCCGGCTCCCGGCTTTCGAGGCCGAAGGCGCGCAGCATGGTGCCGAGCTTGGCGGCGGTCTCCTGCCACTCCGCTTCCGGCGAGGAGCCCACCACTACCCCGGCGCCGGCATAGAGCCGCAGTTGCCTGCCGGCCAGCACGCCACAGCGAATGGTGACTACCCACTCGCCATTGCCATCGGCATCCATCCAACCAACGGCGCCGCAGTAGAAGCGGCGATCGTACCCCTCAAGCCGGGCGATGGCCTGACGCGCTGCCGAGAGCGGCGTGCCGCACACCGCCGGTGTCGGGTGCAGCGCCAGCGCCAGAGCCAGCACGGGAGAGGGCTCATGGAGCCGTCCGGCGATGCGGGTCGAGAGGTGCCACATGGTAGGAGTGGCGATCACCTGCGGCTCCAGAGGGACGTCCAGCTCGCGACAGAAGGGAGCGAGGGCCGCAGCGACTGCATCGGCCACCAGCGCATGTTCATAGCGATCTTTTTGCGCCCCCAGCAGCTCGGCACTGGCCGCCGGTTGATCAGGAAAAGCGTGGCGCGGACGGGATCCCGCCAGCGGATTGCTCACCACCGCCATCTCGCTGCGCGATACCAGCAGCTCGGGGCTGGCGCCAAGCAGGGTCTCCCCATCCGGCAGCGGGATCTGGAACACATAGGCGCCCGGATTCTGGGCCAGCAGAGAGCCATAGGCGTGTGCGGGTGAGGTCTGCTCTGCGCTCTGCACGTCGATGGCGCGCGACAGCACCACTTTCTCAAGCCGCCCCTCGCTAAACTGCTGCAGCGCCGCCCGCACCGCCCCCTGATAGTGGGCAGCGCCGGTCACTTCACTCACCGCACCATGGAGCTGGCAACAGCGGGCGGGCAACAGGGCATCCCTTGCAACCCACTGCGATTGCGCCGGGATCACCAGATGCCAGGGGGATTGGGTATCAAACGGAATGGCGCCGATGGCGATGGGATTGTCCATCCCCTGTTGGCGCAACTGACGCAGATGGGCGAGCAGTTTTTCCGGTGGAATGCCGGTAAAACTGTCGTGGATACCGGAAGCGACCAGTACCCTGTCACCGCTGGCAAAACAGCACACTTTATCCAACCCGGCCGCTGTGGCGGGCCACTCTCCTTCCAGTGCATGGTCACACATGACAGTGCTACTCCTTGGAATGAATCACTGCCTGACACGACTTAAGGTGAGTCATTTGACTCACCAGATATCAGGGTGAACGGCATCCTAACAAGGAGCGAAATAGTGATCAATACAAATGATAATCAATTTCATTAACTTCTTTTTAGTCAAAAGAGGGTGACGAACGAAACTGAACTTCGCCGATAAAAAAGAGTTGCGATCGGAGCAAATTCAACTTGATAATGATAACGCTTATCATTTGTATATTATGGAAGATGTAAATAATGAAATCCTCAACCTCCCGTTTTATTGCTCCCAGCCTGCTGGCCACCACCATCGTCACCCTGCTGACCCAGCAAGCGATCGCCGCCAGCAACGCCCCTCAAGTCGATGAGGTGATCACCGTCACCACCACGGCGCACAATACCCGCTCGGCGCCAGCCTCTATCTCTGTCATCACGGCCGAACAGATCGCCGCAGCGCCCGTCAATGACCTTGCCGACCTGCTGCGCCACGAAGTGGGCATTCAGGCTGAAGCTGACACCAATGGCCGCAGCGATATCGGTATTCGCGGCATGTCCGGCAAGTACACCCTGGTGCTGGTGGATGGCAAACGCCTCTCCTCCTCCAATGCCCTGTGGCGCGGCGGCAACTTCGACAACACCCCGGTCCCCCTTGGCATGATCCAGCGGGTCGAGGTGATCCGTGGCCCCATGTCGGCACTTTACGGCTCCGATGCCATCGGGGGTGTCATCAACATCATCACCAAACAGCCGGGCAAAACCTGGCAAGGGGCGGCCGATGCCGACTTCAAGGCCATCGAGGGCAAGGATGGCGGCGATCAGCACAGGACCAACCTGGGCTTTACCGGCCCGCTGACCGACAACCTGCTGATCCGGATGAACGGCGAGGTGTATGATCGTCAAGCCTGGACCCCCACCGAAGCTGCTGACGGCATCCCCCTTATCGAAGCCAAGCAGACCCGTAACTTTGCCTCCACCCTGAGCTGGCTGGTGGATGAGCAGCAGCGCTTCGAGTTTGACTATCTCTACAACCAGGATGAGCGGCCCCTCGATATCTTCCGCAAGACCGGCAACAAGGTGCACAGCCGCCAGCAGCAAAACGATCGCAACCTGTTTGGCCTGACTCACAAAGGGAACTGGAGCTGGGGTGACACCACCGTCATGGCCAACTATGAAAGTTCCCAGATCGATGATTTCAATACCAGCTACTCGACCCCGCAGCAGCGCGAACTGGAGGAGAACACCTTCACCCTCAAGGGCTACACCAACCTGGCGCTGGCCAACCACTACCTGACCCTGGGTGGTGAATATCTGGATCGGGAGCTGGTGGATGCGGTGAGCTACAAGGATATCGGCGGCAAGGAGAGTCACTCTCAGGAGGCACTGTTTGCTCAGGACGAGATCGGCCTGACCGACAGCCTGACCCTGACTCTGGGCGGTCGTTACGATCACCACGAGATCTACGGCAGCCACTTCACCCCGCGCGGCTATCTGGTGTACGAGCTGAACGATGTGGTGACCGTCAAAGGCGGTGTCAGCCAGGCCTTCAAGGCGCCGGCACCGCACCAGTACTCCAATGGCTACAGCATCGAGAGCTGCGGCGGCAGTTGCCGCATCTATGGCAGCGACAAGGTCAAGCCGGAAACCAGCACCAACTACGAGCTGGGCGTTATCGCAGGGCAAGGGATCTGGGAGACCAGCGCCACCCTCTTCTACTCCGATATCGACGACATGCTCACCTTCAAACAGCTGCCGAACTCCACTGACCGCACCTGGTACAACCTGGAGAAGGCCACCACCAAAGGGCTGGAGCTGACCGGCAGGCTCGATCTGACCGACGACATCAATCTGGGGGCCAACTACACCTACCTGAAAGCGGAAGGCGATCAGGGTCAGGCCCTGCCCGAACGGCCGGAGCACAAGGCCAACGCCAAGCTGACCTGGCAGGCTACCGAGCGGGTCAACGCCTTCGTTGGCACCACCTACACCGGCACCCAATATGCGGAGCAGACCGTCAACAAGACCGTGGTGCTGCACAAGCTGCCCAGCTATCAGACTTTCGATCTGGGCACCGGCTTCAAGGTCACCGAGAACTTTGATCTGCGGGTTGGTATCACCAACCTGACCGATGTGCGCCTGCAGGAGAAAGACCCCACCTTCCAGAACGTGGAACCGGGTCGCAGCTACTACATCAGTGGCTCGGCCCGCTTCTAAAGGTCATCAAGCCAACAGCGCGGGCCCATGCCCGCGCTGCGTTGCCCGACACAATAAGGGGAAGCTCCCCACTGGACAGCAATGAGCATGCAGGTTTCTATTTCCATAAGGATCGCTCATGTTCACTTCACTACTGAACGCATCACCCCTTGCCACCCTGCCCACGCCGGATGAGTTACTGCAAAATCACCCCGTTCCTCCCCGACTCACCCGTCAGATAGCACGCAGCCGCCAGCAAGCCCGCCATATTCTGCATGGAGAGGACGACCGCTTGCTGCTGGTGATCGGCCCCTGCTCCATCCACGATCCCGTCGCCGCCCGCGACTATGGTGGCCGGCTGGCCGAGCTGCAGGGCCAATACGGGGATCAGCTACAAGTCGTGATGCGCACCTATTTCGAAAAGCCGCGCACGACGCTCGGTTGGAAGGGATTTATCTTCGACCCGAGTCTGGACGGCAGCGATCGGCTGGCGGAGGGATTGCGCCAAGCGCGCGAACTGCTGCTGGCACTCGGGCAAGAGGGGCTCGCCTGTGCCACCGAATTTCTCGATCTCACCAGCATGCTCTATCTGGGGGATCTCATCAGCTGGGGCGCCATCGGTGCCCGCACCACCGAATCCCAGCTCCACCGCCAGCTGGCCTCAGCCCTCCCCTGCCCCATCGGTTTTAAAAACAGCACCGATGGCAACGTCCGGATCGCGGTCGAGGCCATCCTTGCCAGCCGGGCCGCGCACCTCTATCCGCAGCCTTCCGGTGACGGGCGGCTGGCACTGGTGCGCAGTCATGGCAACCCCGATGGCCACCTGATCCTGCGCGGTGGCCGCCTGCCCAACTATCAGAGCAATCATGTGGCAGAGGCAGGTGAGCTGCTGCGCCAGCACCATCTCTCCCCTCGCCTGATGGTCGATTGCAGCCACGGCAACAGCCAGAAGCAGCACGCCCGCCAGCTACCCGTGGCTCGGGATCTGGCTGCCCAGCTGGGCAACGGCTGCCACACCATCGCTGCCGTCATGGTGGAGAGTTTTCTCAAGGAGGGACGCCAGGATATAGGCAACCAGCCGCTGCGCTACGGCCAGTCGGTCACCGATGGCTGCATCGGCTGGGAGCAGACGCGGGAAGTGCTCGATACCCTTGCAGAAGGGGTGGAAGCGAGCCGCCAGCAGCGTATTGCCCTGGCGGGGTAAAACCGGAACTAGTGTGGCAGAAAAAGATATGGCCCCGATGGGGCCATATTGCTCTGAACCTCTCGCCGCAGATCAGGCGACCGATTCACGCTCCACCAGCTGGGCTTCGAATTTGAGCGGCAACCCGTCTACCGGCTTGTGATCGAGCAGACGCAGCGCCAGCTCGGCGGCGCGGCTGCCCATCTCCTCGATGGGGTAGCGCACCGTGGTGAGTTTGGGATAGATGTAGCGGGCATAGGGGATATCGTCGAAGCCCACCACCGACACCTGCTGCGGGATCTTGTAACCACGCTCCAGCAGACAGGAGATGGCTCCGGCCACCATGCCATCGTTGAAACCGAGCACGGCAGTGAACTCGACACCGCGCGCCAGCAGTTCGCTCATCGCCACATAACCACCGTTCTCGTCGGCAAAGCCGCGGCTGATCAGGGCCGGATCAAGGGCGATACCAGCCCGTCCCAGCGTCTGGGTATAGCCCGCCATCCGTTGCTGACCATCGACGAACTCCTCGTCATCGGAGGTAATAAAGGCAATCTTGCGATGACCGGCGTCGAGCAGATGCTGGCAAGCCGTGGTGATCCCCGCCTTGTTGTCGAGCCAGACGCAGCGATCTTCGGCACCCGGCACCTGACGGTTGATAAAGACGATGGGAGTGGTACCCGCCGCCAGCTCGCTCAGCTCCTCGTCGGGCAGCGCCTTGCTGTGCAGGATCAGGGCATCGCACTGACGCTGCAGCAGAGCCTGAATGGCATGGCGCTCGCGGGTAATGTCATGGTTGCCCGACATCACAATGGTGAACTTGTTGGCCCGATCGACCATGGTTTCAATGCCCCGCATCATCTGGGCGAAGAAGGGGCCACCGCAGAGGTCGCCGACCAGCACGCCAATGCAGTTGGAACGCTTGCTGACCAGAGCCTGGGCAAAGCTGTTGGGCCGAAAATTGAGTTCCTTCATGGCCGCCAAGACGGCCTCGCGCTTTTCCGGGGCGACCTGCGCCGTGTTGTTGATCACGCGCGATACGGTGGAAATAGACACATTTGCCAGCTGAGAAACGTCTTTTATCGTTGCCACTATCCATTCCTTTATTGTGAGGGGAACCTGCTGGTGCCGACGGCCGAGTATATCCCGCTCCCTGGAATATTTCCCGGAGCCCGATCACCACTCATGTTTCCTTTTGTAACAGAGCGTTGCTGATGATACCCGCTGCCTGCGGAATTTGAAAACGGGGCCGGCTGGCGGCCCTCGACTCAATAGGCGTGATTGAGCTCCCGCTCTGACATGAAGCGCAGCGGCTGCTGTAGCTTGTGCTGATAAATGAGATCGAACGACAACACGTTTTGCACGTAGTTGCGGGTCTCCTTGTAGGGAATGCTCTCGACCCACACGTCCATCGGCTTGTTGTCACTCTGCTCTCGCCAGCGTTTTACCCGTCCCGGCCCGGCGTTGTAGGCGGCCGCCGCCAGGATCCGGTTGCCGTCATAGACATCCAGCAAGCGCTTGAGATAGGCGCTTCCCAGACGAATATTCATCGTCGGATCAAACAGTTGCTGCTCGTTGCGATAGGGTACCCCCAGCTTGCCGGCAGTCTCTTTGGCAGTAGCAGGCATCAGCTGCATCAGACCGCGCGCGCCCACCGGCGACTGGGCCAGCGGATAGAGGGCACTCTCCTGACGGGAAATGGCATAGAGCAGACTGGTGTTCATGGTGCGCTCTTGCGCCATCTGGGAGAAGGTGCGCTTGAGCGGCAGCGGGAAGCGCAGGTCGAGGGCATCCCACGCTTCGGCGCGAATGCTGGCGAGAATGGCCAGCTCGTGCCAGCCCTGATTGAGGGCGATATGGCCAAACTCGATGCGCTGGGCCACTGGATTGCGATCCATGTTGTGGATCCACTCCGAACGGGCCGCCGCAATCTCGTTCATCGACAGCAGCTCGCGTACCCGCAACAGGAAGGGCCAGCGCTGACTGGCCGTGCGCCAGTCCGGTACATGCTTGACGCTCTGGTTCTTGATGCGATAGGGCACACCGGTGCGCTGGGCGGCCATAAAGCCGTAGAAACCGCGCAGGTTGGCAGTCTCCAGATAGAGATCCCGCGCCGGTTTTTGCTGCCCCTGCACTTCAAGGGAGCGCGCCATCCAGTAGCGCCAGCGATCCTCTTTCTGACGGGCCATCGGCATCATCTTCACCCAGCCGGAGAGGCCACGCCAATCCTGCTCCCAGATGGCCAGTCGCGCCCGCAGCTCGGTGATGTCGGGATCAGCCAGCTTTTTCACCGTGCTGTCGACCCAGCTACGCTGGGCAATGGAGCGATCCAGCAGCAGGCGGCGGGCAATGGCACGCTCTACCGGTTTCACCTCGGCCTGGGTCAGGCCGAAACGGCTGCGAAACAGCGCAAGCTGGCGCAGCACCGACTCAGGCTCCTGATTGGCATAGCGGGTCAAGCCGAGGGAAAGCAGCTTGCGGGAATAGGGATTGCTGCTGAAATAGGCCGGGTTCATCGCCTTGGCTGGCTGCTCGAACAGGGTCACCATCTGATCGCCATAGCTCTGCAAGCCGCTACCTAGGGTCGCGCCAAGGTGGCGGATCAGATTGGGATTTTCCGCCTCGAACGCCAGCGTCATCCGCTGCCAGATCTTCTCCTGGGTTCGCTGACCGGATGCCTGCCACAGCTGGAACAGCGGTGAGCAGGCATCGGGACGGGATTGGCCGCTCATCCAGATCTTGCCCGCCCCCTGCAACGCCTCTTTCGGCTTGCCGGTGTAATAGAGCGCCTGATAGTGCATGCAGAGCAGATCGGTGGAGCTCGGCTTGGCCGGATAGAAGCGCAGGAACTGCGACCACTGCTGGCTCTGGGCCAGATAGGTCAGATAGCTGCGCTCCAGCCGGTTGGACTGGGGAGTATCCCCATGCTGGCGGATAAAACGGGTCACATCGTTGTAATCGGCCGCCCCCGGACGAAAGGCGAGCTGATAGTAATCGAGATAGGGCAACAGGGGATAATGGGTCAAACGGGCACGAATTTGCTGGAAACGGGCCTGATCATTGGCCCGTACGGCGTCATACGCCTGACGGTAGAGCGTCTGGTCGGCAGTCTGCGCCATCAGGGTCGGCACGAACAGCGCCGACAAAACAATTCCCCATACAGCTTTCACTGAACATCTCCATTGAGGGCAATACACCGCCCGGGGGCGGTGGGTCTACTGCCTCTCATTCTACCCTTTGCCGGGCAGCGCTACAGCGGGGAGCAGGGACTATTTTTCTGCCTCGCTCAGCTGCATTTCGCGCAGTTGCTCCGGTCTGGTCAGCCGCTGTACATATTTCTCCAGATAGGGCACCGGCAGCGGCTTGGAGGCGAGATAGCCCTGATAGAAACTACACCCCTGCGCCTTGAGAAACTCCAGTTGCTGACGGGACTCCACCCCTTCCGCCGTGACGTTGAACCCCATATGGCGGGCCATGGCGATCACCGCCTCGACGATGGCCATGTTGTCACCATCTTTCGGGATGTCCTGAATGAAGGAGCGGTCGATCTTGAGCTCATCGGCAGGCAGCCGCTTGAGGTAGCTCAGGGAGGAGTAACCGGCGCCAAAATCGTCGATGGCAAAGCTGATGCCGAGCTCCTTGAGCTCGGTCATCTTGCTGATGGTGTCCTCGGCATGACCCAGCACCACGGACTCGGTGATCTCCAGATTGAGGCAGGCCGGATCCATGCCGGTTTGCGCCAACACATCGTGGATCCGCTCCACAAAATCGGTGGCATGGAACTGCTTGGCACTGACGTTGACCGAGATCTGCGGAATGTGGATGCCGTTCTCCTCCCACAGCACATACTGGGCGCACGCCTCGTACAGCACCCAGTTGCCGATATCGACAATCAAATCGGTCTCCTCGGCGATGGGGATAAATTCGGCCGGCGAGACCAGCGAGCGACCGGCCGGCTGCCAGCGAATGAGCGCCTCGACACCAATGATATCGCCGCCATCGACCATATGCTGGGGCTGATAATAGAGGGTCAGCTCTTGCTGACTGAGGGCGTTACGCAGTTCGTTGTGAATGAGCAGACGGCGATCCGCCTGCTGCTGCATCGAGGCATCGAAGAAGCGACGGGTCTTGCGGCCAGCGGACTTGGCCTGATACATGGCGGTATCCGCCTGCTTGAGCAGATCATCAACCCCCTGCTCCCGATCCGGAAACAGGGTAATGCCGACACTGGCGCCGATGTGCAGCACTTGCCCCACATAGGTATAAGGAGCGGCAATCTCGGTGATAAGCCGTTCGGCAATGATATCGGCCTGCATCTCAGCCTGGGGCGGGCTCGCCGAGAGCGATGGCAGCAGCAACACAAACTCGTCACCGCCGAGGCGGGCCAGGCAATCTCCTTGCCGCACCAACCGTTTGAGACGGGCGGCGACCTCCTTGAGCAGCCAGTCACCGGTGGCGTGGCCGAGGGAGTCGTTGATGGTCTTGAAGTGGTCGAGATCGATAAAGAGCAGCGCGCCAATCAGACCGTCGCGGGTCGCCTCGTTGAAGGTCTGCACCAGAGTCTCGTGGAGCTGACGGCGATTGGGCAATCCGGTCAGCTCGTCGTAATAGGCGAGATCCTGAATGCGTCGCTCGGCCGCCTTGCGCTCGGAGATATCCTCGAAGCAGATGACAAAGTGGCTGATCACTCCTTTTTCATCCTGCACCGGTGTCACTATCTCCCACTGGGGATAGGTGTGACCATCGACATGGCGACGCTGGGTCTCCCCCTGCCAGCGGCTGAGGGTATTGAGCTCGTAGCCGAGCCCCCCCAGATTTGGCCAGAGATCCTCTTCAAGATGCAGGCCCAGCACCGACTGGCTGTCGAAGCCGGTGATCTGGCTGAAGGCGTTGTTGACCCGCAGGATCTTGAACCCCGGATCCGTAATGATGATCCCTTCGTGGGTCTCGAATGCAACGGCAGAGAGGCGCATCTGGGCATCGGATTGCAGACGCTCCAGCTCGGCCACCATCCGTACCGAGAAGGTATTGAGCACCGAGGTGAGGTTGCTGGTATCTGCCGGGGCCGAATAGAGCAGCGCCAGATGGCCCAGAAGTTGGCCTCTGGCATCAAACAGCGGCTGACCATAATAAGTCTGCCCGGCCGCCAGCCAGGGTTGATACTCCTGCGACTCGTCGATCACCTCGAAACAGATGGCCCCTTGCTTGTAGAGCTCCTGACAGGGGGAACCCGCCAGCGGATAGTCCTTCAGCGCCAGCCCGTCGGCAGCCAGCACTTTGACCCGGTCTGCACCGCACAACTCACCCACCCAGACCGCATCCACCTTGAGGATATGGGCCAGCTGGCTGACCAGGGTATTGAAGAAATCGAGCCCGGTGCGGGCAGAGAGCGCCTGCGCCAACTGGGTGAGCAAGGTGGTTTGCAGCAATGGCAAAGAGAGGTTGAGAGAGGAGACCGCACTATTGGCGGTATCAAGAGGGGCCAGCCAGCCACAGCAGATCTGCTGGGTGGGCACAAACTGGCCACTCCAGAGCACATGGTTAAGCTGCCCCTGATCATCTTTCAGATGACCGATGAACTGTTCAGGCAGATGTGATTCATGAAGCCGGACGAGAAAGTCGGCAAAGCCTGCCTCATCTTCCGGTAACAGGCGAGCGGCCCAGGGATGATTGCCCTCCCCTTGCCACTGCTGGTAGGCCCCCTGATCAGAGAGACTCCACTGATCATGTTGCCGATCGAAAAACCACATGACTTGCGTGGCCTGCTGCTTCATTTACCACTCCAACACAACAACCAACCACGTTTGATGTCCAATCAGGCATAGCAACGCCCCCTGCATCCGCTCATCAGATCAGAGGTTGCGAGGGAAGAGTACAAACATGCGATATCAAGCAGTGGAAACCGGACATGAGGTCGACACGAAGTGCTGCCAAGAAGGGACAGAAACGATCCTATTCCCGTCATACTGCCTGCCAGTTTCATGGAGCTCAAGCTGTTTTTGGCACGAAACCGGAAAAGATCACAATTTATAAGTTGCTGAATAGCTAAGGGAAGGTTATGTGACATGGATCACATTTCAATCTTTACCAATGAGTAATCTGAAGGTGAAGACACAAGCAAGACGACCCGAAGGGGGCCAATATGAAAATCGAAATTACCAGCAAAATCATCGACATCACCCCGGCTATCCGCGAGCGCATCGAATCCCGTTTTGAAAAGCTCGAACGTCTTCAGGTGCCTCTCATCACACCCCATGTGATTGTTTCCAAAGAGCGTCTGATGTTCACTGTCGAAGCCAGTGCTGGCATCCCCAACGGCAAACTGTTTGCCCAGGCAGAGCATGAGGATCTCTACGCCGCCATCAACGAACTGGGGCAAAAACTGGAGCGCCAACTCAACCGTCACACCGAAAAGCCGATTGCCCGTCGTGCCAATGCCGCGCTCAAAGAGCAGCCGCAACCGGATGAAGCTGACGCTTGATAGCATGCCGCAAGGCTAAAAATTCTAAAGAGCATAAAGGCGGGGTCACCCGCCTTTTTGTTGCCTGTGATTTGCCGACAAACATCGCGTTACACCAGTAAACAGGCGCCATCAACTGAGCCAGTGCAACCGGGTATCCACCCCCTCTTGCAAACGATCGAGGATCGGCAGCAATACCAGCGGATCCTCCTGCCTCGGCACATCGGCCAGCTTTCCTTGCAACCGCTCCCGCGCCAGCGGTGACAGGTTGTCGTAGACAGCCTCATCCAGCAAGGATTGCTTGACCGCCAGCGGCGGCGTTTGCAGCGCCAGCCAGAGCCGCACATCCACCATGCTTCCCCCCTGTTGCAACCGCTCATTGATGGCACTGCAGTCACTCCCAGCCCCTTCAGCCACCAGCACCTCTGCCGGTCTCAGGTCAAAGTGCATACGCCAGTCACGGCTCTGGGAAGTGGCCGCCGGTTTGGCATCAAACCAGGGCTGCTCCTCCACCGCGTCGGTCAGCAGGGCCAGATGCAACCGGAAATCCGCCCGATCGCCATGTTGCAGGTCACGGTTGAGGCGCTGCCCCAACTGGCCCTCATCGACGAGCAGGTGATTACGGATTGAACTGGGCAGCATGAGATAACTCTCGAAAATGGCGATTTCACTGGTTATCGGCCACAAATCCAATTCTTTTAATGGAAAAATCCTGCTTGGGGGTTCACAAAACCGGAAGATCTGTTAGTATGCGCCTCGCACTTGTGGAGGGGTTCCCGAGCGGCCAAAGGGATCAGACTGTAAATCTGACGGCTCTGCCTTCGAAGGTTCGAATCCTTCTCCCTCCACCATTTCAAGTACGACAATTTGAAAGCAATACCCCGTGGAGGGGTTCCCGAGCGGCCAAAGGGATCAGACTGTAAATCTGACGGCTCTGCCTTCGAAGGTTCGAATCCTTCTCCCTCCACCATCATTCAGAAAACCCGGCCTGGCGCCGGGTTTTCGCATTTCTAGTCTGCCCAATCCGTTATTTCTCTGCCCTCCAGTGCCTTATCGCCGTTTGCCTGCTGCCGATCGCGCAATAAAAAAACGGGAGGCCTGCGCCTCCCGTTTACGTTCATATCAGCCCTGTTACGGGATGAAGCGTTAGAGGGTGAAGCGATAGAAGATATCGACCGCTTGAGCCACCCCGCTCATCGCCTGCAGATAGAGCCGTGGCAATACCTCGTAGCGCAGCTTGAATTCGGCGATGGGGCTGAAAACCCCGACCCCGTACTGGAACTGCAAGCCCGGCAGCAGATAGGCCGACAGCGTCACCTGGGTGTTGTCGCCACTGCCCGCGGTATCGAGAGAGACATCGCTCATCCCCAGCGACTCGCCGATGCTCGACACCACGCCATTGGCCTGACTCACCGCACCGGCCACCAGCAGACCGTTGAAACCGCCATCCTCACCGCCGGTCTGCAACCCTTTGCCACGCAGCAGATAGGAGAGCTGTTCCGACTGCGCCATCTGCGGCTCGGAGTAGACAGTGATTTCAGGCTTGCTGGCAGGGCCTGTCACCCGCACCCCGACCGTCACCTGACCCTCGATGGTATCGGGATCCCGGTTGGCTTCGATGTTGAGGAAGGGCCGATCCAGCGGACCGGAGAAGAGGATCCGCCCCTCCTTGATGATGAGGTTCTGACCATATGCCTTGAAGCGGCCATTGGTCAGCACCAGCTGGCCGTTGCCTGCCAGCGGTTTCTCGGGATCCTGACGGATATTGAGACCACCGGAGACATCGGTCTTCAGTCCCATGGCATCAAGTTTCACATCGTTGCCAAGGCGGATCGCCACCTTCATCGCCAGCGGCAGACTTGCCTGCTTGGGAGCAGGGGGCAGATCGTCATAGACCACGGTCACATCATCAGAGACCGCCACCGCCGAATCCGGCAGACTCTTGACCAGAATGCGCGCCCAGGGAATATCCACCTGACCGGTAATGCGGGTCTCCTCCCCCAGCGACACCGCGATATCGGGCGAGACTCTGACCCGGCCCATGCCCGGATATTGTGCCTCCAGATCCTTGCCCTGAATGGTGAGGCTGCCGCTGACCGGCATCTTGGCCCAGCTGAGCCAGCCGCCCAACGCCAGCGGCCCCTTGCCCACCAGCATGGAGCCATCGAGCTCGGCGCGATTGCCTTCAATCTTGAGGCGGGTCACCAGCTTGGTCAGGGTCACCATGTCGGAGTGAGTCTGCACTTCACCGTCACGCAGGTTGAGCTGACCAAACAGCAGGGGCGCCGCCAGGGTGCCGTCGAAGCGGGCATCGGCGGAGATGATCCCTTGCAGGGAGCGCACCTCAGGGATGAGCGGCGCAAAGGTATTGAGCTTGAGGTCGTCAAACTTGAGCTGACCGCCGAGCAGACCGCGACCGGCAGGCTCCCTGATCAGCAAATCGGTATCGATATTGCCGATCTGCTTGGAGGCAAAATCGAGGCGAATGGCCGCCTGCTGCCGCTCGAAATCCAGGGCCAGAGCCAGCTGCTGATAGTCGGTCTTGAGGCCATCGGCCACAAAAGTGCCCGGCGTGGTGCGCACCACCGCATGCAGGGTCGGCTGATTGCCACGCCAGCTGGCACGCCCATCGGCGGAGAGCATCGCCTGCCAGCGGAAGTTGTCCGGCAACCAGGGGCGCAGCCGCTTGAGATCAAACTCGCTCAGGGCAAACTCCAGGGTGCCCTGCGCAGCAGAGACCTGACTCCCCTTGACGCAGAGGCTGGCCCCCTGGGAGCCGAGGCAGAGATCCCCCATCGCCAGCCGCTGACGCGGCAGATCAAGATCCAGTGCCCAGGGGGAGCTCAAGTCCCAACGGCGCAGCGGGGTTTTCAGCCGCAACTCGGAGAGCGCCCCGCGCCAGTGATCCCCCCGCACACCGCCCCCCAGTTTGAGGTTGGCGGCAACAGGGTCACCCTTCATGGTCAGGGTCAACAGATGCTGACTGATATCGCCGCTGAGGTTCAAGGCCAGCTGGCTGAGCTTGGTATCCCCCTGTTTCAGCTGCGCCACCAACAACGCGAGTTCACCAGCCGGTTTGGCGCCGATCACTGCATTGCCCTTGAGACTAATGCCCTTCAGGTCGGTGCCGGCATAGTAGAGCCGGTCGGAGGCGAGATCCGCATCGATTTTTGGCGTCTGCTGATTGCCACTGACCTTCACCTGTCCCTTGATATCCCCTTTCAGGCCAGGATAGATGCCCCCCAGCTGGGGAGCCTGCAGGTTGGCATCGAGCTTCCACTGGGCGCTGCTGATACTGCCCTTGGCCTGCAACTGGTTGGGGCCACTTTGCAGCGAGAGCGCCGGGATCAGCCACTCCATCTTGTCGTTGCCGCTAAGCTCCCCCTTGAGGGCCAGCGGGTACTGGTTGAGTTTGCCATCCACCTTGAGCTTGGGCAGTTTCAGCTCCCAGTGGCCCGCTTCGTTCATCACGAAACGGCTCTCCAGCTCACCGGCCAGCGTCCCTTTCAGCTCGGGCAGCAGCTCGGCCGGATTGATCCCCTTGAACAGGGTCGTTCCCTGCCACTCGATCCCCTTGTTCCAGGCGAGCTTGCCATCGAGCTTCAACTCCCCCTTGAGGGCATTGAGCTGCAAGGCTATCTTGCTGAGCCGCTCCAGATCCCCCTTCCCGTCCAGCGCAAGCTTGAAGGGGGGGACATCGGTTCCCTTGCCGGAGGTATTGAGGGCAAACTGATAGCCGGAGAGCTTGCCCTTGGCAGTCAGGCTCCCTTTATCCAGCCGATAGCTCGGCTCATCTTTGGCAGGCTTGTGAAGAGGCCAACCGAGGCTCTTCCAGTCGAGGGTCAAATCAAAAGGGAGATCCGGGTCGAGGGCGGCCAGCGAGCCCTTGAGATTGGCTGCAATCGGCCCCTTTGCCGACAACGCCAGCCCCAGCTTGCCGACCGAACCGCTCAGCGCCAGCGTGGCCTGCTCACCCTGCAGTTCGCCATCCAGCAACCCCTTGCGAGCCTTGGCATCCAGCGTCACCGCCAGCGGGTAGTCATCACTTAGCTGAATGTGGCCCTTGAGCGCCAGATCGGCCATGGCGTGGCGCAGCGAGAGCTCGCGCACCTCGATGCGATCGTCGGCAGCAGTGGCCGAGAGCAGCAGCTTGTCGAGCCCTTCAATCAGCTCGCCCTGCTTATATTGCACCCGGGTCGCGCTGACCCCTTCCAGCTGGATGGGGAAAGGAAGATGAATGGCGGGCAGGAGAATGGGGGCAGCCTTTGCCGTATTTGGAGCTGGCGTCCCTTTGCCCTGTTTGACGGTCTTGGCGCTGGCCTTGTCGGTACGAGCAACCGCAGCACCGGCTTGCTTCTCGTTAGCGGCCGGCTGCTTGGCGGATTTGGCTGCGCTGGCAGGTGTCGCGTCATCCAGCGTCACCGTCAGGTTATCGAGCACCGGGCCGCGTACAATCAGCCCCTTGCGGTTGAGGGTGGCGCCGATATCGAGGGATCCCAGGGTCACGGCAACACCGGGTACCGCCAGATCGAGATCGGCCACCTTGAGGCTGTCGACCTGAATTTTGAGTGGCAGCGGGCGCCAGACAAAGGGTTCGGAAGGCTCTTCCGGTGCAGGCTCCGAGTCGGCCACCTTCACCACCGGATGAGTCACTTCAAGCGATTTGATCCAGAGTTTGCCCTGCAGCAACTTGCCGAGATCCCAGTCGAGCACGGCGCGATCCACCGTGACATCCACCAGCTCATCCTGCCAGCCCACCCCTTCCAGGGTCCAGCCATAGCCAAGCTGACCCGCCACCAGCTCCCCCTTAAGAGAAGGAAGCGCTCCCTTGGCCTGTTGCCACAACCACTTGTTGCCCTGATGGGTAAAGCCCAGCAGGCTGACGCCGATGAGCAGCAGGAACACCAGCCCCATCAGCCAGAGAAAAATACGTTTTAGCCAGATCACAATGCAGACCCCCGCGCAAGATACAGCCGCAGCGGCCAAAGAAAAAAGCGTTTAGACAACATCATAATTCAGGCCCCAATGCGAAATGTAGCCGCAAGGGCTTGTCCTCCTCCGATACCCCGACCGCCAGATCCAGCCTGACCTGACCGATGGGGGTGACCCAGCGCACACCGACGCCGGTACCTATTTTCCAGGGTTCGCTGTAATCGGTGGTGGAGGTACCGCCATCCACAAACATGGCCCCCAGCCACTTCTCGCTGAAGCGGTAGTTGTATTCCAGACTGGCCACGCTGGTGTAGCGGCCACCGGTCAGCTTGCCATCCGGCCCGGTGGGGGAGATGCTCTCGTAACCAAAGCCGCGCACCGTCTGATCGCCACCGGTAAAGAAGCGCAAAGACGGCGGCACCAACGAGAAGCTGTCACCTATGATGGCCCCCTGCTCGGCCCGCATCAGGAATCTGTGGTTATCGCCAAGAGTTCGCAGCCACTTGCTGCGTCCCCACACCCGCATAAAGCTGATGTCGGAACCCCATCTGGGATCGGAGAACTCCAGCGTCAGCTGCTGGCGATCCCCCCAATCGGGCACCAGAGTGCCGCGCACCCGCAGTCGGGACCAGGAGACCCCGGGGATCAGCAGCAAGCTGTTCCCCTCGTCGGCGCCCTGGGTATAGATCTCGTTCTCCAGCCGGATAAAGACGTCCCGATCCCAGCTCTCCGGCCGCCGCGTCCAGCGGTGTACACCGATGGTAGTGAGATCGGAGCGGGTATCGTTGTTGTCCTTGTACTGGTAGCCGGTCTGGATGGAGTAGTAGTCCCGCAGCGGGTTGCCCACCGGGATCTGATAGTCGAAGCTGAGCTCTGCCTCCGGCGCCGACACCTTGGCGGTGGCAAACAGACGATGACCATAGCGGTTGACCCAGGGCTTCTCCCAGGTGGCACTCATCCGCGGCCCCACGTCGGTGGCATAACCGATACCCGTCTCGATTTCGTGATCGACCCGGTTATCCAGCGTCACCGCAATGGGCACCCGATAGTTGCTCGCCTCGCTCAATACCGGCTTGATATCGACCTGACGGAACAGCTTGGTGGAAGAGACATCCTGCGACATCTCGGCCAGACGGATGGCGAGATAGGGGTCGCCGCTCTTGATGTTGATAAGCGGGCGGATCAGGTGAAGCGCTTCGGGAGTGGCATCGTAGCGGATCTCGCCAAAACGGTAGCGATGGCCCGATTCGAACAGAATAAA
This sequence comes from Aeromonas sp. FDAARGOS 1416, assembly GCF_019048085.1. Lineage (NCBI taxonomy): Bacteria > Pseudomonadati > Pseudomonadota > Gammaproteobacteria > Aeromonadales > Aeromonadaceae > Aeromonas > Aeromonas sp. FDAARGOS 1416. The sequence continues at coordinate 761,005 of NZ_CP077301.1, read as the reverse complement.
GATCTCCGCCGTCCCCTTGTCCGGGAACACCTTGACCTGACTCTTGCTCAGCTTGGCATCAAAGTAACCGCGGGCCAGCCCGAGGCTGCCCAGATCCGCCTTGATGGATTCATATTTGGCGTGATTGAGGGGCTCACCTTCTTTGAGGGGCAACTTGTCCAGCAGGGCGCTGTAGAGCTCGTCGCTGCCCGCATCCCCCTCCAGCAGAATATCGAGGCGGGAGACGATGACCGGCTCCCCTTTGTCCACCTCAATCACCACTTTGGACGGAGTCTTCTTGTCGCGGCTCAGGGTGATCTTCGGCTGGTAGTAGCCATAAACCTGCAGCGCCTTTTGCACGCTCTCGGTGATTTTGGCGCGGGCCGGGCGGTATTGCCGCTCCTGATAGACTGGCAGGGCATTGAGATAGGCTTCAACGTTATCCTTGTTCTCCCCTTTCAACCCCTTGACCTGATAGGTGAGCTTGGCGGCAAACGCGGGCGAAGCCAGCAGCGACAGCAACAGGCCCACCCCCAGTACCCGCAGGCCGCGGCGAAACGCAGGGCCGGACAGTGAACGCCCTGCCAGCAGGGATGAAATGCATCCTGTCAAAGGTCAATATTCCTGAATCTGTGGTGAAGGAAACCAGCGCCCTTTCGGGCCAACCCCGAATGCGGCGCAGCACGTCATGCAGTGCATGGCCGCGACACAAAAATGCGCGCCAGAAAAATGGCGAACCTTATCCTAACATAGGCATCCGCCAGCGACAGCGCGGTGCCATTGGCAAATTCGCCATATCTTTTAAGAGGTTGACCACAAATCACACATTTTGCTGACAATAACGCCGCCCGCTTTCCCGATGGGGGCGAGCTTACCCGCTCTGAACAAGGTTCACTTCGTCGTCAGGCCGCCTTTGTCACCTCTCCCCCTCTCATTAACACCAGAAACCCACCACGACAGAGTTTGTCGGCATCACCCCACCCTCACCGTTTAACAGGCCCGGCACACCCTAAAGCCCGCCGTAGCGGGTGATTAAGAATTGCTCGTTCAGCGCAATCGAATTATCCCGCTGCCTTTGCAGACGTCCCTCCCTCACACTTGAACCATCAACTGAAGGAGACACATCATGCATGCACGTAGCGAACAGATGGCTGACTATATTGCCGATCGTCTCGAGTTCATCACCTTTCTCGCCTGTTGCAGCGCCCTGCTGGCCCTGCTGACCGGCATGAGTGGCCAGCAGGCGCTGGCCTTTACCGCCCTGAACCTGCCGTTTGGCCTCGGCATTTTGCTGGCGATGGCGCTGCTGGCCCCCCTGCCCGCCCACTGGCGGCTGCCGGGAGTCGCCTTGCTGCTGGCAGGTTGCGCCCTGATGACCCTGCAACTGGGGGGAGAGTGGCTCAATCCGCTGGCCATCTGGAGCCTCTACGCCCTGCTCGGTCTGGAGATCATCTGGCAAGCGCGTCCCCGCGCCGTGCTGGCCACCCGCGCTCGCCAGTAACAGGGCTGACGATCGCCGGTAAATGGCGGGTTGTGATGGCTGACGCCGGTGGCAAATTGGGGTACTCTTGCGCCCCGATTTGCTACCCCCCTTGGCGTTAACAACCTTCGCCATCACTCCCAGGAGCGCCCCGATGAAAAAAGCCTGTGCCCAGCACATTCTGGTCAAGACCGAAAAACAGTGTCTGGAGATCAAGGAGAAGATCGAGAAGGGAGCCGACTTCGGCCAGATGGCCAAGCGCTTCTCCACCTGCGCCTCTTCAAAACGCAGCGGCGATCTGGGGGAGTTCAATAAAGGGGATATGGTCAAGCCCTTTGACGATGCCGTCTTCAAGGGTGAACTGCTCAAGGTGCTGGGACCGGTGCGCACCAAGTTCGGCTTCCATCTGATCAAAGTTTTATATCGGAATTGAGAGAAAAAGAGCTGACGTATACGTCAGCTCTTTTTCTTGCTACTCAGCAACACCAATAAATTCTTTCAATAAAGGACCAAGCTCGTCATCCTCAAGTATGCACCAACTGAGAAATGCGCTGTAGGGTGCTGACGGTTTAACTAATAGCTTCATTCTTTCCAAAGCAATTTCTTGTTCTTGTGGCAATACCGTATCGCTATAATATTCATCTAGAAGGTCTAGTAACAGATTGTATTGTGAGAAAACTTTCTTTCTTAAGAATGATGCAGAAACAGTTTTATTCGGTGTATGGGTGCTATTAAATATCTTGTCGAGCAAATCTGAAGTCAAATTTGTTTTTTCATCATTAAACTGAGCTTCTATTTGAAGTTTTTTTGCGTATGGAGTTACTGGCGGAACATGCTTGATCGCCCTTAAAACATCAACGCTTGCATCACAACAATCAACAAGGTCATCATATTTAGCCAACTTTATATTATTACACCGACCGCATGAAAAATAGAGGTTATTCCAATCAAATTTTAGATTTTCATCACCTTGGTGTGGAATAAAATGCTCCACATTTATATCTTGAGGTTCTTTCGTTTCACAAATATAGCATTTCTTATGGAATACCCGATTCAAAGCATCCCATACATCCTGTGAATCATACTTCACTTTATTAGCAAGCGAAGCCGGGGCTGGTTCATTTCTAACAACATTGAACATATTACGACCTCTTTGCCTTGCTAAGCGCAATTTTAGCCGATTTGACAAAATATAAAGACTCAGCATCCAAGGTTGTATCATCTGACGGGAGTATGTTTATCAGCGCTTCTATTCCATCCATATCAAGAGGTGATGCTTTCAATAAGGCCGCCAATTTCTCTATATTTTTTTGAAGCAAACTGGATATGGGGAGTACGCCAAACAACCCTTCTAATACAGCTTCATAGGAGTACATTGAGAGATCATTAACCTGCTCAAGACGTGATAGGTCATAGATCACCGCATCATCAACCGATGAGACGACAAATGGAGAGTGTGTACTAACAATAAACTGTACTTTTGGGAATGCTTTCTTTAAAAATGCGAGAATTTTCTTTTGTAATGAAACATGTAAATGTGCGTCTATTTCATCGATCAGAACAATCCCTGTTAATTCATCTGGGTCGATTGAGCGAAGAGATACTTTAGTAATTAGATCTGCATATACCGCCATAATTGAAGAGAAACCAGAAGATAAACTTTGAAATGTATATGGATCTTTGTGAGGCTGATGGATTTCAAATGATAAGGTATCTGATTTGAATACCAGCCTTAGACTATTGTCTTCAAATAGATCTTGTAGATCCATCTCTAGCTTATCAAACCACTTCTCAATACGCATAGCCTCTTCTGGATTATTATTTATTTTCCTTGACTCAGAAAAAGCTTGATTAGCAATATTGGAGACAAGAAACTCCTCCAACATTGACGAAGAATTTATTGCCCTATTCCTTGTGAATTCTTGATCCTGAGAACGCAACTTATCAATACTAATTACAGATGAAGGCTTAGTGATATCCGATTTTCGCATTGCTTCGAAAGTGATTAAGACACTTTTGAACCCCTGATAATTAACAATAAACTCTTCTATGTTTTTTATTTCAATTGATGGATTTTTTACACTCTCTATTTTATCCTTGGTCTCGGCAACCATTCTTTTATAATGATCATAATGTTGATCAGCTGGCCCCAACCTTTCAAAATTACTCTCGTAAGACCCCAAATTACTGTGAAGCTGATCAATGTCATAATTTTTCTTTTCAACAATGGCCTGTTGGAGCTTCGTAAATAAATATTTCATAAGTTGGGTTTTACCACAGCCATTCCCCCCAGTTAAGATCAGTGTTTTTCCATCCAAGTCAATATCAACAACCTTATCTGAATAGGGTATTTTTGTTTTGATTTTTGTTAAATAACCAGACATATAATCACCTCAATTAATATTGATGTGATTATATTGCAATCTATGTTTTTGTGTAGAACTACATGTTTAAAATGAGAGCCCATTGGAAAAAAAGCACGCTTAGGAGATCACTTTTCCTATGGATTAAAAATCCAAGATGCTGTCACGTTCGAAAATTAACCGCCCAATTGTTTAGCGCTTACAGCACTGTACTACGTTGCTATAGCACAACAGGTATGCCTCGCTCTGCGAGAGCCATCTCACTTGCCCCATGGGCCAAACACCCTATATAAATGCATAGAAATTTACTAACGTTATCAGGCAATTAAGTTTATCCTTCTCGGCATTGTCCACATTCGACGATGGATCCCGTGCTATGCCCCGCTCTTGCTTGTGGCCCCTGCTGGCCTGGTTACTCCCGCTCGCTGGCGCCCTCGGCAGCCGCTTTCATCTCTGGCCCTGGTGGATCGGTTTTGCGATCTGTCTCATCGGAGCCCTTGTCTCCCTGATCTTGCTGGTGCGTCTGCCCTGGAGCCGCAACCGCTACGCCAGCGGCCTTGGCGCCTTGCCGCTACTGCTGCCCCTGACATTTGTGGCACAGGCGCTGCGCATGCCGCTGATCAACGATGTGAGCACAGATCCCTATAATCCCCCCCAGCTACGCTGGGCGGCAGAGCTGAGAACCGCGCAGGATCTGCCAATAAATAGCGCCCCGCTGAAAGCAGTTGAGGCAAAACCCGGTCCTCTCTTTACCCATACCGCCCCCGAAGAGGTGGTTATTGAGGCTGAGGAGCTGATGCAGGAGCTGGGCTGGCAGGTACGACCCAGCCCCGACGGTCTGGATGCGGTGGTTACCACCGGCTGGTTCGGCTTTCAGGATGATGTGGCGCTGCGGGTCTTTGCAGGCCCCAAAGAGACCCGCATCGATATGCGATCAGCCTCCCGTCAGGGGCAAAGCGATCTGGGCACCAACCGGGCGCGGATCGAGGATTTCCTGACCCGCCTGAACGAACGCCTCGGCCAGGCCTACAAACCTAATTTGAAACCGTAAGTGTGAAACAACAAGAAGGTAACTGATGCGCGTTGAGGTCAAACCCGACCGGGAATATGCCTGGTTTATCCGCCCCTTTTTCTGGCTGCAAAAGCGCAACTATGGTCAGGTGCTTATTCCGGGCAAATGCTGGGGCCGCTCGCCGCGTCTCTTTGCCGCCGTCGCCACCCTCTACGGGGTCATCAACCGCAAGCGCTCCCCCATCGACCCCGTGCTGCGCTCGCTGGTGACGGTGCGGGTCTCCCAGCTCAACTGGTGTCGTTTTTGCGTCGACATCAACGCCATGACCCTGGTAAAGAGAGCCAGCTCCAGCGAGAAGGTGGAGGCGCTGGCCAACTGGCGCGAAAGCCCCTTGTTTGACGAGCGGGAAAAAGCGGTGCTCGACTACACAGAAGCGATGACTGGCCTCGATGGAGTCAGCGATGAGCAGGCGGCCCGCCTCAAACCCTGGTTCGATGACGACGCCATGGTGGAACTGACCGGCCTTATCGCCTTCCAGAACATGTCGGCCAAGTTCAACGCCGCCCTCGATATCGCACCGCAGGGCTTCTGCCAGCTGCCTGTGCAACCGGAACGCCCTGCCCAGCCAGACAGCAAGGACGCCTGATGAACCGGACCCGCCTGCTGCTTGCACTGGTGATGGGGAGCCTTATCGGCACCTTTTTTGCCCTCGATCTTGGCCGTTACCTCACTCTGGACGCCTTGCAGGCCCAGCAGGCGGCAGTGGCGCAATGGGTCGACAGTCACTTTGTCTCGGCCAGCCTGCTGTTCGTGCTTATCTATGTGCTGAGCACCGCCCTCTCCCTGCCCGGCGCCAGCCTGCTCACCCTGGGTGGTAGCGCAGTGTTCGGCGTCGCCTGGGGGCTGCTGCTGGTCTCCTTTGCCAGCACCATAGGCGCAACCCTGGCCTTTCTCAGCGCTCGTTTTCTGCTGCGCGACTGGGTCACCGCCCGCTTTGGCGACAAGCTGGCCACCTTTCAGTCCGGCATGGCGAAGGAGGGGGCCTTCTATCTGCTGAGCCTGCGCCTCATCCCCATCTTCCCCTTCTTTCTGGTCAATCTGCTGATGGGGCTCACCCCCATCAGAGTCAGCACCTACTACTGGGTCAGCCAGCTTGGCATGTTGCCCGGCACCTTCGTCTATGTGCTGGCGGGCAGCGAGCTTGGCCAGTTAACCAGCACCGGCAATATTCTCTCCCCCGGCCTGATGGTCGCGTTGACCCTGCTGGGGCTGATGCCCTGGCTGGTCAAGAAATTGACCGACAAGCTCGCGCTGCGCCGCTTGCTCTCCCCCTACCGCAAACCCGCTCGCTACGACTACAACCTGCTGGTGATCGGTGCCGGTGCAGGTGGGCTGGTCACCAGCTATATCGCGGCAGCGGTGAAGGCCAAGGTGGCGCTCATCGAGAAACACAAGATGGGGGGCGATTGCCTCAACAGCGGTTGCGTCCCCTCCAAGGCGCTGATCCGAAGCGCCCGCTTTGCCGCAGAGCAGCGTAAAGCCGACGAGCTGGGCTTTAGCCCAAGCCACTCCCGCGCCGATTTTACCGCCGTGATGGAGCGGGTAGCGGAGGTTATCAAGGAGGTCGAGCCACACGACTCCATCGAACGCTATCAGGGGCTTGGAGTGGAATGCATCGAAGTGGAGGCGCGGCTGGTCTCTCCCTGGGAGGTGGAGGTGAACGGCCAGCGCCTTGCCAGCCGCCATATCGTCATCGCCACCGGCGCCCGACCGCTGGTGCCCAAGCTGCCGGGGCTGGATCAGGTGCCTTACCTCACCTCGGATAGCCTCTGGCAGCTGCGCACCCCGCCGCGCCGCCTGCTGGTGCTGGGCGGTGGCCCTATCGGCTGCGAGCTGGCCCAGAGCTTCGCCCTGCTCGGCATTCCCGTGACTTTGGTGGAACTCTCGGAGCAACTGCTGCCCCGCGAAGATAGTGAGGTAGCCGACGCCCTTGCCGGGCAAATGAGCCGAGATGGTGTGCAGCTACTCACCGGCTGGCGCGCCGAACGAGCGGACTATCTGCCCGCAGCCAAGGGGGATCTCCCCATCCGGCTGCAACTGCGCCGGGGCGATGAGACACAAGTGGTGGAAGGGGATCAACTGCTGCTGGCACTGGGTCGGGTCGCCAATGTGAGCGGCTTCGGGCTCGAAGCGTTGGGAGTCGAGTTAGCCCCCCGCGGCACCATAGCGGTCGATGGCTTCCTTGCCACCAACTTCCCCAGCATACTGGCGGTAGGAGACGTAGCGGGCCCTTACCAGTTCACCCACTTCGCCGCCCATCAGGCCTGGTATGCGGCGGTCAATGCCCTGTTTGGCCAGTTCAAGCGCTTTCGGGCCGACTATCGGGTCATTCCGGCGGCCACCTACACCATGCCGGAGATTGCCCGGGTCGGCCTCAATCGCAAGGAGGCCGAGGCGCAGGGGATTCCCTTCGAGGCGACCCGCTTCGAGCTGGCCGAGCTGGATCGCGCCATTGCCGATGGCGAGCGCCACGGCTTTGTCGAGGTGCTGACCGTGCCGGGCAAGGATACTATCCTTGGCGCCACCATAGTGGGCACTCACGCCGGTGAACGGATCGCCGAGTTCGTGCTTGCCATGCGTCACCGCCTCGGCCTTGGCAAGATCCTCGGCACCATTCACGCCTATCCCACCCTGATGGAGGGGAACAAATATGTGGCGGGTGAATGGAAAAGGGCCCACCAGCCCACCCGGGTGCTGGCGTTGCTGGCCCGTTATCACCGCTGGCGCCGTGGCGCCTGACAACCAGAGAAACGTTTATGCTCAAGCCATTCTCACAACTCAACTCACAGCTCAAACGGCGGCTAAACGCCCTGCTGTGCGCCCTGCCCCTGCTGGCCAGCGGCCCGCTGTTGGCGGCCAACCCAGACGACAACTGGCAACAGACCCTTGAGGAGGCGAAGGGGCAGACCGTCTACTTCAACGCCTGGGGCGGCAGCCCGGAGATCAACGCCTATCTGGTGTGGGCCGGGCAGGAGCTGGCGCGCGACTATCAGGTCAAGCTGGTACAGGTGAAGGTGGATGATATCGCCCAGAGCGTCAGCCAGCTGCTGGCCAACAAGCAGGCGGGTAAGCAAGCGGGCGGCCCCATCGATCTGCTCTGGGTCAACGGCGAGAACTTCAAGGCGCTCAAGGAGCAGGGGCTGCTCGGCGCTCCCTTTACTGCCGAGCTACCCAACATGGCGCTGGTCGACAGCAGCCTGCCGGTGAGTGAGGACTTCACCCTGCCGGTGGAAGGGCTGGAAGCCCCCTGGGGCATCGGCCAGCTCAATCTGATGGTCGATACCGAAGAGGTCGCCAGAGCGCCCACCTCGGCTGCAGCCCTGCTGGCGTGGGCCAAGGCCCATCCAGGTCGCTTCACCTACCCCAAGCCGCCCCAGTTCCATGGCTCCAGCTTTCTCAAGCAGATCCTGCTGGAATTGACGCCAGACCCCGCCCCCCTCTATCGGGACGCGACCGAGAGCGAGTTTACCCAACTCACCGCCCCGCTCTGGGCCTGGCTCGATGAGCTGCATCCGGCACTCTGGCGCAAGGGAAAACTGTTCCCCAGCAGCGCCGCCGAGACCCGCCAACTGCTCGATGATGGCGAACTGGCCATGGCCATCAGCTTCAACCCGCAGGAGGCGCAAAGCGCCGCCCAGATTGGCGCCCTGCCCCCCAGCGTGGAGGCAGTCGCCATGGAGAAAGGGGCGCTCACCAACAGCCATTTTCTCGCCATCCCCTTCAACGCCAGTGCCCGTGCGGGTGCCAAGGTGGTGGCCAACTTCCTGCTGAGCCCGGCGGCGCAGGCGCGCAAGGCCAATCCAGCCTTCTGGGGTGATCCCAGCGTGCTGCGGGCCGATGCGCTGCCTGATTCAGCCAAGGGGCAACCGGCACTGCGCTTCAAAGCGGTGGCCGAGCCTCACCCCAGCTGGCAGCTCAAGCTGGAAGCGGCCTGGGCCGAGCGTTACGGTCACTGATGAGTGCCGCTGGTCACCCGCTTTCCCGCTCCCGACCGTGGCGCCGCATGACACGCCACCCCAGTATGAGTACGGGGATGGCGGTCATTTATCTGGCGATCTTCGTCATCCCTCTGCTGGCGGGGTTGTGGCAACTGCTGGCGGAGGGGATGACCGCCTCTCATCTCGCCTTGCTCCTGGCCCAGCCTGGCCTATGGCACTCCGCTGCGCTGAGCCTGTGGATTGGCGCCGCCTCCACCCTCGGCAGCCTGCTGATGACCGCCTTGCTGCTGGCCCACAGCGACAGCCGGGCTTTCGGGCTGCTCCGTCGTCTGCTCTCGCCCATGCTGGCCATGCCCCACGTCGCCTTTGCCATCGGCTTTGCCTTTCTGCTCGCCCCCTCCGGCTGGCTGCTGCGGCTCCTCTCGCCAGCTCTAACGGGTTTTGCTCTCCCCCCCGACTGGCAAACCATTCGCGACTCTCTAGGGCTCGGGCTGATTGCACTGCTCGTTTTCAAGGAGACCCCCTTTCTGCTGCTGATGGCGATGGCTGCGCAACAACCCATCCAACTGGCACGCCAGCAGTGGCTGGGGGCGAGCCTCGGTTTCAGCGCCCCCCAGATCTGGTGGCGCCTGCTGCTGCCAGCGCTGTGGCCTGCCCTGCGCCTGCCCATCTATGCGGTGGCGGCCTACGGAGTGGCGGTGGTGGATCTCGCCCAGCTGCTCGGGCCCGATGCCCCCGCCCCGCTGGCGGTGCGGTTGTGGCTCTGGTATCAGGACCCGGATCTGCTCTGGCGCGGAGCCACCGCCAGCGGCGCCCTGCTTTTGCTCGCCATCACGGCGTTGCTCATCGCTCTGCTCAGATTACTGGAGTGGCTTCATAAAGAGCTGGGCAAAGGCTGCTGGCTCGATGGCAAACGGGCGGCGCCCCACTTCTTTGCCAACCGGCTCGCAGCGGGCTTTGCCTTCACCCTGATCACCCTCAATCTGGCGGTGCTGGCGGCCCTGCTGCTTTGGTCACTGGCGCGCCGCTGGCCTTTTCCCGCCCTCTGGCCCAGTCAGTGGAGTGGTCACTACTGGCTGGATCTGCTGCCAACCCTGCTGCCGCTGCTGGCAACCAGCACGCAGCTGGCGCTGGCGAGCGGCTTGCTGGCACTGGTGATGGCGGTGTGCAGTCTGGAGGTGCAGGCCGGGCGCCGCCCCTGGCCGCTCTGGCTTATCTGCCTGCCGCTGTTGCTGCCGCAGGCGAGCCTGCTGTTTGGCATCCGGCTCGGGCTGGACTGGCTTGCACATGACTCGATAAGCAGCGGCATTGGCTGGGGCTGGGTGCTCTGGAGCCAGCTGCTGTTTGTCTTTCCCTATGTCTATCTCTGCCTGCACGGCCCCTATCGCCAGTTCGATCAGCGGATCACCCAAAGCGCTCTGCTGCTGGGGGCCACGCCGTGGCGAGCCTGGTGGCAGGTCAAAGCGCCCCTGCTGGCGCGCCCGCTGCTGTTTGCCTTTGCGGTAGGGGCTGCGGTGAGCTTGGCCCAATACCTGCCGACCCTGCTCTTTGGCGCAGGCAGGGTGGTCACCATCACCACCGAAGCGGTGGCCATCGGCAGCGGCCTCAACCGGCGGCTGGCGGGACTTTACGGCCTGCTACAGCTGCTGCTGCCGCTCATTATCTATCTGCTGGCGCTCGGGCTGCCAGCGCGGATCAATCCGGCGCTCAAGGGGAGCGGCCAACGATGAACTCTCACGATGGAAACAGCCATATGCTGAGCACCACACCTCTTCGACTTTACCTTGATGAAAATCTGCTGCTTTCGCTCCCTGCCCTGCAGGTGGCCCCCGGCGAGGTATTGACCCTGATGGGGCCAAGCGGCTGTGGTAAAAGCTCCCTGCTGGCGGGGCTGGCCGGGGTACTGCCCGGCGCGCAGACAGATGGCGGCCCGATCCGGCTGGAGGGGGAGATAAGGCTCGGCGAGCGGCCACTCAACACCTTGCCTGCGCAAGCGAGGTGCATCGGCATGCTGTTTCAGGATGACCTGCTGTTCGACCATCTGACGGTGGCGGAGAACCTGATGTTCGGCATGCCAGCGGCCATCAAGGGAAAACGCGCGCGGCGGGAAAAGGCGGTAACCGCATTGGCGCAGGTCGCACTGGCAGATCAGGCTGACAAGCTGCCGCAACAGCTGTCAGGGGGTCAGCGGGCGCGGGTCAGTCTGCTGCGGGCGCTGTTGGCCGAACCCGATGCCCTGCTGCTGGACGAGCCCTTCTCCCGCCTCGACAAGCCGCTGCGGGCCGCCTTTCGCGAGCTGGTATTCGCGCAGATCAAGGCGCTGGCTATCCCCGCTATTCTGGTGACCCACGACGCAGACGACGCGCCGGGCACCATACTCCACCTCACCGAGTCCTGTTTTTAACCGAGGAGTTCACCTTGTTTGATCGCCACCTGATCCCCGTGATCCGCAGCCCCCTCACCCAGCTTGCCAAACCGCTCTGCCGTGCCGGGGTCAGTGCCAATCAGGTGAGCCTCACCGGTTTTGCCATCGGCATGCTGGCGCTACCGCTGCTGGCCTTTGGCTGCTATCAGTGGGCGCTCGCGGCCATCCTGCTCAACCGCTTGTTGGACGGGCTCGATGGCGCCGTGGCGCGGGAAACCGGCATCACCGACTGCGGCGGCTTTCTCGACATCACCCTCGACTTTATTTTCTACGCCGCCGTGGTGCTGGGCTTTGCCCTCGCCGCCCCCGCCAATGCGCTGCCCGCCGCCACCCTGCTATTTGCCTTTATGGGTACCGGCTCGAGCTTTCTGGCGTTTGCTATCATGGCGGGCAAGCGGGGGATCGATAATCCGGTCTACCACCATAAATCTCTCTACTATCTGGGCGGCCTCACCGAGGGGAGCGAGACCATCGCGCTCTTTGTGCTGATGTGCCTGTGGCCCGCCGCCTTCGCCCCGCTCGCCTACGGCTTTGCCCTGCTCTGCGCCATCACCACCCTGACCCGGCTCTGGAGCGGTTACCACACCCTGCGTCCCCCTCAGCCATAAACAGCACAGCCCTCACAGAAGGGCTAATCCATCGCACGATGAATTGGCGGCAAACAAGGCACACGGAACACTTGCACGGGGATGACAATGTTTTACCATGACGGCACTTTTATCAGTCTCTTTGAGAACCCTATGCGTCGCCTTGCCTCTCTTCTCACTCTGTCGTTATTCCCCCTGCTCGGTGGCTGCAGCAGCGCCCCAGCGCCAAAGCCCGTGGTCGTCCCCCAGCCCAAGAGCGCCTTTATCAATCAGGCGCCATCGAGCAAACCCGTTTATACACAAGGGGTTAGCAAGGGGGACTTCGCCAATCGCCCCAACGTGGACAGGTTCGTCCAGAAAATGGTCGAGAAGCACGGTTTTGACAACGCCCAGCTGCATCAGGTGCTGGCACAGGCAGAGCGTTACGACTGGATCATCCGCCTGATGGATGCCCAGGCGCCGACCACCGCGAAGCCCACTGGCCCGACCGGTGCCTGGAACCGCTATCGCGCCAAGTTCATCACCCCGGACAACGTACAGAACGGCGTCAACTTCTGGCGTGAATACGCAAGCGAGCTGAACCGTGCGGAGCAGATCTACGGGGTGCCGCCGGAGATCATCGTCGGCATTATCGGGGTGGAGACCCGCTGGGGCCGGGTGATGGGCAAGACCCGCATTCTGGATGCGCTGGCCACTCTGGCATTTGATTATCCGCGCCGCGCCGAGTTCTTCACGAGCGAGCTGGAAGCCTTCCTGGTGATGACCCGCGACGAGGGGATGGATCCCACCGAACCCAAGGGCTCCTATGCGGGCGCCATGGGCTACGGCCAGTTTATGCCCTCCAGCTTCCAGCGCTATGCGGTGGACTTTGACGGCAACGGCCACACCAACCTGTGGGATCCGGTGGATGCCATCGGCAGCGTCGCCAACTACTTCAAGGCCCACGGCTGGGAGAAAGGCCAACCGGTTGCGGTGCGCGGTCAGGGCCAACTGCCCGGCTATGAGCATGGCTTTCAGACCCGCTACCCGGTCGCCACCCTGCGCCGCGCAGGGCTCACCCCCACCAGCACCCTCGGCAACCACAGCGAAGCGAGCCTGCTGCGCCTCGATGTGGGCACCGGCTACCAATACTGGTACGGCCTGCCCAACTTCTACACCATCACCCGTTACAACCACAGCACCCACTACGCCATGGCGGTGTGGCAACTGGGGCTGGCGGTGAAAGAGGCCAAAGGCGGTTACTGAGTCAGGTACTGATTTGCCAACAAAAACGGGCCTGCTGGCCCGTTTTTGTTATTCGTTTTCCAACAACCAGCGTTTGAGCAGTGCCGCTAACTGAGCCTGCTCCGCCTCGGTCAGTGGCGCCAGCAGGCGACGCTCGTTGGCCACGTGCAGCTCAACCGCCCGGTCGATAAGCGCTTTGCCCGATTCGGTGAGGCAGACCAGCAGGCTGCGCCGATCGCTGGGTGCCGCTTGCCGCTCTATCAGTCCCCGCTCGGCCAGCTTGTCGAGCCGGGCCGTCATGGCCCCCGAACTCAACATGGCCGATTGGTAGAGCACTGTCGGCGTCAGTGGCTCACCCGACCGACGCAGGGTCGCCAAAATGTCGAAGTCCGTGCCAAGCAGGCCACACTCCTTGAGCTCTTCACTCACCTCACGACCGGCAATTGCCGCCATCCGGGCTACCCGACCCAGCACCCCCATAGGAGAACAGTCGAGATCCGGTCGCTGCCGGGCCCACTGAGCCAGCAGCAGGTCTACATGATCTGATTCCATCGCCAACCACTTATCTTTATATCAAGATACTTGATGATAAATCAATTTGGCGCTAATTTATCTTCACTTAAAGATACTCTTCAAAGAGATAAATAATGCCAATGCTGATCGCCTTGCTGGCTCCACTGCTGTGGGGCAGCACCTATGCTGTCGTCAGCCTCTACCTGACTGACTACTCACCCTACTGGGTTGCCGTATGGCGGGCACTGCCTGCCGGGCTGCTCTTGTTACTGTTGCATCCGCGCATGCCGCCTCTGCCCTGGGGCAAGCAGTTCCTGTTGGCGTTTTGCAACATTGCCGCCTTCTTCGCTTTGCTGTTTGTGGCAGCCTTCCGGCTGCCGGGGGCAGTAGCAGGTACACTTGGTGCCACCCTGCCGCTGGTGCTGATGCTACTGGCCTGGTTGCAAGATGGCGCACGACCGAGCCTGAAATGGCTACTGCTGGGATTGATGGGGTTGGCTGGGGTATTACTGTTGCTCAACCCCTCTGCCAATCTGGATCCTGTCGGAGTTGCATGCGCCATGCTGGCCACAGTGCTGATCGGCCAATCCAGCCGCTGGATGCGCCACTGGCCGGTAAACGATCTGCTGGCGCTGACCGCCTGGCAATTGCTGCTTGGGGGCTTGATGCTGATCCCGCTCGCCTGGTGCCTAGCTGGCCCAATGCCGTTACCGGATCCGGCCAGTGCGCCGGGATTGCTCTGGTTGATCCTGCTCAACACCGCGCTGGGCTACTGGGCCTGGTTGTGGGGATTAAAGCACCACGGCCCGGAGGTGATGGGCATGCTGGCCCTCACCAATCCCATGATGGCTGTGTCGCTTGGGGTATTGATGGTGGGTGAAACTCTGGATGTCAGCCAGTGGATCGGCATCGGGGTGATCTTACTCTCCCTGTTCCTGATGAAGCTGCCAGCACGCCCCTTCTTCAAACGTTGGCAAGCCCGCCGAGCGAGTACAGGGATCTGTAACGAGGCGTAAACACCAGACCACCTCAACCCGCGCATAAACAAGAGGAGCCATTGCGGCTCCTCTTTTTTGTCAACGGTCAGCGACTTGAAGGTGGCTTATACACCTGCCTTGGCCAGCGCAGCAGAGACGATCTGCTGGGCCTCTTGCTGGATGAGGTCGAGGTGCGCGTCGCCCTTGAAGCTCTCCATATAGATCTTGTAGATGGACTCGGTGCCGGAGGGGCGCGCCGCGAACCAGCCGTTCTCGGTGACAACCTTGAGACCGCCGATGGCGGCATCGTTGCCCGGCGCCTTGGTCAACTTGGCGATGATGGGCTCACCCGCCAGGGTGGAGGCTTCTACCAGTGCAGGATCCAGCTTGGAGAGCACCGCTTTCTGGGCGCTGTTGGCCGGGGCGTCGATACGGCGATAGCTGGAGCGGCCAAACTTGGCTTCCAGTGCGTCGTAGTGAGCCTGCGGATCCTTGCCGGTCACCGCCAGAATTTCCGCCGCCAGCAGCGCCAGAATGAAGCCATCCTTGTCGGTGGTCCAAACGGTGCCATCTTTGCGCAGGAAGGAGGCGCCCGCACTCTCTTCGCCGCCAAAACCGAACTCGCCGCTGTAGAGGCCATCCACGAACCACTTGAAGCCGACCGGCACCTCTTTCAGAGTGCGGCCAATCTCGCCGGCAACCCGGTCGATCATGGACGAGGAGACCAGCGTCTTGCCGACGGCCGCATCGGCAGACCAGCCGGTGCGATGGGTAAACAGATACTGGATCGCCACCGCCAGATAGTGGTTCGGGTTCATCAGGCCGGACTTGGTGACGATACCGTGACGATCGTAGTCAGGGTCGTTGCCAAGGGCGATGTCGAACTTGTCTTTAAGGGCAATCAGGCTCGCCATGGCGAACGGGCTGGAGCAGTCCATCCGGATCTTGCCGTCTTTATCCAGGGTCATGAAGGAGAAGGTCGGGTCGACCTTGTAGTTCACCACCTCGATGTTCAGGCCGTAGGTCTTGGCGATAACGTCCCAGTAGGCAACGCCGGAGCCGCCCAGCGGATCGACACCGATCTTGATGCCCGCGTTCTTGATGGCGTCCATGTCCAGCACGTTCTTCAGATCATCCACATAAGGGGTGACATAGTCGTGCTCGACCACGAACGGGCTCTTGAGCGCTTCGGCGAACGGCATCCGCTTCACGCCGGCCAGACCCGCTTCCAGAATGGCGTTGGCACGGTCCTCCACCCACTTGGTGATCTCCCCTTCGGCGGGGCCACCATGGGGCGGGTTGTACTTGAAGCCACCATCTTCCGGCGGGTTGTGAGATGGGGTGATCACCACGCCGTCGGCACGCGCTGCAGGCTTGCTGGCCCCTTCTTTGCCAGAGTTGTAGCGCAGGATGGCGTGCGAGATGACCGGGGTCGGGGTAAAGCCCATACCGGCTTGAATGCGAGTTTCAACGCCGTTGGCGGCCAGCACTTCGACGGCGCTGGCAAAAGCGGATTCGGACAGGGCGTGGGTATCCATGCCGACAAACAGCGGGCCAGTGATGCCGGCCTGCTGGCGATACTCCACCAGCGCCTGGGTCACCGCCAGAATATGGGATTCGGTAAAGGCGCTGTGCAAGGCACTGCCACGGTGGCCGGAGGTACCAAAGGCTACCCGCTGCTCGGGGCGGCTCATGTCCGGCTTGTTGAGGTAGTAGGCGCTGACCAGACGGGGGATGTTGGTCAGATCGCTTAAACGGGCCGGTTGACCGGCGTGGGAATGCTGAGCCATGGCGTTTTCCTTGCGTAATGGCGGCCTTGCCGGGCAAGGCCTGAGTCTTGAAGAATCGTTAAATGGCGCCACACACCTGCGCGATCACCTCTTCGCCATAGCCCATGCTGGCCATCAGCTGGGCAACCATGTTCTGCTTGCGGCTGGTGTTGGTATTGGTGATCACCCAGAACGGGGTCTCCGGTACCGGCTTGGGCTTGGTGGTGCTGCCACTGGCACGCAGAGCCTCGGGATCCTGCGAGAAATAGACGCGCTTGCGCCCCTTGATTTCGGTGGCCTGGGTAAAGCCTTCCGGGTTATCCCGGTAGAGGGTACTCAGCACCAGCATGAAGCGGTTGATGGACTTCTCTTCCTTTTGCAGCTCACCAGAATCGAGCAGGGCTTGCAGCCCTTGTTGGGTGGCTACCGTACTGGGCTGCGCGACGGCAACGGGCTCGGCAACCGGCACACCTTGGTGAGCAGGCTGTTCCAGCAGACGGCGCAGGATATCGGAGGCACTCTCACCAATGTGCCGGGTCTGGCTGGCGATATAGAAGTAGAGATCGTCATCAAGCTCGATGGTTTTCATAGGGATGCGCTGGACTCGTCGAAATTCGGATGCGGCGATTATACATAGGCAAACCCGACAGCCCAAGCAAGGGGCTGGCAGATGTACATGAATCTCATCGAGAATACGGCATAATAGCGGGCCAAGTGTGTGATCAGCCGCACTGATAGCCGATCCGGACGGGATTTTTTAGAAAAAAAACCACATAAAATCCCAATCCATTGGACGAAATCCTTTTCTTTCCAGTGCGTTAAATAAAACAGCGATACGCACCCACGACCGACAAGGTGTCATTTTGCAACAAAACAGCATATTGAACTTCAAGGAGCAGGGTCAGGGCCCGGCGGTCATTCTGATCCACGGCCTGTTTGGCAGCCTCGACAACCTCGGCCTGCTGGCCCGAGCCCTCTGCGAACAGTACCGGGTCATCAGCGTCGATCTGCGCAACCATGGCGCCTCCTTTCATAGCAGCGAAATGAGCTATCCGGCCCAGGCAGCCGATATCCTGGCCCTGATGGATCGGCTGGAGATTGCCGAAGCGACCCTGATTGGCCACTCGATGGGTGGCAAGGTAGGGATGCAGGTCGCCAAGCTGGCGCCAGAGCGGGTAACCAAGCTGGTGGTGGCCGACATGGCGCCGGTCGCCTATCCCCACTCCCGCCACCAGAATGTGTTCGCCGGGCTCAACGCCACACTGCGCACGCCGCCGCAAAGCCGCAGTGAAGCGGAAGCCATGCTGGCGCAGCATATTGAGCTCGCCGGGGTGCGCCAGTTCCTGCTCAAATCCTTCGCCAAAGGTGAATATGGCTGGGGTTGGCGCTTCAATGTGCCCGCCCTTGAGCAAAACTACGCCAACATCATGGGCTGGCCAGAGGATGAGCATCGCTTCGAGGGGCCAGTGCTCTTTATCAAAGGGGGGGATTCTGACTATATGCAGCCCCAATACAGCGAGACGGCACTGGCCCAATTCCCGGCGGCAAAGGTGCGTGTCATCGCGGGTACCGGCCACTGGTTGCATGCGGAAAAACCGGCTCTGTTCAACAAATTGGTTGTGGATTTCCTGTCGACAGGCGGTTAACAGTTTCAAATCCTTTGTGATATAGTGCGCCCGTCATAAGGAGTGTGCGCAATCCATGCTAAGTGAACATATCGACCTGATCGAAAGTTTGGGCCTCAAGTTATTCTTTGTGGCCATTTTCATATTGATTGGCCTGGCCATTCAGGACGTGCTCAAGCGCGGCAACGTGCCCCGTTTCGGTCGTTTTATCGTCTGGTTGGTACTGTTTCTGGGTTGTGCGGGTTTTGTCGCCAAGGGGCTGATCGAACTGGGCTGGGAAGGCTCAGGACTCGGCTAACTTATTTTCATCTGTGATGTATGGCCAAACAGCAAACTGATCGAACAACACTGGATCTGTTCGCAAATGAGAAGCGCCCCGGCAGGCCAAAGACCAATCCACTCCCCCGCGAGACCCAGCTCAAGATCAACAAGCGTAACCAGCTTAAGCGCGATCGGGAAAATGGGCTGAAGCGGGTAGAGTTAAAGGTGGAGGCCGAGTTGCTGGAGCGCCTGAACCAACTTGCGTTACAACAGAACATCAGCCGAGCCGAGCTGATCCAATCTATCCTGAAACAACAGATTGAGTCCGCCTTTGCGGTGGACATTGCAGTCTGAGCGTTGAGCATTAACACCAAATACGGGTAACTAAACACTATGGCAAGTGTAGGTCTGTTTTTTGGCAGCGATACCGGTAACACCGAAGCTGTCGCCAAGATGATCCAGAAAGAGCTGGGCAAAAACCTGATTGAAGTCCGTGACATCGCCAAGAGCAGCAAGGCCGACATCGAGAGCTTTGATCTGCTGATGTTCGGCATCCCGACTTGGTACTACGGCGAAGCCCAGGCCGACTGGGACGACTTCTTCCCCGATCTGGGCGAAATCGACTTCACCAACAAGCTGGTCGCCATCTTCGGTTGCGGTGATCAGGAAGACTATTCCGAGTACTTCCTCGACGCCATGGGCACCCTGCGCGACATCGTCGAAGCAAAAGGCGCCATCATCATCGGTCATTGGCCGACTGCCGGCTACGAGTTCGAAGCCTCCAAGGCACTGGTCGATGACAAGCACTTTGTCGGTCTGGGTATCGATGAAGATCGCCAGCCGGAGCTGACCGCCGAGCGCGTCAAGGGCTGGTGCAAGCAACTGCACGAAGAGATGTGCCTGGGCGAGCTGGAGTAATCCACCTCCCCTCATACCTCTGACAACAAGGGCCCCGACGGGGCCCTTGTTGTATCTGCTTGTTGCGATGCCTGCCTTTATTCTTCCCTGTTATTCACCTCTGTGCTCCGGTTTGGCCCGCACATAGAGGGTGCGCTTGACCTGCGCCACCAGCTCGCCGCTCTTGTCTTGTACCGTCACCTCGAATTCGGGGAAGTGCTTGTTGCCACCTTCAGTCGCCGCCACGATTTCGGCCAGCTTTCCCTCGGTCAGGTTAAACTCGGCCACCAGCTTGCCCTTGCCCGGCTTGATGTAGTTGATGCTGCCCGCCTTGTCCCAGACGTAATAGCGATTCTTGAAGTAGCCCATCAGCATCAGCGGATAGATGGGGTCCGTCATGGCAAACATGCTGCCGCCAAACTGGGTGCGGTTGGCATTCTTGTTCCACCAACGGGATTTGAGGGTCACCCGGCAGTAGCGAAAGTCATCGCTCAGGGTCTCTATCTTGATACCGGCACCCCAGAAAGGGGGCCAGGCGTTGAGTGCGCGGCGCACCCAGGCCGCATTGTCAAAAAGCCAATCCATGGATCTCATCCGACCAGAATATGAAAGTTACATCTTATCAACATCTGCCATGCCAGCAAGTCGGACGACACGATTGATTATTTCAATCCAACCGGCCATTTATGACTAAACCCCTTGAATTGCTGGGTTTATTTTTAGGGAGGCTACGACCTATAATGACAGGCCAAGCGAGTTCAAGGTTGCCATTCCTGCGGCAGTCCATCAGAATAACCCCACCTTCGAGAATGCGAATAAGTAGAATATGGCAGACAACAACCAAGCGTTAAAAAAGGCCGGGCTCAAGATCACCTTGCCCCGGGTCAAAATCCTGGAAATCCTGCAACAGCCGGACTGCCAGCACACCAGCGCCGAAGATCTCTATAAACGACTGATCGACCTGGGTGAAGAGATTGGTCTCGCTACCGTCTATCGCGTTCTCAACCAGTTTGATGATGCCGGTATCGTTACCCGTCACCATTTCGAAGGTGGCAAGTCGGTATTCGAACTGGCCACTCAGGAGCATCACGACCACCTGGTTTGCCTCGACTGCGGCAAGGTGATCGAGTTCTCCGACGAAGTGATCGAACAGCGTCAGCGCGAGATCGCCAAGAAATTCAATATCCGTCTCACCAACCACAGCCTCTACCTCTACGGTCACTGTGCAACAGGTGAGTGCAAGCACGACGAATAAGTCGCCCGCGACTTACAGATAACGGACAATAAAAAAGCCAGCATTAGCTGGCTTTTTTATTGTCCGGCGCAGGCCGCTGGCAGCACACAGGGCAGGGGCTCCCCTGCCCCATCGGCTTAACCTTCTACCTTGCCCCAGGAGTCGCGCAGGGCAACGGTGCGGTTGAACACCAGATGCTCCGGGCTGGAGAGCTTGTTGTCGGCGCAGAAGTAACCTTCACGCTCGAACTGGTAAGCCTGCTCCGGCTTGGCGTTCTTCAGGGATGCCTCGACACGGGCCCCCTCGATGATCACCAGGGATTCCGGGTTCAGCGCGGCTTCGAAGTCATCCTCGGCGCCCGGGTTCGGTACCTTGAACAGACGGTCGTAAAGACGCACTTCGGCTGGCAGGGAGTAAGTGGCGCTGACCCAGTGGATCACCCCTTTCACCTTGCGGCCATCGGCCGGATCCTTGCCCAGGGTCTCGGGATCGTAGGAGCAGTAGATGCAGGTGACTTTGCCATCGGCATCTTTCTCGATGCGCTCGGCCTTGATCACATAGGCATTGCGCAGACGCACTTCCTTGCCCAGCACCAGACGCTTGAACTGCTTGTTCGCCTCTTCTTTGAAGTCCGCTTCGTCGATGAAGATCTCGCGGGTAAAGTTCAGCTCGCGGGTACCCATCTCGGCATTGCTCGGGTGGGCCGGGGCAGTCAGCACTTCATCGGCAGCCAGGTTCTCGATGACCACTTTCACCGGATGCAGCACGGCCATGGCGCGCGGTGCATGTTCGTTGAGGTCTTCACGGATACAGGCTTCCAGCATGCTCATCTCGACGATGTTGTCCTGCTTGGTGACGCCGATGCGCTTGCAGAACTCGCGGATGGAGGCCGGGGTGTAGCCACGGCGACGCAGACCGGAGACGGTCAGCATGCGCGGGTCATCCCAACCATCGACGTGCTTCTCGGTCACCAGCAGGTTCAGCTTGCGCTTGGACATGACGGTGTATTCGAGGTTCAGACGAGAGAACTCGTACTGACGGGGGTGGCAGTCGATGGTGATGTTATCCAGCACCCAGTCGTACAGACGACGGTTGTCCTGGAACTCCAGAGTACAGATGGAGTGGGTGATCCCTTCCAGCGCGTCCGAGATGCAGTGGGTGAAATCATACATCGGGTAGATGCACCACTTGTCACCGGTCTGGTGGTGGTGGGCAAACTTGATACGGTAGATAACCGGATCACGCATCACCATGAAGGGAGATGCCATGTCGATCTTGGCGCGCAGGCAAGCGGTGCCTTCGGCGAACTCGCCGTTCTTCATCTTGGCAAACAGCGCCAGGTTCTCTTCCACGCTGCGATCGCGGAACGGGCTGTTCTTGCCGGCTTCAGTCAGGGTGCCACGGTACTCGCGCATCTGCTCGGGCGTCAGCTCGTCCACATAGGCCAAACCCTTTTCAATCAGCTCGATGGCGTAGCCGTGCAGCTTGTCGAAATAGTCGGAGGAGTAGCAGATCTCGCCGTTCCACTGGAAGCCGAGCCACTGTACGTCCTGCTTGATGGACTCTACGTACTCGATATCTTCCTTCACCGGGTTGGTGTCATCGAAACGCAGGTTGCACTGGCCCTGATAGTCGCGGGCGATGCCGAAGTTCAGGCAGATGGACTTGGCGTGGCCGATATGGAGATAACCGTTCGGCTCGGGCGGAAAACGGGTATGCACGCTGCTGTGCTTACCGCTGGCCAGATCTTCATCAATGATCTGACGAATAAAGTTAGTTGGGCTGTTCGCCTGACTCATGGCTCACCTCAAAAAAGCGTCACTGGCGGAAGTTGTGCCGGCTGGCACCCTCATCCCCCCGCCGTCAAGCCGGGTATGATCCCTTATTACGGGCGCTGTCTCAACCTGAATTTGGCACTTCCGGGCCATTTCCCGGCCATTGCGCCGCTAAAAACGGCGTGGCTTGGCACATTGCACCCCAAATGCATAAAAAAGCCCCGCACTAGGCGGGGCTGAAAGTGATGAAAAACACAAAACAGACAATTACACACAACAAAGGCTCACACGCACAGTCAACCTTTCCCAAACCCGATGCGCCATCGCCCTTGGGAAAGGCGGGTCTTGCGACCCACCTCATGTTAACGGTTGACTGCTATCAGTTCAGTTCGGTAACGCGGCTGGTGCGCTTGCCATCGAAGCTGGTGGTACGCAGGTAGACCTTGCCATTCACGCTCGGCTTGGCCGCGGCGTCATAGGCACTCCAGTTGGTACCGTCCAGGCTGTACTGGATGGGCAGACCCGGCAGATCCACGTTCGCTTCCAGCACACCGTTCACTACCTTGGCACCCGGTACGGAGAGGCGGTATTCAACACCAGCCTGATCCAGTTTCGGCAGCACGCGCTGACCCAGTACGTTGGCAAACTGGTTCCACTCTTTGTTGAGGGTGGCCTTGTTGACGAACTTGGTCTCGCCGGAGAACTCGCGACCCTTCACATAGTTCAGCTCGAAGCCACCTTTGTGCCAGGCACGCTCGGCCACGGAGAAGATACGCGGGTAGACCATGTACTCATACTGAGCATCGGTACGCACGGTTTCACTCCACTGCTGACCGGAGATCCCCTTGAACTTGACCGGATCCTGGTCACCTTTGGCCACGAAGGCGTTGCCGTCGCGGTCAACCGAGGTCTCGGCGTTCTGCGGCAGGTTTTCCGGTGCGAAGGCGAATACCTTGCGGGTGTCGTTGAAACGGGTTGCCCAGTAGTAGCCACGCTCGGCCGGGTGTACTTCGTTCGGGAAGTCGAAGTAGAGGTAATCCGGGTTGGAGAGCACCACTTGGTAACCCTTGTGGGCCCACTTCATCGCTTCGTTGAAGCCACCCCAGTAGAGGGTTTCCCAGAAGTTGACACGGGTGTTGTCGGTGGCGAAGTCCTTGGCACCGCTGGCATACTTCAGACCATCTTCCCACGCCTGCAGGGTAGAGAAGCCGCGGTCTTTGACCATCTGGCCCACTTCCTTGGCGAAGTAAACCGGCAGCTCGCCCACTTCCTTGATCTTGCCTTCGTCGATCATCTTCTGGCACATCGGGGACTTGCCAAACGGCTTGTCCTGCTTGCTGGAGTCGACGTTACCTTTCCAGGCGACCAGCTCTTCTTTCTTGGTGACGGCCGGATCCTGATAGCCACCACCCTGCATGATGTTCTTCGCCTCATCACCACCGTAGTGCCATGCAGTCAGCGGCTGACCGGCGGCCTGGTGCATCTGGGCAACTTCGTCCATGACCTTGGCCACGAAGGTGGCAGCACCCGGCTGGCAAGGGTTGATGAAGGACATCTTGTCGTAGAACTGGACCGAGGTGACGTTGGAGGTGTCAGCCGGATCAGTCAGACGGAACTGGTTGGCTTCCGCTTCTTTGCCTTCCGCCATCAGACGCTTGTAGCGCGCTTCCATGGAGACCACGGCAGCACGGGCGTGAGCCGGCATGTTGATCTCGGGGATCACGGTCACACCGCGGGCCTTGGCATAACGCACCAGATCCACGTAGTCAGACTTGCTGTAGAAACCGGAACCCTGATTGTCGCTGGTCGGGCCGGAACCCAGTTGCGGCATCAGGCACTTGGTTTCGGACTCGTCGTGGCAACGCTGGCTACCGACCTGGGTCAGCTCCGGCAGACCCGGGATCTCCAGACGCCAGCCTTCATCGTTGGTCAGGCCAAGGTGCAGCACGTTGAGCTTCATGGCAGACATCTGGTCAACCAGCTTCTTCATGGTATCCAGACTGCGGAAGTGGCGGGCCACGTCGGTCTGCATGCCACGGTATTCAAAGCGCGGCGCATCCTCGACGGTCATCGGGCTCACCAGCTTGTCATCAACACCCAGCAGGGAGATCAGGGATTGTGCACCCCAGAATGCCCCGTCGATGTCGCGACCCTGGATCACGGTGCCCTTCTGACCGATGGTCATGTCATAGCCTTCAGCCTGCTTGAGCTTGCTGCCGAGCTTGATGGTCACCGGGTAGCCGGTGTCGGAGAGGGTAACACCCAGCTTGGTCAGTTGAGCCTTCAGGGCCTCGGCGCGATCGCTCGGCAGATCCAGGGCATTGAGTTTGATGGTAGAGAAGTCAACCTGCGGGCCAGCTTTGACTACCTGCTTCATCGGGGTCGGCAGGATCTGGTTGTCAATCTTGCCAGCCGGCAGCAGGGTGCTGGTCTGGTTGGCCGCGAAACGGGTCTCGCTGTTCATCAGGATGTTCTTGTCATCCTTGGTACGCTTCCAGCCATCAGCTGGCATCGGCTTCTCGTAGGTGCTGGCATCATTGATGTTGCTCATGCTGGCCAGTACTTTCGGCTCGGCACCTTCGCTGGCGACATACCAGTTCGGCATGATGTCAGATTCGAACAGTACCCAGTATTCCACCACCAGCGGCACTTCGACCGTGGCATCCTTGGCAAAGCCCTGGAACTTCTCGGTTGGCGTCAAACGATAGAGATCGCCGGTCAGGTGAGTGATGGTGAACTGGTCGTTATCCACACGCTGGATACGACGGATGGAGGAGACGTAGATACTCCAGTCTTTGGAGGTGACGTCCGCACCGGTATTGGTCAGGTGCAGCTTGGCAACGCCACAGCTCGCCCACTCGGAACCCAGCGCCTGGCAATCGAGGCCGGCACCGGCACCGTCGTTGGTGACCACTTCATACTTGACCACCAGGTTGTTGGCGAGGGAGTCGACCACGGCCTGCTTGGCGGCATCGGCTGCCTGGACCTGGCTGACAAAAACGGTAGACATGGCAATGGCTAACAGAGAATGTTTCAAGTTCATAACTGCTGCTCTCATTTGAAGTAAAGGTTGGATTTTCTTGGCTTTTTTATATGGGGCCCCTGAGCGGGGCCCTTAGTTATGTCAACAATGGACTTAGACTTGAGGTGAGCGAGTCGCTCGATTAACGCAGGGCTTTCATCTCACCGGCGATGATTTCGGCCAATGGGCCCAGAATCACCTGCAGGTTCTGCTCACCGAGTTTGACCACACCGGCCGCACCCAGGGCTTTCAGCTTGCGCTCATCGACGATGCTGCGGTCTTTCAGAGTCAGACGCAGACGGGTGATGCAGGCATCGATGGAGACCAGGTTCTCTTGACCACCCAGCACTTCCAGGTATTGCTTGGCCAGCTCGGTACGGTTGGTAGATTGAGCGGCAGCCGGAGCAGTATCTTCGTCATCTTCACGACCCGGGGTTTTCAGGTTCAGCTTGGCAATCACTACGCGGAACACGGTGTAGTAGAGGCCGAAGAAGACCAGACCCTGAGGGATCAGCATGTACCAGTTGGTCGCCAGCGGGTTACGGCTGGAGAGCACCATATCCACCAGACCGGCACTGAAACCGAAACCGGCCATCCACTGCATGGAGGCAGCGATGAACACGGAGATACCGGTCAGTACGGCGTGGATGACATACAGTACCGGCGCCACGAACATGAAGGAGAACTCGAGCGGCTCGGTTACACCGGTGAAGAAGGAGGCAAAGGCAGCTGCGATCATGATGGAGGCAACTTTCTCTTTGTTCTCTTTCTTGGCGGAGTGGTAGATGGCCAGCGCAGCACCCGGCAGACCGAACATCATGATGGGGAAGAAGCCAGCCTGGTACATACCGACCACGCCTTTCACCTGCTCCAGGCTCTTGCCAGCGGCCAGAGCGGCATCAATGGTAGCCTGACCACCCAGGAAGTTCGGGATGTCGTTGATACCGGCCACGTTGAACCAGAACACGGAGTTCAGGGCGTGGTGCAGACCGATCGGGATCAGCAGACGGTTGAAGAAGGCGTAGATACCGGCACCGGTAGAGCCCAGGCTCACGATGGACTCACCGAAGGAGACCAGACCACCGTAGATTGCCGGCCATACGGCCATCAGGATGAAGGATACGACGATCATCACCACGGAGGTTACGATCGGTACCAGACGACGACCGGAGAAGAAGGAGAGTGCCTTGTGCAGCTCGACGCTGCTGAAGCGGTTGTACAGCTCAGCGGCGATAACACCACACAGGATACCCACGAACTGGTTGCTGATCTTGGCAAACGCGGCAGGAACCTGCTCCACCGGGATGCTCTTGATCTGGGCCACAGCGCCCGGGCTCAGCAGGGTGGTAACGACCAGGAAGCCGACCAGACCTGCCAGAGCAGCAGAACCGTCTTTATCCTTGGACATACCGTAAGCGACACCGACTGCGAACAGTACGGACATGTTATCGATAATGGCTGCGCCCGCTTTAATCAGGAAGGCAGCCAGCGCACTGTCACCACCCCAACCATTCGGGTCAATCCAGTAGCCAACCCCCATCAGGATCGCTGCGGCAGGCAATACCGCTACCGGCACCATCAGGGCACGGCCGATCTTTTGCAAATAACCGAGAATGTTCACGGTTCCTCTCCTTAGTTAATGTTTTTCTAGAAATTAAGTGCTTATCACGTTTGACGCATAAGCCATCAAGGCTTGATTGGCAGTCTAGGGCTTTTATTTCGCTGCGCAAATTAATAAACCGATAATCGTGATCGTTATCACCCAAACAAGATAAAGGTGGTGGATAGATGTGGCTTAGTTCGCAATCTTTATTTACGCTATAAAACAACTTGAATCCGTCTTAGCCAATTGCCACCGCCAAACCGGTCGCAACCCGACACAGAGGTATCCCATATGCGCCTGATCCCGTTGAAATCTGCCAGCCAAGTAGGCCTGTGGTCTGCTCGTTACATCGTTGACCGCATCAACGCGTTCAAGCCGACCAGCGATCGCCCTTTCGTACTGGGCCTGCCCACCGGTGGCACCCCGCTCAACACCTACAAGCGCCTGATCGAGTTGCACAAAGCCGGTGAAGTGAGCTTCCAGAATGTGGTCACCTTCAACATGGACGAGTACGTCGGCCTGCCGGAAGATCACCCGGAGAGCTACCACAGCTTCATGCACAACAACTTCTTCAGCCACATCGACATTCGTCCCGAAAATATCAACATCCTCAACGGCAATGCCGAGGATCTGGTGGCCGAGTGCAAGCGCTACGAAGACAAAATCAAGTCCTACGGCAAGATCCACCTGTTCATGGGTGGCGTGGGTAACGACGGCCACATCGCATTCAACGAGCCGGCCTCTTCCCTCTCCTCCCGCACCCGGGTCAAGACCCTGACCGAAGACACCCGTATCGCCAACTCCCGCTTCTTCGGTGGCGACATGGAGCAGGTGCCCAAACTGGCCCTGACCGTGGGTGTCGGCACCCTGATGGATGCGGAAGAGATCATGATCCTGGTCACCGGTCACGGCAAGGCACTGGCCCTGCAGGCCGCCGTAGAAGGCAGCGTCAACCACATGTGGACCATCTCCACCCTGCAACTGCATCCGAAGGGAATGATGGTGTGCGACGAGCCCTCCACCATGGAGCTCAAGGTCAAGACCGTTCGCTACTTCCAGCAGCTGGAAGCCGCCAACATCGGCCGTCTGTAAGGAGTCGTCATGTACGCATTGACCAACTGCACCCTCTACACCGGCAGCTGCGTGCTGACCGGCTACGGGGTGCTTATCGAGGGCGACAAGATTGTCGCCATCTCTCACCTGGCCGAATTGCCTGCGGGCATCAAGCAGATTGACCTCAAAGGCGCCAACCTGACCGCCGGTTTTATCGATGTGCAGCTCAACGGCTGTGGCGGGGTGATGTTCAACACCGAGATCACGGTCGAGACCCTGGCAACCATGCAGGCGGCCAACCTCAAATCCGGTACCACCAGCTTCCTGCCGACCCTGATCACCAGTCCGGATGCGGACATGAAGCAGGCCGTTGCGGTGACCCGTGACTACATGGCGGCACACCCCAACGAGGTGCTGGGCGTCCATCTGGAAGGGCCTTACACCAACCTCAAGCGCAAGGGGATCCACCCTGCCGCGCAAATTCGCCAGCCAGCGGACGAGATGATCGACTTCTTCTGCGCCAACGCGGATGCCATCACCAAGATCACCCTTGCTCCGGAGCGCAACGAGCCGGCCCATATCCGCCGTCTGGTGGAAGCGGGCATTCTGGTCTCGGCCGGTCACACTGCCGCCAGTTACGATCAGGCCATGGCCGGGTTTGATAACGGTATTCGCTTTGCGACCCACCTCTACAACGCTATGACTCCGACCCTCAACGGTCGCGAGCCGGGCGTCGTGGGCGCCATCTACGATCGCAAGGATGTCTACGCGGGCATCATCGTCGATGGCCACCATGTGCACTGGGCCAACGTGCGTCTGGCTCACAAGGCGCTGGGGGAGCGACTGGTGCTGGTCACCGATGCCACCGCAGCAGCTGGTGCGCCGGAAGGCTTTGAGAAATTTGATTTTTGTGGCACCACCGTCTTTTTACGCGATGGTCAGTGTGTCGACGAGAATGGTACACTCGGCGGTTCCTCCCTCACCATGATTGAGGGGGTGGAAAATCTGGTCAAGCAGGTCGGATTACCGCTCGATGAAGCACTGAGAATGGCCAGCCTCTACCCCGCTCGCGCCATTGGATGGGACTCACGTCTCGGTAGTATCCAGGTCGGTAAAGTAGCCAACCTCACTGTCTTCGATCAGGACTTCACGGTCCGTGGGACCGTGGTTAACGGACACTACACACAACAGTGACATCATGACTGGCGGACAAATAGCAAACGTAGATCTTATCAAGCAGGTCAACAGTGCAGCCGTGTATCGGCTCATCGACCTGCAAGGCCCCATCTCCCGGGTCAAGATTGCCGAGTTGAGTCAGCTGGCCCCGGCCAGCGTGACCAAAATAACCCGGCAACTGATCGAGCATGGCCTGATCAAGGAGACCTCTCCGCAAGCCTCAACCGGCGGGCGGCGTGCCATCTCCCTGACCACCATCAAGCATCGCTTTCAGTTTGTCTCTGCCAAGCTGGGTCGCGGCTACCTGCAACTGAGTCTCTATGACCTCGATGGCAAGGAGCTCGACCAGCACGTCATTCAGGTGACCGAGATCGACCAGCAACCCGTGGTCGACATGCTGCTGCGAGAGATTGGCGCCTTTATCGATGCCAACCGCGAACGTTGTCGCAACCTCATCAGCATCGCGCTGACCATGCCGGGTCTGGTCAACCCGGAATCCGGCATGGTCATCTACACCCCCAAGTACCAGATCCGCAATCTGGGACTGGCGAAGCTGCTTGAGAACCACTTCAACCTCCCCTGCTACGTGGGCAACGACACCCGCTCGCTGGCGCTGGCCGAACACTTCTTCGGCGAGTCCCGCGACTGCATGGACTCCATTCTGGTGAGTGTCCACCAGGGGACGGGCTCGGGGATCATCACCAAGGGTCAGGTGTTCCTCGGTCAGAACCGCAACGTCGGCGAGATCGGCCATATCCAGGTCGAGCCGCTCGGCAAGCGCTGCCACTGTGGCAACTTCGGCTGCCTCGAGACCATCGCCTCCAACGAAGCGATCATCGACAAGGTGAAGGAGCTCATCAGCCGCGGTCACCAGAGCACGCTGCAAGAGAAGCACATCACCATTCAGGAGGTGTGCAAGGCGGCGCTGGCGGGGGACGAACTGGCCCGCAGCGTGATCGAGAACGTGGGTGAGCATCTGGGACGGGCGGTGGCCATCACGGTCAACCTGTTCAACCCGCAGAAGGTGCTGATCGCCGGTGAAATCACCGCCGCCGAAGAGATCCTCTTCCCGGCCATCCGTCGCTGCGTCGAGCATCAATCCCTGCCGAGCTTCCACCGTGGCCTGCCCATCGTGAAAGCCCGCTTCCAGAACCAGCCGACCTATGGCGGCTTTGCGCTGGTCAAGCGCGCCCTGCTGGAGGGGGATCTGCTGCAGATCATCATGGAGCAGAAGTAAAACACTGATCTTGCGAGATAACCAAACGGCAGCCACTGGCTGCCGTTTTCTATTGTGTGCTTGCTGGCGGTTTAGCCCGCCCGGCACGGTTTGAACAGATCCAGAGCCCCGTCGTAAACCTTGGTCTGCACATCCATGATCCCCAGCATGGAGTGGAACAAATTATCGTGGGAGAAACGCTGACTGCTCGCCTCCGCTGCCAAGCAACCCATATCAAGCTGGCGATCGGCCTGCAACTGGGGCGAGAACCAGGTCAGCAGCGGCACCCGGGTCTGATCATCCGGCGCGAACTTGTATGGTGTGCCGTGCAGATAGAGCCCCATGGCCCCAAGGGATTCGCCGTGATCGGAGAGATAGACCAGTCCCACATCGTACTGGCTCTCCAGCGACTTGAGCTTGTCGATCAGTAGCCCCACCACCTTGTCGGTGTAGCGGATGGTGTTGTCATAGGTGTTGACCAGCTCTTCGTTGCTGCAGTTTTCAATGTCGCTGCGCGGGCAGTCCGGCATAAAGACGCGCTCGCTGGCAGGGTAACGACGAAAATAGGTCGGACCATGGCTGCCCATCAGGTGAAAAGCCACCAACTTGTTGCCCTTCATGCCGGCAATCTGCTGATCCAGCCCCTCCAGCAGCACCTCGTCATAGCAAGACTCCCCCTGACAGAGCGCAGGATAGGATTTGGGGAGGATCTCGATGGTCGGCACATTGCGGCACACCCCTTTGCAGCCGCCATCATTCTCTTTCCACAATACCGAGACTCCGGCATGTTGCAGCACATCGAGCAGGCCGTCACGGGAGCTGGCGAGCTGGTCATCGTAACCACGGCGCGTGAGGTTGGAGAACATGCAGGGCACCGAAACCGCAGTAGCCGTACCGCAGGAGCGCACATTCCTGAACGACACCACCCCCTGCTCTTTGGCCGTGAAGCTGTTGGTTGCCTTGCCATACCCGTTAAGGGAGTAGTTCTGGCTGCGCGCCGTCTCCCCCACCACCAGGAACATCAAAGTCGGCTTGCTTCCCCGGGCCACCACCCTGGCATCGGTCCCCAACTGCTGGTAAGGGATCGGCGTGGCAAACAGCACATCACGCCCATATTTGTAGAGGCCGTGCACATAGTTGGCAGGCACAATCTCTTTGGCCAGCGACTTGTTGTTGCGCCCGACCGAGGCGTAATCCTGATAGTAAAGTGACGCGACGCCCCCGATAAACAGCAGAGAGATAGCCAGTGCACCAGCCCGCAACGCCAACCCATGATACCAGCGAGCCGGATAGCGGATCCGCAGTGACCAGAGCACCAGAACAGGCAACAGCTCGGTCAGCAGAAACCAGAGTGCAACTGAGCCATTCAAATAGGCCCCCGCCTCACCACTGTTGGTCTCCACTATGTTCTGGATCATGCCTGCATCAAAGATGACGCCGTATTTGAGCATGGCGTAGCTGACGATGGAGCCAGTCAGAATGAGCACGGTAAAAAAGGGCTTGAGCACAAACCGGAACGTGAAGGGAATAAACACGGCATTGAGCGCCGCGATCAGCACCAGCGGGATCGAGATGGCAAATCCGGCTTTGACATGGGTCAGGGCGCTGAGCACCGTATAGAAATGCAAAAAGATTGGCCAATTCAGTACCAGGGCGAAAAAGAGTACCAGCAACAGATTGGTCTGCAGTACACCGAGAGTTACACGCATAAACAACTCCTACATACCGGCCTGCAGTGCAGCGGGCCGGCCAAGCCAACAAAAACGACGGGGCCAGCGTAGGAAGTAAAACTTAAGCGCGAATTAAGAGGAGAAGCACGGCGCTCGTGCGCCCCATCACAGCACGGGGTGCTCCGCTGCCCCGAAATGGATTTTTAGTTGTCTATCCATCGGATTTTGCTAGCTTGTTGAGTAGGCATTCACGAAATGCAGGTTAACCGATGGCACTGATCCAAGCCTCGATAGAGCAATTGAGAGTAGGCCACTATATCCATCTCCCCACGGGATGGACTAACCACCCGTTTATGTTCAATACCTTCAAGATCAAGGATCAGCAGCAACTCGACATTCTCCGTCATCTTGATCTCACCCTACTGATGGTCGACCCCGACAAGAGCGATCTGCCCATCGAGCCGCTGCTGCGCGGCGATATCCCGGATGCCGGACCTGATCTTGATGAGCTGGAAGAGCTGATTGCCTCGGGCCCGCCCCCCTTTGACGAAAAGGCCTTTCGCCGCTCCATGCGCGCCGCCGACAAAGCCTTTGGCCAATCCATGAGCGAGCTGCGCGATGCACTCGGGGCACTCAACCTCAAACCGGATGAAGGGCTGGCCAATACAGCCCAGATTGTCCGCAATGCCGCCTTCACCCTCAGTCAGCATGAAGGGCCTCTCGGGCTCCACCTTATTCGCAGCCCCCACACCGATATCCTGCTGCAACACAGCCTCAATGTGGCTTTTATTGCCATGCTGATGGCCCGCGAACTCGGCATGAACCCCATCGAGATTGAGGAGACGGGACTTGCGGGACTTATCCACGACATCGGCGAACTGAAAATCCCGAGCCAGATCACCCAAAAACGGGGGGATCTCAACAAGGCCGAGCAGAACTTCCTCAATATGCATCCCCAGTACGGGCTGGAGATGCTGACCCAGCTCAACGCCTTTGAACCGAAAATCCGTCAGGTCGCCCATCTGCACCACGAGCGGCTCGATGGCAGCGGGTATCCGCTCGGGATCAAGGGCGGGGAGATCCCGCCGCTGGCGCGATTGATCGGGCTGGTCGACTTCTACGACGAGCTGCTCCATCCCCGCAACAGCGGCAACCCGGCCGCGCCGAGTCAGGCCATCAGCCAGCTCTACAAGCTATCCCAGAAGAAGTTCGACCAGAATCTGGTCAAGTTGCTTGTCAAGGTGCTGGGGGTCTATCCGCCGGGATCACTGGTGAAACTCTCCGACGAGAGCATTGCGCTGGTGCTCTCTACCGAACCCACCATGCCCCTCAAGCCGAAGATCCTGCCCTATATCAAGGCCCAGCGGCCAGAAGCCGTCGCTATGATCGATCTGCGGGAAGATGAACGCACCATCACTGCTTTTATCAAACAGGAGGAGCTGGATGAGGGACAACGGCAGTTCTTCAACCTGACCCGCCGCTTCTGCTACTACTTTGCATTCTGAGTTATCCCCAGAAGCTGGGGATAACTCATTGGACAAACCGGAATAATTGCTCAAACCCCCATCAGAAGGTTGCCAACTGACCATGTATAAAAAACGCCCAGCCAAGGGGCCGGGCGGAGCATGCCACCTCCGTGTGGCGTATCCAGCGGATACATTCATGCTCCATGCATCAATATCAACCCGCTGCCGCTTACACAAATATCAATTTAACATGCTGATTTAATATGGTTTTATCCACTTGTTCTGGCAAACTGACGGCCCGTTGCGCCCAGTTGGGCCAACAGAACAAGATCCTGATCACACTTATTCACGGACTGGCTATTTTTTCAGCTGGCTTATGAGGAGCGTTTTTTATGCAGTTGGTTCTCTCCTTGCTGCAACAGATGAGCGTCAGCCTGGTGATCGCCTATCTCTTCTCGAAAAGCCCGCTGCTGCGCCCGCTTGCCAACTATTCAGTGAGACTACCTCACAAGATACTGATATACATCATCTTTTCTAGCTTTTGTATCCTCGGCACCTATGTGGGCCTCGATATCGATGATGCCATCGCCAACACCCGGGCGGTCGGCGCCGTCTTGGGGGGATTATTGGGGGGGCCGCTGGTGGGCTTTCTGGTGGGGCTGACCGGCGGCCTGCACCGCTATACGCTGGGGGGATTTACCGATCTCGCCTGCGCCATCTCCACCACCTGCGAGGGGTTGCTCGGAGGCATAGTGCACTGGCGGCTGATGCGATCGGGGAGAACAGATGCCCTGTTTGAACCGCGTATCGCCTTCTTTACCACTCTCTATGCCGAGATCATGCAGATGGTGATCATCCTGCTGGTGGCGACCCCGTTCGACAAATCCCTGCTGCTGGTGCGCACCATCGCCACCCCGATGATTCTGGCCAACTCCTGCGGCGCGGCGCTCTTTATCAGCATGATCCGCGACCAGCAGCGGATGTATGAGAAGTTCTCCCGGGTCTTCTCCGCCAAGGCGCTCAATATCGCCAACCGCACAGTGGGGATCATGAGTCAGGGCTTTACCCCGGAGGCGAGCCACAAGATTGCCCGCATCATTCAGGAGGAGACAGGCGTGGGGGCGGTCGCCATCACGGACACCGAGCAGATCCTCGCCTTTATCGGCACTGGCGAAGATCACCATCTGCCGGGTACCCCCATCGCGTCAGCCATCACCATGCAGGCCATCGCCCAGAACAAGGTGCTGTTTGCCGATGGCAACAGCCAGCCCTATCGCTGCAGCCTCTCCCCCGCATGCCAGCTGGGCTCGGTGCTGGTGATCCCGCTGCAGGGGGACAAAGGAGTGATCGGCACCATCAAGCTCTACGAGCCGAAGAAGCGGCTGTTTCTCAAGATCAACCACACCCTGGGGGAAGGGATTGCCAACCTGCTGTCACAGCAGTTGCTGGCCGGTCGACTGGAGCAACATCAGCGGCTGCTGGTGCAGTCCGAGTTGAAACTTATCCAGGCCCAGATCAACCCCCACTTTCTGTTCAACACCCTCAACACCATCAGTGCCATCACCCGGCGCGATCCGGACAAGGCGCGGGATCTGCTGCTGCACCTGTCGCTGTTCTTTCGCAAGAACCTCAAGCGCCAGAGTGGCCTTGCGACCCTGCTGGAGGAGCAGGAGCACTGCCAATCCTATCTGGAGATCGAGCTGGCCCGCTTTGGCGATCGGCTGACGGTGATAAACGAGATCCCGCCCCATCTGGCCACACTGCGACTGCCCAGCTTCACCCTGCAACCGCTGATCGAGAATGCCATCAAGCACGGCATCTCGACTCTGCTGGAGCAAGGGCGCATTCGCCTCTGGACCGAAGAGCATCCCGCCTGCGTCACCATCCATGTGGAAGATAATGCAGGCACTTGGCAAGCGCACCCCGCTGGCGACGGTCTGGGCATGACCATTGTCGATCGGCGACTGAAAAGCGCCTTTGGCGAGCGCTATGGCGTGACTATTGCCTGCGAGCCTGAGCAGTGGACCCGGGTCTCGTTCACCATCCCCAAGGAGCAACCATGATCCGCACTCTGATAGTCGATGACGAACACTACGCCCGCGAAGAGCTGAGGCAACAGCTGGCCTGCGATCCTGCCATCGAGATCGTGGGGGAAGCGGCCAACGCCATCGAGGCGCTGCCGCTTATTCAGCGCCTCAAGCCTGACGTGGTGTTCCTCGATATCCAGATGCCCAAGCTGAGCGGTATGGAGCTGGTCGCCATGCTCGACCCCCTACCCCGCATCGTCTTTGTCACCGCCTTTGACGAATATGCGATTCAGGCCTTTGAAGAGAACGCCTTCGACTACCTGCTCAAGCCGGTGGAGCCCGCCCGGCTCGCCAAGACCCTCGCTCGCCTCAAGCAGGATATCTCCCCGCAGCCCATCGAGCGGCTGGCCCCCACCATAGAACATATTCCGGGCTATCTGCACAATCGGGTCAGGCTGCTGCCCATCGCGCAGGTGGAGTATGCCTTCTCCGATCTGGGCGGGGTCCATGTGGCCTGTCAGGGCGAGCTGTTCCACACCCAGCTCACCCTCAAATCGCTGGAAGAAAAGAGCCCGCTGCTGCGCTGCCACCGCCAGTATCTGGTCTCCCCCAACGCCATCTTCGAGATCCGGCTGCTGGATAACCAGCTGGCAGAGATTGTCACCCCGAGCGGCGCCCGGGTGCCGGTCAGTCGTCGCTATCTCAAGGAGCTCAAAGATCAGCTGGGGCTGGACTGAACCGCGGAGTGTGCGCCTGATCACAGCCGCCGACCGCTCGGCGCGCCAAAGCGCCGCTCGGGGAGTTTCACCTGCCAGTCAGGCGCAACCGTTTTAGACTCGCTCCGCACACTAAAAAATAACAATGCAGGAGCGTAGCAATGATCTGGTTCTTCCTCTGTGTCGGCTTACTTGTGGCCGGCTACTTCATATACGGCAAATTCATCGAACGGATATTCAGCCCGAAACCCGAGCTGAAAACCCCCGCCATCACCATGGCTGACGGGGTGGACTATGTCCCCATGTCGGACAAGAAAGTCTATCTGGTTCAACTGCTCAACATCGCAGGTGTCGGCCCAATCTTCGGCCCCATCCTGGGTGCCCTCTACGGCCCGGTCGCCATGCTCTGGATCGTCTTTGGCTGCATCTTCGCCGGTGCGGTACATGACTACTTCTCCGGCATGCTGTCGGTGCGCGCCAAGGGCGCCTCGGTGCCGACCGTAGTCGGTGAGCATCTGGGCACCGCCGCCAAGCACTTCATGAACCTGTTTGCCGTGGTGCTGCTGATGCTGGTGGGCGTGGTATTTGTGCTGAGCCCGGCAGGGCTGCTCGCCAACCTCACCTCCACCGATCTGGTCTACTGGATTGTGGCGATTTTTGCCTACTACATCCTCGCGACCATAGTGCCCATCGACAAGATCATCGGTCGCTTCTACCCCATCTTCGGCGCCCTGCTGGTCTTCATGTCGGTCGGCCTCATCGTTGGCCTGATCGCCTCCGGCAAAGGTTTCTACAACACCGGGATGGACTTCTCCAACCTGCACCCGACCGAACTGCCGCTCTGGCCGCTGCTCTTCATCACCATCGCCTGTGGCGCGGTATCGGGCTTCCACGCCACCCAGTCACCGCTGATGGCGCGCTGCATGCAGAACGAAAAATCTGGCCGCTTCATCTTCTACGGCGCAATGATCGGTGAAGGGATCATCGCCCTTATCTGGTGCACCCTGGGTCTCTCCTTCTACGACAGCACCGAAGCACTCAACGCTACTATGGCCAACGGCGGCCCGGCAGCCGTGGTACACGAAGTCTCCACCAGCCTGCTCGGCACAGTCGGCGGCATTCTGGCCATCCTCGGCGTGGTGATCCTGCCCATCACCTCCGGTGACACCGCGTTTCGCAGTGCTCGCCTGATCGTGGCGGACTTCCTGAAGATGACCCAGAAGCCGCTGGCCAAGCGTCTGCTGATCGCCATCCCCATGTTTATCCTTGGCTTCATCATCTCCAAGGCTGAATTCGGGGTGATCTGGCGCTACTTCGGCTGGGCCAACCAGACCACCGCCGTCATCATGCTGTGGGCTGCGGCTGCCTACCTCATCAAAGAGGGCAAGCTGCACTGGATCTGCACCATTCCCGCCATGTTCATGACTGCTGTCGTGATCACCTATCTGGCCAACGCCCCCATCGGGTTCGGGCTGGAGATGGGGACCTCCACCATTATCGGCCTGACTGCAACGGCGGCCATTACCGTGGCCTTCCTGATGAAGTTCCGCCAGCCGCTGGTCAGCAGTACCAGCGAAGGGTAAAAACAGCAAAAAATGCAGCGAAAGCAGCACAAAAAAGGCGCCTGATGGCGCCTTTTTTAATGACAAAAAGACTAATAATGCAACTGTTGAACGGCTTCAGCTTCAATACAGCGAATAGCTTTAAGATTCCGGGCGAACTGACGATAAATATGTGATTCTTAATTGCTTTAGTGCTTGTTGGAACCAATGATTAAGCTGTGCGTCATGCCAGTGGAGGTTATAAATGGCCCTTGATTATTTTGCACTTGGTCTGCTCGTCTTTGTCGGACTGGTCATTTTTTATGGAGTCATCGTTATCCACGATATTCCTTACGAGATTGCCAAACATCGGAATCACCCTCATCAGGATGCCATTCACGTGGCAGGTTGGGTCAGCCTGTTTACCCTGCATGTGCTGTGGCCCTTCCTCTGGATCTGGGCAACCATCTATCGCCCCGATCGCGGCTGGGGCTTTAGCCAGCGGCTGCAAAAAGATGAAGAGGAGCTGGCGGCCCTCAAGCAGGAGTTGGCGGATCTGAAGAGCCGTATCAACACTATCGAACAGAGTGAGCAACAGGGATAAACCATGGACCTGCTACTGATCCTGACCTACACGGCGCTGTGTGTCGCCATCTTCAAAATCTTCCGCATCCCGCTCAACAAGTGGACCGTCCCCACCGCAGCACTGGGTGGCGTGCTGCTCATCGGCACCCTGATCATGCTGATGAACTACAACCACCCCTACTCCGAGATGGCGCGCAACTACTACGTCTCCACCCCCATAGTGCCGCTGGTCAAGGGCCGGGTCGTTGAGGTTCCGGTGCAGGCCAATCAGCCGGTGAAGAAAGGAGATGTGCTGTTTCGCCTCGATGATGAGCCGTTCCGCCTCAAGGTGGATAGCCTCACCGCACGGGTCGAATCCAACCGCGAGCACCTCAAGTCCATCGAGGCGAGACTGCGCTCCGCCAGACTTGATCGGGATCGTGCCAGCGACCTGATGCGCCGTGGCGTGGGCAAGCAGCGTGACCTCGACGTCACCCAGGCCAACGTGGATGACATCGTGGCCCAGATTGACCAGCAGAAAGCCATCCTGAACGATCTGCAAGCCCAGCTGATGGAAGCCAAGTACCAGCAGTCCCAAACCGTTGTCTATGCCCCGAGCGATGGTCATGTGGTACAGCTGGCCCTGCGCCCCGGCATGATCGCCACCCCCTTCATGTATCGTCCGGTGATGACCTTCATCCACAAGGATGACACCGCCTACGTCGGCTGGTTCTGGCAGAACAGCATGCAGCGACTGGCGGTGGGCGATGAGGCCGAAGTGGTGATCGATGGCGTACCCGGCAAGATCTTCAAAGGCAAGGTAACCGCCGTGGTTCCGGCCATTGCCGCCGGTAACGTGCAGGCCAACGCCGGTCTGCTGGATCAAACCACTGCGGTGCGCCCGGGTCGTCTGCCGGTGGTTATCTCCATCACCGACCCCGAGTGGGCCAAGTATCAGGTAATAGCAGGCTCCAGCGGGCAGGCTGCCATCTATACCCACTACTTCCACCATGTATCTGTGATGCGCAAAGTACTGCTGCGCATGGCAAGCTGGATGAACTACATCTTCCCGTTCCATTGATCAGCACCCAAGCACCCTGCGGGCCGGCATCATGCCGGCCCGCTGTTTTTGTGACGGCAAGCACCCTATAATGGCGCCATCCTGCACCACCCCACATCGACACACCCAAGCCTGCATGTTCGTTCTCAGACCCTATCAGACCGACGCCGTCAACGCCGTGATCAGCCACTTTCGCAAACACCCGGATCCCGCCGTGGTAGTGCTGCCCACCGGTGCCGGCAAGAGTCTGGTGATCGCCGAGCTGGCCCGCAAAGCGCGCGGCCGGGTGCTGGTGCTGGCCCACGTCAAGGAGCTGGTGGAGCAGAACCACGCCAAGTACGAGGCGTGGGGGCTCAAGGCCGACATCTTCGCTGCCGGCCTGGATCGCAAGGAGGCAAGCGCCCAGGTGGTGTTCGGCTCGGTGCAGTCGGTTGCCCGCAATCTGGCGGCCTTCGACGGGGCGTTTTCGCTGCTGATCATCGATGAGTGCCATCGGGTATCGCTCGATGATGACAGCCAGTACCATCAGGTGATCGACCACCTCAAGGTCGCCAACCCGGCCCTCAAGATCCTCGGCCTCACCGCCACCCCCTATCGGCTCGGGCTGGGCTGGATCTACCGGCGCCACTATCACGGCATGGTCAAGAGCCACGGCGAGCGGCTGTTTGGCGACTGCGTGTTCGAGCTGCCCTTGCGTTTTATGGTCAAAAACGGCTACCTGACCCCACCGCGCATGGTGGATGCTCCCATAGTCCACTACGACTTCAGCAAGCTGGTGCCGCGGGAGAACGGCCTCTTCAGCGAGGCAGATCTCAACGGCGAGCTCAAGCGCCAGCAGCGGGTCACCCCCCATATCCTGAGTCAGGTGCTGGAGTATGCTGCCGACCGGCAGGGGGTGATGATCTTTGCCGCCACCGTCGAGCACGCCCGCGAAATTCACGGCCTGCTTGGCGCCCGAGGCCAGCAGGCAGCTCTTATCACCGGCGAGACGCCGGGGCCGGAGCGCGATGCCCTCATCAGCGCCTTCAAGGCGCGGGAGCTCAAGTTTCTGGTCAACGTGGCGGTGCTCACCACCGGCTTCGATGCCCCCCATGTCGATCTTATCGTGATGCTGCGCCCCACCGAGTCGGTCTCCCTCTATCAGCAGATCGTCGGACGGGGCCTGCGTCTCTCGCCGGGTAAGGAGGATTGTCTGGTGCTCGACTATGCGGGCAACAACTTCAACCTGTTTGCCCCCGAAGTGGGGGAACCTCGCCCCCACGCCGGTACCGAGCCGGTGCAGGTGCCCTGCCCCGCCTGCGGCTTTGCCAACACCTTCTGGGGCAAGACCGACGAGGATGGCAAGGTGATCGAGCACTACGGCCGCCGCTGTCAGGGGCTGTTTGAAGATGACGAGGGTAACCGCGAGGAGTGTGATTTCCGCTTTCGCGCCAAGATCTGCCCCGGCTGTGGCGCGGAGAACGACATCGCCGCCCGCCGCTGCCAGAGCTGCGATCAGCTGCTGGTGGACCCTGACGACAAGCTCAAAGAGGCGCTCAATCTCAAGGATTGCATGGTGATCCGCTGTGCGGGGCTAACCCTCACAGCAGGGCGCGGCAAACAAGGGGAGCGGCTGGAGGTGACCTACCACGATGAGGATGGGCTGACCCTCAGTGAATACTTCGGATTTCACTCCCCGGGCGCACGGCGCTTGTTTCAACAGCACTTTGTGCGTCATCATTGGCCCGCCCCGGGGCTGGAGCCCGAATTTGCCACCCTGGCGAGCGTGCTGGCCGCGCAAAGCCAGTTCCGTCATCCGGATTTTGTTATCGCCCGCAAATCGGGTCGCTTCTGGCAGATAAAAGAGAAAATTTTTGATTATGAGGGTCGCTATCGTACCGCCAACTCGATGGCATGATGGCGACCAGCATACATGGCATGAATTGCATTACCCCCGTCGATCCCGCATCGGCTGGTTGAATTATCAGGGTCGGCACCACTGCCGGGCCCTTCATCACGTTAGAGGATGTTATGCAGCGGCTGTTGATTGGTTTTTGTGCTCTTTTTTCTTCTCTGGCGACTCATGCCGCCCCGCTGACGCCCCCTCAGGGTGGCCAGTACGCCATCATGGTGCAGGGCAATAACGGCGTCGAGTTCGCCCGACATGCGGATCAGATGATCGCCCCCGCCTCCACCATGAAGGTGCTCACCGCGCTGGCGGCCCGCCTCGAGCTGGGTGCCGACTTCCGCTTCGCCACCGACATTCAGGCCCAACCCGGTGCCAAACAGGGTGACACCATCAACGGCGATATCTGGATCAACTTCGTCGGCGACCCCACCCTCTCCCGTATGGATCTGCTGGCCCTGTTCAAACAGCTCGGCGTCACCAGCATCAAGGGCAATGTCTACGTCAACACCGGCGCCTACAACGGCTACGAGCGCGGTAACGGCTGGTCGTGGGGAGATCAGACCCTCTGCTTCGCCGCTCCTGTCTCCTCGGTCATCATCGACAAGAACTGCGCCTACGGCACCATCACTGCCACCCAGATTGGCAAACCGGCGGTGGGCAATGTGGCTACCGGCGTGCCCATCGGCATCGGTGCCGACAACGTGGAGGTGATGAGCTATGGCGACATGGCGCGCCAGTTCTGTGCGCTGGAAGTGGACATGGCCAAGGGCAACTTCTACGAGCTCAAGGGCTGCATCACCCCGAACAAGGAGCCGCAGGGTCTGCGTTTCGCCATTCACGATGTGGAAGCCTGGGGCTGGGACAACATCCGCTGGGCGATGAACCGTGCCGGTATCAAGCATGACGGCCTGCTGCGGGTCACCCACAAGGCCCCGGAAGGGGCAGAGACCCTCGGCACCCACTACTCGGTCTCCCTGCCGGTAATGCTCGCCAAGATGCTGAAGAAATCGGACAACCTCTATGCCGATACCTTCCTCAAAACCGTGGGCCGTCACTACTACAACAAGCCGGGCAGCTATCGCAGCGGCACCATGGCAGTGCGCGCCATCCTGACCAAGAACGGCATCGATCTGGGCAACGCCACCCTGGCAGACGGCTCCGGTCTCTCCGCTCACAATCTCATCAGCGCCCGTCAGATGATGTCGGTGCTGAACTTCATCCAGAAAAATGATGCCGAGCTTGGCCTGATCAAGCTGCTGCCAAGCTCGCAGGTGGATGGCACCCTGGCGTGGCGCCGCAGCGTCACCGCCCCCATGATGAAGAACAAGGTCCATGCCAAGACAGGTACCATCACCGGCACCTCCAATCTGGTGGGCTTTATCGACACGGCAGGCGGCCAGCGCAAGGCGTTCGTGATGTTCCAGCGCGGTCTGTCCCAAGATCCGGCCACCCATGAGCGCTATCGTGCCAGCAAGGCCCCTTGGCCCTGGACCGTATTCGAGAAGGGGGTGCTGGAGAGCATCTATCAGCAGCAGCCTATCCAGATCGCCGATGAGAGCTGATCCAATAGGCCCACTCGAATCAGGGTATCGATAATTTCGGCTTCAAGTCGCCACGAGGCAGGGCTATGCTGTTGCCTGCCTCATATCAACGGCCATACAAAAACGGCTTAAAAAACGGAGAGAAAATATGTTTGCAGTGATTTTTGGTCGCCCGGGTTGCCCCTACTGTGTCCGTGCCGTACAGATCGCCGAGCAGCTGACCGAACAGCGCGATGACTTCAAATTCCGCTACGTGGATATCCATGCCGAAGGGATCACCAAAGAAGATCTGGCCAAGAGCGCCGGCAAGCCGGTCAATACCGTGCCGCAGATCTTCCTGGATGAGCAGCACATCGGTGGTTGCACCGATTTCGAAGCCTACGCCAAAGCGAATCTGGGTCTCTACCAGTAATGCCTGCGGGTCATCCCGAACGGGTTGACCGCTAGAGCTTATAAAAAATCCGGCGCCATCAGGCGCCGGATTTTTTATGGGCAACACGCACACATCATCCCCGATCAGGGAGTCACAGACTGGGCGGCAAAACGCGCAATGATGGGGTTGTGATCCGAGCTGTCGGTCGCCGGTGAACTCACCTCGACCAGATCCAGATTGCGGTAGTAGAGGTGATCCAGCGGGCGACCGAAGGCGGTGCGGCGCAGGTCAGGCACCGGCACGGCCTCTTGCAGCCCCAGCTCGTCCACCAGTTTATTCAGCCAGAACTGGCGCTTGTCGCTCCAGGTATTGAAATCACCGGCCAGGATCACCGGCCCCTGATGGCGGCGCACCAAGGCAGTCAAATCGTTGAGCTGCTCGCGGAAGGTGGCCATCCCCAGTTCGAAGTTGACCGCATGGATATTGATGACCATCACGCCATCAGGATCGCCCTGCAGCGGATAGAGGCTCACCAGCCCGGATTTGGGGATGCGCAGCAAAGGCTCGGGGGAGCGCACACCACAGACGAACGCCTGCGGGGTCTTGGCCACCGTCATTACCCCGAACGACACGCCGCCCTGGGTGAAGGCTTGCAGCTGTTGCCACTGGAAATCACCGGCGCGCAGCCAGTCGAGCATATCGGGACGGGTGGCCGACTCTTGCAGCAGCACCAGATCCTGCCCCTTGGCATAACTGTCCATCCCTTCACGCCAGTTTTTGCGCTGGCCCTTGTAGAGATTCCACACCGTCACCCCGAATTCACGGGGCAGCGCCGTGGTCGCCAGCGCCACCAGCGGCGGACGCTGGCAGTCGAGTCCCGGCACAATCCCTTGAGCTGTGACCAGATGGTTCTGATCCGGCACCTCAAAACAGCCTACCAACCCCAGGGTCAGCAGGGAGGTGCCAAGAATGCGATAACTATTTTTCATTGGCTAACAACCGCCCGCCTTTGCTTTTTGTTGCGACCATCACAAACGTCATCCACGCCGACTAAGCTGATAGTCCCTGTTCCACCCAACCAGAAGGACCTTGTCTCATGGCGAAAGAACTTCGGTACAACGTGACGTTTTATGATCAACAAGGAAATTGTCATCAAGTGGAGCTGGCCACCGTCTATCAGATAAGACGGGACCCTCAATG
This sequence comes from Aeromonas sp. FDAARGOS 1416, assembly GCF_019048085.1. Lineage (NCBI taxonomy): Bacteria > Pseudomonadati > Pseudomonadota > Gammaproteobacteria > Aeromonadales > Aeromonadaceae > Aeromonas > Aeromonas sp. FDAARGOS 1416. The sequence continues at coordinate 716,770 of NZ_CP077301.1, read as the reverse complement.
CGATCTCTGCCTGTTTGACACCCTGCAATATGTGGGCTCGGAAGAGATGCTGGAACGCATGATACGGCAAAAAACCGGGCTTGAGCAGGAAATATCCATCATCAATGCCCGGCTGATTTAATCAGGCACTCACCGGAACCGGGCGGGATTTGCCATGTTCGTCGATGGCGACATAGGTGAAGATCCCCTCGGTCACACAGTAACGCTGGGCATCGTTTTCCCGCAGTACCGGCTTGACCCACACCTCCAGCTTGAGCTTCATGGAGCTGCGGCCGATCTTCATGCAGCGGCCGTAGCAGCAGACCACATCGCCCACCTTGACCGGACTGTGGAAGGTCATGCCTTCGACGGATACAGTACAAATACGTCCTTTTGCCAGCTCCTTGGCCATAATGCCCCCACCTATATCCATCTGGGACATGATCCAGCCACCAAAGATGTCGCCATTGGGGTTGGTATCGGCTGGCATTGCCAGGGTTCTCAGCAACAACTCCCCATCGGGGTGACGTTTTGTATCTACCATCATTACCGCCTCTCTCTCATGGATGGCGGCATGATAGGGGGCGATCACCCCCTTGGCAAACCTCAATTGCCCGAGGCGGCGAGCTCGGCAAACCAGTGGGCCGGATCGGGCCAGCGATAGTTGAATCCCATCTGCTGGCAAATCAGCAGACCGTCGATGGGCTGAAATTCACCGGCAGGCTCGATAAAGACCGGCACGGGCAGCCCCTGCTGGCGCGCCGCAAAGGGGTAGAACTGCTCACGTCGCGGATGCACCGGCGCACTCAGGTTGAAGACATCCCCGTCCTTGCCCCGCTCCAGCAGCAGCATGCAAGCCGCCACCACATCGTCCAGATGGACCAGATTGACCGACTGGGCGCCGCCATCGAGAGTCTTGCCCGCCAGGAAACGGCCGGGATGGCGATCCGGGCCATAAAGGCCGGAGGGGCGCACTATCATCACCGCCTCGAAACCGGCCGCCAGTACCGCCTGCTCCGCCGCCAGCATCCGCTCGCCACGGGCATGACGCGGTTTGGGTTCTTCCCCCTCCTGCTGCCCTGCGCCCCATACCGAGGTGGCACTGACAAACAGCACCCGCCGGGTGCCGTGCGCTTTGGCCAACGCGCAGGCCTTTGCCACCGCCTGCGAATAATCATCGGTCTTGCTGGGCGGTACGCAGATAACCAGCGATTCGCAGGGGATGGGCCACGCATCCGACATATGGGCAGAAATCGTCAGCGGATGGGCATCGATCCCCTCCCCCTGCAGACGGGCCGCCTTCTCGGCGCTGCTGACCGTCACCGCCACCGGCTTGCCTGCCGCCAACAGGGCCCGCGCCAGCGGCAGCCCCAGCCACCCCGCCCCCAGAATGCCGATCGTCCCGGCGATATGTTGTTCTGTCATGGTCCCTTCTCCTGCTTGACGCTATTTGCCCCGCAGCTTACCTGCCTTGGTAGGAAAAGGAAGCCTGATGCTGTAGATGGGAGGATTATGCCAAAGTGGCGGTATATTGTGTCGTGCTTTGGAGGCATTCCTTGTCTAACGTTCCTTCTTATCTACACATTTTTCTAATACCGACCACCCAATATATTTTTCACCCAAAAAACATTATTTCTACATAGCCCGTTCTATTTTGGGTGAACAAAAAAGCCTGCATATTTTCGTCTATATCTCAAATCTAAAAACTTTTGAGTATTTAACACTCTGACTTTTAACTTGGAGAACTCGTCAAACATACTAGCTTGCTTACTCTTATCAACGTTGTAATACCAATATACTTGGCTTTGAAGTGCCCCCGCGACAACAAAAGCATTAGATACTTCTTTCAATATGCTCTCATGGTTTTTTTCGAATTCCGGAACTAGGCTTACCCCCCAAAAGCTCAACTCTGATTTTGTCCTTGCCAACTTATTAGCCTTTGCCATCAGTTTATGACGAGCTTCGTTACTACCAGCTAGCAATGAATCACTCTGCTCACGATTAATTGGTATGCAGCCAGCTTGTGGGACACATTGTTCAAAAGGGGACATTAGTTCATAAAGCGACTCTGATATGTCCACCAAACAGGATATATAATCCTTTGACGTCTGATAGGCATCTTCTCTTTTCTTTGAGTCTAGCCATCTTGAATAAGTCCTATATACGATAATTGTCGCCACAACAGTGGCGAACGTAGTAATAACATCAGTCCATTTTACTTCCTTTATTAAAAATTGATAATCAGGAGCATCTATGATTACTCCTAATAAAAACACCATCGTGTAACTTAAAAAGTTCAAACTGCCTCCAAAATAAAGCAAAGCGGACTATTCAATATACGAAAACTGTTCATATATCACATAATATGTCATATATCCTGTCCAGCTTATCCTAACATATCAACACATCACTTTGGTTTTCATGATATCACCACGGCTACGCCTGTAGTTGCTATCAGATAGTGAGTAGTGACATCCAATTGTCGCCCGGTATAAAAAGCGGGCCATTGGCCCGCTTGGTTATATTTCACTCACTTCACCATCACACCGGCGGATGGAAATGGCTGGCCTCGCGGGTGGCCATCTCCTCGTAGGTGGCCCACTTCTGCCACGCCACTTTTTGCGCCACCTGCATCAGCCGCTCGGCCTCCTCCGGATGGCTCTGGGCCAGCACCCGATAACGGGTCTCCTCCTGCCGGTATTCAGCAAGGGGGATGGAGGGGCGCAGGCTGTCGAGGCTGAAGGGGTTCTGCCCCGCACTGCGCAGTACCGGGTTGTAGCGCATCAGCGGCCAGTGACCAGAGGCCACGGCGCGTTTTTGCTGGGTCAGGCCAAACTCCATGTCGATACCGTGGGCGATACAGTGGCTGTAGGCGATGATAAGCGACGGGCCCGGATAGGCCTCCGCCTCACGCAAGGCCTGCAGCGCCTGCTGCGGGTTGGCACCAAAGGCGATGCGGGCAACATAGACGTTGCCGTAGGAGATGGCTTGCAACGCCACATCCTTCTTGGCCAGCGTCTTGCCTCCCGCCGCAAACTTGGCGACGGCGCCGAGCGGGGTCGATTTCGACATCTGGCCGCCGGTGTTGGAGTAGACCTCGGTATCCATCACCAGCACGTTCACATCGCGCCCGGAGGCGAGCACATGGTCGAGCCCCGATGAGCCGATGTCATAAGCCCAGCCATCCCCGCCGATGATCCAGACCGAACGGCGTACCAGCTGATCGATGAGTGACAGCAGCTCGCGGGCCTTGCCGGATTTCACCTCTTCCAGCCGCTCCCGCACTTGCGCCACCCGGGTGCGCTGGGCGCGGATCTCCGACTCCAGCCGCTGCGGGGCATTGATAAGCGATTCGACCAGCGCCTCCCCCAGCTCCCCCTTCATCGCTTCGAGGGCCGCCACCGCTTGACCGTGATGCTGATCAGCGGTGAGACGAAAACCAAAGCCAAACTCGGCGTTGTCCTCGAACAGGGAGTTGGACCAGGCTGGCCCCTTCCCTTCGCCGTTCTTGGCCCACGGGGTGGTCGGCAGGTTGCCGCCGTAGATAGAGGAGCAGCCAGTGGCGTTGGCCACCAGCATGCGATCACCAAACAGCTGGGTCAGCAGCTTGAGATACGGGGTCTCGCCACAGCCGGCGCAGGCGCCGGAGAACTCGAACAGGGGTTCGAGGAACTGGGCACCGCGCACCGTGGAGAAATCCACCCGCTCGCGGGCAGGCCAAGGCAGACTCTCGAACCAGCGCAGCGCCTGTTTCTGACCAGCCAGATGGGGCGCCTTGTCCATCATGGTGATGGCGCGCTCGCCCTCGTGTTCCTCATCTGCTCCTGCCCGCACCGGACAAGCCTGCACGCACTGGCCGCAGCCGGTGCAATCCTCCGGATAGAGCTGCAAGGTATAGCGGCTGTCGGGGAAGCCCTTGGCAGTGACGGGCACCGACTGCGCTGCCTCGGGGGCGGTCGCCAGCCAGTCCTGATGGTAGAACTTGGCCCGCAGCGCCGCGTGGGGGCAGACAAAGACACAGTTGCCGCACTGGATGCAGATATCCGAATGCCAAATCGGGATCTCGCGGGCGATATCCCGCTTCTCGAAGCGGCTGGTGGCGGTGGGGTAAGTGCCATCCACCGGCAGCATGGAGACGGGGATCAGATCGCCGCGCCCCGCCAGCATCTCGCCAGTGACCCGCTGGACAAACTCGCTGCCGCCGGGAGCCAATGGCAGCGGATAGTCGCTGATCTGCTCCTCACCGGCCGGGATCGCCACCTTGCAGAGGTGAGCCAGGGTGTCATCCACCGCGGCGAAGTTGCGCGCCACCACCTCGGGCCCCTTGCGGGCATAGCTCTTCTCGATGCTCTCCTTGATAAGGGCAATGGCCTCGTCCCGTGGCAACACCCCGGCCAGGGCGAAGAAGCAGGTCTGCATGATGGTGTTGATGCGATTGCCCATGCCGTTTTGCTCGGCCACCCGATCCCCATCGATGCAGTAGAGCTGGATATTGAGGGCACGGATACGGGCGCGCAGCCGCTCGGGCAGCTGGCCCCACACCTTGTCCGCCTCATAGGGGGCATTGAGCAGCAGGGTCGCCCCTTCGGCGGCGTGCTCCAGCAGATCGACCGATTCGACAAAACCCCACTGGTGGCAACCGATAAAGCTCGCCTGCTCGATAAGCCAGGGGGCGTCGATGGGCTCGGGGCCAAAGCGCAGGTGGGAGACGGTGCGCGAGCCCGACTTCTTGGAGTCGTAGACGAAGTAGCCCTGGGCGTGGAACCCCTCCAGCTCGCCGATGATCTTGATGCTGTTCTTGTTGGCGCCGACGGTGCCATCAGCGCCGAGGCCGAAGAAGAGCGCCCGCACCCGGCTGGCAGGCTCCAGATCGCCGATGGGGTGCCAGGCCAGACTGAGGCCCGACACATCATCGACAATCCCCACCGTAAAGCGGGGGCGCGGCGCATCGGATGCCAGCTCCTCGAACACGGCCGCGCACATGGCGGGGGTGAACTCTTTGGAAGAGAGACCATAGCGACCGCCACTGAGCCACGGCAGCCGCTTGATAAGGCCGCGCTGCAAGCCATCGATCAGCGCGCTCTGCACATCCAGCAGCAGCGGCTCGCCGCCCGCCCCCGGCTCCTTGGTGCGATCCAGCACCGCCATGCGCCGCACGCTCTGCGGCAGCGCATCAAGCAGCGCCTGTACCGGGAAGGGGCGATAGAGGCGCACAACCAAGACCCCGGTCTTGCGATCCTGTTGGTTGAGCCAATCCACTGTGGTGCGGGCGGTGGCCGCCCCCGAGCCCATCAGCACGATGACGTCAGTTGCATCGGGCGCGCCGTGGTACTCCACCAGCCGGTAGTGACGACCGGTCAGCTCGCCGAGGTTGTCCATGCACTGCTGCACCCGCGCCGGTACCGCTTCGTAGAAGGGGTTGACGCGCTCGCGGGACTGGAAATAGGTATCCGGGTTCTGGGCGGTGCCGCGCATCACCGGATGATCCGGGTTCAGCGCCCGGGCACGGTGGGCGCGTACCCAGTCGTTGTCGATAAGGGCGCGAATTTCATCCCGATGCAGGGCGGTGATCTTGTTCACCTCGTGGGAGGTACGGAACCCGTCGAAGAAGTGGATAAAGGGCACCCGGCACTGCAGGGTGACGCTGTGGGCAACCAAGGCCAGGTCCTGCGCCTCCTGCACCGAGCCGGAGGCAAGCATGGCAAAGCCGGTGCTGCGCGCCGCCATCACATCCTGATGGTCGCCAAAAATCGACAGCCCCTGCGCCGCCAGCGAGCGGGCCGCCACATGGAACACCGCCGAAGTCAGTTCACCGGCGATCTTGTACATGTTGGGCAGCATCAGCATCAGCCCCTGACTGGCAGTGAAGGTGGTTGCGAGCGCCCCTGCCTGCAGGGCGCCGTGTACCGTGCCGGCCGCCCCCCCTTCGCTCTGCATCTCCACCACCGTGGGGATGTTACCCCACAGGTTGGTGTGCCCTTCTGCCGCCCAGGCATCGGCCAGTTCGGCCATGGTCGAGCTCGGGGTGATGGGGTAGATGGCACACACTTCGCTCAGCTGGTAGGCCACCCGGGCCGCGGCTTCGTTGCCGTCAACCATGATCAGTTCATGTTTCATTGGGACTCCTCCGGTTGGCGCAGCTCGATGGCGTGACAAGGGCACTGGTCATGGCAGGCACCGCAGCCAGTGCAGCGCTCGGCATCCACCTGATAGCCTTTGCCCGGCCCAAGCTTGGCGATGGCCTGTTCGGGGCAACTGCCATAGCAGCCGTCGCACTCGAAGCAGTTGCCGCAGGAGTAGCAGCGCGCCGCCTCGTAGCGGGCGGCCACCTCATCCAGCCCGCCGATGATCTCGCCAAAGTCATCCCGCGCCCACGCCGGTTTGACCGGCTGACTGCTGGCCGGGGCGTGGGTCTGGAACCAGAGCTGCAACTGCTCGGGCCCCACCAGCGGGTAGGAGAGCGGTTTGTGGTAGTGGCGACCGCGCAACCAGGCATCCATATGGCGTGCCGCCTTCTTGCCGTGGCCGGTGGCAATGGTAACGGTGCGCTCGGAGGGCACCATGTCGCCGCCGGCAAACAGCCCCGGCACATCCGTCATCAGGTTGCCCGCCACCTGTACAACTCCCTCCTTGTTGACCCGCACGCCGGGGATGCTCTCCAGCACGCTCAAATCAACTTCCTGACCGAGCGCCAGGATCAGGGAGTCCGCTTCAAGGGTTTCAAACTTGCCAGTGGGCACCGGCTTGCCCTCGGCATCCAGCGCCATCACCTCCACTTCGATATTGGTGCTATCGAGCTGGCGGATGCTGCGCAGCCAGTTGATCTTGATCCCCTCCTCCTCGGCCTCGTCGGCTTCAAAGGCGTGAGCGGGCATATGGTCCCGGTCGCGACGGTAGATGATCATCGCCTCCTCGACCCCGAGGCGGCGGGCGGTGCGAGCCGCGTCCATGGCGGTATTGCCGCCGCCGTAGATGGCCACCCGCCGTCCCAGTTTGGGTGGCGGCAGGCCCTGCTCTTCGGCCAGACTGGCCTGTTCGAGGAAGCTCACCGCATCGAGGATCTTGCCCGCTTCCCGGGCCGGAATATCGACCCGCTTGGCCAGATGGGCGCCGATGGCCATAAAGACGGCATCAAAGCCCCCCTCGTCGCGCTCGCGCAGCACATCCTCTACCTTGTGGTTGAGGGTCAGGGTCACCCCAGCCGCCACGATGCGGGCCACCTCCCGATCCAGCACATCGCGGGGCAGACGGTAAGCGGGAATACCGAAACGCAGCATGCCGCCAGCAAGCGGCCCCGCTTCGCGGATCTCCACCTGATGGCCGAGCCGATTGAGGTGCCAGGCACAGGAGAGGCCGGAGGGACCAGCGCCTATGACCAGCACCTTCTTGCCGCTGGCACGGGCAGGTGGCGCAGGCTGCCAACCACGGGCCAGTGCTTCGTCGCCGAGGAAACGCTCGATGGCGTGGATAGAGACGGATTCATCCACCTGCCCGCGGTTGCAAGCGCTCTCGCAGGGGTGATAGCAGACCCGACCATGGATGGCGGGCAAGGGGTTCTCTTCGATCAGGGTCTGCCAGGCCGCCTCAAAACGGCCGGCCTGCGCCAAAGAGAGCCAGGCCTGGATATTTTCTCCGGCCGGGCAGGCGTGATTGCAGGGTGGCAGGGCCGGCCGCCAGACGGGTAGCCGGGTACGCACCGGGCCTGTTCCCGTTTTCAGGGAGAGATCCGGCAATGGGGTCATGTCCAGTTGTTTGCTCATACATTGCTTTCTTCTTTTTGTGTGACAGGCCCCACCCGATGGCGCTTGATACCGTGTAGCCGAAGCGGACGGTGGCCAGATGGGGAAGAAGCGAAAGCGTTAGAAACTGGGAACTGAGTCGATAATGGCCGCTTTTTTGTACTGATTAGCGAATCAGGATCAAAAAATGTTGCACTTTATGGTTCATAGAGACCAGAACGTGACTCAAATAACATCTTCTCCAGCTGACCGCTGGCTTTCAGTTTGGCGAGCCCCCGATTGAAGGTTTTGATCAGCTCGTCAGCGTTGGCACGCTTGCGGCTGATCAGCAGGTGGCCTTCAACTTTCATCACGGGTTTTGAATGGGTTGCAAAGAGATCGACCGTGCTGGCCGGGTAGAACTGACGCAGGGAGTAGTAGCCGACATCTATGTTCTCCAGGGTCAGGTCGGCGCGGCCGGAGAGCAGCAGATCAAAGCTCTGGCGCAGCCGGGTAACGAACTGCACCTGCAGCGGCACCTGCGCGATGGCTGCAAAAAAATCTGCATTGTAGGTATAGCCACTGACCGCAGCCAGCTTGCGATCCGCCAGATCCTGATAGCCGTGCCATTCCAGCGGATCTGACTTGAGATAGAACCAGACGTAGGTTTCGCTCAGGATGGGATCGCTGTAGAGATGGGTTTTGCGCCGCTCGCTCGACTCATACCAGTGGACAGTGCCATCCACCACTCCCTCCTCCGACAAGCGAAAGGCCCGCTTCCAGGGAAGAAACTGGAACTTGACGCTCACCCCTTCACTCTTGAATGCCTCGCTCACCACATGAGGGATAAGCCCCTGATATTTCAGCGTCTCGGAGCAGTAAGGGGGATACTCTCCCGTGGTCAGGGTGAGCTCCTGCGCCCAGAGCCCGTGGCAAAAAAGGCTCCCCGCCAGCAACCAGCTTATTTTCATCCCGATGCCCTCTTGTTCTGTTTTCCCAACTATAGACCGCCCCCTTGAAAGGATTGCCGGATCGTCGGGGAACCGTTATGTTCCCCTTTTTCCAAGCGAACGCGCCGCGTCACAAGGATATGAAGATGCCCAGGCTAGACAGCATTCACCTCTACCCCATCAAATCGACTGCAGGTATGCCGCTGGCTCGCGCCCGGGTGACCGAAGAGGGACTGGCAGGGGATCGCCGCTACATGGTGGTCAAACCGGACGGCACCTTTATCACCGCCCGAACCCATCCCCAACTGCAACAGGTCGTGGCTACTCCCATCGAAGGTGGCTTGCAACTGCGCTATCCGGGATTTGAACCGCTCACCCTGCAAGAGGTCGACTTCAGCCGCGCCCCGCAAGCTACCGGAGTCTGGAGCGACCGCTTCACCGCCCTGCACACCGACCCCAAAGCCGATGGGTGGCTGAGCCGGGTGGCAGGGGAGACGGTGCAACTGCTCTGGCTGGGTGAAACCTCTGATCGCTTTCGTGAAAAGACCGGCACCCGGGTCAGCTTTGCCGACGGTTATCCGCTGCTGCTGATAAGCCAGGCTTCCCTTGAGGATCTCAATCTGCGCTCCGATGCGCTGCACCAGATGAGCCAGTTCCGCACCAATCTGGTGGCAAGCAATACCCAACCCTTCGAAGAGGACAGCTGGGTGCGCATCCGCATCGGCGAGGTGGAATTCGAGGTGGTCAAGCCCTGCAGCCGCTGCATCATGACCACGGTGGAAGCGGGCACCGATCGTTTCAACGCCCTGAAAGAGCCGCTGGCCACCCTCACCCGCTACCGCCGTGGCGAGGATGGCGAGGTCTACTTCGGCCAGAATCTGGTGGCGCTGAACGAAGGGTGGATTGAGGCAGGCAGCGAGATCGAGGTACTGGAGCGCACCCGTCCGGTGGTCTATCCCGCCGCCGCGCCGAAGAAGCGGGAGCTGGTCTGCGTGGCCCGCGAACCGCTGGCGCGGGATCTGGAGACCTTCTGGTTCGAAGCCGCCGATGGCGAGCCCCTGCCCGACTACCTGCCGGGCCAGCATCTGCCCATCAGCCTCGATATCAAAAACGAGCGGATCCAGCGGCGCTATACCCTGAGCACTACGCCGGATCACCCGGAGCGTTACAGCATCAGCGTCAAGAAGGTGGAGGGGGGGCGTATCTCCCACTGGCTGCACCAGCAGTTGCAGGTGGGCGACCGGCTGCTGGCCGCCAACCCCGCTGGCGAGTTTCACTTAGGGTCCGAGCGTAACCTCCTGTTGCTCTCCGCAGGCTCCGGCGTCACCCCCATGCTGGCGATAGCCTGCACCCTGGCCATTCGCGGGGAGCTGGAAGAGGTTCACTTTATGCACCTGTGCCGCAGCGAAGCGGACATTCCCGCCGCCAGCGAACTGCATGCCATGGCGCAGCAGGGGATGACGCTCACCCTGATCCTTAGCCAGCCAGATAGCCACTGGCAGGGGCTGCAAGGACGACTCAATGATGAGCATCTGCAACTGATCAAAGGGCTGGCCGAAAAAGAGGTCTTTATCTGCGGCCCCCACGGCTTTATGGCCGATGCTGCCGCAAAAGTTGCGGCCCTCGGCGTTCCAGCCGCACGGATCAAACAGGAGAGTTTTGGCGGCGCCATTCTCTCGGTGGCCCGCCCCCATCAGGCGGTACAACTGCGTATCGGCCCCCAAGCCTTTACCGGCAACAATCAGGGCACTGTGCTGGATCAGGCCAACAAGCAAGGTGTAGAGCTGCCATGGAGCTGCCGCGCCGGCATCTGCGGCAGTTGCAAACAGACGCTGATCTCGGGCGAGGTGGATCACCCCGACGCCCCCGCCATCACCGTCGCCGAGCGGGCGGAGGGCAAGATCCTTGCCTGCTGCGCCGTGCCGCTCACTGACCTTGAAATCCTATGATCAGGTGATCGGGCCGCATTAACTCACGCCAATCCAGATGACCGGAGAATTGACCCCGGTCATCTTTATCCACACTTGTTCACCTGATCCGCCCTTAATTTGTCCCCACGGCCTTCATCAGTGAGTTTCCCTTCCTATACTCTCAGAGCAAAAAGCCTTGCCAGCCATTGACTTGGCGATGCTCCATACGACACTCAGCCATAGGGAAAGGACGCCCATACCATGGAACAGAACAAGCCCGCCTTTCAGCTCAACCTGCTGCTATCCGTCATCACCCTGATCCTGCTGTCACTGGTGTTTTTCGCCTACAGCTGGGCGGGTAAACAACTGGAAGAGAGTTATCGACAGCAATATGTCTCCTACCTACTGGCCGACGAACTGCGCCAATCCTCCGATGACCTGACCCGACTCGGGCGCACCTACGTCATCACCAAGGATCCAGCCTACGAGCAGCAGTACATGCGGATCCTGGCCATTCGCAACGGCGAACAGCCGAGGCCGGATGGCTACAACCGTATCTACTGGGACTTTGTCGCCGCCAACGGCCAGAATCCCCGCCCCGACAGCAATGTTCGCCGTGGCCTGATCGACCTGATGAAGGATGCCGGTTTCACCGACGGTGAGCTCGCCAAATTGAACGAGGCCAAAAACAACTCGGATGCGCTGGTCAACACCGAGGTCGCCGCCTTCAAGCTGGTGCAGCAGACTGATGGCGACCTGGTTGCCAACCAGCAAAAAGCCATCGCCATGATGCATGACAAGGCCTATCACCAGAACAAGGGGCGCATCATGTCCCCCATCGATGACTTCTACGTGATGATGGAGCAGCGCAACCAGGAAGCGGTCGAGAGCGCCATCGCCAATACCGACATGCTGCGCTATCTCTTTATCGCCCTCGGTCTGGTGTTGATGTTCTTCCTCTGGCGCACCTATCGCTCCCTGCTCGATCTGGTGGGCACCTCGGTCGAACAGCTCAAGACCGATCTCCATATGATGGCGGAAGGGGACTTCTCGCGCCCCATCAAGGTGCCGCCAGGATCGAAAGAGAGCCTGATCGGTCTGCTCGGCGGCATGCAGACCACCCTCAAGGGGATCATCGCCAAGGTCTCCCACTCCACCGAGGAGCTATCCCACTCTGCCGACAGCATCGCCCAGATCGCCGAGCAGACCGCCCAGTTTGCTACCGATCAGCAAACCAGCACCCAGACCATGGCCGCCGCCATCGAGGAGCTGGTGGTGAGCATCAGTCACCTCTCCGACAACGCCACCCATGCCGACGAGCTGAGCAAGGTCTCAGCCAATACCCTGGAGGAGGGATCAGGGGTCATTAAAGAGACGCTCGGCAGCATCGAGAATATCTCCACCACTGTGGGGGATGCAGCCAGCACCATCTCCGAGCTCAACGGCCATACCCAGCAGATTTCGGAGATCATCGGGGTGATCCGAGGCATCGCCGATCAAACCAACCTGCTGGCCCTCAACGCGGCCATCGAGGCGGCGCGGGCCGGTGAACAGGGTCGCGGCTTTGCGGTGGTGGCCGACGAGGTGCGCAATCTGGCCAGTCGTTCGGCGGCGTCAACCCAGCAGATCACCGGGATGATTAGCAAAATCCAGAGCGGGGCGGATGCCTCCATCCGCAGCATGGAGAACACGGTCAACAACGTCTCTCGCGGTGTCACGCTGGCCAACCAGACCGGCGAGGCGATCGCCAGCATCCAGAGCCACGCCTCCAACCTCACCGGCTTGATGGGAGAGATCAGCCACACCCTTCGCGAGCAGTCCACCGCCGCCAACGAGGTGGTCTCGACCGTCGGCAACATCACCTCCCTCTCGGAGCAGTCGGGGGATGCCGCCCGCCACGTGTCCCAAGAGGCGGCCAAGCTCAAGCAGCTGTCACGGGTACTACGCCAGGAGATGGGGCACTTCAAGCTTTAAAGAACGCTGAAAAGCAAAACGGCTGCCCGAAGGCAGCCGTTTTTTATGCGGGGTTATCCCCTGTCATCCAGCATCTATCAACCACGCAGGGCGGCGATACGCTGCTCGATGGGCGGGTGGCTCATGAACAGCTCGCTCATGGAGCGCTTGCCGTTGATGCCAAAGGCCATCATGGAGCCTTCCAGCTGCGGCTCGGCACCGCGGGAGAGGCGCTCAAGGGCGGCAATCATCTTGTCGCGACCGGCCAGCTTGGCGGCACCGGCATCGGCACGGAACTCACGCTGACGGCTGAACCACATGACGATGATAGAGGCCAGAATACCGAACAGCATCTCCAGCACGAACACGGTGATCATGTAAGCAAAACCGCCGGTGCTGCTGCTCTCTTCCTCGTTGTTGGAGCTGAAGAAGTTGCTGATCACGCCAGCCACGATCCGGGCGAAGAACATCACGAAGGTGTTCACTACCCCCTGGATCAGGGTCAGGGTCACCATGTCGCCATTGGCCACGTGGCTCACCTCGTGGGCCAGTACCGCTTCCGCCTCGTCACGGCTCATGCTGTAGAGCAGGCCGGAGGAGACCGCCACCAGCGAATCATCGCGGCGGGCACCGGTCGCAAAGGCGTTCATCTCGGGGGAGTCGTAGATCCCCACTTCCGGCATCTTGATACCCGCTTCGCGGGCCTGACGGGCCACAGTGCTCACCAGCCAGTGCTCGGTCTCGTTACGGGGTTGCTCGATGACCTGGACGCCATAGCTGCGCTTGGCCATCCACTTGGACATCAGCAAGGAGATAAAGGAACCCCCAAAACCGAACACGGCACAGAACATCAACAGCCCGGAAATGCTGGACTTGTTGATCCCCAGAACCGAGAACAGGATATTGAGTACCACCCCCAGCACCAGCATGACGGCCAGGTTGGTCACCAGGAATAGCATAATTCGCTTCATATAGACTCCTTGTGAAGATAAGGGACATGACCGGGGATCACTCGGGATTCCCACCTGATCATGTTAATGTCGACATTCTAGGGAGATTCGATGAATGTTCGCTGAATATGCCGTCAAAGTAGCGGCGAGATATCGAGGCGCCCCTGCAGATCGGCTTCAAGCGGATTGTTTATAAACGGAATTTCGCCGAGAAAGGGAGCTGGCAGCAAGCCCCTCAGGGTGTCCAGATTTTCCTGATAATGGCTCATGGAACCATGGAGCCGATTAATTACCCACCCCGCTACCGGCAACTGATCATTGCGAATGGCGGCAAAGGTGAGCAGCGCATGGTTGAGGCAACCCAACTTGGCCCCCACCACCATGATCACCGCCATGTTCTCCTGCTTGACCCAGTCCGACAGCAGATGCTTGCGATCGAGCGGCAGATACCAGCCCCCCGCCCCTTCCACTACCGTCAGTTCGGCCCCGGCCTGTTCAATCTTGCGTAGCCCCTCGCTCAACCCCTGCATGGTGATGGGCTGGCGCGCCTCGCTGGCGGCAATGTGGGGCGCAATCGGCGGCTCATAGGCGAACGGATTGACCACCTCATAGGGCAGCGGCAGACTCGCCGCCTCCTGCAACAGAACGGCATCCAGGTTGCGCAGCCCGTCCGGAGTGCGAGCACATCCGGCCGAGACCGGCTTGTAACCCGCGCACTTGATTCCCTGTGCGCTGAATTCGCGCAGCAGGGTGCGCGCCACCAGCGTCTTGCCCACATCGGTATCGGTGCCGGTGATAAAGAATGATTTCATACGGTTCTCTCCTTGGCAGGGCCCGTTGACTACCCTGCACACAATGCGATTCCCGGCGCTCAGCGAGGCTTGCTGAGGCGGCCGAGGCACACCCGATAACTGGCGACCAGCCTGCCATCGGGCTGGCGAAACGCCTCATACGCCTGAGTCAGCTGCTGCAATCTGGCGCGACCGCTCAGACCGGCCGGGGCGGCGCGCCCCTGATTGTCATTGACCTGATTGGCCCCAATCCCCTTGAGATCGCGCAACAACTGCGGCAATTCAAGATAGGCGAGATCCCAGGTGATACAACGCAGCTCGGGAGCAGATACCCCGGCGCTAGCCAGCGCCTGCTCCAATTGTGGCAGGCTGAGGAAGCGATTGACATGGGCGTGACCATCAAGCTGCTGCCAGGCGGCTCGCAACTGCCAGAGCGACTCATCGAGCAGGGTCGAGAAAAAGATCTGGCCGCCCGGTTTGACCACCCGCAGCAGCTCGCCGAAAGCCTGGGCTGGACGCTCGCACCACTGCAACGCCAGACTGGAGAAAACCCAGTCAAACGCGCTGTCGGCGAAAGGAAGCTGCTCCGCATCGCCGCAGAGCAGGCGAGCATCGCTGCCACGCAAGGCAGCCTGCGCCAGCATGCCGGGGGCGAGATCCAGCCCCACCAACTGATGACAACGGTTCGCCAGTTGGGGCAAGAAAAAGCCGGTGCCGCAGCCCAGATCCAGCCCGCTCACCGTCAGATCAGTGCCAACCGGCCTGCTCGGCATCCATTCCAACAGCGCCTGACCCACCTCCTGTTGAAAGCGGGCATGGGCATCATAATGACGAGCGGCGGCGCCGAAACGGCGAGCAAGCTGCGCCTTGTCAACCGTTTGAAAACGCTCAGCCATAGTGAGCCTCCCCAAGCGTTGTAACTGCAGGGCAGACCCCCAAGGCATCGAGCAGGCGATCCACATCCTGCTCGCGATGAGCCGCGCTCAGGGTAATGCGCAGCCGCGCCGTACCGACCGGCACCGTGGGCGGGCGGATGGCGCTCACCCAGACGCCGCATTCGCGCAGCCGTTCAGCCAGTTGCAGGGCAACACAGCTCTCCCCCACCAGCAGCGGCTGGATCGGGGTGTCGCTCGCCCCCAGTTGCCAACCCTGCGCCTTTGCCCCTTGCCGGAAGCGGGCGATCAGCTGGCCAAGATGGGCGCGGGCATCCTCGGCGGCGCGTACCAGTTGGATACTCTTGCTCACCGCACAGGCCTGCGCGGCGGGCATATGGGTGCTGTAGACATAGTGGCGGGCGAAGTTGACCAGATACTCCACCAGTTCGCGACTGCCGCCGACAAAGGCACCGGCAACCCCGAGCGCCTTGCCAAAAGTGCCCATCTGGATGTGTACGCTGGCAGGAGGAACCCCCTGCGCCGCCAGCGTGCCACGCCCCTCGGGTCCCAGCACGCCGAGGCCGTGGGCATCGTCGATCATCAGCCAGTTGCCGCTTTGGGCGGCCAATGCCGCAAGCTCAGCCCAGGGGGCCTGATCCCCGTCCATGCTGAACACCCCTTCCGAGACAATCAGTCCACGATTGGGCTCAAGCTGCCGTTCAAGGGCCGCCATATCGTTGTGGGCAAAACGTTTCATCTTGCAAGGGAGCTGGCTGCCCATCTCCTGCAAAGAGGCGTGGTTGAGTTTGTCCTGCCACAGCAGATGTTCCTTGCCGAGCAGCGCTTTGAGCACCGCCTGATTGGCCGAAAAACCGCAGTTGAACAGCAGCACCGCCTCCACCCCGAGCCACTCGGCCAGGGTCTCCTCAAGCTCTTGGTGGGCACGGCTGTACCCGGTCACCAGCGGCGAGGCGCCGGAGCCCGTGCCATAACGTTCAATCCCCGCGTTGAAGGCGGCCTTGATGGCGCCGTGATCCGCCAGTCCCAGATAGTCGTTGGCGGAAAAGTTGAGGTAGTCGCGCCCCGCAACCTTGAGCCGCCCGCCACTCGCCCCGTCGGTCGCGATGCGGTTGCGCAGCAGACCCACCTGCTCGCGCTCGGCCAGAGCCGTGCCCAACACAAAGGGGCCCGTTACTGCAGGGCCGTTCATGACCGCGCAGCCCCTGCATGGGGGCGGGTGGCGTCATAAAACATCTCGGCAGGCTCGCTCTGGCGACTCACCTCGGCCAGCAGTTCCTCTTCTTGAACCTGATCCGGCTTCTGGGCCCGCTGGGCAGGGCGAATGCCGAGCCGCTTGAACAGCTGCATATCGCTGTTTTCGTCCGGGTTGGGGGTGGTCAGCAGTTTGCAGCCGTAGAAAATGGAGTTGGCCCCGGCCATAAAACACATGGCCTGCATCTGCTCATTCATCTTCTCCCGCCCGGCTGAGAGGCGCACATGGGAGGCGGGCATCATGATCCGTGCCACGGCGATGGTGCGGATAAATTCGAACGGATCGAGGTTCTCCTGATCCTCCAGCGGCGTTCCCTTCACCTTGACCAGCATGTTGATGGGCACACTCTCCGGGTGCCGCGGCAGGTTGGCGAGCACCATCAAGAGGCCCGCACGGTCTTTGGCCTGCTCGCCCATGCCGACGATACCGCCGGAGCACACCTTCATGCCGGCGCTGCGCACATGCTCCAGGGTATCGAGTCGATCCTGATAGGTGCGGGTAGAGATGATCTCGCCGTAAAACTCGGGCGAGGTATCGAGGTTGTGGTTGTAGTAATCGAGCCCAGCAGCGCCAAGACGGGCCGCCTGATCGGCGGTGAGCATCCCCAGCGTCATGCAGGTCTCCATGCCGAGCCCGCGCACCTCCTCGATCATCCGGATGATGTAGGGCATGTCCTTCTCTTTGGGATTGCGCCAGGCGGCCCCCATGCAGAAACGGGACGAGCCGTTGGCCTTGGCTTCGCGGGCCCGCTCCAGCACCTTCTCCACCTCCATCAGCCGCTCGGCCTCAAGACCGGTGTGGTAACGGGCGCTCTGGGGACAATATTTGCAATCTTCCGGGCAGGCGCCGGTCTTGATGGAAAGCAAGGTGCTCACCTGCACTTCGTTCGGGTCAAAGTGGGCGCGGTGGACGGTCTGGGCCTGAAACAGCAGATCGTTGAACGGCAGGGCAAACAGGGCCTGAACCTCGGCGAGGGTCCAGTCATGACGAAGGGCGTGACCGCCCGCGGTGAGAGCATTCATACATGGCTTCCGGTTGTTATTAGTGGGATCCTGCGCCCGCCATCCTTGCAAAAGGTCTTTGCAAGAGGTCCTTGCAAGAGCGTGAGCGCAAAACCCGCTGCCCGGCTCGTGCGAATAGTGATCTGCGCAGAGCCAAGTGGCTGAAATTGTTGGCTAGTGTAGAGAGCCCGCGTAGACTGTCAACACCGACCAGATCAGACGAGTTGACAACAGAGCAACAAATGAACAATCAAGAATTCGACCTGCACCATGTGTGGCACCCTTACACCTCTCTCACCCACCCCCTGCCCTGCTATGAAGTGGCCAGCGCCAAGGGGGTGAAGATCACCCTCAGCGATGGCCGTGAACTGGTGGATGGCATGAGCTCCTGGTGGGCTTGCGTGCACGGCTATCAGGTGCCGGAACTGGACGCTGCAGCCACAGCCCAGCTCGGCAAGATGTCCCACGTGATGTTTGGCGGCCTCACCCACGCCCCCGCCGTCGAGCTCTGCCGCAAGCTGGTGGAGATCACTCCGAAGGGGCTGGATCGAGTCTTTCTGGCCGATTCCGGCTCGGTAGCGGTAGAAGTGGCGCTCAAGATGGCGCAGCAGTACTGGCACGCCAAAGGGACGCCCAGAGCCAAATTTGTCGCCCTGCGCAGCGGTTATCACGGCGACACCTTCGGCGCCATGAGCGTCTGCGACCCGGATGGCGGCATGCACGAGCTCTACAAGGGATTCCTGCCCGAGCACCATTTTGTCGAAGCGCCGAGCTGTCGCTTCCACGCCGAGTGGGACGAGCAGTGCGTGGTGGAGCTGGCCACACTCATGGCGGATCAT
Organism: Aeromonas sp. FDAARGOS 1416; assembly: GCF_019048085.1. Classification (NCBI taxonomy): domain Bacteria; kingdom Pseudomonadati; phylum Pseudomonadota; class Gammaproteobacteria; order Aeromonadales; family Aeromonadaceae; genus Aeromonas; species Aeromonas sp. FDAARGOS 1416. The sequence continues at coordinate 698,531 of NZ_CP077301.1, read as the reverse complement.
CACGAGGAGATCGCCGCCATCGTGCTTGAGCCCATAGTGCAGGGCGCTGGCGGCATGCGCTTCTATCACCCCCGCTACCTGCAGTGGGTGCGCGCCCTGTGCGACGAATTCGGCGTGCTGCTGATTGCCGACGAGATTGCCACCGGCTTTGGCCGCACTGGCCAGCTGTTTGCTTGCGACTGGGCGGGGATCAGCCCCGACATCATGTGTCTGGGCAAGGCGCTCACCGGCGGCTACCTCACCCTCTCGGCGACCCTCACCACCGAGCATGTCGCCCGCACCATCTGTGACGGCAAGGCGGGGGTCTTTATGCACGGCCCCACCTTTATGGGCAACCCGCTCGCCTGCGCGGTGGCCAACGCCTCCATCGATCTGCTGCTGGCCTCACCGTGGCAGGAGCGGGTGCGCACCATCGAGCATAAGCTGCGTACCGAACTGGTAGAGCTGACCCTGCACCCGGCGGTCGCGGATGTGCGGGTGCTCGGCGCCATCGGGGTGGTGGAGATGAAAGAGCGGGTGGATGTGGCGCGCATCCAGCGCAAGTTTGTCGAACTGGGCGCCTGGATCCGCCCCTTTGGCAAGCTGGTCTACCTGATGCCCCCCTTCGTCATCACCCCTGAAGAGCTGCGGGTATTGACCGGCGCCATCAGTCAGGCCATCACCGAAGGCGAGTTTTAATGCAATGCAACGGGCGGCCATCGCTGCCGCCCGTTTGACTACCGGCATTTGATATATAAAGAGGGCAACTTTATCCACTTCAGTGCAGTTTCTGTGCCGTCCTGAATATAGTTTACACCTTTCCCCCCCAATAAATGGAGAACCCGATGGGACAAGGTGTGAAACGGACACAGCGCGATTACTCACTGACTTTTAAACTGGCACTGGTCGAGCAGATTGAAAAAGGCGAGCTCAGTTGCCAGCAAGCACAAGCCCGATATGGCATTCAGGGCAATTCGACCATTCTGGTATGGTTACGTAAACATGGTCGGCAAGATTGGAGCCAGGGGGCTTCTGTACGTGCCGGCAGGAGCATCACCATGCCTGACCCCGACAACCAGACACCCGAACAGCGCATCAAGGAACTCGAGCAACAGCTGGCGCTGATGAGTCAGAAAGCCCAGTTCTTTGAGGCCGTCGTCGATGTACTGAAGAATGACTACGGCGTCTCCATCGTAAAAAAGCGACCCGGCAAGTCCTCTCGCAGCGGCAAGTCGAGAGGCTGACCATTGTCAGGGCTTGCCTGTTTCTCGGGATAAGCCGGCAGGCTTACTACAAGCGCAATCGGGTCGCCGACGAGCGCCATGCACAGGGATTGCAGGTGGTGCGCTTCGTGCGTCAGGTTCGACTGCGACAACCGCGGGTGGGCACTCGCAAGCTGCATTATCTGCTGCAGGGTCAGGATGATGACGGGCTCAAGGTCGGGCGGGACAGGCTGTTTCGGATATTGACCGAGCACCGCCTGCTGGTGCCACCCAGACGGGCGTATCACAAGACCACCCACAGTTTTCACCGTTTCTACCGTCATCCCAACTTGCTCAAGGCGGGGCCAGAGCAGGTTACGCCGGTGGCCCCGGAGCAGGTCTGGGTTGCAGATATCACCTATCTGCCAGCCAGGAGCGGACCGCTGTACCTGAGCCTGGTGACGGATGCGTACTCACGCAAGATAGTGGGCCATCACGTGCACGAAGGGATGCATGCCGAATCGGTGGCGATGGCGTTCAAGAAAGCGCTGAAGCAACGGCGTGGCGGCGGGGAGCTAATCCATCACTCAGACCGCGGCGTGCAGTATTGCTCGGGACTGTATCAATCATTACATGAACGGTACGGGGTGAAATGCTCGATGACGGATGGGTATGACTGTTATCAGAATGCGTTGGCGGAGCGGGTGAACGGGATTTTGAAAGGAGAGTTATTGTTGCAAAGCCCGCAGGATTTGGCGCAAGCGCGGGAGATGGTGCGTGAAGCAGTAGATATTTACAACGCGGAGCGGCCGCATCATGCGTTGAAATACAGACCCCCCGATGCGGTACATAGGGGGTTCTGAGTAGAGAAATGCTAGTTGAAAATGTGTAAACCTATTTCAGGACTAGACATTCACTTGCCGTAATGTGAGCAAAACACCAGACCTGAGGCCCCAAGAGGGGTAAACTGCTGCGGTTTTACCATCAAGAAAGACTGCTCATGCGCCTCTCCATTGCTGCCAAAATCAACTTTTTCCTGCTCTTCATCTTCTCCATGGTACTGGTCTTCTCCGCAGCCTATCAGGCAGTGCGCGAGCGCGATCTCATCCTGACCCTCATCAAGGAGCAGAGCCGCGAGCAGACCGAAGCCTATTTCGATGGCCTCAACATGCTGATGCTGACCGGCAAGATGGATGCCCGCGATACCCTGCGCGGCAAGTTTCTCGACCACGCTCATGTGGAGGATGCCCGCATCGTCCGTGGCGACGCGGTGAGCAAACAGTTCGGGCCGGGACGGGAGACAGAACAGGTAAAAGATGAGTTTGATGAGCTGGCTCTGGCGGGCAAAGGGAGTCTGGAGGTGGTGCACAACGGCATGCACAGCCGTCTGGTGGTCACCCGACCACTGCTGGCCAAGAAGGATTTTCGCGGCACCGACTGCACCAGCTGTCATCTGGTGCCGGAAAATACCGTGCTTGGTGCGGTGCGCTTTGACTACTCCCTCGATTCGCTGTTTACCCGGGTCGAGCAGAATATTCTCACCTCGGCGCTGATCCTCACCGGCATCTTCGGGATGGGACTGCTGCTGACCCTCTGGGTCATCCGCACCTGGATCGTGCGCCCTCTCAACCAGTTGACCCGCTCCATGGAAGAGGCGACTGACTTACACGACTTCGGACACCGGCTGGAGGGGGATGACGGTGACGAGATTGGCCGGGTGGCGGTGGCCTACAACCAGATGCTCGACAGCGTGGAGCGCCAGCTCGGCAAGCGCACCAAGGCCAGCAGGCAGGAGCCGGATCAGCCCCGCTGAGGCGGGCGCTTAACCGACGTAGTAGAAAAGCAGACTGGCGATCAGCACCAATAGCAGGATGGCCAGATTGACATGCCGGGAGTCATCCTGACGGCGGCTGCGCTTGCGCTCCAGCAGCAACACCGCCAGCGTCAGGGCGCAGCAGCTCCAGAGCCCGTAGACCAGCCAGGGGGTAAGGGCCGGGTCCCAATAATCGCGCACCTCGATCCCGCCATAGACCAGAAAACCGTAGGCAATTTCGGGGCGGGCATAGTGGTAAAGGGAGAGCAGCACGATAAAACCGCCCCAGCAGAGCATCACCAGCCCCTGCAACACCCGTGTCAGCCAATCTGGCCCATGCCGCCGATCTTTCACCCACCTCTCCTGCGCCCGTGACACTCTTGTTGAGTGAACCATGCCGAAAACCCCACCAGAGTCCGACATTTTTGCTTGTTTATCAAACCCGCGCGGGTAAGATTGACGGCTTAGTCTGCCATGGTGGGCCATCTGTGCCCGGGCCAGACTCCCTAGTGTTGCAAATAGCGCTGCAAGAACAAGCTGGAGACAATATTTCGATGACGCACGCATCCGTAGTAGATGTGCTGGCCGGTAAGTATCCGGTCGGCACCACCCAAACTGTCAAAGGGTGGATCCGGACTCGCCGTGATTCCAAGGCGGGGATCTCATTTTTGGCCATTTCCGATGGCTCCTGTTTCCATCCGGTACAGGCAGTTGTCCCCAATACCCTGGCCAATTACGAGAATGAAGTGCTGCGTCTGACCACTGCCTGCTCCGTGGAAGTGACCGGCGTGGTTGCCGCCTCTCAGGGCAGCGGCCAGGCTTTCGAACTGCAAGCGACCGAGGTGAAGGTAGTCGGCTGGGTCGAAGATCCGGACACCTACCCGATGGCCGCCAAGCGCCACAGCATCGAATACCTGCGTGAACAGGCCCACCTGCGCCCGCGCACCAACATCGTTGGCGCCGTGACCCGCGTTCGTCACTGCCTGGCGCAAGCCATCCACCGCTTCTTCCACGAAGAGGGTTTCCTCTGGGTTGCGACCCCGCTCATCACCGCCTCTGACACCGAAGGTGCCGGCGAGATGTTCCGCGTCTCCACTCTGGACATGGAAAACCTGCCGCGCACCGACGCCGGCAAGGTGGACTACAACGAAGATTTCTTCGGCAAAGAGGCTTTCCTGACCGTATCCGGCCAGCTGAACGCCGAAACCTATGCCTGCGCCCTCTCCAAGGTCTACACCTTCGGCCCGACCTTCCGCGCTGAAAACTCCAACACCAGCCGCCACCTGGCCGAGTTCTGGATGGTTGAGCCGGAAGTGGCCTTCAACGATCTGGAAGATAACGCCGCACTGGCCGAAGCCATGCTGAAGTATGTCTTCAACGCCGTACTGACCGAGCGTCGCGACGATCTGGAGTTCTTCGCCCAGCACGTGGACAAGGATGCCATCGGCCGTCTGGAGCGTTTCGTCTCCTCCGACTTCGCCCAGATCGACTACACCGACGCCATCGAAGTGCTGCAAAACTGCGGCAAGAAGTTCGAGTTCCCGGTCTCCTGGGGTATCGATCTCTCCTCCGAGCATGAGCGCTATCTGGCCGAGGAGCACTTCAAGTCTCCGGTGGTGGTGAAGAACTACCCGAAAGATATCAAGGCCTTCTACATGCGCCTCAACGACGACGGCAAGACCGTTGCCGCGATGGACGTACTGGCACCGGGCATCGGCGAGATCATCGGTGGTTCCCAGCGTGAAGAGCGTCTGGACGTGCTGGATGCCCGCCTGGCCGAGATGGGCCTGAACAAGGAAGATTACTGGTGGTATCGCGACCTGCGTCGCTTCGGTACCGTGCCGCACTCCGGCTTCGGTCTGGGCTTCGAGCGTCTGGTGGTATACGTGACCGGCATGGGCAACGTCCGCGACGTGATCCCGTTCCCGCGTACTCCGCGTACCGCCGAGTTCTGATCAGCGGCATCTTGCCACTGCATTGCAAAAGCCGACCTGTGGGTCGGCTTTTTTATTGTCACCGTTATGGATGATACTCAGGATCAACCGGCACAAGGAACTCGTCGCCTATGGGATATCGCCTGCTGCTCTCGCTACTGCTGTCCTGCATGCCTGTTCAACTGTGGGCCGAGCCCGTTCGTCTGACCACCCTGGAGTGGCCACCCTACACCAGCCAGAGCCTGCCCGATGGCGGCCTCACCGGTCATATCGTCAAACGTGCTTTTGCCGAAGCGGGACTGGAGGTGACGTTCGACTTCTACCCCTGGCAGCGGGCGGTACGGCTGGCGGCCGACCCGACCCAGCCTTATGGCGGCTATTTTCCCGAGTACCTCTCTGACACCCTGCCCACCCTGTGGCGCAGCTCCCCTAGCGTGGGCGACAGCGTGCTGGGCATGGCGCAGCGCTCAGGCCCCCCCATCCCCTGGCAGCAGCTCACGGATCTCGCCCCCTACCGGATCGGCGTGGTGGAGGGGTACGTCAACACCCGTGAATTCGATGCCCTGATGGCCAGCAAGCGCCTCAACACTGCCGCCGTCGATGCAGACCTGCTCAACCTGCGCAAATTGCAGCGCGACCGGCTCGATCTGGCGGTGATCGACCGGGATGTCTTTCACTGGCTCATCAACCATGATCGCAAGCTGATCAGCGCCAGATTGCAATTTCACCCGAAGATCCTCGAACACAAGAGCCTGCACATCATGTTTCGTCCCGATCAGCAGGCGTTGCAGCAACGGGTGGCACAGGCCATTGCCAGATTGGATATTGCCAAGCTGAGCCAGGATTATCAGCGCCGCTATCTGCAGCAAGCACCTACGGCCAAGTGAGCCAACCCCCCGAAGTCAGCCCTTGCTGGCAAAAATAGCCTGAGCGCTGGCTTTTTCACCCTCTTCTGCCGCAATCGAGCCCTTTTTATGCCCCTCCCCTGCAGCCCTGTTGCCACACTGTGCTGCCACCATGACCACCCGATGGCTTGGCCCCGAGTGATACCACTTGGTGACAAAAATAATGTTTTTGTTAGTACGTGGTTTTTAAGTGGTTTAATCAAAAATTCATCGAGTTATTGAAGTAACTCAATTTTTTCACTTTTTCAGGGGAGCAGAATAGCAACTAACCCTTTTGGGCTAAATAAAACAGACAATGACAATTCATGGTTCAGGCTACCCGCGGCAATATGGGTTGAATCACACGAGGTAACGGAATGATCTTGATGGAATTTTTAGTGGTACTCGGCTGTTTGCTGCTGGGTACCCGCTTTGGGGGCATGGGACTCGGTCTCATCAGTGGTATCGGTCTCTTCCTGCTGACCTTCGTCTTCGGCCTGGTGCCGGGCGAACCGCCTGTTCAGGTAATGCTGACCATTCTGGCGGTGATCGGCTGTGCCGCTACCCTGCAGACTGCCGGTGGCCTCAACCTGATGATGCAAGTGGCCGAGCGTCTGCTGCGCCGTCACCCGCAATACATCACTATCCTAGCGCCGCTGACCACCTGGACCCTCACCTTCCTGTGCGGTACCGGCCACGTGGTCTACACCATGTTCCCCATCATCGCTGACATCGCGCTGCAGAAGAACATCCGTCCCGAGCGCCCGATGGCTGTCGCCTCCGTTGCCTCCCAGATGGCCATCTGCGCCTCCCCGGTCTCCGTTGCCGTGGTCTCCATGGTCTCCATTCTGGCGGCCGGTCACGGTATCGGTCAGGCTTACGGCCTGCTCGACATCCTGATGATCGCCATCCCCTCCTCCCTGACCGGTGTCATCGTGGCAGCCCTGTGGAGCCTGCGTCGCGGCAAGGATCTGGACAAGGACGAAGAGTTCCAGGCCAAGATCAAAGACCCGGAACAGCGCGCCTTCATCTACGGCGGCGGTGAAACCCTGCTCAACACCAAGTTCCCGAAAGAGGCCTACTGGTCTACCTGGATCTTCTTCGCCGCCATCGCTGCCGTGGTATTGCTCGGTGCCAACGAAGGTCTGCGTCCGGTGTTCACCATCAAGGACAAGACCGGCCCGCTCTCCATGAACCTGGTGATCCAGATGATGATGCTGATCGCCGGTGCCATCATCCTGATGCGCTGCAAGGTCAAGCCGGGCGAGATTGCCAACGGCGCCGTCTTCAAGGCAGGCATGGTCGCCATCTTCTCCGTATTCGGGGTGGCATGGATGAGTGAGACCTTCTTCCAGGCTCACATGCCGCTGCTCAAAGAGACTCTGGCCCATGTGGTACAGGCCCAGCCCTGGACCTACGCCCTGGTGCTCTTCCTCATCTCCAAGCTGGTAAACAGCCAGGCCGCCGCCCTCACCGCCATCGCCCCCATGGGTCTGGCGCTGGGTGTGGAGCCGAAGCTGCTGATCGCCTTCCTGCCGGCGAGCTACGGCTACTTCGTGCTGCCGACCTACCCGAGCGATCTGGCCTGTATCGGTTTCGACCGCTCCGGCACCACCCGCATCGGCAAGTTCATCATCAACCACAGCTTCATCATTCCGGGGCTGATCGGGGTGGTGACCTCCTGCTCGCTGGGCTTTATCCTCACCAGCATCCTGCTCTAATCGCAGTCGCGTTTAACACATTGCCAGACAGGCCCCCGCTTCGGGGGCCTGCTTTTTTCCCGCTCTGTGACCCCAACCATTTTCCCGCCGCCATTTCCGGACACCATACCTTTACCTCTGCCCCCGCCGCTGGGTAGCATGCCCCCTCGTTCACCACCGGAATCTCATCCATGTCTCGCGTCATCCTGCTCTGGAGCGGTGGCAAAGATGCCATGCTGGCCCTCTGTCATGCTCGCCAAGCGGGCCATCAGGTGATGGCACTGGCCACCTTTGCGCCGCCAGAACCCCGATTTCTCGCTCACCCCTTGCCGCTGGTGCGCCGTCAGGCGGAAGCCCTCGAGCTACCCCATCTGCTGGTCACCATAGAAGCGCCGTTCGATCTCGGTTATGAGCGGGCACTGGCACGGCTCAAGGAGGAGTGGCAACTCGATGGCGTAGTTACCGGCGATATCGACAGCGTGGGCGGTGCGCCTAACTGGATCCGCGAACGCTGCCAGCCGCTGGGCCTCACCGTCCATACCCCGCTCTGGCAGCAATCTCGTCAAGCCTTGCTGGCGGATATGCTGGCGCGTGGCATCGTCGCCCACCTCTCCTGCGTCGATACCCGGGTGCTTTCCCCCGAGTGGACTGGACGCACCCTTGATGCCGCCACCCTCTGCGAGCTACAACAACTGGCCGAGCGCGAGGGCTTCGATGCCTGTGGCGAGCAGGGGGAGTACCACACCATGGTGACCGACGGCCCGGGCTTTGCCGCCCCGCTGCGCCTCGATGGCTGGCAGGTGGCGCGGCAGGATCATCTGGCCTATCTGGCCGAGCCACAGGGGTAACGGCCTCAAGCCATCTGGCCCGCTCACTCAGCGCGCGAAAAATCGAGATAAAAAAACGGGAGGCAACAGCCTCCCGTTTGGATTTGAGCGGACCAGTTTTGAGCGGGCCATGACGACCCGAACAAGGGATAAACCGGCTTATTTCGCCAGCTTGCCCAGCACCCGCTGCAACAGGCGGATGCGTGGTTCGATGCTCTCCAGCAGCAGGAATTCCGCCTCCGAGTGGAAACCACCGCCCATGGGGCCGAAGCCATCCAGCGACGGCACACCCGCGGCGGCGGTGAAGTTGGCATCCGAGCCGCCACCGGCCTCCAGCCAGTTGAAGGGGATCCCCTCCTCGTTGGCTGCCTCCTCTACCAGCGCCATCAGCGCCTCGGTGTCACCGCTCGGGCGCATCGCCGGCTTGAAGGTCTGGCGATCCACCTCGACCCGACAACCCGCGAGGAAGGGGTTGTTGGCCATAAAGGTGAGCCGGTCGTGTACCGCAGCGGCCTCTTCGTTGCTCCAGAAGCGCAAATCCACGATCGCCTCGGCAAAGTCCGGCACCACGTTGACGCCGGTGCCGCCCTGTACCACGCCGACGTTCATGGTGGTGCCCGTGGTCATGTTGACCTGCTCGTTGATGGCCAGCACCCAGTGCGCCAGCTCGGTGATAGCAGAGACACCTTCGGTCAGGGCCGAACCGGCGTGGGACGCCTTGCCGTGGAAGGTGATGCGGTACTTGGCATTGCCCTTGCGGGCGCTGATGAGATCGCCACTCGGGCGAGCAGCTTCAGCCACCAGCACGCAGCCGCTCTGTTTGGCCTTCTCCACCAGCCAATCTTTCGACCAGGGGGAGCCAATCTCTTCGTCGCAGTTGCAGCAGACCAGCACCTTGAGCTTGGCATGCAATGCCGGATCCATCTCTTTGAGGGCATAACAGATAGAGAGCAGGCCGCTCTTCATGTCCGAGACGCCGGGGCCAAAGGCTTGATTGCCTTCGATTTTCAGCGGGCGCTTGGCCGCCGTCCCCTCGGGGAAGACGGTATCCATGTGGCCGCACAGCATCACGTCGTAGTGATCGGCACCCGGCGCATTGGTGATCTCGAGGCAGGGGCCGCACTCTGCAGCGAACTGGTGGCGGGTCACCTGCCAGCCGATGGCCTCATATTTCTCGGTCATGATGTCGGCCACTTTCGCTACCCCGGCCGGGGTGCGAGTACTGCAATCGAGGTTGATGAGCGGGGCCAGATCGGCCAGATAGCTATCGAGGGAAAACGGGCTCTTTACAACTGTCATTATCTTCTCCATGCAACAATCAGCGTTGATGGCCGATCGTCTATTGCAACAATGCGACACAGTGAGAAAAAGGCGGGCAGCCATGCCACCCGCCCGACCGGTAAATTCCAAACACCACTACATAACCCACATCACTACATGAACAGCAGATAATTGAGGGTCAGCGCCGTCACCAGCGCCCCCGCCATCGGCACGCTGGTGCGCTTGACCACGGTAAAGGGCGATACCTTGGCAATCCCCGCACAGGCGATCAGCACAGCCGCGATGGGAGAGACGGTACGGCCGATACTGGAAGCGAGCTGCATCGGCAGCAGCATGGTCACCGCCGGTACGCCAAACTTGGCTGCTACCGCCGGTGCCAGGGTCGAGAAGCTGAGGAACGCCGCGTTGCCGGAGCCCATGATGACCGCCGCTACCATGATCAGCGCCACCATCACCAGCGTCATCAGACCACTGCCGATACCGGCATTGCTGGCAGAGTGCAGCAGGGTATCAATGGCGCCGATGGCCTTGAGGGATTCGGCAAACAGCTCGGCACAGACGATAAGCGCCACCACGGGGCCAAACACCTTGCCCATGCCATCAAGGAAGCTGGAGAGCCCGGCAAAGGCGGTGCGCACCGAGCGGCTACGCAGCAGCTCGCACAGCATGCCGATAAAGACTGACAGCAGCATGGCCACCTCCACGCTCATCTTGATGTCGCTCACCAGCAGCTTGGAGAAGGTCATCATCAGCACGAAGGGGATGATGGGCAGCAGGGCATACCAGGTGGGGGCCTGCACGCTCTCGGTGCCCTGCTCGTCCAGCTCGGCGTGATCGCCACGATGGAGCGCCGGATCCCAGCCATCCTTGCGATCGCAGTGACGCTGCCAGAAGAAGTGCAGCACCATAGTCACCAGCAGCATGGGGGCCACCAGCCAGATCTGGTAGTCAACGAAATAGCTAGTCGGATCCATGCCGGATTGACCGGCGGAGAAGATGGCGTTGGTCTGGGTCGGGCCAATCTCGAACGCCTGGGAGGTGGCGATGACGCCACAAGCGGAGGCCGGGCTGATGCCGAGGTTGCGCATCACCGGATACATGGTGACCATCAACAGCAGACCAAGGCCGGTGGCGGAGGTGACGAACAGGGAGACGAATACCGCCACCAGATAGCAGATGGAGAGCATCAGGTAGCTGGACTGAATGCCTGCCACCGGTTTGACCGCCACCCGCACCAGCGCCTGGGAGGCACCGATATGGGACATGTAGGTGGCAAAGCCGGCCACCGCCATGATGGTGAGGCCGAGGCCCGCCGCACGGTAGGAGAAGATCCCCTTGAACACTTCGAACAGATCGAACAGGGCGAAGCCGGTGCTCTTGTCAGCGGGCAGAATGGGGTGCAATCCCAGCCAGTAGGCCAGGGTGAAAATGGCCATGCCCGCCAGCGCCAGCACCGCCTGCGGGTTGTAATCCTTGATGATGCCGTAGACCACGGCGACCAGAACGAGCAAGACGAATAAAAGTTCCAATATTCACTCCTGATAAATTTATCGAAGAGCGAAATCTAGTGATCTGACCACTGTTTGCCTTTGATCCCTATCAATAAAGGTGCCGTCACCGTGATTCATTAGCATAATATGTCGGCCATGTAACAATTTTTCGTTATTTCAACTACCGAAAAACCTTTATCACCCCATATCCGGGAATTGTGTGACGCGACTCCCCTCTTTTTTGCGTTGGATCAACATATGACGGCGCCGAACTGGCGAAGATGCGCTTCGACATATAGCGACCATTTCGCGCCGGAGAGAGTTATGACAAGCCAAGCCACCGCAGGTGCTTCGACCTGCGACTACAAGCTGTGGGACATCCTCGTCGAGTCTGCAAAGGAACGCACTACCATTCGTTACTCCAAACTGGCCAAGCAGGCCGGGCTGGAGCAGTGCCAGGATGAACTGCGCACCCTGCTGCAACGCATCCGCATGTACTGCACCGAAAACAACCTGCCGATCCTCTCCGCCATCGTGGTGGATGACGTGGGCAAATACACTGGCCTCTCTTCCAGCCTGCCTGATGCACCCTGGGAACGGGCCCGGGTCTTTGACCATGAGTGGACCACCCTGCACTGATTGAGGTGCTTGATGATGCCGACCAAAACGCGCCCGCTGGCGCGTTTTGGCTATCTGGCGTTTGCCCCCTTCTCTTTTTCTCCTGCAATAGTCGATCTTCTCCCGCAATACCCAACCCCATCGGGCACACCAGCCCCACAGCTTCTGACCTTGTGCTCAAAATCGCCGTTCAGGTGTGACCAGTTCCGGTAAAACCCGCGAGCCGGACCATCGGCGTTGCCATGGGATTGCCACAATGCCAGAATCGGGCCCTTGCACTGCGTTGATTCGGATTTTCGGGCGCGGCCCACGGCCAGCGCCCACAAGAGAAGGACTCCCCATGGCCATCACCCTCTATGGCATCAAGAACTGCGACACCATCAAGAAAGCCCGCAAGTGGCTGGATGAGGCCGGTATCGACTACCGCTTTCACGACCACCGCGCCGACGGCCTGAACCCGGACGATCTGGACAGCTGGCTGGCAAAACTCGGCTGGGAAGCCCTGCTCAACAGCCGCGGCACCACTTTCCGTGCCCTGCCGGACGAGGCCAAACAGGGGCTCGACACCGCCAAGGCGCGCGCCCTGTTGCTGGAGCACCCGGCGATGATCAAGCGCCCGCTGCTGGATCGTGACGGCGAACTGACCCTGGGTTTCAAGGCCGATCACTACCAATCCCTCTTCTCCCGTTAAGGACAACTAAGGACAACTGATGTCGGATGTCATCGCACTGGCCAAGGATCTGATCCGCCGCCCCTCCGTTACCCCGCTGGATGAAGGGTGCCAGACCCTGATGGCGGAGCGCCTCGCCAAACTCGGCTTTGTTATCGAGCCCATGGTCTTTGAGGACACCACCAACCTCTGGGCCCGCCGTGGCAGCGAGGGGCCGCTGTTCTGCTTCGCTGGTCACACCGACGTGGTGCCTGCCGGCCCGCTGGAGAAATGGCACTCCCCGCCGTTCGAGCCGACCATCAGGGATGGCGTGCTCTACGGCCGTGGTGCCGCCGACATGAAGGGCTCGCTGGCCGCCATGGTGGTGGCGGTCGAGCGCTTTGTGGCCGAGCATCCGGATCACGCCGGGTCGATCGCCTTCCTTATCACCTCCGATGAGGAGGGGCCCTTTATCAATGGCACCACCCGGGTGATCGACACTCTGGAAGCGCGCCACGAGAAGATCACCTGGTGCATCGTCGGCGAGCCCTCCTCCACCGCCGTGGTCGGGGATGTGGTGAAAAATGGCCGCCGCGGCTCCATCACCGGCGATCTGCTGGTGCGCGGGGTGCAGGGGCATGTCGCCTACCCCCATCTGGCGGACAACCCCATTCATAAAGCAGCGCCAGCGCTTGCGGAACTCGCCGCCACCGTGTGGGATGAGGGCAACGCCTACTTCCCGCCCACCAGCTTCCAGATTGCCAACATTCAGGCGGGCACCGGCGCCTCCAACGTCATTCCGGGCGAACTGCACGTCCAGTTCAACTTCCGCTTCAGCACTGAACTGACCGACCTGGATATCCGCGAGCGGGTCGAGGAGTTGCTGGATAGACACGGTCTCGATTACCAGCTGAACTGGACCCTCTCCGGCCAGCCGTTCCTCACCGATACCGGCAAACTGCTGGCGGCGGCGGTCTCTGCCATCGAGGCGGTCAATGGCCAGCAGCCAGCCCTGCTCACCACCGGCGGCACCTCGGACGGGCGCTTTATCGCCCCCACCGGCGCCGAAGTGATTGAGCTTGGCCCGGTCAACGCCACCATCCACAAGGTGAACGAGTGCGTGAAGGCAGACGATCTGGATCTGCTGGCCGACATGTATCAAGGGGTGCTGGAGCGACTGCTGGCATGACGCAGGAACAACTGATGGGGCTCGACGAGAGCCACCTTATTGTGGTGGGGCGCGGCCCCCACCGCCTGACCCCGGCGGCGGCAGCCTCCTTCAACGACATGCAGGTGGCCGCCGCCCACGCCGGTTTCAACCTGCAACCGGCGTCCAGCTGGCGCGGTTTTGATCGCCAGCTCGCCATCTGGAATGGCAAATGGCGCGGCGAGCGGCCACTGCTCGATGCCAACAGCCAGCCCATTGATGCCTTGCAGCTGAGCGATGAAGAGCGGCTACACGCCATTTTGCGCTGGAGCGCCCTGCCCGGCACCAGCCGTCACCACTGGGGCACCGATCTCGACATCTACGACCCGGACTGCCTGCCTGCCGACACCAAACTGGCGCTGGAGCCCTGGGAGTATGAAGCCGGGGGCTGGTTTGCCGACTTGAGCGAGTGGCTCACCGACCATATGGGGGATTTCGGTTTCTTCCTGCCCTATGCCAAGCCGGTTGGAGCAGGCAGTGGCGTCGCCTACGAGCCGTGGCACATCAGCTTCGCCCCCGAAGCGGGCGAGCAACAGCTCGACCCGGCGGCGCTGGCACTTTGCCTGCAACAGGCGGATATTGAAGGCAAGGCGACCATTCTGGCCAATCTGGACAAGATCCTGGCCCGTTACGTCACCTTGCCATCCACTGAATTGCCCTGCGATGAAAGGAGTAGCACATGAATCTCTGGCTCTGGATAGGGCTGCCACTGCTCTTTCTGCTCGGGCTGTTTCTCAATGCCATCAAAGACATGAAACGGCTGGAGAAGCAGTTGCCCAAATACAAGGACAAGATCCGTGAAGTGAAGGACGATGACGACGACTGAGTCGTGCCATCCGGGGAGCATCAGTGTGCTCCCTTCTCTTTTTCTCCTGTTTATCTCTCCCCCTTGCCTCTACGCCCCCGGCATCAGGTTTCCATCTGACCATCACTGCCAACATCCCCTCTCACCCACTCTGAGGGGTCAGAAGATGGCGCGCGAGTGGTGAAAAAATGTCAAAAGATGCAAATTAATGCACGATTAAACCACACAAGGGGGTCTTAACTGCATATAATGCGCCTACTTTTCCGTTAGTCAGAAAGGAGTTCGCCCTTGGATGCAGTGACCATCAACAGTTTCTTTTTTGTCGGTGCCCTGTTGGTTGGAGCCAGTGTCCTGCTAAGTGCGCTCTCTTCCCGTCTCGGTATTCCCATTCTGGTCATCTTCCTCGCCGTCGGTATGCTGGCGGGGGAAGATGGCCCCGGCGGCATCCACTTCGCCGACTACTCCATCGCCTATCTGGTGGGCAACCTGGCGCTGGCCATCATCCTGCTCGACGGCGGCATGCGCACCCGGGTCTCCTCGTTCCGGGTGGCGCTCTGGCCAGCCCTGTCGCTGGCGACGGTCGGGGTAGCCATCACCACCGGCCTGACGGGGCTCGCCGCCGCCTGGCTGTTTGACCTCAACCTGATGCAGGGGATGCTGATCGGCGCCATCGTCGGCTCCACCGATGCGGCAGCGGTCTTCTCCCTGCTCGGCGGGCGCAGCCTCAACGAGCGGGTGAGCGCGACGCTGGAGATAGAGTCGGGCAGCAACGATCCCATGGCGGTCTTTCTCACCGTCACCCTGATCGAGGTGCTGGCCAGCAGCCAGCAGGATCTCAACGCCGGTTTTCTGCTGCTGCAGCTCATCAAACAGTTCGGCCTTGGTGCCGGGATCGGCCTTGCCGGTGGCTGGCTGCTATGGCGGCTGATCAACACCGCCCGCCTGGCACCGGGTCTCTACCCGCTGCTCACCGTGAGCGGCGGCCTGCTCATCTTCGCCCTCACCACGGCGGTCGGTGGCAGCGGCATCCTTGCCATCTATCTCACAGGTCTGTTGCTCGGCAACCTCTCCCTGCGCAGTCGCAGCACCACCTTGTCGGTGCTGGACGGCCTGACCTGGCTCAGCCAGATCGGCATGTTTCTGGTGCTGGGGCTGCTCGCCTCGCCCCACAAGCTGCTGCCCATCGCCCTGCCAGCGCTGGCGCTGGCGATGTGGATGATCCTGTTTGCCCGCCCCATCTCGGTCTGGATCGGGCTGCTGCCGTTCAAGAACTTCGCCCCGCGCGAACGCTGGTTTATCTCCTGGGTTGGCCTGCGCGGCGCGGTGCCCATCATTCTGGCGGTCTTCCCCATGATGGCGGGGCTGCCCAACGCCCAGCTCTACTTCAACGTCGCCTTCTTCGTGGTGCTGGTCTCGCTGATTTTGCAGGGCAGCTCGCTGCCGCTGGCCTCAAAACTGGCGCGGGTCGAAGTACCGGCACCGCCGTCCCCCATCAATCGCTCGGGGCTCGAGATCGATCTCGACAGCCAGTGGGAGACCTTCGTCTACCAGCTGGGGGAAGAGAAGTGGTGCATCGGCTCGCCGCTGCGGGATCTGCGCATGCCTGCCGGCACCCGGGTCAGCGCCCTGTTTCGCGGCCGCGAGCTGCTCCACCCCTCGGGCAGTACCTGCCTGCAGGCGGACGATATCCTCTGCGTCATCGGCCACGAGCGCGATCTGCCTGCCCTTGGCCAGCTCTTTAGCCAAGCGCCGGAGCAGGATCTCGGCCCGCGCTTCTTCGGTGACTTCCAGCTGGATGCCGCGGCGCGACTGGTGGATCTCGCCCCTATCTACGGGCTGGATGTGAGCGAGGTGGCGGATCAGACACTGGGCGATTTTATTGCCAGCCAGCTTGGCGATAATCTGGTAGTCGGTGACAACATCGAGTGGCAGGGCCTGATCTGGACCGTGGCCGAAATGGATGAGAGCATTCCCGTCAAGATCGGGGTTCGTTTTCAGGAAGAGGATCCGGTCTAGACGACCGGCCCGTATCAAGTCCCCCAGCAAGAAGGGAGAGAGTTATGCCATATCAGAGTTTGCAGTCCGGTCTGCTGCCCCCCTCTGCCAATCTGGGGGTGATCGAGGGCTTTTTTGGCAAGGGATGGAGCTGGCAGGCCCGTGCCCGCTACGCCCAGTGGCTGCCGCGCCACGGCTACGGCTTCTATATCTACGCCCCGAAAGAGGATGGCTATCTGCGCAAACACTGGGCCCTCCCCTGGCCCGAGCAGCAGTTGGCGGATCTCGCCGAACTGGCGCGCCAGTGCCGCGCCAACGGCCTCGCCTTCGGGGTGGGCTTGAGCCCCATGGGGGCGCATCACGACTATGATCGCAAGCGCCCGGCGCTGCTCGAGAAGGTGCGCCTTATCGACGAAGTGCTGCAACCCGACATTCTGGCAGTGCTGTTTGACGACATGAAGGGGGATACCCCGGACCTGGCCCGGCACCAGCTCACCATCGCCCACGACATTGCGGCCCACAGCAAGGCGAGCCGCCTCATCTTCTGCCCCAGCTACTACTCGACCGATCCGGTGCTGGAGAAGGTGTTCGGCGCCATGCCACCGCGCTATCTGGAGGAGATTGGCGAGCAGCTCGACCGCCGCTTCGAGATCTTCTGGACCGGCCCCAAGGTCTGCTCGACCGAGTATCCGGCGGTACACCTCAAGCAGGTGACCGAGCTGCTCGGCCGCAAGCCCTTCCTGTGGGACAACTACCCGGTCAACGATGGCAGCAAGGCGAGCAGCTATCTCTATCTGCGTGCCTTCGAGAACCGCCCCGCCGAGCTGGCGGAGCTGCTCTCCGGCCACGCGGTCAACCCGATGAAGCAGGCGGCGCTCTCCGCCCTGCCGCTCGCCACCCTGCCGATGAGCTACAAGCTCGGCAAGCAGTATGATCCCGACAAGGCGCTGCACGCCTCCCTCAACGCCACCTGTGGCCCGCAGATCTCGGCGATGATTGAGGCCGACCTGCCGCTGTTTCAGGATCTGGGGCTGGCCCAGCTCACTCCCGAGCAGATTGCCGCCCTCAAGGCGCGCTACCTGCCGTTTCGCGATCAGACATGCGTCGATGAAATCGTGCGCTGGCTGGACGGCGAGTATGTGTTCGACCCGGACTGCCTGACCGATTAAACCGCCCCTGCGGGGGGCAGAAAGGAGGTTGTATGGATGCACACCAGCTTTACCAGAATCTGGCGGTGATCGCCGCCTTCTTGCTGATCTACAGTCTGATCGCGGGGCGCTTCGAGTCAAAGCTGGTCAACGGCCCTCTGCTATTTCTGCTGACCGGCTGGCTACTGGGGCCGGGAGGGCTTGAGCTGCTCTCCCTCTCCATCGACAGCGCCGGCATCAAGCTGCTGGCCGAGCTGACGCTGGTCATCGTGCTGTTCAACGATGCCGCCAACACCAACTGGCAGGTATTGCTGACCAACCGCCAACTCCCCATCCGGCTGCTGCTGATTGGCCTGCCCCTCACCCTGCTCTGTGGCGCCCTGTTTGGCCACTGGATCTTCCCCGACTTGCCACTGCTGGAGATGGCCATCCTCTCCACCATTCTTGCCCCCACCGATGCGGCGCTCGGCAAGGCGGTGGTAAGCAACCCCGCGGTGCCGGCACCGGTGCGTGAAGGGCTCAATCAGGAGAGCGGCCTCAACGACGGCATCTGCGTACCGGTGCTGCTTCTGCTGCTGGCCCTTATCGCCCCCACCGAGCAGCACGCAGGCACAGCGACGCTGGCCATCACCCTGATGCTGGAGGAGATCGGCATTGGCCTGCTGGTCGCCTTTGTACTGACCAGCCTCACCATACGGCTACTGAAAATCTCCTATCTCAACGGCTGGCAACTGCCGCTCTGGCGCCAGCTCACCATGCCGGGGCTGGCCCTGCTCTGCTTTGCGCTGGCACAAACCCTGGGGGGCAGCGGCTTTATCGCCGCCTTTGTCGGTGGCCTCTTTATCGGCCACCGCCTCGGCGAGCACAAGCACGCCTATATGGACAGCTGCGAAGGCTACGGCGACCTGCTCTCCGTGGTGATCTGGATGGTATTTGGCGCGACCCTGATGCCCATTCTGCCCGAGCTGCTGCACTGGCAATACTGGCTCTATGCCACCGCCAGCCTTACCCTGCTGCGGATGGTGCCGGTTTGGCTGAGCCTCATCGGCACCGGCCTCAAGCCCGAACTCAAGCTCTTTATCGGCTGGTTCGGGCCGCGGGGCCTTGCCAGCATCGTCTTTGCGGTGATGGTGCTGCAAAACGAGCCTGCCCTGATTGGCCAGCGCCCCATCATCGCCACCGTGCTCTGCACCATCATATTGAGCGTCATCCTGCACGGCCTCACCGCCAACCCCTGGGTCGAGCGTTTCAAGCCTCGCTGAGCCACCCTGCGCCCATTAAAAATGCCACCGACCGGTGGCATTTTTCTTTTGTGGCGAGAGTCACTGACAGCTCTTACCCGAGCGCCAGCCAGACCCCCACCCCCAGCATCAGGGTACCGGCGATGCGGTTCATCAGGGTGACATTGCCGCTCTTGGCAAGGAAGTGGCGCAGGGTGCGGCCACCGCTGGCGTAGAGCAGCAGACAGGAGAACTCGATGACCAGGATCAGCGCCACCAGCGCGCTGATCTGCGGCGCCATCGGCTTGTCGGCAGAGATAAAGGGGGGCAGCAGGGAGATCATGAAGGCCCACCCCTTGGGATTGGCGATGGCGGTGACAAAGCCCTGCAGCGCCAGCCCCATGGCGCTGGTCTGCTGACCGGCCGAGAGATCCGCCGGAATGGCCATCTTCCCCTTGGCCTGCCACATCTGGATGCCGAGCCACACCAGATAAGCGCCCCCCACATATTTGAAGGCGGCGAAGATCTCCGGATAGTTGAGCATGATGGCAGCCACCCCGATCACCGACAGCACCGAGACCAGCCCGACCCCGATCAGCTCCCCCCACATCATGTGCAGGGTTCGGCGCACCCCCAGGCTCATCCCCAGGGTCATCGACAGGGTCATGCACATGCCGGGGGTCACCGAGACAAAGAAAAAGGTCGGGATAAACAGAGCCAGAATGGCCGGATCGATCCAGCTGGACACAACACACCTCCATATGACGAGAGCGGGAAATCACGAAAACGGGACAGGATTGACACAATCCAGCCAGTTGTACCACATATTCAGGGGATAAAGCGCTCAATCATGCCTAAATGGCTCCTTTCTCACAAGAAAAAACCTTTTCTTCAGCACATTTCAGCAATAAAAGCCTGTGACAGCTCCTGACGTGCATGTGTAATATGTCGGCTCCTCCAATTCCGGATTAGAGCCATTTATGTCATTGAATAATCTATCAATACGTGTCCAGGTCTTGATACCTTTGCTGCTGGCCAGCCTGCTGATGATGGTGATGATCGCCATCAGCAAACAGGGTCTGGATGAAGCCATCAATGACATAGATGAGACGACCCAGACCGTGGTCCAGCACAAGGACGATATTGCCAAACTGATCCACGCCACCTACCGGCTGCGCACCAGCGCCATCTATGGCCTCTACGATGCCAAGCTGTTTGCCGCACTGCCCGCAAACCTCAACAGCGCCGAGCAGGAGATCAACGCCATCCTCGGCCGTCTGGTGCTTCCCGGTGCCGAGCAGAATAACCGTCAGGTCGCTGCCGCTCTGCAGGCCTACCTCAACCATACCCGCAGCAACATGCTGCCGCTGCTGGCGCAAAAACATCAGGGTGGCGGCGATCCGGTCGCCTACGAGGCGGCTCGCCTCCATTTCCGCGAGCTGGGTGAACAGCTGATCAAGCAGATCGACAGCATGTCCGCCCACATCAACCAGCTGATCCAGCAAGAGCTGGCCGAAGAGCAGGCCCACTACGACGCCACCCTGCTGCGTACCCTGCTGCTCACCGCCGGTACCCTGCTGGCGGCGCTGATCTGCGGCTGGGTCCTCTCCGGTCGCATCGTCAGCCCCATCGGTCAGTTGCAAGAGGTGATGCACGCCGTGGCGCAAGGGCGCTTCAACGTTCGCGCCAAAGCGGAGGGCAACAACGAGCTGACCCGTCTGGCCAAAGATATCAACCTCACTCTGGGGCAACTTGGTAGCACCATCGAGAACCTGACCGGGATCAGCAACAGCGTCGCCTCCGCCGCTACCGAGCTGGCCGCCGTGATGACCCAGTCCGAGGTCAATGCAAAGCAGCAGCACAGCGAGATCGAACAGGTCGCCTCCGCCGTAACCGAACTCTCCAGCACCGCTGACAACGTCAACCACAATGCAGCCATCGCCGACGAGCTGGCGCGGGATGCCAATGGCCGGGTCGAACAGGGGCTCGCCCTCTTTACCGAAAGCATCGCCGCCAACAGCCGGATGGCGGGCAGTCTGGAAGATGCCGCCGCCATCGTGGCCCAGCTCAAATCCCAGTCCGAGCAGATCGGCAAGGTAATTGAAGTGATTCAGGGGATCTCCGAGCAGACCAACCTGCTGGCGCTCAATGCCGCCATCGAAGCGGCCCGTGCCGGTGAAACGGGTCGTGGTTTTGCGGTGGTGGCCGACGAAGTGAGAATGCTGGCGGCCCGTACCCAGGACTCCACCAAGGAGATCCAGGCCATCATCGAGCGGCTGCAGAGCCAGTCCCAATCCGCCAACAACGGCGTACAGGAGACGCTGGAGATCCTCAGCCATAACCAGCGCTTGTCGGCTCAGGTGCAGGATCTGCTAAGCGGCATTACCGGTGCCGTGCGCCAGATCAACGACGCCAACGCCCAGGTCGCTACCGCCGCCGAGGAGCAGTCCTGCGTTACCGCCGACATCAACCGCAATATCACCAATATTCACGAGATCGTGAGCCAGAGCTCCGCTGGCATCAGCCAGAGCGCCAGTGCCAGCAACGAACTCTCCCAGCTCGCCGAGCAGCAACGCAAACAGCTGGCCCAATTCCAGCTGTAAGCGCACAAAGTGAACCAGACAAAAAGGCCCGCAAGGGCCTTTCTTGTTGATGGAGCAATGGCTTTGTCTCTGTTTTAAACGCCATTTTTTGGCCGTTGGTGCCATAAGGGGCTGGGCTGAGGGGGCAAATGTGAGTATGGTAGAGGCACGTCACTCCCCCTCACGTGAGAACACCATGAGCCTGAGATTCAAGAAACCCGCTTTTATCGCCTTGGGGCTCATCGCCCTCATTTCCGCCGCCTGGCTCGACTACTACCTGCCGGAGCACACCATCGCCACCATCACCGGGGTCGAGGTGAAGCGTACCGACAAGGATGGCCCTATCAGCCAGAAGAACCCGGCTGACGGCCCCACCACCGACGTCTATTACATCTACACCGAGCGCCCCGGCGAGAAGATCCGGGTGTTTCGCAATGAAGATACCGAGTGGGGCTGGCCCTTCTACTTCAAGTTCAACGCCGCCGACGTCCAGGCCAAGGCCAAGTCGATGGAGTTCGAGAAACGCCTGGCCATCATCACCTCCTACGGCTGGCGCGTGAACATGTTCTCCATGTTCCCCAACGTCACCAAGATCGAGAGCACAGAGCCTGACGCCTCCACCTGGAGCTTCTTCCGCTGGTTCTGGTTCGGCCTCTGGGCACTGGTGATGGGCAAGGCAGCCATCGCAACCTGGCGCTACTTCGATCGTCTTGAGGATGAGATCTGATGGAGCCGAGCAAGACCCGCACCAGTTTCTACCGCCGCCTCTACGTGGCCTGGCTGATCAGCCAGGGCACGGATACGGTACCTGCCATCATGGAGGCGACCGGCATGCCGCGCCGCACCGCGCAAGATACCTTGAGCGCGCTGGCCGAACTCGATATCAGCTGCGCCTTCGAGCAGACCGAGGGGGCTCGCCACCTGCAGGGGCACTACCGCATCAGCGACTGGGGGCCCATCAACCCAGCGTGGATCAAGGCTCAACTGCCGCTTATCAAAGAGACGTTGAGCTATCCCTGAAATGATGTCGAGTCAGGCCTGCGACTGGGGAACCTATTGCAATCCGGCATGGATCAAGGCCCAGCTGCCTCTTATCAAGGAGACGCTGAGCTATCCCTGATTAGGGCGCTAAGCAACAATAAAAAAGAGGGGCCAGCCGACAAGACTGTCCCCTCTTTTTTCAGGCCGATGGCGTGACAGGTGGCCCTACTCGGGCATGGCCGAATCCTCAAGCTCCCCGTCTGACTCACCGCGGGTGCAGTCGATGATGGAGCGCTTGGGGTTGTTGGGATCGCGCAGCAGCAGGGGCGCCAACCCCTCGTCATGCTTCTGCTCGTCGCCAAACTCGCTGCCGTAGGCGTTGTGGGTCAACCGGCGGGCATTGGCGATGGGAGTATCGACAAAGAGAGCATGCACTTCGAAGCTGGAAGCGGGCACGATAAAGCCGACCACCGGCAAGCCGTGTAGCTCCTCGTGCACCTTGTACCAGGCAAAGCCGTCGCTCACCTTGTAGGGGGTGTAGTTGGCCAGTTGTAGATTGGCGGGCCTGCCCGTCTCATCTACATAGAGATCGGTAAATTCACAGGTCGCCAGCCCCTGCCACATCCGCTCGAATGGCGTCGCACAGCCTGTCAGTTGCAACCCGGCCAGCAGCACCAAGCCTCTCTTCCACATTCCCCGCCCCTTCTTGCAAAAATGAACCGGCGCTCAGTCAAACGCCCGCAGTCGCGTCACCAGCAGATCGATAAAGCCCGGACGATCCAGCCCCAGCAGCACCAGCGCATTGGCTGGCTTGCCAGTCAGGCCATAACGATCCACCACCGTCATCCCCACGGTATGCCCCCCTCTGGTCTCGATATCGACCCGGCACTCGACCCCGTGGAACAACTCGGGAGCCAGCAACCAGGCAATGGTACAGGGGTCGTGGAGCGGCGCACCAGCAAATCCCCACTTGGGATCCCGATGGTAGATCATGAAAAAGTCGAGCAACCCGGCCACGCACTGGGCCACCGGGTTGGTGATGGCGCGCACCCGTTCGATATCCTCATCCATCACCAGCGCCTCGTGGGTCACATCGAGGCCGCACATGGTAATTGGGATGCCCGACTTGAACACCATATCGGCCGCTTCCGGGTCCACATAAATATTGAATTCCGCCGCCGGCGTCCAGTTGCCAGCCCCTGCGGCGCCCCCCATCAATACGATGCGGGCGATCTTGCCCTTTAGTTCCGGGTGAGCCGCCAGCAGCAGGGCGATATTGGTGAGCGGGCCGGTCGGCACCAGAGTCACGGGCTCCGCGCTCTCGCGCAGACATTTGGCCATCAGCTCGATCCCCGTCATCCCCTGCGGTGCAAAGGCGGGATCCGGCAACTTGGGGCCATCGAGGCCCGACTCGCCATGGACGTTGTCGGCGATGATCAGCTCGCGGGCCAGCGGTTTCGGCGCCCCCGCCGCCACCGGAATATCGTCCCGCCCCAGCAAGGTGAGGATGCGCAGGGCATTGTTGAGGGTCTTGTCCGGCGTCTGGTTGCCCGCGCTGGTGGTAACTGCCAACACGTCAAGTTCTGGGCTGGCCAGCGCCAGAATAAGGGCGATGGCGTCGTCGTGGCCGGGATCACAATCGAGAATAACGGGCAGTGCCATGGAGAGACTCCTTACAACATCAAAGGGAGCCCTACCTTAGCAAGCTCGCAGCGGCTGAACTCGGGAGGGGGTCACAAAACGGTTCCTGATTTTTTTCAATCAGTTACCTTCGCACTGTCACGGCTCGCCAGTAGCAGGTCGCAATGAGGGGATGGTGTGGCGAGCGTATCCGCTACGCCGATTCGCGCCTTACCCGCCACTTGGGTATGATGACCCCCCGTTTTCTGCCTGTGCCCCCTATGTCCGTTATCGTCGACACCTTTATCGCCCCGCCCTGCAATGCCGCCATCGAGACCCTGTTCGAAGATGAGCACCTGCTGCTCATCAACAAGCCGAGCGGCCTGCTGAGCCTCTCGGGCAAGAATCCGCAGAACCTCGACTCGGTGCATTATCGACTGGTACAGGATTTCCCTGGCTGCACCCTGGTGCATCGCCTAGATTTTGGCACCTCAGGCATCATGGTGGTGGCCAGAAACAAGGCCATCAATGCCCTGCTCTGCCAGCAGTTCAGCCAGCGGGCGGTGAGCAAGGTCTACAGCGCCCTGCTCTGCGGTCATTTGATTGACGACGAAGGGGTTATCGACGCCCCCATCGCCAAGGATCCGGCCCTCTTTCCGCTGATGAAGATCTGCGCCGCCAGCGGCAAACCCGCCCGCTCCCGCTATCGGGTGATTGAGCGGCTGGAGTTGCAGATGCAGGGACAGACCGTGCCACTGACTCGGGTAAGGCTGGTGCCGGAGACCGGCCGCACCCATCAGCTGCGCATTCACAGCCAGCTGCTGGGCCACCCCATTCTCGGCTGCGATCTCTATGGCGGCCTGCTGCAACCCGGCTGCGAACAGGCGCCGCGGCTGATGCTGCATGCCAGCGAGCTGGATTTTGCTCATCCGGTGAGCGGCGAGCCGATGCAGATCCGCTGTGCCGCGCCTTTTTAGGGGCAATAGGTAGAGGCAGCCCGCAGAGACAACTAGCGCGAGTGCGGCGGGATCAGTGAAAGGCGTGACGAGAGAGGAAAGGCGGTAAACGGCGGATAAAGATAGGGGCCGCGCTTTCGCGACGGCCCCCACCCCCCACTCGGTACTCTTTGTTACAAAGAGGGCTATCAGATCAGCTTGCGGGCAGCGCCCAGTACGATCTTGATGGCATCAGATTCGGTCTTCGCCATGGTTTCGGCGTTCGGGATCTCTTGCTGGGTACGGTTGACGATAACGCCAGCCACCATACCGGCACGCAGGCCCTGGCTGGAGCACATGGTCAGCAGGGTTGCAGATTCCATCTCATAGTTCAGCACGCCCATGGCTTGCCACTCTTTCATGGAACCCTGGAAACGGCTCACTACGCGGCCGGATACGGTGTCGTAACGCTCCTGACCCGGGTAGAAGGTGTCGGAGGAGGCAGTCACACCGATGTGCAGCTTGGAGCCCATCTCTTTGGCGGTGTTGACCAGCGCGGTGGTGCAGTCGAAGTCGGCAACAGCCGGGAACTCCATCGGTGCGAAGTGCAGGCTGGCACCGTCGAGGCGCACGGAGCCTGTGGTCACGATCACGTCACCCACGTTCAGGTGCGGCTGGATGGCGCCGGTGGTGCCGATGCGCAGGAAGGTGCGGATACCCAGCTGGGCCAGCTCTTCCACTGCGATGGAGGTGGACGGGCCACCGATACCGGTAGAGCAGATGATCACGGCCTTGCCGTCCATCTCGCCACGCCAGGTAGTGAATTCACGATGGCTGGCCAGGTGTACCGGGTTATCCAACAGCTCTGCGATACGCTTTACACGCTCGGGGTCACCGGGGACGATCGCCAGGGTGGCGCCTTGCAGATCCGCTTTCTTCAAACCCAAGTGAAATACATCAGACATATTGGACTCCTGGTTGCCCCCTGCCAGCATGGTCAGGACGCAAATTAAGATGATTCTTTATGATACTTTCAAGCCTTTACCCCCCTCTTCGGGGAGGCGCCAACTATGGTCGAAAGCGCTTTCCAATTCCTTGAAGCGCCTCACACTTCCACGCATTGACAACATCAAAGAGCAGGCAAAACGTTTTCTAACCTGATGAATTAATTGAAAAACGTTTTTCAGGGAATCGGGATGTAACAGGGAAAGTCAAGCCCGGTTCAACGCTTAATTAATGTCCCGTGATCGCCCCCGTAAAGTTGCAAAACAGATGCTTTTGCATCCCCCGCAAGATGGTAACGTGGCAGCCAATTACCACTTAATGGCTAACTATAGGGAGTCCATCATGGCTACATTCAAGTTCTATATTCCTGCAATCAACCTGATGGGTGCCGGCTGTCTGCAAGAGGCCGCCGCCGATATCAAGGGTTACGGCTATCGCAAGGCGCTGATCGTCACCGACAAAATCCTCAACCAGATCGGCGTGGTCGCCAAGCTCACCACCCTGCTGGCTGAACATGGCATTGAAAGCGTTGTTTTCGATGAGACCAAACCCAACCCCACTACCAGCAACGTCGAAGCGGGTCTGACCATGATCAAGACCAACGGCTGCGACTGCGTCATCTCGCTGGGTGGCGGCTCGCCTCACGACTGCGCCAAGGGCATTGCGCTGGTCGCCGCCAACGGTGGCAGCATCAAGGATTACGAAGGGGTGGATCGATCCGCCAAGCCGCAGTTGCCGCTTATCGCCATCAACACCACCGCCGGTACCGCCTCCGAGATGACCCGCTTCTGCATCATCACCGACGAAGCGCGCCATGTGAAAATGGCCATCATCGACAAGCATGTTACCCCGCTGATGTCGGTCAACGATCCCGAGCTGATGCTGGCCAAGCCGGCCGGCCTCACCGCTGCCACCGGTATGGATGCTCTGACCCACGCCATCGAAGCCTATGTCTCCACCATCGCCACCCCGGTGACCGATGCCAGCGCCGTGATGGCCATCGAGCTGATCGCCAAGCACCTGCGCACCGCCGTTCACCACGGCGATGATCTGCACGCCCGCGAGCAGATGGCCTATGCCCAGTTCCTGGCCGGCATGGCCTTCAACAACGCAAGCCTGGGCTATGTGCACGCCATGGCCCACCAGCTGGGCGGCTTCTATGACCTGCCCCACGGTGTCTGCAACGCCGTGCTGCTGCCCCACGTTCAGGCGTTCAACGCCCAGGTGAGCGCGGCTCGTCTGAAGGATGTCGCCCGCTACATGGGGGTGGATGTGAGCGCCATGAACGACGAGCAGGGCGCCGCCGCTGCCATTGCTGCCATCAAGCAGCTGGCGCTGGATGTGAAGATCCCGGTCGGTCTGGAGCAGCTCGGCGTCAAGGCCGATGACTTCGATACCCTGGCCAGCAACGCCCTGAAAGATGCCTGCGGCTTCACCAACCCGAAACAGGCGAGCCACGAAGAGATCGTCGCCATCTTCCGCGCGGCGATGTGACCCTGTTAACACCTTGAATAGCGAGGGGCCGATCAGGCCCCTCTTTGCATTATTTCGTCAACACGACATCGTTGATGGAGCTCGCCAACCGGGTCAGTACAGTACGAATATTGCTTTTGGTTGCTTTGAAGGCCAGGGAGCGATCACTGGCACACTGGGCCACGAAACGGGTATCCCCTTCGAACGCCACCGTGTAGATCTGGATCCCCTTGCGTTTCATCTCCCGGCATAACAGCAACTGCTTGCGATCCCGCAATGCCGCTTCGGTCATGTGTTCCCCATCGGAAAACAGCACCATGATCTTGCGGTTATCCTGTAACCCATATGGGCGCGGCAAAGCTGCCGCCCCCTGCCGCCAGCGCCCCTGCCACTCTGGTGAAAGCAGCCGCCAACCCCACATCACCCCCTCTGCCGTGTTGGTATTGAATGCGGCATAGAGGGTATCAAGCGCCTGACGATAGTCGGCACGGGTCGACAGGTGCGCCTGAATGGGGCTCACCCCGCAATCAGGATCATCGAAGATGCCGAGCTTGTCACGGCGGTTCTCCAGATAGCGATCCAGCGGATTTTCTTTTGGCGCAAAGGCCAGCAAGGGCGTCCCATCGCCATAACTGGCAATGGGGGGAGGCTTGGTGCTGTAAAAAAGATGGGGCCGCAGTTCATCCCGCGGGGCCTGCTCCAGTTTGCGGATCCAGCCGGGTGTGACTTCTGCCACCCGATCGATACCATCAACATGTTCCGGCAATCTGGCACAGAATGCCTTGCGTTGACGCCCTGGCACCTCTCGCGACAACAGATTGAGCCAACCACGCTCCTCTGCCAGCGTCCGCAACCCGAAGGGAATTTCGATGCTTTCGGGATGAAACAGCTCGGGATGATCGCCGATATTGACCAACCCGGTGGCGGGAATGATGCTGACCACCCGATCCTGATTGCGCCGCTCGCGACCAAACAGCACCTCGCCAAACTCGACAAGGCCCTGCTTGATCGCCTTCATGGGTGCACCTGACATGGAATCGGAAATATCCAGCACCAGCGCGACTTCGATCCGGCTTCGTGCACTGCTGGCACGCGCAGCCGCCGCAATCGGCATCCCCTCCTCCCCTTCATCTATCGCCGAGAGATCCATCAGAGCGGGCACTTTTCCCTGCAAGATCACTTGCGCCCCCTGCTCTCCCTGGTTCAGGCGGGGAGTAGCCACCTGCAGGTTACGCCCGCTCAGATTGGCCTGCATCAGCGCCTGGGCATCTTGCAAGGCTGTATCGCTATCTGCCGCAGAGTAGATGACTGCATCGGCAGCGGCGCTGAGCAGACTCTGGCCGTTGTAACCGCGCACCAGCTCGATGGCGACCCCGGTCAGCGCCAATACCCCGACCAGCATCAATGCGAATGCCGGAGATAAGCCGCCACGCTGTTCAGACAATAGTGGCATCAGTGGATCTCCTGAATAAAGTGGGTGGTCAACGCACGATCGCCCCACAGGCGGCGAAACATGCCCCCCCCTTCCAAATCCGGACGATAGCAAAGGGTCACCCGCATCAAGGTGCCAACCCGCAGCGGCGGCCAATTGCCCTGCCCGGCACAGCCACTTCCCTGCAACAGCGGCAACAGTTCACCACTGGCGCTGTTGTACTGCTCTATGGTCAACGCCGCTTGCCCACCATGCAGAGCCGCCAGTTGCTGCTGCACAAATCCTTGATAAAACGCCAGCTGGGAAACTGCCGCCGCATCCTGCGTGACCCCTTGCTGGGTCACGATCTGAGTCACGTTATAGGCCACATTGTGCAACCGCTGTTCAAGGCGCAGCAGTTGCAATGCCTCGTTGCCAAAACTGAGCAGGGCCAACAGCGCGGGGATAAACAGCATCGCCTCGATGCTGATGCTCCCTCTGTTTTGTGCGGGTCGAGAGATGGTTCTGCTCATCCAGCACCACCCGCCGGCAACCGGTCAGTCAGCAACAACAAGGTGCTCTGATAACCCAGCTGGCGATCGGCCACCAGCCAGCTCGGGGTCAGCAGCAAACGGGGGCGAAGTCTGGCAGTCACCTCCAGCACGGGATCGGCAGGCGCACGGGTGTCACTGCCCGGATCCTGCCCTCCCTCTTGTTGCCCCAACATGGCTGCAAGTGACACATGATGCCTGACAGTCACCTCCACCCCGGCCAATTCACCGTGCCCTTGCTTGAGTAACCGCTCCCGAATAGCGCCAGCCAAGGGGATACGCCCAGCGGCCGACTCGGCCTGCAGCTCCCGCAATGCAGCGCGCAGGCCATACTCCAGGGTGCTGTATTGCAGCTGTATCCGCAGCACATCCACCACCAGCAACAACAACGCCAGCAGCAGTGGCAAGATGATCACCAGTTCGATGCTGGCCACGCCACGCTGATGATTCACACAGACTGCCCTCTGAGTTGCGCCTTGAGCAGCCGGATATCGTGTTCCAGCTGGCTGGCACTGAGAAAGCGCGACAGGATGAGGCGAGCCTGAGGTTCATTGCCCTCGGCCAGCAGCAGCAGGGCGTAGTTCATCTCCACCTGGGGTGGCAGGCTCTGATAATGCAGCAGCGGCTCGAAGGCCTGACGAGCTGCGACCCGGTTACCCTCCATCAACCAGCCCAATGCCAGATTGCCGCGATAGTCAGGCTCATCCGGAGCAGCGGCGACCGCCGCCTCAAACAGCGCTCGCCCTTTGGCAAACGCCCCCTGCCGCAGACTGGCTACCCCCAGCCCGTTGCTGAGCCGGGCCCGTGCCAACGGTGTCAGCTCCGGCAAAGCGAGTCCTTGACGATAAGCGGTTGCGGCCTCCTCCGTGCGCCCATCATCGAGCAGGAACTTGCCCAGATAATTGGCCGCCTCCGGTGCCTGCTTGCCAGCGCGGTCGAGCAGCTGTTGCAGGCCATCGCGCGCGGCCTGCTTTTTATCTTGCTGATAACGGGTTCGCGCCAGCATCAGCTGCGCCTCTTCCAGCGAGGCATCACTGCTCAAGAGCGCCAGATAGAGGCGTTCAGCCTTCTCATACTGGGCAGAATCAAAAGCGGCCTTGGCCACCGCCATGCCATTGCTTTGACTCTGTGCCGATACATCACCATGGCTGCTGCATCCCGCCAGCAGAAGCAGCGAGATAAAAATGAGGTAATAGCTTGATTTCATATCCGATTCCATCACCTGCTCAACGCAGGCTGTTGATCAACAAATTGAGGGTGGGGGCAATGATCAGCACCAGCATGGGCAACATGATGAGCGCCATCTGGATGAGGGTGATCTTGCCCGGCAGGGAGCCTGCCTGCTCCTCCAGTGCCAGTCGTCGCATCTGGCGCGCCTCCTGACTGATGGTGCGCATGGTCTCGGCCAATGGCGACCCGTACTGCTGAGCCATCTGCAAGGTGTTGGCGAGACGATCCAGCTCGGGCAAACCGGTCCGCCAGGCAAGCCGTGCCAGACAGCTGGCCTGATCGCCGCGCATCTGGATCTCGGCATGGGTACGCAAGAATTGCCGGGCAAGCCCCGGCTCCAGCGCCTCCAGATAGTGACCTACTCGCAGCAACGCCCGATCCAGCGCAAGCCCCGCCTCGACACTGATCACCAGCAGGTCGATGGCATCAGGCACCACCTTCTGCTGAGCCGCCTTGACCTTGCGGGCCCGCCATTGCAGCCAGCGCTCCGGCAAACCGGCCCCTACTACATAGGCCATCAGTACCCACATCAGGGTGAATCCATCGGCCGGGGCAACCAGCAGGCGCCATGTCAGCACCATGATGGCCAACCCCAGCCCCCCCAGCAGCTTGGCACCCCGTAACCGGTCAAAACCCTGGCTGGCAAAGACCCCGGCTTGCGCCAGTAACTGCTGCAAACGTGCCTGCTCGCGGCCGCCCACCGGATAACCGCGGCCGCACCACGCCAGCCACTCACGCCCCGGCACCTTTGCCGCGGCAAGAGTGGCATAACGGCGACACTGTTGTTGCCACTGTTGTTGTTGCCGGTAACCGTACCAGCCCGTCACAGCGGCAAGCGCAAGCGACAGCAGTGCCAATCCGAATAGTTGGGTAACAGCCATGACCTACCCCTGCAGACGCGTGAGCCGGCGGATAAGCCAGAGCCCCACCGCCACGCTGATTGAGACATACCCCATCACCCACTGGCCGCTGGCCGTGGTCATCAGATAGGTAAAGTGCTCCCGCCCGGTACTGAACAGCACCAGCAGGATGATGACAGGCAGAGCGGCCAATACCTTGGCAGAGTTGCGACTCTCGGCGGTGATGGTCTGGATGCTGGCCGCCAGGGTCTGACGGGCACGCAGGGTTTCGACCAGTTGTGCCAGCACGTCGGAGAGGCGACCACCGGTCTCTTGCTGCAGGCTGAGCACTATGGTCAGAAACTGGAACTCGGCCACCGTGACCCTGCTTGCCGCCTGTCGCATCACCTGCGCTACCGGTTGCCCCACCTGCAACTCGTCGTGCATCTGGGCAAACAGCCGTGACATCAAGCCGCGCTGCTGCCGTGCCACTTGCTGGAAAATATCGGCCAGCGGCGCCCCCACCCGCAGCGCCCGGATCATCCCGTCTATCACCTCGGGCAAGCCAGTGCGAAACTGCTCCAGCGCCCGCTGTTGCAGCTGTTGATAGAGCAGCAGACCAAACAGCAGCGCTCCACCAACCGCCAGCAACAACGCCAGCCAAAGCGGCATGCCATTGGCGACCAGCAAGATGCAGGCAAGTGCAGCGCCTGCCGGCCCCTGCCAGCACCAGCGTGTCAGTTGTTCCTGCCCCACCATGGTCACCATCTGCTGATACCACTGGGGCAAGGGACGCGCCGCCTCCCGGGATTCCGGTTGCCCGCCATAACGCTGGCTCTGTTGCAGCCAGGCTTCACGCCGACTCTGCCACTGCCAGAGCAGCAGACAAGCCGCCCCCCAGCCAAGGCAGACGGATAACAGCATACTCATGCGCCCTCCTCCCCATCTTCATCCATGCACGCCTGCAACTCGGCTAGCAGGCCCGCCTGACGAGCCTTTTCTTGTACCCCGGCCGAGAGCGGATGGGCCATGAAGCGCCCCTGCAACTTGCCATGCAGCTCGGACTCCAGCACGAAACGAAACAACGGTTGCATCCTGATCTGGCCTCCCTCCAGCGCCGTGATTTCACTGATGGCAGTGATGCGGCGCTGACCATCGCGCATTCGCTCCAGTTGCACCACCAGATCCACCGCGCTGGCGATCTGGGCCTGAATGATCTGCTCGGAGAGGCGCTCCGCCCCCATCTGCAACATGTTGGTCAGGCGCAGCAGCGCATCTTCCGGGGTGTTGGCGTGCAGGGTGCAGAGTGAACCGTCATGGCCGGTATTCATCGCCTGCAGCATGTCGAACGCCTCGGCGCCGCGCACTTCCCCCAAGATGATCCGGTCCGGCCGCATCCGCAGCGCATTGCGCACCAGCGCCCGCACGCTCACCTCCCCCTTGCCTTCGGCACTCTCGTTGCGCGTCTCCAGCGGTACCCAGTGCGGCTGTTCAAGAGAGAGCTCGGCAGCATCTTCAATGGTGATGATCCGCTCGTCGTCGTTGATGTGCTTGCTCAGGGCGTTGAGCAGGGTGGTCTTGCCCGACCCCGTCCCCCCCGAGATCAACACGTTGAAACGACTGCGAGCAGCCAGACCGAGAAAGCGGGCCATGGCATCCGACAAGGCACCTTTATCCACCAGATGAGCCAACGTCAGGCGGCTACTCGGGAATTTGCGAATAGAGATGGAGGTGCCGCACAGGGCGATCGGCGGTGCAATGACGTTGACCCGGCTGCCATCGGCCAGACGGGCATCCACCATGGGGGTGGACTCATCCACCCGCCGTCCCACCGCGTTGACGATCCGCTGCGCCACATTGAACACATGCTGACGGTCGCGAAAGCGCACCCCTGATAACACCAGCTTGCCGTGCCGCTCCACATAGACCTTGTCCGGACCATTGACCAGAATGTCCGACACCTCGGGATCATCGAGCAGGGGTTGCAGCGGCCCGACCCCCACCATCTCGTCCACCAGTTGCTGCCCCAGCAGGAGCAACTCCTGACGGTTGTAAGGGAGCATGCGGCGGCTCGAGAGCTGATCGAGAGCATTGGCGACCCGCTCCAGCAATGCATCACGGGGCAAGGTGGCGGCCACCGAGGGCTCCACCAGCTCGTAAAACGCCTCGCGCGCGGCCTCAGACATGGTCAGCAGCGCCCCTTGTACCGACGGCTGCCGATTGCTGGCTTGTCCGAACATCAGCGCAATCCTCCCCGGCGGCGTCCCGCAGGTTGAGTGCCAACCAGCTCGGCTGCCAGCCACTTGATTGCTCGGGCCAGTTTGCTTTTTTGCTTGATAAGCGCCATACCGGCCCGCTCGGCTCGCACAAAGGCGCCGTGGTCATAAGGCAATACGGCTGCATGAGGTTGACCACAGACCCGCTCCAGCTCTGCGGCGGGCACTCGCCCCTCCTTGCCGCGGCAATGGTTGCCTACCAGCAGGTGACGTTGAGCCTGCCCCCCTTTGGGCAAGTTTCCCAGCAGTCGCAATGCCCCCAGACTGAAATCGTGCAACCAGATCACCACATCTGCCTCTTGCAGCAAGGCGCGTAACCCATGGCTGCGCAGGTCCGGCACATCGATAATGAGGGTGCTGTAGTGCTCCGCCATCACATTGACCCCGGCCACCAACTGCTCGGCGCCGAGCACCAGCTCAGCGCCCTGGTCATAGAAAAGGAACAACCGTGACCCGAGTTGATGAGCGGTGTGGGCCAGCAGGGTGCCATCTAACCGATCGGTCGCCTGCCACCACTGCTCGCCGGGCGGGGCATAGTCGCTGCCCAGCAAAATAGGGTGACGGCTGTGATAAAGATTGAGATCCAGCAGGGCCACCTGACGGTGATGCTGCTCTGCCAGCTCCAGTGCCAGATTGGCGCAGACTGTACTGGTGCCCACGCCACCCGCGGCCCCCACGACACAGATCACTCTCCCTTTACGCAAGGAGGTCACCAGCGGCACCCCCAGCAGCCGCAACAGACCTGCACGAAGCGCATCAGGATCCAGCGGCGCCGGGTAGTAATCATCCACCCCCACCGAGATCAACCAGCGAAACAGAGCAACATCTCCCCGCTCCCCCAGCAGCACCAGCCGCATCTGGGGTGGACAACATTCGGCAAGCGCCGCCAGATCGGCCGCCAGCGTCTGCTGATTTTCCACTTCCACCAGCAGGATATCGGGCGCCCCGTGAGCCAGACAGTGCGCTCTGGCCTCCGCCAGAGAGCCCGTCAGTTGCAGGTGCTCCACATCGCTCAATCCGGCCATCACCCGCTCTACCCCGGCACTCAAGGCAGGCTGGCGCGTCACGGCCACCAGCCGTTTGGCTTGTTCACTCATGACTTACTCCCCGGTCGTCTGCTGTTTCTTGGCCGACTTGGCCTTGCCCTGATAGAGGCGCTGTACCGCGCCGGCATCGAGGGCGCTACCACTGCCGTCATAACGGGCACCACGAGCCCAGTGCTCGCCATGGCTTTGGGTACGATATTGATTGCGCAGCACCAGACAGGCGCTGGCAGGGGCTGACACCCCGCCTCTGGCATAACGGCAGCTATCCGGCTGCAAGGTGGCATCGAGTTGCACCTGATAGTCACCTTGCCCGGTCGGGGTGAAGATGAGCCGGGTATCGAGCGCCAGCCACTGAGCCAGCTGCTGGCGCAGCGCCTCCGGCGTTGGCGCATTGCTTGCTGGCTGCGGCCCGCTGATCTGCAGCGTGACGGTGCCTGCCTCCAGCCGATTGGCGATAGGGGCAAGTTGCCATTGCAGTTGCTGCTGCAATTGCGACGGGGCAACCCGGAATTGCAACTGATCCTTGAGAGGGGCAACCGGAGGTGGGGTGGTACAAGCCAGTAACGGCAACGTCATGGCCAGCAACAGTGTCTGTTTCAACATGGTCATCCTCCTCAGTAGCTGTAGCCATAGTTGCCGAACAGGCGGGTCGTCTGCGACGCTGGCAATTGGGTTGACCCCATGTCGGTGAAGAACAGCCGTTCGAAACGGCTCGGTGCCCGATAGTGATCCAGCGGCGTCGACAGAGAGAGGGGATCGCTGGTGGGCTGCACCAGACGGGCGGTGGCGATGATCACCAGCTCGCTCTCCTGATTTTTGAAGCTGTTGCTGCCAAAAAAGGGGGCCAGCCCGGGGATCTCTCCCAGGAAGGGAAGCGCTTCGTTATTCTGGTTGCGATGGCTGCGCACCAGACCTGCCAGCGCAAAGCTCTGGCCGTCAGCCAGCTCGATGGTGGTGGTGGTACGACGCGTCTCGATGCCCGGTACCACGACCCCGGCAATGGTGACGCTGTTCTCCCGGCTCAGGGTCGATACTTCCGGGGAGACCGTCAGGCTGATGCGATTGTTGTCCAGCAGGGTCGGCGTCAGCTCCAGCGAGATACCGAACTTCTTGAACTCAATCTCGGGCCCGTTATCCCCGTTGCCAACCGGAAAGGGGAACTCACCGCCGGACATAAAGGTCGCAGCCTCTCCCGATTTGGCCGTCAGGTTGGGCTCGGCCAGTACATTGACCAGGCTGTTTTCCACCAGCGCATCGATGATGGCGTTGATGTAGACCACATCTTTCTTGCCGGTCCAGCTGCCTCGCTCCAGCGGCTTCGGGAAACGGTTACCCGGCGAGACACCCAACTGCAGATACTCACCCATCGCACTCCAGCGCAGCCCCAGCTGTTCACTGGTAGTACGCTGCATCTCGACGATGCGCACCGATATATTGATTTGATCCGATCCGGCCAGTCGCAGCTGGTTGATGACATTGGCGTACTGACCGCTGCCCCCACCGACAACAGCTGCACCTTCATCCTGGTTACCCGCCGGAGGCGAAGGGGCCATCACTGTACTCTGGGCGACGGATTGCGGTTGCAGTCCCTTGGCAAAGCCTTCCACCATGCTGAGGATTTCGTGCGCCTGCAGCGGGCTGGTCACCTCTCCTGCCACTACGATGGCACCGCCCGACTCGCTAAAGGTGAGTCGACTCTGGGGGAAATGCTGACGGGCCAGCTGTTCAAGCGGTGCGAGATCAGCGACGACAGTTACCCGATAGTGGCCCAGGGTTCGACCATCGAGGGCGGTCACCACCAGATCGGTGTTGCCCACCTTGCGGCCATAGATCAGCAATTGCTGATCAGAGGGGCTGTGTACTCTGACCAACTCCGAATTGGCCACAAAGGCATCCAGCACAGGTTCATCAAAATTGAGCAGAGTGGATTGCTCGGGAGTGAGCGTCAGGCTCTCGGCGGCTGCGGCCCAGAGCGGCAGCATGGCGAGCAATATGGCAAATGTTCGCAACATCATTTCCTTTCTGTGTTGATTAGGGTTGACGGGTTCGGTCGTTACCGTCGCCATAACTGATCTTGACCCCATGACCTGGAATGGCTCTCGGGTTCTGGCCGCGAGCGACCTGTTCAGCCCATATCAGACTCCCCTCCGGCAGCGCCATCGCAGGGTTGCCCGCCGGTGCGCTTTGTGCCGAACGCAGTACCAGAGCCAGCTCTCCCAAGCGATGTGCCAGCAACAAGCGTGCTGCCGCCCGAGGGGGTAACTCGAAGGTCACGGCGACCTGGTCGAAGTTATCCTGTGCCGCAGGATTGCCGTTGAGCGCGGCGATATCGGTCACCTGGGCGTCGATGGCCAGCAGTTTGATATCGGTCAGAATGATCTCGGCCGACTGATTGCTGGTTACCTCTGCCCCTTGGGCATTGTGCTGACGCGCATGCTTGCTGGTGAGGATCACATCCACCCGGTTACCGGGCCGGATCAGGCCGTGGCTGGCCGCCTCCCTCCCCAACGCCAGCGTCACCGCTCGCATGCCCGGCGCCATCATGGCGGAGAGATAGTGACTCTGCTCGGGACGAACCAGATCATCGGCAGAGACTATCTGGCCCGCCTCCAGCGTGCGGGTCACCAGACTCCCCTTGAGGACCTTGGTATCGGTAAAACCAAACAGAAAGAGACCCGGCAGGTTCCTCTCTTCGGCTTCGGGAAGGGCTTGCCAGTGCAGATCTTCGGGATGGATGAAAGAACCGGCCTGCACCCGATGGGCGGCAACCAGTACTTGGGCCACCCGATCCGGCGCTAACGATTCTGCGGGCTGATCCCGTGGGGATGCACCGCTCTGCGGCGCAGGTTCAGCTGGCCACAAGGTAGCCAGCATCGCCGCCAGCACCAGCAGTGCAGCGATAAGCAAAAAGAGTTTCTTCATAAGGTGTGACTACATAAATAGAGGTGTGGTCAGAGCTGCCGCCCAGAGGATGGCAACCCCATAAGGCACAGTAGTTGGATTGGGTGAAGGGCGCAGGCGGCTATGGATCAAACACACCAGGCTGAGCAGGCCACCGGAGAACGCCATCAACAGCAATAATTCGGGCCATTGCTCGCCTGCCCCATAGAGGCAGACCGCCAGCAATTTGCTGTCCCCGGCGCCACACCAGCCTCGGTGATAGGCAACCAGCCCCAACAGCAAGGTCAGTATGGCCAACACCAGTGACAGCGGATTGAACGGCAACAACCAGCCAACCCAGAGGGCCAGTACCAGCACCGCAAGATTGGGGATTCGCCGTTCGAACAAATCACTGACCAGACACCAGCAGGCCATCAATGTGGCGAGCCATTGCCCCCACGCCATCACTTACCAGCCGCGTCCATATTCAACCCGGCAACAATGGCGGTGAACTTCTCTTTCAACGCCGTGATGAAGATCCCGTCCGAGCCAAATATGGCCAGGATCCCGGCCGCCAATCCTGCAGCCAGGATGCCGTACTCAATGGCTGTGGCACCGCTTTCATCCTTCATGTAGTCACGAAGGTAATCCCAAACTCGCATCGTCATTTTTTGTCCCTGTTTTTTTATGCCTGAAATTAAACAACGACAAGATGATATTGAGATCACAAACAAGAATCAATATCATTATCACCAAATGAAATAATTCGCAGAGTGAATTTGACAATTTAACGAATTTAACAGCAAAAGCATCTGCAATGGATTTCATTTACGCGCTAAAAACCGGACTTGGCAGATTAATAATCTAAACAACAATAACGGAGTCGAACGTGTTCAGGACAACGAAACCACTGCTGTTGCTCCTTTGCTGTGCCACATTGCTGGCATGCAAGGCAGAGCTGGGCAGCCCCGATCAGGCGGGAAATAACGCAAGCAACAGCGGAGGAAGCGGTAGCAACCAGCAACCCACCACACCGGATAGCGGAAGTGGCAACAACCCGGGCACAGCTGGAGGTACTGCCAGCGGAGGAAGCACCAGCAGTAGCAGCGGAGGGAGCTCAGGTAGCGGCTCGGGAACAACGTCACCAGACCAATCTGGCCAACCAACAACGGGGACAACACAGCCCGCCCCACCCACCTCGCTGGATCTGGCCGGCGCACTGCCGCTGACTCACGAACAGGGTGGGCAATTTGATATTCAGCTCTGTGCCGACAAGGTCTGCGTCACCCAGAGCGCTCAGGCTGATGGCAGTTTCGGCTTCAAACTGAAATTGAGCCAATGGCCACAAGACAAGGCGCTGCACCTTGTCGCCAGCCACCGTCAGAACAGCGCGCTATCCCTCAGCAGTGAATTGCCTACGCTGACACAACTGCTCAAACAGGATCAAAACGGGGATGGCATCATCACCGAGCAAGAGAGTCCTCGTCTGCACCTTTCCCCCATGCCGCTGGCATATCAGAGCATCATGGCGGCGCTGCAAAAGCAGGAGGGAAAACAGGATGTCTCTGGCCAGCTCTTCAGTGACCCTCATCTCAATCACCGTTTTGCCCGAGATCTCACCGCCTTGCTGCAGTTGACCCTGAACGGCGATATGCCGAACCCGGCCCGGCAGCTCGGTGAGTTGGCAACTGCACTGGTCAACCAGCAACAGTCCAACCCGACATCCACCCTGTTTGAACACCTGACGACACTTGCCACCAGCCAAGGCACAACATTACCTGACGACGCCGAAACCCGGCTTAACGATGCCCTCGCTGCCATGGAGAAACTGGATACCCGCACAGCGACCTACCAGCTGCTCACCACCTTCTATCCACAGCGCAAACTGACCTTGCTGGGACAATTCCCCTCTCGTCTGAGCGAAGCATCGGTATCGGTAGAGATCGGTGCCAAACCCAACCACGATGGGCTCAATGCCCACTATTTCAAACCCGAACGCCCCATTCGGCCACAACGGCTTGCGGTAATGGCCCAGAGTGGTCAGATGCAAGAGTCTCTTCCCATCAAGCAGGGCAACCAGTACAGCATCACTCTCACGCTCGCTGACCTCAACAACAGCTTCGCCAGTTGCAAACCGGGCAGCAGCGAGACCAGTGATGATCTGATGGAAGACACCCTGACCCTGGTGGTACAGGATGCCAAGAGTGAGGTGGAACTGCGCTCGGTGCTCGGCTCTTTCTGCGAGCTGGTCAAGCGCGATGAAAATCGCGATGGCATGCTCGGCGCCAACGAATACCCGCGCCTCAATGTGGGCTATACCACCACGGCGCAGTGGGCTCTGCTGCTCAAAACCACCCTCAGTGCCGGCATGGGCTCTTTCCTGGACTGGCAAGCCTGGACCCTGGCGGAGCTGGATCAAAAACTCAAGGCACTACCGAGGCATCAGGTTGAGCTACTGGCAGCCATGGTTGCCCTGCAGACCGAGGGGGAGCTCTGGCAGCAACCTGTCAACCTGATCGAGGGCACTGATTTTCGCCAGCAACTGCTGAGCTGGCTGGAGATCAACATGGCCAATGAATATTCAACCGTGTCCCGCAACAATCAGATACCGGACCTGTTCAAACTGGAAACCACCATCGCCGACAATAGCGGGCTGGGCCCCCTGTTGAATGCCAATCCAGACAAGAACATCTCCCACATCATCAAGGCGGCGACCGGTCTGATCCGCAACTCGGAAAGCGATGCTCTTCTCTATCCCGGAACCAGCACAGCGGGTAGCTGGCTCACCCCCTACCCCAACAGCCCCATATCCCCTGTCTGTCAGCGTGAGGTGTTGTCAGATCAAGTGATCGGCCTGGCTATTCTGGGTCAGGGCCGTGATCAGGATGGCAGCCACTGGGTCACCCTCGGCTGGCAACCCCAGGAGGGGGTGAGTCAGTATCGAATTGGCTGGGGGAAAACCCCGTTTGAACATATTGAAAACGCCGAACAGCAAAACATCAGCCAGCAGACTCGCATCACCCTCAAGGGTCTCCCTCACTATCAGGACTACCAGATAAGAGTGATGAGCGAGGGTGGCACCATCAGTGCCCCACTGACCTATCGAGCCGGGCAGTTGCATGTGGCCGATACCCGCATCACCCACAGCATGGGGCTGGATGATGGCAAGCGTGGCCGGGACCTGGATAGCCGCTGCGATCCCTTGAGTGGACAAGCGGTCAACAGCAATCTGGATGGAGTGCTCGGCGCTCGCTACATCAAGCTGGACAACCGGGGAGAGCCGCTACCACGCCAGGATCTCTCCTACAAACAGATGCCGTTTGCCTGCGTGGTCGATGCCCTGAGCGGGCTGGTGTGGGAGACCAAGGTACAACACAAAGATGGCGAATCTTCCCTGCACGATGACAAAAGCCTGTTTGCCTATGACGATATCCAGAGCAACAACGCCTTCAACGGCAGCTGCTATGACCCGCAAAGTGGTGCTCTGGCCAGTGACCGCAGCCGCTGCAACCTGAAACGCCAGATAAGCCAGGTCAACCAGAGCAAGCTATGCGGCCTCTCCAACTGGCGCGCCCCCAGCCAGCAGGAGTTCTACGGCCTCATGACCCTGACCCGGGATAACTCCATTGCCCTCGATACCCGCTACTTCCCGCTCAATTCGGGTCTGCAATTCACCCATGGAAAATCGCAGGAGCTGGAGGGGATTTTCCACGGCTTCTGGACCTCGGATGTGATGCCGGTCAGTCGCCCCATCGGCACCTGGAAGAAAGATGACGGCGGACCAGATGCTTACCAGGTTCGCCCAAATACCCAGCTACGTGGCAACATTGCACGCCAGTATCAACCTCACTACGTCATGCTGGTGAGCGATGGCTTCAAGGTCACAGGAGAATAAAATGCACCACTCTCTCTTCACCCTATTACTAGCTGCGGCCCTGTTGCCACTAGCAAGCCAGGCCCGTATATGCCTGCCAGGCTATCAGGACGATGATACCCGTTTCGTTAGCGAACTGATCGACACGGCCGAAGGCAAGCTGCAGGTGG
This sequence comes from Aeromonas sp. FDAARGOS 1416, assembly GCF_019048085.1. Lineage (NCBI taxonomy): Bacteria > Pseudomonadati > Pseudomonadota > Gammaproteobacteria > Aeromonadales > Aeromonadaceae > Aeromonas > Aeromonas sp. FDAARGOS 1416. Next base: position 656,906 of record NZ_CP077301.1, on the reverse strand, counting down.
TCAACGACAGAGCCACCGGTCTGCAATGGCTCTACTGCCCCTACGGCCAACAAGTCAGTGATAATGGCTCTGGCTGCGAGGGCATGCCTGAGGTGATCAACAGCAGAGCAAACCCGAGTGACAACCCCTTGATGACCATAATCATGCAGGCCAACGACCGACTGAACACCCCTGCACACCCTTGGCGGGCCCCAGACATCAAGGAGCTGTTTACCCTCTACAACCCTCAGTGCCAACCTGGTACCTACAGCGCAGTGGGCTTTCCAGACCCTCAGCTGGCCGCAGATACTGAAAACCTCAAACAGCGTGCGTGTGAAGCCAGATCTGATCCGGTGACCCATAAATATATTAAGCCGACTAAAGAGCAGGAACAGGCTTGCAACAAGCTAACCCGGCAAAGCTATGCCTTAACCAGGCTCCAGTTTATTTCAGACAGCGCCTCTGGAGATGGATACAACTACCTGCAGTTCGAACCATCACATGAAGTGTTTCATGAAGGCGGTTACAGTGCACCTATGCTTAGGCTCGTCAGGCCAATCCCGAACCACAGTGAATGACGCCGTGCTGGCCAAAGGGGGTTAACTCCCTTTGGCTATTTTTGCCTTGGCTTTTTACTTCCGCCAAGGGAGTAGGTATGATTCGGCCAGCGTAAAAAGACTTGAATGGATGATCTGAACTCGATATGCGGATGAAACACCTGATTGCCGCGGCTTTGACCGCCCTCACCCTCTCCGGTTGCAGCCTGGTCTATCGTATCGATATTCCTCAGGGCAACTATGTGGAACAAAAACAGGTCGACAAACTGCGCCAGGGGATGACCCGCGAGCAGGTCAGCTATGTGCTGGGGACCCCCATGCTGCGTGACGGCTTTGACCCCAACACCTGGTACTACCTCTATGAATTTCAGCCGGGCCACGGCGACAAGGAGCGCAAAGAGCTCACTGTCACCTTCGCCAACGACAGGCTGACCACAGTGACGGGTGACTTCCCGCTGCCAGCAGCTTTCAATACCCCGCTCTGATATCCCGCAAAACCGGCCTCGCGCCGGTTTTGTTTTATCCAGCCCCACGTAATTCATCCTGCCCGACAACACTGAGTCATTCCTCGCCATTGCAGCTGCTCGCAAATTGCCTGATGCTGATGAGCAGCCACCATGGCATCAACACCATCGAATGACACAGGGAGAATCCCCATGAGCCGGATCCTGATTGCCGGAGCCAGCGGCCTGATCGGTCGCGAACTGGTGCAGCAACTGCCTGCCGAACATGAACTGACCCTGCTCTGTCGCAAGCCGGGCAAGGAGGCGCACCACTGGCTGCCGGTCAATTTTGATAATCTGGCCAGCGTCACCCTCTCCCGCCCGGTCGATATCGCCTTCTGTGCCCTTGGTACCACCCGCAAGGAGGCGGGCTCTGCCGAGGCGTTTCGCCGGGTCGATCTCGACTATGTGGTCGCCTTTGCCGAGCTGGCCCGCCGCCACGGTTGTCAACGGCTGATCGTGGTCTCGAGCATGGGGGCCAGCGCATCGTCCCCGGCTCTCTATCCGCGTACCAAGGGAGAGATGGAGCAGGCCCTGCTGGCCCAATCCTGGCCACGGCTCGCCATCGTACGCCCCGCCATGCTGCTCGGAGATCGCCAGCCACCGCGCCTCTCCGAGCAGATCTTTCAGACCATCTACCCGCTGTTTCGGCCACTGCTGGTGGGCAAGCTCGCCCGCTGGCGCGCCATCGAGGCCCGTCAGGTGGCCCACGCCATGATCGCCCTCTCGAAACTGCCCGCCGGGTGCGAGATTGTCGAGAACGAGCAACTGCTGGCCCTCTGAGCCCGATCTTCCCCACTACTTAAGCTCTATGCCGTAAAAACAGCAGGGCAAGCCAACCGGCTTGCCCTTTGTCTATCTGTTGGCGTGATACACCCCAACCACCTCTTGCCACCATTGACCGCGCTCGGCAGTCAGGGCAACCGCCATCAACCGCGAATATGGTCGATAAAGGCGTCAATCTGCTCGCGAGTGCAGGCAGGATTCATAAAGACTGCCTTCTCCCCGGCGATATAGGAGTATTTGCCGCGGGCGTCGTAGTCGGAGTGGGCCACCGCCTCCACCCAGTTGGTGTAGAGCCCCACCTTGCCGCGCCCCTTGAACAGGCTGCGGTGGTAATCGGTATTGCGCTGCAGTCGCGCCTTGTAGGCGGGATCGCTGGAGCGGGCCAGCTCGAAGGCAAATTCGGCTTCCGGGTCACTCACCCACTCGGGGTTGTAGACCTTGAAGCCGACGCTCGGCCCCTGATTCTCCTGCGCCACCAGCTTGACGTTGTCCAGCTGGCTTAACCGGAAGCGGAAGTAATTGGCATTTTGCAGGCAGTGGGCCAGCACGGTGCGATACCCCTCCACCCCCATATAGTTGAGCGCCGCATAGGCACCGAACAGGCCACTCGCGCCGCGGGAGCACTCGATGGTGGATTGCAGGTGGGTCTGGCCCTGAATGTCCCGCTCGAAGTAGGAGAAGTTCTCCGGGTCATTCTCCATCGCCTTGAGGTCATCCTGCTCCTTGATCATCACCAGACTGGAGGTGTAGGGCACATAGCCCCACTTCTGGAAGTCGACGGTGAAGGAGTCGGCATATTTGAGCTCGGCAAAGCGTGCCACGTTGCGCTCGATCCCCGCCAGGGTGGCGCTGTTGATGGCGAGCGGGTTGGCGGCAAAGTCGTAACCCAGGAAGAAGATCATCGACCAGCCGATAGCTGCGTCGACGTGGATATGGGGCTTGACCGCCACCTCGAACTGCTCGCAGAGGCGATTGCGCAGCTCGAACACGGGTTTCACCTGATCCACCCCGAAGGTGTCGGTGGTGCCCATGGTGAGCATGATGGTGGGCACCACGTGTTTCAGGGCAAAACAGGCGGTCAGGGTGCGTTCGAGGTGGTCGAGATCGATGTCGTTGTTCTCGCCGACCTGAATGCGGATAGTCTTGTTCTCGATATCGACCCCGAGCAGGGAGAGGTTGGTGATGTTGGAGTAGTGACCGCCCTGGGAGTTGATGATGCGGTAATCCTGATAGTGGCCGAGCCCCTTGTGCTTGGCCTCCGGCAAGGTTTTGCGAATGCCGAGCAAGTAGCCATAGAGGTTACAGAAGGTCCCCCCCTGGGTGAAGATGCCGGTGGCCCGCTCGGGGTCATAGCCTGCCAGCAGCGCAATCTGGCGCACCACCTTCTTCTCCAGCTCCTCGGCCACTCCGGCGTATTCGGAGTAGACCAGATTGGGGTTGGCCAGAATGCCCAGCTGGGCGCCGTAGATGGCGGGATCCGCTGACATAGTGATGACGTTCTCGACGCTGGAGGGGTTCTCCCAATCCTTCGATAGAGCGGCGGCAAACAGCAGCTCGGCCATCGGCTCGCCCGGGGTGCGCATGGTGGCGGGCACCGGCATGGTCTCGCAGAGATCGGCCAGGCGGGCGCGGCCATCAGGCCAGGCATTCAAACGGGCATCGGGAGCCAGGCCACGGGCCCGAAATTCGTTGAGGGTGGCAAATCCGGGTTCGCGAAAAACGGGCCAGAGATCGGGATTGCGCGAGAAAAAGTTGGCTTTGACGGTGGCGAAACGGGCGGAGAAATCGGGATGGACGGCATTGACGCTTTCGTCTTGCAGATAAACTAAGTCACTCATTTTTATACCATTAGTACAGCAAATGTGCGGCCGTTATACCCCTGTACCAGCGGGGCCGACAGTGACAATATCTAATGGCCTACCCTACTTTTTGTCATGTATCAGCCATCACAAGGGCTGGCAAAAAGGCGCCTTTGAGGCGCCTCTTTATATTTCGTGATCTTGCTCCCATCCTGGCTGACAGAGTCCTTACTACCAGACCACCATCAGCGCAGCGTCCACCTCAACGCAGGGAGGCCAACAGCCACTCGGCAAACTCCGCCAGCTCGCTCTGCTGCTGCGGGAAGGCCGCCAGCCAGGGCTGCAGGCGCGCGGCAACCGCGTCCGGCCGATAGCCGCAACCCGCCAGTTCGGCCGCCAGCAGATCAAACGGGGCCGGCTCCAGAGTATCGCTAAAGAGCTGCGCCCGGGTGATGACCCCTTTCTCCACATCAAAGTGCAGCTCCACCCCGCCCCAGCTGAACCGCTCCTCCAGCAGATGGCTGAACGCCGGGGCATGGCCATAGTTCCACTCCCAGCTGCGCTGGCGGGCGAAGGTCTCGGCACAGCCCGGCAGATCCGGCATCTGCTCCGGGGAGATATGCTCGGGCTCAACTCGCGCGCCGTAATGGTGGAAGAAGGCCTCCTGCAGCGCCTCGCTCACCTGTTGATGGTCGATCCCCGGCAGCAGTTCGCACAGATTGGCCACCCGGCTGCGCACCGAGGTGATCCCCTTGGCCGCCAGCTTCTTGGGGTCGGGGTTGAGATAGTTGGCAAGGCGGCCGAGATCGGCATCCAGCAGCAGGGTGCCGTGGTGAAAACCGCGATCCAGAGTCTCCCGATAGGCCGACCCCGATACCTTGCGCTCCCCGTCCGGGGTGGCCACCAGCAGATCGTTGCGACCGGAGGCAAAGGCCTCGATCCCCAATCGTTTGAGCCCGTCCAGCACAATGGCGGTGGAGACGCTCTTGTCATACTCCGGCTTGCCCGCCATGAAGGTGAAGCAGCTGTTGCCAAGATCGTGGAACACGGCGCCACCGCCACTGCTGCGACGCGCCAGGGTGACCCCGTCCTCTTCCATGCGGCGGGTGTTGCACTCCTTCCACGGATTCTGGGCACGGCCAATCACCACGGTATTGGCATTGCGCCAAAGGAACAGCACCCGCTGACCGGGGTCCATCTGGCGGAAGATGCACTCCTCAACGGCCAGATTGAACAGGGGATCGTGAGAGTCGGAGACAAGCAGACGCAAGCGGGACATAAAAAGACCTTATCCGGAACTGGGGGCAGCATGATAACACTGACGGGGTACCATCACTGAGCTGTCGCATATTAACCGGTGCGCAGCAGCCGCGATACATTTGCGTCACACCTGACCGCCCCCTAAAAGTATCTATTGATATAACGACACAGCTTGACGTGCAACCATGGAAAAAGTGCAGTTTAGCCACAATGATAACGATAAAAACGGGAAAAAGTGGCTAGAATGCGACCACTTCGATAGGCCATATGACTCTCTTATTGGTCACATAACTTGCAAAAAAACGGCATGTATCCATCCCGTGTGATGAACGACACAAAAATGACTTTCCAACCCCCCTATACCCCATTGCAAACGCCTTTTCTCCCCTTGCAGGTGACACAAAATTGCTTGAATCTAGCCTAGACACCGCTCCCGAGAGAAACGTTGTATGACGGAGAACGCAGCCCCCCGCCAGCCCTTCAGCTGGTTTATGCCAATGCTGGTCGGTATGGTCATCGCGACCCTGACCTCTTCCCCCGTGCGAGCCGGCGAGCAGGTCATCGTCCAGTTGCCGTGGCAGCACCAGTTCCAGTTTGCCGGTTACTACGCGGCCATCGCCAAAGGGTTTTATCGGGAGGCCGGTCTGCATGTCACCTTGCGTGAAGCGGACTCCCGCACCGATGTGGTCAGCGAGGTGATCTCGGGAAAGGCCCAGTTTGGCATCAGCGGCAGTGATCTGCTGCTGGATCGGGCTGCCGGTCGTCCGGTGGTGGTGCTCGCCGCCCTGCTGCAGCACTCGCCGCTGGTTCTGCTCACGCTGGATAGGCCAGATATTCGCAACCCGGCCGATCTGGCCAACAAGCGACTGATGCTGGAGCCTGGCTCCAACGAGCTGCTGACCTACCTTTCTCACCAGACCCGCAGCCGCGACTGGGTCACCCTCCCATACAAACAGGGGATACAGGCACTGCTGGCGGGCAAGGTGGATGCCATCAGTGCCTACAGCACTACCGAGCCCTTCTATCTGCAGCAAAGAGGCATCCCCTATCGGGTCTTCAGCCCGCGCACCATCGACTTTGACTTCTACGGCGACAACCTGTTTACCTCCGAGCGGGAGCTGATCACCCGACAGGATCGGGTCTACGCCTTCCAGCAGGCCAGCCTCAAGGGGTGGCGCTATGCGATGGACCACCCCGACGAGATGATCAACCTGATCATGGAGCAGTACCCGACCGGGGCTGGCCGTGAACAGCTGGAGTTCGAGGCTCGCGAAACCAGAGAGCTGATGCAGCCGGATCTGATCGAACCTGGCTACATGCAGCAGGAGCGCTGGCTGCAGATCGCCAAAACCTATCTGGAGGCGGGCATGCTCACGGTATTGCCCAACCTCGACCGCTTTATCTACGACCCGGCGCAGGAGCGGCTGCGCCAGCAACGGCAACTGCTCGACAAGAGCGTGGCGGTGGCCATGCTCATCACCTTTACCCTGATGACCCTGCTCGGCATCTTCTTGCACCTCTATCTGCGCCTGCGCCAGGAGGCGCGGGATCGCCAGCGGCTGACCCGTGAACTGGCCCAGAGCGAGCAACACTATCGCTTCGTGGCGGAGAACAGCGCCGATGTGATCTGGACCATGGATGCCGCCAGCTTGCGCTTTCGCTACGTCAGCCCGGCCATCACTCCTCTGAGCGGCTACGAGGCCCCCGAGCTGTTTGCCCTGCCCCTCAAACAGCTGCTGCCGGATGCCTCAAGGCAGCTGCTGCGCGAGGAGATCTCCGCCACCCTGGAGGCCTGGCAGCGGGGGGAACATGACCAGACCCGCCGGGTCATTCGCACCCAGCTGCGCCACAAGGATGGCCATCTGGTGGCGACCGAGACCATCACCACCCTCCATGGCAACCACAATGCCCAGCCGGAGGCGATCCTCGGGGTCACCCGGGATATCACCGAGCGGGCAGCGCGAGAGGAGATGATGCGCCGCCTCGCCTTCTACGACCCCCTCACCGGGCTGCCCAATCGCCGCTTGCTGCAGCAACGGCTCAAGGAGCTGATGGAGCAGGAGGTGCCCCGTCCGCTGGCATTGATGTTTATCGATCTCGATCACTTCAAGCCGATCAACGACACCTTCGGCCATGAGACCGGGGATATTCTGCTCAATATGGTGGCCGAGCGGATGAGCCACTGCGTGCGCAAACAGGATCTGGTGGCGCGGCTGGGGGGCGACGAGTTCGTTATATTGCTGCCGGAGAGTGGCGACGAAGTGCTGGCGGTGGCCGACAAGCTGCACCAGCAGCTGCGCCATCCGTTCCAGCTGGAGGGGCAGGAGCTGCTCATCTCAAGCAGTATCGGGCTGGCGCTCTATCCCGAGCACGGGGAGGATGCCAAAACCCTGATGCACCACGCCGATCAGGCCATGTATCAGGCGAAGAATCGCGGCCGCGGCCGGGTCTGCCTCTATACCGAAGGCCTTGATCCCGAGCAGGGCGCCCTGCTGTGGCAACCCGGCCACGAGTGCGGTCACCCGCGCATCGATGCCGAGCATCGCCAGCTCTTCGTACTGACCAACCGGCTGCTGGAGCGGATGAAAGATCAGCGCGAGGATCCGGCCCCGTTTCTGGAGAGTCTGGAGAGTCTGTTCGAAATGGCCCGCCACCACTTCGCCTTTGAAGAGCAGATGCTGGCGGAGATCGACTATCGGGAACTCGTCAGCCACCGTCAGGATCACCAGCGCCTGCTCAACAAAGCAAGCCAACTACTGCACGCTGCCAAAGCGGGGACATTGGGCAACGACGAGCTGCTCAACTTCATCATTCAGGAGCTGGTAGTCGGCCATATGAGTCAGGCGGATCGCCGCTACTTCCCCCTATTCAGATCTGAGCGCAGCGTGCCGGTTGCAGAGGGGGTCACCTAGTCCCCCCTGTTCAGACCCGAGCGTAACGCGCCTCTTGCGAAAGGAGCGACCTAATCACCGCGCAGGGCAACTACTGGGTCGAGACGTACTGCCCGCAAGGCAGGTGCGACCCCGGCCAGCAGACCCACCAGGGCGCTGCAACCGAGCGCCAGCAGCAGATAGAGAGGATGGAGGGTGAGCGGCAAGCCAGCCGCCAGCAGGGTGAGCAGCAGCTTGAGCCCGCCGAGCAGGGCCAGCCCCATGGCCCCGCCCAGCAGCGCCAGCACCACGGCTTCGAGCAGGAACAACAATAGAATGCGCCGCCGTGGGCAGCCCAGCGCCATCAGCAAACCCACCTCGGGGATCCGCTCCTGCTGGGCGATGCTCATGATGCTGAAGATGCCGACTGCCCCGATCAGCAGCGAGATGATGCCGAGCCCGCCGACCGCCAGCTTGATGATAGAGAGGATCTTGTCGAGGCTGGTCAGCATGTCCTGCTGGGAGGTGAGGGTGAAGTCCTCGGCGCCGTGGCGGGCGATCAGCACCCGCCGGATCTGGGCGGTGATATCGGCTTCCGTCTGTCCGGCGCGATAGATGACATCGATCTCCTGCAGCCCCTCCTTGTTGAACAGCGCCTGGGCGTGGGCGGCGGGAAGATAGATCATGTCGTCCAGATCAAAGCCGAGAAATTGCCCCTTGGGGGCCAGCACCCCGGCCACCCGAAAACGGCGATCACCGGCACGCAGCAAACTGCCTGGTGCATCGCCACCGGGAAACAGCTCCGCCGCCACCTTGGCCCCCAGCACCGCATAGGCACGGGGCATGGCACTGTCATCCGCAGGCAGAAAACGCCCCTGCACCAGGGTGAGTCGCCAGCCGGAGAGCGCCGCCGGACCTGTGCCCAGAATGGCGGTGCTGCGGGTCAGCCCACGGCTGCGCACCTCCCCCTGCCCCTGCACCACAGGGAGCGCCGCCTCTACCCCTGCCAATCTGGCGAGGGCATCGGCGTCCTCCAGCAGCAGGGGACGACTGCTGGAGAGGATGCCGGGCGGGCCGCCGGCGGTTTCGGTCTTGCCCGGGGTCACGGCGATCAGCCGGGTGCCAAATTGGGAGAAGCTGTCGAGCAGATAGAGCCTGAGCCCCTCGCCGATGCCGGTGAGCAGGGTCACCGAGGCGATCCCGATGGCGATACCCAGCGCCGACAGCAGGCTGCGACTGCGCCCCGCCAGCAAGGCGCGCCAGAGCCAGAACAGCAGATCGGCGGCGCGCATCAGCCACCGCTCCATTGCCCGCTGCGCAGGCTGCTGACCGGATCTTGCCGTGCCGCCAGGGAGGCAGGTAGCCAGCTAAAGAACAGCCCGGTCAGCAGGGCTGCCGGTATGGTGCAGAAAGTAGCGAGCAGAGGGACCGCCGCCGGAAATCCGGGCCAGATCAGCGCGGCAAGGGCCACCAGGGCATAGCCCAACACAGTGCCAAACAGCGCGCCACTGCCGCTCAGCAGCAGCGCCTCCCACAAAAACAGCTGGCGGATCTGGCGACTGTCGGCCCCCAGCGCCTTGAGCAGGCCGATCTCGCCGGTGCGCTGGCGGGTGCTGATCAGCGCCAGATTCATCATCATGATGCCGGAGACCAGCAGGCTGATGGCGCCGATGCCGGCAACTGCCAGGGTGAGAGTCGAGAGAATGGTGGAGAAGGTGGCCAGCATGGCGTCGCGGCGCACCACGGTCACATCGAGCCCCCCGTGGCGCGCCTGCATCAGCTGCTCCAGTCGCTTGACCAGCGGAGGCACCGCTTGCCCCGCCAGCGGCTGGATCAGCAGGCGAAACAGCCCCTCGGTATTGAACAGCCGCATGGCGCTACCGACCGGGATCAGCGCGGCCTCGGCCATATCCATCCCCAGATTGCTGCTCTGGCTGGTGAAGACCCCCACCACCCGAAAGCGGCGATTGTCAAAACGCAGCCACTGTCCGACCGGATCGACCTGACCGAACAGCTCACGGGCCACCTTGGCCCCGAGCAGGACGGCCGGTCGATCCTCTGCGGCATCCCCCGGCAGCCAGCGGCCGGAGAGCAGTTCCAGCCCGTGGGTATCGCGCAGCCCGTTGCTGCTGCCAAGCAGCATGGTCTGGCGCAGCCGCGCCCCCTGTTTGGCCTCGGCAAAGCCCATCACCAGCGGCACCAACCGCACGTTTGGCTGGTGCTGGCCAAGGTAGTGCATATCATCGAGAGTGATCTGCCGCAGACTGTTGCCGGTGACCGGCGGCAGTCCGCCGGTGGTCTCCTTGCGGCCGGGGAACATCACCAACAGATCCTTGCCAAGAGAGCTGAACTGGTCGGCCACATAGCGCCTCGCCCCCTCCCCCAGCGCGGTGAGCAGCAGCACCGAGGTGACGCTCAGACTCACCGCCAGGATCAAGACCAGCGCCCGTGAACGCTGACGCAATAACGCCACGGCGGCAAAGCGGATCACATCGGGGCGCCGCATTCAGCCACCGCCGCTATCAATGTTGATGCGGCCATCGTTCATCAGGATCCGCCTGCCCGCCCGATCACCGAGGCGCGGGTCGTGGGTTACCACCACCAGCGTGATCCCCTGCTCCCGGTTGAGCTCCTCCAGCAGGGTAATCACCTCCTCCCCGGAGCGGGAGTCGAGATTGCCGGTGGGCTCGTCGGCCAGGATCAGCCGCGGCGCCATTGCCATGGCCCGAGCGATGGCCACCCGCTGACGCTGACCGCCGGAAAGCTCGGCAGGGCGGTGTCCGGCCCGGTTTTCCAACCCCAGCTCCCCCAGCAACTGCTGGCTGCGGCGATGGCGCTCGGCGGGGGCGATCCCGCACAGCATCAGCGGCAGCTCGACGTTTTCACGGGCGGTGAGGCGGGAGATAAGGTGAAACGACTGGAACACAAAGCCGATGCGATGGCCGCGCAGCTGGGCCAGCGCAGGTTCTGACAGGGTGGCGGTGTCCTCTCCCCCCAGCCAGTAGCGCCCCTCGTCGGGCCGATCCAGCAGCCCCAGCACATTGAGCAGAGTCGATTTGCCGGAGCCCGAGGGGCCCATCACCGCCAGATACTCCCCCTCGGCAACCCGCAGGGATACGCGATCGAGGGCGGCCACTTCGCTCCCCCCCAGAGTGAAACGACGGCTGACGGCATCAAGGCGAATGAGATCACTCATCCGTCTGCTCCGTGGCGGCGCTGAAAGGGCCCTCCCCGACAATCTGTCCGGGCTGAGCTGCCAGCCGATCACCGGCGGCGAGCCCCTCGGCGACTTCAATCCAGTTCCAGTTCTCCACGCCCCAACGGGGCACCACCCGCACCAGCTTATCCCCTTCCAGCCGCAGTACGCTGCCATCGTCGGCCCGGCTGCTGGCCGCTACCCGCAGCGCATCGGTGGCGCGGGTCACTTCGACCTCAAGGTCAGCGCTGTAGCCAATAAGCAGGGGGACATCGGTGGGCAGGGCAGTGAGCGCCGCCTCCACCTCCACGGTGCGGGCCTGCTTCTCCAGCTCCTTCACATAGGGGGCGATGCGGGTGACGGTGGCGGCAAAATCGCGCCCGGGCATGGCATCGAGCAGTACCCGGGCAGACTGGCCCACCTTGAGGCGGGCGGCATCCACCTCATCGATGGGGGCTGAGACATACAGACAGCGATCGTCGATGAGATCGATAACCGGAGGCATGGCTACTCCGGGCGGTGAGGGGGTCATGTATTCACCCAACTTGCTGTTGACCTCAGCCACCACTCCGGCAAACGGCGCCAGCAGGCGGCGCTCGCTCAAGCGTGCCTCCACCTGGGCGACCTGCGCCTCGTCGACCCGCTCCTGCTGGCGGGATGCCTGACAGATATAGCGGCGGGTATCGGCCAGATTCTGGGCCTGCTCGGCGAGGGTGCGGGAGGTGAGGTTTTTGGCCAGCAAGGTGGCCAGCCTGTTGGCCTCCCGCTCGTAGTAGGCCGCCTCGCTGCAACGCTCCTCGCGCTGGGTCTTGCCAAGGGCCTGCTGGGCGCGGGCCCGGGCGAGATCGGCGTGAATATCGTCACTCCAGAGGGTCAGCAGCAGATCTCCCCGGGCTACCCGCTCCCCGGCCTTGACGGCGATCTGCTCCACCACGCCGCCACCGGGCAGACTGAGTCCGGCTCGCTGACACGATTTGATGGTGCCGGCCCGGGTATTGACCACGGTGACCAGCACATCCCCCCGCCCGACCTCTGCCAGCCTGATCGGCGTCGGCTGCGGTCGCCACCACCATGCCACAGCAGCCACCGCCACCACAACGCCACTTCCCCACCACAACCAACCTCTCTTCATCGCGCATCCTTTCGCTAGTGACTCCCGTCATGTGCGTCGGGAGAGCAGGGCATAATAGAGCAAGGGTATCACCACCAGGGTGAGCAAAGTGGAGACCAGGATCCCGAAAATCAGGCTTATAGCCAGTCCGTTGAAGATGGGATCATCAAGGATAAACAGGGCTCCGATCATCGCCGCCAACGCCGTCAGCATGATGGGTTTGGCCCGCACCTGCGCCGCTTCGATCACCGCCTGCTCGAACGCCACCCCGGCGCTGCGCTGCTGCTCGATAAAGTCCACCAGCAGGATGCTGTTGCGTACGATGATCCCGGCCAGGGCGATCATCCCGATCATCGAGGTAGCGGTAAACTGGGCCCCCAGCAGGGCGTGGCCCGGCATCACCCCTATGATGGTGAGCGGAATGGGAGCCATGATGATGAGTGGCACCAGATAGGAGCGGAACTGGGCCACCACCAGCAGATAGATGAGGATCATCCCCACCCCGTAGGCTAGCCCCATGTCGCGGAAGGTCTCGTAGGTGATCTTCCACTCCCCGTCCCACAACAGCGCCACCTCCCCCAGCTTGTCGGGCTGCTGCACGTAATACTGGGGCAGATCGATGTCGGCACCGGCGGCAAACATGCCGTAGAGCGGGCTGTCGGTATGGCCACCCATGTCGGCCACCACCATCACCATGGGCTGCATGTTCTTGTGCATGATATAGCTGGGGGCCACCTCATCACGGCGACTCACCAGCTCGGAGACCCGCACCAGCTGGCCGCTCTGGCTGCGCACCTTGAGGGCCAGTACGCCCGCCAGATCCCGTTTGTCACCGGGAGCCAGTTCGATGCGGATCGGCACCGGATACTTGGCGCCGTGACCCTGCAGCCAGCTGGCATCCTGATAACCCACCCCGCCATTGAGGGTGTTCACCAGATCCCCGAGATCGACCCCGAGCAGGGCCGCCTTGCTGCGATCCACCACCAGCCGCCACTTGGGCTGCGGGTCGGTCAGATAGATATCCACATCCACCAGATCCGCCGTGGCCACAAAACGGGCCTGTACGGCGCGAGCGGCCGCTTCGCGGGCGGCCTGAGTCGGGCCATAAATTTCGGCAACGATGGGGGACCAGACCGGCGGGCCGGGCGGCACCTCAACGACTTTCAGGTTGCCCCCTGCCGCACTGGCGATGGCCTGCAGCGGCTCCCGAACCGACTGGGCAATCTGGTGGCTACTGCGATCCCGCTCATGCTTGTCCACCAGATTGACCTGAATATCCCCCACGTTGGCGCCGCTGCGGATAAAGTAGTGGCGCACCAGCCCGTTGAAATTGATGGGGGCGGCGGTGCCGGCGTAGACCTGGTAATCCTTCACCTCCTCCACCTTGGCAAGCTCCCGCCCAACCGCCAGCAGGGTGCGCTCGGTCTGCTCCAGGGTCGCCCCCTCCGGCATATCGAGCACCAGCTGAAATTCAGATTTGTTGTCAAAGGGAAGCATCTTGAGCACCACCCACTGCACCACCGGCATGGCGGTAGCCGCCCCGACCAGCAGCAACACCGCCAGCCAGAGCTTGCGTCTGGCGCGCTTGGCGCCATCACCGATCAGGAAAGGGGTCATCAGCCGGTGAAAAAGACCCACCTTGGCCTCGCCGTGGGCACCGTGCACCGAATCCTTGAGCAAATGGCTCGCCAGCCAGGGGGAGAAGATGAAGGCCACCAGCAGGGAGATAAGCATCCCCATGCTGGCATTGATGGGGATGGGGCTCATGTAGGGGCCCATCAGGCCGCTGACAAAGGCCATCGGCAACAGGGCCGCGATCACGGTCAGGGTCGCCAGTATGGTCGGCCCCCCCACCTCGTCCACCGCCCCCGGAATAAGCTCCTTGAGCGACCCCTTGCCCAAACCGCGATGGCGGTGGATGTTCTCCACCACCACGATAGCGTCATCCACCAGAATGCCGATGGAGAAGATCAGCGCAAACAGCGACACCCGGTTGAGGGTAAAGCCCCAGGCCCAGCTGGCAAACAGGGTCAGTGCCAGGGTGATGACGATGGCAACGCCCACCACCAGCGCCTCGCGCCAGCCCATGCTCACCAGCACCAGCAGCACCACCGCCGTGGTGGCAAAAATCAGCTTGCCGATCAAGGTGTTGGATTTGGTCTCGGCGGTGACGCCGTAGTCCCGGGTCACCGTCACCTCGACCCCGGCAGGGATAAGCCGGTTCTGCAAACTTTCGACCCGCGCCTCCACCCGCTTAGCCACATCGACCGCGTTCTGGCCCGGCTGCTTGCCGATGGCCAGGGTCACCGCCGGATAACTGGCCTGTCCCAGCCCCATCCAGCTGCGCTTGGTCGGGGTCTCCTGACCCAGAGAGACCCTGGCCACCTCCCCCAGATAGACCGGCTTGCCGTCGTGCAGCCCCACTACCAGCTCGCGGGCCTCCTGCTCGTTTTGCAGGAACTGCCCCACCTGCACCTTAATCTCACTGTTGTCTTGCTCGATGGCCTGTGTGGTGCCCACCTGATTGGCGGCCGCAAGGCGCTGACTCAGCTCGCCCCAGCTGATGCCGTGGGCGCTGAGGGCCGCCGGATCCGGCATCACCCGCAACACGGCACTCTGGCTGCCCAGCGTGTAAATATCGCGGGTACCGGGAATGCGCTTGAGCTCGGTCTCCAACTCATGGGCGACCCGGGTCAGCTCGGGTGCCCCCAGTTGCTTGCTCCCCTCTTTGCTCCACTCTTTGCTCCATAAGGTCAAACTGACGATGGGGACATCATCGATCCCCCGGGGTTTTACCAGTGGCTGACCGACTCCGATCCCCTGTGGCAGCCAATCGCGGTTGGAGTCGAGCTGGTTGTTGAGATCGACGATGGCCTGCTCACGGCTCACCCCTACCTTGAACACCACCACCAGCAGGGCGCCATCGGGTTGTGAGAAGGAGTAGAGAGTATCAATCCCCTTTATCTGGGAGACCACCTGCTCGGCAGGGGTGGTGACGAGAGAGGCCACTTCAGCCGGGCTGGCTCCCGGGAAGGGAATGTAGACATCGGCGAAGGTGACATCGATCTGCGGCTCCTCCTCCTTGGGGGTCACCAGCACCGCAAACAGGCCGAGCAACAGCCCCACCAGCGCCAGCAGCGGCGTGATGGCCGAGCCCTGAAACAGCGCAGCCAGCCGACCGGCAGGCCCCAGCCTCTCCTTGTTGCCGTTCAGCTCGCTACTCATGGGCCACCTCCTGCTGCTGCGCCCAGGCATCGGGAGCCAGCTTGTCACCGGCTTGCAGCCCGGCCAGGATCTCGCACTGCCCTTCAAAGCAATGGCCGACCCGCACCGGCGTCAGGGCCCAGCCAGCAGGCTGCTGCAGATAGACGCCGTTGAACTCCCCTTGCCGCAGCAGGGCGCGTACCGGCACCTGCAACACCTGACGCTCACCCTGCTTGAGCTGCACCTTGAGCCACATGCCGGGCAATACCCCGGCGGTTTGCGGCGGCAAGTCGAGGCGCAACTTGAAGGCGTGGCTCTGGCTGTCGGCATAGTTGAAGCGGGTCAATTTGACCGGGGTAACAGACTTGCCATCGGGCAGCAGCACCTGCACATCCGCAGGCTCACAAGCCAGCGTCAGGGCGGATTGGGGCAACTCGACCTCCACCCGCAAGGTGTCGAGAGAGAAGCCGGAGAGCAGTGGGGTACCGGGGGCGACAGTCTCCCCCAGCTCTACCAGCCTCTTGGTCACTACCCCGGCATAGGGAGCCAGAATGCGGGTATAACCGTAGGCCTCGCGGGCCTGAGTGAGAGCCGCATCGGCAGCATTCACCTCGGCGCGGGCGGCGCGATCCGTCGCCTGGGCATTATCGAGCTGGGCGCGGGTGATCACCCCCTTGGCAATCAGCGCCTGAAAGCGGGCGAGCTGGCGCTCGGCTTCCACTTGCTGGGCCTGCGCCCGCGCCAGCCGCGCCTGCGCCCCCGTGACGGCGGCAAACTGCTCTTTGCCGCTGATCTCCAGCAGCGGCTGCCCCGCCTGCACCTGATCGTTCACATCCACCAGCATGCGGGAGACCCGGCCGCTGGTCTGGGCCGCCACCGTCCCCTGATTGATGGCACTGACGGTGCCATCCAGCGTCAGCCAGTCGGTCACCGGCTGTGGCGCCACTGTCAACAAGGGCTCTGGCTCCCCGTCCGCGGCAAGGGCCCGGGGGGATGTCATGGCCTGCGATGTCATCACCAACATGGTGATCCCCAGCAACCGGATCTTTTCCATCATTACACTCCTTCCCTGGCGTAATCTGTCACTTCACGGGATCAGGCGGTATGGGACTGGCGCACCTTATCCACTCCCCGAGCTGGCGCCTTGGTCAGCACCCTGGCCAGCCCTCTGTCAAACAGCAAGATCCCGGCCACCATGGCCGCTATAAACAACATTATCATGGGCTGCCCGCTGGAAATGAGACTCAGAGCAGGCCCCGGGCAGATACCCACCAATCCCCAGCCGATACCGAACAGCGCCGCCCCGCCGATCAGCCTGCGCTCCAGCCGAGGGGCTGGTACGGCGGCGATGGGCTCCCCCAGCACACTCTGGCGACGGGGTTTCACCAGCAAGAAGTAACCCGGCATAAAGACCAGCAGGGCGCCTCCCATCACGAAGGCGAGGCTGGGATCCCAGGCGCCAGCCAGATCGAGAAAACCGGTGACCCGAGCGGGATCCACCATGCCGGAGATGGCCATCCCCAGTCCGAACAACACACCCGCAAACAAACTTGTCAGCAACTTCATGGCGATCAGCCCCTTACAGCAGATGATGAGTGACGAAGACGGTGATAAAGCCTGCCGCCATAAAGGTCAGGGTGGCGACGATGGAGCGCAGGGAGAGCCGCCCCATGCCACAGATGCCGTGGCCGCTGGTGCAGCCATTGCCAAGACGGGTACCGACCCCGACCAGCAGACCGGCCAGTAGCACAACGGGCCAGCCGGGCAGCGTGGTGAATGCAGGCATGGTGGCCCAGCCCAGGGTCAGCGCCAACCAGGCACCCGCCCCGAGCCCCAGCAGAAACAGCACCCGCCACGGCGCACGGTGTTGCAGCGCACCGGCCAGAATACCGCTGATCCCGGCCACCCGGCCGTTGAACAACATCAGGAGCAGGGCCGACAGCCCCGCCAGCATGCCACCGCCCAAAGAGAGCAGCCATTGGCTTTCCATCATCAAGATTCCTTATTTTCTGAGTGACAAAAATGGGTTTGCAGCGCGCCCAACACATCGGCGGCCGCCTCGCTCACCAGCGAGTAGTAGATCTGCTGGGAGACCTTGCGCGAACGGATCAGGCCGTAGCGCTTCAATACCGAAAGTTGCTGGGAGAAGGCCGACTGCCCGAGTTGGCTATGGGCCAGCAGCTCCCCGACCCCCTTCTCCCCCTCCACCAGCTGGCAGAGCACCATCAGGCGTTCGGGATGAGCCAACGCCTTGAGCAGGGAGGCGGCGGCTGTCGCATGTCTGTTCATCTCGTCGAATTGGCTCATAAGAGTAAATTAGCAATTGCTGATATTTGTTCTATTGTATAAAACAACACTAAATTAGCAATATCTAAAGTAGATAAGGAGAAGGACCATGACAGTAGATAACGGAGTCAGAATCGTCGCGGGTTGCATGTTGCTGCTCTCGCTGATCCTTACCAGCTGGGTTCATCCGGGCTTTGTCTGGTTGAGTGCCTTTGTCGGGGTCAACCTGATCCAGAGCGCATTCACCGGTTTCTGCCCGGCAGCGATGATCCTCAAACGGATAGGATTTAAATAACAGGGTCGGATGACCTAGGCTCATATGAGCGTGTAATAAACGCAGGAGGCTGAACATGGCAACGGTAATCGTCATCGGCGCGGGTCTGGGGGGCATGTCTGCCGCCTACGAACTCAAGGCTGAACTGGGCAAGCAGCATGAGGTGATCCTCATTAATGACAAGCCGGACTTTGAATTTACCCCCTCCAACCCCTGGATTGCCGTCCAGTGGCGGGAGCGCAAGGAGACCTCGATCCCCATCGAACCCCATGTGAAGAAAAAGGGGATCCGCTTTATCCATGCCGCCCTGACCGAGCTGCAACCGGCGGCGCAGCAGCTCACCCTCTCCGATGGCCAGACCCTGCGTTACGACTTTCTGGCGATCTGCACCGGCCCGGCCCTCGCCTTTGACGAGGTGACGGGGGCTGGCCCCGAATCCGGTGGCACCACCAGCGTCTGTACCCTCTCCCACGCCGAAGAGTGCCGCCACAGTGTCAGTGCCCTGGTCGATGAGCCCGGCCCTGTGATTGTCGGCGCCATGCCGGGCGCCTCCTGCTTCGGTCCCGCCTACGAGTATGCGTTCATCCTCGATCGCCACCTGCGCGACAAGAAGGTGAGGAAAAATGTGCCCATGACCTTTGTCACCAGCGAGCCCTACATCGGCCATCTGGGTCTCAACGGCGTGGGCGACTCCAAGGGAATGCTGGAGAGCGAACTGCGGATGCGCGACGTGCAGTGGATCTGCAATGCCCGCACCGTGGCGGCGCAAGATGGCCAGATGACGGTGGAGGAGCTGGACGATGAGGGCAACATCAAGCGCACCCACACTCTGCCCTACAAACACGCCATGATGCTGCCCGCCTTTGTCGGCATTGCGCCGCTGCGGGGTATCGAGGGGCTGGTCAATCCCCGCGGCTTTGTCATCGTCGACGAACACCAGCGCAACCCCGCCTTCCCGCAGATTTACGCCGCCGGGGTCTGCATCGCCATTGCACCTCCACACAAGACGCCGGTACCAACCGGGGTGCCCAAGACCGGCTATATGATTGAGGCGATGGTGCGCACCCTGAGCCACAACATCAAGGCGGAGCTCAGCGGCCAGCCGCCGGTGACCAAGGCAGTGTGGAATGCCATCTGTCTGGCAGACATAGGGGACACCGGCGCCGCTTTCGTCGCCATGCCGCAGATCCCGCCGCGCAACGTCGCCTGGTTCAAGAAAGGAAAGTGGGTCCATCTGGCCAAGATCGCCTTCGAGAAATACTTCCTGCACAAGATGCAGGTGGGCGATACCGAGCCCATCTACGAGAAACTGATGCTCAAATACCTTGGCATCGACAAGACCGAATGACCCCGCAGACTCGGCCCTCGCCGGGTCTGCTTTTGGCGGCCCTGCGCGGCAAAAACGGGGCTTTCGATTATGTTTCAAGATGTTGCTGCGGGCAGCGCGGGGTTTACCCTGCCTGCCGCCTCGGCTATCATTCGAGCCTCTTATCAATAGCGGAGACCATCAGTGGGCAACTCATCAAGTGACAGTTGTAGACCGACCCTCATCGTCGGTACCAAGGTCGCGAGCTAGCCGCAGGTCTTTCTCTGCCGCCACTCGCAACCCTGCGAGAAGCGGAAATCCACTCCCCTCTTCTCTTTATTTCACACTTGACGTCAGGTGATCTGGCTTTGCCATGGCACCTTGCCTGCATAGTTTCTGCTTCCCACAAGGAGGCTGCTATGCGTTTTATCTCAATCAAACCGGCTGCGGATCGCGCGGTCGCAACAGGTTCTGTTGCTACCCGGGCCCACCCCCTGTTGAGCCGGCTCGGCAGTGGCATGTTGCTACGCTGGCTGGTCGGCAAACAGCGTCAACACCACTACCGGCTGCAGATCCGCTGCGAGGATCGCGCCGATATGGAGCAGGTGCTGGATCTGGTGAACCACACCCTGCAACCGGCCGGGCTGCAACCGATGCAATCGATGAAGCCGGGTCGCGGCGGCGGGCGAGAGCTGGTGCTCAACCTGCAGTGCACCCCGCCCCAGCGACGCTATCTGGTGCAGTTCGTTCATCAGGTCGGAGTAGCACATCCGGTGCGCTGGCAACTGCGCCCACGCATCGACTGCGATCCCAAGCTCAACTGACCGCACACCTGCGTTAACCACTGTGCAGGGGGCCAGCCACGCTGGCCCCCCCTTGTTGCGTCCTCTCCGAGCGTCAGGGCATCTGATGATGCTCGCGCCCCGGGACGCCGCGTTTTGTTTGTCTGCTGGCCATCCGCGCAATCATCCCCTGATCCATCCGCCTCCCGGCGTTTCATCGTGGATTGCACCAAGCCAGCGCTTATCAGAAGGAGTACGCCATGAAGATGTGGCAACAAATTGACATGATCTCCCTGCTCGACACCCTGGCCAGCCTGCTGCTCGCCTTTGTGCTCGGCAGTCTGGTCGGGCTGGAGCGCCAGTACCGCCAGCGTACCGCGGGTCTTCGCACCAACGTGCTGGTCGCCGTAGGGGCCGCCCTGTTCGTCAGTCTGGCCCAGCGTATCTATGACCTGCACGGCGGCAACTACAACGTGGTCCATGTGGTGGCCTATATCGTCTCCGGCATCGGCTTTCTCGGCGCCGGCGTCATCATGCGTGAATCGGGCAATATCCGCGGCATCAACACCGCCGCCACCCTCTGGGGCGTAGCTGCGGTCGGCGCCGCCTGTGGCGCAGGGCTCGCCATGGAGGCAATTCTGGGCGCCCTGTTCGTGCTGGCCGCCAACACCCTACTGCGACCGCTGGTCAACCAGATCAACCGTCGCCCAGTGGACAACACCGACACCGAAGTGACCTACAAGGTGACGGCCCTGACCCAGCGCGAGCATCAAAAAGAGGTGCTGCACTGGCTCGAGGAGATGCTGGAGCAGGCCAACTACCCCCTGAGCGAGCTCGATATCGAGCCGTTTGGCGCAGGGGATCTGGAGATCTCTGCTGTGCTGCTGGCTACCTCCATCGATGGCGACGAGCTGGATGCCCTGATGGTGAAACTCGGCATCCACCCCCATATCAAGCAGGTGTTCTGGCGCACCAGTACCACCGATTGAGCCGTTGGTCAGAGGAACGAACCATCCGCCCGCAGCAAAAAGCCCCGCCAGCAATGGCGGGGCTTTCTCATATGGGATGGGGAAGAGTGGCTAGCGGCGACTGCGCCAGCGCACCCTGGGGGTGATCACCTGGGCAGTCTGCGCCGGGGGATTGCCCGCAATCAGTTGCTGCATCAGCTCGAAAGCGGCGAGGGCCAGCGCCGGACAATCCTGCGCCACCGAGTCGATGCGCATGGGAATGCAGTCGAGCAGGTCGTGATCATCGAAGGTACACAGCCGCATCCCTGTCTCCATCAACCCCGCCTCGTTGAGGTAGCGCAGCACCCCTTCCAGCAGGGTAAAAGAGGCAGTAAAGAGCCCCCTGGGAGGCGCTCCCAGCTCAGCCACCAGCTCAGCCATCAGCTGATAACCGGAGCTCGGCTGGTAGTCGCGATGGCGCACCCGGGCGGCATCGGCTTCAAAACCGGCGCGATGAAGCCCCAGCTCATAGCCCGCCAGCCGGTGACGGCTGGGGGAGAGATCCAGCAAACCGCCGAAGTAGTAGATCTCCTCGCCGCACTCGCTGGCCATGTCCCGCACCAACTCGGCGGTCGCCTTGCAGGCATCGGAGATCACCATGGGCAGGCGCGACTCGCCGATATGGCGGTCGAGCTGCACCACCGGCAGGCGGTCGTGGATGCGGGCATAGATGTCATCGCTGTGGCCGCTGGAGGCGACAATCAGCCCATCCACCTGACGGCTGATGAGGTTGTCCACCACCCGCTGCTCGAGGGCGGGATCATCCTCGGAGCAGGCGATCAGCAGCTGGATGCCCGCCTCCCGGCAGTGCGCCTCGAGGGCGCGGGCGATGCGGGCAAAACCGAAGTTGGTGAGATCGGGGATAACCAACCCCCAGGTGTAGCTGCGGGTCTCGCGCAGGGAGCGGGCATGAAAGCTCGGCAGGTAGTGACACTCCTCCGCCACCGCCTGAATGCGCTTGCAGGTATCGTCGGCAATCCGGTACTCCGCACTCTTCCCGTTGAGCACCAGACTGGCGGTCGCCTTGGACACCCCCGCCAGTTCGGCGATCTGGGCAATCGTGATCCGTTTCTTCTTCTCCACCTGGCCTCCCGGCTGACTAGAACCGGGCTATTGTACTAGGCACGCCGACAGCGGCCAGTGATTGAGGCAAATTTTGCAGCCATCATCGCCGTTACCTGATGAAAGTTGCGGCTTGTCCCCAGGGAAGTAGCGCGCCGACAGGCTGTGTCGCCCCTCATCGATGAAACACTCCAGACTGGAGCGATCGCACAGCACGGTGATCCGCCCGCCAGCCCATGGGCTGCTGCGGGTCTCCCACGCTCCGCTCTGCCAGTTCTGGCGCCGCAAGGTGAGGCGCCCCGGGTGCCACACCAGCTCGGCCACGGCACCGAACCAGAGGCTCCCCTCACCGCAGAGATCCAGATCGAGCCAGGCCGAGTCGATGGCCAGCCCCGGAAATTCGCCAAGCGTCCCCTCGAAACGGGTCAACTCTCCCTTCAATGCCGCGAGCTCGGCCACCGGCCGCTGGCAGAGCCACTCATCCTGCCAGAACAGCTCCCGCGGGCAGCTCATCTGGTGGAGCCAGCCGTGAGCGATCGTAGGCTGGCTCATCTCGTTCTCCTCCGGCAGCCCCAGCCAACCGAACAAGAGGCGGCGCCCCTGACTGTCTCGGGTGGTTTGCGGCGCATAGAACTCGAAGCCCCGATCCAGCTCGTGAAAAGCTCCGTGCTCGAAGCGCTCGCCGTCGAAGTTGCCCGCCAGCCAGCCGCACTGGTAGAGGTTGCGATAATCCTCGCCTGCCGGGGCAATCCCCTGCGGGCAGCTGATCAACACATGGCGCTCCCCCAGCGGGAAGAGATCCGGGCACTCCCACATATAGCCAAACTCACCCAGCCCCCCTCGCCCGCTACCGGCGATGGGGCCCACCCGCTGCCAGCTTTGCAGGGTGTCGCCGCGATAGAGCAGCACTTCGCCCTTGTCATCCAGGGTGCGGGCCCCCAGCACCATCAGCCACTGCTGGCCGTCATGCCACACCTTGGGGTCGCGCACGTGGCCGCTGTAGCCTTCGGGCAGATCCAGCACAGGCCCCAGCTTGGCAAAACTACCCTCACCGTCGGCGCGGGCCAGACACTGATAGGCGGTGCGACTGCCATCCGAGTATTTGACATTGCCGGTGTAGATAAGGGTCAGGCGCCCCTGCTCGTCGCTCACCGCCGAGCCCGAATAGCAGCCGTGGCTCTCATAGGCTTCGGTGGGCAACAGCGCCACCGGCTCGTGCTGCCAATGCAGCAGATCGGTGGAGGTGACATGGCCCCAGCCCTTGTTGCGGTGCTCGCAGCCCAGCGGATTCCACTGGTAGAAAAGGTGGTAGCGCCCGTCGTGCTCGATAAAGCCGTTGGGATCGTTAAGCAGCCCCACCGGGGCTGCCAGATGCCAGCGGGGCCGATGGGGATCGGCCGCCGCCTTGAGCTGTCCGGCCAGCAACGACCGGACAATCTGGTTGAGAAGATCGCTTTCCTTCATCACTCCACCTTGTACTTGAGCAGGTAGGAAACGGCGAAGGCGGCACCAAAGGCGATCACCAGCCCGATGATGTAGTGAATAAGGCTCATGGGCTGGACGATGGCCATGCCGGGAATACCGGTCAGCCCTACCGCCGTCATCCCCACCTTGGCCGCCACCACGTAGGCGCCGCCGCAGGCCCCGCCAAACAGACCGGCGAGGAAGGGTTTGATGTAGCGCAGGTTGACGCCAAAGATGGCCGCTTCCGTGATACCCAGCAGGCAGGACATGGCAGCCGGCACGGTAATGGCCTTGATCTTCACATCACGAGTCTTGAAGTAGACCGCGAGGCAAGCCCCACCCTGTGCCACGTTGGCCATGGCCCAGATGGGCAGCAGGAAGTTGACGCCAATTTGCGGATTGGCCAGCAGCCCCGCCTCGATGGCGTGGAAGCTGTGATGGATGCCGGTGATGACGATAAGCGAGTAAGTGCCGCCAAACACCAGCCCCGCCAACCAGCCCGCCTGCTCATAGAGGGCACTCAGACCGAACGAGATGCCATCCCCCAGCACCCGACCCGCCGGGCCGATAAAGAGCAGCGCCACGAAACCGGTGATGATGACGGTGAGGAACGGCGTGAGGATCAGATCCAGCGCATCCGGAATGCGCTTGCGCAGCTGTTTCTCCAGATGGGACATAAACCAGACTGCCAAGAGCACCGGGAAGACGGTGCCCTGATAGCCGATCATCGCTACATCCAGCCCGAAAAAGTCCATGGTCTTGAAGCCACCGGCCACGCCCCAGGCGTTGGTTAGCGCCGGGTGGGTGAGAATGCCGCCAAGGGTCGCCCCGAGGTACGGATTGCCGCCAAACTCCCGCGCCGCCGTAAAGCCGATGAGGATCGGCAATATGATAAAGGCCGCCGAGCTGAACATGTCGAGCATCACAAACAGAGCGCTGTCGGCATTGGCCCAGCCGTAGGTGCGCACCATGCCGAGCAGCCCCATCAGCAGGCCCGAGGCGACGATGGCCGGAATGATCGGCACGAAGATGTTGGAGAGGGTTCGCGCCAACCGTTGGGCCACGTTGAGCTTGGCCGCCGCCATGTCGGTCAGCTCCGCCTTGCTGGCGGTGCCGGTACCGGTCAGCGCCACAAACTCCGCATAGACCTTGTTGACCAGACCGGTGCCGAAGATCACCTGAATTTGGCCCGCGTTGCTAAAGCACCCCTTGACCCCCTCCAGCTTGTCGATGGCGGCCTTGTTTACCTTGCTGTCATCGGCCAGCACCAACCGCAGCCGGGTGGCGCAGTGGGCAGCGCTGACGATATTCTCCTTGCCCCCGAGCAGGGGCACCAGATCCTTGGCTATCGCACTGATATTCATATTCTTCCTCTTATGACCCGCCACGCTGGCGGGCCCTTGTCACATGAGAGTAGGGGCTGTCGAACCGGGCTTCTAGCCGCAGATCAACAGCCGCTTGCGCTTGATCGCAAAAAGGCATCCAGTTCGGAGCGGGTCGGCAGCGCCGTCATCGCCCCCTTGGCGGTGGTGGCGAGCGCCCCGCAGCCGTGGGCCTGAGCCAGGATGGCGGGTAGCTCGGCCAGAGTCGGCAGCAACGAGCGCCCGGCCAGCGCCACCAGCAGACCGGCGACGAAGGCATCCCCCGCCCCCGTGGTGTCGATGGGCGTCACTTTCTGCCCCACCCACTCCAGCAGCTCGCCACCCAAACGGGCCACCACACCGGCCGCCCCCCGGGTCACCAGCACCAGCGCCGGGCCAGAGAGAGTTGCAAGCCCGGCGACCAGATCGTCCTCACCGCTCAGCAGTTGCAGCTCCTCAATGGAGAGCTTGACCACATCCGCCTGCGCAATGGCATGACGCACCAACGGCAGCATCTCGGCGGGGTTGCCCCACACCTCGGGGCGCAGGTTGGGGTCGAAGCAAACCCGCCCGCCTGCCGTCTTGATGGCCGCCATGGCCTGCAGGCAGCTGGTGCGCACCGGCTCGTTGGCGAGCGCGATGGAGCAGGTGAGCAACCACTGACCGGCATCGAAGTGGGGCAAATCATCCGGGGTGAGGAACTGGTCGGCACTGGGGCGCACCATAAAGGTGAAGCTGCGCTCCCCCTCGTCATCCAGTGCCACCAGCACGGTAGAGGTGCGATGGTCTGGATCGAGCCGCAGCGCACCGATATCCACCCCCTCCCCGCTCAGGGTCTCGGCCATAAAGCGGCCGAACGGATCGGCACCGACCCGGCCGATAAAGGCCGCATCGCCGCCCAGCCGTGCCACGCCAACCGCCACATTGGCGGGTGCGCCACCCGGACACTTGAGGTAGTGCAACGCCCCTTCCGGGATCAAGTCCACCACCGCATCCCCCATTACCCACACACGATTCGTCACCTTGCTACTCCACTGCTGCATCGGATCGACTGTCAAACCCGAACTCTGTTCTGTTGGTCGGCATTATCAGCTAAACCGTTTTAGCAAACCAACAGATCTCGGTACCAGCTGCCATTTTTGTGATCGGGATAACGAACTAGAACCAGGTTTCCATCTGGACGCCAAAGTTCCACTCGCCACCGGCGGTGAAGTTGCTCTGGCCCATGGCATCGTCGCTGGCGTAGTTGTCGAGCTCGGAGGACCAGTCCATCCAGCTGGCGAACACCCGCAGTTCGGGCCGCTCGAAGAATCCGGCGGTCTGCGCCTTGAAGGTGGGGGCGAAAGTGAGCTTGGTGAAGTTGCCGTTCACCGCCTGGCGTCCCTTGTAGCCCTTGGGATCAAGGTCCATGTACTGCCAAGCCGCCTCGTAGACCAGCTCGACGTTCTGGCTCAGCACCTGCGCCACCCGGGTATTGAAGGTAAGCCAGCGGTACTCGTCCCCTTTCACGTAGCGATCCTGACTCTGCTCGGCCAGCAGGGCCGGGGCAAAACGCCAGCGCGAGTTGAGATCGGTGGCGCCAAACACGGCGACCCGCACCGCATCGGCGTCCGGCAACAGCTCGCTGTCAGAGCCCAGCCCCTTGACCTCGGCCCCCAGCCCATGACCATACAACACCGCCGCCTTGGCAAAACCGGGGTTGATGCCGAAGAAGCTCTCGCCATGGTAGGCCAGCAGGGTGTGTGCCCCCTTGTCCGCCGCCTCGCTGCCCGCCCCCTTGTCATTGATGCGGGCGTCATTGTCCTTGGCCGAGAGGCCGTTTACCATCCACTGCCAGTTGCCGACGCGGTTGTTCATAGTGAGGATGTAGCTCTCGATATCGGAGAGACCGCTGGCGCTGATGTCGCCGTAATCGCGGCCATAGAGGGAGAAGTTGGCCTTCCAGCTGTCGGCCAGCTGCACGTCGTAGACGCCGCCGCCGGTACCGGCCAGGAACACCACGTCGGAATCGAGCCAGTGGATGTCGAAGTTGTCGCGGTCAAAGCGCTTGCCCGCCCACAGCACCGCATTCTTGAAGGGGCCGTCGAAGCTCGCCAGATTGCCGATCTCGGCAAACACCTGACGGGTATTGAGGCTCGAATCGCTGGCGGTCCAGTCGTTGCTGGTCTCCACCCCGTCAGCCAGCATCAGCTTGTAGCGGGCCCAGCTGCCATCCTCGAAGGTCTGGGTTTTCAGCAGGTTGGCCTCCATGTAGGTGTCATCCTCGTTGCCAAGGCGACCGACAGCCCCGCCCACCGAACCGGCTGGCGTGATGTAGGGGCCGCCGCGCCCACCGTTGCCATTGCTGTTTACCAACAGGCCCGAGCGAGCGTAACCGTGAAACTCGAAGCCCTGGGCACCAGCGGTCTTCTCATCCACCTTCTGGCTGCGGTTGTTGGCCACCTGCGCCTGTTCGCTCGCCGCGCTCGCCTTCACTTCCGCCTGACTGGCACGGCTCTCTGCCGCCTCGGCTCTCGCTTCAGCCGCCTGTACCCGCGCCTCCAGCGCCGCCAGTCTGGCTTCGACACTCTCACCTGCGACACTCGCCTGCGCCGCCCACAGCGGGCTGCTCATCCCCAGTCCCAGCGCTACCGCCAGCGCCAACTTGCTCTTGAACATCATCATCTTCCTCACCTGTCATCTGTGGCCCGGACGGGCGCTGTTGTTATCGACAGCCAGAGCATAGCTAAACCAGTTTAGCTAACTCAATACGACAACTAAACCGTTTCAGCAACAGTGTGAGCGGGATAACATTTGTACAGCAGGAATTGGCGGGAGTTGTGAGGAGGATCCCTCATCAGGATCCACTCAATAGGGCGGATCCTGGCGAAATACGGGCAAAAAAGAGCCGGCACAAGGCCGGCTCTGTTTATTCGGGTCGCTGAAATCAGCTGGTCAGATCGTCGAAGAAGCGTTTCACCCCTTCGAAGAAGCCTTCCGATTTCGGCTTGTGGGTCTTGGCAGCGGCACCGCTAAACGATTCGTCCAGCTGGCGCAGCAGCTCTTTCTGCTGCTCGGTGAGGTTGACCGGAGTCTCGATCACCACCTTGCACATCAGATCCCCTACCTGGCCGGAGCGTACTGACTTCACGCCCTTGCCGCGCATGCGGAACATCTTGCCGGTCTGGGTCTCCGGAGTGACCTTGAGCTTGACGCGACCATCCAGGGTCGGCACTTCAATCTCGCCACCGAGGGCGGCTGCGGTGAAGCTGATGGGCACTTCGCAGTAGAGGTTGTTGCCGTCACGCACGAAGATCTCGTGCTCTTTGACGTGTACCTGTACGTAGAGATCACCTGCCGGAGCCCCCGCTTCCCCCGCTTCCCCTTCACCGGAGAGACGGATGCGATCGCCGGTATCGACGCCCGCCGGGATTTTCACCGACAGGGTCTTGGTACGCTGGTAGCGACCTTCACCGTGACACTTGCGGCACGGATCCTTGATGATCTTGCCGCGACCGTGACAGTGCGGGCACGCCTGCTGCACCGCGAAGAAGCCCTGACGCATCTGCACCTGGCCGGAGCCGTGGCAGGTCGGGCAGGTCTGGGCACTGCTGCCGGTGTGGGCACCGGAGCCGTTACAGACTTCACAGTGAACCAGGGTCGGCACCTTGATCTCCTTGGAGACCCCGCGTACCGCCTCTTCCAGCGTCAGCTCCATGGTGTAACGCAGGTCGGAGCCACGGGCCGGGCCACGACGGGCACCACCACGGCCACCGCCGAAGATGTCACCGAATACGTCACCAAACATGTCGGCGAAGTCGGCACCGCCGCCAAAGCCACCGTGGCCACCACCACCCTGGCTCGGGTCGACACCGGCATGGCCGTACTGGTCGTAACGGGCACGCAGGTTGGCATCGGTCAGGACCTCGTAGGCTTCCTTGACCTCTTTGAACTTCTCTTCGGATGCGGCATCACCCTGGTTACGATCCGGGTGATACTTCATGGCCAGGCGCTTGTACGCCTTCTTGATCTCGCGATCGTCGGCATCTTTCGCCACACCCAGTACTTCGTAGAAATCGCGCTTCGACATACTCATCCTGTGGTTACGCAGACGGGCGTTGGTTACCCAACGCCCGTGAATTCATTGACCAAGCCGATGGGCGAAGCGGACTCCGCCCATCTGGGTAGGGCTTACTTCTTGTCGTCTTTCACTTCTTCGAACTCGGCGTCGACTACGTCGTCGTCAGCCTTGGCAGAAGAGGAGGACTGACCGGCATCAGCACCGGCTGCACCCTGGGCCTGAGCCTGCTGCTGGGCAATCTCCATCAGCTTCTGGGACGCTTCCAGCAGAGCCTGCTGTTTGGCTTCGATAGCAGCCTTGTCGTCACCCTTGATGGCCGCTTCCAGCTCGCTCAGAGCGGCTTCGATCTTGGCCTTGTCGTCGGCAGGCAGGGCTTCACCGGCTTCGGTGATCTGCTTGCGTACGGAGTGGACCAGACCATCAGCCTGGTTGCGAGCCTGTACCAGCTCTTCAAACTTCTTGTCCTCGGCTGCGTTGGCTTCGGCTTCGCGTACCATGCGCTCGATCTCGTCATCAGACAGACCAGAGGAGGCCTGGATGGTGATCTTCTGCTCTTTGTTGGTCTCTTTGTCTTTCGCAGAGACGTGCAGGATACCGTTGGCATCGATGTCGAAGGTCACTTCGATCTGCGGCAGACCACGCGGTGCCGGACGGATGCCTTCCAGGTTGAACTGGCCGAGAGACTTGTTGTCACTGGCGCGCTTGCGCTCACCCTGCAGCACGTGAATGGTCACGGCAGACTGGTTGTCTTCGGCAGTGGAGAACACCTGGGACTTCTTGGTCGGAATGGTGGTGTTCTTCTCGATCAGCGCAGTCATCACGCTACCCATGGTTTCGATACCCAGGGAGAGCGGGGTAACGTCCAGCAGCAGAACGTCGGTCTTGTCACCGGACAGTACGGCGCCCTGGATGGCAGCACCCATGGCCACTGCTTCGTCCGGGTTGACGTCTTTACGCGGCTCTTTGCCAAAGAACTCGGCAACGGTCTTCTGAACCAGCGGCATACGGGTCTGACCACCAACCAGAATCACGTCGTCGATCTCGCCAACTGCCAGACCGGAGTCTTTCAGGGCGACACGAACCGGCTCCAGAGAGTCCTTCACCATGTCTTCCACCAGGGATTCCAGCTTGGCGCGGGTTACCTTGATGTTCATGTGCTTCGGACCGGTGGCATCGGCAGTGATGTACGGCAGGTTGACGTCGGTCTGCTGGGCAGAAGAGAGCTCGATCTTGGCTTTCTCGGCGGCATCTTTCAGACGCTGCAGAGCCAGCTGGTCGTTGCGCAGGTCGATGCCCTGCTCACGCTTGAACTCGTCTACCAGATAGTTGATGACGCGGTTGTCGAAGTCTTCACCACCCAGGTGGGTGTTACCGTTGGTCGCCAGTACTTCGAAGGTGGTTTCGCCTTCCACTTCGTCGATCTCGATGATGGAGATATCGAAAGTACCGCCACCCAGGTCATATACGGCAACCTTGCGCTCGCCCTTGACCTTGTTCACGCCGTAAGCGAAAGCAGCAGCTGTCGGCTCGTTGATGATGCGTTTTACATCCAGACCGGCGATGCGACCGGCATCCTTGGTAGCCTGACGCTGGGCGTCGTTGAAGTAGGCCGGAACAGTGATAACGGCTTCGGTTACCGGCTCACCCAGATAGTCTTCGGCGGTCTTTTTCATCTTTTTCAGCACTTCAGCAGAGATCTGCGGCGGTGCCATTTTCTTGCCCTTCACTTCAACCCAGGCGTCGCCGTTGTCAGCTTTGGCTATGGCGTACGGCATGATTTTCAGGTCACGCTGCACTTCTTCATCTTCAAAACGACGACCGATCAGACGCTTGATGGCGAACAGGGTGTTTTTCGGGTTGGTGATGGCCTGACGCTTGGCCGGCTGACCAACCAGGATCTCGCCATCATCGGCATAGGCAATGATGGACGGAGTAGTACGATCGCCTTCTGCGTTCTCGATCACGCGAGCAGTGTCGCCATCCAGAATAGCGACGCAGGAGTTGGTAGTACCCAGGTCAATACCGATGATTTTACCCATTTGACGAATCTCCAAATACTTTGAATAAACTGGCGAGGAACTCGCCTTAATGCGTTAACGGCTAGGTGGGGGCTGCCAATCTGGCTTTCAAGCTCCCGGCATCAAATTTTTTGTGCCGCCGCGGCCTTGCTACCTATATGGGGTCGCCAGACGCAGCTTCAAGCCCCAACCCTAAAAAACCACACCCTTTGTCATGGTTGCGCGGTCACGTTGAGCCGTAAAACCGGGCAAGATGAGCAGGTGCTGCACTGCGAAACAAAAAGCCCGCCACAGGGCGGGCTCGGGCACCCACAGCCAATCAGTCGACCGCTTTGGCGATCATCACCATGGCAGGACGGATCACCCGACCGTTGAGGTCATAGCCCTTCTGCATCACTGCAATGACGGTGTTCGGGGCCACATCGGCACTCGGTACCATGCTCATCGCCTGATGGGCGTTGGGGTCAAACGGCTGGTTGATCGGGTCGAGCGCTACCAGACCAAACTTGGCCACGCCGCTCTGCATGGATTTCAGGGTCAGCTCGACACCTTCGATCATTGGCTTGAGGGCTTCGTTCTCCTTGTCGGCCAGTTCGATGGCACGCTCAAGGTTGTCCAGCACCGGCAACAGTTCATTGGCGAACTTCTCCAGCGCGAATTTGTGCGCCTTCTCCACATCCAGCTCGGTACGACGGCGCAGGTTCTCCATCTCGGCGGCGGTACGCAGGGCGCGTTCACGCTCTTCCGCCGCTTTTTGGATGGCGGTTTCCAGCTGCGCTTCCAGTTCGGCAATGCGGGCCTGCTCGGCTGTCACTTCACTGTCTACATCGGTCGGCTCGACTGGCTGGGCTTCCACTTGCTCCATCGCTTCAACCTTTTGCTCTTCGTGGTTCATGACATCTCCAATTCCGGGGTTACTTATGAGGGCCCTGACGTCTGGTTGAGCGACCGGACGACAACAGACCGACTATGCTGGCGCTATTATGGGGATGCATCCCCGGCTTTCAAGGGGTAAAGGACAATCAGGGTTGCTGAATAGCCGCAACCGTCGGTTTATCCGGGTTACCGCTCACCGTTTAACCAGTAGCCTCAAGGGGATAGCCGGCCCCGTCACACGGGAGAGCGTCACAAGCGGAGCAAAGCACTGTATACTGGCCCGCAATACCCATCCCAGATCTGACTGACTATGGATTCTCCGTTCAAAACCATCGCCCTGATTGGCAAACCCCACCATGAGGGGGCCAACCAGACGCTGACCGGCCTGCATCAATACCTGACCGCCCGCGGCTTTCGGGTACTGGTGGAGAGCCGGGTCGCCCAGACCCTGAGCATCCTCGATGAAAACGTGATGGATCTGGTGCAACTGGGCCAGCAGGCCGATCTCGCCATCGTGGTCGGCGGCGACGGCAACATGCTGGGGGCGGCGCGGGTGCTGTCACGCTTCGATGTAGCAGTGATCGGGGTCAACCGGGGTAACCTCGGCTTTCTGACCGATCTCTCGCCGCAGGATTACCTGCTGCCACTGGAGCAGGTGCTCTCCGGCCACTACAAGAGCGAACACCGCTTCCTGCTGGAAGCCTCGGTCTATCGCCACGGCGAGCGCAAGTCGAGCAATCTGGCGGTCAACGAGGCGGTACTGCACCCGGGCAAGATTGCCCATATGATCGAGTTCGAGGTCTATATCGATGGCAGCTTTATGTATAGCCAGCGCTCGGATGGCATCATTGTCGCCACACCGACGGGCTCGACCGCCTACTCCCTGTCGGCGGGCGGCGCCATCCTCACCCCCAAGCTCAATGCCATCACGCTGGTGCCCATGTTCCCGCATACCCTGAGCAGTCGCCCCATTGTACTCGATGCCGACAGCGAAGTGCGGCTGCTGGTCTCGCCGGACAATCAGGACGATGCCATGCAGGTGAGTTGTGACGGTCAGGTGACGCTTGCTGTCCACCCGGGGGACGAGATCCTCATCAAGAAGAGCCACCATCAGCTTCATCTGGTGCATCCGCTCGACTACAGCTACTTCCACGTGCTGCGCAACAAGCTCGGCTGGGGCAGCAAGCTGTTTTAATCGGCGCAGACCGACAACGGTATTGCCACAGAGGGCGCCTGAATTGGCGCCCTTCTCTTTTCTTTTGTGGCAACGTCCCCTGCACTCTCCTATCAGTACCGCGCGCCAATAGTCAGCACAGCATTCTCATAGCTATACCGCACTGGCGCGGCTTTCCTTTGTTAAAAATAACGGAGCCCTCTTTACTGTATATAAGACCAGTATATACTGGATACATACACAGTAATGTTGACCTATACAGGATGAGACCATGCTGACCCAGCTGACCGTCAACAACTTCGCCATCGTCAAGTTTCTCGAACTCGATCTGCAACCGGGCATGACCTGCATCACAGGTGAGACCGGCGCCGGTAAATCCATCGCCATCGACGCTCTCGGTCTCTGCCTTGGAGAGCGGGCCGAAGCGGGCATGGTGCGACCCGATAGCGACAAAAGCGAGGTCAGCGCCCGCTTCCTGCTGGACAACAACCCGGCCGCCCGCGCCTGGCTCGC
Organism: Aeromonas sp. FDAARGOS 1416; assembly: GCF_019048085.1. Classification (NCBI taxonomy): domain Bacteria; kingdom Pseudomonadati; phylum Pseudomonadota; class Gammaproteobacteria; order Aeromonadales; family Aeromonadaceae; genus Aeromonas; species Aeromonas sp. FDAARGOS 1416. The sequence goes on along the minus strand of NZ_CP077301.1, from coordinate 623,458 downwards.
CACCAACGAGCTGGAAAACGAAGGTGAGTGTATCGTCCGGCGAGTCATCTCAGCCGAGGGGCGTTCACGCAGCTATATCAACGGCGTGCCCGTCCCCCTCACCCAGCTCAAGAATCTGGGCCAGCTGCTGGTCAACGTACACGGTCAGCATGCCCACCAGATGCTGCTCAAACCCGACTACCAGCTCGCTCTGCTCGACGGTTATGCCGGTCACCATCTGCTGCTCGACGAGGTGCGCCAGCACTATCAGCAGTGGCGCCAACTGCAAAACGAGCTGAACCGGCTCAAGGCCGAGCAGCAGCAGCGGGAGGCCCGTCGCCAACTGATCGAGTATCAGGTGCAGGAGCTGGACGAATTCGCCCTGCAGCCGGGGGAGTTTGAAGAGATAGAGGAGGAGCACCAGCGTCTCGCCAACGGCACCGAGCTGATGCAGGAGTGCGGCGCTTGCCTCGATCTGCTCTATGACAACGAAGAGACCACTATCGCAGGGCTGCTGCAATCGGCCGTCGATCGGGCCGAGGGGCTGGTCAGCATGGACAGCCGCCTCAACCCGGTACTGGAGATGCTGAATGAAGCGCTGATCGGGGTGCAGGAGAGCCACAGCGAACTTCGCAGCTACCTCGATCGGCTGGAGCTGGATCCCGAGCGTTTTAACGAGCTGGAGGCCCGCCTCTCCAAGGCGATCAATCTGGCCCGCAAGCACCATGTCAAACCGGCAGATCTGGCCCAGCACCATCAGGAGCTGGCCTCTGATCTTGCTCGCCTCAACTCCGATGAAGAACGGTTAGAGGGGATGGAAGATGAGCTGGCCGAGGCCCGTCAGGCTTTTGTCCAGGCCGCCGAAGCCCTGAGTCAGAGCCGTCAGCGTTACGCCCAGGAGCTGGGCGCCAAGGTGACCAGCAGCATGCACGAACTGGCGATGCCCGATGGCCGCTTTGCCATCGAAGTGCGCCCCGATGCCCAGAGCAGCCTGTCACCACTGGGTATCGATCGGGTCGAATTTATGGTCACCACCAACCCGGGTCAGCCCATCCAGCCGCTTGGCAAGGTTGCATCGGGTGGCGAGCTGTCGCGTATCAGCCTTGCCATCGTGGTGATCAGTGCTCGTAAGGTCTCCACCCCGACCCTGATTTTCGACGAAGTGGATGTGGGGATCAGCGGCCCGACTGCCGCCGTGGTGGGTCGCCTGCTGCGCCAGCTCGGCGAGTCCACTCAGGTGATGGTGGTCACTCACTTGCCTCAGGTGGCAGGCAACGGCCACCAGCATATGGTGGTGAGCAAGCATACCGATGGCAAAACCACCGAAACCCAAATGAGTGCCCTTGATGAGACCGCCCGTCTCAACGAGCTGGCACGCCTGCTCGGTGGCGACCAGATCACCGACAACACCTTGGCCAATGCCCGCGAGCTGCTGCGTCGATGAATCAGGTGATAAAGCCAATTTGCAGCGATGGCGACTGATAGCGCTGACCGAACATGCTGACTGCGCAGGCACAGGCGAGAGCTATGGCCTGCGCAGCCAGTAATAGCCAATAGCCAATAGCCAATAGCCAATAGCCAATAGCCAATAGCCAATAGCCAACTGTGATAACTGAACTCGCGTCAGGATTACCGACCCAGATCAATAAAATGGCGAGTTAGGCGAAGCTGGCAGCAACATGGGCGTGGATCCGGTTGCCTTCATGTGGCGGATTTCGCATAGTGTTGCCCCCCTTTATGGGTATCCAATTGTGAGGCTTTGTCTATGATCCACGTTTTTGGTCACAAGAATCCTGATAGCGACAGTATCTGCAGTGCGCTGGTTATCACCGACTGGCTCAATGGCCAGGGCCGTCAGGCCACCCCATGGCGTCTGGGTGACCTGCGCACTGAAACCCGTTTTATTCTGGAGCAGGCTGGCGTCAGCGAACCCGAGTTGCTGACCAAAGATCTGACCGGTGAAGATGTCTGGCTGGTGGATTTCAGTGATCTGGAGCAGGGCCCCGCTACCCTCTCCCAGGCCAATGTACTGGGACTGGTGGATCACCACCGTCTCGGTACCCTGGTCACCCAGTCTCCGCTGGATGCGTGGATCCGGGCCGTCGGCTGTACCTGCACCATCGCCTTCGATCTGCTGAGCCAGCAAGGTACCGTGACCCGCAGCCAGGCTCGCCTGATGCTGGGTGCCATCATGAGCGACACCCTCTGTCTCACCTCACCGACCACCACCGAGCAGGACAAGATCGCTTGTGAGCGTCTGGCACCGCTGGCAGAAGTATCGCTGGCCGAATTCGGCCAACAGTTGCTGATGGCGAAAACCGACCTGAGCGGCCTGACTCCGGCTCAACTGCTGCAGCAGGATGAGAAAGCGTTCCAGGCGGAAGGTTGCAGCTTCATCATGAGCCAGATCGAAGTGGGCAGCGAACAGCAGCTGGCCGAGCACCTGCCAGCCCTGCAGCAGGAGATGGCCCAGCGCGTGGCGAGCGAAGGGCTCGACTTCTTCGTGTTGATGGTGACTGACCTGACTGCGGCTGCCAGCCGTATCTACTTTACCGAGCACGCCAAAGTACCGGCCGAGTCCAGCTACCACCCGGGCTTTGTCAGCCGCAAGAAGCAGGGTCTGCCCTGGGTGATGGATCTGCTGGCCAAGGCCTGATCCTCCCTCGCCATCACCTATTCCAAAGCCCTGCCTCTGCGCAGGGCTTTTTCATCGCCACCGCCAGCCGCACTCCCCATCCTTTTGCTGATCATCTTGCTCACCACTGCGGTCTCTCGCTTACTCCTTTCACGGCTTATTGACAGTTAACGCCATAACTTTGCTTACATATTTGCGGCTGTTATTTATCAGGGCTTTGCTGCAGGATATTCGCCGCGCACAACCTTTTCCGTTTCCATTCAGGTGATCGATGAACATAACCCCCAAGCAGAGAACACTGGCCATCACCATGCTGATCGCCGTGGTGCTCCTCGGCTGGCTGCTCTGGCCCAGTCAACCACCCAAGGCGATGCTGACCGCTCAAGTGACCCGCGAGGATATTGCCCAAACTGTACTGGCCAGTGGTGTGCTGCAGGCCGTGGAGCAGGTGGATGTGGGGGCCCAGGTCTCCGGTCAGGTTACCAAGCTGGCCGTCGAGGCTGGTGATCAGGTCAAGCAGGGAGACCTGCTGGCCGAGATCGATCCCCTGATTGCCCAGAACAACCTCAAGACGGCCGAGGCGGAGCTTGCCAGCAACCGCGCCCAGCTCAAGATCAAGCAGGCACAACTCAAACAGAACGAGCTCGCCTGGCGGCGCCAGCAACAGATGTTCAAGCAGGAGGCGAGCTCACGGGCCGATCTGGAGAGTGCCGAGGCACTGCTGGCTGTCACCCGCGCCGAACTGCAAAACAGCCAGGCCAATATCGACAACGCCCTGATCAAGGTTGATCGGGCCAAGACCGAGCTGGGCTACACCAAGATCCTGGCGCCGATGGATGGCACCGTCATCAGCATTGTGACCCGTCAGGGCCAGACCCTGGCTGCCAGCCAGACGGTGCCGACCGTACTCAAGCTGGCTAACCTCGAGACCATGACGGTCAAGGCGCAGATCTCCGAAGCCGATGTCACCAAGGTCAAAGCCGGCATGCCGGTCTATTTCACCCTGATTGGCGATCCGGACACCCGCTATCAGGGTACGCTTCGCGCCGTGGAGTTAGCGCCTACCAACATCAACGATCAGGCTACCACAGGCACCACCACCAACAATGCGGCCGTTTACTACTACGCCCTGTTCGATGTGCCCAATCCCGACCATACCTTGCGGGTTGCAATGACCACCCAGGTGACCATAGTGCTCGGCGAGCGCAAGCAGGTGCTCACTGTGCCGCAAACCGCTCTCGGCAAGTCGCTGGGTGACAACGAGTATGAAGTCACCGTGATCAAGGACGATGAAACAACCGACACCCGCCATATCAAGACAGGTATGAAGGATGAGATCCGCATTGAGGTGATCAGCGGGCTGAGTGAGAAGGAGGAGGTACAGCTCAATCACGGAGCCCCCGCCGACAATGATGAGATGGCGGTGATGCTATGAGTGAGCCCCTGAACCAGCTGCCGTTGATCCAGCTGAAAGGGGTCGAGCGACGCTACCAGAGCGGCGACAGCGAAGTCACCGTGCTCCACCCTCTTGACCTCACCATCACGGCAGGAGAGATGATCGCCATTGTCGGCGCGTCCGGCTCCGGCAAGTCGACCCTGATGAACCTGTTGGGTTGTCTCGATAGCCCAAGCAGCGGCCAGTATCTGTTTCGCGGTCAGGACACCGCCACCATGGATGTGTTGGCGCTGGCCCGGCTGCGCTGCCACCACTTCGGTTTTATCTTTCAACGCTACCACCTGCTGCCCCACCTCGATGCCGCCGCCAACGTGGAGATCCCAGCCGTCTATGCCGGCACCAGTCGCCCGGATCGCCAGGCACGTGCACGTCAGCTGCTGGGCAGACTGGGTCTGGCCGATCGCAGCCACCATACCCCGGGTCAGCTCTCCGGCGGTCAACAGCAGCGGGTCAGTATCGCCCGGGCGCTGGCCAATGGTGGCGAAGTGATCCTCGCCGATGAACCGACCGGCGCACTGGATAGCCAGAGCGGCAAGGAGGTGATGGCGATCCTCAAGGAGCTGCACGCTCAGGGCCATACCATCATTCTGGTCACCCACGATATGAACGTGGCCAGCCATGCCGACCGTATCATCACTCTCAAAGATGGTCAGATTGAACAAGATAGCGGCCCCTGCCAAACGGCCGTGTTGGCTCCAACCACCGCCACAACCACAGCCCCTCAAAAAATAGTGCCCACTAAAGGTGCCATGGGCCACGACTGGGATCGCTATCGGGAAGCGGGACGGATGGCGATCCATGCCATGCTCGCCCACCGGATGCGCACCTTCCTCACCATGCTCGGCATCATCATCGGCATCGCCGCCGTGGTGAGCGTGGTCGCTCTTGGTCAGGGGGCGCGCGCCAAGGTGATCGACCAGATCAATGCGATGGGCACCAACACCATCGAGATCTTCCCGGGTAAAGGATGGGGCGATGAGAAGATGGCCAGCATCCAGACCCTCAACAAGGGGGACCTCGATGCCCTGTTGGGGCAACCCTATCTTGCGGGCGCCAGCCCCGAGATCGGCAGCTCAGGGCAGTTGCGCTACCGCAACAAGACCAACAGCGGCAACGTGACCGGGGTCGGTAACGACTATTTCAAGGTGAAAGGGATGACGCTGGTCAGTGGTCGCTTACTGGAGTGGCAAGATATCCAGCAGCGTGCCGCCGTCGCCGTGGTGGACAAGAAGAGCATCACCAGCCTGCTTGGCAAGGAGGATCCTGTAGGCAAGGTAGTACTGGTCGGCACCTTGCCGGTGCGGATTGTCGGTGTAGTTTCGCAGGAGACCGGCTTCGGCCCCACCAGCCAGTCGGTCAATATCTGGCTGCCCTACAGCGCGGTGATGAGTCGTCTCATCTCGCAGCACCACTTCAGCCAGATCACCATCCGGGTCAAGGACGGGGTACAACCGGCACTGGCCGAGCAGGCGGTGATCGAGCTGATCACCAAGCGCCACGGGGTGAAGGATTTCTTCACCTTCAGCAGCGACAGCATCATCAAATCGGTGGAGAAAACCACCGCCACCATGACCCTGATGGTCTCGGCCATCGCAGTGATCTCGCTGATCGTCGGCGGAGTGGGCGTGATGAACATCATGCTGGTGTCGGTGGTGGAGCGTACCCGCGAGATCGGCATTCGCATGGCCGTGGGCGCCCGCCAGTCAGATATTTTGCAGCAATTCCTGATTGAGGCTGTGATGGTGAGCCTGCTGGGGGGGATATTTGGCGTTGGCCTCTCGCTAGGCATTGGCGCGCTCTTTTCACTGCTGGTGGACTCCATCAAGATGCAGTTCTCGCTCTTCTCCATCCTGATGGCCTTTGGCTGCTCGTCACTCATCGGGATCCTGTTTGGTTACCTGCCGGCACGCAATGCGGCGCGGCTCGACCCTGTTGTTGCACTGGCGAGGGAATAACAATGCACAAACTCTCCTGGCTGGCTCTCTCTATGGCCCTCAGCGGCTGCAGTCAGCACAGCACCTATCAAAGACCCGAGCTGGCGATCGCCCCCACATGGCAACAAGCAGAGGGCGCCCAACTGGCTGCGCAAGCCAGCCCTTGGTGGCGGGAATTTCATGATCCCCAGCTCGACAAATTGGTCGAGGCGGTTCTGGCCGCTAACCCGGACATGCATGTGGCGGCCCTCAAGCTCAAAAACGCCAGACTGGGCGCCGAGCAGGCCGATACCAACCTCACCCCCTCGGTCAATGGCACTATCGCAGCCAGTGGCAACAAGGATCTGAAAACCGGCAAAGACACCAACAGTCTGGGCCCCTCGTTGAGCCTCAGTTACGAAGTGGATTTGTGGGGCAAGCTTGCCTCGGTGCGAGATCAGGCAAGCTGGGAGGCGGCGGCAAGCGAGCAGGATCTCGCCAGCACCCGACTGCTGCTGATCGGCAATACCCTGGAGCAGTATTGGCAGCTTGGCTATCTCGGCTCTGCCATCGCGCTCGGAGAACAGCAGTTGGCCAACCTGACCCGAACCGAGCAACTGACCCAGACCAAATACCAGGCAGGAGCCATCACCCGGCTCGATCTGGCGCAGGCACGCCAACTGTTGGCAGGAAAACAGGCTGAACTGGCCTCACTCAAGGCGCAGCGGGAGCAGGCTCGCAATGCCCTGCGTCTGTTGCTGGGCCGCAGCAGCGGGCCGCTGGAGTATGCACCCGCTTCCCTTGCAAAGCAGAGCATTCCTGAACTTGCGGTGGGTATTCCAGCCGATGTGCTGGCTCGCCGCCCCGATGTCAAAGCGGCCGAATTGCGGCTGCGCAAGACGCTGGCAAAGGGGGACGAGATCCGCACCAGCTTCTACCCCAGCCTGACCCTGACCGGCAGCGCCAGCACCGCATCCGATAGATTGGCGCAGGTGCTGCAAAATCCGGTAGGTACGCTGGGAGCCAGCCTCGCCCTCCCCTTCCTTGAATACAACCGCACCCAGCTCGCCATCGAAAGCTCAGAGCTGGATTACCAGATTGCTGAAACCGAGTTTCGCAAACAGCTCTACACCGCACTGGTGGAGGTGGAAGACAATCTGGCCGCACGCCACTATGGCCAGCAGCGACTCGATTATCTGCAGGAACAACTGAGTTATGCCCAGGAGGCCGAACGACTGGCCAAGGCTCGCTTCCAGGCGGGTGCGACCGGCGTGCAAGCCTGGCTTGATGAGCAGAACCGACTGTGGGATGCCCAGCAGAGCCTGCTGGCCCAGCAAAAAGAGCAGCTCACCACCACAGCCAAAATCTATCGCGCCCTGGGTGGCAGCGATAGTGTGACGCCCCGATAGCGCTTCACCTGGCTATTCCCCACTCTGCCTACAGAGTGGGGAATATCATCGCCATAGACCATACCGAATTTCCTCTCCCACACTGCTGCCGAACTTCATTACCCATTATCAGGGGCAGTCATGGCAGCGCAGCCAATTACATGCATCGGCGACCCTGAATATCCCGGCCATACTTTGCGACTCTCTCTATCCCTCACGCCCCCTGATCGGAGATAACGGTTACCGGATATTCCATCAGCAGAGAGCTCGGCTCTTGCCAAGCGGCGCCCCGTGAATCATGAGAGACATATCCGAAGCGCATATCTGCACGACGCATACAAAAAGCGATATCACGCAGTTAATCCTGCACGACAAAATTAATCGCAAACAATGAGTGATATTGAGCAAAGTAACAGTGCTGTGAAACGACGGTAAAAAGGATACAAGCGAGGATGTTGATAACAGTTGGATGGAGAGGCGGATTGGATAACCACGAGTGAAAAGGCAAAAAATAATGCCGCCCAAGGGCGGCATTATTCAATCTCTGAACCTGACGAATTAGATCAGGAAATCGTTCAGGTCTTTACCCAGTGCTACTTGAGCAGCAATGGCTTTCGGCATACGGCCTTGACCGGTCCAGGTTTTTTCCTGACCATCTTCTTCGTACTTGTATTTAGCCGGACGCGGAGCACGCTTGCTCTTGGCAGCGCCAGTCGCAGCAGCCGGAGCAGCGGCAGTCGCCAGCAGCTCGCGAGGATCAATACCAGCCTGCTGCAGCATTTCGGTGAATTCATTCAGCTTGCGCTGACGCTCTTCCTGTTCAGCACGCTCCTGTTCAACAGAATCGGCGCGCTCTTGGTAAACCAGATCAAACTTCTCTTTAGCTTCCAGCAGTTGCTCAAACGGCAGCTCACGAATAGCCGCACGCAGACTGCGAATGTTCAGCAGAACTTTCAGAAACTCGTTCATTATTTCCTCACAAAAAAGTCGGTTACAGGGATACCGTTTCAGAATAGCATGGACAATTCGCGAGAACATACAGTTTTTCTATATTAACGTTCTTTTTTTCTTAAATTTCACCATCAAGATCGAATGCTTGCCACTATCAATAACAAACTGGCTGGAATGCAGATCTTCTGGGTAGAGAGGTGATTACCATCTTGTGTTCAAGAAACATCGGTATTTCAAGACTCATTAATTTCCAGTTCAGCATCCAACAAAACTAACTCGGTAACCTAACTTATAAGCCTGAACGCACACTTCTACCATACGTTCAACATCATGTGACAAGACTACGCCTATCTGTTTAGCAATGAACATGTCTAGATCCTGTCCCGTCCCCCGATGATGAGGGGATATCCCAACTGACTATCAACCCATTCGGCACCACCAATAAAATTACATATTAATCAATTAGTTGAGAACAACGCATGACATTTCAAATATGCTTTTCATAGCCCGTTTGACAGACGTGTGCGTTCGAAAACAGACTGTTCGGATACTGGCAGTCCAGAAGGTAAACAATAAAAAAGCCAGCCGTTTTTAAGGGCTGGCTTTCTATGTAGCCAAATAGCACTATTTATTTTTGGTTATATTCTTGCCTGATTGATCAACACCGGTAATCACTGCCTGTGAAGCAGACCCAGTTAAAAGGGGCTCGGTTGGATAGAGCTTAAGTGCTTCTGCCCGCATCGCATTGGCTTCCTCTGTACGACCCAATGCATTAAGCGCGATCACCATATTGGCGTATATGTTGGCACGCGGTGTATGGCGTACGAATGCCCGCCCCCACTCCAGATAAGCTGCCAGTTCTGTCTTGTTGTTTGTCTGCAGACCCACCATCAGACGAACCGAGTTCACATCAAACTCGACTCGGGTCAACCAAGCCATGGGATTGATGATCTCAAGTAGCAAGGTCGGCTCTTTATACCCACCTCTTTCGTACTTGGTGACTACCCATGCGGTGTGAATTGCTGTGAGCATAAAGGGAACAACCAGCAGCGGGATAGCGATCGCCATAAATCGCAGTAACAGCCATGGGCGGCATTCCATATCCCACCATGATGAGAAACCCTGACTCGCCAGGTTGGTCTCCTCAATTTCGGTATCGATGATATAAATCAGCGTCAGCAACAGCCACCACAACACGATCGCATGGTAGAGCGGGTATTCCGTCTGGGTATGAAGCAATATCGGTGTAACCAGAGCAAGCAGTCCCATGGCATTTACCCAACGCACACTCGCCAGACGCCATAATAATGCTCCCCCCATGATCACCATGCCGACCATGGGTGCAATACCGCCCTCAACAGCCCAATAGAGAAACTCGTTGTGGGGGTGGTCAAGATTGTACTCAATCTGCACCATGGACGGATTCAGCGCTTTATCAGCCATATAGTGATGGAGAAAAACAGATTCAAAACTGCCGTATCCCCAACCGCTCCAGGGAGCCTGTGCAATCAGTTTGGCAGCATAGGGCCAGTAAATAGAGCGCATACCACCGGACTGGTAGATCTCTAATCCGCGCTTTGCTCCAGCCAGCCAATATTGTGATAACAGACCAATCGCTACAGCCAAAATAACCAGACCCAATATCCGCCATAGCAGTCGCTGTCGATAAAGCTGAGGCATCAGTAAAAACAGTGCTAGCAGACTGCCTAACTGCCCAACTCTAGATTGCAAAACAATGAGCAGCAGTGTTGCAGATAGAATGACGCCATAGCGCAACGCCATCAGAAATCGACCACCCTCTTGGCGTAATTCCAGCCAGATAGCAAGGGCAAGGCCAGTTGCCATAAACGTCGCCATCACGTTTGGCTGTTGAAAGATCCCGTATGGGCGATTGGCCTTGGTGTCATAACCAATCCAGTTACCTGGCGTTAAGAGGTAGAACTGAACCAGACCCAGCAATGCCTCCATCGCGATCGCAGTCAGGATGAGATAGAGCAAGCGATCACGCTGCGCCTTATCAAAGCGCCATTGATAGAGTACAAACAAAAACAGCAGACCAGCAAAAAGTCCCAGCAATCGGGGAATGGCATAATCCTTGAGTGCAAAGCCGGGATAGAGCATTGGCAGCAGCAGCAAGAGAGCCCCTATCCATAGAGCTGCTTGTAATGGAGAAGAGAGCAGACGGTGGCGTAAGGTCACCTGCCAAAGCCCCAATCCAATAACCAGCGAGGCAAACACCCATCCCCATGCGTTAAATGGCAAATACAGCCCTGCGCCTCCCGGGTTGTGCATAAAAAAATGCATGCCCAACAACCAATAAGCGATAAAAAGTACGCCAAACAAAACACGTAAGTATTTAATCATCATGCATTCCTAGCATAATTCTGCAGATTGCCATATCTCTTGGGTAGGTAATAAAAGGGCGAGCAGTTTACAACTGCTCGCCCTTTTTGATGAAAAAAGATTAGCTCTATGCAACTTTTTATTACTGCAACTCAGTCAAGCCGTAAAGACCATTCTTGCGGCTCAACATCTGGCCTCCATCCCGTGTCAAAGGAACCCATCCAATGCTTCCTTTCGCGGTTGTTGGCTTGAGCAACATCAAATCAAACGGTATCGTGACATAAATTCCTTTGGTAAAGCTACCTTCACCATACTCGTCTGCAGAAACATTGGTAAATGTTGCATACCCCCCCAAGACAACACCCGAATCAAACCGTTTTGAGAAATCGAATGTAGCACCTTTGTCACCAGCCAAATACTGACCTACGGAGACTTTAGCGGTGACATTACTCATGAATGGTAACTGCCAATATGCAGTAACATGTCCGGTCATCACATCGTAATCAGCCATTTTCAGGGTGTTGTTCCAGTCTCGCTGTTTCACCCAGTTTGCATCAACACCAATAGCCCAAGTCTTACCATATGGACGATAAAGCACCTCACTCCCGACCCCGGCATACATCATCTCCAAATATCCACCATAAGCTTGCCCGTACCAATCTTGAGCAAGTGGTTGCATATGGGTTAACTGCAAGTTGTTGAGTAATACATTAGAAGAATCGACATACTCACGAATCCACGTCCGAACCCGTGGTAAGGCAGCGCCATCTGGAGGAGGAGCTTTATAATTGAACTCATCGTAGTTATTAACCAGATTAACAAACAGCGTACTTTGCAAACTGTTGTTTTCATTTATACGCCAATTAGCATTTGCATTAATGCCTAACTGATACATATAGAAAGACTCAGCACCACCAAATGATTGCGTTAGGTCTGGGTCAAAAGAGTATGAAAATGACTTGCGCTCAGATGAGTAGATAGATTCTCCCTGAATTTTTCCTGCAGCCTGAACCATCGATTTTTCATGTTGTTCTTCTCCCAACACCTGTACCACATTGGCACGACGAACAGATGGGAGATCGATGCGGGTTTCTTGCAACTGGAAGTTCGCCTTACGTTCAACAACATTCAGCTCATCGACCGTACCCGGCAAATAATTTGCGGCTAACAAAGAGGTTCTCTTCATCGCCTCATTCTGATCGCGATACTTGCTCTGCGTGCCGATGACAGTCACAGAATTGGTGGTTGTGTAAAATTCTGTATCCTGCCAACCAGCGTTCTCTTTCAAATCGTCAGTTAGCGCCTTCCACTTCACATCAGTCATAGTGGCTGGAACTTGGTCAGGCTGATAAATGGGTCTCGGCTGATCAATATGAACGGGTTTCATATCATTAAAGTTAGTCCGAAAAGTCACCCCCCACATCAAGGTGTTTCCTCTCTGCCAGCTTAGATGGCTATCCATATTCTCGAAAACTCGGTACACAGCCCCGACATTCCAAGGTGAATCTTGATATATATGGCCAGCGAACTCCTTGCTATAATCATTGCCATCATATTCCAGCTTCAACCTGAGTGGCTGCCATGGTGTTTGATACTCAACACCGCCAAAGAGTGCTGCTGGCCCATGAAACAAGCTATCAAACTCAAACTTACCACCATTACCAGAGAAGCTATTATTTCTTTGACACCAGCTATCTTTATACTCACAAAATGGGTTTTTAATATTATCACTTTCGGCCATATTTCCCCAGCCGATACCGATAGTAAAATCAAAAGGGCCATAGCGTTTGCTAGCCGTCACAAATTCACTATCAAAGAGACCAGTCCCCATTAGATCTCTAAAGCCCAGTGACACCTGTGGCAGATAGTTGGATTCTTGCCAAAGGCGGAACTTGAAATCCATCCCTTTATCTTTATAAGTTTGATCACCACTAAAATCTTCGTAGGGACTGTACTTTTTTGTTCTTACATCGGTATATCTCAGTGTTGCTTCAAACCAGTCAAATGGCTGCGCAGAGATAGACCATCGACGATATTGGTCATTATCAACATAGTTGGCACTGAACTCACCTGTTTTAGCCATTCGTGCGGTAGGCATTTGAAGCAGACCCACACCACCGAAATCACCTTGTGAAGGACCATAAGGATCAATAACAGACTCTGCAGCACAAACAGCTCCTGAAACAAAGATCGCAATATATTTCAATTTAGGCAGCATTATTCTGGTACTCGATTAGCAAGCAGACTGGCAATACGAATATTGATATCTTTATATTGCTCTGGAAGGATTTGGGGATCAAAACCGACAAAGAGCGTAGCACCCGCCATAGGTTCACGATGCAGTTTGTTCCAATTCGCAACAGGAACCTGGCTGATAGAACCGTCAGGCTGGATCAGAAATGCTTCATACTGCGCAGCGCCAGCCAACAAGCGGTAATCCTGCCAATAGCTTGCCAAACTGGCACCAGGCTGAAGTGGCTGTTTACTGCGACCGTTAATCAGTCCCACGAAGTAGATAAAATCGGGCCTTGAAGCAAGGAAAAGGGTGTACTGCCCTTTTAATAGTGGATTACCATGCGGGTCAATTCTGGACTTGGCAGGATCTAATGCGATTGACAAACGGCCACTGACAGGAACTTTGTCCAGCTCTTGTAGTAACTGTTGCGTTGACTGGATCAATGAACCCTTGTCACCTGCTCGCATCCAAAGTACTTGAAGTGCTTTAATATCCTTGAGCAATTGCTCTTTAGTCATCTGAAATTCCGCTATGGTCTTTTCATTCGCAATTTGTGCAGTACGCCAATAGATATCATCTGGTAATTGAACATTAAATAACAGGTCTGCAAGTCTGGAACCATCATGCAACTCAATCTTCGCTGTAGCATGACGCTCAAAAATCACGTTTACATCAGCTTGAGCCAAAGCAAAAAATGGTATGAGACCGATCGTCAGATATCTTTTCATAATGCGTACGGCTTTAATATTGTCATTTCAATCACCGGCAATTCCGGCCCCAATTGCTGCAGGCTTTTTAATACTCTGCCTGTACTAGGCTCAAACCAATAGTAATTATGCCAAGAGTTCTGGTCATGTCCAACACTGACTAACTCGTCAATCAACATAACATCATGTGACTTATCAAGGATTAACAACTTTTCTGGAACAGCAGATATAAACTTAGCCCGCATGTTATATCCACTCACATAATCATTTTCCCATTCTGCAGTATACTGCCAAGACATAGCATCCAGGTTCAAAGATATATCGGGTAAATTTACCATTTTTTGTAATGGATCAGGCCAGGATGATGCCACTAAATAGAGATCATTTTCCAAACCCACCGTCTTGTGCAGTCGACCTGATTTGGTAACAAAAAGCTTATTATCAGAGCTCACCCAGCTCAATGAACCATCAGGATCTGCAAACGCAAGCACTATCAATGCCTGTGGATTATCACCCACTCGCAGATAGGCACTCGCATAAGGTAATTTACGTATTTTTTCAGACGTAACCTCCACATCATCCAGTCCCAAAAGGGCATAGCGGAGAGTTGCATAGGTATCTGAACTGGTGGCGGAACAGCCACTCAAGAGTAATAACCCCAAAGACATAAACAAACGAAGAGAAAACATAGATGGGTTACTCAGTGGAATGGGAAAATAATTGCAAAGCGACAAAAATAAGGCTGCCAATGTGGCAGCCTTATTACAATATCAAACAACTTATTTAGTAGCAGTTGTTGTGTTAGTGCTGGTACTGGTGGAGTCGTCATTGGCATTAGCAACAACAACAGCAGCCAGAGCCGCAGCACCAACGCCCACAGCAACCAGAGTGGTAGTACCTACAGCGGCAGTACCTGCTACGCCAGTGGAACCAGCCGCAGTACCTGCAACTTCTTCAGCTGCAAATGCATTTGAAGAGAGAACCAACATAGCAGCCAGAGTCAACGCTGATTTTTTCATTACAAATTTCCTTATTTAAACATGACTTAAAGTACTAACAGGATATCTTGAAACAGAGCAATTAGCCAGTGTGAGTCGCTCAGATGAGCCCTCTTATCAATGATGAGGTGAACGACCGATTCCATGGCGAACCAATACAATCATAACGCCTAGCATTCCGCCAAGCAGCGTCCCCAATACTACAATCAACGCACGTTTGGGTTTTGCCTTTTCCTCGGCAACCACGGCAGGATCAAGGGTTTTAAAAACGTACTCTTGATTCACTTCAGTCAACATCAAGGTTTTGGTCTGATCCTCTATCAGTTGATAGAACACCTTCTGCATATCTGCGACCGGAGTTTTCTCAAGCTGTGCTTTGAGATAGGTAATGTTACGCGTCGCATCAACTTGATCACGCAGCTTCATGGCCTCGTTGAGGTCGGCCACTAACCAGTCAACCCATTGCTTCGCAGACTCGGGGGAGTAGTACTCTACCGCCACCGTCACCAACCCTGATTTGGCATCCTTATTAATACTGGCAAGTTCACGAAATGCCTTAACCAGCTCCCAATCTGTTGGTTCCACGGACTTGCCAAGAGGCATTTCACGCACCCACTTTTTGCCGGCGACATCGTAGACACCTTCATCAATCACCAATTTACCGGTCGCCTTGTCTGTTTTGGTAACAGCCATCAACGGCACTTCCAACTGATGTTGGCGGATAAAGTGACTTAAGAATTGGCGGGATTTCCCAATTTCGACCGCAATAGCCGTCTTGTCCTGACCACCGCCACCACTGAGATTGACACCAGCCAAGCTAGCAAGACCGCCAAATTGGGCAGCCATTGCAGCAAGTCCACCTCCTTGCTGCTCCGTAGATGGGGCAAGCAAAGCCTCTGAACGATAAATATTTGGCAGAGAGAGTGCAAAAATGACAGCAATAACCGCACCAACCAAGGTACTGGCGACTACCCACCACTTACCACGCCAAAGCGCCGCGAATAATTCACGCAAATCGATTTCATCTTCCTTCCCTCCGTTCATTGCCAAGGTTAAAGGAGGATATTCTTTTACTTGTGCCATAACAAACCAGATCTCAGAAGAGTCAGGTGACCTTCACCACCTGACTGAATGGGTGACCAAATAAACGATGCAATTACTTGATTGCACTCCACGCGACACCCAGTTGATAGAGGACCTGTGTTGCAGAGGTCATGATACTCAGGTTATCCAGATAATCAGAATCAACCGGTACCACTATGGTATCCCCTGGCTCTAGGCCTTTGCGACTACCAAACCAGCTATCACCAGGCAGCATTACACTACCATTTGCTTTGATCACGTAGATACGGTCGGTATCAGCCTGTTTCTTGGTTCCCCCGGCACGGCTCAAGTAATCATTAACACTCAGGTTACCGTCGTAAACGTGCGAGGAGGGGAATTGCACCATCCCCTGAATAGAGACCACATTTTGTAACGCAGGCACATACAGCTTGTCACCATCTTGCAGCATCACGTCAGCCTGCTTGTCTCCAGACAAAATCGCCGGCATATCGATGGTCATGCGACCGACAGCCTTGCTGTTTTCCAGTTGATTAACCACCGTCATCGCCTCTGCAGGCGAGCTGTTGTAGTTAGCGATACTGGATTGACGACGCAGTGTCATCGTCGCGATCTCTTGCTTTAGCTCATCACGCAGCAACGCGATTCGTTCTGCTTCCTGTTTACGCAGTGCTTCACGGGCAAAGACAGAACCATTCGGATTGGCATAGGGGGTAATACCACCAACACGCTGGATCAAATCATGCAAACTTTCTCCACGACGAACCGTATAAGTTCCCGGATACTTCACCTCGCCAAACATCTGTACAGTTGCTTCTTCACGCCACTGAGGATGAGGCAATACGTTCAAACTGTCTTTTGATTGCACCAATGGCGAACCGGTTACCCGATTTGCAGTTGCCAAATCCAGACGTTGATTTTCAATTGCAATATCATTCCCTCGCTCACTCACGCGAGATAACTCAATCACATTTGCCTGTTCGTTAAACCCGCCAGCAGCCATGATCAAATCATGAGTTCGACTATAGGACGTTAAGGGATAAACCCCCGGATATTTAACCTCACCACGCACTTCAGCAATCTGTACCGGTTTACCTTGTGCTGCTTGAGCTTTCAAACGTTCAATAACCGGAGCGAGCAAAGCTTGACGAGAGGCACCAACTAACGCCCCAGTCTTGGTCGTATTAGACACACTAGCCAAAGTCATCTTATCTTCTTTAGTCAGTTGAGCACGACTAACATCGGCACCTGTACTGTCGTCTACAGCGTTGACTTGTTGCTCCATGCGTTGGTTAGCCTGATTGTCAATACTTGTCGACGAACTCTGAGTGCTCGCCAGCTGCTTCAGTCGATCGGTTGCATCATTGCTGAAAATAAGCACCTGATCCCTCGGCTGCAAACGAATGTCGTCTTCCCCACCCGGCATTTGCAACACTCGGCCCAGATTGAATTGCAGCACCTCGATATTACGTTGCGCATCCACCTCACGCACAACCAAGGCATAATTCAAGTCAGTGACCGATGTCAGATCGCGGTCAGCACTTTGCAACACACGACTTATCCGCATTCCCGGCTGGAAGCTGAAAACACCTTCACGAACTACGGCACCTTTTACCACAATCGCTTGACTATATTCGGTGCTGCTCGGCTTGACCGTGACCTTGTCACCATCACGCACGACAAACTGGCGATCATGCTGATTTGACAAGTTCAGGTTAAATACCCGCATCCCGGTTTCGCCATATCGGGTCACCGAAACCTCTTTGAGTGCAGCAGCCTTCATGCCGCCCGCCAACCCAAGCACATTAACCAGGGCTGCGGGACTACTCAATTCATAAATAGCAGGACGTTTAACCAAACCATCGATACTCACTTCACTACCTTTAGCAGGGATAAACACAGTATCACCGGAACGCAAACGGATATCCTGGCTGGTATCGCCCCAGACCAACATTTTGTAGAGGTCGACATCGATCACTTTTTGCCCTGCACGCTTGACCTGGATCTTGCGCAGCGACCCCACAGTATCGATACCACCCGCAGCCTGCAGAGCCTGGGTCACGGTAGCCATTCCATTGACGTTATAGGCGCCGGGGCGATAGGCATCGCCCATCACAAAAACTTGCATGGTCCGTAGAGCACCAAAACTGATAAACGCTTCTACACCGATTTTTTGCTCTTTGATCCGGTTTTCCAGTTCACTGCGTAGTTGCTGGAAAGTCTGCCCACTGGCGGCAATAGGGCCCAGGGAAGGGAAATCGATAAATCCCTCACGGCCAATCGCCAGGGTATAACTCGTATTCTCCTTGCCATAGAGTTGAACACGGATCTCATCACCTGGGCCCATGACATAATCGTCCGCAACCGGCATATCCACTACGGGCGCATCGGTGAGCGGTTCCCCGGCAAAAACGCTATAACCAAAAGGCTGCAACACACCCTCTTGTGCCACGCCTGCAACCAAAGGCCGCTGAGACTCTTGGCTGTAATCCACTTCGCGTGGAGCAGCTACAGGAGCAGTTTTGACCGGAGTGACAATGCTTTGGCTGGTACTCCCTCCCAATTGGGACGAGTCGATACCATACTGAGCAGCCAGCGCCTGCTGCTGGGCAGGAGATAAT
This sequence comes from Aeromonas sp. FDAARGOS 1416, assembly GCF_019048085.1. NCBI lineage: Bacteria > Pseudomonadati > Pseudomonadota > Gammaproteobacteria > Aeromonadales > Aeromonadaceae > Aeromonas > Aeromonas sp. FDAARGOS 1416. Next base: position 605,169 of record NZ_CP077301.1, on the reverse strand, counting down.
TGTTTAAATTTTGCCATCATCTCAGGCGTGATTTGTGGTGCAGCCATAACTGGCAAGCCCATCAAAGCCAGTGAGAGAAGCAATCCCTTTTGTTTCATTTTAGTTATTCCACCCAATACCCATAAAAATAAACACCATGATAACCATGAGCAAAAACGGCGGCATGGTAGCATTAAGCACTAACGAAGTCATATCCAAGTGAATAGCATTCAAACTCTATGCTCAAACAAAAACATCATGCCCCTTCTGGTCGATGAAAGGCATGCCGTACCAGCACAATCGCAACGCCTAACATGCCCCCCAGCAGGGTTGCCAATACAATAATTAGAGGACGTTTTGGGTTGTCACGGGTAAACGGTTCTTCCGGTGAGTCGATCATGTTAAACGATGCAAACTCAACATTTTGAAGTTTCAATGCCTTTAAACTACTTAATTGCAGACGAATCTTCCCTAATTCAGGGTTAAGCAGTTCAGGGTCTTTAATCTCATTCAATATGCTCAACTTTTCAGCTAACCCTTTAGCACCTAGCTGAATATTGAAAATTTCTTGGCTATCGATCCGTTCAAGAGGCACATCTACACCGGCCGCCTTACTGATACGCAAACTATATCTAACCCGCTGAAGCTCTTCCTGCCTTTTCAACAAGGTATCAGTTTTGACACTGTCATATTGTGCAGCCAGCGTTTTTATTCTATTCTGCCATATGGATTGTAATTCTGCATTTTTGCGTTTGAGTTGCTGTTGTTGAACAAATTCAATATATTTTTTCAGTCGCTGCAGAGCAAGCGCAGGAGTTTCAGCAGAGACATTTAAAGTTATATCTTGGCTTGTTTTATCCAGAGCCTTAGCAGATATGGAATCAGCTAGCTCACTCATTAACACAAGTTCACTGCGCTTATCAGATACGCCTGCTCTCTCTATTTCGGCCGCGTAGACACCTTCTTGTGTCAAAAATTCCCGCTTATTATTCATGCTATTAAATGCTGAAATAAAACTTTTATAAATAGCGCCTTGCTCAAGCGAGGAAAATACGGCTGCCGATGGAGGGTGCCCGTAGCTGGACATTATTGTTTGTATTTTATCCACAGCCAATTGTAGTGCCGCTACTTGAGATATTGACGGCTCCGAAATAAGGGCATGACTAGTCCATACCTGACGCGCAGTCATGGCGTAAAAAATACCCGCAACAGCAAACGCACCGGTTACCAACAATATCAATGCTTTTTGACGCCACAGCACCAGCAGCAGCTCTCGCAGATCGATCTCGTCTGATGCGGGTGCTTGCACCCATTGGCTAGGAATAACCGGTGTTTTCTCACTCATTTTTTCTCTCTCTCGAATATCTATATTAAAATGACTGACAACTGTAAATAGTACTAAGGCATATCGATGAAATCGGTCGCCAGGCGATCTTTATCAGATAGCAGCAAGGGAAATTGATCAGATAACGGCCATGTTATCGCCAGATGTTCGCTATCCCATCGAATAGTCGCTTCATCACCCGGCAGATAATAATCGGTGCATTTATAAAAAACATCTGCGCAGGTGCTGAGCACATAAAAACCATGGGCAAACCCGGGTGGTATCCACATAAGTTCGCCCGAGGCGGCATCCAGAATATGACCCACCCAATGGCCATAGGTTGGCGAGGTCGGACGCATATCCACTGCTACATCAAAGATACAACCATTGAGTGCCTGCACCAATTTCCCTTGGGGATGAGTCCGTTGATAATGCAGGCCGCGTAAGGTGCCGCCCAGTGAATGGCTCATATTGTCCTGGACAAAATGATAGTGGCCGCAATGATATTCAAACTCGGCTTGACGAAAACACTCACGAAAATAACCGCGCTGATCAAACCATGTTTCTGGCATCAATATCATCACCTCTGCCAGTGCAGTAGGGCGAAATTTCATGGGCAGACTCCTGTCATTACAATTCACCTAAGGAGGATTGGTTGACATTAGTTATAGCAACGCGAGGGATCCAGAAGCGCAGAAAATATTGTCCATAATCACTTTTTGCCAACATCTGAGCCAGCCCGTACAATTGCTCATTATGAAGCCAGACTTGACGCCAGGTAATGGCCAATTTTAGCCCCTGCCATTTTTCTAGGGTCTGAATAAACTGCCCAGCCTCTTGCAAACTACCCGGCGTGCCGGTATCCAACCACACACAATCCTGGCCTAAAAAGGCCACTTGCAGTTGCACCTGCGCACAATAACCATGGTTGATATCGGTTATCTCCAGCTCGCTCCGGGCTGAGGGGGTTAGTTGCTTAGCAAATTCAACGACATTCGCATCAAAGAAATAGAGGTCAGTCACCGCATAATAGCTGGCCGGCTGGGCAGGCGTCTCGATGATCGCCAAGGTCTTGCTCTGCTCATCCGTCATCGCCTGACGTAACTGCATAGGCAATACGGCACCATAAAGCAGATTGTCACTCAGGACCAAACAGACCGGCTCCTCCGCGAGAAAAGGCTCGGCATAAGGGAACATTAACCACCATTGACTTACATCCCCAAACAACTGGCGAAAACGGTGGAGAGCGGCGAGCGTACAAATGACTAGGACATCGCGGATCCGAGCCAATATCAGCACTGACAAGGAGTAATAGCTCATCGGTTTGTCATAGACGGGGAACAACTTTTTACTCACGGCCAGCGTGGTGGGATAAAGGCGTGTCGCAGTTCCCACCACTAAAATAACTCCTTTGCGAGAGACCTTGTTATATAAAAAAGGCATCATGGCTGTTCCTCACATAATGCCTGCAACGTTGTGCTAACCCCCACTCGCCAATCTGGCAAGTGCACGCCAAAACGCTGTGAAAACAGCTGCGTATCTAGCCGAGAATTAAGGGGGCGATTGACCACACCGCCATAATCCACACTAGTGATAGGCTTGAGCCGTGGCACTTTATCTATCAGCCCCAACCGGTATGCCTCACTAAAAATGAAGCGGGCATAATCGAGCCAACAGACGGCACCTGATGCAGCCACATGATAGAGGCCCATCAGTTCCGGCTCATCCAAGATCCTGTCGATGGCTGCCACAGTAACCTCTGCCAACATCATTGCCGAGGTGGGGGCTCCGACTTGATCGCACACCACAGACAACTCATCATGATGTTCCGCAAGCCGCAGCATGGTTTTGAGGAAATTATCGCGCCATGGGCTATGTAGCCAGCTGGTGCGAATGATCAGATAACGGCAACCACTGGCGATGATCGCCTGCTCCCCCGCCCATTTACTCTGACCATAAGCATTTAAAGGGGCCGGGAGATCTGATTCTCGCCAAGGGCAATTGCCAGAGCCATCAAAGACGTAGTCCGTCGAGAAATGCACTAGCAAGGCATCATGCTGCTTAGCCAAAACAGCCAGCTGTGCGACCCCATCACAATTAACCCGCATCGCCTGCGCAGGGGCAAGCTCGGCCCCTTTCACATCCGTGTATGCGGCGGCGTTAAGGATGACGTCAGGGGGTAGATGTGATGCCTGAGAGATAGGCGTCTCAGCCAAAACAATACGCATAGGTGTCACTTTGTACCGATGTCGGTGCGAGGTGAATATTTTTTCAAATCCTTGACCAAGTTGACCACTCGCCCCATAAAAAAATAGGTTAAGTGACCTCATGGGATGAAACTATTCCACGTTTGCGCAACCAAGCCAATATACGCCAGATGGCATTCAGTGCTGAAAAATACAGAAAGAAAACCACCATAAACAATAATAAACTAATTATTTCAGGAATATTAATTGCCTCAATAATTATCCCGCCGGCAGCAAGCAATACCGCTAAAAGACAGATAAACAAGAGGGTTTGACGAGAGGACAACCCGGCCTTCATACAGATATGGTGAAGATGCTCACGGTCTGGTTTAAAGGGTGAGTGCCCCTTACGAACACGACGAACCATAATGGTAACCATATCCATCAAGGGTATAGCAATAAGCCACAGCGCGGTAACAGGATACATCTGGGCTTTTGGGCCCTGAGTACCTTGTAACAAGACCCATATCACAGTAAAGCCGATTAACATACTTCCTGCATCCCCCATAAAGACCTTGCGACGAACATCAAAGGGGAAACCAAGATTAAGAATGATATAGGGAATAACAACAATCATCATCAGCAAACAAAAACGCGCTAATAATAATTGCTGGTCAATATAATTGATATAGGCCAAACCACCAAAAGTAGCAAGGGTCAACCCACCAAGTAGGCCATCAATCCCGTCTACCATATTAAACGCATTGATCGCGCCCAATACAGCAAATACAGTGAAAATATAGCCGAGAGGCCCCAAAACAACCTCGTGACCAAAAGCCAATCCCCCCAAACTTTTTAACGATAACCCAGCACCAAAAATCATAGTGCAAGAAATCAAGATCTGAATAACCAACCGGATACGGTAGTCAACATCATATTTATCATCGATGGCCCCCGTTAATACCAACACAGATGCACACAATACATAAATATCAGAATTAACTAATATATCAGGTTTAATCCATAATACCAACATCAGCGTACAGTAAATTGAAATACCTCCAACCAACGGAATAGCACCTTGGTGGAGCTTACGTTCATTAGGACGGTCTACCAAATTAAATTTTTTCGCAGCCTTTCTGAATAAGAATAAGAACAAAAATGCTAAAGCAAAAAAAATAATATATTCCATTTTATTAATCCGACACAAAGGGGTAATGAAAAGGTAATGAACACCACCTCGAACAAACAATTCAGCAGAGATATAAACTCCATTACCATATACATCCATAGACATGTAGCCTGCTGGCAGCCATAGATAAATACAGCAAGTATATATATTTCACTAGGAGCACATAACTTTAAAGTAATAAAAAACTTTTTGATGTGCGCGCATCAAAAGGTCCCTCTTTTATCTCTAAAAGTAAAGCATAATCTGACAAACATTCCACACTATGTATTTCATTTGGTAAAAATTCAACTAGTGGTAGTGGATCCTGCGCATTAATTATTAATTCATGACGCACATCTCCATTACTTTCATATAAACACACTCTAATCACACCAGATATTAAAGTGAACATCTCCCATTGATGGGGAAACTGATGAAAATGCGGCTCTACATAACTACCTTTCACCATAGCGATCAGCAGCCGCTGCACTTTTTCTGTATGAGATGCATGTAATAAATAGTGCGTACGAAGCCTTTCGGAGGCTGCAGCATCACGATACAGCTGCATCAATAATTGCGATTCTAAAAGCTTCATATTGCGCCTTATCTACAATTTATCAGAGTTCAAGGTTTGCAAAATAGTCTCTGCCGCAGCAGAAACTGAAAATTGTTGCTGCAACAACTGATTGGCATTCTGGCCTGCTCTTTGGCGATATTCCACATCATTCAGTAACTGCTCAGCCGCGGCATGCAAGCCAATATCATCACCATTTACTTTAATAACTCCAGCACCATGTTCATTAACCAATTCCATCAAATCATTACCGTTATTCACACTTCCAAGAATTGGTATGTTTTGCACCATGTACCCGAGTAGTTTTCCTGGAAAGTTATGGCTAGTATGATCAGCAGAAAGAGAAAATAAACCAATATCAACTTCAGCAAGCAGCAGTTTAAACTCCATCTGATTAATCGACGGCAAATAGGTAAAATTGGACAAATTCCACTCACTGGCTAATCGATTGATCAGAGCAACTTCATCTCCTTGACCAACATATAAAAAATGTGCATGGGGATGCCGACTCATAGTCTTGGTCAAACGCATCAAATTGGCCATGTCTTGTGCATGACCAATATTCCCGCCATAAAAAAAGATCACTTTATCTTGCAGGTTTAGGCGCTGGCGAAACGGCATATAATCAGCTGGAAATTGAGTTACAGGTGTGAGAGCGGCCCAATTTCTCAGCATCTCAGTGGGATATGTATTACCCTCTGCTTCAAAAATATTGATGTTGCTATCTGACATCAAGCCAATCATCTTAGCCTGACGATAACTCACATGTTCAAAAAAACGAAAATAGCGGGCAATGAAGGAGCGTTCACCAATCATACCGGCATCAATCGCCCAGCGTGGGAATAGGTCTCGCAACACTAAATAGGCGGGGCATTGGCAGCGCTGGCAAAGCCAGCGCACTAAACCACCGAAAAAAATAGATGGGGAGTAATACACCACTCCATCAAAGCTATGCTTAGTGATATTTGATCTCACAGCCCACCAAGCGCGCAGCGACAACAAACTTTCGTTAATCGCGCGCTTTACTTTTCCAACATTTTTAATTTCGCCACTTTTAAAGCGTAAAATGCTCACCCCATCGAGCTCATCACACACCAGCTTGGTTGCTTGATGAATGTCAGGGGTAATCACCGTGACTTGGTGACCTTGCTGCGTTAAATACACTGCCAACTCGTGAAACATCTTTGAGCCAACTCGCGTGCTATTAGGCAAGTAATCATCAATGATCAGAGCTAACCTCACAGCGACTTTCTCCAAATCACTCGATTGACATAATCGGTATAGCTTAGGATTGTGCGTAGGACTTTGTCAGAAACGTTAGGCGCAATATAATCCGGCACCTTATTTATCAAACGAACAGTACCTCTAGGTTGCTTTTCTAGAATTTCAATGGCTTGTAAAATCCGCTCAAAACTCATACCAGTAAACATCACCGCCCCCTCTTCAAATCCCTCTGGACGCTCTTGGGCTTCTCGGATATTGACCGCAGGAAAGTTCAATATGGAAGACTCTTCTGTAATAGTACCACTATCACTCAACACCACTTTGGCATCCATTTGCAGTCGCACATAATCGCTAAAACCAAGGGGCTTTAACAAATCAACCAAAGGATGGAATCTTAAATTTAACGCTTCAATTTTTTTGCGAGTACGCGGATGAGTCGAAACAATAATCGGATATTGATATTTTTCAGCTAGTTTATTTAAAACTTGCACATAGCTGTGAATATTTTTTTCAGAATCCACATTCTCTTCACGGTGCACACTAACCAAAAAATATTCTTCCTTGGTCAGTGACAGCCGCGATACTACATCAGCAGCGTGAATTTTGTCCTGATAAAAAGCCAGCACCTCATCCATTGGGCTACCGGTCTTAACGATTAAATCAGGTTTAATCCCCTCGTTTAAAAGATATTCACGTGCAATATCGCTATAGGGCATATTCACATCAGAAATATGATCCACAATTTTACGGTTGATCTCTTCTGGTACGCGTAAATCAAAGCAACGATTACCCGCTTCCATATGGAAGATCGGGATTTTTTTACGCTTGGCAGAAATAGCAGCCAAGGCACTGTTTGTATCCCCCAGAATAAGGAGTGCATCCGGCTTTAACTCGGCAAACACCTTATCTGACTTGCTGATCACTTGCGCCATGGTTTCAGCAGCACTGCCACCGGCACACTCTAAAAACACATCTGGCGCACGGATACCTAAGTCATCAAAAAATATTTGATTGAGCTCATAATCATAATTTTGACCGGTATGAACCAAGGTATGGTCACAAAATTCATCCAACTTGGCGATAGTACGCGACAGCCGAATAATTTCTGGGCGCGTACCAACTATGGTCATCACTTTTAGTTTTTGCATGGCACATACCTTATCAAATAATCGTTATGCATAAATTCAATCAACTCACGCCAACTTGGCACAGTCAAATCCAGCGCTTGGCGCAAGCAGCTAGAATCGAGCGAACGGTCGATCACCAATTGGGCTGACTCATTAATCTCAATATTCTTGCCATAAATTTCGGCCACTAATGAGATCAAACTGTGCTTATCAATCGGTTCCGCCGACAGGTGATACAAACCGCAGAGATCAGGCTTGTTCAGAATGTTGTCGGCCAACAGCTTGGCAATATAACAAGTTGGCAAACCAGAAAATATCGCCTTAGAAAAACCCTTCACCGCACCACGTTGGCTTAAAAACCAATCAACCAAGCTCACAGCGGAATCCAGCTCATGACCAATGATCGAGGTACGCAAGGTTAAGTGGCGGCCATAGTTAACCTCACCCAAGCATTTGGATTTGCCGTAGAGATCAGTCGCGGTGGGTAAATCAGCTTCCTGATACATGCCTTGTTTGCCATCAAACACACAATCGGTCGAAAAATGGATCAACCGTGAAGCATATTGGTCGCAAAGGGCAGCCAACTGATGTGGTAATAGTGCATTGATTTCAATCGCCGCCACATGCTGTTTAGCAATATCGTGCTGCTTAATCAACCCTATACAGTTGAACACCACATCAGGCTTGGCTTCTATAATAGCCTGCTCAATGCTAGCAATATCCGTTACATCAATTCCGAGTAATAACTTATCTTGATACTTTTCAAAAAATTCCTGCTTTCCGTCTATATTACGCACAGTACCTTTTACGGTTAACTCTGCATAATCTGCCAGATTGCTAAACAAGCTGTACCCCAACATCCCCGTAGCACCAAGGATCAACACATTCACAGCTATACTCCTTCTGGCACAATGATATTGCCAGCTTCAATTTCTCGAATGAAATCGAGTTTACGAAGGAGTGCTTTCATTCCTTCAACATCGAGACGTTCAGTATTGTGAGAATTATAATCTTCAACCTTAGACAGATCTTGCTCACCTTGTTCGAAATACTTTGAGTAATTAAGGTCGCGATTATCTGCCGGCACTCGATAATATTGACCTTGTTCCTGCGCAACAAACATTTCTTCGCGACTACAAAGTGCTTCAAATTGTTTTTCACCATGGCGTGTACCAATAACATTTACTGGATGTTCAGGCTTATTCATGATCCCCAGTAACGCTTTAACCAATACATCGATGGTCGCAGCTGGTGCTTTTTGTACGAAAATATCGCCGTTTTTTCCTTGCTCAAAGGCATGCAATACCAGATCGACGGCATCATCAAGGGTCATCATAAAGCGGGTCATATTAGGGTCAGTGATAGTAATAGCATCGCCATTGACGACCTGACGAATAAACAACGGGATCACTGAACCACGGGAAGCCATCACATTACCATAACGGGTACAGCAAATGGTGGTCTTGGTGTGCTCCAAATTACGGCTCTTGGCTACAATCACCTTTTCCATCATTGCCTTGGAAATTCCCATCGCGTTGATCGGGTACACCGCCTTATCGGTACTTAAGCAGACAACGCGTTCAACCCCATGAGTGATGGCGGCTTCGAGCACATTTTCCGTACCAAGCACGTTTGTTTTTACAGCTTCTAAAGGATAGAACTCGCAAGACGGCACCTGTTTTAATGCTGCTGCATGGTAAACATAATCCACTCCGCGCATAGCATTGGCAACACTTTGGTAGTCGCGTACATCACCAATATAAAATTTTAATTTATCCGATTGAAAATGCTTACGCATATCATCTTGTTTTTTCTCATCACGGGAGAAAATGCGAATTTCTTTTATATCTGTATTTAAAAATCGGCGCAGCACGGCATTGCCAAACGACCCTGTACCACCGGTGATTAAAAGTATTTTATTGTTAAACATTCCAACCTCAACACAATTAAAATTTAAATAAAATCAAAAAAATCTTTCCATGTTACACGCTGTGCAAATGACAAAGGTGAAAACTGCAATACAATTTTTTGCCCTATAACACATTCCATTTCATCTGCCCATTCAGCTGCATCATGATAATTCAAGAAGCTCGCACCTTGGTAACCTCTCAATACATCCCTAGAATAAGGCAAATCTGCACAGATGATTTTTTTACCTAACACCCCCGCCTCTGCAAGTGGTAAGCCAAAGGTTTCTATATAGCTGGGAAATAACACGGCGTCGGCTGAAATATAATTTTCAATCACATGCTCATAGGGTATTACACCTAAATAGACCACATTTTCATTTAGTCCCAACCGCTCTACTATTTTATCAAATGTAGGGTAATCACCAACGGATAATGTAACCGAGAAACAGACTTTCTTATTTAGCTGTCTGGTTTTAAGCAACGATAACGCATTCAAAATCAATAAGTGATTTTTATAAAACAACGATGATGCTGGATAAAAAAAAGTAATTTGCTCGGTAGTTAACCGGTGCTTTTGTTCTAGGCTTTGAGTTAGATGAGCGTCTGGTAACTTGATATCCGGCGTAAATACTGAAATATTGCCTTCAAACACACCACTTTGCGCTAATGCAGCCTTCATCCACTGCGTTTGAACTACAAAACGCGTCTCTTTGCTGACAAATAAAAAAATAAAAAATTTATAAAACCATTTATATAAAAAAAATTTTACAGTCTCTTTGTTAAAAGAATATTTTACATCTGAAAAAGGGAGAGGCTGATGTAAGTAGATCAATTGTTGACAGCCAACATTCATCGACGTATTTTGCAATGAAATAAATAGCTCAAACTCGAAGTTATGTTGCTTGATATAGCGTTTCAACCCGAAACTATCCCACCAAATCCGTTTCAACCAAGATTTAGTATCCACTTCAATGTACGTAATATTGGCAAAAGCATCGAGTTGCACCCCAACAGGGGAAAATATAATATAATTCTTATCAGTTAATGCCGCATGGGCAATAAATTGCCGAAGAATAGTCAGTGCACCGCCAGAAGATAATGCAGTAGCGTTAACTGCGATTTGTTTCATTATTTTCATTCCGATATTCGCATATTGCTTTATTAAAAGAAATTCCGGACCTAACTCTAAGGAAAAAACATACGATAATCAATGCCTGCATATATAACAAATAAGCATTAAACCAACCATTCATTAGGTATAGGAAGACAAAAAACCATGTTAAAGATTGCACTTCATGCGAGCCTGTCTTTTTTGAAAGATATATAGAAGAAAAAATCAACAACAATATATAAGAAAGATATATAATACTAGTGCCTATATCAAAAAACAACCATGAAACAAAGCCAGTCTGCAATGTTGTTTCTGTAAAATATTTATCATTAACAAAATAACTGTAAAGAAAAAGATGAATATCTTCTCCCGGAGTAATATTGATTAACTTGGAAATTAATTGTGGAAATAGCCCCTCGAAATAAAACATGGCCACTCGATCACTTTGCAAAAAATCCCTAATAATATTTAAATTATCGTATACAAAAACCACATTTGAAAAATGTTGCAACCTAAAGAATAAGGCATCAAAAAAACTCAAAAACACAAAGTTAAAATCTAATTCATTTATAATTCCATATAAAACCGAGAGATCTTGCAAGCTCAAAGCATCACGCATTGCTACTTTTAAATAAACCAACAATGGGAACAGTCCGAGTACTGGGATAAATAATATATATATATAAAATCTTTTTAATTTTAGCCTTATATTACCATCATTTCTTTTAAGCCAGAAACATAATTCGACATATATAAAAACCAAAAGCCAACCGAGCCATCCACGACTTAATTGAGATAAAGCAAAAATAAATAGATTAAATTTAACAAGTTTTGATTTACTGGTTCGTGCAAAAACATAGTAAATATAAAAAATATAATCCACTGGAAGGATTAACCATAAAAATCTAACGACCCCTTCTGGATTTGATGCTCCAGCATAATTAGACCCAGTTGTAAAGTTATAGATAAAATATAGTATCTGTAAAAATAAAACTGACCAGCCAAAATATAGCAACCTATTGACTGAACACATTTTTGGAAATGACGCTTTTATTTTTATACCAAAATTGTAAATCGGGCCGCATACAACGTAATAAGAAAACAAAACCATCAGCAATATAAGAAGCAATGGCATCTTTGTATTTAACGAAAAAGAGTAGTCACCAACATAACGTTCGATATCAACCATCGTTAAATAAGCATATATATTTGCGACTACATAAAGAACTAAGAATAGAATACGAGCCCGACTAGTTGAACTAAAAAAGTCACTCTTTTTTGACCTTGTCGCCAATTAAAAAATTCCTTTTAAAAAACTTTTAAGTAAATTCTTGGTAAGGAAAATTATCTTTACTAAAAGTAAATTGCTCCGACAATAGAACAATGCTCTATGAAATAAGTCATACCAAACAATAGTATATGAATCATTTATATGTCTCTTAAATAAGTCATAATTACCTTCATAAAAATAACCTTGTGCGCATGCATATTCCGCGTGAGCTATTTTGATTCTTATAGACTTTTCATTTTCTGGCATTAATGAAACCAACTTGTTAAGTGATAGTATATTTTTTAGGTAGGTTTTCACAATCTTACCTCCTTTACCCTCACCGGTTAAATTAATTGACCACGAATTATCTGCATCTAATCTATAAACTGACATATATTCATTTATACATGCACACCCATCCATTTTTGATGCAAATACTTCAATATAGTAATCGCCTACTGGCGCTTCACTAAACCAATCAGGGATACTATTAATTATTTCTTTCTTGAAAAAATATGAACTAGTAGGTGCATACTGTCCTTTAGCAGAAAGAATAAATTCTAATTGGTTACTTTTTTGACATGCCCATTCAATTTCTTTATTAAGGCGATTGATTAACACTCTAGCGGGGTGAACAACAAATGAACACCTATGCGTTTCAATGTAATTAAACTGCTTTTGCAATTTATATGTATCACACCAATAATCATCCCCCTCACAAACAGCAATAAAATCTCCCTTGGCAGAGTTAAATACTCTTAAAAGATTGGCATTCGCACCAACGTTATGTTCTGATGTAATTATTTTTATAATATTAGGATAATGTTCTTTATACTCGGTTAAAATTGCTAACGTTCCATCACCGCCACAATCTTCACCAATGACAATCTCAAATGGGAAAGTGGTTTTTTGTATTAAAAAACTTTCAATTGCTTGAGCTATATATTTCTCTTGTTTATAAGTAATACAACAGACACTGACACGAATGGGTTCATTCACTGTCCAGCTAGCCATAATTTCAGCTTCAGTTAAATGAAACACAATATTGACCTTAATTATTAATGGTGGTGAGCAAACGAGCCTCATAGGCGAGTAAATCCCGCTTGCGGTTTTTAATTTTTTTAGCTGGTGCACCTACATACACACCAAAGGCTTCACAGTCTTTCGTGATCATACATAATGATCCGACAGAGACTCCTTCATGCAGGGTGATGCCAGGCAATAAAACAGAGCCTGAGCCTATAATCACATGTTTAGCCAAGGTGACATCTGCATGAGTTACATTGGTATATTCCGCAGGTACCATGGGGTTTGTCATATATTCACCGCTGTAATCATCATTACTAGAGTAAATGGATACTTTAGATGAAATATTTACAAAATCAGCCAACGTTATCTTACCGGCCCCAATTAATGAACTATATACAGCGATATGAATATAACAGCCAATTTCAATCCCCCCTTCACCTGCCGACAGCACACAAAAATCATCGATGCGGACATTGCTACCAATCTTAATGCGGCTAGCACCATAAATAGAGGCTTTATCAGAGATCAAAACATTTCTGCCCAGTTCGGCAAAGCCTATGGCACTTAATTGTTGCTCAGTAAGAAATGCCATTTGTTAATTCCCTTTAATTAGCGTAATAACATGTTTCAGCTGTTCAACCGTTAGCTCATGAAAAATCGGCAAACATAATACTTTTTCAGCTAAGGCATTGGCCTCTGGCAAATGTGAGGTATCGGCACTAGGCAACGCCCGATACATCGGCATATTGCTGATCAAGGGATAAAAATAACGGCGGGATAAAACGCTATTGGCTTTGAGTTTGTCATATAACTCATCACGACTGAGTGGGTAATCTGGCTCAACCAAAATAGGGAAGTAAGAAAAGTTGCTATTAGCATTTCTGTCATGCTGATACAGGGTAATACCGATTACATCTGCCAGTTCGGCGCGGTAACGCGCATCGACAGCTTGGCGTAGCGCCATGGCGTCATCGATATGTTTAAGCTGTACTAAACCAAAGGCCGCATTGATTTCACTCATTTTGCCGTTAATACCAGGGGCAGTGACGGTGAGTTCATCGGCGATGCCAAAGTTTTTTAAGCGATCAATACGCTGCTTAGTTTTGGCATCTGGGCTGATAATTGCACCACCTTCGAAAGTGTTAAATACCTTGGTAGCGTGAAAGCTTAAAATCGACAGGTCACCCCATTTAAGTAAACTCTCACCTTTATATTTCACCCCAAAAGCATGGGCCGCATCATAAATCACCTTCAAACCATAGTTATCAGCAATTTTTTGAATGGCTTCTACATCGCAAGGATTGGAGTAGCAATGCACCGGCATAATAGCGGTTGTGCGTGGGGTAATAGCTGCCTCTATCTTGGCAGGATCAATATTAAAAGTGGTTGGATCAATATCGACAAACACTGGCTCTAAACTATTCCACATGATCGAATGGCTGGTTGCCACAAACGAATAGGGAGTGGTAATCACCTCGCCGTGAATGCGCATAGCCTGCAAAGCAGTAATGAGCGCAATGGTGGCATTATTGAATAAAGAGACATGCTCAACACCCAAATATTCAGCCAACTTTGCTTCTAATTCTTGATGAAACGGGCCATTGTTGGTCAGCCAACGATTATTCCAAATTTTTTCAAGATAAGGTACAAATTCGTCTAATCCTGGCAAAAATGGCTGGGTGACTGGGATTGTTTTATTCGTCATGTTTACATCCAAAGTAATAAATAATTAAACCATTAGCGGCGTAAGGTACTGCGCAGTTGCAACAGCAGTGGCTTTTGTACCAACACTAAATACATACCATAGACAAATAAGGCTACGCTCAAGTTAATCGCTATTTGCAACCAAGCTTGCGGGAAATATAAACCAGCGCCATATCCAACGACAGCAGCAAAAATCACGGCAAACCAAATAGGTAAAATATCTTTACATTGTTGCCATTGACTCAAATGCGTTAACTTGGCGGTGTAATAGGTGTTTAGTAGCAGGGCTAAATAGGACGTCAAGGTAAAACCAAGACACATTGCCAACACGCCATAAGGAATGCTCAACAGCAGCACAGTCACACCAATGACTTTTTTCATAACCTCAAGTTTTAGAAACAGATCGCTGCGACCAGTGACTTGCAACAAATTCAAATTTAGGGAATGAATTGGGTATAACATATAACCCAAACACAACACCGTGAGCAACACCGCAGCCCCCTGCCACTGCTCACCTAATAGACTAGTTAACAATGGCTCGGCAATCAAACCCAAAGCAACTATCAATGGGAAGATCACTAGCGCCGACAATTTTAAGGTTTGTCGATAGGCGTTGGCCATTCGTTCCGGTTCGTCTTGCAGCTGGCTAAATAACGGAAACGTTACCCGCTGAATAATGCTAGTTAACGTCATCGCTGGGAGACTAGTTAATTGATTAGCTTGGCTAAACTGGCCTACCTCAATAGGGCTAAATTTTTTACCTATGATAATTTGATAGAGATTATTGTAAGTCACATCCAGTAAACCAGATAACAATAACTTACTACCGTAACCAAACAAATAATTAAAAGAATTTCTCGTGATGAGACCACGAGGTAACCAAGGCGCAAACAGATTGAATAATAAGGCAGCACAACTAGCATTGAGCAAGGTTTGCGCCACCAACGCCCATACGCCATAGCCATTAATTGCTAATATTATCGCTGTTGGCCCACTGATCAGCACACTCAGTACCGATATTTTGGCTTGAGTTTTAAAATCCATCGTAACATTAAGTTTAACGCGAGGAATTAACGTAAATGCGTTAATCAACACAGCTAAGCCTAATATCCGCAGCAGGGCTTGCAGGTCGGCTTGCAGATAAAAATCGGCAACAAAAGGCGCACTGATATACAAAGCAAAGTAGCACAAACCAGCCATGGCAATGTTGTAATAAAAGGCGGTTACTAAATCACTTTCTGTACGATCTGTTTTACGAATTAACGCCGAAGTGAAGCCACTATCGACAAACACATTGGCGATGGCAATAAACACTGTCAGCATGCCCACTAAGCCAAAGGCGGTTGGCCCCAATATTCTCGCCAAATATAAGGTAATGGCAAGTTGAATACATTGGGTAAGAAGGCGCTCGATAGCGCTCCATTGCAGGCCTTTTTTGGTTTTGCTAGCAAGATTGGTCATAGGGATTAGCCAAGGTTAACAGATATTGGCCATAACTATTTTTACTCATCAATTCACCGCGAGCCATTAATTGACATTCATTTAGCCAACGTTGTAAATAAGCGATCTCCTCTAAACAGGCAATTTTATAACCTTGGCGTTTCTCTAGTGTTTCAACAAATTGTGCTGCTTCGAGTAAGCTTTCATGGGTTCCAGTATCGAGCCAAGCAAAACCACGACCAAGCATTTCTACATGCAAGTTACCTTGGTTAAGGTACATCTCATTTAAAGTGGTAATTTCCAGTTCACCACGATGCGAAGGCTTAACCTGTTTTGCCTGCTTTACCACATTATTTGGGTAAAAATACAACCCAGTCACGGCGTAATTACTCTTTGGTTTTACTGGTTTTTCTTCAATGCTGATGGCTTTTTGGTCTTGATCAAATTCGACTACACCGAAGCGCTCTGGATCTTTAACTTGATAACCAAATACAGTGGCGCTCTCACTTACCTGTGCTCTGGTAACCGCCATTTTCAACTTGGCGCTGAAATTTTGTCCATAAAAAATATTGTCGCCCAGCACCAAACATACAGCATCATTACCAATAAATTCTTCACCAATAATGAAGGCTTGAGCCAAACCATCTGGACTAGGTTGCACAGCATATTCTAGAGCAATACCAAATTGGCTGCCATCGCCAAGTAGACGCTGAAATCCAACTTGATCTTCTGGTGTTGTAACAATGAGAATTTCTCTGATACCAGCAAGCATCAATACTGAAAGTGGATAATAGATCATTGGCTTGTCATATACAGGCAACAGTTGTTTAGAAACCCCCATGGTTATGGGGTAGAGACGAGTACCAGAACCGCCAGCCAAAATAATACCTTTCATTACTTCTTCTCTCCGTACTGCAGATCGATCCAAGATTGATAGGCGCCGCTCTTGACGTTGCTCACCCACTGCTGGTTATCCAGATACCACTGCACTGTTTTGCGGATGCCGGATTCAAAGGTCTCTTCAGGTTGCCAGGCAAGCTCAGCACTCATCTTGCTGGCATCGATAGCATAGCGGCGATCGTGGCCGGGGCGATCCGCCACATAGATGATTTGATTGCGGTAAGAGCACGCTTTAGGCACCATCTCGTCCAGCAAATCGCAGATGGTGTGTACCACCTCCAGATTCTGCTTCTCGTTGTGGCCACCGATGTTGTAGGTCTCCCCAACCAAGCCGGTGGTCACCACCTTGTAGAGTGCGCGTGCGTGGTCTTCCACATAGAGCCAGTCACGGATCTGGTCGCCCTTGCCGTATACCGGCAGCGGTTTGCCATCCAGGGCGTTGAGGATCACCAGCGGGATCAACTTCTCGGGGAAGTGGTACGGGCCGTAGTTGTTGGAGCAGTTGGTGACGACAGTCGGCAGGCCGTAAGTACGGCGCCAGGCGCGCACCAAATGGTCACTGGAGGCCTTGGAGGCAGAATAGGGGCTGCTGGGAGCATAAGGGGTGGTTTCGGTGAATAGCGGCAATGGTTCACCGGCAGCCACTTCATCCGGATGGGGCAGATCACCATATACTTCGTCGGTGGAGATATGGTGGAAGCGGAAGGCCGCCTTGCGCACATCATCCAGACCATTCCAGTAGGCGCGGGCCGCTTCCAGCAACATATAGGTGCCGACGATATTGGTCTCGATAAAGTCAGCCGGGCCTGTGATGGAGCGATCAACATGGCTCTCGGCAGCCAGGTGCATCACAGCGTCCGGTTGATGCTGGGCAAACACCCGATCCAGCTCGACGCGATTGCAGATATCCACTTGCTCAAACACATAACGATCGCTTGTCGATACATCGGCCAAGGATTCCAGATTGCCAGCATAAGTGAGTTTATCGAGATTGATAACGGAATCCTGGGTATCACGGATGATATGGCGCACCACGGCAGAGCCGATAAAGCCTGCGCCACCGGTAACGAGAATTTTCATAGATATGTTATCTCTTGCGAGGAGTTGATATAGATGCGGTTGCGGGCTGAGCCAGAAATAAAAAACTGCTCACAGGGGTCTCTTAACATCACCAGAATGTGTATTGGTGAGTGCTATTTAATCAAGTTGGCGACAAATGCTATGGCTACCGCCCCTGGGTTACAGCCCCCAGTTTGCTGCTTTTAACCTGATTGTATTTGCTGTTGGTCATCATGTCCTCCAGCATTGTTATGTTGTGATGGTGCATCAGCATGTGTTCATTTCGCGTAATACAGCGAAAAAGAGCTTTGCTTGGAAAAACATCGCACCGTACCAGCCCGATAGAACGGAAGATTCTATCTCGATTCCGATAAGACTGCACACCAAAAAATGTTTCAGCATCTCGTTTTTAACCAAGATTCGATAGAAAACCAGAAGAGCTGTATGACCCCAACCCAAGTGCGTTCAAAAATCAACCTGATCTTACTGATTGGAACAAAAATGGGGCAACCATACTGGTTGCCCCATTTGTATTGCTGGTCAGATTTGGCCTGACACTATCTTCATCTTCTGGTCGCGCAAGTTAACTGAGAAAAACACTGCCATCAGTCATGTTTTGACCCATGGGCATGGGTCAGGCGCTCTTCTTTGCTGCTGTGTTTGGTGAAGTAGCGCATCACCAGCACAAAGAAGAGCGGCACGAAGAAGATGGCCAGCACGGTGGCACTGATCATCCCCCCCATCACGCCGGTACCGATGGCGTTACGGCTGCTGGCACCTGCGCCAGAGCTGATTACCAGCGGCAGCACCCCGAGGATAAAGGCGAGCGAGGTCATCAGGATCGGACGCAGACGCAGGCGTGCCGCCTCCACCACCGCCTCACCCAAGCCCATCCCTTTGTCATAGAGCTCTTTGGCAAATTCCACGATCAAAATCGCGTTCTTCGCCGACAAGCCTATGGTGGTGAGCAGACCGACCTGGAAGTAGACGTCGTTCTCCAACCCGCGCAGGGTGGCAGCCACAATGGCCCCCAGTACCCCGAGCGGTACTACCAGCATCACCGAGAACGGAATGCTCCAGCTCTCGTAGAGGGCCGCCAGACAGAGGAACACCACCAGCAAGGAGATGGCGTAGAGCGCAGGCGCCTGTGAACCGGCCTGCCGCTCCTGGAAGGAGAGCCCGGTCCACTCGATGCCCACCCCTTCCGGCAGCTGTTTCACCATCTGTTCGATGGCGGCCATCGCATCACCGGTACTCTTGCCGGGCGCCGCCTCACCGACGATCTCCATCGCCGGCACGCCGTTGTAACGCTCCAGACGCGGCGAGCCGAAGCTCCACTCGGTGCTGGCAAAAGCGGAGAAGGGCACCATCTGACCAGCACTGTTGCGCACATACCAGAGTTTCAGATCTTCCGGGTTCATCCGGAAGGGGGCATCCGCCTGCATGTAGACCTTCTTGATCCGGCCACGGTCGACGAAGTCATTGACGTAGGACGAGCCCCAGGCGGTGGCCAGGGTGTTGTTTATATCCGCGATGGATAGCCCCTGCGCCAGCGCCTTCTCGTAGTCGATCTTGATATCGAGCTGCGGCGTATCCTCCATCCCGTTCGGGCGTACCCGCACCAAAGTGGGATCCTGCGCCGCCATGCCGAGCAGCTGGTTACGCGCCGCCATCAGCTTGTCGTGACCGATACCGCCGCGATCCTGCAGGAAGAAGTCAAAACCGGTCGCAGTCCCCAGCTCAGGGATCGGAGGCAGGTTGAAGGCGAACACTTGCGCCTCCTTGATGCTGAACAGATAGCCCATGGCACGACCGATAATGGCATTGGCGCTGCGATCCGGACTCTTGCGCTCGCTCCAGTCCTTGAGCTTGATAAAGGCCATACCCGCGTTCTGGCCACTACCGGCGAAGCTGAAGCCGGATACGGTCAGTACGGAATCTACGTTCTCCTTCTCGTTTTTCAGGAAGTAGTCTCGCATGTCCGCCAGCACCACCTCGGTACGCTGCTTGGTCGCCCCCACCGGCAGTTGCACCATGGACATGATGACCCCCTGATCCTCTTCCGGCAGGAAGGAGGTGGGCATCCGCATAAAGAGCACTGCCAACACCGCCAGCATGGCGCCGTAGATCAGGCTGTAGCGCACGCCCTGCTTGATCACCTTGCGCACGCCACTCTGATAGCGATTGGTACCGGCATCAAAGGCGCGGTTGAACCAGCCAAAGAAGCCGCGCTTGGCCCCAAACTCGCCATGTTTCATCGGCTTGAGCAGGGTGGCACAAAGGGCCGGAGTCAGGATCAACGCCACCAGCACCGACAGCACCATGGCCGAGACGATGGTCAGCGAGAACTGGCGATAGATGGCACCGGTCGAGCCGCCGAAGAAAGCCATCGGCACGAACACGGCGGAGAGCACCAGGGCGATCCCCACCAGCGCGCCGGTGATCTGGGTCATCGACTTGCGGGTCGCTTCCAGCGGGGAGAGATCCTCCTCGCTCATCAGCCGCTCCACGTTTTCCACCACAACGATGGCGTCATCCACCAGCAGGCCGATGGCCAGCACCATACCGAACATGGTGAGGGTGTTGATGGAGAAGCCAAACGCCGCCATCACCCCGAAGGTACCGAGCAGCACCACAGGCACCGCAATGGTCGGGATCAGGGTGGCGCGGAAGTTCTGCAAGAACAGATACATGACGCAGAACACCAGGAAGATCGCCTCGATCAGGGTCTGCACCACCTCCTCGATGGATATCTTCACAAACGGCGTGGTGTCGTAGGGATAGACGATCTTCATGTTGGCCGGGAAGTAATCCGACAGCTCATTGAGCTTGGCACGCACCTTCTCGGCAGTATCCAGCGCGTTGGCACCGGTCGCCAGTTTGATGGCGACCGCGGCGGTAGACTGGCCGTTGTAGAGCGCATCGGCGTCATAGCTTTCGCCCGCCAGCTCGACCCGGGCCACATCTTTCAGCCGTACCTTGGAGCCATCCTGATTCACCCGCAGCAGGATATCGTTGAACTGCTCCACGGTAGAGAGACGGGTCTGCCCCATGATAGTCGCAGTGAACTGCTGATCTTCCACCGACGGAGTACCACCCAGCTTGCCGAACGCGACCTGGGCGTTCTGCGCCTTGATGGCTGCCTGCACATCACCCGGGGTCATCTGCACCCGGTTGAGCTTGTTGGGATCGAGCCACACCCGCATCGAGTACTGGCTGCCGAACAAGGTGATGTCCCCTACCCCGTCCAGACGGCTCAGGGGCTCCTTGATATTGGAGACCACATAGTCCGCCAGGTCGTCGTTGTTCATGCTGCCATCGCTGGAGATGAAGGCCGCGACCATCAGGAAGCTGCTGGAGGTCTTCTGTACCCGGATCCCCTGCTGCTGAACTTCTTGCGGCAGCAGTGACATCGCTTGCTGCAGCTTGTTCTGCACCTGCACCTGGGCGATATCGGGATCGGTCCCCGGCAGGAAGGTGAGGGTCACCGACACTCGCCCCGCGGAGTCAGACTGGGAGGACATGTAGAGCAGGTGATCCAGCCCGGTCATGTTCTGTTCGATGATCTGGGTTACCGAGTCTTCCACCGTTTTGGCGGATGCGCCCGGATAGCTGGCAGAAATACCGACAGCGGGTGGCGCAATGCTCGGATACTGGGCGACCGGCAACTTGATGATGGCCAGGCTGCCCGCCAGCATGATCACCAGCGCGATCACCCAGGCAAAAATGGGTCTGTCTATAAAAAATCGAGCCATGAAGCGACTACTCCATCCTACTTGTTGGCCGGGGTGTTGGACGCGGCTTGAGCAGACGGAGCATCAGCACCCTGCTCGGCGGGATTGACCACGGCGCCCGGTCGTACTTTCTGCAAGCCAGCCACGATCACCCGCTCGCCGGAGGTGAGCCCTGACTCCACCACCCAGTTGCTGCCGACGACACGGCTCAGCTGCACGTTGCGCAGCTCCACCTTGTTGTCAGCGGTTACCACCATCACGGTGGCACCGCCATTGGGGGTGCGAGTCACGGCAGTTTGCGGCACCAGCAGCCCTTGCGCCCGCTCACCCTCTTGCAGGGTCGCGCGCATAAACATGCCGGGCAGCAGCAGTTGGTGAGGGTTGGGCACAATCACCCGCAGGGTCACCATGCCGGAGGTCTCATCCACGGTCACATCGGAGAACTGCAGCGAGCCCTCTTCGCCGTAAGTGGAGCCATCTTCCAGCTGGAAGGTCACCTTGGCCCCTTTCTGCTCGTCCTGGGTCAGCTTGCCCTCGGCGACCAGTCGCTTGAGGCGCAGCAGATCAGCGGTGGACTGACGCACATCCACATACATGGGATCGAGCTGCTGAATGGCAGTCAAGCTATCAGCCTGCTGGGCAGTCACCAGCGCCCCCTCGGTCACCGCGGATTTACCGATGCGGCCGCTGATGGGGGCGGTGATGCGGGTGTAACCGAGATTGATCTCGGCAGTGCGCAGGGCCGCCTTGCTCGCCATGATCTCCGCCTTGGCCTGCTTCCAGCTGGCGTCGGCGTCGTCATAGTCCTGACGGCTGATGGATTTGACCTTGAGCAGCTCCTGATAGCGCTGCGCCTTGAGGCGGGCACTCTGCTCGTTGGCCTCGGCCTTGGCCAAATTGGCCTTGGCGCTGGCAACTGCCGCCTGATAGACAGCCGGGTCGATCTGATAGAGCAGATCGCCCGCCTTCACATCGCTTCCCTCGGTGAAGAGGCGCTTGAGGATGATACCGCTCACCTGCGGACGCACTTCGGCCACCCGCAACGGGGCGCTGCGACCGGTCAATTCGGTGGTCAACATCAGCGGACCGCTCTGCAGAGTCACCACGTTGACCGCCGCGGGGGGCATGCCGCCCTGTCCCTGGGGTGCGCCCCCCTTGTCACCACAACCTGCCAGCAAGCCTGTAGCCAGCAAGGCAAGACCAACTGAACGAGCAAGAATATGTTTATGCATGAAACACCTGAGCCTTTGCCAGTCAATGAACAATCAGGGCCGCATGGGCCCTGTTGGTAAATAGTCGAAAGATGAGGCAATATACATACATTCATAAATGTATGTAAGTGACTTTTTACTTGCATGAGGCACAAATTTCGATGGCCAGACGAACCAAAGAAGAGGCGCAGCAAACCCGCTGCCACATCATGAGCACGGCGCTGGATCTGTTCTGCTCTCAGGGCCTGGCCAAGACCAGCCTGACCGACATCGCCAGGGCGGCAGACCTGACCCGCGGGGCCATCTATTGGCACTTCAAGAACAAGGATGAACTCTTCATTTCGCTCTGGCAGGAACTCTGTAGCCCCCTCGCCCACCAGCTCGATGCCTGCCTCAATCCAGATGAGCCAGATCCGCTCGGGCAACTGCGCCTCTTCTTCGAAGGGGTGCTCCGCAGCTTCATTCACAATCCGGCCCAGCGGCAGATGTTCACCATACTGTTCAATCTCGAATCGCTGGAGGGGGAAGCCATCTCACTGCGCGAGCATATCCGCAGCCAGTCCGCCAACTTCTTTCGAGACCTGGAGACCACCCTGGCCAACGCGGTACGGCGGGGCCAACTGCCCGCCAACCTCAACCTGCAGCGCGCCGCCACCCTGCTCCACTGCACTCTGGATGGCTACATCATCAACTGGCTCCACTTTCCGGGGCGGATCGACCTGCAGGGCGAATCCGCCTTTATGATAGAGAGCATGTTCACCATGCTGGCCCAACCCCACGGGCCTGCCTGCGGCCGCTAACCGGCTCCGGCAACGTCCTCACATCCAAATCGGGGCCTGACCGCGCGCTTTGGCAGTCAGGCCCCGATTTGTTACCCTGTGCGCCCCCTGCTTGAGGTAACCCCTGTGCCACACTCTGACGCCATCCCCGCATCCTTGCCATTAAACGACCAGCACGCCCGCGCTCGGGCTGCCTTTGTGGCGAGCCTCAAACCCGGTGCTCACCTGCTTAATGGTCAGTGCGGTACGGGGGAGGATCTCTGCTGGCTGCGTGCAGAAGGGTATGTGGTCACCGCCTGTGAAGCGGTACTGGCCGACGCCAAAGTCGCCTCGCAGCAATCCGGGCAAGCAGTGCGGGTCTGCTCGCTGGCGAAGATGCACTCGGTGCTCCCTTACGATGGCATCTGGCTAAGCCACCCGCTTGATAGCGACGCGGCCACCCTTGTCCCCCTGTTGACACAGCTGGCGACCCTGCTCAAAGCGGGCGCTCCGCTCTGCTTCCCCCTGCCGCCAAGCGGCAAGATAAGTCACGCTCAGCTACAACAACTGGTCACCACATCCGGGATAGCGCTGCAACTGGCGCCGATGGAAACCGCCTCGACCAACACGCCATCATGCACAAGTCAACACGCCAGCCAGTACGTCATGTTGCTGCGTGGCG
The DNA here is from genome assembly GCF_019048085.1 of Aeromonas sp. FDAARGOS 1416. Taxonomy (NCBI): domain Bacteria; kingdom Pseudomonadati; phylum Pseudomonadota; class Gammaproteobacteria; order Aeromonadales; family Aeromonadaceae; genus Aeromonas; species Aeromonas sp. FDAARGOS 1416. The sequence goes on along the minus strand of NZ_CP077301.1, from coordinate 580,776 downwards.
ATCATCAGGCCACCTAACGGGCTAATTCATCACGGATTTTCCAGTTCAACGCCAAGCCGACAGCTAGTCGGCGATCCTGGCTTTCGACAATATTTAACTCGGCGTTAACGCAGAAAAGGCAGACATAACACGGCTTACGTGTTAAAAAGTGTGATTAATATCAAATTTTAATAACAAAACAGACAATACAACCAACTCCGGATTTCCTTATGAAACTTGTCCTGAAACTCATTGCTGGCATCCTTGCCGGTCTCTTGCTCGGTCTCTACGCCCCTGAGTGGGTGGCGCGCGTGCTGTTTACGGCCAAGACAGTGATAGGTCAGCTGATCACCTTCACCATTCCGCTCATCATTCTGTTCTTTATCATGAGCGGCATCGCCAGCCTGCCGAAAAACTCCGGCAAGCTGCTGGGCAAAACCGTGGCCCTCTCCTACTGCTCCACCATTCTGGCAGGGCTATTCGCCTTTACCGTGGCGAGCCACCTGATCCCGCAGTTCACCACCGCCGCCGAGCCCACCACGGCCACGGCCATCAAGCTCGCCTCCTACGTCAATCTGGAGATCCCGCCGCTGTTTGGCGTGATGTCGGCACTGGCCGCCGCCTTCGTGTTCGGCATCGGCATCAGCGCCACCCAGGCCACCGATCTGCGCCGGGTCGCCGATCAGGGTCGTGACATCATCGACCGCCTGCTGGCCAAGGTGATCATCCCGCTGCTGCCGTTCTACATCGCCGGGGTCTTTGTCGAGATGACGGTAGAAGGCACCGTATTCGCCACCCTGAAAACCTTCGGCGTGGTACTGGTGATGGCCATCCTGATGCACTGGATCTGGCTCTCCGTGCTGTTCGTGGGTACCGGTCTGGCCCTTGGCCGCTCACCGGCCCAGCTCATCAAGAACATGCTGCCGGCCTACTTCACCGCGCTGGGTACCATGTCGAGCGCCGCCACCATTCCGGTTGCCCTGCAATCGAGCAAGAACAACGGGGTGAGCGACGGCATCGCCAACTTTACCGTGCCGCTGTGCGCCACCATTCACCTCTGTGGCTCCACCATTACCCTGGTCACCTGCGCCACCGCGGTGATGTTCCTCTCCGAGCATCTGGCCATTCCGGGCATCGAGACCATGCTCCCCTTCATCATGATGCTGGGGGTGATCATGATCGCCGCACCGGGCGCACCGGGTGGTGGCGTGATGTCGGCGCTGGGCCTGCTCACCTCCATGCTCGGCTTTGGTGAAGCCTCCATCGCCCTGATGATCGCCCTCTATCTGGCGCAGGACAGCTTCGGCACCGCCTGCAACGTCACCGGTGACGGCGTGATTGCCCTGTGGGCGGATCGCTTCGCCAACGGTAGCGAGAGCGCAGCCCCCGTGGCCGAGGCCGAACAGGCGTAAGCGCGTCGGGAAGGCAACCGCCATCCTCTGCAAAACCGCAGGCCCGAACCATGTTCGGGCCTGCGTCGTTTCTGCCACCTTCACAGCTTTTGTACGTATTCCTCCTCCCTCTCTTTACCCCTCGCTACCGTAAACAGCATGCGCGCAGCTCTCTACACCCGACAAAATTATTGGCATATGCTACATATGGGCGTATAAATGGCTTATGCCAATTAGGAGCCACCATGCCAAGACCCAAGATTGCCCGCCAGATCTGTGGCCGCCCCGCCAACAGCTGCTTCAAACCCAACGGCCGCCCCATGCATCAGCTGGAACAGGTCACGCTGGCCCCTGATGAATTCGAGGCACTGCGCCTCGTCGACCTTCAAGGAATGCAGCAGCAGGAGGCCGCCCTGGTGATGGGGGTCTCCCGCCAGACCCTGGCCAATATCCTGAAAAAAGGGCGCTACAAGGTGGTGGAGTGTCTGAGTCTGGGCAAGGCATTGATGATGCAACCCGCCGAGCCCGACCACCCAACCAGTGGAGAAGAGCCGACATGAATGCTGTCACAACCATGACCACCACCCTCTGCAACAGCGCCCTGATGCTGAGTCAGGGGGTGCTGGCTGGCCACTTTACCCGTGCCGAGCAGCTGCAAATTCTTAACCCCGAAGGGAACGTTATCGCCACCCTGGCTAACCCGGCCGCCGCCGAAGGCTGCCACGGCAAGCAAGCGCTGCTCGACGCCCTCACCCATCATCAGGTGGGTCAGGTGGTGGTGCGCAATATCGGCGAGCGGATGCTGGGTCGCCTGCTGGCGGTCAATATCCGGGTGCTGCAGTGCCGCTCTGCCCGCCTGCCGCTGCCCGCGCTGCTGGCCCCCGCTAATCTGCAACCTCTCACCGAGGCCAGTCAGGGGCGTCCGTCTCGCCGTTATCAGAGCAAATCTGCGATCCGTGCCATCCAGCCCGTCGGCACAGGCCAGAGTCATGCGAATTGTCACGGTGGTTGTAACAGCAGCTCAGGTCACTGTTGCGCCAGTGGTGGCAATCAGGCAGATAGCCCACGGCAAGGCCATACTTGTTGTCAAGGCAGTGAGGGCGCAGGCCAGCAGGGCGGTTGCTGCCATCATCACTGATGCCATCACCGTGCATGTCATCACCATCAAGGAGAAAAGATCATGTCCATCTGGTTGTTGAGCCTGCTCGCCTCGTTTGTGCTGATCCTGGCCATGGGCACCATCATCTGGTGGCGCCAATACCAGCTTGCCCAGAAGCGGGAAGATAAAGAGGTACGCCCCTGCGGCTGCTCCAGCGCCTGCGCGGATCACTTCTACCAGATCAGCGAGCCGACGCCCAAAAAGTAACCTGACCGTAAACGCCATAGCCGCAGAGATAAGGTCGGCAAAATAAGGGCGCGTGGAATCGAGAGGCGCATAAAAGAGAGGGGGCACCTGCTGGTGCCCCCTCTCTATTTACTCCTCGCCATGCTTGAACCGCCTCTTCCCCCCCTTACGCTCATCACACACGCTCAACCCGGCTCGGCGCCGCTGGCCGCCACGCTCGCAGAGCAGGCCGGATCCTGATACTGCTGATAGATGGCATAAAACTCGGCCTTGTTGCGCAGGGCCGCGGCGACACAGGCGGGATCAAACTGGCTGCCGGCATGTTCCTCCAGATAGGCAAACGCCGTCTCGAACGGCCATGCCTTCTTGTAGGGGCGCTCGCTGGTCAGGGCATCAAACACGTCGGCCACCGTCACGATGCGCGCCGCCAGCGGGATCGCCTCCCCCGCCAGCCCCAGCGGATAACCTGTGCCGTCGAAACGCTCGTGATGGCTGGCGATGATGTTGGTCAGCATGTCGGTGTGGTGAATACCATCGAGACCAAACTCGTTGATCATCAGACTGATCATCTCCCGCCCCTTGCCGGGGTGGATCTTCATGATCTCGAACTCTTCCGGGGTCAGCTTGCCCGGCTTGAGCAAAATGGCATCCGGCACAGCGATCTTGCCGATGTCGTGCAGCTCGGAGAAGAGGTAGATAAACTCCACCTCCTCATCGCTCAGCCCGCAAGTCGGGGCCAGCGTCTTGGCAATCAGCCGGGAGTAGGCCGACATCCGGTGCAGATGGTTGGCAGTCTCCTCATCCCGATAACGGCTGAACTCCCGCGCCGTGGTCAGCGCGCCGCCAAGGGTCTGGATGGAGAAAAACTCAACCGCAATGATGGCCGAGAGCGCCTGGGCATAGGCCGACAGCTCGCTACGGATCGGCTCCTCGAAGTATCCCGGCTCCATGGCATCGCAAAACAGAAAGCCAAACAGCTTGCTGTTGAACAGCAGCGGCTCGGTATAGCTGGAGGCATAGCCCGCCTCCAGCACCTTGCGGCTGTGCTCCGACGCAGAGCCACGCAGGGTATCGAGATTGCCGAGCACCCGGGGCTGCTTGTGCTCCGCCAGATAACTCAGGGAGGGAACATCGCTCAGCTTCACCTCATACTGCACCAGTGGCGAGGGCCCCTCGGTGCTGTGGGCAAAGGTCTTGAGCTGATCGGTATGGGGATCGTAAATCGCGATGGCTACCCGACTCAGCTTGTCAAAGCGCTGCCTGAGCGTGGCATGTACGCTCTGCATTTTTTCGCCAAATGAACTTTCCATCGCCTTCTCCAACGGGACCCCGTGATGGAAGTATAGTGACTCCCTTTGACGCTCTCCCCGCCACAGCGTCAAAATTGACAGAAAAATCAACAAAGCAGCTTCCCCACAACAAGCCTGCACGGCAGAGGCAATAGCCCCACCAAGGGCGCGCCATCAGCGACTGTTGGTGCGGCCCAATCTTGCCTGGTCGGAGATATTGTTCGGTTCTGCCATGCTGGCTGTATAGTTTTTGGTTAACCATTCCGGTAAAATCCGCGCCCTTAAAGAAGAGCCACCTAAGAGTGATTGAGCGATGTCCAACACAAAACAGGCCCCCAAAGTAGGATTCGTCTCCTTGGGTTGCCCCAAAAACCTGGTCGATTCAGAACGCATCCTGACCCAGCTGCGTACCGAAGGGTACGATGTGGTGCCCAGCTATGACGATGCCGAGCTGGTCGTCGTCAACACCTGCGGCTTTATCGACAGCGCGGTGCAAGAGTCGCTGGAAGCGATCGGCGAAGCGCTTGCCGAGAACGGCAAGGTGATCGTCACCGGCTGCCTTGGCGCCAAAGAGAACCAGATCCGCGAGATCCACCCCAAGGTGCTCGAGATCACCGGCCCCCACGCCTATGAAGAGGTGCTGGGTCACGTCCACAAATATGTGGAGAAGCCGCAGCACAACCCCTTCACCAGTCTGGTTCCGGCCCACGGCGTCAAGCTGACCCCGCGCCACTACGCCTATCTGAAGATTTCCGAGGGCTGCAACCACCGCTGCACCTTCTGCATCATCCCCTCCATGCGCGGGGATCTGGTGAGCCGCCCCATTGGCGACGTGCTGGCAGAAGCCAAGCGCCTGAAAGAGGCGGGCGTGAAGGAGCTGCTGGTGATCTCCCAAGACACCTCCGCCTACGGCGTCGATGTGAAGCACCGCACCGGTTTCTACGACGGCATGCCGGTCAAGACCAGCATGGTGGCCCTGTGCGAAGAGCTGGCCAAGCTCGACATCTGGGTACGCCTGCACTACGTCTACCCCTACCCGCACGTGGATGACGTCATCCCGCTGATGCGCGATGGCAAGGTGCTGCCCTACCTCGACATCCCGCTGCAGCACGCCAGCCCGCGCATCCTGAAACTGATGAAGCGCCCGGGTACTGTCGAGCGCACCCTGGAGCGGATCCAGAAGTGGCGCGAGATCTGCCCGCAGATCACCCTGCGTTCCACCTTTATCGTCGGCTTCCCGGGCGAGACCGAGGAAGATTTCCAGATGCTGCTGGACTTTATCGACAAGGCGGAGCTGGATCGCGTCGGCTGCTTCAAATACAGCCCGGTCGAAGGGGCGCTGGCCAACGAGCTGCCGGATCCGGTACCGGAAGAGATTCAGGAAGAGCGCTTCCAGCGCTTTATGGAGCTGCAACAGCAGGTCTCCATCCGCAAACTGGCTCGCAAAGTGGGTCAGGAGATGACCGTTATCATCGACGAAGTGGACGAAGAGGGCGCCACTGGCCGCTCTTTTGCAGATGCGCCGGAGATCGACGGTCTGGTCTACCTCAACGGCGAAACCGGCCTCAAGCCGGGGGACATGGTGAAGGTACGGATCGACGAATCCGACGAATATGACCTGTGGGCCAGCCTGATCAGCTAATTGAGGCTCTACCAGCCAAATGAAAAAAGCGCCTGCGGGCGCTTTTTTATTGGCTCAATGTCGCAGGCAAAACCGCTGGCCTAGCTCAAATCATGGAGCGCCTTGCCAAGGGGCGGCGTGAGGCGCAGGTCAGAGAAGCGCACAGCTAACCCCTGCCGCTCAGGCGTGCAACACATCACCCCGATAAAGCAGCGCTCGCTTGGCGGGAACGGAGCGAGGCGCAGCAGCGGCCACACCTTGCCATCGCTGGAGTATTGCAAACGCAGGCAATCGGCCAGCCGGGTCAGCCGCAGCCAGAAGCGGCGCGGATTGCCGGGGAAAATACCGGTGGCCCAGTCAGAGCGCTCATTGGTCAGCACGCTGCCGATCATCGGCTGGGCATCGTTGTACTCGATCCCCGCTTTCAGCCAGTGCTCGTCGTCTTGCAGCAGCATCAGCCCCGCCTGATCGTAGAGGGTGGTGAACTCCCCCTCGACGCAGACCTGAAAGGTAAACTCCCCCGCCACCTCGCAACCATAGAGATGCCCGCTGTGGCGCTCGAAGCCATACCAGGTACTGCGCCAAAAATCGGTCTGCCGGTCTGTCACCACCTGCAAACCGTCGTCTGTCTGGTGCCACTCGGCCGGTTCATTGAGCCAGCGCCATTCTATCCCTTCCATCATCCTGCTTTGCTCCCTTATCGCGCGTAATCCCGCAAAAATGGGGCTCGCCAACGCCTCGTCCGGTCACGACTGGTCATGGCTGCGCCTCTGCGGAATCCATAAAAGGAGTCAATAGTGTCGCTATTGCCGCCCCGATACAAGGCTTGTGCGTTGCGCCATCAGTGCGCCCCAAAAAGCGCGGGGGGCCTGATGGCCCCCCGCAAACACACCGGATGAGAAGATGCCTTACTTGGCGGCGCTATCCTTCACGCACTTCTGGACAAAGCTGTTCTTGGCCGCGCCAGCCAGCTTCTTGTCGGCTGCCGCCTTCTCGCACTTGGCCACCGGATCCACCGCCGCGCCCGTCTTCACGCACTTCTGGATAAAGCTGTTCTTGGCCGCACCGGCCAGCTTCTTGTCGGCGGCCGCCTTCTCGCACTCGCCCGTCTTGGCGCCAGCGGCATCTTTCACGCACTTGCCGACAAAGCTGGTCTTGGCGGCGCCGTTAAGCTTTTTGGCTGCGGCCTGCGCCTCGCACTGCAACTGGGCTGTGTCGTTGGCAAAGACCGGATTGGCCAGCAGCACGCTGCCGCAGAGCAGGCCGAACAGGATGGTACGCTTCATGGGTGATCTCCTCTCTATCTGGTGATGTGTTTGCATGGTCATATTTGCATGACGATGTGTTGCAAATGGCTGTGATTGCAACAGCTGATTGTTGCCGCAGATCCCCCGCCTCGCCAGCTTGGGAGACAGAGCAGAGGGCAACCATCGCCCGCACTATAGCGCCGATTGCCGGAGCGGGATTGCCCCCGTAAAGCCTTCTCCAACAGCAAGCCTGCCCCCTACCTTCCCGCCACACCCGCCAACCCCAATAAAATCAAGGGCCATGGGAATCCAGCGCCCGGTCAGTGAGATTTGTTGAGCCAGCGCAAAAAATCAGTCATTACTGACACTTACGTCACTTTTTGACTGGTGCGACCAGATTCGATTGGCTTAACATCCCCATCCGGTGCCTATTCATCCGTGATGGGCTGCAGCCCTCGCTGGTTAATGGAGCATTTTGGAAGCTGTAATCCACGGGCGGTAGCGTGCGATTTAGTGGCGTTACGTCTTGCCCAAAAAGGTGGGTGTCCCAGATTTTGTTTTACAGAAAGTATTAACACCCCCAAATTAATATCTCGACAAAAATAGAGCCTATAAAAACAAACTAATCACTCAATACTTATTTTATTTTTAGCAAGGTTCAATATGATTACAAAAATAGATATAGAAAACCTAGGTAACTACAAAAATTTCAATTGGGATGCTCACATCAGGTCTGAGAATGGAAATAACGTAATTCATTTTAAGAAGCTCAATATTATTTATGGAAGGAACTATTCAGGTAAAACAACAATCTCAAAAATAATAAGATCATTAGAAACAGGTGAAATACCAAAAAACTATGTTCCGGCCGCATACAAAATATATAAGGATGGCCTGATTTATAACCAAGAAAATTTAAAAGGATGTGATGATGTTCGTGTATACAATAAAGATTTTGTTGATGAAAACCTTAGTTTCTTAAAAGATGATAAAGGTGGGGTTGCATCATTTGCAATAATTGGTGATTCAAATCCAAGTATACTCCATGATATTGAGTCTAAAAAAATAACTCTAGGTTCAATAGAAAGTAAAACAGGACTTGCTTTTGATTATCATCAGGCGAAAGAAAGCCTGGACTCAGCCAAAGTTCAATATGACAAGCACAACAATTCCATTCGCCAGAAACTAAGTAAAAAAGCAACAGACCAAAATATTGGAATAAAATACAAACCTCTCTATAACCAACCAAACTATAACATCACTAGAATACAGGAAGATATTGACCACATCAAAAATAACTCTCTTGGCATTTTAAGTTCCGATGAAAAATCAAAACTAGAAGCTACATTATCAGAGACTCTTAAAAATAAAGTTTTAACGAAACCATCATTCTCAAATAAATATACATCACTCTATGAAAAAGCAAATTATCTACTATTAAAGAAAATTAATATTACTGAGTCATTGGAAGAGCTAGTTAATGATGCTCTATTACAGGCATGGGTCAAAAGTGGTATAGAACTACATAGTAACAAGCGTACATCATGTGGTTTTTGTGGGCAAATTTTACCACATGATTTATGGATTAAATTAAAAAGACATTTCAGTTTGGAATCTCAAGAACTTGAGATAGAGCTTAAATCTCTTACAGGAGAAATTAACTCTGAAATATCTAAGTTAGATAACATTTCCATACCCGACAAAAATGAATTCTACATATCTGAACAAAGTGAGTATGATTCAGTTTTAGCATTGTTCAATGTAGCTAAAGAAAAATATAGATCCGAACTAGAAAAACTAATAGCTCTAATCAGTGAACGACTCAAGAACATATATTTCACTGTAGATATAGGTTCAAGCAATCTCGATAACAGTCTTAATGTTGCAATAGATGAGTTCAATAAATTTATCGATGAATTCAATTCTCGTAATGCAGGCTTCGTACATCAACAGGTCAAGGCAAGGAATGCTTTGCGATTGAATGACATTAATGAGTTTTTACTTAGCATTAATTACGATAAAGATATTGACACATCAACTTCATTAAAAGAAGAGTTATTAACTTTTTCAAGAGAAGTTGAAAAACTAAAGAGTGAAAATACAAAAATCAGTGAAGAAATAGAAATACTACATAGTAAGATAGTAAATGAGAAAGAAGGCGCCGAAAAAATAAATAAATACTTAAATCATTATTTTGGGCATGGTGGCTTGAGGTTGCAAGCAGAAAAACGCTCTGATTTTGATAAAGACTATATTTTCCGAATAATGCGAGGAGATATGGATGCCTATAATCTCAGTGATGGTGAAAGAAGCTTGGTTGCTTTTTGCTATTTTATAGCAAAGCTAGAAGACCAATATAGCAAAGGTAAAAAACTAACTATTTTCATTGATGATCCAATATCTAGCTTGGATAGCAACCATATATTTTTTGTTTTCAGCTTAATAGAGGGGCTATTAACGGCACCGATTATTCATTCAGATCAAACAAAGGAATATAAGTATGAACAACTTTTTGTATCCACTCATAACTTAGAGTTTCTAAAATACCTAAAAAGAATTAGTTCACCAAAAAATGAATGTGAGAAATTTATAGTAGTGCGAGGTCAAGATTCTAGTGCATTACGATTAATGCCATCATATTTAAAAAATTATATTACCGAACTAAACTATTTATTTGGTGAAATATATGCGTGTGCCTTAGATGACACCGACGACAAACATCACAGCATATATAATTTTGGAAATAATTTAAGAAAATTTTTAGAAGCGTTTTTATTCTATAAGTATCCTAGTTCGATAGAGCCATCAAGAGACCATGATGAGCGTATTAAACGCTTTTTTGGTAAGACTGAAAATGCGGGAATATATGTATCTAGATTAACAAATGAGTTTTCACATCTAGTTGAATATCTAGATCGATCATCGCAACCAATAGATCATCAAGAAATCAACAAACTAGCTAAATTTATCTTGAGTGGAATTAAAGATAATGACTTGGAACAGTACCAGTGTTTTCTCCAAAGCATAGGTAAAGAAGATATTATCAAATGAAATATTAATGCCTATGGGAAAAAGCCCCATCACGAGGGGCTTTTTCCAAACTATAAAATACCCCGCACAATCCCACCATCGACCATAACAGTAGTAAAGCGTGGGAAACTAGCCGCAGATAAAAACTTAGTCACCTTTCCAAATCCAGAAAATAAAAATCCCCCGTCACCGGGGGATTTTTATTTCTATCGATTATCTCTAAGCGGCAGTTAGCCCACCAAAAATGCCCTTAACCGGGCAAACTCCGCTGGCAAATTAACGGAGAGCAGCGGCAGCTCGGCATGCTTGGCGAGCGGGCCGGGCAGCGGCACATCCAGACTCAGGATCTCGTCCACCGACTCCTTGAACTTGGCGGGATGAGCGGTGCAGAGGAACACCCCCACTTCGTCCTCGGCCAGCTGTTCCCCCAGCAGATCCCAGGCAATGGCGCCGTGGGGTTCACAGAGGTAATCCAGCTGGTGCAGCCGTTTCAGCGCATCACGGGTCTGGGCGTCGTCACGCATGCCGGAACCTAAGGTCTCCAGCGCCCAGCCTTTGCGACGGCAGAGCTCTTCCACTCGCGGCCAGTTGTTGGGGCGGCTGACATCCATGGCGTTAGACAGGGTGGCCACTGTCTGGTGCGGCTCCCACTGACCGGTTTTCAGGTAGCGCGGCACGGTGTCGTTGGCGTTGGTGGCGGCGATAAAGCGCTTCACCGGTAGCCCCAGCGCCTTGGCAATCAGCCCCGCAGTGAGGTTGCCAAAGTTGCCGGACGGCACGCTGATGACCGCCTTGGCGCGATCGGCTTTCGGCAACTGGGCCACCGCTTCGAAGTAGTAGCAAACCTGCGCCAGCAGACGGCTGATATTGATGGAGTTGGCGGAGTTGAGGCCAATGGCCTTTTTCAGCTCCTCGTCGTCAAAGGCCTGTTTTACCAGCGCCTGACAGGCATCGAAGTCGCCGTCGATGGCGATGGTGCGAATATTGCCGCCGAGGGTGCAGAAGAGCTTCTCCTGCAAGGGGCTGATCTTGCCCTTGGGATAGAGGATCACCACCTCGATCCCCTCCAGCCCGTAGAAGGCGTGGGCCACGGCGGCGCCGGTGTCGCCGGAGGTGGCGGTGAGGATAGTAATTTTGTCGTTGGTTCTAAAGGCCGCGAGACACTGGGCCATAAAGCGGCCGCCGAAATCCTTGAACGCCAGAGTCGGGCCGTGGAACAGCTCGAGGGCATAGGTGCCGTCTTTCAATTTGACCAGCGGCGCCGGGAAGGTGAAGGCGGCGTTGATAAGCTCGCTCACTTTCGCTGCGGGCACTTCGTCCCCCAGCAGGTGGCTCAGGATGCGGGCTGAGCGTTCGGCCAACGGCAGATCCAGCAGGGCATCTACATCGGCGAGCGGTTCGAGTTGTTCGGGGAAGAAGAGCCCCTGTTCGCGACCCAAGCCCTGACGCACCGCCTGCGCGAAGCTCACCTGTTCGCTGTTGTCCTTGATGTTGTAGAGATTCATAGCTCGCTTCCTGTTACCCGTGCCCCGGCCATGTCCAGTTTGCAGACCCGGGCAAATCCATCTTCGTTCTGCACGAAATGTGCTTCCATCCAATCCTTCATCCGCTCGGCCTGCGCAAGATCCTTCATCACCACAAACACGGTGGGGCCGGAGCCGGAGATGCCGGTAGCCAGCGCCCCGTTCTGGGCCGCCTGCGCCCGCACCTCGGCAAAGCCTTCGATCAGCGCCGCGCGGTAGGGCTCGGCAATCACGTCTTTCAATACGCTCGCCGCCAGCCCCTCCTGCCCGGTGTAACTGGCGTGGACAAAGGCAGCCAGGCGGCGGCCATAGGTGAGGCAATCCTGACGGCGATATTGGGCCGGCAGAATGGCGCGGGCCGCGGCGGTAGAGACCACTGTGCCCGGATAGCAGACCACCCAGTACCACTGATCGAACACCGGAATACCCTGACTGATAACGCCGTGCTCTTCCAGCACCAGCTGCATGCCGCCCAGATAACAGGGCGCCACGTTGTCGTAGTGAACGGAGCCGGAGATCTTGCCTTCCATCTCCCCCATCAGCAGCAGCATGTCGTGCTCATTGAGCGGCTCGCCGTGGAAGGCGTTGAGCCCTTCAAGGGCCGCCACCACGCTGCAGGCGCTGGAACCCAGACCCGAGCCCACCGGCAGGTTCTTCTCCAGCACCATTTCGAGGGGCTTGAGTTTAAGGCCGCGCTTCTCCAGCGCCTCGCCATAGGCGACCCAGCAGTCGTGGAGGATATTCTTTTTCGGATCATCCGGCAGCTTGTGGGCGTAGCGGCCCACGGATGAGAGGGCAAAAGGCACGTCAGCCGCTTTTACCTGCACCCGATCGCCCAAGAGGGAGCCATCCACGGGGGCGAGCGCCGCCCCCAGTACATCGAATCCCACGCTCAGGTTGGCGCTGGAGGCGGGCGCGTAGGCGACGACGCTGCCGCCGTCCGTCATATAAGAGGGGTACATGTCTGAACTCATGCTTATAGCTCCTGCTTCCAGTTCTGGGTGCGCAGCACGTCGGCAAAGACGCCCGCCGCGGTCACTTCGGTACCGGCGCCATAGCCGCGCAGCACCAGCGGGATCGGCTGGTAGTAGGTGGAGAAGAAGGCGAGCGCGTTCTCCCCGTCTTTGACCTTGAACAGCGGCTCGTCGGCCCCGACCGCCTTGATGGCCACCTTGCACTTGCCACCCTCGATGGAGCCCACATAGCGCAGCACCTTGCCTTCACGCTGGGCCGCGGCGAACTGGTCGCGGAACCAGCCGTCAGCTTCGGGCAAGCGGGCCATAAAGGCTTCCACGTCGCCACTGACGTCAAAGCCGGGTGGCAGCGCCTGCTCGACTTCCACATCGGAGAGCTCCAGCGCCATGCCCGCCTCGCGAGCCAGAATGAGCAGCTTGCGCGCCACATCCATGCCGTTGAGATCGTCGCGGGGATCCGGCTCGGTAAAGCCGTTGCTACGGGCGATTTGGGTTGCCTCGGAGAACGCCATCCCTTCATCCAGCTTGCCGAAGATAAAGGAGAGGGAACCGGACAGAATGCCGTCGAAGGCACGCAGCTTGTCACCGGCCTTGATAAGGTTTTGCAGGTTCTCGATAACCGGCAAACCGGCGCCGACGTTGGTCTCGTACAGGAACTTGCGGCGAGTCTGGCGGGCAGTGCGGCGCAGCGCCTTGTAGTAATCAAGCGAACCGGTGTTGGCCTTCTTGTTCGGGGTGACCACGTGGAAACCGGCGGCGAGGAAGTCGGCGTACTGGACGGCCACCGCCTCGGAGGAGGTGCAGTCAACGATCACCGGGTTGATGATGTGGCTATCTTCCACCAGCTTTTTCACCCCTTCCAGCGAGAAGCTGTCGCGGGCTTCCGCCAGCTGTTCCCGCCAGTTGACGAGGTTCAGGCCATCCTTGTTGACCGCCATCTGGCGGCTGTTGGCGATGCCGACCACGCGAAGGCCAGTGCCCTGCTCGGCCAGTACCGGTTGCTGGCGGGCAATCTGATCCACCAGCGCGGCACCGACGCCGCCGACCCCGACCACAAAGAGATCGATAAACTGCTGGCTGCCAAAGAAGTTCTGGTGGCACGCCTTGATGGCTTCCGCCACCTTGCGATCCCGCACCACCGCCGAGATGGAGCGCTCGCTAGAGCCCTGCGCGATGGCGACGATGTTGATGGAGGCTTGCGCCAGCGAGGTGAAAAAGCGTGCTGCCATCCCCTTGCTGGTGCGCATGCCGTCACCGATGAGGGAGATGATCGCCAGATCGCTGATGATATCCAGCGGCTCCAGCAGCTGGTTTTTGAACTCCAGCTCGAACTCGCGCTCCAGCACCTTGCGGGTCTTCTCGCTGTCGTAGCTGTGGATACAGAAGCTGACGCTGTACTCGGAAGAGGACTGGGTGATCAGCACGATACTGACCCCGGCGCGGGAGACGGCAGAGAAGATGCGACCGGCCATGCCGACCATCCCCTTCATGCCGGGGCCGGAGACGTTGAACATACACATGCCGGAGAGATCCGAGATGGCCTTCACTTTCAGGTCATCGTCGCCGCTCTCGGGGCCGATCAGGGTGCCCGGCCCTTGCGGGTTGAAGCTGTTCTTGATGAGGCAGGGAATATGGAACTGGGCCACCGGCGCGATGGTTTTCGGGTGCAGCACCTTGGCGCCGAAGTAGGAGAGCTCCATCGCCTCCTTGTAGGAGAGGGTTTTCAGCAGATAGGCATCCGGCACCAGACGGGGGTCGCAGCTGTAGCAGCCTTCGACGTCAGTCCAGATCTCGCAGCACTCGGCATCGACACAGGCAGCCAGGACGGCGGCGGAGTAGTCGGAGCCGTTGCGACCCAGCAGCACGGTCTCGCCCTTGTCGCTGCCGCCGGTAAAGCCCGGCATCAGGTAAAGACAGTCGCTACGCAGCCCCTTGGCGGCAAAACGCAGGCGGGACGCTTCGATATCGACGTGGGCTTCCAGATAACCGCCGTCGGTCACCAACAGCTCTTCCGGTACGATCAGCTCCAGATCCAGACCGCGCACCCGCAGCAGCTCGTGCATAAAGGCGATGGAGAGGTTCTCGCCACGGCTCAGAATGCGCGCCTGCACGTTGTCCGGGCAGAGGCCCAGCAGACGGATGCCCTGCATCAGCCGCTCAACCTGATCCAGCTCGGCGGTGAGACGGGCCAGCAGCGCCTTGTCATCGAGCGCCGGATAGGCCGCCTTCAACCCGGCCAGCAGGCGGGAGAAGATACCGTTGACTTCAAACAGGGTGGAACTGGCATCCATGCCGCGGCTGGTCTGTTCCACCAGCGCCACCAGATGATTGGTCACCTTGGCAGGTGCAGAGAGCACCAGGGCTACCTGAGATTGGCCGTGGGTGTTGACCGCGATATCGGCCACCCGTAAAAAACGTTCTGCATCGGCCAGTGAAGACCCGCCAAATTTCAACACTCTCATCGCTTTCTCTCCCTGTAAATCTATGAAATTCAATCTAAAAACCAGTCCAACAAAAAGGCCCGTACTGGATGGGTACGGGCCTTTTTTGATTTCTGTGCTTGTTCGTCAGCGCATCAACCGGCCCCAGTGCCACCTGTGGTGGTACCGGTAATAATGGTGGTGGTGATGACGTTGGTGAATAACTGCATGACGAACACTCGTTGACGAAGCTGGCTTTTAGCAATACCGCGGCGGGCGATGGGCTGTCAACTTAAACCTCTTTGCCAAGTTTACGCGCAAGGTCTTTGCAGAGCAGGTGGAGCATGTTCAAATCCCGCTGCGGCAGCATGGGTACCCGGTCCATCACCCATTGATGTAGTTTTTCATCCTGCGAAACTCCGATTTCACCCAGCAATTCTGCTGTTTTGCTTTTCAGCACCCGAACCTGCCCAGCGTTATCAAAATTTTCTGCTACCGCAGCAGCACCGTCGGCGTTCAGCTCATCCATCAGCTGACTCATCTCGTAGGCGTAGAGCATGATCGCCTGCCCCAGATTAAGGGAGGGGTAGCTCACCTTGAGGGGCAGATAGCTAATGAGGTCGACCTCGGCCAGCTGCTCGTTGGAGAGCCCCGACTCCTCGCAGCCAAAGACGATGGCGACCTTGTCGAGGGAAGGCTTGCTGCGGATCTGCTCGCGGATCTCCCCCGGGGTGAGGTAGTGCTGGTAACGACCGCGCTCACGGGCGGTGGTGGCGATCACCAGATCCATGTCGGCCAGCGCCTCGGGCAAAGTCTCGAACGCTTCGGCCTGAGTCAGGATCTCCTGGGCGCCGTGGGCCACCCAGCTCGCCTCCTCCTCTTCGTGTACCCGGCTCGCCACCAGTCGCATGGCATCGAATCCCATGGTTTTCATGGCGCGGGCAGCTGCCCCCACGTTCGCAGGTCGGGCAGGTGCTACCAGGACAAAATAGAGCTTCATCGGGTTTCCTCACAGGCCGGACGGCCTCTCAAACAGACAGCAAACAGTCGCTAAACCATCACCAAAACAGGGGCGCAATCTACCGTTTATCCCCGAAAATTGCCACTTGAACAGACGTTTGAATGTTGCGATAGTGGCCAGACGTGTGAACAAATTACACCCAATCCTTCGCGCTATCGGCCCGACAGATCACAAGGAAGAGAGAGATGCAGCAGCCATTGGAACAGGCCGTCGCCGAGACTATCTTGCAACGCTTCGAGTCGTTTTACAGCCGGTTTCTCGAGATAACCCAGGGCAGCAAGAGCCGCTTCGAGAACAGTGACTGGCTGGGGGTGCAGCTCGCTGGACGGGAGCGTATTCGCCTCTATGACCACCATGTGGGGGCTACCGCCAGCTCCATCCGCCAGATGATGGGGGAGCACCACGCCACCCAGGAGCTGCTCAAGCGGGTCAAGAGTGCCTTCAGCGACCTGCTGCCCCGCTGTGACAACTTCGAGGTGGCGGAGTCCTTCTTCAACTCCGTCTATCGCCGGATCTTTCGCCATCGCAATATCCGCGACGAGAACCTCTATATCCACCCCTTTGTCAGCCGTGGCGAAAAACCGGACCTGAGCGCCCTACTGCGGATCTATCGCACCGATCTCGCCCACTTGCCGCAGACTCTAAGCCAGCTACTCGGCGATTACAGCTTCACCCTCCCCTACGAAGACAAGCAGCGGGATATTGTCGACATCCACCGCCATCTTGCCGAGAACGGCCCGCAAATACTTCATGATGAACCCTTTGCCATCGAGCTGCTCAAAGAGGTGTTCTACCGCAACAAGGGGGCCTATCTGGTGGGGCTGATCCGGGTGAAAGATCAGGTCTTCCCCTTTATCCTGCCCCTGCTCAGCACCGGCCAGAGCATCTATGTGGACACCGTCATCTTCGAGCCGGATCTCGCCTCCATCGTCTTTGGCTTCGCCCGCGCCTACTTTATGGTCTATGCCCGCGAACCGGCGCTGTTTGTCGCCTTCCTGCGCCAGATCATGCCCCACAAGCCCGATTACGAGATCTACAACGCCATCGGCTGCCAGAAGCATGGCAAGACCGAGCTCTATCGCCACTACCGCCACCATCTGGCCCAGAGCCGGGATCAGTTCATCATTGCGCCGGGCATCAAGGGGATGGTGATGAGCGTGTTTACCCTCCCCTCCTACGATGTTGTGTTCAAGGTGATAAAAGACGAGTTCACTCCCCCGAAGGATGTGAGCCACGAGCAGGTGAAGGCAAAATACCGGCTGGTTAAACAGCACGATCGGGTGGGTCGGATGGCCGATACCCAGGAGTTCACCAACTTCGAGTTTCCGCTGGATCGCATCTCGCCGGAACTGCTTGCCGAACTCAAGACGGTGGCGCCCTCGGCACTCACCATCAGCGACGACAAGCTGGTGATCAAGCACCTCTATACCGAGCGCAAGATGATCCCCCTCAACCTCTATCTGGACAAGGCGGACGAGCAGCAGACCCGGCTCGCACTGGAGGAGTACGGCAACGCCATCAAGCAGCTGGCGGCGGCCAACATCTTCCCGGGGGACATGCTGTTCAAGAACTTCGGCGTCACCCGTCACGGCCGGGTGGTCTTCTACGACTACGACGAGATCTGCTACATGACGGAGTGCAACTTCCGCCAGATCCCGCCGCCGCGCTACCCCGAGGATGAGTGGAGCGCCGAGCCCTGGTACTCGGTGGCCCCCAACGACATCTTCCCCGAGGAGTTCGCCACCTTCCTGCTGCAAAAGCCGCAGGTGCGGGAGATCATGTTGCAGCTGCACAAGGAGATGTTCGACGCCAACTACTGGAAGATGCTGCAGAGCAACATCAAGGTGGGGGTGTTCGAGGATGTCTACCCCTACCGGCGCAAGAAACGCTTCAAGTACCAGCGCGGCGGCTGATCCCGCAGCGCCCGCGCACATCGCAGCAACGAAAACGGGGTGGCCCAAGCCACCCCGTTTTGCCATCCGCTTTGCGCCTTAACTGCCGCGACGGCGGATCACCCCCTCCTGCATGGTGCTCGCCACCAGCACACCATCGCGGGTAAAGAACTGGCCGCGCACCAGACCGCGACCGCTGCTGGCGCTCGGGCTGTCTACCACGTAGAGCAGCCAGTCGTCGAAACGGAAATCCCGGTGGAACCACATGGAGTGATCGATGGTCGCCACCTGCATATCCGGCTCCCAGTACGACACCCCGTGGGGCTGCAACGAGGTGAGCAGGAAGTTGAAGTCGGAGGCGTAGGCCAACAGGTATTTGTGCACTCGCAGATCGTCCGGCATCTGGCCGTTGGCCTTGAACCAGACGTGGCGCACCGGATCCTGCACCGTCGGCCGAATAGGGTCGACCAGGGTCACCGGGCGCATCTCGATGGGCTGCTCGCAGAGGATCTTGTCCCGCAGGGAAGCCGGGATCAGGTTCTCGTAGGGGCGCACCAGCTCCAGCTCGCTCTTGAGCTCTTCCGGCGGGGTGATACCGGTGGGCATCTGCGCCTGATGCTCGAAACCGTCGGCCGGCACCTGAAACGAGGCGTTGAGATAGAAGATGGGCTTGCCGCCCTGAATAGCCTTGACCCGACGGGTGGAGACGGTCTGGCCATCGCGAATATTCTCAACGTCATAGACGATGGGACGGGTCACATCCCCCGGACGCAGGAAGTAGGAGTGAAAACTGTGAACCTGACGACCGGTCTCGACCGTCTGCTTGGCGGCTGACAAGGCCTGCCCCATTACCTGTCCGCCAAACACGGCCCGCAGACCGAGATCCTGGCTCTGGCCCCGAAACAGGCCCTCCTCGATTTTTTCCAGCGCCAGCAACGCCAGCAGCTCATCAAGTACCTTGCTCATCGTTCACTCCTCTATCAGAGCCGCACAGGCTAACAAGCTCACCGGAGCAGAGCAACCGCCACAACCCCTTCCGCCCGCCAAAGGGAACTTCAAGGGCCATACGCCGCGACCAACAGCATTTATCGAGTCTGTTTTTTCCCTGCCAGAACCGCTACGCTGTCAGCAATCGATAGAGGTGAGGTCACCCGCCATGCACATCCGTTATCCGGTCACGCCCTCTGCCACTTATCGCCTCCGCTCGTCCCTTCGCTTTCTTGCCACCCTGTTTGCTCTCTCGCTGCTCCCGGCCGCCACGGTGCAGAGCGCGGTGATTATCACCGGCGAATTGCCCCCCTACTCTTCAGCGATGCTGGCCAATGGCGGCGAGCTGGCAAGCAAGGTGCTCACCACTCTCAAAGCGGCAGGCCACCCGGATCTGAGGGTCTCCTACCAGCCCTGGCCGAGAGGACTTAAAAACATCGAGCTGGGCAACGCTATCGCCGCCTTCCCCTTTACCTGGACCAACGAGCGCAGCAACACCCTGTTGTTCAGTACCCCCATCGCCTTTGATATCCAGTCCTGGTACACCACGCCCGACAAGAAGGGACTGGAATCCCCGCCCTGGCAGCAGAAAACCGCCTGCGTGCCCAAGGGGTGGTTCTCCGATGCCATCGAGCGAGTGACCATCGAGGAGAAGCTGATCGTCAGAACCACCAACCGCCTCAACCAGTGTGTCGAGCTGCTGAAAAAGGGCAAAGTCGATCTGGTGCCCATCAACGACACCTCGAAAAAGAACCTCTCGGAGGAGGACAACGCCGCCCTCTACCGCCTCTCGCTGTTTCGCCAGAACGTCACCTTCTATCTGGTCACCGCCCGCAATGAAGAGGGAGAGATGTTTATCCGCGACTTCAACAAAGAGTGGATGAAACCGGCCAACTGAGGAGTATGAGAGCAATCATTGCCATATGACCGGAGCCAGCCGGCAGCTGGAGGTCACCCGCTAGAGATGAAAAAGGCCCGCACCATCTGGTGCGGGCCTTTGCTTGGCCGACTGCGCGCCCTTTAACGGCGCGCAGTTCGCAACGGGTTGTCGGCTTACTTGCTGCCGGTACCGGAGTTGCGGGTAGAGGCTTGCGGCTTGCGACGGGCGGTGGTGGCGCGAGCGCGGGGCTCTTTGCCCTGCATCTCTTTGTGACGCTGCACGGCGCGACGGATCTGGGCGGCCTGCTTGTGACGGCTGGTTTTGCCATCCTGCTGCAGATCGACCTTGGATTCGGTCTCCGGCGGCAGGTTGACCAGACCACGCAGGTAGTTCACTTCCGGCAGTTTCAGCTCTTGCCAGCCGCCGCGCGGGATGCCGCGGTCCAGCTTGACGTCGCCGTAGCGGATCCGCATCAGGCGGCTCACCTGCACTTCCTGGGATTCCCACAGGCGGCGCACTTCACGGTTGCGACCTTCGGTCAGGGTGACGTTGAACCACTGGTTCAGACCCTCACCGCCAGCCGGTTTGATCTTGTTGAACTTGGCAGTGCCATCTTCCAGCTGCACGCCCTTGCGCAGACGCTGCAGCATGGCTTCGGTGATTTCGCCAAAGACACGTACCGCGTATTCCCGTTCCACTTCGTGGCTCGGGTGCATCAGACGATTGGCCAGCTCACCATCGGTGGTGAACAGCAGCAGACCGGAGGTGTTGACGTCGAGGCGGCCGACCGCGATCCAGCGGGCACCTTCCATCTTGGGCAGACGATCAAACACGGTGGGACGACCTTCCGGATCGTGACGGGTACACATCTCCCCTTCCGGCTTGTGGTAAGCCAGTACGCGGCAGATCACTTCCTCTGCGGCACGGGTCTTGACCTGGTGACCATCCACCCGGATCACGGCGTTCACTTCGACGCGATCCCCCAGTGTGGCGACCTTGCCATCCACACTGACCCGACCTGCGGTGATCAGGGCCTCCATCTCACGACGGGAGCCGTGACCCGCGCGGGCCAACACTTTTTGCAGTTTTTCACTCATCGGGGTTACCTGATTGTTGATCGCTGCCCACCGGTAAAAGGGGCAACGGGGTTAACTGTAACAAACGCCGGTTGGAGCCTTCGTCACAGTTGAAAAATGTATATCTCGGTGAAATCGGCACGCTTGGGCGCCATTCACCGGGCATCGTTCTCCCCGTCCACCGCAGAGGGCAACAGGGGTTGCAGCTCCGGATCCAGCTCGGGGAGCTGCTCCAGACTCTGCAGATTAAAGTAATCCAGAAACTCTCTGGTGGTGGCGAGCAGTTCGGGGCGACCTGCCACCTCTTTGTGGCCTATGCTGCGCACCCAGCCACGCTCTTTCAGGGTATTCACTATCTGGCTCGACACCGCCACCCCGCGGATCGCTTCTATCTCGGCCCGGGTGATGGGTTGGCGATAGGCGATCAGGGTCAGTGTCTCCATCACGGCGCGCGAATAACGCGGCGCCCGCTCGCTCCAGAGCCGCGAGAGCTCCTCGGCATACTCCTGACGCGCCTGAAAGCGCCAACCGGAGGCGACCTCTTTGAGCTCGACGCCCCGCGAGCTGTAATCTTGCCTGATCTCGGCCAACAGCAGCTGAACATAGCGACTGGTCACCGGATAATCCGCCAGCACGCTACTTTTCAGCTCGCTGACATTGAGCGGACGACCGGCCACAAACAGCGCCGCTTCGATCAGGGTCTTGAGTCGTTCAGTGGGCAGCGCCACGGTTGCCCTCCTCGCTCTGCTCGGCCAATGCGAAATGAATTGGGCCAAGGGGTTCAGCCTGCAGGATCCAGATCAGTTGCTCCTTGCACAGCTCCAGCAGGGCCAGAAACGTCACCAGAACCCCCATGCGCCCCTCTTCGGCACGCAGCACCTGCTCAAGGCGCAGGGTCTGCCCCAGGGTGAGCATGGCAAGGATCTCCGCCATGCGCACCCGGGTCGGGATCTGTTCGCGGCGGATCTGGTGATGTTCGAAATGAGTCGCGCGTTTTACCACACTTTGCATGTAAAGGGCGAGCTCAACCAGCGAAACATCGGGCGCAAGTGGCTTGAGGGCACCAAAATCGGGGGGCAAGGCGGCTGCGATATAAATCTCCCGCTCCACCCGTGGCAGCTCATTGACCTTCTCTGCACCTACCTTGTAGCGCTCGTACTCCTGCAGGCGGCGGATTAGGGTCACCCGCGGGTCTTCCCCCTCCTCTTCATCCTCCAGCTCCGGCGCCTTGGGCAGCAGCAGGCGGGATTTGATCTCCGCCAGCCAGGCCGCCATCAGCAGGTATTCGGCTGCCAGCTCAAGGTTGAGCCCCTGCATCAGCTCCACGTACTCCATGTACTGGGCAGTGATCTGCAGGATCGGCAGGTTGAGGATATCGAGCTGCTGACGCCGGATAAGGTAGAGCAGCAGATCGAGCGGCCCCTCGAAGGTATCGAGGAACACCTCCAGCGCATCGGGCGGGATGAACAGGTCCTGGGGCAGCTCGTGATAGGGCTGCCCCAGGACTTTCGCGATGGGTAGTGCGGCGCCAGTCCCCGTCTCGGCAGCGGGGACTGTCACCGGTTCAGCGACATCACTCAAACGGGGTCGGGTCTCCGGCGCCGCGACGACGCAATACCGGCTCGTCGTCAGAGAAATCGACCACAGTGGTGGGCTGCTCGCCCAGATAGCCGCCGTTGACCACCAGATCGATCTGCTTGCCCAGCTTGTCGAAGATCTCTTCCGGGTCGAACTCGGCCATCTCGGAGTCCGGCAGGATCAGTGTGGTGGAGAGCAGCGGCTCGCCGAGTGCTTCCAAGAGCGCCTGAGCTATCTTGTTGTCCGGCACCCGGATGCCGATGCTCTTCTTTTTCTCGTTCATCAGGCGGCGCGGCACCTCTTTGGTCGCCTTGAAGATGAAGGTGTAAGCGCCCGGGGTGTTGTTCTTGATCAGGCGAAACGCGCTGTTGTCGACCTTGGCGTAGGTGGAGATCTCGGAGAGATCGCGGCACACCAGGGTGAAATCGTGGTTGGCGTCGAGGCGACGGATGCGGCAGATGCGCTCCAGCGCGCCCTTGTCACCCATCTGGCAACCCAGCGCATAACCGGAGTCGGTCGGATAGACGATGACGCCGCCGTTCTGGATGATCTGTACCGCCTGACCGATCAGACGGGCCTGGGGGTTTTCAGGATGTACGTAAAAATGCTGACTCATAGCTTGTTCTCGCAATAGGGGCAGCAATACCTGCCCGCTCGTATGGTCACGGGTCAAAGACCCATGACACTACCTTAACCTGTTTGTGGCCGCTTCGCTGGCGCCGTTAGCGACTCGCCAGCAGCTCGGCATGCTGTTCAGTGGTGAGCCCAAAGTGACCGGGATAGGCCAGCCACACTATGGGAATCCACTCTTGCCGGTTTGTTCCCTATTCCGCTGGCGCCGTTACCGACTCGCCAGCAGCTCGGCATGTTGCTCGGTGGTGAGCCCAAAGTGACCGGGATAGGCCAACCAGACTGGCATGCCTTCCTTTGGCAACCAGAGGTGGCGGCCCAGCTCGGTCCAGTTGGAGGGGAAGTGAAAATCCGATCCCACCGAGATATAGAGGTCGTGATCCTTGGCCCACTGGCCCAGATTGGCCCGCTCCTGCGGGCTCTGCTGAGGCAATGAGACCTCCATGGCATCGCCACCGGCCGCCTTGAAGGCCACCAGCAGCCGCTTGATCCACTTGGCGGTGAGATCGTAGCGGCTGGGGTGGGCCAGCACCGCCAGCCCACCGGCGGCGTGAATGGCCGCGATGGCTTCGCTCATCTCGGGCCACTCGGCCGGGGCATACCCTTTATTGCCACGGCTCAGGTACTTTTTGAATACCTTCTGCATGTTGTCGGCCACCCCGCGTGCCACCAGCACCCGGGCAAAGTGGGCGCGGGTCACGGCAGCATCACCGGCGAGCTGTTTGGCCTCTTCATAGGTGCCGGGGATGAGGCACTTCTCCAGACGACGCCCGATTTCCAGCGCGCGCGCTTCGCGACGGGCCAGCTGACTGGCCAGAAAGTCGGTCAACTGCGGATTTTTTTCATCCACCCCCAGCGCCACGATATGAATTTCGTGATGCTCCCAGCCGGTGGAGATCTCGACCCCGCTCACCAGTCGCAGCGGCAGTTGCTCGGCTTCGATGGTGCGGCGCACCTCATCAAGCCCGGCGAGGGTGTCGTGGTCAGTAACTGCTAACACTTCGACCTGTTTTTCGGCGGCGCGGCGCACCAGTTCGGCTGGGCTCAGCACCCCGTCGGAGGCAGTGGTATGGCAGTGAAGATCGAATCTCATCAGGTTATTCCGCTCTCGTGGTCAGGTCACCATTCATGGCAAATCGGTGAAAGAAGGCTAAAAAGCGACTTGACTTGGCCGCGGCTTTATCGTTTTCTGTAGGCACTTCATTGCAAACATCTTTTTACAGGACTTTATCATGCAAACGACTTCCATCCTGACCATCTGGTGGTGGCACACTCCCTGACATGCGGGCGTGTGGTCGTTGCTGTACCTGTAATCTGACAGCAAATTAAGAACCCAAAGAAAAAGCCCGCTGACCCCAGCGGGCTTTTTTATTATCCGGCAAATGGACCTGTGATGAAACCGAGAATTCAGACAAGCAACCTGACCTGGCGATGGCGCCCCTGAACCAGCCACCCCGGACCAATTAAATTTTCAAGGAATTCAATGTCATGAACATCGGTAAACAGCATCACACGCAAGGGAACGCACTATGACAGCCACACATCGCCTTCCTCTGGGTGAATTCGATACCCTCAAACTCAACGCCCCCTATGTGGCCGACCCGCTGGCGCTCTATACCCGCCTCTGTCAGGGTCGCCCCAACAACCTGCTGCTGGAATCGGTGGAGATCGACTCCAAGGCAGGCAAACAGAGCCTGCTGCTGGTGGATGCCTGCCTGCGCATCGAGTGCCGTGGCCGCACCGTGCGGGTTCGCAGCCTGAACGACAACGGCGCCCAGTTGCAAAGCCTGCTGGCCGAGCGGCTGCCTGCGGTGGTTGCCCGCTCGCTGGTAGATGGCGAATTGCAGCTCGATTTCCCGGCCTCCGATCGGGAGCAGGACGAAGATTCCCGCCTCAAGGGGAGCAGCGTGCTGGACGTGTTGCGCACCCTGCAACGGGAGCTTGATTGCCAGCTCGGCAAAGAAGCGCTCTTTATGGCGGGCAGCTTTGCCTATGACCTGATCGCCTCATTTGAAGATCTGCCTGAAGTGCCACAGGGGAGCAACAGCTGCCCCGACTACTGCTTCTACGTGGCCGAGACCCTGATCACCATCGATCATATCGAACGCACCACTCAACTGCTCGCCTGCATCTTTGGCGGCGACAGCGACGAAAGCCAGGTGGAAGACAGATACACCCGCCTGACCGAACGGCTCACCGACTTCAAACAGATTTGCCAGCAACCCCTCTGCGCCGAGCTGACCACCCAGCCCCTGACCGGTGGCATGAGCGTGGACAAGAGCGACAAGCAGTTCTGCGCCGAGGTGGAGAAGCTCAAGGGCTTTATCCGCCGTGGCGACATCTTCCAGGTGGTGCCGTCCCGCTGCTTCTCCCTGCCCTGCCCGAGCCCCCTGGCCGCCTATCGCCGCCTCAAGCAGACCAATCCCAGCCCCTACATGTTCTACGTGGAGGATGAGGGCTTCACCCTGTTTGGCGCCTCGCCGGAGAGCGCGGTGAAATTCTGCGCCGCCAGCCGCGATGTGGAGATGTATCCCATCGCCGGTACCCGCCGCCGCGGCTTCAACCCGGATGGCAGCATCAACCGGGATCTCGATGGCCGCATCGAGCTGGAGCTGCGTCAGGACGAAAAAGAGGTGGCCGAGCACCTGATGCTGGTAGATCTGGGCCGCAACGACATCGCCCGCATCTCGGAGCCCGGTACCCGCTACGTCAAGGAGCTGCTCAAAGTGGATCGCTACAGCCACGTGATGCATCTGGTCTCCAAGGTGGTCGGCACCTTGCGCTCCGATCTTGACGCCCTGCACGCCTATCAGGCCTGCATGAACATGGGCACCCTGACCGGCGCCCCCAAGATCCGCGCCAGCGAGCTTATTCGCATGGTGGAAGGCAAGCGCCGCGGCAGCTACGGCGGCGCGGTCGGCTACATCAACGGCGCTGGCGAGATGGATACCTGCATCGTCATCCGCTCGGCATTTGTCAAAGATGGCGTGGCCCATGTGCAGGCCGGTGCCGGGGTGGTCTATGACTCCAAGCCGCAAGCCGAAGCGGACGAAACCCGCGCCAAGGCGGCGGCCGTGCTGGCCGCCATCGCCGCCAGCCATGGCACCTCCCTGCAAGCCCTGAGCGCCCAGCAGGAGCAACATAAGGACGTGAGCCATGACTAACATCTTCCTGCTCGACAACTTCGACTCCTTTACCTACAACCTCGTCGACCAGTTCCGCTCCCTCGGCTATCCGGTGCGGATCTACCGCAACAGCCTGCCGGCGAGCCGCATCATGAGCGAGATCGCTGCCTGCGAAGGGGATGCCGTGCTGGTGCTCTCACCGGGCCCGGGCGCCCCCCATGAAGCGGGTTGCCTGATTGATCTGATCAAACTGGCCCGTGGTCAGGTGCCCATCCTCGGCATCTGCCTCGGTCATCAGGCCCTGTGCGAAGCCTACGGTGGCACCGTCGGTGCGGCAGGCGAAATTGTCCACGGCAAGCGCTCCCTGATTGAGCACAACGGCCACGGCGCCTTCGCCGGTCTGCCAAGCCCGCTGCCGGTGGCCCGCTACCACTCGCTGGTCGCTACCTATGTACCGGAAGAGCTGACGGTGATTGCCCACTATCAGGGCATGCCCATGGCCATCGAGCAGCAGGATGAGCGGGTGCTGGGCTTCCAGTTCCACCCGGAATCCATCATGACCTCGGAAGGGGCCCGTCTGCTGACTCAGGCGCTCGCCCATATCACCCGTCCAGAAAGCAGCGTGCGTTAAGGTAAGGAGACCAACATGCATCAACATCTCAACACCCTCTATCAGGGTCAGTCTCTGAGCCGTGAAAGTACCCGTGACGCCTTCGGCCAGGTGGTTCGTGGCGAAGTGGATCCCATCGTGCTCGCCAGTCTCCTGACCGCTCTCAAGATCAAGGGGGAGACCCCGGAGGAGATCGCCGGCGCCGCCGAGGCTCTCTTGGCAGAAGCGCGCGACTTCCCGCGTCCGGACTATGAATTTTGCGACATCGTCGGCACCGGTGGTGATGGCCTCAACACCATCAACGTCTCCACCACCTCGGCGCTGGTCGCCGCCGCCTGCGGCCTGAAAGTGGCCAAGCACGGCAACCGCTCGGTCTCGAGCAAGTCGGGTTCGAGCGATCTGCTCGATAAAATGGGCATCAAGCTCGACATGAGCCCGGCGCAGGCGCGCCGCTGCCTGGATGAGCTCGGCATCTGCTTCCTGTTCGCCCCCCAGTACCACGCCGGGGTGCGCCATGCCATGCCGGTGCGCCAAGCCCTCAAGACCCGCACCCTGTTCAACGTGCTGGGGCCGCTTATCAACCCCGCTCGCCCCACCTATCAGCTGATGGGGGTCTATGCCCCCGAGCTGGTGCGCCCCATCGCAGAAACCCTGCTGGCACTGGGGCTGAAAACCGGTATGGTGGTGCACGGTGCCGGGCTGGATGAGATTGCCATCCACGGCCCGACCCAGGTGGCCCAGATCCGTGACGGCGAGATCCGCGAATTTATGATCACCCCGGCTGACTTTGGCCTGGAGACCTATCCGGTCAGCGCCATTCAGGGCGGGGAACCGGAAGAGAACCGCGCCATCACCGCCGCCATTCTGGAAGGGCGTGGCACCCCGGCCCACAACGCCGCCATCGCCGCCAATGTGGCACCGCTGCTGCTGATGGCGGGCAAGGCGAAGGATCTCAAGAGCGCGGCAGCCGAGGTGCTGGCGGTGCTGGCGAGCGGCAAGGCAGCGGATCTGGCTGCTCGGCTGGCTACTCTGAGCCATCAGGAAGCGGGCCATCAGGAGGCATGATGTCAGCCACCACGTTGCACAACAGTCATTCAGAACGCCCACTGGGCAAGAGCCAGTTTCGCAAGGATAACGAGATGTCAGACCTTATTGCCCCCCATGCTTTTCTGAACATGGCCTCCATCAGCCAGACCATCCTCGGCAAGATCGTGGCGGCCAAGCAGGAGTGGATTGCCGCCCGCAAACTGGCCCAGCCGCTGGCGAGCTTCCAGAGTGCGCTGACCCCCAGCGATCGGGATTTCGTCGGGGCGCTCAAGGCGGGCTCCACCCGCTTTATTCTGGAGTGCAAGAAGGCCTCCCCCTCCAAGGGCTTGATCCGCGGTGACTTCAGCCCGGAGGCGATCGCCGACATCTATGGCAAATACGCCACCGCCATCTCGGTGCTGACCGACGAGAAGTTCTTTCAGGGGGATTTTGCCTTTTTGCCACGGGTGCGCAGCCGCGTCAGCCAGCCGGTGCTCTGCAAGGATTTCATGATTGACCCCTATCAGGTCTATCTGGCCCGCCACTATGAGGCGGACGCCATCCTCTTGATGCTCTCGGTGCTCACCGACGAGGGCTATCGCGCCCTGTTCGCGGTGGCCAAAGAGCTGGGTCTTGGCGTGCTCACCGAGGTGAGCAACGAGGAGGAGCTGACCCGCGCCATCGCGCTGGGGGCGCCGGTGATTGGCATCAACAACCGGGATCTGCGCGACTTGAGCGTCGATCTGAACCGCACCAAACAGCTGGCTAAAGATATTCCGAGCGATCGGGTGGTGATCAGCGAGTCCGGCATCAACCACCGCGCTCAGGTGGCGGATCTGCGCCACCACGCCAAGGGCTTTCTGGTGGGCTCGTCATTGATGGCCGAGCCGGATCTGGAAGCGGCTGTGCGCAAGCTGGTACTGGGCCAGAACAAGGTGTGCGGCCTGACCCGCGCCGAGGATGCCGCCGCTGCCCATCAGGCGGGCGCGGTGTTTGGCGGTCTTATCTTTGTGGCGAAAAGCCCGCGTTATGTGGACATCCCCGCCGCCCGCGCCGTGATGGCGGGTGCGCCGCTCGCCTATGTCGGGGTATTTCGCAACGCCCAGCCCGCCACCATTGCCAAGACGGTGGATGCGCTGGGACTCGCCGCAGTCCAGCTGCATGGGGATGAGGATGCCGCCTATATCGATACCCTGCGCCCACTGCTGCCCGCTGGCTGCCAGATCTGGAAAGCGATTGGCATCACAAGCGGCGAGCCGCTGCCCGCCCTCGACTACCCGGCCGATCGCCTGCTGCTGGATACGAAAGTCGGCAACCAGAGCGGCGGCACCGGTCAGGCGTTCGACTGGGCCCTGTTGGCCACCCTCGATAAAGCCAAGCTGATGCTGGCGGGGGGCCTTAATCCCGACAACGCCCTGCAAGCGGCACAAGTGGGCTGCCTCGGACTTGATTTCAACTCCGGGGTAGAAAGTGCCCCGGGCCAGAAGGATGCGCACAAGATTGCAGCCGCCTTCGGCGCACTGCGCAACCTGTAACGCAACCCTTTTTGATGTTTCGATTTAGCTAATACAAGGAAGAAGCCATGACCCTGCTCAACCCGTTTTTCGGTGAATTTGGCGGTATGTATGTACCCCAAATCCTTATCCCGGCCCTGCTCCAGCTGGAGAAAGCCTTTGTCGATGCCAAGGATGATCCGGCCTTTATCGCCGAGTTTCAGTCCCTGCTGACCGAGTATGCCGGCCGCCCGACCCCGCTCACCCTGACCCGCAATCTGACCAAGGGCACCAAGACCCGCCTCTATCTGAAGCGTGAAGATCTGCTGCACGGCGGCGCCCACAAGACCAACCAGGTGCTGGGTCAAGCCCTGCTCGCCAAGCGGATGGGCAAGAGCGAGATCATCGCCGAAACCGGCGCCGGTCAACACGGTGTGGCCACTGCGCTGGCTTGCGCCCTGCTCGGCCTCAAGTGCCGGGTCTACATGGGCGCCAAGGATTGCGAGCGCCAGAAGCCCAACGTCTTTCGCATGAAGCTGATGGGCGCCACCGTCATTCCGGTGCACTCAGGCTCGTCCACCCTGAAAGATGCCTGTAACGAGGCGCTGCGCGACTGGGCCGCCAACTACGAGTCGGCCCACTACCTGCTCGGCACCGCCGCGGGCCCACACCCCTTCCCCACTATCGTGCGGGAGTTCCAGAAGATGATCGGCGAAGAGGCCAAGGCCCAGTGCTTCGAGAAGGAAGAGCGCTTGCCCGATGCGGTGATCGCCTGCGTCGGCGGCGGGTCGAACGCCATCGGCATGTTTGCCGACTTTATCGATGAGCCGTCGGTGCGCCTCATCGGCGTCGAGCCGGGTGGTCACGGTATCGAGAGTGGCGAGCACGGTGCGCCGCTCGGTCACGGCAGCAAGGGGGTCTTCTTTGGCATGCACTCCTACCTGATGCAGGACAATCAGGGCCAAATTCAGGAGTCCTACTCCGTTTCTGCGGGGCTGGATTTCCCCTCCGTCGGCCCGCAGCACGCCCACCTGGCCGCCATCGGCCGCGCCGAGTACCCCTCGGTGACCGACAAGGAGGCGCTGGACGCCTTCCAGGAGCTGGCCAAATCCGAAGGCATCATACCGGCGCTGGAGTCATCCCACGCGCTGGCCCATGCCCTCAAGATGGCCCGCAGTGAACCGGAAAAAGAGCAGGTGCTCATCGTCAACCTCTCCGGCCGTGGCGACAAAGATATCTTCACCGTCGCTGACATTTTCGAGAAAGAAGGAACCTTGTCATGAACCGTTACGCACAACTCTTCTCCCGTCTGGACGCGGCCAATCAGGGCGCCTTTGTGCCGTTCGTGATGCTGGGTGACCCCACTCCTGAACTCTCCTTGGCCATCGTCGATGCGCTGGTGGAAGGGGGCGCCGATGCCCTTGAGCTCGGCATTCCCTTCTCCGATCCGGTGGCGGACGGCCCCACCATTCAGGGCGCCGCCCTGCGCGCCTTTGCCAGCCACACCACCCCGGACGACTGTTTCGAGCTGCTCGGCCGCATCCGTGCCAAGTACCCGCAGCTGCCCATTGGCCTGCTGGTCTACGCCAACCTGGTCTATGTGCGCAAAATCGATGGCTTCTACGAGAAGTGCCAGCAGGCGGGCGTGGATTCGGTGCTGGTTGCCGATGTGCCGGTGCAGATGTGCGCCCCCTACAAGGCGGCCGCCGACAAGTTCGGTATCGACAGCATCTTTATCGCCCCGCCCAATGGCGACGCCGAGACCCTGAAACAAGTGGCGGAGCTTGGCAATGGTTACACCTATCTGGTGAGCCGCGCGGGCGTGACCGGTGCCGAGACCAAGGCCGGCATGCCGGTGGAAGGTCTCATCAATACCCTGCGCGAGTTCAATGCCCCCCCCGCCCTGCTCGGCTTTGGCATCAGCGAACCGGCTCAGGTGCGTGAGGCCATCGCCGCTGGCGCCGCCGGTGCCATCTCCGGCTCCGCCGTGGTAAAGATCATCGAGACCCACCACCAGAACCCGGAGCATATGCTGACTCGTCTGAAGGAGTTTGTGGAAGGGATGAAGGCCGCAACCAACCGCTAAATAGGTGCAATAGCCTGATCGCCAAAATCAGAATAGAAATGGCTATCATCCCAAGCCTGAATGGTGCCCAATTGGGCGCCATTTTTATGCCTATGCTTTTCAATTAACACAGCAAATTCGCCATACCACCAGTCACGAATAAAATTCGTCAGCATGAAATTTTTCTCTATCCCTCTTTTCCATTTCAAATGGCACCATTAGTATGGTCAAATGGAAACCATTCTTTGTCATGAGACAAAAATATTTTTATTAATATAGGTTCTCTTGAATATGAAAAAATTTGACTTAAATATTGACCGAATGTTGGAAAACTGGGATGCATTTCATGCAATTCGTGAAATTATTGCTAACGCCCTTGATGAACAAGCATTAACCCAATCCCAAGATGTAATTATCACACATAATGAACATGGACAGTGGTGTATTCGGGACTTCGGGCGTGGGCTTAGACATGAACATTTCACCATGAATGAAAATCAGGAAAAGCTTGATCATCCCAATCTCATAGGTAAGTTTGGTGTTGGTTTAAAAGATGCTCTAGCAACATTTGATCGTTTAGGAATTGAAACAAGAATTCGTTCTAAGTTTTGCGATGTGACATTCGATCGCTCAGAAAAACATGACTTCTCAGATATCATAACTCTGCATGCTTGCATATCTGAACCATCAGATCCAACATTTATTGGCACTGAATTCATCTTAACCGGTTGCTCACATGGTGATATAGAAAAAGCAAAGCAACTTTTTTTAAAATTCTCTAGAGAAGATTTGCTTGAAAAAACTAATTATGGAGAGATCCTTAGTAAAAAAGGAAGTGTTTCATACATATACATCAATGGAATTCGGGTCGCTGAAGAAGATAACTTTCTCTTTTCTTACAACATAACTTCTTTAACAGCTGCAATAAAAAAAGCTCTTAACCGAGAAAGAACCAATGTTGGTCGCACCGCATATTCTGAAAGAGTAAAATCTATTCTACTATCCTCATCTTCAGAGGTCATTGCCAAAGCACTTGTTAACGACCTTAGTAACTTTGGACATGGAACACTCCACGATGAAATGAAGTGGACAGATGTATCCGTCCACGCATCAAAGATAACCAATGCTTCTGGAGATGTATTATTTCTCACCAGTGACGATATCATTAATGCCCCTCGTTTCGTTGAAGAGGCTCGAGCATGCGGTCGGCAAATAATTACTATCCCTAGTGTTGTGAAAGATAAGTTATCTGGCCAGATCGATGTAGAGGGGAATAAAATTCAGGATTTAAGCCACTTTGTATCCGAATGGAATGACAGTTTTGAGTTTAAATTCATTCAACCTGACATGCTTACAAAAGAAGAATATTCAATATTCAACATGACACATAAAATTGCTAGTCTTGTTGGCGGGCTCCCAGCTAATGTCAAAGATATAAAGATTTCAGAGACGATGCGTTCTGAGTTCGGTGGATTTTCAGAAGCATGTGGTCTCTGGACTGGCACCGAGATCATAATAAAACGGAGTGAACTTGTTTCTATAGAGCGTTATTCCGCTACTTTGCTCCATGAGGTTGCACATGCCCGTAGTGGAGAGTCTGATATTACTATCGGTTTTGAGCTGGAGTTAAGCTCACTTCTTGGAATGGTTGCCTCTAAAGCACTCCACGGAAGTTATGACTCTAATAAAATAATTAGTGACAGCCATTCACTCTCATCGAAGAAAAAAGGCTTTTGGGCTCGACTGTTTAGCTAAAAAAATGGGACACCAACTTTTATAAACAAGGCATGGCATAGCCAACATTCAAAATGATGGGTGTCCCAGCTCTACCGCATCTCAGTCCAAAAAGTTAACGTTGGAAAATTTGAAAAGTTGCATGACAGAAATCAGCCGAAAAACAAAACAACTGGCCACACTCTGCTTTTCCCTGTTTCTGTTAAGACTCGGATTTCGCGCCTTTGGCTATGTCCAGCTTTATCACAATCCGAATGATCCCTACGGTATATCGGATTTGATTGAAGTGGCGTTAGCCTTCATATATCTGGTGAGTCTGGGTCTCTGCATACTACATGCCCTGTGGATATTACTCCGACACCGGGATCAGGGTGCCTTGGGGGCATCAGCCATGCTCGCCCTCTGTGCCCTCCAGTGGCACAGTTATGACTATCTTCATCACTTGACCGCCAGTCTTAGCATCCCCTAGGACCCCTGCCCCACACCCGCCACCCCATCAATACCAGCATCAATACAACCCCCGGCAGCCAGACCCAGTAGAGCTCGGAGAGGATCACCGCCTCACCTCGGGCGGTGAGATAAGCCTGCAGCTTGAAGGGGGCGACCCGAATCACCTGCCAAGGGGCAAAAAATCGCTCGTCACGCCACGGCCAGAGCCAGCCAACCCCCTTGCCGCCGGTGGTGAGGGAATCGAGCAGGCTATGGGAGAGCAGAGAGACCAGCAGAAACGACCAGACAGTGGCAGCACGGGCCCTTAACTGGCGGTGAAACAGCGTGGCCAGCGTGGGTAGGGCAAAAGCGAACAACAGGGAGTGGGTAAAGCCGCGGTGGCCAAAGACATGGCCATAGGCAACCCCCAGTTTAAAGGCGAGCACATCGGCATCGGGCAGCATGGCGATGGCAACCCCAGCCAACAACAGGCGGGGCGGGATAATCCGGCTGCCAAGCCCGAGTCCAAGGCTGAGAGGGACGGCAGCGTGGGTGACTATGGTGGGCATAGAGTGAAGCTCCAACTGAAAACGTGAGCCTACCCTACCCCCGCTCGGTGAAGTGAAGGTGAAGTGTGCCCACTGTATTGGTTCGCTGTTAGCTAAACGCAGCGCCAATCAGCGTTGGCGCGTTAACTTGAAATGTTCATTTAACTGCGGCTGACATGCAGAACGGGATCGTGATAAGTAGTCTCTTCGGTTCACATCACAGGGAAAGTGGCAGCGATGAATGTACCAAAAAGCGTCATGCAGATTGCGAGCGTTATCAGCCTCTGGTTAATGACAGGGGGCATGGCAGAGGCCGCCTCTGCACAGCCGCAGCAAGAGCCGTACGCACTGATCTATAACGGGCCGGTTTCTGATGGGGATAGCACCAGAGCGATTGCGGATGTGGTCAAGCAGGTGGGCTTGCCGGTCAGGTATCTCTCCAATATCGAGGCGCTGCCCGCAGAGCTCGATAATGCCAGGGTGTTTATCGTTGGCGGCACTGAGGACGATGTTGAGCCGCTCCTCAACGCCTTCACCGCGGACGCTCGTTCGGCGTTAAAAACCTATCTGCAGAACGGTGGCCGCTACCTCGGGATCTGTGGGGGTGCCTTTGTGGCATCCACCGGCTGGTCTGAAGAAGAGGGCTTTGTGCCGGCGCTGGGCCTTGTCCCTGCCACATCCGATGATTATGACGGCGACTTTAGCGCCAGGATCTTCCCGATCAGCTGGCTTGGTGAAGAGCGCCAGATGTATTACCAGGCCGGCCCGCAATTTACGCCGGTGCCAAGCCCAGAGCAGGTCAAGGTCATCGCCCATTTTCAAAACCATCATATTGCCGCGCTGATCAGCTCATACGGCAAAGGCAAGGTGGCCGTTTCCGGGCCACACCCCGAAGCACCCGAATCGTGGAAAGCGAACGCGGTGGACGGCGACAAGATGGAGTCGAATATTCATCTGGCTGCAGGACTCGTTAACGAGTTGCTCTCCGAAGAGCCCGTCACCGATGCGAAGTAGTCACATCCCTACGCCCCTGGATGTGACCCCATTGCTCGGCCCGGAAGTCAGGCCAGCCAATCGGCAGCAATCCATAAAAAAAACCACCGACCTGCAAAAGGTCGGTGGTTTTTTTATCGGTGGTAGATAACGGGTAGCCGATACGAAGGGTTCGCTACCTCAACTTTCGCCCGGGAACGAGTACTACTCTTCCTGCTCCTCCGGCTGTCTCTCCTCACCCCGTATCTGTAGCAGCTCTTCGACCCTGGCTTGCCACTTGTCGTGGGCCTGTTTGCGCTCCTGCTGCATAAATGCTTCTCGCATGGTGTCGATTTTCTGGTCAAGTGTTTCCATCAGAGTGTCTCCTTGTGTGACCGCGTAAAGACTGGCTGACGGCGCGTTGGCCAACCTGCTCCCCTAATCTGACACCGCTAATGCCGTTACTGCCCAATCAAATAATCGATTGGAAGTGCCAAAACCAATCTAAAAATTCTTTTTCATGTATGCGCCACCACGCCAGCGCAAGGGAAACAGGCCGTTCCGAGCGGGATGATCCGGCACGCGGCCAACACGTTGTTGAGTGTGGTCGTCCCCCTTTTCAGGGGAATGGGGCGCCGCTGCCCCATCCGTCCAGTGGGGGAGACCAGCAGATTTCCGGGATGTTGCTGTGCCCATGATCACACAGTCACAACTCTCGCCCTCCTCTCACCGCGCCCCCGCTTTTTATCATCTAGAGTTACCGGGCAGTCCAAAGCTGCTGATTTATATACATTCGCCGCCAAGAGGGATCTTTTTTCATGACCGAGCATATCGATCTGCTACCTATCAGCACGGATGATGAGCAGGACGCAGGTAACCGTTACCTCTACTACACCGAAGGGGATCTGGCCCGCATTCTTGCCAATCTGGAACAACTGCGCCACGCGGTGTTTCCGGCCGCCATCGGAGAGAGCGAAACGGGCGCCGCCGTGCCCCACAGCTTTCCGTCCGTCTGTCTGGTGGGGCTGGGGCGCTGCGGCTCCAACATCGCGCAGGATGTGGCCTCGCTGGTCTACAACGCCCGCAGCTTTTATCTCAATGAATTCAACAGTGAAGAGCAACGCAAGCGGGAGAAGGAGTTTGGCCCGGTAAGCTGGATCCGGCGCAACCTGCGGCTGCCAAACAACGGGGCCCGGCCGGTCTTTCTGATCGAGCCCATGGTGATGTTGGGGGATCTGGACAAGGACATTGATGGCCGCATCCGCCACTCCAATCGCAGCGGCGAAGGTGGCTCCTTGCGTGACTATGCCAAGATGCGGGTGATGGACTTGTCGGAGATCCACGCGGGAGGTGCGGGTAACGCCCCCATCCTTGGCCAGTATCTGGCCAAGATCATCCTCAACAAGAGCCCCCACTACTTCGCCAACTCCGAGTGGCAGGCCATTCATACCTATCTGGTGGACTCCTGCGGCATCAAGGCCAACCAGTCCCGCCTCTATTTCTACATTTTCAGTGCCGGGGGTGGCACCGGCTCCGGCATGGCCTCCGAGTTCGGGCTGGCCCAGCAGTACTCCTACATGAGCAAGACCTTTTCACCCCCGTCAGAAGAGGAGGAGCACCTCTCCCTCGGGGAGCACTTCATGTTCGATCCCATCTTCACCAGCGGCATCTGCATCCTGCCCAATATCTGTGATCGGGGTATCGAGATCTCGGAAGCCCTGCACATCAACGCGGGGCGTTTGCTGTGCAAATACCTGGCCGAGGAGTGGGACTTCTCCTATCACTTCGACAACGAGCAGGCGTGCGATGTCAGCATGCTCAAGCGGATCAGGCCCTGGAATGCCATGATGCTGATCTCCAACGACATCATGCGCTACGCCGAAGAGAGCGACGATGGCGAGATCCAGCATGTTGATGTCAACACCATGGAGAAGTACGCCAACCAGTACATCTCCCAGCAGATCTTCAACATTCTCACCGCCCAGGCCGTCACCACCGACTACGACGAGAACTACTTTCGCCGGGCGGGCATCGACATCAGCGAGACCATTCGGCTCGATGCCAACGACCTCTTTATGAGTCTGGCGGGGCCGGTGGCGGTGGCGTATGCCGAATCCATCTCGCCCCCCGGCGGCCTGTTTGACAAGGAGGACGGGCTCAATGTGGACGATCTCTTCACCCGTTCCATCGAGCTGCCCCACTTCAACAAGATGACCCAGGCCATCGAGGGGATCAGTCTGCTGCCCATCGAGGCGGGCAACTATCGGGAGTATCTGGACGACTATGTGAAAAGTGGCCATGACCCGGCCCACCTCAACGAGCTGCACTTCTTCAAGAACTGCTCCTCTGTGGTGTCGATAATCTCCCTGCCCAAGGAGTACAAGCTCTCCTACATGGATCTCAACCGGCTCAAGTCTCACCTCAACGGGCTCTTCCCCAATACCACCCTCAAGCGCTATGCGCTGGTCATCGGGGCGTCGGCCAACATCTCCCTCACCACCCTGATCGTCAAGAGCCCCTGCCTGAGCGATGACTTCCTGACCCTGATCGTGGCCTTTATCAAGCGCTGCTTTGCCAAGGATCACTATCGCTTCGATGAGCATCTGGACAAGGCGGTGATCGAGATGATCAGCAATGAGGAGTGGAACGACACACTGCTCGACAGCATGCTCAACGAGTTCGAGAACCCGGCCAAGATCCTCGATACCAATTGGTACGCCATCAAGCCCATGTATGAGAAGAAATATCGGGAGCTTATCCGCGAGAAGGAGAAGTTCGTCTCCATCAACGATATTCGCCTCAGCCGTGAATCGGTGAAAAAGGCGCTGCTCTATCTGCGGGAGATCTATCGCCACCGGGTCAGCAAGACCCGGATCCTCTCCCTCAACCCAAGGTTGGGGGAAGCGAACGCTCGCTAGCACCCTGCCCATAAAGCAAAGCGCCCGCCCCAGATGGGGCGGGCGCTTTTTTTACTGGCGCAGCCTCGTTTTATCTCATCAGAGGGAGACAAAGATCCCAGCCAGGGTGGCGCTCATCAGGTTGGCGAGGGTCGCCGCCAGCACCGCCTTGAAGCCCATATTGGCCACATCGTGACGGCGCTCCGGCGCCATGGTGCCGATGGAGCCAAGCTGCACTGCAATGGAGCCCAGGTTGGCAAAACCGCAGAGGGCGAAGGTGATGATGATCTGGGTATGGGCACTCAGGTCAGCCTTGATATTGGCAAAGTCCAGATAGGCGACAAACTCGTTCATGATCACCTTCTGACCAATAAGCGATCCTGCCGCCATCATCTCGCTGGCGGGCACGCCAATCAGCCAG
The DNA here is from genome assembly GCF_019048085.1 of Aeromonas sp. FDAARGOS 1416. Lineage (NCBI taxonomy): Bacteria > Pseudomonadati > Pseudomonadota > Gammaproteobacteria > Aeromonadales > Aeromonadaceae > Aeromonas > Aeromonas sp. FDAARGOS 1416. The sequence goes on along the minus strand of NZ_CP077301.1, from coordinate 542,573 downwards.
GCCACCGGAGCAAACAGATAGCCCAGCAACTGCTGCAGGGAGAGATCGGCCCAGCCGAACCACTCGCCGACAGTGGTGAGACCAGCGTTGATCATGGTGATGACGCTGACAAAGGCGAGCAGGATGGTGCCGATGGCCACCGCGATCTTCATGCCGCCCATGGCGCCGCCCGCCAGTGCGTCAATGGCGTTGCTGTAGTCGCTCTTGTCGAGGGTGATCTCGGTCTGATCGCTCACCTGCTGCTGCTCCGGCACCAGCAGTTTGGCCATCAGCAGGCCACCGGGCGCCGCCATAAAGGAGGCGGCAATCAGGTATTTCAGATCCACACCCAGACCGGCGTAACCGCCCAGTACCGAGCCCGCCACCGAGGCCATGCCGCAGGTCATCACCGCAAAGAGCTCGGAGCGGGTCATACCGGCGAGGAAGGGGCGAATAAGCAGCGGCGACTCCCCTTGCGACAGGAAGATGTTACCGGTGGCCACCAGGGATTCGGCGCGGCTGGTGCCGAGCAGGCGGTGCACGGCGCCGCCCAGCACCCGGATCACCCACTGCATGATGCCGAAGTGGTAGAGCACGGCGATCAGCGCGCTGATAAAGATCACCAGCGGCAGCACCCGCACGGCGAAGATAAAGCCGTTGCTGGCCAGATCGCCAAACACGAAACGAATGCCGCTGTCGGCGAAGCCGAGCAGGGCGGAGACGCCATTGCTCATGGCACCGAGCATGATTTGTCCGGGGGGGAAATAGAGCACCAGGGCAGCAAAACCGGTTTGCAGGGCGAGCGCACCCAGCACGGTTCGCCAGCGGATGGCTCGGCGGTTTTCACTCGCCAGCCAGGCGATAAACATCAGGGCCAGCATACCGACCAGACTCAATAACAGTGTCATCTTGCACCTATGAAGAGAGGAGTTTCATATGGCAAGTCTGCAGACAGGCGTCGCGGGCGATCCGGCGGGAGAAGTGCCGACCCACGCGACACGCAGACCACAAACCTACAGGTTAGTGGCGGGTCCCATCCTGGGGTCATTCACGTTCCGGGTGACAGCATGTATCGGGTGACGCCAGTGCCGTCGCAGGGGGAGATGCGGCCGGGTGGCAGGTCGGGCGGCGATGGTACAGTGATCATCGTCACAGAAAAAGCGGTAAAACGATTGGCCGGAATAACTTTTTCAACTTGTTCACACAACGAAACAGGGCCAGCGTGAAGCTGGCCCTGTTTCAATCCGTACTTGAGTACTCAGATGATTACTTGAGGCGCTTGCCGCTCGCATCCACCACCTGCTCGCCATCCTCCTTGGCGAAGGCCCCTTTTTGCTGATCGGGCAGTATATCGAGCACCACCTCGGATGGGCGGCACAGCTTGGTGCCGATGGGCGTGACCACGATGGGCCGGTTGATGAGGATGGGGTGGGCCAGCATGGCATCGACCAGCTCATCATCGCTGAAACGATCTTCCGCCAGCCCGAGCGCCTCGTAGGGCGGCACGTTCTTGCGCAGCAGATCGCGCACCGGCATGTCCATGGCGGCGATCAGCGCCACCAGCTGGTCACGGGAGGGTGGCGTCTCCAGATAGTGGATGACAGTGGGCTCCACGCCGCTGTTACGGATCAGCTCCAGGGTATTGCGGGAGGTACCACATTCCGGGTTGTGATAGATGGTGATTGCACTCATTTGCGTGTCTCTCATTAATCAAGTGAATAGAAAATGGATAGCATCAGTTCGCGGCCAGCTGTTAGCGGCCATCAGTTAGCGGCTCAGCCCTGCTTCGTACCAGGGTTTGCTGGCGTTAACCACCCGCACCACCAGCAGCATGACCGGCACCTCGATCAGCACCCCGACTACGGTGGCGAGCGCCGCGCCGGAGTGAAAACCGAACAGGCTGATGGCGGCGGCCACCGCCAGCTCGAAGAAGTTGGAGGCACCGATCAGAGCGGAAGGACAGGCGACCGAGTGCTTCTCCCCCACCTTGCGGTTGAGCCAGTAGGCGAGCCCTGAGTTGAACATCACCTGGATCAGGATGGGCACCGCCAACAGGGCGATAACCAGCGGCTGCTCAATGATGGCGTTGCCCTGAAAGGCAAACAGCAGCACCAGAGTGAGCAGCAGGGCCGCCACCGACCAGGGCTGGATGCGGGTCATAACGCCGTCAAAATGGGCCTCTCCCTTTTTCAGCAAAGCCTTGCGCAACAGTTGGGCAATGATCACCGGAATGACGATATAGAGCACCACTGAAGTGAGCAGGGTATCCCACGGCACTATGATGCTGGAGACCCCGAGCAGCAACGCCACCAGCGGGGCGAAAGCAAACACCATGATGAGGTCGTTCACCGCCACCTGCGACAGGGTGAAGTAGGGATCGCCGTTGGTCAGGCGACTCCAGACAAACACCATGGCGGTGCAGGGTGCCGCCGCCAGCAGGATCAGCCCCGCCACATAGCTGTCGAGTTGATCTGCCGGCAGCCAGTCGGCAAACAGCACGCGGATAAACAGCCAGCCGAGGAAGGCCATGGAGAAGGGTTTGACCAGCCAGTTGATAAAGAGGGTGACCCCAATCCCCTTCATGTGGCCCTTCACCTGATGCAGGGCGCCAAAGTCGATCTTGAGCAGCATGGGGATGATCATCACCCAGATCAGCAGCCCCACCGGCAGGTTGACCTTGGCCACCTCCATGGCACCGATCGCCTTAAAGAGATCCGGCAACCCCTGCCCGAGGCCAATCCCCACCAGAATGCAGAGGGCGACCCAGGCGGTCAGATAACGTTCAAAAAAGCCGATGGCAGGCACGGCCTTGGCATCACATGTTGCAGACATCACAGCTCCCGATGCGGCGCAATTTCGCATCTTCTATTGGTTAAAAACACGGGTTTATAACAAGTAACGGCATATTCAAGCCGCCCCGGCAGCAGGCCGGGGCGGCGACTCAATGGTGCTGGCAGAGACGGCGCAGGGCATCGGGCCCCACCGGCTCCTCGGCGAGCAGCGGCACCACGGCGTAGCGGCTGGCATGTTGCTGCTCGACCGCCTCGATATGGGGCAACTGGCGCTCGGCCCGCAGTTGCAGCAGCGGTGAGCTGACCGCGGCTTGCTGCAAGCTGTGGTTGATAAGCCAGCCCCAGGGCTCGATACCAGCCCGGCGCAGATCGGCCTGCAGATTGGCCGCCTCCTGTACCGGCGTCGGCTCGGGCAACGTCACAATCAGTACCTTGGTCTGCTTGGGATCCTGCAACTGCATCATGGGGGTGGTGAAGTGCAGCCCCTTGTTTCCCATCTGGCGAGCGATCTCCCTGTGGTAGGCGCCGGTGGCGTCCAGCAGCAGCAGGGTGTGGCCGGTTGGGGCGGTATCCATCACCACGAATCGCTTGCCCGCCTCGCGAATGATGCGCGAGAAGGCCTGAAACACGACAATCTCCTCGGTACAAGGGGAGCGCAAATCCTCCTCCAGCAGTGCTCGCCCCTGCTCGTCCAGGGCCGCCCCCTTGGTGGCCAGCACCTGGGCGCGGTAACGCTCGGTCTCGGCGTGGGGGTCGATGCGGCTCACCTCCAGATGATGCAGGCTACCTGCCAGCGTCTCGCTCAGGTGCGCGGCGGGATCCGAGGTGGTGAGGTGCACCGGCAGGCCGCGGCTCGCCAGCTCCACCGCCACGGCGGCCGCCAGCGTGGTTTTGCCCACCCCGCCCTTGCCCATCAGCATAATGAGGCCGTGACCGTCGCCGGCCAGCTCGTCCACCAGCGAACTCAACTCAGGCTGGGCTTGCTTGACAGTGGACGGTGCTGTCGGGGATTTAGCGGCTGTTCCCTCTGATTGCAGCAGCAGACGCAAACTGTCGAGCCCCACCAGATTGGTGGCCAGCAGCGGGATATGATCCTGCGCCAGCCCCTTTATCCCCTGCGGCATCTGGGCGAGAGCCTGTTGCTCGCGCTGCCAGAGCGCCATTGCCAGCGGATCTCCGGCAATAGCCCCCTCGGGGAAGAGGCCATTGATCACCAGTTGCTGGTTCAACAAGCCGATGGCGGCCAGCTCCTCGTGGGTGCGAGCCACTTCCCGCAGAGTGGATTGCTGGGCCCGCGCCACCAGCACCAGACGGGTGCGGGCAGCATCTGCCAGCGCGGCGACCGCGTCGGCATACTGGCTGCGCTGCTTCTCCAGCCCCGCCAGCGGACCAAGGCAGGAGGCATCCCCCTTGCCCTGCTCCAGAAATTCGCTCCAGGCGCCCGGCAGTTGCAGCAGCCGGATGGTGTGACCGGTTGGGGCCGTATCAAAGACGATATGGTCATACTCGGCCAGCAGTGTTTGGTCGGTCAGCAGGGCGGTGAACTCGTCAAAGGCGGCGATCTCGGTGGTGCAGGCGCCGGAGAGCTGCTCCTCGATGCTGCGCACCACGCTCTCGGGCAACTTGCCGCGCACCGGCCCGACAATCCGCTCCCGATAAGCTTTGGCCGCCGCGGGGGGATCTATCTCCAGCGCCGACAAACCGGACACAGCGGCGATGGTGGTGACGCGATTGCCGATCTCGGTGGCAAACACCTGCCCCACGTTGGAGGCAGGGTCGGTGCTCACCAGCAGCACCCGCTTGCCAATATCACACAGCGCTACCGCACTGGCGCAAGCCAGCGAGGTCTTGCCCACCCCGCCCTTGCCGGTGAAGAAGAGAAACGGCGGTGGATTGGTCAGAAAATGGTACATAGCCTCTCCCGAATGGTGCGTCACGACTCAGCAGCAACCGCTGCCAGAGCAGCAGCCGCCCTTGACGATCCCCTTGATGGCCGCTTGTGGCGCAGGCAGCCCGGCATAACGAGCCAGCTCGCTGCGGCTCGGATAACGGCCGGTCAACACCACCTGTCCCTCCACCAGCACCAGCGGCAACCCCTCCTCCCCGGCGTGGGTCAGAAAAGCGCTGACGGCAGGCGTCTCGGCAAACTGCATCGGCTGCTGGGCCAGATTGAAACGCTCGATGACAACTCCCTGCTCCTTGGCCCAGGCAAGGTCGGCTGCGAAGGTGACCAGTGCCTGATCAACCTCGGTACCGCAGACACCGCTGGAGCAGCAGAGGGCGGGATCAAAAATCTGAATGGAGGACATGCCATTACTCCTTGTTGCAGCAGGGCTGCGCAGGCAGAACATGGGGGGAGCAGGCTGACTCGGCACGCATCACGCCGCACGCCTCGGGATGACCGGCGCAGCACTCCTCGGTGAGGTAGGCGATCACATCCAGCATCAGGGGAATATTGGCGCGGTAGCGCAGAAAGCGCCCCTCCTGCTCCACCGACAGCAGACCGGTGTTGAGCATCGCCTTGAGGTGAAACGAGAGGGTATTGGGGGCAATATCGAGCTCGCTGGCCAGTTCACCGGCGACCCGCCCCTCCAGCCCGGCCTTCACCAGCAGCCGCCATACATCGAGCCGGATGCCGGATGCCAGCGATTCAAAGACCTTGGTGGCCATCTCTTTGTTCATCTTTACTCCCCTTGGTGTAACCTTTAATTTCAACTATACAAGAACTATTGAAATGATCAAGATACGTACCGAAGCGAAGATACGAGGTTCTGACATCAAACCGAGCAAAAAGGGGAATCGACGAGTGAACAACCGTTGCGGACGAGCACACAGGGCTCGTCGCAGATAAACAGACGCCCTCCAGAGGGAGGGCGTGTATCAGACAGTCAGAGCTGTCGGTGCAATCAGACGAACGCGTGCCTTATTTGGCAGCTGGCACAGCGTTGAAGGTGAGCAGGGCCGCCTTGTTGGCATCGCTCAGAGTCAGCTGGTTGCCGTTGATGGAGTAGGTTGCCACCTTCTCCAGCTTTTGCAGGAACTCGGTCTCTTTGTTCATGGCGTCGCCGATGCACATCATGCGAGTGGAGCCCATGGCGCCCAGCGTCAAGACACCGTCACCCTGCTTGGTGATGCCGCCAAAATAGCGGTTGCAGCCGCCCTTGCCCGCCACCTTGCCGTCGACCACTTGCAGGGTGAAGGTATCGCCGGTGGCGCCTTGCAGCTGCCAGCTGGATGCTTGCAGTTGAGCCATGCTGGAACCCGTTGCCATTGCGCAGCCTCCCAGTGCCAGCGCGGCCAGCAGAGTCAGTTTCTTGTTCATGGATTCACCTCTTAATGATTAGAGCCATCAATACGGCAGCCTGTTTATCATGGCTGACGCCCATGCCAAAGGATTTTATTGTGATCTCCCTTCACTTTACTACCAGCTGGCATGTGCCATGCTTAGGCTCAGTTCCGGACCCAGGGAGGGGAAACGAATGGTCAAATCACTCATCATCACACTGCTTGCAACCTGCGCCAGCATGGCCGCACAGGCCGCCGATTGGGCAGTGGTTCAGCCGCAATCCAACCCGTCTCTCTATGTCAAAAGTTACTCGGGTGTGTTGCTCAATGGCCATAGCCATCACAGCGACAGTTTTGATCTCTGGCTGGTCAATAGCGGCTATCAATATCCGGTGGTGGATGATGTGACCCTCTTTATGGAAGCGGGCCCGGCGGTGGCGGATCAGAACCGCCAATCAGGTTTCAATATGAGCTCCGGTGTACGCTACCAGCTCTCTCCGGCATTCAATATCGGCAGCCAGATCAAGCATCTCGATCTCAACAAGGCCAGCACCCTGCTGGAGCTCAACTCCAGCCTGCTGCTGACACCCAGACTCTCTCTCACCGCCAACTACGGCGTCAGCGCCATCACTGCCGATCAGGCGCTGAGCCTGGGGGTCGGTTTCAACTTCTGAATCAGATCAGCGGCGTGGCACTCACTACCACGCCGTTGCGATCCGCATAGACGTAATCCCCTTCGTGGATGGTCACACCGGCAAAGCTGACCACCGCCCCCAGCTCTCCCAATCCCCGCTTCTCGGTCTTGACCGGACAGGCCGCCAGCGCCTTGACCCCGAGTGCCAATGTCGCCAGGGTGCCCACATCTCGGGCCGCGCCGTGGATCAGGATACCCTCCCACCCCTGCTCCACCGCCTTGACCGCCAGTTGATCACCCAGCAGCGCACGGCGCAGCGAGCCGCCGCCGTCGATCACCATCACCTTGCCGTGACCGGGGCGGGTCACCAGATCCCGCACCAGACTGTTGTCTTCATAACAGGAGAGCGTTACGGCGCGACCATAAAAGAGGGCCTTGCCGCCAAAATCCTGAAACACCGGGTCGGCCACTTGCAGCAAGTCGCCATGTTGATCGCAGAGGTCGGGCAGGAGATCCAGCATGATTTGATTCCTTTCAGATGCATGAAGGTGTTCATTCTTTCATCAGGCAAGGTTTCTGGCAATCCAGAAGGATTCAATATTGCCCAAGCAAACTGCTGATTTATCCGTCAATACCGGTGTCAGCCAGAGCTGGCCATCCTCCACCCAGTAGATGGCGTTCTGGCCAAAACGCGCAGCCAGCTGACAGGCTTGTGGCAGGGATAGCGCCACCGCCAGCGATGACTCCTGCCAGCGTTCGTCCGGGTCAGATCCCCAAAATGGCCCCACCACGGGCACATGCAAATCCACAGTCAGATGGCGCCACAGCGCCCGTTCCCGCCGCATATTGCGTCGTTCTGTGACCCACTGGCTGGCCGGATTCCAGGCTGTGATGATGGCAAAGGCAGACCAGCTTGGTGGCTCAAATGGCGCGATAAAGCAGATTTTCTTGTAGTTTTCCCACAAATTCATGTCAATCACATGTTACATTCCATTACATTTTATAGGGGCGAAAACCCGGTTCAGGCCAAGTATGATGCTGCTGTACCAGGGTTTGACCTATATCAAATCAGAGTTAAAAAGTTGCTATCTGACGGCAAAGAGTGTTGTTATGCTCCTGTTAACTGATAAAATGCGGCCACTTTCGTAATGGACGACCTTTCCAGGCTCTACTCGACCAGACTTGTCGGGAACCTATAAGTGGCACAGGGATACTTGCCGGTACTGATGCCTAATTCGCGATATTCCGACCTGACTCTCATACCCAGGATGACGTAATAAATTTTCAGGATCAGTCAGGAAATCGGTTTGAAACGCCAAAGAGTGTTAAATTTAAGATAATTAACTGATAAGAATCTGGGAATACTCATGCAAACACCACACATTCTGATCGTCGAAGACGAGCTGGTCACACGCAATACCCTGAAAAGCATTTTTGAAGCCGAAGGCTACATCGTGCTCGAAGCCAACAACGGCGACGAGATGCACCAGGCCCTCACTTCCCACACCATCAATCTGGTGATCATGGACATCAACCTGCCGGGCAAGAACGGCCTGCTGCTGGCCCGTGAGCTGCGTGAGAACGACAACATCGCCCTGATGTTCCTGACCGGTCGTGACAACGAAGTGGACAAGATCCTGGGTCTGGAGATCGGCGCCGATGATTACATCACCAAGCCGTTCAACCCGCGCGAGCTGACTATCCGTGCCCGCAACCTGCTGAGCCGCACCATGAACGTGGCTGCCGGTGGCGAAGAGAAGAAGCTGGTTGAGCGCTACCTCTTCAACGGCTGGGCGCTGGATATCAACAGCCGCGCACTGGTCAGCCCGACTGGCGACATGTTCAAGCTGCCGCGCTCCGAGTTCCGCGCCATGCTGCACTTCTGCGAAAACCCGGGCCAGATCCAGACCCGTGCCGAGCTGCTGAAGAAGATGACCGGCCGTGAGCTCAAGCCCCACGACCGTACCGTCGATGTGACCATCCGTCGCATTCGCAAGCACTTCGAAAGCGTCAACGATACTCCGGAGATCATCGCCACCATCCACGGCGAAGGCTACCGGTTCTGTGGTGAGCTGGAGCAGGAATAAGCTCCCGCTACGCTGTTGATCTGAAAAGGCGCCTTGGGCGCCTTTTCTGTCTCTGCGATTTGCCTTAAAAGCTGAGAAACGGTGAGCGTGACGTCGAACGGCGCACAAGACAGATGAAAAACAAAAAGCCCACTCGCAGGAGTGGGCTTTTTGTTTTTAAGCTGGAGCGGGCAGCGGGAATCGAACCCGCATCATCAGCTTGGAAGGCTGAGGTAATAGCCATTATACGATGCCCGCCTGGCATCTGAAATTTGGAGCGGGTGATGGGAATCGAACCCACGTATGCAGCTTGGGAAGCTACCGTTCTACCATTGAACTACACCCGCGTCAGGGCTCCTACTATATGCATTTTGCCGCCGAGCGCAATGGCGCCTTTGCCACTTTTTTCAATAAATCAATCTGTTCGGACAAGGATTGAACAGACGGTTGCTTTTTCAATCAAACATTTTCAACACAGATAATTTACAAGGTTGCCAAGGCCAAACGGCAAGGATAGTCTTGCGCCACTCGACGCGAGGATGGTGGTAATGGATAAAAAAACGCAAAAACGTCTCTATGGCTGGTTGCGCAAGCAATCGAGTCACGGTCGCCGCTGGATCACGATATCCATCGCTTTTGGCCTTGGCCAGGGCATTCTGATGGTGGCGCAAGCCTGGCTGCTGGCGACCCTGTTGCACGGCTTTATCATCGAAGGCTCAACGCCTGAGCAATCCATCACGCTCTTTATTACCCTGCTGCTGGTGACGCTTGGCAAAGCGGCGCTGGCCTATGGCCGCGAAGTGGCCAGTTTCAAGGCGGGCAGCGCGGTGCGCCAGACCATCCGCCAGCTGGTGCTCACTCGCTTGAGTCGTCTCGGCCCTGCCTATATCCAGCGCCGTCCGGCCGGTAGCTGGGCCAGCCTGTTGCTGGAACAGATTGAAAACATGCAGGATTTCTTCTCCCGTTATCTGCCGCAGATGGCCATCGCCGTCTTTATTCCGGTGGTCATTCTGGTGGCCGTGTTCCCGGTCAACTGGGCGGCGGGCCTGATCCTACTGGGCACTGCCCCCCTCATCCCTATCTTTATGATCTTGGTGGGTGTGGGCGCCGCCGATGCCAACCGCCGCAACTTTCAGGCGCTGGCCCGTCTCTCCGGCCACTTCCTCGATCGGCTGAAGGGGCTGCGTACCCTGCAACTCTTTATGCGTACCCAGGCAGAAGGTGACGCCATTCGCGACGCCTCGGAAGATTTTCGCGAGCGCACCATGGAGGTGCTGCGCCTGGCTTTTTTGAGCACCGCCGTACTGGAGTTCTTCGCCGCCATTTCAGTGGCGCTGGTCGCTGTCTACTTCGGCTTCTCTTATATCGACCATCTGAACTTTGGTAGCTATGGGGTAAAGGTCACCCTCTTTACCGGCCTGTTCGTGCTGTTTCTCGCCCCCGAGTTCTACGCCCCGCTGCGGGAACTGGGTGCCCACTACCACGCCAAGGCGCAGGCTATCGGCGCTGCCGAGCAGTTGCTGGAATTCCTAGAAGCCGAGGTGAGCGAGCCGGCCGCAGGCACAGCGCCGTTCCATGCCGACAGCCCGGTCAAGGTAGAAGCCAAAGGACTTGAAGTGCTGAGCGCCGAGGGCAAGGTGCTGGTCGGCCCCATCGACTTCACTTTGGAAGCCGGTTCGCGCACCGCCCTCATCGGCGTCAGCGGCGCAGGCAAGAGCTCGCTGGTCAACGCCCTGCTCGGCTTTGCTCCCTATCGTGGCGAGCTCAAGGTCAACGGGCAGGAGCTTGCCACCCTCGACATGAGCCAGTGGCGCCTGCAGTTAGGCTGGCTCTCGCAAAACCCGCAGCTGTTCCACGCCTCCTTGCGCGACAACCTGCTGCTGGCCAAGCCAACGGCCAGCGATGCCGAGCTGGAAGATGCCCTGAAACGGGCACAGGCGTGGGAATTTGCCATGGAGAAGGGGCTCGACTATCCGGTCGGCGATCAGGCCGGTGGCCTCTCGGTCGGTCAGGCCCAGCGTCTAGCACTGGCGCGAACCCTGCTCAAATCAACCCAGCTGATGGTGCTAGACGAACCAACCGCCAGTCTGGATCGCCACTCCGAACGCGCCATCATGACCACCCTCGAGCAGGCGATGGCGGGCCAAACCCTGCTGATGATCACCCACCGCCTCGATCAGCTCACCAAGATGGACAAGATCCTGGTGCTGGCCCACGGCCAGCTGGTGGAGCAAGGCAGCTTCCAGCAACTTAGTTCTGGGCAGGGGCCTTTTGCCCGCCTGCTCTCCCAACGTTCCGGAGGTTCTCTCGATGAGTGATCTGTTGCCGTTTCTGCGCCTCTATCGCCAACATTGGCTCAGCCTCACCATTGGTTTGCTGCTGGCGCTGGTGACCCTGGCCGCCGGCATGGGGCTGCTCTCCCTCTCCGGCTGGTTCCTCTCCGCCGCTGCCGTGGCGGGGATGACAGTTGCGACAACCCATGCCTTTAACTACATGACCCCCGCCGGCGGGGTACGCTTCTTCTCCATCATCCGCACCGCCGGTCGCTGGGGTGAGCGGGTGGTGAGCCACGACGCCACTTTCCGGGTGCTGACCCGGTTGCGGGTATGGTTCTGGCAAAAACTCTCGCCGCTCTCCACCGGCACCCTGGCCGGTTTCCGTCAGGCGGATCTGCTCAACCGACTGGTGGCAGACATCGATGCGATGGACCACGTCTATCTGCGGCTGCTCACCCCCATAGGCGCGGCCCTGCTCAGCACAGCCGGACTGGTCTTCTTCCTGTCGTTTTTCGACAGCCGCCTCGCCCTCACCCTGGGTGCCATTCTGCTGTTTGGCATGATTGCCCTGCCGCTGGTGTTCTACTTCCTCGGTCGTCGCCCCGGTCAGGCGCTGATTGCCGAAAAATCGACCCTGCGCACCCGGATGGTGGACTATCTGGATGGTCAGGCCGAACTGCAGATGTTTGCAGCCGCCCCCAAGGCGCTGGTGGAGCTGCAACAGGCCGAACAGGCGCTGCTCACTGCCCAGGCCCGGATGGCCAAGGTGAGCGGGCTGGCCAACTTCTCGGTGCAACTGCTGAGCGGCTGGACCCTGACCCTGATGCTCTGGCTGGCCGGTCATGGCGTGGCGGGCGCGGCCCCCGACCCCATTACCGCGCTGATGGTGTTTGCCACCCTGGCCAGCTTCGAGGCACTGATGCCGCTGGCCGGTGCTTTCCAGCACCTCTCCACCAGCCTCACCTCGGCCCGTCGTTTGAACGAGATCCTGCAAGAGGCAAAAGCCCCCGTGTGGGGCGACGAGCAGACTCACGCCAGCGCTGGCGCACTGCAAATCAACGACCTCTATTTTGGCTACCCGGGCAACCCCCAGCCGGTACTGCGTGGCTGCACCCTGCAACTGCACGCCGGTGAAAAGCTGGCGCTGCTGGGCCAGACCGGCTGCGGTAAATCAACCCTGATGGGGCTGCTGACCCGGGAGTGGAGCCCGCAGGCGGGCAAGATCCTGCTCGATGGCAAGCCGCTCACCGACTACAGCGAAGGGGCACTGCGCGCCTCCATCTCGGTAGTGAGCCAGCGGGTGCATCTGTTTGCCGATACCCTACGCGGCAACCTCAAACTGGCCGCCCCGACCGCCACTGACGAGCAGCTGATTGCGGTGCTGACCCAGGTCGGGCTGGCCAATCTGCTGGAAGATGAGGCGGGCCTCGACGCCTGGCTGGGTGACGGTGGTCGCCCCCTCTCCGGTGGTGAGCGTCGCCGTATCGCTATCGCCCGCGCCCTGCTGCACGATGCGCCGCTCTGGCTGCTGGACGAACCGACCGAAGGACTAGACAATCAGACCGAGCGGGAGATCATGGATCTGCTGTTCCTGCTCGGGGCAGATCGCACCTTGCTGCTCATCTCCCACCGCCTGCTGGGGATGGAGCAGATGGACCGGATTGCCCTGATGGAAGAGGGACAGATCCGCCTCTGCGCCCCTCACGACGAGCTGCTGGCGGATGATTACTACCGCAGCCTCTATCAGCGGCTGGCTCCGGTTTGATATCAGGCTGATGGGGGTCACACCCTGACAACAGGGCGCAAAACGGGGCTGGTCGCCGCAGGCGGCTGGCCCCTATAATGTCCCCCTCATTATTCAACAAGATGCCGACATGGAGCGCCCGCGCATTTCTACTGTCCTCATCACCGACACAAGATACGAGACGATGAAACGCCTGATCCTGATGATGCCCCTGATTGCTTCCGGCTGTGCCAACTACGCCTTCAACAGCAATCTGGATAAAGAGAACTTCGACGAATACTTCAAACCCGGTAGCGTGCGCATCTATGAACAGGATGAGCTGGCTGACCTCAACTACCTCTACCTCGGCACCATCGAGGGTGAATCCTGCCAGGCCGATGCCAACCAGCCGGTGCCCAACGCCGGTGAAGCGCGCACCCAGGCCCGTCGCCGCGCGGCAGACATGGGTGGCAACGGCGTCACCATCGACAAATGCGCCGAATTCAGCGACACCCCGGGCTGCCTGAAACAGGTGATCTGCTACGGGCAGGCGCTGAAAGTGGCCGAAGAGAAGTAACCCGCTGTCATGGCCCTTGCTATCGTTCGCCTTGGCAGCCCGCGCCTGCCCGATGAGGGACTGCGGATCGGCACGGTGCGCCGCCCGCCCCGCGGCGTACCCAAGAGCGAATTTGCCAGCCAGCATTGGTACGATGTCTGGTTCCCCAATCTGGCCCCCAGCAGCGAGACCATGAAGCTGGGGCAGGCAGCCGAGACACCCGCCCAGTGGGCAGCGTTTGGCAAACAGTACAAGGCCGAGATGGCGCAACCTGCCGCGAGGCACGATCTGGCGCTGCTGGCCGCCCTCTCCCACACCACCAATCTGTCGGTGGGTTGCTACTGCGAGCAGGAGTCCCGCTGCCATCGCGCCATCTTGAAAGAGCTGCTGGTAGCCGCTGGGGCCGCCATCCGCTAACTCGGTGAGCGACAGCGATGGGACGGGGAATCGCGTCAGCCTCTATTCGGCAACCATCAGGCATGGATAGACAGAGAGGGCATCCCGCAGGATGCCCTCTCTCGTTATGTTCGCGCTATTGCAGCAATTTTCGACAGCAGCGGCTCGATGCACTCTCTCTTATTACAAACTGGGCTCCAGCAGCTGCTGCCGCAGCAAAGCCTCCTCGGCCTGAGTCATGGCATGTTCCGCTACCCCGGCGGCAGGCTCGATGGCCAGCCAGTGGGCAAGGTCGGCGGCGGTCTCTTCCAGCGGCCGGAAATTCAACCCGTGGACGATGGCCGCCTCGGCGCTTATAGAGCCGTAACCGGCAAACTCCGCCTGCGCGCAGGGCAGCAGGGTGGGATAGCTCTGCCAGGGCTCGATTCCGGCTGCCATCAGGGTGGACCAGGGCAGCCACTCGGGCTGGATGGGGCGGGCGGGCTGCAACCGGGCGCTCAGCCGCTCCAGCCAGTCACTCAAGGTAATGCCTGATTTGAGCAAGTTGAATGTGCCCCCCAACTGCTGCTCGGCCGCACGCAACACAAACTCGGCACAGTCGCGCACATCGAGATACTGCAAGCGATCCTCGCCACTGCCCGGCAGCAACCAGGACCCGCCCTGCTGCACCCGCTTAATCCACCAGGCCATGCGCCCGGTAGGATCATGGGGGCCGCACAGCACGCCCGGGCGCAGGATGCAGAGCCGCTCGCCCCAGCGGGCGCGATACTCCTGCTCGCACAACACCTTAAGGGGGCCATAGTCAGTGGGCATTTCACCTTCGGGGATAGCATGCAGCGGCGCCGACTCATTCATCCCGGGCATTGAGAAATCGCGATAGACGCTGATGGTGGAGATAAAGATCAGCCGCGCGCAGCGCCCGAGCAAGGCGGCCGAGAGGCTTGCCGCCTGCTCGGGGCGATAGCAGCAGGTATCGATGACGAGATCCCACTGCAACCCGGCCCCTTGCAGGGCGCTCAGGCTCTTGTCCCTGTCGCCGGTGAGCTGCACCAGATCGCGCCAGTCCGGATGCTGGTGCAGGCCACGGTTGAACAGAGTCACTTCATGGCCCCAATCCAGTGCCAGCGCGGTAAGGTGGCGCCCCAAAAAGCCGGTGCCACCGATAATCAGCAGTTTCATCCCTCTCCCTCCCTTCGGCGCGAGTGCGCACATTTCATCCTGACACGCCAGTTGCCTCCACCCTACGCAACTTGGTGTGCGGGCACAGCCCCCGACTGGCCGGGATGGGACAGGGATCACGGCAGCGCCGCAGAAAAGGGCGTAATGAGGCCGAGCCTGCGTTTTGGGGCCGTCTGTGCTAAATTGCCGGGGTTTTCAGTCAGGATCCGCCATGAAGTTCGAAATCGACACCCTCGGGATCATCCACTCTCCCTACAAGGAGAAGTTCGCCATCCCCCGCCAGCCCGGACTGGTCAAATCGGCCCGCGCCCGCCTCGAGCTGCTTCCCCCTTACGATCAGCCGGATGTGCTGCGCGGCATCGAGCAGTTCTCCCATCTGTGGCTCAGCTTCGTCTTTCACCAGACCATGGCGCAGGGCTGGCACCCGACGGTGCGCCCGCCGCGCCTTGGCGGCAACGAACGGGTCGGCGTCTTTGCCACTCGCTCCACTTTCCGCCCCAATCCGCTAGGGCTCTCGGTGGTCGAGCTGCACGGGATTGGTCGCGAGCGGGGCAAGCTGTGGCTGGAGCTGGGGGCGGTGGATCTGCTCGATGGCACCCCCATCGTCGATATCAAACCCTATATTCCCTATGCCGACAGCCTGCCGGATGCCCGTGGTGGTTTTGCCCCCGACGCCCCCACGCCGCCGCTGGCGGTGAGCTTCAGTGCCGAGGCAGAGCAGCAGTTGCAACCCTGGCTCAAAGCCCACCCCGAGCTGCGCCAGCTGGTAAGCGAAGTGCTAGCGCAAGATCCGCGCCCCGCTTACAAGAAGGGCAAACCCGATGAGAAGGAGTACGGGGTGCGGCTGTTTGACTGCAACGTCCGTTTTCGCATCAGCGAGCCGGATTGCGTGGTGCTGGCCATCGAGCCCGCCTGAACCTGGGCGGGCCGACATCACTGATGCTATTTCACGCCTTCTTCACGTCACAAGGGGCTTAATGAGCCTGTAAATTGTGTGGCATTGATCAGACTATCCACCCGGTTGCCAGTGATACCATGCAGACAGCAGAGGGGATCTCCTCTCTGACTGATGCCAGCAGCAGACTATCGATGTATGGCAAGCATGGTAGCCCGGCTGTTGCCGCCAAAGGATCTGGCTTCGCCCCGACACACTTGAGTGCGGGGATGCCACACGGATGTGACAGCACTTCGAAGGAACAAACCTATGCTGATGAACAGTGAACAACGTTATGGCACCCTGAATATCGGGCTGCATTGGCTGACCCTGTGGGCCATGATCGCCGTCTACGCCCTGATCGAATTTCGCGATATTTTCCCCAAAGGGGACCCTGGCCGGGATCTGATGAAGGAGTGGCACTTTATGCTGGGGCTGCTTATCTTCGCCCTGGTCTTTGTCAGACTGGCCCTGCGCTGGATGAACCCGACACCCCGCATCGTGCCCGAGCTCTCCCCGGTCATGCACAAGCTGGCAAAACTGGCCCACCTCGCCCTCTACGGTTTTCTGATTCTCACCCCTCTGTTTGGCTGGCTGCTGCTGAGCGCCGCGGGCAAACCAATCCCCTTCTTCGGGCTTGAGCTGCCTGCCCTGCTCTCCCCCAGTCCGGCTCTCAAGGGACTGATCAAGGAGGTACACGAGACGCTGGGTAATATCGGTTACGCCCTGATCGGCCTGCACACGGTGGCGGCCCTCTATCACCACCATATTCTCAAAGACAACACCCTCACCAATATGCTGCCGCCACGCCGCAGCTAACGGGTAACGGGGAAATGCAGAGGGGGCCATTGTGGCCCCCTCTCTGTTTTCCTGAACAACTGTCATCTGCACCGCTGGCAAACGGCATCACGCCTGCTTGGCCAGCTCCTCGGTCGGCTTGCCTTTCGGCTCGTGCGGCAGCTTTTTCACATTGCTCTTGCTCTCCGGCTGCTTGCTCCCGGACGCACTGTTTTCAGACAAGGCTTGCAACACAGGATCGGCCTTGCCGGCCACGGTGGGCTGGGACTGGCCAACAAAGTTGCCGCCCTTGCAGATGGAGAGACTGCCCCCCTTGAAGATCCCCTGCATCTTGCCGCTCTCCAGGATCTCCACCTCAGCGGAGGTACAGGTGCCTTCCAGCAGACCATTGATGATCACGTGGGGCGCACTCACCTCCCCCTCAACGCTACCGCCCTGCATGATGCGCAGCACACCACCGATGAGCTGGATGGTGCCATTGACCTGACCGCGCACCTCCAGATCCCCCTCCACCTGCAACTCGCCCTTGAAGCGGGCACCGGCTGCAATCACGGTGGCCCCCGCCGACCCAGTAGCCGCACCACCTTTGTTTCTTCCAAACATCCGTACTCTCTCCACCAACCACACAAGCAGAACCAGCGGCATCGGCGCCACTGGCCACAAAAAACAGGGCGACCCCAGCACGTAGAGCAGCAAGGCGGCCCCCCAGCAGAGCCAGACAATATAGAGGAGATCGCTGCGCTCACGCTGTTGCAGTCGCGTCAGCAGCCTCCCGGCCATCTCTCTCATCACACCAAACCTTTCGCAACATGGCTGCCGACCAGCAGGCCATCGACAACCCGGACCATGGTTAAACGACCAGTTGGCGCGAACTCTGAAGTCCCGCTGATTCAGTCCCGATACAGCCGGGATGCATTAGGATTCGAATTGACTCGAAGCGACATACACTTTCTAATTGACAGCCTGGATCCCTATGACCGCTCACATCATGAAAATTCTGTTGGTCGAAGACGACAAGCTGCTCAATCACCACCTCTCCTCTCTGCTGACCGAAGCCGACAATCAGGTCTACAGCACCGACCAGGCCGGGATTGCACTGCACTACGCCGCCGACTATCCCATTGATGTGGCCATCATCGACCTCGGTCTGCCCGATATGGACGGCCTGCAACTGATCCGGCAACTGCGTGAACGGCAGATCCCCTTCCCCATCATTGTGCTGACCGCCCGTGGCAACTGGCAGGACAAGGTCGAAGGACTGGAAGCAGGTGCTGATGACTATCTGGTCAAACCGTTCCAGAAAGATGAGCTGCTGGCCCGACTCAATGCGCTGGTGCGCCGCAGCGCCGGTTTTATCTCGCCCAGGGTGAAAGCTGGTGATTACGAGCTGGATCTCTCCCGCAAGGAGCTGACTATCGCCGGTGAAGTGGCTGTGCTCACCAGCTTTGAATACCTCATTCTTGAGTACCTGATGCGCAATGCCCGTCAGGTGGTCTCCAAGCAGCAACTGCTCGACCAGCTCTACGGCGACGGCGAAGGGGACCCCAACACCATCGAGGTGATGGTGAGCCGCCTGCGCAAGAAGCTGGATCCGGAAGGGACGATTCAACCCATCTCCACCATCCGGCGTCAGGGTTACATCTTCAACCTCTCCTGTAACTGATGCAGTTTCATCTGCCGCACCCCATCAAGATGATCCGCAGCTCACTGCACATCAAACTGCTGCTCAGCTCGCTGCTGGTCATCGCGCTGATCATGGGGTTTGCCGTCTACGCCCTCTATCTTGGTCACGTCGAGGAGCAGACCCAGAAGGCCAGCGCCCGGATGCAGGAGAACCTGGCCAAGCTGTTTTCCTCCACCGAACCGGATGACAAGGGATCGAACGTCGAGCTGGGGCGGATATCCCGTGGTGCGGGGGATCGCAACCTCGATACCCTGATCTGCCGCGCCGATGGCGATCTGGTCTGGTCGAGCCTCCATATGCCGGAGGTGATCAAGGCCAAACAGACCATCTGCGGCGACCTGATGAAGTATCTGGGGGGGATGGATCTCGACTACTTCTTCAAGAAGCACACCATCAAGAACGGCGAGAGCTACTTCGTCTACAGCCTGCGGTTTATCCGCAATCCCGGCAGCGGCACCACCGCCTACTATGTGGTGATGATCGACTCGGCCAAACGCTACCACGAAGAGTCCAGCACCTACCTCTACCAGACCGCCAAACAGGCGCTGCTCGCCTATATGCTGCTGGCCGGGCTGCTGCTGCTCACCACCTTCTGGAGCCTCAGCTCCCTGCGCACCATCGCCCGTCAGATCGACGATATCCGGGCCGGCAAGCGCGATGACCTCTCGAGCGATTTTGAGCGAGAGCTGGCCCCGCTGACCGACTCCATCAACCAGCTGCTGGAAAACGAACGCCAGCAGACCCAGCGCTACCAGCACGCCCTCAACGATCTCGCCCACAGCCTGAAAACCCGGCTGGCGCTGATCCAGATCACCACCCGCGAAGTGAAGCTGGGGCGGGAGATCCACGACAACATCAACGAGCAGATCCTCACCATGGATCAGATGATCCAGTATCAGCTCAGACGGGCCGTGACCGGCCGCCAGCGCCTTGCCAGCAAGGGCACCGAACCGGTGCCGCTGATTGAAAAACTGCTGGCCAGCCTGACCAAGGTCTATCGCCACAAGAAGCTGCAAACCCACTTCAAGTTCGACGATGACGCCCTCTTCCACGGCGAACAGGGCGACCTGATGGAGCTGATGGGCAACCTGCTCGACAACGCCTGCAAATTTGCCATCAGCGAAGTGAAGGTGACGGTGCGCCGCCATCTCGAGCGGCTGCGTATCGAAGTGGAAGATGATGGCCCGGGAATCGATCCGGCCAAATCGGAGCAGATCTTCCAGCGCGGCGTGCGGGCAGACAGTTCACCCGGTCAGGGCATAGGTCTGGCGGTGGTGACCGAAATCGTCCACAGCTACGGCGGCCAGATCCGGGTCGATGAATCCCCCCTCGGCGGCGCCCGCTTTACCCTGGATCTGCCCTGACACCGGATAGGCCCGACCACGGGCCCTCTGCCACCCGCTGCACTGCCCTACCCAGGGTTAAAAACTCCTGCCTGACACCACCCAATTCAGCAATATGCTATCGAGATGCTTGAGATGTGAGGCATCTCGGTTAAGCTATGGCCGACTCGTTTGTTAACCATTTGATGGACCTGTAATCGCACTATGGAAAACATGTTTGAAAGATTGATGTACGCATCCCGCTGGATCATGGCCCCCATTTATCTTGGGCTCAGCCTCATACTGCTGGCACTGGGAGTGAAATTCTTTCAGGAGATCCTCCATATCCTGCCCAACATACTGGAGATGAAAGAGGTGGATCTGGTGCTGGTCACACTGTCGCTGATCGATATCACCCTGGTGGGGGGACTTATCGTGATGGTGATGTTTTCCGGCTATGAGAACTTCGTCTCGCGCCTCGATGTCGGGGATGAGAGCGACAAACTGGTGTGGCTCGGCAAGCTCGATGCCGGCTCCCTGAAAAACAAGGTCGCCGCCTCCATTGTCGCCATCTCATCTATTCACCTGCTCAAGGTGTTTATGAATGCCGAAAATCTCCCCAACGACAAGATCAAGTGGTACCTGCTGATCCACATCACCTTTGTCCTCTCGGCATTCGCCATGGGCTACCTCGACAAGCTGACCCGCAAATAGTAGCCAGCCTGCGATAGACGATATGCCCGATAACACGACATGGATCGGGCATATCGTGCGGCCACTCTTCACAGTCGAGGCCACTATGATCCGCCCATTATCTGCCACCGATCTGGATGCCGCCGTCGAGCTCTGGTATCAGGCATCGGTGCAGGCCCACGACTTTATTCCCGCAGCCTTTTGGCATGAGCAACGGGCAGCGATGCGCGATATCTACCTGCCCGCCAGCCAGAGCTGGGGTTATGAGGAGGATGGACAGCTACTGGGCTTTATCTCCTGGTATCAGGGCTCTGTTGCCGCGCTGTTTATTTCCCCTGATCACCAATCACACGGGCTGGGTCGCCAACTGCTCGAACACCTCAAAGCCCAATATGACCGGCTCGAGTTGACGGTCTACGCCGAAAATGAGCAGGCGCGGCGCTTCTATTCCCGCAACGGTTTCAAAGAGGGTGAGCAGCAGCTGTGCGAGCATAGCGGTCGCCCCGAGCTGGTGATGCATTGGCAACGAGGATAAGCGGGTCGCCCATAGCGATGGCGAGCACGCTTTGCCTGTTTTGTGGCCGCCTTGAATGCCATGGCGGCATTCTCTACAATGACCCACTTTTTATTCATTTCGGGTTATATCGATGAGCGATACCAGCACCAAACCGGCTCTGCCGGATCACCTCTCCTGCAATCCACGCAGCCCTCACTATGTGGCCGCCTGCTTCGAGCACCCGATCGGTATTCGCCTGAACGGCAAAGAGCGCACCGATGTCGAGGAGTACTGCATCAGCGAAGGTTGGGTGAAGATCCCCTCCCCCAAAGCGCTGGATCGCCGTGGTCAGCCCATCCTGATCAAACTCAAGGGCACCGTTGAAGCCTTCTACAGCTAAACAACGCTCTGCAGCTTGATAAACAAGGCCACCCTCGCGGTGGCCTTGTTGTTTCTGGTATTGGTGCTGGCGTCAGCGTTATCTAAGCGGCACCCACCAGCCCACATTTCTCGCTGGGCAGCTCTTATACACCCAAGCGGTCGCGCAGGGTGTACCAGGCGGCGCCCGCAGCGGTGAAGGGGATGCGGAACAGGCGGCCACCCGGGAAGGGGTAGTGCGGCAGTTTGGCAAAGGCATCGAAGCGCTCCGCCTGACCGCTCAGCACTTCGGAGAGCAACTTGCCCGCCAGATGGGTGCAGGTGACGCCGTGGCCGCTGTAGCCCTGCATGTAGTAGATGTTGGGGCCGATGCGACCAAACTGCGGCAGCCGTGACAGGGTGAGCAGAAAGTTGCCGGTCCAGGTGTACTCCACCTTGACGTCGGCCAGCTGCGGGAAGGTCTTGAGCATCTTGGGGATGATCAGCCGCTCGATATCCGCCGGATCCCGCGCGCCATAGACCACGCCGCCGCCATAGATCAACCGGTGATCGCCGGAGGTGCGGTAGTAGTCGAGCAAGTAGTTGCAATCCTCCAGACAGTAGTTCTGCGGCAAGAGTGAACGGGCCCGCTCCTCTCCCAGCACTTCGGTGGCGATCACCTGGGTGCCACAAGGCATGCTCTTGGCGGCGAGCTCGGGCACCAGATTGCCGAGATAGGCGTTGCCGGCCACCACGATAAAGCGCGCCTTCACCGCCCCCTTGGCGGTCTTGACCAGTGCTGGTTGACCCGGGGTGATGCTGGTGACGGCGGATTGTTCGAAGATCTGCCCCCCCTGGATGCGGATCGCTTCCGCCTCCCCCAGCGCCAGATTGAGAGGGTGAATATGGCCGCCGCTCTTGTCGAGCAGGGCGCCGACGTAGCGATCGCTCGCGACCACCTCGCGCACCCCCTTGGCATCGAGCAGCTCCAGCTGCTCATTGCCCCACTTCTCCCAGCGCGCCTTCTGCGCCTTGAGCTCGTGCAGCTGCTTCTCGGTCTCGGCGGCAAAGACGCCCCCCTCCTGCAGATCGCACTGGATGTTGTAGCGCTTGATCCGCTCGCGGATGATCTGTCCCCCCTCAAACAGCATGGAACCGAGCAGCCTGGCCTGATCCGGCGGGCAGTTCGCTTCTATGGTGTCGATGTCGCGGCTGTAGGAGTTGACGATCTGACCGCCGTTGCGGCCGCTGGCGCCAAAGCCGACCCGGGCAGCCTCCAGCACCACCACCCTGTAGCCCTTCTCCACCAGATGCAGCGCGCTGGAGAGGCCGGTATAGCCCGCCCCGATGACGCAGACATCGCACTCCAGCTGCTCGGTCAATGTCGGATAGGGCGCGTGTTTATTGGCGCTGGCTGCGTAGTAACTGTTTACATGTTCGGTCATGATCCCTGTTTCCTTACCGGTTCGGTTGCCAAACTACTGTCAGGATTAAAAGCTCGCCGGGGTGTGGGCGCTGACGATGCGACAGGTCTCCCCCGACGGATTGCTGAAGCTGTGGGGCTCGCCGGTGTCGATCACATAGCTGTCGCCCGCCTCCAGCTGATAACTCTGGCCCGCCACCGTCAGGATCACCGACCCCTCCAGCACGGTGCCGACCTCTTCCCCCTGATGGGTCACCTGACCGCCGGTGTCGGTGCCGGGGGGATAGGTCTCCAGCATAAAGCCGAGCTGGCGGCGGTTGTTGCCGTTGTGCACCAGCTTGAGGGAGACCCCCTGACTGCCCAGCTCGATCAGCTGATCAGCCTTGATCACCACTTCCGGAGTGCGGCTCTCCTCCTCGGCGAAGAAGCGCGACAGCGGCAGGCCGTAGATGGTGAGCAGCTTTTGCAGGGAGGCGACCGAGGGGCTCACCTTGTCCTGCTCGATCATGCAGATGGCGCCATGAGTCAGGCCGCTCAACTCGGCCGCCCGCCGCTGGGAGAGCCCCAGCTGATGGCGTACCGCCGCCAGCCGTTCCCCCATGGTGCGCGCCCCAGCATCAGCCTCACTCAACGGTCGAGCCACGCCCTCCCGGCTCTGTGGCCCGCTCACCGCAAGCCTCCTCTTGCTGCGCTATCTCTGCATCCTTGCATCATCAGCCTCTCCTGCTTGCGCGTGATCGCATCGGATCAGGCGCAGCCTGTTTACCCTGCTGGTTAAAATAGCCGACCAGCGTTCCCTTGCCGTTCACTATGTTACACAGCACAGCCGTTCATTATTTTGCACACCTGATTTACCATCTGCCGGTCGTTTGCCCACTTACAGCCTGCAAGCGAACCGGAGAAAGCGCGCTACACAGCCCATTTTCTAGCATGGCGCCCCCCAGCAATTCAAATATATTTAACACTTGAAAAACATTTCAGCTCAAATTATGGTCTTCCTGTGCTTATTATTTTATACGGCAGCGGCGCAGGAAGGGTCGGCTCACTCCGGCAACCAGCTGCTCTGACCCACACTCGAGGCTTCTCATGTCAGGAACAACATCCCACTCCAGCTTGATCACATCCCGCGCCTATATAGATGGACAGTGGTGCGAGGCCGCCAGCGGCCGCACCTTCGAGGTCACCAACCCCGCCAGCGGGGCCGTGATTACCCAGGTGCCCGACATGGATGCCGAGGATACCCGCCGCGCCATCGCGGCCGCCCACGCGGCGCAACCCGCCTGGGCGGCGCTGACCGCCAAGGAGCGCAGCAACAAGCTCTACGCCTGGTTTGCCGCCATCACAGCCCACAGCGACGAGCTGGCCCGCATCATGACCTGCGAGCAGGGCAAGCCGCTGGCCGAGGCCAAGGGCGAGGTGACCTATGGCGCCAGCTTTATCCAGTGGTTCGCCGAGGAGGGCAAGCGCGCCTATGGCCGCACCATCCCGGGCTTTAGCGGCGATCGCCGGCTGGCCACCATCAAGCAGCCGGTGGGCGTGGTCGCAGCCATCACCCCGTGGAACTTCCCCATTGCCATGATCACCCGCAAGGCGGGCCCGGCGCTGGCCGCCGGTTGCACTATCGTCATCAAGCCTGCCGCAGAAACGCCGCTCTGCGCGCTGGCACTGGCGCTGCTTGCCGAGCAGGCGGGCATCCCCGCCGGTGTCATCAATATCGTCACCAGTCATCAGGCGAGCGAGGTGGGCAACGAGCTGTGCAGCAATCCGGTGGTGCGCAAGCTCTCCTTCACCGGCTCCACCCGCATCGGCAAGCTACTGATGCGCCAGTGCGCCGACACCATGAAAAAGCTGTCGCTGGAGCTGGGTGGCAACGCCCCCTTTATCGTCTTTGATGACGCCGACCTCGACGCCGCCGTGGCAGGGGCGCTCGCCTCCAAATACCGCAACGCCGGGCAGACCTGCGTCTGCGCCAACCGGATTCTGGTGCAGGCCAGCGTCTATGACGCCTTCGCCGAGAAGCTGACTGCCGCCGTTGCCGCCTTCAAGGTGGGGGATGGCATGAGTGAGGGCACCCAGATCGGCCCGCTCATCAACCCCGCCGCCGCCAGCAAGGTGGCCGAGCTGGTCCAGCAATCGGTCGCCGCCGGTGCCGAAGTGCTGCTGGGGGGCGAAGCTCACCCCGCTGGCCCCCTCTTCTACCGCCCCACCATTCTGGGCAAGGTGGATAAAACCAACCCCATCCTGCAGGAGGAGATCTTCGGCCCGGTCGCCCCGCTGGTGCGCTTCGAGACGGAAGCCGAAGCCATCGCCATTGCCAACGACACCCCTTATGGCCTGGCCGCCTACTTCTATGGCCGCGATATCGCCCGGGTGTGGCGCGTCGCCGAACAGCTGGAATACGGCATGGTCGGCATCAACGAGGGGATCATCTCCACCGAGCTGGCCCCCTTTGGCGGCATCAAGGAGTCGGGTCTGGGCCGGGAAGGGGCAGCCGAGGGGCTGGAAGAGTATCTCGAGACCAAATACCTCTGCTTTGGCGCCATTCGCTAAGGCTGCAACAGAGAGACAAGGCGCCGCCGAGCTGGCCCGATGGGCTGATCGGCGGTGATGGGCGCCAAAACGCCTGCCACATTTTCAGGGAATATCGGGGGCTGCGGCCCCTCAGGGAGGAAAGATGAGTCAGTCAGAATCAAACAAGGCGTGGCAAGCGCGCCGCGAAGCGGCCGTGGTCAACGGCGTTGGCACCCTGCTGCCGGTCTTTATCGACCGGGCGCAAAATGCCGAGCTGTGGGATGTGGAGGGCAACCGCTACATCGACTTTGCCTCCGGCATCGCCGTGCTCAACACCGGCCACAACCACCCCAAAGTGGTGGCGGCAGTGCGCGATCAACTGGAAAAATTCAGCCACACCTGCTTTCAGGTCACCCCCTACCCGGGCTATATCGAGCTTGCCGAGAAGCTCAACGCCCTGGTGCCCGGCCCGACGCCGAAACGCACCCTGTTTCTCTCCACCGGCGCCGAGGCGGTCGAGAACGCCATCAAGATTGCCCGCGCCCACACCGGCCGCAGCGGCACCATCGCCTTCAAGGGGGGCTTTCACGGCCGCACCATGATGGGAATGGCGCTCACCGGCAAGGTGGTGCCCTACAAGACCGGCTTTGGCCCCTTCCCGGGGGAGGTCTACCACATCCCCTTCCCCGCCGATTATCTCGGGGTAAGTGAAGAGGATGCCCTGCACGCCCTCGAGCTCTGCTTCAGCGCCGACATAGAACCCTCCCGCGTTGCCGCCATCATTATCGAGCCGGTACAGGGCGAAGGGGGCTTCTATCCCGCCTCCCCGAGCTTTATGCAGAAGCTGCGCAGCGTCTGCGACCAGCACGGCATTCTGCTCATCTGCGACGAGATCCAGAGCGGTTTTTGCCGCACCGGCAAAACCTTCGCCACCGAATATGCCGGCATCGAGCCGGACATCATGACCCTGGCCAAGAGTCTGGCGGGGGGCTTCCCTCTCTCGGCGGTGGTGGGCAAGGCGGAGATCATGAACTCGGCCAAGCCGGGGGGACTCGGTGGCACCTATGCGGGATCGCCCATCGCCTGCGCCGCCGCGCTGGCCGTTTTACAGGTGATCGAAGAGGAGCAGCTCAACCAGAAAGCGCTGGATCAGGGGGAGCAGATCAAGGCGGGGCTGGAACGCATAGCCGAGCGTTTTGACTGCATAGGTCAAATTCGCGGCCCCGGTGCCATGGTGGCCATGGAGCTGGTGAAACGCCGTGATGCCAGCCAGCCCGATCCCGACCTTACCAAACGACTGGTGGCCGAGGCGGGCAAACGCGGTCTGGTCCTGCTCTCATGCGGGGTGCGCGCAAATGTCATCCGTTTTCTTGCCCCGCTGACCGCCCCTGCGGCAGTGATTGACGAGGGGTTGCAACTCCTTGAAAAATCACTGGAGGCCGTGCTGGCCTGACCAGCAGGAAAGTGACCACTTACCTGTGCAAATAAATGCAATTTTGCCCCCTTTTTTTCTTGTCAAGGGGGCCCTGCAAATGCACAATGCGCCGCCACTGAAAGAACCGATGTAAAACAATGGCATCGGTTCTTTTTTAGACAGTGAACAAACCCATAAACGAGGCCGGATCACCCCCGGAAAAGATAGCGAGATTGGCAGCAGTCTCCCGACACCAAGTCTAGTGAGGAACAACATGGGGCATCTCAATGCTTTCCAACCGGCCATGGCCGGTGTGCGCCGCCCTGGCGCCCTTGATTCCCGGGCCTCTCTCCCGGTTTCGTTGATGGACCGTGCCACTCTGGCACTGCATGAGGAACATGCATAATGGCGGCCCAGCAGGTTGGTCTGAAAAAGACCCTCAAACTGTGGCAGGTCGTGGTTATGGGACTGGCGTACCTCACCCCCATGGCGGTGTTCGACACCTTCGGCATCGTCACCGAGATCACCGAAGGCCATGTGCCGACTGCCTACCTGTTTGCCCTCATCGGCATGCTGTTCACTGCCCTGAGCTACGGCCATCTGGTGCGCAAGTTCCCGTCAGCCGGTTCCGCCTATACCTATGCCCAGAAGGTGTTTCACCCCTATGTCGGCTTTATGGTGGGCTGGACCTCCCTGCTCGACTACATGTTCATGCCGATGATCAACATGCTGCTGGCCAAGATCTATCTGGAAGCCCTCTTCCCGAACGTAGAGCCCTGGACCTATATCTTCGGTCTGGCGGCGGTGATGACCGCCCTCAACCTGCGCGGCATCAAGCTGGTGGCCAACTTCAACAGCCTGATCGTGGTAATGCAGTTCAGCATCATCGCCATCTTCATCGGCCTGATCGCCTGGGGCGTTCACAACGGTGAAGGGTTGGGGACCGTGGCCAGCAGCCGTCCCTTCTTCTCCGAGCAGATCCAGGTGTCACCGCTGCTGATGGGGGCCTCCATCCTCTGTCTGTCGTTCCTCGGCTTTGACGCCATCAGTACCCTGTCGGAAGAGACCCCGGACGCGGATCGGGTGATCCCCCGCGCCATCGTGCTGACGGCGCTGATCGGCGGTGTGCTGTTCGTCACTACCTCCTACTTCCTGCAGCTCTACTTCCCGGACATCTCCCGCTTCCAGCATCCGGATGCGGTGCTGCCGGAGATCGCCCTCTATGTCGGCGGCAAGCTGTTCCAGGCGGTAGTACTGGTCTGCACCACAGTAGCGGTACTGGCCTCGGGGCTCGCCTCCCACGCCGGTGTATCGCGCCTGCTCTACGTGATGGGTCGTGATCGCGCCCTGCCTGCCCGCTTCTTCGGCTACATCCATCCGAAGTGGCAAACCCCGGCGTTCAACGTGCTGCTGGTCGGCCTGCTGGCCCTCTCTGCGGTGTCGCTGGATCTGGAGATGGCGCTGGCGTTGATCAACTTCGGCGCCCTGGTGGCCTTCACCTTCGTCAACCTGGCGGTGATTGCCCACTTCTATGTGAAGCTGGGCCGCAACAAGTGTCTCAAGGATCACCTGATGTACCTGCTGCTGCCGCTCTGTGGCGCCGCCTGCATCGGGGTACTGTGGCTCAACCTCGAGCCCTCTTCCTTCGAGCTGGGGCTGATCTGGGCGGCGCTGGGGGCCATCTACCTGTTCCTGCGCCTCACCGTGTTCCGCATCCCGCTGCATACCGCCGACAAGGTGGAGATCGCCCAGTAACCGCTGGCCCCCTCCCACCGATAGAGAACAAGGAGCCTGCGGGCTCCTTGTTGTTTTTGCGGTGCGCTGGTTGCCAGCAGCACGGGTTGCCAGATATGCGGTTTCTGCAGGAAGTGTGACTGATTTCAAATAACTACCCAGCCGGGCCGCTCACCGTGCCATGGCCCGAGCCGCGTCGCCTCTTATCCTCAGTCATTAATATGAATGGATATGCAACCACTCTTTTTCCACTTCACCCCCTCCCATCCCCCACCAGCCGATAAGCTCGAAGGACTCGAGCCCGGGGGAACACCGGCAAATATGATCAGGATCAATGTTGAGGCGCTATGCACCCTGCAGCCCCGATTTGCCGATTTTTCATACGCCACGACAGGGTTCTCTTCCCCCCCGAAAAAGGGGGAGCGGCTCGGGGACGGCTGCAGGGGGCGAGTGACCACTTACCTGCCTCGTGCGTATGCAAAAAAATGCGTTAATCCGCCCTTTTTTGCTTGTCAAGGGGGCTGACCGAATGCACAATACGCCGCCAATAAAGGACCGATGTTCACTGCGACATCGGTTTTTGTATTTTTGAAGTGCAGTACAAACCCACCACAAGAGGCCGGAACGTTTCCGGAAGTGATATTCGAGATTGCCAAACAATCTCCCGACGTTGAGAGGATAACAATGGGGCGTTTTAATGCTTTCCTGCCGGTACAGCCCGGTATGCGCCTCCCCGGCGCCCTTGATGTACAGGCTTGCGAATCCATCGTATCCCTGCGCTCGTTGCAAGCACGTGCTGCGGCACTGATTGAGGAGAAAGCGTAATGGCATCGCAAAACGCCAAGCTGCTCAAGACCCTTACCCTGACACAAGTGATTGTGATGGGTCTGGCCTATCTGACCCCCATGGCTGTCTTCGACACCTTCGCCATCGTCGGTGACATCACCGATGGCCGGGTCGCCACCGCCTATCTGCTGGCTCTGGGTGGCATCCTGCTCACCGCTCTCAGCTACGGACATCTGGTACGCAAGTTCCCCTCTGCGGGCTCTGCCTATACCTATGCCCAGAAGGTGTTCAACCCCTACGTCGGTTTCATGGTCGGCTGGTCATCCCTGCTCGACTACATGTTCATGCCGATGATCAATATTCTGCTGGCCAAGATCTACCTGACCGCCATGTTCCCGGGCGTCGAGCCCTGGGTGTTCATCTTCGGTCTGGTGACCGTGATGACCTTCCTCAACCTGCGCGGCATCAATCTGGTGGCCAACTTCAACGGTCTGATCGTGGTGATCCAGCTGGCCATCATCACCCTCTTTATCGGCCTGATGGCGTGGGGCATCTACCACGGTGAAGGGGCAGGTACCCTGATGAGCAGCCGTCCGTTCCACTTCGAGTCAGCACAGCTGGTACCGCTGTTTACCGGTGCGACCATCCTCTGCTTCTCGTTCCTGGGCTTTGACGGTCTGAGCTCCCTCTCCGAAGAGACCCCGAACGCCGGCAAGGTGATCCCCAAGGCGATCGTGCTGACTGCCCTTATCGGCGGCATCATCTTCGTGGTGGTCTCTTACTGCCTGCAGCTCTACTTCCCGAGCCTCGCCCGCTTCCAGCATCCGGATGCGGTACTGCCGGAGATCGCCCTCTACGTTGGCGGCACCTTCTTCCAGTCCGTGGTGCTGGTCTGCACCACGGTCGCGGTACTGGCTTCCGGCATGGCGGCTCACGCCGGTGTGTCGCGCATCCTCTACGTGATGGGGCGTGATCGTATGATCCCGGAGCGGGTGTTTGGCTACATCCACCCGAAATACCGTACTCCGGCCATCAACGTGCTGATGGTGGGCGGTCTGGCCCTCTCCGCCGTGTCGTTTGATCTGGATACCGCACTGGCGCTGGTCAACTTTGGCGCACTGGTGGCGTTCAGCTTCGTCAACCTGTCGGTGATCGGTCAGTTCTGGGTGCGCGAGAAGCGCAACAAGACCCTCAAGGATCACCTCATCTACCTGTTGATGCCGCTGCTCGGCGCCGCCACCATCGGTGCGCTGTGGATCAACCTGGAGCAAAGCTCGCTGGAGCTGGGCCTGATCTGGGCTGGCCTCGGCGCAACCTATCTGTTCCTGCGTCTGGCGGTGTTCCGTATCCCGTTCCGTCAGTACGAGGAAGCGGCTGACGCCTGATCCTTTGCGGATAACGGATAGACAGAAGGGGAGCCATGGCTCCCCTTTTTGCTGCCGGTCTGTGGCCGGTCACACGGGCTTGGGCCCGGTCTGCTTACTGCTTATCCAGTACGGCGGTCGCCGCAGCCTTGAGCGGATCGCGAGCGATGGTCTTGGCATCCTGCTCCGCCTTGTGCAGCTGCTGGTTTGCCTTGTCCATCTTCTGCTGCATACCGTTGCCGCTCTCCTTGAGGTCGGCACGCTTCTCGCCCAGCAGGTCGTTGCGGCCTTTTTGCACCTCAGCTTTCACCTTCTCTTTCTCCTGCTTCACCAGCTTGCTGGTATCACAGTTGCCCTTGACTCCCAGAGTGGCATTCACCGCTTCGTTTTTGAGGGCCTTGTCGAGGTTGCAGTCGGTTTTCAACAGGCTGGCCTGTGCCCCTGCCGAGAGCAGCCCCAGCGACAGAGAGAGGATCCATGCACGCATCATCTTGTTTACTCCTGCTTGCCAATAAAGGGGCGCAGTGTAGCGATCACATTCCGGCTGACAAGGCGGCAGTGCTTTCGTCCCCCCTTTTGCCACCCCAGAGCCAACCGGCTCGGTCAGCGCCTGTCGCCGCAGTTCGTCGTCATAAAAACATCATCGAAATGTCACGTTGTCATATTTCTGTCATTAACCACTGATTAAATGCGCGGGTCATCAACAACCCAAGACGGAACGACCGTCTCAAGAGGCTTTATGCAACACCATCACTCCTTGTCACAGCCGCCCGCGACCCGCGCCCTGTTCAACTGGATGAGTGTCATCGTACTGGTCTACCTGATCCTGGTTGCCGTGGGCGCCATCTCCCACGGCTTCAAAGATTTCTCCGGCGGCGCCGAGGGCGCAGCCCAGATCTTCGCCTTTGCCAACAACCCCTTTGTCGCCCTGCTGCTGGGTATTCTCGCTACCGCGCTGGTGCAATCTTCCAGCACCGTCACCTCGGTGATCGTCGGTCTGGTGGCTGGCGGCCTGCCCATCAGCATGGCCATCCCCATGGTCATGGGTGCCAACCTCGGCACCACCATCACCAACACCATTGTCTCCATGGGCCATGTGCGGGATCGCGCCGAGTTCCGCCGCGCTTTCGCCGCCGCCACCGTGCACGACTTCTTCAACCTGCTGGCGGTGTTCATCTTCCTGCCGCTGGAACTGATGTTCGGCCTGCTGCAACATAGCGCCGAGTGGCTGGCCAACCTGCTGGTAGGCTCCGCCAATATGTCGATGAAGGGCATGGATTTCATGAAGCCGCTGACCGCTCCGGCCCAGCAGCTGATTGACAGCGCCGTTGCCTTCCTGCCGGGCAAGGGCGCCGCCATCGCGACCATCATCATCGGTATCCTGCTGATCCTCGCCTGCGTCACGTATCTCGGCAAAGTGCTGCAACAGGTACTGGTTGGCCGCGCCAAAGAGGTGCTGCACAAGGCGCTGGGCCGTGGCCCGCTGACCGGCATTACCTCAGGTGCGCTGGTGACCATCATGGTGCAGTCCTCCTCCACCACCACCAGCCTGATGATCCCGCTGGCCGGCGGCGGCGTGTTCAGCACCCGTCAGCTCTACCCCTTCACCCTGGGGGCCAATATCGGTACCACCATCACCGCCCTGCTGGCTGCCACCGCCATCAGCGGAGCCGGTGCCCAGCTGGCCCTGACCATCGCGCTGGTCCACGTGCTGTTCAACCTCTTTGCCGTGGTCATCATCTATGGCATCCCCTTCCTGCGCGACCTGCCGGTGCGCGCCGCCGAGGGGCTGGCCCGGGTCGGCAGCGAGAACAAGCTGCTGGCTCTGGGTTATGTGACAGGTCTCTTCTTCGCCCTGCCCGCCCTGATGATGGTGGCCGCCAAGTAAGCTCCGCCGCTATGACGAGGGGCGAGTCACTGACTCGCCCCTTTTTGCGTCCAGCTCGCCGGGCTTTGCCTGCCCGCTCACATCCTCCCGCCCTGTGGCTCGCCATCAGGGGCGGTGCGCGATAAGATGGCGCCCTCATTGCACTTTTTACATGTCATGGAACAGGAAAAACCGATGAAATTCATACTGATCGCGCTGCTCATCGCCGGTGTGGCCTACTACTTCTACTCCAGCAGCAACAACAAGAAGCTGGCGGCCGACAACGTGCGGATTGGCGCCGAGTTCCTCGCCAGCAACAAGGACAAACCGCTGGTAACCACCACCGCCTCCGGCCTGCAGTACGAAGTGCTGACCCCGGGTACCGGCACCGTTCACCCCACCGCCACCAGCAAGGTGAAGGTGCACTACGAGGGCAAACTGCTGGATGGCACCGTCTTTGACAGCTCGGTCGCCCGTGGCGAGCCCATCGAATTTGGCCTCAATCAGGTGATTGCAGGCTGGACCGAAGGGGTACAGCTGATGGTGGAAGGTGAGAAGACCCGTTTCTACATCCCCGCCAACCTCGCCTACGGCGACCGTGCCGCTGGCAAAATCCCGCCGGGATCAGTCCTGATCTTCGACGTGGAGCTGCTGGGCATCCAGTAAACGCACCATCAGCAACAAGGCCAGCATTATGCTGGCCTTGTTGTTATGGGAACCTCACTCCCCCTTGGCGATCCCTTCCCGACGCGGATCCGCTGCGCCAAACCAGCCGCCAGTGTTGCGCTCAACCCCCTGCAGGCCGGAGGTCTGCTCGTTCAGTACCACCTCATGTCCCCTCGCCTTCAATCCCTCGACCACCGACAGGGGGGTGCGTCCCGCTTCCAGCTCGGTGGGGCCGTTGCGGCTGCCAAAGTTGGGCAGGTTGATGGCCTGTTGCAGGTTCAGGCCCCAATCCTGGGTGCCGAGCAGGGTCTTGCCCACGTAGTTGATGATGGCGGAGCCCCCCGGCGAGCCCAGGGTCATGGTCAGCTCGCCGCTTGGTTTGTCAAACACCAGCAGGGGTGACATGGAGGAGCGGGGCCGCTTGCCCGGCTCCACCCGATTTGCCACCGGCAGACCGGCAGCATCCACCGAGGTGAAGGAGAAATCGGTGAGCTGGTTGTTGAGCAGGTAGCCGTTGACCATCTGACGCGATCCGAAACCATCCTCGATGGAGCTGGTCATGGAGATAGCCATCCCCGCCTTGTCGACAATCGAGACATGGCTGGTAGAGGGGAGTTCCGGAGTCGCATCCTTGCCGCGCGCCAGCGCCAGTGGCGGCGTACCGGGCTTGGCAATCCCCATGGAGTGCTGACCGACAAGCTTGCCGCGCTCGGCCAGATAGCCCTTGTCCAACAACCCCTGCACCGGCACGCTGACAAAATCGCTGTCGGCGACGTACTGGTTGCGATCGGCGAAGGCCAGACGCGCCGCTTCACTGTAGAGATGGATAGCCTCACTGGAGGCAGCCAGTCCCCCCTCCTTGGTGGTGATCGGCTTGAGGGCTGCCATATCGCGGCTCTCCAGCATGCCGAAGATCTGGCCGAGCGCCAGGGTGCCGGACGAGGGAGTGGGAAAGCCGCAGATCTTGCTCTGGCGATAGTCAAAGCAGAGGCCATCCCGCAGTTTGGCCTGATAGCTGGCCAGATCGGTGGCCGCCAGTACTCCGGGATTGGTGGGATGCTGGCGTACCTTGGCCACCATGGCATCCGCCAGCGTCCCCCGATAGAAGGCATCCGCCCCCTCTGTGGCCAGAGTGCGCAGCACCCTGGCCAGCGCCGGGTTGGTCAGCCGGGTGCCCGCCGTTTTGGGGCTGCCATCCGCCTGATAGAAGTAGGCTCGCGCCTGCGGATCCCGTGCCAGATAGGGATCCTTGGCCAGCAATGTGGCCAGCCGTGGACTTATCACAAATCCTTGTTCTGCCAGCGTGATGGCGGGCTCGAACAGCGCAGCCCAGGGCAGCTTGCCATAACGCTGATGGGCCAGTGCCAGAGCGCGCAGGGTGCCGGGAACGCCGACCGAGCGACCCCCGACCACCCCGTCATAAAACGCCAGCGGCTTGCCATCTTGCATAAACAGCTGGTCGGTGGCGGCAGCCGGCGCCGTCTCGCGGCCATCCACCGCACTCACCTTGTGGCCATCCCACACCAGCAGCAGCGTCCCGCCACCGATCCCGGAAGATTGCGGCTCTACCAGCGTCAGCACCAGCTGCACCGCAATGGCGGCATCGACGGCACTGCCACCGGCCTTGATGATCTGGTAGCCCGCATCCACCGCCAGCGGGTTGGCGGCCGCCACCATGAAGTCATGGCCCTGCCAGCCCTGTTTGTCGGTCCAGCCACTGGCGGCTTCGGGTGCGATCAGGGTCTGGGCTGGCGGGGTGTAGTGAAAGCCGTTGTCACTGGCACAACCGGCCAGCAGGGCAAGGGCGACAGCCAGCCCCAGAGGTTTGCGCAACATGACACTCTCCTTGTCTGTTTTATGACCATGAAGAGGGACTATGTCACGATTGGCGCTGACAGCTCAAGTTATTGAACCAGATCAATATCTTACTCATCTATCAATAATGGCAATCCGCAATAGATATAAAAAAACCGCCCGAAGGCGGCTTTTACGATGGGATGGCAGAGGCCAAACAGGCGCATGTCCGGTTAGATGGACTGCTCTTCGCCACCCAGGGCGGCAAACAGCGCCGGGATAAACTGGGACAGCTCGGCGGTGACCAGCGCGAAGTCGGCATCCAGACGGGCGGCAGGATCTTCGCTGGTGACGTCGTCGTTCTGCTCGCGCAGCTCTTCGCTGAATTTCAGGCGCTTGATGGAGAGATCATCCCCCAGCACGAAGCTGACGGTCTCGCCCCAGTTAAGGGCCAGCTTGGTCACCAGCTTGTCATTGGCCAGGTGGTTCTTGATTTCATCCGTCATCAGATCCTGCTGCTTGCATCGGATGATACCGCCGTGCTCCATGGCACTGCGCAGCTCGGCTTCATCTTCCAGAGTGAAGGAAGCGGGCAGATTGCCCTCGTTCAACCACTCGGTCATGGTGATCTCGGGCGGGTTCTTGAGAGCCACCGGCACCACCGGCAGGGAGCCGATGGATTTGCGCAACAGTGCCAGCAGATCATCCGCCTTCTTGGTAGAACCTGCGTCCACCACCATCAAATTGTCGGCCGGATTGATCCAGGCGAAGGTCTGGCTGGTACGACTGAAGGCACGGGGCAGCAGAGTGTGGAGGATCTCCTCTTTCAACGCCTCCTTCTCTTTCTTCTTGAGGGCGCGTCCCTGTTCGAACTCGATCGCCTCTACCTTCTCGGCCAGCATCTCCTTGACCACGGTACCGGGCAGCATCTTCTCCTCTTTGCGGGCGCAGATGAGGATGTGGCCGGAAGCAGAGTGGGTCAGGGTTGAGCCGAATTTGCCAAGGGGCTTGACCCACCCGAAACGGGAGATGTCCTGACTGCCGCAAGGGGTGAAGGCACAGGCTTCCAGCTGGGTTTCCAGCTGATCCACGGTCAGGTCAAAGGGGCGGGTAAAGCGATAAATCTGCAGGTTTTTAAACCACATGGCGTCCTCGGTCTCTAGATTGTCCGGCGGGCATTGTACTAGAGAGGCGCTTTGTGATCAGCCAATCATTCTCGCTAAATAAAGGGCGATCGACCTCACAGGGTCTCATTTATGTCACCTGTTTGTTCATCAAGTTCTCCTAGACTGCGAAAGTAAATTGTTAATAAGGATGAAGGTATGTTGCGGCCCAGTCGCCCGGAAGACATGGAAGAGATCGTCGAAATCTGGTTGCTGGCCTCCCTGCAGGCCCACGATTTCGTCGATGCCTCCTGCTGGTGGCAGGCCCAGGAGGATCTGCGTACCCGCTATCTCGATCGCGCCGCCATCTGGGTGTTCGAGGAGCGTGGCGATCTGCTCGGTTTCATGGCACTGGTGGACAACTATCTCGCCGCACTCTTCGTGCGCCCCGACCGTCAGGGCCGCGGCGTCGGCCACGCCCTGCTGCAGGAGGCCAAGCGTCAGGGGGCGTCGCTCCACGCCCGGGTCTTTGTCGAGAATGATCAGGCGGTGCGTTTCTATCGCCGCCACGGTTTTGTCATCGAGGCCGAGGAGTCCGACCCCCTTACCGGCCACCCCCAATACCGGATGTGCTGCGAACCCGCTTGAATCGATGCCAGCCCCCTGTTTTACTTGAAAAAAGCACGGGGCATCCTCATCTTGTCTCCATCGGGTGCCACAGGCACCGTCCCTGCAACCGGGCTGCTTTCCAATGAAAATCCTCCATACCGCCGATTGGCACCTTGGCCACCAACTTCATGGTCATGACCGCCGTTTTGAACACGATGCCTTTCTCGACTGGCTGAGCGACACTCTCAAGGCGCGCGAGATCGACGCCCTGCTGGTAGCGGGCGATCTGTTTGATACCGCAAATCCCCCCGCCAGCGCCTGGCAGCAACTCTACCGTTTTCTGGCGCGGCTGCGCGCCGAGATGCCCCGCCTCAACATGGTGCTGATCGGCGGCAACCACGACTCCCCCTCCAAGCTCGATGCCCCCCACGAGCTGCTGCGCGCCTTTGATCTGCACCTGGTGGGCAGCATCAGCCGCGACAGTGAGGGCAAGCTCGAGACCGACCGTCTGCTGGTACCGCTGCAAGACCGGGAGGGCAACATTGCCGCCTGGTGCGCCGCCGTGCCGTTCCTGCGCAGCAGCGATCTGCGGGTGGAGCAGTTGGCAGAAGGGCAGGACAGGCTGATCGAAGGGGTACGGCAGGTCTATGCCGAGGTGCTGGCCGAAGGGCGCGCTCGCTGCGGGGAGGATCTGCCACTCATCGCCATGGGCCACGCCTATCTGGCGGCGGGCCAGCTCTCCGAGCTGTCGGAGCGGCGGGTGCTCGGCGGCAACCAGCATGCCCTGCCTGCCGAACTCTTTGCCGCAGCCGACTACACGGCGCTCGGTCACCTCCATCTGGCCCAGAGCCCGGCCGAGGGGGTGCACTACAGCGGCTCGCCACTACCGCTCTCGCTTGCCGAAGCGAACTACAACCATCAGGTGCTGGAAGTGACCTTTGCGGAGGGGAAACTGGCTGGGCTGGAGCGGATCCCGGTGCCCCGCGCGGTGGAGATGATCCGCCTGCCCCAGAGCACCCTCGACGACGCGCTGAACGCCATCGCATCGCTCGAACTGCCTGATTGTCCACAAGAGGCACAACCTTTCCTCGAAGTGCGGCTGCTGCTGCCCAAGCCCGAGGCCCGCATCCGCGAACGGATTCTGGCGGCCATCGCAGACAAGCCGGTACGCCTGGCCCGCATCAGCACCCAGTATCAGGGCTCGGGCGAAGGGCTGGCCGATGGTCGCGAGCGGCGCAGGCTCGATGAGCTCTCCCCCACCGAGGTGTTTCGCCTCTGCTATCAGCGCCAGTTTGAAGGGGAGCCCGAGGCTGGGCTGGTTGCCTCGTTTGAAGAGATCCTGGAGCAGGTGAAGGAGTCAAACCAATGAAAATCTTGTCTCTGTCTGGTGAGAATCTGGCCAGTCTGACCGGCACCTTCACCATCGACTTTACCAGGGGGGCGCTCGGCGCTGCCGGCCTGTTTGCCATCACCGGCAATACCGGCGCCGGCAAGAGCACATTGCTCGACGCCATTTGTCTGGCCCTCTACGACAGGATGCCGCGTTTGATGGGAATGCGTCAGAATGTCGAAAAAATTGGTCGTGCCGATGAAGACGAAAAAGAAAAATTAACAGCGAATGACGTTAAAAATATCCTCAGCCGCGGTCACGCCAGCGGCTTTGCCGAGGTGCAGTTTCGCGGCTGTGATGGCCGCATTTGGCTGGCCCGCTGGGCGGTGCGCCGGGCGCGCAACCGCTCGGAGGGGCGTTTTCAGGCACAAGAGCGAACCCTGACCGATGTGGAGTCCGGGCAGGTCTTCTCCGGCAGCAAGCGGGAGCTGCAGGATCGCATTGACGAGCTGGTGGGTCTCTCCTGGGAGCAGTTCCGCCGTGCGGTGATCCTGCCGCAGGGGGAGTTTGCCGCCTTCCTCAAATCGGACGCCAACGAGCGCTCCGCCCTGCTCGAACGGATGACCGGCACCGAGCTCTACTCCGCCATCTCCATCCAGACCTATGAACGGGCGCGGGAGGAGCAGCAGAAGCTGGCCACCATCGCCCAGCGCCTCGGCGACGTGGCGCTGATGGACGAAGCGACCCGCGAGCATTGGGTAAGTCAGCAGGTAAGCCTCTCCACCACCCTCAAGCACGAGCAGCAACAGCAGCAGCTGATGCAGGACTTGCGCGACCTCAATAGCCGCATTGCCGCCCAGCTGCAGGGCTGCGCCGAGGGGCAGGCGGCGCTCGATGCCGCCCTGCAGGCCCACGGCGCTGCGGCCCCCGAGCGCGAGGAGTTTGCCCGTGCCGAACAGGCCCAGGTGGCCCGCGCCGATCACGACGAGCTGGCCCGCCTCACTTTGGAAGTGCAGCAGCAGGAGAAGGTGATCGCCGAGCTTGGGCCGGAGCTGGCCAAGCTCGAGGAGCAGACCCAGCAGAGCGCGCTGACCGAACAGCAGTTGCTGGCGGAGAAGATCGCCGCCGAGCGGGAATGGGGCGCCCTGCAACCCGAACTCAAGCGGGCGCAGGAGCTCGATACCCGCATCCGGGAAAAAGTGCAGCAGTTGCAGAAGATCCAGCAGGAGGGGGCACAGGAGCGAGAAGTGCAACTCACGCTGGAGCAGGGCTGGCGCGAGCAGAGCCGACAGGTAGAACTGCTCAAGCAGCAGCACCAGCAGTGGGGCCTTTGGCTCGAAGAGCACAAGGAGCTGGCACCGGTGGCCCGTCAGTGGCAACCCCTGCTCACCGCCATGCAAGATTGGGCCGAGGATGCCGACAAGCTGCAACAGCTGCTCACCCTGCGGGATCACAAGCTGCGCGCCCTGCAACAGTTGCAGCGCCAGCTGGAGCAAGGCCAGCAAGAGCGCGACTACTGGCAACATGAACAAGCTCGGCTGCAACAGCAACAGAACGAGCTGCAGGAGCAGCAGTGGGAGAGCCGCCTCGCCAAGGCGCAGGAGCAGTGGCAGCAGCAAACCGAACAGCTGGGTCAGCTGCGCCAGCTGCTGGAGCTGGCCGATTATGGCCGCAACCACGGCGAACAGCATGGCCGCTTGCAGCAGGAGATTGCCCAGCTGGAGCAAGCGCTGGGCAAGCTCGCCACCCTTGGCGAAGAGCTGGCCCCCGCCCGCGAGCGGCTCGCCCTGCAGCGGGATGAAGCGCGCCATGCGCTGGAGCAGTCCCGCGCCATCGCCAGCTTCGAGCAGTATCGCCATATCCTGAGCGATGGCGAACCTTGCCCGCTGTGCGGTTCTGGGGAGCACCCCTACAGCCAGAGCCAGCCACAGGTGGCCGGCATTCTTGGTCAACTGGCGGAACGGACCCGCAGTCTGGAGCTGGAGTGGGAGCGGCTCAACCATCAATACATTCAGTGCGAGAGCGAGCGTCAGGAGCTGGCCCGCCAGCTGGCGGTGCGTCAGCAACATCTGCCGGAGCTGGAAGCCCGCGCCGAGCAGCTGACCCAGCGCTGGCAACAGCTGGGGGGCGATACCCTGCTTGGCCATCCGCTGCCGCTGCGCCAAAGCCCCATTGAGTGGAACGAGCTGATGAGCACCCTGCTTGGCCGTGGCCAAGCGCTGGAACAGGGGTTGGCCCAAAGCCAGCAGCAGCTGCGTCAGGCCCAGCTTGGCCAACAACAGCTGCAGGGAGTGCGTCAGCAACTTAGCCAGTTGGCTGCCCAGCACCAGCAGTTTGACCAGCAGTGGCAGGAGGCCGATCGCCAGCGCATCGCGCTGGAAGGAGAAGTGAAGGCAATGGGCGAGCAGGAAGCGACCCTGCGCCAGCGCCTCGAACAGGGGGGCAACCGTCTCGATGAGCAGATGGCTGGCCAACCCTGGCGCCAGTGGCTCGGCAGCCAACAGTGGCACGAGTGGCAGCAGGCCTGCGAAGCCTGGCTGCACGGCCAGAGCGAGTGGGAGCGGCTGGCCAGCGAGATCGCAAGCCTCACCCCGGCACTGAGTGCGCAGGAGGCACGCCTGCAGACCCAGCGCAAGCTGCTGCACAAGCTGGAGCGGGACTACAAGGAGCACGAACAGCAGCGGCAGGGGCTGCTCACCAGCCGCGCCGCCTGTCTGAATGGCGAGGAGATCCCGCAGGTCGAGAGCCGCTGGCAGCAACGACTGCAGCAGCTCGCCAGCGAACTGGAGGCGATGCAACAGAGCGCCCGCGCCCTGCGCGAGCGGCAGACCGAGCTCAAGACCCGTCTCACCCATGTGGAGCAGGAGAAGCAGGTGAGCAGCCGCCGCAAACGGGAGGTGCTGGGCCGCTGGGCTGCCCACGCCAGTACCCTCAGCATCGCCGAATATGACCTTCGCCGCCTGCTCGCCATCACCCCCGATGAACTCAAGGCTCGCCGCACTGCCCTGCAAGGGCTGGAGGATGCGGTTGGCGAGGCGCGCACCCGCCTTGCCGAGCGGCAACGGGCGCTGGCGCTGGAGGAGAGCAAACGGGATCGCTATCGGGAACATCACCCCGAGCTGGCCGCCCTGCCGGATGCAGAGCTGAGCGACCAACTGGCGGCACTCGATGCCCGTTGTCGCGCCCTTGAAGAGCAGCTGTTCGAGTGCAAGAGCAAGCTGGCACAGGCCGAAGCCGCCGCTCTCAAGGCAGGCAGCCTGCAACAGGAGCTGGCCGCCCAGCAGGCGGTGGCCGACCACTGGCAGCAGCTGTGCGATCTGATTGGGCAGGCCAACGGCGCCAAGTTCCGCACCTTCGCCCAGAGCCTCACCCTCGAGCGTCTGCTGCTGGAGGCCAACGCCCAGCTCGCCGAGCTGTCGCCGCGCTACCGACTGGAGCGGGTACCCGGCACCGATCTGGCGCTGCAGGTGGTGGATCTCGATATGGGGGACGAGGTGCGTTCGGTGGACTCCCTCTCCGGCGGCGAGAGTTTTCTGGTGTCGCTGGCACTGGCGCTGGCCCTCTCCAGCCTCTCGTCACGGCAGACCCAGGTCGAGTCGCTGTTTATCGACGAAGGGTTTGGCACCCTGGATCCGGACAGTCTGGATCTGGCGCTCGCCAGCCTCGACTCTCTCCAAGCCGCCGGTCGCCAGATCGGGGTCATCTCCCACGTCCAGACGCTGGTGGAGCGGATTGGCGTGCAGATCAGGGTCGAAGCACTCGGCGGCGGCGAGAGCCGGGTAGTGGTTCCCTGAGAGCCTTCGGCTCAATCACCACTACCATCGGCTAAATCACTACACCGTAAATAACAAGACCCCGCCAATTGGCGGGGTCTTGCTGAGAGGCTATCAACCGAAGCGGTAGGCGCCCATATAGAGGCTGCCGCCATCCCAGCTCTCGTGCAGCCGGGTGGGCGCCACACCATCGGCCGCCCCCAACGCCACAAAGAGCGGGCGCAGGTGGTCGTCGTGGGGATGGGACTCCACCGCACCGGGAGCCTGCTGGCGATAGTCGAGCAGCGCCACCCTATCCTCGTCGGCCATCTTCTCCTCCAGCCAGTAGACAAACTGGCTGGCCCACTCTGGCACCGGCGAGCCTTCCGGTGCCAGCGCCCGCAGGTTGTGGGTGATGGCACCGGAGGCGAGGATGCCAATCCCCTGACTACGCAGCGCCCCCAATACCTCTCCCAACTGCCACAATTGGGCCGGGGTGAAGCTCGCGGGAATGGAGATCTGCACCAGCGGGATCTCGCTGTTTGGGTCGATCAGAGAGAGCGGCGACCAGACCCCGTGATCCAGCTCGCGCCGCACCGGGGTCGCGGTCAGTCCGGCCAGTGCCAGCTGGTCGCTCACCCCCTGCTGCAACCACTCGGGGCTGCTGGCAGGCCAGCGCATCCGGTAGAGGGGCTCGGGGAAGCCGTAAAAGTCGTACATCAAGGCCGGTTTGGGCTCGACGTTGATCTGCAACTCGCGGCTGAACCAGTGGGCGGAGATGACCACCAGCCCCTTGAGCTCACCCAGACGCAAGGTTCGCAGAAAGCGGGTGGCGGGTTGCTCACGCAGCACCAGATCCGGTGCGCCGTGAGAGATAAACCAGACGGGGGCGAGGGACATAAAGCAGACTCCAACAAAGTATCAGGGGGCGATACCGGAGGGGATATCGCTGTTGGAATCGATTATCCTCCCGCCATGAAAGGTGGACAATCCGGCAAGATAGATAAGAACTATCAACTAATGGTTGATAATTTCACGCTTTCACGACCGGTAAGCAGCAATAGATATCAAGGCTGCGACGCTTCCGGCTGCAGTCGGGCTGCGCGAAGCGCCATCCGGGTCGCTGCACTGTGATCCTGCCACTCTCGCCACGCTAATCCCTCGGCCGCCTCCCCTTTCACTGGATGGGAGAAGATCGCCAGCAGTCGCGCATTGTCAGGCCAGTAGCGGGCTGGCAGCGTCTGAACCAGCAGCAGGGCGGCGCCCAGCAAGAGCAGAGCCCATCCGGTTTCATGGCTGTTTTTCATCCCTGCCTCCTTCACCCTTGCGCCAATGAACTAACATTTTTGCGCAAGCCGGTGACAAGACGGTGACAGCGGACGGGTGGTCATTTTACAACATCTGAACCTCAACCCGGCCAAACAACCACAGATGGCAACATTTGTATCCCTTTAGCCCGAACCTGTGGCCGTATGCTCTAAAATGTGACTCACAGGAAAACGTTATCCCTGAAAAGAAAACGTTATCTGGTCAAAACGTTGTTTCTGGATCATAAAAAGATTCCAAAAACTGGTGTATATTGCTCGGCGGAAATTCCTTAACCATGAAGATTGACATGAAAAAGACCAAAATTGTCTGCACCATCGGTCCGAAGACCGAATCCAAAGAAATGCTGGCCAAAATGCTGGACGCCGGCATGAACGTCATGCGCCTGAACTTCTCCCACGGTGACTACGCCGAGCACGGCAGCCGCATCAGCAACCTGCGCGCTGTAATGGCCGAGACCGGCAAGCACGCAGCTATCCTGCTGGACACCAAGGGTCCGGAAATCCGTACCATGAAGCTGGAAGGCGGCAACGACGTCGCGCTGGTCGCTGGCCAGACTTTCACCTTCACCACCGACCAGACCGTGGTTGGCAACAAAGACAAAGTGGCCGTGACCTATGCAGGTTTCGCCAACGATCTGCGCGTCGGCAACCGTATCCTGGTTGATGACGGCCTGATCGGTCTGGACGTTATCGAAATCACCGAGCGCGAAGTTATCTGTAAAGTGCTGAACAACGGTGACCTGGGCGAGAACAAGGGCGTTAACCTGCCGGGCGTCTCCATCAAGCTGCCGGCCCTGGCCGAGAAAGACAAGCGCGACCTGATCTTCGGTTGCGAGCAAGGCGTTGATTTCGTTGCAGCTTCTTTCATCCGTAAGAAAGAAGACGTTCTGGAAATCCGTGAGCACCTGAAAGCCCACGGTGGCGAGAACATCCAGATCATCTCCAAGATCGAAAACCAGGAAGGTCTGGACAACTTCGACGAGATCCTGGCTGTTTCCGACGGCATCATGGTTGCTCGTGGTGA
The DNA here is from genome assembly GCF_019048085.1 of Aeromonas sp. FDAARGOS 1416. Taxonomy (NCBI): domain Bacteria; kingdom Pseudomonadati; phylum Pseudomonadota; class Gammaproteobacteria; order Aeromonadales; family Aeromonadaceae; genus Aeromonas; species Aeromonas sp. FDAARGOS 1416. Next base: position 498,698 of record NZ_CP077301.1, on the reverse strand, counting down.
CATGGGTGTAGAGATCCCGGTTGAAGAAGTTATCTTCGCCCAGAAGATGATCATCGCCAAGTGCAACAAAGCCCGCAAAGTGGTTATCACTGCCACCCAGATGCTGGACTCCATGATCAAGAACCCGCGTCCGACCCGCGCCGAAGCTGGTGACGTGGCCAACGCCATCCTGGACGGTACCGACGCAGTCATGCTGTCCGGTGAATCCGCCAAGGGTAAGTACCCGCTGGAAGCCGTGACCATCATGGCCACCATCTGCGAGCGTACCGATGCCGTGATGCCGTCCAACCTGTCTGCTGCCAACGACAGCAACAAGCTGCGCATCACCGAAGCCGTATGTAAAGGCGCCGTAGAGACCTCCGAGAAGCTGGACGCCCCGCTGATCGTGGTCGCTACCGAAGGCGGCAAGTCTGCCAAGGCCATTCGCAAGTACTTCCCGAAAGCCTGGATCCTGGCTATCACCACCAACAAGAAAACTGCTGCCCAGCTGGTTCTGACCAAGGGTGTGGTTGCCCACGTGGTTGACAGCATCGCTTCTACCGACGATTTCTATCGCATCGGTAAAGAAGCCGCGCTGGAAATCGGCATGGGTCTGAAAGGTGACGTGGTTGTGATGGTCTCCGGTGCTCTGGTACCGAGCGGCACCACCAACACCGCTTCTGTTCACGTTCTTTAATCAGAGCTGAACGAGTTGAAAACGGCGCCTGCGGGCGCCGTTTTTTTTGTCCCTCCCCCCTGCTTACCTGACAAGCCCGGTGTTAGAATCCACGCGAATTTAATCTATGCGGGAAATCTCCCGAATATCGCGTAATAACCCGGAAGTTATATGCCCTCAATACGTTTTAAAAGAGTCTCGGCCACCCTGTTGCCGCTGCTCTGTCTCCTCGCCAGCCTCTGCGTGCCGCAAGCCATGGCGCAAGATGTCCCCTCTCGCAACGCAGTTCAGCGAGCGCTGGATGGTCTGGGTAAATCAGAGACCCTGACCGTCAGTCAGCAAGCGGATCAGAAGTTGCTGACCGAAACCCTCGGCCTGCTCGACAGCATCGACAAGGAAGAGGCGAAGGCCAAGACCCAGGCCCAGCGGATCCGCAACCTGCCCACCGAACTCAGAGAGATCAGCGCCAAGCTCGATGCCCTGACCAAGGGCAAGAGTGCCGAGCAGATCAAGAGCGAATACGCCAGCATGAGTCTGGCAGAGCTCGACAGCCGTCAGCCGGAAGTGCTGGCCAACATGCAGGCGGCCCAGGAGGCCCTCGGCGCCATCGGCAGCCAGCTCACCAGCTTGCAGACCCTGCCGGAGCGGGCCCAGGCCAGCATGAGCCGTGCCTACCAGCGCAGTCAGGAGATCCGTACCCGCCTCAACGCAGGTGAAAGCGTCTCCAGCGCCGAGAAGATGAAGCTCGGTGCCGAACTGGCCCTGCTCGACCTGCAACTTGCCCACCTGCAAAAGGAGCTGGATAACCGTACCAGCATGCAGGATCTGGCGATCAAGCAGCGCGACTACCAGAGTGCCCGTCTCGCCAGCGAAGAGCAAAAACTGCAGCTGTTGCAGGATCAGAGCAGCGCCAAGCGACTCGGCGACACAGAGAAAACCGCCGAGCAGACCGGTGAACTGGTGGCGACCGAAGACAGCCCGCTGGTGCAAAAAGAGCAGGAACTCAACCACCAGCTCAGCCAGCAGCTGATCGGTGCCACCACCAGCCTCAACTCGCTGGTGCAAAAAAACCTGCAAGCCAAGAGCTGGCTGGAGCGCGGCATCCAGACCGAGCGCAACCTCAATGAACAGGTGCAGATGCTCAAGGGCAATCTGCTGCTGTCACGCATCCTCTATCAGCTCTACCAGCAGCTGGAAGCGGCGCCCACCATCGCCGTCAAAAACCTGGAAGAGCAGATCGCCGATCTGCATCTGGCCCAGTTTGAACTGAGCCAGCAGCGTGACCAGCTGTTCCAGAAGAACCTCTATCTGGACAATCTGATCGCCGGCAGCAAGGATCCGGTCAGCGAGGAGGACAAGCAGAGCCTTGCCAAGCTGCTCGACACCCGCATCAATCTGCTCGATCAGCTCAACCGCCAACTCGACAGCCAGCTCACCAACGCCATCAGCCTGCAGCTGACCCAGCAGCAGCTGGCGCGGGTCTATGCCTCTATCGAATTTACCCTGCAGCAACACATCTTCTGGGTAAGCAGCAACAAGCCCATCGACAGCAAGTGGTTTATCAGCTGGCCCGCCCAGGCCTACAAACAGGCCTCCGACTGGGTATTGAAACCGGACTGGAAACGCTGGCGCGAAGAGCTCTTGGGGATCTCCCTGCTCGCCTTCCCGCTGCTGCTGATCGGCGGCCTGCTGGTCTGGAAACGTCCGGCGCTGGTTGAGCGCGAGAAGAAGATCACCAAGGACCTTGGCCGTTTCCGTCAGGACAGCCAGTGGCACACCCCGCGCGCCCTGCTCTATACCGTACTGCAACGCCTGCCGGGCAGCATGTTCATTCTGGCTGGCGGTCTGCTGCTGACCTACTGCGGTCTGCTCAGTCCCAAGCTGATGTTCCAGATCACCCTGAACCTCGCCCTCGGTTATCTGGTGTTCAGCGTCTATCTGGCGGTGATGCGCCCGGGCGGCATCGCCGAGACCCACTTCCGGATCCCGAAAGCGGAGCTGCAAGCCAAGCGCAACAGCATGCGCTACATCTGGTTGCCACTGCTGCCGCTCATCATGCTCGCAACCAAGGCGGTGGTTGAACCCTCCACCCTGGGCAACGACGTGATCGGCCAGGCCATGACCCTGACCCTGCTGGGGCTGGCCGCCTATCTGGTGTTCCCCATCTCCCGCGCCCGCATCAAGGGCGAGGCGAGCATGCAGAAGTCGCTGATCGCCATCGCCCTGGCGCTGGCACCGGTGGCGCTGATCGTGCTGGCCGTGCTCGGTTACTACTACACCGCGCTGAAGCTGACCGGTCGCCTGATCGAATCCTTCTACCTCATCATCATCTGGAGCCTGGTCTACCGCACCGCCCTGCGTGGTCTGGAGCTAGCAGCACGTCGTCTGGCCTACCGCCGTGCGGTGGCCAAGCGTGAGCACAAATCTTCGGAAGATGCAGAAGGTGGCGAGTCCATCGAAGAGCAGCCCATGGATCTGGAGGATGTCAGCCAGCAGTCCCTGCGTCTGACCCGTACCGTGCTGATGCTGATCTTCGGCGTCGCCTTCTACTGGCTCTGGTCCGATCTGGTCGCGGTCTTCTCCTACCTCGACAGCATGGTGCTGTGGCACCGCAGCGAAGGCACCGGCGCCAACGCCGTGCTGTTCCCCATCAGCCTCAGTGACGTGCTGATCGGCTTCCTGCTGCTCGGCGGTGCATGGTCACTGGCGCGCAACCTGCCGGGCTTGCTGGAGGTGCTGGTGCTCTCCAAGCTCAACCTGGCTCAGGGGACCGCCTACGCCATCACCACCATGCTCAACTACGTGCTGATCGGCTTTGGCTCCCTGACCGCTCTCTCCATGATGGGCGTGCAGTGGGACAAGCTGCAGTGGGTTGCGGGTGGTCTGTCAGTCGGTATCGGTTTTGGCATGAAAGAGATCCTCTCCAACTTCGTCTCCGGCATCATCATCCTGTTCGAGCGTCCGGTGCGGATCGGTGACACCGTCACCATCGGCTCCTTCTCCGGTACCGTCTCGCGGATCCGCATTCGCGCCACCACCCTGACCGACTTCGACCGCAAAGAGGTGATCATCCCCAACCAGCAACTGATGACAGAACGGCTCATCAACTGGTCGCTGAGTGACACCGTCACCCGGGTGATCGTACGGGTGGGCGTGGCGTACGGCTCGGATCTGGAGCTGACCCGCACCCTGCTCAAACAGGCGGCCGACGAAAACAGTCGGGTGCTGAAAGACCCGGCCCCCATCGTCTACTTCCTCACCTTTGGCGCCAGCACGCTGGATCACGAGCTGCGCTTCTTCGTGAGCGAACTGGGGGATCGCAACCCGGCGGTGGACGAGTTGAACCGCAAGATCGACCAGCTGTTCCGCGAGAACGGCATCGAGATCGCCTTCAACCAGATGGATGTCTACATCAAGAACATGCAGGGCGAAGAGCAGAAGGTGGAGTCCAACTCCGCCGCTCTGCCGCCACCCGCGGAAGATGGCAAGCAGCCAGCCTGATAGCGAACTGCACTGATCTGATGGCAACAGCCGCTCACCCAGGTGAGCGGCTTTTTTATGCCCTGTTTATAGCAATAGAGACAGTTCCCCATTCCCAGCATGGCTGGCCGCCGCATAACAGACAGCCACCACTCTTGATAAAATATAAAGAGAAATAAAAGTCTAAAAACAAACACTTGCCCTACATCACTACTTACCGCATGGATGAAACCTGCGCCCTTCTCCCCTCACCGCGCCCCCATACCGCGCTCGCTCCGGCTCCCGGATTTTTATAACTTTTTTTAATTTTATTTGAGTGTCCTCTTCATCCTGACCATTGCAAAGTGGCGCCATTCCAGCGCCGGGCACTGTGACCACCACCCTGCTGACACCGACTTGCTCATTTGATAATTGAAAGGATCCGAGAGATGAAACACCCCTTGATGGTAATGGGAATAGCCACCTGTCTGGCATTAAGCGGCTGCCAGAATATGGACACCAAGAAAGTCCTGATAGGTGCAGCTGCGCTGGGTGCCATCGGCGCTGCTGGCTATTACGCCGGGAAAAAGCACAGCGATAACAAACACGAGCATGATGGCCAGCATGACGATAGCGATGACCAGCATATGGCCACCAGCAAGATGCCCCGTTACTGCTCGGGGGAAGCGGCCAGCAAATTCCATGTCTCCCCCCGCGATATCACCACCGAGTCGGCAGAAGAGAGCGGCCAGAGATACAAGGTCTATGGCCAGTACGAGACCGATGATGATCTGGTCGACTTTACCTGCACCTTCAATCACGACGGTCGCTTCCTCTCGGTCGTTCGCAGCTGAGAGCCCATCGGTTACAGCCAATCCACCACTGGCCCCCAATACAGGACACACACGATGAAACAGCAACGCAGCATGATCGCCAGCCTCATTGCGCTGGCCCTGCTTGGCCTGGCCCCATGCGCCGGTGCCGCCAGCGGCCACTCCGGGGTGGAGCTGGCCAGCATGGATAACAGCGTGCGCGCGGCGGACGATCTGTTTCGCCACGTCAACGGCAACTGGCTGGCACAGACCCGGATACCGGATGACATGCCGGGGCAGACCATCGGCAATCTGTTGGCGGACAAGTCGCTGGAGGATCGCAAGGTGTTGCTGGAGGAGCTGCTCAAGCGCCCGCAACAGGCCGGAACCCCTCGCCAGCAGATCGCCGATCTCTACGCCAGCTATCTGGATCAGGCCGGACGGGATGCCAAAGGGCTGACCCCCATTCAGCCACTGCGCGACGAGATCATGGCCATCCATGATGGCGCCTCGCTGGCCACCTACTTTGCCCGGGTTAACAAGCTGGGGGGCGGCGCTCCCTTTGGTATCGGGTTCATGGCCGACAAGAAGCAGCCTGACCGCTACGGGATCTATCTGCAGCAATCCGGCCTCGGTCTGCCGGATCGGGACTACTACCTGAAAGAAGATGCCGCCAGCAAGGCTCTGCGGGCCAGCTACGAGCAATTCATTAGAGCCCTGCTCAACCATGCCGGCGTCGAGGGGGCGAGCGAACAGGCCCATCGCATTCTTGCGCTGGAGATCCGGCTCGCCAGCCTGCAGTGGGGCAGAGTCAAGCTGCGGGATGACAACCTCACCTACAACAAACTGCCCATCGCCCGCCTCAGTCAGTTGCTGCCCACCCTGGATTGGCAACGCTACCTGACAGAGGCCGGTATCGCCGGGGAAACGGAGATCATCGTCAGTGAGCCGGACTATCTGGAGAAGCTGACCGCCGTGATGCAGGAGACCAGCATCGCGCAGTGGCAATCCTACTGCCTGTTCCATCTGCTACGCACTTATGCGCCCTATCTCGACAGCCAGAGCAATGCCCTGCACTTCGCTTTCTACGGCACGACCCTGAGCGGCATCCCCCGTCAGCGGGAGCCCTGGAAGCAGGCCATGGAGGTGCTGGACGACTATCTGGGTCAGGCGGTGGGCAAACTCTACGTGGAGCGCTACTTCCCGGCCGAAGCCAAGGCACAGATGGCGACCATGGTACGCAATCTGATCGCCGCCTATCGCCAGGAGATCGGTGGGCTCGACTGGATGTCTGCTCCGACCAAACAGCAGGCGCTGGCAAAACTGGAGAAGGTACGGGTCAAGATCGGCTATCCCGACCAGTGGCAGGATTACAGCGCAATCGAGATCCATCCCGATGATCTGGTCGGCAATGCCCAGCGCGCGGCCAGGGTGCGTTACAACGAGCACCTTGCCCGCCTCCATCAATCGGTGGATCGGGAGGAGTGGTTCGACAATCCGCAGACGGTGAACGCCTACTACAACCCGAACAACAACGAGATCGTCTTCCCGGCAGCCATACTGCAACCACCCTACTTCGATCTGAAGGCGGATGATGCGGTCAACTATGGCGCCATCGGCGCGGTCATCGGTCACGAGTTGAGCCATGGTTTCGATGATCAGGGGGCCAAATTCGATGGCAACGGTGCCTTGCACAACTGGTGGGCTCCGGCCGATCTCAAGGAGTTCACCGCCAGAGCGCAAAAACTGGCCAAACAGTACGACCGTTTCGAGCCCATCAAGGGGGAGCATGTCAACGGCCAGCTGACACTTGGCGAGAACATCGGCGATCTCGGCGGCTTGACCATCGCCCACAAGGCGTACCAGCTCGCCCTGGGCAACCACCAACCAGCGGTGCTCGATGGCTTCACCGCCGAGCAGCGATTCTTTATCGGCTGGGCACAGGTGTGGAAAGGGAAGTACCGGCCCGAGCTCGCTGCCGTTCTGCTCAAGACAGATCCCCACTCGCCGCTGGAGTACCGGGTCAATGGCGTCGTCGCGAATATGCCGGCCTTCTATCGCGCCTTTGCCATCAAGCCGGGAGACAAGCTCTATCTGCCACCTTCCGAGCGCGTGAGGATTTGGTGACCACCAGCAGGGGCCCTGGCCCGAAAAGCTCCAGCAGATGGACCACCTCCACCTGAGCTAAAGATGACCGACACAGGGAGTGTCTGTTTTACCCTGCCTGGTTTTTCCCGACCCACATGTGCCTGACCATGTGGGTTTTTTTTGACCCTTTTGCCTCGCCGCTTCTCCTCAGCCTGCCCAGCTTTCACCCGATACGGCCACGGCAAACAACCCCGCCATTTTCTCGCCTTTGCCATTGGCTGAAAAACCGGCGGCGTAACCGCTATAAATCGGTTTACCACCAAACAGGTCTGACCTATGGTAAAGCATGTAAAAGATGCATCGTGGAGCCGCTTTTCCTATGAATGACCGAGAACTGCAACAGATCCTGTTTCGCTCCTTCGATGTGATCCCGCTGCCTATTCTGGTGTCAGAATCCATTGCCCGTCACGATGGCTGCTCACCCGACATGATCCCGCAGCGGCGCCACCGCTTTCTGAATAAAGCCTTTATTGAGCAGCTGGGCTACAACCTTGACGATCTGCCGGACATGGCCTCCTGGTTTCAGGTCGCCTACCCGGATGAAGGATATCGCCGCACCATCATCGACTCCTGGCACTCCCAGGTAGAACAGAGCTTGTCGCAAGGGCTGGAGGTTGCCGAGATGCCTGCGCTGATCCGCTGCAAGAGCGGTCAGTCGCGCTGGTTTATCGTCACTGCCCAGCTGGGAGCCGATGCCATCCCGGATGGCCATATCGTCACCTTTCGCGATATCCACGACCTGCAGTGTATGGTGGAGGAGGTGAGCCGCCTCTCCTGCACCGATCCGCTCACCGAACTGACCAACCGGCGTGGCGCCCAGCAACAGTTGCAGGCCCTCTGGTTGCAAGGTGAGCCCCTCTCGGTGGTGTTGGGAGATATCGACCATTTCAAACAGGTCAATGACCGCTACGGCCACCCTGCGGGTGATGCCGCGCTCTGCGCCGTCGCCCACGCCATGGCGAGCCAGCTGTTGCCGGGGGAGAGTCTGGCCCGTTGGGGTGGAGAGGAGTTTCTGCTGATCCTGCCTGGTTGCGATATTGAACAGGCGGCACGGCGCGCCGAACAGCTGCGCCAGCATGTCAGTACCACCCGATTGCCATGGCAGGGGAAACAGCTCTCCCTCACCATCAGTCTGGGGTGTGCCAGCATGAAGGGGCAGGAGAGCATCGACTATCTGCTGATGATGGCCGATCGGGCCCTTTATCAGGCCAAGGATCAGGGCCGTAACCGGGTTGTCATCTCGACGGAATAGAGTAATAACCAGAAAGAAAAGCCGACTCGCAGCCATAAAAAAACCGAAGCACAAGGCCTCGGTTTTTTACTGCGCAACTGGCGTGAGCCAGCCGGGCATTACTTCTTGATACGGATAACCGGGGTCTCGCCCACAGTCACGGCACCAGTCATTTTGATCAGCTCTTTGATCTCGTCCATGTTGGAGATGACAACCGGAGTCAGGGTAGACTTGGCTTTCGCTTCCAGAACGGCCAGATCGAACTCGATGATGGTGTCGCCGCGCTTGACCTGTTGACCTTCCTGAGCGATACGCTTGAAGCCTTCGCCTTTCAGTTCAACGGTGTCGATACCGAAGTGAACGAACAGCTCGATACCGGAGTCGGATTCCAGAGAGAACGCGTGGTTGGTCTCGAAAATCTTGCCAATGGTACCATCGCACGGCGCAACCATCTTGTTGCCAGCCGGCTTGATGGCGATACCGTCACCAACGATCTTCTCGGCGAAGACAACGTCAGGCACATCTTCGATCGGCACGATTTCGCCAGACAGCGGAGCAAAGATTTCGATGCCGCCGGTGTCAGAGCTATCGTCGGAAACCAGTTTCTTCAGTTTATCAAACAGACCCATATAAAGCTCCTAGAGATGATTTGTCGCTGTTTGCAGCCGATCTTAGCAGACTGCTTTCTGCTTAATAAAGTTATCTACGCACGCTTCGATTTCAGCAGCGGTGGCAAAGCTCAGTGCTTGATCAGCCATTGCCTTCACATCTTCGAAGTTGGTGTTGCGGATAAGCTTCTTGATACGCGGTACAGAGATGGCGCTCATGGAGAACTCATCCAGACCCATACCCAGCAGCAGCAGGGTAGCGCGCTCGTCACCAGCCAGTTCACCACACATACCGGTCCACTTGCCTTCGGCGTGGGACGCATCGATAACCATCTTGATCAGGGTCAGGACGGAGGGTGACAGCGGGTTGTACATGGCGGAGATCATCTCGTTACCACGATCGACAGCCAGGGTGTACTGGGTCAGGTCGTTGGTACCGATACTGAAGAAATCCACTTCCTTGGCCAGATGATGAGCCATCACGGCAGCGGCCGGGGTCTCGATCATGATACCCACTTCGATGGATTCATCAAAGGCTTTGCCTTCGGCACGCAGTTCGGCTTTCAGCGTCTCTACGGTAGCTTTCAGGCTACGGAACTCTTCGACAGAGATGATCATCGGGAACATGATGCGCAGTTTGCCGAAGGCAGAGGCGCGCAGAATGGCCCGCAGCTGAGCATGCATGATGTCTTCGCGGTCGAAGAAAATACGCACGGCACGCCAGCCCAGGAAGGGGTTCATCTCTTTCGGGAAATTCATGTAGGGCAGCTCTTTATCACCGCCAATGTCCATGGTACGCACGATGATCGGCTGATCCGGCATCGCTTCGGCCACTTCTTTGTAGGCTTTGAACTGCTCTTCTTCGGTCGGCAGCGCGTCACGGTCCATGAACAGGAACTCGGTACGGTACAGACCCACGCCTTCGGCGCCATTGCGGATGGCACCTTCGGTATCCTTGACGGTACCGATGTTGGCACACACTTCGACCTGGTGACCATCCAGCGTGATGGCTGGCAGATCTTTCAGCTTGGCCAGCTCATCTTTCTCGGCCTGGAACTGAGCCTGGAACTTCTTGGCTTCGGTCAGCTGTTCAGCGGTCGGATTGATGATGATCTGGTTGTTGATCGCATCCAGCACCAGCATATCACCGTTCTTGACGCGCTCGGTGATGTCGTTGGTGCCTACCACGGCCGGCAGCTCCAGGGAGCGGGCCATGATGGAGGTGTGGGAAGTACGGCCACCGATGTCGGTAACGAAACCCAGCACATATTTCAGGTTGATCTGAGCGGTTTCAGACGGGGTCAGGTCTTTGGCGACCAGGATCACCTCTTCGTCGATGGTGCTCAGGTTGACAACGGCGATGCCCAGCACGTTCTTCACCAGACGGGTACCGATGTCACGGAAGTCGGTGGCGCGCTCGCGCAGATAGGGGTCATCCAGCTCGGCCATCATCTTGGCGTACTGCTCGATCACCTCATAGATGGCTTTGTCGGCGGATGCCTTGTTCTCTTTGATGAAGGATTTGATATCCCCTTCCAGCTCCTCATCTTCGAGCAACATGATGTGGCCTTCGAAGATGGCCTCTTTTTCCTCACCGAAGGTGCGACCGGCCATCTCTTTGATGGCTTCCAGCTGGGCAGCTGACTTGGTACGAGCTTCGAGGAAACGGTTGATCTCGGCATCAATCTGATCAGCAGAAATTTTGCCCTGATTGATAACGATTTCATCTTCTTTAAGAAGAAGCGCCTTACCGAATGCGATACCGGGGGACGCAAGAATGCCAGATATCATAATCCTTCCTATTAAAACGACTGTGGGGGAGGAATCTAAAGCTGGATTACTCCAGCTCGTCCATCAGGGCAACCAGCTTCTCAACAGCTTGCTGGGCATCCGGGCCGTCAGCCTGGATGGTTACGTTGGTGCCCTTGGTCAGGCCCAGGGTCTGCAGCTTGAACAGGCTCTTGGCGCTGGCGGACTTGCCACCGGAGACCACAGTGATCTCGCTTTGGAATTCTTTGGCTTCTTTCACGAACTGAGCTGCCGGACGGGTGTGCAGGCCGTTTTCAGCAGTAATAACAACAGACTTCTCGTACATGGTTTCACCCCATATTATTGATATTTTTTGGTGGATTGGTCGTTTTTGAAGCAACCTGACCCACCGTGTCAGTATGGATATGTTGTAAAGTAACGAAAGCAGACCCGCAATGGTTTAATCCAGGTCAAGTTTCTGTGCAGTAATCGGCGCGCTGGTTGGCAATTTTCAGTTATTGGGCTACAAGCCGCATCAGGACTGGCCTGAAATTATTTTATAACGAAAAATAACACTTTGTTACTTTGTGATACCCAGCCAGCAAACACCGCGTGACGCCGCACAGGATATGAGATTTAGAGCGGAATGTCTGCTTTTTTTCTCACTCCGGAACTTGTTATTTTACCCCAAAAAATAAGGATCAAGTGACACTATCAGGGGTTGAGTCTAGCCCATAAAGAAGCGGCGCTCTTGGGAGCGCCGCTGTTTTGAAAGATTCCGATCAGTTACTGCTGCAGTTCCTGCTCGCTGAACACCCCGGCAAACAGGGCGCTGGAGAGGTAACGCTCCGCCGCACTCGGCAGGATGACCACAATGGTTTTGCCCGCAAATTCCGGCAGCTCGGCCAGACGGCTGGCAGCCACCACCGCAGCACCGGAGCTGATACCGGCCAGGATCCCCTCCTCCTCCATCAGGCGGCGAGCCATCTCGATAGCTTCGTCACTGGTCACCTGCTCGACCCGGTCAATCAGGGAGAGGTCGAGGTTGCCCGGGATAAAGCCGGCGCCGATACCCTGGATCTTGTGGGGGCCCGGTTTGATCTCTTCACCGGCCAGCTTCTGGCTGATGACCGGCGACTCGGCAGGTTCGACCGCAACAGAGACCACCGCCTTGCCCTGGGTCTTCTTCAGGTAGCGGGAGACACCGGTAATGGTGCCGCCGGTACCGACCCCGGCCACGAACACATCCACCTCACCGTCAGTGGCATCCCAAATCTCGGGGCCAGTGGTCTTTTCGTGGATCTCCGGGTTGGCTGGGTTTTCAAACTGTTGCAACAGCACGTATTTGCCCGGCTCGGACTCGAGGATCTCGTTGGCCTTGGCAATGGCGCCCTTCATGCCGAGCGGCCCTTCGGTCAGCACCAGATTGGCACCGAGCGCCTTGAGCAGCTTGCGGCGCTCCAGACTCATGGTTGCCGGCATGGTCAGGGTAATGGGATAGCCGCGAGCAGCCGCAACAAATGCCAGAGCAATACCCGTGTTGCCGCTGGTGGGCTCGATGATCTCCTTACCCTTGGTCAGGATGCCACGCTTCTCGGCATCCCAGATCAGGTTGGCGCCGATCCGGCACTTGACGCTGAAGCTGGGGTTGCGGCTCTCGATCTTGGCCAGCACGCGGCCTTTGGTAACACGGTTGAGACGAACCAGCGGGGTGTGACCGATAGTCTGGCTATTGTCCTCAAAAATTTTGCTCATGGTGCTATCCCTGTGTTTGTTACGACGATGAAACAAGATTACCCTGTGGTTTCTGAATGAGAAGTGACTATTCGTTATAACCATATGGTATTACAACATATAGAGCTTATTCTCTCTGGCCCCTGACTCTGGGCGCCAATCGTCAAAGGAACCGACGTTATGGGATTTTCAGGAAGCAGCCAGTATCTCGCCTCCGATGCATTGAAGATGGCAGTCAATGCCGCCATCACCCTCGAAAAACCGCTGCTGATCAAAGGGGAGCCGGGCACCGGCAAGACGGTGCTGGCGGAAGCGGTCGCCAATCATCTTGGCACCGATCTCATTGCCTGGCATATCAAGTCCACCACCAAGGCCCAACAGGGACTCTACGAATATGATGCGGTGGCCCGGCTGCGCGACTCCCAGCTCGGCGATCCCAGAGTGGCCGATATCAGCCACTACATTCGTAAAGGCAAGTTGTGGCAGGCCTTCAGCGCCGAGCAGCGACCTGTGCTGCTGATCGACGAGATCGACAAGGCCGACATCGAATTTCCCAACGATCTGCTGCTGGAGCTGGATCGGATGGAGTTCGATGTCTACGAGACCGGCGAACGAGTCAAGGCACGCCAGCGGCCGGTGGTCATCATCACCTCCAACAACGAAAAAGAGCTGCCGGATGCCTTCCTGCGCCGCTGCTTCTTTCACTACATCCGCTTCCCCGACAAGGCCGAGATGCAGGCCATCGTCAAACTCCACTACCCCGACCTCAAGGAGAGCCTGCTTGGCGAGGCAATGGAGCTCTTCTTCGAGCTGCGCGAGGTAGAGGGGCTGCGCAAGAAGCCCTCCACCTCGGAGCTGCTGGACTGGATCCGCCTGCTGCTGGCCGACGATATCGCCCCCGAGGCAATGCGTGCCCGCGAGCCCGGCAAGCTGGTGCCCGCGCTATATGGCGCCCTGCTCAAGACCGAGCAGGACCTGCATCTCTTCGAGAAGCTCGCCTTTCTGGCCCGGCGCGGCAGCTGACCCATGCTGATCGACTTTTTTACCCACCTGCGCCGCCACAAGCTGCCGTGCAGCCTGCGTGAGCTGCTGGACTTGCACGCCGCACTGGCTGCCCGGCTGGTCGCTGTCGATATGGAGGAGTTCTACCAGCTCTCCCGCTGCCTGCTGGTAAAAGACGAGGCCCACTACGATCGCTTCGATCGCGCCTTCGCCGAATACTACGAGGGGCTGGAAGCCATCCCCCTGCTGCCGGAAAGCCTGCCCGAGGAGTGGCTGCGCAAGGAGTTCGAACGGCTGTTGAGCCCAGAGGAGAAGGCACAGCTCAAATCCCTCGGCGGACTCGACAAGCTGCTGGAAACCCTTACTCAGCGGCTGAACGAGCAGAAAGAGCGCCATGCCGGTGGCAACAAGTGGGTAGGGACCGGTGGCAGCAGCCCGTTTGGTCACGGCGGTTTTCACCCCGAGGGAGTCCGCATGGGTGGAGAGGGGCTGCATGGCAAGGCGGCCAAGGTGTGGGAGGCCAGACATTATCGCAACTTCAGCGACGACTCACCGCTTGGCCAGCGCGCCATTCAGCTCGCGCTGCGCAAACTCAGACGCTGGGTGCGCAAAGGCAATCCCGACGAGCTGGATCTCGACGACACCATAAAAAGTTCTGCCCGCCAGGGCTGGCTCGATGTGAAACTGCGGCCCGAGCGCCACAACGGGGTGAAGCTGTTGGTTTTCTTCGATGTGGGAGGCTCCATGGATGCCCACGTGGCCGAGGTGCAGCGCCTCTTCTCCGCCCTGCGCCACGAGTTCAAGCATCTGGAGTACTTCTATTTTCACAACTGCCTCTACGACTTCGTCTGGAAGGATAACGCCCGCCGCCTTGAGGAGCGGTTCGATACCCTGCGGCTACTGCGCACCTACGGCAGCGACTACCGGGTGATCCTGGTGGGGGATGCCACCATGGGCCCCTACGAGATCACCTGGCCAGGCGGCAGTGTCGAGCAGTGGAACGAAGAGTCGGGTCAGGTGTGGCTTACCCGCTTGCAGCAGCACTTTCCCAAACTGGTGTGGATCAACCCCACCCCGCGCCGGGAGTGGCTCTGGCATCCCTCCATCAAGCTGATGAATGACGTGGTTGGCGGGCGAATGCATCCGCTGACCCTGGCGGGTCTCGCTGCGGCGATCGACCAGCTGTAACCCTCTCTACCCTATAAACCGACAAGCCGGGAACGCACCCGGCGAGGAGCAAAGATGACCTCTATCGTGATCAGTGGCTCAGGCCTCTATACCCCACCCTTTGCCGTCAGCAATGAAGAGCTGGTGGCTGCCTTCAACCAGTATGTAGATCTCTACAACGAGGAGAACGCCTCTGCCATCGACGCCGGCCAGCTCCCCGCCAAGCAGCACTCCAGTTGCGAGTTCATCGAGAAGGCCTCCGGCATCAAGAGCCGTTATCTGGTGAGCCGCGAGGGGGTGCTCAACCCCGATATCATGCAGCCGCTGCTGGCGGAGCGGCCCGATGAGATGCCCTCCATCATGGTGGAGATGGCGGTGGCCGCCGCCGAGCAGGCGCTGATCGCCGCCGGTCGCGAGCCCGGCGAGATCGATTTGGTGATCGTGGCCGCCTCCAACATGCCGCGCCCCTACCCGGCGCTGGCTATCGAGCTGCAGCACTATCTGGGGGCGAGCGGCATGGCCTTTGACATGAACGTGGCCTGCTCGTCCGCCACCTTCGGCATCAAGACAGCCGCCGACATGCTGGCGGCTGGCACCGCCAATGTGGCGCTGGTAGTCAATCCGGAGATCTGCTCGGGGCACCTCAATTTTCGCGATCGGGATAGTCACTTTATCTTCGGCGATGCCTGCACCGCGGTGCTGCTGGAGCGGGAAGCCGATTGCAAGGTGGCCAATCCATGGCAACTGGTGGCCAGCAAGCTGGTGACCCAATACTCCAACAACATTCGCAACAACTTCGGCTTTCTGAACCGGCTGAGCCCGCGCACCCGCTACGGCGACGACAAGCTGTTTCGCCAGCAGGGGCGCAAGGTGTTCAAGGAGGTGTTACCGCTGGTGTGCGACCAGATTGCCAACCAGCTCGACGAGCAGGGCTGGCCCGCCGAGAGCCTGAACCGGCTCTGGCTCCATCAGGCCAACCTCACCATGAACCAGTTCATCGGCCGCAAGCTGCTCGGTCACGATGCCAGCCAGCAGGAGGCGCCGGTCATTCTTGATAGCTATGGTAATACCAGCTCGGCGGGTTCCATCATCGCGTTTCATCTGTACAATCGCGACCTTCCTGCGGGGGCTCGCGGCGTACTGTGCTCCTTTGGCGCTGGCTACTCCATCGGTAGCCTGCTGCTGCGGCGCCTGTAATAGCGGGTCTCCCGCCGACATAACAATAACCAGCAACATGGGTGGGAATATGCAGAGGATCACGGGGCGTTGCGCCCTGCACTACGGGGTAACCCTGTCACTATTTTGTCTCTATGGCTGGCAGGTTTGCCCGTTTCTCGAGAGTCTCACCCTGCCCCAGTTGCTGGGGCCAACCCTGGTGACCTTCGCCATCATGTTCGCCGTGCGCAATTGGCTGCTCTCAAGGCGGCCCCAGCCGCGCAACGGGCTGGACGGGTTTGGACTGGAGGTCGGTTTCTACCTGCTGGGAGCACTGCTGCTCTCTGGCTACAACGCACTGGCTCACGACTTTCCGCTGGAGAGTCACCTCAAGGTGCTGCTGGGGATGACTACCCTCGGCTTTCTGGTGGCGGCCGATCTGACTCTGGAGCGGGACTTGCATCGGGCCAGAGCACGGCAAGCCGAGCAGAGCCTGGCGCTGAGCCACCCGCTGGCCATGCCGCTGCCACGCAAGTTCACCCTCTTTACCCTGGCGACCCTCACCCTGCTGGGAGGCGTCTTCTTCTTGCTGTTCAACAAGGATCTGGAGTGGCTGGTGACGGTGGAGCGCAGCCTGCCGAGGGTCGATGCCCAGCACTACATCCTGTGGGAGATCGCCTTCGTGATGACGGTGACCTTCTGTTATCTCGCCCTCATCATCCACGGTTATGGTCGCAATCTCGGCCTATCCCTGCGCCACCAGACCAGCACAATGGCCAGAGTACAGTGTGGTGACTTCGACGCCCGGGTGCCGGTCACCCGGGATGACGAATTCGGCCTGATTGCAGCCAGCACCAATCAGATGATCGGCGAGCTGAAATCCCGCAGCGACGAGCTCAACCTGACCCGCGACGTGGCTATCCTCGGCCTCGCCTCGCTGGCGGAGACCCGTGACAACGAGACCGGCGCCCATATCATCCGCACCCAGCACTATGTGAAGGCGCTGGCGCAATACCTCAGTCGCAGCGATTGGGATCGCTATCCGCTCGATGACGCCACCATCGATCTGCTGTTCAAGTCGGCCCCTCTGCACGATGTGGGCAAGGTGGGCATTCCCGATGCCATCCTGCTCAAACCGGGCAAGCTGACCGACGAGGAGTTCGCCATCATGAAGCGCCACCCGCAGATCGGCGCCGATGCGCTGGCGAGCGCTGAGGCGCAGCTGGGCTCCAACTCCTTCCTGCGGCTGGCCCGGGAGATCTCCCTCACCCACCACGAAAAGTGGGATGGCAGCGGCTATCCGGCTGGGATGGCGGGTAAGGACATTCCCCTCTCCGGGCGCTTGATGGCGGTAGCAGATGTCTACGATGCCCTCATCTCGAAACGAGTCTACAAACCTGCTTTCAGCCATGAGGAAGCGAAGGAGATCATCGTGAAGGGGAGCGGCAGCCATTTTGATCCCGGCATTGTCGCGGCGTTTCTCGCTTGCGAAGCGCAGTTCAGGGAGATTGCCGCGCAGTTTCAGGATCACCACTGAGCAAGTACATGCCGACCAGCTTGCCCTGATGGCTGACAGAGCAACAGGCGCCATGAATTGTATACAAACAGGTCTGGCGATCGCCGATTCAGCGCCATGCTGACGGCCTTTGCCAGGCCGCGCCCATATTGATATTTCCCTTTATTTACAGCTATTTTTTGTCATATTGTGATCCGGACTTGTGCCAATGACGCAACCGGGATCACAAGATGGCAGGAAAAGGCCGCAATTTGCCCTTCGGCGCCAATGATGGCTTCCAATGAAAGCGAGGTTTGCTATCATCCGAAGACATTTTTCATCTGTCGCCGGCTACAAAAGAATACCCTCATGTACACACAGTTCTTTGGCCTCTCGGAACACCCGTTTTCCATCTCGCCCAATCCCAAGTACCTCTATATGAGCGAGCGCCACGGCGAAGCCCTTGCTCATCTCAACTATGGATTGCAGGATGGCGGCGGCTTTGTGCTGCTGACCGGCGAAGTGGGCACCGGCAAAACCACCGTCTCCCGCTGCCTGCTGCAACAGCTCCCCGCCGATACCGAGATCGCCTATATCCTCAACCCCTCCCTGACCGAACGGGATCTGCTGGCTGCCATCTGCGACGAGTTTCAACTCCCCTATCCCGAAGATGCCGGGATCAAGCGGCTGTTCGACCTTATTCGCGATCACCTGCTGGCCAACCTGGCGGCAGGCAAGCGCAGCGTGGTACTGGTGGATGAGGCGCAGCACCTGCTGCCCGGCGTACTGGAGCAGCTGCGCCTGCTCACCAACCTCGAAACCGACGAACGAAAACTGCTGCAGGTGGTGCTGATCGGTCAGCCCGAGCTGCAACAGATGCTGCGCCAACCCCTGCTGCGTCAGCTGGCCCAGCGCATTACCGCCCGCTATCACCTGCTGCCGCTCTCTCACAGCGATGTGGATGCCTACGTCCGCTTCCGGCTGCAAGTTGCAGGCTGCGTACAACCCATCTTCACCCCGCGCGCCATCAAGACGCTTCATCGCCTGAGTGGCGGCATCCCCCGTTTCATCAACCTCATCTGTGACCGCGCCCTGATCGCCGCTTTCGCCCGTGGCAGCTACAAGATTGTCCACAGCGATATCAGCCAGGCCGCCTTCGAGGTCAATGGCGTTCGGGACGAAGGGAGCTGGGCCTCCGGTCTGATGGTGACGCTGGCGGGCGCCCTGCTGGTGGCCGCAGGCTGGTGGGGCTGGCAATTTTTCGGCGTGTTCCCCACCCGTCCGGTAGTCAAGGTCGAGGTGCCGGTCACCATCGACGAGACCGCCGAGCAGCAGGAGCAGCTGACCGAGGCGATCAATCAGGCCATCGACCCCGACAGCGCCATGCAGAATCTCTATCGGGTCTGGGGTTATGAACCGGAACCGTTCGAGGCAACCTGTGACAACGCGCCCCGTGCCGGTCTGCGCTGTCAGGAGGGAGAGGCAAGCCTCGACGAGCTGCGCGCCCTGCAGTATCCCGCCATGATCACACTCACTGACCAGACTGGCGGCCTCTACTACGCGACTCTGGTCAATCTGGGGCCGAACAAGGCCAGCCTGATGATAGGTGACCAGAGCTGGCAGGTGGATCGCCAGTGGCTCAGCGACAACTGGGGCGGCAGCTACACCCTGCTTTGGCGCATGCCGAAAGGGGGGGTGAGCCTGATCGCCAGCAATGCCGGTCAGACCCAGATCCAATGGCTCGACAACGCCCTGAGCCGTGCGCTGCAGCAACCCGAGCGCAAGGTGCGCCGCTTCGATGGCGAGCTCAAGAACAAACTGCAGCAGTTCCAGCGGGATCAGGGGCTGACCCCTGATGGCATCGCGGGCAGCAACACCCTGCTGCGTCTCAACGCCCTCTCCGGTGAACCCATGCCCAGACTGGAGGAGGCCTCCTGATGTCTACCCTGCTCAAGGCGCTGCACCGTGCGCAGCAACCGCAACTCTCCGCCCATATTCCGGCCATGGGCTTGCCCATGCCTCGGGAAGAGGAGCGCAGCCCACGCCGCATCGGCTGGCTGCTGGCTCCCCTGGCCCTGTTGCTGGGGGCGGGCGCCAACTATGGCTGGCATCTGCTCCACCTGCGCCCCATCGAGGAGAAGGTGGAGGTGAAAGAGGTGATCACCCCGCCCTTCGTGCGGGTTGAACCCAAGGCAATGGTGACCCGTCCGCTGCCCCCGCCCCTGCCGGAGCCGGTGGTCCAACCCAGAGCAGTGGCCAAAAACGAGGGGACCAGTCAGGGAAATACCCCCGCGCTGAGTCTGGCCGAGCAACTGATGAAAGCCCTCAATGAGACCCCATTGCAGGAGACGCCACACGCCGCCAGCCAGAACGTGCAACCAGCCCAATTGATGGCGCTGGGCTCGGCACCCCAGTCGGTGCGCCAGCAGGTCCCGCAATTGAGCTACGGCTCTCATGTGTTCTCCTCCAACCCCGCCAAGCGGGCCGTGGTGCTCAATGGCCGGGAATACCGGGAGGGGAGCGAAATCGCCCCGGGAGTCGTGCTCGCTACCATCGACCAGCAATACATAGTGCTGCAGGTCGCCGGACAGAGCGTGACCCTCAAGGCGCTGCAGGATTGGCGAGGGTGAGTACGCACCGTACCCTGATGTTCGCTGGCAAGCAGGATGCACCTCACCTGAGTGCCACTTTTGTGAGCATTCAAAGGTTTACGGTGTGATGAAATATCCATTTTTACGGTTTGGCGCGCCCCGACCCGTTGTGTCACAGCACTCCGCCGTACACAATACGCAGCCGCCCCAGAGCCTGGAATTTGTTGATTAATATGACGCTACGATTCAGGGATGACATTTTGACCATGCTGCTGACCCAGTGCCGGCGGCTTCCCATGACCAGAGTCACCCAGGTGGCCTTTCTGGCGCTGCTGATCATGCTGGCCCAGCAGAGCGCCGCCCTCACCTGGCGTCTGCTCACCCTGGCAAGTCCGCAAACCAGCCAACCGTGGCAACCCTCCGCAGTGGCGGTCAACGGCCAGAGCAACCCGCGCCTTGAACTGGGCGAGGTGAGCCGACTGGCGCTGTTTGGCAAGGCGATCCCCAAGGCGCAAGCCAAAGCCGCCGTGGCCGCCAATGCGCCGCGTACCCAGCTCAATGCCCAGCTCAACGGGGTGTTGGCAAGCTCGGATCCCGCCAAATCGATCGCCATCATCGCCATGTCCGGCATCCAGAACTCCTATGGGGTCGGTGACATGATTGACGGCACCCAGGCGCGGATCCGGCAGGTCTATCCGGATCGGGTGATCATCGAGCGGGATGGCCGCGACGAGACCCTGATGCTGGATGGCGAGGAGTATGGCAAGCCACTGCCGCAGACCAACACCGCCCCCCTTGGTTCCCTGCGCAGCGAGCTGATGGCCGATCCGGGCAAGATCACCGATTACCTCAATATTTCACCGGTTCAGGTGGATGGCCGCATGACCGGCTATCGCCTCAACCCGGGCAGCAATCCTGAGTTTTTCAACCAGAGCGGGCTGCAGGCCAATGACCTGGCCATCAGCATCAACGGGCTGGATTTACGGGACAACATGCAAGCCATGCAGGCGATGCAGCAGATGGCTGGCGCAACGGAAATGACAGTGACCGTCGAGCGACAGGGCGAACAGTTCGACATCTATGTGCGCTTGTCAGAATAATGATTTGGAGTCGTACCAATAATGACCACTAAAGGGAAAAGCTGGCGTCTGGCCACTATCGCAGCGGCACTGATGATGGCGGGCTCAGCTTGGGCCACCGAATACTCTGCCAGTTTCAAGAACGCCGATATTGAAGAGTTCATCAATACGGTGGGCAAGAACCTCAATAAAACCATCATCATAGAGCCCTCGGTGCGCGGCAAGATCAACGTGCGCAGCTACGACCTGCTCAATGAGGAGCAGTACTACCAGTTCTTCCTGAGCGTGCTCGACGTCTACGGCTTTGCCGTGGTGCCGATGGACAACGGGGTGCTCAAGGTGCTGCGCTCGCGGGATGCCAAGACCTCCGCCATTCCGGTGGTGGATGGCAGCAACCCGGGCATGGGCGACGAGATGGTGACCCGGGTCGTGCCGGTGCGCAACGTCTCGGTCCGTGAACTGGCGCCACTGCTGCGCCAGCTCAACGACAACGCCGGTGGTGGCAACGTGGTGCACTACGAGCCCTCCAACGTGCTGCTGATCACCGGCCGCGCCGCCGTGGTCAACCGGCTGGTGGAGGTGGTGAACCGGGTCGACCGCGCAGGCGATCAGGATGTGGACATCATCAAGCTCAAGTTCGCCTCGGCGGGTGAAATGGTGCGGCTGGTGACCAATCTCAACAAGGATGGCAACCCACAGGGCGGCACCGCTTCCCTGCTGCTCTCCCCCAAGGTGGTGGCCGACGAGCGCACCAACTCTGTGGTGGTGAGTGGTGAGCCGAAAGCGCGCGCCCGCATCATCCAGATGGTGCGCCAGCTCGACCGCGACCTGCAGAGCCAGGGCAACACCCGGGTCTTCTACCTCAAATATGGCAAGGCCAAAGACATGGTCGAGGTGCTCAAGGGCGTCAGCTCCAGCATCGAGGCCGACAAGAAGGGCGGCGGCGCAACCACAGGTGGCGCCAGCATCGGCGGTGGCAAGCTGGCCATCTCAGCCGACGAGACCACCAATGCGCTGGTCATCACCGCCCAGCCGGACGTGATGTCCGAACTGGAGCAGGTGGTGGCCAAGCTCGATATCCGCCGCGCCCAGGTGCTGGTGGAGGCGATCATCGTTGAGATGCAGGATGGCGACGGCCTCACCCTTGGCGTCCAGTGGGGCAATGCCAACGGCGGTGGCACCCAGTTCACCAACTCCGGTCTGCCCCTCGGCAGTGCCATCGCGGCGGGCAAGGATTACCAGAATGGCAAGACCGACACCGCTGCCGGTCTGCTGAAAGAGTTCAACGGTATGGCCGCCGGTTTCTATCACGGCGACTGGGCCATGCTGGCCACGGCGCTGGCCTCCAATACCAAGAACGATATTCTCTCCACCCCGAGTATCGTCACCATGGACAACAAGGAGGCCTCCTTCAACGTCGGTCAGGAGGTCCCGGTCCAGAGCGGTTCGCAAAGCTCCACCACCAGCGATCAGGTGTTCAACACCATCGAACGCAAGACGGTGGGCACCAAGCTGGTGGTGACCCCGCAGATCAACGAAGGGGATTCGGTGCTGCTCAATATCGAGCAGGAGGTCTCCAGCGTCGCCCAGACCCAGGCGACCGGTACTGCCAACCTTGGCCCCACCTTCGATACCCGTACCGTCAAGAACGCGGTGTTGGTCAAAAGCGGCGAAACCGTGGTGCTGGGCGGTTTGATGAATGAGGAGACCAAGGAGCAGGTCTCCAAGGTGCCCTTGCTGGGCGATATCCCGGTGCTGGGCTATCTGTTTCGCTCCACCTCCAACACCACCTCCAAGCGCAACCTGATGGTCTTTATCCGGCCGACCATCTTGCGTGATGCGGATGTCTATACCGGTGTCTCCAGCAACAAATACTCCCTGTTCCGCGCCGAACAGCTGGATGCGGCTGCCCAGGAGGGCTATCTCACCTCGCCCAAACGTCAGGTATTGCCTGCCTATGGCCAGGATGTGATGGTGTCGCCCGAGCTGCAAAAAGAGATCCAGAAGCAGATCAACGAGATGCGGAGCAGACAGCAAAGCACTGTCGAGACCACCACCCCGTTTGTGCAGAGTAAGCCCTGATGAGTGCCTACCATCTGGATGGAAGCGCCGGGCCTGCGCCACTGCCCGAGCTCCCTTTTGTCTTTGCCCGCAACTTCGGAGTGATCCTGATTGAGCGGGACGGCGCCCCCGTGCTGCAGTGCCGCCCTGGCGTCACCCCGCAGGCCCTGCTGGAAGTGCGGCGGGTCGCAGGTTGCAGCTTCGCGGTGGAGCAGCTCGACAACGAGGCCTTCGAAGAGCTGCTGATGGCTCACTACCAGCGCGACTCCTCCGAGGCGCGCCAGCTGATGGAAGATCTCGGCAACGAGATGGACTTCTTCGCCCTGGCCGAAGAGCTGCCGCAAAGCGAAGATCTGCTGGATGCCGACGACGACGCCCCCATCATTCGCCTCATCAATGCCATGCTGAGCGAGGCGATCAAGGAGGAGGCCTCCGATATCCATATCGAGACCTTCGAGCGGGCACTGGTGATCCGCTTTCGCATCGATGGGGTGCTGCGGGAGATACTGCGCCCCCATCGCAAGCTGGCCTCGCTACTGGTCTCGCGGATCAAGGTGATGTCGCGGATGGATATCGCCGAGAAGCGGGTACCGCAGGATGGCCGTATCTCGTTGCGTATCGGCGGTCGCGCCGTCGACGTGCGGGTCTCCACCATGCCGTCCAGCTACGGCGAGCGGGTGGTATTGCGTCTGCTCGACAAGAACAACGTGCGCCTCGAGCTCAAGCAGCTGGGGATGACCGCGGCCAACCGCACCATCATCAGCGAGCTTATTCGCAAGCCCCACGGCATTATTCTGGTCACCGGCCCGACCGGTTCCGGTAAATCCACCACCCTCTATGCGGCGCTGTCTGAAATCAACTCGCGGGATCGCAACATTCTGACGGTGGAAGACCCTATCGAATATGACCTCGAAGGGGTGGGCCAGACCCAGGTCAACACCAAGGTGGACATGACCTTCGCCCGCGGCCTGCGCGCCATTCTGCGTCAGGATCCGGATGTGGTGATGGTGGGGGAAATTCGTGACCTTGAAACCGCCCAGATTGCGGTGCAGGCGTCGCTGACCGGTCACCTGGTGATGTCGACCCTGCACACCAACACCGCCATCGGCGCCATCACCCGGATGCGGGACATGGGGATCGAGCCCTTCCTGCTCTCCTCGTCGCTGTTGGCGGTGCTGGCCCAGCGGCTGGTGCGCACCCTCTGCCCCGATTGCCGCGCCCCGCGCCCCATCACCGAGCAGGAGCGCCTCGCCATGGGCATCGAGCTGGCTCCCGATCAGCAGGTGTGGCGCCCGGTCGGCTGCGAGCTGTGCAACCACACCGGCTACCGTGGCCGGACCGGCATTCACGAGCTGGTGGTGATCGATGAAGCGGTGCGTGAAGCCATTCACAGCGCCAGCGGCGAGCTCGCCATCGAGCGGCTGATCCGCGGTCACACCCCCAGCATCCGTCGTGACGGTATCGACAAGGTCCTCAGGGGGCAGACCAGCCTCGAAGAGGTGCTGCGCGTGACCCGGGAAGATTGAGATGGCGGCATTCGAATACAAGGCCCTCGATAACAAGGGGCGCAGCAAGAGCGGCGTGATGGAGGGCGACTCGGCCCGTCAGGTACGCCAGCTGCTACGCGAGCAGGGGCTCACTCCCCTCGAGGTGAACGAGACCACCGAGAAGGCGAAACGGGAAGCGACCCGCTTCGCCCTGTTTCGTCGTGGCGCCTCCACTGCCGAGCTGGCCCTGATCACTCGCCAACTGGCGACCCTGGTGGGGGCCGGTCTCACCATCGAAGAGGCGCTCAAAGCGGTGGCCGAGCAGTGCGAAAAAGCCCATTTGCGCTCTCTGGTGGCCACCGTGCGCAGCAAGGTGGTGGAAGGGTATTCGCTGGCCGACTCGCTGGGAGCCTTCCCCCATGTGTTCGACCAGCTGTTTCGCTCCATGGTGGCGGCCGGTGAAAAGTCGGGCCATCTGGAGAAGGTGCTCAACCGCCTCGCCGACTACACCGAGCAGCGCCAGCATATGCGCACCAAGCTGTTGCAGGCGATGATCTACCCCATCGTGCTTACCTGCGTGGCTATCGGGGTTATCTCGATCCTGCTTACCGCCGTGGTGCCCAAGGTGGTGGCCCAGTTTGAACACATGGGCCAGCAGTTGCCGGGCACAACCCGCTTTCTCATCGGTACCAGCGAACTGATGCAGGCCTATGGCCTCTGGTTCCTGCTGCTGATCTTCCTTGGCAGCTTTGTCTGGCGCTGGTGGCTCACCGATGAAAAGCGCCGCCGACGCTGGCATCAGGTGTTGCTCGGTCTGCCGGTGATTGGCCGGGTCAGTCGCGGTCTCAACACCGCCCGCTTCGCCCGTACTTTAAGCATCCTCAACGCCAGTGCGGTGCCGCTGCTGGAGGGGATGAAGATCTCCGGCGAAGTGCTCTCCAACGACTTTGCCAGAATGCGCATTCTCGAAGCCGCCGAACGGGTGCGCGAGGGGACCAGTCTGCGCAAGTCGCTGACCGAGACCAAGATTTTCCCGCCCATGATGCTGCACATGATCGCCTCCGGCGAGCAGAGCGGCGAGCTCGACAGCATGCTGGAGCGGGCGGCGGACAACCAAGATCGGGAGTTTGAATCCCAGGTCAATATCGCCCTCGGGGTGTTCGAACCCATGCTGGTGGTCTCCATGGCCGGGGTGGTGCTGTTTATCGTGATGTCGATCCTGCAGCCGATCCTCGAGCTCAACAATATGGTGAATATGTAAGTTTCCGGTGTTCGGTGGCGCCGCTGGCGGCCCGTCGAACCCACCCAGTGATCACTCTCTGATGGGCCATCCCATCTCATTCGTTACGGAGCAACTCATGAACAAACGTCGTCAATCCGGTTTTACCCTGCTGGAAGTCATGGTGGTCATCGTGATCCTCGGCATTCTGGCCAGTCTGGTGGTGCCCAACCTGATGGGCAACAAGGAAAAGGCTGACCAGCAGAAAGCGGTCTCCGATATCGTGGCGCTGGAAAACGCCCTCGACATGTACAAGCTGGACAACAACCGCTACCCGACCACAGAGCAGGGTCTGGATGCACTGGTGACCAAGCCCTCCATCGACCCGACGCCGCGCAGCTACCGCGATGGCGGCTACATCAAGCGCCTGCCGCAAGATCCCTGGGGCAACCCGTACCAGCTGCTGAGCCCGGGCCAGTTCGGCAAGATCGACATCTTCTCCATGGGTCTGGATGGTGAAGCCGGTACCGATGACGACATCGGCAACTGGAACCTGAAGGATTTCCAATAAGTGATATGTCGCCACCGCACTCCTTGTGAGCTGACTGCATGAAGCGCTCTCTCTCCTTTCATCGCCAATCCGGCTTTACTCTGCTGGAAGTGTTGCTGGTCGCCATGCTGATGGGACTAGTGGCCACCGCCGTCACCCTCAGCATGGGAGGCGCCAGAGGAGATAGGGAGCTGGACAAGCAGGCGCGTCGCCTGATGGCGACGCTGCAGCTGGCGCAGGAGTATGCGGTGATGGATGGTCGGCTGGTAGGCATTCGCATCGAGGATAACGGCTGGCAGTTTATGCAGCGTCAGGCCAAGGATCGCAAGTGGCTGGCCCTGACTGGCGACAAGCAACTTGGGCCGGTGCAACTGGCCGAGAACATGACGCTGGCGCTGGAGCTGGAAGGCTTTGGCTGGCAGCCGGACCCCGACGAGAAAACCGAACAGAAGCGCAACGAGAAGGAGCGCACGCCGCAGCTACTGATCTTCCCGGGCGGCGAGCTGAGCCCGTTCGTGCTCACCTTCACCCAGCAGGATGACGATGCCCGCTACACCCGTATCGTCAAAGGGGACGAGTTTGGCCGCCTCACCCTGCTCACCGGCGATGAAGATGAAGAGGTGAGCGAATGAACGCCCGCGGGATGACCTTACTCGAAGTGATGGTAGCGCTGGCAGTCTTTGCCATCGCGGGGCTGGCGGTAATGAAAACCGCCAGCGAACACCTCTCGGCCCTCAACTATCTAGAGCAGAAGACACTCGCCACCTGGGTGGTAGAGAACCAGCTGGTGCAGCAGAAGCTCGAGAACAAGTGGCCCGGCGACAGCTGGGTGGAAGGGGATGAGCAGATGGCGGGCAGCACCTGGTACTGGCGCTATCGCGGCGTCGCCACCGCCGACAACAACTTTCGGGCACTCGATATGGAAGTGCGTACCGAGGCCAAAGCCGAGAACCCGGTCGCCATGATGCGGACTTATATCAGCCGATGACCCAGCTATCCGCCCGCACGCCTCGCCCCGTCCGTCACGCCGGTTTTACCCTGCTCGAAATGCTGGTGGCGATCGCCATCTTCGCCACTCTCAGCATGGGCGCCTATCAGGTGCTGCAGGGGGTGCTCACCAGCGACGAGGTAGCCAAGCGCAAGGAGGCCCGCCTCAACGAATTGCAGCTCGCCTTCACCCTGCTGGAGCGAGACATCACCCAGATGGTGCCGCGCAGCGGCCGCATCGAGGGGGAGAACAACAAGGTGCTGCTGGCGGCTTCCCGCTTCGGCCAGCAGAGCGATGACTGGGGCATGGCCTTTATGCGCAGCGGCTGGCTCAACCCGGACGGCATGCTGCCCCGCTCCCATCTGCAACGGGTCGGCTGGCGCCTCAAGGATCAGAAGCTGGAGCGCCTGAGCTACCTCTATCCGGATCCGGTGATCGGCACCGAACCGCGCATCCAGCCGGTGCTGGCGGGGGTAACGGCGTTTCGCCTCTACTTCTTCGACAAGGGCAACTGGAAAGAGGAGTGGACCCAGCGCAGCGTGCTGCCCCACGGGCTGGCAGTGGAGCTGGATCTGGAAGATTACGGCACCATTCGCCGCCAGTTCCTGATAGGTGCCGGTGGCCAGCGCGCCGAAGAGAACAGCCAGAGCAGCAACCCCGACCAGGGGGGCGGCAACAACAGCAATAACGGGAACAACGGCGGCAACGGCAATACCAATGGCGGTAATGGTGACAGCCAGAACGGAGGGGGCGCCAATGCGGGCTAATCTCGCCGCTCCCGGTCGCCAGCGCGGCATGGCGCTACTGGTGGTGCTGCTGATCCTCTCGGTGATGGTGATCATTGCCAGCAATATGAGCGGCCGCCTGCAGCTTGAGCTGCGCCGCACCGCCAACATCACCACCGGCAAACAGGCATGGTGGTATGCCCTCTCGGCAGAAGCGCTGGTGAGCAAGGTGCTGACGCAGGATTTCAAGGACAATCCCGAGGTGGTCAACCTCAGTCAGAACTGGGCCCGCAAGAACACTGTCTTTCCGGTGGACGCTGGCCAGCTCAAGGGCGAGGTGACCGACCTGCAATCCTGCTTCAACCTCAACAGCCTGAGCGTGGCCTCCAAGGCGGGGAGCGGCGAGGAGCTGACGCAGCAACCCTATCCGGTGCAAGTGTTTCGCGAACTGCTCAAACAGCTGGCGATGGATGATTACGAGGCGGCCCAGCTCACCGATGCCATCCGTGACTGGACCGACAAGGATACGGTGCTGGTCTCCAGCCTTGGCGCAGAGGACGCCTATTATGAGGGGCTCAAGCCACCCTATCTGACCGCCAACCAGTGGATGCTGGGCAAGGACGAGCTGAGGGCGGTGCGCGGGGTGACGGCCCGGGTCTATGCCAAACTCGCCCCCTATGTCTGCACCCTGCCCAGCGACAAGTTGAAGATCAATATCAATACCCTTGCCCCCCAGCGCCCCGAGCTGCTGGTCGCCCTCTATCTGGGCACTATCGGGCTGGATGACGCCAAGCGGGTGCTGAACGAGCGACCACAGAAGGGGTGGAAAGAGAGCAAGCTGATGACAGACATGCTCGCTCCGGTCGATTCGGTGAAAGGACTGAAAGAGGCGCTGGTGGTCAAGAGCGACTTCTTCGAAGCCCGAGTCGTGGCCGAGGTCGGCGATAACCGGGCCTGGCTCGAAACCCTGTTCCAGCGGGGCAAGGACAATAAACTGGTGATGCTGCGCCGCCTCAGTAGCGGCGCCGAATAAACAGCGCACCTGCAGGCCATCGCCCGCGGGTACGAGAGATGTTGGATGCAGCCTGCGGGCTGCGCACCGGTTGCCAGGGCGCACAACGCCCTTTGCAAACCGGTATCGCAGGAGAGAGATGCGTGAGCGAAAGTCTGGTCATCCGACTGGGGACCAATAAACAACAACCCGTGGCCTGGCTGGTCTGGTCCGGTCAGGAGCAGGAGATCATCGCCTCCGGCACCCTGCCCTCGGCCGATGCCCTGAGCGAGCTGCAGGAGCGGGCCGGTGGTCGCCCCGTGGTCACCTTGGTGCCGGGCAGCGATCTGATCTTCCGGCGCGTCACCCTGCCGGGTCGCTACAACCGCCAGTCGGCAGCGGCCCTCCCCTACCTGCTGGAGGAGCAGATTGCCTCCGATGTGGACGAGCTCCATCTGGTGGTGCTGGCCCATGAGGGCCAGCAGGTGGATCTGATGGCGGTGGATCGGCAGAAGATGGGCGAGTGGCTCGGCTGGCTCGATGCCGCAGGCCTAAAGAGCCTGCACCTGCTGCCCGATGTGCTGGCACTGCCACAGGCCGCTGATGGCTGGTCTGCGCTGCAACTCGGCAGCGAGTGGCTGGTACGCCAGGGCCCCTGTCAGGGGATCGTCGCCGACGAACCGCTGCTGGCTATCTTGCTGGCAACCGAAGCCGAGCCGGTCACCATCCACAGCCATACCCCGGTGCCCGCCATTGCCGCCGCCAACTGGCAGGCGGCGGAGCCCGAACTCCCCATGCTGCTGCTGGCCAAGGGGGCCCTCACCTGCCGGGCCAACCTGCTGACCGGCCCCTACCGGCCGCAGACCGAATATGCCCGCTACTGGTTGCAGTGGCGCAAGGTAGCCATCACCGCCGGTCTGTTGCTGCTGGTGGCCCTCGGCCAGCGCGGGGTGCAACTCTATCAGCTCACCGAGCAGGACAAGGCGCTGAAAGCAGAGATCCGCGCCGTCTATACCCGCATCTTCCCGGGTGAGAGCCGCATCGTGAACGTGCGCAGCCAGATGAACCAGCATCTGCAACAGATGGGACAAGCCCCGCAAAACGGCGTGCTGCTGATGCTCACCGAGCTGGCCCCCACCTTTGCCGAAGTACCCGGTCTGAAACCACAGGTGATGCGCTTTGATGCCAGTCGCCGCGAGCTGAGGCTGCAGGTGACCGCCCCCGGCTTTGCCGAGATCGAGCGGTTCCGTGAGCTGGCCGGCAAGCAATTCGAGGTACAGCAAGGCGAGGTGCGCAGCACCGAGGGCAAGGTAGAGGGCGCACTGGTGCTCAAGGGTAAATCATCATGATGGAAAAATTGCAGAGCTGGTGGCACGGCATCACAGCACGGGAACAGCGGCTGGTGGTCGCAGGCGGCGTTCTGCTGCTGGTCGGTCTCTTCTACTGGATCGTCTGGCAGCCCATCGCCAACCGCATCGCGGAGCGGGAGCGGCAGGTGCAGAACCAGCAGCAGACCCTCGCCTGGCTCAAGGAGAAGGGTGAAGAGGTGCTGGCCATGCAGGGTGGCTCGGGTCGCCAGATCGACACCAGCGGCACCCTTGAAGGGGTTGTCAACCGCACCGCCTTCAACCACAAGATCAAGATTGCCCGGCTGCAACCCCAAGCGCAGGAGCTGCAAGTGTGGATCGACACGGTCCAGTTCGATGACTTGCTGCTCTGGCTCTCCACGCTGGTGGAGCAGCACGGCATTCAGGTTCAAATCATCGAGATCGCCCGCGAGGATCTGGCCCCGGGTCTGGTCAAGGTCAGACGTTTGCAGTTGAGTCGTCCACAATGAAAAAACGCATCCTGATTGCCAGCCTGTTTCTGGCCGCCTATCTGCTCTTCCTGCTGGCCACCCTGCCCGCGGCACTGGTGGCGCGCCATCTTCCGCTGCCTGCCAACGTTGCCAACCTGATGAAACTGGAAGGGGTGAGCGGCACCCTCTGGAGTGGCCAGATCGCCCGACTGCAATATGCCAGCGAATCGGTGAACCAGCTGCGCTGGGATCTCAACGGCTGGTCACTGCTGCGCTTCGCCCCCGAAGTGGCCATTCGCTTTGGCGATCGCAACGGTCTCAATGGTCAGGGCGTTGTCGGCTGGAATGGCGCCGCCTTCGGCCGGGATCTGACCCTCAACGCCCCCGCCCCCTGGTTGCTGAGCCGGGTGCCGATGCGCCTGCCGCTCCCGCTCACGGTCAGCGGCCAGCTGCAGCTCAAAGTGGAGCAATTTGCCCAGGGCAACCCCTGGTGCGACAACCTCTACGGCAACCTCGACTGGTACAACGCCAGCGCCGATACCCCGGCGGGCAAGCTGGATCTGGCTGACCCCGAGCTGAAACTCACCTGCCTCGACTCCAAACTGGTTGCCGAGCTCAAGCAGGGCTCCGATGCGGTACAGACCAGCGGGCGCCTCGAGCTGCAACCCAATGGCCAATACCTGTTTCAGGGCAGCCTGAAACCGGGCCCGGCCCTGCCAGAGCAGATGCAGCAGGGGCTCCCCTTCCTCGGCCAGCCCGACAGTCAGGGCCGCTTCCCCCTGCGCTATCAGGGGCGGATCTAACCACTGCTGCGACAAGGCCCCGGAGTATTTCGGGGGCCTTTATCCGCTAATAACCTGCTCCTGTTACCAATATTTGCTTATCTCTCGGCGCAACGCTTCGGCGGTTGCCTGACCGCTTTCCGATGCCAGTGCCCGCCCGGCGATAAAGGTCTTGGCCCGGATCCCTTCAAACAGATGGATATCTTCCGGCACGATACCGCCTGTGATCGACAGCTCCAGCCCCAGCTCGGAGAGTGCCCGCATTTTGCTCAAATCGGCCTGGGTCCAGCTGACCCCGGCCAGCTCGGCATCCCGCGAGCGGTGATAGATAGCCTGGCTGATCCCCATATCGGCCCACTGTTTGGCATCATCCAGCGTCCAGTTGCCATAGATCTCGATCTGGATCTCCCCGCCAAACTCGTCCGCAACTTTCTTGCAGGCTGCAATGGTAGCAACGTGTGCGGCGGCCGATACCGTGATCCAGTCAGCTCCGGCCGAGAAGGCCATGCGAGCCAGAATGGCACCACCATCTGTGGTCTTCATATCACACACAATAATGTGATCAGGATGACGCTCGCGCATGGTGCGTACCGCAGACATCCCTTCTGCAAAAGCCAGAATAGTGCCGACCTCGATCACCTCGACATAACCGGCAACGCGATCGGCAATATCCACGGCGGTAGCAAGATCGGTAGAATCCAGAGCAATCTGTAACATGGGTTTGGTCATACTATATTTCCTCAATTTAAAACCTTGGCTTAATTGATTGGCCCATTGATTTAAAGTCGATAAAGGGCCGTAACCTGATGTCACTAATATAGATAGATGGGTAATTTAAATAATGGGCCAACTAATTAACGCTGGCCGTAATAGGCATTCTCACCATGCTTTCTGAAATAGTGTTTGTCAGACAACTCCTGCGTAATATGGATGGCCGGGTTCAACGCTCTGGTTGCCAGCGCCATGGTCGCGACCTCCTCCAGCACCAGCGCATTGTGCACCGCATCCACCGCACTCTTGCCCCAGCAGAAAGGGGCATGACCGGTGATGACCACGCCTGGCAAGGCCTGCGGATCCAGATCTCGTCGCTGAAATTCTTCGACAATGACCTTGCCGGTATTTTTTTCATAGTCAATGCGGATTTCATCTTCGGTCAGCGGACGGGTGCAGGGAATATCGCCATAGAAATAATCGGCATGGGTGGTACCCAAGGCGGGAATATCCATTCCCGCCTGCGCCCAAATAGTGCCATGACGTGAATGGGTGTGCACAATACCGGAAATTCCTTTAAACCCTTTATATAAAACCAGATGGGTTGCAGTATCACTGGACGGGGATAAATGCCCATCGACGATCTGGCCTTCCAAATTAACGACCACGATATCGTCAACGGTCATATTGTCGTAAGAGACCCCCGATGGCTTGATGGCCACCACGCCTAGGCTGCGATCAATCTGGGATACATTGCCCCAGGTCAGGGTAACCAGACCGTACCGGGGCAACAGCAGGTTGGCCTCCAGTACCGCCTCTTTCAATGAGTTGTACATTTCGTTCTCCTGGGCCCCTTGCGGAACCCCGTTGGGTGCCTCAGACCACTTGCGCCAGCGCCTGATCAATGACGTTGAATACATCTGCCGTGCTTTGGCACGCTCGCAGCTTGTCGAGGTTGATCCCGCTCTCGCTGTTTTCATCCTCCAGCACCTGAGTCACCTCCATCAGCCCCTCCATGTGTTCATCCGAGGTGCTGCCCGCCAGCGTTACCAGCACGTCCACCGGCTCCTCTTCCCCTTCAAATTTCACCGGCGTGGTCAGGGTGACCAGTGCAAACGCCGTGCGATTGACTCCATCCTCTGGCCTCGCATGGGGCATCGCGAATTGGGGGGCAATCACGATATAGGGCCCCATCTTTTCAATGCTGCCGATGATTGCATCATGGTAACGCGGCTCCACGGCACCGGAGCGGATCAGCATGTCGGTGCCCAGCTTGATGGCGCTGCGCCAGTCGCTGGCGGCCGCATTGAGCAATACAGAGTTGTTTTCCATCAGAGATTGTTTGAATTTCATCTTGTTCTCCTTGCCCGCGGCCACATGCCGCGAGGCTCATCGGCTTAATTTGCAAAGTTGTTCTTGATGATGCCCAGCAGTTCATCACCAAACGAATTGGGGTTGAGCATGTTCTGCACGCCCAGCACGAATTTGCCCTCACCGGGGCTCATCTCGCCGGCCAGATGCTTGGAAGAGACGATGATGTCGGTGGTCTGCAGCTTGGTTTTGTAATCAGCCACGGCGCAGGAGTCCATGACATGGGGCACGCCACGCTGTTCGAGAAACTTGCCAATCTTCATCTTCATCATCATGGATGAGCCCTGACCGTTGCCGCATACCGCCAGGATCCGCACTGCATGTCCCCCTTTGGCACTCTCGGCTGGCGAGGCTGGCTGATCGGCCGCTTCTTCTGCCACGGCGGTACTCGGGACAGCCATATCCTCTTCCATCCGCAGGGTGCGGGAAGCGAAGTACATATAAAGCCCGGCACCAGCCAGTAACACCACGAAGAACAGGGAAGATAGCGAGAGACCCTGCATGATCACCGGGAATACCAGCGCCCAGTCAGCCATTCCCATCCAACCGTTGAAGCTGGTGCCATTGACCGCGAACAGGTGGATAGCCCAGGCAGAGCCAAGCACCTCGATGATCCCCATGACGAAGCAGATCTTCATCACCGCTCGCCAGCCGCCAAAGTGGTTGGCGAACACCCCTATGGTGGCGTTGGAGAAGAACATGGGAATGAAGCCCGGGATAATCATGATGGGCGCCTGGAATGCAAGCAGGGCAAGCACAGCAAGGAACTGACCGATAGCCCCCCACATGAAGCCAAAGACCATGGCATTCGGCGAGTAGGCGTAGATGGCGGCGCAATCGATTGCCAGGACGGCGTTGGGAATGACCCGTTCGGAGATCCCCTTGAATGCCTCGGAGAGCTCGGCAACGAACATCCGTACCCCCACCACGATGACCTGAATGGCGACCGCAAACTTGAGACCGGTTTCGAGAATGTAGATGGACCAGTGAGTCTGACCCGCCATCTGTTGCAGATTATCGAGGCCAAACGAGAGCAGGATGATACCGAAGAAGATGGTCATCACGATGGCGGTCGCCGTGATGCTGTCGTGGAAGATGTGCAGCCACTTTGGCAGCTTCAGGTGATCGACGCTCTCTTCCTTATTACCCAGTTTCGGCGCCACCTTGGTGGCAATCCAGGAGGCGACCTGTTGCTGGTGGCCGATAGAGAACCCCGCACCGCCAGTTACTTCCTGAGTCGGCTTGAACATGATGTTGGAGGAGATCCCCCAATAGAGCGCCATGATAACGGCGGAATAGAGGATGGTTTCCCACATTGAGGCGCCCATCACCATATAGAAGACCGCGATCAGACCCACCTGCTGAAACATGATGTGGCCGGTCAGCATGATGGTGCGGATCCCGGTATAGCGCCGCAGCAACACCAGCAGAATATTGAGGGCAAGGGCCAGCAATACCGCATAGCCGACCCAGGAGTAGTTCTCTCCCATGGTTTCCATGGTCGCCATCATGGTGGTGTAGGGATCAATCACTGAACCGGTGAGGTGATGATATTCCGCAATTTTGTCCACCACCGGCTTGAAGCCTGCCACCAGCGTACTGGCGCCCACCTGCACCAGCATGAAACCGACGATGGTCTTCACGGTGCCCTTGACGACCGTCGTGCCATCCTGCTTGAGCAACAGGTAGCCAATACAGGTCACCAGCCCCAACAGCAGGGGTGCCTTGGTCATCACCTGACTGTAAAAGATGTAAAAAGCGTTGTAGAGGGTTTCCATATTTATGCTCCGTCCAGATGAGGACAACTCATGGCTATTGGATTGGTGCGGACATCTCACCATTCATATGGGCATTGCTTTACCTGACGCCCCGCGAGCAGATTCAACTGCCACCACTCACTATTAAATCCAAAATAATCATACATAATCACATTGTGATTTATTGTGATGAAGATCGAGGTCGGGAGAATCTCTTCTTTCCACCATCTGGATGTGAAATTTCGGTTAAAAGGGTACTCAAAGCTGCATAAAAGGATTCAAATAACCCCTATAAATGGGCGTCAAATAAGTAAATCCAATAAATACAATAAGTTATAAACATACTCATCTCTTGATTGTGATATGCCGCAATTAATCTCACAAAACAATCACTACAATCATTGATAATCACAAGGGCTGGTAATATAGTCACAACCAATCAAAGAAAATCACTGACTCGCAACCATGCAAGTCATGTCATCACCCGATGAATCACCACTGTGTGAACCATCCAAATCAGAAAGGTATGTGAGATGAGCAAGATTGAAGAAATCACCCGTGAATCGTGGATCCTCAGCACCTTCCCCGAGTGGGGCACCTGGCTGAATGAAGAGATTGAGCAGGAAGAGGTCAAACCGAATACCTTCGCCATGTGGTGGCTGGGTTGCACCGGTATCTGGCTGAAGTCTGCCGGCAATACCAACATCTCCATCGACTTCTGGTGCGGCACGGGCAAGCGAACCCATGGCAATCCCTACATGAACAAGCAGCACCAGATGATGCGGATGGGGGGCGTGCGCAAGCTACAACCCAACCTGAGAACCTCACCTTTCGTGCTCGATCCGTTCGGGATTAAAGATATCGATGCAGTGCTCGCTACCCACGATCATGCCGACCATATCGACGTCAATGTGGCGGCTGCCGTGCTGCAAAACTGTGGTGAGCATGTGAAGTTCATCGGCCCGAAAGCCTGTGTCGACCTCTGGTTGCGCTGGGGGGTGCCTGCCGAGCGTTGCGTGGTGGCCCGCGTAGGTGACGAGATCCCGGTGGGCGATATCGTGATCCAGGTACTCGATGCCTTTGACCGTACCGCGCTGGTCACCCTGCCGGCGGGGGTCTCCTCCACCGACAAGAGCATTCTGGATGGCATGGATGATCGGGCAGTGAACTATCTGGTCAAGACATCCGGGGGCAACCTCTACCACTCGGGTGATTCTCACTACTCCAACTACTACGCCAAGCATGGCAATGACTACCAGATCGATGTGGCGCTGCTCTCTTATGGCGAGAACCCCCGCGGCGTGACCGACAAGATGACCTCATCAGACATCTTGCGGGCCGGGGAGTCCCTCAACACCAAGGTGGTGATCCCGTTCCACCACGATATCTGGGCCAACTTCCAAAGCGATCCCCGCGAGATCGAAGTGCTCTGGAACATGAAAAAGGATCGCCTCGGCTATCGCTTCAGCCCCTTCTTCTGGCAAGTCGGTGGCAAGTACACCTTCCCGACCGACCAGAGCAAGCTGCACTACCAGCACCCACGCGGATTCGATGACATCTTCATCGACGAGCCGGAGCTGCCTTACAAATCTTTCCTGTAAGCATGCCCTGTCAGACGTCGGGTAATACGAGGGAGGGCGATGGAGATGAGCCAGCAAGGCGTCATCTCAATCACCCCCTCTATTGCCCCCACCTCACCGGATAACAAGAAGATCAGACGATGCGCTATCACGCCCTGGCCCTCGATCTCGATGGCACCACCCTGACCAGTGCTCACACCATCATGCCGGCCATCAAAGAGGCCATTATGAGGATCAAGGAGCAGACCACCGTCATGCTGGTCACCGGCAGACACCACACGGCCGCCCACCCCTATCACCACGAATTGGGACTGACTACTCCCATCATCTGCTGTAACGGTACCTACGTTTACGACTACGAACAACGTGCCGTACTGGCGGAGAACGCCATTCCCCATCAGCTGGCACAACGCTTTATCGCGCTGGCAAAGGAGCACCGGCTCAACCTCGTCATGTATGTCACTGACCGCATGGTCTACTCCGCTCATCAGCCGGTACGCTACGTGGCGGCCCTGCAGCAGTGGGCCAGCAGCTTTGCGCCGCCTATCCAGCCGCAGGTAGCCAGTGTTGACTCGTTTGAAGAGGAGTTGGCCAACAGCAGCCATGTCTGGAAGTTCGTGGCCGAGGGAGAGATCACCGCCATTCAGGCCTTCTCACATCACCCTTGGGTACGCGAACACTTCAGTGGTGAACAGTCCTGGGCCAATCGGGTTGATTTTGCCCGCCGTGGCAACAGCAAGGGATCGCGACTGCAGGAGTATCTGGACCAGCAAGGGATCACCCCGGCACGACTGGTCGCCATCGGCGACAACCACAACGACACCTCCATGCTCTGCCTCGCGGGGATGGGCATCGCCATGGCCAATGCCGAGCAGGAGGTCAAACAGATGGCCAACCGGGTCACCTGCGAGAGCAACGACGAGGGCGGGATCCTCGAGGTATTGAACCACTATTTCCCTATCTGAATGCAGGAGCTTGTATGCACCACTTTGACCATGCCTTACGCCTCGGCCTTTATGAAAAAGCGATGCCCTCTGCACTGGAGTGGCAAGAGAAAATTCTGTCGGCCAAGGAGCTTGGCTTTGATTTCATCGAGATATCCATTGATGAATCAGATGAAAAACTGCAACGGCTCGACTGGTCAGATAGCGAAATCTATCGGCTTAGACGACTGTGCGAGCAGCACAGCTTGCCGTTGCACTCCATGTGCCTGAGCGCCCATCGCCGCTTTCCGTTTGGTTCGCAGGAGCCGGCCATCCGCAAGCAGGCGGCCATCATCATGGAAAAAGCGATCAATCTGGCGTACAAGCTCGGCATTCGCTGCATCCAGCTGGCGGGCTACGACGTCTATTACGAACCGCAAAGCAACGAGACCCACCGCCACTTCATCAACGGGATGAAGGCGGCAGCAAAAATGGCAGAGCGGGCAGGCATCATGCTGGGCGTGGAGATCATGGACACCCCCTACCTCAACTCCCTCAGCAAGTTCGAGGTGCTGAAAAAGCAGATCCTCTCCCCCTACTTCATGGCCTACCCGGATGTCGGCAATATCACCGGATGGAACTATGACACCTGCACCGAGCTGCAATTGAGTGCAGACCATATCGTGCAGATCCACCTCAAAGACACCCGCAAGGTAACGGCCAGTTGCAGCGGGCAGTTCCGTGATCTGGTCATTGGCGAAGGAGAGGTCGACTTTGCCGCCATTTTCAACACTCTGGCAAAAATCGGTTACAACGGCCCTCTGGTGTTGGAGATGTGGGCCAAGGATGAAGAGTGGGCCAGCAACCTGAAAACGGCCAAAGCGCTACTGGTCGAACACGCTCGGCAAGCCGGTCTGGCGATCGCCTGAACGCCCATTATCAGAAGAGTAAACAAGGTTGCTGTCATCGACACCCATGCGCGATATAATCACCACCCAATCAGATTCAATCATCATCAGGCATGATATGACAGAAGCACATCGCCATAACGCCATTTTGGAACTGCTCAATCAGAAACGTCATCTGTCGGTCAACAGCATAATGCAAGCCTTTGATATTTCTCCGGCCACTGCGCGCCGCGATATCAACAAGCTCAATGACTCCGGCAAGCTGCGCAAGGTGCGCAACGGGGCCGAAGCCCTGATGCAGGCCAGAAAGACCCACTGGTCTCCTCTCGACAGCAATGAAAGCCTCAATCACAGCGAAAAGGTGCGCATCGCCCAGGCGGCGGCTGCGCTGATCAAACCGGGGGAAAGCGCGGTCATCAACTGTGGCTCCACCGCCTTCGTGCTGGGTCAGGAGATCTGCGGACAGGATGTTCAGGTCATCACCAACTACTTCCCGCTCGCCAACTACCTGATCGAGAATGACCATGACGGTGTGGTGATCATCGGCGGTCAATACAACAAGTCGCAATCCATCACCTTGGCACCGCAGGACGAGATCTCCTCCCTCTATGCCGGGCACTGGATGTTTACCAGCGGCAAGGGTGTCACCGCAGATGGTCTCTACAAGATGGATATGCTGACCGCCATGGCGGAGCAGAAGATGCTCAACCACGTCGGCCGACTGGTGGTACTGGCCGACAGCAGCAAGGTGGGACAACGGGCAGGCATGCTGTTTTGCGCCGCCAGCAAGATCGACATTCTGATCACCGGCAAGGATGCGAATAAAGAGGTTATCGAGCAGATCAAAGCCAAAAATGTGCAGGTCATTCTGGTCTAGGACATAAAGTGCCGGGGCGCTTTGTCGGCGCCTTCATTCAAGGCCATTTTCGGCCAGAAATCGCAGATACAAAAAAGCCCAAGCGGCTGACCGCTTGGGCTTTCTCTTTGAATATGGCGGAGGAGGTGGGATTTGAACCCACGGATGGTCGCCCATCGCCGGTTTTCAAGACCGGTGCATTCAGCCGCTCTGCCACCCCTCCGAACGGCGTGCATACTACGCTAAGCCCTTGTTCATATGCAATACATATTTCCTGTGGGATAGTGTGCGGGAGCAAAATGGCAGGTGGCTTGAAATTGTTCCTCGTCATCCCTATTTGTTCTACATACAATGCGTAAACATGCAGTAACAAACAGCGATCACGAGGCGGCTGCTCGCCGTCTCACCCGGACATCAAGAGGACACCCAAGATGGATACCCGTTCTATCTACACTGGCACCCAAAGTGCCGTACGCGATACCAACAAGGTGCTGCGTAACACCTATATGCTGCTCTCCCTCACTCTGGGCTTCTCTGCCGTGGTGGCAGGGGTCGCTACCGTGATGAACATGCCGCCGCTGCACTGGGCCGTGTTCCTGATCGGCGTCTACGGTCTGATGTTCCTGACCGAAAAGAATCGCAACAACGGCATGGGACTGGTCTTCACCTTCGCCCTGACCGGTCTGCTGGGCTATAGCCTGGGCCCCATCATCAACATGTATATGAACAATGGTGGTGGCGAGATCGTGATGACCGCCCTTGGCGGCACCGCGCTCACCTTCTTCGGTCTGTCGGCCTATGCCCTGACCACCAAGCGTGACCTCTCTTTCATCGGCGGCATGCTGTTCGTTGGTTTCTGGGTACTGCTGGTGGCCATGGTGGCCAACATCTTCCTGCAGATGAGCGCCCTGAGCCTGGCTCTGTCCGCCATGTTCATGCTGTTCTCCTCCGGTGCCATCCTGCTGACGACCCAGCAGATCGTGCGCGGCGGAGAGACCAACTACATCTCTGCCACCGTCACCCTGTATGTCTCCATCTACAACATCTTCCTGAGCTTGCTGAGCCTGCTTGGCGGCAACCGCAACTAATCAGAAACCCCGCTTCGGCGGGGTTTTTATTGGCGCTGTTTTTTGTCACGATAAGTTGTAAATCAAGGATATGAAGCGAAGTGGCCCTGATTTGGATCAGGGCCACTTCGCGCTTGGCGGGTTACTATCTCGCTCTCGTTTCGATCAAGGGTTTCACCTGTCTCATGCCGATGGATCTCTCTGGCCTGCTGCGCCGACTGCTGACCGATAGTCACATCTACTTCGCACTCAAGGTGCTGCTGGCCATTCTCGGTCTGCTCGCCTTCACCCTGGTCACCGGCAATATCCAGCTCACCGTACTGCTCTCCCTCGGGGTGGTGGCGGGCGCCATCGCCGAAACCGACGACAGCCTGTGGGGGCGCCTCAAGAACCTCGCCATGACGCTCATCTGCTTCATGTTTGCGTCCCTGTGCGTGCAGTATCTCTACCCCACCCCCTGGCTGTTTGCCATCGGGCTCGCCAGCTCCACCTTTATCTTCGTGATGGTAGGGGCACTCGGCGCTCGTTACGCAACCATCAGTTTTGGCTCGCTGCTCATCGCCATCTACACCATGCTGGGAGCCGCCAAGGCGCCGGATCTCTTCTACCAACCGCTGACGCTCGGCGCTGGTGCCCTCTGGTACGGGCTGGTCTCGTTCATCTGGCTCTGGCTGCTGCCCTACAAAACCCTGCACGAGCAGCTGGCCCAGAGCTACTTCGCCCTTGGTCGCTACCTGCTGGAAAAATCCCGCTTTTTCCCGGCTGACGAGCACGGCGCCCAGGCCATTCGCCACAATCTGGCCCAGCTCAATATCAATCTAGTGAGTGCGCTGACCCTCACCAAGTCGGCCCTCAACGCCCGCCTGAGCCGCCGCCATCCGGCGAGCCCCGAGCTTGCCAGCCTGCTGCGCCTCTACCTGCTGGCGCTGGAAATTCACGAGCGCGCCACCTCCAGCCACTACCCCTACAGCCGACTGGAAGCGGAGCTCAAGCAGGGCATAGTACTGGAAGGATTTCAGGAGGTGTTCCTGCAGCTCTCCGAGGCGTGTCAGCGGCTCGGTTACGCCATTTTGGTACATAAGCCCTATGCCCATAACAAGCGTATCCACTGGACGCTGCAGGCCCTTGGCGATCAGCTGGAGTTCACCCACCTCAAGCAGCACTACCCGAAAACCCTGCTGACGCCGATGAAGTTCCTGCGCCGCAACCTGGCCAGCATCAACCAGCTGCTGGGTAGCGCCGAAGTGCTGCAAAACCCCGAACAGCCGGAGCAGGAGCTGCCCGCATTGGCCAAGCCGCCCCGCCTGCCGCTGCTGACCCAGCTCAAGCAGCACCTCACCTTGCACTCCATGGTGTTTCGCCATGCATTGCGCTTGTCGCTCGGACTAGTGATTGGCTACGGCATACTGCAAGCCTTTGATCTGGAAAAGGGTTACTGGATTTTGCTGACCGTGCTGTTTGTCTGCCAACCCAGCTACAGCGCCACCCGCCGCCGACTGGTACAGCGGATGCTCGGCACCTTTGTCGGGATACTGGTGGGCATTCCGGTACTCTGGCTCTTCCCCGAGCTGCACGTCCAGCTGGTGGTGATGGGGCTGGCTGGCTTCCTCTTCTTCACCCAGGTGCGCAACAACTACAGCGCCGCGGTCTGCTTTATCACCCTCTATGTGCTGATGGCGTTCAACCTGCTCGATGGCATCGGCTTTGCCATTCTGGGGCCGCGGCTGCTCGATACCCTGCTCGGCTGCCTCATCTCCTACGGGCTGGTGGCCTGGCTCTGGCCGGACTGGCAGTACAAGCGGCTGCCGACCCTGATCGCCAACTCCCTGTCGGCCAACGCCCGCTACCTCTCGGCGGTGCTGGGCAGCCTCACCCAGCAGCGGGATGAGTCCATCGACTATCGGGTGGCGCGCAAGAGCGCCCATCTGGCCGACAGCGAGCTGGCCACCGCCTGGCAGAGCATGCTGGTGGAGCCGCAAAAGCGCCGCCGCTTCCTCGATCTCTGCTTTACCCTCACCTGGCGCAACCACGCCCTGCTCTCCTACATCTCGGCGCTGGGAGCCCATCGCGACAAGCTGGAGGCGGTGAACGGGCTGGATGAGCTGCGCCACCATATCTGCCACACCCTGGAGCAGGCCGCTGGCCATCTGGCGGGCAACCCCTCCAGCTCCATCGGTGGTCAGAGCCCCCTTCTTTGCACGGACAGCAGTGCAGACAGCAGCGAGGAGCAGCTGATGCTGACCCAGCAGCTCAACCTGATCAGCGAGCTGGCGGATCAGCTGCTGCATCTGGCCAACGAGAGCCGGTTGCTCACCGGGGATCAAGGCGCTACCATGCCCGCCCAATCCTGATAGCCCCATTAGCGAGGAGCCCTCATGTCTGCGTCCGAAAAACATCAGCTGGAATTCAACGGCCAACTCATCGAGACCGATGCCAAGGGCTACCTGCTCAACAGCAACGACTGGAGCGAGGAGCTGGCGCTGGTGCTGGCCGCGCAGGAGGGGATCACGCTTGAGGAGCCGCACTGGGAAGTGGTGCGCTTTGTGCGCGCCTTCTATCTGGAGTTCAACACCTCCCCCGCCATCCGCGCGCTGGTCAAGGCGATGGAGAAGCAGTACGGCCCCGAGAAGGGCAACAGCCGCTACCTCTACAAGCTGTTCCCGGAAGGGCCCGCCAAGCAGGCGACCAAGATTGGCGGCCTGCCCAAGCCGGTAAAGTGCATCTGATCCCATGCATCTCATCCCATAACAACGGGGGCCGCAACTGCGGCCCCCGTTGTTTTTCATGCGTCTTTCTCACGCACCGCGCATTCATGCCACGCGCACTTCCAGCCAGCCTTATCCCCGCTTGTCAGCCAGCACGACCAGCTGCTCCGCCAGCCGGTGACCGTGCAGGTAGGAGGCGATCAGCTCGCTATCCGCCTTGCCGATTTCAACCTGCTGATACCAGTGCGCCAGCATGGCGGCAAAGCCGCGCTGGGCCAGCACCGGCTGCCAGTCGTTGGGGCTAAGCATCTCGGCCTGCTTATCGCGGGCGATGATGCCGCGAGTGCAGTTCTCAAGGTGCAGGGAGAGGTTGTCGCCGTAGGCATCGATGCGCTCCTCGGTGATCCCGGCGCTGCGGTTCATGCTGCCGC
The DNA here is from genome assembly GCF_019048085.1 of Aeromonas sp. FDAARGOS 1416. NCBI lineage: Bacteria > Pseudomonadati > Pseudomonadota > Gammaproteobacteria > Aeromonadales > Aeromonadaceae > Aeromonas > Aeromonas sp. FDAARGOS 1416. Next base: position 454,903 of record NZ_CP077301.1, on the reverse strand, counting down.
TGATGGCACGATCGCCGCTCTGCCAGCTGACGCTTACCCCAGCCAGCAAGCTGTTGTCCTTCGTATCAGGTCGCAATACCGCATGAAAGTCGCCGCCCGGCACGCCGCCATAGAAGCAGAGGCTGTCGAGCACATGGATAAAGTCGTCGAACAGGAAATCCCGCGCCTTGCCCGGCAGAGCGAAGCGGTGTTTTTGCCAGTTAAGCTCGGTGAGCGGCTGGGCACGGGCAGCATCCATGGCGGGCAGATAGCGGCGGTTAAAGCCGGTAAAGAGGGCGCAATCTTGCGCAATGGCGAGGTTGGCCAGTCCCTCGGCCTCGGCCAGATTGTCGCACAGGGGCTTATCGACAAAGGTAGGGATCCCTGCCCGCAGGCACTGCTCGGCCAGCTCGCGGTGAACGGCGGTAGCGGCGTGGATCATCACGGCGTCGGGGCGACTGGCCAGCATGGCCGCCACATCGGTAAAGCACTCGGCGACCCGATACTGGCGGGCGAGCTTCTCCAGCACCGCCGGATTGCGGGTACAGAGCAGCGGGGTGACCCGCTCGTCGCTCGCCAGCAGCGGCAGATAGGCTTTTTGGGCGATATCCCCCAGACCAATCATGGCAATGCGCATCTCAACTCCTTTTCACTCGATAACGGGACAAGCGGATAACTGCCCGCACCATCGCAGGATTTGTCCCGCAGATCCAGCCTGCCGTTAGCAAACTGGCTGGCGTGCGCAGCTCTGTGCAAACGGCGACGTTATTTAGGCATGGCAAGATCGCAGACCGACTTGATCACCTCGGCCAGCCACTCGATGGCGAGATTGCCCTGACTTTTGCGGTGTCTGCCAACCACCACCTCGAACTGCTGCGGCGCCCCGGCCAGCTCCAGCATGCGAAAATCGCCGAGGGTGGCGATGGCCGACGGAATGCAGGCCGCCACGTCATTGACCGACATAAAGGCTTGCAGCGAGGTGTAACAGGGGAGCGTCGCCGAATCAAATTGGGACACCCACCTTTTTGAGCAAGCCACTATCAGGCTACTTGCAGGCCCAATAAGGGGAACAAATTGGGACACCCACCTTTTGGAGCAAGCCACTATTAGGCTACTTGCAGGCCCAATAAGGGGTGTGTATCCGAGCTGATGCCTGCAAAAGTAGGCTGGTGGGAGAGATTGTCAGGTTTAGAAAGCAACAGCCCCTGCACAGCCATTTATTGGACTATGTGCAATACCCGGAGCTATCAGCAGGGTGGATGCAAAGCTATCACAGCCTTGGTTGATGGCATCATCGCTGGCCACAGTGGCGGGCAAACTGCTGACATTGATATCTGTCTCCCACCACTCTGATCCCTTGTCGCCTGAACAGCGTCACCTGCTTCAACCAGCGAACAGCATCGAGTCCCAATCGTTCCAGAATGGGTCCAAATTGGGCCGGAATATGACCCCGCTTGTCGGGCCGAATAGCACGACCAGTCCAATCAACCAGCATCAGGTAGTCGCTGAAGGCATAAGGCAGCTCTTCAGGCTTACCCTGGCGGGCAAACGGCAGCAAAAGTGGTGGCAAAACCTCAGTAGTAGCAGGCGCGTCAAGGCGCTGTTTGATACTGGTGTATTCACTCTGCTCTGGCCGATCGGTCAACGCAGCTCGTATCGGATTGAGGTCAACATACGCCATACAGGCCAACAAGGCGGATTCGGTGAGCAAAGCCTGACTCTTGAAGCGCCCCTCCCAGAAATGGCCCTTGCAACCATCTTCCTGATTGGCCTGACGGGCCAGATTTTCATTGAGTAGCCGAATAAACCAACTTATGGAGTGAAGCCGCTCCCGCCATTGGGCCAGCAATTGCTGCACGACAGCCAGCTCAGGCTCGATCAACATCTCCCCCTGATACCAGCGCCTGACCAAATGCGGCCACTGGAATAGCGCCGCCCAGCGCTCAGCCACCTCCCGCTCACTCCAGTTGGCTGCGGTATCGGGCTCCACCTTGAGCACCAGATGATAATGATTGCTCATCACCGCATAAGCACAAATGCCAATTGCAAACAGCCGCGATAGTTGCCCCAACTTGTCGACCACCCACTGACGCCGATGCTCATAACTCTGGCCAGAATGGGCATCGTCACCACACAGAAAGGCTCGCCGCACACAGCGGCTGACCACATGGTAGTAAGGCGTATCCTGCAAGCTGATTTGACGTGAACGGGCAATGGTCATGGCACATCCCTCAACGGTGACCTCTTAAGTCAAGAACAGCCCTACGCCACTGTCAAAAAGGTGGGTGTCCCGAAAAAACGCTCACTGACCACTCTGCCGTGACCGGCGCAGTGGTTGGTTGAGCCTCTATTGCCTTCCCTATAGCCATCTCCTGCCCCTCCCCTTGCTTACTGCTTTATCAGAAGTCATCAGCCTGTCATCTGGCTGACATCCCGCGGTCATTTTCAAGTCATAGAGTTTTTCACTTATTTTTCATATGGATAGATAAGGAACATCATGACTTTCCCGCGCTCTTCTTATGTGGCTTTGGCCGTCTCGCTGGTCTTGCTTGGCGGCTGCCAGTCAGAGAATGAATCGTCTGCCGACAGCCAGGGCAAAACCGCCTACCAATACAGCACCAAAGCGGTCTACAGCCCGCAGCAGCAGGCGGAGAGCTACGAGCCAGCGCCTCAGGGGTTCAGCCCGGTCTTTACCGAGATGGTGGCGCGCCACGGCTCGCGCTCCCTCTCCAGCCCGAAATATGACGTGCTGACCAAGCTGGTATGGGAAGAGGCACAGCGCCAAGGGGCGCTCACTACCCTCGGGCAGGGGCTGGGAGGCAAGGTCGATCTGGTGACGGCCGCCAACCAGAAACTGGGTTATGGCCTGCTCTCAGCGCTGGGCAAGGAGGAGCATGCCAATCTCGCCACCCGGCTGGCGGCGCGGCTGCCGACCCTGCTCAACAGCAGCGAGTCCCACTGCATCAAGGTGGTCACCTCGGGCAAGGACAGGGCCAACGAAAGCGCCTTTTACTTTATGGAGAGTCTCAAGCGCAACGTGAGCTATATCAGCGACTCGGCGCAGTGCTACCTCACGCAGGATGACCCCTCGAAGATCGACAAAAAACTGGTCAACAAGTTCGAGCTCTACTTCCACAAGACCACGCCCGAGGGGGATTACGCCCGCTACCTGCCCGCCTATGAGAGTTATCAGCGCTTTATCGGTGACGAAGATGCCGGGATCGCCCCGGCCCCCGAGCTGGCCAGGGCGCTGGATCAACTTAAAAACCTGAGCAAGACCAAAGAGATGGCCCGCAGCATGCTGGAGCGTATCTACAGCAAGGGCTTTGTCGACTATCTGGCGGGCGGCGTCGAGTTTGTCGCCGTCAACCCGGAGGATGGCGGCATGACCTATGTGCGCGACGAAGTGGATGCGGCCCTGATGCTCTACAACCTCTTTATCATCGGCCCCGGCATGATCCGCGAAGCGCAGGCACAGGGCAGCGAACCCTGGGCGCTGGAGCAGTTCCTGACCCCGGAGGAGTCTGCCTGGTTCTCCTACCTCTCCGATGCGGAAGATTTCTACGAGAAGGGGCCGAGCTTTGCCAACCAGAGCGCCCCCTACGCCATTGCCCAGCCGCTGCTCGACGGCCTGTTTGGCGAGGTGCAACGTCAGGTAGTGGAGGGTGAGCAGAGCCGACGGGCCACCCTGCGCTTTGCCCACGCCGAAGCCATTATCCCCCTCGCCGCCCTGATGAAGCTGGAAGGGAGCCGTCAAGGGGCCAGCCCGGATCAGCTGTTCAGCCAGCAGAACAACGAATGGCGCGGCGGCTGGGTCTCCCCCTATACCGCCAATATTCAGTGGGATATCTACCAGAACGGGCAGCGGCAGGTGCTGGTCAAGATGCTCTACAACGAAAAGGAGATCGCCTTTAAAACGGGCTGCCAGCCCTACCAAAGCGGCAGCCACTACTACGACTTCGAGGAGCTCAAACGCTGCTACGGCTATAACGGCTAACCCTTCGCGCGCCGGATATGGCCATAACAAGGGGCGACCAGCAGGTCGCCCCTATTCACTCCCCTTCCCTGCTTGCCAAAACGGGATATGGCGATAAAGCCGCCTTCCGGTTCCATTTGCTGATCAAGCGCAAAAAACGATTAATTTCTGATGGTTATGTCACTTAAAGGCTCGCCTCGGCAGTTTCGTTTGGCTTACCATAGCCATCCAGAACCTGTTGAACTGCGATGGGTTGCTGCCATCGCTGGTCAAGGGAGCATATTGGAAGCTGTAATCCACGGGCGGTAGCGTGTATTTTATATGTTTTAACAAACTGCATGCACAAAAATTTATTTAAGAAGGAAGTATAAATAACTTTTTCGACATCATCTAACGGCCAGTTTTTGTGAGTAAAAACAATTTGTTATTGACTTTCAAATTACATGGCGATATTGTCCACCTCGGCTTATGGGCAGATTTTGGATTGTGTTTCGCAATCAGTGAAAAAAATGTCCCACAGGACTCGCCATATGGCGGATTGACGCAGTGTCGATTCCGAATATAAGTGCATAAGAGTGCCCATAAGCCTTCACTTTAACATAAAAAAAATGTCCAGACTGGCCTTATTAAAGCAAGCAACCACTAAGAGAATGCTTGCAAAAGTACTAGATGTAAATCCCTCCTTCCTTACCAAAACTCTCTATTTGACCAGCGATGAACTGAAATATAAATCTTTTGAAATACCTAAACGAAATGGTGACCCTAGGACAATTTACGCACCAAACAAAGAGTTAAAAGATTTGCAATCTAGGCTTTCTGTTTTACTACTTGACTGTATAGATGAAATAAATAAAGAAAGGAAAATAACACCAAAACTATCTCATGGTTTTGTTAGAAATCGATCAATAATAACAAACGCAAAAAACCACATTCATAAGAAAAATGTTTTAAATATAGATTTAAACGATTTCTTTGGATCATTTAACTTCGGTCGAGTGAGAGGTTTTTTCATAAAAAACCAGCACTTTGAGCTTCATGAACATATTGCAACGGTTATTGCACAAATAGCATGCTATAAAAACTTTTTACCTCAAGGAAGTCCATGCTCTCCAGTAATAACCAATTTAATAATGCATAGTGTCGATATTCGACTTGCTAAGCTTGCTAAGAAAAATAGCTGTACATATACCAGATATGCAGATGACATAACCTTTTCGACACGTGAAAATGTATTTCCAAAAGATATTGCAATAGCAGATAAAAACAAAGTTCATCTCGGCAGAAGGCTTTCAAAAGAAATAACTGATAACGGATTCACAATAAATGAGAAGAAAACCAGAGTTCAGTTAATGGATTCAAGACAAGATGTAACTGGCTTGGTTGTAAACAAAAAAGTTAATATAAAAAGTGACTACTGGAGAATCACTAGAGCTATGTGTCATAGCTTGTTCCAAACTGGTTCATACATAAAATGCGAACAGAATGGACAAGCGGTTGCAGGTACTCTTTATGAACTAGATGGCCGATTAAATTTCATTGATTACATAGATAAATATAATAATGTAAAGGAAAAAGGTCCTATTGATAACCGTTTCTCACTGAGAAATCACGGACTTAATTACAGAGAAAAACTTAATGTAAGAGAAAAAACCTTCAGTCGATTTTTATTTTACAAGTATTTCTTCGGCCATAACAAACCAACGGTACTATGTGAAGGAAAAACCGATAACATTTATATCAAAGCTGCCATACTACGTTTATCTGAAAAATTTGAATTGTTATCCAATGCAAAAACTGATGAAAAAGAATATGAACTCCTAGTTAACTTTTTAGAATACAATAAAAGAACTAGATATCTTCTTGATTTATATGGTGGAGCAAGTTATCTAAAGCGTTTTGTAGAAAGATACCGTTCTGATTATTCTTACTATCGAGCTCCAGCAGCAACGCAACCGGTAATTATTGTTGCGGATAACGACTCTGGTTCAACAGAGTTAATTTCATATCTTGTAAATCATAAACCTCTCTACCCTGAACTAAAAAAAGATAAAGCCGAGTCGAATAAAATAATAAAAGAATCTTCTTTTGTTCATGTTGAGAAAAATTTATATATAGTGTTTACGCCACTTATTGATGGTCGAGATAGCTTCATGGAAAATCTCTTTTTACCTGAAACACTAAATATTGAAGTTGATGGACGAAAATTCTCACCTCAACAAGAAGCTGATACTAAAAACTCCTATGGTAAAAATACTTTTGCGACAAAAGTCGTATCAGCCAAAAAGCATAGCATACCTTTTTCCGGTTTTGAGCCATTATTAACCAGAATGGAAGAGGCTATTATTCACTATCGCACCAAAATTGAAAAAAAATAATGTTAAATAAAAAGGCGACCATCCGGTCGCCTTTTTATTTTTATCGTATTCCAATCAGGAAATATCACCGCGCCGGTCGCTTGGCACCATTCCCTTTGGCAGCTGGCTTGCCGCCCTGATTTGCGGGCTTGGCAGAGCCTGCGCGGGTCGGCGCTTTGCCCTTATGGGCGGGTTTGCCGGCAGGTTTGCTTTTACCCGCACTCTTGCCTTCGGCCGGTTTGCCATTAGCCGCCCCTTTCTGCAACTGGGAGCCCACCGGCTTGCCACCCGTCGGCTTGTTGCCTGCGCCGTTGCCGCGTTGATGGGCAATGTTACTGTGGCGAGTCAGGGCCGGTTTCATGCCCTTGCCGCTGGCGGCGCGCTCGTTGCGACCTTCCGGCGGCACCAGACAGCCGGGGCCGTTGCCAATCAGGTGGCCCTTGCCCATGGCGAGCAGGGCTTCGCGGATCATCGGCCAGCCAGCCGGATCGTGGTAGCGCAGCAGCGCCTTGTGCAGGCGGCGACGGCGCTCGCCCTTGGCGACAAACACATCGCCACCGGTGCGGCTCACCTTGTTTAACGGGTTTTTCTCCGTGTAATACATGGTGGTGGCGTTGGCGAGCGGCGACGGGTAGAAGTTCTGCACCTGATCGAGCTTGAAGCGGTTCTCTTTGACCCAGAGCGCCAGATTGATCATGTCTTCATCGGTGGTGCCCGGGTGGGCGGAGATAAAGTAGGGGATCAGATACTGCTGCTTGCCCGCCTCTTTGGAATATTTGTCGAACAGCTCCTTGAACTGGTAGTAGCTGCCCATGCCCGGCTTCATCATCTTGGAGAGCGGCCCCTCCTCGGTGTGTTCCGGCGCGATCTTGAGGTAGCCGCCAACGTGGTACTTGGCCAGCTCCTTGATATAGCGGGGATCTTCCACCGCGATGTCGTAACGCACGCCGGAGGCGATGAGGATTTTCTTGATCCCCTTGAGGTCGCGCGCCTTGCGATAGAGGTTGATGGTCGGGCTGTGGTCGGTGTCCATGTGCGGGCAGATGGTGGGCCAGACACAGGAGGCGCGACGGCAGGTCTGCTCGGCCTTGGGGCTCTTGCAGCGCAGTTTGTACATGTTGGCGGTGGGGCCGCCGAGATCCGAGATGACGCCGGTAAAGCCCGGCACCTTGTCGCGGATATCTTCGATTTCCTTGAGGATCGACTCTTCCGAGCGGCTCTGGATGATGCGCCCTTCGTGCTCGGTGATGGAGCAGAAGGAGCAGCCGCCAAAGCAGCCGCGCATGATGTTGACCGAGGTCTTGATCATCTCGAAGGCGGGGATCTTCTCGTTGCCATAGGCCGGGTGCGGCACCCGCTGGTAGGGCAGGCCGAATACGCCGTCCATCTCCTCGGTTTCCAGCGGGAAGGCGGGCGGATTGACCCAGACGATGCGATCGCCGTGAGCCTGCGACAGGGCGCGGGCACAGCCGGGGTTGGTCTCGTGGTGCAGAATGCGCGAGGCGTGGGCGTAGAGCACCTTGTCCTCTTTCACCCGCTCGAACGCCGGCAGCTTCACATAGGTTTTTTCCCACGGCTTGGGTTTGGCCGGCTGCACCAGCACAGGTTGGGCCTCCTGCGCGGCAGGGGCCGCGTCGGTGGCGTCGTCCGAGCAGGGTGCCCCTTCCATATAGGGGTTCATGATGGGATCGATGCGGCCAATCTGGTCGAGCTTGCTCGAATCCACCCCTTTCCAGCCCGGCAACGGCTCCTTGCGGATGACGGCGGTGCCGCGAATATCCTGCATGGTGTCGATGCTCTCCCCCGCGGCGATGCGGTGGGCCACTTCCACCAGCGGCCGCTCGGCGTTGCCGTAGATGAGGATATCGGCCTTGGCATCGAGCAGGATGGAGCGGCGGATGGTCTCGGACCAGTAGTCGTAGTGGGCGATGCGGCGCAGGGATGCCTCGATGCCGCCGATAACCACCGGCACCTCTTTGAAGGCCTCCTTGCAGCGCTGGGTATAGACCAGAGTCGCGCGATCCGGCCGCTTGCCGCCCACATCCCCCGGGGTGTAGGCGTCGTCGTGGCGCAGCTTTTTATCGGAGGTGTAGCGGTTGATCATGGAGTCCATGTTGCCCGCTGTCACCCCGAAGAAGAGGTTCGGTTTGCCCAGACGCATAAAGTCATCCTTCGATGACCAGTCCGGCTGGGCGATGATGCCGACCCGAAAGCCCTGCGCCTCCAGCATGCGGCCGATCACCGCCATGCCGAAGCTCGGGTGATCCACATAGGCATCCCCCGTCACCAGAATGACATCGCAGCTGTCCCAACCGAGCTTGTCCATCTCTTTGCGGGACATGGGCAGGAAGGGCGCCGTGCCGTAGCACTCGGCCCAATAGCGGGGATAGGAGAAAAGGTTGGGTACCGGCTGCATTTTGAACACCTGGAAAAATTCGGGTCGCGCATTATACCGGTTGCAGCCAAGGGGGGCGATGGCTTTTTGTCCCTATAGATCCCACGGAATAGGCCGCCGCCCGCAATAGCAAGGGCGCCCGCAGGCGCCCTTGTGATGATGAGGCTGATTTACTGGCCTCCGTCAGGATTGAGGTCAGAGCGCCGGAGGCTGCGACTCCCCTGCCCCCTTGGCGGCCAGCGCTTCGTCTACCTGTTGATCCCGCGCCCCTGTCATGCCGGCGTGACGGGCGATCAGATGGTAGATGGCGGGCACCACCAGCAGGGTGACCAGGGTCGCCAGCGACAGTCCGAAGAAGACCACAGTCCCCACCGCCATCCGGCTCTCGTAGCCTGCCCCCATGGAGAGCATCAGCGGCACAGCGCCGATAATGGCGGTGAGCGAAGTCATCAGGATGGGGCGCAGACGGCGCACCGAGCCTGCGATGATCGCCTCCTCGAACCCTTCCCCGCGCTGGCGCAGCTGGTTAATGAACTCGACGATGAGGATGCCGTTCTTGGTCACCATGCCGATCAGCATGATCATGCCGATCTGGCTGTAGATGCTCATCTCCTGCCCCGTCAGCCAGAGGCCAAGCAGGCCGCCGAAGATGCCGAGTGGCACCGTCACCATCACCACCGCCGGGGTCAGGGTGCTCTCGAACTGGGCCACCAGCACCAGATAGACCACCAGCAGGGCGAGGCCAAAGACCAGCACCATCTCCCCCTGATTGTCGCGGTAATCCTTGGAATCACCGGCGTAATCCACCGTCATGCCGGTGGGCAGGTTGGCGTTGGCCCAGCCATCGAGGAAATCGAGGGCCTCACCCAGGGTGTGGTCGGGGTGCACATCGGCGGTCAGGGTAATCGCTTTTTGCCGCTGGTAGTGGTTGAGGCGGTTGGCGGTCGCCACCTGCTTGACGGTGGCCAGAGTCGAGAGACTGACCATCTCGCCGTTGGCCGCCTTCAGATAGATGCGGCCGAGATCCGAGATGCCGTTGAACTCGGTCTGGTTGCCGCGCAGGTAGACGTCATACTCCTCGCCCCTGTCCACATAGGTGGTCTTGCTCGCCCCGCCCAGCAAGGTCTGCAAGCTGTTGGCCACAGTGGAGACCGGAATACCAAGCTGGCTGGCGCTGTCACGATTGATGGTCACCTGCAGCTCGGGGGTCTTCTCGGCGTAGTCGAGATCCGGGCTCAGCATCAGGCCGCTGCCCTGCGCCGCCTGTTGCAGCGCCAACCCTTGCTGGTAGAGCTCGGCATAGTCGTTGCCCTGCAGCACGAACTGCACCGGCGCGGTTGAGCCGCCGCGAAAACCGGGCTGGAAGGTGCGGATCATCACATCGGGAATGCCGGAGAGCTTGGCACCCAGCGAGCGGGAGAACTCGGTGGCGGTGACGTCGCGCTCGGCCCAGTCGGTGAGCTGGATGATCACCATACCGGTCTGATCGCCGCCACGGCCAAAGGCGGGGGTACTGAAGCTCAGCGCCTGCACCACCCCTTTGCCCAGCATCGGCATGATGGCGGACTCCACCTGCTGCATGTTGCGCTTCATCCGCTCGATGCTGGTCCCCTCTGCCCCCTTGACGAAGACATAGATGACGCCGCGATCCTCGGTCGGGGTAAGGCTGGTCGGCAGCTGGGTAAAGAGGGCACCGATACCGCCCAGACAGAGCAGCAGCACCAGCGGCGTCCAGCGGGAGCGACGCAGCACCCACGCCAGCAGGTGGCGATAGTGCCCCTCCAGCCAGCCGAGCCCGCGATCGAGCCCGGCGGTGAGCCGGTTCGGTTTATCCAGCGGGCGCATCAGCCAGGAGCCCATGGCCGGAGTCAGGGTCAGCGCCACCAGCGAGGAGCAGAGCACCGCAAGCGAAAGCAATATCGCAAACTCGGTAAAGAGCCGCCCCACCATGCCATCCATAAAGGCGATGGGGACAAACACCATCACCAGCACGGCGGTGGTGGCGATGACCGCAAAGCCCACCTCGCGAGTGCCGTGCCAGGCGGCCAGCAGCGGCGGTTCCCCCCGCTGCAGATGGTGGTGGATGTTCTCCACCACCACGATGGCATCATCCACCACCAAGCCGATGGCGAGAATAAGGGCCAGCAAGGTGATGAGGTTGATGGAAAAGCCGAAATACCAGGCGCCGATAAAGGCAGAGATGAGCGATACCGGCACCGTAATGGCCGGGATCAGGGTGGTGCGCCCCTGCCCGAGGAACAGATAGAGCACCGCCACCACCAGCACGGCGCAGATGGCCAGGGTCTCGTACACCTCGTCGATGGCCTGCTTGATAAAGATGGTGGAGTCGTAATCCACCTCGAGCTTGGCCCCCTCCGGCAGGAAGCGCTGCATCTCGCCGAGTTTCTTCTCGATCCCCTGCGCCACTGCCAGCGGGTTGGCGGTGGACTGGGCGACGATGCCGATACCCAGGCTCTCTTTGCCGTTGCGCTGATAGGCGCTGTCTTCGTTCTTGGCTCCCACCTCCACGTCGGCGATATCGGCCAGATAGACGCTCTGGCCGTTGGCGGCGGTGGTGACTTGCAGCTGCTGGAAATCTTCCGCAGTGTGATAGAGACGGGCGATCTGCACCGCCATGGTCATGGAGTTGTTGCGGATCTCGCCCCCCGGCAGCTCGATATTCTCCCGCTTGAGGGCCTCTTCCACATCGCTCACCGTGATGCCACGGGCCGCCATATCCGCAGGCCGCAGCCGCACATACATCACCTGGGTGAGATCGCCGGAGAGCGCCACTTCGCTCACGCCGTCCACCAGACTCAGGGGGTCAACCAGCACCCGGTTGGCGTAGTCGGTCATGGCGGTTCGATCCATCTGGCTGCTGCTGAAGTTGAGCCAGATCGCCACATCGCCGTTGCCACTATCCTTGGTCACCAACGGCTCGTCCACATCATCAGGCAGCCGGGGCCGCGCGCGGGAGAGGGCATCGCGCACATCGGAGATCCCCTCCACCATGTTCCAGCCGAGCTTGAACTCGACGGTGATCATCGAGCGTCCCTTGCGGGTCATGGAGTTGATGTTCTTGATGCCGCTGATGCCGGAGAGCTGATCCTCGATGGGCTTGGTGACCTGACTCTCCATCACCGAGGGGGCGGCCCCCTCATAGGTGGTGGTGATGGAGACCGAGGGGATCTGCACATCGGGCATCTCCCGCACCGTCAACTTGCTGAAGGCGACCAGACCAAACACGGTCAACAGGGCGCTGAGCACCACCGCCACCAGCGGGCGGCGAACTGAGATATCGGAGAGCCACATCAGCCATTCACCTCGGCCAGATCACGCACCAGCACGCCATCACGCAGATTGACCAGCCCCTCGACCACGATGCGATCGCCGACCTTGAGCCCCTCGGTGACCCAGACGGTCTCCCCTTCGGTCTCGCCAAGCACCACAGGCACCCGCTTGACCCGGCCATCGGCCTCGAGACGGTAAACAAAGCGCTGCTCACCGGCGTACTCCACCGACTGGGCGGGGATCAGGGTGAGCTGCTGGGCCGGTAGTGCCAGCTCCACATTGAGCAGCATGCCCGGACGCAACTGGCCGTTGCCATTAGGGATCATCACCCGCGCCTTGATGTTCTGGGTATCGTTTGAAATGCGGCTATCGAGAGTGGTCAGGGTGCCGTTGAATTGCTGATCCGGCCAAGCAGTGCTGGTGGCGGTGACCGCCATGCCCGGTCGCAGCAGGGAGAGGTAACGCTCCGGCACCGCCAGATCGAGGCGCAGTTTGTCGAGTTCATCGAGATGCAGCAGGGTATCGCCGCTGTTGACCAGCGCCCCTTCGCTCAAGTCAATCAGGCTCACGGTACCGGCAAAGGGCGCCTGCAAGGTACGCAGGGAGAGCTCGTAACGGGCGGCATCGAGGCGTGCCTGCACCTGGGCCACGGTGGCCTCCTGCCCCTCCAGCTCGGATTGGGTCACGGCGCCACGGGCCACCAGCTTGCGCATATCACTCAGCTTGCGGTTCTCGTCGCGCAGACTGGCGCTCTGCTCGGCCAGCTCAGCCTGCTGCTTGCCCGCATCGAGCGCGATCAGGGTCTCCCCCTTCGCCACGCTCTGACCAGATTGCACCGCAATCTTGACGATGCGACCGGTCACTTCGGGGCTGATGATGACGGAGCGATTGGCTGCCAGCTTGCCCACCAGCTTGAGAGTCGGCTCGGCCAGACTCTGTTTGACGGTTTGAGTGCGGATATTGACCTGTCTGGTCGGTGCTTTGGCGGCGGGTTCGCTGTGACGCAGCGCCCAGACGCCGGCAACCACGATTAGAAGAAGGCCCAAGCCGAGCCAGATACGCATTTTCATCGAACAGTCCATGAAGAGTGAGAGGGTAAATCCAGATTGGGGCCATTTTAGCCCCAGACTATGCCGTGACTATGTATAAATGTGACAAAACGTAACAAGAGCGGGATAAGCTCACTCTGTTTCAGGTCGCGCCGTTTGTTTTCACGCCACATCGCATACACTAACGACAATTTCCTTCGCAACCCGACTGACTGCCTATGCCCAAAATGTCTGACCACCGCTTTCTCACACGCCTGACCTGGCTCCTGTTCGCCGTGGTCATCCTGCTGATTGGTCTGACCTTGCGGCAAAGCCTGAAACAGATAGAACGCCTCTACCAGAGCGATACCCTCAACAGCGCCATCTACCTGCGGGATCGGTTCAAACAGACCGAAGTATTTCTGGAGGCGATGCGCGGTCAGGCCGAAGAGCGACTGCGCAGCGACCCCCAGTCGGTGCTCACCCGCCAGCTCTATCGCCATATCGAGGCGCTGCCAGAGGGGCTGGCCCTCGACAAGCTCCCCGGCGATTTACCGGCCGGACTGGCGGGCAACCTCACCGGTGACGGCCCGCTGCCGCCCCCCGGCAGTGCGCGGGAGGCGCAACTTCATTTGGCCCTGAGCCTCTCCCCCTTGTTGTCCACCGCAAGCCAGCGCCTAGGCAGCGAGATCGCCTGGGCCTACTTCACTGGCGTGGACAACTTTATCTACCTCTATCCCTGGATCCCCTCCAGCCAGTTTCGCTTTGCCCGCAGCATCTATGACAAGCACTACTGGCAGGATGCACTGATGTCACCCAACCCCAGCCGGGACACCATTCTCTCCCGTCCCTACGAAGATTTTGCCGGACTGGGCACCATGGTCACCATGTCCCAGCCTCTCTACAAGGACGGCTCGCTGGTAGGGATGATCAGCATGGACATCCTGCTTTCACGCTTGCAATCGCAGCTCAATCAACTGGCACCGGCGCTGGGTGAGTATCTGCTGCTCAATCAGTACCATCAGGTGCTGGCCAGCAGTGCACACCAGCCCGTGGTGCCGCAAGACCCCGAGCCGACCGACGAATACCAGTGGCGGCAAGGGGCATTGCAGCTGACCATGGCAATCCCCGATACTCCGTTGCGACTGGTGCACAACGTCACCCTGCTGCCGCTGGTGTGGGCCATGCTCTGCCAGTCCACGCCGACCCTGCTCGCCATCCTCTTTATGCTGCTGGCCGCCCTCTCCAACCTGAGATCCCATCGTCTCAACCAGCGGCTCAATTACCTCTCCTGCCACGATGCCCTCACCGGTGCCTTCAACCGCCACTACCTGGTGCTGCTGGAGCAGGCGGGCGATCTGGCCCGGTTGCAAGCGGGGATCCTGATGTTCGATGCGGATCACTTCAAACGGGTCAATGACAACTTCGGCCATGCCGTCGGCGATATCGTGCTGATCCGGCTGGTGCAGCTCTGCCAGCAGCAGATTAGGCCCACTGATCGCCTGATCCGCTGGGGGGGCGAAGAGTTTCTGCTGCTGATTGGCCGCAGTAACGCCGCACAGATCGGCGAACTGGCGGAGCGGCTGAGAAAAGCGGTGGCAGATCACGACTGGGCCGCCATCGAGCCTGGGCTGGAGGTCACCATCAGCCTCGGCTATCTGCCCCACCAGGAGAACCTTCCCCTGCACGAAGCGGTGCGCCGCGCCGATGTGGCGCTCTATCAGGCCAAGGCCAACGGTCGCAACCGCAGCGAAAGATGGCAGGGTGACGCCTCCTGACTCTCGGAGTAAGCTGACCCCTCAACCCCTTTTTTGGAGGACTGTCGTGCCACGTAAACCCCGCGTAGGGCTCGCTCTCGGGAGCGGCGCCGCCAGAGGATGGGCCCATATCGGCGTCATCCGCGCCCTTGAACGTCTCGGCATCAAACCGGATTTGATCGCTGGCTGCTCCATCGGCAGCTTTGTCGGTGCCGCCTATGCCGCCGGTGAACTGGATCGGCTGGAAACCTGGGTGCGCGGCTTTACCCGCCTGCAGGTGGTCAGCCTGCTCGACCCGGCCCTCTCCGGCGGTCTGTTTCGCGGCGAAAAGGTATTTGGCCTTGCCGCCAGCCATCTGGGGGATCCCGATCTCGAGAATCTGCCCATCCCCTTCGCCTGCATCGCCACCGAGCTCGATACCGGCCGCGAGATCTGGCTACAACAGGGCCCGCTGCGCCAGTCGGTGCGCGCCTCCTGCGGCATGCCGGGGATCCTCACCCCGACGCGGATCAACGACCGCTGGCTGGTCGATGGCGCCGTGGTCAATCCGGTGCCCATCTCGCTGGCCCGCGCCATGGGGGCCGAGGTGGTAATTGCGGTCAACCTCAACACCGATATGCACCAACCCTGGACCGACGAGCCGGATCAACCCGGCAGCGGCGGCCTGCTCAGCCAGTGGCTCAATCGCGGTGAATCCGCGCCAGCCACCCCGGGTCTGTGGAGCGTGATGAGTGGCTCCATCAACATCATGCAGGAGCGGATCACCCGCGCCCGGATGGCCGGTGACCCGCCGGAGATCCAGCTCTGCCCGCGCCTTGGCAGCTTCTCCATCATGGATTTTCATCGCGCCAGCGATGCCATCAACGAGGGGGAAGCCTGCGTCGAGCGCAACCTCGATCAGCTCAAGGATGAACTGGGCCGCCTCGGGTTGCTGGGCAGTTAGTTGTCGACATGCTGTGGTTTACACATGAAAAAAGCGCCATTCGGCGCTTTTTTTTTCAACTTACTTACCCGGTTACTCCTTACGGTAGAAGAGCAACCCGAGCAGAATCACCCCCACAGAGACCAGCAGATAAAGTCCCAGACTGGGATTGGTGATACCGCCATACAGAATGATGAGCGCACCCAGGGTGGCGCAGGTCGGGATCACAAACCGCTTTATCCAGCCCAACTCGGTAAAGGTGCGCATGTACCAGACATAGAGGAACAGATAGAGGCCATAAATCAGCACGATCGGCATCTCGTCCAGAGCGATGTAACGACCGAATGTCTCGTTGATGCTGCAGTACCACAACACTGAGTAGATCACCGACAACAGTGCTGCCGCGAGGGCCGAGTTGATGGGCATGTGGTGATGCGGTTCGATACGGCTCATCCACTTGGGGGCAGGACCCTGATTGCGGATCGCCAGCGAGTAGGGAATACGCATGGTCGCCAACACCAGACCATTGAGGGTTCCGAGGCAGGAGATAATCACGAACACGGTCAAAATGGTCGAGGCAGTCCCGCCAAACAGGCTGGTTGTCGCGAGATTTACCGCGTTATCCCCTTGCGCCACTATCTCGTCCGTCGGCAAGACGCTGGCGATCCCCAGAAAATAGGTGACATAGACCACAAAGACTATCAGGGTGCCAATCACCAGTGCTCTGGGCAGATTCTTCTTGGAATCGCGAATTTCGCTGTTGATGGTCACGGCGGCGATCCACCCCTCATAAGCGAAGGCGGTGGCAACCACGGCCGTGGCCAGAGTGCCTCCGGTGCTTCCTATCCCATCCATTGCCTGCACAAAGTTGGTCACGGTGACACCATTGAGCAAGCCTGAAATGGTGCCCACAATGGCAACCAGGATCAGCGGGATCAACTTGATCAGGGTAGAACCCACTTGCAGCTTGCCCGCCAGGACCGGGGTGTAGAAGTTGATCAGATAGGTGACCGTCATATAGACAGCCGCCAGTATCCAGGTCGCACCAGAGTTGGTCGGATTATCACTACCGAGCAAGATCATGGTGTACAGAGCGGCGACCCAGGCAAGGATGGCGGAAAGAGGGGCGTAATAGAGTACGCCTTTGAACCACCCCACCAGATAACCAAACATTTTGCCGTATGCCGCTTCGGCATAATCGACGATACCGTTGGACTTTTCGATCCGCTGGGCAAACTCGGCAAACACCAGCGCGCCGAAGATCATCGAAAATGCTCCCAGCGCCCATGCCAGCAGCGCAATGGCCAGATTACCGCCAGTCAGACGCAGTACATCATCGGCCTTGAAGAAGACTCCGGAGCCGATCACCACGCCGACCACCATCGCAATGGCAGTCATCAGGCCATAGCGTTTATCCAACTCATTACTGCTCATACCCATACTCCATACCGATTGCTCATATCATCCTGAATGTAATAGTGTTCAGGTGGCCAGATACCACCAGGGGCCCACTTTTCGGGGCCGCTTATTCTCGTTGGCCTACATGGGTAATTCAAAGCGTGTTAGATCAAAATATCGATCGGCGACCCAAAAAAATACCGCCCGAAGGCGGCATTTCTATTCACATCGATGATCACGCCTTGGCGAGGTCATCCGGGCCAATCTGGCCGATTTCGGCGACTTTCTTGTCTGCCAGCAGCCAGAGGGTGAACTTGTGCAGATCCGGGTGGTGCGCCAGGGCAACCAGGAAGGCGCCCCCAACTTCACGGTAACCCAGCTCGTAGTTTTTCAGCGTGGTGGGAGGAACACCCAGCAAATCTGCAAACTTCGGACGGCTCAAACCGACCGCTTCACGGATCTGACGGATCTTCTTGCCAACAGTGACGATATTTGAATTCATAATGTTCCATACTCCGTTTGGCGGATTTACTCCGCCTTTTATTTTTCGCGACGACTCGTAGTCAAGTGTATCAGTTTTGTTCGGACTCGTTATGGTCGAGCCTCTATCTTATGAGCGCCTTTCGGCGACAACCCTTGCCTTCAAGGGGGGATGGTAATCGCTCAGCCGCCTCAGGTAAACAGTCTCGAAAAGAAACCTTTATTGTGGCCCCCCCAATAACTCGTATAATCCGCCGGATACCCATTAAGAGGAATAAGTATGGCGTTTCCCGGCATTATCTCTCGCCTGCACCCCGTATCCAGCACAGAAGAACTGGCACAACAGCGCCTGCAAGGTGAACAATATCGCGCCGAAGCATTCTGGCTTCCGGCCTTGATGTCCAGCCACACCAGCGAACTGCTGGCCGCCCTGCCGGAGAGCTGCAGCCTGTTTCTTGAACAGGCATGCCCGGACCTGGCCTTGCGCAGCCACGACGGCACCCTGCATAACAATGAGCAGCTCATCACGGTAAATGGCCAGTCTATTGCGCTGGCAACCACCCCGGGTGATGGTGGTCTGGTGCCCGAATCGGGCATGTGCGAGATGGCCGACTGGCTGGAGGCGGGACACCGCCACTTCATCTGTTCAGCTGCGGTTCAGCCTGTGGCTCGCGCCATCCTCAACATCTGGCCCCTTGACCCCTATCTGGCCCGACATTTCTTGATGACATTTACCCCCCTGCTGCAGAGCGCAACCCCGGCTGATTACCTCTCGGTCTTTGCCGCCAGAGCGAATCCTGCCAGCCCGCATAGCGACTGGGTTCAGGCTTATATGAAGCTGGAGAAGAAACTGCACAGAGCCTATCTGGATCACTAATTAATCAAAATAAACAGCCAGTTAAGGGCACGACACAATTTGCCACAAGGCTCATTTGTGAGCTTGATCATGTTTTAAAATCGGCATAGAGTGCGCCTCGTCATCGGAATGACATCAGTTGCCTGGCAGTGGTTTCTCACGCATTGCGTGCCATGCCAGCGCACTCGACACACCAGGAGAGTGTGCAACCCGGTTATACCGGGTCATCTGCCAGACTCGACGCCAGCCGTACGGCGGAGCCTGCAGCTTACATAAATTACAAAGTGTGAAGCACGTGAATAACGTGCGATCTCAACGAGGATTTTTTTATGATGAAAATGGCTCCTTCCATGATCGCCATCGCCATGGCTGCTCTGGGTGCTACCGCTGCTCACGCCGCTGACGACATCTACTTCGGTGCCGGTGTCGGTGCTACTCACTTCAACGGCCTGAACAAGCTGGAAAGCACCAATGTAGGCCAGGAAGACGCGGCTGCTGCCAACGCCTTCATGGGTTACAACTTCACCGAAAACTTCGGTACCGAACTGGGCTACCAGTACACCGGTCGTGGCAACACCGACGGCAACCGTTACGAGAGCCAGGGTGCCACCCTGTCCGGTATCGCCCGTATGCCGGTTGGCAACGACTTCTCCCTGTTCGCTGAAGGCGGCGCCTACTGGGGTCACACCGATGGTCTGGGTACCAGCGACACTAAAGTTTCCCCGCTGGCCGGTGCTGGTGTGACTTACAAGGTAAATGACGCGCTGGATCTGCAAGCTCGCTACCGCTACATGTGGGACGTGGCTGACCTGCACGCAAACGGTGAGCGTTACAAAGCCAACCAGAGCATCGCTACTCTGGAAGCGGTATACCACCCGTTCCGTACTTCCTACGTAGCTCCGGTAGCTGCTCCGGTTGTTGAAGAAGCGCCGGCTCCGGCTCCGCAAGTGGTAGAGAAGAACTTCGCCCTGAACTCAGACGTGCTGTTTGCCTTCGGCAAAGACACCCTGAAGCCGGAAGGCGTTGCAGCCCTGAACGGTCTGTATCAGCAAATCGTTGAGTTCCAGCCGAAAGATGGCAACGCTGTTGTTGTTGGTTACACCGACCGTATCGGTTCCGACGCTTACAACCAGAAGCTGTCTGAAGCCCGTGCCCGCACCGTTGCAAACTTCCTAGTAAGCAAAGGTATGGCTGCCAGTAAAGTGGCCATTGAAGGTCGTGGCGAAGCCAACCCGGTTACCGGCACCAAGTGCAACGGCGTAACCGCTAAAGCTCAACTGATCTCCTGCCTGGCTCCGGATCGTCGCGTAGAAGTTCGCGTATCTGGCGTACAAGAAGTTCAGCAATAATCTGACCTCGTTCAGATAGTGCGAAAAAAAGGGATGCTGCGGCATCCCTTTTTGTTTGTCTTGTGCCGTCCTGAATATGGTTTACACCTTTCCCCCCAATAAATGGAGAACCCGATGGGACAAGGTGTGAAACGGACACAGCGCGATTACTCGCTGACTTTTAAACTGGCACTGGTCGAGCAGATTGAAAAAGGCGAGCTCACCTACAAACAGGCTCAGGTGCGTTATGGTATTCAGGGCCGCTCCACCGTTCTGGTATGGTTGCGTAAACATGGTCGGCAAGATTGGAGCCAGGGGGCTTCTGTGCGTGCCGGCAGGAGCATCAACATGCCTGACCCCGACAACCAGACACCCGAACAGCGCATCAAGGAACTCGAGCAACAGCTGGCGCTGATGAGCCAGAAGGCCCAGTTCTTTGAGGCCGTCGTCGATGTACTGAAGAATGACTACGGCGTCTCCATCGTAAAAAAGCGACCCGGCAAGTCCTCTCGCAGCGGCAAGTCGAGAGGCTGACCATTGTCAGGGCTTGCCTGTTTCTGGGGATAAGCCGGCAGGCTTACTACAAGCGCAATCGGGTCGCCGACGAGCGCCATGCCCAAGGATTGCAGGTGGTGCGCTTTGTGCGTCAGGTTAGACTGCGACAACCTCGGGTCGGTACCCGCAAGCTGCATTATCTGCTGCTGGGTCAGGATGATGGCGGGCTCAAAGTCGGGCGTGACAGGCTGTTTCGGATATTGGCCGAGCACCGCTTGCTGGTGCTGCCCAGACGGGCGTATCACAAGACCACCCACAGTTTTCACCGTTTCTACCGTCATCCCAACTTGCTCAAGGCGGGGCCAGAGCAGGTCACGCCGGTGGCCCCGGAGCAGGTCTGGGTCGCAGATATCACCTATCTGCCAGCCAGGAGCGGGCCGCTGTACCTGAGCCTGGTGACGGATGCGTACTCACGCAAGATAGTGGGCCATCACGTGCACGAAGGAATGCATGCCGAATCGGTGGCAATGGCGTTCAAGAAAGCGCTGAAGCAACGACGTGGCGGCGGTGAACTCATCCATCACTCGGACCGCGGCGTGCAGTATTACTCGGGACTGTATCAATCATTACATGAACGGTACGGGGTGAAATGCTCGATGACGGATGGGTATGACTGTTACCAGAATGCGTTGGCGGAGCGGGTGAACGGGATTTTGAAAGGAGAGTTATTGCTGCAAAGCCCGCAGGATTTGACGCAAGCGCGGGAAATGGTGCGTGAAGCAGTGGATATTTACAACGCGGAGCGGCCGCATCATGCGTTGAAATACAGAACCCCCGATGCGGTACATAGGGGGTTCTGAGTAGAGAAATGCTAGTTGAAAATGTGTAAACCTATTTCAGGACTAGACATCTCGTTTTCGCTTGCATCCCTCACTCCCGCCTCCCTGCCCTTGCCTGCCCCGTCTCGAAAGCATAAAGTAGTTGCGCCTGTAAGGTATTGGATAAGCACTAAAAAGCGCTTCTTGTCCGGTCTGTTGTCCATGACGCCAATGCATCATGAGAGTCCAAAGCCTTCGCTATCCACTTTGCTGGCGATTTTTCGCAGCAATAAAAACAAGTGCATTGCCCGACATGGGCTAACACAACGAGGATAAACCGATGAAACTCAAAATGGCTCCTACCCTGATTGCACTGGCGCTCGCCGCCGCAGGTACCACAGCTCAGGCTGCCGATGACTGGTACACCGGTGTTGGTGCAGGTTGGGCATATGCCCACGGTCTGGATGATTTTGGCAAAGACGCTGACAAAGATGCCACCGCGCTGAGCCTGTTCGGCGGTTACAACTTCAACGACTACTACGCAGCTGAGCTGGGCTACCTCTACGCCGGTAAAGCGGGCGTTGACGGCGCCGATTTCAAAACCCAGGGTGCCACCCTCTCCGGTATCGCCCGCCTGCCGCTGGGCGACATCTTCTCGGTGTTTGCTGAAGGCGGTGCCTACTTCAATCACGTCAACGGCAATGGCAACAGCGACAACGGCACTGCACCGCTGGCGGGCCTGGGTCTGACTGCCAAGCTCTCCGACCTTATCGATGTGCAGGCACGCTACCGCTATCTGTGGAATCTGGGTGACGAGCAGAAAACCTGGGAGAGCGACATGAGCGTCGCCACCCTGGAGCTGGTGATGCACCCGAACCGCACCTCTTATGTTGCCCCGGTTGCTGCGCCTGAGCCGGTTCCCGAGCCGGTACTGGTCGACAAGAACTTCGCCCTGAGCTCTGACGTGCTGTTTGCCTTTGGCAAATCCACCCTCAAGCCAGAAGGTGTCGCAGCGCTGAATACGCTGTATCAGCAGATCGTTGATGTTCAGCCGAAAGATGGCAGCGCCGTGGTCGTCGGTTACACCGACCGTATCGGCTCTGACGCCTACAACCTGAAACTCTCCGAAGCGCGTGCCCGTACCGTGGCCGACTTCCTGGTTGGCAAAGGTCTGCCGGCTGGCAAAGTTGCCATCGAAGGTCGCGGTGAAGCCAATCCGGTCACCGGTACCCAGTGCAACAGCGTCAAGGGCAAGGCTCAGCTGATCTCCTGCCTGGCGCCGGATCGCCGTGTAGAAGTACGCGTCACCGGCGTGCAGCAAGTACAACAGTAATCCTGCAGTCCGACATAACAAGGAGGCCACCTGGCCTCCTTTTTCTTGCCGCTTATTTCACCCACCTTGTAACCCTCTTTTGCCCCCTTCCTCTTCCCGTGTCGCGCCATGGTTCACGGCGTGTCGTCCCCCATACCTCTTTGGTGGTTAAAAACAACCCGTCACCTATACATAAGTGTGGGGTTTGACCAGCAGGCAACCTCACTACACCAAACATCGACGAGGATACGCGATGAACATAAGAGTAAAACCTGTGTGGATTGCACTGGCATTGGCGAGCACAGGCGCACAAGCGGAACCGGTTCACGACTGGTATGCCGGGGTTGGCGGTGGCTGGGCCATTGCCCACAATCTGAATGATTTCAGTCAGGATGTCGGCAAGGATGCGACTGCGCTCTCCCTGTTTGGCGGCTACAACTTCACGGAAAATCTGGGGGCCGAGATTGGCTATCTCTCCACCGGTGACTGGGATATCAGCGGCCATGACTTCAACAGCAAGGGAGCCACGCTGTCAGTCATTGGCCGCCTGCCGCTCAGCGAGATGTTCTCGCTCTTTGCCGAGGGCGGTGGCTATATCTATCACGTCGAGTCGGTCAATGGCGGGGACGACAACCTGGCGCCGCTGGCAGGCCTGGGAGTGACGGCCCGGCTCCATGACTGGGTCGATCTGCAGGCACGCTACCGTTACATAGTGCGCGTTGGCGATGATCCGGATAACGGCAAAGCCAACAGCGGTACCCAGCGCTGGGTCAGCGACATCAGCACCGCCACGCTGGAGCTGGTGATCCACCCGAACCGCAGCCAACCCAAAGAAGCAGCCCCCACGCCCGCACCGGTCGTGGTCCCCCCGCCACCGGCCGAACCGGAGGTGGTAGATCAGACCTTCAACCTCAGTTCCGATGTGTTGTTCGCCTTTGGCAAAGCGGACCTAAAACCGGAGGGGATGAGCGCGCTGGACGCTCTCTACCAGCAGATCGTCGATGTACAACCCAAGGATGGCAGTGCGGTGGTGATGGGATATACCGACCGTATCGGCTCGGATGCCAGCAATCAGAGGTTGTCAGAAGCTCGGGCCCAAACCGTTGCCGACTTTCTGATCAACAAAGGGCTGCCTGCCGACAAGGTAAGCATTCAGGGCAATGGCGAAAGCAATCCGGTCACCGGCAACCAGTGTGACGATATCAAGGCCAGAGCCGCCCTCATAGACTGCCTTGGGCCGGATCGCCGGGTCGAGGTGCGCGTCACCGGCGTACAGGGCGCCAGCGAGTAGTTGATCTTGAGGCGATAACCATGTCAGACGTGCAGTAAAAAGGGATGCTTTCGCATCCCTTTTGCTTTGCCGTGGCATTCCCTTCTCCCCAATCAGAAGGAGGTGCGGCGGTAGCGGCGATACTCCGGATGCCAGAAGTTGGCTTCGATGGCCTGATCGATCACCTCGTCCGGGGTCTGCACCGCCTTGCCCTGCAGCATGGCGGTCTTGGCCACCATCTTGGCGATGTAGCGGGAGACCTGATGGATATCCGCCAGGTCCGGCAGCAGGGAGCCCTCCTCCCCTTTCACCAGCGGCGAGCACTCCGCCAGCGCGCGGCTGGCCGACATCAACATGGCGTCAGTCACCCGGGTGGCGCCGGAGGCGATGACGCCAAGGCCGATCCCCGGGAAGATGAAGGAGTTGTTGCACTGGGCGATGACGTAGCGCTTGCCCTTGTACTCCACCGGTGCAAACGGACTGCCGGTGGCCACCAGCGCCTGACCGTCGGTCCAGCGGATGAGGTCTGCCGGCGTCGCCTCGACCCGGGAGGTGGGGTTGGAGAGCGGGAAGATGATGGGACGGGCACAGTGCTTGTGCATGGTCTTGACCACCTCTTCGGTAAACAGCCCCGGCTGACCGGATACCCCGATCAGGATGTCCGGGCGACCGTGTTCCATCACCTCCAGCAGGGATATGTTGTCCCCCACCGGCCAGTCTTTGATCCGCTCCACCGGTTGGGAGAGACGGCGCTGGAAGTCGAGCTGGTTGGGGATCTTGTCGGTGATGAGACCGAAGCGGTCCACCATAAAGACACGGCTGCGGGCCTGGGCATCGGTCAGCCCCTCGGCCTTCATCTGTGCCACGATCTGCTCGGCGATGCCGCAACCGGCGCTGCCCGCACCGAGGAAGGCAACCCGCTTCTCGGAGAGCTTGGCGCCGGAGGCCTTGCAGGCGGCGATGAGGCTGCCCAGGGTCACGGCAGCAGTACCCTGAATATCGTCGTTGAAGCAGCAGAGCTCGTTCTTGTAGCGGTTGAGCAGCGGCATGGCGTTGTTCTGGGCGAAGTCCTCGAACTGCAGCAGGATGTCGGGCCAACGGCGCTTGACCGCCTGAATGAAGGCATCGACGAACTCGGCATACTCATCCCCCGAGATACGCGGATTGCGCCACCCCATATAGAAGGGGTCATTGAGCAGTTGCTGGTTGTTGGTGCCGACATCCAGCACCACCGGCAGGCAGTAGGCGGGCGAGATGCCACCACAGGCGGTGTAGAGGGAGAGCTTGCCGATGGGAATGCCCATGCCGCCGATCCCCTGGTCACCCAGACCCAGGATCCGCTCGCCATCGGTCACCACGATCACCTTAACGTTCTGCTTGGTGGCGTTTTGCAGCATGTCATCGATCCTGTCCTTGTCCGGATAGGAGATAAACAGGCCACGGGCGCGGCGATAGATGTTAGAGAACTCTTCGCACGCCTTGCCGACCGTCGGGGTGTAGATGATAGGCAGCATCTCGGTCAGATGGTTGTGCAGCAGACGGTAGAAGAGCGTCTCGTTGGTATCCTGGATGTTGCGCAGATAGATGTGCTTGTCCATGTCGTTGCCAAACGCCATGAACTGGCGATAGGCGCGCTCGGCCTGCTCTTCGATGGTCTCGATATTCTGGGGCAACAGACCTTCGAGGTTGAAGTTGCTGCGCTCTTCGCTGGTGAAGGCGCTGCCCTTGTTGAGCAAAGGGGTCTCCAGCAGGGCGGGACCGGCGTAGGGAATGTAGAGAGGACGTTTCTGGTTATTATCTTCAAACATGGATCTTGGTACCTAAACGGTTAGCTAGACGCAGGGACCCGCCGATCCTAGGGGCTTGTCTCATTAATTTCAAAGAGTTTGCACATCCGTTGCAAAAGGTTTGCGACCCAGTCGACGAAAGGCGCCGGGGGTCTGACCAGTCAGACGACGAAAGCGGTTGGCAAAGTTGGCCCCATCGCTGTAACCGACCCGGGCCGCCAGCTCGCCAAGTGGCCAGTTGGTATAGAGCAGCAGCTGGCGCGCCTTGTTCATTCTGAGCTCGGTCACTCTCGCCATCGGCCCCATACCGAACGCTTGCTGACAGAGCCGGTGCAGATGGGGCACCGAGCAGGCCATCTGTCGGGCCAGCAGGGCGACACTCCAGGGTTCGTCCAGGCGCGCCTCCACCCGGCGAAACAGTGCCTGCAATCTAAGTTCAGGGGTGCCGCGCACCTCCCCTTGCAGGGTCCGCTCCAGCAGCGCCAGCAACAGGCTGAGCAGTTGAGGTTGCAGCGAAGAGCGAACCCCTTCCCCCTGCATCAGGCTGAGCAGATGGTAGAGCTGATCGCCGCCATCCCCTTGCCAGATACGGTGGCCAAGGCGGTGCAGATGCTGCCAGCGCGGCACGTCATCGAGCAAAATCCAGCTGATCTGCCAGCTTTCGCCAATCAGCTTGAGACCACCGGGCACGGCGGCCGGCAGGAAAATCAGTGACCCGGCCGGAATGGCTTGCTCCCCCTCGTCGGTGAGCAGCGCGCCCCCCTCATCGTGACTCACCATCAGAATGTGAAACTCGGGGCGATTGCGGCGGATCAGGTAGTGATCCCGCACCCGGGAGAGGCCGGTCAGGAAGATCCCCGCCTCGCCGAGCAGGGGCAGCCCTTCACGTCCCAGCATCTGCTCTTCACAGGCTGGCGCTATCTCCAGACACTCGCTGGCAAATGGCATAACACCTCAACAGGATAGTTTTACACAAGAAAATCGAGAGCTACTCACAGTGAGAAGAGCCTCATCAGCCCCTATCATACCCCTGACAAACCTTGCTTTTCTCATACCCGGTTAACAACTATGAATTATTGGCAAGCGATTTTAAAACAAACCACCGATCGCGAGTTCATGACCCGATTGTGGCGGCTGGCCCTGCCTGTCTCGCTGCAATCCATGATGTTCTCCCTGCTCGGCCTCATCGATATCATGATGGTGAGCCAGCTTGGCACCACGGCTGTGGCGGCGGTCGGCTTGGGTAACCGGGTCTTCTTTTTCAATCTGCTGGTGATAGCGGGCCTCGCGGGCGGGGTCTCGGTATTGGCAGCACAATACTTCGGGCGCGGGGAGATGGCCGGGGTGCGCCGCTCCCTGGCGCTGGCCATAGTGGGCGCCTTGCTGGTCACCCTGCCCTTTGCCTTCATCTATGTGTTATCACCGGGCAGCGTACTGGGTTTTGCCAGTCAGGATCCGGCACTGCGGGCACTGGCGGATCAATTCTTGATGATCACCGGCGCCACCATCCTCTGTACCGCCATCGTGGTGCCGCTGGAGTCAGCCCTGCGCTCGGTCGGCAATGCCGCCGCGCCGACCCGCATCGGCATTATCGCCATCATCGCCAACGTCATCCTCAACTACGCCCTCATCTTCGGTCACTTCGGCTTCGAGGCGATGGGGGTCGCCGGTTCGGCCTGGGGCACCACCATTTCCCGGCTGCTGCAGACAGCCCTGCTGTTGCTCTACGTAAAGCGTTATGAGGCTCGCCTGATCCCGCGTGCACCAGACTGGCTAGCCGCCTTCAAGCGCAAGGAGGTGGTGCGCTTTACCCTGATCGCCCTGCCGCTGCTGTTCCATGACGGCCTCTGGGCCTTCGGCATGCTGATTTACGGCTTTCTCTATGCCCATCTTGGCACCGATTCGCTGGCCATCATGACCACACTCGGCACCCTGGAGAGCATCCTGATCTCCCTCTTCTTCGGACTGGCGGTGGCCTGCTCCACCCTGCTCGGCCACCGGCTCGGGGCCGAGGAGTACGAGATTGCCTGGCAGCACTCCCAGCTCTTCCTGCTGCTGGCACCGATTGGCGCGCTACTGGTGGGGATCATCGTCTGGCTGCTGCAAGCCAACCTGCTGCAGTGGGTCGGCAACCTGCCCCCCGAGCTGATGACGGAAGCGGGACAGGTGCTCGGCATCATGTGCCTCGGGATGCTGCTCAAGGTGTTCAACATGGTGGGGATCATCGGGGTGCTGCGCTCTGGCGGCGATGTGAACTACAGCATCTTCATCGATATTGTCGGCATGTGGTGCATCGGCATCCCGCTCGCCTGGGTGGCGGTCACGCTGCTCGGCTGGCCCCTCTCCTGGGTGGTGGCGGTGGTCTTGCTGGAGGAGCTCAGCAAGGTGTTGCTGGTGCAGCGCCGTATTCGCCAACGCTGCTGGTTGAAGAATCTGGTGATCGGATAAACAGCCACAAATCGGGGTCATATCAATGACAGAAAAACCCTGTTTGCAGTATGCTGGGCGCCTCTTCAATCAGAGGCAGGGATCCACGGTTTCCCTGTCCAGTAGTCGTTTAAGGAGACGAGCATGCAACCACAGAAAGAGCTGATCACCGAGACGGCCCTGCTTGAGA
Organism: Aeromonas sp. FDAARGOS 1416; assembly: GCF_019048085.1. Taxonomy (NCBI): domain Bacteria; kingdom Pseudomonadati; phylum Pseudomonadota; class Gammaproteobacteria; order Aeromonadales; family Aeromonadaceae; genus Aeromonas; species Aeromonas sp. FDAARGOS 1416. Next base: position 426,840 of record NZ_CP077301.1, on the reverse strand, counting down.
TGGCCAACAAGATCATCAAAGAGCATGAAGACTTCATCCACGGTATGCGCGCCGATTCGGTGGAGCAGAAGGGGGATATTCTGGTGTTCAAGGGGGAGTATTTCCTGGCCGAAGACGGCACCCCGACCGGCAAGACCATGGCGGTCTTCAACATGTTCAAGCTGCTGGCTCAGCAGCTCTCCGGCAAGTACAAGCTGGCCTGATCGCACCAGCTCATTGCCAACAGGATGCCGCCCTCAGGCGGCATCTGTTTTTGCGCGGTTCTGCCCCTCGACCACCACGCAGTTGCGTCCCGCCATCTTGGCCTGATAGAGGCACTCGTCGGCACGGTTGATCAGAATATCGATGGTGTCATCGGAACGAGCCATGGCAATCCCGATACTCACCGTCACCTCCAGCAATTCGTCCGAGGTGGGGCTCTTCACCAGCCGCGCCTCGACAGCAATGCGCAGCCGCTCGGCCATTTTACTCGCCAGCGCCGGATCGGCGCAGTTGTGCATCAGGATAGCAAACTCTTCGCCGCCATAACGCCCCAGCACCATGTCAGGCTCCAGCTGCTCCCCCAGGGTGGTAGCCACCTCCTTGAGCACCGCATCCCCCGCCAGATGGCCGTAGATATCGTTGATCCGCTTGAAGCGATCGAGATCCAGCAGCATCACCGCAAAGGGCTTCTTCTTGAGTTGCAGCCGGATTCGGGCCTGCTCCAGCTGCTTCATCAGCAGGCGGCGGTTCATCATGCCGGTCAGCTCATCGGTGGTTGATTCCCGATATAGCCGCAGCAGCATGTTGAGTTGGCCGCACTGCACCCAGCAACTGGCCATGGTAAACATGCCGAGCACCCACACCTGATTCAGGGTGGCCTGACTCCAGATGCTCTGGCCCACCAGCAGCCAGTGGCCCAGCAGCATGGTCACCAGTACCACGCCTGCCAGTTGCAAGCCGAGGGAGAGGGGGATGGGGAAGATGGCAAACAGGGTTATCAGCAGATAGGGAAAGGCAGCATAGCCCGCCTGCAACTCCTGTCCGGCGCCAAAGCTGTTAAGGCAAAAGAGGGAGAAGAGCATCATCACGGCCATCAGGTAGCCAAGGGCCAGCTTCATCCGCTCCCGCTTGAAGTGGATGAGATACGAGAGCGGAATAAGTGGCGAGAGCGCCAGGGTGCAGAAGATCCTGGCCTGGAACAGCTGCTCGAAATGAACGGCGGGCAAGGTCAGCCAATCCACCACGGCCCAGGCGGGCAATCCGAGCATCAGCAAGCAGGTCAGCAGGCGCAAACGCACCGTCATAAAGCCCATGCGAGTACGAGTAAAGTCTTCGGAGTGAACCCTCGCACTCCAGAACTCTGACAACTTGAGCATCCAGAGTCTCCACGATGAATACTGAGGGCTCATTCTACACCTACAAAGTGGTAAAAATATCATTAGCGGGGAGAATAAAAAGGAGAGGTCGGTCACACAAACCGACAGATGATAATCGCAGCGCGCAAACGTTTCAACCCATCAAAAAATAAACCTTTTTTTGCATAATTAGCGCTGGTCAGCCTCATTTCAATCACTACAATAGCGCCCAATTTTCTCCCCCTCCCCACACAATTCGAGGTACTTATGGAACAGGCTGCTGTCACACGCGCCAATCGAGAGGCACATCCACCCAGGCGAACCCATAGCGAACTGGTCTATGGCATAGAGGATGTCCCGCCTCTGCCCCAGACGCTGTTCGCCGCCCTGCAGCATATGCTCGCCATGTTTGTCGCCATCATTACCCCGCCCCTGATTATCGCCAATGCCCTCGGCCTCCCTGCCGCCGACACCCGTTATATCGTCTCCATGTCGCTGGTCATGTCCGGCATCGCCTCCTTCATTCAAACCCGTCGCTTCGGCCCCATCGGTTCCGGCCTGCTCTCGGTACAGGGCACCAGCTTCAACTTCCTCGGCCCCATCATCGCCTCCGGTCTCGCCCTCAAGCAGGCCGCCATGCCCACCGAGGATCTGTTGGGCACATTGTTTGGCACCATGATGGTTGCCGCACTCACTATCGTGGTGATGAGCCGCTTCCTCCATCTGGTGAAACGGATCATCACCCCGCTGGTCACCGGCATAGTGGTGCTGCTGATCGGCCTGACCCTGATCAAAGTGGGCCTGATCAGCATGGGCGGCGGCTATGCAGCCCTCTCTGATGGCAGCTTCGCCAGTCACACCAACCTCTTCCTCTCACTGCTGGTGCTCGGCCTGATCGTGTTGCTGCAACGCAGTCGCAACCCCTGGCTGCGTCTCTCCGCCATCATGATCGCCATGCTGGCGGGCTATGCCGTGGCCCTGCTGTTGGGCAAAGTGAGCGCCCCCACCTTCGACGGCCCGCTGGTGATGGTGCCCATTCCGCTCCACTACGGTCTCGGCTTTGACTGGCAGTTGTTCGTGCCGCTCGCCATCATCTTCGTGGTGACGGCGCTCGAAGCGATCGGTGACATGACCGCCACCTCGGATATCTCCGGCGAGCCGCTGGAAGGGCCTGTCTATATGGAGCGGATCAAAGGCGGCGTGCTGGCCGATGGTGCCAACTCCATGCTGGCGGCAGTTTTCTCCACCTTCCCCATGTCCACCTTCGCCCAGAATAACGGCGTCATTCAGCTGACCGGCGTCGCCAGCCGCCATGTCGGGCTCTTTATCGCCGCCATGCTGGCCCTGCTCGGCCTGTTCCCGGCGGTCGCCAGTCTGGTACAGCAGATCCCCGAGCCCGTGCTGGGGGGTGCCACCATCGTGATGTTCGGCACCATCGCCGCCGCTGGCGTGCGCATCATTGCTCGCGAGGAGCTGGATCGCCGCGCCCTGATGATCCTGGCAGTGTCGCTGGCCATGGGGCTGGGAGTCGCGCAGGTGCCGGAAGTGCTGCAACACCTGCCGGAGCTGGCCAAGAGCGTACTCTCCTACGGCGTCGCCACCGGTGGCATTACCGCCATCGTGCTCAACCTGCTGCTGCCCAAGCGCGAAGCGCGCCACTCCTAAGAGATCGCCTACCGATAGCCAACAGCCCCGCACTGCGGGGCTTTACCTTGCCAGTCGCCACGGGTAGTGTGCTGGGCAGCCTTTTTTGAGGATGCCGCCATGCCCTATCGCCTGCTCTCCCCCCTCTCCAATAACGCTTCACCCGCACAGATACTGGCGCAAGAGCAGCACTGGCTGCGCGACTGTGCCCATGACGGCCAGCCCCGCGCTCACCTGTGGCAGGCGCCCCAATGCCTGATTGTCACTCGCAAAGATACCCGCCTCCCCCATTACGAAGCCGCCTGTCAGCAACTTGCAGCTGAAGGCTGGCCGGTACATGTGCGCGACAGTGGCGGTACCGCCGTGCCCCACGGGGCGGGGATCCTCAACCTATCCCTGCTGCTGCCCCGCACCACCACAGATCTCGCCCACTACTACCGGCTGCTGGGGGCGCCGCTGCTGACCCTGTTGGCGGAGTACGGCCTTGAGGGAAGCTATGACTTCGTGCCCGGCTCCTTTTGCGATGGTCAGTACAATCTGGTGATCGGGGGACGCAAGATCACCGGCACTGCCCAGCGCTGGCTGGCGCCGGGGCAGGATCACCAGGGCGCCGTGCTGGCACAAGCCATGCTGCTGGTGGCGGGTGATGTGGATGAGGGAACCAGAATGGCGAGTCGCTTCTACGAGCTGGCGGGCGACGAACTGCGTTTTATGGCGGGAACCTCCACCACGCTGGCAAGCTGCATCGATTGGCACGGTAGCGATCAGGCACTGGTGGATAAGGTGCGAGCACGTCTGGATAGCCTGCTGAGCGAGGGGCTATCCTCCTCATCCTGACCTTATCCCGAAGGGAAAGGGAAAGTCCCCATCCAGAGACACGGCGCACAAAAAAGCCACGACCGGAGTCGTGGCTTGTTCTTTTCAATGGGAACGTGAAACGGGCTGAGGCGTTCAGGCCGTCTGCGGCTCCGGCTCGGCTTCGCTATCCAGATCCCGGCTAAAGTAGGCGCGGGTCTCGGCGATCACCACATGGCGCAGGCCAATCAGGCCGATGAGGTTGGGCACCGCCATCAGGCCATTAACGATATCGGCCAGCAGCCAAATCATGTCCAGATGGAGGAAAGCACCGCTCGCTACCAGCGCCAGATAGACCAGACGATAGGGCTTGATTGCCTTCACCCCGAACAGGTACTCGGTGCAGCGCTCGCCGTAGTAGTTCCAGCCAAGGATGGTGGTAAAGGCGAAGAACAGGAGGCCAATGCTCACCAGATACTGGCCAACATGGGCATCGAGCCCCTGGGCAAAGGCCAGACTAGTCATGGCCGCGCCGCTTGCATCGCCGCTCCACACGCCGGTCACCACCAGGGTCAGGCCGGTCATGGTGCAGATGATGATGGTGTCGATGAAGGTACCTGTCATGGAGACCAGCCCCTGCTCCACGCACGAATCGGTCTTGGCCGCCGCCGCCGCGATGGGTGCAGAGCCCAGACCTGACTCGTTGGAGAAAACCCCGCGCGCCACCCCGGACTGAATGGCCAGCATGATGCTGGCACCGACGAAGCCGCCGGTCGCCGCATGGCCGGTGAAGGCACTCTCGATCACCAGCATAACGGCATCGGGCAGGGCGCTGGCGTTGTTCACCAGCACGCCCAGACAGGCGACGATGTAGAAGATGGCCATGAAGGGCACCACCTTGCTCGACACGCTGGATATCGACTTGATCCCCCCCAGGGTCACCAGCGCCACGATCAGGGTCAGCACTACGGCAGTCGCTTCACGGGGCACCGAGAAGGAGAGACTCATGGCGTCGGAGATGGCATTGACCTGCGGGAAGGTACCGATGCCGAAGAAGGCCACGCCGATACCGAACAGGGCAAACAGCTTGGCGAGTGGCTTGGAACCGAGCCCCTTCTCCAGATAGTACATGGGGCCGCCAGCCATCTGGCCGTTGGCATCCTGCTCGCGGTATTTGACCGCCAGCAGACACTCGGCGTACTTGGTGGCCATGCCGAACAGCGCCGCCATCCACATCCAGAACAGGGCACCGGGGCCGCCGAGCTTGATGGCGGTAGCCACTCCGACGATGTTGCCGGTACCGATGGTGGCAGAGAGGGCGGTACAGAGGGCGCCGAAGCTGGAGACATCCCCCTGCTTGCCATGCCCCTGATCGCGGCCAAAGACCAGCCGCAGAGCGAGCGGCAAGCGCACCACCTGAAGCAGACCCAGACGCAGGGTGAGATAGATACCGGTCCCGACCAGCAGGATCAGCAGGGGTGGACCCCAGATAAAGCTATCGATGGCGGTTAACGCCGATTGAATTGATGACATGCATCCTCCTTAAGAAACAGAAATTAAGGAGGAGAAGGATGATCTTCCCATAGGTGTCGCGATCCCCAAAGGCGATCGGATGCGGGCCAAGCCCAGGTACAACCATCCCATCCCCTCTGTCCTTTTGCCTGAGAGTTTCCGGCGCCAGCCTGCCCTTGCGGCTAGTCATGGTGCCTTGCTCCTTCGGCGCCCGATTTAACGGGTCTCTCCAGAGTATCGTCCAGTAGCAGTCCACACCGGTTGCCCGGTACCTGAAAGATTCACTTCTTCGGTGGATGGTTGCCCATCGCTCTCCTGCTACCTTCATCCGAACTAGTTTGGATTAGGAAGTCGGCATGTTAATCCAAAAAATGTGAGCTGTCTCGCACTTGGCCGTCCCCATTTATATTTTTTTAGTGACCGCCAAAACCGCGGCAAGAATGTTAAATGTTAGTTAACTATCAACAAGTTAGGCTCTCACGAATCAAATGTGGCCCAAACGGGAAAAATGGTGGATAGAGAACAGTGATCCCTCTCGTTTCGCCAAGAAAATCTTGCCGACATATCCAATCAAAATGCTTGCACACAGAATCAATAAGCCGATAATCCGCTGCATAACCAAGCACTTTGCTATCAATTTATGCACTGTGTTCGGTTGGTCCCACCGGACCGCTCGCCTGACCCGGCCGTCGCCGGTTCAATCGCATATGGCTTGGGCATATCACGCCCCCTAAGGATGACCAAAAGAGAATGAACGAGACCCTGGTTGCAAAAGATGTGGTCGCACAAGATTACCGTCAGCTGGTTGAACAATTCGGCTCCCCCCTGCTGCTGCTCGACAAGGCAGCCGTCCGCAAACAGTATCGGGCCCTGGCCGCCGCCCTGCCCGATGTACGATTGCACTATGCACTCAAACCCCTGCCCCATGAGGCGGTGGTCTCTGTCTTGAAGGAAGAGGGGGCCTGTTTCGATCTGGCCACCAACGGCGAAGTGGATCTGGTGCGCAGTCAGGGGGTTCGCCCGGGACGTTGCATTCATACCCATCCCATCAAGCGCGACAGCGATATCCGTTATGCGCTGGAGTTTGGCTGCACCGTGTTTGTCTATGACAACCCGCTGGAGCTGGAGAAGTTCATTCCCTACAAGGACGAAGTGAAACTGCTGCTGCGGGTCAGCTTCCCCAACCCCGAGACCAAGGTCGATCTCTCCAAGAAGTTCGGCTGCACTCCGGAGCAGGCGCTGCCGCTGCTGCAACTGGCCCACGCCAAGGGGATCAAGGTGATGGGGCTGTCGTTCCACGTCGGCTCGCAAGTGCCTCATGCCCGTCGCCATGTGCAGGCCATCGACGCCTGCCGCGAGATCATGGAGCAGGCCTGGGCGCTTGGGCTCAAGCCCTGGGTGCTGGATATCGGCGGCGGTTTCCCGGTGGATTATGAGGGGGGCGAGTTCGATATCGACGGCTTCTGCGCGCCGATCCGCGAAGCACTGGCCAAGCTGCCCGCTACCGTGCAGAAGATTGCCGAACCGGGCCGCTTTATCAGCGCGCCGGCCATGACTTCGGTATCAAGCGTGATGGGCAAGGCCCACCGTGGCGACAAGATCTGGTACTACCTGGATGACGGTCTCTACGGCAGCTACAACGGCCAGCTCTATGACCACGTCACCTATCCGGTGAGCACGCCTTATGCCTGTAGCGAGCAGCACAACTCGGTGCTCTCCGGCCCCACCTGCGACAGCGTGGATGTGATCCGCGATGGCATCATGCTGCCGGATCTGGCTATCGGCGAGTTGGTGGTTGGCAAGGTGATGGGCGCCTACACCTGGGCCTCCGCCTCCACCTTCAACTTCTTTCCCAAGGCCAGCATCCTCATTCTGGACAGCAGCCAGAAGGGGCAGAAGCTGGTGGCAGTAGCCTGAGCACACCGCTCGCCAACAGGTTCACTGGGCAAAAACAAGAGGGGGAAGCTTGAGCTTCCCCCTCTCTCATTTCACCAACCCCTATCAGATAAACTGACTGGTCAGCAGCCAGCCGGTGTAGGCGACGAAGCAGGTGAGCAGCACGCCCCCCTCCAACCGGTTGATGCGGCCCTGCCCCTTGCGGCCCAGACACATCACCAGCAGCAGCAGGGTCAGCCCCATCATGATGCTCCAGTCACGGGTGAGCACTTCCGGCGCCACATCCAACGGATGAATACCCGCCGCGATCCCCACCACCGCCAGGGTGTTGAACAGGTTGGAGCCCAGCACGTTGCCAAGGGCCAGATCATGCTCGTTCTTGCGAATGGCGATCAACGACGAGGCCAGCTCCGGCAGGGAGGTTCCCACCGCGACTATGGTGAGACCAATCACCAGATCGCTGATACCAAGTGCCTGTGCGATGGTCACCGCCCCCCAGACCAGCAGACGGGAAGCGCCGATCAGCAGCACCAGCCCGACCACCAGCCAGAAGATAGCGCTCTTGAGGGACATCCCCTCGCTCTCGATATCCTCGGCGGTCTCGGTATCCAGCGCATCTCCCTTGCCATTCATGCCAGCCCAGATGGACCAGCCCATCAGGGCAACGAAGACGGCCCCCAGAATGACCGCATCCATCCGGCCCAGATGGCCATCCATCAGCAGGGCGCCGGAGAGCAGGGTAATACCGAGCAGGATCGGGATCTCCTTGCGCACAACCTGAGAGGCCACCGCGATAGGGCTGATAAGGGCCGTCAGACCCAGGATCAGCGCGATATTGGTGATGTTGGAGCCATAGGCATTACCAAGCGCCAACCCGGGATTGCCCTGGGACGCCGCCAGCGCCGAGACCACCATCTCCGGGGCCGAGGTACCAAAACCGATGATCACCATGCCGATCAGCAGCGGCGGCATCCCCGCATAACGGGCGGTGGCAGCAGCGCCATCGACAAACTTGTCTGCACTCCAGACCAGCAGCGCCAGTCCGGCAATCAGGGCAACAAAAGCCAGGGTCATAGGATCTTCATCTCTTGTTATCTGCAACAAAGCGCCAGCCCGAACGGGCAGGCACCATGGGAAAGTGGCGCCAGTGTAGCTGTGCCGCCTCCCATTTCAAGGGGAAATCAAACCGTGATTAACATTTCACAGTGCAGCCAGCAGGCTCTCGGCATCGGAGACCTCGAACTTGCCCGGTGCCTCCACAAACAGCTGCTCGACTACACCATCGTTGGCGATCAACGCAAAGCGCTGGGCACGGATGCCCCCAAAGGCGCCGGTATCCTTGGCCAGATCCAGCGCCCGGGTCCAACTGCCATCGCCATCCGCCAGCATGGTGATCGCCTCGGCATTCTGGGCCGTCTGCCATGCCCGCATCACGAAAGCGTCGTTGACCGACAGACAACAGATGGCATCCACCCCTTTGGCCATAAACTGATCGGCCAGCACCACATAACCGGGCAGATGGGCATTGGAGCAGGTGGGAGTAAAGGCGCCGGGTACCGCAAACAGCACTACTTTTTTACCGGCGAACAGCGTCTTGCTATCCCGCTGCTGCTTGCCCTCGGCGGTGATAAAGGTAAATTCGCCAGCAGGCAGGGGTTGTCCTACAGCAATCATGATTTCTCGTCCTGAGTCGTGATGGAAAGTCACCAGTTTATCCCAGAGTGACGATGCCGCCTAACAGCGGCTCTGAGCCTGACCATGGATAGCGGCAGGCATTTTCCCCTTGGGCAGACTACTCTTGAGCTGGTTTCACGGCGCCAGGAGGCCCCATGCAACACTATTACGATGGTCTGGAAATTCGTCCCCCCGCCATGCGCGAACAGCAGCAACTGGACCAGCTCAATCATCAGCTTACCCATGTCAGTCAATATTGCGCCGGTTACTCCAGCGCCTATCGCCAGTGTCGCCTCGAGGATCTGGCAGAGCTGGCCACCCTGCCACTGCTCGACAGCAAAGAGCTCTTTGCCGCCCAGCAGGCTCATCCCCCCTTCGCCGGTCTCACCGGCCGTCCGGCCAGTCAGGCGCTGCGGGTCTTCTCCTGTCCGGGCCAACTGGCCATCCCCGAATATGCCGGGGCAGACTGGTGGGGCGCCGCCCGGGCCCTGTTTGCCGCCGGTTTCAAGTCGGGGGAAGTGATGCTTAACGGCCACGACTATCATGCTGGCCCCACCGCCTTTATCTTCGATAACGGCGCCCGCCAGCTGGGGGCTCCCGTGGTACCCTGCGGCCCCCACGATACACAGCGCCAGCTGGAGGCTCTACTGCGCTATCAACCCACCGGCTATGTCGGCCCGCTGGTGACCCTGCTCGACCTGCTGGAAGCGGCCGAAGCGGCGGAGATCCCGAGCGACTCGCTGCGCCGCGCCCTACTGTGCGAAGCCACCCATCCTGAAACGGCACCACTGCGCGCCATTCATGGCATTGCGGCCCTCAACTGTCTGGTGTGGCAGGATGTGGGGGTGGTGGCCTACGAGAGTCAGCCCGGTCAGGGCTTTATCGTCAACGAGAGCTGCATCGTCGAGATCATCGATCCCGCCAGCGGCAATCCTGTGAGTGGCGACGAGACCGGCCAGCTGGTGGTGACCCGACTCGATCTGGAGTATCCGCTGCTGCGGCTAGCCACCGACTGGCAAGGGCACTGGCTCGCCAAGCCGAGCGCTTGCGGGCGCACCAACCGACGCCTCAAGCTGGTGTAGCAGACCAACTAAATGCACAAAGGCAGACGGGCAGCCATCAGGCTGCCCGTCTTGTCTCTGGAGAAGATAATATATGAAGTTGGTCAGCGCCTTGCCTGCCAGGTGGCGATGGCAAGCAGGGAGTCGGGGGTAAATTCGCTGGCGCGCTCGGCAATCTCGGCCAGGCTCATCCAGTGCACCGCGCTCACCTCTTCGGCCTGCAACTGCAGCGGCCCCTGATAACGGCAACTGAAGAGGCCACCCCAGACCCGGTAGCCCTCCCCTTCCGCATAAAAGCTGCCAAAGCCCTGCAGGGGAACATCCATAATCCCCAGCTCTTCGGCCAGCTCGCGCCGGGCGGAGCGCTCCATCTCCTCGCCGGTGGTGACCACGCCACCGGCGCAGGCATCCAGCATACCGGGGCAGAAATCCTTGCTGAGGGTGCGTCGCTGCACCAGGATCCGATCCGCGTCGTCGAGCACCAGAATATAGCTGGCGCGATGGCAGAGATTCTCCCGCCGCACTTTGGCTCGCTCGGCCACGCCAATCACCCGGTTATTCTCGTCCACCACATCAACCCATTCCACGCACAGGCCCTTTTATTTGTTCCATTTAAGCCCGCAGTATATCGGTGCGGTGGTTTGCCATGGCACAACTTTTTCGATGATGCCGTCAATTTGCCGAGCTCACTGGCAAAATAAGGATTCATGCAAATCTTTATAAACCGTCATATCAGTGTCATCGACCGACACCATAGTGTGCCCTGTCCAGGCAATCAGGGAACCGTGTGATGAAGGTATTCAAGCAGTTATCCCCACGGCAGATCGCTCGTTACATCAAGAGCTTTCATCGAGGCTATTTTGCCATCGAGTCGCTGGGGACATTTGAATTCAACGCGGGCAGGATCAGCCTCCATGGCCTGACCTGCCGCCAGCGGCTAAGACTGGCTCGCCAGATCAATCTGGCTGTCAGACAACTTGGTCACCGCGACCCCTTGCCGGACATGTGAGTCAAAGGGTCTTGCCCTACTGTCTGTTGTGCATCCATGCTTTGCCCGCCGGCTACTGGCCGCGCGGGCCGTTTTCGATATCGGTAATGATGCCGTTGCGCACCGTCACAAAGCGCATGAACTCGTTCTTGCCGAAGTTGTAGGTCCAGCGTTCACCATATTTGACCTGCACCATGTTGCCAAACTGGTTCTCCTCGTTGCGGTTGAGCTCTTCACGCAACATCGGCTCACCGCACTTGAGCAGCATCTCGGCGGTGCTGTCTCCCTCGGTGATCAGGGCGTTCTTGCAGCGCATGGCATCAGCACTGGCCGGAATACTCAGCAGCAACAGAGCAAGCCCCGCTACTTTCTTCATCTTCTTGCTCATCGGGTTCTCCTTATCCTCTCTAATGAGTCGCAGTATGCCTGTTCCCGTTTCTGAAAAAACCAGTAAAAAGCGCAAAAGTGCCGCCCTTTTCTGCTCTCCAGCCCGCTGGTCGCGACAAATGCTGTCTATCACATAGCCCAAAAACAAACGGCGACCCGAGGGTCGCCGTTTGCATCAAGCCAGCAGGATCACAGGATGTCCAGCAGCTCGACTTCAAATACCAGTGCAGAGTAAGGCGGGATGGAGCCCGCGCCACGGGCACCGTAGGCCAGATCGTGGGGGATGTAGAGCCTCCATTTGGAACCAACCGGCATCAACTGCAGCGCTTCAACCCAGCCAGCGATCACGCCGGTCACCGGGAATTCAGCCGGCTGGCCGCGAGCAACGGAGCTGTCGAATACACCACCGTGGGTGAAGGTACCGTGGTAGTGCACACGCACGGACTGACCGGCTACCGGAACGGCACCGTTGCCTTCTACCAGCACTTCGTACTGCAGACCGGAGTCGGTCACCTTCACTTCAGCGCGCTTGGCGTTATCAGCCAGGAAGGCTTCGCCGTCAGCAGCGGCGGCCTTGGCGGCGGCTTCCTGCTCTTCTTGCATACGCGCAGTGATCACCTGGAAGGCATCATTGATATCGTCACGGCTGACCGCGAACTCCAGACCATTCAGGGCATCTGCCAGACCTTGTTGCAGGGCCGGGATATCCAGACCGGCGAAGGCTTGCTGCGCCAGCTGATCACCCATGTTGCGGCCGATGCCATAGCTGGCCTTCTGTTCGATAGAGTCGTATTGGGACATTGAGATGTTGCTCCAGATCCATGTAGTAAAGAGGCGGGATAATATCAGACTTTTGGCCGGGGTGCTGCCGGGGGTGCCCCTGATTTCTCCGTCAGTGGGAGGAACTTCACACAAGATGCGGATGAACGCCGCCCAACGGCGGCGCTCTGCTTAACCGCGATCCAGCAAGGCTCTGACCGCAGCCACCTTGGCGCCATCGGTGATATTGACCCGGCCATCATCCGAGGTGCCCATATTTACGCCATGGGGCACCATGCCGCCGCGCCAGCCCATGCCGGACATATGCACTTCGCTCACTCCGGTGAACTCGATGATGGTACGCACGTTGTCGGCATTGACCCCGGCCCCCGGCATCAGGCTGGCACGCCCCGCCAGCACCTGCTGCATCTCCTGCAGGGTTTCCAACCCAGCCAACGCAGTCGGCGCATGGCCCGAGCTTAAAATGCGCTCGCAACCGGCCGCGACTATGGTCTCCAGATCGAGGCGCCAGTCGGAGGAGAGGTCGATGGCGCGATGGAAGGTGACTCCCAACGGTCCTGCAGCATCCACCAGCTGTTTGAGTTTGGCGGCAGGCACCCGCCCCTCCTCATCCAGCAAACCGACCACCACCCCTTGCAGCCCCGCAGCGCGTGCGGCCGCGATATCTTGCAGCATCATCTCGAACTCGCCGTCATTAAAGCAAAAATCCCCGGCGCGCGGGCGGATCATGGCATAAACCGGCACGCTGGCATGGCGGGCAGCAAGCTGCATAAAACCGTAGGAGGGGGTCAGGCCGCCCAGACCCAGCGCAGAGCAGAGCTCGATGCGATCTGCCCCGGATTGCTGGGCAGTAAACAGGGATTCCAGGTTGTCGATACAGATTTCAAGACGGGTCATGAGGACTCCTTTTTCGGGGAGATCAGACCCCACATCTGATCTCATAGATTGAGCAAGGCTGCGCCGCGCACACCACCGGCACCGCCGAAGCGGGCCTGGCGGATCTCGGGCAGGGCGACCCCGGGCAGCAAGTGACCGGGCAGACGCAGCGGCAGCTGTTCATAGAGGGTGGGCAGGCCGCTCAGGCCCCCCCCCAACACCACCACCTCGGGATCAATCACCGAAATGGCGGTGGCAAGCCCGGCGGCCATGATCTCCAGCCAGCAGTCGACCGTCTCGACCGCATGGGGTTCATGGGCCTCGAAGCGCCCCACAATCTGGTGACCCGTGGCGCGCTGGCCATGGAAATGATGATAGAGACGCTCCAGACCGGTGCCGGAGGCATAGGTTTCAAAACAGACCAGACGGCCGCAGCCGCAACGGGGACGGGGCAACTCGGGGTACTTCATCAGCATGGTCGCGGGCAAGGGGTAGTGACCAATCTCGCCAGCCAGCCAGTTGCGCCCCTGAATAAGCTTGCCCGCCAGATAAACAGCGCCGCCGATGCCGGTACCGATGGTGACACCGAGCGCACTGCCTGCGCCGTCAGCTGCCCCTTGATGCACTTCGGACCAGAGGAAGCAGTTGGCGTCGTTATCCACCTTGACCGGCCGCTCCAGCAGCTCGGCCAGATCGGCGCCCAGATGGCGACCATTGATGGAGGGCAGATTGGCCGCCACTATGCTGTGATCGTGGCTGTTGATGACACCGGGGAAACCGATACCGACCGAGCCCCGTGCGCCGAAGCAGGCATCCGCCTGCTCGACCCGGGAGCGGATCAGCAGCTGCAGCCCCTCATAATCATTGCCCGGGGTGCTCATGCGCTCCTCGTGGCAGAGGTTCAATGCACCGTCATAGACCGCAAAAGCGATCTTGGTGCCACCGATATCAAAGCCGTAATACATGCCAGCACTCCCTTGTCAGCCCGTGTTTATCCAACTCTGTTCCAAGGGGGACATTGTATTAATTCGCAAAAAAAATAAAGTGACCGAAGGCGAAAAACGGGAGAGTGATCAGAGCAAACGGCTCATTTGTCGCTGCAGGCAGGGCTGCCCGAGGCTTATCAGGGTGCGCTCCTCGCCATCAAAGACGAAGCCACGGCGCAGGTAGAACCCCTCGCCGATGTGGTTGCCATCGACCAGCCACAATTTGACGCTATGGCAGCCGGCGCGGCGCATCTGCATCGCCACCGCCTGCCACAGCCGTTTGCCATAGCCTTGTCGCCAATGGTCGGGATGGAGGTAAAAGGCGCGGATCAGGGCGCTGCTCTGCCCCGCTTCCTGCTGTGGTTGCCAGTAGAGCAGGCCAATCACCACCTCATCGAGACAAAGCAGCATGGGCCTTGGGCCCGGCTCGGCCAGACGGCTCTGCCAGATCTGCAGATGAGCGGTGACGTCCAGCTGCTCCAGCAGGTCGGCACCGAGCACCTGGCCATAGGCAGCGAGCCAGCTGGCTCGCTGCATCACCGTCATGGCGGCGGCATCGTCGCTGCGCGCCATGCGCAGGCTTATGCCTTGCATTGGGGCACCAGACCGTTGGCGCGGGCCTGCTCATAGAGCGGCAGCACTTGCGCCTGTTGCGCCTGCAACTCGGCGATCCGGTTCTCGTTGCTCGGGTGGGTGGAGAGCAGTTGCGGCGGGGTGTTGCCACCGGCGGCGGCACTCATGTTTTGCCACAGGGGGATCGCCTCGGCCGGATTGAACCCGGCACGCGCCATCAGCTCAAGTCCGAGCCGATCCGCTTCGCTCTCCTGAGTGCGGCCATAGGGGAGCATCACCCCCACCTCGACCCCGAGGCCAAGGGCGGCCATGGTGGCGCCGCGATACTCGCTGGTGCCCATGGCAATGTCCGCAGCCGCCAGACCGATCCCCGCCAGCTGGCTGCGCGAGAGTCGCTCGTTGGAGTGCTGGGCCAGTACGTGAGTCAGCTCGTGACCGATGACGGTCGCCAACTGATCCTGATTCTTGGCCACCTTGAGCAGGCCGCTGTAGACACCAATCTTGCCGCCGGGCAGGGCGAAGGCGTTGACCTGTTTGGAGTCAAACACCACCACTTCCCAGTTGGTGATGCCATAGCTGGCTGGCACCTGGGCGGTCACCGCCTTGGCAACACAGGAGACATAGGCGTTAAGTTTGGCATCCTTGCTCACCTTCTCCTGCTTCTTCATCTGCTCGAAGGAGTCGGCGCCCAGCTGGTTCATCTGCTGGGGAGAGTAGAGCAGCATCTGGCTGCGGCCGGTCGGCGACTGGGCGCAAGCGACCAACAGGGAACTACAGAGGGCTACCAGGCCAAACTTGGTGAGGGACGCAATCATGAAGGGATCCTTTGCCATAACGTTGCCCTATTCTCGGAAATGCCGCCCTGCTAAGCAAGGGAGCCAGCCCCCGGCTGGCGGAAAAATATCCATCCAGCGCTATTAACAAAACTGACAGCCGCCAAAAACAAAACGAGCCCGCTTGGGGCTCGTTTTATCAGGGCATGCTGACTGCAGGCAGTTACATGATACCCAGCTTTTTCAGGTCAGCCTGTACCACCTTGGCCGGCACCGGCACGTAGCCATCTTTGGCAACGATGTTCTGGCCTGCTTTGGAGAGCATCATCTTGACGAACTCTTGCTCCATCGGGGAGAGCGGCTTGTTCGGATGCTTGTTCACGTAAACGTACAGGAAGCGTGACAGCGGATACTTGCCGGTGATGGCGTTATCGGAGGTCGCTTCGATGAAGGTCTTGCCATCTTTGGAGAGCGGTACTGCACGCACGCCGGAGGTGACATAACCGATACCGGAGTAGCCGATGCCGTTCAGGGAGGCAGAGACAGACTGCACCACGGAGGCAGAACCCGGCTGCTCGTTCACGCCGCTCTTGAAGTCGCCGTTACACAGGGCGTGCTCCTTGAAGTAACCGTAGGTACCGGATACGGAGTTGCGACCGAACAGTTGCAGATCCTTGCTGGACCAGTTGCCATCCAGACCCAGATCAGACCACTTGGTGGCAGCCTTGGCTTCGCCGCACTTGAGGGTGCTGGAGAAGATGGCGTCGATCTGCGGCATGGTCAGCCCCTTGATGGGGTTGTCCTTGTTGACGAACACCGCCAGGGCATCGACTGCAACGCGGATGGCAGTCGGCTTGTAGCCGTAACGCTTCTCGAAAGCTTCCTCTTCACCGGCCTTCATGGCACGGCTCATCGGACCGAACTGGGCAACACCTTCGGTCAGGGCAGTCGGGGCGGTAGAAGAACCGGCGGCCTGGATCTGCACGTTGACGTTGGGGTACAAACGCTTAAATTCTTCGGCCCACAGGGTCATCATGTTGGCCAGAGTGTCCGAGCCGACAGAGGACAGGTTGCCCGAAATGCCGCTGGTCGGTGTGTAATCCGGCAGGTCTTTATCCACACCGGCAGCCAGGGCGCTGACAGAAAACAGGGTTGCTGCGGTGAATCCGATTACACCAGCCAGTTTGTTGAGTTTCATCCAATCTCTCCAAAGTTACAGAAGGTCCGTTCTTAAGACGGCGCCAGTATCTGACCTGGCAGTGACAAATTTATGGATTTAATGTGACACTTTAATGACATGGCGACAGATTTGAACAAATGAAAAGAGGGCCCGTTCAAAGGCCCTCTTTTTGCAGCTAACCCATTGCCAGAAAAGACTATTTAATCACCACCATGCGACTCGGAATGAGAAAGCTGAAGCGGCTGCCAAGGCCGACCCGGCTCTCGATATCGAGCTGGCAGTCATGATGACTGAGGGCATGCTTGACGATGGCAAGGCCCAAGCCTGAGCCGCCGGTGTGGCGCGAGCGTGCCTTGTCGACCCGATAGAACCGCTCGGTCAGCCGCGCCAGATGCTCGGGAGCAATCCCCTCCCCTTCATCGCTCACGGCAAACAACGCCATCGCCCCCTGCTTGCGCCACTCCACGGTAATTTTTCGCCCCGCCGGGGTGTAGTGGATGGCGTTATAGACCAGGTTGGAGACGGCACTGCGCAACTGCTCCTGATCCCCGCGCACCAGCAGATTGGGCTGCACCACAAATTCGAGCTGGTGGGCCCGTTCGCCCGAGAGCGCTCGCGCCTCCTGCTCCAGCAGCCCCAGCATGGCAGGCATGTCCACCAGATGGGAGAGATCCACGGTCGGGGCCGCCTCGATACGGGAGAGGGTGAGCAGCTGATTGACCAGATTATCCATCCGGATGGTCTGCTCCATCATCACCCGATGCGCCTTGGCCCACATGGCGGGCGGGGGCGGCTCCTCGGTCATCTCAAGATAGCCCTTGAGCACAGTCAGCGGGGTGCGCAGCTCGTGGGAGACGTTGGAAACGAAGTGCTTGCGGGTCTTCTCGAGACTGCGCAAGCGGGTGACATCCCGTACCACCAGCATCGCCTGATCCGAGGCGTAGGGCATGATGCGAAACTCGAGAAACTTCTCCTCATTGACCGGGGAGTGCATCTCGAGGGGCTCGTCATACAACCCCTTGCCCAGATAGGCGTTAAAGGCCGGATTGCGAATGAGGTTGCCGATATGCTGGCCGGCATCCTCCGGCCAGCGAAAACCGAGCAGTTGCTCCGCCAGCCGGTTGCACCAGAGGATGCTGCCATCGGTGCGAAATACCACGGCGGCATCGGGCAGCGCCTCGGCACCCTCCCGGAAGCGGCGGATCAGCCCCGCCAGCTCGCGGCGCCGGGCGCGGTGACGCTGCTGCAGCTTGTAGATACCGTTAAAGATGTACTCCCAGCTGCCATTGCCGCTGGGGGGCACCAGGCTGCGGTCGTGCCACAGCCAGTCAGAGAGCCGCTTCTGGAAGCGATAGTGCCAGCCCAGATGCAACACGGCCGCCACCAACAGGCAGAGGGCAAGATGATCAATCAACCAGCCAACCAATGCGAAGGGGGCGTAAAAAAACGCCATTCGCCACAACTGTCGCCGCCAGGCGTAAGGTTGCAACATAACTGCCTCTAGAGACGGGTTGAGAAGCGGTATCCGGCTCCACGCACCGTCTGGATCAATCTGTCGTGCCCTGTCTCTTCAATCGCCTTGCGCAGGCGACGAATATGCACATCCACGGTTCTGTCCTCGACGTACACATTGGTACCCCAGACATTGTTGAGCAGCTGTTCACGGCTGTAGACCCGCTCGGGGTGAGTCATGAAGAAGTGAAGCAGCTTGAATTCGGTCGGCCCCATGTCGAGCGCCTTCTCTTCGGCACTGACCCGGTGGGAGACAGGATCGAGTTTCAGCCCCTGCACCTCGATCACCTCATCCACCGAAGTGGGCGACACGCGGCGCATCACAGCATGGAGGCGAGCGGTCAGCTCCTTGGGCGAGAACGGCTTGGTGATATAGTCGTCGGCACCGGCCTCCAGACCACGCACCTTGTCCTCCTCTTCACCGCGAGCGGTGAGCATCACCACCGGGATCTGGCGCGTCACCTCATCCTGCTTGAGCTGCTTGATAAACTGGATGCCACTGCCGCCCGGCATCATCCAGTCGAGCACGATGAGTTCGGGGTAGGGTTCGCGCACCTTCGCCAGTCCATCGGCGTAATCTTCCGCTTCAATCGTCTCATATCCCTTCTGCTCCAACACGAAGCAGAGCATTTCGCGGATCGGTGCTTCGTCCTCGACCACCAGAATTCGCTTAGCCATTCCCTTCTCTCTCCTCTGTGAAGATGGGTGCGCCAATTATTAGAATTTTCTGTGACACTTTTATGACTTTATGACAGGCGGGATGATAAACGTTTTCAGATTCAGTTGGCAGCAGTACGTTGCAACAAGTCCCACCGGTTGCCGCTGATATCCTCAAATACCACCACGGTGCCATATGGTTCATCGCGGGGCTGTTCACAAAAATGAACACCGTACGCCTGCATGCGCTGGTAATCCCCCCA
The DNA here is from genome assembly GCF_019048085.1 of Aeromonas sp. FDAARGOS 1416. Lineage (NCBI taxonomy): Bacteria > Pseudomonadati > Pseudomonadota > Gammaproteobacteria > Aeromonadales > Aeromonadaceae > Aeromonas > Aeromonas sp. FDAARGOS 1416. The sequence continues at coordinate 407,946 of NZ_CP077301.1, read as the reverse complement.
GAAATCAGTGGTCTCGAGGAACAGAAATACCCGGCCACCGCCCTGCTGGCCGATGGCGGCCTGCTGCTGCGCATTGGCCGCTTGTGCCAGCAGCAGTGCAGAACCGGAGGCGCCTTTGGGGGCAACCCGCACCCAGCGCTTGCCCGGTTTGCCCGGTTCATCAAGAGGAGTGTCCTCCAGGAGCACAAAGCCAAGTCCCTCGGTAAAAAAGCGAATGGCCTGATCGTAATCAGCCACCAGCAGGGTCAGCGCCCCTATGTGTTGTGTCATAACTGTTTGCTCATGTTGAAAGCGATATTGGAATAAAGCACACGGCATCTCGACGCATCGCAGTCAGTGGCTCGCAACCCGGTTGCGACCCTGCGTCTTGGCTTGATAGAGCGCCTCGTCGGCACGTTTGAGCACCTGCTCCGGCGACTCACCCGCCCGCTCAGCCACCCCGAACGAGGCTGTCACCCGCAACCCGGACGGCCAGTGGATATCAGCCTCTAGGGTAGCGCGCAACCGCTCGGCCAGCGCACAGGCCCGCAGCTCATCGTAGTGAAGGCAGACCAGCACGAACTCCTCACCGCCCCAGCGCACCAGATGGCAGAGCGCATCACAATGGCGCAGGATCTCGCTGACCAGATGCTTGAGCACCTCATCACCCACCGGGTGACCGTGGATGTCGTTGATCTGTTTGAAGTGGTCAACGTCGATATAGATGAAGGAAAACGACAGATCAGCTATATCGGCCAGCAGTCGCTCACCACCAAGCCGGTTGAAAGCACCGGTCAGTGGATCATAACAGGCCTCCTCACGGGTGCGGCGATTCTCTTCGCTCAGGGTACGGTTCAGCACCTCCACCTCAAGCTTAGCCTGATGGGCATGCAACAAACGCTGCTTCATGGCGAGGTGGTTAACCAGAAAGACTGCACAGCCATAGATAAACCAGACAAACAGGATCAACCGGTAGAAAAGGGTAGGCTCAAGCCAGTTGCCATGAAACTGCAGCTCCTCGATCACCACACCATACTCACCCGGCGACATATATGACCCCGCAGCAATTTCGATGGCGTAGACCCGGCTCAGATCAGGCCCCTGCAACTGTAACGGCACCTTGTAGCGCTTGATCCACCAGGTTGCCGGGGTAAACACGTCGAGAGGCACCTCGTGGTCCTTGCCGTAATCGGCAGGGCGAAAGATGATTTCGTTGAATTTGGACTGCAATGGGTCATCCATCTTGTCGAAAAGCGGATTGTAGTTGCGCAAGTAGAAACGCCAATCCTGCTCCTCGCCCCCCGTCACGCTCAAGCGAATATGGAGAGTGTTAAATCGGGCAAGATTGATACCCTTTTCGCGCGCGGTCAGGGTGAGAACCAGACCACAGCTGGGATAACTCTCGGGGCTCGCAGTCAGTACACACTTTACGCCGGGATTACCATCGGCCGAGGGACGGTAACTCACCGCTCCCGGTGCAGCATCCACCGCCTTCAACACGCTTACCGAGAGCGGCCACTCCTTGATATCAAGCACCCGCTCGGGGCCAAACTCGAACAGCAGGATGGAGCAGCCAGTCAGCGCCAGCAAATACCAGAACAGCAACTCGGCAAAACGGGAACTGGAAGCGATCATGCTGACCCCATCGTATCAATAGGAATACCCGTGCAACTGGAACAGGCGGTGGCCTCGGATAGCACGCGATAACAAGCCACTATGATAACCCCGTGAATCACAAGAAACATGCCACTTATCAAGGAGTTCACAGCTCTCTGTCACGTTTTTCAAGCGCAGTGCCAACCCGCACTGTCGACTGCTGGCGATAACGCTGGGGGGAGCAGCCCAGCTCCCGGTTGAACATGGCGATAAAGGCCGAGGTGGAGCCGTAACCGAGCCGCCAGCTGATCTCCTGAATGGGCATGTCCCCCTTGAGCCAGGCCAGTGCCTTGAGCAACCGCAGCCGCGCCCGCCACTGGCCGAAGCTCATCCCCAACTCCCGCAGACAGCGCCGCGCCAGGGTGCGCTCTGTGGTGTGCAGTTGTCCGGCCCACTGGGCCAGAGTACGGGGATCGGCAGGATCGCTGTGCAACGCCGCCAGCATGGGAGCCAGCAGCTTGTCCTGACTCATCGGCAGGTAGCTCTCCTGACAGCGAGTGCGCGCCAGTCGCTCCACCAACAACTCGGCCTGGCGCTGATCCCACTCATCCACCATATGGCCTACCCGCCGCTCGCAAAAGTCGCTCAGCAGGGCGCGGATCAGCGGGGTGAGCAGCAGCAATCTGGGCTCTGGCGGCAGCTTGGCCGCCAGCTCGTGGCTGACGTAGATGGAGGTGTAGTCGAGGGTCTGCTCGTTGTAGGAGGTGTGGTCGAGACCCGCCGGTACCCAGATAAGGTAGTCGGCAGGGGCCACCAGTCGCTGATCCCCCAGCTCTATCTCCATGATCCCCAGACTGATCATGTTGAGCTGGCCCCAGGGGTGGGAGTGCAGCACGGTCGCGCTGTCGGCCAGCATCTGCTGGTAACTGAAAAAGAGCGGATTGGGAGCGGGCAGAACGACATCTACCGGCTGAAACTGGTGAGTGGCCATCAGCGCCCCTTGTCAGCGAGAGAGAGGAGCAGGCGTGATGCAACGCCCTGTTGGCTCGGTCTCCGGCACAGGTCAAAAGCAGCCATCAGTTGCGGGCAGACGCAGCCCGTGTGGGCCGGAATAAGGTGCATCAGAAAGAGTTGTCTTTTCTGCTGGGTCATCTGTCTGTTTTACGCTACTTGATAATATAAAGACAAGGGTAGACTTGGCCCCCTGTTAATAAGGAGCCTCTGATGCGAATCTTTTCCCCTCTTCTCTTTCCGCTGATGGCGGTGCTGATCTGGGCTACCAATACCGTGGTGTCCAAGGCGGCCGCCAGCGTGCTCGACCCCGCGGCTATCTCCTTCTATCGCTGGGTGATCGCCGCCCTGGCGCTGACCCCCTTCTGCCTGCCGCAGCTGTGGCGCCGCCGTAGCGAGGTTCGCCCCTGGCTCGGCAAGCTGCTGGTGCTAGCGGCGCTCGGTATGGTGCTCTACCAGTGTCTGGCCTACTACGCCGCACACAGCACCTCGGCTACCAATATGGGGGTGATCGGCTCCCTCATTCCGCTGCTCACCCTGCTGCAAGGGGCGCTCTTCTTCGGCCAGCGTCCCGGCAAACAGGCACTGCTCGGCATGAGTATCTCCCTGTTCGGGGTGCTTTGGCTGCTTGGCAAGGGCGAGCCGCTCGCCCTGCTCCATAACGGCATCAACCCGGGGGATGGCATGATGTTGCTCGGCTCCGCCAGCTACGCCCTTTACGGCCTCTTGATCCGCCGCTGGCACCTGCCGTTTGGCCCCTGGCTCAACCTCTATATGCAGATCCTGCTGGCGGTGCTACTGCTGGTGCCACTCGCTCTCAGCGCCGACTCGATGGCGGTGCCAGCCGAAGGGTGGGGACTGGTGCTCTTTGCCGGGCTCGCCTCCTCTCTGCTGGCGGCTTACTGCTGGATGCGCGGCCTCGCCTGCATGGGCGCCGAGCGCACCTCGGTCTTTATGAACCTGATGCCGCTCTGTACGGCGCTGATCGCCGTCGTCGGCCTGGGCGAGCCGATCCACGGCTATCACCTGCTGGGGGGCGGGCTGATCCTGGGCGGGGTGATGGCCTCCCAGCTGAAGGGGCGTGCGCCGGTAGCCGAACGGGAAGCAGCCTGAAAACGTACATCATCCGGAAACAACAAGGGAGCCCATGGCTCCCTTGTTGTTTCTGCAATACACGCCAGTGAGCATCTCAACCGGCCCGGCGCCAGCGGTAGCGCCGCTCCGGCCGCCCCCGCTGACCATAGTTGAGATCCACATCGACTCTGTCTTCCGACTCCAGATACTCCAGATAGCGGCGCGCCGTGGTGCGGCTGAGGGAGAGTCGCAGCGCCACCGTGTCGGTGGAGAAGACGTTCTCCGGCTCACCAGCCAACAGATCCAGTACCTGACGCAGGGTGATGCTGTCGATCCCCTTGGGGGTGACGCGCATCTCCTTGAGCTGGGAGCGCCCTCCCTTGCCCAGCAGCTTGTCGAGATCTTCCTGCTCCAGCCGACCCCGCTCGCACAGACGGCTGTGCAGTTGCAGGATCTCGTCCAGACTCTGCTGGATGCGAAACAGCCGCAATGGTTTGATGACGTAGTCATGAACCCCCAGGTTGAGGGCCTGCTGGATGGTCTCCACATCCCGCGAGGCGGTCACCATGATGACATAGGCTTCGCGGTTGTGGCTGCGCAGGCGGCTCACCCACTCAAGGCCGGAGCCATCGGGCAGGGAGACATCCACCAGCAGCAGTTGGGGCACCACACCGGCCATCATGGCATCGGCCTGGGCCAGGGTGCCAGCCCGCCCCAGCAGGGAGAAACCGGGTGTCGCCGCTACCAGTTCTGACAAGATGGCACCGATCCGATCGTCATCTTCAATAACAAGCGTGATTATTGGGTCCATGGCTCACATTAATTGGTTTTTATTCAAGTAGATACCAAACAGGGTGGTCTGCTCGGCGGTTCGCCGCCATTCTATCACACCCTCGTGCCGACCCACGGTCTCCTTGACCAGGAACAGACCCACCCCGTGATCGCCGCTCTGGCGACTTACCCCGTAATCGAACAGATGGTCGGCCAACTCCTCGTCGACCCCCTCGCCGCTATCCTCCACCTCGATCACCAGTCGCCGCCCCACATCGCACAGAGAGAGCAGCACCCGCGGCGGCCGCTGCTGGCGGTTGCGCCAGGCTGCCTGCAGGCCGTTGTCCAGCAGGTTGCCAATGAGGGTGATGAGATCGGCCGAAACCGAAGCCGGATACTCCGCCAGCGCCGAGTCGGGATCGAGTTCCAGGGTCACCCCCAGCTCGCGAGCCCGGCTGAACTTGCCGAGAATAAGCCCCGCCACCGGCTTGTTGTCGATCAGCCGCAGCAGCTCCTGCAGCATGGTCTGGCACGCTTCGTTCTCCTGCTGGATCAGCTCCACCGCCTGATCCACATGGCCCAGCTGCAACAGGCCGGAGAGGCTGCTCAGCTTGTTGGCAAACTCGTGGCTCTGCATCCGCAGCATCTCGGCATACTGGCGCAGGTGGGTCACTTGCACCCCCAGACTGGCGGCCACCTCCGGACGGCTGAAGATCAGCAGTCGCCCCGGCGCCTTGCCCTGCACCGCCTGCCAGCGGCCGACGAAGGACTCCCCCTGAATGGTGAAACTCACTTCTCCCCCCTCCTGCTCCAGACAGGGGGCAAGGGGCGGCACCAGCTCCGCCAGCGACTGCCCCTGCAGGGCGTGGCGCCCGGTGACCGGCAGCCGCAACTGATAGCTGGCGGTGCTGTTGATCATGTTGATGTTGCCGCGGCCATCGAGGGCGATGACCCCTTCAGTGATGTGCTCCAGCACCAGATCCTGCAGAGTGAAGCGGCGCACGATCGCCTCCGGCTCCAGATCAAGCAGGGTCTTGCGCAGCAAATATTGCACCCAGAGCGCCAGCAGCAGGCCGCACCCCAGCACCGCCACAATGGCGCTGATGAGCAGGGCCACCCGCTCCATATAGATGCCCTCCACCTGCTGCATCAGATAGCCCACCACCACGGCCCCCATGACGCGCCCATCCCCGCCCACCACCGGGGAGAAGCAACGGATCGCCGGCCCCATGGTGCCCCGATCCTTGGAGCAGTAGCTGCGCCGCTCCTGCAGCGCGGGCCAGATATCCTCACCGCGAAACTTCTGTCCCACCAGCTCGGGGTTGGGGTGGCTGAGGCGGCGACCATGCTCGTCGGTCACCACCATATAGGTGGCATCGGTGCGGTTGCAGACCGCCTCCACATAGTCGCGCAGAGTCGGATCACTGCCCTGACGCAGGGCCTCGACCACCCGGGTATCGGCCGCCATGACCCGTGCCAGATCACTCCCCTTATCCTGCAGGTTGCTCTCCAGCAGATGACGGATAAAGAGGGCCAGCAGGCTGCCCAGAATGAGGATCAGCAGCAGGGAGAGCCCAAGAGAGAGGGTGACCAACTGGTGGCGAAGTTTCATGCACATACCTTAAAACGTCAGGACGCTGCCCAATAGTGCGGATGCCACCAGGTCTGGTCAATCAAAGGTGCCGGATCGCCGACAAAATCGGCCAATCCTTCCTCGCGGGCACAGAGCGCCACCGCTCTGGCGACGGCGCGGGCCACCTCTCCCACCTGCTCGATGGGGGGCAACAGCCGGCCCGCCACCAGCGGATAGGCGCCGACTGCCCGCACCGCGGCCAGCAACATACCATCGCTGATGCGGCGCGCCTTGACGGCGCAGGCTCCGAGACCGATCCCCGGGAAGACATAGACGTTGTTGCACTGAGAGACCCCCCGCCGCTCCCCGGCCACCGTAACCGGCGCAAAGGGGCTGCCGGTGGCCAGCAGAGCGCGGCCATCTGTGGCGGCCCACACCTGCTCGGGGGTGGCCTCGGCGCTGCGGGTCGGGTTGGAGAGTGGCAGGATCACCGGTTGCTCGCACACCTCCCCCATCGCCTGCAACACCTCGTCAGTAAAGAGGCCGCCCTGACCGCTCACGCCAATCAAGACCGCCGGGCGCACCTGGCGGATGGTCTCCAGCAGCGAACTGCTCCCCTCCTCCACGGCACGGGCAAACGGCTGTTGGGCGCGAGTCAAGTTGGGACGATCGCAGCAGACCACCCCATCCTGATCAAACAACCAGACGCCGTCGTGACTCCCCGCCAGCTGGGCCAGCATGGCGGCGATGCCGCAACCGGCAGAGCCCGCTCCGACGATCAGCACCGGGGCATCACTGAGGGTGGTCCCCGCCTGTTGCAGACCGGCCAGCACGCAGGCGGAGGCGACCGCCGCCGTGCCCTGAATATCGTCGTTGAACATGCAGAGCTCATCCCGATAACGGGTCAGCAGATTGGCGGCATGCTTGCCGGCAAAGTCTTCAAACTGCAGCACCACCTGCGGCCAGCGCTTGCGAATGGCGGCCACCACCTTGTCCATGAAGTGGTAGTAGCTCTCGCCGTCGATGCGCGGGGATTGCCAGCCGAGGTAGGAGTCATCCTCCAGCAGCTCGGGATTGTTGGTGCCCACATCGACGCAGAGCGGCAGGGTGCGCGCCGGGTTAATGCCGCCAGCAGCGGAGTAGAGCGCCAGCTTGCCGATACAGATCCCCATGCCGCCGATACCGAGATCGCCAAGCCCCAGCACCCGCTCGCCATCGGAGATGACGATCACGTCCACCTCCTGCTCCACCGACTCGAGGATGTCCTCAAGATCATCCCGGTCGTGCCAGGAGAGGTAGAGGCCGTGGCTGCGCAGATAGAGATCGCTGTGGCGCTGACACGCCTCCCCCACCACCGGGGTGTAGATGATCGGCAGCAACTCAGGCAGATGGTGGCGCACCAGATCGTAAAAGAGTACAGGATTGTCCTCCTGCAGCTGGCGCAGCAACAGATGCTGGTCAAACGGACTCTGCATGGCGCTGACCAGTCGGTAGATCCGGCGCCGCTGCTGGGAGAGGGACTCCTCCTTGTGGGGCATACGCCCCCGCACGCCCTGACGCTTGCGTTCTGCATAGGGCAGGCTGGTGCCCATCATGATGTCGTTCATTTTGTTTGTTCCTCAATCCGGTATCAGGCGAGCAGGGAGATAAGAGCAGTAGCCAGGATCAGCATCACGGCGCCGCCAAGACGGGAGGATATCTGGGCAAAGGGCATCAGCTTCATCCGCTGGGCCGCCGAGAGCACGGCTACGTCGCCGGTGCCGCCCATGTTGGCCATGCAGAGCCCGCCGGTGATGGCCGCCTCAATGGGATAGAAACCGATCATCCGGCCCACCAGCGCCGCGCCGAGGGCACCACCGATCACGGTGACCATGACCAGCACGAAGTAACTGATGGAGAAGGCGCTGATCAGCTCCGGAATACTGGTGTAGGCGACACCGATCCCCACCAGCAGGGAGGGAGTCAGGTTGCTCACCACAAACTGATACCAGTCGGCTGCCGCCTGCTCATAACGGCGCGGCAGCAGGCCACTCACCTTGATAAAGGCGACCGCCAAAATCATCAGGGCGAAGGGGTGCATGGGGATAAAGTTGCCAAGCAGGGAACCCAGCACAAACATGCTGGAGCTGATAAAAAGCCCCATACCCAGACTCTGCAGGGTCGGCGCTTCGGCCTGCTCGTCAGCAATGCTCTGGCTATTCTCTTTGACCATCAGCTTGCCGTTGCCAGTCAGGGAGGGATAACGGCGACCAAGGCGCGCCAGCAGGGAGCCCACCAGAATGGCCAGGGTATTGGCGATCACCACCGCCGGTACCATGCGCGACAAGAGATCCGCACTGGACATCTGCATCGGGCCGGAGAGGATCTCCACCAGGGGCACCGCACCGGCGCCCATGCCACCGCCCATGATGGGCAGGCCGATCAGCAACACCGCATTCTTGAAGCCATACCCCATCAGGGAGCCGACCAGCCCCACGCTCAGCAATGCCAGCGCTACGCCGCCAAGAATGACCGGCAGATAGCGCATGGCGGCATTTTTCAGCAAAGCGCCGCTCATGCCAAACACGGAGCCAGTCACCAGACTGGCGATAAAGAAGTTGAGAAAGCCCCCCTCCTTCATGAAGTTGGTGATGACCTGCCCCGCCTGCACCGGCAACAGCTGATATTCGAACAGGGCGGCGCCGCCGAAGATGGCGAGGATGGTGCCACCCCCCAGATATTCACGGATTGGCATGATCCGCTCACCCAGCTCGGTCAGCAGGGTGCCCAGCACAAACATCAGCGCCAGCGCACCGACCATGCCCAGCGGCAACGAGCCATTCCAGCCGGAAAAGAGAACACAGGTCGCCAGCCCCAGAAATATAAAGAGCGGCATACCGGCAATTTGTTGGCCGCCCATAAAGGCGGCCTTTTCTTGTGTGGTTTGTAGGGGTGAGAGGTTTTTCATTGTTATGTACTCTGCGTGTGATTGTGGCCACTACTTTATTGATCCCCCTCTCCCCTGTCGGTTAGCCAGATTGCAAAGCCATATAAAAACATTAAAAACTTAAACATCATGGTGCCACCAACGCGTGCTGCGCAATAGAACACCAGACATCCGATACCCGACCAAGTCAGGAAATAGGGCGATAAAACGAGCGAGCCCAATGGCGGATATTTGGGTGATCAGCAGTAATAACGATGCGATGATCTCTCCCCCTTCGGGGAAATAACAGAGCCAGATGACAAGCTCTGCGACCATTTATCGCCACAGATCCTGTGAGTGATAATCAGCGGGCAATGTCATCACCATAACGCGAGTGCCACGGCTTGCCACATCAGTGTTTGAGTCGGCGTGCAGGAAGCACGCACGATGAAAAAGGGTGAGGAGAAAGATACAAAAAGGGGAGATTGAAATAGTGATGAGCCAAGCCAGCGAATACCAGAGCACTGGCTTGAACTCACAAGGATCACACATAGTCAGGTCTATTCTGCCAACAGCAATGGAATATTGGCGGGGTCAAAATCATGACTGATATCGGTACTTCTGATTGCGCCTTCCCGATTCACGCCATGGTGTGACTCTGCACCATATTCTCCATCACTCAACAGCGCTTCAATTGCCAGATACACACATCCACTGTCATATCCATCCACAACCCGTTTCCCCCTTGTTTTATAACCCCATCAATATTAGCGGATAAAAAAAGAGCTGCTCACTGAAGCTGAAAATTTCATGAAAATAATCGCCGGATATCCTCCATTCACGGCGCAATATCCGAATCGGCAAGAGAGCCTCGAGTGGATCAGCCCCGAGAATAATATCAGGGGCTCGAATGCTGCTCGCCCTCACCAACGAAAGATCCGACCAGAAACATGATCAGCATCACACTATTTACTTAGCCTGCTAAACAAGTATGATAGTTAGCATGCTAAGTACATTGAGGATGAGAAGATGACGGATCTGGAAAGGTTGCGCGAGCTGTCGCTCGCCGAGCAGATAGCGCGGATGCACCGGCTATGGCGTACTGCCGCCGACCTGGAGCTGGCTCCCCTTGGCCTCACCCATCCCCGCTGGACCGCGCTGTGGAAACTCTCCCGCATGGGGAACCATGTCAGCCAGAAGACCCTGGCCGAAGCCCTCGAGATAGAGCTCCCATCCCTGATGCGCACCCTGGGCCAGCTGGAAGAGCAGGGACTGATTGAGCGCCACTGCTGCAGTCAGGACAAGCGGGCCCGCATCGTCTGCGTGACCCCGGCTGGCCAGACCCTGCTCGATCAGATCGCCGACCGCATCATGAATATCCGCCGGGAGCTGCTGGGGGGCATCGACGAGCAGACCCTACAGCTGTTCGAAGCCACGGTGCAGCGGATCTCGGCCAACGCCCTCAGCAAAATTGAACAACACCACGACCGACAAGCCGGAGGCGATACAAGTCCTCCCGAGACCGACACAGAGAGAGAATAAGATGACCCCGGATCAACAATTTACCCGCTGGATCAAATGGTCCATGGCGGGCTTTGCCACCCTGTTTGCCTATTTTCTGATAGCCGACCTGCTGATGCCCCTCACCCCTCAGGCGATGGCGACCCGGGTGGTCACCAAGCTGGCCCCCCAGGTGAGCGGCAAGGTGATCGAGGTCGCCGTTCACAACAACCAGCAGGTCAAGAAGGGGGATCTGCTGTTCAGGCTGGATCCGGCCCCTTTTGAACTGGCGGTGGAGCAGGCCCGCCTTGCGCTGGCGCAGGCAGAGCAGCAGAACAGTGAACTGGATGCCGCCCTGACCGCCGCCGTTGCCGAGATCAACGCCAAAGAGACCCTGGCCAGCCAGAAGTGGCGCGAGGCTGAGCGGATCGATGCGCTGTACCAACGTCACATGGTTTCGCTGCAACAAAAAGATGAGGCTGACAGCGCCCTGCGCAGCGCCCAGGCCAACCTGCGCGCCAGTCAGGCCAAACTGGCCCAGATCAAGGCCAGTCGTGGCGTGGCCGGTGAGGACAATCTGTTGCTGCGCCAGGCCCGCAACAAGCTGGCGCAAGCGCAGCTGGCCCTCTCTTACAGCCAGGTTCACGCGGATCAGGATGGCACCATCACCAACCTGCAGCTCAAGCCGGGCAGCATCGCCAGCGCGGGCAGCCCGCTGCTGGCGCTGGTGTCGGAACAGGTGGACGTCATTGCCGATTTTCGGGAGAAGAGCCTGCGCCATGTCGGCGAGCAAACCCGTGCACTGGTCGCCTTCGATGGCGAGCCGGGTCAGCTCTATCCTGCTCGGGTAAGCAGTCTGGATGCCGGAGTGAGCGCCGGTCAGTTTGATGCCAATGGTCGACTGGCCGCGCCGGTGGAGTCTGATCGCTGGGTACGGGATGCCCAGCGGATGCGGCTGCACCTCGAGCTGGAGCAGCTCCCCGACCATCTGCCAGCCGGGGCGCGGGCTACGGTGCAACTGCTGCCGGACAATGCCCTGACCGCCATGCTGGCACGGGGCCAGATCCATCTGCTCAGCCTGCTCCATTATGTCTACTAACCACGCCACTCACCCGTCGGCCAATACCGCCGCAGCACACCCCGCCGGTGTTGCTGCCACCCACCTCTGGTATCGGCCCCTCACCGGCAACGAGCTGCGCCAGTGCCTGCGCATCGCCTTTGGCTGCACCACGGGCTTTTTGCTCTGCAAGCTGTTTGGCTGGAATTACGGGGTCTTCTATACGGTCACACCGGTGCTGCTGCTGGGGATGGTGCCAGTGATGAATGGCCATGCCGCACGCCAGCTGATCGCGGCGGCGGTGGTCTGTGGTGTGGAGGTCGGGCTGCTGGGGGGGCTGTTTGGCAGCCATCCGGCGCTGATGACCCCTATCGCCTTTCTGCTGTTTCTCTACCGTTTCGCCGCCATGTCGCGGGGCAGCCTGTTTCTGTTCGGGGCCAACGGGGTGCTGAGCCTCAGCATCATGCTGCACTTTGCCAGCTATCCGCAGACCGACCTCAACGACCTGATCCTCAACAATATCTGGGCGAGCGTGCTGTCGGTGCTGATCGCCTACCTGATGACCATGCTGATCCCGGATGTAGAAACCAGACCCAAGCCAGCCTCGGCCCCCAAGGCGCCGCACCGGATGCGCCATGAAGCTCTGCTGGGGGCTACTGTGGCCACCCTGTCGTTTCTGGTATTTCAGGTGTTTGACCTGCGCGACTCCATGTCTGCCCAGGCTACGACCCTGCTGGTGCTGTTCCCCATGCACTGGAACGGTGCGCTGAATTATGCCCGCAAACGGGCGATGGGCACCTTGCTGGGTGTCACCTTCGGCCTGCTCGGCCAGCTGCTGCTCTATGACTGGTCAGGGCAACTGCTGCTGGTCGCCCCGCTGCTGTGGCTCGGCGCCATGCTGTTCAGCCATGCCCACGTCAAGGAGGCAGGCGGCTCCGGGGTCGGCTTTGGCGCCCTCACTACCCTCGGCATCCTGTTTGGCCAGTACCTCACCCCGGGCAACGATCTGGTGTTCAGCGCCCTCTACCGGGTGAGCAGCATCCTGTTTGCCATCGTGGTCACCCTGCTGGCCTGCTACCTCGTCCATCGGCTGCTCAATCGCTTCGAGGCGACCCGCTTCGGTTATTGATTTCCTGTTGTAAGCACTGTTGTCAGCCCATGGATGAGCTCTCTTTCGCCCCGTCGCCTGCCGGGGCGTTTTTTCTATCGCTCGTTGACTTCCCTCACCAAGACTCCTGCCACTACAAGTCAGCGCAGAAGTGTGGCTATGCTTGTAAGGCTGCTGTCGATGAGGTGTACCTATGGTTCCGTTGTTAAAAAAATGGCTGGTTTGTCTGGTACTGTTGGCTACCAGCCCGCTCGGGGCCACCCCGCTTGTCATTGGTGCCGAAGATGACTGGGCTCCCTACTGCGAGCGCGACAAGGACAATGAGGATGACCAGCCCCACGGACTGGCGCCTGAGCTGGTCAAGGCGGTGTTCGCCGCCGAAGGGATCGAGATAGTCTTTCGCACCCTCCCCTTCGCCCGCTGCATGCACGATGCGAAAAGCGGCAAACTTGCGGGGTGCTTCAACGCCACCATCACCGAAGAGAACCGTTACCAGTACCACTGGCACGATACCCCCATGTTCGAGGAGGATCTCGCCATCTTCGCCCTCGCCAGCGAGCCGCAACGGGATCTCAAGCTCACCTCGCTGGAGGGCAAGCGGGTGGGCATCACCCTCGGCTACACCTACCCCACCGATTTTATGGAGAACCCCAGAATCACCCGCTTTCAGGCCAAATCCGATGCCCAGATCCTCGAGATGCTGGTACGTGGCAGGGTCGACTACATCCTGATGAACGGCATGCCTGGCTACCTCAAGATCCAGCAGAAGCAGCTGACCGGCAAGGTGGTCAAGGTTGGCAAACTCTCCACGGATGGCTTCTGGCTCGCCTTCTCCCGCCACCACCCGCAAGGGGAAGCGCTGGCCAAACAGTTCGAACAGGGGCTGCAGAAGATCAAGAACAACGGCATCTATGAGACGCTGATCCGCCAGTTTGAAACCCGACTCGGCTTGCACTGATGGCGGATGCCTTGCTAACACCGACCCCCTCCTCTCACCCTCGCGACGGGATTCCGGACAGCCAGCGACGCACCGAATGGCCCCGCTGATTGCACAATAACGGCAACCTGTTAGGCTCACGCCCATATGACACCAATGGAGCTGTAATCATGAATAAGGTACATATGATGGCCGCTGGTGCGCTGGCCCTCGGCCTGCTCGCTGGCTGCAATCAGAGCAATACCCTCTCCGTCACTGGTGGCGAACCGGTCAGTTACCAGTGCGAGCAGGGCAAGAAGGTACAGGTGCGCTACTTCTCCCTCTCCGACGAGAGCCTCAACTTTATCAAGCTGTCACTGCCGGACGGCAAGGATTACACCCTGCCCCAGGCCGTCTCGGCCTCCGGCGCCCGCTATACGGACGAACATGAGGCCGTCTGGTGGAACAAGGGGGATGAGGGCTTTGTCGAGCTGCGGGATCAGGATGGCGAGTGGCAGACCGCCTACAACGACTGCAAACAGCAATAAACGTGACCCCGGCCTGGCCGGGGTCTCTCTTTCTCTGGCATCAGAGTGATGGGGGATCAGTTGATCTCGATCTCGAAGCGGTTGGTCACCTCGACCGGAATGGCATCCGGGTTGCCCTCTGCCGGGCTGTAGCGGATCCGCGAGAGGGTCGCCAGCGCGCTCTGCTCCAGCTCGCCGGGGGGCTCGGCCGCCACCACTTCCGGCTTGACCGGCGTGCCGCTGGCGTCGATTTGATAGCGCACTTCCACATACCCCTTGACCGGTTTGGCCGGCAGGGCGGGCTCGTCATTACCAAGCCATGACCACTGCTTCTCCTGAACCCAGTAGCTGGACAACTGCTCGAGAGGGATAGCGATCGGAGCGCGCTCGTGCGCTACCTCCTGACGGGATGAGCACCCCAGCAACAGTGTCACTGCCAGACCTGACCATACTGCGACTTTCCACTTCATGTAACGCTCCTTGTTCTCTGCCGGTGCTTGTTGCCGGACTGCGGGCCGCTCAACGCGCGCCCTTTTGGTCAGTCACCCATCCTAACGAAAAAGTATTCGTATGAACATGAACAAAAGGGCCAACCCCGAGAGGTTGGCCCTTTTATCATCAATAAACTCATTAACCAGCCAATCAGCCGCGCTTGTCGCTCACCACCAGCCAGAGCGCATGCACCATGCCCGGCAGACCGCCCATCAGGGTCAGCACAATGTTGATTAAAAAGTGCAGGCTAAAGCCCACCTGGATAAAAGCGCACACAGGGGGCAGGAAAATGGCCAGCAGGATCTTGAGCAGATTGTTCATCTCGGCTCTCCTTTTCAAAAATGTCGTCAGGATTGGAATGGGCTAACCATAAACATCCCGGACTTCAACTGCAAACCAGACAGGGAATTCGCTCACCCGCATCACGCCAGGCGTTGAGGTCGTGGATCTGCTGATTACTGCTGCCACGCCAGAGCAGGCCCGGGTCTGCCAACTCCTTTTCAAACTTGCCATCCACCAGCACATCCAGCAAGGCCACCAGCTCGCGCTGGGCCTCTGACAGTTCGCCGAGCAGATAACCGGTCCAGCACCAGATATCCTTGCCCGGACACTCGGCGCGCACCCGTTTCACCAGCGCCAGCACGTGGGGCACGTTGGCAGGGTGGAGCGGATCGCCGCCGGAGAGCGACAGACCTCGCCGTTTGATGCGGCTGTCGTTGAGGTCGCTAATGACGCGATCGCTCATCGCCTCATCGAACGGCTTGCCGCCGTCAAGGCGCCAGGTGCTCTGGTTGTAGCAACCCGGGCACTGATGCTCACAACCCGAGACAAACAGGGTGGCACGGGTGCCGGGGCCGTTAATCACATCGACCGGGTAGTATTGGTGGTAGTGCATCGCTTGTTTCCTGCCTCGTTCACGGGACAGCGGCATAACTGCCGTCCTCCAATGAAAATGGCCCCTTGAGTCAGGGGCCAGCTCTTCATCGCCTGT
This sequence comes from Aeromonas sp. FDAARGOS 1416, assembly GCF_019048085.1. Lineage (NCBI taxonomy): Bacteria > Pseudomonadati > Pseudomonadota > Gammaproteobacteria > Aeromonadales > Aeromonadaceae > Aeromonas > Aeromonas sp. FDAARGOS 1416. Next base: position 392,446 of record NZ_CP077301.1, on the reverse strand, counting down.
GCGCTTACATATGTTTGACGCGGCGCTTCACCTCTTCCTGCTTGCCCGCATTGAAGGGGCGCGCATCCGGGCTACCGAGGTAGCCGCAGACACGGCGGGTCACCGACACCTTGGCCGGGTCGTGGTTGCCGCAGCGCGGGCAGGTAAAGCCCTTGGAGGTACATTCGAACTCACCGGTAAAGCCGCAGTCGTAGCACTCGTCGATGGGGGTGTTGGTACCGTAGTAGGGCACCTTGTCATAGCTGTAATCCCAGACGTTTTCGAGCGCTTCCAGGTTGTGCTGGATGTTGGGGTACTCGCCGTAGCAGATGAAGCCACCGCTGGCGATGGGCGGATAGGGCGCCTCGAAGTCCAGCTTGTCGTACGGGTTGACCTGCTTCTCCACATCGAGGTGGAAGCTGTTGGTGTAGTAACCCTTGTCGGTCACGCCGGATACCACGCCAAACTCTTTGGCATCGATGCGGCAGAAGCGGGTGCAGAGGTTCTCGCTCGGGGTGGAGTAGAGGCTGAAACCGTAACCAGTCTCCTCTTTCCACTCATCGATGGCCGCCCTGAGACGGGCGATGATGGCGATAGCCTTCTGTTGCAGCTCGGCGCTGTCAAACAGGTGCACCTTGTCACCAAACAGGGCGTTGATGGTCTCGTGAACCCCGATATAACCGAGGGAAATGGAGGCACGACCGTTCTTGAAGATCTCGCTGACGTTGTCGTCCGCCTTGAGCCGCACGCCGCAAGCCCCTTCCATATAGAGGATCGGTGCAACCCGTGCTTTCACCCCGTCCAGACGGGTGATGCGGTACATCAGCGCCTTCTTGGCGACCCGCAGGGAGGCATCGAGACGATCCCAGAAGTCCGCTTCGTCACGGGATTTCAGCGCAATGCGCGGCAGGTTGAGGCTCACGACCCCCAGGTTGTTGCGACCTTCGTGGATCAGCTCGCCATTCTCCTCGTAGGCACCGAGGAAGGATCGGCAACCCATGGGGGTCTTGAAGGAGCCGGTCACTTTCACGACCTGGTCGTAGTTGAGGATGTCCGGATACATCCGCTTGGAGGCACACTCCAGCGCCAGCTGCTTGATGTCGTAGTTGGGATCGCCCTGCTTGTGGTTGAGGCCATCCTTGATGGCGAACACCAGTTTCGGGAACACAGCGGTCTTCTTGTTCTTGCCAAGACCAGCGATACGGTTGCTGAGGATGGCGCGCTGGATCATCCGCGACTCCCAGCTGTCCCCCAAGCCAAAGCCGAAGGTGACGAAGGGCGTCTGACCGTTGGCGGTGTGCAGGGTGTTGACCTCGTACTCCAGCGACTGGAAGGCGTCGTAACACTCTTTCTCGGTGCGAGCCATGGCGTAGGCTTCTACGTCGGCAATGCCCCACTCTTCGGCCACTTCACGGTGTTTCTGCCAGCTGATGGTCACATAGGGGGCCAGCACTTCGTCGATGCGGTTGATGGTGGTGCCGCCATAGATGTGGCTCGCCACCTGAGCGATGATCTGGGCGGTCACGGCCGTGGCGGTGCTGATGGATTTCGGGGTATCGATCTCCGCATTGCCCATCTTGAAGCCGTGGGTCAGCATCCCTTTCAGATCGATCAACATGCAGTTGAACATCGGGAAGAAAGGTGAGTAATCGAGATCGTGGAAGTGCAGATCACCGCTCTCATGAGCCTGAACCACATCACGGGGCAGCATGTGGCTGGTGGCATAGTGCTTGGCGACGATACCGGCCAGCAAGTCGCGCTGGGTCGGGATCACCTTGGAGTCTTTGTTGGCATTCTCGTTGAGCAGGGCGGCATTGGTCTGCTCAACCAGACCGCGGATCTCCTGCGCCAGACGGCCGCGCGCCTCGCGAGCCTGATCCCTGTCGTGGCGATATTCGATATAGGCACGGGCGATGGCCTTGTCATCGGAAGCCATCAGGTGGTTTTCGACCAGGTTCTGGATCTCGTGGATATCAACTTCACCACGCCCTTCCAGCTCCTGACTCACCGCATTGGCAATGCGGGAGGCGAGTGCCGGATTGGCCTGATTGACCGCTTCCGCCGCACGGCTGACCGCCTCTGCAATCAGCTGGGCATTGAATGGTGCGCGACATCCGTCACGTTTGATCACAACCGGTTTCATGGATTTTCCCCGTTAAAAGGCCAGGCATTTGCCTCTGGCTCACCCTTGTTGGGCCCCCCTCCCGGCATCTCGTCCTGGACGCAAATAAATTCAGCCGAGGCTTGACAAGCCTGGGCTGAAGATAGGAGGGGAACAGCTTATACACAGCTTAATAACACAACATATAGGTATTAAAAACGAATGCGTCCCTATATGTGGTGTCTATTAGGCACCAAAGCGCAGCCTCATTTCTTGATCCAGAACAGGTTTTTCAGCGAGCGGGACAGTTCACGACCAACCAAAAACAGCTCCATTCAAATCCAATCTCAGGCAGAGTGCGGGCTGGCGTCCGATCCACCCACCCGAAAAAAAAATCGCCCCCCGCCGCACCGGTTTCGAGATGACAGCGCCAACCAAAACCGCCCATACTGAACAAGAACTCTCTCCCCCTCGACAAGGGACAACCCATGCGCACCCCCCTGCTATTGCTACTGCTATCCACCCTCTCTCTGCCGCTCTGGGCCGCAAACATTCTGGTGATCAGCAGCTACCATCCCGAATACCTGTGGGACCAAAGCTACAACAAAGGGCTGCTCGATGGCTTGCAGGGGGAGCACAAGATCACTCACTTCTATATGGACACCAAACGCCATCCACGGGAGAAGTTCGACGAAATAGCCCAGCAAGCCATCGCCTTTTATCTGAAGAGCAAACCGGATCTGGTAGTACTGGGGGATGACAACGCCATCAACTATCTGGCCAACGAGATCGCCTCGCTGGGCACTCCGGTGGTATTTCTTGGCATGAACGAGAATCCGCGCCTCAAGGGCTTTGTCGGCCACCCCAAGATCACCGGCGTGCTGGAGCGTCCCCTACTCAAGCGCAACATCAGCGAAATAAGCCAGATGATGGGTGGGCTCGACAAGGCACTGGTGCTGTTTGATTCCAGCAATGTGGCCCTCACCGCCATCGAGGATGAATTCAAGACCCAGACCGAGCTGCGAGTCGGCCAGACCAGGATCAACAGCCAGCTGATGGGGGATTACAGCCTCTGGCAAGAGGCGGTGCTCAACGCCAAGAAGAACGGCTATCAGGCAATCTTCCTCGGCCTCTACCACACGCTGGTCGATGACAATGGCAAGCATGTGAGCGAAAAGACGGTGCTGGAGTGGACCAGCGCCAACACGCCGGTGCCGCTCTTCTGTTTCTGGGAATTCACCGTCGGCAAGGGGATGGCCATCGGTGGGCTGGTGCTGGACGGCCACGATCAGGGGATACAGGCAGCCAGCCTCATCAACACCATTCTGGCGGGCACCCTGCCCCGTACCATCTCCCCCCGCGCGGCCCTGCGCGGCGAATATGTCTTCAGCAAGAGCGAGCTGGCCCGCTGGCAGCTCACCGTGCCCGACAAATGGCGCCACAAGATCCTCTGGCGTGAGTGACCGCCGAAACAAAAAAAAGAGAACCCGGCCATGCCGGGTTCTCTTTTATCGGGTGCAGCGGTTAGCAAGCTTGGTGAGGGCTATCAGCCCTGCAACGCCTGTTGCAGCTCCTCTTCGGTCCAGATGGTGATACCCAGCTCCTGTGCTTTGGTCAGCTTGGAGCCGGCCGCCTCCCCCGCCACCAGCACATCGGTCTTGGCAGATACCGAACCCGCTACCTTGGCCCCCAGCGCCTGCAATGCCGCCTTGGCGTCGTTGCGCGACAAGGTGGTCAGGGTGCCGGTCAGCACGAAGGTCTTGCCGGCAAAGGGTTGCTCCGCGGCCTCTTTCTTCTCGATGGCCGGCCAGTGGATGCCGGCAGCCAGCAAGGCTTCCAGCACCTCCACGTTGTGGGGCTGACGCAGGAAGTAGTAGACATGCTTGGCCACCACATCACCCACATCGGCCACTTCGAGCAGTTGCTCCACCGAGGCCGCGCGCAGGGCATCCAGGGTGCGGAAGTGGTTGGCAAGATTGAGCGCTGTCGCCTCCCCCACTTCGCGGATCCCCAGGGCAAACAGGAAGCGCGGCAGGGTGGTGCTGCGCGCAGCATCGATGGCGGCTACCAGATTGAGGGCCGATTTTTGCCCCATCCGCTCAAGACCTGCCAGCTGGATGGCATTGAGGCTGAACAGATCGGCGGGAGTCTTCACCAGTCCCTTGTCTACCAGCTGCTCGACAATCTTGTCGCCAAGGCCGTCCACATCCATGGCGCGACGGGCGGCGAAGTGCTTGATCGCCTCCTTACGCTGCGCCTCGCAGAACAGGCCACCGGAGCAGCGGGCAACAGCTTCCCCTTCCAGCCGCTCGACCGCAGAGCCACAGACCGGACACTCGGTCGGGAAGAGAATTTCGCGCGCATCAACAGGGCGCTGCGCCTCTACCACAGCGACGATCTGCGGGATCACATCCCCCGCCCGGCGCACGATCACCGTATCGCCGATCATCACGCCGAGACGCTCAATCTCGTCGGCGTTGTGCAAGGTGGCGTTGGAGACAGTGACGCCGCCGACAAACACAGGTTTTAGCTTGGCCACCGGCGTCACGGCGCCGGTACGACCGACTTGGAACTCGACGTTCTCAAGCTCTGTCATCTCTTCTTGCGCCGGGAACTTGTGGGCGGTCGCCCAGCGCGGGGCGCGGGCCACAAAGCCCAGCTCTTCCTGCAGGGGGATGGCATCGACCTTGTAGACCACTCCGTCGATCTCGTAAGGGAGCTCGCCACGACGGGCCAGAATGTCGTCGTGGAACGCCTGACAACCGGCGGCCCCCTCTTTGAGCTTCACCTCGGGACTAAGCGGCAGCCCCCACTCCTTGAGCTGATTGAGGCGACCAAAGTGAGAGTCACCGAGCAGCTCGCCGCCAACACCGACACCGTAAGCGTAAAAGCTCAGGGGGCGGCTGGCGGTGATGCGTGAATCGAGTTGACGCAGGCTGCCGGCGGCGGCGTTGCGCGGGTTGACGAACACCTTCTCGCCCGCTGCCAGCGCCTTGGCGTTCATCGCCTCAAAACCGGTCTTGGGCATAAAGACTTCGCCACGCACCTCCAGCCGATCGGGCCAGCCAGAGCCCCGCAATGCGAGCGGAATGGCCTTGATGGTACGTACGTTCTCGGTGATCTCCTCACCGGTGGCGCCATCGCCCCGGGTGGCCGCCTGCACTAGCTGGCCATCCACATAGAGCAGACTCACTGCCAGACCATCCAGCTTGGGCTCGCAGCAGAAGGTGAAACGCACGTCACGCTTGAGGCGATCGCTCATCCGTTGTTCGAACGCCTGCAACTCTTCGCTGCTAAAGACGTTATCCAGACTGAGCATGGGGATCTCGTGGCGCACCTGTTTGAAGGCGGTCAGCGGCTGACCGCCGACACGCACGCTGGGTGACGCCGGTGTTTTCAGCTCGGGATGCTCGGCCTCCAGCGCAATCAGTTCGCGCATCAGGCGATCGTATTCGGCATCCGGCACTGTGGGGTTATCCAGCACATAGTACTGGTGACCATATTCGGTAAGCAGTTCACACAATTGACGGTGGCGGGAGAGGGTGTCGCTCATGAAAAAGTCTCGAAGTGTGATTGAACATACGGCCGGGGTAGAAACAAAAATGCGGTACCAGGGTACCGCACTTTTTCTTCACTCGACCCGCATGGCGTATTAGTCGCGACTGGCCTCGTAGGCAGCCAGCTCGTGACGGTAACGGGCAATGGTCTCGTCGCTCAGCGGGCTGCGATCCATATCTGTCAGCATGGCATCGAGATCGCTGGCTAGCTGATCGGCAGCCTGCAGCATGTCCTCGAAGGCAAACGCGGCATTGCTGCGCAGCGGCAGTTGCATGAACAGGGAGACACCCGGCGTGGTGAACTGCTCCATCCGGTACGGGTTGAAGGTACCCGGCTTGACCATGTTGATCATGGAGAAGAGCACTTCACCCTTGCCGTTGGGATCTTCGTGACGGTGGAAAATATCCATCTCGCCAAACTTGAAGCCCAGCGCCATCAGGGATGAGAGCAGGGTCGCACCTTGCAAGTCGTGACCAGGACGGCCCATCAGGTTGATGACATAGACATCCTGCCAGATCTTCTCGACCGGCTGGGGCGCCATGCGCGGCTCTTCCACCACAGGTGCAGGCGCCACATAGGCTGGCTCTTCATAAACAGGCTCGGGAGCCACATGACGGGGCTGCGGCTGATATTCCGGCTCGGGAGCACGCACCGGTTCGGCACGAACGGTGTCAGCGGTACGGACTGTCTCTGCACGGGCACCAAAAGTCGGGGCGGTCGCGTAAGCGGGCTCGACCAGCGGCTCGTCGTCCAGCGACTGCATCATGGGCTCGCGCTGGGGACGGGAACGGTAGACCGGGGTACGACGATTGACCTGAGCAGGTTTGCGCACCGGCGCGGCGGGCGCCTCGTCGATCTCCTCGGGCAGCGGTTCGTCGAACGCTTCCTCCTCTTCATAGACAGGAGGCGGCGGAACCGGGCGGGCAGCAGGCTTGCGCACTACGGGCGGCGGCAGATCGTCCTCGTCATCTTCATCATCAAAGGCGGGGACGGCAGGGCGACGACCGAGTTCCGGCTGGCGGCTCTCTTCACTGCGCAGCTTGGGCTCGGCACGACGGCCACCACTGACCACGCGTACCTGGCCGATGCCATCGCTGTCGAAGGCGTCGTTATCACGATCCCGCGACTTGGAGTCCATCCGTCCAATCGGTTTCTCTTTGATCGGTGCCTGACGATTCTTTTTGTTGCTCCACAACCCGTGAATGAGCAATGCCGCAATAGCAATACCGCCCAGGGCAACCAAGATGTAACGCAATTCCTGCATTAGCTGCTTCTCTTTCTAGTTTTGCTCAGCCAAAGCGACGGCTTCACCGATATCGACCGACACAATGCGAGAAACCCCGGGCTCTTGCATCGTGACGCCAACCAGCTGCTCAGCCATCTCCATGGAGACCTTATTATGACTGATGTAAACGAACTGTACTGTGCTCGACATCTCTTTGACAAGAGAACAGAAGCGACCGACGTTCACTTCATCGAGCGGTGCATCCACCTCATCCAGCAGACAAAAAGGTGCTGGGTTGAGTCTGAAGATGGCAAAAACCAGCGCAAGCGCGGTTAACGCCTTCTCCCCCCCGGAAAGCAGGGCAATGGTAGCATTCTTCTTACCCGGAGGTCTCGCCATGATGCTCACTCCGGCCTCCAAAAGATCATCGGAGGTAAGCTCAAGCCAGGCACTGCCCCCACCGAACACTTTTGGAAACAGGGATTTTAAATCTTCGTTGACCTTATCGAAAGTGTCCCGGAACCGTATTTGTGTCTCTTTATCAATTCTTTTAATGGCTTGGCTCAAGGTTTCCAGCGCTTGCTCGAGATCCTGGCACTGATTTTCGAGGTAGGTTGCCCGGGTTTTCGCCTCTTCGTACTCCTCCAGCGCCGCCAGGTTGATGGCGCCGAGCGCCTCCACTTGCCCCTCCAGAGTCTGGATCTCCTGCCGCAACTTGCTGCGATCAGCGGCGATCAACACCGCCTGATCGAGATCTACCAGTCGAACCCCCAGCTCTTCGAACTGCTCGTGCAACCCCTGTCGACGGGTGAGGTTGCGTTCGCGCTCAAGGCGCAGGGTTGCCAGCTTCTCTTGCAGAGTCACCAGCTGCTTGTGATCGGCACTTCTGGCCTGCTCCAGCTCACCCAACTGGCGCTCCAGCTCCGCAAGCCGTTGATGGCAGGCGAGTTGCTGTGCCTCCAGATTGCGCTGCTCGGCCAGCAGGGGCGCCAGATCCAGCACCGCTTCGCTATCCGGCCCTTTCAACCCGGCCAGCTCCAGCCCGAGCCGAGCCAGCTCCTCTTCACCCAGGGTAATGAGTTGGCGCAGATTGCCCAACTCCAGTTGCAAACGCTGGCAGGCCGCTTGTTGCTGCTCGCGGCGCACACGGGCCTCGTCGACCGCCCGCTCGCAGCGGGTCAGCAGCTCCTGAGCAAGCTGCAACCCTTGCGTCAGCGGCTCCCCCTGCTCCTGCAACTCGGCAAGGCGCGCCTCATCGAGTTCCAGTTGTTCACGGGCGCTGGCCAGTCGCTCTGCCTCTTCGGCCTGCTCCTGATCAAGCCGGATCAGCTCTTTGCCGAGCTGACCGAGCCGCTGCAACCGCTCCTGCCGCTGACCCTGTTGCAGGCTCCAGGCTTCGCGCAGTTGTTGCCATTTCTGCTCTTGCTCGCGCAAGGTTCGCTGCGACAACTCCTGCGCACTGGCAAGCTGGGCGCGCCGGGCATCGGCTGAGACAAGTTGCTCGCTCAGCTGTGCCAGCCCCGCGGCAACCCTCTCCTGCTCGGTATGCAACCGCTCACGCTCACCCAGCAGCGCCATGGTGCCAAGCGCCCCGCCCTGTCCCAAATCTGCCCAGTTTGGCCCCAGCCAGTCGCCAGCAGGAGTCAGTACCGACTCACCGGCCGCAAGGCTTGGCTGGCGGGCCAATGCGGCCTCCCGGCTCTCCACCAGCCAGATGGCGTTGAGGAAGGCAGGAATATGCTCACCGCCCAGTTGCGCCGCCAGCGTACCGGCAACCGCCAGTTGCGCCGGGCCAATCCAGAGCCCTTCTTGCGCCAGATTGCACTCGTCCGCCGGCGTTGCGGTAAGCCAGCGACCCAGCACCTTGTCGAGTGCCTGTGCCCACTCGGGGGCAACCTGCAGTCGATCCGCCAGGGTCGCCCCCTCCATCTGTTCGCCGAGGATCTGATCCAGGGTCGCCAGCCGCGCCTCCAACTCCCGTTGCAGGCTCAACTGCTGGCCATGCTGCTGCTTGAGTTGTTCATGGGCGTCGACCGCCTGCGCCAGCTGCTCGGTCAGCTCGCCATTGGCCGCCCGCGTCAGCTCCAGCTCACCACTCAGGGCATCGAGGGCCGGTTGCAGGTCATCGGCCTCAGCGCCGAGGGGTCCCGCGCGTTCATCTTCCAGCTTGAGGCGGGCCAGCCGGGTCTTGGCTTGCAACTCCTGCAAACCACCCAACCGGGTACGGGTCTGGTTGAGCTGGCCCTGCAACCCGGCCAACTGTTGCTGCCACTGCTGCTGGCGCAAGCGAGCCTGTTCCAGCTGCTCGCTGGCCTGCTGGCGACCCTCCTGCTGCTCGGTGAGCAACTGCTCACACTGCTCCAGCCGGGCGCTCTCCTGCTCGGCGCGCAATACCCCTTCGGTCAGCTGATCCTGCTGGCTGGCAAGCTGCGCCTTGCAAGTGGCGATCCGCTCGCCCAGCGCCTCTGCACGGGCCTGCCAGTCGCGCCCCAGTTCACTCTGGTGCAGTTGCTGTTGCTCGAGACGGGCGATGGCCTGCCCGCCGAGAAAAATCTGTTGCTGACGGCTCGCCTGCTCGGCTTGCGCCTCTTGTCTGGCGACCGACAGGGTGACGTGGCGCCCCTCATCGGCGGTGCGCTTTGCATCGAGCGCCGCCAGCGCCTGCTCGGCTTGCGCCAGTTCGGTTTTGGCCTCGCCAAGGCGCGTCTCCAGCGCCCACAACTCGGAGCCAATCAGCTCGGCGCGAGCTGCGCGTGAACGACTCTTGAGCTGTTTGTAGCGCTCGGCCGTTTCGGCCTGGGCTTTGAGGTGGTCAAGGCGCGAACCCAGTTCGCCGCGAATATCGCCGAGGCGCTCCAGGTTCTCCTGAGTGTGGCGAATGCGCTGCTCGGTCTCGCGGCGCCGCTCCTTGTAGCGAGAAACCCCGGCGGCTTCTTCCATAAAGAGCTTGAGATCGGCCGGACGTGACTCCACCAGTCGGCTGACAGTGCCCTGCTCGATGATGGCGTAGCTGCGGGGGCCAAGACCGGTGCCGAGGAAAAGGTCGGTCACATCCTTGCGGCGGCACTTCTGACCGTTGATCTGATAGTGATTGGAGCCATCGCGCAGCACTTCACGGCGCACCGAGATCTCGGTAAAGCGACCGAACTCGCCGGGCACCCGGTTGTGGGGATTGTCGAAAACCAGCTCGACCGAGGCGCGCCCGTGCGCACTGCGATTGATGGAGCCGTTGAAGATGACATCGGTCATGTTCTCACCGCGCAGATGGCGAGCGGAACTCTCCCCCAGCACCCAGCGCACCGCGTCGATGACGTTGGATTTGCCACAGCCATTGGGGCCCACCACCGCGGTCATGTCTGCCGACAGTTCGATGCGGGTCGGCTCGACGAACGACTTGAAGCCGGCGAGTTTGATCAGTTTCAGACGCATGGCGACCTGTATCAGTGGCTAAATAAAGAGGATGCGGGCAGGTGACTTTACCAAATCCAGACCCGGCTTTGTTTGTAATATGCAGGCATCATCCCCATTCATGCCCGATTTTTGGTCGCCACGGCACGAAATAAGGAATAGTCGGCGACTTTACCAAATCAAAGGCTTGTTTGTAATATGCTGGCAGTTCTCCCATGCATAGATGGAGCTCACATGAGCCAATCACCCCATATGGTCAAAGATTCAATCAGCGGTGCAGACTATTTCCTGCGCGGGTTTTCCCTTATTCGCCAACCGGGCATCCGCACCTTTGTGCTGATCCCCCTGCTGGTCAACTTCGTGCTGTTTGCCGGGGCCTTCTATGCCCTGCTGCTGCAGCTCGACGGCCTGTTCGCATGGCTCCATCAGCAGATCCCCGCCTGGCTCGACTGGCTGGACTACCTGCTGTGGCCCATCGCTCTCATCACCATACTGGTGGTCTTCTCCTTTATATTTAGCTCGGTTGCCAACTGGGTAGCCGCCCCCTTCAACGGCCTGCTGGCGGAGAAGGTGGAGCAGATCCTCACCGGTCAGCCCGCCAATGACAGCGGCATGCTGGATATCGTCAAGGATGTGCCACGCACCTTCGGCCGCGAATGGACCAAGCTGAAGTATTACCTGCCCAAGGCCATCGGCTGCCTGATCCTGTTTCTGATCCCGGTGGTGGGCCAGACCCTGGCGCCGGTGCTCTGGTTCCTGTTCAGCGCCTGGATGATGGCGATCCAGTATGTGGATTATCCGTTCGACAACCACAAGATCGACTTCATCACCATGCGCGATGCCTTGAAGCAGCGCCGCGGCAAGTGCCTCAGCTTCGGCGCTCTGGTGACCCTCTTCTCCGCCATTCCGGTGGTGAACCTCTTCGTGATGCCAGTCGCCATCTGTGGTGCCACCGCCATGTGGGTCGATCACTACCGGCAGGAGCAGTTGGGGCGCTAACCCTTGAACATTGATTAGAAAAAGGCACCCGAAACGGTGCCTTTTTCGCATTTAGCATGAATTAAATTAATGCATGCATTCGATATGCTTGTCCCATATGACACGAGTTGGTAGGATTCTGGCCTTTCTCGTTCCCTGGGATATCTCATGTTACATGCACTCTTCTTGGTTGGCCTGGTGGCCGAAGGGATGACCGGCGCGCTGGCCGCGGGTCGGCGACGGATGGATCTGTTTGGTGTGGTGATCATCGCCTCGGCGACGGCCATCGGTGGTGGCACCATTCGCGATGTGCTGCTGGGCCACTATCCGCTGCTCTGGATTGAACATCCGGAATACGTGCTGCTGGTTGCCGCAGCTGCGATGGCGGGTGTGGTCTCCGCCCCCCTGATGCGTTACCTCGGCAAGCTGTTCATGGCCCTTGATGCCCTGGGACTGGTGGTCTTCTCCATCTTCGGTGCGGCCCGAGCGCTGGATATGGGCCACGGCGCCGGTATTGCCTGCATCATGGCGGTAGTGACCGGGGTCTTTGGCGGGGTGCTGCGGGATCTGCTCTGCCAGCGGATTCCACTGGTATTTCGTCGCGAGCTCTATGCAGCCATTTCGCTGATCACCGCAGCGCTTTACTGTCTGGCGCTGGATCAGGGCTTGCCGACCAACTGGGCCGCGTTCGGTTCCATCGGGATCGGCTTTGTACTGCGGCTGCTGGCGGTACGCTTCAAGTGGGGTCTGCCTACCTTCAACTACCAGTACGCGACCCACTGAGTACGCCAGCTTCTGGCGAGGCGGGTTGGATTGCGAGCAACAAAAAAGCGCCCAAGCGGCGCTTTTTTCATGGACGGTCTGCGACTCAGTTAATCCCTTCCGAGCTAAAGAAGGTCGCCTTGTCGGCGATAAAGCGGATCTTGATGTTCTTCCCTTCCCCGCCCCAGAGGCAGCTGGTGGTGCCCAGCGCATCATCACAGCGCTCCGCCTTGCCCAGAATGGTGCTGGCCTCGGCGTAACTCATCCCCATCTTCAACTGGTCGTAATTTTCACGGTTGAGCTTGCTGCAACCGGTCAACAACAGGGCGATCAGGCCGCCAATCACTATCTTGTTCATCGCAATCTCCTCTCTGGTGGGAAGAGCTTGGCAGTTTGCCAACCCCTTTACCAGCTGCGCACCGGGCCGGTATCGAGGTGAACGAAGTTGTCACGAGGATAGTAACCAACCCCACCCACCTTGAGCTGGAGCGCCGCCTTGCGCAGATGGGCCAGCTGTACGCCGGGGATCCGCACATCCACCGCCTGCCCCAGGGTGTGGTAGCTGTGCTTGGCCACGCCGCGGCTCTTGTGGCGCTTTTGGCGATTTGTGGCCGGGGCGCGATAGCCGGAGATCAGCTGAATTTCGCTGCGCCGACCCAGCTTGTGCTGCAACAGAAACAGCTGATCAAACAGCTTCTTGTCGATGTTGAACACTTCGTTGCGCCGGTAATCGCGGAAGATGTGGTTGAGCTCGGCCAACCCGTCGCTCAGATAGTGGCCATTCTCCCAATAGCTGGCGCGCACCCGCTCGCCGGTATTGAGATTGAAGAAACTGAGTTCACGCCCGGTGGTACTGCGGCTGGCCAGTGCAGGGAAGGAGATCAGCGAGCTGCCCAGCAGGCAACCGGCTCCCAACAACAGGCGACGTCGACTTATCTCTTGTTCCAGCATAAGGGGTTCGTCCATCGCAGATTCAAGCGAAAATAGTTGAATAAAATCACTGATTGAATGTGATACAGGCGCTTGAAACTACCTTCCGGCGGGGGGGCCTGTCAAACCTCAATCGCCCATAGAAAAGCCCGGCACAGGCCGGGCTTTTCACTCTGTGGCAGGGATCACAGCAGGCGGCTCTGGAAGCTGACCCGATCAAATCCGTAGATGTCGTTGCGCAGTTGCTGGCGACCATTTTCGTCGATCCAGCTGCTCCAGTAGACGGTAAAGACCGGGATCGGCGTGGTGAGCGGCAACCATTTGGTCTGGCTCTCCTTGAGGATATTGGCCACCTTGTCCGGCTGATAGCGGGAGTCCGCCAACAACAGCTCGGCCAGATCGTCCGCATGTTCCACCCGGATGCAGCCCGAACTGAAGGCGCGCGCCCCCTGTTCGAACAGCGCCTTGCGCGGGGTGGAGTGCAGATAGATGGCGTCATTGTTGGGCAGGTAGAACTTGTAGCGCCCCAGAGCATTGTGATCCCCCGGCTTTTGCCGCAGTCGATAGGGGAAACCGGCGGCCAGCGCCTGATGCCACCCCTCTTCGGTGAACTGGACCGGATTGCCCTCGCTGTCGATCACCTCGAACTGCTCGCGACTCAGATAGGCGGGATCGCGACCCAGCTTGGGCAGGATGTCCTTGCTCAGGATGGAGCGCGGCACATGCCAGGAGGGATTGAGCACGATGGAGCGAATTTCGCTGGCCAGAATGGGCGTGGCCCGCTGCTCCTTGCCGACGATGACCCGGCTGGTAAACACCTCGTTGCCGGACTCCACCACACTCAGACGGTAGTCGGGAATATTGACCAGCACGTAGCGGCCCCCGGCGAGTTGATCCACCAGATCTCGACGCCACAGGTTACGCAGCAGCAAGCTGGCGCGCACTTGCGGGCCGGTATTGAGCCAGGAGCGGGTTTGACGGCCGATGATGCCGTCCGCGGTGAGACCGTGACGACGCTGGAACTGCTTGATGGCCTGCTCGGTATCACCATCGTAAATCTGATCACCATGGCTCGGGGCGCTGTCGCCCAGCTCGTTGAGCATGGCGCGGATTTGGCCGAGCTCGGCGGAGCTCTCTCCGGCACGCAGGGTCGGCATATCGAGGGTCGGCCACTTGCTGGCCATCGGCATTGCCAGCAGTTTGTGCACTTTGGCCCGCACCGCCTCGTATTCCGCCACCTGAGGGCGCAGGGATTTCACCTGGGTGAGTAGGTCATCATCGCTGGGTTGGGTCACTACAGGGCGGTTCAAATCGAGCTTGAGGGTCTTCATCTGCTCACGAGAGACCAGATCCATCCCCCGCCAGGCGTGCTGGAAACGACTGAGCTTGGCAAAAATGTCGTCATAGATGGCGCCACGCTTGTCTGCAGGGGTGGCCTGCAGACGCTTCCACAGCGTGAAAAAATCGGGATGCAGCTGGGCAAGCACAGCCTCTTGCAACTGCTGCTCCAGCTCGACACGGGCCTGTTCGGCCTGACTGCCCTGATACCAGTCGTGTCCGGTTTCACTGGCCGCCACCACAACTTGTGCTTCGGTCGCATGTACCGCGCCAGCGGGCAAACATCCCAGCCACACCAGATTGGCAAGGGCCAGCCAATACTTCATCCCCATGGGTACCTCAAAACGGTTTGTTCACTCTGTCAGGCCTGACAAGCAGACCCGATGCTCAGGCCGCTCATGATGCGTGAACGGCCAATACTTTGCTAGCGCCCGGGGGCATAACGCTGCCAGATAATGTCATACGCATCTGTCTCCTTGAACCGCGCCAACGCCTGATTGAATTGTTGCAAGAACTGCGGCGAAAAGCTGCGCTTGCCCAACATAAAAAAGCTCGGCGATTCAGATACCACCATGGGGTGACTGGTGAAAAGACCGCTCATCCCCTCCTTGTTAAGTGCGCTGGGGGTAGCCAGCATGTCACCGAGGAAACCGTCGATCCGACCGCGGGCCAGCTTCTCAAAATTTTGCTGGTCGCTCACCGCACTCACCTGTTTGGCATAGCGAGCGAGCAGCGACATCACTTCATCGCCATAAAAGTACTCTTTGGTGACGCCGAGGGAGTAACCACTGGCCAGCCAGCTCTCCAGATCCTGCTCGGGGTAGTGGCTGCCCTTGCGGATCCACAGCAAGGTGCGCCCCGGGTTGTAGGAGTCGGAAAACCAGGCATAACGGGCGCGCTCATCATTGATATTCGCCTCCATCGCCATGTCTATCTCGCCATGCTCCATCTCGTGCAGTACCCGCTTCCAGGGCAGCTCCACATAGTTGACCTTGCAGTGCATGGAAGTGAGTACAGCCGTCAGCACCTCGGCGGCATAACCGCGCACCTCTTGCGGTGAGTCGGCTTCGTAATAATGGTAGGGTGGCCAGTTATCGTAACCGACCTGAATAGGCTCGGGACACAGGGCCCTGGCCAATGCCATTGGCGCCCATAATCCAAGCAACAGACAGCAAGAGATCCACTTCATATGTCATCCTTGACGAATAGGTGAGTCATCATAAATCGCCCCCTGCAAAATGGCGATAGAGGCCAGATGACTATCGCATCCGCTAGAAAGTGACGCAGCAAAGCACGTCTATTTGCCAAATACCTTGCCGGAGCGCCACTGGCAATCGGCGCCCCGCCAGACCTGTTTAACCGGGAAACAGCAACGTTTGGAACAGGGGTAAAAAGGGGTTAATATGTGACCAAATATTTTTTTGTGATCCACTATGCTTTTTTTGCAATTGGATTAGCATATGCGCGACATCGGCCTACCCATTCTGTCAGGCATAGAGAGTGATATGACGTACAAAAAGTTCGGTTTTTTGACTGCCATTCTGGCGTTAAGCGGTTTTTATCTTTACACCCTCTATCTGGCTGCTCACCCCAACGTGAGCCTGGCCTACAAACTCTACTATCTGGAAGGCAAGACCCGCTTCTGGGAACACAACTCCAGCATGACCTATCAGCCTGGTAACGAACTCAATCTGACCAAGCCGAGCCGCTTCCTCTCCAGCGAAGGCTGGGCCAAGAAGCCGAGCGACGAAGGTACCCTGCTTAGCGGTCAGGGCGGTCTCTACTTTGTGCTGCCCAAGCAGGCGGCCAATCCGGATCAGCTTACCGTACAGGCCCGCATCAACAGCCCGGAAGCCGGCGCTCTGTTGAAAGTGGCGCTGGGTCACGACTTCACCACTACGGTGAAACTGGCCAAAGCGGGCATCAACGAAATCCGCCTCAGTCTGCCCGGTGACTCGCTCACGGCAGATCCCAAGCGCCCCAATTTTCTGGCGCTCTCGGCACCTACTCCCATCAATGTGCAGTCGGTACGTTTGACCGTAGCCCAGTGATCCTTGCCCCGAATACCATTTTATAAAAACAACTATCCCAAATAAGGACGTTCTTATGTCGCATCCAGATTTTCGACTCTCTCTGGTCGTTCCCGTTTACAACGAGGAAGAGAGCATCGATGCCTTCATCAACGCGATAGACAACGAACTGGCCCCGCTGAAAGACCAGCTTGAAATTGTATTCGTCAACGATGGCAGCCGTGACCGCACCCGTGAAGTGGTCGAGCAGGCCATCGCCCGTGACCCGCGCGTGACCCTCGTCAACCTGGCACGCAACTTCGGTAAAGAAGCGGCCCTGACCGCCGGTCTGCATCAGGCCAAAGGGGATGCCATCGTGCCGATGGACGTGGATCTGCAAGACCCGCCCGCCCTGATTCTGGAGTTCGTCAAACTGTGGCAGACCGGTGACTATGACACCGTCTACGGCATCCGCGTCGATCGCAGTGCCGATACCCCGATGAAGCGCCTGACTGCCGGTGGCTTCTACCGCTTCTTCAACGCCCTCTCCACCAGCACCAAGCTGCCGGAGAACGCCGGTGACTTCCGCCTGATCGACCGTCGCGTGGTCGAGGCGATCAAGCTGCTGCCCGAGCGCAACCGCTTCATGAAGGGTCTGTTTGCCTGGGCCGGTTTCCGTGCCGTTGGCGTCCCCTACGAGCGCCCGGCCCGTCACGCCGGTGAAACCAAATTCAACTACTGGAAACTGTGGAACTTCGCGCTCGACGGTCTGCTCAGCTTCTCCAGCTGGCCGCTGCGGGTCTGGAGCTATGTGGGTGTCGGCGTCTCCTTCGTCGCCTTCCTCTACATCCTCAAGATCGTGACCCAGGTGGTCTTCTTCGGCATCGACGTGCCCGGTTACGCCTCACTGATGTCCGTAGTGCTGTTCCTCGGTGGTATCCAACTGTTGTCGCTCGGCATCATCGGCGAATACATCGGCCGCATGTTTGTGGAAGTGAAACAGCGCCCGGTCTACCTCATTGAAGGGGTCTATGGCCAGTATGCCAAGCAGGATGCGGCCAAACCGCAGAGCGCTGACAGCAACCAGCAAGAGCAGCAGGAGCAAGCGCCTCAATGATCTCCCGCGAGGAATTCTGGCGGCTGGTACGTTTCGGTTTTGTCGGCGGGGGGGCTACCCTCGTCGACCTTGGCACCTCCATCGCACTGTTTCATACCTGGCCCACCATCTCGGAGCACCTGGTTACCACGTTGGCTTTTGCCATCGCGTTCTGGTTCTCCTTCTTTGGTCACCGCTACATCACCTTCCAGAAGCAGGGAGCCGCCAGCAAGTTTCTGCTGGTCGCCCTCTTCTCGCTGGCGGTGCGTAACCTGATCCTGAGCGGCCTGCTGTTTGCGGGGCTCTCCGGTCTGCTGCCGGTGGTCATCGCCACCCTGACCGTTACCGTCCTCACTTACGTTCTCTCTCGCGTCTGGGTTTTTGCCTGATGAATGATATGACCAATACTGCCCCGCTAACCGGGGCTGCACTCCCCTATCGCCCGTCACTGCGCATCAGCGGTCGTGACTGGCTGATGATCATCGCTGCCTTCATGCTGAGCCGGGTGGCGCTGTATGGCATGGGCTACTTCGGTGTCCAGCTCTATGGCTCCCCCGACATCGGCCCGCTGCAGGCATATTGTCAGTTCGACTGCGTCTGGTTCCAGCGAATCATCGAGAACGGCTACGATCTCTACCCGCGTTGGCTGAGCAAGGGCAATGCGGCAAACTGGGCCTTTATGCCGCTCTACCCGATGGTCTCCGGTGCCATCTCCAACCTGTTCAATGTCGAGAGCCTGATCGGCCTCATCATTGTTACCAATCTCTCCTTCTTCGCCAGCTTGCCGCTGATGCTGCTGGTGCTGCGTCAGCTAAAGCTGGGTGACGATACCGCCCGCTTCGGCGTCTGGCTGCTGGCCTTCTCCCCCTTCTCCGCCTACTTCGTCTCCGGTTATACCGAGTCGACCTTTATGGCGCTGATGCTGGGGATGTTCCTGTTCGCCTATCGGGAGCAGTGGCTGATGGTGGCCGTGCTGGGGGTCTGTATCTCCGCCACCCGCAACCTGGGGGTGATGATGGTCTTCCCGGTGCTGATCCTGGCGCTGCAAGCCTACGGCTGGCGGGAGTTTTTCCGCTTCACCGAACGCGCCTTCAAGGTGGTGTTCACCCTCTGGATGATCCCGTTTGGCCTGTTTGCCTACATGGTCTACCTCTATCACCTGACCGGCGATGCCTTCGCCTTCAAACACATTCAGGTGGCATGGGGTCGCTACATGGACAGCCCGCTGGACTGGTGGCTGAGCGGTTTCGAGCTGGGCGGCCGCAAGGCTTACCTCTCCATCATGGTGATCTTCGGCTGGTGCCTGAACGGCTACCTGTTCAGCCAGAAACGCTGGGCGGAAGCGACCCTGATGTTCATCTGCTGCACCATCCCGCTGATGACCGGCCTCAACGCCATGCCACGCTATATGTTCGGGCTATACCCGACCCTGCTGGCCATCATTCTGCTGACCCATCGCTGGCCAGCCATCCGCCCTGCTGTGCTCTGCATTAGCGGCATGGTTGCCTCCTTCATCGCGGTGGCCTTCGTCAACTTCAAGTTCTTCACCGTCTGATGTGACGACGATGCCTGATACACCAAATGCCGGTCACCTGACCGGCATTTTTTTATGCCGCTATTTTTATCGGCACAGCATCCCATCTCCTCTCCGTCACACTTTCCTCGGCTTGAAAACGTAACCATTTGAACTGAAGTCACAAATCGGCATTTTGCCGATCCAAGGCGCGCTTTGCTGCTCCTAGAATGGGCCCTTGTCCGAACTGCCCTGCTCAAGGAATGGCTTATGCGTCGTGCTCATCACTTATCCCCTCTCTGGCTTGCCCTGCTGGCCGCCCCTCTGTTCATCCAACAGGCGATGGCCGCCCCCGAGGTTCGCCTCTATGTGGATGGTCAACCGGTGGCGACCCCGATCGTGCTGGACAAGGGCACGGTGGAGCTGACCCACACCCTTGCCAAGGGGAGCCACCAGATCCGCATCAGCGACGCAGACAACAGTTGCGGTACCAGCTTTGGCCCGAGCGAGAGCAAGCCGCTCCCCTTCGGCACCGCCCAGCCCATGGACAAATGCAGCAAGGATCAGAGCTTTACCCTGCGGGTGATGCTGGCCGGGGAGTATCAGTTCACCTTCAACCCGGATACTCCCAGCCTCAAGGTGCTGCGGGCGACCAAGAAGAGCGAGTTCAAGCGCCAGCCACCAGAAGAGCCCTGCATCAGCTGGGATGGCGGCCCGGTCACTGTGTCGCTCAAAGGGGTCTGGCCCGACGGCACCCGACTGCGGGATGCCTACTCGAAACAGGAGGCGGTGGTCAAACAGGGCAAGCTGACCCTGACCCCGAGCAAAGAGAGCGGCGGCCTGCTGCTGCTCGAGCCGGTCAAGGCAGCCAAGCCAGCACCGTTCAGCTGGGATCAGGCGAGCGTCTATTTTCTGCTGACCGACCGCTTCAACAACGGCGACCCCGCCAACGACCACAGCTTCGGCCGCCAGAAGGATGGACAGGACGAGGTGGCCACCTGGCACGGTGGTGACTTCAAGGGGCTGACCGAGAAGCTCGACTACATCAAGAGCCTCGGCATGAACGCAATCTGGATCACCCCAATGGTGGAGCAGGTTCACGGCTTTATCGGCGGTGGCGAGCAGGGCAACTTCCCTTTCTACGCCTACCACGGCTACTGGGCGCTCGACTTCACCAAGATTGACCCCAACTACGGCGATGAAGAGAGCCTGAAAACCCTGGTGGACGAGGCCCACAAGCGCGGCATGCGGATCATCCTCGACGTGGTGATGAACCACGCCGGTTACGCTACCCTCGCCGACTTGCAAGATCTGGGGCTCACCGAGCTAACTCAGAACAGCAGCAAACTGCCGACCGTCTGGAACCAGTGGCGCCCGAGCGGCGGCCTTAACTGGCATGGCTACAACCAGTTCATCGACTATCAATCACCCGCGTGGAACAAGTGGTGGAGTGGTGACTGGGTGCGCGCCGGTCTGCCCGGCTACCCGCAGCCTGGCACCGACGACGTCACCGGCTCGGTGGCGGGGCTGCCGGACTTTCTGACCGAATCGGTCAAACCGGTAGGGCTGCCGCCATTGCTGGCGGCGAAAAAGGATACCCTCGCCAAGGCGCTGCCCGACGCTACCGTGAGCGACTACCTGATCGCCTGGCACACCGACTGGGTGCGCCGCTTTGGTATCGACGGCTTCCGCGCCGACACCGTCAAGCATCTGGAGCCCGAGGTATGGGCCAAGCTCAAGCAGGCGGGCACCGCTGCGCTCAAGGAGTGGAAGACTGCGAACCCGAGCAAGGCCCTCGACGATCTGCCCTTCTACATGGTGGGAGAGGTGTGGGATCACGGGGTGGCCAAGGATTTCTGGTATCAGAACGGTTTCGATTCCCTGATCAACTTCGACTATCAGCGCGAGTTCGCCCTGTCACAGGCTCAGTGCATGGCCAGCGCCGAGCCCACCTATGCCAGCTACGCCAGTCGCATCAATCAGGATCCCGAGTTCAACGTGCTGAGCTACATCAGCTCCCACGACACCAAGCTGTTCTTTGGCGACTATCAGGATGTGCCGCTACAGCGCCGGGTCGCCAACAGCTTTATGCTGCTGCCGGGCGGCATCCAGCTCTACTACGGCGACGAGTCCGGCCGGGGGCTGGCCAAGGATGGAGGGGTGTTCGATCAGGCGTTGCGCTCGGACATGAACTGGCAGGAGCTGGCCAGCGGCGACAAGGCTGAGCTGGTCAAGCACTGGCAGCAACTGGGCCAGTTCCGCGCCGCCCATCCGGCCATTGCGGCAGGCAGCCACCAGAAACTCTCGGATGCCCCCTACGCCTTCGTGCGGGAGAAGGGGGATGACAAGGTGGTGGTGGTCTTTGCCGGTCGGCAGAAGTAACTCTTGGGCCATATATACCAGCAACAGAGAGGGGAGCCACTGGCTCCCCTCTCTCGTTTATCTATCTGCCAAGGCTCACTGTGACTGGCGCGCCGCCACCGGCCACTGCAACCGCGCCTTGAGCAGGGTCTCCTGCCACAGGGGCCAAGAGAGCAGCGCCTGCTGATAGACTCCCGCCTGACCGGGCAACAGGATACCGTAGCTGGCCAGCCGATAGGCCATCACCGCATAGAAGGCATCGACAATGCCCGCCTCGCCAAAGTAGAAGGGGCCCCGCGCCTGCGACCAGATCTCCTGCAAACGGGCCAGCTCACCGACCGCCTCCACCGGGGGATCGATACGGGTTGGCGCCCCAAGAAAGAAGGGGAGCAGAGAACGGATCTGCCGAAATCCCGCGTGCAACTCGGCGCAGAGGCTGCGAGCCAGTGCCCGCTCGGCCAGCGAAACGGGATAGAGCTGGCGCTCGGGACAGAGCTCGTGAACATATTCGGCGATGGCCAGCGAGTCGTGAACCCGCACGCCATCGTGTTCGAGCCAGGGCACCAGACCGGCCGGTGCCAGCCGCTTGAGCCGCGCCAGCGACTTGGCATCCTCCAGATCGAACACCTGCTCCTGCCATGTCAGCCCGCTCATGGCGAGCACCAGTGCCGCCCGCATTGCCCAGGTGGAGCCGGTGCCCACCGCCAATACCAAGGATCCCATCTGTTGCCTCCTGCATGAGTTGCCTGCGACCGGCCTGCCTGCCCTTGATGGCAAAACATCCGATGGTCGCTTCACATTTGCGCACCGGCGGGTTTGACCCTCTTGGTGAGCGATGCTAGTTTGATTTTTCAAAACAATCAGTTAGCAACAATGTGAGCCATTAACCGAAATATGGACAGCCAATTTACCATCGTCATCGCAGATGACCACCCCCTGTTTCGGGGCGCCCTTTACCAAGCGGTGCACATGGCCATCAACGACGCTCAATTGCTGGAAGCGGACTCCATCGACAGCCTGACCAGCCTGCTCGGCGAGCACCCCGAAGTTGACCTGTTGCTGCTCGATCTCAAGATGCCGGGAGCCAATGGATTCGAGGGGCTGGCCCACCTGCGCGGCCAGTATCCCGACCTGCCCATCGTGGTGGTCTCCGCCTCGGAAGATGCGGCCATCATCCAGCAGGTGCTGCGGCTCGGGGCGCTCGGCTTCATTCCCAAATCGGTGCCGATGAAGGAGCTGGTCAACGCCCTCAATACGGTGATCGGGGGGGATAACTGGGTGCCGGAAGGCATCTCGCTCCATCCTGAATCGGAAGACGGCCCCGATTTCGCCAGCAAGCTAGCCAGCCTCACCCCCCAGCAGTACAAGGTGCTGATCATGCTGCGCGATGGCAGCCTGAACAAACAGATTGCCTGGGAGCTCAACGTCTCAGAGGCCACCATCAAGGCCCATATCACCGCCATCTTCAGAAAACTGGGCGTCAAAAACCGCACTCAGGCGGTTATCGCCCTGCAACAGCTCGATATCAAGGAGAACTGACCCCCGCGCGCAGTGACACGCGGGAGACGACATAGCCAGCCATGCTGGCTATTTGTTGCTCGACAATTAGCACGATCGTACTTTATGCTGCCAGCGCCAACGAGGAGAGAGTGATGAGCAAAGGGCGCCTGACCCGGGAAAACATTTTGCAGACCGCCTTTGAGCAAGCGAGCCAGCAAGGGCTGGAGAGCCTGACCATCGGCTCGCTGGCCAGCGCCTGCGAGATGTCCAAAAGCGGCCTGTTTGCCCACTTTCAATCCCGCGACAATCTGCAGATCGCCGTGCTGGAGTACGCCGCCGAAGTGTTTCGGCTGCGGGTGATCCAGCCGGTACGCCAGCAGGAGCACCAGAGCCAGCACGACAAGCTGATCGCCCTGCTGCGCGCCTGGCAGGCGTGGAACCACTGCTTCGCCGGACGCTGCATGTTCCTCGATGCCTGGACCTCGGTGCAGGATGACCATGAGCAAAAGAGCCAGGTGCAGCAAGCCGCCCGTCAACTGGTGCGCTTCTGGCTCGACTATCTGGCCCGTCAGGTGGTGCAGGGTCAGGCCGCAGGCGAGTGGCGACAGGAGATGGATCCCTGGCGCGCCGTTTACCGCCTCTATGGCCTCTATCTGGCGGATCAGGTGTTCAACGATCTCGAACTGTGTCAGGATCCGGCCCGCCACTTCTGGCCCGAGGTGGACGCTCTGCTGAGCAGCTGGCGCTGATGTTTTGGCATCCGTTCAACACAAATTTTTAAAAACCGACAAAAAAGCACGACCGTTCGCACATAAAAACCACAGGATGACCATGAGCAGCAAAATCTACTTCAACACCCGCCGCTTCAGCCCGAGCAAATGGCTGCTGGGGATCGGTACCCGGTTGCACCACAGACTCGCCCCCACCCATGCCAAGCGTACCGCCAGCAAGTTGCTGCTCACCCCCCAGCGCAACCAGCGGAATGCCCACGAGCCAGCGGGCCTGGTGAAGCAGGCCGTCCATACCAGCGAAGGGGTATTGATGAGCTATCGGCTCGGTCAGGGGCCGCTGTGGCTGCTGATGCACGGCTGGTCCGGCAGCGCCAGCCAGTTCTATCCGCTGATGAGCCATATCGCCGCGCAGGGTTTCACCGCCATTGCCTACGATCATCCGGCCCACGGCCAGAGCGCAGGCAACACTGGCCACCTGCCCCGTTTCGTGCGCGCCTTCGACGAGCTGGCAACCAAGCTGGCCAGCGAAGTAGGCCCGCTGCACGGGGTCATCGCCCACAGCATGGGAGGCGCCGTCACCCTCTCCAGCCGTCAGGCGGGTATCGATACCCTGCCGCTGCTGTTGATTTCGCCGGTGCTCGACTACGTGCCCCAGCTCTACGGCATGGTGGCGCGCTCCGGCTACTCCATCCGGCTGTTCGATGCGGTGGTCAAGGAGATTGAGCAGGAGTACCAGCACCCCTTGAGCACGGTTGATCCGCTGGGCCGACTCGCCAGTCGCTGCGGCGCGGCGATGATCGTGCACGACGAGGAGGACAGATTTGCCCCGCACGGCGATTCCTTGCGGGCCAGTCAGGATGGTCATACCCGGCTGGTGAGCACCCGGGGTCTGGGCCACGGTCGCATCCTCGCCAGCGCCCCGGTATTCGCCGCCTTCGATCAGCTGGCTCGACCGGAAAATCCTCACCGCGCCCTTTGACATGGGGCCATGAAAAAAACGGGCAAGCGCCCGTTTTTATATTTGATACAGCGCCTTATAGTTAACTTGTCAGTGGGAACATTCTTGTCAGAACACGATAAGGCGCCAGCATATGGCCAGACCCAATACAGCGTTGTTGCTCACCGGTGGCGGTGCTCGCGCCGCCTATCAGGTCGGCGCCCTCAAGGCGATTGCGGAGCTCTACCCGCGCAATCTCGGCATCCCTTTTCCCATCCTGTGTGGCACCTCGGCGGGGGCCATCAATGTCACCGCGCTCGCCTGCTACGCCTCCTGCTTCCATCTGGGGGTGCGCAAGCTGGAGTGGGTCTGGCGCCGCTTCGAGACCCACCACATCTTCGATTTTCACCCCGGTCGCCTGCTGTGGCGGCTGATGTACGAGGGGTCGGCGGGGCTGATCAATCCCCACACCAACCACGCCTTTCACCTCTTTGACAACGCGCCGCTGCACCGCCTGCTGGATCAACTCATCGACTATCACCGCATCGATGACAACATCCTCTACGGCAGTCTGGAGGCGCTGGCCATCACTGCATCGGATTACGATGACGGCCTCTCCACCACCTTCTTTCAAGGGCGAGCCGACCACCATCCTTGGGAGCGAGCCAGACGGCGCGGGGTACGCACCGTGCTTACATCGGAGCACCTGCTCGCCTCCTCGGCGTTGCCCTTCGTCTTTCCGGCCACCCGGATCGGCGAGAAGTTCTACGGCGACGGCTCCATCCACCAGCTGAGCCCGCTCAGCCCCGCCATCCATCTGGGGGCGGAGCGGATCCTGCTGATCACCCTGGATCCGCCGGCGCACTCGGCGCCGACCCATCATCACGGCCATCTCACCAGCTCCAATATCGCCAGCCATCTGCTCGATACCGTCTTTACCGACACCCTCAACTCCGATCTGGAGCGGCTGTGGCGCATCAACCAGACGCTGGATCTTATCCCTGAGCGGGAGCGCAATCGCCTCAAGCTGAAGCGGGTGGAGACCTGCGTGCTAAAACCGAGTCAGGATCTCGACACCATCGCACTGGCCTACCTGCGCAAACTGCCGCTAAAGTTGCGCCGCCTGTTGCGGGTGCTGGGCGTGAAGGGGGATGAGACCAGCAGTCTGGCCAGCTTTTTGATGTTCTATCCGGGTTATTGCCAGCAGCTGATCAAGCTGGGCTATCAGGACACCCTGAGGGAGCGGGAGCGGGTCGTCGCCTTCCTCGATATCGAAGGGCTACCAAAAGAGCGGGAGTAAAGGGCGCTGCCGATGAGTGCAAGGGGACTCAGCGCCCCTCCAGCAAACGCTGCTCCGCCTGCTCCATCGCCACCACGGTACCAAACAGGATCAGCCGATCGCCAGCCGCCAGCACCAGCTCGGGTCTGGGTTCCAGACTCTGATCCCCGCGCTGCACCTCCTTGATCCGCACCTCATCGAGCGGCAACTCGCGCACTTCATGGCCTACCGCCCACGCCTGATCGTGCAGCAACAGCGGATGGAGGCGTTCAAGCAGCTGATCTGCCTCCAGATTGCTGGCGCTCTGATCCCCCCAGTAGAAGCCATGCAGGAAGCGATACTGACTGCTGCGCTCCAGCTCCATCCGGCGGATCACCCGACCGATAGGGATATCGCAGTTGAGCAGCAGGTGGGAGACCAGCATCAGGGCCCCCTCTTGGGATTCGGGGATCACCTCGAAGGCCCCCGCCTGCTTGTACTGCTCCAGAAAGCTGTCATCGCGGGTGCGCACCAGCACCTTGAGATCCCCCGCCAATTCGCGGATCAGTGCCAGCATCGCCTCCACCCGCTTGCGATCATCAAAGGTGATGATCACCAGCCGTGCCCGCAACAACCCGGCGGCCAGCAGAATATCGCGGCGGCTGGCGTCGCCGAAGGCCACCTGCTCCCCCGCCAGCTTGGCCTCGCTCACCCGCTCGGGGTCGAGGTCTAGGGCCAGAAAGGGGATCTCCTCGATCTTGAGAAAGCGGGCACAGGTCTGCCCCGCCCGGCCAAACCCGGCAATGATGACGTGCTGGTTTTTGCTCAGTCCCGACTGGGCGACTTCGGAGCGGGTCAACAGCGCAGGATCGGTGAGGCTGCGAGCCAGCGAATGGGCCTGGGTCACCAGCCAGGGAGTCATGGCGATGGAGATGATGCCGATGCCGATCAGCAGGGAGACCAGTTGCTGATCCAGCAAGCCGTGGTGCAGTGCCAGTGCCAGCAGCACGAAGCCAAACTCTCCCACCTGACTGAGCATGATGCCGGCGGCCATGCTGTCGCGCTTGCGCTCCCCAATCAGCCGCCCGGCCAGCAGCACCAGCAGGGATTTGCACAGCACCAGCAGCACCACGCAGATCAGTACCTGCCACCATGCCCGCGCCACCAGCTCCCACTCCATGGCCATGCCGATGGTGATAAAGAAGAGCCCCATCAGCACATCGCGAAAGGGCTTGATGTCTACCTCAAGCTGATGACGGTAGTGGGACTCCCCCAGCATCATCCCCGCCAGAAACGCCCCCAGCGCCATCGACAACCCCAGCGAATGGGTCATGTAGGCAGCCAGCAGCGCCACCAGCAGGGCGCTCAGCACGAACAGCTCGTCAGAGCGGGCCCGCGCCACCTCGTGAAACAGCAGCGGCAGCAACCACTTGCCCACCGCCAGCAGAGTGAAGAGGGCAAACAGCCCCTTGAGGGTGGCCCAGGCGATCTCGGCGGCAAGGGCGCTCCCCTGCACTTCCGGCTGGGCGAGGATCGGGATCATCACCAGCAGGGGCACCACCGCCAGATCCTGAAACAGCAGCACGCTCACCCCCAGCTGGGCGCGGCGGGTATGGAGCTGCTTCTGCTCGCCAAGCTGCTTGATCACCACAGCCGTGGAGGAGAGTGCCAACGTTCCCGCCACCACCAGCGACTGGGCCAGACCCAGCCCCCACCACCAGCCGATGGCGAAGAAAAGCAGTGACGTGAGCAGCACCTGCAACATCCCGACCCCCAACACCAATCGCCGCATCGCCAGTAGTTTCGGCAGGGAGAACTCCAACCCCAGCGAGAACATCAGAAAAACGATCCCCAGCTCGGCAATGGTCTGCATGATCGACTGGCCGGTGATCACCGCCAGCCCGTGGGGGCCGAGCAAGACGCCGGCAATCAGGTAGGCGAGGATGACCGGCAAGCCGAGGCGCCGGAAAGTTGCCACCAGCAGGACGGCGGCGAACAGCAGGATCAACAGGTCTGTGTACAAATTTTCCTCTCCTTTTATCGACTTAAGCTTAGTCAGCCGATCTGGCGGGCAGGAAAGATATATTGGGCATGCCAATTGCAGGGAGGAGACAGTAGTCAGGTGTTACAGGTGGAAGACCATGGAAAATACGTCGTCACTTAATGGCTTTAGCCATGGCATCGAGCAGTGGGTTCGCCAGATGGAGCGGCTTACGCCGTTGCCCAGCGTTGAACGCAACCAGTTGCTCGAGCAGTTGTTGGGGCAGAGCGATCTCGGCGGTCTGCTGACAACTTTTGCCGATCGTGCGGCAAGAATTGTCAGGATCCACGGTCTCTACCTCGATTGTGGCCAGCCCCATGTGCTGATCCAGCACCCGCCGCTGGCCACCCTCAACCTGCACAACTATCCGTTCGAACTGCGCGGCCAGCATGGCCAGCTGCTCGGCCAGCTCCACTACGAGCTGGAACATCCGCTGAGCGGCAGCCAGCAACGGGTACTGATGCAATACAATCAGCTGCTCTGCCTGCTGCTGCCCCTCTATCTGCGGCTGGAAAAACTGGATCAGCTGGTCCGGCTCGATCACCTGACCGGCCTTGGCAACCGCTCCTACTTTGACGAGGCTATCGGTCGCGCCATCGAGCAGCACAGCCGCGAGCCCCACGGTCTGGTGCTGGTGCTGCTGGATCTCGATCGCTTCAAGCAGATCAATGACACCTGGGGTCATCCGGTGGGGGATCTGGTGCTGAGCCGCTTCGCCCAGCTGCTCAAGGGGTGCATCCGCAGCACGGATCAAGCCTTCCGGCTCGGGGGAGATGAATTTGCCCTGCTGCTGCAACCGGCCGAACCCGAGGCGTGGCGCCCGGTATGGCTGCGACTGCAGCATATGTTGATGACCAACAAGGAGCTCAGCACCTTCTCGGTCGGATGCAGCCTTGGCGCCGCCAGCTGGCAATCCGGGGTCGATGTGCCGAGCCTGTACGAGGCGGCCGACAGTCACCTCTACGCCCGCAAGAAAGCAGGCAAGGCCAGCCCTAACGAATAATCCCGAACTCTTCTTTGCTCCGGCACATGCGCGCCATGTGACCGGAGCTTCTTTTTTTGGGGAGTTAACCCCCGATCAAGTCAGGGGAGATCCAGCTCAGGCAGGATGGGGGCTGCACCGCTCTCCTGCCAGTGACAGACCAGCCCGGCACTCTGTGCCATAAAACCGTCACAGACAAAGAGCCCCACCACCGCCGCCACCTGCTCGCCATAGTAGAGGATGGGAATGCGTCCCCGTTGCCACGAAGGCACGCCATACTCCTGCAGCAGCTTCTTCATCCGCCGACTACCGCCCCGTCCCACCGGTTTGAGGGGGATCCCGGGCGCTACCTGAAAACGCACCGAGAGGGGCTCATCCGCTCGGGGGTAACGCAGCAGATCCTCGCCGTGCTCCGCCATGCGCACCACCAGCTGACCCAGCCCGTCCGGCAGGGTCAGCTGCTCGCCCACTGTGACCGGCAACACCTGATGACAGGGTTGTAGATCAGGGCTCACCAAATAGAGCCGCTCCTGATAACGGCGACAGCTCTGGCGCCCCCAGTTGAGCTGGGGATTGGCATCGCCGCGCGCCAACGCTACCTCCTGCCACAGCCGGGCAAGCTGCTCACGGGATGGCATCTCCCCCCCCTGACGGCGGATCCAGTAGCGCAGCAGATTGTTGCGCCGGGTAGGTGAAAGGGCGTGCAGCGGGCCGATATGGAGCGCCTCCCCCTCGCCCGCCAGCTGCCAGTCGCTCTCGGCAAGCTCCTCCAGCAGCGCCTCCTGCTCGGCGCACAGGGCCATGCTGCGCGCCGCGGTCTGGGCCATGGCGGGCCAGCGCGCCTTGAGTTGGGGGATAAGCGTCTGGCGCAAAAAGTTGCGGTCATAGCTCACGTCCTGATTGCTCTCATCCTCCACCCAGCCAAAGGGTAGGCTCGCCGCCGCCTCGGCCAGCTCGGCGCGACTCATATCGAGCAGCGGTCGCAGCAACAGGCCGCCAGCAAAGGGCTGGCTTGGCAAGATCCCCGCCAGCCCGCGCAGACCAGCGCCGCGCTTGAGGGCCAGCAGCAGGGTCTCCAGCTGATCGTCCTGATGGTGAGCGGTGAGCAGCCACTCCCCCTCCCGCATCCGGACGGTCAGCCGCTGGTAACGGGCTGTGCGGGCCTGCGCCTCCAGACTCTCGCCATTGCCACAGGCCAGAGTCACCCGCTCGACCAGCAGCTCCACCGCCAATTGCTGACACACGGCTTCACAATGAGCGCCCCACTCATCAGCATGGGGACTGAGGCCGTGGTGCACGTGCAGGGCACGAACTGGCAGGCCATGCTCGCGGGCATACTGGGCCGCCAGCACCAGCAGCAGGGTAGAGTCGAGGCCGCCACTGAAGGCCACCAGCAGACCGGTGGAACCTTCCGGCGCCGGCATAGTCAGACAAAAGCGAGAATAAAGATGAGAAATCATAGGCTTCCCCAAAACGGACCGGCCGATCTTAGCAGAGTCGGGCTTATCAAGCTGCAACCCTGCTGCTAGAGTGAGGCTCGCCCGCCCTCTCCACCAGGCTGGCCGCAAGGCGGTCGCACAACCGGTTGGAGCAAGGAAGATGGGCAGGGAAGCAAACAATCCGAATTGGAATCAAACAAGATGAACAATAAGAAAAGCTTACTGGCCGGCCTGATTGGACTGGCCCTGCTGGCTGGCTGCAGTCAGGTACCGCAAGACTCCCCCAAACACTCCGGGCTGGCGCTGGCCAATATGGACACCCAGGTCAAACCCGGCGATGACTTCTTCCGTTACGTCAATGGCAAGTGGCTCGCCACCGCCAAGATCCCCGACGATCGCCCCGCCGATGGCGCCTTCTACATGCTGCGGGACAAATCCCTCGCCGATGTGCGGGTGCTGGTCGAGGGGCTGGCCAAGCAGGAGGCCGCCACCGGCACGCCGACCCAGCAGATCCGCGATCTCTACGCCAGCTATCTGGATCAGGCAGGCCGTGACGCCAAGGGGCTCACCCCGCTGGCACCGGCGCTGGCCGACATCGATCGGATCGGTGATCAGGCCGCGCTGGCCCGTGCCTTTGCCCAGTCGGGCCGCATGGGCGGCGGCGCACCGTTTGGCATCTGGATCGACGCCGATGCCAAATCCCCCGACCGCTATGCTGTCTACCTCTATCAAGGTGGACTGGGGCTGCCGGATCGGGACTACTACCTCAAGCAGGATACCGAGAGTCAGGCCCTGCGCCAGAAGTACCAGCAGCATATCGCCGCCATGCTGAGCCGCCTCGGGGAATCTGACCCGAGCGGCAAGGCCAAGCGGATTCTGGCCCTCGAAACCCGGCTCGCCACCATCCAGTGGGACAACGTCGCCCTGCGGGATCGGGAGAAGAACTACAACAAGCGCCCCGCCAGCGAACTGGCACGGCTCGCCCCTCATCTCGACTGGCAGGCCTATCTGAACGCCGCGGGCATTGCTGGCCAGCCGGAGCTCATCATCGGTCAGCCGACCTATCTGAGCGCGCTGGATCAGGTGATGGCCCAGACCCCCATCGCCGACTGGCAGGCCTACCTCAAGTGGCAACTGCTGACCGACTACGCACCCTATCTCGACAGCGAGACCGACCGCGCCAACTTCGCCTTCTACGGCACCACCCTGAGCGGCACGCCCAAGCAGCGCGCCAGCTGGGAGCGGGCACTGGGGGTATTGAACGATCATCTGGGTGAAGCGGTCGGCCAGCTCTATGTGGCCCGCTACTTCCCGCCAGCGGCCAAGGAGCGGATGGAGCAGCTGGTGGAGAACCTGCGCACCGCCTACGGCCAGAGCATCAAGGAGCTCGACTGGATGTCGCCCGAGACCAAGGCGCAGGCCCTCGAGAAGCTGGCCAAGTTCCGCCCCAAGATCGGCTACCCCGACCAGTGGAAGGATTACAGCGTCATCACCATCAAACCGGATGATCTGGTGGGCAACCTGCAACGCTCGCAAGCCTTTGAATACGCAGACAGTCTGGCGCGCCTCGGCAAGCCGGTCGACCGGGACGAGTGGCACATGTCGCCGCAAACGGTGAACGCCTACTACAACCCGAGCAACAACGAGATCGTCTTCCCAGCGGCCATCTTGCAGCCCCCCTTCTTCGACATGACGGCGGATGATGCGGTCAACTACGGCGCCATCGGCGGGGTCATTGGCCACGAGATGGGCCACGGTTTTGATGATCAGGGGGCCAAATCAGACGGCGACGGCATGATGCGCGACTGGTGGACGCCGCAAGATCTCAAGGAGTTCCGCTTCCGCACCAGCCGGCTGGTGGCCCAGTACAACCGCTTCGAGCCCATCAACGGTCAGTTCGTCAACGGTCAGTTCACCCTGGGCGAGAACATCGGCGATCTGGGCGGCCTCACCATCGCCCACAAGGCCTACGAGCTGTCGCTGGATGGCAAGGAGGCGCCGGTGCTGGACGGCTTTACCGGCGAGCAGCGCTTCTTCCTCGGCTGGGCGCAGGTGTGGAAAGGAATGTATCGTCCCGAGCTGATGCAGATGCTGCTGCGCTCCGACCCCCACTCGCCGCCCGAGTACCGGGTCAACGGCGTGGTGCCGAACATTCCCGCCTTCTACGAGGCATTCAACATCCAGCCGGGGGACAAGCTCTATCTGCCGCCCCAGAAGCGGGTGAAGATCTGGTAGCAACATCACGGCGGGCTCCCCGGGAGCCCGCACTCAAGAGACAGCAAGAGGTTGCAAGATGAACAGAGCATTGATGATGGCAGGGCTGCTGACCCTGCCGCTGGCGGCACAAGCCGAAGAGGGATTTAGCAAGCAGCTGACCCTCCCCTCCGGGCAGGTGATCCGGGTGGAGCAGGGGGCCGGTGAGCCCGCCTCCATCGGCAGCTATGACGTGCGGCTCTATTCGGGCCAGAACGCCCAGTTTCCACTGGATGAGTTTCAGGATGGCAAGGTGATGGCCCGCAACGGCTTTATCCGGGAGCTGAAACTGGTCGATTTGAATGGCGACAAGCAGCCCGAGCTGGTGGTCATCATCGAGAGCGCCGGCAGCGGCAGCTATCAGGATGCCGATGCCTACACCGTCAGCCCGCAAGGGGAGCTGGAGATCTTCAACCAGGTCAAGGAGCTGGAGCCCAAAGAGGATGTGGTCAAGGCGCTCAAAAGCCCGCAGGACTAAGCCCTCTCCCGACATCTGACATATAAAAAGCCCTGATGATCAGGGCTTTGTTGTTTCTGCTGTTGACGCAAATAGCCTAGAGGCGGGTCGCCCGAATGGAGACCTGCGGCAGCGCCATCTCGTGCTGGGCCGCCACCAGTTGCAGCTCGTAGGCCCCCGTCAGCCAGGTCCGGGACAGCACGGCATCAACGCTGGCGTTGGTAAGTTCGAACGCCGCTACCGGGGTACAACCCGCCAGCAGATTGGCCAGCATGGTGGCGCTCAGCAGATCCCCCACCCCGATGGGGTGGCGGGCAAAAGGGTAGAGCGGGCGGGAGAGGTGAAAAGTCCCCTCATCGCACACCAGCAGCATCTCGAAGCGGTCCATGGCAAAGCCGGCCTTGCCCAGATGCTTGACCATCACCAGCTTGACCCCTTGCGCGCGCAGCTGCTGGCACGCCTCGATAGCCTCCGGCACATTGCGGATATCGCGGCCGGTGAGCTGTTCCAGCTCCAGCAGATTGGGGGCCAGCATATCGGCGCAGGCCAGTGCCCGGTTTTTCAGAAAATCGGCGACGCCGGGTGCCACTATGCACCCCTTGTCCGGGTGACCCATCACGGGATCGCAGAAGTAGAGGGCGCCGGGATTGCATGCCTTGAGCCGGGCCACCGCCGCCAGGATCTCCTCCCCCTGCTTGGCCGAGCCGAGGTAGCCGCTGAGCAGCGCATCGCACTGGGCTAGCACACCGATCTCCGCCAACCCATCCACCAGCTGGGCGATATGGCCCGCCGGCATCACCATCCCCTGCCACCCCTCACTGTACTGGGTGTGGTTGGAGAACTGCACCGTGTTCATCGGCCACACCTCGATGCCGAGGCGACGCATGGGAAAGACGGCGGCACTGTTGCCGGCACAGCCAAAGACCACATGGGATTGAATGGAGAGCACTCGCTTCATGATGACTCACGCAAGAAAAGAGAAATTCCGGAGGGAAAAACGGGCCTTGCGGCCCGTTGTTGTCACTGTGATTAACGCAGCACCTTGACGGTGTAGCTGCCATCGGCCTGACGATAGAGGCCGTGGATGTCGGTCTCGAAGCCCGGGTAGTGGGCGCCGATCTCGCACAGCATCTCGAGGAACTCGAGCACCGGCAGAGAATCCTGGGTCACCATCTCGCCCGGCAGAACCAGCGGTACTCCCGGCGGGTACGGCAGGATCATGTTGGCGCTGATGCGGTCAACCATGTCACGCAGCGGCACTTCCACCACGTTGCCGGCCAGCTCTTGCTGCCATGCGGCGTGCGGAGTCATCTTCATCTCCGGCAGTACGTCGAACGCCTTGAACATCAGCTCCGGCAGACGGTACTTGCTGGTCAGCTCATGAATGCGCTGCGCCAGCTCCTGGATACGCATCCCTTCGTAGAAGCTCGGGTCTTCACGATAGAGGCTCGGCAGGATGCTCTTGATGGTCAGGTTCAGGTCGTAGCCACGCTTGAACTCGGTCAGGGCACGCAGCAGCTGCATCGCCTTGGACTGATCGATACCGATGGAGAAGAGGAACAGCATGTTGTAAGGGCCGGTCTTCTCGACCACGATGCCGCGCTCGTCCAGGAACTTGGAGACCAGAGAGGCAGGGATGCCCTTCTCCAGCAGCTGGCCATCACGGCCCATACCCGGAGTCAGCAGAGTGACCTTGATCGGATCCAGGTACATGTGGTTGTCATCGATGTCCTTGAAGCCGTGCCAGTCATCTTTCGGATCCAGCTTCCAGCACTCGACGGTGTCGATGTTGTCCGGCTGCCATACGTCAAAGAACCAGCCTTCGCTCTGATCACGCAGACGCTTGATCTCTTTGCGGAAGGAGATGGCGCGATCGATGGAGTCCTTGATCAGACGCTTGCCGGTGTTGCCACGCATCATGGCGGCAGAGATCTCGGTAGAGGCCACGATGCCGTACTGCGGCGAGGTGGAGGTGTGCATCATGAAGGCTTCGTTGAAGGTCTCTTCCTCCACGTCACCCTTGATGTGGATCATCGAGGCCTGGGAGAAGGCCGCCAGCAGCTTGTGGGTGGACTGGGTTTCGTAGAACACCTTGCCCGGCATCGCTTCGCCGCTCATGCCGCACTTGCCTTCGTAGATCGGGCTGAAGTTGGTGTAAGGCACCCAGGCACTGTCGAAGTGGATGTAAGGGGTATCCAGACTCTCCTTGATGAAGCCGGTGTTGTAGAGCAGGCCATCATAGGTGGAGTTGGTGACGACGGCGTAACGGGGAGCCTGGGCACCCGGTGTCGCGGCAACCTTGGCAGCGATGGTCTCGCGGCTGAATTCGCTCTGCGGGATACCACCCAGAATGCCGTAGGCGTTGCGGGTCGGACGGAAGTAGATCGGCGTCACGTCGTTCATCATCATCAGGTGAGTGAGCGACTTGTGGCAGTTACGGTCAACCAGCACTGTGCTGCCGGCCGGCGCGGAGTACATGCCGACGATCTTGTTGGCAGTGGAGGTGCCGTTGGTAACGATATAGGAGCGATCGGCGTTGAAAGTACGGGCGATGTACTCTTCGGCTTCCTTGTGCGGACCTGAGTGATCCAGCAGGGAGCCCAGCTCCGGCATGGAGATGGAGACGTCAGCCTTGAACGCGTTCGGGCCGTAGAAGTCATAGAAGATGCTGCCGGCCGGGCTCATCTGGAAAGCGGTACCACCCATGTGACCTGGAGTACAGAAGGTGTATTTACCCTCTTCCACGTACTTGAACAGTGCCTTGGTGAACGGCGGCAGGATGGCGTCCTGATACTCCTGAGTGGCCTGACCCATCTTGAGGGCGATGTCGTCAGCCATGCCGAGACGGTACTCAAAGAAGTGCACGTTCAGACGCAGGTCGGTCAGGTGAATATCCAGAGTGGACTGGTCGTTGGCGAAGGCGAAGATCGGCAGCTTCTCGTTGCGATCGTGGATCTCCTTGCACAGACCCAGAGAGTATTTGTCCCAGTCGAAGATGGCGCCGCAAACGCGGGGGTTCTTCTCAATCAGTTTCAGCAGGTCGGCGACGTCGACCGGATAAACAACCTCGAAACCCTTGCGCTCGAGGGAGGCTTGCAGCTGGCGAATGGGTTCTTCTTTAAAGAAAACGCCGAGGTGGTTGAGGATGGCAATGATATTCATCGTAATGCTCCACACGTAAAGGGGCGCTCTCCATCAGGGATGGTGAGTGAAGAGCGCTCGGAAGATAAAAGGGGAAATCAGTTGCTGGGTTGTTCGTTCAGCAGGGCATCGTGCTGACGCAGACCCAGTTTTTTGGCGTAGAACATCAGGATGATGAGCGACACCACGAAGGTAGCTGTGAGGTTGGAACCCTTGGCGCCCATCAGGGCTACCAGACAGAAGACGCAGGCCACACCGGAGAAGATCATGGCGCCGATGCTGCGGGAGGTCATGCCTTCAAAACGGATCAGGTTAATGCTGGAGTAGAAGTAGGGCAGCATGGTCAGCAGCACCGCATCTGTGGTCAGCACGTTGAAGAGATCGGCAGCGTGAGCGGACTGGGAGGTGAAGGCGGTCAGGCCAATCATCAGGGCAGTCATCTTCAGGGAGCCCAGGATCAGACCCTTCTTGGCCACGCCGTTCTTGTCCACTTCACCGTAGATTTTCGGGAAGTTGCCGTCGTTGGCGGCACGCTTGCCCGCCTCGCCCACCAGCATCATCCAGGAACCGAGCGAGGTGAAGCAGGCCAGGGCGGTGAAGGCAGAGACGAAAGGTGCAGACCAGCTACCGAAGATGGCGGAGGAGGCCATGGCAAACGGGGCGCCGGAAGCAGCCACTTCACCGGCCGGGAACATGCCGCTGATCACCTGGGTAGAGAGGATGTAGATAACACCCGCGATACCGGTACCCAGCATGGTGGCGAGCGGTACGGTGCGCTTGGGATTCTTCACCATGCCGGAAGAGACGGCGGCAGATTCAACACCAACGAAAGACCAGAGGCAGATCAGCACGGCGCTGATGACCGCATGCAGGTCGCTGCCACTGGTGGTGTTCCAGTTCTGGCTGTAGACGGCGCTGTCAAAGTGAGTCCAGCCTACCAGAGCGGTACCCACCACCGGCAGCAGGATCAGTACCAGACCCAGAGTACAGAGTCGGCTCACCCAGCTACCGCCAAGCAGGTTAACAAAGGTGAAAATCCAGACGGCGGCGATGGTGGCTGCAGCGGCCGGGATCGGGCTGTTGAGAATGGGGAAGAAGACCGAAAGGTAGGAGACGCCGGTAATGGCGATGGCCAGGTTACCGATCCAGTTGGCGTGGTAGTAGAGCACACCGGTCTGGAAACCGAATACCGGAGAGATTTCACCGGCGTAGGCAATGGGGCCACCCTCTTGCGGGTTCTTGGTAGCGAGGCGGGCGAAAACGAAGGCGAGGCCCATGGCGCCTACCAGACAGATAGCCCAGCTGAATACAGAAATGGAACCTATGTTGGCCAGTGCCGAAGGCAGCAGTGCGATACCGCTCCCCATCATGTTGCCGGCCACTACACCTGTACAGGCGATAAGGCCGATCTTCTTGCTCGTATCTAGGGACATAAGATCTCCGGGTCTTTAAAAAGGTCGGGTCGTCACATACACAGTTGGCACAACGTCCGGCCAACGAATGGGCACAGACTAGGCCTCTCGTCCCCGAAAAACATAAGGAGCAGCTAACGGATAAAAATATGAGGCAACTTTTTTCACCCCCTTCACCAACTCGATAAAAAACCTTTAAAAACAGTAAATTGATGATGACTATTCGAGCTTTCTTGATAAAACCTTGATATCCAGTGACCCGGTTTTTTCGCCTTGATAACCCCTTTATCTCGCCGTCTTGATATTTTTCCCGCGATAACCCCGGGATAAAGGGGCTCGCACAGAACCGCCCCCGCTCTCGCCCGCCCTGCCCATCTCATCGACCCGGCCAATCCCATCGCCGTCAGTGCCATCTGCTATGGAATTTGCC
This sequence comes from Aeromonas sp. FDAARGOS 1416, assembly GCF_019048085.1. Classification (NCBI taxonomy): domain Bacteria; kingdom Pseudomonadati; phylum Pseudomonadota; class Gammaproteobacteria; order Aeromonadales; family Aeromonadaceae; genus Aeromonas; species Aeromonas sp. FDAARGOS 1416. The sequence continues at coordinate 354,607 of NZ_CP077301.1, read as the reverse complement.
CTCCCCCTGAATGGCAACAGCTCTGCCGCTCCAGGGTGATCGGCTCGCTCAATTCGCTGTTGGCAACCCGTGCGGCGTCATGGCCACACACGCCAAATGACGCAATCGGAAGAAGTTCACTCCGGCTGGACATAGATAGCAGGAAGCACGGGAATGCAGGAATGCAGGAATGCAGGAATGCAGGAATGCAGGAAATGGATGATGCGAAAAAACGACTAGAACCAACGATGTACCCGGCACGGTTCGCCGGAAGCTCACCCGGGGTAGCTCCCCACGATATGGCTTGCAGATAGCCTCTTTTCAGGAGTCGCAAGCCTGATAAAAGGCGGCCAGAAACGGCTCAGGCCACCCGAAGGTGGCCTGAGAGAAAGGATTGCCGTCATACCGATAGCAACAAAGGAGGCAGGATTAGAAGAGTTTCACCTTGCTCTGACCCAGCGCATCGAACAGTGCCGGGGTGAGGGTCTCCATATTGCTGTAGAAACCGAGCTGCTGGCAGAGCAGATAGGTCTGCTCGGTCGCCTCCATCAGGAAGGCCTGACTGTAGGCGTCCCCCGCCTCTTCCGGACGGCCATCCAGCTCCGCAAGCTTGCCCTGCAGTATGTAATAGAGCACCGAGCGGCCGCGTTTTGCCGCCTGCTCCAGCAGATAGTTCGCCTGTTGCTGCTCGCTGTTGAGCACCGCCTGCAGCGCCAGCGCCTCCCACACCCGGGATGGCAGGGCGCCGCCATTTTGCACCACGCGGGCGAGATGGGTTCCCACCTCCTGCAGTCGCTCACTCTCGGACTTGCCAGCCAGGGTGGCCAGCACCTCACCGGCCAGATAGCGCTCCGCCAGCAGCAGCGGCTGATCAGGCTGGAGCGCCAGCGCCTCTTCGAGCAGCTCGATACCACGCTTGAGGGCGACCGGATCCCGGCTGTTGGTGTAGTAGTGAGCCTCCATCATCGCCATCAGGGAGGCATCATCGGTGGGCCAGCCCATCCCCGGCTCGGCATCGGGTTGGTCGAGGGCGCGCAGCAGATCCTGGCTGCTGGCCTGCAACACACCGTGCACACTGTGGCGACTGAGCTGGTACTGATGGCTGAACAGCACCCGGTTGGTATTGATATTGCGATACTCCAGATCGAGATAGGTGCCACGGGGCTGGCGGGTGACCCGCACACTCAACTCCTTGCCGGGCATGATGCCCCCCATCAGAGTGGTGGCGCCGTACTGCACCCGCAGCGGCGTAGCCACCGCCACCTCCCCCATCAGGGCGCGGGTAATGCCATCGGCGAGGCGCACGTTCTCGTTGTTGTCATCCATACCGGAGTGGAAGCGGAACACCAGCAGATTGGGATCCAGCATGGCGTGTACCTGGGGACTGGTGTGCTGGTAGCTGAGCATGCTGACAATGGCGATCAGCACGATGGCAACGAAGATATCGAAACTCACCATCTTCCAGCGGCTGCGAGCATCCTTGGCATGGGTGGAGATGGCACGGGTCAGGGGCCCGGCGGGAAAAGGGGCGACATTGGGCTGTGCATCATCATCCTGAAGAGCCGCTGGCGGGCTCAGATCGGAGAGCGTCGGGTTGTCGGAGAGAGCGGTATTGACCGCGGGCTGCTCGTCCGCCATCACCACAGAAACCACCTGCAACGGCCGCACCGGTGCCACCAGCTTGTAGCCGCGCTTGGGTACGGTGACGATATAGTCAGTCGCATCGGTGCGACCATCTTTGAGGATCTTGCGCAGTTCGAAGATGGACTGGGTCACCACCTGATCGGTCACCTCGGCGCCATCCCACACCTCGTTGATCAGGGCATCGCGACCAAACACGGTGCCGGCATTGTGGGCCAGAAACCGCAACAGATTGACCAGTCTGGGTTCGAGGTAGACCTCGCGGTCGGGGCGACACAGCATGTTGTCGTCAACGCTCAGGGTCCAGTCGTGGATCTCAAAAACCGATTCGCTCATGATTCACTCGCTGCAGATGGTGACAATGCACGATGAGAGAGACGCAAAACCCGGGCTGACTGAACGGAACAAGGCGCTATCACCACAGGTGACAGATAAAAAGAGAACCGAAGCAATCACATCTCTGAGAGTCAGTCTGGCCAGGCCATCCTGTTTACGTCTGAAGGGCATCCTTGCGGGCATTCCGACCACCGGGATCGGAAGGGATCACTTTAAGCAAAACGGGAGCTGGATCCCACTTTTTTTGGCTATAAATCGCCGTTGAGTTGATCCGACACCGCACTTTTCGGCAAATAGCGTGCCAACTAGTATTCATATGAACATCCCATATGCCGGAATCAAAAAGCCCTGAACATCAGGGCTTTCTCATTTCTTCGACAATCGGGGAGACGTTACTTCGCCAGCGGGAGCGCATCCTGCTGACGACTGCGGCGCAGATGACGCCGCCACAACGAGAAGCCGCCGTAGCCAAGACTGAGCACCACCGCATAGAGCACCTGAGTGGAGAGTGCCACCAGCACCAGAGCGCAGAGCAGTACGCTCACGCCCGCCAGTCCCTTGCCCACCCCGCCGAGCAGACGCCAGCCCGCCGCCATGCAGAGCAGGTAGACCAGCACGAAGTTGCCGTTGGCGTAGCGGATCAGCTCATCGAGCGGCAGTCGCAACCAGATGATGAGGGTGATGCAGAGCAGACAGATGGCGAGCACTAGGCCGAGCGCCCGCAGCGGCGCGCCGCGCGCGGTGAGCACGGCCAGCGAGGGGGGCAACTTGCCTTCCCGTGCCATGCTCCAAATAAGCCGGGCAAAGCCCTGAATGTAGATGTTGATGCTGGCAAAACAGGAGAGGTAGCCGAGCACCGCCACCAGCCACTTGGCGGTGGGGCCGAACAGCAGCGCCAGCAGGGAGGGGATGGCGGTGGCGTTTTTCGCCTCATCGCCGTAGAGGCCATATTTGAGCACCACCAGCGAGTGCACCCAGTAGATAAGCCCCGCCAGCAGCACCCCGCCGAGCAGGGCGATGGGGTAGTCCCGCTCCGGCCGCTTGAACTCCTCACCCATATGGGCGAAGGCTTCCAGCCCGACGAAACACCAGAACATCACCGCCAGCGCGGTGGCCATAGGGGGCCACTCATCCGCGCTAGGCAGCGGCCGGGCCGCATCGCGCCAGCTCACCTCCCCCTTGAACCAGATCAGCAGGGTGAGCCCCAGAATGGCGAGCGCTATCAACAGTTGCAGGTTGCCGGAGGAGCGCGCCCCGCGCAGCCCCAGCAGAAAGACCCCGAGCAGGGTGAGCAACTGGATGGCCCAAAGGGTCCACTCCCCCATCTCGAACAGGGCGTGCCAGAAACCGGCGGCAATCATCAGGGCGGCAGGCAGCCCCACCGGCAGCACAGCCAGAAAGAGGAAGGCGGAGAAGCGCTCGGCGCCGTTGCCAAAGGCGAGGCCGATCAGGTGCGGCGCGCCGCCCGCATGGGGATAGCGACGGCCGAGGCGAGCAAAGGTAAAGGCGATGGGCAGCACCAGCGCAATCAGCAGCAACCAGGCCCAGAGCGAGGCCCCACCCGCCAGCGAGGCGGCGGTCGCCGGTACCACGAAGATCCCGGTGCCAAGCAGCGAGGTGGCGAGCAGCCCCATCCCCTGCCAGAGCCCGAGATCCTTTTTCAACCCAGACATATCCTTTTGTCCCGACTAGAAAAACATCCCGCCATGTTAGGCCTGCTCCGCCCCTTTGTTAAGCACGATGGTTAAGCGCGGTGGCGAGAATATGCAGCCTTTTATTCAGGCTCGGGCTCAGCTTGCAGGGACTCGGCCAGAAAATCCCCCAGCAGGGTGATCTTGAGCACCTGCCGCCGCGCCGCCGGATAGATGAAGTAGAGGGTCTTGGCCGGGCTCTGATAGCGACCAAGCAGCGGCAGCAAACGCCCCGCAGCGATATGCTCACGCACCTGTTCGGCCGGCTGCAAGGTGATGCCAGCCCCGGACAGTGCCGCCGTCAGCAGCGCCGGCCAGTGGTTGATGCGCAGGCGCGAGGCGACCCGCACCTCCTCGCTCTGGCCATCCTCACCGACAAACTGCCAGCGCTCGTGCTCTCCCCAGTTGCCGTGCAGACACTGGTGGCGGGCGAGATCGGCCGGATGACGGGGTACGCCGTGACGATTGAGGTAGTCGGGGGCCGCGCAGAGGCGGTAGTGCTGGGTCAGCAGCGGACGGGCGATCAGCGCCTCATCCTGCGGGCGCAGGGTGCGGATGGCGGCATCGAACCCCTCCTCCACCAGATCGACCCAGCGGGGGGTGAGCTGCAGATCCACCTCCAGCTTGGGATAACGGTCGAGAAAAGCGGGCAACAGCGGCACCAGCCGGTGGTGGCCAAAACTGAGGGGGGCGGCGATGCGCAGCCGTCCGGCCGGCTCGGCCAGCAGGTTCTGGGTGAGTGACTCGGTCAGAGCCAGCTCCTCCAGCACCCGCTGGCAGCGAGCGAGAAAGAGCTGGCCCAGTTCGGTCAGGGTCTGCTGGCGGGTGGTCTTGTGAAACAGCTTGCCCCCCAGCCACTGCTCCAGCCCCAGCACATGCTTGCCCACCATCTGGGCGCTGATCCCCTCTTCGCTCGCCACCGCGCTGTAGGAGCCGAGATCCACCACCCGGGTGAAGATACGCATGCTGGTCAATCGGTCCACAACCCCTCCTTTTTGCCCTTTTCAAGGCCATTTGGCCCGCGACCAGGGCCCTAATTCACAACCTAAAGTTTAGTAAGAAATGAATTCTAGCCAATTTATTCAACCTTTAGTTACCAATACAGTGATGCCGTCCCTTCCCCACAGGATAAATTCCCATGAAAAGCACCTATCTGGCCGCCCTGCTGGTCGGTCTGCTGGCCAGCGGCGCCAGTCAGGCTGCCGAGAGCAGCTTTATCAGCAACCACGCCCCTGCCTCAGCAACTCAAGCCCGGCACGATATCTTTCGGGTCAGCCTGCTCGGCACCGGCACTCCGGTACCCCAGATCAGCCGGGGTGGTTACAGCACCCTGGTCGAAGCGGGCAACCAGAAGCTGGTGTTCGATTTTGGCCGCAACTCCGCCACTCGCCTGTGGCAGCTGCATATCCCCATCGGCCGGGTCAACGCCTTCTTCCTCACCCACTTTCACTCAGACCACACCAACGGGCTGGCGGATCTCTGGTTGACCGGCTGGCTGCAACCGGCCTATGGCCAGCGCCACGCGCCGATGGAACTCTACGGCCCCAAAGGCACCACAGCTCTCGCCCGTGGCTTGCAGCAGGCCTACGCCACCGACATCGCCACCCGGGTCAAGGATGAGGGAACGCCGCTGGATGGGGTGGAGATCAACAGCCACGAGGTCACCGCCGGGGTGGTCTACAACCATGACGGGGTCAAGGTAACCGCCTTTGACAACGACCACGGGGTCAACATCAAGCCGTCATTCGGCTATCGCATCGACTACCACGGCCACAGCGTGGTGCTCTCCGGCGATACCCGCTACAGCCCCGAAGTGGTGAAGCAGGCCAAAGGGGCCGACCTGCTGGTGCACTGCGTCTCCATGACCTCTGCCGAACAGATGAAGGCCAACCCCGGCTACAAGGCGATCGCCGGTCACCTCGCCTCCCCTGAGCAGGCGGCGCGGGTAATGAACGAAGCCAAACCGGCGCTGACCGTGTTCAGCCATATCGGCCTCAACGGCAAGATCAGGGTGAAGGATCTGGCGCAGGATCTGCGCGCCCGCTACTCGGGCCCCTTTGTCATCGGCAACGACCTGATGCAGATTGATCTGCCTACCACGGCCTCCGGCAAGGGCTATGCCCTCTGGCAGTCGGAGAATATCGACAACAAATAGAGGCACGGATGCCGGTCAGCCATGGCCGGCATCCGCAATCGACACCGGGGGCTATCTTTAAGGGGTGTTTGACCACAAGGAGTTATCCCTATGAGCCTGAAATGGAAGCACCTCGCCCTGGCCACTCTTCCCTTGTTCGGCATGTCGGCCGCTCAGGCGGCAGTGTTGACCAGCCTTGAATGGCCCCCTTACACCAGCGCCAGCCTCCCTGAACAGGGCAAGAGCAGTCAGGTGGTGACCGCAGCCTTTGCCCTGGCTGGCAACCCGCTGACTATCAAGTTCTATCCCTGGCAACGGGCCGTGGACGAGGCAACCAACAACCCCGAGGTACTGGGTTATTTCCCCGAGTATCTCGACCCCAAGAGCAGTTGCCTCTTCTCTGACCCCATAGGTAACGGCCCCCTCGGCTTTGCCCAGCGAGCCGATCAGCCAGTCACCTGGCAGACCCTTGATGACCTCAAGGGCAAGAAAATTGGTGTCGTCACCGGCTATGTGAATACCACCGAGTTCGACGAAAAGGTGGCCAGCAAGGCGCTCTCGGCCGACGCCACCAGCTCGGACAGCCAGAACCTGCTGAAACTGGGCAACGGTCGGCTCGATCTGGCGGTCATCGACCAGAATGTGATGACCTATCTGCTGGAGAGCGATCCCCAGCTCAAGGACGTCGCCGCCAACCTCGGCTTCAACGGCAAGATCCTCGAGGACAAGTCCCTCCACGTCTGCTTTACCAACTCCGCCAAAGGGAAAGAGGCACGGGACAAATTCAACAAGGCGCTGGCCAGCGATGAGGTGAAGAAGCTGATGAAGTAGCGATACCGCATCCGCTCGCCGCCCCAAACAGCCATAAAAAAAGCCGCCTCTTGCGAGGCGGCTTCTTCATTCAACTTGGTAACCGGAGTTATCAGGCAATCAGCTTGTAGATGATACCGGACATGGCGATCAGGCCGATGATGGTCACGAAGCCGTTGCTGATGTTGCCAGCGTATTTGCGCATGGCCGGAACCTTGGTGATGGCGTACATCGGCATCAGGAACAGCAGCATTGCGATGATCGGGCCGCCCAGGTCTTCAATCATGCCGAGGATGCTCGGGTTGATGGTAGCGATGGCCCAGGTGGTCAGGATCATGAACACGGCAGTGACTTTGTTCAGCTGCTTGGTGTCAACGTTCTTGCCCTTCTCGCGCAGCGCCTTGGCCATCAGGCCGTTCATGCCCTCTTGCGCACCCAGGTAGTGACCCAGGAAGGATTTGCTGATGGCAACCATGGCGATCAGCGGAGCCACAGTACCGATAACCGGGTTATCGAAGTGGTTGGCCAGGTAGGACAGGATGGAGATGTTCTGTTCTTTGGCAGCAGCCAGGTCAGCCGGGGAGAGGCTCAGTACGCAGCTGAATACGAAGAACATAACGGTCATTACCATCATGACGTGGGCGCCCAGCAGGATGTTGCTGCACTTCTTCTCGGCACCTTCACCGTAACGACCTTTGTTGTCCACCGCGAAGGAGGAGATGATCGGGGAGTGGTTGAAGGAGAACACCATTACCGGGATAGCCAGCCACAGGGTCTTGATGAAGTCACCGTTGAAGGCGTCGGACAGGGCCGGAGCTTCAGTGATGATGGCACCGTTCCAGTGCGGGATCAGGTAGAACGCCAGACCCATCAGGGTGAGCACGAACGGGAATACCAGCACGCTCATCGCTTTGACGATAACCTGGCCGCCCAGACGAACAACCGCCATCAGACCGAGGATCAGGGCCAGTGACAGAACGGCACGGGGAGGTGCAGACATGCCCAGCTGGTGAACAATCACGCTCTCGACGGTGTTGGTGATGGCGACTGAATACATCAGCACGATCGGGTAGATGGCAAAGAAGTAGAGCAGGGTGATGAATTTGCCTGCGGTCTTGCCGAAGTGCTCTTCTACTACTTCAGTGATGTCGCCATCACGGGTAGAGCCGGACAGCACGAAGCGGGTCAGACCACGGTGAGCAAAGAAAGTCAGCGGCAGCGCCAGGATCAACATGGCAACCAGCGGCCACAGGCCACCTACACCGGCGTTGATTGGCAGGAAGAGCACACCGGCACCGATCGCGGTACCGTACAGACCCAGCATCCAGACCACATCGGCCTTGTTGACGCCGCGGGAGGTGTTGCTGGCTAAACGACCATCAGCTGCAATATTCATGTCAGACATACGTTGTTCCTGTCATCTAGGAAAATGGGATTCTTGTTTGGTCGGGCCTTGGCCCGGTTCCATCTCCCTGGAACGCCTGCTGTCCGTCCTTGATATTAACCTCTCGCCCCCCGGCAACCTGGCCATCACTCCTTGTGACAACAGGATTGCAACAAACAACAGTGCGAGATTTTGACCCTGAGGGTCGGCGCCCGTCTCACTTAACAACCGATTAACGTGCGCCACTCTTGATGGGCTGACTTTAATTAAATGCCCTTATTAATCACAGCGTTTTTTTGAATTAATCAACCAAAGTTTGATTTTGGTCGCCTTTCGGACGACCAAGATCACACTCAAAGCGCCTTATTGTGAGTTTTTTTTAACAATTAAACTTAGTTTCACTGGAATCAATGGCCTGCGAGAAGCTACATATTTGCAACAAGCCACCCGTTTAGCGCGGATTGTGTGCAGCACTGCCTTGGCGTACCCTTGTGACTCACGCCTTTTTGTTGATTGATGATGACCATTACCCGTACCGATCTCGCCGAACTGGCGGTGTTTGCCGCCGTCGCCCGTCACCGCAGTTTCAGCAAGGCCGCCCTCGAACTCGGGGTCTCCGCCTCCGCCCTCAGCCATAGCCTGAAGGGGCTGGAAGCCCGTCTGGGGGTGCGACTGCTCAACCGCAGCACCCGCGCCGTGGTGCCGACAGAAGCGGGCCAGCGGCTGCTCAAACAGCTGCTCCCCACCCTCAATACCCTGGAAGAGGCGCTTTGCGAGCTGGCCCGCAACAGCGACGAGCCGGTAGGGCGACTCAAGCTCTGCGCTCCGCGCGGCGCCATCGACAGCCTGCTGGCACCTGTGCTGATCGACTATCTGGCCCGTTATCCGCGGATGCAGGTGGAGGTAGTGGAGCAGGAGCTGATGCCCCGGCTGATTGAAGATGGTTACGATGCCGCGCTCTTTTATGGCGATCTGCTGCCCAAGGAGATGATCGGCATCCCCCTCGGCCCGCCCCAGCGTTATCTGGTGGTGGGCTCCCCGGCCTATCTGGCGGAGCACGGCACGCCCGAGCACCCGAGCGAGCTGAGCCGCCACGCCTGCATCGGATATCGCCTCACCCCGCACCACCACTATCGCTGGGCCTTTGCCGCCGACGGCACCATGCTGGAGATTGAAGTGACCGGGCCGCTGACCACCAGCACCCCTGCCCTCTATCTGGGCGCCGCCGAGGCGGGGCTGGGGCTCGCCTACTGTTTGGAAGAGGAGGTAAGCCAGAAGGTCGCGGAGGGGAAACTGCTCACCGTGCTGGAGCCCTGGTGCCCCACCTTTGCCGGCTTCTACCTCTTCTATCCCAGTCGGCATCAACTGGGCAGCGGCCTGCGCATCCTGATCGACATGCTCAAGGCCCACTACCAAAACCCCGGATTAGTGAGTAATACTCAGCAATTCATCAAGTGAAACCCTGATTATCACCAAATAAGTATTAATCTAGACTAGCTGTTCGATAATCGAACTCCCCGAGAGAACAGATATGTCTGCCTATTTAACACTGCGGCAACGGGCCATGACCCGTCGCTTCTGGGCTTACGCCCTCCCCTCCATTCTTGCCATGCTGGTCTCGGGGGCCTACTACCTCATCGACGGCATCTTCGTCGGCCACTATGTCGGCGCCGCTGGCCTCGCCGGGATAAACCTGGTCTATCCGGTCATCATGGTGCTGATCGGTCTGGCCGCCATGATCAGCATGGGGGCGGCCACCGCCATCTCCTTCCAGCAAGGGGCGAAAAACGACACGCTGGCCCGTCAGGCGCTGGTCAACGCCCTCTGGCTGCTGGCCGGACTCGGGGGCGTTGCGCCGGTGCTGCTCTATTACACCCACACCGATATCCTGCTGGGGCTGGGGATTGAACAGGGCACCGAGACCTGGAAACAGGCGAGCGACTACCTCACCTGGATTGGCGGCGGTACCCTGCTGCTGGCCAGCAATCTGGCGGTGCCCTATCTGCTGCGCAACGATGGTCGCCCGAAACTGGCCATGGTGCTGGTGAGCAGCGGCGCAGTGCTCAATATCATCCTCAACTACATCATGGTGGGTCGGCTGGGGCTGGGATTGATCGGTACCGCGCAAGCCACCCTGATGGCAGAGGGTGCGGTGAGCCTGATCGGCCTTGGCTACTTCTTTACCCCCTGGGCGCGGCTGCGCCTCAGCTGGCGGGATCTGGTGCCCAACCTCCCCGCCATGCCGCACCTGCTATTTACCGGCCTGCCAAGCCTGATTGCCCAGTTCAACCTCGGCCTGCTGCTGATGCTGCACAACAGCCAGCTGATGGTGTATGGCAATGTGAAGGATCTGGCGGGTTTTACCGTGGCCGGTTACACCGAAGCGGTCTTTATCGTCATCCTGCAGGGGCTGGCGTTCGGCATTCAGCCGCTCATCAGCAAAGCGGCGGGGGCCAAGCGCCATCGCAACCTCAAGTACCTGATGGAGATGGGGCTCAAGTTCACCTTTATCTACGGCATGCTGGTGTGGCTCACCATCCAGCTGCTGCCGGGACAGGTCGCCATGCTCTATACCGGCGACAAGGATCCCGAACTGCTGGCCGCCGCCATCAGCAGCCTGACACTCAACCTCGGCGCCATTCCGCTGGAGGGGATCATCATGTTCGGCATCGTGCTGCTGCAATCCATGGCCCGTACCCGTCAGGCGCTGGTCATCTCCATCGCCAAAACCGTGTTGCTGCTGCCGCTCATCTTCCTGCTGCCGCAACTGTGGGGTCGTGATGGCGTGCTGATGGCCCAGCCCGCGACCGTGCTGCTGCTCACCCTGCCGCTCTGCTGGCTGCTGTGGCGCGAGTGGCTGCGCCTGAAAATGGCCTGCGCGCCAAAAGCCAAACAGCGCCCACAACCGGCCCGCGCACGCGCCGCCGTCCAGCTGGCCCGTTAAGGCCACCCATCCCGCGTAGCAATAAAAAAACCGGCATCCATTGATACCGGTTTTTGCTATATGGGCGGGTCTGCCTGCTCTTACACAGGGATTCAGGCCAGCACTGCTGCCCACACTTATGCCAATACTTCTGGCCTGAGCTGGGCCATCAGCCCCGGGTTGTCGGAGTAATCCACCGGGATCGCCACCACCGCAGGCCCCTCCACCGCCAGCGCGGCCCGCAGGGTGGCGCGCAACTCGTCTGCCGAGCGCACCGCAAACCCGGCCGCCCCGAACGATTCGGCATAGCGTTTGAAGTCGATGGGGCCAAAAGAGACGCCGGAGGTGCGGCAATACTTATGCTGCTCCTGCATCGCGACCATGTTGTAGCCGTTATCGACCCAGATGATGTGAACGATATTGCTCTTGAGCCGCACCGCCGTCTCCAGCTCCATGCTCGACTGCATAAAGCTGCCATCCCCCGATACCGAGATCACCTTCTCACCCGGCCGTACCAGCGCCGCGCCGATAGCCCACGGCAGTGCCACCCCCATGGTCTGCTGACCGTTGGAGATCAGCACCTGACGGGCGCGGAAGCTGTAGAGGTAGCGGGCAATCCAGATATGGAAACTGCCCATGTCGACGCAGAGAGTCATGTCATCGCGCACCAGATCCTGCAGCTCGCGCACGATACGCAAGGGGTGAACCGGATTGCCGTGCAGATCGTCGGCCCGCATTGCCAGTCGCAGCCGCTGCTGGCGCACACCTTGCAGCAGCCGATCCACCTCGGGGGGACGGATTTTCGGATTTCCCATGATGCGGGTTAGCTGCAACAGGTTGGCCCGGATCGACCCCACCAGCTCGGCGGTCGGGCAGTAGCTACTGTCGATATCGGCGGGCAGCACGTCGATATGGAGGATGCGCCGCTCCCGATCGCCATTCCACAGCACGGGGTCGTACTCGATGGGGCTGTAGCCGATGCAGATCACCAGATCGGCCCCAGCCAGCAGCTGATCCCCCGGCTGGTTGTTAAAGAGCCCGACCCGTCCTGCAAAGTCATCGAAGTGGCAGCTGTCCACCACCCCGGCAGCCTGATAGGTGCCGGTCACCGGCAGCCGCGCCTTGTCGAGGAAGGCGCGCACTGCCTCGGCATTTTCCGGCCGGCTCGCCATCAGGCCGAGCAGCACCACCGGATTCTGGGCGTTGCGCAGCAGGGTCAATGCCTGCTCCATATTCTGCTCATCGGCGCAGCCCGGCTCCGGCACCTCGCGGGGCACCAGCACATTGCCCTGCACCGGCTTGTTGATGATATCCATCGGCAGGCTGACAAAGGCCGCCCCCGGCCGCCCCAGCTCGGCGGCGCGAAAGGCGTTGGCCATCACTTCCGAGATCGCCGCCCCGCTGTTGACCTGGGCACTGAACTTGGTGACCGGACGACAGAGGTTGACCGTATCCATGCTCTGATGAGTGAGTTTGAGGCCATCGGCACGGCGCACCGCACCGCCCAGCGCCACCATGGGGTCCCCTTCCGAGGTGGCGGTCGCCAACCCGGTAATAAGGTTGGAGCAACCGGGGCCCGAGGTGACCAGCGCCACCCCCGCCTTGCCGGTGAGGCGCCCCACGGCGGCCGCCATAAAGGCGGCGTTCGCCTCGTGGCGCACCACTATGGTCTCGATGGGGGAGTCCTCCAGCGCATCGAACACCCGGTCAATCTTGGCCCCCGGGATCCCGAACACCTGCTTGACCCCTTGTGCCTCCAGATGACGAACCACCAGCTCGGCACCACACTTCCACTGTCTGTTTTCCATGATATTGCTCCTTGTCTATCAGCCTTCGGCGGCCTGAATGGCGCGATCGAGATCGGCGGGGTTGAGGTCGGCCTGCCGGAAAGCGGGATCCGATGGCAGGGCCAGATTGAGGTGACGCACCACAGAAAGTCGCAGGGTGCCGTGGGCCATGGTGTAGTCGAGCAGATGACCGCCCCCCTTGCGATCGGCGGTGATCATGTGCTCGTGAAAGCCCGCTACATTAACTCCCTGCACGAACGGCGGGCAGCGAAAGCCCACCAGAGTTCCCGCCACCGCGGCAAAGCGGAACAGCGGCTGCTGTTCGATGGCTTCCAGCATGGGACGATAAGGGGGCTCCTGACGCGGCACGGTTCGTACCTTGGCCGTCTCAAACTGGCCGTCGAGGCGCAGGGCGACGAAGACGTTGTCGGATCCCACCAGCCGATCCACCCACTGGTGGATCTCGTCACGGCTGAGGGGATGGTCGAAGCGACGCTCCAGACAAGGGCGAAAATGGGTCATCACCGCAAAGGGGGTCTTCTGATCGGCGCGGGCGGGACGGGCCGAGCCATCGGAGCGCAACTGGTGGATCTGGCGCTCGAAGGCGATCAGCTCACCATCGAGGTGATTGAAGGTGCCAAGGCCAAAGTCGCCGTGGCGCAGCAGCTCGCTCATGGTGGTCTCCCCTTCGTAGACCCCCGCCAGCAGGGCGCTCATCAGGGAACTCTGGTAGATCTCGCCACCGTCATGCTGCCTGCGCCAGCGGGAAAACTGCTGGCTCACTTCGAGGGCACAGCTGCACCCAGCACTGTCAGATGTTGCAATATGTTCCATTCGGGTTTCACCTCCACCGTGAATCCTGTTAGCGTTCGGATCCAATGGTGACTTGGTTCACATTTCAACACCAATACGCTGATCCCATGACTTTGAGACTCAATCGATATGGAACTTCGTACGCTCCGCTACTTCATGGCCGTTGTTGAAAAGCAGAATTTCACCCGCGCAGCCGAATCACTCAACATGGCCCAGCCGCCCCTGAGCCAGCAGATCCGCAAGCTGGAGGAGACCCTGGGCACCCCGCTGCTGCGCCGTTTGACCCGCAGTGTCGAGCTGACCGAGGCGGGCGAGAGCCTCTATCGGGATGCGGCGCAGATCCTGGCGCTGGCCGATGCGGCAAAACTGAAGGTAAAGCGGATTGCCCGGGGCGAGCAGGGGGCACTGCGGATCGGCTTTGCCGGTTCCACCGTGCTCCACCCCGCGGTGCTGACCCTGCTGCACGACTATCGGGAGCGCTACCCCGAGGTGGCCCTCAGCCCGCAGGAGGGCACCATGCCGGCACTGGTGGAGGCGCTGCGCAACGATCGGCTGGATGCCGCCATCTTGCGGCTCCCCTGCCGGGGTAGCGAGGGCTTTGCCCATCACCTTATCGAGCAGGAGCCGCTGCTGATCGCCCTGCCGACCAGCCATCCCAAGGCCAAGCCGGGCCCCTTGCCACTGGCCAGCCTGAAGGACGAGAGTTTTATTCTGTTTCCCCACGCCATCGGGCCCGGGCTCTATGACGGCATCGTGGGCCTCTGTCGGGAGGCGGGCTTCGAGCCGATATTGGGGCCCGAATGCCCGCAGGTGATCTCTACCGTCGGCATGGTGCAGGCGGGTTTTGGCGTGACTCTGGTGCCCAGCTCGGTGGCGGCGCTGCGCCCGCTCGGGGTCAGTTATCACCCCATTGAGGGCAACGGCATGATGACCAGCATCAGTCTGGCGACACGGCCACACCCAAGCAGTGCCGTGCTGCGGCACTTCATTGCCCAGATCCGTGCTGCCCAGATACGACAAGGCCTCCCGAAGGAGGCCCTGTTGAACAAGCTTGAACCGGCCTGATGGCCGGCTTGCCTGATGCGACGGCTTATTTGACAGTCACCCGGGCAAACTTGCGCTTGCCGACCTGATAGACGGCGGTACCGGCACCGATGAGTGCCTTGCCATCTTCCAGCTTCTCGCCATCCACCTTGACCGCGCCCTGCTTGATCATCCGCAGCGCCTCGGAGGTGGTGGCCACCAGATCGGCCTCTTTCAGCAGATTGGCAATGGCCAGCCCTTCGCCTTCCAGTGCCAGCTCAATTTCCGGCATCTCGTCCGGAATGGCGTTCTTGGAGAAGCGCTGGGTGAAATCTTCGTGAGCCGCTTCGGCCGCCGCTTCGTCGTGATAACGGGCGATGATCTCTTTGGCCAGCCAGATCTTCACATCACGCGGGTTGAGAGTACCGGCCGCGATACCAGCCTTGAACTCTTCGATTTCAGCCAGCGGACGGAAGGAGAGCAGCTCGTAGTAGTTCCACATCAGATCGTCGGTAATGGACATGATCTTGCCGAACATCTCGCCCGGAGCGTCGTGGACGCCGATGTAGTTGCCTGCGGACTTGGACATCTTCTTGACGCCATCCAGACCCACCAGCAGCGGCATCATCAGCACGCACTGGGTCGCCATGCCGGCATCTTTTTGCAGCTCGCGGCCCATCAGCAGGTTGAACTTCTGGTCGGTACCACCCAGCTCGACATCCGCCTTCAGCGCGACCGAGTCATAGCCTTGCAGCAGCGGATAGAGGAATTCGTGAATCGCGATGGATTGGCCGCCGGTGTAGCGCTTTTTGAAGTCGTCGCGCTCCATCATGCGGGCCACGGTCTGCTTGGCCGCCAGCTTGATCATGCCGGTCGCACCCAGCTCGCTCAGCCAGGTCGAGTTGTACTCGATGCGGGTCTTGGCGGGGTCGAGGATCTTGAACGCCTGCTCTGCATAGGTGAGGGCGTTATGTTTGATGGCCTCTTCGGAGAGCGGCGGACGGGTAGCGTTCTTGCCGGAGGGGTCACCCACCATGGCAGTGAAGTCACCGATCAGCAGGATCACTTCATGGCCCAGATCCTGGAAGGTCTTCAGCTTGTTGAGGATCACGGTATGACCCAGATGAATGTCGGGGGCGGTCGGGTCCATGCCCAACTTGATGCGCAGCGGGCGCCCTTCCTTCAACTTGGCGACAAGTTCTTCTTCAACCAGAATTTCTTCCGCTCCGCGCTTGATCTCGGCTAGCGCCACCTCGAGCTGGGACATTTTTTGACTCTCCATCACGATTCCACAGGGCCAAACATATTACTGGAATGGCGGGCCAATTGGAAAGGCTGTAAAATCCGTCCATTCTGCCCGACTTCATCTGCTTCTCATGGTTATTTGGCACGCCTTCAACGCACTCCCCCACTGGCACCGCAAGATGGTGCTGATCTTGAGCATCATGATCATGATGCTGGCTGCCTGGCCAAGCGAACAGGCAGTGGCAACACGGGTCGATGAAAACGGCAACGAGATTGCCCTGCGGGAACCGGCGAACGACAACACACTGAACGACGAGCTGCCGGCCGAGGCCGCCCAGCCTGTCACCCCGCCCAAGCCGCGTTATATCACCAAGCAGGTGAAAGTACGCCGTGGCGACAACATGGGAGTCATCTTCCAGCGCATTGGCCTGAGCACCACGGATCTGCACCTGATCGATCAGCTCGAGGGCAGCGATCCCTTGCGGATGCTGCAACCGGGGCAGGAGCTCACCTTCAAGCTGACCGAAGATGGCCAGTTGCACAGCCTCTATTACCCCCACAGTCTGGAGCAGGCGCTCAAGGTGAGCCGCAAGGAGGAGACCTTTGTCGCCCGCAACGTCAAGATCGCCCTCGACACCCGCGAACAGGTGAGCAAAGGCGAGATCCGCTCCAGCTTCTGGGGCGCCGCGGTGGATGCGGGGATGACCGAAGATCAGATCATGGACTTGGCCGCCATCTTCGGCTGGGATATTGACTTTGCCCAGGACTTGCAGCCGGGAGACAGCTTCCGGGTGGTCTATGAAGACAAGTTCCGCGACGACGAACGGGTCGCCTCTGGCGATATTCTGGCGGCCGAGTTCGTCAACCAGGGCACTGCCTACCGCGCCGTGCTCAATGAAGATGGCAACTACTACACCCCGGAAGGGAAGGCGATGCGCAAGAGCTTCCTGCGTGCACCGGTCAACTTCAAGTACATCAGCTCCAACTTCAACCCACGCCGCCTCCATCCGGTGACCGGCAAGATCCGCCCCCATAACGGCATCGACTATGTGGCGCCGGTGGGCACCCCTATCATGGCGGCGGGCTCAGGCAGCGTGGTGGCCGCCGGTTACAACCAGTTCAACGGCAACTACGTCTTTATCAAGCATGCTGGCAACTATGTGACCAAGTACCTGCACCTCTCCAAGCGCACCGTCAACAAGGGGCAGCGGGTGAAGCAGGGCCAGACCATCGGCACTCTGGGTGGCACCGGCCGCGTCACCGGCCCGCACCTGCACTACGAATTCGTGGTGGGCGGCATTCACAAGAACCCGCGCACCCTCACCCTGCCGCAGGCAGAGACCCTGAGCGGACGCGAGCTGACCAACTTCAAAAAGCTGGCGATGCCGCAACTGGCCAAGCTCGACAACCCCGAGCTGCAGCTGGCCCAGAACAAGCGGGATAGTCGCGGCAACTAAGTCATCAGGGCTGGCAGGGTGAAGGCCCTGCCAGCCCCTTTTATTGAACCCGCGCCAGCCAATCAGATTGAAACGAGTCCACTTTCGGACATAAGATGAGATGGAACACCGGGAGCGGCATGTGGCACGGAAGCAAGGGCTTATCTATCCTGTCTCTCTCACTCTTTTTCCGGTCCGCATTGAGGATGCAACATGGTTGAGCGTTATATCGGTCTGATGTCAAAGATCACGCCATGTGGCATGGGATGAAAGCCGTTCCCCTCTTCACCCTCTCTGCACACCGTATTTTCGAACAGCAATGTAAGGAGACACCATGGCTGAGCGCTATATCGGTCTGATGTCGGGAACCAGCATGGACGGCATTGATGCCGTGCTGGTGATGATCGCCGGGGATGAACTGCGGGTCGAAGCGGCGCTTTGTCACCCCTGGCCGCAAGAGACCGCATGCACGCTGCATGCCCTCTGCCCCCCGGGCGACAACGAAATCGACCGCATGGGTGCGGCCGATAATCTGGTGGCGCGAGAGTTTGCCGCCGCCACCCACGCGCTGCTGGCCAAGGCGCGGCTTGAGCCCAAAGATATTCGCGCCATCGGCAGTCACGGCCAAACCATCCGCCACCGTCCCCAGCTTGGCTTTACCCTGCAGATCGGCAATGCCGCCCTGCTGGCGGCGCTAACCGGCATCGACGTTATCGCCGATTTTCGCACCATGGATATGGCCCTCGGCGGTCAGGGGGCGCCGCTGGTGCCCGCCTTCCATCAGGCGCTGTTTGCCAAACCCGGCGCCCTGCGAGTGGTACTGAACCTCGGCGGCATCGCCAATATCTCGGTGCTGCCGGGCAATCCGGGCGGTGTCTATGGTTTTGATACCGGCCCGGCCAACACCCTGCTCGATGGCTGGTATCGCCGCCATCAGCCCCACAGCGGCAGCTATGACGCCGGTGGCAAATGGGCCGCCAGCGGCAAGCCCATCCCTGCCCTACTGGAGAAGCTGCTGGCCCACCCCTATTTCGCAGCCCCCGCCCCCAAGAGTACCGGACGGGAGATGTTCACCCTCGATTGGCTCGATGGCGAGCTGGCAGGGACTTCATACGCCCCCGTGGATGTGCAGCGCACCCTGCAGGCGCTCACCTGCTACAGCATCGCCCGCCAACTGCCCGCCCGGCCCGAATCAGTCGGTGCCAGCCAGCCGAAAGCCGAGCTGTTTGTCTGCGGCGGCGGTGCCCATAACGCCCCCTTGCTAAAGGAGCTGGCCAGCCTGCTGCCTGCATGGCGCATCGCCAGCACTGCCGAGCTGGGCCTTGCCCCCGACTGGGTGGAAGGCGCAGCCTTTGCCTGGCTGGCCATGTGCTTTGTTCATCGCAAGCCGGGCAATCTGCCCGCCGTCACCGGCGCCAGCCGTCCGGCTGTGCTGGGTGCCCTCTATCCCGCCTGAGTGATGACAAGGGGGCTGCAGATCAGTGTGCCCCCTTGAACAGACGCACAACCTGTTGCCGGATCGGTGCAAACAGCGGGGGCTTTGGCGGCTCCAGATTGATATGGCGCCGCCCGGCACGGGTTTCACAGCGAAGCAGATTCTGGATGTAGTGGTGGTGGGATCGATGGATCAGCTGTGAGGCCTGATACGCCCACTGTCTGGGCACGCCCCACAGGGTGCTGGCAATCGCCCCGACGATGCAGAAGAAAGCGGGCTCCTGAATTCCCATCCGGCTGGCGTTCTCCAGCGCCTCCTTGAGCGAATTGGAGTGAGCAATACAGGTCATGATATTGACCATGAAGGCGTCGTAATCATCCTCCCCACCCTTGCCAACGCGCGCCGTCAGGGTCGCCGCGGGCTGATAACCAAACTGATGGCCGATATTTTCCAACACCGTATTCCGCTGGCGGATCACCTTGCCATAAAACATCAGCATCACCATGCAGTCGATCGCCTTGCACAGTGCCTCGTAGTGGGGATGGCTCTTCTTGGGACGCGGCGCCGTGGCGAGGGCCAGCTCTTCAGAGATGGCCAAGAGGCCCACAGGTACGGCGGTGCTGACAAACGAGAGATCAATCGACAGCTCCAGCCCCTCCTCCCCTTCCATGCGGGCCACAATCACATGTTCGCCAAACAGCCGACGCTGGCGCTCGATAAAGGCGCCAAAGACCAGATCACGAAACTGCTTTTGCGGATAAGGGGTATCGAGCAGGCTCTCGATGGTCATGATGGCGGCGGATACCCGGCCGCGCAGTCGGTAATCGGCAGGAATGGGAAAGCTCTTTCCCAGGCGAGGAGGTAACCGCTGCCCAGATGTTTGACAATACATATCGCCCAGAACGAAACCCAGCATAAATCCTCCACAGTCAGGTAATGATGATCGCGACGCGATCTCGTTTGCCAATCCTGGGCAATGGCCTGCCGGTGCATCGATGCTCTCCGTCAGGGCTCCTTGATTACCTTATTAATCATACGATTAATAGCGAGTGAAAAAAGCGACCTGACTCGCAATCACGCCACTAATTAACAGTTTCATCAAGAAACCATAAAAAGCGGTCGATAAATCCATTTTTTGACACATTTCCCTTTAAAAACAGCATATTGAAATTTATGCCTG
Organism: Aeromonas sp. FDAARGOS 1416; assembly: GCF_019048085.1. Lineage (NCBI taxonomy): Bacteria > Pseudomonadati > Pseudomonadota > Gammaproteobacteria > Aeromonadales > Aeromonadaceae > Aeromonas > Aeromonas sp. FDAARGOS 1416. Next base: position 334,790 of record NZ_CP077301.1, on the reverse strand, counting down.
CGAAATCATCTGAACTGTTCCCGAGCCCTGAAAACCATCCCAATCATCACAACCAGCCACAGATAAGAGGGAGCTCGGACAAAGCCACAGAAAAGTGGAAAAAGCGACGACGCGGGGCAACCCCACCCATCGGGGGATGCAACCGGCGTGAAGAGACTCGTATTGCCACCACCGCCCCTCATCCAACGCCACCTCTCATCCAGCACCACAGCTCCTGCAAACCGTCACGCCAATGCCATGCTCCCCACTCCTGTGCAGCAGGAGCAGATCCGCCGTGCAAATTCATGGCATAGCATTTTATGGCGCTAATAACAGATCCAGGCTGCCAGCAAGGCGTCATCGAGTATGCCGGAATAATCGTTAACAGAGAGGAATGCAAAAGCCGTGAATTATATTCCAGAGGTATCTTTAATAAGGTGGATATGCATATTAATGGGAGTTTTCATAGCCCCTTAAAAGAGCTGAAAACAGATATCCATGCACCATAATATGCATTATTTGCACATCAGCGCATAATATTAACCCTTTATTCACACGCCAATATCCCGAAGAGGGGGAGAGCAAACCCAGTCAGGGCAAGGCTGTTCGCCGGTTCGGCACCATTTGCGCACGAATTGGCTACGATTTCGGGTGAATTGAATAGCAATATGATTAAATTTGCGCCCATTGAGCCATCTCATAGAAATGCAATCAGCGGTTTGCAACCCCTGATAGCCACTCATAGAATCGCAGCGTCTGAAATATCTACCCTGTCCTCTTCTCCCTTATTTCTCTCAGTAATTGAGTGGATCACAAATAATAACCGGGGATGCCGCCGCTGGCGCAGTGGCCATGGCGCACAACAAGATGGGGTAAACCTGTACCTGAATGAACAACAAATATTAAAAAGAGGCATATCTATGAGTGGCACCATCATCAAGTCGGCAAGAAATACCCCCCATGCACCCCAGGATCTGGGCCCCTGCACCCAAACGGTGGCGTTTTCTCATTACAACAATATTTCCGCCCAGCTGCCGGTCGATCCCGCCACCGGCAAGATGGTGAGTGGCGATGTCACCGCGCAGGCCAGACAGTGCCTGAGCAACCTCAAGGCAATCATCGAGAGCATCGGCCATGTGATGGACGATATGGTCAAAGCGACCATCTTCCTGAAAGAGATGGCGGATCTTGAGGCGGTCAACGCCGTCTATCGCGAATTCTTCCCGGGCTATCTGCCGACCCGCACCACCCTCGCCGTCACCGCCCTGCCGCTGGGCGCGCTGGTGCAGATCGATGCCATCATCTCCAACGGCGAAGGTACCTTCCCGCAAGATCCTTGCCCGCTGGTTAAACTGGCCCGCAACAGTGACAAGGCGCCGCACAATCCGCTCTCCACCCATACCGTCGCCTTCTCCCACTACAACAATATCGGCGCCCAGCTGCCGGTCGATGCGGCCTCGGGCCAACTGGTTACCGGTGGCATCAAGGAGCAGGCGGGTCAGTGCCTGCGCAATATCAAGGCGGTGCTGGAGAGCATCGATGTGCCGTTTGACGATATCGTCAAGGTCACCGTCTATCTGACCAATCTGGCCGATCTGGAGGCCGTTAACGAGGTCTACACCACCTTCTTCCCCGACTCCGCCATCGCTCGCGCCGTCGCCTATCTGCCTGCCCGCTCTGTGGTCAGTGCCGCCGCCCTGCCCATGGGGGCACGGGTGCAGATGGATGCGGTCATCTCCCACGGTGACGGCACCCCGCCGCAACTGGTGGAAGACAGACACAATCTGGTGATCCGTGCCCGCAATACCGACAAGGCACCGCGCAGCCCGCTCTATTGCCAGACCGTCGCCTTCTCCCACTACAACCATCTCTCTGCCCAACTGCCGATAGACCCCGCCACCGGCAAGATCCTGGCTGGCTGCATCAAGGAGCAGACCGCCCAGTGCCTGAGCAATATCAAAGCGATTGTGGAGAGCATCGGCCATGTGATGGACGATATCGTCAAGGTCAATATCCAGCTCGGCAATATCGCGGATCTGGATGCGGTCAACGCCGTCTACACCAAATATTTCCCGGGTTATCTGCCTGCCCGCACCGTGATTGGCGTGAGCGAGCTGCCCGCTGGCGCCCTGGTGCAAATTGATGCGGTAATGTCCAATGCGGAAAGCACCCCGCCGCAGGCGTAAGGGTTGCAATAAATAAAAAGAGACCGGCTATATGCCGGTCTCTTTTTACATGCCAGACAAAGGGGTGGCCCTCAGCCCTCAATATCGCGGTACCTGATCGCTACTCTGACCGCCTCTGCCGTGGTGGCCACCCCCAGTCGACGGCGGGCACTGCGCAGATGGTTCTCGACCGTGCGCACCGAGAGTTTCAGGGTGGTGGCGATATCGGCATGGCGCCAACCCCGGGAGACCCACTCCAACACTTCGCGCTCGCGCCCAGTGAGGCCACGCTCGTGACCCGCTACCGGCATCTCCATCAGCCGACGAGCTGCATGAAAAGCCGCAGCCGCGATCAGCGCAAGGCCAACCCGAGCGGGAGCGCTGGCATCGATCTGATCGCCGCCAAAGCTCATCGCCCCTTCCAACCCCAGCGGCCCATAGACGGGTACCTGCAAGCCATGTCGGCCCGGCCCCTCAGGCTGGCGAACGATACGGTACTGCTCGCCAACGGCACCAACCGTTTTGCTCCAGAAGAAGGGCTGGTCTCGCTCCCTGATATGCATCGCCATCGGGCACTCGCGCATATAGGCATGCAGGTCGACCGCCTCGCCGCTCTCCAGCCACTCCCCCTCCAGCCAGTAGAGATGCTCGACCACCCCCTCCTCGCTGGCACTGATGGAGAAGAGCGCAAAGCGGTGATACCCCAGCGGGGTGGCAAAAGCGCGCACCAGCTGCTGGATCTCCTCCAGCCGCTGACACCCTTCCAGCGCCACCGCGACCTGCAACGCATTCGCTGGCGATGACGACAACCTCATCGCTTGGCAACCGCCTCCAGCAAGGTGGTAGCGGCCAGCTTGCCGAGGTTATTGCCCGCCAGCGGGCTGTCACCGGTCAGCAGATTGCGATCCCGGCACACCTCTCCCGAGATGCCGTTGTTGACGATCTCGAAGCCTATCTCTTTGAGCTTCTCGCCAAACTTCCAGGTAAGGTGGCCAGGCATATAGCCAATTGCCGGGGTCTGGGCATCCAACTCATCGGGGAAGGCGCAGATCTTGTAGCCCGCGAAGGTCTCTGGATTGGCCACCGCCAGCAACGCAGCAGGCCCGTGACAGAGGGAGATGATGAAGCGATCGTTGGCCATCGCCCACTCCAGCAGCGCTTTCACCTCGGCACTCTCCGGCAACCCCATCAAGGCGCCGTGGCCGCCGGGAATAAAGACGCCGATATAGTCCGAGTCGGCGGCCAGCGCCTCTTTCAGCAGATCGGCCAGCTTGGCCGGTTGGCGGAACTGCGCCTGATATTTGGCATAGAGCCCCAACACCTCTTCATCTTCGCCGGGCATGGCCCACCACTCGAACTTGACCGGATTGCCGGAGAGGGTGGCCACGTCAAAGGCAAAGCCCGCCTTGTCGAGGTGATACATGGGAAGCAGGGTTTCGACCGGATGGTTGCCGGTGGAAAACAGGGTGCCGTTGTCGGTGGGCAGATAACGCTCATCGGCCCCGATCAGCAGGATCTTCCAGCGCCCCTCCCGATAGGGAGCGGGATAGTCGGCCCCGGCAAGGTCAGATTTGCGCGAGGTGAACTGGCTCAGGGAGTAGGGCGACGGGAAGAAGGCATTCTGCTCTGCCGGATCCGGGGTCGGTTGTTTATCGTCAACAAGCATGTCGGTCATGGGTCAGGCTCCAGTAGTGGTGGACTCGGTCTCACAGTATTGACTGTCAGAGACCAAGTAAATGAGGGTTTTCCCTCAACCGCCATGACTATGGCAAGAGGTGTGACCACGCTGCGACAAAACCTGAACAGAATCCCCGCCAGACTTAGGCCATCGCGGCAAATGCCCTGACGATGGCATCCATGACCGCCCTGACTCGCGTGGCATGCTGCACATCCTGATGGGTCACCAGCCACACATCGTAGGATTGCTGTAACTGCCGCTCGGGCCAGACCCGCACCAACCCGGCTTGCTCGGCGAGCGGAACCGCCACCTCGCCAAGCCCCAGCCCCATCAAAAGTGCCTGACGCAGCATCAGGCTGGTATTGACCCCCGCGGCGACCGTGGCCCCCTCGGCCGCCTCTTCGAGCATCATTGGCGTGCGAGCGCTCTGCCAGTGGGGCTCATACACCACCAGCGAATGGCCCGCAAAACCGGTGCCCGCTTCGGGAATGCCATGGCGAGCCAGATAGTCGGCGGAGGCATACAACCCGACCGGCCAGGAGGCCAGCTTGCGAATAATCAGGTCGGGATTGTCCGGCTTCACCGTCCGGATCGCGATATCCGCTTCCCGCAGGGACAGATTGACCACCTGGGTCGAGGTATTGAGGATGACCCTGATATCGGGATAACGCTGATGCAGCTCGGTCAGGGCCGGTATCAGAAAATCCATCCCCAGGGTGTCTGTGGTCGCCACACTGACCTCCCCAACCAGGCGGTTGTCGACCCCTTGCGCCGCCCGCACAAAATCAATGGCTGCCAGCTCCATCTGCTGGGCGCTGGCCAGTACTATCTCTCCGACATTAGTCAGCACATACCCTTTGGATGTGCGGAGAAACAGCGTGGCCGCCAGACGATGCTCCAGTGCGGCAATCCGCCTGCCAATGGTGGCCTGATCGACCCCGACCACACGGGCGGCGCCCCTCAGGCTCCCCTCCCGATGCAACGCCAGAAAAATTTTCGCATCATCCCAGTTCATCACGACTCCCGGTTGAAATGCATTTTTGCATTACAGGTGAGGGATAATACTGCGTTTATTCATCAGCAATCTCCACTATCTTGGTGCTCATCCCACTCGGGGAACCTCATATCACCTCGTTACAAGGAGCCGCTGATGCATAACGCCTATTCCATTCCCGCCACCATGAGCGCGGTAGAAATTACCCAGCCCGGTGGCCCCGATGTCTTGCAACTGACCACCCGCGCCACACCAGCGCCCAAGCCCGATGAGGTTTTGATCCGGCACTATGCAACCGGTATCAATGGGCCGGATGTGATGCAGCGCAAAGGGCTCTACCCGCCTCCGGCAGGAGCATCGGATATTCCCGGGCTGGAGGTCGCCGGGGTCGTGGTCGCCAAGGGGGAGCAGGTTACCCATCTCAAGATTGGCGACAAAGTCGCCGCGCTGATTTCGGGTGGCGGCTATGCCGAGTACAGCGTCGCCCACCAGAGCAATGTCCTGCCCCTGCCGCCCGGATTGAGCTTTGTCGAAGCCGCGGCGCTGCCGGAAACCTTTATGACGGTCTGGTCAAATATGTTTGAACGGGGCCAGTTTAAAAAAGGGGACATTATCTTGATCCATGGCGGCGCCTCCGGTATCGGCACGACCGCCACCATGCTGGCCAAGGCATTTGGCGCCGCAAAAATCATCACCACGGTCGGCTCACCCGAGCAGCAGGCCGCCAGCATCAAGCTGGGCGCGGATGTGGCCGTGCTCTACAAGGAGGAGGATTTTGTCGAGGCAGTGCATGCAGCCACCGATGGCCATGGCGCCGACATCATTCTCGATATCATTGGCGGAGAGTATGTCGCACGCAACTATGCGGCGGCCGCCATCAATGGTCGCATAGTCCAGATCGGCATTATTGCGGGCGCCGCCCCCAATCTGGATCTGTTTCCCATGCTGCAAAAGCGGCTGACCCATATCGGCTCCACCCTGCGCTCGCGTACTCCGCAGGAAAAAGCCGAGCTGATTGCCCAGCTGCAAACTCATGTCTGGCCATTTATCGAACGCGGCGAGGTCAAACCGCAGGTTTACCAGACCTTCCCGCTGCATGAGGCCGCCGCCGCCCACCATTTGCTGGATTCAGGCCGTCATATCGGCAAGCTGGTATTAACCATGGCGCCGTTGTCGTCAGATTGATAAAGCCCATCGTGGAGCAGGCCGAGGTGGATGCGGTGATGTCCAATGCGGACAGTACCCCGCCGCAGGCGTAAGGTTTGTTGAAATAAGAAAGAGACCGGCCATATACCGGTCTCTTTTTTGGTAACAGGAAGGGATATTATTTTTATGGCATCGTCTTAAAGAACGCGAACGTCCGATTACGCTTCGCTAATCGAACCTACGAGCTGTACATGAATCGAACCTACGGACTTTTAATTAACTTTATCCAAGTAGGGGCTAAACTCATAGTTGAAGCTACAAGTTTCATGTGACCGAGAAAAATGAAGATTATCTAAAGCCACACAAATTTCTATACTAAGTAATGCAATAAGCTTCTGTTTAGATGACGATAATGTCATTTTGAATTGAGCAGAATCAACAGCAGTTAAACCGATTAAAATATGATAAATTGCAGACCACATATCAATCGATTTAGGTATTATTCGATGAATATCGATAGCAATCTCTTTCATCTCTTCAGAAGATAACGTTTCAGTGTTACATAACATAAACCTCTCATGAAGCACCGCACGCAATGACACGTCACCAACCAAGGGGTCATCGAGGATAGTCGATAATTGTGACGCATAAAACTCGATATCCTCTCTTGCCTGCTGTAAATAATACTGGTCGTTTACCTGTTCCTGCAAACCAACCTGACGGAGTAAAACAAATAACGTGAGCCCCCCAACTATTGGGGCATAGATCCCACCAATAGCTGAACCAAACTCAGCCCAGCGAGAGTGTTCATGTGATATCCCACCATTAAAAATATTAACATAAATAAATATTGGGGATACAACTATGGTAATGAGTGATGCTATTAGAATACTATTCTTATAATTAGTACTTAATAGTTTTTTTGTTATCAACCGAAAACGGTCCATATTATTCCTTTTATGCATCGTCGTGAATTATTTTTCTATATCTGAACTTACATAATCAAGGATAAAAGCTTTTGATATAACAAATCAACACTAATAAAAATCTCTAATGTGAATAAAAAACGCCCCCCATCTTGCGATGGAGGGCGTTTTATCGTTCCGGCTATTGAGCCATCGTGGCCCAATAGTCAGCTATTACAGGGACTCAGCGGTCGCAACCACGTTTTCCACGGTAAAGCCGAATTCCTTGAACAGCAGCTCGGCCGGTGCAGACTCACCAAAGGTGGTCATACCGATGATCTTGCCGCCGAAACCGACGTACTTGTACCAGTAGTCAGCGATGCCCGCTTCGATGGCCACACGCTTGGTGACGGAGGACGGCAGGACGGACTCTTTGTACTCGGCAGACTGGGCGTCGAACACGTCGGTAGACGGCAGAGAGACCACGCGCACGGCACGGCCCTTGGCAGTCAGCTGCTCATAGGCGGCAACGGCCAGTTCCACTTCGGAACCGGTGGCGATCAGGATCAGTTCCGGCGTACCGGCGCAATCTTTCAGCACGTAGCCACCCTTGGCGGTATCAGCCAGCTGCTGGGCAGTACGATCCATCTGGGCCAGGTTCTGACGAGAGAAGATCAGAGAGGTCGGGCCGTCGGTACGCTCGATGGCGTGTTTCCAGGCGATGGCAGATTCAACCTGGTCACACGGACGCCAGGTGCTCATGTTCGGAGTCAGACGCAGGGAGGCGATCTGCTCAACCGGCTGGTGAGTCGGGCCATCTTCACCCAGACCGATGGAGTCGTGGGTGTAAACGAAGATGGCGCGCTGCTTCATCAGGGCAGCCATGCGCAGGGCGTTGCGGGCATACTCCATGAACATCAGGAAGGTGGCGCCGTAGGGGATGAAACCACCGTGCAGAGCGATACCGTTCATGATGGCGGACATGCCGAACTCGCGTACACCGTAGTGGATGTAGTTGCCGGAGGCATCGTCGTTGGTCAGAGACTTGGAGCCGGACCACATGGTCAGGTTGGACGGCGCCAGGTCGGCAGAGCCGCCCATGAACTCCGGCAGCAGCTTGCCGAACGCTTCCAGAGAGTTCTGGGACGCTTTACGGGTAGCAATCTTGGCCGGGTTGGCTTGCAGGGTTTCGATGATCTTGGCGGATTCAGCAGCCCAGTTGGCCGGCAGTTCGCCAGCGGTGCGGCGCTTGAATTCGGCAGCCAGCGTCGGGTGAGCGGCTTCATAGGCGGCGAACTTGGCAGCCCAGTCGGCTTCCAGTGCAGCGCCCTTCTCCTGAGCGTTCCACTCGGCAGCGATATCGGCCGGGATAACGAACGGCGCGTGGTCCCACTTCAGGAATGCGCGAGCAGCGGCGATCTCGTCGTTGCCCAGCGGTGAGCCGTGGCAGTCGTGAGAACCGGATTTGTTCGGGGAGCCGTAACCGATGATGGTGCGGCAGCAAATCAGAGTCGGCTTGCCGGTCTCGGCCTTGGCGGCTTCGATGGCGGCATTGATGGCTTCGGGGCTGTGACCGTCAACAGCCGGGATAACGTGCCAGCCGTAGGCTTCGAAACGCTTGACAGTGTCGTCGGTGAACCAGCCTTCAACGTGACCGTCGATAGAGATACCGTTGTCATCCCAGAACGCGATCAGTTTGCCCAGTTGCAGAGTACCTGCCAGGGAGCACGCTTCGTGGGAGATACCTTCCATCAGGCAGCCGTCGCCCATAAAGGCGTAGGTGTAGTGGTCAACGATATCGTGGCCCGGCTGGTTGAACTGCTCAGCCATGGCTTTCTCGGCGATCGCCATACCAACGGCGTTGGTGATGCCCTGACCCAGCGGGCCAGTGGTGGTTTCCACGCCCGGTGCATAGCCGTACTCCGGGTGACCCGGGGTGCGAGAGTGCAGTTGGCGGAAGTTTTTCAGATCGTCGATGGAGAGGTCATAACCGGAGAGGTGCAGCAGGGAGTACAGCAGCATGGAGCCGTGGCCGTTGGAGAGAATGAAACGGTCGCGGTCGGCCCACTTGGGGTTGTTCGGGTTATGTCTGAGGTGGCTACGCCACAGCACTTCGGCGATATCCGCCATTCCCATGGGGGCGCCCGGGTGACCGGAGTTGGCTTTTTGAACGGCATCCATACTCAATGCACGAATGGCATTGGCAAGCTCTTTACGAGAAGGCATCTGAATCTCCTGCGATTGCTTCATTTGATGGCCAAGATTAAGGCGCGTTATTGTCCCAGCAGGGCGCGCGGCGTGCAAATATTATCTGGATGAATAAAGTGGCTTTGGGAGGACAATCGCTTTTCTTGCCCTCCATTGGCCAAAGCGACCAGAGAAAAACGTTTGATTCCCATCCCTTTCGGGATAGGAGAGCACCGCTTGTGACCCATTGGACACTGCGCGACAAAATAGTGCTGGCAATCGGGGGGGGCGCTAATTAAAATAGACGTCCAGATGTAGATACCTCTACACCATCCCATTCATCCGGTTATTGCTGTGGCGATAACCCAGACAAGCTGAGACTCTTATCATGGCAAAGCTGTTTACTTCCGAGTCGGTCTCCGAAGGCCATCCCGACAAGATTGCGGACCAGATCTCCGATGCGGTACTGGACGCCATCCTCAAGCAAGATACCAAGGCACGCGTTGCCTGCGAGACCCTGGTCAAGACCGGTATGGTCATGGTGGCCGGCGAAGTAACCACCTCTGCCTGGGTTGATATCGAAGAGATCGTGCGTGATACCGTACGTGAAATCGGCTACACCCACTCCGACATGGGCTTCGATGCTGACTCCTGCGCCGTGCTGAACGCCATCGGCAAGCAGTCCCCGGACATCAACCAGGGCGTTGACCGCAGCGATCCGCTGGAGCAGGGCGCTGGCGACCAAGGCCTGATGTTCGGCTACGCCACCAACGAAACCGACGTGCTGATGCCGGCCCCCATCACCTACTCTCACCTGCTGGTGAAACGTCAGGCTGAAGTGCGCAAGAACGGCACCCTGCCGTGGCTGCGTCCGGATGCCAAGAGCCAGCTGACCTTCGCCTACGACGACGCAGGTAAGATCATCGGTGTCGATGCCGTGGTGCTGTCTACCCAGCACGCCGAATCCATCAGCCACAAGGATCTGGTTGAAGCGGTACGCGAAGAGATCATCAAGCCGGTGCTGCCAGCCGAGTGGGTCAACAAGGACACCAAATACTTCATCAACCCGACCGGCCGTTTCGTTATCGGCGGCCCGATGGGTGACTGCGGTCTGACCGGTCGCAAGATCATCGTCGACACCTACGGCGGCATGGCCCGTCACGGTGGTGGCGCCTTCTCCGGTAAGGATCCGTCCAAGGTTGACCGCTCCGCAGCTTACGCCGCCCGTTACGTTGCCAAAAACATCGTGGCCGCCGGTCTGGCCGATCGCTGTGAAATCCAGATCTCCTACGCCATCGGCGTGGCCGAGCCGACCTCCATCAGCGTCGAGACCTTCGGTACTGCCAAAGTCGCCGAAGAGCTGCTGGTCAAGCTGGTGCGCGAGCACTTCGAACTGCGCCCGTATGGCCTGATCGAAATGCTGGATCTGAAGCGTCCGATCTACCAGGCTACCGCTGCCTACGGTCACTTCGGTCGCGACGAGTTCCCGTGGGAGCAGACCGACAAAGCCGAACTGCTGCGTTCCGCCGCTGGCCTGTAAGGCTCGCTGTTGTGATAAAAGGGGAGCCTGGCTCCCCTTTTGCTTATCCGCTATCTGACGAGATGTTGATGTCTGCCACCCCTGCCCAGCTTGTCGCCCTGCTGCAACAACGCGTAGAAGCCTGCTTTGTGCAGGCCGAGGCGCGCCTTGGCCGCACCTTCCCCCGCCCGCGGATCTACTGCAATATGCGGGGCCGGGCGGCGGGATCGGCGCGGCTGCAAACCTGGGAGCTGCGCTTCAATCCCGCCCTCTATCAGGCTAACCAGCAGGCGTTTCTGGATGAGGTGGTGCCCCACGAGGTGGCCCATCTTCTGGTTCACGCCCTGTGGGGTGAAGGGCGCGGCAAAAACCGGGTCTTGCCCCACGGCCGCCAGTGGCAGTCGGTGATGCGGGAGGTGTTCGGCCTTGAGCCCAGAACCACCCACAGCTTCGATCTGGCGGTATTGGCGCAGCGTACCGTGCCCTATCGCTGCCTCTGCCAGCAGCATCAGCTCTCTATTCGCCGCCACAACAAGGTGGTGCGTGGCGAGGCCCGCTATCACTGCCGCCGCTGCAAGCAGCCGCTGGAGCGGGAACGGCCGGAGCCAGAGCAGTAAGCCAGCTTGTGTCGCGCCCCTGTGGTAGGGTGCCCGCCATCGTTCGTCAATCATCCCGTTTGCAAGGAATCCCATGCGTTTCATCTCCTCCCTCGCCCTGACCCTGCTGGCCGGTTTGCCGCTGCTCAGCGCACCCCTGCACGCCCAGACCTTTCGTGAAGCCAAGCAGGATCTGGTGAAGCTCTATCGCAGCCAGCCTGCGGTCACCACCTTCTACTGCGGCTGTGACATCGACTATCAGGGCAAGAAAATGAGCCCGGATCTCGCCAGCTGCGGCTATGAGCCGCGCAAGCAGACCAAGCGCGCCGCCCGCATCGAGTGGGAACACGTGGTCCCGGCCTGGGAGTTCGGCCACCAGCTGCAGTGCTGGCAGGATGGCGGGCGCAAGAACTGCGAGAAGGTGAGCCCCGAGTTCAACAAGATGGAGGGGGACATGCACAACCTCTTCCCCTCCATCGGCGAGGTGAATGGCGATCGGGCCAACTACCGCTTCTCCGACTGGAACGGCAAGCCGGATCAGTACGGCCAGTGCCAGATGCTGGTGGATTTCAAGGATCGTCGGGTGCAGCCGCCCAAGGGGCCGGTACGGGGCCAGATTGCCCGCGCCTACCTCTACATGAGCCAGCAGTATGGGCTGCGTCTGGCAGCGCAACAGCGTAAACTGTTTGAAGCCTGGGACAGGCAGTACCCGGCAGAAGGCTGGGAGTGCGAGCGCAATCGCCGCATCGGCACGCTGCAGGGCAATACCAATCCCTTTATTGAAAAGCAGTGCCAATAACCCCATTTGACCAGGGAGGGGGATCGCCCCTCCTATCATGAAGCCCTTCCCCACTGCCGCGTGAGCCTTGCTCGGCGCAGGATATGAAGGGTTTCCAAGCAAGAGACTGACAAGCAGCCATGCGCATTCCACGTATCTATGAACCGGCCACCCTGCAAGTTGGCCAGACCATCGCCCTGTCGGAAGACGGCGCCAACCATATCGGCCGGGTACTGCGCATGCAGCCGGGCCAGCAGCTCGAGCTGTTCAATGGCGATGGCAATCAATACCCCGCCACCATCGCCAACGTCGGCAAGAAGTCGGTGGAAGTGACCATCGACCGCTGCGACGTCCAATCAGTGGAGTCACCGCTGGCCATCCACCTCGGTCAGGTGATCAGCCGTGGCGACAAGATGGACTTCACCATCCAGAAATCGGTGGAGCTGGGCGTCACCTGCATCACCCCGCTCTTCTCCGAGCGCTGCGGCGTCAAGCTGCCGGCAGACCGCTTGGAGAAGAAGCGCGAACAGTGGCAGAAGGTGGTGATCAGCGCCTGCGAACAGTGCGGCCGCAACGTGGTGCCAGAGGTGCGCATGCCGATGGAGCTGGACGCCTGGCTGGCGGAAGAGACCAAGGAGCTCAAGCTCAACCTGCACCCGCGCGCCGAGTACAGCATCAACACCCTGCCCGTTCCCGAGCATGGCGTGCGCCTGCTGATTGGCCCGGAAGGGGGATTGTCGAGCGACGAGATCGCCCGTACCGTGCAGGAAGATTTCAAAGAGATGCTGCTGGGGCCGCGGGTGCTGCGCACCGAAACCGCCGCCCTGACTGCGATCACTGCGCTGCAGTGCCGCTTTGGCGATCTCGCTTGATACTATCGGCCGCATCAATCAGCCTCATGGCTGCATCGACGCCGCCGCAAGCGGCCGATTACGCTGCGCTAATCGACCCTACAACCCTATCGAGCCATTAAAAAGGAACAGCGGATGACCATTAAACTCGGCATCGTGATGGACCCCATCTCGGCCATCAACATCAAGAAAGATTCCAGCTTTGCCATGCTCGAAGAGGCGCAAAAGCGCGGCTATGAGCTCTTCTATCTGGAGATGAAGGATCTCTACATGGAAGCCGGTCGCGCCTTTGGCACCATGCGCCCGCTCACCGTCAAATATGACTATGCCGACTGGTACACCCTGGGCGAGGTGGTGGACCAGCCCCTCTCCAACCTCGATGTGATCCTGATGCGCAAGGATCCGCCGTTCGACACCGAATTTATCTACGCCACCTACATGCTGGAGCGGGCCGAGGATGAGGGTTGCCTCATCGTCAACAAGCCGCAGAGCCTGCGTGACGCCAACGAGAAGCTCTACACCGCCTGGTTTGCCGAGCACACCCCGACCACGCTGGTGACCCGCCGCGCCGACAAGCTGCGCGCCTTCCACGCCAAGCACAAAGACGTGATCTTGAAGCCCTTGGACGGCATGGGCGGTGCCTCCATCTTCCGCATGAAGGAAGATGACGCCAACGTCGGCGTGATTATCGAGACCCTGACCGCCCACGGCAGCCAGTACTGCATGGCGCAGACCTATCTGCCCGCCATCAAGGATGGCGACAAGCGGGTGTTGGTGGTGGACGGTGAACCGGTTCCCTACTGCCTGGCCCGCATTCCGGCGCAGGGGGAGACCCGCGGCAATCTGGCGGCCGGTGGCCGTGGTGAAGCACGCCCCCTGAGCGAATCGGACTGGGCCATCGCCCGTGCGGTGGGCCCGACGTTGAAAGAGAAAGGCCTCATCTTCGTCGGCCTCGACATCATCGGCGATCGCCTGACCGAGATTAACGTCACCAGCCCGACCTGCATTCGCGAGATTGAAGCAGCGTTCGATGTACACATCACAGGCATGCTGATGGATGCCATCGAGCGTCGACTGGGCAAATAATCGCCAGGCAGGCTAACCGGCCTGTTCAGGGGTAACCGCCCCCGACAAGCCCGGAAAAAGAGAGGGTGGCCCGGCGCCACCCTCTCTGTTTCAAGACAATCCGGAAAGGGGCGGGATCTCGCCCAGCCCAAAAAGCGGTTTTTCCCATGGGGATCAACTGCCATAATTGACCTCAAATACCTTTGCACTATTTGGCCTCTATGCAAACACTGCAAAATCACTTCCTGCTTGCCATGCCAAGCCTGACGGATCCCTACTTCGAGCGTTCGCTGGTCTATCTGTGCGAGCACAACGAAGAGGGCGCCATGGGCTTGGTCGTCAACATTCCGGTCGAGATGTCGCTGGAAACCATGCTGACCCAGCTCCAGCTCAACCCGCCCAACAACCCGGAGCTCAAGCAACCGGTACTGCAAGGGGGGCCGGTTCACGCCGATCGCGGCTTCGTGCTGCACAGCTTCCGCCCCGGTTTCAACTCCACCCTGCAGGTGGGGGATGAGATGATGGTGACCACCTCCAAGGATATTCTGGAAACCCTGGGTACGAGCGAAGCCCCTGCCCATTGGCTGGTGGCCCTTGGCTATGCTGGCTGGAGCGCCGGTCAGCTGGAGCAGGAGCTGGTGGACGGCGCCTGGCTGGTGATCCCCCCCAATCCGGCTCTGGTGTTCAAGACCCCCATTCACAAACGTTGGCAGCAAGCCGCCGCCAGCATAGGGGTGAACCCGGTTCACCTCTCCAGCGATATCGGCCACAGCTGATCGGCTGGCCCGCTCCGCTCTCTATTTCGAGGATTTATCAGTTATGTCATCACGCAGCATCATGGGCTTTGACTATGGCACCAAGAGCATTGGCGTCGCCATCGGTCAGGAGCTGACTGGCACAGCCCAGCCTCTGCGCGCCCTCAAGGCCAACGACGGCATCCCCAACTGGGACGAGATTGAGAAGCTGCTCAAGGAGTGGCAACCGGACCTGCTGGTGGTCGGTCTGCCGCTGAACATGGATGGCACCGATCAGGAGATCACGGTACGGGCCCGCAAATTCGGCAACCGGCTGCATGGCCGTTTCGGCAAGCCGGTGGAGTTCAAGGATGAGCGACTCACCACCACAGATGCCCGCGCCCGGCTGTTTGAGCGAGGCGGCTATCGCGCGCTGGAGAAAGGCAGTGTGGACGGGGTATCGGCGCAGTTGATCGTCGAAGCCTGGATGGAAGAGCAGTACAACTAAGCCATCAACAGCAAGGCAAGGGTCGCCGCCCTTGCCTAGTCTCGCACAATCCCCTCATTACGCCTGTGATTGTCCCGCTACCAGCCCTTCGGCCTCTGTCGGCGTCGCATTCATCATCCGGTTGAGCCAGGGCACCATCAGCCCCATCACCACCGCAATCAGCAGGGTCGCCATCCCGATCTTGCCAAATACGCCGGTGTAAATGGGCAAAGTTTGCAGCGGATCCGTCATCCCTTGCGGCACGGCGGTAAAGGTCGCCACATAGCCTCCCAGCAGGGACGCCATCGCCTGAGTCAGGAACCACATTCCGAGAATGAAGCCCATCAGGCGTTGTGGCACCAGCGCGGCGACCATCGCCAGTCCCAGCGCACTGATCATCAGCTCGCCCAGACTCTGGAACAGGTAGATAAGCACCATAAACCAGGGGGAGGTAAGCCCCTGCTCATCGGCAAACCACCAGCCGGATGCCGCCGCCGTCAGAAAGCCCAGCGAGCAGAAGAACATTCCGAGGGTGAACTTGAGCGGCATAGTGAGATCCCGCCCCTTGCTGCCCATCCGGGTATAGATCATCGCGAGTACCGGGCTGCCCAGCACCACCCAGAAGGGGTTGAGCGCCTGGAAGCTGATGGGGTTGACGCTCATGCCCAGCATTTCGTGGTGCATGTTGTTGATGGCAAAGAAGTTCAGAGACGTCGGCATCTGGGCGTACAGCACATAGAAGAGCACCGCCTCCAGCATCAGCACGAAGGCCACATACATCTTGTTGCGGCCCACGGTATCGAGCCTGAACGCCTCGCGAAAAAAGAAGATCACCACGGCGATGGTTACCGTCATCAGCACCATGTTGGCGATCACCACGTGGTGCATCAGCCAAGCGCAGAAGAAGACCATGGCTACCGAACCCAATATAACCAGCAGCAGCTTGCTGTAATCGAGCGGCAGGTGATCCGGCTCGGAGCCAATATCCTTGACCATATTGCGGCAGGCAAAGAAGGTGAGCAACGCAATCACCAGCCCCACCCCGCACAGGTTATAGGTCACTGTATAGCCGTAGTGATCGGCAATCACCGGAGCGAGTGAGAGGGAAATAAGGGAGCCGATATTGATCGACATATAGAACAGGGTAAACGCCCCATCCAGCCGCGGATCTTTTGGCTGGTAGCATTTTGACAGCAGGCTGGCCGGATTGGCCTTGAACAGGCAGTTACCAACTGCAATGGTGCCCAACGCATAGAAAATCAGGTCGGGATTGTAGATAGAGAGGCCGGTCATAAAGTAGCCTATCACCAGCACCACGGCCCCCAGCACCATGGTGCGCTTGGTGCCGAGTACATGGTCACCGACATAGCCACCGACCGAGATCAGACCATATACCAGCGCCGAGAAGGCACCGAAAGTAATAAAGGATTGCTCTTGGGAAAATCCCAGTTGCTGTACAAAGAAGACCGCCAGGATCCCCTGCACGCCGTAATAACCGAAGCGCTCCCAGAGTTCGACGAAAAATATCATAAAGAAGGGTTTGGGCTGTTGTAACAACCCGGTCGGTGCTGTTGCTGGACGCATATCAACCTGCCTTTGCTGAGATTTATTTTTATTAATCTGGTGGTGGCTACCGCACTATTTTTTTGCCCGCCATTGCCATAACGGGGAGCACAGTCAGCCTGCCAATCTGGCTATTTTCGGGTGCACGGGCCCCGTTCGATGAAAGGTGTTTTTCATCTAGCCGGTTTCAATTACGGGTTATCGGGGGATGGTGAGTGGCGTCTCCCAGTACAGTTACCGGCTCCGGGTTCTACCTTTGCTGCATCCCTTTACTCAAGCCGGTTTATCAACCTTGATGCTTATTCCCCTCTGCTCCGTCACTCATGGCTGGTGGCCAGATAGCCGGGGCATGATATGGCCACAGACGACCTGTGGGGTGGGGTTGGCTCACTCCGCGCTCTACTGGCTATCACACTACACAGGCGCTATCTAACCCCGCCATTCCAAGGGGTGTCATGCTATATCACTGCAAATACAGGAACTTAATGGTCGATCACACTTTAAAAGTGACCATCAGTGAAGTTTTCTAATGAAACCACATGAATTTTTTTCGTGAAAAGAGCTTCACTCGAGACGTGAAATCAAGGTCAATCTGTGCATAAAGAGAGTTGAATGGCACACAGCTTGAACCCGAACTCGGCACTTAAGTCGTGCCAAAGCCCACTCCTCAGGGCGATACGACAACAAAAAGCCGGAGCAGATGGCTCCGGCTGATCGATGGGCACCGTCACGGCCACATTAGCGTGGCGATTCGTCGTTGTAGAGTCGCCGGATCTCGTTGCGCAGCCACATCACCTTGGCATCCTGATTGTGCCGCTTGTGCCAGAGCAGGATAAATGCGATCTCCAACTGCTGATAGAGTTTCTCCGGCAGTGGCAAGGGCATGGCTATGAGGTTGGCATGGTGCTTGGCCGCATACCCCCCGCAGTAGGAAGGGGCCACCGCAATCAGCTCGTGGCTCGACTGGGAGGCAATATGCAGCGCCTGCTCGAAGCTTGAGACCATGATGGGCACCTCCCGCTTCAGCCCCTCGTCCTCCAGCAGACTGTCGAGGGCCCAGGTATCGTTCGCTTCCCACACCATGCTGATCTGGGGGCAGGCCAGAAAGTTCTCCAGCGACCACTTCTGCTGGAGCAAGGGGTGATCCTTGCGCAGAAAAACCACCGGGCGATCGGTGAACAGCACCTCGTGATCGATGTAGTAGGGCAAGCGGTTGACCTTGGCCCGGGAACGGCCATGGGTCTCGCGGGCACAAAAGCCGAGATCCGCATCGCCATTGACGATATCGTTGAGGGAGTGGTGATCCCACCCCAGCATCCTGACCACCGAGTTGGGGTACTTCTGGTAGATGGTCATGGGCAGATCGCTCAGGAAGCTGATGTAGAAGGGGGACTCCATCACCAGCGTGAAGCGGGCACCGTCGGGGATCGCCTCGCTATTGAGCGAGGTGATGCTGTCGGTGAGCTGGAACCAGACCTTCAGCTCCTCCTCCAGGGTCAGGGAGAGGTTGGTGGGCTGCAACCCCTGCCGCACCCGCACAAACAGGGGATCGTCAAACCACTCCCGCAATTTGGCCAGAGACTTGCTCACCGCCGACGGAGTGACACAGAGCTTTTTGGCCGCCCCTGCCACACTGCGCTCCTGCATCAGGTACTTGAACACCACCAGCAGGTTCAAATCGAGTTCACCCAGATTGCGCATATCCCCTCTCATCTTCCATCAGCCCTGCGACCGCGCTTCACGAAGCGCGAGCCATGGTAACAGCCCTTTGACAGCCAGGTAACTGAGCAATGCCAGCAGCAGGGCGCAGATCAGCATCTCGGACGGAGTAAAGCCAAGTTGACCCAGCAGCCAGATATAGAGGCCGGAGAGGCTGATCTGCATGATGCAGAGCACGGCGCTGGCAAAGGCCACGTTGTGCTGACAACCATCGAGCGCCTCCCCCATCGCCACCCCGAAGCCACAGGAGAAGCCGACACAGACCAGCGCAAACCCCGGTAGCAACAGATGGATATCGCCCCCCGTCTGCCAGCTGCCGAGCAGTGAGCACACCGCCAGCAGATAGGAGAGATGAGACACCGCCAGCACCTTCTGTTTGCCCAGCCAGCGCAACAGCAGCGGCGTCAGGAAGGAGGTGGACATGCTCACGCCAGCCATCACCATCATCACGATAGAATACTGCTCGGTGGTGAAACCAAACTCCTTCATCAGGATCAGCGGTGAGACGCTGACATAGACCAAAATAGAGGTCACGCTGGCACTGGTCAGCAGGGAGAGCAGCATAAAGCGCGGGGAGCGCAGCAGGGCAAAGGGCTGCGCCGCGCCACTGCCCGGTTGCCGCGCCGGGCGGGTCTCCTTGAGCAGAAGCAAGTTCACCAGACCGCTAACGGCCGCCACCAGCGCCATCGCCACGAAGATCCCGCGCCAATCAAAATGTGACAGGATGAGGTAACCGAGCACCGGCGCCAGCACCGGGATCACGCAGATGACCCCGTTGATCATCGAGAGCGCCATCGCCAGCCGCTCCTGACTTAGCACATCCCGCAGCACGGTAAAGGTCATGATATAGAGCGCCCCGGCCCCGATCCCCTGCCAGAAACGGCCGAGGTAGAACTGAGTGATCCCTTCGGCATGACCCGCCACCAGCGAGGCGAGGACAAAAATCAGCGCGCCCCCGAGCACCACCCAGCGCCGCCCGTAGCGATCGGCAATCATTCCCCCCAGCAGCACGGTCGCCGCCATGCCAAACAGATAAATGGAGAAGGCCGTGTGGATCTGCGCCTCGCTCGCCTGCAGGGCATCGGCAATCTTGGGCACGGCGACCAGATAGAGATCGATCCCGATCGGATAGAGGATGATCATCAGAAAAGTGCACAACAGGAATACAGGCATGGATGCTCCATAACAGATTGGCGTGCCGATGCCTGCCAGATCACAACGACAGGCGAACAGTGGCGGGGCCAAGGTGGTGACAAAGGTAGCAACACAGTGCGTCGTAATGGGGGCAACTATATGGGCGCCCAGCGCCCTCACCTAGTGAAGAGATGGCGATCGGTACATTCCAATCAGGAAATATTGTATTGAGTTACGTGCCATAGCGGCCATATTGAATCGAGCAGACTCAGCAATAAACCGCATCACCTCCCGCTCATAACCATCCCTGCACTGCACTTTTACCGCCCGTTAGTTATCCGCCTTCACCCTTGCGGGCGTATAAGCTGTAGGTGCGACGCAATACAGGGAATGTGTATGAAGGGGATGAAGAGAGAAGAGCAGATTGCCGGGCTGCTGGCAGCACTGGAGCAAGTCATTCTGGGCAAGCCGCTGCAACTGAAAATCGCGCTGGTGACCCTGCTGGCGCGCGGTCATCTGCTGATCGAGGATCTCCCCGGCATGGGCAAAACCACCCTGGCCCACGCGCTGGCACAGGTGCTGGGGCTGGCATGCAGGCGGATGCAGTTCACCGCCGATCTGCTCCCCGCCGACCTGCTGGGGCTGCAGATCTTCGACCCCCAACAGCAAACATTTCGCTTTCACCCCGGCCCCATCTTCACCCAGGTACTGCTGGCGGACGAGATCAACCGCGCCAGCCCCAAGGTGCAGAGCGCCCTGCTGGAGGCGATGGCCGAGGGCAAGGTGAGCATTGAGGGGAATACGCATCCCCTCCCCGATCCGTTTTTCGTCATCGCCACCCAGAATCCGGCGGATCAGGCGGGCACCTATCCACTGCCGGAGTCCCAACTCGACCGATTCGCCGTGCGACTCTCGCTGGGTTTTCCGCCGCGAGAAGCGGAGCGCCAGTTGCTGCGCGGCCAACAGCCGAGTGGCCCACTGCCCGCCATGCTGGATGCTGCCGGACTCGCCACCTTGCAAAGCAAAGGGGATGCCATCCATGTTTCGGATACCACCCTCGACTACCTGCTGGCGCTGGTGCACCAGAGCCGCTTTGATGGGGATCTGCCACAGCCCCTCTCCCCCCGTGCAGCCCAGACATTGCTGGCGGTGAGCCGGGCCTGGGCGCTGGTTGCGGGACGGCGCTTTGTCACGGTGGAGGATGTGCAGGCAGTCTTCCCCTATGTGGCCGAGCATCGGCTGCGGGGCAGCTTTGGTGTGCAGCACGGCGAAGCCTGTCCCCTGAGCCAGCGATTGCTGGCCAGGGTCGATCCGGATAATCCCTGATGAGCAAATTGCTAAACCGTTGGCAACAGTGGCGAGCCCGCTGGCAGCAGCGTTGGCTCGATCGCCGCATTCCCCCGGCCCGCCAGATCACACTGGGTACCCGCAGCCTCTTTATCCTCCCCACCCGCATGGGACTGCTCTATCTGCTGGTGCTGCTCGCCATCTATCTGCTCGGCACCAATTACCAGAACAATCTGGTGCTGCTGGTGGCCTACTGCCTCGGCAGCCTGTTTATGGCAGCCATGTGGCTCACCCACCGCAACCTGCTGGGGCTGGAGCTGCTGGGGAGCCCGTTGGTGCTGGGGAAAGCGGGTAGCCAGCTGCCGATCCGTATCTCGGTGCAGAGCCCGCGCCCGGTGCAGGCACTTCACTTTAGCCTCAACGAAGGCACCCTCTGGCTGGCACAGGTCGACGCTGTACCCCGCACCGTTATCCTGCCGGTATCGGGCTCGCGCCGTGGGCCACTGCACCTTGGTCGATTGCGGGTCGAGAGCCGCTACCCTCTCGGCCTGTTTCGCTGCTGGTCCCTGCTGGACTTGCAACTGGAGGGCTGGCTTTCCCCCAAACCGGCATTCGGGGTGCTAAGAGGGGCACATGCGACCCAAAGCGAAGGGCTTCAGGGCCAGCCCACTCCAGCAACTCTCGGTGACTTTGACTCTCTGCGGACACATCAGGCCGGTGAACCCCTAAGTCGAGTCGCCTGGAAGCAACTTGCCCAGGGGCGCGGCTTGCTGACCAAGCAGTTCCATGAACCACAGCAGGATGACAGCCACCTCACCTTGCAGCGGGTCGCGGGTGGGGATCTGGAGCAGCGGCTGGCGGTGCTGGCCTGGTGGTGCGCCGATTACGGCAAGCGGGGCATCCCCTTTACCCTGACACTGGCAAACCAGACGCTGGGGCCCGATAGCGGTGCCGCCTTTGTGCAGCGCTGCCTGCTGGCACTGGCCCAGTTCGATGCCACACCACCGAAGAGCACGCCCGATGCTGCTCGATAACCGCCGCCTGCTGCCACTCATCGCCCTGCAACAGCTGCTGCTGGTCGCGGCGCTCTGGCCCCAGTTGCAGCTCTGGGTGGTGGCGGTAAGCGCCGCTACCCTCGGCGTCCGGGCCATGATGCTGTGGCGCGGCTGGCCGCCCCTGCCTGCCCGCGGGTTGGCGCTGCTGGCCATCACAACCGTGGTGTTGCTGGGGTTGCAGTGGCGCACATTGGGCACCCTGCCCGCCCTGATCAATCTGCTCTGGCTCGGCTATAGCCTCAAGATGATCGAGGTACGGCGCGAGCAGGATATCGAGCTGGTGCTGCTGCTCGCCTTCTTTCTTATCGCGCTGGCGCTGGTGCAGCGACAGAGCATCGGCTGGACGGCCGGAATGACAGTAGCGCTCTGGCTGGCAGTAACCGCGCTAGTGGCCGCCATCGCTCCCGAGCAGAAACGGCCTTGGCGTAGCGCGGGCGGTGCCCTGCTGCTGGCGCTTCCCCTGCTCATCACTCTGTTTCTGCTGCTGCCGAGGCTGCCGCCCCTCTGGCAGATGCCCACCACCAGCCGTGCCCTGTCGGGGCTCTCGGAAGAGCTGGCCCCCGGCGATATCAGCGAACTGGTCAACTCCTCCGAACTGGCCTTTCGGGTCACCTTTGCCGATGGCCCGCCCCCTGTCCGCGAGCGCTATTTTCCGGTGATGCGCCAAGAAGTTTTCGATGGTCAGCGCTGGTTGCTGAGCCCCGAGGTCAAAGCATGGCAACGGACAGTGCCGGTGCAAACCGGGCTCACCCTTCTGGCATCCTCTTCTCAGGCCAACTCTCAACTGGCAGATAGTCCGTTACCCGCCGGGAGCTACGAGGTGATCGCCGAGCCCCAGCGCCACCGCTGGGCCTTTGCCCTGAGTGAACCGCGCCTGCTGGCGGGCCCGGTGCTGCTTACCCCTCTCGACACCCTCTATCGGCAGGGGAGCGGCGAGGTGGCGATCCGCTATCGCATTGGCCGCGGCGAAGCACAGATCGAGGATGATAGCCAAGCCGCCCAGCGCAACCTGCAACTGCCAGCCGGAGGCAACCCGAGAGCGCGAGCTCACGGCCAAGGGCTGGCCGCACGCCACCCGGATCGCGCAGAGCTGGTCGCCGCCCTGCTCGAACAGTTTCGCAGCCAATCCTATTACTACACTCTGACCCCGCCACGGCTTGGCAGTGACGGGGTGGATGAGTTCCTGTTCGATACCAAGCAGGGCTTTTGCGGCCACTACGCCATGGCGACCGCTTTCGTACTGCGCGCCGCCGGTATTCCGGCACGGCTGGTCACCGGTTATCTCGGCGGCGAATGGAATCCCACCGGCAACTATCTGGCGGTACACCAGTTCGATGCTCATGCCTGGGTGGAGTATCTCGATGAAAGAGGAGTATGGCGGCGAATCGACCCCACTGCGGCAGTGGCACCGGAGCGCATTGAAGGTGGCGTGAGGGAGGCGCTGAGCGACGAGTTTACCGCTGCCGACCCGCTCGCTTTGCAGCGTTATCGCAACTGGGCCCTGCTCAATCAGCTGCGCTGGTGGGGCAACAATATCGACTACCAGTGGAGTCGCTGGGTGATTGGTTACGATGCGAGTCAGCTCTGGCAGCAAATCGGCCTGCGCTGGCCCACACTGGCGGGGCACACTCCCTGGTTGATCCTCGCCAGCCTGATGCTGGTCGCTCTGCTGGTGAGCCTGCCCCTGCTGTTGCCCGCCCGCCTGCCGCCAGAGCGGCGTATCTGGCAGCCCCTGCTCAAACGGGGCAAACGCAGTGGCTACCCACCCCAGCCCGCCGAGAGCATGGGGACATGGTGCGAGCGGCTCGCGCGGCTGCGTCCCGACCTTGCCCATCCCCTGCTAAAGAGTGCGTGGCTCTATCGCCGCTGGCGTTATGCCCCCCTCAGCGAACGGCAACAAGGGCGCTGCAGGCGCCAGTTACGACGGCGTGTCAGACAGCTCGTTCGGCGCTGGGATCAGCCGCCGAAGAGCGGCTCATAAAAGAAGGGGGAGCCACCGGCTCCCCCTTCAGGTTTTAATCAAGATGTTTGATTCACCGCTTGTTACTTTTTGGTCGGATTGTCCCAGATCCCCTCTTCCAACTGGGAGCGGATCTCGGGGTATTTGTTGGCATCAAAGGTGGGTACCTTGCCCAGCCGGAGCTGGTCGTTGTAATCCTTGGCCAGCTTGATGGCGACGCTGGAGAGCAGCAGGATCGCCACCAGGTTGACGATGGCCATCAGACCCATGGAGACATCCGCCATCGCCCACACAATCGGCAACTCACCCACGGCGCCGAACATCACCATCCCCAGCACGAACACCCGGAACAGCATCAGGCCGCCCTTGTGGTTGTGCTCGAGGAACACCAGATTGGTCTCGGCATAGGAGTAGTTCGCCACGATAGAGGTGAAGGCGAAGAAGAAGATGGCTGCCGCGATAAAGATGTTGCCACCGCTGCCAATCTGGGAGGAGAGCGCCCGCTGGGTCAGCTCGACACCGGTCACGCCGGAGCCCGGCTCAAACTGACCGGACATCAGGATGATGGCGGCGGTACAGCTGCAGATGACGATAGTGTCCATAAAGACCCCCAGCATCTGCACATAACCCTGGGAGGCCGGGTGCGGCGGATAGGGAGTGGCAGTCGCCGCAGCGTTGGGCGCAGAGCCCATCCCCGCCTCGTTGGAGAAGAGACCGCGTTTGATACCGTTGATCATCGCCTGGGAGATGGCATAACCGAGCGCACCCGAGCCTGCCTGCTCAATCCCGAAGGCGGACTTGATGATCAGCATGAGGACATGAGGCAACTCGGTGATGTTCATCGCCACGATCACCAGCGCCAGCAGGATATATGCCAGTGCCATAAAGGGCACCACCAGCTCGGCAAAACGGGCAATGCCACGAATGCCGCCGAAGATAATCAGGCCGGAGAGCGCAACCAGCGCCAGACCGCTGACCCAGTCAGGAATGCCAAACGCCACCTTCATCGCCAGACTGATGGAGTTGGCCTGCACCGCGTTGAACACCAGACCAAATGCCAGGATCAGGCAGAGCGAGAAGACCACCCCCATCCAGCGCATGCCAAGGCCTTTCTCCATGTAGTAGGCCGGGCCACCACGGTAGTTGCCATCCTCATCCTTGACCTTGTAGAGCTGGGCCAGGGTGCTTTCGACGAAGGCGGTCGCCATGCCGATAAAAGCAATCAACCACATCCAGAAGATGGCGCCGGGGCCACCCAGATAGATGGCGACAGCCACGCCGGCCAGGTTGCCGGTGCCGACACGGGCGGCAAGGCTGGTACAGAGGGCCTGGAAGGAGGAGATGCCCGCGTTGTCCGATTTACGGCTGTTTTTCAGCACGGAAAACATGTGGCCAAAGTGACGGATCTGGATAAAACCCAGGCGGAAGGTGAAAAAGATACCGACCCCGATGAGCAGGTAGATGAGCACGGCTCCCCACATCAGGTCGTTTAGCATCGCAATCAAGGTGTCCATAATTCTCTCGTTGTTATTCACATCCATGGTCAGTCTGCGCTGACCGTTTTCTGTCTGTCGTTTAATTAGCGTTTCACTAAAGGGGCGGAATCTAGCACAGCGGGAGAGCCCGGAATAGTGATCCCGGTCACGCGAGACACAAAAAACGAACGGTAAAAGCCCATAAAGCTCCATTTAAATCGCAAACTTTCAACAAACTCAATAATTCAATCAGACAGGCCACCATTAAGCCCCATAAGAGAACCATTTTGATATATCCCTGATGAGCTATCCGAAAACGCAAACGCTTGCATAAATGGCTTTCAAACGGCGACATTTCGCCAAACGTTTTCGCTGTAATTAAATTTCAAGTACGTAGCGAGATAATTTATGTGATCGACGACACAAATATGGATATTGGCTAAAAAAGTTCAGCTGAAAGCAAACCGGAGTGAGGTCGGAATGAAATGTAAAAAACCTTACTAATCATATAGTTTCAAGCCATAAAACGGGATAACTCAACAGCCTGAATATTTAACAACCAAGCGCCCCTATTGCAGGATGCAGCACATCAGTATTAATTAGGCAGGCAATGACGATGGGCCGCCCCCATCGCGCTTTTCTGAGCCTGAGGCACCAAGATCCTGTAATTTTATTTCAGAACCACCGTCTCAAGCCCGCAACCCAGGGATGACTCCCTCATTAAGAGATGATATTCGCTATGGCCGATAAATTAACCCAGCTGAAAGCCCTGACCACTGTTGTTGCCGACACCGGTGATATCGAAGCCATCAAACGCTATCAGCCCATCGATGCCACCACCAACCCCTCTCTGGTTCTGAAGGCCTCCGAGATCCCCGAGTACGCTCCGCTGATCGAAGACGCCATCAACTGGGCCAAAGCCCAGAGCCAGGACAAGGCACAGCAAATCATCGACGCGGGCGACAAGCTGGCCGTCAACATCGGTCTGGAAGTGCTGAAGATCGTTCCGGGCCGTATCTCTACCGAAGTGGACGCCCGTCTCTCCTTCGATACCGAAGCCAGCATCGCCAAGGCCCGCAAGCTGATCCGTCTTTACAACGAAGCGGGTATCAGCAACGACCGCATTCTGATCAAGCTGGCCTCCACCTGGGAAGGGATCCGTGCCGCCGAGGTTCTGGAGAAAGAGGGTATCCAGTGCAACCTGACCCTGCTGTTCTCCTTCGCCCAGGCCCGTGCCTGTGCCGAAGCCGGTGCCTTCCTGATCTCCCCATTCGTGGGTCGTATCCTCGACTGGTACAAGGCCAAAAATGGCCGTGATTACACCGCCAGCGAAGATCCGGGCGTGGTCTCCGTCACCTCCATCTACAACTACTACAAGCAGCACGACTACCCGACTGTCGTGATGGGCGCCAGCTTCCGCAACACCGGCGAGATCCTGGAACTGGCCGGTTGCGACCGCCTGACCATTGGCCCGGCCCTGCTGGAAGAGCTGAGCAAGACCGAAGGCGCCGTGGTACGCAAACTGGACTACACCGGTGAGCGCAAGGCCAAACCGACTCCGATGACCGAAACCGAATTCCGCTGGGAACTGAACCAGGATGCCATGGCTCACGAGAAGCTGGGCGAAGGCATCCGCATGTTCGCCATCGACCAGGGCAAGCTGGAAACCATGCTGGCAAGCCGTCTGTAATCAGTTCTTTTTTCTGATCAAAACCGGGCCCCTACCAAGGGGCCCGGTTTTTTTCATGGGCTTTTTTAGCGCTGTCATAGAGTCGTCACGAAAACGTTTTAATTTCAGATTCGTTATGTTATACGGGTGGTGAAAACGATAAAAACCAAGGAGGGAGCCATGGAAATGTTCAACTTCGATTATGACGAGGTGGTTGAACTCGGTTCGCGTAGCCGCGGGACAACGGGAAAAAAACGTAAATGGCGTGAAATCGAGGCGTTGAAAGACAAACATCGCCTGCAGAAGGAGCTGCAATCCATCGATATCGCCTATGAAGGTCTTACAGACGAGATTGAACTGTAATACCACCAGACACCTGTAAAAGCGCTCCGCATAGTCGGGGCGCTTTTTTATGCCGCAATCGGATAATCACGTGGCTTGTCATGCCATCGCTAGCGATGCCAAAGGATGCTGCAGGCTACTGACAGCCCTCACCAACAGCGTGGCATACCAACCCTGCCCCTCACCCTAGAAGACTGACCTGCGCTGTTTCAGGGCGCATTGTGGCAATCACCGCAAGACAGGTCTTCAGCAATAAAAAGCCCCCGTCGCTGACGGGGGCCTGAATACTCGGGGGTGACGGCTGCGCTTAGCAGTAGCCGTAGCCCAGCAGACGCTGGTAACGCTGCTCCAGCAGTTGCTCGGTATCGAGCGGACGCAGAGCGTCCAAATCCTGCTTGATGCGAGCCTTGAGGTTTTTGGCCATCTTCTCCACATCGCGGTGGGCACCGCCGAGGGGCTCGTCGATCACGTGGTCGATCAGCTTGAGCTCTTTCAGACGCTGGGCAGTGATCCCCATCGCTTCGGCAGCCACAGAAGCTTTGTCAGCACTCTTCCACAGGATGGAGGCACACCCTTCCGGCGAGATGACGGAGTAGGTAGAGTACTGCAGCATGTTGACGCGGTCACCAACGCCGATTGCCAGCGCACCACCGGAGCCACCCTCACCGATCACGGTGCAGACGACCGGCACAGTCAGACCGGCCATCACCTTCAGATTGCGGGCAATCGCTTCGGACTGGCCACGCTCTTCGGCACCGACGCCGGGGTAAGCACCCGGGGTGTCGATAAAGGTGATGATCGGCATCTTGAAGCGCTCGGCCATCTCCATCAGACGCAGGGCCTTGCGGTATCCTTCCGGACGCGGCATGCCGAAGTTGCGCTTGATCTTCTCTTTGGTCTCGCGACCCTTCTGGTGACCAATCACCATCACCGGCTCGCCGTCGAGACGGGCGATGCCGCCGACGATAGCCTTGTCATCGGCATAGGCGCGATCGCCAGCCAATTCGTCGAAATCGGTGAAGATATGCTCGATATAGTCAAAGGTGTAGGGGCGCTGGGGATGACGCGCCATCTGGGATACCTGCCAGGCACCCAGATCACCGAAGATCTTCTTGGTCAGCTCTTCGTTTTTCTTCTCCAGCCGGCGGATCTCGTCTTTCAGATCCACGGCGTGATTGCCTTCACTCACATGTTTGAGTTCATCAATCTGCGCCTGCAACTCGGCAATCGGCTGTTCAAAATCCAGAAAAAGACTCATAGGGCCTTAGAACCTCTAATCAAAAACCAACTCGACCCGCTCTCGTCCAAGCAGGACGCGCAAGTCATCTAACAGTTGATCGGTGGGCGTCACCCGCCACTCGGTACCGAGCGTCAATCGCACCCGGGAACCGGGGCGACGATAGTTTACCTGAACCGGACAGACTCCGGCACGGGCGGGCTCCAAAATCTCGCACAAACGCGGAAAAAAGCGATCATCGATACGCTGTTCATCGAGGGAGATGCGGATTGCTCTGGCAAAACGCTCCCTCGCATCGTTGATATCCAGTAATTCTCGAGCCGACATTTTAAGGCCACCGGAGAAGTCATCAAAGCTGACCTGTCCAGAAACCACCAAAATGCGGTCTTTTTGCATCAATTCTTCATATTTTTCCAGCGCTTCACTGAACAGGGTCACATCAAGGCGACCGGAACGGTCGTCCAGGGTGAAGATCCCCATCTTGTTGCCACGCTTGGTCACCATGCTGCGAGCCGCGATCACCAGCCCCGCCGCCGTGGTCACAGTATCGCGGGAGGTAGGATGCAGATCACACAAGCGACCCGAGGTATAACGACGCAATTCGCTGCTGTACTGGTTGATGGGGTGGCCGGTGAGATAGAGTCCGAGGGTCTCGCGCTCCCCTTCCAGCCACACCTTGTCAGGCCAGTGCGGCACGTTGGCAAACGCCTTCTTGACGTCGTCAATCTCTTCGGTGAGCACGCCGAACATGTCGACCTGCCCCACCGCCTGCGCCTTGGCGTGCTGCTCGGCGGCCCGCATCGCCTCCTCCAGCGTCGCCATCAGGGCGGCGCGGTGAGGACCGAGCCTGTCCATGGCCCCGGAGAGGATGAGCTTCTCCATCACCCGCTTGTTGAGCTTCTTGATGTCGACCCGGTTGCAGAAGTCGAACAGATCGCGGAACGGGCCGTCCTGATCCCGGGCGCTCAAGATCGCATCGATGGGGCCTTCACCGACCCCTTTCACCGCCCCGATCCCGTAGACGATATGACCATCTTCGTTGACCGAGAAGCGATAGCGGCCGGTGTTCACATCCGGCGGGATCACCGTCAGCCCCATCCGCTGGCACTCATCCACCAGGGTCACGATTTTGTCGGTGTTGTCCATATCGGCGGTCATGACCGCCGCCATGAACTCGGCCGGGAAGTGGGTCTTGAGCCAGAGGGTCTGGTAGGAGACCAGCGCATAGGCGGCGGAGTGGGATTTGTTAAAGCCGTAGCCCGCAAACTTCTCCACCAGATCGAAGATTTTCATCGCCAGTTCGCCGTCGATGCCATTCTTGACGGCGCCCTCCTCGAAACCGGCCCGCTGCTTGGCCATCTCCTCGGGCTTTTTCTTACCCATCGCCCGGCGAAGCATGTCCGCGCCACCCAGCGTATAACCCGCCAGGGTCTGGGCGATCTGCATCACCTGCTCCTGATAGAGGATGATGCCGTAGGTCGGTTCCAGAATCGGTTTCAGGCTCTCGTGCTGCCACTTCTCGTCCGGATAGGAGATCGCTTCATTACCGTGCTTGCGGTCGATGAAGTTATCCACCATGCCTGACTGGAGCGGGCCCGGTCGGAACAGGGCCACCAGTGCGATCATGTCTTCGAAGCAGTCGGGGCGTAGCCGCTTGATGAGATCCTTCATGCCGCGGGATTCCAGCTGGAATACCGCTGTGGTCTCGTAGCGTTGCAGCAGGTCGAACGACTTCTTGTCATCGATAGGGATGGCGGCGATATCCACCGGCGGCTTGCCCTCTTTGGCAAGACGCGGGTTTATCATGCCGAGCGCCCAGTCGATGATGGTGAGCGTTCGCAGACCCAGGAAGTCGAACTTCACCAGACCGGCGTATTCCACATCGTTCTTGTCGAACTGGGTGACCGGGTGATGGCCTTCGTCATCGCAGTAGAGCGGTGCAAAGTCGGTGATCTTGGTGGGTGCGATGACCACGCCACCGGCGTGTTTACCGGCGTTGCGCACTACCCCTTCCAAGCGGCGGGCCATGTCGATGAGGTCCTTGACCTCCTCATCCTGCTCGTAGAGCTCGGGCAGCTTGGGCTCGGCCTCGAATGCCTTGGCAAGCGTCATGCCCGGATCCGGCGGGATCAGCTTGGAGATACGATCCACAAAGCCGTAAGCGTGGCCCAGCACCCGGCCCACGTCCCGCACCACCGCCTTGGCCGCCATGCTACCGAAGGTGATGATCTGGGAGACCGCATCCCGGCCATACATGTCGGAGACGTGCTCGATCACCTCGTCGCGTCGGTCCATGCAGAAGTCGACGTCGAAGTCGGGCATGGATACCCGCTCGGGGTTCAGGAAACGTTCGAACAGCAGGTCAAATTCCAGCGGGTCGAGGTCGGTGATCTTGAGGGCGTAAGCCACCAGAGAGCCCGCCCCCGAGCCCCGGCCCGGGCCAACGGGAATGCCGTTGTCCTTGGACCACTGGATAAACTCCATCACGATGAGGAAGTAACCCGGGAAGCCCATCTGGTTGATCACTTTCAGCTCAACATCGAGACGCTCGTCATACTCGGGACGTCGCTCGGCCCGCACAGCAGGATCCGGGAACAGGAACTCGAGACGCTCCTCCAGACCCTCTTTCGATTTGGCCACCAGAAAATCTTCTGTGGTCATGTCGCCGGTCGGGAAGTTGGGCAGGAAGTACTCGCCGAGACGCACCGTCACGTTGCAGCGTTTGGCGATCTCCACCGTGTTTTCCAGCGCTTCGGGGATATCGGCAAACAGCTCCGCCATCTCCTCCTGACTGCGCAGGTACTGCTGGGGGCTGTAGCGACGGGGACGGCGTTTGTCCATCAGGGTATAGCCATCGTGGATGGCAACCCGGATCTCGTGGGCGTCGAAGTCATCGGCGTTGAGGAACACCACCTCGTTGGTGGCGACCACCGGCAGCTCGAACTCGGTGGCGATGGCCACCGCCATGTGCAGATAGACCTCTTCGTCGGGTCGACCGGTACGCAGCAGTTCGAGGTAGTAGGCATCGGGGAAGTGGGTCTGATAGAAGGCGACACACTGCTCGGTCATCTGCCGGTTGCCCTTGAGCAGGAACTTGCCCACATCCCCCTCGCGGCCACCGGAGAGGACGATCACCCCCTTGGCGTGTTCGGCGAGCCAGCTCTTGTCGATAACCGGCCGCCCTTGCACGTGGCCGCGCTGGTAACCGCGGGAAATAAGCAGGGTGATGTTCTGGTAGCCGTCGTTATCCATGGCGAGCAGGGTGAGACGGAACTGCTCGTCGCCGAGCTCATCGCTCTGCACCCAGAAGTCGGCACCGACGATGGGCTTGATCCCCTTGCCGTGGGCCGCGCCATAGAAGCGCACCAGACCGCACATGTTCATCTGATCGGTCAGCGCCAGCGCCGGCATGTTGTTGGCCGCCGCCGCCCCGACGATGGGATTGATCTTCTGCAGGCCATCGACCATGGAGAAGTCGGAGTGGACTCGCAGGTGGATAAAACGGGGGTCAGCCATCGTCATCTCCTCTCGCTGCTCAAACTAAATGGCATGGTCTACTCGATCCCCAGTGCGCGGCGCACCGGTTTGAAGCTCTTGCGATATTCGGGCAACGGGCCGCGCTCGGCCAGCATGGCGAGATGCTCCGCAGTCGGATAGCCCTTGTGGCGGGCAAAACCATACTCGGGATGACGGCTGTCCAGCTCGGTCATCTCCGCATCGCGGGTCACCTTGGCGAGGATCGAGGCGGCGCTGATGGCGGCCACCAGGCTATCGCCCTTGACCACGGCGCGCGCTTCCATCGGCAGCGCCGGACAGCGGTTGCCATCGATAAAGACCAGCTCGGGGGTGACCTTCAACCCCGCCACGGCGCGCTGCATCGCCAGCATGGTGGCATGCAGGATGTTGAGCTCGTCGATCTCCTCCGGAGTGGCGCGACCGATGGCCCAGGCGAGCGCCTTCTCTTTGATCTCGTCAAACAGCGCCAGCCGCTTCTTCTCGGAGAGCTTCTTGGAGTCGTTGAGCCCCGCGATCGGATTGGCGGGGTCGAGAATGACCGCAGCGGTGACCACGTCACCCACCAGGGGGCCACGACCCACTTCGTCCACACCGGCAACCAGCTTGTCGTCAGGAATATCGATCATCATCTTGTAGCCTTGAATCAAAACAGGCCCCGTGGGGCCTGACAGGGGTCGACTGGCGCGGCATCACCGCTCGGAAAACGGATTAACGGGCTGCTCGGCGCAATCGACGGTCCGAAATAGCGTTATCTGCCGAGCAGATCCGCCACCGCATCGGCAGCCTGCGAGTCGGCATTGCAGCGGATCAGCTGGTGCAGCTCGGTGAAGGTGTTGACCAGCGCACTGTTGTCGTGCTCGAAGTACTTGCTCACCTCTTCCACCAGATTCTCCGGGGTGCACTCGTGCTGGATCAGTTCCGGCACCAGCATGCGACCGGCGAGCAGGTTGGGCAGAGAGACAAATTCGGTCTTTACCAGTCGCTGGGCCAGCCAATAGCTGAAGGGCTTGAGCTTGTAACCCACCACCATCGGCTTTTTCACCAGCATGGCTTCAAGCGCCGCGGTACCGGAGGCCAACATCACCACGTCGGCGGCGATCATCGCCTCGCGGCCCTGCCCTTCCAGCAGCACCATGTCGAGACCCGGCGCTACCTCGGCCTTGATGGTCATAAACTGCTCGCGCCGTTTCTGGTTGACCAGCGGCACAATGAAGCCGAGATCCGGATAGCGCACCGTCAGGTGTTTGCACGCCTCGAGAAACAGGGGGGACATAAAGCCCACTTCTGCGGTGCGGCTGCCCGGCAGCACCGCCAGCCAGCGGCGATTGGCATCGATACCGAGATTGCGACGTACGGCGGCCTGATCCGGCACCAGCGGAATGTCATCCGCCATGGTGTGACCGACAAAACGGCAAGGGGCGTCGAAGCGGTCGTAGAAGGCTTTCTCGAACGGCAGGAAGGCGAGCACCATGTCGGTAGCGGCCTTGATCTTGTGAATGCGGTTCTGACGCCAGGCCCACACCGAGGGGCTGACATAGTGAACCGTCTTGATACCGGCGCGGCGCAGTTTCAGCTCCACTCCGATATTGAAATCCGGTGCATCCACGCCGATGAAGATATCGGGCGGATTGGTAATAAAGTGGCGCAGCAGTTCGCGACGAACCTTGAGGATGCGCGGCAGACGGCCAAGCACCTCGGTGATCCCCATGACGGAGAGCTCTTCCATCTCGAACAGGGCCTTGACGCCGAGGGCCTGCATCCGCGGCCCGGCGATCCCTTCGAACTGCGCATCCGGGTAGCGGGCCTGCAGCTCGCGCACCAGACCGGCAGCCAGAATGTCGCCGGAGACCTCTCCGGCGACGATACCGATACGAACCGGATCAGGCACGGATGATCCCGCGCTCGTTATCTTTGAGGAAGTCCACATAGAGCTGGACGGCCGGTTCGGCTTGCGCCATCTCGATCAGCACCGGCAGCACCTCTTCGATGGTCTTGCCGGAACGGAAGATCTCTTTGTAGGCACGCTTGACGGCAGAGATGGCCTCGGCGCTGAAACCGCGGCGACGCAGACCTTCGGAGTTGACCCCGAATGGCTTGGCGTAGTTGCCGGCGGCCATCACGTAAGGCGGCACGTCCTTGTTCAGGGCGGCGCAGCCACCGACGAAGGCGTGGGAACCGACGCGACCGAACTGGTGAATGGCGGAGAGACCACCAAAGATCACGAAGTCACCGATCACCACGTGGCCCGCCAGGGTCGCGTTGTTGGCGAAGATGCAGTTGTCACCGATGATGCAGTCGTGGGCAACGTGAACGTTGACCATGAACAGGTTGCCACTGCCCACCTTGGTCAGGGATTGATCCTGAATGGTGCCGCGGTGGAAGGTGCAGTTCTCGCGAATGACGTTGTTGTCGCCAATCTCGAGGAAGGTGCGCTCACCGGCGTACTTCTTGTCCTGGCAATCCTCACCGATGGAGGTGTGCTGGAAGATCTTGTTGCCACGACCAATCTTGGTCGGGCCCTTGATCACCACATGGGAACCTACCCAGGTGTTGTCACCGATTTCCACCTCGGCGCCGATGACAGAAAAGGGGCCGATTTCAACCCCTTTACCGATCACGGCAGACTCATGGACGATGGCAGTATCGTGAATGATGGCAGTCTGGTCGATCACGTGTGTTAAACCTCGCGTTTGGCGCACATCAGCTCGGCGGTACAGACCACTTCACCGTCGACGGTGGCGACACCGGTGAACTTGGCAATACCGCGACGCTCTTTCAGGAACTCCACGTCCAGCACCAGTTGGTCACCGGGGCCGACCGGGCGCTTGAAGCGAGCGTTGTCGATTGAGGCAAAATAGTAGAGTTCGTTGGGAGACGGCTTGCCCACCATGGTAAAGGCCAGGATACCGGTGGCCTGTGCCATCGCTTCCAGGATCAGTACGCCAGGAAACACCGGCTTGGCCGGGAAGTGCCCCTGGAAGATCGGCTCGTTGAACGAGACGTTCTTGATGGCGCGCAGAGTTTTGCGCTCATCGCTGATCTCGTAGTCGTCTACACGATCCACCATCAGAAACGGATAACGGTGGGGCAGCAGATCCATGATTTCCTGGATACCCAGGCTCTTCTTTTCAGTAGTCAAAACAGTACCCTATACCAATCGTGATTATTCTTGATCCAGCTTCTTCTCAAGCTTGCTTAACCGCTTGTGCATCTCTTCGATACGCATCACCCGGGCGGCGGTCTTGCGCCACTCTTTATTGGTTTGCAGAGGGATGCCGGAAGAGTAGACACCGGGCTCGGTAATGGGTCGCATCACCATGGCCATACCGGTAACGGTGGCCTGGTCGCAGATCTCCATATGCCCGTTAAAGACGGAAGCGCCGCCAATGATACAGTATTTGCCGACCTTGAGACTACCAGCCATCACGGTAGAGCCCGCCACGGCGGTACCGTAACCGATCTCCACGTTGTGGGCGATCTGGCACTGGTTGTCGATGATGACGTTGTCAGCGATGCGGGTATCTTCCAGCGCACCGCGGTCAATGGTGGTACAGGCACCGATCTCGACCCGGTTGCCAATGGTCACGCCGCCGAGCTGGGGGATCTTGATCCACTCGCCACGTTCGTTGGCATAACCGAAACCATCGGCCCCGATCACTGTGCCGGATTGAACCAGACAGTCGGTGCCCATGGTCACATTGTGATAGAGGGTGACGTTGGCCCACAGCCGGGAGCGAGCTCCCAGCCGGGTGTTCTTGCCAACAAAACAGCCCGGGCCAATGCGTACATCGTCACCCAGCACGACGCCGGATTCGATCACTGCATTGGCGCCGATGGCCACTCTCTCGCCCAGTTGCACGTCAGCCGCGATAACGGCGCTCGGATGAATATCCGTGGCCGGCTGCGGGGTGGTGTCCAGCAGTTGGGCTACCCGGGCAAAGCCCACATAGGGGTCTTTGAGCACCAGGGCATTGGTGGGACAAAATGGCAGATCCGCTTCTGTAATGAGCACGGCGGTCGCCTTGCTCTGCTCCAGATAGTGCCGGTACTTTTTGTTGGACAGGAAGGTAATATCCCCCTCCCCGGCCTTTTCCAGTGTCGCTACCTTGCGGATTTCCAGGGTTCCGTCGCCATGGACCTGGGCCCCCAGTTGCTGGGCCAGCTGTGCGAGAGTGAATGCCATCAATTAGTTGCTCTTGCTTACCTGAGAAATAACCTGGCCGGAGATGTCCAGCTTGCTGGCGGCATACGGGGCGGCATTGCGCTCCAGCACCAGATCGTAACCATTGCTCTTGGCGATGGAATCGATGGCAGCCTGCACCTTGGTCAGGATCTTGTTGCGCTCTTCGGACTGACGGCGACCGTTGTCCTGCTCAAAGGCTTGACGCTTCTGGTTGAACTCCATCTGCAGCTTGGCCAGCTTCTCCTGATTCTGCTTCTTCTGCTCGGCGCTCATGAAGGCTTCATCCTTGCGGAACTTCTCGACCAGCTTCTGGCCTTCCTGTTCCAGCTTCTGCAGCTCACGCATACGCGGCTCGAATTCACCTTTCAGCTTGGCTGCAACGGCTTCACGCTGGGGCAGCTTTTGGAAGACTTCGCCCATATCCACCACGGCGATCTTGGTCTCAGCGAAGGCAGAACCCATGCCGGCAGCCATCAGTGCAAAGCTCAAACCAGCTACTTTCAACGCTTTATTCACACTTACTCCTTGTTCCCTCATGGCGAGGGCTACCTGATTTACCCGATTATGCAAGCGGCGTTAGGACCGTCTTGTTACCTGGTGAGGCACGCATACCGCGCGTCCCATCATTGAAGACCCCCACCTCATGGGTGGGGGCGAAACTCTGCTTAGAAAGTACGACCGATGTTGAAGGAGAAGAACTCGGTGCGATCCCCTTCATATTTCTTGATCGGCTTGGCCAAGGCAAACACCAGCGGGCCCATCGGCGAGAGCCACTGCAGGGAAACACCGGCAGAGACCCGGATATTGCCCGGGTTGGAGTAGTCCTGGCTCAGATAGTTGCAATCAGAACCGGCGGCGCAAGGATATGCTCCGTTGGCAAAATCAGTGCTCCAGACGGTACCTGCATCCATAAAGACGGTGGAACGGATCTGCGGACGATAGGTCTCGGAAACGAACGGGGTCGGGAAGACCAGCTCCAGTGAGGCGACGGCCAGAGCGTTACCACCCACCGAGGTGTCGGAGCCTTCGTACAGACAGCCAGATGGGTTAGCTGGGTCTGGCCGACAAACTGGTGAATTGCCAGGTGTGGGCTTGTCGTAAACCTTATAGATTGCCTTGGGACCAATGGTATTGCTCTTGAAGCCGCGTACTGTATCGAAACCGCCAGCATAGTAGTTCTCGAAGAACGGCAGCATGGCGTCGTCGCCATAGCCGTTACCGTAGGAGACACGACCCTTGCCGATCATCACCCAGCTGTGATCCGCATCGAGCGGGAAGTAGTGGGCATCTTCGGCAGAGAGCTTGTAGTACTGCAGCTCCATGCCCGGTACGGTCACCTTGGCGTTGATACGCTGACGATCACCGGCGGTCGGGAACATCCCCTTGTTCAGGGTAGAGCGGGTCCAGCCAGCGGTGACATCGACGGTCACGAAATCGAGGTTGGAACCATCCTGTGAGTAAGCATTCCAGAACTGATCCATCTGCACCGACTGGCGATTGTCGTTCCACTGATCCCAGCAGTAGTCAGGATTACTCTCATTATCTTTCAAGCACTGTTCATAATTTTGAGCATTGAATGACGGACGACTCAGCTTGGTGCTCTCGATACCGGTACTGAAATCGAGACGGTTGAACTCGTTGACCGGGAAGCCGCTGGAGAGACGGAAACCGATGGTTTCGTTCTCGTAATCAACGATATCGGCATCATCGGCGCGGAA
Source organism: Aeromonas sp. FDAARGOS 1416 (assembly GCF_019048085.1). Lineage (NCBI taxonomy): Bacteria > Pseudomonadati > Pseudomonadota > Gammaproteobacteria > Aeromonadales > Aeromonadaceae > Aeromonas > Aeromonas sp. FDAARGOS 1416. Next base: position 296,848 of record NZ_CP077301.1, on the reverse strand, counting down.
CTGGTTGTAGTAGACCCGACCACCCAGGCTGACACCATCCACGGTGAAGTAGGGGTCGTTGTAGCTCAGGTCAACGTTCTTGGAGTAGTCGTTGGTGCTGGCGTTGATGGAGACCTTTTTACCGGTACCCATAAAGTTGTCCTGGGAAATCCCCGCCTGCAGGCTCAGACCCGATTCGGTACCGTAACCGATACCTGCGTTGATGGAGCCTGCTGGCTGCTCCTTAACCTTGAAGTCGAGGTCAACCAAGTCATCGTTGCCCGGCACCCGCTTGGTGTCCACTTCGACGCTCTCGAAGTAGCCAAGGCGGTTGAGACGGCTCTTGGACTGCTCGATGTTGTCGGATGAGAGCCAGGTGCCCTCCATCTGGCGCATCTCGCGACGCAGCACCTGATCTTCGGTAGTGGCGTTACCGCTGAAGTTGATATTGCGCACATAGACGCGCGGACCCGGCTCAACGTTGACGATCAGCTCGACTTCCTTGGTCTTGTCATTGACCTGCGGGAAAGTGACCACTTTCGGATAGGCGTAGCCATAACGGCCGAGGAACTTGGAGAGCACCTCTTCGGTATGAGTCACCTGACTGGCGGAGTAGGTGCTGCCAGCAGCAATCGGGATCAATCCCTTCATCTCGCCACCGCGATCGATCAGGTCACCCTTGAGCTGGACGCCGGAGACCTTGTACTGATCCCCTTCCTTGATGTTGAGGGTGACGTAGACGCCCTTCTTGTCGGGGGTCATGGAGACCTGGGTAGACTCCTGCTGGAAGCGGATATAGCCGCGGTCCATGTAGTAGGAGCGCAGGGTCTCGATATCACCGGCCAGTTTCTGCTTCTGATAGCGCTGATCGGCGGTGAAGTTCCACCAGGGCACTTCGTCGCGCAGGGAGAGCTGGGCAATCAGCTTCTCTTCAGGGAAGACGCTGTTGCCGACGATGTTGATCTGCTGGATCTTGGCCGCTTCCCCTTCCACGAAGGTGAACTTGAGGTCGACCCGGTTGCGCGGCAACGGGGTGACGACGGCCTTGACCTTGGCGGAGTATTTACCCACGCCATAGTAGAAATCTTCCAGTCCCTTCTCGAGGGAAGTGAGTACGGTGCGATCCAGCGGATCACCCACACGGATACCGGAGGACTCCAGACTCTGGGTCAGTTGCTCCTCTTTGATATCCTTGTTGCCGGCAAACTCGATGCTGGAGATAGTCGGACGCTCCTTGACCATCACCTGCAGCACCTGGCCGTCACGGTAAACCTTCACATCCTCGAAGTTACCCGAGGCATAGAGCTTTTTGATGGCGCTGGCCAGAGCCACGGAGTCGACGGTATCACCGACCCGGATCGGCAGGTTCAACAGTGCGGCACCCAGGGTCACCCGTTGCAGACCTTCGACCTGGATATCTTGCACCACAAAAGAGGCAGGGGCCGCCTGGGCCAGGAAACTGGCACCCAGCAGGCAACTCAACACCAATGCTTTTTTAACAGCCATTTTGTTCTTATGTGTCCTTGTTGATGCTCTGGCCTCAGAGGCGAGCGAAATCGTTAAACAGCGCAATGCCCATCAATAACATCAGAATGGCGGCGCCGATCCTGAAACCCACTTCCTGTATTTTCTCTGATACCGGCTTGCCGGTGACCGCTTCGATCAGGAAATAGACCAGATGGCCACCATCGAGCACCGGCAGGGGGAACAGATTGATAATTCCCAGGTTGACGCTGATCAGCGCCAGAAAACTCAAGAAATAGACCAGACCATAGTCGGCACTGCTGCCGGCGCCCTTGGCAATGGAGATGGGGCCGCTCAGGTTGTCCAGCGACACGATGCCACCGATCAACTTGCCAATCATGTCAAAGGTGAGCGTGATCAGGCTCCAGGTCTTGTCCGCGCCATGCCACAGCGCCTGCAAAGGCCCATACTGTAACAGAATTCGATATTCATCCGGTAATGGAACGAGTTGCGGCGAGAGACCGACGAATCCTACCAGCTTGCCCTGCACTTTGCGGCTATCCGGGGTCAGGGTCACGTTGAGATCACTGTTGTTGCGCTCAACCACCACTTGCAGGGGTTCACCCGGTGCCTGCTGCACCAGTTCGACAAACTGGGCCCACGCGGTAATAGGCTGATCGCCGACCTGTTTGATACGGTCACCGACCTGTAGCCCCGCCTTTTCACTGGCACTCTTGGCCACCACTGCAGCCACGACGGGCAGCACTTTGCCACTCAGGGGGACGATCCCCAAGCTGCCAATGGGCGACTCTTTATCCGGATCGAAGGTCCAGCCGGTCAGCGACAAGGTTTTATCGGTGGCATAGCTGGTATTGGGTGCCTGCACCTTGAGAGTCACTGCATCATCACCCAGATGACTGATAAGGGCGTAAGTGACGCTCTCCCAGTCACCGGTCTGCTCATCACCGACCCCGACAATCTCCATCCCCGGTAGCACACCCGCCTCGGCAACGATGGATGCCGGGCGCACTTCACCGATCACCGGCTTGACGCTCGGCACCCCGATGATAAACATCAGCCAGAGGGCAAACAGGGCAAAGACGAAGTTGGCCATGGGACCTGCGGCGACAATCGCCATCCGCGCCCAGACACTCTTGTGGTTGAAGGCATACTGCTCGTCACCGGGCTTGAGTTCATCGACCCGGCCATCGAGCATCTTGACGTAACCACCGAGCGGGATCAGCGCCAGCACATATTCGGTGCCATCCTTACCCATCCGGCGCCAGATCGCCTTGCCAAAACCGATGGAGAAGCGCTCAACTTTGACGCCACAACGACGGGCCACCCAGAAGTGACCAAACTCGTGCACCGCGACCAGCAGGCCCAGCGCAACAACAAAGGCACCGATATTCCACAACACACCGCCCATCAGCCAAGCTCCTCAATCAAAGTGTGAGCACGGGCTCTTGCCGCACCGTCCAGGGCAAACAGATCATCGAGCGAGCCGACGGCGCAGCTCTCCAGCTCCAGCATCACTGCCTCGTTGATCCGGGCAATATCCATAAAGCCGATGCGCCCGGCCAGGAAGGCAGCAACCGCCTCCTCGTTGGCCGCATTGAGCGCAGTAGTCGCCGCTTGTCCCTTCTGGCAGGCATTAATGGCCAGCGCCAGACAGGGGTAGCGATCATAATCAGGCCGGATAAAGCTGAACTCTCCGACACTGAAGAAATCCAAAGGTTCCACACTGGAGGGGATGCGATTGGGATAAGCCAGCGCATGGGCGATGGGGGTACACATATCCGGGTTGCCAAGCTGGGCCAGCACGGAGCCATCCTTGTACTGCACCATGGAGTGGATCACCGACTGCGGGTGGATCACCACCTGGATCTGCTCGGGCGCCGCATTGAACAGCCAGCGCGCCTCGATGTACTCCAGCCCCTTGTTGATCATGGTGGCGGAGTCGACCGAAATCTTGGCCCCCATCGACCAGTTGGGATGAGCGATGGCCTGCGCCGGCGTCACCTTCGCCAGCTCGCTGATCTCGGTGTAACGGAACGGGCCGCCAGAACCGGTCAGCAAAATCTTGCTGATCCCCGCCGCCGCCAGATCGCAAAAACCGGGCTGGCGCTGCACGGCGGTCGGCAGACACTGGAAGATAGCATTGTGTTCGCTGTCGATGGGCAGCAGCTCGGCGCCATGTTCGCGCACGGCCTCCATGAAGAAAGCACCGGACATCACCAGCGCCTCCTTGTTGGCCAGCAAAATACGCTTGCCGGCACGTACCGCGGCCATGGTCGGGGCCAGACCGGCTGCCCCCACAATGGCGGCCATCACGCTATGGGTGTCGGGGTGAGCGGCCACATCGCAGAGGGCTGCTGCACCAGACATGACCCTGGTAGCACTGCCGTGCGCTTTCAGACGGGCAGCCAGTTCACGGGCTGCATCCTCATCGACCATCACGGCAAAACGGGGGGAGAATTCGAGGCAGTCCCGCAACATGGCATCCACGTTGCGGGCGGCGGTCAACGCCAACACTTGCCAACTGCCCGGGTTATGGCGCAGCACTTTCAAGGTACTCTGACCAATGGAGCCGGAGGCTCCCAGAATAACCAGTGACTTGTGCATCAAAACTCCTGACTGAGTAGCAGATAACTGAGCAGAAACACCGGCAGGGCGGCGGTCAGGCTGTCAATCCGGTCGAGAATGCCGCCATGACCCGGCAACAGGGTGCCGGAGTCCTTGATGCCCGCCTCGCGCTTGAACATGCTCTCGGTCAGATCACCGAGCACAGAAGCAAGCACCGCCAACAGAGAGCAAAACAGCACGGTGATCATCTTGGCAGGAACAAATCCCATCGACCAGGTGACACCGATGGCCAGCAGGCTGGCGGTAAAGAGGCCGCCGCACATCCCTTCGATGGTTTTGCCCGGACTCACAGCCGGTGCCAGCTTGTGCTTACCGAACGCCTTGCCGAAAAAATACGCGCCAGAATCTGCCGCCCAGACCAGTCCCATCACGAACAACAGGATCCAGGCGCCCATCATGGGGTCATGGTAAAAGTTGTAACCACGGATGGCGACCAGCGACCAGAAGAAGGGAACCAGGGTCACCAGACCAAACAGCGACTTGAGCCAGATAGACTCTTTCCACAGCTTGGCGCTTTGGGGATAGCGCAGCACCAGCAGCAGACCCAGCAGCCACCAGCTTACCGCTGTCCAGAGCACGCCCATCACGAGGGGGTGCAGGTGGGGCGTCCAGAGTTGCTCCACCGGCAGCCAAAAGAGGCTGGCACCGAGCAACAGACAAAATACGATGGGTAACCATTGCTGCGGAGCAGCAGAGACAAACCCGCTCCATTCGCGACTGGCCAACAAAAACACCAGCGCAGCCAACAGGGCAAAAAATTTCAATGGCAGAAAGAAGAGCGCCCCCAACACCAGGGGGATCAACATCAAAGCAGTAATAATTCGTTGTTTTAGCAAAAGAAACCTCTCTCTTGGGAGCGGGGTTTAGCCGGTCTGCTGCTCGGCGATCAATTCCCGTATCTGTTCACCCGTGCAACCGAAGCGACGCTCGCGGGCAACGAAAGAGGCAACCGCCTCACTGAACTCGGCCTCGTTGAAATCGGGCCACAATACCGGGGTAAAATAGAGCTCGGCATAGGCGAGCTGCCATAACACAAAGTTGCTGATGCGATGATCGCCACCGGTGCGGATCAACAGGTCCACGGGTGGCAGATCGGCCATGCAAACCTCGCGGGTCAACATGGATTCATCAATGTCGTCAGCGGCCAGTTCACCGGCCGCCACTGCTTTAGCCAGCTTGCGGGCCGCCTGGGCGATATCCCACTGGCCGCCATAGTTGGCCGCAATGTTCAGGGTCAACCCCTTGTTATTGGCGGTCAAGGCTTCCGCCTTGGCGATTTTGGCCTGCAACCGCTCACTAAAGCGAGCAGTATCGCCAATCACCTTGAGCCGGATCCCGTTGTTGTGCAGTTTCTGCACCTCACGACCCAGCACTGTGATGAACAGTTCCATCAAGGCACTGACCTCCCCTTCCGGGCGGCGCCAGTTCTCGCTGGAGAATGCAAACAGGGTCAATGCCTCGATCTTGGCACGCGCAGCAAAGGTAACGGCCTCGCGCACTGACTTGACGCCCGCCTTGTGGCCATAAACCCGCATCTTGCCTCGGTTCTGGGCCCAGCGACCGTTACCATCCATGATGATGGCGACGTGACGGGGTAAAGACGAGTTGGCACAATCACCCAACGCAGCCAAAAGCGACATGTAATTCTCCCACAAAGACAAAAGCGCCGTGCAGGGGCACTACACGGCGCTCGTAATATACCTTTCAGACGGTTAGATTTCCATTAGCTCCTTCTCCTTTACGGCAAGGGCCTCATCGACCAGCTTGATGTAGGAGTCGGTCAGTTTTTGGATCTCTTCCTGGGCGCGACGGTCGTCGTCTTCGGAGATCTCTTTGTCCTTCAGCAGCGCTTTCAGGTCAGCGTTGGCGTCACGACGGATGTTGCGCACGGCAACACGGGCATTTTCAGCTTCGGCACGGACGATCTTGGTCAGGTCACGACGACGCTCTTCGGTCAGCGGCGGCAGCGGCACACGCAAGGTCTGGCCATTGCTGGACGGGTTCAGGCCCAGATCGGAGGTCAGGATCGCCTTCTCTACCGCCTGGATCATGGAGCGGTCAAAAATGGAGATGGAGAGGGTGCGAGCATCTTCTGCCACGACGTTGGCCAACTGTTTCAGCGGAGTGGCAGCACCGTAATACTCAACCTGGATGCCGTCGAGCAGGCTCGGGTGAGCACGGCCGGTACGGATCTTGGACATTTGAGTCTTGAGCGCTTCTACGCTCTTGCCCATACGGTCCTTGGCGTCGTTTTTAATCTCGTTGATCACAGTGGTTTTCCTTTTGGCGAACGAGCCGCTACACGGCCCGTGTCTATCTTATTTACTGACGTGATGGATAGGATAAGAGCGCCAGGTGGCTCACTTTTATCTTATTTACCAACGTGGTGGATCAGAGTGCCTTCCGGTTCACCCATGACAACCCGGCGCAGGGCACCCGGTTTGTTCATGTTGAACACGCGGATCGGCAGATCATGGTCACGTGCCAAGGTAAAGGCAGCAAGATCCATCACCTTGAGCTCTTTTTCAAGAACTTCATCATAACTCAGTTCATGATACAGCACGGCATCCGGATTCTTGACCGGATCTTCGTTATATACACCATCAACCTTGGTGGCTTTGAGCACCACGTCAGCTTCGATCTCGATCCCGCGCAGGCAAGCCGCAGAATCGGTAGTGAAGAAGGGGTTGCCGGTACCGGCAGAGAAGATAACGACTTTGCCAGCACGCAGCTGGCTGATTGCCTCGGCCCAGCTGTAGGAGTCACAGACACCCTGCAGGGAGATGGCAGACATCAGACGGGCATTCACATAAGCACGATGCAGGGCATCACGCATGGCCAGACCGTTCATCACGGTTGCCAGCATACCCATGTGGTCGCCCACCACGCGGTTCATGCCCGCCTTGGCAAGACCGGCACCACGGAACAGGTTGCCGCCACCGATGACCAGACCGACCTGAACACCCAACTCAACCAGTTCTTTGATCTCTTGGGCCATCCGCTCCAGCACCGCCGGATCAATGCCGAAACCCTCGGATCCTTGCAGGGCTTCACCACTCAACTTCAGAAGAACACGTCTGTATGCAGGTTTGGGATTGGTACTCATGTCACTGATTCCTGGTCATATAAAGACCGCGACATAAGTCGCGGTCTGGGGAAACGGAAAAACCGGTTCGATTAAGCCTTCTGAGCGGCCGCGATTTGAGCTGCAACTTCAGCAGCGAAATCGGTCTCTTGCTTCTCGATGCCTTCGCCCACTTCGAAACGGGTGAAGGAGACAACGTCAGCGCCTTCTTTCTTCAGCAGCTCGGCAACGGTCATGGAAGGATCTTTCACGAACGGCTGACCAGTCAGGGAAACCTCACCGGTGAACTTCTTCATGCGGCCTTCAACCATCTTCTCGGCGATCTCTTTCGGCTTGCCGGAGTTGATGGCGATGTCGATCTGGATTTCGCGCTCTTTGGCAACGACGTCAGCGGAAACATCTTCCGGCTTGACGAACTGCGGGCTGTTGGCCGCTACGTGCATGGCCAGATCTTTGGCCAGCTCGTCGGTACCGCCAGTCAGCTTGGTGATAACACCAATGCGGGAACCGTGAACGTAGGTACCCAGGTTGTCACCTTCAACCAGCATCACGCGACGCAGGTTCATGTTCTCACCGATCTTGGCGATCAGGTTGGTGATGGTCAGCTCTACGGACTCACCGTTGCCGAAGTCAGCGGCTTTCAGCGCGTCAACGTCAGCAATCTTCTGGGTAGCAGCGATCTCGACGATCTTCTGACCCATGGCCAGGAAGCCGGCATCCTTGGAAACGAAGTCAGTCTCACAGTTCAGCTCGATCATGACGGCAACGTTGCCTTCGGTACGGGCGAAGATCACACCTTCAGCGGCGATACGGCCAGCTTTCTTGGCGGCTTTGGCCTGACCGGATTTGCGCATGTTCTCAATTGCCAGCTCGATATCACCAGCAGCTTCTTCCAGTGCTTTTTTGCAATCCATCATGCCAGCGGCGGTGCGCTCGCGCAGTTCTTTTACCAGGGCGGCAGAAATGTTTGCCATGTCCAGTATCCTCGGTCTTGAATTGACAAGAAACAGGGGCCACAAGGGCCCCTGCTAACCAATTACATCAGCTTGGTTAATAAGGGCTTTGCAGTCCTTATCAATTACTCAGCTTCAACGAAGCCATCTTGTTCAGCTTGAACAACGATGTCCTGAGCGCGAGCTTCCAGTACGGTGTCAGCAGCAGCATTCAGGTACAGCTGAACAGCACGGATAGCGTCGTCGTTACCCGGGATGACGTAATCAACGCCGTCCGGGTTGGAGTTGGTATCAACGATGGAAACTACCGGGATACCCAGGTTGTTGGCTTCTTTGATAGCGATGTGCTCGTGGTCGGCATCGACAACGAACAGAACGTCAGGCAGGCCGCCCATGTTCTTGATACCACCCAGGCTCTTCTCCAGCTTTTCCATTTCGCGAGTACGCATCAGCGCCTCTTTCTTGGTCAGCTTGTCGAAGGTACCGTCTTGGCTCTGGGTTTCCAGATCTTTCAGGCGCTTGATGGACTGACGAACGGTTTTCCAGTTGGTCAGCATGCCGCCCAGCCAGCGGTGGTTAACATAGAACTGGTCGCAACGCTCAGCGGCTTCTTTTACGGCTTCAGACGCGGCACGCTTGGTACCTACGAACAGTACCTTGCCTTTCTTGGCAGCTACGGAGCTGATGAAGTTCATGGCATCGTCAAACATCGGAACGGTTTTTTCCAGGTTGATGATGTGAACTTTGCTGCGGGCACCGAAGATGTAGGATTTCATTTTCGGGTTCCAGTAACGAGTCTGGTGACCGAAGTGAACGCCGGCTTGCAGCATGTCGCGCATAGAAACTTTAGCCATTTTATACCTCTGTATTGGGGTTAGGCCTCCACACATCCCATATAACCGACCCGTTAAGGCACCCCGGCATATGTGTCGATGTGTGTGTGTTGTTTAAGTAAGGGTGATGAAATCGGGACGCAAGTTCCCCATTCCGGCGCGCTTTATACCATAACTTTGTTCAGGACACCACCGGCCGACACCCTAAACAGATGTAAATATGGATCCCGCCAAAGGATGCTGCGACGCCGATTTGACGTTGTGATGACAATCACACTGGAAGTACGCGGGGGTTGCGGATAAAATTTTGCCCTGATTGCAAACGCATCTATTTTTCATTACCTGTCCTGTCTGCCCTCGCAGGCCCAGCGGCAGGCCGCAAGAGAGATCCCATGTCCATTAAAATCAAGACACCGGAAGAGATTGAAAAGATGCGCGTTGCCGGCCAATTGGCCGCCGATGTGCTGGTCATGATTGCGCCCCATGTCAAAGCTGGCGTCACCACTGACGAACTGAACACCCTCTGCCACGACTATATTGTCGACGTACAACAGGCGGTTCCAGCTCCGCTCAACTACCACGGCTTCCCCAAATCCATCTGCACCTCGGTGAACGATGTGATCTGCCACGGTATCCCGAATCACAAGAAGCTGCGCGATGGCGACATCATCAACCTGGATATCACCGTTATCAAGGATGGTTACCACGGCGATACCTCGGCCATGTTCATCGTGGGCGAGACCACCCCGCTGCGCCGCCAGCTCTGCAAGGTTGCGCAAGAGAGCCTCTACGCTGCCATCAAGAAGGTGCGTCCGGGTGCCTGCATCACCGAGATTGGCGCCGTCATTCAACCCATCGTCGAGAAGGCCGGTTTCTCCGTGGTGCGTGACTACTGTGGTCACGGTATCGGTGCCGAGTTCCACGAAGAGCCGCAGATCCTCCACTACCGCAACAGCGGCAAGCTGGAGATGAAAGCGGGCATGTGCTTCACCATCGAGCCCATGGTCAACAGCAAGAAGTATCACTGCAAGGTCAATCCGAAGGATGGCTGGACCGTAACCACCAAGGATGGCGGCGACTCCGCCCAGTGGGAGCACACCCTGCTGGTGACCGAGGATGGCTGCGAGGTGCTTACCCTGCGCCCCGATGACACTATCGACCGCTTCATCAAACACAGCTAACATCGAACCCCGGCCCTGAACTTCCAAAGCGCCGGGGTTTTTACTTCTGTTTCAGCTATTTGCCTGCCACTGTGTGTGAGATGCCATGGACGCCAGCCTGCTTTCCCCCCATTTGTTACCCGATGACCAGCTCACTCGCGACAACTGCAAAGAGTACCTGAGCCGCTTTCTCGGCTGGCTGCACGCCCGTTTTGATGCCGGCGACAACATCATCGAGCTGGTCGCCACCCGCTCCGAGTACATGGATCAGTTGCTCTGCCGGTTGTGGCAGAAGTTCGGCTTTGACAAGAGCGATCTGACCCTGATCGCGGTTGGGGGCTATGGCCGCGGCGAGCTGCACCCACACTCCGATATCGACCTGCTGATCCTCTATGACGGCGACGAGCTGGACGAGGTGTTGGGACTGCGCATCGGCGAGTTCATCACCTTGCTGTGGGATCTCAAGCTTGAGGTGGGTCAGGCGGTGCGCAACGTGGCGGAGTGCCTCGAGCAGGGGCGCGCCGATATTACGGTCGCCACCAACCTCATCGAGGCCCGCTACATCACCGGTCGCCAGGAAGGCTTCCGGCAACTGAAAGAGGCCACCGGCCCCCAGCACTTCTGGCCAAGCGAAGCCTTCTTTCGCGCCAAACGGCAAGAGCAGGCGGAGCGTCATCAGCAGTTTCTCGGCACCGCCTACAAGCTGGAGCCCGATCTCAAGAGCAATCCGGGCGGCCTGCGGGATATTCAAACCCTCGCCTGGGTCGCCCGCCGCCACTTCGGCGCCACTACCTTGTTCGAGATGACCAGCCACGGCTTTCTCAACCGGGCCGAGTACCGCGAGCTGCTCGACTGCCAGAATTTTCTCTGGAAGGTGCGCTTTGCCCTGCATATGGCCATCAACAAGGGAGATAACCGCCTGCTGTTCGATCGCCAGCGCACCGTGGCCCAGATGCTGGGGTTCGAGGGAGAAGGCAACACCCCGGTCGAGCAGATGATGAAGCGCTTCTACCAGACGGTACGGCGTGTCTCGGAGCTTAACGAGATGCTGCTGCAGCTGTTTGACGAGGCGATCCTCGGCAACACCGCCATGGATGTGCGCCGCCTCTCCGACGAGTTCCAGCTTCGTGGCCGCCTCATCGATGCGGTGGATGCGGAGCTGTTTAGCCGTGAACCGGCCGCTATCCTGCGCCTCTTCTATCAGATGGCCCAGCATCCCGAGATTGCGGGCATCCACTCGGCCACCTTGCGCCAACTGCGCGAGGCGCGCCGCAAACTGAACTGCTGGTTGCAGGACTTGCCTGACTGCCGTCGCCTCTTTATGGCGCTGCTGCGCCACCCCAACGGCATCGGCCTGCCGCTCACCCTGATGCACAAATACGGCATCCTCGCCGCCTATCTGCCCCAGTGGAACTTGATCGTCGGCCAGATGCAGTTCGATATGTTCCACGCCTACACGGTGGATGAGCACACCCACCGGCTGCTCAAGAACATTCACCAGTTCCCCAATCCGGCCAGTCGCCAGAGCCACCCGCTCTGCCACGAGGTCTTCACCCGGCTGCGCAAACCGGAGCTGCTCAGCATCGCGGCCCTGTTCCACGACATCGCCAAGGGGCGGCGCGGCGATCACTCGGAGCTCGGCGCCGTCGATGCGCTGGAGTTCTGCCAGCTGCACGGTCTGGATCGCTACGAGAGCCGACTGGTCGCCTGGCTGGTGCGCCACCATCTGCTGATGTCGGTCACCGCCCAGCGCCGCGATATCTATGACCCCGACGTGGTCACCGATTTTGCCCAGAAGGTGCGCGACGAGCAGCATCTCGACCTGCTTTACTGCCTCACCGTGGCCGATATCTGCGCCACCAACGATACCCTGTGGAACGACTGGAAGGGCACCCTGCTGCGGGAGCTCTACTTCGCCACCCAGAAGGCGCTGCGCCAGGGGTTGGAGAACCCGCCCGACATGCGGCTGCGCATTCGCGAAAACCAGCGTCAGGCCAAGCAACTGCTGGCGCAACGGGATGTATCGGAAGAGGCAATCAACCTGCTCTGGGCCGATTTCAAGGCCGACTACTTCCTGCGCCACAGCCCGGAGCAGATCGCCTGGCACTGCCGCCACATCATCGAGCATGGCGACAATCCGGCACCGCTGGTGATCATCGGCAAACATCCGACCCGCGGCGGCAGCGAGGTATTTATCTACTGCCGCGATACCCCGAATCTGTTTGCCACCGTGGCCTCGGCGCTGGATCAGAAAAACCTCAACATCCACGACGCCCAGATCATGAACTCGCGCAGCAACTTCGTGCTCGATACCTTCGTGGTGCTGGAGCCAAGCGGCGAACCCATCAGCCCCAACCGTACCGCCACCATCAAGAAGGCGCTGGAGAAGGCGCTGCAGGAGCCGGGCAAGCTGGTGCTGCGCAACAAGCCGCTGTCGCGGCGCCACCGCCAGTTCAGCGTACCGACCCGGGTAGTCTTTCTGCCCCATAAAGGGGAAAGCCGTCACACCCTGATGGAGCTGACTGCACTCGATACCCCCGGCCTGCTGGCCCGGATCGGTGCCGTTTTCCAGCAGTGCGGGCTGTCGCTGCACGCCGCCAAAATCGCCACTTTCGGTGAGAGGGTCGAAGACTTTTTCAGCCTGACCAGCCTCGATGGCGAACCATTGACCGCCGAGCAGCAAAAACAGCTCGAAGAGCGACTGGTACACCAACTCAATCCCCAACAGTCGGTGCTGGATTAAGCGAAGAGTGACTCGAAAGAGGCTGATTGTCGGACGTTTTTTGCCATGCCAAACAACTGGTTGGCACACACCGGATGAAGAAATGACCGCTGGCCGGAAGAATTCCGGTCAACCCCTTAAAAACAGTCGGAAAAGTGTGATACAACAAACAGAATTTTTTAAAGGAAACCTGTCATGACCGAGTTGCAACAGATCATTGAAGCGGCCTTCGAGCGCCGCGACACCATTACTCCGGGCTCCGTGGATAGCGCCACCAAGTCCGCCATCCTGCAAGCCATCGACCTGCTGGACTCCGGCAAGGCGCGGGTTGCCGAGAAGATCGCCGGTGAGTGGGTTGTCCATCAGTGGTTGAAGAAAGCGGTACTGCTCTACTTCCGCATCAACGACAACGGCATCATCAAGGGCGACGATGCCCAGTACTACGACAAGGTTCCCCTCAAGTTCTCCAACTACACTGCCGAGCAGTTCAAGGAAGCGGGTGTGCGCGTGGTGCCGCCGGCAACAGCCCGCAAAGGCTCTTTTATCGCCCCCAATACCGTGCTGATGCCCTCCTATGTCAACATCGGCGCCTTCGTTGACGAAGGTACCATGGTCGATACCTGGGCTACTGTCGGCTCTTGCGCCCAGATCGGTAAGAACGTCCACCTCTCCGGCGGCGTCGGCATCGGCGGCGTACTGGAACCGCTGCAGGCCAACCCGACCATCATCGAAGACAACTGCTTTATCGGCGCCCGCTCCGAAGTGGTTGAAGGGGTGATCGTTGAGGAAGGTTCCGTCATCTCCATGGGCGTCTTTATCGGCCAGTCCACCCGCATCTATGACCGCGAAACCGGCGAAATTCACTACGGCCGCGTACCGGCTGGCTCTGTAGTCGTCTCCGGCTCCCTGCCCTCCAAGTGCGGCAAGTACAGCCTCTACGCGGCGGTGATCGTCAAAAAGGTCGATGCCAAAACCCGTGCCAAAGTCGGCATCAACGCTCTGCTGCGCTCCATCGACGAGTAATCAGCATTGCTGTGATGAAAGGGCGCCTGATGGCGCCCTTTTCATTTTGGCGCCCCTGTCACAGGCAAGCCATGAGGCATCGGTTAAGATGGATGGGACAGGATCGTTTCAAACCGAGGAAGCCTGATGTACGAGAATCTGAAGAGCCTGGGAATCCAGGATCCCGCCTCCGTCGACAGCTACACCCTGCGCCAGGAGGCCAACCACGACATCCTCAAGATCTACTTCAAGAAGCAGAAGGGCGAGTTCTTCGCCAAGAGTGTCAAATTCAAGTATCCCCGCCAGCGCAAGACTATGCTGGTCGATTCCGGTACCCATGAGTACAAGGATGTCACCGAGATCAACGCCAACCTCAAGTATGTGGTGGATGAGCTGGACAACCTGACCCAGGGCGTCCATCAGCAAGCCGACCCGGACATCAAGCAGAAGATCCTGCGCGACCTGCGCCATCTGGAAAAAGTGGTACAGAACAAGATCAGCGAGATTGAGCGGGATCTGGAGAAACTCTAACCCTCCCCCCTCTTGCTTAAAGAGCGCTCGATGTGGCGCTCTTTTTATTGGCTGACTTTATATGGGTTTATCTGGTGATGACGTGCGATAAGGCACCGCGAGGCACACCAGCAGTTGTGCCGACATAGGGCATCCCGCTATATGTCGCTCCTTGGGCAAAGAGACTCCTGCCGAGATCGATCTACAGCGACTCGCACGCTCCATAACCAGAAATAGCAAGAGGGAGGCTTTCGCCTCCCTCTTCAAACACGCTGATATTCAGACAACAGGATTAGTTGCTCTTCATCCAGATGTCCATGTCGGTTTTCAGGTTGTCGGACTTAGTACCGAAAATGGCTTGAACGCCGGAACCAGCCACTACCACACCGGCAGCACCCAGTTTCTTCAGACCAGCCTGGTCAACCTTGGCAACATCTTTCACACCAACACGCAGACGGGTGATGCAGGCATCCAGAGAAGCGATGTTCTCTTTACCACCGAAGGCGGCAACCAGAGCAGCAGACATCTCGTCTTTGCCTTGGCCAACGGCCTCTTCAGCAGTCTCGTCTTCACGACCCGGGGTTTTCAGGTTCATGGCACGGATAACGAAGCTGAATACCACGTAGTAGATGGCCGCGTAAACCAGACCCAGACCAACCAGCAGCAGCATGTTGTCGGCACGCGGTGATTGCACCACGAAGTCGATGAAGCCGTTGGAGAAGGTGTGACCGTGTACGATACCCAGAGAGTTGGTCAGCACATAAGCCAGACCAGCCAGTACCGCGTGGATGGCGTACAGAACCGGAGCGATGAACAGGAAGGAGAATTCAATCGGCTCGGTGATACCGGTCAGGAAAGAGGTCAGGGCTGCAGAGGCCATGATACCAACGATCTTGGCGCGGTTTTCCGGCTTGGCAGCGTGAGCAATGGCGAACGCAGCAGCAGGCAGACCGAACATTTTGAACAGGTAGCCACCAGCCAGCTGACCAAAGCCGTTACCGGCAGCGCGGGACGCGTCATCAGCAGTCAGGAAGCAGGTCATGATACCGTGAACAGTTTCACCGGCACCGTTGACACAGGTACCAGCCTGATAGAAGAACGGTACGTTCCAGATGTGGTGCAGACCGAACGGGATCAGGGAGCGCTCAACCACGCCGTAGATACCGAAGGCCAGTACCGGGTTCTGGTTGGCAGCCCAGTCAGAGAAGGCACCGATGGCGCCACCCACTGGCGGCCAAATCACGGACAGGATCACACCCAGACCGATGGAGAGGAAACCAGTGATGATGGGTACGGCACGTTTGCCCGCGAAGAAGCCCAGGTACTCTGGCAGCTGGATCTTGTAGAAGCGGTTGAACGCCCAGGCAGCGATACCACCGGCCAGGATACCACCCAGCACGCCGGTTTCGATGGTTTCAACACCCATCACAGGTGCCATGACCTTCAGGGTTGCGACCATGATGCCGTAGCCAACGATGGCTGACAGACCGGATACACCGTCGTTATTGGTAAAGCCCAGAGCAACACCCACTGCGAACAGCAGGGCCATCTGGCCAAATACAGAACCACCGGCTTGCTCCATCAATTGGGAGACAATTTCCGGCATCCAGCTGAAGTGGGCAGCACCCACCCCCAGCAGAATACCTGCGACTGGCAAGACTGATACTGGCAGCATCAGCGCCTTACCAACCTTTTGCAGATTAGAGAAAGCATTTTTGAACATTGTGTGCGCTCCTGAATGGATTGTCGTCCCTGAACGATCTATCTGGATGAAATAAGCACTGATTCATTCAGATATCTTCGAGTCGGGCTTGTTTATTTTGACCATCAGAATATAACCCAGCGGGTCATAAATTGCTGCTTTCGAAGGCGGGGGAATATTGAATTTGGAGGGAAGATCACAACTTGTTTAGCCGCTAAAAAACGCCTCTAATATGGGTTAATAATCCGCATTATCACTTTATTACAAAGACATATAAATAGCAGTTTCACTTTGTATTTTAATAATGCCGTTTACATCTAACGGAAACCAATTGTAACCAAACGTAACAACTTGATTTTTATTTATTACAGTCTACCGATTAAAAAGGCCTCCAACAAGGGAGGCCTCAATAAATATATCTGACCAGTAAATGGTCGTATTATTCTATTTTTGCGACCGCTTGACCGCATCAATAAACACGCTTTTTGCCTTGGTTGAACCAGCCCGCTCGGCCTCGTTCACCAGCTTCATCGCCTTGTCGATATCCCCCGCCTTGACTGCTTTTTCGATCTGGCTCTGATAGAAGGCTTCAGTTTCACTCAGCATGGCAGGAGCAGGTTTGGCTGCGACCACAGCTGTTGCAGTTGTGGTAACGGCTGCGGTAGTCGCTATCGCTGCAGCCTGCTGACCCTGGCTCATGGCCACCTTGTCGGCATATTCGGGTTTGAATACCGCTTCAAGACCACTTCCACGGGCCATATCTTTGACTTTGATCTGCACCAAACCCCAAGGAGAGTGCGGGATCACCGGATCCTTGATATCAGGCTCTACAGTTCCATTTGCTTTCGCGAAGGCCTTGGCTGGATGCAAAATAGTCGTACTGCCAGAGAGTTGGTCCGCAGGCGCATAGACGATCATGTATGTTTCGCTGGCCGGGTTGCCAGGCATGCTGCGGTCAACAAGAACACGTCCTTCGATACGGTCATTATCGAGCAAGTGAGCAGGCTGATAGCTGAATACTGACTCACCCAGGACTCGAGTCACCTTGAACTCGGCATCCAGCATAATGACCTTGGGCACCATCACCGTCTTGCTGACCTGAGATGCAATGCTAATGGCCAGATTGCCGGTGTTGGTTGGCAGGCGATAAGCCGCAAAGTAGCTCATACCATCATCAAACTGAAAAGTGGGCTTTGTGCTATCCAGAGCCAGTAAAGTCTCCCCCTCCGGCAATACCGCATAATTGAAATCACTGAAAGCAGTACAGCAGCTAGTTGTCTGGCCGAGCGCCAGCTTAGCCTGTTCAGCATTACTCAGGATAGACGCATGCTCCTGCACGGGTACAACCATGCTACCGGAACAACCAGACAACAGAGCAGTAATCACGGCTGTGATAGACATCTTTACCAGTTTCATTCTTCCTTATCTCCCTAACCCGATTACCATACTCGGCGAAACAAAACTGCCCCCATATGGGGGCAGTCACTAACTTAACTTAAACTTTTGCTTACCACCAAGCCTCAGCTTGAACACCAAAGTTCACTGTGTCTTTTGATGTATTGCTGTCAAAAGGAGTCTTAGCCATGTCATTTTTATCAAAACCGACATAAGAAGCAAAAACCCGGATTTCAGGACGAGCCCACCAGCTGGCACCAGCAGACCAAGTCTGGGCCAAGGTCAACTTATAACCAGAATCTTCCAACGAAGAACCATTGGTAGACTTGTTCATGTCCTTAAAGTAACCCCCCTCGAACACGGTCTTGTTAAAATCATCCCATTTGTACATCGGGCGCACAACGGCAGACATAGTTTCCCACTTGTCGTTGCCATTCCACATTTCGTTGCCTACACCATAGACCAACTGGTGACCCATCTCCCAAGAGTTGCCCATTGGGACAACACCATGGTTAATGATGCGGAAACCATCAGCACCATCTTTGGCTTCAGCGCCGTACCAAGAGCCATCACCCCAGAAAGCAAAGACTTTGGAATAGCCTTCAGTACCATACTGCACAACGGATTTGTTAAAACCACCCAGCACGCCAGCAGTAAGTTCAGCTGTCAACATTACGCCATCTTTGGCATTTTTATACTGCGCATTACTTGAGCTTTTCTGAGCGTCAGTTGGGTTAGCAATCGCATAGTCAACACCGACTTCCAAAGAGGCGTCTTGCCACATCGGAATACCAGCATAACGCAGGTCGAGGGTATTAACATTCAGCTCATCATTGTAGGTCCAGCCATCATCTGTACCACTACGGTCATTACGAATCCATGCAAAGGAGACTTTACCAGGACCAGCCTGAACACCTTCGATACCAGCACCAGCACCTGAGATATTCCAGTAATAGAAGTCCGAAAGATGGATATCATGACGCTGGTAGTAGCGCTTACCTGCCCACAAAGTGGCTTCGGGTGCAAAATTCAGCAAGCCTTTAGCTTGTACGTTGAACTGGCGAAGAGCGAAGGTTGCATCTTCTTTGTTGTCACACTTTTTCAGCACACCATTGGTGTCAGTACACTGAAAGCGAGATTCTGTAGACTCCCAATCGTTAGAGCCATTAGAAGTCATGGCAAACATGGAGTCGACATAGAAAGTCTTGCCATCCTTATTGAATACTTCCTGACCAAGCTGTACTTCACCGTAGGTATCATCTTCGTGACCCAAACGGCCAACTTTGGTCTTTTTAATAACTGTCTGCATGTCTCCATCTTTGGAAACACCGACGCCGGAACGGAAGTAACCGTGGAAATCTACGGCAAAGGCGGCTTGGGAAGCCAGGGCGGCAGTAACAGCTGCTGCAATCGGGAGCCACTTCATTTTCATTGTCATATTCCTTATTTCCCGCAGTGAGGAGTGTGATCCTGAATATTCAACTTCTTATCACCATGTAATCCTGTTGGTGATAACCGAGGTTGATTATAGGGAGCGTATTTCACGACAAATATGAAGCGACTCACAAAATGGCGACAAATCGCTCGGCAAACGATCGCTACAACACCTACCAGCAAAAAAAACGGCAAGAAGGCAATACCTAACCAATAAAATAGCAAAATAAGCAATCACACCAAACCTGAAAGCGTTACCAGTAATTAATTTGCGACTGAACTAAAGTCGTTATTTTACGATCGAATGACAAAAACATGACTGAGATCGCTTTCAAGATTGAACTTTTATTTGGATGACGGGTCTGCGGTACGCTTGAAACCATTACGCCGATGGAATGCCAAAAGGGGAAAATATCCCTCCGCCACTATCGACAATAAGAGTGGGAAATATGCTTGCTGAGTGAGATGACATTTGTGCAAATAACAATCCCCTGCCGGTTAAGGATCAGGGGATTGATATGGCTCTATTTCAGAGAATATTCAGGGCTGAATATCCCACTTTTTCAGCCAGCTGAGTGCCACCTGTTCGGGTTCATCGTGCACGGTGGCATCCAGCTCCAGCGGGGTAATCACTCGCGTGGCGCCCAGCTCTTGCAGCAATCCGTCCAGCCGACGGCCCGCACCACAAAAATGGTCATAGCTGCTGTCACCCATGGCAATCAAGGCATACCGCAGCCCCTTGAGCCAGGGCGCCTTGTCAGCCAGCTCGCTGGCAAAGGGCTGCAGATTGGGAGGAATGTCCCCCTGCCCTGTGGTAGCACTGACCAGCAATAAAAAACGGCCGGGGTCGATGTCCACCAGCCGTGCTTCTTCGTGCAGAGAACAGTGATGCCCCTTGCGTTCCAGCTCATCTGCCAAGGTCTCGGCCACCAGCATGGCTGCGCCGTAGACAGTTCCTACCACGATATCGATCTGCGCCATTCTCCTCTCCCTGCTTGAGTCACTCTTTTGAGCAACTCTATCAGCAAGGTGGCGTCAGATGCCACCGGTTCATGGCTGAGGATCAGGCGCTTAGTAGTCGCTCTCGCAGGCGGGCCAGCCCAGCTCGGCAAACAAGCGTAACACATCCTGACCGAGCGGCGCCTGGATCCGCATCGGCACCTTGAGCACCGGATGGGTAAAGCTCAGGGTGCGGGCCACCAGCAGCAGCCGCTCGCAGCCAAAGTGCTCACGAAAGAAACGGTTGTGGCGGCCATCCCCGTGGGTGGTATCCCCAACGATGGGGTGGAACAGGTGATCCATATGGCGGCGAAGCTGATGCTTGCGGCCGGTCTTCGGGAACAATCTGACCAGGCTGTAGCGACTGGTGGGGTGCTTCTTGGAGACCGCGTGGGGCAGCTCGACCTGATGCAGGCGACGGAAGGTGGTGACGGCATCCTGCGCCGGGCGATCCGGGTTGCTCATGGCATCGGCAATCTTGTCCAGCTGCTCCTTGAGAGGATAGTCGATCACCCCCTGCTCGGGCGCCCAGCCACGCACCAGTGCCAGATACTCCTTGTGTACCTGACGTTGGGTAAAGGCTTCGGTCAGTGCGCGGGCAATCACCGGATCGAGCGCAAACAGCAGAACACCGGAGGTGGGTCGGTCGAGGCGATGCACCGGATAGACATGGCGACCACCGATGAGATCCCGGGTCATCTGCATGGCAAAACGGGTCTCGCCCTTGTCGAGCCAACTGCGGTGCACCAGCAGACCGGACGGCTTGTTGACCGCCACCAGCCACTCATCCTGATAGAGCAGAGTCAGCTTCAAGTCACTCTCTTCTCGGGTTTGATCTGGCATCATTGTTCGATCACTTTGCCGGAAAGCAGCAGATCGAAGCGGGCGATCAGGCGCAGCAGCGCTTCTGCTTCGGCCAGATCTTCTTTGTAGACTTCGCTGGCCATGGGATAGAGGGAGACGCTGGTCGGCAGCGGGGCCTGCAACATCACCAGCTGCTCCATGCGCGGGATCAGCACGAACTGTAGCCACTGATCAAAGCTCAGGGTATCGACACAAAAAGGCAGGGTGCTTGCCAGGGCTTCGTCACCGGGATGGTCAGCTTGCCAGCGCTCGAGGCGCTGCAACTCGGCGGTGAGTTCCCCCAACAGGCCAGCTACCAGCAAATATTGATTCATCTCGCTCTCTTCCTCATAACCACAGATTGATCCGCTGACCCGACAGGGTCAGCCAGGATGCCGGTACATTCGGTCGCGCAGCACCGGCGATTAAGCCAGCTCGTCGACATACACGGCAGCCAGCGCGGCCTGCCGCCGTTAAAAAAGGGCGATACTATACACCTCCCCCCGCATGGCTGCCATGTTGATATCTGCCGCAACACGCGTCTGCTGCCACTGGCTATCCTCGGCAAGGGCCTTATAATCGGCCCGCATCACCATTAGCCGGATCTCACCATGTCTGCGACGCCTACTGCCATCAATACCTTGACCGAATTTCTGACTCAGGCTGGCACCCAGTTCCAGCTATTTGACATGGGCCGCCAGGTGCGCCCACTGGCAAGCGATACCTTTGTGCGCATCGAACAGCAGCAGGAGCCCTATCCCTGGCCGCTGCAACAGCACGCCTGGCTGGGTGTGCACTTCTTCCAACCGAGCGAGTCTCGCCACTACCTCTGGTTCCTCAAATTCGCCCTCGATGAGCGCGGCCTGCTGATGTCAAACGGCCCCAAGCTGTTCATGGATCAGGTGGTGGAGACCCTGGGCTACAAGCTCACCGGCGATCTGGACGAGGAAAAAGCCCAGCGCTTGGCCGACAATCCCTACACCTTCCGCCCGGCGGAGGCAAAAATGGCCAGTCTGCACGCCAAGCTGGCGCGCCAGCTGGAGCAGGCCCCTTCCGCCTATTACGATGCCCTCTGCCACTATCTGGCCGCCCCCAACGACACCGGTTGGCAAACGCTGGGGCTGCAGGGCTTTGCCGATCTGGCCGAGCGACTCCATGATGAGCGCAATCTGGCGCTGATCTGTAAGGCACTGCCCAAACTGCCGCAAGAGCCGCTCTACGCCCTCTGCCAGAGCCTTGAAAACGCCCCGCTGCCGCCAGCAGTACAAGGCGCCCTGCTTGAGCGGATCGGCAAGGAGCAGGAGTGCGCCGCCCCCAACCCTGAGACCCTGGCCTACCTCTGCCGCGCCATGGCCTCCTGCCCCGGCAGCACTTTGCGCACCAACAAGCTGCTGACCCTGCTGCAAACCCAGCCGAGCCCTGCGCTGCTGCTCGCCATCGCCGGCCGGCTCTGGCCCGATCTGAAAGATGCCAATCTGCTCAGCCACTATCTGGAACAACTGGCACTGCAACCGACCCAGTTCTTCAATCAGGTTTTTGCCGAGTTGGTCACTTTACCGGCCCTGCGCAATGATATGCTGGCCAGACTGCGTGACCCCGAGCGCAGCGATGCGCTGGGCAAGGCCATCGGCCGTCTGTTTGCCTCGGCCTGATCCCTCGCCTCCCCCTCACGCCACGAGGCAACACGGCGGGAAATAGAAAAGGAGATCGGGAGTGCCGAGCAGGACTCCCGATTATCGACATCACGATAAGGAAGCCCGCCTATGGGAGAGATGCTCGGAATTTTGTTGCTGATTGCGATTGCCGGCCTGTTCTGGCTGCAACGCCAACAGGCAGAAGTGGCCTGGCAATACATGCGCCGCTACTGCCAGCACCATGATCTGCAACTGCTGTCGCTGGCCCGCAACCGGCGGGAGCTGGCCCGCAATCCCCTGCGGCTGCTGACCCACTATCAGTTTGAATTCTCCAGCGATGGCGAGAGCCACTATCAGGGCACCCTCAAGATGCAGGGGCTGCACATCGTGGGCGTTGATCTGCCACCCCATCGCATCCCCTCAGCCTGATCTCCAATCTCGTCTCTGCGCCCGATGGCTGTGCCTGTCTATAATCTCAGGGATTAAACAAAGGGAGAGACGAGATGGAACCCCTTGTCCACGATCTGCCAGCCCTGTTTGCCCAGCTCGGGATGGCCAACGACGAGCTGAGCCTGCACCGCTTTGTGCACGACCATCACCTCGACAATGAGACCCTGCTGCCGGAGGCCGGTTTCTGGAACGCCGCCCAGGCCAGCTTTCTGCGCGATGCCCTGTGGAACGACTCCGACTGGTGCGAGGCAATCGACCAGCTCGATGTGATGTTGCGCCAGCCCCGCTAAGCCGCCCGCCCCTTTCCTCCCCTGCTGGCTTTGGTTAAGATCCCGCCCCGATATCGATCCCCCCTTCTCACCCAGAGCATGCTTATGTCCGCCCACGAGATCATCCGAATTGCCAACGAGCTGGCCACCAAGGGCCTGACACCCACCACCGCCATGATCAAGGCCCGCCTCACCCAGCCCGTGCCGATGGCCGAGCTACTGAAAGTGCTGAGCCAGTGGAAGCAGCAGCCCATCGCGACCGCCGAGAGCGAGATCCAGCAAGAGGCAGCCCCTCAGCCAGCACCGGCGCTCACCCTGCAGCAACTCGCCGATCAGCTCGCACGCATCGAACAGAAGGTAGATCGCCTGACCGACATGCTCCTCCAGCAGGGGCAAGGCTGAACCATGTATATCGTCGAACTCTGCTTTGAGTGTTACCGCGATACCTCCCTTGGCGACGCCGAGCGGGCCATCGTCAACTACCTCGACATGCTGCGTTATCAGGGCCAGATCCTCGGGCGGGAGTTCCCCACCAGCATGCACGACGGCTATTTCGTCAGTCGGGTGGTCTGCCCGGAGCAGGATAGCCTGCACCCCGACAACCAGAGCGAGCAGGTCAAACTGGCTGAGCAGCAGCTCAATCAGGCCGGGCTGCTGGCGCCCAAACTCCAGCTGCAGGGGGCGGATCTGCTCTCCGACAGCACAGATCCTTGCGGCACGCAGGGCGAGCGGCCGAGCTGGATGCTGCTCTACACCAGCTTCCTGCACACCTGCTCGCCGCTACGCTGTGGCGACCACTTCGCCCCCATTCCGCTCTACCAGCTGCCCGCGGTCGCCAACGGCGATCAGAAACAGATCATCAAGTGGCAGGAGGATTGGGAGGCGTGCGATCAGTTGCAGATGAACGGCTCCATCGCCGAACATGCGGCGCTGCACGAAATCGGCGAAGTGGGCAGCCGCCTCTACCGGCGCGGCAGCGATCTGGCCAAACGGCTGGAAGTGCTGAGCGGCATCCCCACCTACTACTACCTCTATCGGGTGGGCGGGCTGAGCGCTGCCGAGGAGAAGGCGCGCCCCTGCCCCAGCTGTGGCGGTGAGTGGGCGCTGGCAGAGCCGCTACACGAGATCTTCGACTTCAAGTGCGACAGCTGCCGTCTGGTCTCCAACCTCTCCTGGGATTTCAAGGATTAAGCGCGTTCCCTGTACGCGATGCCATAAAAAGAGCCTTGCCGCATGGCAAGGCTCTTTTCGTTCCGATGAGTAACCATGGCTCGAACAGATGCTATTGCGGCAACGTCTCCAGCCGTTCCAGAAACGCCGGCAAAGAGGGAGCCAGCGTCAGACGGCGGCCAGAATCGAGCCACTCCAGCCACACCTGACCACTCTCGTTATCGAGCGAGATGAGCGTCATCTCGTTGCGGGTGGTAGCAATAAAGATGGAGGGGGTTCGTTTTAGCTTGCGCAACATCAGCAGATGGCCGATGAGGTTCTCCCTGAGCAGGTCGAGATCCGCGTCGTTCCATGGCAAGATCAGTTCAAGGCGCAGCCCCTTGAAAAGGCAGGGGATGGGGCGACTGAACCAGTGCCCGAACAGGGCAATGGCGCTGGGATGAATTGTCAGCTCGAGGGCATCGGCCATGGCTGCAAAGTCGGCGGGCTCGGAGCGATGGTGAGGACGCCAGGCCACCCGACCATCGGCGGGCTCACCAAGCTGGCAGGGGGAACGCCAATCCGCCTCCCACTCGCACAGGGGCAGGCCTCGTCTGGCCTCGCCGTCCCGTTGCCAGCGGGCAAAAAAGTGCTCCAGGGCAGACAAAACTTGATCCGACATCGAAAATCCCCACAATTGCTGGCAAAGTCCGCTATTGCACCACCAAACTCGGTAACAGACAAGGTTGCCAGCCGACCTTGCGACCCGAGAAACAGAACCCGGGATACAGAGAGGCCGACGCCCAAGCCAAACGGCTGCAACCATCCGGCCCAGCAATGGCCTGTTTCATTCCACTCATCATGAGCACATTACGTGAGCAACCCTGTGAGCAAACAAGATAGATACGCCGGGGCCAGCGCCCTGACCGGCCTGAGCCTGGGCCAGCAATCCGATTACATCAGCCAGTACACCCCCTCCCTGCTGCAGCCGGTTCCCCGCAGCCTGAACCGGGATGATCTCCAGCTGGGCGATGATCTGCCCTTTAGCGGTTGCGATGTCTGGACCCTCTATGAGCTCTCCTGGCTCAATGCCAAGGGCAAGCCGATGGTGGCGGTGGGTGAAGTGGCCATTCCGGCCACCAGTGCGAACCTGATCGAATCCAAATCCTTCAAGCTCTACCTCAACTCCTTCAATCAGACCCGTTGCGACTCTATCGAGGCAGTCGCCGCCATGCTGACCAAGGATCTGAGTGCCTGTGCGGGCGAGACCGTCAAGGTGACCCTGTTCCCCCTCGACAAGGCGCCGCACCAGATTGCCCAGCTGCCCGGCGAGTGCATCGACGAGCAGGATATCGAGGTAGACAATTACGAGTTTGATGCGTCCCTACTGCAAGGGGCAGCCGGTAGCGAGCTGGTCGAGGAGACCCTGCACAGCCACCTGCTCAAATCCAACTGTCTGGTCACCAGCCAGCCCGACTGGGGCTCTGTGGTGATCCGCTACAAGGGGCCAAAACTCGATCGGGAGAAGCTGCTGCGCTATCTCATCTCGTTTCGCCAGCACAACGAGTTCCACGAGCAGTGCATCGAGCGGATCTTTATCGACCTCAAGCACTATTGCCAGCCTGAGCAGTTGACCGTCTATGCACGCTATACCCGCCGCGGCGGCCTCGACATCAACCCGTTCCGCTCCGATTTCGAAGCGGTGCCCGCCAACCTGCGTCTGATCCGCCAATAAAGTCGAGTTGCGACAGAGAGGGCAGTCGCACTGCCCTCCATGACGGGCGAAAAGGTTTCAATCGATGCTTTACACAGCAGGGATAAGGGTGCTGGATAATAAAATCCAGACGAAACCCACTTGCTGGCCACCAGCAAACCACAGTAAACGCTGGACTCGCAGGGGGGGGCTTGGATAACATGCCAACACCTCTGCGCCGTCCTTAATCCAATGAATCAACTGTTTTTTCTGGCCATGATGATGTCCTCCCTGTCAGCTCCGAATCTGGATCTGGACAAGGAGCAACTCTCTATCGATCTGCAACAAGCGCAATCGATGGTACTGACCGATCCTGCCAGATGCGTCCAGATCACCACCGCCTTCCTGACGCGCGCAGCCAATAATCCCCAGCAAATCATCAGCAATCGCCAGGAGTTCGGTTATCGCGAACCCATCCTGAGTTACAGCACGGCGGCCCAGACCATAGGCGCCCACCTGCTCAAAGGGGAGTGTCTGCTGCAACTGGGCCAATATCAGGCCACCCAGCAAGCGCTCGACAAGGCGATGGCGCTGGCAGACAAAGAGCGGCAACCGGAACTCAAGGCCCACGGCCTCTATCTCAAAATCCGCAGTCAGGCCCTCAAACCGGATAACCAGAGCACCAGCCGCGCCCTGATGGATCAACTGGACGAACAGTTGGCCGTCCCCACGCTCAAGCAGAGCCAGCTGCAGATTTATGGCCGCCTGCAACGCACCAGCTACGACATCGAGAACCAGCACTTCGATGATGCCAAGGCCCACTTGGCAGATGCGCGGATCTGGGCCGCCAAGACCCCCAATCCTCTCGCCAGTGCCTGGGTCAGCGCCATCAGCGGCGACCTCTATCGCGCGCTGCAGCAGCCGCAACTGGCGCTGGGGGAATATATCGATGCCCAGCAACAGGCCAAAAGCCTCAATGACCCGCTCTTTCTCGGCCTGCTGTCGAACCAGATAGTCAAACTCTACCAGCAGGAGCAGGAGCCCCAGAAAGCGCTGCAGTATGCCAATGAAGCGGCCAACTACTTCCACTCCATCGGCAACCCCTCCCTGCTATGTGACTCCCTGATGGTGCTGGCGCGACTCAACCGCGAGCAGGGCGACCTCAATATGGCGCTGGTCTACTTCTTCAATGCGCTGGATCTGCTCGATGAGGGGAGCAACCGACCGCAAGCCTCCCTGCTCAAATACGAAATCGGCAAAACCTACCTGCAAAGCGGCAACCTCTCGCTGGCCAGCAACTACCTCAATGCGGCCCGCCAGTCCCACGAGCTGAGCGATGCCAAAGAGCCGCTGATCGATACCCTGCTGCTGCTCGGCGAGCTCTATCTGAAGAAACAGGAGGCCGCCATCGCCATTCTGCAGTTGGAGAACGCCCGCGCGCTGGCCAATCAGCTCGGCGATACCCGCCGTCAGTACGAGGTATTCCGCCTGTTGTCGCTTGCCTACGAGCAGAAGGGGTATCTGCGTCAGGCTCTCGACAGCTACAAGCGCTTCCACCGTCTTGGCGAGGAGGTGCGCCAGCAGGAGCAAGCCATGGAGCAGGCGGCGATCCGCGACAACTATGTCCAGGTCGAGCGGGTGCAACATATCAAGGAGCTGGAGCAGCGGCTTAACAATAGCCAGCATCAGCAGGAGCGCTATCTCTGGTCGAGCATCACCACCAGCCTGCTGCTGGCGCTCTTTATCTACCTCTTCTTCACCCTCTGGCTCAAGCTGCGTACTGCCCGCCTGCAACTGAAACGGACCAATGAAGCCCTGCTGATCGAGCCACGCTCGGGGCTGGCCAACTGGCAGCGGCTGATGAACCGCTGGCCGCGGGAGATGGCAAAGCGCCAGCTGAAATCGGATCGCTGGTACCTCAGCGAACAACCCTCCAGCGAGTTCGATGACAAGCTGCACTATCTGCTGTTCCGTGTGCCTTTCCTGGTCAACACGCTGGAGCGCCACGGCTATCAGGCCAGCAGAGAAATCGAGCAGGCCTTCGGTGCCTATATGGACACCCTGACCCCGCAAGATGGCCGTATCTATGACTTGCGTGAAGGACACATGCTCTATGTGGTGCCACAGCGCCACGTCACCAACCTGCATCAACTGGCGGGAGACCTGCTGACCGCCATCGCCGCCTTCCCTTGCAACTATCCGCTGGATCGCCAGATCAGCCTCGGGATTGTCAGTCACCCCTTCCTGCCGAAAGCGGCGACCGCGCTCGATCACAATGGCCTGTTTGACCTCTGCTATCTCGCCCTGTCGGGAGCCATTCAGCTCAGTGAAAAATGCCAGCAAAACGCCTGGTTGGAGCTCGCGGCGATCGATTGCCAACAAGCGGCATTTTTTAATGGAGATGTGTGGCAATGCGGCCTGATGGCAATTGACAAGGGACTGGTAAAAGTCAATTCTTCTCATGAAAAGCAATGGGTTAATTGGCCCAGCCTTGCAAGGAAGCCGGCAGCCGATAACCACCAGGAAACAATGTAGATAACAGGCGAGGATCGAAACCAGGTTCGACCACTGTTGCTATCCAACACCAAAAACAATAATGACAACAGGGCGACCTGATAATGAATGACATCGCTGCCGTAGCAGGACAATTGGCAAGACTCAGGGAATCCCTTCAGCAGAAACAGCTGGAACTCGACGGCGTGCTGTCGTTTTCCGATGCAGAGCGTGCCCGTGGTATCCAGTTTATCAACAAGTTGATGCTCTCCTGCCGTGGCTTCGACCGCGAGCTGGACAATCGCTTCGCCAAGCTCAAGCAGAAACTGGATAACAATCCCGCATTCACCTCGCTGGATGCAGAGCTACTTGCCATCGAGAAGTTGCTGCAGCAGCACAGCAATGCGCTGGAAGAGTCGATCACCCTGACCCAGACCGCTATTGAACTTGGTTCCAAACAGCTGAAAAACATCAAGGGCTTCCCGGAAGAGACCCGCAAGTCCCTCAAGGAATTTCTGGCAAGTCCCGCCGGTTACGGCATTGCCGATCACCAAAAGAAGGTGATCAAGCTGCTGGAGTTCTACCAGCAGGCGATCAAGATCCAGCTGCTGCCAAGCCAGCCCCTGTTGACACCGTCAGGTGCAACTCAACAAGAAAGCGATATTGCCAGCAACGATGTAGACCCGTTTGATCTCAAGGATCACGCCCGTATCGCCGATGAGCTGCAGCGGCTTATCACCGAACTCGACTTTGCTGGCGCCATCGGCGAGAGCCTGAGCGACATCCGCCGCCAACTACTGATCGGGATCAACCCTGCCCTGCTGGCGGAAACCTGCCTGCAGGTGATCGAGCTCATCATCGAAGGCACCCGTGAGGAGCGTAAAGCCTCTCGCGCCTTCCTCAGCTCCCTCAACGAGAGCCTGTCCGCAGTACATGTCGGCTTTACCGAATCCCTCGATGAGGGGCGCGCGCTGCAAAACGAAACCCGCGAGACCCGCGAGGCACTGGTCAACGAGTTGCAGGCGATCGATCACTCCCTGGCCAGCCATAACTCCATCGATGCGCTCAAGCGCGCCATCTCCGGCCATATGGGCGCCATCAACCTGCTGCTGCAGGAGCGTGACAGCACGGCGGCGCGGGAGCGTCACCTGCTCACCCGCCTCTCCACCATGGAGTCCAAGCTGCGCTTGATGAAGGAGGAGACCGCCGAGTACAAGAAGCGGCTGACCATTCAAAAACACAAACTGTTCCTCGACAGCCTGACCCAGGTACACAACCGGGCCGCCCTCGATGAACGGCTGGAGCAGGAATACAAACGTTGGCTTCGTTACCGCACTCCGCTCTGCATGGCGATCATCGACATCGATCACTTCAAGAACATCAATGACAACTACGGCCATATGGCGGGTGACAAGGCACTGAAAGTGGTCGCCAAAGCGCTGCAGAGTGCACTGCGTGACACCGACTTCATCGCCCGGTTTGGTGGAGAAGAGTTCGTGGTGTTGCTGCCCAACATCAACCCGGACAAGTTCCAGAAGCCGCTGGAGACCCTGCGCCAGACCATCAAGAGCATCCCGTTCCGTTTTCGCGATGCCAAGGTGGAGATCACCATCTCCATCGGCGCAACCCTGTTCAAGGATGGGGACAACCCGTCAGATGTGTTTGAACGGGCGGACAAGGCGCTCTACCACTCCAAGCACACCGGTCGGGATCAAGTGACACTGGCCTGACAAGCGGCTAAAAAAACAGCGAACAGTCGTCGCCCTATTTCCCTCCACCCTCTGTTACCACTACTATCGATCTCAGGGGATGCAACATAGCGTCCCCTTTTCTCCCCAGGGAAAAACACAACGATAACAAGTGAGTAAAGGGGAACCTATGATTACGCACATCAATCCCGTCGGCAGCATGGATTTGCTGTCACAGCTTGAGGTGGATCGCCTCAAGCAGACTGCCTCCAGCGATATCTATCAACTGTTTCGCAACTGCTCGCTGGCAGTACTCAATTCCGGTAGCCATACCGACAGCTCCAAGGAGATCCTGGAGCGCTTCAAATCGTTCGATATTCATGTGATCCGGCGCGAGCGCGGGGTCAAGCTGGAACTGTTCAATGCCCCCGAGCACGCCTTTGTCGATGGCGAGATCATTCGCGGCATTCAGGAGCACCTCTTTTCGGTGCTGCGCGACATTCTCTATGTCTCCAATCAGCTCGAGTCCAACCGCCAGGTCAATCTGACCAACTCCACTCATATCTCCAACGTGGTGTTCGCCATTCTGCGCAACGCCAAGGTGATCCTGCCCGGCGCCGACCCCAACCTGATCGTCTGCTGGGGTGGCCACTCCATCAACGAGATCGAATACCAGTACACCCGCGCCGTGGGCAGCGAACTGGGCTTGCGTGAGCTGAACATCTGTACCGGTTGCGGTCCGGGCGCCATGGAGGGCCCGATGAAGGGGGCCGCCGTCGGCCATGCCAAACAGCGGGTGCGCAACGGGCGCTACATCGGCCTCACCGAACCCTCCATTATCGCGGCCGAACCACCCAACCCCATCGTCAACGAGCTGGTGATCCTGCCGGATATCGAGAAACGGCTGGAAGCCTTCGTACGCCTCGGCCACGGCATCATCATCTTCCCGGGCGGGGTCGGCACCGCCGAAGAGCTGCTCTATCTGCTCGGCATCATGATGCATCCGGCCAACGAGCGGCAGCCGATGCCCATCATCCTGACCGGCCCGAAAGAGAGTGCCGACTACTTCCGTGCCATCGACGACTTCATCAAGGCGACCCTCGGTGAATCGGCGACCAAACTCTACCGGATCATTGTCGGCGATGCACCGGAAGTGGCCCGGGTGATGAAGGAGGCGATGCCGAAAATCCGCGAATACCGCAAATCGGTCGGTGATGCCTACTCCTTCAACTGGTCCCTCAAGATTGAGCCGGAGTTCCAACTCCCCTTCGAGCCGGATCACGCCAGCATGGCCAGTCTGGATCTGCACCGCAACCAGCCGCCCCAGTTGCTGGCCGCCAACCTGCGTCGTGCCTTCTCCGGCATCGTCGCCGGCAACGTCAAGGAAGGGGGCATTCGCGCCATCGAGAAGAAGGGCCCCTTCAAGCTGCACGGCGACAAGGAGCTGATGCACCTGATGGACAAGCTGCTGGAAAGCTTCGTCAAGCAGCAACGGATGAAGCTGCCGGGCAGCCAGTATGTGCCCTGCTACGAAATCGTCCGCTAAGGTACAGATACATCATCGACAGAGGGGCGCATCGGCGCCCCTCTTTATTGGCTCAGTGCCTTCCCGACTGCCATCAATCCCCCATAAGGCGAGCGGTTTGTTACAATGGGGCGTCCCGACCGCCAAGAGTGCCCCATGTCAACTATCCGGCCACACCTGCTCATCATCGATGCCCTCAACCTCATTCGCCGTCTGCACGCGGTACAGGCCCAGCAGGCACTGACCCCTGCCCAGGCGCTGGTTGCCACCCGAGCCAACCTTATCAATACCTGCCGCAAGCTGCTGGCCAATAGCGAGCCGACCCATGTGATTGCCGTGTTTGATGGCGAGGTGCATAGCTGGCGCAAAGAGGTCTATCCGGCCTACAAGGAGGGGCGAACTCCCATGCCCCCCGAACTGCGTGAAGGGCTGGCGACCCTGCAGGATGCCTTTTGGGAGTGCGGGGTCGACGCCCTGCTCTCCGAGACCGATGAAGCGGATGATCTTATCGCCACCCTGGCCAGCGGCATCGCCAGCCATGGCCATCAAGCGACCATCATCTCCACCGACAAGGGGTTCTGCCAACTGATCTGCCCGCAGATCCGGGTGCGCGACTACTTCAACAAACGCTGGCTGGATGCCGCCTTCGTCCAGCAGCAATATGGGGTAGCACCTGCTCAGCTGGTCAACTTCTGGGCGCTGACCGGTATCAGCGGTTCCAATATCAAGGGGGTTCCGGGGATCGGCCCCAAGACCGCCACCCAACTGTTGCAGCAATACGGCAATCTGGCAGCCATGCTCGAAGCCTGTCAGCAAGAGGACGCCGCCAAGCCCCTGCTCAAGCTGCGCCAACATCAGGATGAGGCCCTGCTAGCCCAGCGGCTGGTGCACTTGCAGCGGGATATTCCGCTGGGATTCAACCTGCGGGACATCCGCTACCCGCCCCAGCCAGACTAAAGTGCCGAACAAAAATGCAGGCAAGGGCGTGAACCATGACGAGACTCACCCTCGCTGTTGATAAAAGTGAGTAGAATGTAAAGGAATGTGGTTGGTTTGCTGAGTAAATGCTATAAAGCAGCCCCATCCTCCCCTATACCCTGGAAGTGGAACCCTCTCATGTCCAAAAGAAAAATTACCGTGATTCCCGGCGACGGCATTGGCCCCAGCATCATTGAATCAGCCACCCAGATCCTGACCCATGCGGGCTGTGACTTTGAGTACGAATACGCTGATGCGGGTCTGGTTGCCCTCGAGAAGCATGGCGAGCTGCTGCCCCAGGCTACCCTGGATCTGATTGAGAAGAACAAGGTGAGCCTGAAAGGGCCATTGACCACCCCGGTCGGCGGCGGTTTTACCTCCATCAACGTCTCCCTGCGCAAGAAATTCAACCTCTACGCCAACGTGCGTCCGGTCATCTCCTTCAAGGGCACCAGAAGCCGTTACGACAACATCGACATCATCACAGTGCGTGAAAACACCGAAGGGATGTACTCGGGAGCAGGTCAGAAGCGCAGCGATGACAACAAGAGTGCCGAGGCGATGAGCATCATCACCCGCGAAGGGGCCGAGCGCATCGTCAAGTTCGCCTTCGAGCTGGCTCGTCAGGAAGGGCGCAAGAAGGTCACCATCATCCACAAGGCGAACATCCTCAAATCGACCTCCGGCCTGTTCCTCGAAGTGGCACGTGAAATCGCCAGCCACTATCCGGATATACAGAGCGAAGAGATGATCGTCGATGCCGCCTGCATGAACCTGGTGATGTACCCGGAGCGTTTCGATGTCATGGTCACCACCAACCTGTTCGGCGACATCCTCTCGGATCTTTGCGCCGGTCTGGTTGGCGGCCTTGGCATGGCGCCCGGCGCCAACATCGGCGATGGCGCGGCCATCTTCGAAGCGGTCCACGGCTCTGCCCCCGACATTGCAGGCAAGAACATTGCAAACCCCACCTCGGTGATCCTCGCCTCCATCCAGATGCTGGAGTACCTCGGCATGCAGGATAAAGCAGAGCGGATCCGCGAGGCGGTACGAGCTACCATCGAATCTGGTGATCGGGTCACCCGCGATCTGGGCGGCACGGCTTCCACCAGCGAATTCACCCAGGCCATCATCGATCGTCTGTGAGTTAATTCATTGATTTTAAAAGGGAGCTTCGGCTCCCTTTTTTATACTTCCGAATCCTTTGCCACTCCCCAAACAGCAACTATGTTCAATAGAGAAGAAGAACAGGGAGTGTTTTTCATGAAGGGATACGGGTGCTATCTGGTGTCGGGTCTGCTGCTGGTGTGTGGCACTGCCAGTGCTTTCGAGCAGGATCAACAGACCCAAACCGCCAAACTGCCACAGCAGGAAAAACGGACTGCCACCGAGGTATGGCGCTCGAGCCTGAATACCAACGACCTACTCAAGGCACCCAAACCCCTGTCGTTTGGTATTGAAGTCTCCACCGACAACTTTGGCAATCAAAAGATCACCTCCTACCCGCAGCTCAATCTGACCCCGGAAAAGAGCATCAGTCTGTCAATTGAACGCTTCAGACCCAAGGTCAAGTTCAAGGCGGGCGGAATGAACACCGCCCTCAGGCTGAGAGGAGACGGGATAAAGATGCAATTCAATCCGGTCGACAAAACCATCCCGCTGCAGATAGAGATCAAGGTGACCGACGACGAATCCTCCCTGCGCCTCGATTACCGTTTCTGATATTTTCCGGCAGCCGAATAGCAAAAGGCCGACAGGTTTCCCTGTCGGCCTTGGTATTTATCGTACGGGTAGAACTGCTACATCACACCTTGGGCTCGAGTTTGGAGACCCAGTACTTGTTGTAAACATGCACGGTGATCTCTTCTCGATCGTGATAGAGCTGCTTGGCCTGGATCACGAACGCGTTGTCGATCTCCTTGAGCATCTCGCGCAGCACTTCGATGTTGTGTACCGATTCCGCATAACGCTTCTTCATCGGCAACTTGAGGTTGAACATCGCCTCCTGGCAGTCACCCTCACGGAACCAGTCCGCAATCATGTGAACGACCCGCGCCGGTTTATCGACCATGTCGCACACCAGCCAGTAGGTGTTCTTCTTGCTCGGACGCCAGACGAAACCGTCATCCCGGATATGCTTGACCTGACCGGTATCCATCAGGGATTGGGCCATCATGCCGTTGTCGACCGCTGTCACCATCATGCCACGACGCACCAGCTGATAGGTCCAGCCACCCGGGCAGGCGCCCAGATCCACCGCCTTCATGCCTGAGCAGAGACGCACATCCCACTCTTCCCGCGGCACGAACACGTAAAACGCCTCCTCCAGCTTGAGGCTCGAGCGGCTCGGCGCATCGGCCGGGAAGCGCAGGCGCGGGATCCCCATGTGGAATCCGGAGTTGTTGAACGAATAGGAGTAGCCCAGCAACACGTGATCATTGGCCATGAAGAAGGCGTGGAACACCGGACGGTTTGGCGTCTCCTTCTTGGTCAGGATCTCGTTGCTGCGCAGCGCCTGACGCAGCGGCACGGTGAACTTGCGGCAGAAGGCCGACAGCTCTTTCGCTTCGTTGGTATCCGCGGTTTCGACACGCAGATCACCGCAAATGGTGTAGTCACTCACCGCCTCAAGGATGGGGGAGATCCTGTCCGCGACATCCAGCTCCTTCAGCTCATGGGTGACCACCAGCATCTGGCGGATGAAGATGAGCTCCCGGAATGGCAGCTTGCGAGCCAGCAGGTCCGCCTGCTCCTCGTCATACAGTTCGAAGATCACATAACCGCTGTCGTCCTTGACCCGGGCGAAACCGTAGCACTGCATGTTACCGGCACGCTCGGTGATCTCTGCAGCCGCCTCTTTCTCAAAACCGGGGCGGCAATAAAGCAGCAGATTATTCATTTTTTCCTCCAAGACGACAGCCAGCCCAGATCAGGGCCGCCCATCCCAACATAAAACAGAGGCCACCGGCCGGAGTAATCAACCCCAGCCCCTTGCTGCCAAGCAGCACCATGGCGTAAATACTGCCGGAGAATCCGATGATCCCCAGCACAAAAGCGGTGCCAGCCAGCTGGATCACCCTGCTACGCACACCACACCAGCCCAGAACCAGCAGGGCCAATGCGTGAAAAAACTGATATTGCACGGCGGTATTGAATGCCACCAGACGCTCGGGTGTAATGCCGGTCGCCGCCAATCCATGGGCGCCATAAGCCCCCAGCATGGTGGCCGTCAACCCGAAGAGACCGGCCAGTATCAGCCAATGTCGATGGATCTGCATCCTCACTCTCCCTCTCTCATCACGGCTGGCAATAAAACCAACCCTATCGTGCTATCCATGCCGGGCCACAAAATGGCTGATGGCCGCAGCTGCATGCTGCATATTCTCCTGCTCACTCACGCCACTGGCTTTTCGCGGTTTGAAACCATGATCACCATCGGTCAACCAATGGACCGATACGGCGGGTGAGAAGGGGAAATCGGCCAGTTCGGCGCGACTACCGAAGGTGTCGCGCTCCCCCTGCAACAGCAGGGTTGGCACTGCAATATGCTTGAGTACCTCGCCTCGCCAGCTGTCGGGCTTGGCCGGAGGGTGGAAAGGATACCCGAGAATGAGCAATCCTGCAGCATTCATCTCACCCTCGCCTTCGCTATACAGTTCCGCCACCATCCGCCCGCCCATCGACTTGCCTGCCAGAAACAGCCGTGGATGGGCAAACTCGCGGATCATGTCGCGCCAATGGGCGAGCAGCACAGGCGCCCTGTCAGGCGGGCGGCGCTTGCCATCCTGTGCACGCTTTGTCATGTAGGGAAAGTTGAAACGCACCACTTCGATGTCGGGGCCAGCCAGCAGGCGTGACAACTCGGCAAGAAAAACATGATCCATCCCCGCGCCTGCCCCGTGGGCCAGCAAAATGCGAACGGGGGCATCAACTGCCCCCTCGCGGATCACCTCATGCATCGGCGAGCCTTGCCCTGCGACGCGCCTCTTCCTGCTCCACCAGCTCCAGCATCCAGTCGCGGAAGGCAACGATCTTGCCCTGATCCGACTGTTGCTCCTGACACACCAGATAGAAAGCATTTTTGCTCACCAGCACCTGCTCGAATGGGCAGATAAGGCGGCCGGCCTCAATCTCGGGTTGTGCCAGCACGCTGTGGCCAAGCGCCACCCCCTGGCCGTGGATCGCAGCTTGGATCACCATGGTGGAGTGGCTGAAGATGGGTCCCTGATTGACGTTGGGTGCATCGATATCGAGCTGGCGGAACCAGGCCTTCCAGTCGCGGCGGGAGGTATCGTGCAGCAGGGTATGAAGAGTCAAATCTTGCGGCGTACGCAGCGGTTTGGGCCCGGTCAGCAGCAAGGGGGAACAGACGGGGATCAGGTATTCGGTATGCAGCTTGTCCGAGCGCAGACCCGGCCAGTTGCCGCGGCCGTAGTAGATGGCCACATCCACATCGTCGGTGAGCGACCCTTCGTCGAGATCAACCGCCTTGATCCGCACGTCGATATCGGGGTGGCGCTCGCTGAACTTGACCAACCGCGGCACCAGCCACTGGATGGCGAAACTCGGCTGCAAACTGACAGTCAACGCCCCCTTGGCACTGCGGGCCAGCAGCTTGTCGGTCGCCTCTGAGATAGAGGCAAAGATGTCCTTGATATCCAGGAAATAACCCTGCCCCTCTTCGGTCAGCAACAAGGAGCGATTTTTGCGGCGGAACAACTTGATGCCAAGATACTCCTCCAGCGCCTTGATCTGGTGACTGATGGCAGCCTGAGTCACAAACAACTCTTCTGCTGCGCGGGTAAAGCTTAAGTGACGAGCCGCTGCTTCAAAGGCCTTGAGGGCATTGAGCGGGGGTAAACGACGAGACATGACACCAGCCGACGATGAGTTTTTCTAATGGGGCGCATTATAATTTGTCGGTTGCGGGTCGACCAGTGAATAAACATAATTCGCCCAGCAATCAGTCGTCATATGGCTCACATTTTCTACTACGTGTTGGTTTACATGTGTTTTTAGTGAGTCTTTCGACTGCGATTGTGGTGTTGTGTTTCTTCCTCTGCGGGAAGAGGGGCTCAAATCTCACCGGTTTGACCCAGTCTGTCATCTGAATGTGTTTGGCGCCTCCAGCTGGATGGCGCCTTTTTTCATCCCTTCTATACCTTGAACTGCCCCACCAGCTGCTGCTGCTTGTCCGCCAGCGCAGAGAGCTCGCGACCATTTTCGGCGGAGGTCGCCGCCTCGGCCCGAATGGTGTGGCTCACATCGCGAATGTTGCTGACGTTGCGGTTGATCTCGTCCGCCACCCGGCTCTGCTCCTGCGCCGCCCGGGCAATCTGCTCGTTCATCTGATGGATGGTGGAGACCGACTGGATAATCTGCTCCAGCACCTGCACCGAGAGATCCACCTTGGCGAGGGTCTCGTCAGCCTGACCATGACCATCGCGGATCGCCTTGACCACGGCGCCGGTACCGGATTGCAGTTGGCTGATCAGGGTCTGGATCTCGACGATGGCATTCTGGGTGCGACCCGCCAGATTGCGCACCTCATCGGCCACCACGGCAAAGCCACGGCCCTGCTCACCGGCCCGCGCCGCTTCAATAGCTGCATTCAGCGCCAGCAAGTTGGTCTGCTCGGCAATTCCCTGGATCACGGTGAGAATATCGTTGATGTTGTCGCTGTTGGCGGAGAGTCGCTCCACCACCGGCTGGGCATCGTTGATGATGGTCATCAGCTTGCGCATCGCCTCCTGGGTGTCGGCAACGACATATTTGCCCTCTTGCGCCGCGGCATCAGTGGTGTTGGCAGCCGCCACCGCCGAGCCGGCATTACCGGAGACCTGCAACGCCGTGGCGCTCAGCTCCTCAAATGCCGTCGCCACCAGATCGATCTCCTGATACTGGGCCTGCATGCCACTGCTGGTGCGCTCGGCCACTTGCGCGGCTCGCTCGGCACTGTTGCGCGTACCGGAGACGGTATCAATCACCTGACTGATGGTGGATTGCAACTTGTTGAGGAAGCTGTTGAACCACTTGGCCAGCTCGCCGATCTCGTCTTGCCGCTGGATCTCGATACGCTGGGTCAAATCCCCCTCACCACTGGCGATATCCTTGAGGCGGGCAACTACAGCGCGGATGGGTGCCACAATCTGGCGCGCCATCAACCAGATAAAACTCAGGGCAACCAGCGAGATCAGCACCCCGATTGACAGCTGCGAGACCACGCTGCGATTGGCTTCACTGGCCAGCTCATCTTGCAGTTGCTGGGCCGAAGCCAGTACTACGGCCCGTGGCAATTCAATGTAGATGCCCCATTTACGGTCGGTGCCACGCATGGATACCGGGACAAAGGTCTGCAACAAGGCGCCGTCGCTGCTCCAGCGAGTCAGCTCCTGCCCCTGACTGAGCCAGCCTTTCAGCTCGCTGGCCAGCCCCTGATACTTCTGATCCAGTCCACGCCCCATGGTCACATCGAACTCATCGGCTCCCGCCACGCGCCCCTCGTGACTGACCAGCAAGATTCTGCCCTTGCCGTCATAGAGTTCCTTGTCCATGGTACTGACCAGACTCTGCAAAGTGGCCAGCGAGATATCGACCCCGACCATCCCCAGCAAAGTCTCCTGCTCCAGTAGCGGGACCGTCACCGAGGTCATCAATATCTGTTTATCGCCCACATCGTCCAGATAGGGCTCCAGCAGGCAGAGGGCACGGGTGCGAATGCTGCAGCGATACCACTCGTTTTCGATGCCACCAGCCTCGGTCGGGCTCTCATCGGCCAGTACATCCTCATTCTGCACTTCCGGCTCTATCTTGCCGTTGTCATAGGCCCAGTAACTGGAAAAACGCCCCTTGTCGTTGGAACCGAGCGCCGTTGAGCCCTGATAGTTGCTGTCTTCCCCATCCAGCTGATCAGGCTCGAACACCGCATAGACACCAAGCAGATTGGTCGATGAGGCAACGGCATCGTGCAGTTGCTGATTGACGGCGCTGCGCAGCGCCTCCGAATGGACAAAGTTCTCGGCCGCATTCTTGCGCTGGAACAACACGCTCTCCGCCAGCAAACTGGCGCGGAAATAGGCTTCATCGAGATAGCTGGTCACCTTGGCCGCCTGCTCCGAGCCCATCGCCTTCATCCAGTTCTCGGCAGACTGCTGCGCCTCGTGCATGGTGGCTTGCCGCACCTGCTGTTGCATCTTGTTCGCGTTGTAAATCGAAGAGGCAACCAGAGCGGCGGCTGTCACCAACAGACAGCAACCGGCGATCAGGGTAATCCGACCCTGGACAGAAAGAGCGCTCATGCCAATATTCCTACGTCATACAGATATGGATAGATTATCGACTTTATAAACAAAAACTTAACTCTCTCACAGCAAATCCAGCGAGAGTTGATTAACTTCACCCTCTTTTGGCAAACCCACCACCAAGCCCAGCAGACGAACCGAACGCCCTTGCGCCCGCTGTAGCCCCTCTTTGAGCAGGGGAACGAACAAGGCTGGCTGATAGCCACCCTGACTGCGATAGACGGTGGTCTGGTGGAAGTCGGCAAACTTGAGCTTGATTCCCTGACCCATCACCTGCTCGGCAGGGCACGCCAGCTGAAATCGCCGCTCAAGTTCCGGCAGCAGTTGCTGCAATACCGTCAGGCAGGCGGCTTCGTCACAAACATCGCTCGCCAAGGTAGTCTCCACCCCGATGGTTTTGCGGATCCGGTGCGCCTGCACCGGCTGTTCATCCAGCCCCCAGATCCGGGTCGTCAGCATCTCCCCCAGCTTGCCAAAACGGCTGCACAGCTCTTGTGCCGACAAAGCCCGCGCATCCTCACAGGTGTAGAGCCCTTGCGCCTCCAGCCGCTCGGCAGTCTTGCGCCCAACCCCGGGCAGTTTGCCGAGTGGCAGCTGACAGACAAATTCGGCCACTTCGTCGGGACGAATGACAAACAGACCATCAGGCTTGCGCTGCTCCGAGGCGAGCTTGGCGAGAAACTTGTTGGGGGCCACTCCGGCCGAGGCGGTCAATCCCAGTTCGGTGACGATGGCTTGCCGGATCTCTTGCGCCATCAGGGTGGCGCTACCGCCACAACAGCGACTGTGGGTCACGTCGAGGTAAGCCTCGTCCAGCGACAGTGGTTCAACCTGATCGGTATAGCGCAGGAAAATGGCCCTGAGCTGACGGGAGATATCCTTGTACACCGCCATTCGCCCAGGGATCAGTACCAGCGGCGGGCAGAGTTTTTTCGCCAGGGCGCTCGGCATGGCGGAGCGCACCCCGAACCGGCGCGCCACATAGTTGCAGGTCGAGATGACGCCGCGCCGCTCGGAGGCCCCACCGATGGCGAGCGGCACCTCCCGCAACGCCGGATTGTCCCGCATCTCCACCGCGGCAAAAAAGCAGTCCATGTCGATATGGATGATCTTGCGCATACCACTGTATAAATAAACAGACATGGCACCATCTTACCCCAAGGATAATCGCAGCTCTATCTCTCTCGTTGCGGCTAAAATAGTAGACTCCAAGGAGACCTTTACTACCACAATGACAAGGAGCGTTCGGGATGAAATATCTTTGGTTGGGACTCTGTTTGCTACCATTGACCGGCATCGGCAAGAACAACCCGACGGCAGAGTGCCGCTGGCTGTACGACCGGATTGAGATACTGGAACAGGCTATCAAGAAAGGGGACAAGCTCGGCACAGAGCAAGAATTGGCACGCTGGAAAACTGAGTACAACAAAAAACAGTGCTCACAGTACGACTACTGAGCCGGACAAGATGGCGTGACCGACAACGGCAGATAACAAGCGGGCCCCGATCAAGATGACCGGGGCCCGTTTTTCAAAGCATGGCCAGCTGGATTCTGCAGCAGAGTGGGCTCAAGGCAGCACCATAGGGCCAGCGACAGTGGCCGCCACCTCATCCCCACGCAGCGCCCGGACCAGTTCAAGGGCAAACTCGATGGCACTGCCCGGCCCCTGACTAGTGATAAGGCGATGAGCCTCATCCCTGACGACCCGCTCATGTGACAGCTGCGATGTCGGTAGTCGGGGCTGAAAGCCGGGATGACAGGTGACGATGGCACCATCCAGCAGAGCGTGATGTTGCAACACCACCACAGGGGCGGCGCAGATGGCAGCGCGCCAGCGGCCAAGAGCGGCCTGCTCTTTGAGCAGATCGATGGCCAGCGGGGTATCGCGGATCACTTCGCTGCCGGGCAGACCACCGGGTACCACGATGGCTTCAAAATCCCGACGGGTCAGTTCGTCGATATGACAATCGGCCACCAGCTGTACCCCGCGCGATGCCTTCACCTGCCGGGATCCGGCTGGGCAACAAGAGGCCAGCACCACCTCGATGCTGGCGCGCACCAGGGTATCGACAATCGCGACCGTCTCTATCTCTTCCGACCCGGGGGCCACCAGCACCAGTACACTCACGTTCGCCTCCTTGCAGCTTGCTCTGCCATGTAAAAGATCAGACGGCCTGACTCTTCTCTTTAATCGCCTGATAGAGACCCTGATTGACCGGTACGGCAATGCCATGCCGGGCAGCCTTGGCCAGCAGGAAGCCGGTGATGGCCTCAATCTCGGTTTCGCGTCCCAGCTCCATATCCTGATGCATGGAGGAGTAATTGTCAGCGGTCAGCTCCACCACTGTCATCACCCGGCGTTGCAACTCCTCTGCCGTGGTTGTAATCCCTTCGGCACACATCACATCCGCCACTTCCACGCAGATCTGCTGCAGGGCATCGGCAAAACGGGGGCCAGCCAGCTCGCCATTTTTCAGCTTGTAGAGGGCCGTCAGGGGATTGATGGCACAGTTGATGGCCAGCTTTTGCCACTGGCGCGTCAATACCTGCTCATCCCAACCAGCCTGCCCCAGTGCCAGCGCCAGCTCGTCCGCGAGCGCGGCATGGGCCTTGGCGGCATCGTTGATCGGGCCAAGCCAGGTTTCACCCTTGCCAGTATGACGGAAGACAAAATGGCCGCACTGCATGGCGCCATGGCTGGTGACACCGGCAATCACCGGATTGTGCGGGAACATCTCGACCACCTGCTCGGCAATGCCCATCCCGTTGTGCAGCAGCACGATCGGCACGCCGGCATCGAGCTTACCCACCAGCGGCGTCAGTGCGGCAATCATCTGACTGGCCTTGGTCATCACCAGCAGACGCTGGATCTTGCCGGGGTTGCTGACAAATCCGCGTTCGATATTGAGCAGCTGGACATGCCCCTCCAGCGAGGTGAAATCGATCCCCGGATGGAGCGTGGACTTATGATGTTCGCGCAACAAGACACGGGTGGATTGACCACTCTGGGTCAGCAGGGAGGCAAAAACGCCGCCGAGGG
Source organism: Aeromonas sp. FDAARGOS 1416 (assembly GCF_019048085.1). Lineage (NCBI taxonomy): Bacteria > Pseudomonadati > Pseudomonadota > Gammaproteobacteria > Aeromonadales > Aeromonadaceae > Aeromonas > Aeromonas sp. FDAARGOS 1416. The sequence goes on along the minus strand of NZ_CP077301.1, from coordinate 253,900 downwards.
CGCCACAACCCAACAGTGACCACTTCGGAGTAACGGGTGGAATAACGGGCTGTCGGGAATTTTTTAATCCGCTTGGCATGGTGTGACTCTGTCAGGGTAAGGGTTGCAATCCTCTCAACCTGTTACCGGGGATAAGTGAAGATGTCGCTGGTGGACACTAACGGGTCCACCCGTCCTGTGCGCAGGGGATTCTAGCAGAGCAACCCCATCAAAATCAGCAAATTTGCCCGTTTTCTGGTAGATTTGCCCCCCGATAACGCAACATGAGGAGCTCCGGCTATGCCGTCATTCGATATTGTCTCTGAAGTCAAAATGAACGAGGTGTTGAACGCTGTCGACAACGCCAATCGTGAACTGGCCACCCGTTTCGATTTTCGTGGGGTAGAAGCCAGCTTCGAGTTGAACAAGGAAGAGGTAAAACTGGAAGCCGATGCCGATTTCCAGCTCAAGCAGATGGTCGAAATCCTGCGCGGCGCCCTGCTCAAGCGCAACATCGAAAACAGCTCCATGGAAGTGGGTGACTCGGTTCACTCCGGCAAACGCTTCCACCTGACCGTAAAATTCAAGCAGGGGATCGAGAAAGAGATCGCCAAGAAGCTGGTCAAGCTGATCAAGGACTCCAAGATCAAGGTACAGGTCGCCATCCAGGGTGATGAAGTACGTGTCACCGGCAAGAAGCGTGACGATCTGCAAGAGACCATGGCACTGGTCCGTGGCGCCGAACTGGGTCAACCGATGCAGTTCCAGAACTTCCGCGACTGATTTATCCACTCAGCCGTGGCGCACTTGATGACTCGCGCCACGCTATCTAAATCGCGGCCATAAAAAAACCGGAGCAGATGCTCCGGTTTTTTGTACCCCAAGTTTTATTAGAACTTGTAGGTAACAGAGAAGTAGTGGCTGAAGCCGGTGCTCTTCCAAGGCGTCGCACCAGGGAAGGAACCAGTGGAACCATCTTTAGTACCGTAAGCATCCATAAAGTACTTCAGACCATAACCAACGGCATAACGATCGGAGTGCCAGTAGATACCGTGGAAAGTGGCCAGGTTATCGCTGGTACGGTCAGCACGATCGTGAGTATCCAGATCGAATTGATAATCCAGATAACCTTGGTAGGAGACAAAGCTGCCATTACCGAAGGTGTAGAAAGGCTTGAACCAGTTCATAGAGAACTGATAACCGTTCCAGTCGCCTTCTTCTTCAGCAAAGAACTGGTTCTCTGTGGAATAACGGGCATACAGGTTCATACCGACCTTGCCAAACCAAGGAACCATCACATCGGCACCCAGACCAATCTGATTTTCCATCTGCTTGTCGCCGACGTTGTTCAGGTTGGCAATGTAGAGCTCTTGCACAGGACCAAAGGAGAGATCTTTACCGGTCAGAGCATCCAGAGACATGCGTGGGGCAAACTTCATGAACAGGTTCTGACCATGGTGTTTGTTGCTGTGGCGGGAGTCGAAAATATCGAATACGTCGACATAGCCGTACAGATCAAACAGGCCGGAGCGACCACCGAATTCCATTTCAAAATAGGTATCGTTGTAGTCCTCTTCACTGGTAGTGAAAGGGCGCTGGTCGATGGTGTGCATTACGTTGAACTGCATCCACTTATAGTCATTCTTGTGGATATCACCGCTGTAATCAGCTGCGAAGGCCGGGGTAGCGGCGGCAGCCAGCAGACCGGCAGCGATCAGAGTCTTGGTAAATTTGGCCATTTTATTGGTCTCTTGTGCGTTAGTTGAGGTTTTCCGTAGCCTGCCCACAAGGAGCGAGAGGGATTCTAATCAAATAAAATTGGGGGTGAAACAACTTCTCGGGAACTTTATCCGGAAGTGTGAATCTAATCACCCCCGATTCTACGCAAACGCTTGCTATTTGTCAGCCGTTGAGAGCAACTCACTCCCTTTTCTGGCGACAAGCACAATCAACAACAACACGGGCAAGCCCAATAAACTGGTTCCGACAAAGAAGGCACTGTAGCCAATCTGCTCCACAACCTGCCCGGAAAAACCGGCCAGCAACTTGGGTAGCAGCAACATTACCGAGCTGAAAAGGGCGTACTGAGTGGCCGAAAATGCCACATTGGTCAGGCTGGAGAGATAGGTCACGAAGGCCGCGGTAGCGATACCGGCACTGAGGTTATCCAGCGAGATGATCAGCGTCAGCAGTTCCAGATTGTGACCAACCTGATTGAGCAGGGCAAACAGCAGGTTGGTGCTGGCGGTGAGCAGCGCTCCCAAGAACAGGATGCGCAGCGTGCCGAAGCGCATCACCAGCACGCCCCCCAGGGCCGCTCCCACTAACGTCATGATGACGCCAAACACCTTGGTAATAGTCGCAACCTCGGTCTTGCTGAACTGCATATCCACATAGAAACTGTTGGACATCACCCCCATCACCACATCGGCAACCCGATAGCAGGCGATCAGAGCCAGGATCAGCAGCGCCGAGCTGCCATAGCGACGAAAGAAGTCGGCGAACGGACACCAGACCGCCTCATAGGCCCAGGCCCCCGCACTCGCCAGCAGCGCAGGCCACCCTTTTTCCAGGAGCTGCGCCTTGCGTTCGGCCTGTTGTTTGCCCTGCTCGGCCAGATCGATATCCGGCTCGTGGCAAAACAGCGTGGTGATGACCCCGAGTGACATCAGACCCGCCATCACCAGATAGGTAATCTGCCAGCCACGATAGTCATAGCCACTATTGCTACCAAACCACGCTGCCAGCGCCAGCGCACCGGCGCCCGCCATGATCATCGCCAGTCGGTAACCGGTCATGTAGGAGGCTGCCATCGCCGCCTGCAGCCGCTCGGGGGCGGATTCGATGCGATAGGCGTCGATGACGATATCCTGCGTGGCCGAGGCAAAGGCCACCAGCAGGGCAAACATCGCCAACTGAGCCAGCTCGGTCTTGGGATCGCAGAACGCCATGCCGACCAGCGCGGCGGCAATCAGCAGTTGGGAGAAGAACATCCAGCTGCGGCGACGCCCCAGCAGCGTGGAGAGCAACGGCAGCGGCATGCGATCCACCAGCGGTGACCACAGCCATTTAAAGCCATAGGCGAGCGCCACCCAGCTCATATAGCCGATATCGGTCAGGCTGACATCGGCCTCGCGCAACCAGAATGAGAGGGTACCGAACACCAGCAGCAGCGGCAGACCCGATGAAAAACCCATGGCAAAGAGAATAAACACCCGAAATTCGAGATAGACGGCGAGGGACTCTCTCCAGCTTGGTTTGCGGATCATGTTCAACTACCTGACGACTTTGGAAAAGTGCGTCATTTTGGCAGGTTGATGGCAGATAGCCAAGGCAAGCAAAGAGATAGGCAAAAGAAGCCCGGATAGAGAAAAGGCCCATCCCGAACGGGATGAGCCTTGTATCGTGACCTGACGAGGCGAGGTGACGAACCGCGTCCGGTGAGGATTACTTGCCCGCTTTCTTGTCGACTTTCTTGTCTGCCGGAGTTTCTGCCAGCAAGACCACCTTCTTCAGAATGATGGGACTGGTCGGCACATCGTTGGCACGCAGAATGGGGCTGTAACCGGTCTGTACCTGAGCCAGCTTGTCCAGCACCTCCATCCCCTGCACCACCTGACCGAACACGGTATAACCCGCAGAGCCACCGGCGTTGAGGTTATTGTTGTCGACCAGATTGAAGTAAAACTGGCGAGTAGCGCTGTCGACCGCCTGGGTGCGAGCCATAGCGATGGAGCCACGCTTGTTGGGCAGACCGCCGCGCGACTCGTTGACCACAGGCTCATAAGTCGGCAGTTGCTGGAACTGCTGGTTGTAGCCCCCACCCTGCACCACGAAATCCTGGATCACCCGGTGGAAGATGCTGCCGTCATAGCTGCCATCAGCCACGTAGCGCAGGAAGTTCTTCACCGTCTGGGGCGCCTGCTTGGACGCCAGCTCCACCACGATATTGCCGTGGTTGGTCTCCATTCTGACTTTCGGGCCCGCGAACGCCAGCGGGGCGATCAGCATGGCCAGCAACCAGAGTTTTTTCATCATCAGACCCCTGCACCGTTCGGTTGACCTTTCAGGTAACCACGCAGCGCATCATCCGCCATGATCTGCTGCAGCACGCTACCCAGTTGCAGGTTCAGTGTAGACTCCAGGTCGGCCATGCTTGGCTCGCTCGGGCTCTCCTTGCTGGAGGACATGTTGAACTGCTTGGTCAGACGGTTGCCCTGGAAATCGGCGATCGCCTGCAGGCTGACGCGGGACTTGGTGACATAGGTAAAGGTCTTCTCTTCCACATTGACTGCGGCGTTGGAAATCACCAGCGTCAGGTTGGTGGTGCCACTGTTGCCCACTTCGAGACCCTGGCTGCGCAGCCCTTCGGCCAGCCGCTCGGCCATCAGCAGGTTGAGCGGACGCTCGCTGTTGACCAGCACGGGGGCTTTCTCTTTATGTTTGATGGAGAAGACGTAGGCAGCCTCACGCTTGTCTACCCCTTCCATGGTGATGCGATTGCCAGAGTAGTATTGCTGGTTGGCGGGGATCACCTGCGGATTGAGCAGCGCTGTCTCCGGCCAATGAGTGGCACACCCGCCCAGCATCAGGGCGGCCAGCAGCAAGAGTGACTTTTTCATCATGGTTTCCTTTGGCTTTAGCGTTTGATGGATTTCAAAATAACGAATTTGCTGTTCGACGCAACGACTTGTGCGTTGGCAAACAAGCGCTTGAGTTTGTTGTGATAGTCCAGATGACGGTTGCCTACTATCCAGAGTTCCCCCCCCTGAGGCAACACCCGGTGCGCATCGCTGAACATCTGCCAGGCGATATGATCGGTGATCGCCTGCAACTGATGGAAAGGAGGGTTGCAGAGGATCCGATCCGCCGAGCCGACCGCCACCCCGTCGAGACAGTTATTGACCATAAAGCGGGCGCGCGGCAGTGCATCGGGCAGATTGTGCTCGACGTTGAGCTGTGCCGAGGCGACTGCCATATAGGATTCATCGATAAAAGTCACCTCCACCTCGTTGTCTTTGGCGAGCAGCGACAGACCCAGCACCCCGTTGCCACAGCCCAGATCGATCACCTTGCGGGCACTGTGGATGGGCAGGTTGTCCAGCATAAAGCGGGCACCGATATCGAGACTGGTGCGCGAGAAGACGTTGGCATGGTTGTGGATGAGCATGCCACTCCCCTCCAGCGGCCAGACAGTCGGGAAGGGGTTGGCCAGCGCGGGACGTACTGCCTGCGGCTCGCAGTGAATGAGGCGCGCCTTCTTCCAGGCCAGCGAGGTACGGGTAGGCCCCAGATACTTCTCAAACAACTTGAGGGTGGAGGTATGAATATCCTTCGCCTTGCCGGCAGCGATAACGCGGGTTGCCGGTGTCACCACCTCCCGCAGCGCTAGCAGTTGCTGCTCCAATAGAGCCTGATATTTGGAGACCTTGATCACCACCAGCGCAGGGGCATCGGGCAGCGGCGCCAGCGCATCCTGCAAGCGGATCCCACCCGCATCCAGCCCATTTTCGGCCAGATTGGCCAGGGTCGCCCGCTCACTGATGTAGGAGTCGGTGACGCAGCAGGGGGAGTGCGGATGCAGATAGGCCGCCAGCGCGCCAAAACCGTCATTCATGATGATGACGGGGCCTGCCTGCTCGAGGGGAGACTCCGCCAGGGTGTTGATCAGGTATTCGTCAGCCGCATCCCAGGCTTGCAGGGTCTCCTGACTCTGGCGCGGATAGCGGTAGAGCGTGAGCTGGCAATGGGGAGTGTCGAGAAGGGTTTGCATAGGAAGAGTCCAACCTCGGCTTTATTCGTGTATACAGGCGCCAGGGGCGACGCAAAGTGGCGCTATTCTAGCGAGGAGCAGGAATTTCACCAGTTCGATGCGCATCAAGGGAGCAACTGACGGGTGATTTCCCTCTTACGGGGGCTTATTCCATCCCGCGACTGCCGATAGAATGGCGCGACATTCACTCTGGAAGCCGATCCGATGACCATCCAACAACTGATTGAAGCCAAGCTGACCGCCGCCCTCTCCCCCTCCGTGCTGGAGGTGATCAACGAGAGCCACATGCACCGTGTGGAACCGGGATCTGAGAGCCACTTCAAGGTGGTGATCGTCAGCGAGCAATTTGCAGGGCAGCGGCTGCTGGCCCGTCATCGTCAGGTCAATGCTGTGCTGGCCGACGAGCTGGCCGGTGCCGTTCATGCACTGGCACTGCATACCTACACCGAGACCGAGTGGCAGGAAAAAGGCCACGCCCCGCGCACCCCGAGCTGCGTTGGCAAACCGTCGCTCTCCTGAAACCGGTTGTACCACAGGATTCCCCTCGAGAACCTGCCAACAAAAATTAAACATATTTCCCCCATTGGCCCCGAAAAGGCTACATCCAAGGGGGTATATTTCGGCATCAAGGCTTTTTGCTGATAGTGGAGACAACAGCAAATACCCCCATCGAGGTATCGAAATAAAAAAACCTTTAAAACCACTACTTACAAGGTGTCGGGGCCTTATTCATTGCAGGTTAATTTTGTGATGGCACGGGGATTTTGCCCATTTGGCATGGCAGAAAATGCACCTTAAGTGGTAAACTCAAGCGCTTTTGAGTGAGCCTGCATGTTGAATAATTGTTGAGCCTGCCCACCTGGCGCAACCACAACATCGACTCATTCAACCACCCGTCGTGATGTATTTCTCGGCGCTAACCAACCTCTCCCGTAACGGTAGTGCAAGTAAGTATGATTACAATCAAAAGAGGACTGGACATCCCCGTGCTGGGTGCGCCAGAGCAAGTAATCTACGATGGCCCCGCCATCACCCGTGTTGCGACACTGGGCGAGGAGTTTGTGGGGATGCGACCTACTATGTTCGTCAAAGTAGGTGATCGCGTCATCAAAGGTCAGGATCTTTTTGAAGACAAGAAGAATCCGGGCGTTAAATTCACAGCTCCTGCCACCGGTGTGGTTTCAGAGATCAACCGTGGTGCCAAACGTGTTCTCCAGTCTGTGGTCATCGACCTCGACGGTTCCGATGAACAGGTGACGTTTGAGCATTTTGCCTCTGCCGAGCTGGCCAAGCTCGAGCGCAGCAAGGTGCAAGAGATCCTGGTCGCATCAGGTCAGTGGACTGCGTTGCGTACCCGTCCGTTCAGCAAAGTCCCCGCGGTAGCGTCTGCCCCGCGCGCCATCTTTGTGACTGCAATGGACACCAACCCGCTGGCAGCCGATGCCGAGCTGATTATCAAGGAACAGCCGCAGGCCTTCCTCGATGGTCTGGCCGTATTGACCCGCCTGACCGACGGCGCCGTCTACGTCTGTAAAGGCGAAGGCAGTCTGCCCCACTCTCCGCTGGCTCAGGTCAAGGAAGAGATCTTCGTTGGTCCGCATCCTGCCGGTCTGCCGGGTACCCATATCCACTTCCTGGATCCGGTCAGCAGCACCAAGGTGCAGTGGCACATCAACTATCAGGATGTGATTGCATTCGGCAAGCTGTTCACCACCGGTCAGATCTGCACTGACAAGGTGATCGCGCTGGCTGGCCCGAACGTGCTCAAGCCGCGTCTGCTGCGTACCCGTCTGGGCGCCTGCATCAGCCAGCTCACCAACAATGAGCTGCGTGCCGACGAAAACCGTATCATCTCCGGTTCTATCCTGAGTGGTGCCAAAGCCGAAGGTGTTCACGACTACCTGGGCCGCTACCACAATCAGGTTTGCGTGCTGGGTGAAGGTCGCGAGAAAGAGTTCCTGGGCTGGATCAACCCCAGCGCCAACAAGTTCTCTATCACCCGTACCACCCTCTCTCATCTGATGAAGGGCAAGCTGATCAACTTCACCACCACTACCAACGGTAGTGACCGTTCAATGGTGCCTATCGGCAACTATGAGCGGGTGATGCCACTCGACATCCTGCCGACCCTGCTGCTGCGGGACATGGTCTCCGGCGATACCGACGGTGCGCAAGCACTGGGCTGCCTGGAGCTGGATGAGGAAGATTTGGCGCTCTGTACCTTTGTCTGCCCCGGCAAGACAGAGTACGGCCCGATCTTGCGTGAGTGCCTGACCAAGATTGAACTGGAAGGTTAAGCGATGAGTTTCAAGCAACTTCTTGAAAATATGGAACACCACTTCGAACCGGGTGGAAAGTACGCCAAGTACTATGCCCTGTTCGAAGCGGCGTACACCCTGTTCTATACCCCGGGTAGCGTTACCCGCAACGCCTCCCACGTTCGTGATGCGCTCGATCTGAAGCGCATGATGATCATGGTGTGGCTGGCAGTGTTCCCGGCCATGTTCTGGGGCATGTACAACGTTGGTAACCAAGCGATTGCCGCCATTGCCCACATGGGCTCGGCTGCTGGTGCCAGCAGCTGGCAATATGCCCTGGCTACCATGCTGGGCGCCTCCCTCGATCCGGCTGTAGCCGGTATCGGCAGCAAGATGCTGATCGGCGCCACCCACTTCTTCCCGATCTACATCACCGTCTTCTTTGTCGGTGGTTTCTGGGAAGTGCTGTTCGCCATGGTGCGCAAACACGAGATCAACGAAGGCTTCTTCGTAACCTCAATTCTGTTTGCCCTGATCGTGCCGCCCGAGCTGCCCCTGTGGCAAGCTGCGCTGGGTATCACCTTCGGTGTGGTGATGGCCAAAGAGGTGTTCGGTGGTACCGGCAAGAACTTCCTGAACCCGGCGCTGGCTGGTCGTGCGTTCCTGTTCTTCGCCTACCCGGGCCAGATCTCCGGTGACGCAGTGTGGGTTGCCGTTGACGGCTTCTCCGGCGCGACTGCCCTGAGCCAGTGGGCCCAAGGCGGCCAGATGGCGCTGATCAACGGTGCAACCGGCCAGGCTATCAGCTGGATGGACGCTTTCCTGGGTAACCTGCCGGGTTCCATCGGTGAAGTCTCTACCCTGATGATCCTGCTGGGTGCCGCCATGATCGTCTACATGCGCATCGCCTCCTGGCGCATCATCGCCGGCGTGATGATCGGTATGATCGCCACCTCCCTGCTATTCAACGTCATCGGTTCCGATACCAACCCCATGTTCAACATGCCGTGGCACTGGCATCTGGTACTGGGTGGCTTCGCCTTCGGTATGGCCTTCATGGCGACCGACCCTGTCTCCGCAGCCTTTACCAACAAAGGCAAGTGGTGGTATGGCGCCCTGATCGGCGTAATGGTCGTGCTGGTTCGCGTGGTCAACCCTGCGTTCCCGGAAGGCATGATGCTGGCCATTCTGTTTGCGAACCTGTTTGCTCCCCTGTTTGACCACTTCGTCGCTCAGGCAAACATCAAGCGGAGGATTGCTCGTGGCGTTTAATAAAGATTCAACCCTCGGCACCGTCAGCGTGGTCACCGGCCTCTGTCTGGCCTGTTCCATCGTAGTATCCGTTGCCGCTGTGGGCCTGCGTTCTACCCAGCAGGAAAACAAGGCGCTGGACAAGCAGAGCAACATTCTCGCCGTAGCCGGTGTGGATGTAAGCGAAGTGGCCAAGCGCGACCTGGCCAAACTGTACGGCGAGAAGATCGAAGCGCGTCTGGTGGATCTGGCGACCGGTGACTTTGTTGACGGCGATGCCGACAACTTCGACACCAAGCAGGCAGCCAAAGATCCGGCCCGCAGCATCCGTCTTGCTGCCGCTGACGACAAGGCCAGCCTGCGTCAGATCTCCAAGCAGATCCCGGTATTCTTCGCCAAGGATGCCGAAGGCAAGATCGACAGCATCATCCTGCCCATCTACGGTCAGGGTCTGTGGTCGACCATGTATGCCTTCGTCGCCGTTGCCGCTGATGGCCAGACCATCAAGGGCATCACCTACTATGACCACGGTGAAACCCCGGGTCTGGGTGGCGAGATCGAAAACCCGGCCTGGCAGGCGCTGTTCAAGGACAAGAAACTGTTCGACCAGAATGGCATGCCGGCGCTGCGCGTCATCAAGGGCCATGCTCCGGCGGGCTCCGAGCACGAGATCGATGGTCTCTCCGGTGCCACTCTGACCGGTAACGGCGTACAGCATACCTTCGACTTCTGGATGGGTCCCAAGGGCTTCGGTCCTTTCCTGGCCAAGGTTCGTGCAGGAGAAATCAACAATGGCTGACAAGAGCGAAATGAAGAAGTTGCTGTTGACGCCTGTGCTGGGCAACAACCCCATCGCCTTGCAGGTGCTGGGTGTCTGTTCTGCACTGGCGGTTACCAGCCAGATGAAAACTGCGTTTGTAATGACCCTCGCGGTCATGGCGGTCACCGCCTTCTCAAACCTGTTCATCTCCCTGATCCGCAACCAGATCCCGAACAGCGTCCGGATCATCGTGCAGATGGCGATCATCGCCTCACTGGTTATCGTGGTTGACCAGGTGCTCAAGGCGTACGCCTATGACATCTCCAAGCAACTGTCGGTCTTCGTGGGTCTGATCATCACCAACTGTATCGTAATGGGCCGCGCCGAAGCGTATGCCATGAAGAGTGCCCCGCTGCCCTCCTTCCTGGATGGTATCGGCAACGGTCTGGGCTATGGTGCCATTCTGCTGAGTGTCGCGACCGTGCGTGAACTGCTGGGCTCCGGCACCTGGTTTGGCATCGAGCTGCTGCCGCTGGTGAACAACGGTGGCTGGTATGTGCCCAACGGCCTCCTGCTGCTGCCGCCGAGTGCATTCTTCATCATTGGTCTGATCATTTGGGGCGTGCGCACCAAGGATCCCAAGCAGGTGGAGGCGAAGGATTAAGGTATGGAACACTATCTGAGTCTGTTGATTAAATCGATCTTCATCGAAAACCTGGCACTCTCCTTCTTCCTGGGGATGTGTACCTTCCTGGCGGTGTCCAAGAAGGTAAAGACCTCCATGGGTCTGGGTATTGCCGTTATTGTGGTGCAGACCATCGCGGTTCCTGCCAACAACCTGATCTACAACTACGTGCTTAAAGATGGCGCTCTGGTATCCGGTCTGGATCTGAGCTTCCTGAGCTTCATCACCTTCATCGGTGTGATTGCAGCACTGGTACAGATCCTGGAGATGGCGCTGGACAAGTACTTCCCGGCACTCTACAACGCGCTGGGTATCTTCCTGCCGCTCATCACCGTGAACTGCGCCATCTTCGGTGGCGTCTCCTTCATGGTGCAGCGTGACTACAACTTCATGGAGTCTGTGGTCTACGGTGTGGGTTCAGGGGCAGGCTGGATGCTGGCGATCGTTGCGCTGGCTGGTATCCGCGAGAAGATGAAGTACTCCGATGTTCCAGAAGGCCTGCGCGGTCTGGGCATCACCTTCATCACCGCCGGTCTGATGGCGCTGGGCTTCATGTCCTTCTCTGGTATCTCCCTGTAATCGGCTTTCCTGCAATCAGAAAGGAACGATAGATGGAAATTATTTTGGGTGTGGTCATGTTTACCGTGATCCTGCTGGCACTGGTGGCAGTCATTCTGTTCGCCAAGTCCAAGCTGGTGACCGCGGGCGACGTGACAATCAGCATCAATGGTGACCCGGCCAAGGCTGTGACCAGCCCGGCCGGTGGCAAGCTGCTCGGCGTGCTGGCTGGCAGCGGTATCTTCGTCTCCTCCGCCTGTGGCGGCGGTGGCTCCTGCGGCCAGTGCAAGGTACGGGTGAAATCCGGTGGCGGCGACATTCTGCCGACCGAACTGGATCACATCAGCAAGGGCGAAGCCCGTCATGGCGAGCGTCTGGCCTGTCAGGTTACCGTTCGCTCCGACATGGATATCGAACTGCCGGAAGAGATCTTCGGGGTGAAGAAGTGGGAATGTACTGTTATCTCCAACGATAACAAGGCCACCTTCATCAAGGAGCTCAAGCTGCAGATCCCCGATGGCGAGAGCGTGCCGTTCCGCGCCGGTGGTTATATCCAGATTGAAGCCCCGGCTCACCACGTGCACTACAAGAACTTCGATATTCCCGAGGAGTATCGCGGGGACTGGGATCGCTTCAAGATTTTTGAGCTGGAGTCCAAGGTCGATGAGCCAATCATCCGGGCCTACTCCATGGCCAACTATCCGGAAGAGTTCGGCATCATCATGCTGAACGTGCGTATCGCGACCCCGCCACCCAGCAACTGGACTGCCCCTCCGGGACAGATGTCCTCCTACATCTTCAGCCTGAAGGCTGGCGACAAGGTGACTATCTCCGGTCCGTTCGGTGAGTTCTTCGCCAAAGACACCGATGCCGAAATGGTATTCATCGGTGGTGGTGCAGGTATGGCGCCGATGCGTTCCCATATCTTCGACCAGCTGCGTCGCCTGAAGTCCAAGCGCAAGATGAGCTTCTGGTACGGTGCCCGTTCCAAGCGCGAAATGTTCTATGTCGAAGACTTTGACATGCTCGCCGCCGAGAACGAGAACTTTACCTGGAACGTCGCGCTGTCTGATCCGCAACCGGAAGACAACTGGGACGGCTACACCGGCTTCATCCACAACGTGCTCTACGAGAACTATCTCAAGAACCACGAAGCACCGGAAGATTGCGAGTTCTACATGTGTGGACCTCCGGTGATGAACGCTGCCGTCATCAACATGCTCAAAGACTTGGGCGTTGAAGACGAAAACATCCTGTTGGATGACTTTGGTGGTTAATCCATGCACAGTGTTGTAAAGACCTGGCTAGCCTTCGGGCTAGCCTTTTTCTTGACTGGGTGCGGTCAGGAGACGGTCCAATCCAAACCGGAGATCCACATCACCGGTAGCACCATGGGCACTTACTACTCAATCAAGGTGGCGGACAGCGCCATCAGCGATCCGGCCAAGCTTCAAGCTGAGGTGGATGTGTTGCTGGAGCGGGTCAACGATCAGATGTCGACCTATCGCCCCGATTCCGAACTGTCGCGCTTCAACCAGAGCCGTGACAACAAACCGGTAGTGGTCTCCCGCGATACCGCACGGGTCGTCACAGAGGCCATTCACATTGGCCGTGAGAGCCAGGGGGCGCTGGACGTCACCGTTGGCCCCTTGGTCAATCTGTGGGGCTTTGGCCCGGACAAGAAGCCGACCAAGGTCCCTTCCGACGAGCTGATCACCCAGACTCGCCAGAAGACCGGTCTGGGCAACCTGCACGTCATCACCTCGGTGGATGCCGATACCCTGCAAAAAGACATTCCGGATCTCTACGTCGATCTCTCCGCCATCGCCAAGGGATTTGGTGTGGACAAGGTAGCCGAGTATCTGGAGTCACTGGGTGCGCGCAACTATCTGGTGGAGATTGGCGGCGAGCTGCGGATCAATGGCGTCAACGGCAAGGGTCACCCCTGGCGCGTCGCCATCGAGAAGCCCACCGCAGGCACCGGCACGGTGCAAGAGGTGATCGTGCCCGGTGACAACGGGGTGGCCACCTCCGGCGATTACCGCAACTACTATGAACTGGATGGTCAGCGCTTCTCCCACACCATAGATCCGCGCAGCGGCAAGCCGATCCAGCACCGTCTGGTATCGGTCACCGTGATCCACCCCTCCTGCATGACCGCAGACGGGTTGGCCACCGTGTTTATGGTGATGGGGACCGAGAAAAGCCTGGCCTATGCCAACGAGCGCGGCCTGGCGATCTTCGTGATCACCAAGACGGACAAAGGCTTTGAAGAGGCTTACTCCGATGCCTTCAAGCCCTATCTGGTCAAGAAGTAAGAGGTAGAGATGCAGATTTTTCTGATCACCTTCGGGGTATTCATGCTGGTGATAGCCGCCATGGCTATCGGTTATATCTTCCAGAAGAAAACCATCTCCGGCTCCTGTGGCGGTCTGGGTAGCGTCGGCATCGAGAAAGAGTGCGATTGCCCGGAACCCTGCGACAACCGCAAGAAGAAGATGGCCAAGGAAGAGGCCCGTCGCAAGATGCTGGAAGAGAACCGCATCATCTGATGACTCTGGTTTTTCGGTAAACAAAAGCGCGCCATCGGCGCGCTTTTTACTGGCCGTTATCTTGCGTTAACGGTCAGGGCTGACGTTCGATATAGAGGATCACTTCACCCAGATGGATACCGAACTTGCTGATCTCGGCACGATTGATCAGACGATCTTCGTCCAGCAGGTACATCCAGTCATCGAAGCTCACCAGCACCACCTCGCCATCCGGTAGCGCCAGATCGAGCTGATAACGCCAGTTGAGGGCGAACCCTTCGCTTTTACCCACCGCCTCTCCCACCACATCGGAAGCAGTACCTCGCCAGTGACCGTCAACCCCCTTGCTCAGATACCAGGTACGGGTCTGCTGGCGGCCATCGTCAAAGTAGAACTGCTCGAACAGCTCTCCCTTGCCATCCTTCCAACGACCCACCATCTCGACCCGAAAGCGACTGGTCACTTCGCCGCTGCGGTCGGTCACCAGGCCGTGAGCCACCAGTTTGCCGTTGAAGAAACGGGCGAGATCCCAGTTTGGCCCCTGCCCCCGATAGTCATCGAGACTGGCACCACAGCCGCTCAGCAGCAAAAAGGGGAGCAACAGCAACCAGCGGTATGCACGATAGAAAAACATTGGAAACTCCATGTTCAGGGTTGGCCACGCAGGCGGCGAGTCAGGGCGGGATCACGGCTGTTGTCAGCCAGCCAGATGGCGAGAAAAGCGGCAGAGAATTGCGGGTCGGCCAGGGTGCCGAGGGGCTTCTCCTGCCACCAGAAGTGGCCTGTCCCGCCCTTGTCGACGTAGAAGGTAAGCTTGTCGCCTGCCTGCACGTCGGGCCAGAGTGCAGCGAGCTGGCCGAGCCAGCGCTGACGTTCGGCGTCGGAGCCAAGACCGAGTCGCTGCCACTCGGCGGCAGTGGCGCTCAGCAGATCTTCCCGCTCGATGGATCTGGCATAGGTGAGGGTCAGGGCCTGCGGATAGTGACCGGGCTGATAGTGCCCGCTTTCACTGTAGAGGGTGGCATCGTAGAGCTTGAACCATAGCCAGTTCATCTCCCCCTGCCCGACCGGGCGCAACTGTTGCCAGGGGGCGGCAGAAGCCTGCACCGCGGTTGCAGCAAAGAGCGCAAACGCCAGCAGCAGCGGGTTAATTCCACCCCATATGCCAGTGGTTGGGGTCTTCCAGTTCATGCCAGTCCATCTCCTGTTCCTGCAGGGTGTTGATATCCTGCATCACCACCTGCACCAGCTGCCCCTGCGCATCCCGCTGGCAGGCAACCACCAGATAGAAGCGATCAGTCAGCTCATGCTGGCTCTCTTTAGTCCATTTGGAAAAAAGCAACGAGTCGGTCGAAAAGGTGTTTGTCATGACTCACCCTCCAGCTTGACCATTACCCACAGGAGTACGGGTAACCACCACATCCAGATCACTGCCAGCAGCGCCGAACTGATCCAGATGCCCCAGGGTAAGTTTACTGCCCCCATGGCGGCCCCTGCCACATAGGAGGAGGCACCGCCAAATACGCCAAACAGTGCCTGCTGCCAGCGAGGCAGGCGCAGCAGCCAGCGCATACCGTGGGCCAGCGTCAGGGCAAAACCGAGCCAGAGCAGCACCAGCCAGAGGGGAAAACCGGACGGGAACCGGAACAGGCCGAGCTGCCAGAGCAGCACATCCAGCAGACAGCCGGCCACCGCAATGGGGAGCAGCCGCCAGTCACGCTGGCGGCTGGGTGAGAAGAGAAAGTGCAGCAGCAACATTGCCAGCAGCGGGCCCGGCTGCTGCCACTTCACCGCCAGCAACCAGTAGAGGTTGAACCCCAGCAGGTGAGCCCACTGCCACATGGTCAGTGACCGCTTACTGGCACATCACCCGACCAGCCAGCCGGACCCGGCTTGGCGGCCTCCAGCTGCACCAGACTGATGGTGCGCTCCCAGAATCCCCCCTCGCAATAGGCAAAGTAGAAGTGCCACAGCCGGATGAAATCCTGGCTGTAACCGAGCTTGGGCAGCTCGGGCGCCAGCGCCAGAAACCGCTCGCACCAGTGAGCCAGGGTACGGGCATAGTGATGACCGTGATCGTGCAACCGCACCAGCTGCATGTCGGTCTCCCGCGCCAGCAACCCCGCCATCTGGGAGACGCTCGGCAGGCAGCCACCGGGGAAGATGTAGCGCTGGATGAAATCGACTCCGCGCAAATACTGGGCATGGCGCTGATCGGCGATGGTGATGGCCTGGATGAGCAGGCGACCACCGGGTTTGAGCAGCCGCGACAGCTGGCGGAAATAGTCGGGCAGGAAAGCGTGCCCCACCGCCTCGATCATCTCGATGGAGACCAGCTTGTCATAGGTGCCCTCCAGCTTGCGGTAATCCTCCAGCAGCAAGGTGATGCGATCCCCCAGCCCCTCCCGCGCAATCCACTCCTTGGCATAGTCATGCTGGGCCCGGGAGATGGTAGTAGTGGTCACCCGGCAGCCATAGTGGCGGGCGGCATAGACGGCGAGGCCACCCCAGCCGGTACCGATCTCCAGCAGATGATCATCAGGTCCCAGCTCCAGTCGCTCGCAGATGGTGCGCAACTTGGCTTGCTGACCCTCTTCCAGAGTGGCCTCGGCGCTCGGATAGATGGCGCTCGAGTACTGCATATGGCTGTCGAGAAAGCCCTGATAGAGGGTATTGCCGAGATCGTAGTGGGCGGCGATGTTGGAGCGCGAACCGGTCAGGGTATTGCGGTTGAGCCAGTGGCGCACCTTGTTGAAGGGGAAGCTGAGCCAGCCGAGGCGCCGTTCGAGGGAGTCGAGCAGGGTCAGATTGCGGGCCAGCAGCCGCACCAGCGCCACCGGGTCCGGGCTGGTCCAGAGTCCCTCCACCCAGGTTTCTCCGGCGGCAATGCTGCCCCCCAGCAACAGGCGACGATAGAAGGCAGGATCCAGCACCACCAGTTCGGCATGCAGATCGGTACCCGCGACGCCAAAGCTGTGGCGCTCACCGCCATCCCGCAGCAGCAGCTGGCCATGTTCGAGGCGACCCAGCAGATTGAGCAGCAGTTGCCTTGCCCCCTTGTCGATGAAAGAGGCAGAGAGGGTTGATTGAGCAAGTTCCATTAGCGGCTCTCCGGATGGGTAAATATCGGGGTTCGTTTGATAAATAGACGCAGGGCCTGCCAGTAGATCCCGAGCAGCACCTTCATGGTCATCCAGGGCCAGCGGGCCAGCAGGGCCACCAGCCCCTTGCGCGACAAGGGTTCGCGAGTGAGCGCCAGGGTTGCGTCAAACAGCTTGGCTTCACCGGATACGGGATGACTCTCGATATGGATCAGTGTCTCCTGTGCGGGCGGCCTGATCCGCCAGTGATAACGCATCGCCAGCCCCATAAAGGGGGAGACGTGAAAATCCTTGTCATGGGGCGCCAGCGCCGCCAGATCCAGCAGGTAGTAGTGACGCTCATTCCAGGGGGTGTTCGACACCTCCGCCAGCAGATAGCGCGCCTCGCCCTGCCGGTAGCAGAAGTAGAAGTTAACCGGGCTGAAGTAGAATCCCAGACAGCGCACATTGCCGAGCAGCAGCACCCGCCCCTCGGGCTCGGCATCGCCACCCAGCTCGCTCACCTTCTGCCACACCGCCTGCTTGAGGCATCCCTCACTCCCCTTGAGATAGTCATGGCGGTGAAACGAAAGCAGTCCCGAGCGCTCCACACCGAACCAGCGCCCCTGATCGAGCTGCGGCAGCTCGTCGAGATCCAGTCCCAGCATAAAGAGGCTGTAGGAGAAGGCGTGAGCCCGCGGTGCAAAACGGCGGTGGCGCACCGAGCCCTGCCAGATGGCGCTGGTCACGCCAGCCAGTTCGTCTGTACGCTCATGTTCGGTGGCCACGGTGGCGCCGTTCATAGCTCGGCTCCGAAGCGCCTGGCGACATCCAGCGCGCTGCGCACCCCATCCTCGTGGAAGCCGTTGTACCAGTAGGCGCCACAGAAATGGGTGTGCTGCTGGCCGCAGATCTCCGCACGCCGTTGCTGGGCGGCGATGGAGGCCTGATTGAACACCGGATGGTGGTAGACGAAGCGGCGCAGCACCTTGCTCTCATCCACCTTGCCCTTGGGGTTGAGGCTGACGCAGAAGGGCTCCGGCGAGTTCACCCCCTGCAGGATGTTCATGTTGTAGCTCACCAGTGGCCGCGCCTCGTCATTGCCATCGAGCTGATAGTTCCAGCTGGCCCATGCCTTGCGGCGGGTGGGCAGGCAGCTAGCATCGGTGTGGAGCCAGACATCGTTGGCCTGATAGGGCATGTCGCCGAGGATGGCCTGCTCCCGCTCGCCGGGATCCGCCAGCAGCGCCAGCGCCTGATCGCTGTGACAGGCGAAGATCACCTCGTCAAACCGCTCCTCACCGTAACTACTCTGGATCACCACGCCATCCGCATCCCGCCGTACGCTCTGCACCGGACAGACGAGGCGGATCTGCGACTGCCAACCCGCGGTAAGGGGGCCGATATATTCCCGCGAGCCGCCCGGGATCACGTACCACTGGGGGCGATTGGCCATATCCAGCAGGCCATGGTTGGCAAAAAAGCGCAGGAAGAAGCCAAGGGGAAAGGCGCGCATATCGGCCAGGGTCGATGACCAGATCGCCGCTCCCATCGGCAAGATGTAGTGGCGGGCGAAGTAGTCGCTAAACTCCCCCGCCAGCAGAAAGTCTCCCAGCGTCAGCTCGGGTCCAGCACCCTGATGTTGACCATCTGCCAGCCAGGCCCGAGCATCCCGGTTGAAGCGCAAAATCTCGCCAACAAAACCGTAGAAACGGGGGCTCAACAGATTGCTACGCTGGGCAAACAGGGTGTCGAGGTTGTGGCCGTTATACTCCAGCCCCTCCGGGCTCTTCACCGAGAAGCTCATCTCGGCCGGTTGCCGCGCCATGCCGATCCGCGCCAGCAACTTCAAGAAGTTGGGGTAGGTGCGATCGTTGAAGACGATAAAGCCGGTGTCGATGGCATAGCTGCGGCCAGCCTGATTCACATCGACGGTCGCAGTGTGGCCGCCCAGAGTCGGCGCCGCCTCGAACAGGGTGATGTCATGGCGTTTGTGGAGCAGAAAACCGGCGGTGAGCCCCGAGATCCCTGAACCGACGATGGCGATCTTTTTCTTCATGAATGGCTTCCTTTCGATACGAGTGCGCGGCCAAGGCGCAGCCAGAGCCCCACCGGCAGCGCACCAAGCAGGCGCAGCAACCAGATGAAACGGCGGGGAAAGTGGATCTGGTGACGACCAGCGGTCAGCCCGTCCATGATGGCGCGAGAGGCCTGCTCCACCGTCACCAGACAGGGCATGGGAAAATCATTTTTGGCGGTGAGCGGCGTCTGGACAAAGCCGGGGCGGATCAGGGTCACCCCGATCCCTTTGCTGGCCAAATCGAGGCGCAAGGTATCCGCCAGATAGTCGAGGGCCGCCTTTGAGGCGCCATAGGCCTCGGCTCGTGGCAGCGGCAGCCAGCTCACCGATGAGCTGACGATGGCCAGCCGAGATCCCGCCCCTAGCAACGGCAAGAAGGCGGCCAGCGCATGGCCGGTGGCGGTCAGATTGGTCTCAATCACCCGGGCAAACAGCTCGCTGTCAAACCCCTCCGCCACATCCATGTACTCGCAGTTGCCTGCGTTGAGGATCAGCAGATCGAGAGATGGCAGCGTAGCAGCCACCCCGCTCATTGCGGCCAGATCACGGGCATCGAACTGCAGCGGCGTGACGCCATCCAGCCCCAGCGCCTGCAGCCGTTCGCCATCGCGGCCACAACCCCACACCTGCCAGCCGGCGCGCCGGTAATCCAGCGCCAACTGGAGACCTATGCCGGAGGTCGCGCCGGTGATAAGCACTCGGCCGCTCATGCGCCAAGCCTCATCTTGATGGTGCGCACCACGGGCCCGAGCAGCGGCAACTGCTCGTAGAGCATGGCGCCCAGGTCAAAATAGTCCCTGTGCTGGCACACCTTGCCCGCCTCGTCGAATTCGAGGCGGGTGGCCCCCTCCACCGTCACCGGCTCACCACCACGCAATCTGGGGTGAGAGAAGGTCATAGTCCAGCCGAGCCAGGCCTGCGGCCCTTGTTGCTGCTGACTGGTGATGACGAAACGGCAGTAGGCGAGGCGCTGATAGAGGGCGGCAAAATAGTCGCCAAGGGCCGCCAGCCCCTCAATGCAGTGAGCCGGGTCGGTAAAGACCACCTGTTCGGCATAGACCTCGGGCAAGCGGTGCAACTGCTGTTTGTCCAGTTGCTGATAGAGGCCAATAAAGCGGGCCAGCGGCTCGTTCATCCTATTTCTCCAGAGAGCGAAACATCTCGATGGCTCTCACCCGGGCAACGGCGTGATCCACCATGGGTGCCGGATAATCCTGTCGCCCCTTGAGTCGCAGCCAATCGTGGGGCTGATGCACATAAGCGGCGGGAATATCGGCCAGTTCAGTTACCCAAGTACGGATAAACTCCCCTTGTGGATCAAATCGTTGCCCCTGAGTGGTGGGGTTGAAGACCCGAAAGTAGGGGGCCGCATCGGCGCCGGTCCCCGCTGCCCACTGCCAGCCGCCGTTGTTGGCCGCCAGATCTCCATCGATGAGCCGACTCATGAAGTAATCCTCCCCGAGCCGCCAGTGGATATGGAGATCCTTGGTGAGAAAGCTCGCCACTATCATTCGCAGCCGGTTGTGCATCCAGCCGGTGGTGTTGAGACAGCGCATCGCCGCATCGACGATGGGGTAGCCGGTTCGTCCCTCGCACCAAGCGGCGAAGGCATCCGGGTCCCAGCTCCACGGCAAGGCCGCCGTCTCGGGCTTGAAGGGGCGATTCATGGAGAGGGTCGGGATCAGCACCAGCAGGTGGCGATAGAACTCGCGCCAGACCAGCTCATTGAGCCAGACAAAGCCGGGCTGGGCCTTCGACTGGGGCCGATAGCCGAGCCGCTGCTGGAGCGCCGCCACACACTGACGGGGACTGATGATGCCCGCCGCCAAATAGGGGGAAAGCATGGACGTGCCCGCGATGGCAGGAAAATCCCGGGTCTCGCCATAGTCGAGCACCGCCTGCTCCAGAAAAATGTTCAAACGACGCAGAGCTTCTGCCTCCCCCACTGGCCAGCGGGGATCCGCCGTCAGCTCGCCGAGCGCCTCATCAACCCACGCCCGCTCAGCCAGCGGCTGCCACGGCAGTGGCTCGCCCCGTGGTGCAGGAGCGCGATGAATGACAAACCCCTCCTCGTCGAGGGCCTTGAGCCAGGCGCGGCTGAAGGGGGTGAACACCTTGAACATCTCACCCGAGCCGGTCAGCACCCGCCCCGGCGGCAATACGCAACAGCCGTTGAGCCAGTGACAACTCACCCCCTGCTCTGCCAGCGCGGCGCTGACGGCGTGATCGCGACGCTGCTCATCGATCTCGATAGCCTGATTGGCGTAGAGCTGGGTCACCCCCAGCTCGCGGCAGAGGTCTGACAACGCAGCGGGCGCCTCGGCAAAAGTCTCCACTCGCAGCAGATGGAGCGGGATGCCAAGGGCCGCCAGCTCGCGGCCCAATTCATCTACCTGCGCCAACATAAAGCGCTGACGGATGGGGGCCATTTTGTGCTGCCGCCACTGGGTGGGGGAGATGATAAAGAGCGCGGCGACCGGTTCATCACCGGCGCAGGCATGCCGCAGTGCCGGGTTGTCGGCGAGGCGCAGATCATTGCGAAACCAGACCAGTTTCATGATTTTTTCCTCCCGCGTCCGCTGGTGTCAGCAGCATCTGGGGCATCCGCTATCAACTCGGCAAGGCTCGCCTGCCAGCCATGGGCTTTAAGCCACTCATCGTCGTAGAGGCGCCCCAGCTCGCCAAACAGGCGTGTGCCTGCGGGCCACCCGGCGGCCAGATCCTGTTTGCCAAGACCGGCTCCCAGCAATACCAGCCAGGGGGTAACGGCACGTCCTTCCAGCAGGCTGGCATGGCGGGGCTCCACCTCCCCCAGCAGTTGCACCTCATAGCCCTGACCGATCAACTCGTAGGCGGCCCAGACCAAATCGAGGGGGCCGACTTGCCCCCAACTCGCCAGCGTGATCGGCACGCCCTTCTCCTGCTCGATCAGGTGGCGGGCGAAGCGGGTATGGAGCCAGTCCAGCCACACCTGTTGCAGCAGCTCGCCATCGGGCCGTTCACGCCACAGCCCCAGCAGCCGCTCCACCAGCGGTTGCAGTACCCGGCTGCGCACCAGCTCGAACGGGTAGCTCGCCAGCAGGTCGTTGAGCTCGGACTCCGCCTTGCGCTGGTTGAAGGCAAGCAGCGCCTGACTGAACTGCTCCAGGGTTTGCTGCCAGTGATCGCTCACCGGCTCGGAATGGGGTTCGCTCAGGAGCCCCTTCACCTGCCCGATACTCACTCCCCGCTCCAGCCAGCTCAGGATCTCGCCGATTTGGCGGATATCCTGCTCGCTGTAGAGGCGGTGGCCCTTTTCGGTGCGGGCCGGTTGCACCAGACCATAGCGGCGCTGCCAGGCGCGCAGGGTCACGGCGTTGACGCCGGTGAGACGGGAGACCTCGCGAATGGGGTAGATCCCCTCATCAGCCAGAGGAGCAACTTCTTGCGATAAATCAGACATGACACGTCCATCAAACAGAGGGGTAAGGCTCCCCGGCGCAAACCATGCGCCGGGGCAACAGAACGGATTCAGAGCCCGTAACGCAATTTCAGCGTATCGGGGTGCGGATTGAGATAAACCTGCTCGGCGAGATAGGGATTGGGGTACTCGCGCAGGTAGTGGCGGATCAGGGTGAGCGGCACCAGCAAGGGGAATATGCCGGTGCGGTACTTGTCGATAGTATCGGCCAGCTCCTGCTTCTGGGCCGGGGTCAGCACCCGCTTGAAGTAGCCCTGCAGGTGCATCAGCACATTGGTGTGGCTGCGGCGGTTGGCTCGCAGGGTCAGCGCCGTCATCAACCCCTTGATGTAGTTGTCGGCCACCTCCTGCAAATTGGTGGACTTGCCCAGATTGCCAAGCAGCTTGCCGAGCGCCCGGTAGTGGGTGGTGGCGTGGGAGAGCACCAGATACTTGTAGCGGGAGTGGAAGCGGATCAGCGCAGAAGCGGTGATGCCGCGGGCGCAGAGCTGCTGCCAGTCGTGGTAGGCGAAGACCCGCAGCACGAAGTTCTCCCGCAGGATGGGGTCGCACAGGCGGCCATCCTCTTCAACCGGCAGCAGGGGGTTGGCCTCCATCAACGCCTTGGCAAAGAGGCCGATCCCCTCCTTGGCGCTCCCCTCGTTGTTGGCGCCATAGACCTTGACCCGCTCCATACCGCAGCTGGGTGATTTGGCACAGAGGATATAACCGGAGATGAAGTCGAGCTGGCGTGCCTTCTGTTCGCTGAAGGCAATCAGCTTTTCGGTGACATCGAAACTACCGTTGCTCGCCTCGGCACGGATCTCGCCGTTGCGCTTGACCAGCCGGATGGCGGCGCGAGGCGCCCCCAGGCCAATGGCCATCTCGGGACAGACGGGGTGATAGTCAAAGTGAGCGCCAAGATCCCGTTCGCAGAAGCTGGAGCGCTTGTGGCCCCCATCGAAACGTACCTCTTGTCCCAGCAGGCAGGCACTGATACCGACTTTAATCTTGTACATGATGACGCTCCTTGTATAAGCATTGATTCAGTTATAGCAGTTATACAAAAAAATGAAAGTTGTATAACTATTTGCGACTGATACGACACAAGGAGAAAAAGAGGATCACCGGAAAAAGAAAAAACCCATGGCGAACGCCATGGGTAAAAATCAAGACACTACGGACTACGGGAAGGGGGATTAGAAGCTGTACTTCACACCCAGGCTGGAGATGGAACCTTTTTGCAGATCCCAGTTGCGATAGGTGTAATCGGCAGTCAGCGCCCAGTTCTGGTTGAGCTTGTAGGCACCGCCCACCTTGAAGTCGTGCATATCGTCGGTCATGTTGGCGTAGCGATAAGCGGTGGAGAGCTCGACATTGCCGATGTCGTAGCGCAGACCCACTTCACCGTACATGCTGCCGCTATCTTTGCGAGCAACAGCATCCCACCCTTTGTTAGCGATATCGCTGGCAAGTTCACGCTCCAGCATGTAGCCGGTCACACCGGTTTCACCATAGAGGTTCAGACCCGTGCTCAGCGGAGTAAAGACACCAACACCGATGCTGGAGATCGACATGCTGTCGTTGCCGTTGCTGCGAGAGGTGTATTCAGTGCTGCCGCGACCATAGAAATTGGAGCCGAAGCTCTTGGAGAGATCCAGGCTCAGACCGCCAAAATCACGGGTTCCTTTGCTGTCATTGCTGAAGGTACCGCTGAGATAGTCGGATTTGGTGTGCGCCCAGGTGGCGGACCCCTTGGCGTAGCTAAAGGCATCCTGCGCCATGACGGAAGTAGAGGCAAACCCGGCCAGAACCAGAAGAGAGACAGTTGCTTTTTTCATGATGATAACTCCATGTGATTGGGCCCGTTGCTAGCGAGCTGGTATGGAGTCATTGTGCGGCGAAGTTCCCGGCTTGCCGAGCTGCAAGCTGTTGCAGAACCATGTCAGATGTAAGCAGATATTGCAGGGGGTGTCAGCGGCAACAAGTTGCCGACCCAAACAGTTTGCATGGGCCGGAACAACGCCAAATCAGCGGAAGACCACCTCGTCAATTTCGACCCGCACCAGCGGCTGACCGGTCAATCCGGCAGGACGGGGGATCTCGAGTGCCAGCGACGGACGGGCTTGCCCCTTGCGCAGATAGGTTTCCGGCAGACGATTCTCGGCAACCCAGAAGCGGGCCTCCTGACGGCTCAGCTGCACCCCGTCAGCACTGAACAGGGTCACCATGCCACGCACCCCGACCACATTGCGGGTGCCGGTATTGCTCACCATAAATGTCAGCACCAGCGGGTCAGATCCCTCGATCTTGTCCAGCTTGACCACCACACCGTCACGCGCCATCTGGGCAAGCAGTTCCGGATTGGCCTTGGCCTGCTCGGTCAGCACCGGAGCAGCGACGGCCACCACGGCACCAGCCTTCCCATCAGCAGCCACGCCCTGCACGGGCTCGGCCGGTTTGACTACCAGATACTCCCAGGTGAAGTCGTCGTTAAGCTGAACCTGCCGACCATCGGGCAGCGTCACCTGAGAAAGAGGGGCAGCCTGCGCCAATACGGGGGAGAGGCACAGGGCAATCAGCAGACGGGAGAAGGGTTTCATAGGGCGAAGCTCGGTAACGGGTGAAAGGGCGACAGTATAAACAGTCCCGTCGCCCCTTGCCTATGACAGCACTCACGTTCTGGCACCCGCATCGCTTGCCCGCAGGCTAGATGGCGAGATCGTGTCGCTCTTTCTGTGCCATATCCAGGGTCACCAGATCGAACTTGCTCCCCTTGAGGGCGGACAAAATATCCGATTGCATATCAAAGGCCTGCGCACGCTGATGCTCGGGCAGACGCACCCGAGCCAGGGTGGTGGAGCAGTCACACAGGGTATGGAAAAAGACCTGAGCCTCGTCCAGCCCCATGTCGGCCAGCATCTGCTCTGCCTGATCCACCATTCGCAGATAACGCTGCTCAAGCTGCCGTGGATTGGTGAAGCGATTGCTGAGGCAACCGTTGCTCCCTTTGCCCCAACGACCGAGCTGACGCTTGTTGAAGCCGTAACGATAATCGCGACGCATCAATCCGTTGTCGGCAAAAAACCAGATGGAGTTGGCAGGCAGAGACCCGAACTGGGCAAGATAATCATCACGCTCCTCCACCGCAGCCGGAACCAGCAACGGCAGATGAGTCCATTCCGGACGAGTCTGCACATACTCACCAATGCGGCGAACCGGGTCGATCAGCCCTTCAATATTTGGCAGGCGATCGCAAAAGACGATCTCGTCACTCTTGATGACCCAGTGATCGATACCATAACGCTGGCAATAACGGCGGGCACGGGCTACTTCGCTGCGACTGCGGGTCGGATTATCGAGGGTAATTGCGTGGATTTTCACACCGGCAGCGCGGCACAGCTCGATGCTGTAGCAGGATTCCAACCGTCCCGAAAAAGAGACAACCAGCTCGTCAAAACTTGCCAGTCGCTCAATCAGCAGCTGTTCCCTGGCTTGAAAAGAGTGATCATATCCCTGATTCAGTACAACTACATTGGCACCCATTAAACAGCTCCGGATGATGAACAGGTGCAGTATTGTGCGGCAAACAAACTGAATAGACCCTTAAAGAGTCTGGTTAAAATTAAAACTTGATGATTATTTCCTGTGATTCTGCTGCTAAATCTTCATTTTGGGCGTCATAAATTCGTAATCTTGCTTGGTGAACCCGATGGGCTCGCAAGAACCCCTGCGCCTGATCCAGCGAGGTGAAGGTCAGGCGTCCTCCCTCGCTGTCGGTCAGGCAGAGGCACTCCCCTTCCGCCTCAATGCAGAGCTGATAACCGCTGCCATCCTTGCAGGCGATGATCAGGGTCGCCTCGGGATAGTGACTGAGCCAATTGCGAAACCGGCCATGCTCCATAGTGCTCCTAGAGGGGCATCACCCCTTGCCGGGGGCGGGCAAACAGCCCAGCTCACCCAGTTGCTGGCGGCAACTCGCCGCGTCGGTAAAGACGATCCCCCTGATACCGAGGGCCTCGGCGGCCGCAATGTTGGCAGGACTGTCATCGATGAAGAGGCACTCTGCCGGTTTCAGATCGAACGACACCAGCAGATAGCGATAGATATCCGGCTCCGGCTTCATCATCCGCACCCGCGCCGACACCACCTTGCCGCTGAAGAAGCGCCAGAAATCCTGATGCTGCTCCAGCCAGTCGATGCTGGCATGACCCATGTTGGAGAGGGCATAAAGAGTGTGCCCCGCCCCGTGCAGCTCGGCTATCAGGGTTAGCATAGCGGGATCTGGCAGCAGGGAAGCGGGAACTGCCTGTAAAATGGCCAGATTCTGTGCCGCCGAGAGGCCTGTGCGCGCTTGCGCTTCCCGGGCCATGGTGTGGAGCGACATGGTACCTCTGTCTACCTCCAGCCAGTCCGGGTGGTTAAAGAGCTGCTCGGCCAACTGTTCGGCCCCTTGCGGACCACGCACGGAACGCACTATGCCTACCGGATCCCAGCTCACCACCACCCGTCCCAGATCGAAAATAATCGCCATCGTCTTTACCTCCCCCACTGGGTTTCAGTCATAAAAACAGAGTCAATAGAACATCGCTCATACGCCATTTTCTTAACCGGATACCCTGCCCCCATCCCCGCCCGCGGGCAAGTTTTACTTGCATCAGGCCGACAAATCCCTTAATGGTTATGACGTTACTTCAAGGACACACCTATGCACGCACCATTCTTCTTTGCTTTCTCGTTTATCCGGCCCGCTTGAGGGAAGGCCTGTCGTCGTGTGAACAGAAAGCAAAGACGAATCGAGCCTCCCCTAGCGGAGGCTTTTTTTTGCATTAATATCAATCGATTACTTGGATAGGGAACAATCATGGCAACGCTCGACGAGATCAGACAAGACATCACCCGGTTGGATCAGGAGCTGCTTGCCCTGCTGGCGAAACGCAAGACCCTCAGCATCGAGGTGGCCCGTGCCAAGCAAGCCAACCCGCGCCCCATTCGTGACCATCAGCGGGAGCAGGAGCTGCTGGTCGCCCTGATCCAGAAAGGGCGCGTGCTTGGGTTGGATGCCCAGTACATCACCCGTATCTATCACACCATCATCGAAGACTCTGTGCTCTCCCAGCAGGCCTATCTGCAGAGCCTGCTCAATCCGGAGCAGCAAGAGCCGATGACCAGCGTCGCCTATCTGGGGCCGCGTGGTTCCTACTCCAGCCTGGCCGCCCGCAAATATCTGGCGCGCTACAAGGATCAGGTGATCGAGGTGAACTGCCAGAACTTCCGCGAAGTGCTGGATGCGGTGGAGTCGGGTCGCGCCGCCTTTGGCGTGCTGCCCATCGAGAACACCAGCTCGGGCTCCATCAACGAAGTCTATGACGTGATGCAGCACACCAGCCTCTCCATCGTCGGCGAGCTCACCTACCCCATCGAGCACTGCATCCTCACCGCCGTACCGACCGAGCTGAGTCGCATCAAAACCTTCTATGCCCACCCGCAGGTGTTCCAGCAGTGCTCCCACTATCTGAGCAAGCTGGAAGGAGCCCGTCACGAGATCTGCGACTCCTCCTCCAGCGCCATGATGAAGGTGAAAGAACTGGCCAGCCCGGAGGCCGCCGCCATCGGCAGCGCCGCCGGTGGCGAACTGTATGGTCTGGATGTGCTGGCCGAGCAGCTCGCCAACCAGAAAGAGAACTACAGCCGCTTTATCGTGGTGGCGCGCAAGCCCATCGATGTGGCACCGCAGATCCCGGCCAAGACCACTCTCATCATGTCCACCTCCCAGAAGCCGGGTTCGCTGGTCGAGGCGCTGCTGGTACTGCGCAGCCACGAGATCAACATGACCAAGCTCGAATCCCGTCCGGTGCAGGGCAACCCGTGGGAAGAGATGTTCTACCTCGATGTCTCCGCCAACCTGCAGACCCCGGCGATGCAGGCCGCACTGGTGGAACTGACCAAGATCACCCGCTATATCAAGGTGCTTGGCTGCTACCCGAGCGAGGATGTGAAACCCACCGCAGTGCCGCCGGTGCTGATGGGGAGCTAACCAGCCCACAACGACAAAAGGCGAGCACACTGCTCGCCTTTTGTTTTGATGCCGGTTTTCACGGCAAGCCCATCAACTCAGAACTGACCCGCCATCAACTGATTGATGTTGTAGAGGGCGCGGGTATCGAGCTCCATCTCGGTGGCATAGGTGTTGCCGCGCGGATAGGAGGCAACTACCCGGGCACCACGCACCACACCGGCGACCGACACATCCAGCGAGTTGGAGGTCTGTGTCAGATCGCGGTAGCTGCTCTGACCGCGCACCTGCTGACCATTGAGCTGCTCTGCCAGTTCGCGATAAGCATCCATCTTGGAAGCGCGAATGGCTTGCAGCATCTTCTCCGACTGGGAGGGGCCGGGCTGGATGTCGATCACCGCATACCCCACCGCCTTGAGCACCGGAAAATCATCGGGCTTGCCACCCTGGGTGTAATCCACCACCCGGTTGCCGCTGCAACCGGTGAGCAAGAGTGCCAACAGGCAACCAAACAGGATCTTCATGACTCGCTCCTCACGGGGTCAGGTTGACCAGATGACCACCCGGCCGGGCCTGACTGTCACGCATCAGATAACCGCGATTGATCGATGCCCGACCAAACGAGTTGTTGGCACCGAACAGATATTTTTGCGGGATCAGGCTCTGGGCCGTGGTCTCCACCATCTTGGTGCGCATGTCGATAACGCGGGCATTGACCAGGATCCCCTTGCTATTGCGGCTGAAGGTGCCGACCAGAATGCGGGAGATCGGCAAACGGGAAGAGAGCTCCTTGTAGTTGCGGCTCAGCACGAAGTCCCCCTGCGGCGTCACCTTGATGCTGCCGGTCAGCTTGAAGTCCACCACCACCTCGCCGCGGCGGTTGAGCTCGTAGATAAAGCTCTCCTCAATCTGCTGCCCCATCCAGTTGGTATCCTGCAGGGTATCGAGATCGACGAAAGAGGCCACCGCGATGGGTTCGGTCAGGGTGGTCAGCGATTTGCGCTCCATCAGCTGATCGGTCATGCGCGCCACCAGCCAGTTGAGTTCCATCCCCTGCGCCGCCTGGCGGGGGTCACCCTGATCCCGATTGATAGGGTCGGAGCCACACCCGGTCAATGCCAGGGCAAGCGCCAACGCCGTGATGAGTTTGTTCATGGATACCTTTCCTGTATCTGCACCTGACTTATTATCGGACGCTCCGGACAAAGCTTGAGCCGGGAATGAGGCATGATTCTTGCTTTTTAATGCTCATCGTCAGCGCCAACGTGCGCTGCCACTTGGAACGTGTTGTGATCCATGTCGGCCAGCAGGCGCCATTTCCTCAACATGGCTCGGCTGCCCGCCAACTCAAGGTATCTACTATGAAATTACCGCTGCTGTTGACCCTGCTGCTGGCCAGCCTGAGCGCCCGCGCCGAGCTTATCGAAGCGCAGGGCAGCGCCGCCATTCTGGGGGGCGATGAGGTCTATGCCCGCGAGCAGGCGACCCGCGACGCCCTGCGTCAGGCGCTGCTGGCCAGCGGCGCGGCCGTTTCCAGCGTGCAGCGTCTGGAAAATGGCAGCCTGCGATCCGAGCAGATCCAGATCCGCTCCGGCGGTGACATTCGCCAGTATCGGCTCAAGCGGGAAGAGGTGCGCAACGGCCGCATGTATATCACGCTAGTGGCCGACATTCATGCCGAGCGCCAGATCTGCCAGACCCAGCACTTCGCCAAGGATTTGACACTGGTGAGGCTGCGGATGCGCTATCCGGACCAAGCCAGCTACGGCGCCATGGACGACATGCCGGAAAACCTCTCGCGGCGGCTATTCGAAACTCTCGCGAATGCGCCGCAAGGGGTCGCGGTGCGCCAGTGGCTGGATGAAAACCTGCGCATCGATCCGCTCCATCTGCAACAGGGAGATCGCAGCGCCCTCGAGGAGATCAAGGCGCTCAGCCTGCGTACCGACAGCCAGTATCTGGTGCTCGGCAGCATCGACGATCTCTCCATAGAGCCGCAAGGCAACCAGCTGACCAGCTGGTATGAGGATCCCGTACGTAACTTTCGCATGCAGCTCTACCTGTTTGACGGCATCAATGGCAGCCTGGTCAACCGCAAGGTCTACGAAGGGCGCGCTACCTGGACCTTTGGCAAGCGGGAGCAAGTGGGCAGCAGCAGCGGCCAGTTCTGGCAGTCAAGTTATGGCCAGGAGGTCAACTACCAGTTGCAACAGGCGGCTCAGGATCTGGTAGCCCAGCTCACCTGCGCCCCGGTCACCGCCCGGGTGGTCGGCCAGAACGAACGCGGCCCCTACATCAATCTGGGGCGGCGCAACGGCATCAAGCTTGGCGATCAGTTCCGCATCCAGCACAACGCCGACTTCATCGACCCCTACGGCAAATCGCGCATGATGCGCAACCCGGCCGACGGCCTGTTCGAAGTGGTGCAGGTGTTCGACGATGGCGCCATCATCAGCAGCCAGAACAAATATTCGCCGTTTAACATCCAGAACGGGGATTTGGCAGTATTGGAATAAGAATCAAGGGTTTAAAAGGGAGTTGCTTCTTGTATAATGCCCGCCACACAGCTCCCGTAGCTCAGCAGGATAGAGCGGTCCCCTCCTAAGGGACAGGCCACTGGTTCGACTCCAGTCGGGAGCGCCATATAAAACAAGGGGTTGGCATCTTCATGATGCCAACCCCTTGGTCGTTTTTGGCCCTGGCGTGCTTGTGAGCGTATTGCCCCATCCTTCGCTCAAAACCCAGATACTATGGGATAACACAGTGGCCCTGAAGGGCCACTTGCCTGTCAAGCTATCAGCCTTTTTGCCAGGTAGTGGCGATCTTGCCAAACCAGTGCTCAGAGAGCTTTTGCGCCTGTTTGACTTCCGGCTTGGTCATCGCTGCTTCCAGCTCATCACGAGCCTGCACAGCTTCTGGCATCCCTTCTGTTGCCGCCATAGATAACCAGGCATAGGCATGTACCCGGTTGCGCGGAGCTCCCAGTCCCTCTTCACGCATGGTTCCCATACGGTATTGAGCCATCCGGTCACCCTGCTGGGCAGCCAGACGATATTGCTTGAGTGCCAGCACATAGTCCTCTTTACCGCCCAAACCCTGCCGCAGCATCTCGCCATAAGCATATTGAGCCTGGGTATGACCTTGTCCAGCAGCTTTGGCATAGCTGGCTCTGGCTTGCTCCAACTCACCCTGCTCTTGCTGCAACTGCGCCAGCTCGAAACTGGCCTTGGTGATCCCGCCTTCCGCAGCCAGAGTCAACCAATGCTGCCTGGCTACGCCATCTGTTTGTTGCAAGCTCAGTTGGTACTCCGCCTCATGCGAGCCATGAGTCACCGCCAACTCCAACCAATATCTACCCAACGCAGGATCAGCTTGCACCTGCTCTCCCGCCAGATAAGCAACACCCAGCCATAGTTCAGCTTCGGCAGAACCCGCATTGGCAGCCCGCTGATAAGCCGCGAAAGCATCCGTCGGTGTAGCCTGACGAGCCAGCAACAACAAGGCATCCGGCTGCTGCTGGGCGGCAGCCTTCTCAAACCAGCGCTGGGCAATATCCGGGCGTTTGATCACCCCTTTCCCCTGCTCATAGCGCTTGCCCAGCTGATACTGAGCGTTGCGATTGCCCTGCTCTGCCGCTTTTTCCAACCACTTGACGGCATCCTCATCCGCCCCCTGCTGCTTGGCATACCACTGCCCAAGGATCAATTGCGCCTCTGCATGATCCTGTTTGGCGGCTTGCTCGAACCAGTCGAGGCATTCACTGACCAACTTGCCCTGATGCTGCTCCTGACACATCAGGCCCAGCTGATAGCTGGCATTGCTGTTGCCAAGGCGAGCAGAGCGCTGCCACCACTGAGTAGCAAGTGCTGGATTCTTTGGCTCACCGAGTCCAGCCTGATACCACTCCCCTACCTGCCAAGCTGCATTGGCACGGACATGCTGATCGGCAGCCAAAGGGCCCGACTGCTCTGCCGCTTGCTGCATCCAGTGCATGGCATTAGGGTAATCGGGCTGGATTGCCAGCCGTCTGGCCAGTTCATATTGGGCGCGGCCATCCCCCTGCTTTGCAGCTTGGGATAGCTCGGCATCAGTGCGTGGCGCCGTGGCAGAGCAGGCGGTTAAGATGCTGGCAGTCAGTGCCAGCCATAGGACTCGATGGGTCATGAGAAATTCTTCGCTGAGTGAAAAAGGGGCGAATAAAACAGGGCCGGTTACAGATAGTGCCATTATTGGTCAATCAAGGGGCAGAAAAGCTGAATTACAGCCTCTCTGCCCCATGGCTTAATGTTTATTGACCAGCAGATCGAAGCGAGCCAGCTCGTCCTCCGCCATTCAATATCTAAATAACAAGCCCAGATTAATTTACATATCGACTCTGTGCTTGTTATCAGTGAATAACTTTACGTGACAGGATGGCCCTTTATATATTTTATTTCGACGCATCTAATCTGCGATTTAATAAGTTCAACGACCCATCCAAAATCCTCAGATTTACAATATATGTTATCGCTATGTGCTGATTTAAAGGGCGTGGATTCAAATCTCAGGGCTTTTTTCCTATTGGAAATAAAAAGCGTGTAGGGCCACTCTTTTTTAAACATGGTTTCATGCTCTGTCACTTCACTTTTAAAGTCAGTAAAAAATACTGCCAAAAGCGCCATACCACCGGCACCCACCAGGGCCAATGGCCCCAGCAGGGCAACCGCGAGCACACATACCACCACACCAAACCACGCCAAGCCACGGACTATGGTATAGGCCACTTCGGGTATCGCATCCTGATAAGTGACGATGACACCCTCAGTGGTTACCCGGTAGTGGTAATCCTTATCTGCCATAACCAAATAGCGAAAATAAGGTGTCATTGCCATAGCGACACAGAATGCTAGATAAGCAAACCCCCAATCACCATCACCAGCAAGCAATACGCAACCCACAGCGAACAACGTCATAATTGTTGTAACTGTTAGAATCATTAGCCAAGCGAATGGTGTAGGAACCCTGATATCCCATTCATGGAGGGTTGGCGCTTCACGAACCCTTTTTTGATTGGCATCGAGAATACGCTGTTGCTCCTCCTGCGGTAGCTGACGAAAAGGGGTCTCCTGCTCATTAGCCCCAATGACTTCGTTTGCGTTGTCCATTATCTGTTCCCTTGCTTGCCGACCATCAACGCGGGCATGGTACCCAAGCCGCCGGAGCTTGTCGCCAATGTGATTGGGCCGCTACTGCTACTGCTGCCCTTGAAGATAAATTCTTGCTGAACCATGCCCCCCAAATAACCCAGCTCCAGCTTGATGGCGGTATTGATATCGACCCCCAGCGGCAGGGTATAGACCAGATCATCCCAACGTCCGCGCTGTGTCTCCAGCGTTTTGGGCTGCATGGCGACCTGATAGCGCGCCAGCTCCTCTTTAGAACGGGCCGGTATCATCTGGCCGGCCTTGGCGATCGGTTGGCTAATGACCTTCAACCCGATGGTCTGTCCGCGCAAGTGCGCAGGCAGCGAGAGCTGCAATTGCCATTGGGGGCGACCCGTGTCCATCCACCCCTGAGGGGCCGAGCGCACCACACTTAGGCTGGCCCCCGGTTTATTGACCAGCACCTCGAAGCGAGCCAACTCATCTTCATCAGACCAGTTGGCTGGCTGCTCACCCCAGGTGGATTGACGCAACCATTTCTCCAGATCCGAGCGTCTAAAGATATTGAGCAATACAGCCAGCACCAGATAAGCGGCCCCCAGCACAAAGAAGCCAATACCCATCCAGCTTGCACAGATGGCTGCGATGGATGAAAAACCTAAACTATTGACACCTAAATACGCAAGCTGGATGAGGAAGATGCCACCCTGCCCAAATAACACCACGGCTTTCATCCGCAAGAGTGTTTTTTCTATGCCGCTTATCAGAGGGTCCTTACTAGCCTGCCAAGTATCCCAAAGCTCTGCCCCGGCCGCCG
Organism: Aeromonas sp. FDAARGOS 1416; assembly: GCF_019048085.1. NCBI lineage: Bacteria > Pseudomonadati > Pseudomonadota > Gammaproteobacteria > Aeromonadales > Aeromonadaceae > Aeromonas > Aeromonas sp. FDAARGOS 1416. Next base: position 219,532 of record NZ_CP077301.1, on the reverse strand, counting down.
CCATGCCCAGGCCAGAAAAGGCCAGCATACGCAGTGAGAAGGTTTTCACCAGCGCGGTATGTTCGCCCTCTTTTATGGCCGCTTTAATCGAAAGTGCAGTCAGTGCCTTTTTGCCTCCATCAACAGTGAGTGGTTTCAACTGCCCCCACGCAGCTCCCTGATAGAGCGCGGCGATGGCATTGCCGGTCCAGGCGAAGGCCGAGCCCAGCTGTATATTGGCGCGCAACCGGCCAACCGACTGGGTATTTTGCGCCGTTCCGGCCATGACCACCGTCAGGTTCCAGAGGTTGAGCAGGGCCACCAGCCCGCCAAAGGTAGTCAGATTGGGGACTCTCTCGTTCATGGCGGTGATGCGCTGATTTACGCCGCTGCGCACACTTGCCAGATAGTCGCCGATATATTGTCTAGCCTGCTGCTGGTAGAGATCGCCTTTGAGTTTCACCAGCATGGGCATCTCACGGGCGATCAAGGCATCCAGCTTTTGCTGCAGACTGCGCAGATCGCCGTTGATTGCCTGCACTGTGGTGTTGTGTCCCGCTGGTGGCGAGCTGATGGCTGCCATCTGTTTGGTAATAACCAAGGCCTTCTGCTTGAAGCTCTTGGATAGCATCCGATAGCCGCTGTTGACCTGCAGCGGCTGGTCACCGAGCAGTGATTCCAGCAGCACCAGCCTCAGATTACCTGCCAGGCTGTTCTTCCAGGCGTGGGGCAAGATGGCCGCCATGATCTGGGCGTGAGCGCCCTTGGCCAATGACGTTGCAGCCGCCTTCATGGCATCAATCACGGCTTCGGCAGCCTGGAACCAAGGCTTCTGCTTGAGCCCGTCGTCACCCAGTAGCGCCTCCAGGTCGGCCGTTCTACCGAAGAGTGCCGTCATATCGCCAGAGGAGGTGCTGAGCCAAACATTGTCGACCGTCTGTTCACTCAACCCTTTGTGCAGCGCCGCATCAAAACCATAGGGGGCCAGCGCCAGCAAGTTGTCATTGACCTTCTCGCCGAGCAGTTTTTCCAGTGCTTTTTTGTTGTCCTCTGTGCTGCAACTGAGAGAGAGGGCCTGCCCCGCCTCGGCAAACAGGGTTTGCAGGTAGGCTTGTCCTTCGGCCGTGCAGTTGTCGAGCCCCAGGGGCAGCGGATCGGCTTTGAGACGGGTCAGGCCATTGCGCAGGTCCTCATGGGCCCGCGCCAACGCCAGCACCAATTCATTGAGCGGTGCCTGATACTGTTTAATAAAGGCATGGAGGCCACTCCAATTGACCTCGTCCTGGAACGCTGCGCGCTCTTTCCACTGACGGACCTGCTTGTCGGATGGATTAAAACCATATTGTTCCCGCAGGATCTTCAACTTGGCATCTGCTCGTTTCGTCATGAGGGAGTCGAACCTCACCATACCCGGCTCTGCCGTCATGTTCTCCATATCGGCGAGATAGCGATCCCCAAGATAATCATCCAGCGCCTCTTCAAAGGCATGAACCTTGGCCACATTGCCACTGACGGAGGCGGGCAACTCTTTCTCATCGAGGCGCACCCGGGCCAGATTGCGCGTCACCTCGGCCATCATCAACTTGTGCGTGTTTGCCTTGCGCTGTTTCTCATCCTTGCCCATCAAGGCTTCGCGCTTGGCCAACAGTTGATTGACCTTCATGGAAAGGTCTGCCAGATCGGCCAGCGGATCCTCCAGAACCACAACCATAGCGCTTTGGGGATCCGGCATTCCCGCCTTGTAGGCGGCTGGTGAAGCCGCGGGCTTGTGTACCAACAGTTTGATACCTTGCTTATCCTCTTCGGCTGGCTTGGCCAGTGGAGTGCAAGAGAGCACAAAGCCGTTATTTGGCATACCGAGATCCGCAACCTTATCTAGAGCATCAGGCAAACCACAATGTGCGGCCTTCATGGTGCTTGCAAAACTGCCCAACTTCACCTGCTGCATCCAGGCACTGCGCAAGCCGCTGTTCTTCTCCATCTCTTTCTTGATGCGCCCGGTCCAACGCTGGGGAGAGTAAATGAGGGACAACGAATGAGTCGCCGGGTAGAGCAGATGGCCCTTGCTCCCCTTGCTCTGACTGATGAACGTGGCATCTTTCACTTCATATTCATCCAACACCTTGGCTTTTTCGTCATAGACATAGAGCCAGCCATCGCGCAGTTGGCGCAGGGCATAACAACTTTCCTTGAGCTTGAGCGGTGCAACAAAACCCGCTCCGGCGGGTAATGGATGCGGCTGCTTCTGAGGAGGTGCGAAAGGCTCATCAAGGGCATAGCGCACTGGCACCAGGGCGATATCTTTGTTTTTAAAGGGACAGGTGCCAACCGGGCTTTTGCAATCCTTGTTGCTGGTCGCCATTGCTGTCTGATTGGCACCATGCTTGGGAGTGGTCGCTGCGTTGCCCGTTGTGGCTGCACTGTTCGATGTCGGCAGTTTCAGGGTTTGCCCGCTATAAATTTTATCCGGATCAGCAATGCCGTTGAGTTTGGCAATGGCATCGACAGAGGTGTTATTGCGACGAGCAATGGCGCTCAGGGTATCGCCCTGTTTCACCTGATAGGTTTGGCCCATTTAGCTTAACTCCTGTGGTAATGCGTGCTGCTCAGCCCAACTGGCTGCCAGCTCCACACGTTGTGACGGGGTTTGCGCCGAAGGCGCTGTCAGCAGTTTGGTCAGGGTCGGGTAGTCATCTCCCAGCCACCATCCCTCGCCGACAAATCCCAGCACATTGAAAAACAGCAGCTGGTCGCGCTCGGTCTGAAATCCCAGTTGATAGGCCTGTTTTGCCCAGTGGGCAATCCATGCCTTTGGGTCGGACTGCTGCGCCAGCCTCGCGGGAAACCACGCCTGCATATGGTGATAAGTTGCCTCTAACTGGTTTTGCCAGCTCACCTCACCAAGCCGGGCCCATTGGCTGTCTGTGAGCCTGCACTTATCACCGATGGGGGCGACCAGCGTCTCTTTAACCAGCCAATGATGCCAACCGGTGCGGGTTGGCAGCCAGACTTGCGTTATCCCCCGCCACAGCCAGGGGTCGGCATCTACCATCAGGCAGGCCATGGTTTCCGGGGCTGCCAGTTTAAGCAAGATGCGGCTGCCATAGGGGCTTTCGACCTCGATAAGCTGGCGCAGCTGGTCAGCCAGCGGTAATAGCGCCTGCGGCGAGGCAAGCAGCCATCCGGTATTGGCAGGCTGCTGCTGAAACCAGCTGAGCAAGGGCTCGCTGGCCTCCACCAGACAGGGAGAGACCTCCCGCAGGCTATCCCAGGGGGCATAGAGATAGAGCGGCTGATAGGCCGGGCTGTCGCTGACCTCAAAGAGGTGGCGCTCAAGCTCAGGGATCTGCCCGCCATCGAGCAGCAAATAGAGCCGCTCACCGGGCGTCAGATCAAACTCGGGCAATCCCATTACTTGCCCTCCTTGGCCAGCTGCTCACATATCTCGCAGACTGGCTCGGCCGATTTCAGAGTCGCAATCTGGCGCACCGGGTCGACCGGGGGCGGTGGGGAGACCACCTCCACATCATCAGGTTGTATTGGCATCTGCCCGCCCCAGCCAGAGCCAGAGCCGGGACTACCGCCAGAGTTCATCTTGATAGAGCCGCCAGAGAGGGTGACACCACCGGCATCAATCTTGACAAAGCTGCCGCCGACTTTCAGGGTCAGTTCGGCGCCCGCCTCCATCACGATTTTCATCCCCGCTTTGTGGTGCACTTCACTGCCTGCATCAACCAGCAGTGACTGCCCCAGCTTCTGGTGCATGGAAGCATCGACCGTCAACGAATAGTCGGCCTTGATGTGGTCGCGCTTTTCCCCTTCTACTGTCAGATGGTCATTGGCCTTGATGCGGGTCACCCGCTCATTGTCGATATCCCGATGCTCGTCATGCTTGATATGCCACGCCGCATCGTTCTCTATCAGCACATTCAGGTCTTTCTGACCGTGGATGTAAATCTCTTCCTGCCCCGCCTGGTCTTCAAAGCGCAGTTCATTGAAGCCCTCGCCCTGGTGGGTTTCGGTGCGCAGCACGGTGCGAGTCTTGTTGGCTGGCAGCTCATACGGCGGCCGGTTGGTGGCGTGATAGGTACGGCCGGTGACGATAGGCTGGTCGGGGTCACCTTCGAGGAATGAGACGATAACCTCATGGCCGATGCGCGGAATCGCCATCATGCCATATTGACCGCCCGCCCAGCCTTGGGAGACTCGCACCCAGCAGGAACTCTGGTCGTTGGAGCTGCCATATCTGTCCCACGGGAACTGCAGCTTCACCCGGCCATGTTCGTCGCAGTAAATCTCCTCCCCCTCCGGGCCCACCACGATAGCGATTTGCGGGCCGTCCACCATCGGCTTGTGGGGCGCCTCGGGGCTGCCGATTCGCGCCCGCCAAGTGGTGCTCGCCTTCACCACGCCAAATTCGTTGTGGTAGACAGTCGGGCCGCTGCCACCCTCTTCCTCCAGCGCCTGCGGCTGTTCGCCGGTATGGCGGATATGGACGATTTGCCAGTCGGTGTTGAGGCTGCCGTTGGGATGCTCGGTGAGTGAGAAGTGCTGACCTGGCAAGAGCGCCGCGCTGTTGGATTTGCCGCTGCCCGCTACCGCGTCATTGCGCAGGGCATCGAGCCGGTGTTGGGCAAAGGCCTTGCCACTCAGGTCCTGCTTGTAGCGACCCGGATAGTCGAAGTGTTGATAGGTGTCGCGCTGGTGCTCCAGCTCTGCTCCCTGCTTTTTGTGGGAGAGGCCATAAGCCGGGGTCTTGAAGCTGTAATCTTTCAGCTCCACATCCGAGGGGCGCACCGCCTCGCGGTAGTGGAACTGGCGCACATAGGGCCCTTGTTCCAGCGAGCGGTTGCCGAGGTTGAAGAAGAGCTCGGGGCCAGCAGTCAGTGCTGCCGCGTCGTCGGCAAACACGATGCGGTGCTTGCCTGCTTCAAACTCGTGGAAGTAGAACAACCCCTCTTCGGCAGCAAGGCGATTCACGAAATCGAGGTCGGTCTCCCGATACTGCACGCAGTATTCGCGCTGGGCGTGTTCGTTTTTCAGGGCAAAGGCGTAGTCGGTGATGCCATGCTCTTGCAGCAGGATGCTGAGGATTTCATCGGGCTTCTGCGCCTGAAAGATGCGGGAGTTCTGGCGCAGCCCCAATCGCCACAGGGCGGGTTTGACGTTGAGGCTGTAACGGGTGCGGCGAAAGCCGCTGTCCCCTTGGGCAAACTCGCTCACTACCCCGCAGACCCGGCGTTGCAGCTCGCCGTTGTACCACACCATCAGCTCGCACGGCTGGTCCAGCACGGCGCCAAAGTCAACATCAGGCTGGCTGCTGGCCACCTCCAGCTGCAGATTGAACGGCCGATTCAGCCCCTCATCCAGCTGGAAACTGGCCACCACAAAGGTGCTCTCGGGCAACGCCCCCACCTTCACGGTAAATTGCAATCCGGTTTGATTAGCCATGGCTTTCCCCTCTTGTCACGGCCAAGCAGTGCCTGAGCCCTTGCCTACTCTCGCGCCCATACACGCCCTCACCGCGCGGCCACGCTACCGCCCTCTCCGGTGCCGCAAGGGCCACCAAAGATAAAGGGGTTAACAGGTTACGAGCGGGTCGGGTCTGCATCACAGGACACCCTTTAGTGCTTTGCCATCCCTCCGCACTCACCGGCAGGGGGATGACAAAACAGAAAAGCTCCAGCCAACCCGTTGGCCAGGCTGGAGAAAATGCACAGTACAAGAAGCCGGTTGAACAACCGGCTCAAAGACACATTACTACTTACAAGGAATACCAAAGTACCGAAGCAAGGCTTACGCCTCGATGGGCGCGCGCCAGTCGTCCGCACCGGAAGTACCGGCAACGGTGTGCTCCCAGTCAATCTTGCGGTAAGCCATGGAGACCTGGATAAGCTGGGTGAAGTCAGACTTCGCCGGGTCCTGGCAGTGCGGCATCTGGCAGTCGATGTCAACGATGGTGGCATCGGTCAGCACGGTAGAGAAGAAGTGCTCCTGCTTGCCCTCAACGGAGGTGCGGTACCACTTCAGGGTCACTTTCGGCAGCATTTCACCGGAAGCCAGAGAGTTGTACATCAGCGGCACAGCTTTGTTCAGCGCAACGGTGAACTTGAACGGCTTGTGGACACGCTGACCAGCAGGCTGACCGGATTGCGGGTCGGTCGGGACGGTGACGACGTGCTGGAACTCTTGTACCAGCATCTCGTCTTCATGACCTTGCACGAAGATGTTGCCGACGGAATCGGAGGTGAAGGCACCTGCGGTGATATTGCCCTGGGTTTTACCTTCGATGCTGATATAACATGGAGTTGGCATGGGTATGCTCCTAAATAGATTGGTTAAACGAGATAGCACTCGACCAACCTTTTAGCAGCGACCATGCCATTTTTTTACCACTTATTTATCAAATACTTACACCCAGCCAATTCTCACTCAACGCACATGGGTGCAATAAGTTGCGCAATGTCATCACACTCACTGGCAAAACTTACCTTTTCAGTAATTTCATCTACGTAATGAGCAAGCTTTTGCGTTAGACAGCATCATGCACTGTTATCATCCACATTTTCGATTTGTGCCGTGTCAATGTTCAGCCTGACAATCCCCTGCATCAGTGCCCAGGATATCGCCTGATTTTTGCTGCTTGCCCCCAGCTTCTCTGCGATCCGCTCAAGATGGAAAGTGACGGTTCTGGGCTTGATCCCCAGGATCTGGGCAATATCGCTCACTTGCTTGCCTTCGGCGGCCCATTGGCACACCTCCAGCTCCCGTAGCGTCAGATCTTCCTGAGGAAGCTGCACGGCAAGACAAACACGGGCCACCGCCTCGAAGACATGCACCGCCAGCCAGCTTAAAAAGGGAATAGCCGTCAACCACTGATGTTCGGTTCGTGGCGTACGAGTGATCAATGACAGCAAGCCAACATGGCCATTCGCCCCGTGCCAGGGAATCGTGATCCCGTCGCGCAGCCCCATCTCTTGTGCCTGCAGCATCACTTCCAACCCCGCGATGTCCTGCAGATCGCAACACTCGGTGATCAGGTTGGCCCAGAGAATGGGGGTGCTCTGTTTCATTCCTTTGCGCACAACGGGATCTACCGCAAAGAAACGCTGTTTGTCATAGGCCTGCACCCACTCGGCAGGACAGCCGTTGAAAATCCTCACATCAGGACGCTGAATTGAACTGGGAAAGATGAATCCCAGCCGGAAGTGGTCAAATCCCATCTGCTGGCTCAGAGTTCGCAACAGAGTCACTATGGTCTGCTCGTCAGGGGCCTCATTGAAGCGGGTAATCAGCTCAAGTGCATCGGCGGTGTCGAGAAAATAGTTCGATGTCGAAGTCAAAGGCGAGTCGCACCCATTGTAAAGAATTACTAAATATCATTAACAATGAATGAAATAGCATAATATCTCGCCAACACAAAGAAAAGGCGACGCCAACGAATAACATGGCGTGAGCGGATCACCTCACGCCTGGCTACATGTATAAAAAATCCCCGCCTGTCAGGGCGGGGATCCGGTGCGGGCAACAGCCCGCGATCACTGCGTGTGTTGTCTTTTTAGAATACGTATTTGACCCGTGCACTCAGGTTGCGACCCGGCTCGGTCATCAGGCTGTTGTCGGAACCTGCATCACGACCGGCGATGCGCTCGTAGCTGGTGTACTCCTTGTCAAACAGGTTGAAGACCCCGACGTTGAGCTGCAGGTCGGTCATCGGGTTGAACTGGGCGTACATATCCACCACACCCCAACCGGCGCTCTTCACGTAATCGTTGCCTTTGCTGTCTTTACGGACTTTGTCCATGTCGTCAGCAAAGCGCAGCGCTGTGTTGAAGTTCCATTGGGCCTGTTCCAGACGCACACCGACGGAGCCGTTCAGCGGGCTCAGGCTGTTGATGTAGTTGCCATCCTTGCCTTCGATGTAGGCGAGGTTGCCCCAGACATTGACGATGTCGTTGAGCCAGTAATCCGCCTTGGCTTCGACCCCTTTGGTGGTCGCCTTGCTCAGGTTCTGGTACTGATAGACGGCGGTGCGCCCCTCTTTGCCCACTTCCACCATCTCGATGAAGTCTTCAAACTTGTTGTAGAAGCTGGCTACTTCATAGCTGAAGCCGTTGCTGCTGCCACGTACACCAAGATCGATGCCGTCGCTGCTCTCCGGATTGAGGTTCGGGTTGGGCTCGATGCGATAGCCGTAAGCCTGATGGTTCAGGGTGGAGAAGGCGCTGTCATACATGGGGGCCTTGAAACCGTGGCTGTACTGGGCGAACAGGTTGGCCGCCTCGTGGGCCTTGAACACCAGACCCAGCTTGGGTGACAACTCCCCTTCGGAGAACTTGTGCAGCTTGTCGCCTGTGTAGGCCGGATCGTTGTCCGGGGTCATCCGGTAGTAGTCATAACGGGCACCCGGGGTCAGCACCCAGCGCTCGCCAAACTTGATCTCGTCAAAGGCCCACAGGGCGCTGCGCTCGCTGGTGGTAGCCGGGAAACTCAGCTCGTTGTAGCCGACAAAATCACCGGGAGTCGTCGGCCCCTTGTAACGGGTACGTTCGTTATCGGTGTGCTCGTATTCAGCCCCCCAGGCCAGGCGGTGGTTGGCGACCGCCTTGTGGAACTGCAGCTGGGCGCCGATGTTCTTCTGATCGAACACGTTGTGATCCAGCGAGTTTTTGGTCACATAGGGGTTGCCGGGGCTGACCGGATACTTGGATGAGGCGTACTGATCCAGCGTCTGCTTGGTGCGGGCGAAGTAAACCTTGCTATCCATCCGATCGGCCCAGCCTTGATTCAGCGCGATGCCGTGATCCAGCACCACAGAGAGGTTGTCGGTCTGCTTGTCGGTGATGGGCTGATCAAAGACACGGGCAGTACCGGTACCGACCTTGTTGAGCTTGACCGCATCCGGCTCCTCGCCATCGGTCAGGTAGTCAACGGTCAGCTTGAGGAACTGCTCATCGGAGAGGTTCCACTTGCTCTTGAGCAGCAGGGCGTGGGTACCGATATCGAAGTCGTTTTTGGTGGAGTCGAAATTCTGGGTCACACCGCCATCGCGCCAGGTGTAGCGCAGCAGGTTCTCCACTTCGCCGGTGCGCAGGGCGCCGGTAAAGCCCGCCATCTTCTGGTGGCTGCTGGAGGCGTAACCGCTGGTCACATCCAGATAACTATCCTTGCCCTTGAGGAAATCGCTGGCATCCTTGGTGGTGATGGCAATCACGCCACCCAGCGCATCGGAGCCGTAGGCCGCAGAAGCGGGCCCCTTGGCCACTTCTACCTGCTTGATCATGTCGGTATCGAAGTAGCTCTGACCGACACCGCCCTTGCTGTAGGCATCGTTCTGGCGCACACCGTCGCGCACCACCTTGACCCGGTTTTCCCCCATGCCGCGGATGATGAAGGTCTGCGCATCACCCTGACCGCCGAGCACGGTCACTCCGGGTTCGTAGCGGAACAGGTCGGCGACGTTGGTGACGACCTGCTCTTCAATCTGCTTGGCGGTGATCACCGAGATGGGGCCGGAGACATCTTCCAGTTTTTGCTCCATCCGTGAGCCGCTGACGACCACGACTTCATCCGCCTTCTGGGTGGCAGCAAAGACTTGGGAAGAGAGACCGGCTGCCACGGCGAGGGCAACCAGAGAGAGTGCGTTATGATGGGTCACAGCGAATCCTTATTGAGAACTGTTATCAAACAGGCCGCATATTACCCGGCTCTCGACAAAGATCAACAAGAAACGAAATCATTCTCATTTGTTTTGAACCAAATTGGTTTTACACTGTCGCCCTGTGTTGCCCTTATTCTCTATTAGCCCCCCGAGATGCACCGGCATCCGGGCATATCAGCCGTGAGATCCCATGATTAGACGACTTCCCCTGCTCGCCCTGCCGCTGCTACTGGCAGCCTGTGCCACCCCCACCCAACCGACCCAGTCATCACAGTTGCAGACGCTCTATGACTACCGGCTAAGCGGCGAAAGAGAAGCAGACCTGACGCTGGAGCAGGCAATCGCGCGCATTGCCGACGCCGACATCATTCTGGTGGGTGAGCTGCACAGCCATCCCGCCGTGCATCTGTTGCAATCGCGCCTGCTGAGCGGGCTCTACACCGCTGGTCAGCAGCACGGTCGGCCATTGGCCCTCTCCATGGAGCAGTTCAGCCGCGCCGATCAGAAGACGCTGGATGCCTATCTGGCGAACCAGATTGGTGAAGCGGCCTTGATCCGCGAAGGCAACGCCTGGCCCAACTATCCGAGCGACTACCGCCCGCTGGTGGAGTTTGCCAAGGCTCACCAGATGCCGGTGATCGCCGCCAACGCCCCCAAGCCCCTGGTGAGCTGTGTCGGTCAGGAGGGGGCTGAGTGGCTCGACAAACTGCCAGCCACACGTCGCAGCCAGCTGGCCCGCCAACTGACGCTGGGGGATGATCCCTATCGCCAGAAATTTATGGCCTCCATGCACCACGGCGATGCCGACAGCAACGCCCGCCGCTTCGCAGCCCAGACCAGCTGGGATGACACCATGGCCGAGAGCATGGTGGATTATCTCGCCAAGCACCCGGGCCAGCAGATCATGCATATCGCCGGCAATTTCCACGTCGAGGGGGGGCTTGGGCTCGCCAGTCGCATCGCCAGCCGCAATCCGGCCCTCAAGGTAGCGCTGGTCGTCCCCCGTACAGATGAGACCTCTGTTGCAGATCCCGCAGCCGATGTGCAGGTAACCATCATGCCGCTGCCTAAGCGCTGGCAAAACAGTGACGAGATGAAGCAAGATATGGGCGCGCTGCATCAATCCCGCAGTCGTGACTGCAGCCAGTGGCTGCAACCCTAATCTTCAAGGAAACGGCGGGTAAAATATGGATGTGTTACTGATCATCGATGTGCAGCAAGGCTTGTTCAACGAGCCCCGTTACCGCCAGGAGCAGGTGCTGGCCAATATCAATCGGGCTGCGGCCCATGTCAGGCAGCAACAGGGACGGGTCATCTATATCCAGCATGACTCGCCCCCCGGTACCGAATTGGAACCGGGCACCCCGGGTTGGCAGTTGCACAGTGCGCTGCAACCGGCCAAGGGAGAGAGCCGGGTGCGCAAAACAGCCTGTGACAGCTTTCTCGATACCGAGCTTGCCTTCCTGCTGGCCGAGCAGCCGGTCGATCGACTCATTCTCTGTGGCTGTGCCACCGATTTTTGCGTCGACACCACGGTGCGCAGTGCGGCCTCCCATGGGTACGAGGTGCTGGTGTTGAGCGATGGTCACACCACCGCCGATCGCCCCCACCTGAGCGCGGCCCAGATCACCGAGCACCATCACTGGATGTGGCGCCACCTCAGCCTGCCGGAGGGGCGCAGTGTGACCCTGCTCACCACCGACGAGCTGCTGGCAGTAACACCCGCCCTGCAGCCGTGCTAATCTGCGAACCTCGCCTCGTTTCTCACTGGAGTCTGTCGTGCGCCTGTTGTCTGCCACCCTGTTGTTGATTGTTCCCCTGCTGTCGGCCTGCTCCAGCTTGCCCGGACAGAAGTATGACGGGCAGGAACCCCTGTTTCTGACCCACATCAACGAGGAGGGGAGCAAGCGGTTCACCTTTGAAGCCGCGCCCAACGACACCTTGCCGCGCGGCCTCTCGGCGGCCCAGAGCCAGCGGCTGCTGGAGCAGCGGGAGGCGTTGCAGGAGAACCTGCTGACCGAGACCCTGGCGACCAAGCAGTATTGCCGCCAGGGCTACATCGTACTGAGCCAGACCTCCTGGAAGGTGCGGGGAGAGTGCAACGAAACGGCCACCGATGCCGATCGTCGCGCTTTTCCCAACAAGGCCTCCTGGCAGGATTGAACAGGCCGGATGAGATAACGCAATAAAAACGGGCAGCCCAGTGGCTGCCCGTTTTGTTATGACGGCTGTCGTGGTCGACAGGGATTATCAGACCGGCGCATCGGCCGGGCTGGTGAGCTCGGCACCGTTGTCGATGCGCTTGTGCCCTTCCACCAGATGGACGAAATCCACCAGCTCGTCACCGGAAACCGCGAACGCCTGACCGAAGCCCTTGACGAACAACCCCTGCTCCGGCTTGAGGCGGAACAGTTTGAAATCCTTGAGGTTGGAGAGACCCTTGATGATCTCGCCAAAACGACCTTCCAGTGCCGCCACCGCCTTGCTCCAGCGGGCGTCGTCACGGGACACCACTTCAGCCACCGCATCGAAGGTCAAGCGCTTGCGGGCAAACAGCTCGCGGGCACCGCTCTCATCCTCGATCAGCATCAGGGATACCCGGGGCACCTGTTGCAGGTTGCGGGCGTGGCGGGCGATCTCGGAGATCAGCACATAGTAGCCATCTTCCTGCAGCACGAACGGGGCATAGCTGGCGTTGGGATTGCCTTCGCCATCGACGGTGGCGAGCTGCAGGGTGCGGCAGCTGTCGCGAAACTCGCGGATCTCCGGTTGCAGGCGGTTCTGCAGACGCTCCTGACGTTCACTCATGCTTTGACTTCCTCTTGAGAGTTGTGGCGCAGCGCCATAAAACGGGTGACCTGATCGGCCAGCAACTGGCGTTTCTCGTCGCGACCCAGATAGACCTTGAAAATGCAGCGGCCGGAGTGACCGAAGAACTGGAAGGAGTGCCCCTCCTTGCCCATGAACAGCTTGCTGACCAGCGCAATCCCCGCCACGTTGTCGAGCTTGAGGTGACCATGCAGCTCACCGTCGCGGCCCATCAGGTTGTAGTAACCGCGTGCGTCCTTGCCTTTCGGGAAGGGGGCTTTGACCTCGAAGATGGAGCCTTCAGATTCGACGATGGTGGTCACCGGGCCCCAGTCGGCCAGATCTTCCAGCAGACCTTGTGCGCGATCGGCGGGTAGCAGGGTCACCAGCTCGGCGGGCAGATGGCGAACCACCTCCCATTCGCTGATGGCAAGCTGGGCCGCCAGGGTGGACGGATGAGCGCCGGGATCCTGCTCCAGCAGCGCGTGAATGCGTTGTGCAATGCTCATGTTTTCTCCCTCTGCGGGACCAGGTTGTCCCGCTGTTTATCATGGCGGCTACTCTAATAAAGCACTGGAATCAATGCAATTGATAATTGCTATCATTATCAGTGCATTTTTTCCAAAGCCTTGATATTCTCGGCGGCACACCCGTTTCATTCACCCCTTCGGAGGTTAGCATGGGCCGTCGTCTTGCCCTCGCCATCACCCTGCTCTGCAGTTCACTCTCTTCCTTCTCTGCCGTTGCCGCCGACGGACAGAAAGAGCGTATCGTCAGTATCGGCCCCGCCACCACAGAACTCATTCTGGCCCTTGGCGGTGAATCTAGCCTGATCGCCACCGATGTCAGCAGCCCCTTGCCAAAAGGGTTGCCCAAGGTGGGTTATCACCGGGCACTGGCCGCCGAAGGGATCCTGAGCCTCTCCCCCACCCGACTGGTGGGCAGTGACGAGATGGGCCCGGCCCCGACCCTGGATCAGCTGCGCCGTGCCGGGGTCAAGGTGGAGGTGCTGGATACCGCGCCGACCCTCGCCAACCTCAATCAGCGTATCGACACCCTCGCCAGCCTGCTGGGCGATAAAGCCGCTGGCGATCGCCTGAAGGCAGAGATCCAGGCCCAGACCGCTCAGCTGGCGACGCAAGCCAAACAGAACAAACCGCTCAAGGTCGCCTTCCTGCTGCTGCACAAGGGGCAACCCACCAGCATCGCCGGAGGGGACACCACAGCCAGCGCGCTGATCTCGCTGGCAGGCGGCATCAATCCGGTCGCCGAGTTGCGCAACTACAAGCCGGTATCCGCCGAATCCCTCATCGAGATGCAGCCCGATCTGGTGCTGGTCAGCGGTCGTGACTGGCAGCAATATGCCGACCCGGCCAAGGTGCTGGCAGAAGTGCCCGCCCTGGCCGCCACCCCGGCTGGCAAGCGTAACGCCATTCACGCCATCGACGGCCACGCCCTGCAAGGGGGCCTGAGCCTCAACTCCCTGCAGCAGGCGAACCAGATCGCCCAGTGGATCAAGCAGGGGTCATGATGCGGTTACCCCTCTCCTGGCTGCTGGCCTTTACCACGGCCGCACTGGCACTGTTGCTGCTCGGTTCGCTGGCAACCGGCCCCATGACCCTCACCCTGGGCGAGAGTCTGCGGGCGCTGTTTGCCGGGCAGGAGAGCGGGATAGAGTCGCACAAGCTGCTGATCGTGCAGGAAATTCGCCTGCCTCGTACCCTGCTCTGCATCGCAGTGGGGGGGATTCTCGGGCTCTGTGGCGCCGTGATGCAGGGGCTGTTTCGCAACCCCCTGGCTGACCCCGGCATCATAGGTGTCTCCGGCGGTGCGGCGCTTGGGGCTGCACTCGCCATCGTGCTGCTTGCCCCCCTCGGCCAGCAGCTGCAAGCCACCATAGGGGTTGGTCTGCTGCCGCTGCTCGCCTTTCTCGGCGGCGCGCTCACCACCACCCTGGTCTATCTGCTCGGCACCCGTGAGGGGGGCACCTCGGTCACTGTTATGCTGCTGGCCGGGGTCGCCATCACGGCGCTCTCCGGTGCAGTGATCGGCCTGCTCACCTATCTGGCGGACGATCAGATGCTGCGCAACCTGAGCCTGTGGCAGATGGGAACGCTGGCGGCAGGTAAACCGGCCGATGTGGCGCTGGCCCTGCTCACCCTGGCGGCCCTGCTGTGGCTCTTTATGCGCGATGCCAATCCCCTCAATGCCCTGCTGCTGGGTGAAGGGGAGGCTCGTCATCTGGGGGTCAATGTGCAATCCCTCAAACGTCGTCTGATTCTGCTCACCGCCGCAGGCGTCGGGGTGGCGGTGGCGGTATCGGGGATGATCGGCTTCGTCGGGCTGGTAGTGCCCCATCTGGTGCGCCTGCTGGCGGGCCCCAACCATGTCAGGTTGCTGCCGCTCTCGGCCCTGCTGGGGGCCGCCCTGCTGCTGGCAGCCGATATGCTGGCACGCACCCTGCTGGCCCCTGCCGAGCTGCCGGTGGGCATCATCACCGCCCTGCTCGGCGCCCCCTTCTTCATCTGGCTGCTGGTAAAAGGCCGCCGCGCCCTGTGATACGGACTGTTATGCAACCACTCTCATCCTCACTCTCCGCCCCCCTGTTGAGCTGCAGCCGACTCAGCCTGCGCCGTGGCCAGCGCCAGATCCTGGATGGGCTCGATCTTAGTCTCGAGAGCGGCACCCTCACCGCGCTGCTCGGCCCCAACGGGGCGGGCAAGAGCTCTCTGCTCAAATGCCTGACCGGCGAGCTGGAATATGAGGGTTCCATCACCCTGTTTGGTGCAGATCGCCAGCAGTGGGACAGCAGCCAGCTGGCCCACCGACTCGGGGTATTGCCGCAAAGCTCCTCCCTCAACTTCCCCTTTCTCTGCGAGGAAGTGGTCGCCATGGGGCGCCTGCCACACAGTGAACCGGCGGCGCGGCGCGACGAGATTGTGGCGGCGGCCATGACCCATGCCGGGGTCGAGCATCTGGCCAAACGGCTCTATCCCGGGCTCTCCGGCGGCGAGCGGCAGCGGGTGCAGTTTGCCCGGGTGCTGGCGCAGATCTGGCAGGCTCCCTCCCCGACCGAGCAAGCCGAGCAACCCCGCCTGCTGCTGCTCGACGAACCCACCTCGGCGCTGGACCTGAAATACCAGCATCAGCTGCTCACCATGGCGCGCGCCCTCGCCAGCCGCAATACAGCTGTGCTGGTGGTGCTGCACGACCTCAATCTGGCGGCGCGCTATGCCGATCGGCTGGTGATGCTGGAACGGGGTAAGCTGATGGCCGATGGCACGCCTGCCGAGGTGCTCACCCCTGAGCTGATCGCCCGTCTCTATGACTATCCGGCACAGGTGATCCACCACCCCGAAAGCGGCCTGCCGATGGTGGTGTGACAAATTCAGAGTGCGGTAACGGCAGGAAGCGCGCTATTCATCCCGGAAACTGCAGCGTATAAACCGGTTTTTCACACCCCATATCGCCCTGCTAACATTCATCATCGCCAGATATGTGGTGTGAATATCCTCACACTTTGCTCAGGCAAAACCCCCGCAGCATCACCGTCTACTTATAATGGCGCCGCCTCACGAAGGCATAACTCATTGATGCTACGGAATAATTACAATGAAGAATATCAACAAGACCCTACTGGCTGCCGCCATCTCCCTCGGGATGCTGGCTGGCTGCAACAGCGACAACGACTCAAAGGCAGCTGATCCCATGGTTCGTTTTGCCACCTTCAACCTCTCTTTTGACCGCACTGCCGCCGGTATGCTGACCGGTGAGCTGGCCTTGACCCGCACCGAGCAGGATGCCCTGCTGGCCCGCCTCGCCGAAGGGAGCCTGAGCGGTGCCATTGAAACCAAAGCCAAGAACGTGCAGCAGATCCGCAACGTGGCGGAGATCATCCAGCGCACCCGTCCGGATGTGTTCCTGCTCAACGAGTTCGACAACGACGGCAAAGGCGAGAGCACCGCCGATCTGAAAGCCTTCAACGACAACTATCTGGCTCACGCCCAACACGCCGAAGTGACCGCCATCAGCTATCCGGTGATGCAGAACTTCGCCACCAACACCGGCCTGATGAGCGGTTATGACCTCAATCTGGATGGCAAAGTCAACAGCGGCCCCGACGATGCCTGGGGCTTTGGCAACTACCACGGCCAGTACGCCTTTGCGGTGATGTCCAAATACCCCATCGACACCAAGCAGATCCGCACCTTCCAGCACTTCAAGTGGAAGGATATGCCGGGCGAGCAGAATCCCGTCATCGATGACTGCAACAATCCCAAGGTCAAGATCCCGGCCAGCCGCCAGTGTGGCGATGCCTGGTATGAAGACGCGGCCTGGCAGCAGTACCCGCTCTCCTCCAAGAACCACGCCGATGTGCCGGTACGCATCAAGACCGAGAAGGGTGAAGAGGTGATCCACTTCCTGATCTCCCACCCGACCCCGCCAATCTTTGCCAACGCGGCGCGCCACACCGTCAAACACAACCGCGCCGAGATCGCCTTCTGGAACGACTACGTCAAGGGTCTCAACTACATGACCGATGACAAGGGCACCAAGGGTGGACTGGCCAAAAATGCCAAGTTTGTTATCGCGGGTGATCTCAACGCCGATCCGCTCACCGGTGACGGCGACCTGACCGCCATTCAGGATCTCCTTAACAACCCGCTGATGAATCAGGCCATCACCAATGGCACCCTGATCCCGGTCAGCGAAGGGGGCCCGGAGTGTGTCAGCAAGGGAACCGACTGCAAACGCAACCTCACTCGCCCCAACCCGGAGCGGATCACCAACTCCAGCGTGCTGCAGCTGGATCACGTCATCCCCTCCGCCAACCTCAACGCGGTCAAGAGCGGCGTCTTCTGGCCTGCCAGCTTCGAGGCCGGTTATCACCTGGTCTATGATGCAAAACTCGGCATCGCCAAGGGAGTCAGTTCGGATCACCGCATGGTGTGGGTCGATCTCAAACTCGACTAACTCTGCCATGACCCCGCTGCGGCGGGGTCTTTTATTGGCGATGGCAGCGAGCGGAGCGCTGCTTATTAATCCACCAGATGGCATTGAGTTATCCATCCATAACTCCTCCATAGCCGTTGAATGGGCCTCGCGATCACAGAACCGCCGCGCCAATGGTGGTAGCATGCCTCCTCTTGCCATCCGGCCGCACGGCGGCTCCGGTGGCCCTCCCTCCTCCGCTTTCACTTTTTGAGGACATATCTGATGGAACTGCTTCTGCTTAGCAACGGTAAAGCCAACGAATTTCCGGGTCTGCTCGGCTGGGCCCGAGATCGGGTTCAAAGCCTGCTGGCTCGCAAACAGGTCAAGCGCATCCTGCTCATCCCCTACGCGGTGATCCGCAGCGACTGGGATGCCCGCGCCAACGAACTTACCGAGAGCCTCGGGATCGAGACCATCAGCATTCACCACTTCGATGATCCGGTCGCGGCCGTCAATCAGGCCGACGCCATCTTTATCAGTGGCGGCAACACCTGGCGCCTCAACCAGATGCTGCATGAAAACGGCCTGATCGTGCCGATCCAGCGTGCAGTGCGCGAACGGGGCGTCCCCTATGTGGGCTGGAGCGCCGGTTGCAACGTGGCGACCCCGAGCATCCGCACCACCAACGACATGCCGGTCTGCAACGCCGCCGTGCTGCCCGCGCTGGGCCTGTTCCCGCTGCAGATCAACCCGCACTATCTGGACGCCAGCATCAGCGGCCACATGGGCGAGACCCGCGACGAGCGTCTGGCCGAGTTCTGCGCCATCAACCCGAGCGAGCACGTAGTGGCCCTGCGCGAAGCGAGTCTGCTGCAAATCACCGGAGAAAACGGCAGCGAGCGTCTGGAGTACTGGAGCGCCCGCGAGCAGGACTTCAAGATCTTCAAACACGGTCAGGAGCCACAAGCCTTTATGGACGCCGCCCCGCTGGCCGAACTGACCCCCTTCAAGGTCGGCTAAGCCACGAAGAGCGCCGAACCACTGGCAGGCAGATGGCTCACAGCAACGTATGTCTAGTCCTGAAATAGGTTTACACATTTTCAACTAGCATTTCTCTACTCAGAACCCCCTATGTACCGCATCGGGGGGTCTGTATTTCAACGCATGATGCGGCCGCTCCGCGTTGTAAATATCTACTGCTTCACGCACCATCTCCCGCGCTTGCGCCAAATCCTGCGGGCTTTGCAACAATAACTCTCCTTTCAAAATCCCGTTCACCCGCTCCGCCAACGCATTCTGATAACAGTCATACCCATCCGTCATCGAGCATTTCACCCCGTACCGTTCATGTAATGATTGATACAGTCCCGAGCAATACTGCACGCCGCGGTCTGAGTGATGGATTAGCTCCCCGCCGCCACGCCGTTGCTTCAGCGCTTTCTTGAACGCCATCGCCACCGATTCGGCATGCATCCCTTCGTGCACGTGATGGCCCACTATCTTGCGTGAGTACGCATCCGTCACCAGGCTCAGGTACAGCGGTCCGCTCCTGGCTGGCAGATAGGTGATATCTGCAACCCAGACCTGCTCCGGGGCCACCGGCGTAACCTGCTCTGGCCCCGCCTTGAGCAAGTTGGGATGACGGTAGAAACGGTGAAAACTGTGGGTGGTCTTGTGATACGCCCGTCTGGGTGGCACCAGCAGGCGGTGCTCGGTCAATATCCGAAACAGCCTGTCCCGCCCGACCTTGAGCCCGTCATCATCCTGACCCTGCAGCAGATAATGCAGCTTGCGAGTGCCCACCCGCGGTTGTCGCAGTCGAACCTGACGCACGAAGCGCACCACCTGCAATCCCTGTGCATGGCGCTCGTCGGCGACCCGATTGCGCTTGTAGTAAGCCTGCCGGCTTATCCCGAGAAACAGGCAAGCCCTGACAATGGTCAGCCTCTCGACTTGCCGCTGCGAGAGGACTTGCCGGGTCGCTTTTTTACGATGGAGACGCCGTAGTCATTCTTCAGTACATCGACGACGGCCTCAAAGAACTGGGCTTTCTGACTCATCAGCGCCAGCTGTTGCTCGAGTTCCTTGATGCGCTGTTCGGGTGTCTGGTTGTCGGGGTCAGGCATGGTGATGCTCCTGCCGGCACGTACAGAAGCCCCCTGGCTCCAATCTTGCCGACCATGTTTACGTAACCATACCAGAATGGTCGAATTGCCCTGAATGCCATATCGGGCTTGTGCTTGCTGGCAACTGAGCTCGCCTTTTTCAATCTGCTCGACCAGTGCCAGTTTAAAAGTCAGTGAGTAATCGCGCTGTGTCCGTTTCACACCTTGTCCCATCGGGTTCTCCATTTATTGGGGGGGAAAGGTGTAAACCATATTCAGGACGGCACAAGAGCAATAAAAAAGGGGAACCTGACGGTTCCCCTTTTTCGCGAAATCTGATGGTCGATTAACGACGCAGACCCAGCTTGGCGATCAGAGCAGCATAACGCTCGGAATCTTTACGCTTCAGGTAGTCCAGCAGCTTACGACGCTGGGAAACCATGCGCAGCAGACCGCGACGACCGTGGTGGTCCTTGGAGTGCTCTTTGAAGTGACCTTGCAGATGGTTGATCTGGGCAGTCAGCAGGGCAACTTGCACTTCGGGGGAACCGGTGTCGTTGGCGCAACGAGCGTTGTCAGCAACGATTTGAGCTTTGATCTCAGCATTTAGAGACATGAGTTTACTCCAGTAGAGTGTTTAAAGGTTCACAGCCAATCTCTAATTCAGCCGTGAAATGAGGGCGGTATCATAATCGTCCCCGCCCCTTTTCGCAACGATAAAGAGGCGAAACGGGAAAGACGTCCTGATACCGCCTGAGGATCACTCCTCGTCGTGATAACGCACCAGTCGCTTGGGGGCGACGCGGCCATCATCATCAATCTCGCCAACCCCGATGAACTCGCGCTCCGGGCCGACTGTCATGCGAACCTGACCGCTTTGTGGCGCCCCCGCCACCTGCACGGCCTGGCCCTGATTCACGTAGGCAGCCACAACAGCCAGCATGTTCACCTCGGGCAGGGAAGCCACGGCGGTGTCCATCGGTAGCAACAGCGGATCCAGCTGCTCGCGCGGCGGGATGCTCTCGGCCTTGGCCTGCTCGAAGATGCACTCGAGTTGCTCCAGAGTCAGCATCCGCTCATACGGATAGCTGGCCACCTGGGTACGGCGCAACTGGGTCACGTGGGCGCCACAACCCAGCACTTCACCCAGATCATCCACCAGAGAGCGGATATAGGTGCCCTTGCTGCAGTGCACTTCAAGGCGCACTTCATCACCTTCAAAGCTCAGCAGTTTGAGCTCGAATACGGTGATGGGACGGGCTTCTCGCTCGATCTCGATGCCTTCGCGGGCATATTCGTAGAGCGGGCGGCCGTTGTGCTTGAGCGCGGAGTACATGGACGGCACCTGCATGATGGGGCCGCGGAACTGGTCCAGCGCCTCGATCAGGGTACCGACAGCCACGTTCACCGGACGGGTGGAGACCACCTCACCATCGGAGTCGCTGGTGTTGGTGCGCTCGCCCAGTTTGGCGGTCACCTCATAGCGCTTGTCCGCTTCCAGCAGATACTGGGAGAACTTGGTGGCCTCGCCGAGGCAGATCGGCAGCATGCCGGTCGCCAGCGGATCCAGTGCGCCGGTGTGACCGGCCTTGGCGGCGTTGTAGATGCGCTTGACCTTCTGCAACACATCGTTGGAGGTCAGGCCGGTCGGCTTGTCCAGCAGCAAAATGCCGTGCACATCACGGCCCTTGAAACGACGTCTTCGGGTCATCTCAGGCTTTATCCTCAGTCGTGTCATCCGGTGCGGATTCAGCTTCTTCGTCACGGCCGGATTCGGCCATGCGACGCTTGTCTTCACGCACAGTGTTGGTCACCAGGTTGGAGAGACGCATCCCCTCGACCAGAGTCTGGTCGTAGTAGAAACGCAGCTCGGGCACCACGCGCAGACGCATGGCACTGCCCAGCAGACTACGGATATATCCGGCTGCTTCGGTCAGACCCTGCAAGCCTTCCTTGATGCGCTCGGCATCATTTTCCAGCTGCAAGAAGGTGACATAAATCTTGGCATAGTTGAGGTCACGGGACACTTCCACATCGGAAACGGTCACCATGCCGATGCGCGGGTCTTTCACCTCGCGCTGCAGGATCAGCGCGATTTCACGCTGGATCTGCTGTCCGACCCGACGGGTCCGGCTGAATTCTCTGGCCATATTCTATCCTGCGATAAAAGGGGGCCGCGGCCCCCTATTTTGTCTAACTCTCGGCTTACAGAGTCCGTTGGATTTCAACAGTCTCGTAAACTTCGATCTGGTCGCCTTCGCGCACGTCGTTGTAGTTCTTGACCGCGATACCACACTCGTAGCCGTTGCGAACTTCGTTGACGTCATCCTTGAAGCGGCGCAGGGATTCCAGCTCGCCTTCATAGATAACCACGTTGTCACGCAGAACACGGATACGGTTGGAACGCTTGACCACACCTTCGGTAACCATACAGCCGGCAACTGCGCCGAACTTCGGAGACTTGAAGACGCTACGCACTTCAGCCAGACCGATGATCTCCTGACGATACTCAGGGGCCAGCTTGCCGCTCATGGCCTGCTTCACTTCGTCGATCAGGTCATAGATGACGGAGTAGTAACGCAGATCCAGGCTCTCGGATTCGATGACCTTGCGCGCAGATGCGTCGGCACGGACGTTGAAACCAACCAGGATGGCGCTGGAAGCAGCAGCCAGGGTCGCGTCGGTTTCGGTGATACCACCTACGCCGGAACCCACGATCTTCACCTTCACTTCGTCGGTGGAGAGTTTGACCAGCGCATCGCAGATCGCTTCCACAGAACCTTGTACGTCGGCCTTGATCACCACGTTCACTTCGGACACTTCGCCCTCGGTCATGTTGGCGAACATGTTTTCCAGCTTGGCCTTCTGCTGGCGAGCCAGCTTGACTTCGCGGAACTTGCCCTGACGATAGAGCGCCACTTCACGGGCTTTCTTCTCGTCACGGACAACGGTGGCTTCGTCACCGGCAGAGGGAACGCCGGACAGACCCAGAATTTCCACCGGCAGGGACGGACCCGCTTCCTTGATCTCGCGACCCAGTTCGTCACGCATGGCGCGAACACGGCCGTACTCGAGACCACACAGAACGATGTCGCCCTGACGCAGAGTACCTTCTTGTACCAGTACGGTAGCAACCGGACCACGACCTTTATCCAGGAAGGATTCGATCACGACGCCGTTGGCCATGCCGTCAACCACCGCTTTCAGCTCCAGTACTTCAGCCTGGATCAGGATGGCTTCCAGCAGGTCGTCGATGCCTTCGCCAGACTTGGCGGATACGTGCACGAACTGGCAGTCTCCCCCCCAATCTTCGGACATGACGTTGTAACGGGCCAGTTCGGTCTTGACGCGATCCGGATCCGCTTCAGGCTTGTCGATCTTGTTGACCGCAACAACCAGCGGCACACCGGCCGCCTTGGCGTGCTGGATAGCTTCGATGGTTTGCGGCATCACGCCGTCGTCAGCTGCAACAACCAGAACAACGATATCGGTCGCCTTGGCACCACGAGCACGCATGGAGGTAAACGCCGCGTGACCCGGGGTGTCCAGGAAGGTGATCATGCCACTGTCGGTCTGGACGTGATAAGCACCGATATGCTGGGTAATACCACCGGCTTCGCCAGCAGCAACCTTGGCTTTACGAATGTAGTCGAGCAGCGAGGTCTTACCGTGGTCAACGTGACCCATGATGGTCACGACCGGTGCGCGCGGCTTGGCTTCGGAGGTCTCGTCACGATCGGACAGCACCGCCTCTTCCAGCTCGTTCTCACGACGCAGCACAACCTTGTGACCCATCTCCTCGGCGACCAGCTGAGCAGTCTCCTGATCGATCACCTGGTTGATGGTGGCCATGGCGCCCATCTTCATCATCACCTTGATGACTTCAACGCCCTTGACGGCCATCTTGTTGGCCAGCTCAGCCACGGTGATGGTCTCGCCGATGACGACGTCGCGGTTCACCACGGCAGCCGGCTTGTTGAAGCCGTGCTTCATGGCGTTCGGCATGGCGACCTTGCCGCGCTTGCCTTTGCGGGCACGCGGGTTGCGAGAGTCGCGATCATCTTCACGACGACCGGCTTTCTTCGGTGCCTTGGCAGCTGCAGCAGTGCGGCGGCTGGTCTCTTCTTTCCGATCCAACTCGTCTTCTGCGGCTTGCGCATGCTTGTTGGTGGTCAGATGGTAGTCGCTGCTCTCTTTGGCGCGAGCGGCCTCTTCTTCAGCCCAGCGGGCTGCGTTCTGTTCCGCCATGAGACGAGCCTCTTCGGCTTTCTTCGCGGCGAGTTCTTCAGCTTTTTTCAAAGCTGTTTGTTCCTGTTGGCGCTTCAGTTCTTCTGCTTCGCGCTTGGCCATCTTTTCTGCCTCTTGCTGAGCTGTGCTACTGGCTGCTTTGGCGGGCTGTGAAGCCTGTCGAGCCTTTGATTGTGCCTCGATCCGCGCCTTTTCCTCAGCTTCACGACGAGCTTGCTCAGCCTCACGGCGAGCCTTCTCTTCAGCTTCGAGGCGAGCCTTCTCTTCGGCCTCGCGACGAGCTTTTTCTTCTGCTTCCAAACGCGCTGTTTCCTCGGCTTCCGCCTGACGCTGTTCATCTTCCAGCGCCGAGCGTCTTACATAGGTGCGAGACTTGCGCACTTCTACCTGCACTTCCTTGTTCTTGCCGCCAGTCCCCTGAACACTGATGGTGCTCTTGGTCTTGCGCTGCAAGGTCATGCGGGCAGGAGCGGCGACCTCGTCACCTCCATGCTGTTTCTTCAGGTGTGCCAGCAGAGCCTGTTTCTCAGACTCGCTGACCATGTCGTCGGCCTTGCTCTTGCTGATACCGGCATCGACAAACTGCTGGAGAAGACGATCAACCGGTGTGTCGATGTCAGTGGCAAGTTGTTTGACTGATACTTCTGCCATTCATTTTCCTCCGTTTGATCTTACTCGGACTGCTCTTCTCCGAACCAACAGATATTGCGAGCAGCCATAATGAGCTCACCTGCCTTCTCGGCAGTCAGCCCTTCAATATCAGCAAGGTCATCGATACCTTGCTCAGCCAAATCTTCCAGGGTGCCCACGCCACGGCCCGCCAGAGCGTAAGCCAGTTCGCGGCTCAGACCGTTCAGATTGAGCAGCTCTTCGGACGGCTCAACGCCATCGAAAGACTCTTCTTTGGCCAGTGCCTTGGTAGTCAGGGCATCTTTGGCGCGCTTGCGCAGCTCTTCGACCATGTCTTCATCCAGACCGTCGATAGCCAGCAGCTCGTTGACCGGTACAAAGGCGATCTCTTCCAGGGTAGAGAAGCCCTCTTCCATCAGCAGACCGGCGAAATCGTCGTCGATGTCCAGGGTGCTGGTGAACAGGTTCATGATGCGGTCGTTTTCGGCCTGGTGCTTGGCACGCATGTCCTCAACGGTCATCACGTTCAGCTCCCAACCGGTCAGCTGGGAGGCCAGACGCACGTTCTGACCATTGCGACCGATGGCCTGAGCCAGGTTGGCAGCTTCCACGGCGATATCCATGGTGTGGTTGTCTTCATCAACGATGATGGAGGCCACATCGGCAGGTGCCATGGCATTGATCACGTACTGGGCCGGGTTGTCATCGTACAGCACGATGTCGGCACGCTCACCGCTCAGCTCGGCGGAGACAGCTTGCACACGGGCACCACGCATACCGATACAGGCACCGATCGGGTCGATACGACGATCGTTGGTCTTCACCGCGATCTTGGCGCGGGAACCCGGATCACGGGCAGCACCCATGATTTCGATCATCTCTTCACCGATCTCCGGTACTTCGATACGGAACAGCTCTTTCAGGAAGTCCGGGCTGGAACGGCTGACAAACAGCTGGGAACCACGGGCTTCCGGGCGTACTGCGTAGAGCAGGCCACGGACACGGTCGCCCGGGCGGAAGGTTTCACGCGGCAGCATGTCATCACGGAAGATCACGGCTTCAGCATTGCTGCCCAGATCCAGGATGACGTTGTCGCGGTTGCTCTTCTTGACCACACCACTGATGATGGTGCCTTCTTTATCTTTAAACTGATCAACTACTTGTGAACGCTCGGCTTCGCGCACTTTCTGCACGATAACCTGCTTGGCGGTCTGGGTAGTGATACGGTCGAAGGTCACAGAGTCAATCTGGTCTTCAACATACTCACCGATCTGGATTTCCGGCTGATCAATCTGCGCAGCTTCCAGGGTGATTTCAGCATAGGGATTCTCCATTGCGGCTTGATCCGCAATGACTACCCAGCGGCGATAAGTGTCGTAGTCACCGGTCTTGCGATCGATTTCGACCCGAACTTCAATCTCGCCTTCATATTTCTTCTTGGTCGCAGTCGCCAGCGCGGTTTCCAGAGCCTGGAAGATCTTCTCGCGGGGTACCGCTTTCTCGTTGGATACTGCGTCAACGACCAGCAAAATCTCTTTATTCATATCCGATAGCCTCGTTAACCAAAGTTCGGCACTATGTTCGCTTTTTGGATATTGGTGAAAGCCAACACGTCGTCCTTACCATCTACTGTCAGGGTGATCATGTCGCCTTGCACAGCTTTGATTACGCCTTTGAACTTGCGGCGGTTGTTTGTTGCCATCCGAAGCGTTACCGCCGCCTCTTGGCCAACGTATTTTTCGAAATGGGCAACCTTGAACAGGGGACGATCCAGGCCGGGGGAGGACACCTCGAGGTAGTACTCCTCGGTGATGGGATCTTCGACGTCCATGATGGCGCCAACCTGATGGCTGACTTCAGCACAGTTCTCGACAGTCACACCCTGCTCGCCGTCGATATAGACACGCAAGGTGGAGTGTTTACCCGCGCGGATAAACTCAATACCCCAAAGTTCAAAACCCAAGGCAACGACCGGAGCCTCGAGCAGATCGGTCAAACGTTGTTCCAACGTAGCCAAAGTCACCCTCCGAAAAACAAAAAAAGGGCATAAAGCCCAGATAGATATCGATTCAGAGTAAATTGCACATAACAAAAAGCCCCGATGTCAAATCGGGGCTTGGCGCTTTACCCTGATTGTCGCCTCGCAGCGACCGCCTTCCTGAGCGTAGGAAATGCGTGAAATTTGGTTGCGGGGGCCGGATTTGAACCGACGACCTTCGGGTTATGAGCCCGACGAGCTACCATGCTGCTCCACCCCGCGTCCGAAATCGTGCGAGATTATAGCCACTTCACTCTCTCGATACAAGACTGACTGGCTATAATACACTCGGTTTCCCGAGCTCACTGCTTAATTGGTGCCGTGGGCGGGACTCGAACCCGCACACCCTAGAGCACTACCCCCTCAAGATAGCGTGTCTACCAATTCCACCACCACGGCAAAACTCTTACTCGGGAACGTCAGTATCTTTCTTCACTGGCGCTTTGGTCTGCTCAACCTGTTGGGTTTGCTGCAGATTTTCCCATTCACTACCCTGCTTTACCTTGTTGCTGGACATAGATCCGAGCACCAGGCTGATAACGAAAAACAGAGTAGCCAAAATTGCTGTTGTTCGGGTCAGGAAACTGCCTGAACCACCGGAGCCGAATACTGTGTTCGATGCCCCTGCGCCGAAGGAGGCGCCCATATCAGCCCCTTTACCTTGCTGAATCATCACCAGACCAATCAGAGCCAGTGAAACCAGCAGATAAACGACTAAAAGAATCTCGTACATTTAACTTGCACCCTTTGCCGCTTCAACAATTCCTAAAAACGCATCGCTATCGAGGCTTGCTCCGCCAATCAGTCCGCCATCAATGTCGGGCTGTGCAAACAAATCTCTCGCGTTGCTTGGCGTTACGCTCCCACCATAGATGATTCTAACTTTCTCACCTATTACCGGAGTATCCTCCGCCAAGCGACCACGTATAAAGGAATGAACCTCTTGTGCCTGCTCGGGTGTGGCGCATTTACCTGTACCTACAGCCCAAATCGGCTCGTAGGCGATGATAGCATTATCGAAAGCCATCGCGCCATTTTTCTCTATGACGATATCCAGCTCTTCAGCGATCACCTCGAAGGCTCTTCTCGCCTGCCTCGCCGCACCTGATTCACCTAAACAGAGGATTGGAATCAAGCCTGCCGCCCTGGCTGCCGCAAACTTCTCTGCGACGATAAAACTGGTCTCACCAAAGAGACGCCTGCGCTCGGAGTGCCCTACCAATACGTAACGACACCCTGCCTCAACCAGCATCTGACACGAGATTTCTCCGGTGTAAGCGCCAGCCGCGTGCTGACTCACATTCTGAGCCCCCAACTTTATTACCTTCTGCTCATTAAGCAGTGAAGCGCTAAAGTCGAGATGCACATGGGAAGGACATAGAACCACATCTACTTTTCCGTCAACGCCGTTTAGGCACTGACTCGTAAACTGCTCTAACTGCGACCTACTACCGTGCAACTTCCAGTTGGCTGCTACAAACGGCTTGCGATGTCCCATCGGCAACTCCCTTGCGAAAGCGGGGCTGATAATATCCAGAGGATGCTCAGCTGACAAGTGCTATTTTTAAATTTTTGAATCGTTTGAACAAGATACAACCAGGGCGGCTAAAAAGCCGCCCTGGTTGTTCATTAAAACGCCGATTCAACCTGCTTGGCGATGCGCTGAGCCATGTCACGTACCTGCTGTTCATGCTCCCCTTCGACCATGACCCGGATCAGCGGTTCGGTACCTGATTTACGCAACAGTACGCGACCACGACCAGCCAGCTCCTGTTCCACCTTGGCAACCTCAGCCATGACAGCATCCGCGGCCAGCGGATCCTTGCCTTCGGCAAAGCGAACATTCACCAGCACCTGCGGGAACTTGCTCATGCCGGAGCGCAGCTTGGCCAGCGGCATCTCGGCACTGCGCATGGCGGTAAGCACCTGCAAGGCGGCTACGATGCCATCACCCGTAGTGGTCTGATCCAGACAGATAATGTGGCCGGAGTTCTCGCCACCGATGCGCCAGCCCTTCTCTTCCATCATCTCCAGCACATAGCGGTCACCCACCTTGGCACGGGCAAACGGAATGCCCAGGGTTTGCAGCGCCAGCTCCAGACCCATGTTGGCCATCAGGGTGCCGACGACACCGCCTTTGAGGCGACCATTGCGCAGGGCATCGCGCGCGATGATATAGAGCACTTCATCACCGTCGATGAGATAACCGGTATGGTCGACCATGATCAGACGGTCGCCGTCACCATCAAAGGCAACCCCCAGATCGGCCTTGCACTCCAGCACCTTGGCAACCAGTGCGTCAGGCGCAGTCGAGCCGACACCATCGTTGATGTTGAGACCATCCGGGGCGCAGCCCATGGTGATCACTTCGGCACCCAGCTCGCGGAAAACCGACGGCGCAATGTGGTAAGTAGCGCCGTGGCCACAGTCGACCACCATTTTCACCCCATCCAGATTCATGTGAGAGGGGAAGGTGCTCTTGCAGAATTCGATATAGCGACCGGCGGCATCATCAATGCGCACCGCTTTGCCAAGTTCGGCCGACTCGACACACTTGAGCTCGTGATCCAGCTCGGCTTCGATAGCCAGCTCGACATCATCGGGCAGCTTGGTGCCGTCGGCGGAGAAGAACTTGATGCCGTTGTCGTAGAAGGGGTTGTGGGAAGCACTGATGACGATGCCAGCTTCAGCACGGAAAGTGCGAGTCAGGTAGGCAACCGCCGGCGTGGGCATGGGCCCCATCAGAATGGCCTTGAGGCCTGCCGCGGAGAGCCCCGCTTCCAGCGCGGATTCCAGCATGTAACCGGAGATGCGGGTATCTTTGCCAATCAGCACCTTTTTGGTGCCCTTCTTGGAGAGCACTTTGCCGGCAGCCCAACCCAATTTCATCACAAAATCAGGGGTGATCGGGTATTCGCCAACCTTGCCGCGCACACCATCGGTACCGAAATACTTTCTTGCCATTGTCTGTTCTCTTTATTATCTGGAAATAAAATCTTGTCCCGTCATTGCCAGCCAACCGACGCGCAATGCGTCCATGGTCTCCCGTACATCGTGTACCCTGATGATGCGGGCACCATGCTGCATGCCGATAAGGGCGCATGCCAGACTGCCCGCCAGACGCTCATCCACCGGACGGCCCAGCAGGTTGCCTATCATAGACTTTCGCGACATCCCCACCAATAGCGGCAAGCCATAATCAAGCAGTTCCTTTTGAGCCGCCAACAGCTGATAGTTGTGTGCAAGGGTTTTGCCAAAGCCATATCCCGGATCCAGCAACAGCTCTTCACGACGGATCCCGACCGCCAGACAAGCCGCAATACGCTCATCAAAGAAGGCGCGTACCTCCCCGATCAGGTCGTCATAGTGCGGCTCGACTTGCATGGTTCGCGGCTGACCTTGCATGTGCATCAGGCAGACAGGAACAGCAGCTTCGGCCGCGGCTTGCAGTGCTCCCGGCTCTTGCAACGCCCGCACATCGTTGATCAGATGAGCTCCCGCCTTGCAACCCTCCCGCATCACAGCCGCTTTGGAGGTATCGAGGGAGATCATCACATCCAGCTCACGGGCCATCTGTTCCACGACAGGAATGACTCTGTCCAGCTCCTCCTGCTCGTTCACATCGGGCGCACCAGGGCGGGTTGACTCGCCACCGATGTCGATGAGGGTCGCACCGTCAGAGACCATCTGGCGCGCATGGGCCATTGCCCGTTCAAACTGGTTGAAATTACCGCCATCGGAGAAGGAGTCGGGCGTCACATTGAGGATCCCCATCACATGGGGACGATCGAGGGAGAGGCTGAGCCCCTTGCTGGTTAACTGCATTTTCACGTCCATCTGATAAAGAAAAACCCCGGGCAAGCCCGGGGTTTGGAGAGTCACAATTATTTGGCCGGAGCGTCGTTGGCTTTGTCGATAGTGACATCCGCCACCGGTGCAGCCTCATCGGCAGGCTTGGCCTCGGCAGCCACGGTGGAACCGCCTTGCGGGGTATCACCGTGCTCGTCATGCCAGTTGCTCGGAGCACGAACCTCGCGACGCGCCATCAGATCATCGATCTGTTTGGCGTCGATGGTCTCGTACTTCATCAGCGCATCTTTCATGCTGTGCAACACGTCCATATTATCCAGCAGGATCTGCTTGGAACGGGCGTAGTTGCGGTCGATGACCTGCTTGACCTCGGCATCGATAACGCGAGCGGTATCGTCGGACATATGCTTGGCCTTGGCCATGCTGCGACCGAGGAACACCTCACCATCTTCTTCCGCGTAGAGCATTGGGCCGAGACGCTCGGACATACCCCACTGGGTCACCATCTTGCGTGCAATGTCGGTCGCCCGCTCGATATCGTTGGACGCGCCGGTCGATACCTTCTCGGCACCGTAGATCAGCTCTTCTGCCAGACGACCACCATACAGACTGGAGATCATCGACTCCAGATGCTGCTTGGAATGGCTCCAGCGATCCTGCTCAGGCAGGTACATGGTCACACCCAGCGCACGACCGCGCGGAATGATGGAAACCTTGTAGACAGGGTCATGATCCGGCACCAGACGACCAATGATGGCGTGACCGGCTTCGTGATACGCCGTCATCTCCTTCTCGGACTCTTTCATCACCATGGAGCGACGTTCCGCACCCATCATGATCTTGTCCTTCGCCTTCTCGAACTCGGCCATGGAGACCACTCGGCGGCTCTCACGGGCAGAGAAGAGGGCAGCTTCGTTGACCAGGTTAGCCAGGTCAGCGCCGGAGAAACCGGGAGTACCACGGGCAATCAGCGCCGGATTGACATCATCCGCCAGCGGAACTTTGCGCATGTGCACTTTCAGGATCTGCTCACGACCACGGACATCAGGCAGACCGACCACAACCTGACGGTCGAAACGGCCCGGACGCAGCAGTGCCGGATCCAGTACGTCAGGACGGTTGGTGGCAGCAATGACGATGATGCCTTCATTGCCTTCAAAGCCATCCATCTCGACCAGCATCTGGTTAAGAGTCTGCTCACGTTCATCATGACCACCACCCAGACCGGCACCACGCTGGCGACCGACCGCATCAATTTCATCGATGAAGATGATGCAGGGGGAAGATTTCTTGGCCTGTTCGAACATGTCACGCACCCGGGAGGCACCGACACCGACGAACATCTCCACGAAATCGGAACCAGAGATGGTGAAGAACGGCACCTTGGCCTCGCCCGCAATGGCCTTGGCCAGCAAGGTCTTACCGGTACCGGGAGGACCAACCAGCAGCACACCGGTCGGGATCTTGCCACCCAGTTTCTGGAATTTGCTCGGGTCGCGCAGATAGTCGACCAGCTCCTTCACCTCTTCCTTGGCTTCATCACAACCTGCAACATCAGCAAAGGTGGTCTTGATCTGATCTTCGCTCATCAGGCGAGCCTTGCTCTTGCCAAACGACATGGCACCTTTGCCACCGCCGCCCTGCATCTGACGCATGAAGAAGACCCAGACACCGATCAGCAGCAGCATCGGGAACCAGGAGATGAAGATAGAGGTCAACAGAGACGGCTCTTCCGGCTTCTCGCCCATCACTTTGACATTGTGATTGAGCATGTCGTTGAGCAGCTGGGGATCCGGCGCAGGGATGATGGTGGTGAATCGTTCACCAGTACGCTTGACGCCATTAATGACCTTACCGTCCATCCGCACTTCACGGATCTGCTCTTGGGTCACCTCTTTAACGAAGCTGGAATAGTCCAGCTGGCGACTGGTGGTATCGCTGGGGCTGAAGCTATTGAACACCGACATCAAAACGACGGCGATGACCAGCCACAGGATTAAGTTTTTCGCCATGTCACTCAAATCAGTAACCTCGCAGACTGACAGTTAACGATGAAGGTTAGGGTACTACAGTTTAAAACCGGTAGCCACAATGTAGACTTCCCGTGATCTGGCGCGGGATGAGTCTGGTTTACGAATTTTGACAGCGGAGAAAAGTTTACGAATTTCATTGAGATAGGCATCAAAGCCCTCTCCCTGAAACACCTTCACTACGAAACTGCCGTCACTACGCAATACCTGATTGCACATGTCCAGCGCCAGCTCGACCAGATACATGGCGCGAGCCTGATCCACCTGCTGGGTACCGCTCATGTTGGGCGCCATATCAGACATCACAACATCGACCTTGTCGGGGCCCACTCGTTCCAGCAAGGCGCCGAGTACAGTTTCCTCCCGAAAGTCCCCTTGCAGGAAATCGACACCAGCAATCGGATCCATCGGCAAAATGTCACATGCGATGACGCGACCCGAATCACCAACCTGTTCAACCGCAAACTGGGACCAACCACCGGGGGCTGCACCCAAATCCACTACGGTCATGCCATGTTTCAGCAAGCGATCCTTGCCCTGGATCTCGTCAATCTTGAAAACAGCACGAGAACGCAGGCCCATTTTCTGGGCTTTTTTGACGTATTGATCGTCGAAATGTTCTTTTAACCAGCGAGTTGAACTGGGGGAACGTTTTTTCTGGGTCATGATAATCGACTTTAAAAAACCACAAGGGTTATTAGTATTAAGGGCTAAGTGGGGGTAGAATACGCCCCTTTCAACCCTGACTTATGAAGAAATTGCGATGATTCTCAACAATAAACAGAAACAGTACCTCAAGGGCCTTGCCCATAGCCTCAAGCCTGTCGTCCTGCTGGGTCAGCATGGTCTGACCGAAGGTGTACTGGCCGAGATCGATCTGGCACTGAACCATCACGAGCTGATCAAGGTTAAGGTTGCCTCTGAAGATCGCGAAATGAAACAACTGGTTATGGATGCTATCGTCCGTGAAACCGGTTCAATCAAGGTGCAAAGCATGGGTCATGTGCTGACCATTTATCGTCAAGCCAACGAACCCAAAATCCAGCTGCCCCGCAAGTAAAAGGAAAGAGCATCGCTCTTTCCTTATTCCACTTCTTCCCGAGTCGCTTGCCAAAGTAGTCGCAAAGCCCTTAACCTGCGATGAATACTTCCGGACACGCATTATGGCTCACCATCCTATTCTGACCGACGATGAGCTGGCCATGCTGCGGGACTTGGGGAGCAATCAGGACACCCATGTTCTGAGTGGTCACCTCGATGCCCCCATGCTTGGCTTGCTGCAAAAAGCCGAATACCTTGTACTCGAAGCCCGCTTCGCAGGCCATCAGCTGCGTTTTCCCCTGAGCTTTACCCAAGGGGAAGATGGCTTCGTCGAGCCCCGCTTATCTGCACCGGTCATCAGGGAGCTAGGGTTTGCGCAACCGCGTGCCTGGCGTCTCACCCAAAAAGCCAAGCTTTGCAGCGACCTGGGCCTGTTTCAGGTACTCAGCCTCTCCCTCAACGGCCTCATCGTGGAAAATTTGCCAACAGACATGGTGGCCGATACCCCCATCAACGGCGAGCTCTGCATCGAGCAAGAGGCCCCTCTTCCACTGCAGGGACGACTGGTAAGGCGCATCAAAGCCAATGCCGACCATGCCACCTGGGCGCTGAGCTTTCAAATGAGCGAGAGCAACATAGAACGGCTGCGCCACTGGTTGTTTCAGCGTCATCAGGACGCCTTTACCGAGGCGTATCTGTCCTGATTTTTATCAATAATCATATAGATAAAGACAAACAGGGGAGCGCAAGCCCCCCTGTTTCATCGTCTGTAGCATTCGCTTAGATATAAGCGACTTCCAGTACTTCGTATTCCACATCGCCAGCAGGGGTCTTGACGATTGCAACATCGTCCACTTCCTTGCCAATCAGGGCGCGGGCAATGGGGGAGTTGACAGAGATGAGGTTCTGTTTGATATCAGCCTCATCATCACCCACGATGCGGTAAACCACCTCTTCCTCTGTCTCGCTCTTGAGCAGAGTCACCGTCGCGCCAAAAATCACGCGGCCGTTGTTGGTCATCTTGGTGACATCGATCACCTGCGCATTGGAGAGCTTGGCTTCAATCTCCTGAATGCGACCTTCACAGAACCCCTGCTGCTCGCGAGCGGCATGGTATTCGGCGTTTTCCTTCAGATCGCCGTGCTCACGGGCATCGGCAATCGCTTCGATAATCTGGGGACGAAGCTCGGTCTTGAGATAATCGAGCTCTTCGCGCAGCTTCTCAGCGCCGCGAACAGTCATCGGAGTATGATTCATAGTCGAAACCTGGGTTGCTTGAAAATAGAAACTGCGGCCATCTGCAAGGAGGCCGCAGCGATCGGTTCGGATGAGGCATCTTAATATGAAGCCAACACAAAATCCACGTCAGCCCCCTGATGCAGATCCCACTTGCGTCATCGACATTCCCCTCGCTTACTTCCCTTCCGGTACGGAAATGGGGGCCGAAACGGTCGGTTTGCCCTGCATGATGGCGATCTCCACCCGCCGGTTCATCCGACGATTTTCCGGGGTGGTATTGGGCACCAATGGCTGGGAATCCGCCATCCCCTGCACCACCAGTCGCCCCTGATCAAAACCGGGGACCTTCAGCATCTGGTGCGCCACAGCCACTGCCCGTTGCGACGACAGCTCCCAGTTGGACTGGAACAGCTCATCTTCGGTCGCGACGTTGTCGGTGTGACCGGAGATGGTGATTTCACCCGGCACATCCTTGAGCAGGGTCGCGACCTTGCGAATAACCGGCCAGAACTGGGGCTGCAGAAACGCCGAACCCGCCGGGAACGACGCTTTTTCCCTGATCCGGATGATGATCTGCTGGCCCAGCGCCTCAATTTCGATGGCGCCATCCTGGATCTGATCTTTCATCTGCTCGGCGAGGGCTTTGGCCAGGGTATTGGACTGTTCTTGCGCCTTCTTCGCATCCTGCGCGGTATCGCCCCCCGTCTGCTTGCCGTCACTCTTGTCCTGACCACCGGCCTGATCCGCCTCGCCGGGCAGAAACTCCAGTTCGGTCTGAGTCATATCGATGGTTTGCTGCATCACGGTATCAATCGGCGTGGGCTCAGGGCGACCGGGCCTGAACTCCTGGGCAATCACCGAGGTTCCCTTGGGAATATCTTTCACCTCAAGGATGTTCTGCACTCCGAAAGCATTCTTCATAGAGCCCGCGATCTGCTTGAACTTGAGTACGTCCATCTCGGCAAAGGAGAGCAAAAGCACGAAGAAGCACATCAGCAGCGACATCAAGTCGGCAAAGGTGCCCATATAGGCAGGAAGACCGGGGGGGGGACATTTGCAATCAGACATGGTGCCTACTCCGCGCCGGTATTGCGTTTGGACTGGCTCAGATAGTTTTGCAGCATGGACTGGATCACCCGCGGATTCTGGCCATCCTGAATCCCCATAATGGCATCAAGGATCAGGGTACGACTGAGCTTCTCCTCCCCGCTGCGCAGTTCCAGCTTGTCAGCAATAGGAATGGCGATCATGTTGGCCTCAATTGCTCCGTACAGAGTGGTAAGCAAGGCCACCGCCATTGCCGGACCGATCGACTTGGGGTCACTCATATTTGACAACATGGCCACCAGGCCCACCAACGTACCTATCATCCCCATCGCTGGGCCCAGATCCCCAAGGGTACGGAAGACCTTGATGGCAATGACATGGCGCTCGGCTGTCAGGTCGATATCCTTTTCCATCACGGCGCGCACCACTTCGGCATCGTGACCATCCACCAGCATGTCGATCCCTTTTTTCATAAATGCATTGGGGATCTCTGCAGCCTCCAGTGCCAAAAAGCCCCCTTTGCGAGCAGCGTCAGCCAGTTCAACGGCTTTGGCGATCAGGTCGTCGAGCTTGTCGCCCTTGTACATAAAGGCTTTGCCCGCCACCTTGAAAGCCAGAAAAAACTGCCCGATATTGAACTTCATCATGGCGATAAAGATTGAGCCAAGAATAGTGATATAGACCGATGGCATATCGATAAACATGCTCAACGAGCCACCAAGGATCATGCCGTAAATCACGACACCGAATCCTAAAACGATACCTAACAAGCTCCCTAGATCCACGTCCCTACTCCTGTCACCGGTTCTTATGCCTAATTATAGTTTGTTGAATTTTCTGCTATTGCGACCCTAGCGGCAAGCATGCATCCACTGAGAATGATGGCTCATTATCGGCCAGTTTAGCGAGAGTTTGAGGGGGCAATGCTTTTCTGCCTCCCCCCTGTGGACGGTCGATGTTAATATAAGCCGTTTTTTTCAATCCCCGAGGATGGACATGGCCAGTAAAAAAATCGACCGTCTGAGTTTTGATGCCACTCTGGAAGAGCTGGAAACCATCGTTCATCAGCTGGAACAAGGTTCCCTACCCCTGGAAGAGGCACTCAAGCAGTTCGAGCAGGGCGTTCATCTGGTACGGGCCGGTCAGCAGAAGCTGGAACTGGCCGAACAGAAGATCCAGATCCTGCTCAGTCAAGCCGATGGCAGTGACCAGCTCGCCCCCTTCCAGCCAGAACAAGGAGAGGAGTGAGTGGCGCTGGACCATTTTTCCCGTCTGCATCGTCAGCGTATTGACGACTGTTTGTCAGCACAACTTGAATCCTTGCCCGCCATGGCGCCACGCCTGCGCGATGCCATGAGTTATGGCCTGCTGCTGGGCGGCAAGCGGGTTCGCCCGTTTCTGGTCTACGCGGTCGGCGAGATGCTGGGCGTCAAGAGCGAACTGCTGGATGGCCCCGCGGCTGCCGTGGAGTGCATCCACGCCTACTCCCTGCTGCACGATGACCTGCCCGCCATGGATAACGACGACCTGCGTCGTGGTCAGCCAACCGTTCACAAGGCGTTTGACGAAGGAACCGCCATTCTGGCCGGTGATGCGCTGCAGACCCTGGCGTTCTCCATTCTGGCCGATCACCCCATGCCCGATACCTTGATGGCCAACCGGGTGCGGATGCTGAGTACCCTCGCCCGCGCCTCCGGCTATCTCGGTATGTGTGGCGGTCAGGCGCTGGATCTGCAGGCCGAAGGTCGCCAGATCTCGCTAGCCGAGCTGGAGCAGGTACACCGCCACAAGACCGGTGCGCTGATTGAATGCGCCGTGGCGCTCGGCGCCCTGTGCAAAGCCGATGTCGATGACGCCACGCTGGCCGCCCTGCAAACCTATGCCGCCGCGATTGGCCTCGCCTTTCAGGTGCAGGATGACATCCTCGACATCACAGGTGATACCGCCACCTTGGGCAAGCCACAAGGTTCTGACCTGGCGCTGGAGAAAAGTACCTATCCAGCCCTGCTCGGACTCGAAAATGCCCGTGAGCTGGCTCGCGAACTGCATGGGAAAGCCTTAACAGCCCTGCAATCCTTGCCCTACAATACCGACATTCTGGAAGCGTTTGCCGATTACATCATCGAGCGAACCCACTAAACGCTGGATAACAGTAACAATATGAGCGTTGATATTAGCAATTTCCCCAACCTGGCCCTCGCGGACACTCCGGTCGAGCTGCGTTCCTTGCCCAAAGATCGACTGCCGGTGCTGTGCAACGAGCTGCGCGAATATCTGCTGCGCTCTGTCAGCCGCTCCAGCGGACACTTTGCCTCCGGTCTCGGCACGGTCGAACTGACCGTCGCCCTGCACTACGTCTACAGCACCCCGTTCGATCGGCTGATCTGGGATGTGGGCCATCAAGCCTATCCCCACAAGATCCTGACCGGGCGCCGTGACCAGATCCACACCATCCGGCAGAAGGATGGCCTGCACCCCTTCCCATGGCGCGGCGAGAGTGAATACGACGTGCTCTCCGTCGGCCACTCCAGCACCTCCATCGGTGCTGCCCTAGGTATGGCGGTGGCCGCCGAGAGCGAAGGGCTCGGCCGCAAGGTCGTTGCAGTGATCGGTGATGGCGCCATCACGGCGGGGATGGCTTTTGAAGCGCTCAACCACGCCGGCGATGTCCATAAAGACATGCTGGTGATCCTCAACGACAACGAGATGTCCATCTCCGAAAATGTCGGGGCGCTCAACAACCATCTGGCGCGGGTCATGTCCGGCAAGCTCTACACCACCATCCGCGAAGGCGGCAAGAAGGTGCTGGCGGGTCTGCCGCCGGTCAAGGAGCTGGCCAAGCGGGCCGAAGAGCACCTCAAGGGGATGGTTGTGCCCGGCACCCTGTTCGAGGAGTTCGGCTTCAACTATATCGGCCCCATCGACGGTCACGATATCGAGGCGCTGGTCGAGACCCTGCGCAACATGCGCAACCTCAAGGGCCCGCAACTGCTGCACGTCAAAACCAAGAAGGGCAAGGGTTACGAGCCGGCAGAGAAAGACCCTATCGGTTATCACGCCGTGCCCAAGTTCAATCCTGACGATTGCTCCCTGCCCAAGGCGAGCAGCGCCAAACCCACCTTCTCTGCCATCTTTGGCCAATGGCTGTGCGACATGGCCGCCAAAGACGAGAAGCTGGTCGGCATCACACCCGCCATGCGCGAAGGCTCGGGGCTGGTGAAATTCAGCCAGCAATATCCGGATCGCTACTTCGATGTGGCCATTGCCGAGCAACATGCAGTCACGTTCGCCGCGGGTCTTGCCATCGCCGACAAGAAGCCGGTGGTGGCCATCTATTCGAGCTTCCTGCAGCGCGCCTACGATCAGGTGATCCACGATGTGGCGCTGCAAGATCTGCCGGTGCTGTTCGCCATCGACCGGGCCGGTCTGGTGGGCGCCGATGGCCCGACCCATCAGGG
The DNA here is from genome assembly GCF_019048085.1 of Aeromonas sp. FDAARGOS 1416. Taxonomy (NCBI): domain Bacteria; kingdom Pseudomonadati; phylum Pseudomonadota; class Gammaproteobacteria; order Aeromonadales; family Aeromonadaceae; genus Aeromonas; species Aeromonas sp. FDAARGOS 1416. The sequence goes on along the minus strand of NZ_CP077301.1, from coordinate 180,503 downwards.
AGCGTTCGACATCAGCTTCCTGCGCACCGTGCCCAACATGGTGGTGATGACGCCATCTGATGAGAATGAGTGCCGCCAGATGCTCTATACCGGCTATCTCCATCAAGGCCCTGCCGCCGTGCGTTACCCCCGCGGCAGCAGTATGAGCGATGCCCCTATCTCGTCAGAAATGCAGGCACTGGCGCTTGGCAAGGGACGAATCGTGCGAGAGGGCAAAGGCACCGCTATTCTTGCCTTTGGTACCCTGCTGCACCACGCGAAAGCGGCGGCAGAGGCACTGGATGCCACCCTGGTGGACATGCGCTTCGTCAAACCGATGGATGAGGCGCTGGTGCTGTCGCTGGCAGCCAGCCACGATCAGTTCGTCACTCTGGAAGACAACGCCATCATGGGCGGCGCCGGTTCGGCGGTGAACGAGTTGCTGATGCGCAGCAAACAGCGCAAGTCGGTGCTCAACCTCGGTCTGCCGGATCGCTTCGTCGAACAGGGCACCCAGCAGGAGATCTATGCCCTGCTCGGTCTGGACGATGCAGGCATCCAGCGCAGCATCGAAAGCTGGCTGCAAGCCTGACGAGACACGATGTGATGCAATAGACAGGAAAATTCAGTAACGGTTCGAAAAAATCCCCAGGTAATGCCCGGGGATTTCTCTAAAAGGGCTTCCGAGTGTAGCTCATGTTATGATTATGCCAAAATAACGGAACTCACTTGCAACCATAGCTAACTGTTGAGTTGATATAGTTCACCTCGTTCTTCGGCTCATAAGCGGCAACATAAATGAACTTTTGATCCTGGATATAGTTTTTCAACACATCAGCATCAACCAAACCTGCGTTTTTGGTTGTGATCTTGGGATAACTATCACCGCCATCTGCACTGTAGCTCGGAATAGCAAAGCTGTAAGTAGCCGCAGGGTCAAACGCCTTGCCACCAACGCGAGAAATATTCACGCTCTTGGCTTGGCAATCCACTACCATCTCGATACCGCCAAACTGGGCATAACCGCCGGAACCGCTGGTCTTGGTCGCAACCTGTCCCAGATAGGCAGCCAGCTCGCTTCCCTGCATCTCAGCCCTGTTAACTTGGTTGCCGAAAGGATGCACCTTCAAAACGCTGCGGTAGGTGATTTCACCTGCAGGAATATCATCACGCACACCGCCGGAGTTGACGATGCCAAAGTCAGTGTTCAAACGGGAAGCTGTGGCGGTAGTGATTAAACGACCTAGGTTGGTCTGCTTCGCTCGCACCACAGAACGGTTACCTATCAGCAAGCCATCAGTATCACCGATGCGCTCATTGAGTTTTTCCTGGCCCTGTTCCTGATAGGCGAGCAGGGTGTTATAGAGCTCAGGATCCTTGATAATTTCGTCCTGTACAAACTTGCCATCACTACCTTTCAGGTTGACCGGGATCAGGTCATAGCTGGTCAGGGTCAACTTGCCATTCTGGTACTCAAACTGGGCACGGCCCACATACTTGCCCCACTCGTGGGCCTGCATAATCCAGGTGCCGTTTTGCTGGTCCGGTTGGCAGTTATCACCCGGTTTGAAATTGGCGTTGTACTTGTTCGCGGTGCTCGGCTCCATACAGACCGGGTTCTGGGAGTGGCCACCAATGATGCCATCCAGGGTGCCAACCGGCAACTTGCGAGCCATCTCCACATCGCCCGGCGCATTGCTGCCGTGCTGACCATCGGCATAGTGGCCCATATGGGTGATGGCGAAGACCAGATTGGCCTCTCTCTTGTCACGGATCTGCTTGCTCAATGCAGCCGCTTCCGTGGTTGGATCGCGAAACTCCAAGGTTTCCACATTGGCAGTTGCCGCCAGCTGAGCAGTATCTTCAGTGGTCAGACCCAGTACGGCAACCTTGAGGCCGCTCTCCAGCTTGAACACTTTGTAGGGGTCAAAGTAGCGCTTGCCGCTCGCCTTGTCATAGATGTTGGCGGAGAGCATGGGGAACTTGGCCCAGCGGCGCTGCTCTTCCAACGTTTTAAGCGGATTGTCAAACTCGTGGTTACCCACCGCCATGGCATCGTAGCGAATGCTATTCATCGCGACGAAATCAGGCTTGGCATTTTGCATATCGGACTCGGGTACCCCGGTATTTACATCACCGCCAGAGAGCATCAGCACTTCACTGCCAGCCGCCTTGGCCTCGCTACGCAGCCGATCGACCAGGGTCTTCTGGGCAGCCATACCGTACTCATCTTTCTCGTTATGCCAGAAACGGCCGTGGGTATCGTTGGTGTGCAGTATGGTCAGTTTGCAGACATTTTCGGTGCAGGGTGCAACGGTGTCATTGGTCGAGGTATTACAGCCAGTCAGTGCAGCAAGCACGGCCAGTGCCACGCCGCCTTTGGTAAAGTTATTATTCATTTCCATATCACCTTGATTGTTTTGTTATTTATCAACCCTGTCCAGCGGGTCGGGCGCCAATATAACAAACAACAGATGACCGTTTTTCATCGATGACTCACAAATTCTGCTAATTGTGATCTTCGGCTCAACATCCGGCTTCCTGCTGATTTGTCAGGTTTTTTGTTAAGTGGTCACTCACTTGCCCCATCCCGCACCAAGGAGGCGCCACCCGGACGCGCCTTTATGGCATACTCCCCAGCCATGCCCGAGGAGATGATTTGATGGCCAAGTACGACAAGATTTCCCCCGAGACCCAGCAGGAGGCGATGAAAATTGCCCGTGCCAACCAGAAGCCGGGGCAGACCAAGGAACAGACCCAGCTTATCGCGCAAGGGATCCAGAAAGGCATCGACGAGTACAAGAAGCAGATGAAGGCGCGGGCCCGTGAAGCGAGCCGCCAGAAAAAATTGCAGGCCAAAGCCAGGCAGCCACAGGGCGCGACCCAAACCGAAGAACAAGACGATCAGCTGGAGCTGGTTGAAGTAAGCCATCAGCATCCCCTGCCCTGGATATTGCTGGTGCTGAGCTGGCTGGGATTTGCTGCAGCCTGGTTCTGGTTGCACTAAAAGTGCGCTAGCAAACCTTTATCCGGGATCCTCTTCACAGCCCGGACCCAGGCTGCTGGTGATTACCTGCGAAGAGTGATTAAATCCCGCGCCTCTTGCACCGGACTCCCTGTTTTTTGACGATCAGTTTTCAGGAAAGATGTTATGAACCCCGCTCCGCTCTATCTGCTGGCCCCTTTTGTTCTGTTCCTTGTGACCATGCTGCTCTATCGCATTTCGCCGCTGCGGGCGGTCGCCGCCGGCGGGGTACGCTGGTTTATCCTCCCCGCCTTCACCCTGTTTATTTTGCTGATCATCATCAATGGAGCCGCCGATCCCGCCCTGCGCGCTCCGGCATTCCACTGGTTGATGCCGGGCCTTGGCTTTGCCCTGAGCCTGTTTCCGGCCCTGCCCAAGGCGCTGGTGCCAAGGCTCGCCATCAAGGAGGGGGCCTTTGCCGCCCTCGGTCTGATGCTGATGAGCCTGGCTATGGTCTACTGAGCAACTGGTCACAGCCGTTAACATGACTCAAGGGGCGCTCTGTGACGGGCGCCCCTTGTACAAACAATGGCCTGCAGGCATCTTGGTGACAGGATAACCAGCAAGGAGGCCAAATGGACAATCCGCCCGATTTCATGGCGCTGTGGGATTATCAGGATCCCGCCGCCAGCGCCCTGCGTTTTCACACCCTTCTTCCCGAAGCGCGTGCCGCCGCCGACCTGCAACTCGAACTGGAGTTGCTGACCCAAATTGCCCGCACCCATTCACTGCAGCGCCAGTTTGCCGAAGCCCATCAGCTGCTCGACGAGATAGAGCCCCGCCTCACCGATAAAACCCCCAGAGCCCGGATCCGGACCTTGCTGGAGCGAGGCCGCACCTTTAACTCGGCGGGCGACAAAGCCAGTGCCAAACCGCTGTTTGAACAAGCCTGGCAGTGGGGACTCAAGGAGAAGGAGACCTATCTTGCCATCGACGCCGCCCACATGATCGCCATCGCCGCACCGCTGGAAGAGCAGAGCCGCTGGCATCAACTGGCGATGGAGCTGGCGGAGCGCAGCAGTGACGAGAAGGTGCGTGGCTGGCTGGCCCCCCTTTACAACAATCAGGGCTGGACTCTGTTCGAATTGGGCCGCTTTGAGGAGGCGAAAATCCAGCAGCAAAAGTGTCTGGCCTGGCATCTGCAGCATAACCAGCGGGCCAAGGCGTTTATCGCCCGCTGGAGTCTGGCTCGCCTGACCCGGGCCCAGGGTCAGCACCAGCAAGCGCAGGCAGAGCTGCACCAACTCAAGGCCGATATGGCCGAGGCAGGCGAACCTGAGGATGGTTATCTGTTCGAGGAGCTGGGGGAGAATGCCTTGGTGCTGGACGATCCGCTGGCCGCGGAATACTTCTCCCGCGCCTGGTTTCTGTTGTCGCAGGACCGCTGGTTCAGCGCCAACGAGGGGGAGCGACTGGCCCGCCTCAAGCGCCTCGCCAAACTCTGATCCCCCAAATAGCAAGGGCGGCACGCTAGCCGCCCTTTCTGCTGGCAAGATGGTTCAGGCCCGATTGGACTCTTCCCACCCCTGCTTTTTACGGTAAATGGTGGAGGGGCTGATCTCGAGCAGGGCCGCCGCCTTGGGAATATTGCCGTCACAGCTGGCGATGGCCTGTTCGATCACCTCTTTCTCCACCAGCCAGAGCGGACGAATTGGCCCGTTGGCCACGCCAGTGGCTGCCGGAGCCGATGCCACCGCTGCCGCAATCGCAGCCGGCAGCTGGGGACGAACCCCATTGAGCGGTGGCGGCAGAATATCCGGGCTCACCAGCTCCTTGTCGTTGAGCACCACGATATTGCGCACCACGTTTTGCAGCTCGCGTACGTTGCCAGGCCAGGGGTAGTCGAGCAGCACTCGCGCCGCCTCGACATCGAAATCCTTGAAGCGTTTGTTCTCCTCCTTGGCGTAGCTCTGCAACAGGGTACGCGCCAGCAGCAGGATATCCTCGCCCCGCTCCCGCAGCGGCGGCAGGGTGAGGGGAATGACGTGGAGCCGATAGTAGAGATCCTCGCGAAAACGGCCCGCTTTCACCTCCACCAGCGGATCCCGGTTGGTGGCGCAGATAAAGCGCACATCCACCGTCTCGAGCTTGCCACTGCCGACCCGCTGCAGGGTGCCGGTCTGGATAAAGCGCAGCAGCTTGCTCTGCAGATCCAGGTCCATCTCGCAGATCTCGTCGAGAAACAGGGTGCCACCATCGGCCAGACTGGCCGCCCCCTTGCGATCCCCCTGGGCGCCGGTAAAAGAGCCCTTCACATGACCGAAGATCTCGCTCTCCATCAAATCGTGGGGAATGGCGGCGCAGTTGAGGGCAATAAAGGGCTGTTCGCTGCGGGGACTGCACTGGTGAATCGCCTCGGCACACACCTCTTTGCCGGTGCCGCTTTCGCCAGTGATAAAGACGGTCGCCTTGCTGGGCGCAGCGCTCTCGATGATGCGATAGACCGCCTGCATCGACATGGAGGCACCGATAAAGCCGAAGAAGGAGCTACGCTCGAAGTTCTCCCGATAGTGGGCAACCAGCGAGCTCAACTGCTGGTGTTTCAAGGCATTGCGAACGGTGGCACAGAGCCGCTTGCTGTCAAACGGCTTGGTCAGAAAATCGAAGGCACCGAGGCGCATCGCCTCCACCGCCACATCCACCGAGCCGTGGGCGGTGATCACCACCACCGAGCAGGGCAACTGCTGTTCGGTGATCATCTGCAGAATATCCATACCGGACATATCCGGCAGCTCCAGATCCAGCAGCACCACGGGGGGAGGACTTGCCAGCAACTGCGCCAACGCCTGCTGACCACAATCGGCCAGCACCACCTCATACCCCTCCTGGCGCAGGTACTGTTCATAGACCACCGCCAGACTACGGGTATCTTCCACCAGCAGGACACGCGATTTATTTTCAGCCACTGGACTCATCCTTGTATTTGATTCTGCGATCTATTTTGCCTTATTTTCGCGCGCAAACCCAACGCCAAGACAGCTCTGTTATCCCGCGATTGCAGGGAATACACAAGTAAAAACGGCTCCTTAAGGAGCCGTTTTTAACTACAAGAAGGGATTACTTCTTGGCGTCGTCTGCAGTCGGCTTCTCGATAGCCAGCAGCTCAACGTCAAACACCAGCACGGCGTTCGCCGGGATGGAGCCTGCACCGTGCTCGCCATAGGCCAGCTTGGACGGCAGGAAGAACTTGAACTTGGAGCCAACCGGCATCAGCTGAACACCTTCAGTCCAACCCGGGATAACCTGGTTGAGCGGGAAGGTAGCCGGCTCGCCGCGATCGACGGAGCTGTCGAACTTGGTGCCGTCGGTCAGGGTACCGGTGTAGTGAACCTTGACGATGTCGGTAGATTTCGGCTTGGCGCCAGTGCCCATCTTCTCGACCACGTACTGCAGGCCGGATTCAGTGCTCTTCACCCCCTCTTTCTTGGCGTTGGCAGCCAGGAACTCTTCGCCCTTCTTCAGATTCTCAACGGCGTCTTTCTCGGCCTTGGCCTTGGTCAGCTCGTTGATCTTGGCGTCGTAATCCTGCAGTACCTTCTGGATCTCTTCATCAGTCATCTTGGCTTCTTTGCCCAGACCGTCAGTCACCCCTTTCAGGATCACGGCGTTGTCCAGTTTGATGCCCAGTTCCTGCTGACGCTCCAGGGTATTGGCGATGTAACGACCCATGGAGAGGCCAATTGCGTAGCCAGATTGCTCTTCAAAGCTCTTGGCTTCGGCCTTGGTCGCCTCTGCCGGCTTGCTGGCTTCTGCCTTCACTTCGGCGGTATTGGCCGCAGCAGGCTTCTCGTCTTTTTGGCAAGCAGTCAGACCGACGGCAACGGCCGCCGCCAACAGGGACACCTTCAGAAATTTGTTCATCAGTTTCTCCAAACTCCAAATACCGCTCTCGGTTCCATCGTGAAATGAGAGGTTTATCGTGATAAGCGCCTTATACTAACGCCGTGATCGCAGGTAACAAAAGCGTGAGACCGCAAAAATGATAAAAAGTGCCATTTATCTGGTGAGCCTCTGTTTAATGCTCACCGGTTGCGAGCAGAGCTCCCAACCCAACCAGCAAATGACCCTCGCCAGCACGGGTCTGCTGACCGCAGATCTCTCCAGTGATGGCAAGCAGGCCATCGTCTCCAGCATCAGCCAGGGCATCATCGTCTGGGATCTGGAACAGAACCGTCAACGCTGGCGCTGGAAGCAATCCGACTCTGCGGAAGATCTGGTATTCATTACCCGCTTTTCCGAAGGCAACAGCCATGCCGTCACCGCCACCCCAGACACCTTTGCTACCTGGCGGCTGAACGACGGGCAATCACAAGGCTACTACTCACTTCCTGAATCCAGGCTGAGGGACATCGCGCTCTCTGCCGACGGTCGTTATGTGCTGATAGGTCGGGAAGATGGCAAAGCCGAGTGGCTCGATACCCGAAGCGGTCGTCGCCTGCAGTTTCTGGGGCACACCGAACAAGTCAATACGGTGGATCTCTCCGCTAACGGTCGTTACGCCCTGACCGGCGGCAACGACTACAGCGCCTATCTGTGGGATACCCGTAGCGGGCAGGTAATTTGGCGCTTCAACCATGGTGGCCGGGTGATCATGGCCAGACTGGAGCCGAGCGGCCGCTACGCCTTCACCGCCGACAGCAGCCGGGCCAGCATCTGGGATCTGAAAACCGGCAAAGAGGTGAGTCAGCTGCAATATGATCACCGCTTCGAGGTCTATACCAGCGCCCGCTTTGCCAACGATGGCAAGTGGCTCATCACCGGCGCCCCTTCCCGTCAGCTCTCCCTGTGGCAAGTGAGCGATGGTGCCCTGCTGCAGAGCTGGCGCGTCTCGCCGCAACCCAAGGTGAAACCGCCCAGCGCAGTGGTCTACGGCGTCGCTTTGCGCGACAATAGCCACCTTGTCAGTGCCAGCTCCAGTGGTCTGGCCGAAATCTGGACAATCAAGTAAGGACCCGAAGGCCCATGAGTCAGCAACTTAACGATCGCATCGAAACCCTGGAAACCCGTCTCGCCTATGCGGAATACACCATAGAGCAGCTCAACGACGAGGTAACCACCCAGGGCCGTGAACTCGATCGGCTCAAATACCAGATCCAGCTGCTGATCGACAAACTACAAAGCGTACAGCCCAGCCAGATTGCCAGCATGGCAGAAGAGACCCCGCCACCGCACTACTGATGGGTGTGCAATCAACAAGCTGTCTGCTCAAGACCAATAAAAATCCGAAACCGGCAAAACCGGTTTCGGATTTTTTTATCCAAATGACCTGATAGCTGCGACTCGGCGCCTCAGAATCAGCCCGCGTTAACCTTTGTAGATCTTGGGGTTAAACACATCCCGCAACCAGTCACCCAGCAGGTTGATGACCAGCACCAGCACCACCAGACAGATACCCGGGAAGGCGGTGATCCACCAGGAGCCGGAGAAGATGTAGTTGAAGCCTACGCTGATGAGCGAACCGAGCGACGGCTGATCAACCGGCATCCCCAGACCGAGGAAGGAGAGCGCCGCCTCACTCATGATGGCGTTGGCCACCTGCACGGTGGAGATAACCAGAATCGGCGACAGGCAGTTGGGCAGAATGTGGCGGAACATGATGCGCGGGGCGCGGAACCCCATCACCTTGGCCGCCTCCACATACTCCTTCTTCTTCTCCGCCAGCACCGAGGCGCGCACGGTACGGGCGTACTGCGGCCACTCGGCAATCCCGATGATCACCACCAGCATCACGATGGCAAAGCGCGAGTAGAACTCGGAGCCAAAGGTCGCCTGAAAGATGGCGGAGATGATGATCGCCACCATCATGGTGGAGAACGACAGCTGCACGTCGGCAAAGCGCATCAAGAGGTTATCGATGCGACCGCCAAAGTAGCCGGCGATCAAGCCGATGACGATCCCCAGCACCAGCTGCAGCCCCACCGCAAACAAACCGATGGTGAGGGAGATACGGGCGCCATAGAGAATGGTGCTCCAGATATCCCGTCCCTGGTTGTCGGTGCCGAGCCAGAAGCGCTCCTCGCCGCCATCCAGCCATGAAGGAGGCAGTTCGGCATCCATCAGGTCGAAGCTGGTCTGGTCATAGACGTTGTGCGGGGCGATCCAGGGGGCCAGCAAGGCTGCCACCACGAACACCACGAACACCGCAAAGCTGAACATGGCTACCTTGTCCCGCAGGAAGTAGTAGACGATGTCAGAGTTCTTGAATCGTGCCCAACGGCTTGGGCTTGCAGTTACAGCGTTACTCATGCTTACCCCTTGGCAGTCAGGTTAACGGTCGGGTTAATCAACCCGTAGAGCAGGTCGACCAGGGTATTGGTCACCACGAAGATCAGTCCCACGAAGATGACGTAGGCGGTGATGAGGGGCGTATCGACCCGGTGGATCGCCTCGAGGAACAGGAAGCCGGTACCCGGCCACTGGAACACGCTCTCGGTCAGGATGGTGTAAGCCACCATGGTGCCGATCTGCACCCCGCCGACGGTGATGACCGGCAGCATGGTGTTCTTCAGAGCGTGCTGATAGTAGACCTTGTTGTTGTCCAGCCCCTTGGCGCGGGCGAATTTGACGTACTCGGAGGAGAGCTGCTCCAGCATCTCGGAGCGCACCAGCCGGATAAACAGCGGCAGCATGATGGAAGAGAGGGATACCGCCGGCAGGATCAGATGCAGGATACCGTCCCAGGTGAAGAAACCCGACTCCCAGCCCAGCAGGTTACGGGTCTCGCCGCGGCCATAGGCCGGCAGCCAGCCCAGCTGGATGGAGAAGAGGTACATCAGCATGATGGCGGTCAAAAATACCGGGATCGAGATACCGATACTGCTCCCCGCCATGATGATCTTGGTGGGAATGCTGCGCGGGCGGATCGCCGAATAGACACCGAGTGGAATGGAGACCACCACGATGATGAGCGCGGCGGCAAACACCAGCTCAAGGGTAGCCACCAGCTTGTCGAGGATCACCTCGAGAGCGGGTCGCTTGAAGAAATAGGAGGTGCCCAAATCCCCATGCACCGCATTTTTCAAAAAGCGGCTGTATTTGATGAGGAAGGGATCGTTAAGGCCCATCTTCTCGCGCAACTCGTGACGCTGGGCTTCGGAGACGGATTGTCCCACCAGCTCGCGCAACGGGTCACCCAGATTATCCTGGATGGAGAAGGCGACCAGGCTGATGACGAACATCACTATCACGGCCTGATAGAACCGTTTCAGCAGGAATGTAAACATGCTTGTCCTTCTACGTGGCCTGTGTCGTGGCACAGGCTTCTGTTAGTGGGCGGAGTGACCAGCTGACCACCCCGCCCCGTCCTTCCTTGCGACGTTCTCTTACTTGCTGACCACCAGGTCACCCAGGTAAGGGAAGTTCATCACGTTGACCACCGGCTTGATGTCGACGTTCTTCTTGGCGCCATAGGCCAGATCTTCCCAGTGCAACGGCACGTAGGCAGCATCTTCGATCAGCATGGCTTCGACCTTCTTCAGCATCTCGGCACGCTTGGCCGGATCGGTCTCGGCGTTGGCATCCATCACCAGCTTGTCAGCTTCGGCGTTGGCATAACCGGCGCAGTTGTACTGACCCATACCGGTCTTGGCGTCCTTGGTGAAGGTCAGGAACTCGAAGAAGTTCGCGGTATCTTCGGTGTCGGAGTGCCAGCCGATCAGCTGCATGTCCGCGGCGCACTTGTCAAACTCGGGCCAGTACTGGGCCACCGGCATGGTCTTCAGATCCACCTTGATGTTGATCTTGGCCAGCATGGCAGAGACAGCCTGGGCAATCTTGACGTCGTTGACGTAGCGGGCAGCCGGGGAGATGAAGGTCATCTTGAAGCCTTTCTCGTAACCGGCCTCTTTCATCAGCTCCTTGGCCTTGGCCAGATCATACTGGGGCACCAGCGCCTCGTTGTGACCGGCATAGCCTTTCGGGCTCAGCTGGCCAGCAGGGGTACCGAAGCCCTTGTTGATCTTCTCGACAATGCCCACCTGGTTGATGGCGTAGTTGATCGCCTGACGCACGCGCTTGTCTTTCAGTGCCGGGTTGGTGTTCTGGTTCAGCTCGATGATGATGGCGCGGGTACCGGACAGGGTGACCAGCTGGGAGTCCTTGCCATTCTTCACGCGCTCCAGATCGTTGGGCGCAACCGGATAGATCATGTCCACGTCGCCACCCAGCAGGGCTGCAACACGGGTCGCATCTTCCTTGATGGGCACCACGGTCAGGTTCTCAACGTTACCCTTGGAGGCTTTGTCCCAGTAGTTGGCGTTGCGGGCATAATCCAGCTTCACACCCTGCTCGCGGAACTTGACGGTGAACGGGCCAGTACCGGAGACATTGGTCGATGCAAAGGAGTCGCCATTCTTGACGATCTCGGCCTTGTCTTTGCCCGCTTCGGTCTTGCCGGTGTAGAACTTGGAGTCCATCGGGAAGATGTAGGTGACGGTCTGCAGCACCAGCGGGAAGGGCTTGGCGGTGATCAAATCGACGGTGTAGTCATCTACCTTCTTCACTTCGCTGATGGGATCGAAGATCGCCTTGAAGTCGACGGAGGATTTCAGGCGGTTAACGGTCCACACCACATCATCGGCGGTAAAATCGTTACCGGAGTGGAACTTGACCCCTTTGCGCAGGTGGAAGCGGACGGTCTTGTCATCGACACGCTCGAACTTCTCGGCCAGACGGGGCTCGAACTGCAGGTCCTGGGTGTAACGCATCAGGGGATCGAATACCAGGTGCGACATCTCCAGGGTCTGACCGGAGAGCTGCTCCTGCGGATCCAGCGAAGTGGCGTCAGAAGCGACACCCACCTTGATATCAGCGGCTGAGACACTGAAGGCGAAACCGGCGGCAAACAGCGCCAGGGCAATCTTGGACAATCCTTTCTTCATCTTGTTCTCCATGCTTTTGGCTTTCTTATGACACTTTTTTGACAAGCAGACCGGCGCACCGGCGCTCTCCTAGCTTGCGATTTCCAGCCCCTCGCGGGACATTCCCTTGAACTCCGGCATGAGGGAGATCAGCTTGCGGCTGTACTCATGCTCGGCATTGGTAAAGAGTTTCTCGGTCTCGGCCACCTCCACCAGATGACCGTGCTGCATCACCCCGATGCGGTCGCACATCTGGCGGATCACCGGCAGATCGTGGCTGATAAACAGCATGGTGAGCTTGAGCTCCTGCTGCAGATCCTTGAGCAGGTTGAGGATCTGGGCCTGCACCGACACATCCAGCGCCGAGGTCGGCTCGTCACAGATAAGGAAGCGCGGGCGAGTGGCCAGTGCGCGGGCAATGGAGATACGCTGGCGCTGACCGCCGGAGAACTCGTGGGGATACTTGAGGCCAGCACCACGGCCAAGACCCACATGATCCAGCAGATCGCCGACAATCCCCTCGATCTGGCTCTCGCTGCTCGCCAGCTGATGGAAGCGGATCGGCTCGGCAATGATGTCGCGCACCTTCATGCGCGGGTTCATAGACGAATAGGGGTTCTGGAACACCATCTGCATCTGGCGACGCAGCGGGCGACGCTCACGCTCGCTCTTGAGGGCAGTCAGATCGATCCCCTCGAAGAAGATCTTGCCGGTATCAGGCGGATAGAGGCCTGTGATGGCGCGGGCAATAGTCGATTTGCCGGAGCCCGACTCCCCCACCAGACCGAAGGTTTCACCCTCGAAGATCTCGAAGCTGATGTTGTTGCAGGCGCGTACATACTGGCGGCGGCTCGGGAAGATGGAGTCCTTGGTGACGAACTTCAGATCGACGTTCTCCACCCGCAGCAGCGCCCCTTCATAGGCAGGCTCGTCCTGACTCTGGCCGAGCCAGTGGGTCTTGAGGTCGATATTGGTATCCGGCGCACTGGCATCCTCGATATAGGAGACCAGCGGGAAGCGCACCAGCTTCACGTCGGAACGGGGGACCGCCGAGATGAGGCTGCGGGTATAGGGGTGATTGGGGCTGCCCAGCACCTGTTCGGTCAGGCCGAACTCCACCAGATCGCCGCGATACATCACCGCCACCTTGTCGGTAACGTTGGAGACCACGCCCATGTCGTGGGTCACCAGCATGCAGCCCACCTGACGCTCTTTGCAGAGGGCGCGGATAAGCTGGAGGATCTGATCCTGAATGGAGACGTCGAGCGCCGTGGTCGGCTCATCGGCGATGATCAGCTCCGGATCGCAGGAGAGCGCGATGGCGATAACCACCCGCTGACGCATGCCACCGGAAAACTGGTGTGGGTACTGCTTGATGCGCAGCTCCGGCTGCGGAATACCCACCGCCCCCATCAGCTCCAGCGCCTTGGCAAAAGCGGCCTCGCGAGAGAGGTCGGTATTGGCCAGAATGGTCTCCACCAGCTGATGCTCAACGGTGAACAGCGGGTTGAGGGAGGTCATGGGGTCCTGGAATATGAACCCGATACGGGAGCCACGGATGGCCCGCATCTCGTTCTGGCTCTTGCCGGAGATGAGCTCGCCATTGAGATAGATATCACCGCGGGCGATGCGACCCGGCGGGCTCAGGAGATCGATAACGGCGTTGCCGATGGTGGACTTGCCGGCGCCGGATTCACCGACCACCCCGACAATCTCACCCTTTTCGATAGAGAAAGAGAGATCCTTCACCGCGGCCAGCACCCCGTAGCGGGAGGGGTACTCGATCCGCAAGTTCTTTACTTCGAGCAAGGACATGTTTACCTCTGCGGGGGACATCCGTCCCAAATAATTCGTCCGTAAATCAGCCGCAGATGCCGGTTGTTACCTTGGGCAATATTTGCTCAATCCATGAGGCAGCGAAACCAGCGATCCGGGCGGGTTTTTTGCATTTTTTTGGAATAACCCGCGAGTAACTTAGACGGTTTGACCACGGGTGTAAATGATTGAGTTATACAATTCCGCAATGTTTTGTGCAGATAACCACCAATTCGGCAGAGATAAATGATGATTTTCATCACACAAATGGCCGGTGCGTCCGTACATCTATTGGTATCATTACTTTAATTTCAACAACAACGCAACAAGCAGCATTTATCACTATTTCCAAAACAATCACCAGCCCCGAATGAGTAGTGAATATTTATGTGAAATGGATGATAAACGGCAGCATATGCCGATGAATGAAAATTAAGCAGATATAAATCGGGGGATGCCAGAACGGTCATCCCCCGGAAGATGGCTCTCAACCGAGCCAGAATGCCAGTAATTGCATACAAAATAGGGCGAACAGGCCGGCGATCAGATCGTCCAGCATGATGCCCAGGCCACCGTGGATCCGGCGATCAAACCAGGAGATGGGCCAGGGCTTGAGCACATCAAACAACCGGAACAGCGCAAAGCCCGCCACCACCCACTCCCAACCGGCTGGCGCGGCGATCATGGTGACGCCAAAGCCGATCACCTCGTCCCAGACGATGGCGCCGTGATCCGGCATGCCGATGGCATCGGTGGCGCTCTGGCAGATGCGGATACCGATCAGGAACCCCACCACCAGCAGAGCGATAAACCAGTGGGTCGGCAGCCCGCTCACCAGCAGGTAGAGCGGAATGGCCGCCAGGGTGCCCATGGTGCCCGGCGCTTTGGGGCTGAGACCGGAACCAAACCCCACCGCCAAAAAGTGAAGCGGATTTTTCAGATCCAGTCGTGTCAGCTCGGGCTTTATCCTGAACAAACTCATGCGAAGTGATCCCACCCTTTCAGTTGCAACTCGACCGCCTGGTCGCCACGCAGGTAATCGATGCCCGGCTCGCCCGCCACGATGCGGCCAATGCGGCTGAACTTGACCCCGCTGTGGGCCAGCGCCGTATCGAGCGCGCCGCGGTGCTCCTCCGGAACGGTAAAGCAGAGCTCGTAGTCATCGCCACCGGCCAGCGCCAGTTGCCACGCCTCCTGCTCGCTCACCGCATCCTGCAGCACCGGCGAGAGCGGCAGCAGATCGAGATCGATCTGGGCCCGCACGCCGGAGGCCTTGAGGATATGGCCGAGATCCGATGCCAGCCCATCGGAGAGATCCAGCGCACTGCCCGCCAGCCCGCGCAGGGCCTGACCGGCCAGAATGCGGGGATGGGGGTGGTCGAGCCGTGGCAGCACGGCCGCCAGCTGGTTCTCGTTGAGGGTGCGTTTGCCCAGCAGGTGGGAGAGCGCCAGCGCGGCATCCCCCAGAGTGCCGGTGACATAGATGCCGTCACCCACTTTGGCGCCGCTGCGCATCAAGGCGCGCCCGGCAGGCACCGACCCCTTCACCGAGATGGTGATGGAGAGCGGCCCGCGGGTCATGTCTCCGCCCACCAGCGCCACATTGTAGTACTCGGCCAGCTCCAGAAACCCTTCGGCAAACCCGGCAACCCAACCTTCGTTGATGGCAGGCAGGGTCAGTGCCAGCGACACCCAGCGCGGCTCGGCCCCCATGGCGGCGAGATCGGAGAGATTGACCGCCAGCGCCTTGTAGCCGAGATCCACCGGATCCATGTCGGGAAAGAAGTGTACGCCGCTCACCAGAGTGTCGGTGCTCACCGCCAGCTGGGTATCGGGGGGCAGGGTCAGCAGGGCACAGTCATCTCCAGGGCCCATCACCACGTCCTTGCGGGCGTGGGGGACCTTGAAGTACTTATCAATCAGCTCAAATTCACCCATACAGTAAAAAGCCAGCAATAAGCTGGCTCCTCTCTTAGATGCTGACGGACAGCAGGCTCAACGCTTGTTCAGCGACTTGATCACCTTGTCCAGTACACCGTTGACAAACTTGTGGCTGTCATCGGCAGCAAAAGCTTTGGCCAGCTCGATCGCTTCGTTGATGACCACGCGCGGCGGTACATCATCACGACGGGTCAGCTCGTAGGTCGCCAGACGCAGGATCGCCTTGTCCACCATGTCCACTTCTTCCAGCGGACGGGAGAGGAAAGGTGCAAACACCTTGTCCAGCTCGCTGCAGTGGAGGGCTACCCCGAACAGCAGATCGCGAAAATAGTTCAGGTCTACACCCTTGGTGTCCTGATCGATCTTGAACTGCTCTTCGATGTCACCCACGTTAGCCTTGGTCATCTGCCACTGGTAGATGGCCTGGGTGGCGCAATGGCGGGCTTTACGGCGCTCAGACGGTTTCAATGTACTTCTCCTCGTTACACGTCCAGTTCTTTCAGGACGTTGATCATTTCGAGCGCTGCCAGTGCAGCCTCTGCACCCTTGTTACCCGCCTTGGTACCTGCACGCTCGATGGCTTGTTCAATGTTTTCAGTGGTCAGCACACCGAAGGCAACGGGAATTTCATATTCCATCATTACCTGGGCCATGCCCTTGCTGTTCTCGTTTGCCACCAGGTCGAAGTGGTAGGTGCCGCCACGGATGACAGTACCGACCGCCACGATGGCGTCGTATTGACCACTCTTGGCCAGCTTCTTGATGACCAATGGCATTTCAACCGCGCCCGGCACTTTTACCAGTGTCAGGTTGCTGTCCTGCACTTGACCTTGACGCTTCAGTACGTCCACCGCGCCGTTCACCAGACTGTCGTTGATGAAGCTGTTGAAACGGGCAACAACAATAGCAATGCGCGCCTCAGGAGCGGCGATATTTCCTTCGATAACCTTCATTGGAAATCCTGTATCTGTGCAATCAAAAGGGCCGGAGTCAAAAGTGCGCACATTCTAGCACAACAGACCCACGACAAAAACCATGGCCGCAATAGACGGCCATGATCGCGATTTAACCAGTCCGGCGCGCTTACTCGCCGGTAAATTCCTCGACTTCCAGACCGAAACCGCCCGGAAGGGGATGGTACTTCTCTGGTGGAACTTTACTCGCCGATGTACTCAACCACTTCCAGACCGACACCACCCGGAAGGGGATGGTACTTCTCTGGTAGAGCTTTACTCGCCGACGTACTCAACCACTTCCAGACCGAAACCACCGAGGGCATGGTACTTCTTCGGCGAGCTCAGCAGGCGCATCTTGCTTACGCCAAGGGCCTTGAGGATCTGGGAACCGACGCCCACCCGGCGCGAGGTGCCCTGCCACTTGGCCCCTTCCGGTGCTAGTCCCTTGTCGGCGGCTTCAAAACCCTTGACCCGGGCCAACAGCTCGGCGCCGTGGGATTCCGCCCCCAAAATCACCAGCACGCCGCCTTCGTCAGCGATGCGGGCCATAGATTTGGGCAGCGGCCAGCTGCGGGCTGCATGGCGGTCGGTCAACAGCAGATCGCTCAGCACATCGTGCAGATGGACGCGCACCAGGGTCGGCTGGTCCGCTTGTACCTCACCCTTTTTCAGGGCGAAGTGAACCTGATTGTCGATGGTGTCACGGAAGGTGATGAGGTCGAACTCGCCAAACTCGGTCGGCAGCTTGCATTCGGCCACCTTCTCGACCGTGGTCTCGTGCTGGTTGCGGTACTCGATAAGGTCGGCGATGGTGCCAAGCTTGATGCCATGCTCCTCGGCGAAGATCTCCAGGTCAGGACGGCGCGCCATGGTGCCATCTTCGTTAAGGATCTCGACGATGACGGCGGCAGCCTCGAAACCGGCCAGACGGGCCAGATCGCAACCCGCTTCGGTGTGACCGGCACGGGTCAGCACGCCGCCATCCTGCGCCATCAGCGGGAAAATGTGGCCCGGCTGCACCAGATCGGCTGCCTTGGCATTGGGCGCCACAGCGGCCTGCACTGTCACCGCACGATCGGCAGCGGAGATACCTGTGGTCACCCCTTCTGCCGCCTCGATGGAGACGGTAAAGGCGGTGGAGAACTGGGCATTGTTGCGATCCACCATCAGCGGCAGCGCCAATTGCTTGCAGCGATCCCGGGTCAGGGTCAGGCAGATGAGGCCACGGCCGTAGCGGGCCATGAAGTTGATATCCTCCGGACGGACGCAGGAGGCGGCCATAATGAGGTCCCCTTCGTTCTCCCTGTCTTCGTCATCCATCAGGATCACCATCTTGCCAGCCTTGATATCGGCAATGATTTCCTGGGTTGTGCTCAGCGCCATGGGCTACTCCATCAGTGTGCTTGGGGGTTGAGCCCGCAGGCTCAACGCAAATGCGAGTGTATGTTGCTCTAGATTGGGGCTAGCGGCTCCATTTCAATCAGAGCGGGATCACAGAAAATCGTTTTGGTGGCCAGATTCAGCGCACACCGTCAGAGAAAACCGGCCTTGGCCAGCGTCTCGATGGTCAGGGTCGAGGCGCTGCTCTCCTGACTTTTTCCCATCATCAGCCGCTCCAGATAGCGGGCGATCTGATCCACCTCGAGGTTGACCTTGTGGCCCGGCTTCCAGCTGGCGATGGTGGTCTCCTGCGCGGTATGGGGCACGATGGTCAAGCGGAAAAGGTCCCCCTGCACCGCGTTGACCGTGAGGCTGATGCCATCCACCGCGATCGACCCCTTCTCGGCGATATAGCGGGAGAGCTCGCCCGGCGCCTTGATCCAGTACTCGATAGCGCGGCCGCTGCTGGAGACGCTTTTCACCTCCCCGACCCCGTCCACATGGCCGGAGACCAGATGGCCGCCGAGGCGGGAGGTGGGCATCAGTGCCTTCTCGAGGTTGACCCGATCGCCCACTCTGGCGGCGGCAAAACCGGTACGGGAGAGGGTTTCCAGCGACACGTCGGCGGTATAGCTCTTGTCGCCGAGCGCCACGACGGTGAGGCAGACGCCGTTGGTGGCGATGGAGTCGCCCAGTTTGACGTCGCTAAAATCCAGACCTGGTGCGTGGACGGTGAGGGCCATGTCATCGCCCTGACGACGCAGTTCGGCCAGGGTTCCCACCGCTTCGATAATTCCGGTAAACATGCAGATCACCTTGCTGATGACGGGGGCTGATTATGCCCCCTTGAACATTGATAAATCAGGCTATTTTGGCGGTAATGCGAATATCCGGCCCCACCATGCGCACGCCCTTGATGGCGAGCTTGGGCGCCTGGAACAGCCGGGTCAGGCCCGGCAGATGGAACAGGCCGCGCCCTTCGTCACCCATCAGTTTGGGTGCCTGATAGAGCACCAGCTCATCCACCAGCCCCTTCTCCAGCAGAGCGCCGCAGAGCCGCGGGCCCGCCTCGACCAGCACCGAGTTGACGTTCTGTTTGGCCAGCAGCATGAAGAGGCTGACCAGATCCAGCTTGCCATCCAGCAGCGGCAGCTCCAGCTGCTGCACACACTCGGGCCACTCGCCGGACGCCTTGTGACGGGCCAGCAGCACCGGACTCTCGCTCTGGAACAGCGGCAAGTCGGGTGTGAGGCGGTTTTGCGAATCGACGATGACTCGCAGCGGCTGGCGCAGGGTCTCTTTGGGGTAGCTCGCCTTGACCGAGGGGGGCAGCTCGTCCCAGCGCACGGTCAGGGAAGCGCCATCGGCCAGCACGGTTTCGGCGCTGGAGAGCACCGCATCGTGGCGGGCCCGCAGTCGCTGCACGTCACGGCGCGCATCGGGGGAGGTGATCCACTGGCTCTCGCCGCTCGCCATGGCGGTGCGGCCATCGAGGCTGGCCCCCAGCTTGACGGTCACCCGCGGGAAGGCGGTACGCATCCGCTTGAAAAAGCCCGGGTTGAGCGCTTCGGCTTCGCTCGCCAGCAGGCCGAAATCGGTCTTGATCCCCGCTTCGGAGAGCATCCGCAGGCCACGCCCACCCACCTGGGGATTGGGATCAACCATGGCCGCTACCACCCGGGCCACACCGGCGTTGATCAGCGCCTCGGCGCAGGGAGGGGTACGACCGTGGTGGGAACAGGGTTCGAGGGTCACATAGGCTGTGGCGCCGCGGGCGTTGTCACCGGCGGCGCGCAGGGCGTAGACCTCGGCATGGGGTTCGCCCGCTTTCTGATGCCACCCTTCGCCAACTACCACGCCATCCTTGACCAGCACGGCGCCGACGCAGGGGTTGGGGGCCGTGGTGTAGCGGCCGCGGCGGGCCAGTTCGAGGGCCCGACTCATCCATTGGTAATCATCTTGACTAAACATTCGGGCTCCTTTGACAACACATCTCGGCTTTACGCAGTATCGTAGGTTCGATTAGCGCAGCGTAATCGGACGCCGCAACATGGGTAAGAATGGCGGTTTACTTCTCCAGCTTGGCGATCTCTTCGCCGAACTCGCGAATATCTTCGAAGCTGCGATAGACGGAGGCAAAGCGGATATAGGCCACCTTGTCGAGACTCTTGAGCTCATCCATCACCAGATTGCCCACCAACTCGGAGGCGACTTCACGCTCGCCGGTGGCACGCAGACGGGATTTGATATGGTTGACCGCCTTTTCGATGGCCTCCATGCTCACCGGCCGCTTCTCCAGCGCCCGCAGGATGCCGGCGCGCAGCTTGTCTTCATTGAACGGCTCGCGGGAGCCGTTGGACTTGATGACGCGGGGCATCACCAGCTCGGCCATCTCGAAGGTGGTAAACCGCTCGTGACAGAGCAGACACTCACGACGGCGGCGCACCTGATGGCCTTCTGCCACCAGACGGGAATCGATCACCTTGGTATCAACCGCACTACAGAATGGGCAATGCATCGGACCTCCGGCGTTAATGGAACAGGGACCGGCCCGGCGGGCCAGGATCTAGGTCGGCCAGTGTAGCACGGCCATCCAAAACCGGTAAAAGCCAGAAAAAACAATGCCACCCGCAGGTGGCATTGGTCTCAAACCGGACGGTCTGACTTATCAGCCATAGACCGGGAAGCGGCGGCAGATATCCAGCACCTTCTCGCGTACGGTGGCCAGCACGGCATCGTTGTCGTGGTTGTCCAGTACGTCGCAGATCCAGTGGGTCAGCTCGATGGACTCGGCCTCCTTGAAACCGCGGCGGGTGATGGCCGGGGTACCAATCCGTACACCGGAGGTGACGAACGGGGAGCGCGGGTCGTTGGGCACGGAGTTCTTGTTGACGGTGATGTTGGCTTTACCCAGCGCAGCGTCAGCATCCTTACCGGTCAGCTCGCGGCCGATCAGATCAACCAGCATCAGGTGGTTGTCGGTACCGCCGGAGACGATCTTGTAACCGCGCTCGATAAAGGTCGCAGCCATCGCCTTGGCGTTTTTCACGACCTGAGCCTGATAGGTCTTGAACTCCGGCTCCAGCGCCTCTTTGAAGGCCACGGCTTTACCGGCGATGACGTGCATCAGCGGGCCACCCTGACCACCCGGGAAGACGGCGGAGTTGAGCTTCTTGTAGAGCTCCTCGTCGTCAGCAGCGGAGAGGATCAGACCACCGCGCGGACCGGCCAGGGTCTTGTGAGTGGTGGAGGTGACCACGTGAGCGTGGGGAACCGGGTTCGGGTAGACGCCAGCGGCAATCAGACCAGCCACGTGGGCCATGTCGACGAACAGGTAGGCACCGACCTTGTCGGCGATTTCACGCATGCGGGCCCAGTCAACGATACCGGAGTAGGCGGAGAAGCCACCGATCATCATCTTTGGCTTGTGCTCGACAGCCTGACGCTCCATGTCGTCGTAGTCGATCTTGCCGGACTCATCGATACCGTAGGGGATAATGTTGTACAGCTTTCCGGAGAAGTTGACCGGGGAGCCGTGGGTCAGGTGACCGCCGTGGGCCAGGTTCATGCCCAGCACGGTGTCGCCCGGCTGCAGCAGGGCCATGTAGACGGCGCTGTTGGCCTGAGAGCCTGAGTGCGGCTGCACGTTGGCGTAAGTGGCACCGAACAGCTCTTTGGCGCGCTCGATAGCCAGGGTTTCGACCACATCCACATACTCGCAACCACCGTAGTAACGCTTGGAGGGGTAACCTTCAGCGTACTTGTTGGTCAGCTGGGAGCCCTGGGCTTCCATGACACGGGGGCTGGTGTAGTTCTCAGACGCAATCAGCTCGATATGCTCTTCCTGACGACGGGTTTCGTCTGTGATGGCCTGCCACAATTGCGGATCATAATTGGCGATGGTCATGTCACGTTTCAACATCCGTTTCTCTCCTGAAAATCGTTTGCGCGTTAGGTGAAGTGGGCTCGGGCATTGTAACGTGAGCTGGATCAAAGAGACAGTCCAACCACCTAAAAAAATGTTGAATTTATGTTGTAAAAAGCAAGATTCCCTCCCAGTTCAATACTCTGGCCGCTCCGCCAAACGGCACATTTTTCATCCCGCTGCGGGCAGGCAAAACCCGAAGGGGATCACAACGCCCTCTTTATCCATCCTGTAACATATTCATTCGAAACAAATTTAATGATGATGGAGCTGATTGCAGCCATGCATCCGAGGGGCTGCACCTAACCGGAGGAGTTCAAGATGGACCATCTGCTGACATTCGTGATCCTGGCTGTCTTTTTTCTGTTCTACTGGGTCTACTACACCAGCCAACGCAAACATCTCCCCACCACCTCGTGGGATCAACTCCCCACCAAAGCCGAATATCTGGCGGCCCACCCTGAATCAGTCGATGGCGACATCATCTTCTGTTATCACTGCGGCCACCACGAGTTGCTGGAGGTGGGCATGGTGCACCTGACCGATTTTCGCCGGGAATGGGTCTGTGCCAGGTGCAAGCAGGTGTTGTTTCGCGAGATCGAATAACGGCGCAGGGGCTGGCCACCCTCCCTAAACGCCGTACATCGCCAGCAGGGATCAGAACGGCGCATCCCTGTTTGCCACCAGCCACTGCTGCAACCCGCTCACCGCCGCGTCAAATTGCGCCCCGATTGCCGCAGCCTTACAGCCCCCCGCCTCAAGAGCCGCACAGTGGCTGGCAAATTCGGTCAACCCCAGCGCCAGCGCACTCCCCTTTAGCTTGTGCGCCAGCTGACGTTGCTCACTTCCCTCACCCTGAGCCAACTTATCTACCAACACCCGCCCTTGCGACTCAAACAGCGCGACCAGCTGGCGGATCCGCGCCATACCGAGCAGGGGCAGATCGGCGTCCAGCACCGGATTGGTCCACTCGGGCTGGTTAGTTGGGGGCGCGGCTACTGATAACTGCACCTGCGGCTCGATAGAGGCTCCTTCTTGCCGAAATAATTGACCTATGGCGTTCGCCAGCACCGCCAGCCGCACCGGCTTGCCGACAAAATCGACAAACCCGGCGGCAAGGCAGTGGCGGATATCCTCCGGATACATCTGGGCCGAGATGGCGATGGCGGGCAGCGACCGTTCATGCATCTCCTCACTGATGGCGGCCAGATCCTCGCGCAGGGTCATGCCGTCCATATCGGGCAGATTGATATCGAGCAGCGCCAGCTCGAAGGGGCGCTCGGTCACCAGCGCCAGCGCGCTGCGACCATCCTCCGCCAGGGTGACGCGATGGCCGAGGCGGGTCAGCATGCCGTGCGCCACCAGCCGGTTGATCTCGTTATCCTCCACCAGCAGGATGTCGCGGGACTGGCCAAGATGCAGCGGTTGCGCCTCGGCGGGCAATTGAGCACTCGAGCGTTGCAAGGGCAGGCTGAAGCTGAATTCACACCCCTGGCCCGGTTCGCTGGCAAGGTTCAGCTCGCCCCCCATGGCGGCCACCAGCTTGCGGCTGATCGCCAGTCCCAGCCCGGTGCCGCCCTGATGGCCTATATCACGCTTACGCTGGCGAAACGCCTCGAACACCGCCTCCTGCTCATCGGCCGGAATGCCGGGGCCGGTATCGCGCACCACGAAGCGGATGCAGGGCTCGGCGCAAGGGCCTTGGCAGGCAAGAGGCGCCACCGTCAGGGTAATCTGGCCACGGGCGGTAAACTTGACCGCATTGCCGAGCAAGTTGCCGAGTACCTGCCGCAGCTTGCCCAGATCCCCCTCGACCACAGGCGCCAGCCCGGGCGCATATTCCAGCGCCAGGGTGACCCCCTTGGCCGCAGCCTTTGGCCGGAACAACGCGCTCAGCTCATCCACCAGCTGGAACAGGGGGAAGGGTTCGCGGCGCGCCTCCACATGGCCCGCCTCGATCTTGGAGTAGTCGAGAATGTCGTTGAGGATCTCCAGCAGGGATTCGCCACTGTGCTCGATGGCGGCCAGATAGCGCTGCTGGGTATCGCTGAGGTGAGTATCTTCCAGCAGCGTCAGGCCCCCGAGAATGCCGTTCATGGGGGTGCGGATCTCGTGGCTCATGGTGGCGAGAAACACCGACTTGGCGCGGTTGGCCTGTTCGGCCTCAGCGCGGGCCTGCCGCTGCTTCTCCACCTCCTCATTGAGCCGCTCGTTGGCGTGGCTGAGCTGGCCAGTGCGCTCCTCGACCCGCGACTCCAGCTCGCGCTGATAACGGCCCAGCTCAACCGCATTGTCACGAAACACCTGTAAAGCTCGGCCCAACTCAGCCAGCTCGTCGCGCCCGGTACTGGCGATCGGCTCAAGGGGGGCCAGATCCCCGCGCGCCAACCGGCTCATCCCCGCCACCGCCCGTTGCAGCGGCCAGACGATCCGGCCATAGACCATGCGCCACATCAGCAGCATCAGCAGTAGCAGGGTGAGCAGGCCAATGGCCATCAACGCCTGCTCCAGCAGCCTGAGACGCTGGCTTAGCGCCTGCTGGCTCTGCCCCAGCGAATCGCGGGCACGGCTGACCAGCTCTCCGACCTGCTGGTTGAGACTGTTCATCAGAGCTTCATTGGCATTGGCCAGCACCCGCAGCGCCTCCCCCTTGCCGAGCCAGTCACTGCGCAGTTGCACCAGCTTGTCGCTTTGCGCCAGCACGGTCAGCGCCTGCTCCACCGCCTGCCGGCGGGCCGGATCGGTCACCGCCCCGGCCCGCAGTTGCAAGATGGCCAGCTCCCGCTGCCCCTCTTGCAATAGCGTTTGCAACTGTTCCTGCCGTTCGCTGCGCCACATCTCCTCGATGCGCTGCTGCTGCATCAGGGTGCGATGGCGCAGCTCGGTCATCTGCTCCAGCCAGTCGAGATCTTGCTCCAGCAAGCGATCCAGCGTCCGGGCCGCCTGCTCACCTTGCTGTTGGTAGAGGGAACCCAATCCCGCCACCATCACGGTTTCGGCGTTCTCCATCTGGCTGCGCGCCAGCTCGGCAATTTGCCCGGCTGCCGCCACCAGACGGGCCCGCTGCGCCTCCCCCTGTGCCATCAGGGTCAACCGCTCCCCCACCAGCCAGCCCTGCTGACCCAGATTGCCGATGATGCTCTGACTGAGCTGATCGAGGCTTGTTGAACCCTGCCCACGGCCAAGTTGCGCCAGCACCTGCTGCAATTGTTGCCCCTGCAGAGTGAGCAAGCGTCCCTGATGTTCCCGCTCCTGCTCACTGGTTGCGGTGGCCAGCAGCCGCGACGTGCTCTGGATCTCGCCGCTGAGGCGAGAGAGCGTGCGGGCCAGCTCCTGATCGGCCAGAGTCTGCTGCACCCCTTGCTCCAGCTGGCGCAGATGGCTAAGCCCCACCCAGCCCAGCAGGGAGGCACTCAGGGTCAACAACGCCATCAGGGAGAAGGCCAGCAGCAACTTGCCACCCAGGCCGGAAAAGATTCTCACGGGAAGTCCCTTGGTTGTGGTCGGCTTTGACCGGATAATATGGCCCAACACTTTAACAAAACCCCTGACCATGCGAAGCGTCTATCTCTCCCCGTTGTTGCTGATCTGGTTGCTAATGCTTCCCCGCGCCGCCCTCGCCTTTGCGGTCGATATCTGGCCCGCCGGCGAATTCAGCGGCCAGCCGGTGCGCCAGCAGTGGCAGGAACCCGCTGCCGCAACCAAACCCCTGACCCTCTGTGCCCTCTACCCCCATCTGCGCGACGCCTACTGGCTTTCGGTCAATCAGGGCATGGTAGACGAAGCGAAGCGGCTGGGAGTCAAGTTGCAGATCCACGAAGCAGGGGGTTACGGCGCCCTCGCCGAGCAGCGCCAGCAGTTGCAGCGCTGCCTGCAGGAAGGGAGCGACGCCATCTTGCTCGGCGCGGTGAGCTATCAGGGCTTGCGCGAGGCCATCAAGGTCACGCCGTTGCCGGTCTTTGGGCTGGTCAACGATCTGCCCAGCGGTCTGGTGCAGGCGAAGGTGGGGGTCTCCTGGTACCAGATGGGCTGGCAGATTGGCCACTGGCTGGCGCAGCGTCACCCCGCCGGCAGCAAGCCGGTCTCGGTCGCCCTCTTCCCCGGCCCGCAGGCAAGCGGCGGCAACAACTTCGTCGAGCCGGGCTTTGCCGATGCCATCAAGGGGAGCGCCATCAAGCTGGTCACCACCGAGCGTGGTGACAACAGCCGGGAAATCCAGCGCACGCTGGTGCAGCAGACGCTGGCCCGCTATCCCGACCTCGACTATCTGGTGGGGGGCGCCATCGCCGCCGAAGTGGCGGTCAACGAGCTGGCGCAGCGCCATCTCGACAGGCCCCAGGTGCTGAGCACCTACTTCAGCCACGGGGTACAG
The DNA here is from genome assembly GCF_019048085.1 of Aeromonas sp. FDAARGOS 1416. Taxonomy (NCBI): domain Bacteria; kingdom Pseudomonadati; phylum Pseudomonadota; class Gammaproteobacteria; order Aeromonadales; family Aeromonadaceae; genus Aeromonas; species Aeromonas sp. FDAARGOS 1416. Next base: position 154,252 of record NZ_CP077301.1, on the reverse strand, counting down.
CGGGGCCTGCGCCGGGGCAAGATCCTGGCCGCCAACAGCGATCAGATGCGGCTGCAGGGGCGCCTTGCGGTCGCTCAGGCGCTCTGCCTGCTGCAACACCCTGATGCCAATGCCGAGCAGTGCCCTCGGGTGATGGGGCCACCCATTCTGACGCTGTCTGCACCGCTGGCCGACCCCGCAGATTCCCTCTCGGATGGCGCTTTTCGCCCCGTCTATCGGGTCGAATAGCCGTTCCAAATCCGATTAGCACACTCAAGGAGAAGAGATGAAAGAGTTACATGCCAGCTGCCTGTGCGGCGCCGTCGCCCTGACCCTGCCGGATCAGTTCGACTATATGGGGAACTGCCACTGCAGCGAATGCCGCAAGTTTTCAGGGGGAGATTACGCCTCGGTCGGCGGACTGGATGGCAACAAGGTCACCATAGTGAAGGGGGAAGAGGCCATCGGCCGCTACCGGAAATCGGCAGAGACCACCCTGGCCTTCTGTCGTCACTGCGGCTCCAGCCTGTTCAGCCAGAAGAGCAGCAGCGGCAAGATCAACCTGCGCCTCGGGGTACTGGACGATGTGCCGAGCCAGCGGCCCGCGTTTCACATCTTTGTCGGCTCCAAGGCGCCCTGGCACCAGATTGGCGACGACTGCCCGCAATTTGATACCCGCCCGCCGGTCTGATACCCGGTCAAACAGGTCAAGGCCACCGCAACGGGCTCAGGAGGCTATCTCACCGGCAAACAGATAGCCTTCACCATGGACGGTGACAAACAGCTGGGGATCCCGCGGATCCGCTTCCATCTTGCCGCGCAGCCGCCGGATCAACACGTCTATGGTGCGATCGCTCGGGCCATCGCCGCGATGGCTGATGAGGGTCAGGATCCGCTCCCGACTGAGCACCCGCCCGGGATGGGCGACAAAGGCCACCAGCACTTCATATTCGGCCTTGGTCAGACGCACCGGCACTCCGTCCTTGCTGAGCTGGCGGCGGGGAATATCAAAACGCCAGGGGCCAAAGCGCACCGCATCGTCAGCCACCGCAGGCTCGCTCGGCGCGGCGGCCGCCAGCGAGATCCGCCACAGCAGATTCTTGACCCGCACCAGCAACTCCCGTAGCTCGAACGGCTTGGTGACATAGTCGTCGGCCCCCATCTCGAGGCCGACAATCCGGTCCACAGCATCGCTGCGGCCGGTGACCAGAATGATCCCCACCGTACTGCGCGCCCGCAATTCACGGGTCAGCAGCAGACCATCTTCCCCCGGCAGATTGATATCCAGCATCACCAGATCGACCGTCTGCTCCGCCAGCACGGCGCGCATCTCCTGGCCATTTTCGACCGCCGTCACCCGATAGCCCTCCCGCTCGAAATAGCCGGTCAGCTTCTCGCGGGTAACCGCATCATCTTCAACAACCAGAATGTGGTAGCTCATGGGCAGGGTTCACGATGGTCGACAAGGGAGGATTATTCTATTCACATTTTGTCATAAATACCCCTATTTCATTAATTTGTGGCGGCAGCCCTGTTCACAACGCCTCCCTATCATGGCTCCCATCAAAAAAGTGATGTGAGAGAGCATGATGAAAAAACTGTGGCACTTCCTGCGCACCCCCAGCCGTCGCTGGTCGGTACTGGCGCTGCTTCTGGTGGGCGTCGGCGTCACCCTCGCGGGCACCGTCGGCCTGCACTACGGCTTTGAGAAAACCAGCAGCCTCGAATTCTGTATCTCCTGCCACTCCATGAAAGACACCGTCTATCCGGAGTACAAGGAGTCCATCCACTTCAAGAATGCCTCAGGGGTGCAGGCGGTCTGTACCGACTGTCACCAGCCGAAGGACTTTGTCGGCAAGGTGGCCCGCAAGATGGAGGCGGCCAACGACCTCTATCAGGAGTACATAGGCCACAGCATCGACACCCAGGAGAAGTTCGAGGACCGGCGTCTGCATCTGGCCGAGAAGGTGTGGGCACGGATGAGCAGCCAGAACTCCAAGACCTGCAAGTCCTGCCACAGCTACGACAACATGGATCACGCCAAGCAGTCCCCGGCGGCTGCGCTGGCGATGAAAGATGCGGCGGCGAAGAACATGAACTGTATCGAGTGCCACAAGGGCATCGCCCACGAACTGCCCAACATGGCGGGCGGCTTCCGGGCCACTTACGCCACCCTGGTCAACGACACGCAAGAGGCGCCAGCCGCCGAGACCCTCTACAACCTGGGTGAAAAAGATCTCTATGCCAGCGAACAGAGCAGCGACCCGGTCGGCAAACTGCTGCCCGCCTCCCGCATCGACGTGGTGGACCGCAGCGGCGATCGCCTCAAGGTGACCATCGAAGGGTGGCGCGAGAGCGATGGCAAGGGCCGGGTGCTGAGCGAATACATGGGCAAGCGGGTCTTCGTCGCCACCATCCGTGACGAACTGAAAGCGAGCGAGAAAGTGCTCAAACAGGAGACCGACAGCGCCACCCATATCAAGTGGGAACAGGTTCAGGTGCAGGCCTGGGTCGATGGCAAGGGCTTTGAATCATCGCTCAAACCGATCTGGGATTACGCCGGCGAGATGTACAAATCCACCTGCAACTCCTGCCACGGCGCGCCGGATCCCGCCCACTTCACTGCCAACGGCTGGATTTCGGGACTCAAGGCGATGTCTGCCTACTATCGCCTGAGCAAGGAAGAGGAGCGCACCCTGCTCAAATACCTGCAAAACCATGCCGCCGATACCGGTGGTCAGGGCAGCCACTAAGTCCGGATTCGAAAGAGGAATAACAAGATGATCAATATTTCCCGTCGTGGTTTTCTGGGTGGCTTGCTGGCCAGCGGTGCCTCTGCCCTGATCGGCCCCTCCCTGCTCGGTCGTGCCGTGATGGCCGCCGAGTCTGGCGAAAAACTGGTGCAGTCCGGCTCCCACTGGGGCGCCTTCCGTGCCCGGGTGGTCGATGGGCGCTGGGTCGAGACCCTGCCGTTCGAGCATGACAAGCACCCCACCGACATGCTCAAGGCCTTGAGTGAGGTGGTCTACAACCCCTCCCGCATCCGCTACCCCATGGTGCGGCTGGACTGGCTGCGCAAGGGCCACCAGTCCGACACCAGCGAACGCGGCCAAAACCGCTTCGTGCGGGTCACCTGGTCCCAGGCGCTCGATTTTTTCTATCACGAGCTGGAGCGGGTACAGAAAACCTATGGTCCGAGCGCCCTCTATGCCGGTCACTCTGGCTGGCAGTCGGTGGGCAAGCTGCATTCCGCTGGCGCCATGCTGGGGCGTGCCATGAACCTGCACGGCACCTATCTGGCCAAGGCCGGTGACTACTCCACAGGTGCCGCCCAGGTGATCCTGCCCCACGTGGCGGGCGCCATGGAGGTGTATGAGCAGCAGACCTCCTGGCCGCTGGTGCTGGAACACAGCAAGACCATCGTCATCTGGGGCTCCGATCCCATCAAAAACCTGCAGGTGGGCTGGCTGGTGCCGGATCACAGCGTCTACGACTACTGGGCACAGCTGAAAGAGAAGGTAGCCAAGGGCGAGATCCGGGTGATCAGTGTCGATCCGGTCAAATCCAAGACCCAAAAGTACCTCAATTGCGATCAGGTGACCCTGAATCCGCAGACCGACGTACCGCTGATGCTGGGCATCGCCCACACCCTCTACAGCGAGAAGCGCCACGACGAAGCGTTCCTGAAGAACTACACCACCGGTTTTGACAAGTTCCTGCCCTACCTGCTGGGCACCAGCGATGGTCAGGTGAAGGATGCCGAGTGGGCCGCCGCCATCTGTGGCGTCCCTGCCGAGACTATCCGCGAGCTGGCCCGCGCCATGAGCAGCGGCCGTACCCAGCTTATCGGCGGCTGGTGCGTGCAACGCATGCACCACGGCGAACAGTACGCCTGGATGCTGGTGGTTCTGGCCTCGATGATTGGCCAGATCGGCCTGCCGGGGGGCGGTTACGGCTTTGGCTGGCACTACAACGGGGCGGGCACCATCACCTCCAGCGGCCCCATCATGTCAGGTTTCAGCTCGGTCATTCCCGGGGTCAAGCCGCTCCATGATGGCGACTGGAAGGGCTACTCCAAATTCATTCCGGTGGCCCGTTTCGTCGACTGCATCCTCAATCCGGGCAAGCAGATCGCCTTCAACGGCCAGACCATCACCTACCCCCACATGAAGATGGCGGTGTTCTGCGGCAACAACCCGTTCCACCACCAGCAGGATCGCAACAAGATGGTCGCGGCCTGGCGCAAGCTGGAAACCGTGGTCAGCATCGATCACCAGTGGACCGCCAGCTGCCGCTTCGCCGATATCGTGCTGCCCGCCACCACCACCTATGAGCGGGATGATATCGAGCAGTGGGGCTCCCACTCCAACGCGGGCATTCTGGCCATGTACAAGGTAGTGGAGCCGCTGTTCGAGGCGCGCGATGACTACGACATCTTCGCCGATCTCTGCCGTCGCTTCGGTCGTGAGGCCGAGTTCACCGGTGGCAAGAGCAAGCTGGAGTGGATCCAGAGCATCTATGACGACGCCCGCCTGCAGGGCCGCGGCATCGGCATTCGTCTGCCCCGTTTCAGCCAGTTCTGGCACGGCGAAGGCTTCGTCACCTTCCCGGCGGGCCAACCCTGGGTGCGCCACGAGTCGTTCCGTCAGGAGCCGGATCTGGAACCCCTCGGTACCCCGTCTGGCCTTATCGAGATCTACTCCAAGACCATCGCCGACTACGGCTATGGGGATTGCCCGGGCCACCCGGTCTGGATTGAACCCTACGAGCGCTCTCACGGCGGGCCGGGCAGCAAACAGTACCCGCTGCACCTGCAATCCTGCCACCCGGACAAGCGGCTGCACAGCCAGCTCTGCTCCTCCGACAACTACCGCGCCACCTACGCGGTGCAGGGTCGCGAACCTGTCTATATGAATCCGCAAGATGCCAAATCCCGTGGCCTCAAGGACGGCGATCTGGTACGGGTGTTCAACGGCCGCGGCCAGGTATTGGCTGGTCTGGTGGTGAGCGATGACTACGCCCCCGGCGTGGTGCGCATTCAGGAAGGAGCCTGGTATGGCCCGCAAGAGGGCGGCAAGGTGGGTACGCTCTGTACCTACGGCGATCCCAACGTGCTGACCGCCGACATCGGCTCCTCCAGCCTGGCGCAGGCCACCACGGCCCATACCGCGCTGGTGGAGATCGAGAAGTTCCGCGGACAGGCGCCCGCCGTCACTGCCTTCGGCGCGCCGGAATCGGCCAAGGGCATCGACCCCATGTTCCCGGCACTCTGACCCCAGGGGGACGAAAGCGCCCCCTTGAGTTTCCTTTATTTTTAAAGTCGTTAGAATCGGGAGCCATCAAGGCTCCCGATTGCCATCCACGGAGGAAAAATGCAGGAATTTATGGCTACCAGCGAACGCCGGGCCGAACTCTACTGGTGGTTCTCCACCCTGTTCGCCGCCGAACTCAGTGATGAGCAGATCGCCGAATATGACACCTATGATGTGCGAAGCTTCCTGAAAAGCCTCTCCACCCTGGATCCGATGCGCGAAGCCGTGGCCGAGCTCAACGAGGCCATCGCCCGCCTGCTGGTGCGCCCGGATCGCCAACTCGAACTCGCTGCCGACTTCGCCGGCCTGTTTCTGGTGGATCCCAAACAGGGCGCCCTGCCCTACGAATCGCTCTATCGTGGTGAGGCCAAGCTGCTGATGCAGGCCCCGATGGCCGAGATGCAGGCCCGCCTCGATCGCCTTGGTATCAATGTCAGCGACAAATACAAAGAGCCTGCCGACCATCTGGCCATCGAGCTGGATCTGATGGGCAATCTCATCATCCGCGCGGCGGAAGCCAAGAGCGCAGCCGAGCGGGAACGCTGGCTCGACGAGCAGGAAGCACTGCTGCACGGTCATCTGCTGGGCTGGTTTGACAAGTTCGAAAGCGCCTGTCGCGCCGCCGACCGATTTGGCTTCTACGGCGCCAGTGCCCGTCTGCTGGGGGTCTTCCTCAAGATGGATGCCAACTACCTCTCTCTGGTCAAACCGGCACCGTCTGCCGACTGAGGCCGCGATGAAGACAGCCCTGCTTCTGATTGCATGCTGGCTGCTGGCCCTGATCCCGCTGGATCAGGGCATTACGCCCCTGATCGCGCTGCTGTTCAACCCTGATCGCGAGCTCTACGGCACCGCCCAGCTCACCGGCTTTGCCGGCATCCTGCTCACCCTCTACCTTGCCAATCTCGGCGTCGAGGTGGTGTTGCGCCGCCGCTTCCAGATTGCCGGCATGCTGGCGCTGCTGGCCGCCTGGATCGACTTCATCAACAGCAGTGGCAGCGAGTCGCACTTCCTGCTGCTCTATCTGCTCGCCCTCCCCTTCCATCTGCTCGGCTGGCTGGTATTTGTGCGCGGAATTCAGGCGTTTGGTCGCCAGAAGGGATAACCACTCGCCCCCTTTTTCCATCCTTTTTATCAGGTTTTTCTGCCTATTCTTGCCGTCAAAACAACCAGATAACTCCGCTTGACTCCCGGCCAAACAGTTCGTGCCATACTGACAACTGATGCAAGTGATAAAACAATCAATGCCGAGGTCATCATGGATGGGAAGCTTTTCAACGCCGACACCGAGGCAATGTTGACCCAACTGTCAGATCACACCGTCCTGGAACAGCTGATGGATAATGCCCCTCTGGGCATCGGCGTCTTTGACTGCGAATTTCGCTACCGTAAAGTCAATCAGGTGCTGGCCGACATCAATGGCAAAAGCATCGAGGAGCATCAGGGCAAACACCTCAGAGAGGTGGTTCCCAAGCTGGCACCGACTCTGGAGCCCATGTTTCAGCAGATCATGCGCAGCGGCATGCCCTACGTGGATATCGCCATCACGGGCCAAACCGCGGCGTACGACAGCAGCTCCCGCCGCTTTCAGGCCACCTACAGCCCGATGCGTGATGAGAAGGGAGAGCTGAACGGCATCCTCGCCATCGTGCGGGACATCACCGAGCAGTACGAAACCGAACAACGGCTGCAACTGGCAATGCGAGCGGCCCAAATCGGGGTGTGGGAGTGGCACGTGGCGGAGGACAGATTACTGTTCGACGGCCAAATTGAGCCGCTGCTGGGCATTGAGGCCAACCAGTTCCACGGCGGGCTGCAAGCGTTCGTCGACTGTTTTGAACCGGAATCCGGCAGCCAGCTCAAAGCAGCCCTGCAAAGCCATGACCCCATCCATCTCACCCTGAGCTACCTCACCCCCCTCAAAGAGCGGCACTGGGTCGATATTCATGCCGACCATGTGCCCGCCACCGAGTCGGTCGGCCACCGGGTTATGGGGGTCATTCACAATGCTACCGCCCGCCGCCGTCAGGAGGAGCGACTCCATCAGGCCAACGTGGTATTCGATACCACGGCCGAGGGGATCATCATCCTCGACAGCGAGCACCATATTCTGTCGGTCAACCCGGCCTTCACCATGCTGACCCAATACAATGCCGAGGAGGTGATAGGCCGCACCCCGGATATCATCATGCATCCCAGGCGCTACACCGACCTCGACTATCCCTGGTATCACCTGCGCCCCGGCAACAACGCCTGGCATGGCGAGATGGTTTGTCTGCGCAAGGATGGCAGCTACTTCTCCTCCTGGCAGCAGATCAGCGCTGTCTATGACAACTTCAACAACACTACTCACTATGTGATCGCCCTCTCCGACATCAGCGCCATTCGCAAGGTGGAGGCCGAGCTGAATCACCTTGCCTATCACGATCCCCTGACCGAGCTGGGCAATCGTCATCTGTTGCAGGAGCGGCTGGCCCTTGAGCTGAAAACCGCGCAGCTCAATCGCAAACGGTTGGGGCTGCTTTTTATCGATCTGGATGGCTTCAAGCTGATCAACGACAGCCTGGGCCACGGAGTTGGCGATGAGCTGCTCAAGCGGCTGGCAGAGCGGATCCGCGGCTGCCTGCAACACAACGATCTGGCGACCCGCCTCGGGGGAGACGAGTTTCTGGTGCTGATCCCCTATCTGGAGGAGCCTGACGAGCTGGCAACCCTGGCCAATACCCTGCTGACCGTGTTGCGTGAACCTGTTGAGCTGGCCCATGAGCTGGTGGCGATCTCGGCAAGTATCGGTATCGCCATCTATCCCGATCATGCAGACACCCCGGAAACCCTGGTCAGCGCCGCCGACAGCGCCATGTACGAGGCGAAAAGTCAGGGGCGCAACGGATTCCAGTTCTATACCCCCTGCATGGCGGCTCGAGCCCGCGAGCGGATGCAGATTGAGCAGGGTCTGCTCAAGGCCCTGGAGCTCGAACAGCTCTGCATCTTCTATCAACCCATGACCAATCTGGCCAACGGCCACCTGAGTGGACTGGAGGCCCTGCTGCGCTGGCAGCATCCGAATGAGGGAATGATAGCGCCGACCCGTTTTATTCCGGTAGCAGAGGAGTGCGGCCTGATCGAGAAAATTGGGGAGTGGGTGATGCGCAACGCCTGCGAGCAGGGACAAAACTGGCTGGCCGCCGGACTGCCGGTGCCTCGCTTGTCGGTCAATGTGTCGGTGCGGGAGATGCGCTCCCCGGGCTACGTTGAACGAGTCGCCGCTATTCTGGCCGAGACAGGATTTCCGCCAGAACGGCTGGAGATCGAGGTGACTGAGAGCATCATCCAGCGGGTCGAACAGAGTCTGGATCTCTTTACCCGCCTGAAAAATCTCGGCGTACAGATTGCCATCGATGACTTTGGTACCGGCTTCTCGTCACTGAGTCTGCTCAAGACCCTGCCGATCGATCGCATCAAGATCGACCGGGCGTTTGTGCAGGCATTACCGGAAGACAAGAACAGTCGGGAGCTCTGCCGCACCATCATCAATCTGGCCGACAGTCTGGATATGGAGGTCACCGCCGAAGGGATTGAAACCAAGGCACAACACGCCTTTTTGCAGTCACTCAACTGCGGCGAAGGACAGGGTTATCTGTTCAGCAAACCACTGCATGTAGAACAGATGCACGAACGCTTGGATTGCCAAAACGTTCAACATTAGCGATACCAAGGAAACAAACGGCCAATCAAACTACTTTCCAAACGTCAGGGTAGGAACACCACCATTATCCCGGTCATTGGCCATGCGAGTGAGCGGTGAGTCGCCAGAGTAACGGGATCCTGGCTCACTGAGGGAAAACTTGGTTCCCGACTTTTTGTCCTGCCATGCATGACCAAGCTGATCAGCAACCCGCTCCCGCACAGTCTGTGAAGGCTCCTGGTGTGTAATCGCAAACTCTTTGGGAGGTTTGTCTGCAAGAACAGTCGTATCAAACTGCCACAGGGATGCACAGAGCAATAGAGAGAACATAACTACCTCCATCCATCGAAGTCCTCCTTTTTACCGACTCACTGCGTGAGTGTCACCCATAACCCTGTAACCAAATGTTGCTGTCTATCCAAAAGTCTAATTGCCCCCATCAGCCAAAGGTATAAGTTGTTACTTAATTATTAAAAGTATGTATTCAAAGGAGTGAGTGATGAGCGAGAGCAAGGTCTACCCGGTCAAACCCCACATCAGCAGCAATGCACTGCTCGACAAGGGCGACTACGCCGCCATGTATCAGGCCTCCGTCGAGGATCCCGATACCTTCTGGGGAGAGCAGGGAAAAATTCTCGACTGGATGAAACCCTATACCAAGGTCAAGAACACCTCCTACGATCCGGGCCATGTCTCCATCAAATGGTTTGAAGATGGCCAGCTCAACGTCTCGGCCAACTGTCTCGATCGCCATCTCGCCGAACGAGGTGACAAGGTCGCCATCATCTGGGAAGGGGACAACCCTGCCGAAGATCGCAAACTCACCTACCGCGAGTTGCACACCGAAGTGTGCAAGTTTGCCAACGTATTGAAAGCACAAGGGGTTCACCGCGGCGACGTGGTCTGCCTCTATATGCCCATGGTGCCCGAAGCCGCCATCGCCATGTTGGCCTGTACCCGCATCGGCGCGGTACACAGCATCGTCTTCGGCGGCTTCTCGCCGGAAGCGCTGGCTGGCCGCATCATCGACTCGGGCTCGCGCATCGTCATCACCGCCGACGAGGGGCTGCGTGGCGGCCGTCCGGTGCCACTCAAGAAAAATGTGGATGAAGCGCTCACCAACCCGGAAACCCAGGTCAACAAGGTGATCGTCCTCAAGCGCACCGGCGGCAATGTCGCCTGGCACAATCACCGCGACATCTGGTGGCATGAAGCGACCGCCACCGTCAGCAGCGACTGCCCGCCCGAGGCGATGAACGCCGAAGATCCGCTTTTTATCCTCTATACCTCCGGCTCCACCGGCAAACCCAAGGGGGTGCTGCACACCACCGGCGGCTATCTGGTCTATGCCACCCTCACCTTCAAATATGTGTTCGACTACCACGAAGAGGATATCTACTGGTGTACCGCCGATGTGGGCTGGGTCACTGGTCACTCCTATCTGGTATACGGGCCGCTTGCCAACGGTGCCACCACCATCATGTTCGAAGGGGTGCCCAACTACCCTGCCACCAACCGCATGAGTCAGGTGGTGGACAAGCACCAGGTCACCATCCTCTATACCGCCCCTACCGCCATCCGCGCCCTGATGGCCAAAGGTAACGAAGCGGTCACCGGCACGTCACGCCAGAGCCTGCGCATCATGGGTTCGGTGGGTGAACCCATCAACCCGGAAGCCTGGGAGTGGTACTACCGCACCATTGGCGATGAGCGCTGCCCCATTGTCGACACCTGGTGGCAAACCGAGACCGGCGGCATCCTGATTACGCCGCTGCCCGGCGTCACCGACCTGAAACCGGGCTCGGCGACTCGTCCCTTCTTCGGGGTGCAACCTGCACTGGTCGACAACATGGGCGAACCGCTGGAAGGTGCCACCGAGGGCAATCTGGTGATCACCGACTCCTGGCCGGGTCAGATGCGCACCGTATTCGGCGATCACGAGCGCTTCGAGCAGACCTACTTCTCCACCTTCCCGGGCCGCTACTTCACCGGCGACGGTGCCCGTCGCGACGAGGACGGCTACTACTGGATCACCGGTCGGGTGGATGATGTACTGAACGTCTCCGGCCACCGCATGGGTACCGCCGAAATTGAATCGGCGCTGGTGGCCCATCCCAAGATCGCCGAAGCCGCGGTGGTGGGGGTTCCTCACGAGATCAAGGGTCAGGGCATCTATGCCTATGTCACCCTGATCGCCGGGGAAGAGCCGAGCCGCGAGCTGCACAAAGAGGTAAAGGAGTGGGTGCGCAAGGAGATTGGCGCCATCGCCACGCCAGATGTCATTCACTGGGCGGAGGGGCTGCCGAAGACCCGTTCCGGCAAGATCATGCGGCGAATTCTGCGCAAGATCGCCACCGGCGAGACCGACAGCTTGGGGGATATCTCCACCCTGGCGGATCCGGGGGTAGTAGACAAACTCATCCGCGAGAAGTCGGAAGCAGCCTGATCCCGCTTCGTTTGTTGCTCAACAAAGCCGGCCTTGTGCCGGCTTTGTCGTTTCTCATCCGCCAGCAAACAGCAAGGCGGTAGCTACGGAGCCTTGCCGACCAAAATGTGCAATAAATAGCCAGATGTAGAGATTAGACCAGTAAAATGCTGCTAATTTTCACGAAATCAATATAATTGCGAAATCTGTGTGCCAGGGCACACCGATTTGCGCAGAAAATGGCTAGATTTCTGGTAGTCCACAAGATAGCTGATAGATAGCAGCATTATCATCGAGGATGTACTCAATATGTCGCAAAATCACCGAATTCTCCTGCTCAACGGACCAAACCTGAATCTGCTGGGCAAACGGGAACCGGGTATCTACGGCAGCAAGACGCTTGATGAGATCGTTGCCGATCTGAAGCTTAACGCCAGCGAACTCGGTGTCACTCTGGAACATCTGCAATCCAACGCCGAACATGAGTTGGTCGGCCGCATCCATCAGGCCATGGGCCAGGTGGATTTTATCATCATCAATCCAGCCGCCTTCACCCACACCAGCGTCGCCATTCGCGATGCGCTGCTGGGTGTCGCCATCCCTTTTATCGAGGTTCACCTGTCAAACGTCCATGCCAGGGAGCCGTTCCGTCATCACTCCTATCTGTCTGATGTCGCAAAAGGGGTCATTTGTGGTCTGGGGGCCGATGGCTACCAATTCGCTTTAACCGCGGCCGTGCACCATCTGCGCGCGGCTTGATAATCACTGATCAGATAAAGAAGAAAGAGAATGCTAATGGATATCCGCAAAATCAAGAAGCTGATTGAACTGGTTGAAGAGTCCGGCATCGCCGAACTGGAGATCTCCGAAGGTGAAGAGTCCGTTCGCATCAGCCGCAACTTCTCCGGTCAGGTGACCACCGCCATGCCGCAGATGATGATGCAGCAAGCCGCTCCGGTTGCCGCACCTGCCGCTGCCGCCCCGGTTGCCGCCGCACCGGCCACCGATGCAGCACCGAGCGGTCACCTGATGCGCTCCCCGATGGTTGGCTCCTTCTACCGCTCCTCCAGCCCGGATGCCAAGCCGTTCGCGGAAGTGGGTCAGCAAGTCAATGTCGGCGACACCCTGTGCATCGTCGAAGCCATGAAAATGATGAACCAAATCGAGTCTGACAAGGCCGGTGTGATCAAAGCGATCCTGGTTGAAAATGGTCAGGCCGTCGAATTTGACGAGCCGCTGTTCATCATCGAATAAGGGAAATCGCCACCCATGTTGGACAAAGTAGTCATCGCCAACCGCGGTGAAATTGCCCTGCGGATCCTGCGCGCCTGTAAAGAGCTCGGGATCAAGACAGTGGCCGTTCACTCCACCGCCGACCGGGAGCTCAAACATGTGCTGCTGGCCGACGAATCCATCTGTATCGGCAGACCGGCCAGTACTGAATCCTACCTCAACGTCCCGGCCATCATCGCCGCCGCCGAGGTAACCGGTGCCGTGGCCATCCACCCGGGTTACGGCTTCCTCTCCGAGAACGCCGATTTCGCCGAAGTGGTCGAAAAATCCGGCTTCATCTTCATCGGCCCGCGCGCCGAGACCATTCGCCTGATGGGTGACAAGGTCTCCGCCATCGAAGCGATGAAGAAAGCGGGCGTACCGTGTGTACCGGGCTCCGACGGCCCCGTCGATAACGACGCCAAGCACAACGCCGCCATTGCCAAGCGCATCGGCTATCCGGTGATCATCAAGGCCGCCGGTGGCGGTGGTGGTCGCGGTATGCGCGTGGTGCGCAATGAAGCGGAACTGGCGGGCGCCATTGCCCTGACCAAATCCGAAGCGGGCCAGTTCTTCAAGAACGACATGGTCTACATGGAGAAGTACCTGGAAAACCCGCGCCACATCGAAATTCAGGTGTTGGCAGACGGCCAGGGCAACGCCCTCTATCTGGGCGAGCGTGACTGCTCCATGCAGCGTCGTCACCAGAAAGTGGTGGAAGAGGCGCCGGCGCCCGGCATCACCGCCGAAATGCGCAAGTTCATCGGCGAGCGTTGTGTGCGCGCCTGTATCGAGATCGGCTACCGCGGTGCGGGTACTTTCGAGTTCCTGTACGAGAACGGCGAGTTCTATTTCATCGAAATGAACACCCGTATTCAGGTTGAGCATCCGGTCACCGAGATGGTCACCGGTATCGATCTGATCAAGGAGCAACTGCGCATCGCCGCCGGTCAGCCCCTGTCGATCACCCAGCAGGATATCCGCATCCGTGGCCATGCCATCGAGTGCCGGATCAACGCCGAAGATCCGGCCACCTTCATGCCCTCTCCGGGTCTGGTGCAGCGCTTCCACGCGCCGGGTGGTCTGGGCGTGCGTTGGGACTCCCACATTTATGCCGGTTACAAGGTACCGCCCCACTACGATTCAATGATCGGCAAGCTGATCTGTTACGGCGAGAATCGTGACATTGCCATCGCCCGTATGCGTCATGCGCTGGACGAGCTGGTGGTAGAAGGGATCAAGACCAACGTACCGCTGCAAAAAGAGATCATGAAAGACGAAAACTTCCAGCACGGTGGCACCAATATCCACTACCTGCACAAGAAGTTGGGTCTGTAAGGATCGCTTGATAGAGACCTGATGATATTGCACGGTGGCAGTACCAACGCCCACTACCTGCGCAAGAAGTTGGGTCTGTAAGGATCGCTGATAGAGACCGGACTTCCGGTGGAAGTCTGCTCCGCAAGGAGCCTCTGCTGAAAAAGGGCCATGGCGACATGGCCCTTTTTTGTTATCCTTGCGCCCCTCAAATTTGTCGGAGGCCAAGGTGAACCGTTTTGCTCTCGCCAGCCGGGAAGCAGCTTTCTGCCTGCTGCTGACCCTGCTCTACTTCTTTGCCTGGTATGGCACCGCCTATTTTATCCCGCTCCAGCTGGAGTTGTGGGGGCTGCCGTTGTGGTTCCTGCTCAGCTGCATGGTGATGCCGCTGCTGTTCATTCTGCTCTGCGCCCTGATGGTAAACCGGCTGTTTGTGGAGATCCCCCTCGATACCCACTCCCCTTCCGGCAAGGAGTCATCCCATGAATCTTGAGTTGATGCTGCCGCTCGTCATCTATCTGGTGCTGGTGCTGGGGGTGGGTTTCTGGGCCAGCCGCCATCGCGCGCAAGGCAACTTCGTGCAGGAGTACTTCATCGGCAACCGCAGCATGGGTGGGCTGGTGCTGGCGATGACGCTAGTGGCCACCTACACCTCGGCCTCCTCCTTTATCGGCGGGCCGGGCGCGGCCTACAAGATCGGTCTGGGCTGGGTGTTGCTGGCGATGATCCAGCTGCCCACCGTCTGGCTCACTCTGGGAGTGCTTGGCAAGAAGTTCGCCATCATCGCCCGCCGGGTCAATGCGGTGACCATCAACGATATGCTGTGGGCCCGCTACCAGAGCAAGGCGGTGGTGATCCTCGGCTCCGTTACTATCATCCTCGCCTTTATCGCGACTATGGTGGTGCAGTTTATCGGCGGCGCCCGCCTGCTGGAGACCGCCACCGGCCTCTCCTACCAGCAGGGGTTGATGCTGTTTGCCAGCTGTGTGCTGCTCTACACCATCATCGGCGGCTTCCGCGCCGTGGTGATGACTGATGCCCTGCAGGGGATCATCATGCTGATCGGCACCGGCGCCCTGCTGGCAGGAATTCTGATTGCCGGTGACGGCCTGCCGAACCTCATCCACCAGCTCAGGGAGATCGATCCCAAGCTGGTAAGCCCGCAAGGGGCTGGCGACATGCTGACCCAGCCCTTTATGCTGAGCTTCTGGATCCTGGTCTGTATCGGGGTGGTGGGGCTGCCCCACTCGGCGCTGCGCTGCTTTGGCTATCGCGACAGCAAGGCGCTCCATCGCGGCATTCTGATCGGCACCGTGGTCAGCGCACTGCTGATGTTTGGCATGCATCTGGCGGGCGCCCTCGGCCGCGCCATCCTGCCGGGCATGGACAGCCCGGACAAGATCATGCCCTCCTTGATGATGGAAGTGCTGCCCCCCTGGCTGGCCGGGGTCTTTCTGGCGGCGCCGATGGCGGCCATCATGTCCACCATCGACTCCCAGCTGATCCAGGCTTCCGCCACTCTGGTGAAGGATCTCTACCTCAACTATCTGAGTCCAAAGCAGGAGAAGCTGGAAGTGCGCATTCCGCGCCTCTCCCTGCTCTGCACCCTGATCTTGGGCACCCTGGTGCTGCTGGCGGCGCTGCAACCGCCCGAGATGATCATCTGGCTCAACCTGCTCGCCTTTGGCGGTCTGCAGGCTGTGTTCCTCTGGCCGCTGGTGCTCGGCCTCTACTGGTCACGGGCCAACGGCCCGGGCGCGCTGGCCAGCATGGTCAGCGGCATCGTCAGCTATGGGGTACTGAGTCAGTGGGGGATCAAGCTGGCTGGCCTGCACGCCATCGTGCCAAGCCTCACGCTGGCGCTGGTGGTCTTTATCACGGTCAGCCTGCTGACGGCACCGCCCTCGCGGGAAGTACGCGACCTTTTCGGGCAGAAATAATAAAAATATAAATTAGGGGTTCCAAAACTATCCCCAAATAGGTGTTTTCCGGTTAAACTGTGCGCCAAGTCACAGAACGTAGCCGCTGTATGCCCGTTAAAGCCACTCGACAAGTCGTTACTCAAGCCCTGCAGCGGCTCGGTTATGCCCTGCTGCTGCCCGTCTCCATCCTGCCGATGGCGGCGTTGATCTACCGGCTTGGGCAACCCGACGTACTCGATTTGGCGGTGCTCTCCCTCACCGGTCAGGCGATCTTCAGCCAGATGCCGCTCATCTATGCGGTGGCGATCGCCTTTGGCCTGAGTCGACAGGAGCTGGGCGGACAGACGCTGGCGGGTGCGGTCAACTTCCTGCTGCTCAGCACCGCCTTCAATACGCTAGCCCCCAACCTGCACGCCGACATGGTCTGCGGCCTGCTGGCGGGACTCACCACCGCCATTATCTATCCCTGGGTTCACCAGCAAACGCTGCCCCGCTGGCTGCAGATCGCCAGAGGGGAGTTTCCCAGCCTGCTGGTGTCGGCCTTGGCCTGCCTGCTGATCGCCATCCCCCTCTCGCTGCTGTGGCCGCCACTGGAGCGCGGGCTGACCCTGCTCACCTCCGAGCTGCTCACCACGCCGTTTGGCGCCTTCTGCTACGGCACCCTCAACCGACTGCTGATCCCGCTCGGTCTCCATCAGGTATTGGGCAGCGTCATCGGCCTTGGCGAGAGCAACCTGCAGGCGCTGGCCACCGCCCAACCCCTTCATGAAGGGTATGTGGCCGGTCTTTACCCCATCATCATGTTCGGCCTGCCGGGCGCCTGTTTTGCCATCTGGCTGCACCGCCAGCGGATGCAGCAGCTGCCGCAGGGCGGGCTGCTGCTCACTCTGGCGCTCACCTCGGCACTGGTGGGCATCACCGAACCCATCGAGTTTCTGTTCGCCTTTACCGCCCCCTGGCTGTTTCTCGCCCACGCCCTGCTGACCGGGCTGTCGCTCGCTGTCTGTAGCGGGCTGGGGATCAAGGTGGGCAGCTATTTCTCCGCCGGACTGCTGGATCTGGTGCTGAGCTATCAGGCTGGGGAGCACAGCTTCTGGCTCATCCCGGTCGGAATCCTGTTCTTCGTCGCCTACACCCTGCTCTTTTACCAACTGCTGGAGCGTGCCCCCCTCAGCATGCCGAGCAAGCCCATCGCGGTGGAGCATCCGCGCCTTGCCAGCGTTGCCCCCTCCGACCCGCAGATGCTGGCGATCCAGTACCTCAAGGTGCTGGGCGGGATGGACAATCTGGTGGCGATGAGTGTCTGTATCACCCGCCTCAGCCTGCGGGTGCGCGATATTTCACTGGTGGATGAATCTCGCCTGCTGGGCCTGGGCTGCCTCTCCTGGATCCAGCTCAACGACCACCAGCTGGTGCTAGTGCTGGGCCCCAGCGCCAGCCTGATTGAAGGGCAGATCCGCATGCTGGCGGAGCGCCAGTCGGTCCCCCTCGGCCTCAAACCCAATCAGGAGTCGGCCAGCCAGAGCAGCTGGTAACTCAGGCGAACGGCAACCGCTCGGCCACGAAATCCATCAGGGTGCGCAGGGCGGGAGCCAGATGCTCCCGACTCGGATAGATAAGGTAAAACGGGTTGGCCGGAATCGGCTGATCCGGCAACACCTTCTGCAACCGCCCCGCCGCCAAATCCCCTTCACAGACATGGTGGGGCAACAGGGCAATCCCCCCGTCATGAAGCGCCATCTCCCGCAGCGCCAGCAAGCTGTTGCTGACACAGGCCCCCTGCGGCCGCCAGCCACCCTCCTGCAATGGCCACACCGGCATGGCCGAGTGCACCAGACAGGCATAACGGCCCAGCTCGCTCAACTGTTGCGGCATGCCGTGGGCCGCCAGATAGGCGGGAGCCGCCACCAGATGGCGCGCCACCTGACCGATACGCCGACAGATGAGGCTGGAGTCTTTCAGCGGTGCCGCCCGCAGCGCCAAATCATAACCTTCCCCCACCAGATCGAGCTGTTCATCGCTCAGGGTCAGTTCCAGCACCACCTCGGGATAGAGGGCGCGAAACTTGGCGAGGATCCGGCCAAGCAATAGAGTACCGGTCGCCTCGGGGGCAGTGATCCGCACCCGCCCCGCCGGGGCCGAGCGCAGCCGTGCCATCGCCAGATTGGCACTGCGGGCCAGTGCCAGCAGCCCCTGACAGTGCTCCACATAGAGCTCCCCCTGCGGGGTCAAGCTCAACCTGCGGGTGGTGCGCTGCAACAGCCGCACCCCGAGCTGGGATTCGAGCCGTGAGATCTTCTGGCTCACCGATGACTTGGGCATCCCAAGCAGCTCGGCGGCCCGGGTAAAGCTTCCCTGCTCCACCACGGTGGCAAACAGTCCCATCAACTCCAGATCGACATTGTTCATATATTCAAACAGTCTTTACCGATTACCCATCTTAATCTTGATAATCAACCAGACTAGAGTGAGTGGCAATCCCGAACACAGCGATTTGAAAGGAAAAACCATGAAAGCCATTGCCCTGACTCACTATCTGCCAAGCGACCACCCCGACTGCTTCATCGCCGCCAACCTGCCCGATCCGGTTCCGGGCCCGCGGGATCTGCTGGTGCGGGTCACCGCCACCTCCGTCAATCCGGTGGATACCAAGGTGCGTTCCCCCAAGGCCAAAATTGAAAGCTCGCCCCGGGTACTGGGCTGGGATGCGGTGGGGGAAGTGATCGCCACCGGCAGCGAAGTCACCCTGTTCAAGGCGGGCGACCGGGTCTGGTATGCCGGCGATATCAGCCGTCCGGGCAGCAACAGCGCCCTGCAACTGGTGGATGAGCGCATCGCCGCGATCGCCCCCACCAGCTTGAGCGATGTGGAGGCCGCCGCCCTGCCGCTCACCGCCATCACCGCCTGGGAGACCCTGTTCGAGCGCTTTGCCCTCACCCGCGAGAGCCGTGGCAAACTGCTGATCATCGGCGGCGCCGGTGGCGTGGGTTCCATCGCCATCCAGCTGGCTCGCCAGCTCACCGGTATGGAGGTGATTGCTACCGCCTCCCGCCCCGAGAGCCGCGAATGGTGCCTCAAGATGGGCGCCCATCAGGTCGTGAACCACCACAAGTTGCAGGAGGAGCTGACCGCCCTTGGCATCACCCAGGTCGATGCCATCTTCTGCACCAACGCCACCGCCGAGCACTGGGCCACCATGGCAGGGCTGATCCGCCCGTTTGGCCATATCTGCACCATCGCCGAATCGAGCGAGCCTTGGGATCTCTCCCTGCTCAAGAGCAAGAGCGTCACCTTCAGCCAGGAGTTCATGTTCACCCGCTCCCTGTTCCAGACGCCGGACATGATCGAACAGCACCGCCTGCTCGGCCGGGTGGCGGCACTGGTCGATGAAGGGGTACTGCAGACCACCCTGACCAGAACCATCCCGTCGCTGACCCCGATCACGCTGGCTCAGGCCCATGCCGAGGTGGAAGCGGGCCGTATGGTTGGCAAGCTGGTGATCGACATGAGCGACTTTGCCAACTAAGCCCTCCAACGCACCATGATGGGATAAGTTCACCAAGGAGATGCCCCAAACGGGCACAACCAGCGGCACTCATGACTGCCTGTGGCAGGCCAACGTCCGACAATCAGCCAAAAAAGAGGCCATTTCGCGAGAAATGGCCTGAATACCTGAACATTGGGGTAACAATCACACACATATCCTTATGCAGGACATATTAGTCTTTGCATCTGGCGTGCCAACAGCAGCATGAATGCGCCAAAACGGCGTCAGCCCGTCCTTGAGCAAGGTACCGACCTTGCTCTTTTTTTCTCTGGCAGACTATTTACCAAGCAAAGAAGTGCAGATAAAAAAATGCCACCCGAGGGTGGCAGTGAAAGATGACGGAACTTGAGCAAAGCGTTCAGCGAAAACCGGTCGTCTTCGCCTGCATAGAGCAATACAGGAACCGTGCCAATCCGGCAAAAGCCCCGTATCCCTCCACGTCATGGGCAAACCACGACAGCACTGCCCCATGATGGTAGAATCTCGCGGTTTCACATTTATGAAGAGTCGACGCCATGCCCTGGATACAAATTCGAATCAACGCCACTGCCAAGACCGCAGACAAGGTGAGCAACATGCTGCTGGGGCGTGGAGCCCAGGCGGTGACCTTTATGGATGCCAAGGATGTGCCCGTCTATGAACCCATGCCCGGTGAAACCCCGCTGTGGGGCGAGACCGAAGTGATGGGTCTGTTCGATGCCGAAACCGATCCGGCTCCCACCATCGCCTTCTTCCAGCAGATCTTCGGCGAAAATGTCGGCTACAAGGTCGAGCAGCTGGAAGACAAGGATTGGGTGCGCGAGTGGATGGATCACTTCCACCCCATGCAGTTTGGCGAGCGCCTCTGGATCTGCCCGAGCTGGCGCGACGTGCCGAACCCCGATGCGGTCAACGTCATGCTGGATCCGGGCCTGGCCTTCGGTACCGGAACCCACCCCACCACGGCACTTTGCCTGCAGTGGCTGGACGGGCTGGATCTGACCGGTAAAACCGTGGTCGATTTTGGTTGCGGCTCCGGCATTCTCGGCATCGCCGCCCTGAAACTGGGTGCCGCCCGCGTCATCGGCATCGACATCGACCCGCAGGCCATTCAGGCCAGCCGCGACAACGCCGCGCGCAACGGCGTCGCCGACCAGATTGAGCTCTATCTGCCAGCCGACCAGCCACAAGACGTCGAAGCGGACGTAGTGGTCGCCAATATCCTGGCCGGCCCGCTGCGCGAACTGGCTCCGCTGATCGCCGGCCACGGCAAAGCGGGCAGCCTGATGGCCCTCTCCGGCGTGCTGGAGAGCCAGGCCCCGGAGCTGGAAACTATCTACGGCCAGTGGTTCGAGATGGACCCGATCGCAGTCAAGGAGGAGTGGTGCCGCCTCTCCGGCCGCAAGCACGGCTAAACATAGCTCCCGCTCTCAAGGCGGAAAATCAGCATCTTTATCAAACAAGAGCACCCACGGGTGCTCTTGTTGTTTCTCCCCCTTTCCCACTCTGGGGGACGGTTCACGCTTCTCTGGCCAATGAGGGATTAACATCGTTCTTCCACATCATTGAGGCCCTGCCATGAACGAATACCAGAAGATGATCAGCAGCCAACCGTACAACTGCATGGCACCCGAGCTGGCCCAGTTGCGCCGGGAGGCGGCACGGCGCTATCGCCGTTTCAATCAGACGGAAGATGAGGCTGAGCAGCGGGCACTACTGGCGGAGCTGATTGGCGAACTGGCAGAGAATGCCTTTATCTGCCCGCCCCTCTACTGCACCTATGGCCGCCACATCCACCTGGGCAAGGACTCCTACATCAATATGGGGGCTACCCTGCTGGACAATGCCCCCATTCGCATCGGCGCCCATGTGATGATTGGGCCAAACGTGCAGATCTATACCGCAGCCCATGCGCTGGAGGCCGACGAACGGATTCAGGGAACAGAGACGGCGCTGCCGGTCACCATTGAAGACAAGGTCTGGATTGGGGGCGGCGCCATCTTGCTGCCCGGTGTAACCATAGGGCGAGAGGCGATCGTCGGCGCGGGTGCCGTAGTCACCAAAGATGTACCGGCCGGAGCTCGGGTAGTCGGCAGCCCGGCCCGGATCCTGCCAGCCAAAAACAGGGCATAAGGCTGCCAACCGGGTTGTATGCCGATATCGCCATCAGCTCACAACAGCCCCGACACCCCATAAAAAATAAAGCCCAATGTCACGAAGACGTTGGGCTGTTAAAAGGTGCTACGGAATTGCGACTCTCATCGCAGAAAAATTAGAAGGAGTGCCCTTCTAAACTGGCAGGGAGATATTAGCGAACACGCAAACGTTTTACATAGTGAAATACAACAGGATTGCGAGTTACATCGCACTATTTAAATAATTACCTGCTATGGCGTGCGAAGCCTCTTTGAGCCATTTATTTTCTCCAATTTCTCTGGTTACTATTCACGGTTAAACAGAAAAGCCCCGATTTCTCGAGGCTTTGCTTCTCTCAACCGCAACGTGGCCGAAAAGTCAGAAACGGCGGACAAACTCATCGAGCGGCAGCTCACGCAGTTTGCGTGCTTCCAGCATGGGAGTACCTAGATAGAGGAAACCCACCAGCTGATCCTCTGCCGCCAGTCCCAATCCCTTGTTGATCTGCTCGTCGAAGATAAACCAGCCGGAGCGCCAGATACCGTTGAAGCCCTGCGCCTGCGCCGCCATCTGCATCGCCATCAGGGCACACCCGGCAGAGAGCTCCTGCTCCAGTTTCGGCACCTTGGGGTGCTTCTGATAACGGGTTGCCACGGCGATGACCAAGGGCGCCCGCAGCGGCGCTTCGCTGCACTTCTTGATGCTCTCTTCATCTTCGCCACGGACACGGGCCGCCTCGGCCAGCAGCTTGCCCAGCCGCTCGCGCCCCTCCCCTTCAAACAGAATGAACTGCCAGGGAGTCAGGGTGCCGTGATCCGGCGCGCGCAGACCCGCCTTGAGGATATTGTCGAGCACCTCACCGCTCGGGGCGGGATCGGCGAGACGGCCACAGGAGTGGCGATTGAGCAACAGGGTGAGGGCATCCATGGGCAATTCCTTCTCTGGGGCAATGATGGCGCTACCTTAGCACAGCACCGAATGAAGAAAACCCCTGAGGCTCAGAGGTTTATCGCACTAAAAAGGGACAAGAGGGCACAGTTGGCTAGATGATCGCAGCCAGCTCGGCCCCTTGCCGGATAGCACGCTTGGCATCCAGCTCGGCAGCCACGTCGGCTCCGCCGATGATGTGCACCGGCTTGCCTGCCGCCTGCAACCCGGCCTGCAGTTCTTTAAGGGGCTCCTGCCCGGCGCAGACGATAACCTGATCCACCGGCAGACACTGCTTGGTCTCGCCCACCTGAATGTGCAAGCCCTCGTCATCGATCCCCAGATATTGCACCCCGGAGAGCATCTGCACCTTGCGGTTCTTGAGCACGGTACGGTGGATCCAGCCGGTGGTCTTGCCAAGTCCGTCACCCACCTTGCTCTCCTTGCGCTGGAGCAGCCAGATCTGGCGCTCGGGGGCGTCGATTTCAGGAGCCGTGAGGCCACCGCGCTCGCCAAGCTGTTTGTCGATGCCCCACTCCTTGAGCCAGTGATCACGGTGCCCATCGGCATCCATCTCCACCTTCTTCTCTACCAGATACTCAGCCACATCGAAACCGATGCCGCCAGCGCCGATCACCGCCACCTTCTGGCCGACCGGTTTGTGATCCCGCAATACATCGAGATAACTCATCACCTTGGGGTGTTCGATGCCCGGAATATTGGGGGTGCGCGGACGAATACCGGTAGCGAGGATCACCTCGTCAAAACCGCCGCCGAGCAGGCTCTCGGCACTCTGGCGCTGGCCCAGATAGAGCTCTACGCCGCACTTCTCCAGCCGTTTGGCGAAATAGCGCAGAGTCTCGTGAAACTCCTCCTTGCCCGGGATCTGCTTGGCGAAGTTGAACTGGCCGCCGATTTCGCTGGCCTGATCGAACAGGCTCACCTGATGACCGCGCTCGGCAGCGTAACAGGCAAACGCCAGCCCGGCCGGGCCCGCCCCCACCACCGCCAGCTTCTTGGGCTGGGGCACGCGGCCAAAGGTCAGCTCGGTCTCGAAACAGGCGCGGGGATTGACCAGACAGGAGGCGCGCTTCTGCTTGAACACATGGTCGAGGCAGGCCTGGTTGCAGGCGATGCAGGTGTTGATCTCGTCCGCCCGGTTCTCGGCCGCCTTGATGACAAACTCCGGGTCCGCCAGGAAAGGGCGTGCCATGGAGACCATATCCGCCTCACCCCCCGCCAGAATGCGCTCGGCCACCTCGGGGGTGTTAATCCGGTTGGTAGTGATAAGCGGCACCTTGAGGTGTTTTTTCAGCTCGGCAGTGACCCAGCTGAAGGCGCCGCGTGGCACGCTGGTGGCGATGGTGGGAATGCGCGCCTCGTGCCAACCGATACCGGTGTTGATCAGGGTCACCCCCACCGCTTCCAGCGCTTTGCCAAGGGCAATCACCTCTTCCAGGGTCGAACCCTGCTCCACCAGATCCAGCATGGAGAGGCGGAAGATAATGATGAAGTCGGAGCCGACCCGCTCGCGGATGGCGCGGACAATCTCCACCGGAAAGCGCATCCGGTTTTCGCTGCTGCCGCCCCAGCCGTCGGTGCGTTTGTTGGTACGCTCGCAAATGAACTGGTTGATGAGATAACCTTCCGAGCCCATCACCTCGACACCGTCATAACCGGCCGCCTTGGCCAGCGCTGCTGTAGCCGCGAAGTCGCGAATGGTGCCGCGGATCTGCCGCTCGCTCATGGCGCGTGGCTTGAACGGGGAGATGGGGGCCTTGAGGGCGCTCGGGGCCAGACTGAAGGGATGATAGGCGTAACGACCGGCATGGAGGATCTGCAGCGCTATCTTGCCCCCCTCCTGATGCACGGCGCTGGTCACCTTCTTGTGCTTGCTCACCTGCCAAGGGAAGCTCAGCTGAGAGCCGTGAGGCACCAGCCGACCGCGCAGGTTGGGGGCAATGCCGCCGGTGACGATAAGGCCAACACCACCACGGGCGCGCTCGGCATAAAAGGCAGCCAGCTTGTCAAAACCGCCCTTCTCCTCTTCGAGGCCGGTATGCATGGAGCCCATCAACACACGGTTGCGCAGCTGGGTAAAACCGAGGTCAAGGGGCGTCAGCAGATGGGGATAGCGACTCATGATGCCTTCCTCTTTAAGGCCAGGGTGCATGGAACAACGCCCAACACCCGGTTGCGCAGCTGGGTAAAACCAAGATCGAGCGGGATCAGCAGGGTCGGATAGCGGCTCACGATGCCTCCAGTTAATTTTTTGTTATCAAACTGAGGCTAGAGTAAAGAATCGAAAATTCTTTTTCAAACAAATGTTTGGACAATTTTTCAGCGAACAGCCGTGCCCTGAACGAAGATAGGCGGGATCCGCCAGTCGGAAATGGCAATTTCGCCCGCAACTGGTTAATAATGGCTCTTCTCTACCCATTAACAGGGCGATAACGCGACTATGTCTATTTTCAAAGGTCTGGGTTGGTTGTTCCGCAGCCTGTGGCGCCTGCTCAATTTCACCCGGCTGATGCTGGTCAATCTGCTGTTTCTCATCGTAGTGCTGGTCATCGTCTTCAGCGTCAGCCAGAAAGAGGCGCCCAAGGCGCCAATCGAAGGGGCGCTGACCCTCAATCTCAACGGCGTGCTGGTGGAGCAACGCTCCCAGACAGATCCCACCGTACAACTGCTGCGCCAGATGGACAGCAGCGACGAGCAGCCGAGCGAGATCGTCCTCTCCGACCTGCTGTGGGCCATCAAGAGTGCCAAGGATGACGAGCGCATCAAGGCGTTGGTGATCAAGCCGCAAGGGCTCCAGGGGGCCAACTTCACCAAACTGCAGGAGGTGGCGAGCGCCATCGACTCCTTCCGGGAGAGCGGCAAACCGGTGATCGCCATGGCCGACTTCTACACTCAGGGCCAGTACCTGCTGGCGGCCCACGCCGATCACGTGCTGCTCAACCAGAGCGGCGCCGTGGTGATCGAGGGGCTTGGGGTCTACCAGACCTACTTCAAGTCAGCGCTGGAGAAGCTCAATATCACCCCGCATGTATTCAAGGTCGGTACCTACAAATCCTTCGTCGAACCCTATACCCGCGACGAGATGTCCCCCGAGAGCAAAGAGGCGAACCAGCGCTGGCTGGATCAGCTGTGGCAATCCTATGTGGCTGATGTCGCCGAGCAGCGAGAGATCGAACCCGAGGCGGTCGCGCCGGGCAAGGATCGCTTCCTCGAGCTGCTGCGCAAGGCCGGTGGCAATGCCGCCAACTACGCCCTCGACAACGGTCTGGTGGATCAGCTGGCCACCCGCGACGAGATGACCCAGGCGGTCATTAAAGAGGTGGGTGAAGCGGACGACCACGGCTGGAAAGGGGTCGGCCTGAAAGAGTATCTGGCTGCCATTCCGGAACAATATCCCCAGAGCGGCAAGGATGAGGTGGGTCTGGTGGTCGCAAGCGGCGCCATCATGGATGGCGTCCAGCCTGCCGGAACCATAGGCGGTGATAGCCTATCCGACCTGCTGGCCGATGCTCGCCGCGATGACAAGGTCAAAGCCGTGGTCCTGCGGGTCGACAGCCCGGGCGGCAGCGCCTTCGCCGCCGAGCAGATCCGCGCCGAGCTGCTGGCCCTGAAACAGGCTGGCAAACCGGTAGTGGTCTCCATGGGCAGCTATGCCGCCTCCGGTGGCTACTGGATCTCCGCCGATGCGGACAAGATCTTCGCCTCCCCCACCACCCTCACCGGCTCCATCGGGGTATTCGGCATGTTCGCCACCATCGACAAGGCGTTGGCCCAGTTCGGCGTGCATACCGACGGGGTTGGCACCACAGATTACGTCGGCGTCGGCCCGACCCGCGCCCTGCCGGATCACGTCGGTCAGGCCATCCAGCTGAGCGTGGAAGATACCTACCAGCGCTTCATCGGTCTGGTGAGCAAGGGCCGCGGTCTGAGCCCGGAAGAGGCCGAGAAAGCGGCCGAAGGTCGGGTCTGGACTGGTGAGGATGCCAAGACCCTGGGGCTGGTGGACGAGTTCGGCAATCTGGATGACGCCATCAAGGCCGCCGCCGAACTAGCCAACCTCAAAGAGTGGCAGGTGACCCCCATCGAGCAGGAGGAGTCCACCAAGGACAAGTTCCTGCGCCAGCTGTTTGACAGCAGTGCCCAAGTGCTGGCCCCTCAGTTGCAAAGCTGGCTGCCAGCCGGCTTTGGCAAGGCTCTGGTGGAAGTGAACCGCAGTCTCGACCCGCTCACCCGCTTCAACGATCCGCAAGGCACCTACGCCTTCTGCCCGGTCTGCGTGCAGTGAGCAAGCGGTGACTCTCCCCATAAAAAACGGCGACCATCTGGTCGCCGTTTTCTTTATTCAGCCAGTGCGCGCGGCACCGCCAACTTGCTCAATCAGGGATTGAGGCGGGTCGGCATACCGGTACGCTGTTCCAGCACCTGCTTGACCACGTTGGAGTCAGACTCGGCGTGAGCAATGAAGCGGGTGATAGCCGGTGTCATCGGGAGCGGCACGGAGGCGGTGGAGTTGAACTCCTCCTCGGTGCGCGACAGCGGCTCGTGTACTTCCATGTAGCGACCGCCATCCGGCTCGACCGTGGTCTTGACCGGCTGGTTGACGAACTGGACGCGGGTGCCGACCGGCACGTTGTCGAACAGATACTTGATGTCGTCAGCGCGCAGACGCACGCAACCGCTGCTCACCCGCAGACCAATACCGAAGGTGGCATTGGTACCGTGAATGGCATAGAGGTTGCCGATATAGAGGGCGTGCAGACCCATGGGGTTATCCGGACCGGCTGGCCATACTGCTGGCAGGGTCTTGCCCTGGGCGGCATAGCGGCGACGGATGTTCTCGGTCGGGGTCCAGGTCGGGTTGGCGCGCTTGCGCTCTACCTTGGTGATCCAGTTCTCCGGGGTGTTTACCCCCAGCTGACCGATGCCGATGGGCAGCACTTCCACCACGTTCTTCCCTTTCGGGTAGTAGTAGAGACGCATCTCGGCAACGTTGATGACGATCCCTTCGCGGGGCGCGTTGGGCAGGATCAGCTGGTGGGGGATGATCAGGGTGCTACCCGCCTTCGGCAGATAGGGATCAACGCCCGGGTTGGCTTCCATGATGTTGGTCAGACCCAGCTGGAAGTCAGCAGCGATCTGCTCCAGCGGACGGTTGTCCGCAGGCACCACGTATTCCTGGTTTTCACCGATCAGGCGGCTGTTGGCCGCAGGCAGACGGTACTCGACGGCGGCAGCCTGCTGGCTGACCAGCGCAAAAGTGCATAAAAGGGCCGAAGCGGCAGTGCGAAGGGGATTCATAAAATTCCTGTGTGGTTTCCTGTACCAAATGGGCCGGAGGCCGTCTCATCCTCGGTCTGCCGGTGGCGGGTCAACCTGCCCCACGACGCCAATAACCGAGCGCGCATTCTTTCCTGAGTCGGCCAAAATTTCAACTTCCATATGTTGCTTTTCTTGTTAAAAGTAGCCGTTTTCGATGTGACGCTTATCAACAGGGCAAAAGCCACACTGGCAAATCGCAGCAAAGAGAAAGATCAATGGCACTGCCCGCCTGTCAGCGAGCCACCCGAGCCCCGTCAACCACAGCGCAGCGCCACCTTGTGTCACGGTTGCAGCCCTAGCTAAAACGTTTGTCACATCCGGGGAGATAGACCAATGTCGAGGGAGGCTCTGTATTGGCATGAAGAGGGATAAAACCGTGCGTCGGCCACCCGCCGGTGCTGGCTGCCACCATAAAAAAACCGCTCCGAAGAGCGGTTAATGGAGCCACCAGGCAACCATAAAAGGGACTACAGGTAGTTGTCATTGGAATTACTGGACGGCTGCCTCTCCGGTGCCACTCTGCTCTTTGAGGAAGCTGATCCACGGAGATGCCCGACCGCTGACGTTGCCATTCTGAGCTGCCTGGGTGAAGGCGTTGAGGGCCTCCTTCGGCTTTTGTTGCTCAAAATAGGCGACACCGGTCAGGAACTTGAGATCCGCCCGCTGTTCACCATTGGCATTGGCGGCTGGTTTGGCGGCCAGCGCCACCAGATCCTGATAGCGTTTGCTCTGGATCATCATGCGCGCCATTTTCAGCTGCAGATCGGCGCTCGGGGCCAGCTGATAGGATTTGGCCAGGGTGTCGATGGCCGGATCCAGCTCCTTGGCCTGATGCCAGTAGTTGGCCAGGGTTTTGTAGTTGCTGGCGCTCTGCTCAATCACCCCATCCTTCATCCCCTTCTCCATCACCCGTGCGGCGCGATGGGGAATGCCGGTGAAGGCGAGGTAGTTGGCGAGGCGCTGCAGCTCGGCGGCCTCGGTCAGCATGCCGAGGTTGTAAGCCGACTCCAGCGCTGCCAGCGCCTTGGCATCGTTGCCTGCCTGCATATGCATGGCCGACAGCTGGGTCCAGTACTTCTTCTTCTCCGGGAACATGTTGACCAGAGAGGTCAGCACCTCGGTCGCCGGTTTGTACTGTTTCAGCTCGTAGTGAGCCCCCATCTTCAGCAGATACCAGGACTCCGGCGCTTTACCTGCCGACAGCTTGATCGCCTGATCCACCGCCGGGATCGCGTCACGGTACTGCTTGAGCTGCACGTGGGCGTTGGCCAGCGTGATATAGGCATGGGAGTTGGGCTTGTCATCCTTGCCCTGGTTGGCAAACCACTCCTTCATGGTCTTGATCGACCCCTGATAATTGCCCTCCGCCATATAGAGCTGGGCCAGGTTGTAGCGCACCTGCTGGGCCACCGGTGGCGGCAGGCCGCCTGTCGCGATGGCATCGGCAAAGTACTTGGTTGCCTGACCGTATTTCTCCTGCTGAGCAGCTACGAAACCGAGCGTCTGCAATATGACCCCCTTGTCGTAGACCCGCTCGCCCGCGCCGGAGAGCGCGTCTTGCAGCTTGGAATTGGCCTCACCGTATTTCTTCTCGGTGATCAGCTCCTGCGCCTTGTTGACCGCCCGATAGGCCCGATCCGACAGGGCCGGCTGCTCGGCGGCCCAACTGGCGGTGCTGAGCAGCACCGCCATGGCGACCGGGGCGAGGATCATCTTGTGTAACTTGTTCATCGCCACCTTCCTTAGTTGACCGCAAACTCGATCTCTTGCTGCATACGGCTCGCCTGCGGCTTGCCATCCACCATGGCCGGTTTGAACGTCCACTTGGCGATGGTTTTGCGCGCCTCTTTGCCGAGGTCATAACTGCGCGGCTCTTCCTTGACGATCCGCACGTTGCTGACGGTGCCGCGCTCGGTGACGGTGAACTCCACCAGCACCTTGCCGGAGGCCAACCCCGCCAGTGCCGCCTTGCGGGGCATCATGGGCTCGAATGTTGCCAGCGGAATGGCACCATTGTTACCACCGACTCCGCCACCACCGCCGCCGGTGCTGTAAGCACCCAGCGCGTTGCCACCACCGATATTGACCGGGATGTCGAGCTTGGGCATGTCCATCGGCGCGCTCTCCATCTTCGGCCGATCCGTGCTGGCCACTTCCATCTCGGGAGGCGGCGGCGGACGCTTGGGCGGCGGCGGTTTGGGCAGCTCCCGCTGTTTCTCTTGCAGGGTCTCCTGGGGCTTGAGGCGGATGAAATCGGTCATGGTGACGTCATCCTTCTCCACCAGCTCCCGGTGATCCGGTGTGATCAGCTTGTTCATTCCCAGAAACAGAAAGAACACCACCACACAGGAGACCGCCAACGATATCAGGTATCTCATAGGTCTCTCTCCGGCATCAGCTGCTCTTGTCTGCCGCGATGGAGATGCTCTGGACACCGGCCATGCGGATCTGATCCATGACCTGCACCACCAGACCGGAACGGGATTCGTTATCGGCCTGGATCACCACGGCGCTCTCCGGGTTTTCGGCCCGCAGCCGCTCGATGTTGGCGCGTACCGCCCCCACCTCGACCACCCGCTTGTCGACCCAGACCTGACCGTTTTCGCGCACCGCGACCATGATATTGCCCTTCTTCACCGTCTCGGCCGTGCTGGCACTGGGACGGTTGATCTCGACACCGGACTCCTTGACGAAGGAGGTGGTGACGATGAAGAAGATCAGCATGATGAACACTATGTCCAGCATGGGGGTCAAATCGATAGCCGCCTCGTCAGCACCGCTGTCGCTGTAACGTTTTCTCATAGCAGAAACTCCTTGCTTGTTCTGTGCCCCCGGCAGGCCATGCCTCGCCGGGGGTATGCATCCTGCATCAACCGTGTTTCAGGTTGTCTTCCAGCTTTTGCACCGCCAGTTTGGCCTTGTGATCGAGCTGGTTGACAAAAAACAGGCCGGAAAGGGCGGCGATCATGCCCGCCATGGTCGGTACCGTTGCCTTGGAGATCCCCGATGCCATCGCCCGCGGCGAACCGGTGCCGGTGATGGCCAAAGTGTCAAACACCTGCACCATCCCCACCACGGTGCCGAGCAACCCCATCAACGGGCAAAGAGCAATCAGCACCTTGATGACCGGCATCCCCTTGTCCACCGCCATGGCGACCCGTGAGACCAGCTCGCGCCGGATCTGCTTGGCAGACCAGGAGAGATGATCGGTGCGGGCCAGCCAGGTGGCCTTGGTCTGCTTCACCTGCTTGGGGTAAACCGCCATGAAGTAGAACCAGCGCTCCAGCAACAGGGCCCACATCATCAGGGTCAGGAAGAACAGGGCGACCAGTACATCGCCCCCCAATCCCAAAAACCGGCGGACCGACTCGACTTCTTCAATCAACCAGAACCACATGGGTGACTCCTTACGCTGCGGCTTTGGAGGCGTGCAGACGTTCCTGATAACGGGCAACGAAACCGGCGCTCTGCTCTTCCAGCACCTGGATCAGACGACGGCTCTGGGTCTGCACAATGGTGTAGAGGAACAGCATGGGCACCGCGACGACCAGACCCTGCATGGTGGTCACCAGCGCCTCGGAGATACCGCCCGCCATCAGCTTGGGATCGCCGGTACCGAACAGGGTGATGGCCTGGAAGGTGGCGATCATCCCCACAACGGTACCGAGCAGGCCCAGCAGTGGTGCGACGGAGGCGATCAGCTTGATGATGCTGATGCCCTTCTCGAACTTGGGCACGTTGCGCAGGATAATCTCGTCGAGCTTGGACTCCAGATCCTCGATGTTGTCACCGCGATGGTTCTGGTAGGCCCCCAGCATGTCACCAATGGGGTTGCCCTTGATGATCTGATCAGATTTCAGCTGCTTGCGCATGGACGAGCCGATCAGCGACAGCCGGATACCGCAGAAGATGGCCAGCAGGGTACCGATGACCCCCAATGCCAGGATCACATAACCCACGGAACCACCCTGATCGATCCGCTCCTTGAGAGTCGGTGACTGCACCAGCAGGGAGAGGATCACGCCGCGAGACGGGTCGATAAAGATGGGTTTGACCCCGTCACCACCCTGTTCAAACTCGGCGATGGGAGCCAGCACGCTCTTCTCCGGTTGACGGGAGAGCTGCTCGAACTTGCCGGTCTCCGGCACGAAGGTGAGGTACTTGCCTTCGGAAACAGTGTTGAACTCGCCGATCTGGGTGACGGTCTTCTCAGCCTGGTTGCCTTCGCCGTAGACCACGGTCGCCGGGATCTGGCTCACCTTGCCACCATCCACCATGCGGCTGAGGGTGGTGGTCCAGAACGCTTCCAGATCATCGCTGGAGGGGAGCTCTTTACTCTCGGCCAGACGGGTCAACAGGGCGGATTGCTCCGGATGCTCGACCCGACGGGCGGAGGCATTGAAGATCCCCTTGAACTCACCGGCGAACTGACGCAGCACACCAAACATCTCGCCCATGTTGCCGGAACGCTGGCGCAGGGTTTCAGTCAGCTCGGTCAGCTGCTTGTCATTGGCATCAAAGGTCGCCTTGAGCTGCTCGCCCTTGGCGGTTTCGGCAGCCAGCTCGGCCTTGGCCTTGGCCAGCAGCGCCCCCTGCTCGTTCTTGTCAGCCAGGAAGCGGGCTTCCCGCTCCTTGTTGAGTTGGGATTCGCTCAGGCTGGAGGCCTTGACCTGGTTCAGCAGCGCATTGAGATCCACCGGTTTTTCGGCGGCGGTCACCGGCAGGGTGACTAGGGTTGCTCCCGCAATCAGGGAGGCAATAGCAAGTTTGATTCCTTTCATGATGCTTTCTCCGCAGTTTGAACCGGCAGCTTGATCAGCGCGGGAGGCGCCTGCTTCTTGGCGATGCGAAGGCCCTGTTCAACCGCACTGCGATACTCCTGGGGCAACTCTTCCCACTGGCGAGTCTTCTTGTTCCACATCCCGGTCTCATTGCCATCCGGGGATTGATAGAGCAGCGCGATGCGACCAACGCGCAGGAACTCGTAGGTCTTCTCGCTGCCATCCTTGTCCAGGCTCGCCTTGTAGGATTCGATGGTGCGGCTGAAGCCCTCCTCGATCTGGTAGGCCTCCAGGATCTTGCGGTACTTCTCGGAGATGGTGACATCGGCACGGTTCATCAGGTCGGTCAGGGCTGCTACGCGGTCCTCGCGCTCGACCTTCTGGAACGGCAGATCCAGCGCCACAAACTGCTCGAGGGAGTCGATCATCTTGAGCATCAGGGGGACAACTTCGGTGCTGGTCTGATCAATCTGGGCGATCTGCTTTTGCATCGACGCCAGCTCGGCACTCTGGGACTCGACCATCTTGCTCACCTGCTCGTTGTAGGTGCGCAGACTGTCGACCTGACGCAGGGCTGCCTTGTACTGGGCCAGTGCGGATTCGGCAGATTCGGCATAGCTGTCGATCTTCTGCTGGGAAACTTTGGATGCGTTGTCGGTGGCGGCTTGAGCGTCCACGGCCTGACCGGCAGTGGCGGCACTCAGATTGAAGCTGGTCAACAAGGCGGCCGAAACCAGGCTGCCAAGGAGCGCTTTCTTCATTGTAATGGTCCTTGTCTTCATAGGATTACCCTATCTCCGTAACTTCCTTGGACGTTGGGCACAGCCGGCCCGACCGGGCCGGCTGAGGTTGTATATCAACAGGGTTGATTAGAACTTCTGGGTGTAGTCGATGTAGTAGACGCGACCGTCGATGCCGTAGAGGTATTCATCGTAAGTGAAACCATCGTTGGACAGGGAAGGCCCGCGGTTGAACATGTTCTTCACGCCGGTCTGGATCTTGGCATTCCAGCTGGTATCGACCGCGACGTTCAGGTTCCAGATGGTGTTGGAAGCAATATGGCCCTCTTCCTTGTCATCCACATAGTCCTGGCTCTGGGAGTCGATATAGTTGGTGCTCAGGTAGGTATCCAGATTCCACAGCTGCGGGAAGTTGGCACCGATCCCGGAGTTGAAGCGGAAGTCGGGTTTGCCATTCCAGCCCTTCTTGTCGACCATTGGGCCACCAGCAAACAGACCTTCCTCATATTTCAGGATGTAGCTGCTGCCAAAGTCGTAACGCAGGGTGAAGGAGTTGAAGTCGTACTTGTAGTCCGCCTTGAAGTCGATACCACTGGTCTTAAGCTGCCCCAGGTTGACCATGCCGGCATAGACCTTCTCTACATCGCCGTTGGCATCACGGATGACGTTCGGGTTGCTGCCGGTATTGAGCTCCTGATAGAACTGGGTCTGGGTGGTAGCCAGCTGGATCACGTCATCAATCTTGATGTAGTAGTAATCGAGCGACAGGTTCAGGTTGTCCAGCGGGTTGTAAGCAGCACCGATGGTAAAGGTGTCAGCCGTCTCTTCCTTCAGGTTCTTGTTGGATTGACGTGTTGTCTCGTACTGCGCTTCGGAACAGTTGGCAATGCCATTGGCCTGGCAGTAGACATAGTCCTTGGCAAAGTCCGCTGACTGGGCATCAGCCGCGTAGAGATCGTTCAGACCCGGCGCGCGGAAAGACTGGGACCAGGAGGTACGGAACATCAGCTGGTCGAGCGGTTGATAACGCAGACTCGCTTTGGGCGAGAAGGCGCTGCCAAAATCGCTGTACTTGTCATAACGACCCGCCAGGTTCAGTTCGATCTGCTCGGTGATGGGGATCAGGCTCTCGATGTAGGTGGCAAACACATCGCGTACACCACCACCGGAGTTACCGGATGAACCCAGTACGTTACCCGCTTCGGACTGGCTGTCATAGGTATCGGAGTAAACCCAATCGTTATACTCGGCCCCAAGATACCAGCTGACCGGGCCAGCGGGCAGTTCGCCCATATCCCAACCTACACCGCCGTACCACTGGAAGAAGTCCATCTTGGAATTGCGGCTGGTGGTATAGGAGAGATCCTTGGTCGCCGCATCAGAGAAGCTGCCATTAACAAACTTGCCGGTATTGACCTGAGTTTCCACAGCGGGAGCCAAGACATAACCATTGCCGGTGCTCTGGTTATCTGTTTTGGAATACATGTAACCAGCATTCCATTCCAGATCGCCTACTGCTTCGGTCGGCACCACCCCTTCAAAACCCAGGTTCAGGGTACCGGTCAAGTCAGTCACATCGTTGTCACGGGGACCGACGTTGTTGAAGCGGTAGTAAACGGTCGCAGCCTTGGCGGTGCTGAAGTTGTTGGCAGACAGAACTGCTGCGCTTTCAGGGGTGGAACCATCTACGGTGAAGGCACCGGCAGCTGGCGCGAAACGACCAAAACTGGTGACGCGAGAACCAATCATCTGTGGCACGAAATCCACATTGTCGTTGATATGGTAGCGACCGTTGAGGTAGACGGTGTCGCGGGTACGAGAGGCAGTCTTGGCAGCGACCTGGGCAAAGTCGAAGCGGCAAGCCGTGCCCTTGGTGACGAAACCGGTGCCGGTACCTTCACAGTCAACTCCCTTCAGGGTACGGGTAACCGTCTTGCCGGTAGTGGCATCCACTCCCTTGATATTGCGGCCATAGAGACTCGGAGCAGTTGCCCCCTCTTTCGCCAGATAGTCGCGATCCTTGTAATAGATCTCGTCTTTCACATCGTGCTCGTAGACCATCATCAGGGAGCCTTTCTCACCCGAGATGCCGCTAACGATGGAGCCACTCTGCTCGTCACCACCCTCTTCGGTCGGTGAACCAATACGTCCCTGGAAAGTCAGCCCTTCGAAACCCTCTTTGAGGATCACGTTGATAACGCCGCCGATGGCATCAGAGCCATACAGGGCGGAGCCACCATCCAGGTTCACTTCCACCCGCTCAACCGCCGCCATGGGGATGGTGTTGAGGTTGATGGCAGTGCCGCCCATGGAGGGAGAACCGGCGATACGCTTGCCATTAAGCAGCACCAGCGTGCGATCTTCA
The DNA here is from genome assembly GCF_019048085.1 of Aeromonas sp. FDAARGOS 1416. Lineage (NCBI taxonomy): Bacteria > Pseudomonadati > Pseudomonadota > Gammaproteobacteria > Aeromonadales > Aeromonadaceae > Aeromonas > Aeromonas sp. FDAARGOS 1416. The sequence goes on along the minus strand of NZ_CP077301.1, from coordinate 118,525 downwards.
CCAAGACCGCGCAGCCCTACTGTGGCTTGTGACTGGGCAGAACTACCGGAGGATGGGGAGAAACCACCGAAGGAGTTGTAGGAGGCCTGTTTCAGATAATCGGCCACAGTCTGCTGACCAGACTGTTCAATTTGGGCCTTGCTGACAGAGACAACCGGAGTTGCCCCCTCAACATCAACACGGGAGATACGGGAGCCAGTGACTTTGATTTTCTGCAGTTTTTCGACGTTCTGCCCTTCTTCGGCAGATACGGATGGGGCCGCCGCAAGGCTCGCCAAGGCGAACGCAATCGCAGCAGAGATTCTGCTCTTCCTAAGCATCGCTTATATCCTTCCTGGTTGTTTATTGTTTGCTTCCTGATACCGCCCTCTTTGGAGCGATGTGTAAGGCTTATCAATCTTTGACTAGCGACGTCAATGGCGCAGGGGTGTGGCGAGGTCAGGCGTAGAATAAGCGAAGTGTATTAATTTTGACCGACATAATTAGTGAATAATTCTGCCAAAAACAACCCGCGCAATGTAAAAACATTGTTAAATGGCGTAAATGGCGCTGAATTAAAATTTGATGAACTTATTAGTTAACGTGCTGTCCGTTTATATCTTATTTTGATTTATCGGCCTTAATAAGAATAAAACACTAACTTCATGAGGGTTGAACCTGACCGCTCCCATGGGGATAACAGTTAAAATCGTCGAGATGATATCGTTTTCCTTCAATTTCACCACCCAAACAAAAACATTGCAAATCAACAACTTAAAAACACTAAAAACTCAAACAAACAGCTGTTTATATTTTTTAAAATAATGTTGAGTAGTAGCGTTTTGTTTTGATTTTCACTTTTCAGATAAAAAACGTCATTTTTCGGTGCTTTTGGTCTCAGCGGGTCATTTGTCCCAGTTTTCCATTTCCTTGTACTTGATTTTTGTTGCAGAGCTTTTACAGTGGCCAAGCGGATTGTCTGCTGTTTGGCAACCAATCCAGCGCGTAATGCCAGGAAGGACAGGCCCGTCACCGGATTTGACTGGCCGCAAAAAAGAACAACAAGGACGAGGTTCCACCATGCTGTCGTATTTCCTACGCCGGATGCTTTTGATCATCCCGACGTTTCTCGGTATCACCCTGCTCGTCTTCACCATCACCCGTTTCGTGCCGGGCGGTCCGGTCGAACGCATGCTGCTGCAAGCCCAGGTTTCCCAGAATGAATCCGGCCGCTCCAGTGGCAGCAAGGGGGCGCAGGCCCTCTCCGATGAACAGATCGAGGAGCTCAAGGCCTTCTATGGGCTCGACAAGCCCATGCTGGTCGCCTACTGGGAGTGGCTGCAGAAGCTGGCGGTGCTGGATCTGGGCGAATCGACCCGCTACTACGAGCCGGTGTGGGATCTCATCAAGGAGCGGCTCCCCGTTACCGCCTTCTTCGGACTGGCAACCTTTCTGCTGAGCTATGCGGTCTCCATTCCGCTCGGAGTGGCCAAGGCGCTCAGGCACAACAGCCGCTTCGACTCGTTAAGCTCCATGCTTATCTACATGGCCTATGCCCTGCCCGCCTACGTGGTGGGGATCTTCCTCATCACCGTCTTCGCCTTCCATCTGGAGTGGCTGCCGATGGGCGGTTTTCCGGGAGACGACTTTGAATACATGGAGAGCAGCTGGGATCAGATCCGCACTGTCTTTGCCCACGCCCTGCTGCCGCTTATCGCCTACGCCATCGGTGATTTCGCCATCCTCACCATGACTATGAAAAACAGCCTGATGGAGAACCTGTCGGCCGATTATGTGCGTACCGCCGTGGCCAAGGGACTGCCGTTTCGCAAGGCGGTCACCGACCACGCCATGCGCAACAGCCTGATCCCCATCGCCAGCCACCTGGGGTCTGTGCTCACCGTTTTCTTTGGCGGCTCCTTCCTCATCGAGACCATCTTCAACATCGACGGCATAGGCCTGCTCGGTTACGAGGCTATCGTCGAGCGGGATTACCCCACCGTCATGGGTATTCTGGCTATCACCTCCATGCTGATGCTGATAGGCAATATCGTCTCCGATATCTGCGTTGCCCTCGTTGATCCGCGCGTGCGGTTTGGAGACTGACCATGAAGCTCAATCCGGTTACCTTGAAAAAACTCAAGCGCTTCAAGTCGATCAAGCGCGGTTACTACTCCTTCATCATCTTCACCACCCTGGTGCTGCTCTCCCTGCTGGCGGAGCTGCTGGTCAACAGCCGGGCACTGATGGTGAGCTATCAGGGACAGTTGCACTTCCCCACCTATGGCGATGTGATCCCCGGCCAGCAGTTCGGGCTCGATTACGAGTACGAAACCAACTACCGCCAGCTCAAGGCCAAGTTTGCCGCAGAGGGGCAGGGCGACTGGGTACTGCTGCCGCCGGTACCCTGGAACCCCTACGAGCAGGATTTCAAGGAGGATGCCTACCCGCCTTACGCCCCCAGCGCAGCCGAGCGCCACTTCCTCGGTACCGACACCAGCGGCCGCGACGTACTGGCGCGACTGGTTTACGGCTTTCGCATCGCCATCGGCTTTGCCTTTATCGCGCTGGCGGCCAGTTACGCCATCGGGGTCACCATCGGCTGTCTCATGGGCTTTCTCGGCGGCCGCTTTGATCTCATCCTGCAACGCTTTATCGAGATCTGGTCCCAGGTGCCGTTTCTCTACGTCATCATGATCCTGGTGTCGCTGGCCAAGCCCAACTTCGGCCTGTTTGTCGCCATCAACGTGCTGTTCGGCTGGATGGGGATCACCTGGTATATGCGTACCCTCACCTACAAGGAGCGGGCGCGGGACTATGTGATGGCGGCGCGGGCGCAAGGGGCGACCACCGGGCGGATCATCTTCAACCACATCCTGCCCAACACCCTGATGATGATCGTCACCCTGGCGCCGTTCGCCGTGGTGGGCAATATCTCGACCCTGACGGCACTCGACTATCTGGGCTTCGGGCTGGCACCACCAACCCCGAGCTGGGGGGAGCTGCTCTCCCAGGGCATCAACAATCTGGATGCCATCTGGATCGTCAGCTCGGTGGTGGCCGCGGTGAGTCTGGTACTGATCATGGTCTCCTTTATCGGTGAGGCGATCCGCGAGGCGTTCGATCCACGCAAATTTACCCGTTACCAATAAGCCAGCCGATGCCAGCGCATCGGCTGGCGCCGGGTAACGAACAGTGATTAATGAAGGACGGGCCGCCGCCATCGGCGGTCCCGGGAGCAAGGGATAATCCCGTTATCAATCAAGACCCCCAGTGCAGGGGCCAGACCTGGAAGTCAAACATGAAAAATAAAATCAAATGGATAGGTGCTCTCTTTGTGCTGGTAAACGGATCCTGGGTCTGGGCGGCCAGCCTGCCCGCGGATCTCAAATGGGAGACCAACGACACGGATCCTGTGTTCGCCTCCCCCAAGGCGCTGCCGGGCGGCAGCCTCAATATGTTTGTGGAGAGCTTTCCGCTGACGTTTCGCACCGTGGGGCCTGACTCCAACGGATCGTTCCGCTCCTTTATTCTCGATAACCAGTTGCGGCTCATCAGCTTCCACCCCAATACCGGCAACCCCATCCCCTCGCTCGCGACCCACTGGGCCATCGCGCCAGACAGCCAGACCGTCTACTTCAAGCTGGATCCCCGCGCCAAATGGTCGGATGGCAAGCCGGTCAATGCTGACGACTACACCTTCGGCTACGAGATGATGCGCTCCAAACACATCAAGGGGCCCTGGTTCAACAACTACTACACCACTGAAGTGGTCGCGGTAGAGAAGATCGATGATCACACCATTATGGTCAAAGCGGGCAACCGCAAGGCCAAGATGGACCTGCTCAACACTACCGAGCTGTGGCCCCAGCCCAGGCACTACTACAAGCTGACCCCCAACTGGGTGAAGCAGTACAACTGGGCCGTGGTGCCCACCACTGGTCCCTACGTGATCAGCGACGTCAAGAAGGGCAAGTCGGTCACCTTCAGCAAGCAGAAGGATTGGTGGGCAAAGGATGATCGCTACAACCAGCACAGATTCAACATCGACACCATCAAGGTGCAGGTGATCCGCGACCACAACATCGCCTTCCGCCACTTCCTGAAAGGGGAGATCGATACCTTCGAGATGATCCTGCCCAACTGGTGGCATGAAAAAGCGGTCACCCCGGAGTACAAAAAAGGCTACGTGCAGAAGGTAATGGCCATGACCGATACCAAACAGGGCGGTCAGGGGGTTCACCTCAATGTGGCCAACCCCAAGCTGGCGGACGTGAACGTGCGCCTCGGCATCCAGCACGCCTTCAACATCGACAAGATGATCGAGACCGTGCTGCGCGGCGACTATGACAGAGCCACCACCTTTGACTCGGGCTTTGGCGAGTTCACTGACATCACGCTACCGGAGCGGGCTTATGACATTGGCAAGGCGCGGGAGTACTTTGCCAAGGGCGGCTACAACAAGCCGGGGCCTGACGGCATCCTGCAAAATGAGAAGGGTGAGCGGCTGACGCTGGCGCTCACCTACACCAGTCAGGAGCACTCCAAGCGGCTGACCGTGCTGAAAGAGGAGGCCAAGAAGGCGGGTCTCGATCTGGAGCTTAACCTAGTGGATGGCGCCACCGGCTTCAAGGTGATGCTGGAGAAGAAACACGAAGCGGCCTGGCTCGGTTGGGGCGGCGGCGGTCTCTATCCGCAATATTGGGAGTTTTTCCACTCCGCCAACGCCAACAAACCGCAGACCAACAACCTGTTCAACGTGGCTGACAAGGAGCTGGACGCGCTGATCGATGCCTACAACGTCGAATTCGACATGGCCAAACGAGCCAAGCTCTCCCAGCAGATCCAGCAGCGCATCTATGATCTCGCCATCTTCGTACCCGGGGTGCAGCTCAACTATGTGCGGGCCAGCAGCTGGCGTTATGTGATGCTGCCGGAGGTGCCTGCCACCAAGAACACGCCGGATCTGCTCTACTGGCCGATGGACGGTTATCCTCACAGTAGTGGCGGTCTGCTCTGGCTCGATCCCAAGGTGAAGGAAGAGACCCGCAACGCCAAGGAGGCAGGGGAGGCGCTGGCGCCCATCAACCTGCTCGACAAGACCTATGCACGTCATTGATATTCAGGCCATTGCGAAGGGAGCAGCCGTTATGCCCAACACTCAGGCCCCCATTCTTGACGTACCGGATAACGGGGGGGAGTTCGCCGTTGATAACGGCCAGCACCAGGCCCCAATCCTCGAAGTACGCGATCTCGAGGTGGAGTTCGCCGTCGATGACGGCAAGATCAAGGTGCTCGACGGGGTCAGCTTCAAGGTGGCCCCAGGTCAGACGCTGGGGATCGTCGGCGAGTCCGGCTGCGGCAAGAGTGTCACTTCACTCGCCATCATGGGGCTCTTGCCCAAACCCCACGGTCAGGTGGTAGCCGGTTCCATCCGCTTTCAGGGGGAGGAGCTGCTGTCGCTTGCGCCGGATCAGATGTACAAGGTGCGCGGCAACCGCATCTCGATGATCTTTCAGGAGCCGATGACGGCCCTCAACCCGGTGCAGACGGTGGGGGAGCAACTGATGGAGGTGTTTCGCCTCCATCGCCCCGAGTATGACAAGGCCCAGCGCAGAGCCGCGGCCATCGCCATGCTGCAGAAGGTGGGGATCCCGGAACCGGCCCAGCGCTTTGCGGTCTATCCCCACAACCTCTCCGGCGGCATGCGCCAACGGGTGATGATCGCCATGGCGCTCTCCTGCGAGCCAGACCTGCTTATCTGTGACGAGCCGACCACGGCGCTGGATGTCACCATTCAGGCCCAGATCCTCGAACTGATGAAAGAGCTGCAGGCCCAGACCGGCATGGCCATCATCTTTATCACCCACGATCTGGGGGTAGTGGCGGAGCTGTGCGACGAAGTGGTGGTGATGTATGCCGGGCGGGCGGTAGAGCAGGCCGACGTGTTCGAGCTGTTTGATCACCCTCGTCACCCCTATACCCACGGCTTGATGAGCTCGATCCCGCGCCTCGAGGATGAGCCCAAGAGCCTGCTCAAGACCATCAAGGGACAGGTGCCAGCCCTGCACGAGATGCCCGCTGGCTGCCGCTTCTCCAACCGCTGCCCCCACGCGACCGATCTCTGTATCAGTGGCATTCCGGCGGTGGAGCAACTCAATCCGCGCCACCATGTCGCCTGTCACTACTGGAAGGAGTTGACCCCATGAGCACTCTGTTATCGGTCAGGGATCTGAAACAGCACTTCCGGCTGGGAGGCGGGTTCCTGCGCAAGCAATATACGGTTCACGCGGTGGATGGCATCAGCTTCGACCTGAAACAGGGAGAAACGCTGGGGCTGGTGGGTGAGTCGGGCTGTGGCAAGTCCACCCTCGGGCGCAGTCTGCTCAAGCTGTTCGAGCCGACCGCGGGCACCATCACCTTCGAGGGGCGCGACATCACCGCCCTCAGCCCGAAGGAGATGCGCTCCCTGCGTCAGGAGATGCAGATGGTGTTTCAGGACCCTGCAGAATCCCTCAACAGCCGCCACACCGTGGGCCAGATCCTGGAGGAGCCCTTTATCATCCACGGTAAAGGCAACACTGAGCAGCGGCGCGGCTGGGTGCAAGAGCTGCTGGCAAAAGTGGGCCTGCCGGGAAGTGCGGTGGATCGCTACCCCCACGAGTTTTCCGGCGGTCAGCGCCAGCGGATCGGCATCGCCCGCGCCATCGCCCTCAAGCCCAAACTGCTGGTGTGCGACGAGGCGGTCTCGGCCCTCGATGTCTCGGTGCAGTCGCAGATCGTCAACCTGCTGCTCAGCCTGCAGCGGGAGATGAATCTCTCCATCATCTTCATCGCCCACGATCTGTCGGTGGTCAAACACATCTCGGATCGCATCGCGGTGATGTATCTGGGACGGATCGTCGAACTGGCGGATGCCCAGTCGCTCTATCTGGCGCCACGCCACCCCTATACCCAGGCGCTGATCTCTGCCATTCCGGTACCGGACCCGCGCAGGCGCAGCCAGCGCATTCTGCTGACTGGCGATGTGCCCTCCCCCATCTCGCCGCCAAGCGGCTGCCACTTCCACCAGCGCTGTCCACATGCGACCGAGTTGTGCAAAAGCAAGGCGCCAAGGCTTGAGGCGTGTGATGAGGCCCATCATCAGGTGGCCTGTCACACCCCGCTCGCTGTTGGTGGTCACGCTATCAGCGGCGACAGCAGGCTGGAGCAGGCGAGCTAGGCGCAGCGAACAAACCCCAGGGTAGAAACAGACGAGGCGGCCATCAGGCCGCCTCGTGCTATCGGGTCACTCTTGTCTTATCGGGTCACGGCTACCGCTCATCAGGCAATCTGGTAGCGGCCCGGCTTGTGGTTGAGTGTCAACACCAGATTACAGATAACCGCCGCCACGATGGAGAGCGCCAGGATCCAGGGCTGCACCACGAAAAACGAGGCGACAACAATGGCGCAATCGAGCCCCATCTGCAACTTGCCCGCCCGAATGCCAAAGCGATCCTGAATAAAGAGCGCCAGAATGTTGAAGCCTCCCAGACTCGACTTGTGGCGAAACATGATGAGCAGCCCCATGCCAATCAGGGTACCGCCGATCAGCGCCGCATAGAGGGGCTCTATCTTGCCGATCTGCAACACCCCGTTGAGGTGATCGGTCATGTAGGAGACCGCCGCCACCGAGACAAAAGTGTTGAAGGTAAAACGTGGCCCCATCCGCAGCCATGCCAGCGCATAGAAGGGCAGGTTTATGCCGAAGAAGAGCAGGCCGAAGCTGATGCCGGTCACCTTTTGCAGCAGCAGCGCCAGCCCGGCGGTGCCGCCAGTGAGCAGGCCAACCTGATGAAACAGAAAGATGCCGAGGGAAACAAAGCTGGCCGCCGTCAGCAGGGCCAGCACATCCTCATAAATAGGATGGGCAGTGCGAATCGAGGTGTTGTCCATAACCTGTATCCAAGCGAAGTAAAGAGAGAGTGTCTGTCGCCTGCCGTTGCGGGCGGGCTGCGAGCCCTGTCCACAGGGCTTCGTTATGGGGTCCAGTCTATTTTTTGTGAAAAGGATCACAACAGTCAGGCTGAACGCCCCATTCTGGTGCCTGTCATCTGGCATTGACACCCGCTGCACCAAGATGCAGCATGCCGCGGTTTAAGCGCGCCATCCCCCATTCACAGCACGAGGCACTTTTCATGAAGGTCACCATTTTTGGCACAGGCTATGTCGGGCTGGTACAGGCCGCCGTTCTGGCCGAGGTGGGCCATCAGGTCTGCTGCGTAGATGTGGATGATGAGCGGATTGCCGCCCTCAGGCTGGGGCAGATCCCCTTCTATGAGCCGGGGCTGGCCCCGTTGGTCGAGAGCAATCTGGCCAGCGGCCGCCTGAGCTTCACAGTCGATCCCGCCATTGGCGTGGTACACGCCGACCTGCTGCTGATCGCCGTGGGCACCCCGGCTGACGAGGATGGCTCGGCCGATCTGCAACATGTGCTGGCGGTGGCCGACACCATAGGCCGACTGATGAGCAGCCCCAAGCTGGTGGTGACCAAGAGCACTGTGCCGGTCGGCACGGCGCAGCAAGTAAGAGAACACATTGAGCAGCAGTTGGCCGTGCGTGGGCTGACCCTCGCCTGCGATGTGGCGGCCAATCCCGAGTTTCTCAAGGAGGGAGCGGCGGTCAACGACTGCATGCGGCCGGATCGCATCATCATCGGCTGTGACAGCGAGCGGGCGCTTGAGCAGTTGCGCGCCCTCTACGCCCCCTTCAACCGCAATCACGACCGGATCGTGGTGATGGATCTGCGCAGCGCCGAACTCACCAAATACGCCGCCAACGCCATGCTGGCCACCAAGATCTCCTTTATGAACGAGATGGCTGCCCTCGCCGAGCAGCTGGGTGCCGATATCGAGGCGGTGCGCCAGGGGATGGGTGCCGATCCCCGCATCGGTTACCACTTTATCTACCCGGGCTGCGGCTACGGCGGCTCCTGCTTCCCCAAGGATATCAAGTCGTTGCGCCATACCGCGGCGAGTGTCGGCTGCGACGCCCCGCTGCTGGCAGCGGTCGAGCAGGTCAACCAGCGCCAGCAACAGAAGATGGCGCAAACCCTGCTGACCCGCTTCGGGCCGGATCTGCGCGGTCGCACCTTCGCCCTGTGGGGGCTGGCGTTCAAACCCGGCACCGACGATATGCGCGATGCGCCGAGCCGCCCGCTTCTGGCCGCCATCTGGGCTGCCGGTGGCCGGGTGCAGGCCTTTGATCCCAAGGCGATGGGGCGTGCCCGCCAGATCTACGGCCAGCGGCCGGATCTGCTGCTCTGCCCCACTCAGGAAGCGGCACTGGAAGGGGCCGATGCCCTGCTCATCTGTACCGAGTGGCAGGCGTTTCGCGCCCCCGATTTCCAGCAACTGAAAGCGCTGCTCAACCAGCCTGTCATCATCGATGGCCGTAACCTCTATGACCCGCGCCAGCTCAGCGAACTCGGGTTTGACTATCACGCCATCGGGCGGCCACGTCTTCCCGCCAAAAAGCCCCCTGCCAACACCAGTTGCAACCCGGAGACTCAACCATGATCTATCTGGTTACCGGCGTCGCCGGTTTTATCGGTTTTCATGTGGCCAGCAAGCTGTGCGCCGCAGGTCATCGGGTGGTGGGGATCGACAACCTCAACGACTACTACGAGGTGAGTCTGAAAGAGGCGCGGCTGGCCCAGCTGGCCAGTTTCCCCCATTTTCACTTCGAGCGGCTGGATCTGGCGGATCGTGAAGCCATGGCGGCCCTGTTTGCCCGCCATCGCTTCGAGCGGGTGATCCATCTGGGGGCGCAAGCGGGGGTGCGCTACTCAATCGACAATCCGTTCGCCTATGCCGACAGCAACCTCACCGGTATGCTGACGGTGCTGGAGGGGTGTCGTCACCACGGGATTCAGCATCTGCTCTACGCCTCCTCCAGCTCGGTCTATGGCATGGGGGATCAGATGCCCTACTCCACCGCGCAGCAGGTAGATCACCCCGTCTCCCTCTACGCCGCCACCAAGAAGAGCGGCGAGCTGATGGCCCACGCCTACTCGGCGCTCTATGGCCTGCCCACCACAGGGCTGCGCTTCTTTACCGTCTACGGCCCCTGGGGCCGCCCCGACATGGCCATCATCAAGTTCACTCGCGCCATCCTCGCGGGAGAGCCCATCGATGTGTACAACCACGGCGATCTCAGCCGCGACTTCACCTTTATCGACGACATCGTCGAGGGAATCCTCGCTGTGGCCGACCAGCCGCCCCGCCCCAATTCCGATTGGCACGCCAGCGAGCAGAGCGCGGCCGAGAGCGCCGCTCCCTACCGTATCCTCAATATCGGCAACGGCCAGCCGGTGCGGCTGCTCGATTTTATCGAGGCGCTGGAGGATTCCATCGGCAAGCCCGCCATCAAGCGGATGCTGCCGATGCAGGCAGGCGACATGCACGCCACCTGGGCCGACAGCGAACCGCTACACACCCTCACCGGCCTGCGCCCCGCTACGCCCCTCAAGCAGGGTGTTGCCGAGTTTGTCCGCTGGTTTCTCGACTACTACCGGCCCGCCCGCTGACGAGCGTGGGTAGCCCCTCGGTCATTGATGAGTTAATCAGATACCACTGATGCCCCGCGGGTTTTAGGATGGCTGAACGCACTGTCTGCGCACCATAGCGAGGATTTGAGATGCAATCACAGGAACAGGGTCTGATCGATGGACTGTTCGACCGCCTCAAGCAAGCGCAAGCCAGGGATAGCAAGCGAGACCAACAAGCGGATCAGCTGATCCGCCAGCATCTGGCCCAGCAGCCCGATGCCCCCTACTACATGACCCAGGCGCTGCTGATCCAGCAGGCTGCCCTAACCCGCCTCAACGAGCGGGTCAAGGAGCTGGAAGCCAGCCAGAGCGCCCCAAGTGGCGGCAGTTTTCTCTCCGGCTTGTTTGGTAGCGAAAGCAGCCCGCCCCCGCGCTTCACGCAGCCACCGGCAACAGCGCCTGCCCAACCAGCGTCCCGCACCAGCTCCTTTCTCGGTGGCGCCCTGCAAACCGCAGCCGGGGTTGCTGGCGGAGTCATGCTAGCCGACATGATCGGCGGACTGTTTCACAGCAATCGGCCCGAGGAGATCATCGACATCATAGAGCCAGCGCCCATCGTCAATCCGGTCGATGCAGAACCGATACGCTGGGACGGCTGGGATTCACCTCCCGATGATGGCGGCAGTTTTCTCGACGACGATAGCCAGAGTGGCGGCTGGACCGACAGTGACGATAACAACGGCGATTTCTTCTAACCGTTACACAACCACAGGCCCCGCATGTGGCGGGGCCCAACTCGATACGACACCCATGACTATGGAAAGTGTGATGACACCACGGACCGGCAGCGGCATGACGCGATATACTCAGCGCGCTTCGTGCCACCCGGGAACAACTCCCGACCCCAGGCGCTCTGTCCGTGGCCATGCAACACCCCCATGACGACAAGGAGCCACCTCATGATCCGAACCCTGCTTTTGACCGGTGCCGCCATTGCGGCCTATGCCCTGACCCAGAGCCACTCTCTGCTTCCCCTGCTCAGCCTGCTGGCCCTGCTTTCGCTCTGGGTTGTCAGCGAAATTGGCAGCTTCTATCGCGCGCTTCCTCCCGCCGTACTGGATGAGCAGGAGTATCACCACGACTTTTAACCGGATGAAAAATGGTGTGAAACGGTCGAGATGCCGTTAGTTCCATACCGTTTTGCTCTCTGAAACCAACCGGCTATAACAACAGGATCCACTGGGTTCATGGCGATAGCAGCCATGTTCCTCTATATCTTCTGTACTCAAACAGGAGATAACCCATGAGTCACATCAGCGAAAACGGACTGTTTTTGCTGCTTTTTTTGTCGTTGTTACTGGCAGGTACGCCGCGGGCGATGGCACAAGGCAGGGATTTCAGACAGGCCCCCAAGGCGCTAACGGCGATCAAGCAGGGTCAAGTGGCCCAGCAACACGGCAATCTGCAAAAGGCCATCGCCCTTTACTGTGTCGCCGCCAGCACCGGCAATCCCGAAGGATATTTCCGGATCGGCCGCCTGCTCGCCACCGGCCCCGCCTCGGTACGCAGCGCCAGGCTGGCCAACAGCTACCTCGCCATGGCAATGCGCCTTGGTAACCGACAGGCTGCCCGCTACTACAACGCCCGCATCGGCAGTGCTCCCATGGGTGATCAGTGCGGCATCGGGATCCGTGGCGGTCAGGGTGGCTATCTGGCACAGCTCCCCTCCACCCCCTTCAATGTCGACTCCTGGGTTGCCCGCCAACCCCCCGCCAAGCAAAAGCTGGTCACCATGCTGCGTCACGCCGCCAAACACCATAAAGTGGATGCCCGGCTGGTGCTGGCGATTGCCATCGCCGAATCCAATCTCAACAGCCGCGCCGTTTCACCCAAGAATGCCCAAGGGCTGATGCAGCTCATCCCCGAAACCCAGCAACGGTTCGGGGTAACCCGACCATTCGATCCGGCCCAGAACATCAAAGGTGGCGTCAGTTATCTCAAATGGCTGGATCGCCGCTTCGATGGCGACTGGGTACTGATCTCGGCAGCCTACAATGCCGGGGAAAAAGCGGTGGAACGCTATGGCGGGATCCCACCCTATGACGAGACGCAGGAGTATGTGAAACGGGTGCTCTACTTCGCTGGCCACAAGCAGCCCTGAGCGGGAGGTCAGGAGCTCGCCCGATCGGAAGGCGGCACACGCCTCTTTCTGCGGCCACTGTGGCGGCCACGCCCCCAATAATCGAAGCCATAGTGACGGTAGTAACCCACCAGATTGCTGACCAGAAACAGCCCCTCCATCAGCACGGCGACCGGAGAGCCCACCAGCAGGTTATTGCCAAGCCAGCAGAGGGTACCGAACAGCATCCAGCGCCGCAACAGGCGATCGTCGGGGCAAAACGCGGCCTGGGTTTGCAGCAGGCTCGCCAGCAGCCCGATCAATGAGAGCAGGCCCTGATAGGTCGCCAGCGCCGCTGCACAGGCCAACCCCATGAAAAACCACATCAAGATGCGGCGAATCAGCCAGATGCTGACCAGAAAGCGCATGCTGGCCAGCAGCAACAGGCTGGCGGCAGACCATTGTCCGAGCAGGGCAAAGTGACCGGCATTGAGGGCGCAGGAGAGGGCCAGACAGGCCAGGATCCTGCGGCGATCCCGCAACTGAAACGACAACAGATCGAGCAACAAGGCCAGGCTCACCACCAGTTGCGACCACAGAAACAGCGACATCATCCACACCTCATCCGTCATTTGGATAGCGCAGCATGAGGGGATGGTCGGAGAGCGGCATTAACCCGTGTTAATGCGCCTGCGGATCCGTGACAGGGTGACCGGAGTGATACCGATATAGTTGGCGAGCTGCACCTGAGTGAGCCGCACCGGCCAGTGAGGGAAGGTGTGACAGAGCTCCCGATAGCGCTCCTCGGGGGAGTGGAGCAGCAAAAACGCCTCCTTGCGCTCCTTGTAACCGAGCTGCTGGCGCAACAGGGCCATGCAGACCGGCTGCCAGGCGGGCTCATCAAGCAGGGCGAGCGGCACCCGCACTACCTGCAGCTCCGTCAGCGCCTCCAGTTGGTAGCGGGCGAGCGATCCCGTGAGCCAGCTGTCATAGAGCAGGCAGAGCTCCCCCTCGAAGTAGAACTCCTTGCAGCGCTCCTGTCCGTCCCGGGTGTAGTGGCAGGCACGGGCGATGCCCGCTTCGATATAGAAGGCAGCTTCCTGCTCTGCCCCTTGCGCCAGCAGCGCCTGACCGGCGTGCAACGTCAGCCGTGGCAAGCGCTGACAGAGGGATTCGCTCAGGGCGGCGTCCAATCCCATTGCACACAAAAAGGTGGCAAGCAGGGGGGCTTGAGGAGATGGGTTCATGAGGGCTCCGGAACAAAACGGCAGCCCACATCATGCCCAAATTGCACGACTGATGCAGCAAGGCGTGACCCTGTTGGCAAAGGGGGGACATAGCCGGGTGCCGCCTTTGCCCCCCCTCGTCCGTTGGTTTACAATCGACGGGTTTTTTGGAACCCGGTTGACCTGTGTCGACCTGGCCCCACCACGACATCAGTCTGTTAATGCCAAGACATTAACCTGCTGAAAAGGAAGAGAATTAGCCAATGGCTCAATTTATTTACACCATGAACCGGGTCGGCAAGGTAGTGCCGCCCAAGCGTCATATTCTCAAGAACATCTCCTTGAGCTTCTTCCCGGGCGCCAAGATTGGCGTGCTGGGTCTGAACGGCGCCGGTAAATCGACCTTGCTGCGCATCATGGCGGGCATCGACACCGAGATCGAAGGGGAAGCCCGTCCGCAGCCCGGCATCAAGATCGGCTACCTGCCGCAGGAGCCGAAGCTGGAGCCGGAGCAGACCGTACGCGAAGCAGTCGAAGAGGCCGTTGGCGAGGTGAAGCGCGCCATGGCCCGTCTGGACGAGGTCTATGCGGCCTACGCCGACCCGGATGCCGACTTTGACAAGCTGGCCCGCGAACAGGGCGAGCTGGAGGCCATCATCCAGGCCCAGGGCGGCCACAACATGGAAAACCAGCTGGAGCGTGCGGCCGATGCCCTGCGCCTGCCGGCCTGGGATGCCAAGATCAAGCACCTCTCCGGTGGTGAGCGCCGCCGTGTGGCACTGTGCCGTCTGCTGCTGGAAAAGCCGGACATGCTGCTGCTGGACGAACCGACCAACCACCTGGATGCGGAATCCGTGGCCTGGCTGGAGCGCTTCCTGCACGACTACGAAGGCACTGTTGTGGCCATCACCCACGACCGTTACTTCCTCGACAACGTGGCGGGCTGGATCCTGGAGCTGGACCGCGGCGAAGGTATCCCGTGGGAAGGCAACTACTCCTCCTGGCTGGAGCAGAAGGACGCCCGTCTGGCGCAGGAAGCCAGTTCCGAGGCGGCTCGCCGCAAGTCCATCGAGAAAGAGCTGGAGTGGGTTCGTCAAAACCCGAAAGGGCGTCAGGCCAAGTCCAAGGCCCGTATGGCTCGCTTCGAAGAGCTTAACACCAACGACTACCAGAAGCGCAACGAGACCAACGAGCTGTTCATTCCGCCCGGACCGCGCCTCGGCGACAAGGTGGTGGAAGTGGCTAACCTGCGCAAATCCTATGGTGATCGGGTGCTGATCGACGATCTGTCGTTTGCCATTCCGAAGGGTGCCATCGTCGGCATCATCGGCCCGAACGGTGCCGGTAAGTCGACCCTGTTCCGCATGATGTCGGGTCAGGAGCAGCCGGATTCCGGCGCCATCACGCTTGGTGAAACCGTGGTACTGGCCTCTGTCGATCAGTTCCGCGACAGCATGGATGACAAGAAGACGGTATTCGAAGAGGTCGCTGACGGTCAGGATATCCTGCGCATCGGCAACTACGAGTTCCCGAGCCGCGCCTATATCGGCCGCTTCAACTTCAAGGGTTCCGACCAGCAGAAGCGGGTTGGCGAACTCTCCGGTGGTGAGCGTGGTCGTCTGCATCTGGCCAAGCTGCTGCAGACCGGCGGCAACGTGCTGCTGCTGGATGAACCGACCAACGATCTGGATATCGAAACCCTGCGCGCCCTCGAGAACGCCCTGCTGGAGTTCCCGGGTTGTGCCATGGTCATCTCCCACGACCGCTGGTTCCTCGACCGTATCGCCACTCACATCCTGGACTATCAGGATGAGGGCAAGATCGAGTTCTTCGAAGGTAACTTTACCGAATACGAAGAGTGGAAGAAGAAGACCTACGGCGCCGAGGCGATCCAGCCCCATCGCGCCAAGTACAAGCGCATCGCCAAATAAGGCTGACTGCGTGTTGAGGGGAGCTTCGGCTCCCCTTTCTCTTGCCTTTTGACTTACAATCCTAGACGGATGCCTTTGCATGGATGTAGCACGATGACGACCCCGATAGAGAAAAAACTCACCATCCAGATCCGGGTTGAACCGGGTTGCCTCGGGCCGGATGGCAAGGAGCACATAGAGACCTTCTGTGCCGCCGCCGCCAAGATTTTTGCCGCCGTAGAGCCCGAGCTGGTGAGCTGGGTGCTGATCCCCCGCTACGACAAGCAACTACCGGAGCAGGAGTTCTTTATCGAGGGGCGCAAGCTGACCGAAGAGCAGGCAAGCCTGTTTCTGCGCCGCTTCGGCCGTGAACTGGGTGAAGTGCAAGACCGGCTCGACTCGGTACTGGCCCAGCTGGTCGAGCGCTACTTCAAAACCCTGTAAGCCCCCAATTTTCGATAAAAGGTTCTCTGCTGAGAACCTTTTTTCATGCTCAAAAAGCAAACGTTTGAATTTTTACTCTATTCATTGATCTGCTTCGCAGATCCGGGGTTTGTAAACGGCGCCGCCTGTGTAAAAATGTGCGCGCTGTCACGGTATCAGGACGAGTCTGGTTACTTAACCGCCAGAAACTGGGCAATTTACCCCGCATGGATGGGATAGCCCGTTCCCCTGCTGCTTATTTCACGTCACCTATTGGAATCCAACATGAATCAACAACACCAAGCTGCCAATCAGGCTGCCGGGCAAGGATTGCTTGAGCGCCTGTTTGCCCTGCAAGGCCATGGCACGACCGCCCGCACCGAAGTGATTGCCGGTATCACCACCTTCCTGACCATGGTCTATATCGTGTTCGTCAACCCGCAGATCCTCTCTGCGGCGGGCATGGACACCCAGGCCGTGTTCGTCACCACCTGCCTCATCGCCGGTATCGGCAGCATCCTGATGGGCCTGTTGGCCAACCTGCCCATCGCGCTGGCCCCCGCCATGGGCCTTAACGCCTTCTTCGCCTTCGTGGTCGTCGCCGGCATGGGTTACTCCTGGCAAGTGGGCATGGGCACCATCTTCTGGGGTGCCATGGGTCTGTTGATCCTCACCCTGCTGCGGGTGCGCTACTGGCTGATCGGCAACATCCCGCTCACCCTGCGGGTTGGCATCACCGCCGGTATCGGTCTGCTGATCGCCCTGCTCGGCCTGCACAACGCCGGGATCGTCGTGGCCAGCCCCGCGACTATGGTGACCGTGGGCAACCTCACCTCCCTGCCCTGCCTGCTGGGTCTGCTCGGTTTCTTCCTGATCTGCATCTTCTCCGCCCGCGGCGTCCACTCCGCCGTGCTGATCGCCATCGTGGTCACCACGGGTCTGGGCTGGCTGTTTGGCGATGTCACCTTCAAGGGCTTTGTCTCCATGCCCCCCAGCATCGAACCGGTGTTCGGCCAGCTGGATCTGATGGGATCGCTCGATATCAGCCTAGCCGGGATCATCTTCTCCTTTATGCTGGTCAACCTGTTCGACTCTTCTGGAACCCTGATCGGTGTCACCAACCGCGCCAAGCTGGCCGATGACAAGGGCCACTTCCCGCGCATGAAACAGGCGCTGATGGTCGATAGCGTCAGCTCCGTCGGCGGCGCCTTCATGGGCACCTCCTCGGTTACCGCCTTTATCGAGAGCAGCTCCGGCGTCGCCGTCGGCGGCCGTACCGGTCTGACCGCCATTGTGGTTGGCCTGCTGTTCCTGCTGGCGATCTTCTTCTCTCCGGTCGCCGCCATGGTGCCGGCCTATGCCGCCGCTGGCGCCCTTATCTATGTGGGCGTGCTGATGTGCTCCGAGCTGACCCGAGTGAAGTGGGAAGATCTGACCGAAGCGGTACCGGCCTTCATGACCGCGGTGATGATGCCGTTCAGCTTCTCCATCACCGAGGGGATCGCCGTGGGCTTCATCTCCTACTGCGTGATGAAGGCAGGTACCGGCCGTTGGCGCGAGATTAACCCCTGCGTGCTGGTGGTGGCCCTGCTGTTCGTGCTCAAGTTCGTCTGGGTCGACAGCCACTAAGCGGCACTCTGTCCCAATAAAAATGCCAGTCAGTTGACTGGCATTTTTTTATCCAAAGTATTTTCGGCCTGTGCGCTGGCCATAAAAAAATCCGAAACCTGTGGTTTCGGATTTTTGCTATTCAGCTTGTGGCAGAGCGGGGTTATCCCCTCGCCTGCCACATCGGCAGCACTTACTCGGCAGTCATGCGGGCTTCGATGTAAGCCAGTGCGCGGTCGATACGCGCCAGTACGCGCTCCTTGCCCACCAGTGCCATCACGGCGTCGATGGCAGGGGATTGGCCCAGACCGGTGACAGCCACGCGCAGCGGCATACCAACCTTGCCCATACCCTGACCCAGTTCGGCGGCTGTCGCTTCAATCAGTTCGTGCAGCGCTTCGGTGGTCCAGCTATCCAGTGCAGCCAGCTTGGTTTTGGCCAAGGTGAGCGGCTCGGCAGCGACGCCACGCAGGTGCTTCTTAGCGGCCGCCTCGTCAATGGCTTCGTACTCTTCGAACAGATAGCGGCTCTGGGCGGCCATCTCGACCAGGGTGTTGCAGCGCTCGGCCAGCAGGGTGACCACGTCGGCCAGCGCCGGGCCATTGCTGGTGTCGATCTTCTGGTTTTCCATGTGCCATGCCAGATGCTTGGCCACATAAGCCGGATCCAGGCTGCGCATGTAGTGGTTGTTCAACCACAGCAGCTTGTCGGTGTTGAAGGCAGAGGCGGACTTGGAGATGGCATCCAGACTGAACAGCTTGATCATCTCTTCCAGGCTGAAGATCTCCTGATCGCCGTGGGACCAGCCCAGACGTACCAGATAGTTCAGCAGCGCTTCCGGCAGGTAGCCGTCGTCGCGGTACTGCATCACGGAGACAGCACCGTGGCGCTTGGAGAGCTTGGCACCGTCGTCACCCAGGATCATGGAGACGTGGGCAAACTCCGGCACCGGCGCGTTCAGCGCCTTGTAGATGTTGATCTGGCGCGGGGTGTTGTTGATGTGGTCTTCGCCACGCACCACGTGGGTGATCTCCATATCCCAGTCATCGACCACTACGCAGAAGTTGTAGGTCGGCGCGCCGTCGGTACGGCGGATGATCAGGTCATCCAGCTCGGTGTTGGCAAACTCGATGCGGCCACGGACGTGGTCATCGAACACCACGGAACCTTCGGTCGGGTTGCGGAAGCGGATCACGTGCGGCGCATCGGCAGGGTGATCGTGGGCGTGGTCGCGGCACTTTCCGTCATAACGGGGCTTCTCGCCGTTGGCCATCTGGCCTTCACGCAGCGCTTCCAGACGCTCTTTGGAGCAGTAGCACTTGTAGGCGCGGCCATCGGCCAGCATCTCGTCGATCAGACCGTTGTAGCGATCGAAGCGCTTGGTCTGGTAGTAGGGGCCCTCATCCCAGTTCAGCTCCAGCCATTCCATGCCCTCAATGATGGCGTCGATCGCCTCCTGAGTGGAACGTTCCAGGTCGGTATCCTCAATACGCAGCACGAACTCACCGCCCTGGTTCTTTGCAAACAACCAGGAATAGAGTGCGGTACGGGCACCGCCGACATGCAAAAAGCCGGTCGGGCTGGGAGCAAAACGGGTTTTGACTTTCATCTTTAAGCCTTGTGTAGAGGGCCTTGGGCCAATTCGTTAGAAAAAACCGTCGCATTTTAGCACCGACAATCACGGATGGGAAAACCATGACGCCATTGCGGGCTAAAGTAGGGGATTAAATCTGTCGCCATTTGCATCTGTAGCCCGATATTTGAAGAGGATCGCAAAACCGAAGCCCCGTTTCCGATTTGCTATGCACAATGCTGGAGAGCTGCCTCCTCCGGTCGATACCCAAATAACGCTCACCACACTTCTCACGAACAAGGAAGAGACGATGCAGTTCCGTTCTATCCAGAATCGCATTCTAGTGATGGCCGGGATCGCCATGACCGCAGCCCTGGTCATCCTGATCCTGCTCAACCAATACTCCGGCCAACAGACCCAACAACTCACCATCAGCTCCAGCCGTGAAGCGCTGCAGCAGGAGGCATGGCAAAAGGTCAGCGCCAATGCCCGCGCCGAGGCAGCCACCATCACCCAGCTGCTGCAAAAAGGGCTCTCCTACACCCAGCAGATGGCCAGCACCCTCGCCCTGCAACAGCAAGGCAAACTGCCGCTGGATCGCCAGCAGGCCACCGACCTGCTCAAGGCACAACTGGCGTTGGAGCCCCAGCTTTATGGCGCCTTCGCCGGCTTCGAGCCCAACGGTTTCGACGGTCAGGATGCCAGCTTTGCTGGCCAGAGTGCGCTGGGCAGTGATGACAAGGGGCGCTTCGTGCCCTACTTCTATCGCGACAAGGATCAAATCGGTACCGATCTGCTGCTCTCCATCGAAAAAACCGACCCGGACGAATTCGGCAATCCCGCCAACGACTACTACGCCTGCCCGAAACGGGAAGGGCGCTCTTGCCTCATCGATCCCTTCAAGGTGGATATCAATGGTCAGCAGGTGCTGGTGAGCACCATCACCACCCCCATCATGGTGAATGGTCAGTTCAAGGGGATCGCCGCGCTCGATCTGGCGGTGGACTCCATCAGCCGTCAGGCCAAGAGCCTCAACAGCAATATCTATGATGGCCAGGGGGAGACCCTGATCGTCAGCGCCGCCGGTGTCATCACCGGCACCAGCGGTGATGCCAGCCAGCTCGGCAGCAGCGCAAGTAAGGTGCTGGGCAACCAGTGGCAGCAGTACCTGAAACCGGAAGTTCAGCGTCAGGAGCTGGACGAGTCATTCCGCATTTCCGTCCCCATCATGGTGCCGGGAATGAGCCGCAACTGGGCCATCATCGTCACCCTGCCCTACAAGGTGGTACTGGCGGGCGCCGATCAACTGGAAAGCCAGCTGAGCGACATGAACCAGGCCGCCATGACCCAGCAATTGGTGGGCGCCGTTATCGTACTGGTGCTGGCGCTGGCCACCATGCTGGTGATTGCCCGCAGCATCACTGGCCCCATCCGTCAGATGGTCAGCCTGGTAGATGACATCGCCGATGGTGAAGGGGACCTCACCAAACGCCTCACGACCCGATCTGTCGATGAGCTGGGGGATCTCGCCAAGGGGATCAACCGCTTTATCGACAAGCTGCAAGGGCTGCTCGGGGATGTGCTCAAGACTGCCAGCGAGGTGAACCGTTATGCCGGTGATACCGACCGCATCGCCGGTCAGACCGACAACAACCTGCAGCACCATCAAGCGGAGATGGAGCAGATGCTGACCGCGGTACAGGAGATGTCCTACGTCAGTCAGGAGGTCGCCACCCACGCCAACAATACCGCCGACTCGGCCAAACAGGCGCAAAGCGCTGCCGATCAGGGCAAGGAGCGCTTCCAGCAGGTGATCCAGTCGATGCACAAGGTCGCGGCAGAAGCCGGTAAAGGGGCCGAAGTGGTGGAAGGGCTGGCTCACGACAGCGCCCAGATCACCAGCATCCTCACCGTCATTCAGGGGATTGCCGACCAGACCAACCTGCTGGCCCTCAACGCCGCCATCGAGGCTGCACGGGCTGGCGAGCAGGGCCGCGGCTTTGCGGTGGTGGCCGACGAGGTGCGCAAACTGGCGGGCAATACCCAGCAGGCGGTGCAGAACACCCAGGAGTTGATCGAGAAGATCCGCCTCAGCTCCACCAATGCAGTCAACGCCATCACCCAGAGCCAGCAGCTGACCCATCAGGCGGTGGGCGAGGCGGATCTGGCGGAAGAGGCGCTCGGCAGCATCTACCAGGCCATCTCCACCATCAACGACATGACCTATCAGATCGCTTCCGCCGCCGAAGAGCAGAGCTCGGTCTCAGAAACCGTCTCCGGCAACCTGTCAAAAACCAACGCACTGGCCAACGACATTGCTCAGGATGCGACCGAAACGGCCAAAGCCAGTCAGGCTTTGCGTCAGGCTGCCGACAAATTGCAGCAATTATTGGGTCAATTTCGTCTCAGCTGATAATTTTCCGCCTCAGGACTCTCCCCCTCGGGGGCGAGTCCGTTTACCATAGGCGACGAATTTGCCTGATGGCAGGCAATGTAGTGAGAGGTAAATGCCGTGCCCACCCCGGACCGTCGCCCACGAGGCCATAACAGACGAGCCCAGCAGCGTCGCCAAGACGAATCACAAGGATCCCTGCTCCATCGCATCAATGCCGCGACCCTGTCCCTGCGCCAACGTTTTGGCCAAGGGATGAGCAACCTCGGCCAACGCCGCCAGGATGCCAAAGCAGGCAAATTCAAGCTGTCCAGCCCGCTGCCCCGCAAAAACACCATAGGTCTGCTGATCCTGCTCCCGCTCTGGTTGCTGGTGCTGGCCTGGGAGCCAGCGCCATCCGCCCCCAAAGCCGCCCCTTCCGGCTCGCTGGAAGTGCCGCTGGCCGTGCCTGCTCAAGCTCTAACTGTCGGCAGTGGCGCTGCAGGCAGTGCGCCCGCGGCAGCCAAGCCGGTCGAAGAGAAGGTCAACGGCACCTGGCTGCAACACGATGTGCAGGCGGGTGAGACCCTCTACTCCATCTGGCGTAAATTCGAGTTGCCGGGTGCCGAGCTGAGCCGCCTGATCGCCATCGAGGGGCCGGATCGCCCCCTGACCCGCCTGCAATCGGGCCGCTCTATCTTCATCCTGGTGGACGACACCCGCCGCATCCAGCGGGTGGAGATCCGCTCCTACGGTCAGGCGGTTTACCGCTACGACCGGCAGGGCGAAGGGTTCGCCCTCAAGGAATAACAACACGGGAGGCGCTGGCCTCCCGTTTTTTTCAGTCAAATATCTTCAAATAAGCTACTGACTTCACAATATTTTTAGCTTGTTCAAAAAACGAAAGGGGTCAAATTGACAAGGATCGGCGCTAACGTACAATCGTTTGTGCTTTAGACAGGGATTGTTCTACGTGCTACTGGGACAAAGAGACGTGGTCAGTCATGAGCCAACCCCTGCTTGCAAGGCAAATGCAGCCCAGCACGGGCTTAGTTTCATTTTGTTATTGATAGGATTTAGCACATGTCTGACATTCGCACCGGCCAGGTAAAATGGTTCAACGAAACCAAGGGTTTTGGCTTTATTGAACAATCCCAGGGTCCGGACGTATTCGTTCACTTCTCCTCCATCCAGAGCACCGGTTTCAAAACCCTGGCTGAAGGTCAAAAAGTCCAGTTCACTGTGACCCAGGGCAAAAAAGGCCCTCAGGCTGAAAACGTTACTCTGGTCTAAGCCCGCGCCAGTGAATCATGCAGGAGGAGCCAAGGCCCCTCCTCTTTTTTGCCCACCATTCTCGCCACCCACCACCTGTTACAACCGCTTGCCTCGTACAATCCGCACCATGAGCCCACATCCCCTTCCTGTTGGCAGGAGGTGGTAGAGACGCGCCTAGTAAACGCCAGATACGACAAAGCATCGCAGCGCGATGTGAAGGGCAATTCAAAGGGATTATGAAAACTTCGAAGAGATATTGGAGCGGGAAACGAGACTCGAACTCGCGACCCCGACCTTGGCAAGGTCGTGCTCTACCAACTGAGCTATTCCCGCAACGGAATGTCACTTACAAATGTTTGGAGCGGGAAACGAGACTCGAACTCGCGACCCCGACCTTGGCAAGGTCGTGCTCTACCAACTGAGCTATTCCCGCAACAGAATGTCATCTGCAAGTGATTGGAGCGGGAAACGAGACTCGAACTCGCGACCCCGACCTTGGCAAGGTCGTGCTCTACCAACTGAGCTATTCCCGCAACAGAATGTCATCTGCAAGTGATTGGAGCGGGAAACGAGACTCGAACTCGCGACCCCGACCTTGGCAAGGTCGTGCTCTACCAACTGAGCTATTCCCGCATCGGAATATCACTTACAAATTTTTTGGAGCGGGAAACGAGACTCGAACTCGCGACCCCGACCTTGGCAAGGTCGTGCTCTACCAACTGAGCTATTCCCGCAACAATTTGGTTGTCTTGAGGCTGACTGATGATTGGAGCGGGAAACGAGACTCGAACTCGCGACCCCGACCTTGGCAAGGTCGTGCTCTACCAACTGAGCTATTCCCGCATCGGGCTGGTTTGCACCAGTGTCATCATCAGATTTTTGGAGCGGGAAACGAGACTCGAACTCGCGACCCCGACCTTGGCAAGGTCGTGCTCTACCAACTGAGCTATTCCCGCAACTACCTTAAAACAGGCCGTACAGCATTTGGTTGCTTGCGCTACTGTACGGGAGCCGAATTATAAGAGCAGTCATTCCAATTGCAAGGGCTTTTTTGTCTGGTTGCGCGCGTTCGCTCAAAAGCTGGCCGAACTGTCGATTTTAGCAGCCAGAGTATGACAACCCCTTGCCGGGGAATCAGATCTTGAAGACGTGGCTGCGATAGAACTGCAGCTCGGCGATGGATTCGCGGATATCGTCCAGCGCCTGGTGGGTGCCGCTCTTCTTGAACTGATCCAGCAACTCCGGCTGCCAGCGGCGTACCAGCTCCTTGATGGTGCTGACGTCGACGTTGCGGTAGTGGAAGAAGGCTTCCAGCTCGGCCATGTGCTTGACCATGAAGCGGCGATCCTGACCGATGCTGTTGCCGCACAGCGGGCTGGTACGCTCCGGCACCCACTGGCGAATGAACGCGAGGGTCTCGGCAATGGCTTTCGCCTCATCGTGCTGACTCGCCTTGACCCGGGCGACCAGACCGCTCTTGGTATGGGTGTTGACGTTCCACTCGTCCATCTTGGCCAGCTCTTCATCACTCTGATGAATGGCGATGACCGGCCCTTCGGCCAGTACGTTCAGATCCTTGTCGGTGACGATGGTGGCAATCTCCAGTACCACGTTCTCTTCGGGGTCGAGACCCGTCATCTCCATGTCGATCCATACCAGGTTCTGCGCGCTGACTGTCATGATTGCTCTCTCTATTGGGAGGAATGGCGGAATTTTGCCAATTTGCATGTATCATACTGGCTTTGGATCTGTTCATAAACTGGCGAATCGAGTGGCAAAGAAAGCAAAACTCAATCTGGGTCAACAAAGGCGCGTCCAGGCCAACCGCGAACGGCGGCTGCAAAAAGATCACACCACAGTGGTGGATGACACCCTGTTTGGCCCCGCCATCGAAGGGGTGGTGATCAGCCGTTTCGGTCAGCACGCAGACGTGGAAGCGGTCGATGGCACCATCCACCGCAGCAACCTGCGGCGCAGCAGCATCAGCAGTCTGGTGTGCGGCGACAAGGTGGTGTGGCGTCCCGGCCTCAATGCCGCGACAGCGGGCGTCATCGAGGCGGTGCATCCGCGCCACTCGGTACTGACCCGGCCGGACTTCTACGACGGGGTCAAACCCATCGCAGCCAATATCGACCAGATCATCATCGTCTCGGCGGTGATGCCCGAGTTCTCCACCAACATCGTCGACCGCTATCTGGTGGCCGCCGAGGATGTGGAGATCCGCCCCCTCATCGTGCTGAACAAGGTCGATATGCTCGATGATGCCGCCAGAGCGCGCATCGAAAGCCAGCTCGAAACCTACCGCAAACTCAATTACGAGGTGCTGCTGGTGAGCTGCGAGAGCGGCGAAGGGCTGGATGAGCTTAGAGCCGCACTGACCGACAAGATCAGCATCTTCGTCGGCCAGTCCGGGGTGGGTAAATCCTCGCTCACCAACGCCCTGATGCCGGGGCTGGATGTGCTGACCGGCGAGATCTCCGAAAACTCGGGGCTCGGCCAGCACACCACCACCACGGCGCGGCTCTACCACTTCCCGAGCGGTGGCGATCTCATCGACTCCCCCGGGATCCGCGAGTTCGCCCTCTGGCATCTGGAAGCCGACCGCATCACCTGGTGCTTCGTCGAATTCCGCGACTACCTGGGTGGCTGCAAGTTCCGCGACTGTACCCACAAGGACGATCCCGGCTGTGCCCTGCGCGCCGCGGTCGACGCGGGCGCCATCAGCGCTGATCGCTTCCACAACTATCACCGCATCCTGGAAACCATGCAGGAAGCCCGTCACGGTCGCCAACAGGCGCGCCTGTGACCCTGTTTAACCTACGTTGATGATGAACATGAGCATTACTGACAACCTGAAAATTGCCGGTCAATACTGTCTGCCCAAGCACGCCCTCTCCCGTCTGATCGGCAAGTTTGCCGCCGCCGAAGCGGGCAACATCACCACCAGGGTGATCGAGGCTTTTATCAAGCAGTACAAGGTCGACATGAGCGAGGCGCTGCACGAGAATCCGGCCCACTACAAGAGCTTCAACGAGTTCTTCACCCGCGAGCTCAAGCCCGGCATCCGCCCCGTGGTAGAAGATGCCATGACTCTGGCGCTGCCGGTCGATGGCACCGTCAGCCAGCTCGGCCCGATCCAGCAGGGTCGCATCATTCAGGCCAAGGGCCACGACTACAGCGCCCGCGAGCTGCTGGGCGGCTATGAGGATCTGGTAGCGCCGTTCAAGGATGGCGACTTCGCCACCATCTATCTGGCGCCCAAGGATTACCACCGCATCCACATGCCGCTGCATGGCGTGCTGGAGAGCATGGTGTTCGTGCCGGGGGATCTCTTCTCCGTCAACCCGCTCACCGCCGAGAACGTGCCGAACCTGTTTGCCCGCAACGAGCGAGTGGTCGCCACCTTCCGCACTCCGCACGGCCCGATGGCGTTGGTGCTGGTCGGTGCCACTATCGTGGCCAGCATCGAGACCATCTGGGCCGGCAACATTGCGCCGACCAAAGAGAAGAAGGTGGTGCGCTGGGACTATACCGGCGACGAGGCCATTACCCTGCAGAAAGGCGCCGAAATGGGCCTGTTCAAGCTGGGCAGCACCGTGGTCTGCCTGTTTGGCCCGGGCATGCTGGCCGGTTTTGAACCCCATCTGGCCAACGGGGTCACCACCCGCATGGGTCAGCCCTTTGCCAAGCTGGCGGAGCAGGCATGAGCGAGCAACCGAACGCCTCGCAGAAGAACAACCCGCTGCACGGGCTGACGCTGGAAGCCATCGTCACCGCGCTGGTCGAATACTACGGCTGGGAAGAGCTGGGGCAGCAGATCAATATCCGCTGCTTCACCGATAATCCCAGCATCAAGTCCAGCCTGAAGTTCTTGCGCAAGACCCCCTGGGCTCGGGAGAAGGTCGAAAGCCTCTACCTCTACGTCCAGCGCAAGCAAGCCAAATCGAAGAAGGAAGGGCAAGATGGCCTTTAAGATCACGTACACCTATAAAAAACAGGCCAAAGAGATCGGCTACGCGAACGACAAGTTCCGCAGCATCTACGACGCCATCGCCGCTGCCGAAGGGCTGGACCTCACCAGTTTTCACGCCATGGAGGCCCAGCTGGCTCAGGTTTGTCGCCGCGACAAGAAAAGCGTGAAGGATTATCAGGAGAACTACTTCAAAGAGTTGGGATTCTCCAACATCGTCATCGAACGGGATCTTCAGGAGTAACCATGCGCACATTGACTCTGATGGCCGCCTCTCTGCTGCTGGCGGCATGCAGTACACCGGAACAACATCTGGTGGGCGGCGATCGCGACAGCCACGGCTGTATCGGCAGTGCGGGCTATCAGTGGTCAGCGCTGACTGGCAAATGTGTGCGCCTGTTTGAAGAGGGTATCCGGCTCAATCCGACCGATGCCAGCCAGACCAGCAGCGCCTTCGTGATGTTCAATGCCGACCAGACGCAGGCCGAATTGCATCTGCCAAGCGGCGAGCAGCACCTGCTGACCCGTCAAGGTGCGGAGGGCAACTGGTCGTGGCAGGGCAGCGGCTACACTCTCTTTATCTGGAAGGGTTATGTGCTCAAGTCCGGTGACAAGGTGCTCTATCACGGGGAGTAACCCGATCGCCTGATATCTTCCCGATATCCACCAAATAAAATGCCGACCCAAGAGTCGGCATTTTTGTATCTGACACAACCGGTTATCAGGCGCGGCTGAGGTAATCGGCCTGCCCTACCCACTTGTAGCTGGTGAGCTCGGTCAGCCCCATAGGGCCGCGAGCGTGCAGCATCTGGGTCGAGACCGCCACCTCGGCCCCCAAACCAAACTGGCCACCATCAGTGAAACGGGTGGAGGCGTTGACATAGACAGCCGCCGAACCGGCTCCGTTGACGAAACGCTCGGCGTTAGCCAGATCGTTGGTCAGGATGGCATCGGAGTGACCGGCGTTGTGCTCGCGCATATGGGCCAGCGCCTCGTTCACATCCGCCACCAGCTTGACCCCCAGGGTCAGCCCGAGCCACTCGGTATCGAAATCCTCCGGCCCCGCCTCGCACAGGTTGTCGGCACCCGCCAGCAGCTTCATGGCGTTGGCCGCGGCCACCAGCGTCACCTTGCGCTCGTTCATCAGCGTCACCAGCTGTGGCAGGAAAGCCGAAGCGACTTTCTCGTGTACCAGCAGGGTATCGAGGGCATTGCAGGCGGAGGGGCGCTGCACCTTGGCGTTGTCGATAACCGCCAGAGAGCGCACCAGATCGGCACTCTCGTCGACGAAGATGTGGCTGATGCCAAAGCCGCCGATGATGACCGGAATGGAGCTGTTCTCCTTGCACATCTTGTGCAGGCCGGCACCACCGCGGGGAATGATCATGTCCACATAGCGGTCGAGGCGCAGCAGCTCGGCCACCAGCGCCCGATCCGGGTTGTCGATGTACTGTACTGCCGCCTCGGGCAGGTCGGAGGCCGCCAAGGCATGCTGGATCACCCGCACCAGCTCCAGATTGGAGTGGAAGGTCTCGCGCCCGCCGCGCAGTATGCTGGCGTTGCCGGTCTTGAGGCAGAGGCTGGCGATGTCGATGGTGACGTTGGGACGCGCCTCGTAGATGACGCCGATAACCCCGATGGGCACCCGACGACGAGAGAGGCGCAGGCCATTCTCCAGCACCCGGCTATCCATTTCGGCGCCGACCGGATCGTCCAGCGTGATCACCTTACGCACATCTGCCACGATCCCGGCCAGCCGGGCCGGATTGAGCAGCAGGCGATCCAGCATGGCTTCTGACAAGCCCGCCTCACGGCCAGCCGCAATATCCTTGTCGTTGGCAGCAAGGATCTGCTCACTGCGCGCCTCAAGCTCATCGGCAATGGCGGCCAGCGCCCGATTCTTCTGCGCCGTGCTGATGGTAGCCAGCTGATAGGCAGCTTCACGGGCCGCCTGCCCCATTTTCTCCAGACTCATCTCATTTCCCTTTGTTCATGCCGTGCCGCCCTGATTAGAGCAGCACCATATCGTCTCGATGGATGGCTACTGAACCATATCCATAGCCCAGTACCTGCTCAATCTGATCCGAGTGGACGCCGCGCAGCTTATCCAGCTCCAGATGGTCGTAGCGGCAGATGCCGCGGGCCAGCTCGGCGCCTTTGGGATCAAGAATGCGCACCACATCGCCTCGAATAAAGTCGCCCTTGACTGCGACGATCCCCTTTGGCAGCAGGCTGGAGCCTTTCTCCTTCATGGCGGCGACGGCCCCCTGATCCACATGCACTTCACCGTGAGGGGGCGGGCCTGCCAGGATCCAGCTCTTGCGCCCTTCCAGCGGGGACGCCAGCGCCGGGAACAGGGTGCCAATACGCTCACCCTTGGCAAGACGGCCGATCACCTCCGGCATCTGGCCGGTCGCGATCACCACGTTGACACCAGCGCGGCGTGCCACATCGGCGGCCTGCAGCTTGGTAGCCATGCCGCCGGTGCCGAGGCCGCTGACACTGTCACCTGCCAGCGAGCGCAGGGTATCGTCGATGGTCTGCACCTCTTCAATCAGCTGGGCGTCGGGATTGGTGCGCGGATCGGCGGTAAACAGCCCCTTCTGGTCGGTTAGCAGGATCAGCAGATCCGCATCCGCCAGAATGGCGGCCCGCGCGGAGAGGTTGTCGTTGTCGCCAACCTTGATCTCGGCGGTCGCCACCGCATCGTTTTCGTTGATGACCGGAATAATGCGGTGATCGAGCAGGGTGCGCATGGTGTCGCGGGCGTTGAGGTAGCGCTCCCGATCTTCCAGATCGGCGCGGGTCAGCAGCATCTGGCCGATATGCAGACCGTAGAGGTTGAACAGATCCTGCCATACCCGAATAAGCTGGGTCTGACCAACCGCCGCCAGCATCTGCTTGTTGGGAAGGGTTGGCGCCAGTGGCGGGTGACCCAGATGTTCACGCCCGGCGGCGATAGCTCCTGATGTGACAACCACGACCCGATGGCCGTGACGGTGCAAGGCCGCACACTGTCTGACCAGCTCGACCATATGGGCACGATTGAGCTGGGAAGACCCCCCTGTGAGCACGCTGGTGCCCAACTTGACGACTATGGTTCTGTTTTCCATGGGAGCATAAAGGCTAAAAAAGTAAGGAATATCTTTATACCCACGGCTATGGAGCCCTGCAAGGCAATTAACGCCGGGGTGAGGAGATGAAGCAAATGCCCGGATGATTGCGGTCGGAAGGGGAGATGGCTGACTGATGGCCCGGCAAACAGCGGGATGCTGCTCGCCGGGCATCAGGGATCAAGCAGCGGTCACGGTCAACTCATTGGTGACCTGATCCGCTGGCGCTAACTGACACTCCAGAGCCGTCAGTTTGTCGCTGATGAGCTTGTAGAAACGGTTGAGGGTCCGCTCCACTTCTACCTGGTGCTTCTTGGGGATCGGCTTGTCCAGCCACTCGCCATCAGCATTGTAAAAACCGAGCTGATAGTGGTAACGGAAATGGTGATCGTCCTGCTCCAGCACCAGCCACCAGCCCCAGAACTCCCGCTGGTCTGGCGCCGGCTTGGCGCTGACACAGACCGACAGGCAGTCGAAACGATAACGCCCCTCTTCGCAGAGATCCTCACGCAAATAGGGGCCAATGGCAGCAAACTGCCTCAGCAGTCGCTTGTAGGTCACTCTTTCAGACATGCTAACCTCCCTGTTAAACAAGCCGCGCCACCTAGGGATGGCGTCAGTTCTTTAGCGCAATGTCAGGTACACAAATGCTGTTTCAGCCACTCGACGATTTCGTCCAGCGCCTTGTCATACACCTCCAGCAAAGGCTGTTTGTCGAATACGATGGCCTTGCCGTTACGACTGGCCGCCGCCAATGCCCGTACATCCTGCTCGGGACAAATAAAATCTCGCTTGTGTCCAATACTCAATATCGGCACAGAGGTGCGAGTCCCCAGTAATCCTTGTGTTTTAAGTGAAAATACCTGGCACTTGGTACGCATGCCGTCCCACTGCGCCGCATCCGCCCCCAACCGGTTGGCCAGACTGTCCCGCATCATGCGCGGACACTTGGCAAACAGCTCCTGATTGGTAAACACCTGATTGACCCCGGCGCCGACACAGACCACGGTGCGCAGCTTGAACGGTTCGATAAAGGCCAGTCTGGCTGCGATATTGCCCGCCAGACGCATTCCCACCATGGCGATACGCTGATGATCGACCCAGGCCACTTCGGAAAGGTAATGGAGCACCGCCTGATGAAGGCGGCTGGTATCCTGCACCAACGGCCAATGCTCGGCATAGCCGACCCCGGGCATATCGAGGGAGAGCATGCCGATACCGTTGGGCTCGAGCCGTTTGAGATAGAAGTTGAGGAAATCGAGCTGCAGGGAGTCGATCCCGCCGCTGATGATCACCAGCGGCACCGGTTTTTCGGTCGTCGGCAGGTGGAGATAACCCTGAATATGCTTGCCGCGAAAAGGCACCTGGATCTCTTTGAGCGGCACCTTGAACAGGCGACCCGCCTCGCGATAGGCCATGTTGCCAAGCAGCTGGGCCTGATCCGCCAGTTCATCATCCTTGAGATGGGGGTAGCTGGCGATGGAGTAGTAGCGCACCGCCTTGAGCAGCTGTTTCAAGGCGCCAGCTGCATCCCCCTGCTCACGCAGTTCGCGCCCAAGCTTGAAGTAGTTACCAGCCACCTGGCTCCACTCATAGATCCAGTTGCCAGGCACATAGCCCTTGATTGTATCGAGATAGCAGTCATGGGTGCGTTCACCGGTCGCCATGGCGATACGGGCCAGAGTCTGCTCAACCTCGACCGGGTCGGCCCCCTGCCAGGCCCAGGAGGGGCGGCGCAGCAGGCGATACCAGCTCTTTGACATGGAGCCGTCGATAAACATCTCGTCTGACTCTGCTTCGGCAATGTCCGCCGGGCTGGAGTTGGAGATCTCGGAAGTTTCCAGCACCTTCTTGACCCGGGTAAATAGCTTTTCGGTCAGATTGAGGTCGTCGTTCAAGTCCAAGATTGTGTCCCATTCATATCAGGCAATAGCTCATCTTAACCACTTTTACTGCCCATCAGCCACCCTGCAACAGATTGATACACAAAAAAACAGGGCTCCATCAAGGAGCCCTGTGAAACCATTCTTGCCGCGTGCGGCCAATTGACGCTCTGAACGTCACATCCCGATCCCGTTACTTTTCGTCGCAGATCGGTGTGGCGAACTCCAGCGCCATATCCCACGGCTGTTCAATCCAGGTATCCTGCGGGATTGCCACTTCGAAATCGTCCAGCAGCGCTTCGCCCATCGGCTTGGCGAAGATCGCGATGAACTTGGCTTTCGGGTAGAGCTCGCGGATCGCCTTGGCGGTAGTGCCGGTGTCTACCAGATCTTCCACCACCAGCCAGCCTTCGCCGTCACCGGCGGTGGTGGCAGCTTTAACGACTACCAACTCGCGCTGGCTGTCGTGGTCATAGCTGGAGATGCAGAGGGTTTCCACATTACGAATGCCAAGTTCACGGGCCATCAGGGCTGCGGGCACCAGACCACCACGGCTGACCGCGATGATACCTTTCCACTGGCTGACAGGCAGCTGACGACGGGCCAGACGGCGAGCTTCACGTTGCAGGTTGTCCCACGACACATAGAACTTTTTCGGCATGTTATCGATCTCGAATAGTTATTTAAAAACAATCACTTAAAATAACAACATCCGCAATTCTCCCTGCGGATGCCAGTAAATGGCGGCCCTTGCCCGACTGAATTCAGATTGCACTTCGGCTGCCTCAGGGCTAAGCCTCGGCAGCAAATCTGATAACAATGGAAGCAAGATGGGCTTATCCGGCGATCGGTTAGATGATGTGTCCAAACCGCGGACAGGCTGTTGGGCCGATATGATAGCACCGTTTGCAGAGAAAATGCCTGGCAAACGTATGCCAAAAACAGGAAAAATCGGCATCACCCTCTCCATTCGGCCCATCTCGAGCGCCAAACGACTAACCTGCCGTCCCTGCTGCCGAGCCCAAATGGGACTGTGCGGCAAATCGCAGATAAAAAAATAGCAGGGGGAGGATTTACCTCACGCACCTGCTGCTTTCTCGCCTCTGCCTGGTTGGGCAGCTCGTCTTAGCGACGAGTGACGAAGGGGTTAGGGTAGCTGAAACCCTGGGTATACAAAGAAGGGGCAAACCAATAGGTTGAGTTGCTGCCTGGCATATTGAAACTCCTGATTGCTTAACAAGTTACGTACCTTTAATGCGGGCTCAAATCCTTGAACGAACACTCGGTTCCATGGAGGCGCACTTGCTTTGCTTCGGTTCCCTGGAGGCTTTCATCGTCATCCTGACGGGTGGCGAACCACGGGAGCTAATTTACCAGTCGGTGCGTTAAATTCAATATTTTTGTGAGATCGGTCACACATTTTCTTTTCTATCGGTCAGCGTCGTCCGAACCTGACGATCGTACTGCCTGGTTGCCATCAGCCAGCA
Source organism: Aeromonas sp. FDAARGOS 1416 (assembly GCF_019048085.1). NCBI lineage: Bacteria > Pseudomonadati > Pseudomonadota > Gammaproteobacteria > Aeromonadales > Aeromonadaceae > Aeromonas > Aeromonas sp. FDAARGOS 1416. Next base: position 85,060 of record NZ_CP077301.1, on the reverse strand, counting down.
CACGCTGCCTGCGATTTGCGCTGATTGCTCACATTTTTGTGTGATTGACTGTATTATCGTTATCCTCTTCCCCGGCCCGCTGATGGGGCCCTGTTAATTCCGTGCTGGTAAGGAGTCCCGACGTGGCACAGCTTAGCTCTCTCTCTCCCAAACTGATTTGGCATTTCTTCGAACAGATCTGCTCCATCCCACACCCTTCCAAACATGAAGCCAAACTGAGCGCCTGGATCATCCAATGGGCTCAAGGGGAAGGTCTGACGGTCAAGCAGGACAAGGTCGGCAACATCATCATCAAGAAACCGGCCACCCCGGGGATGGAAAACCGCAAAGCCGTGGTACTGCAGGCTCACATCGACATGGTGCCGCAGGCCAACGCCGACACCAAACACGACTTCGCGACCGATCCCATCGATGCCTATGTCGATGGCGAGTGGGTCACGGCCCGTGGCACCACCCTGGGTGCCGACAACGGCATAGGCATGGCCGGTTGCCTGGCAGTGCTGGCTGACAAGACCATCAAACACGGTCCGCTGGAAGTGCTGCTGACCACCGACGAAGAGACCGGCATGACCGGCGCATTCGGTCTGGAAGCGGGCTGGTTGGAGGGCGAAATTCTGCTCAACACCGACTCCGAAGAGGATGGCGAGGTATATATGGGCTGCGCTGGCGGTGTGGATGCCAATATCCGCTTCCCGCTCGAGCTGGTTGACGCCAGCGAAGGCGAAGTGTTCGAGCTGGCCGTGAAAGGGCTGCGTGGCGGCCACTCCGGTTGCGATATCCATCGCGGTCGTGGCAACGCCAACAAGCTGCTGGTGCGTCTGCTCAAAGCAGCCGAGCCGCTGGGTGTTCGTCTGGCCGAGATCCACGGCGGCACCCTGCGCAACGCCATCCCGCGCGAAGCCCGCGCCACCCTGCTGGTGCCCGCTGCCAGCGTAAACGAGTTCAAGGCGCTGGTTGACCGCTACACCGGGATCTACCAGACCGAACTGGCCGCCACCGAGCCGAACCTGACCGTGCTGGTCAACAGCGCCGCCAAACCGGCCAAGTTGATGAGCGTCTCTCTGCAGCAGCGCCTGCTGGATGCCCTGATGGCCTGCCCGAACGGCGTGATGCGCATGAGCGATGCCATGCCCGGCGTGACCGAAACCTCTACCAACCTGGGGGTCATCAAGACTCAGGATGGCGAAGTGTACGTCCAGTGCCTGATCCGCTCCCTGATTGACTCCGGCCGCGAGAGCATCGAGCAGATGACCCGCTCCCTGTTCACCCTGGCAGGCGCCAGCTGCGAATTCACCGGTGCCTACCCGGGTTGGGCGCCGAACGTGGACTCCCCCGTCATGGCGCTGGTACGTAACAGCTACCAGACCCTGTTCGGCACCATGCCCAACGTCATGGTGATCCATGCCGGTCTCGAGTGCGGTCTGTTCAAGAGCGCCTATCCGGATTGGGACATGGTCTCCTTTGGCCCGACCATCCGCGGTGCCCACTCCCCTGACGAGAAGGTACATATCCCGGCGGTCGAACGTTTCTGGCAACTGCTGGTGCACGTGCTGGAAGCCATTCCGGCCAAATAACCCGGCCTGCGCCACACGGCAAAGCAAAGCCCCGCACTGCTGCGGGGCTTTTTATTGTCTGTTCCAACCTGACGTTGGCGCTTACCGGATGCCGCGGGCCTCGCGGATCCACTCCCAGGCTTGCTGGATCTCCTGGGTCTTCTCCTTGGCCATCTCCATCATCTCCGGCGGCAGCCCTTTGGCGGCCAGCTTGTCCGGGTGGTGCTTGCTCATCTCCTTGCGGTAGGCGCGCTTGATATCCTGATCGCTGTCGCTCTCGCTCACTCCCAGCAACTGGTAGGCATTCTTGAGGCGATCCGCAGAGGGTGCCGCCTGCCGATACTGCTGACCACCGGAATGGCCCCCCTGATACTGGCCATGAGCCTGATTGAAGAAGTTCATCTGCGCTTCGGCCATCGCCAGAATGCGAGCCAGCTCGATGCGGCTGAAGCCCAGTTCGTCGGCAATGGTGTGCAGAATGGCGCGCTCGCCCTCCTCCACCCGCCCGTCGGCAAAGGCCGCCTGCAACTGCACCTCGAGGAAGAAGCGCAGGATATCGCGCTGCCCCAGACTGGCACGGCGGAACTCGGCCAGGGTCTCGCGCAGCGGGAAGTCGGCCTCCTTACCGAGACGAAACGACTCCTGCGCCCGGGCACGCTGTTCGCCCGCCAGCCGCATCCGATCCATCAGGTTGGAGGCAACCCGGATCTCCTGCTCGGTCACCTGACCGCTTGACTTGGCGATGTGACCCATCACCGAGAAGGTGGCATGGAAGAAGACGGCTTGCTGCTCTTGACTCGGGCCGCGACGAAACGCCCCCTGCAGCCCCATACCACGGTCGAAACGGTGGCCGACCCAGAGGCCAATCAGGGCGCCGATGATATTGCCGAGCAGAAAACCGAAGAAGGCGCCCAGCACCTTACCCCAAATACGCATGGTTCAAGACCTCTTGAAGTTAATGAGTGCGGGCCTGGAGCTGGTCATCCAGCTCGCGCAGACGGTCGACCGTGCCGATATCGCGCCACTCGCCAGCGAGCAGGCTGCCGCCCACCCGCCCTTGCGCCATCCAGTCACGGAGCAGGGGCGCCAGTTTGCGGGCGCCGCCCGCGAGACCGGCGAAAGCCGCTGGATCATATAGTCCGACCCCGCTGAAGGTAAACGCTGGCGTATCCATGACTCGCCCCCCTTGCAGGGCAAAGTCCCCGCTCGGGTGCTGGGGCGGATTGGGTACCAGCCAGAGGTGGGCCAGATCATCGCCAAGGGGCTGGCTGACCAGAGTGTGATAATCGAGATCGAGCCAGGTATCGCCGTTGATCACCAGAAAAGGGGCTGCGCCCAGCAGTGGTAGCGCCTGCACGATTCCGCCCGCGGTCTCCAGCGCACTCTCCTCGGCTGACCAGTGGATGGTCACGCCAAGCGCACTGCCATCACCAAGGCTATCGACCAGCTTGTGGCCAAGCCAGGCGTGGTTGATGACCAACTCGGTCACGCCGGCGGCTTTGAGTTTTTCGATGTGATGAACGATGAGCGGCTTGCCCCCCACCGCCAGCAGCGGCTTGGGCAGCAGGTCAGTCAGCGGGCGCATCCGCTCGCCACGGCCAGCGGCCAGGATCATCGCCTTCATGATTTAACTCCAGCATTGGCGATCCCCGGCAACACCACCTGCTCCAGCCACTGACCAAAACGGGCCAATACCGGATAGGCGCTACCGTGAGTGCGACAGACATCCACCACATAGCCGAGGGTACGGGGAATATCCTTGAGATAGCCGGACTTGCCGTCGCGATGATAGAGCCGGGTAAAGATTCCGGCAGCTTTGAGGTGGCGCTGCATGCCGGTCAGGTCAGCATCACGACGGAAACTGGCATAATCGAGCTCGCCAAGCAGACCCGCCTGTTGCAGGGTGGCAAAGCCGTGGCGCATCCCTTCATCGATCACCTCGTCCGGCCAGCGTATGTAGCAATCTTTAAGCAAGGAGACCAGGTCATAGGTGAGCGGCCCGATGACCATATCCTGAAAATCGATGATGGCCAGCCGGCTGCTCTCGGGGGTATCACCGCCACATACCATCAGGTTGCGACTGTGGAAATCTCTATGCATCACTCCCTGCGGCTGGGCCAGATTGCAGGCGGTGAGGCAGGCAAAGGTCTCGTCCAGCAGTTGCTGCTCTTCATGGCTCAGGGTCAGTTGCAGATGATGACCCAGCAGCCACTCGGGGAAAATGCTGTTCTCCCGCGCCATAAAAGCCGCATCGAAGGGTTCAAGCGCCAGTTCAACCGCCCCTAGGCGGGGCAGCAAATCAATCGCCTTGCCATACCAAGCCAGCACATTGTGTTCGTTCAGGCAGCTGATCAGCTGGGTATCGCCCAGGTCACTGACCGCCAGCAGCCCCTGTTCGTAGTCCACCGCCTTCACCTCTGGCGCCAACAGCTGACGCGCCTGCAAGGCCGCCGCGTTACGAACAAATTCATGATTTTTTTCGGTTTTCGGATTGGCATCCACCCAAACCAGACCACCACCGCGATAGTAGCGACGGAAGCTGGCATCACCGGAAATGAGGGTCAACTGAAGATTGGCATCACCGGAAATACGGCGTGCCCACTGCAATAGCAGGGAATCGCGATCGTGCATAAGTAGAGGACCAAGGTGGAAAGCAGCACTTGGCTGTTAGCCCTGGCCGCAATAATGCTTTATCATTGCCGGCTAACATAAAGCAATGACATGCAATGTCAACTCGATGAAACCTGTCGTAAAATGCATGCCTTGGATCAACCGTATCTATCACGGATTGCACGAGTCTTTCACATGACCAAATGGACACTGGGGTACCGCTATCCCATCGCCCTGACTATCAGCCTGGCCCCCGCACTCACCCCTATGATGGTGCAGGCGGCTCCGTTCGAAGCGCCGCCAGCCACCGGCATTCTAGATAGTCTCTGCTATGACTATGTTCCCAAGATAGAGAAGCCTGCATCGGATCAGGATGCCAACGCACAGCCGGTCGAGGTTGATGCTGACCGTCTCGAGGCCAAACAGGGCGGCACCGCCGTCTATGAAGGCGACGTCAAGGTTCGTCAGGGTGTTCGCAAGTTTGACTCCGACTATGCCCAGCTCGATCAGAAGAGCCGGGATGTCATCGCCATCGGCAACATCTATTACAACGACGGTCAGGTAACCGTCACCAGCGACAAGACCCTCAAATCCAATCTGGATACTAAGAACTCCGAGCTGGAAGAGGGCAAGTATCAGGTGCATGGCTCACCGGTGCGCGGCTTTGCCAAGCGCGTGGTGATGACCAACAACAACCAGAACATCACCATGGAGGGGGCCCAGTACACCACCTGCCCCCCCGGTCAGGAAGTGTGGACCCTCAAGGCGGGCAGCATCGACATCGACCAGAAAGAGGTGTTTGGCGAAGCCTGGAACGCCAGCCTCTGGCTCTATGACTACCCGGTGTTCTACTTCCCCTATATCAACTTCCCCATCAAGGATGAGCGGAAGACCGGTCTGCTCTACCCGGGTTACAAGCAAAGCTCCAGCAACGGCATGGATATCACCCAGCCCTTCTACTGGAACATAGCTCCCAACTACGATGCCACCATCACCTCCCGTTTTATGGACAAACGCGGCCTGATGGAGCAGGTGGAGTTCCGCTACATGCCGGACCCCGCCCACACCGGCACCCTCTATTTTGAAAGCCTCAGGGATGACAAGCAGTATGATGCTGGCAACCCGAGCTTTACCAACCCTTCGACAGGGACTCCGTACCTCTCCGATGGGCATCGTTACCTGATGAACGTCCGCCACAGTTCCACCCTGATGGATGGCTCCCTGCGTCTGGGCATCGACTACACCCAAGTGCGCGACAAGGATTACAACTATTTCAACGACTTCAGCCCGCAAGTGGGCACTCAGGTCGACAGCCAGTTGCAGCAATCCTTCACCGCCGGCTACTACCAGCACAACTGGAACCTCACCTCCGAGGTGCGCCGCTACCAGATCCTGAGTCCGTATGCGCTGCTACCCCACGAGATGCTGCCGCGTATCGACTACAACTACTTCCAGCAGGGCAAGTGGTTCGATCTGGCCTGGAACAGTGAACTGACCAAGTTTGGCTATAACAGCGGCAGTGCCACCATCCAGCAGGCCGGTGAGCGCTATACCGCCACCCGTCTGCATCTGGCACCCACCCTGACTGTGCCCCTGGTGGATGCGCCGGGTTACTACCTGACCAGTCAGTACAAATTGATGTTTACCTCCTACAACCAGGAGGTACCCAAGGATCTGGTTAGCCAGGACCGCAGCCGCTTCACCGATGCAGACAGCAAACAGCTGACCCTGAAAGAGGGCACTATTACCCGTACTCTACCGTCCTTCCGCCTCAAGGGGGGAGTCAACTTCGATCGGCCGCTCGACTGGTATGATGGCAAGGGCACCCAGACCCTGGAGCCCGAGTTCCAGTACCTCTATATCCCTTACAAAAATCAGGACGAGATCGGGATCTACGACACCACCACCACCCGTCAGGATTACTACAGCCTGTTCAGTGATCGCCGCTTTGCCGGTCTCGACCGCATCAGCGATGCCAATCGGGTCACCGTTGGCCTGACCAGCCGGGTCTATGACAATGTGGGTGATGAACGGTTGCGACTGGCGGTAGCCCAGGCCTTCGAAATGACACCACCCAAGGTGCGCCTCTACTCGTCCGCTCCGGAAAGCACCAACGCCCGCTCCCTGCTCTCGTTCGAGGGGGATGCCCGCATCACCGATGAGTGGTTTGCCCACGCAGGAACCCAGTACGATACCTCCGAGGGTGAATTTACGGCTGGCAACGGTGCTGTCGAATACCGGACCGGCAAGCTGACCACTCAGGCCAACTACCGCTACATCAAGGATGGCAACCTGGACTATCGCTATCCGACCAACACGGCGCTGGCAGAAGATCTGAGCCAGGCGGGTCTGGTGATGATGGCGCCGATCGCCGATCAGTGGCAGATGTATGGCGGTTACTACCGTGACATCAAGCAGGATGTGAACATTGACCGCAAGATCGGTGTCAAATACGACTCCTGCTGCTGGAGCATCAATATGAGCCTGGAGTGGCACAATCAGCCTGACAACGTCACCCTGAAACCCACTTCGGAAAGAGTCATTGGTCTGCAGTTTGAAATGAAGGGACTTGGCAGCGTGGGTACAGGTGGCCGCAGCGTCACCCTGGATACCGAGCTGTTGCCCTATGTTCGCCCGTTTAATCTGAAAGGCCAGCAATGATGCTGGCCCAGCCTTGAGAGATGGATATGAAAAAGACCCTGATTGCCCTGCTGACCGCGGGAATGTTCGGTGCCATGAGCCAGGCCGCACTGGCTGCGCCCGAGCTGATGGACAAGGTGCTGGCCGTGGTCAACAAGGACGTGGTGCTGTCCAGCCAACAGGACGCACTGGTCAACAAGGTAAAACTCTCTGCTCAGGAGAGCGGCCAGTCCCTGCCTGACGACGCCACCCTGCGCAAACAGGCGCTGGATCGCCTGATCCAGGAGAGCCTGCAGTTGCAACTGGCGGAGCGCCAGGGGCTGAAAATCAGCGACACCCAGCTGGAACAGGCTATTCAGGGCATCGCTGCCGACAACAAGATGACCCTGGATCAGCTGCGCGCCCAGCTCGCCCGTGAAGGGATGACCTATGCCCAGTATCGGGAAGAGGTTCGCCGCGAGATCCTGATGAACGAGGTGCGCCGCAACCAGGTGCGCCGCCGTATCAACATCTCCGAGCAGGAGGTGAAGCAGGTGGTGGAGATCCTGAAGAAACAGGGTCAACAGCAGAACGAGTACCACGTAGGCCATATCCAGATTGCCCTGCCGGACAACCCCACCGCCGCCCAGCTGGATGCCGCCAAGAGCAAGATCGAACGCATTCTGACCGCTCTCAAGCAAGGTGCCGACTTCCGCAAACTGGCCATTGCCGAGAGTAATGGTCCCAAGGCGCTGGAAGGGGGGGATTGGGGCTGGATGAGCCCGCAAGAGATGCCGACCCTGATGGCCGAAGCGGTACAGGGTGCCAAGAAGGGCGACATCGTCGGCCCGCTGCGCTCCGGTGCCGGCCTGCACATCGTCAAGGTGTTCGACACCAAGGGTCAGCAGCAAGTGATGCAGACCGAGGTGAAGGCCCGTCATATCCTGATCAAGCCCTCCATCATCCTGAGCGAAGAGAAAGCCAAGGGTATGCTGGATGGCATTCTGCACGACATCAAGAGCGGCAAGACAAGCTTCGCCAGCATGGCGGAGAAGTACTCCGAAGATCCGGGCTCTGCGGTGCAGGGTGGCGAACTGGGCTGGTCTGATCCCAACGTCTATGTCCCCGAGTTCCGCGACATGGTCAACCGTCTGCAACCGGGCCAGATCAGTGCCCCGTTCCGTACCAGCCATGGCTGGCACATCGTGCAGGTGGAAGATCGCCGCAGCCAGGATGCGACCGACAAGGCTCAGGAGCAGCGCGCCTACCAGCTGATCTACAACCGTCGCTTCGTGGAAGAGTCCCAGGCGTGGCTGGATGAGCTGCGTGACGAAGCCTACATCCAGATCGAAGGAGCCGGTAGCTGATGAGCTGCCGTCGCCTTGCCGTTACCCCGGGCGAACCGGCCGGGATCGGCCCGGACCTGGTGCTGCAGATTGCCCAACAGGATTGGCCCCACCAGTTGGTGGTGATCGCCGATCCGGCGCTGCTGTGCGAGCGGGCAGCCCTGCTGGGGCTCAGCATCGAGCTTGAGCCCTATGACGCAACCGCCCCTGCTCATCCGCAGCGGGCGGGCACCCTGACCGTCTGTCCGGTCACCCTCGGCGCCCCCGTGGTGCCGGGCGAGCTGAACGAAAGCAATGGCGCCTATGTGCTGGCAACCCTGCAGCGCGCCTGTGATGGCAACATGAGCGGCGAATTTGCCGCCGTGGTGACCGGGCCGGTGCACAAGGGGATCATCAACCAGGCCGGGGTCTCGTTCAGCGGCCACACCGAGTTCTTTGCACAGCAATCCAACACCGCCGATGTGGTAATGATGCTGGCAACCGAGGGGCTGCGGGTCGCACTGGCGACTACCCATATTCCGCTGGCCTATGTAGCGATGGCCATCACCGAGGATCGCCTCGGCAAGGTGATCCGGATCCTCAACGAGGATCTCGCCACCAAGTTTGGCATCGCCAAACCCCGTATTTACGTCTGCGGCCTCAACCCCCATGCGGGGGAAGGTGGCCATCTTGGACGTGAAGAGATTGACGTGATCGAACCTGCCCTGGCCACGCTGCGCCAGGAAGGGATCGATCTGGTCGGCCCATTGCCGGCCGACACCCTGTTCCAGGAGAAATACCTCAAGGATGCGGATGCGGTACTCGCCATGTACCACGACCAGGGGCTGCCTGTGCTCAAATACAAGGGCTTCGGCAGTTCGGTCAATATCACCCTGGGGCTTCCCTTCATCCGCACTTCGGTGGATCACGGCACCGCGCTGGATCTGGCAGGCAAGGGCCTGGCCGATCCGGGCAGCCTTGTCACCGCGATTAACCACGCCATCAAGATGGTAGAGAAAAAAAGATATGAGCAGTAAGGTGCACATGGGCCACACGGCCCGTAAGCGTTTCGGTCAGAACTTCTTGCACGACCGGTATGTGATCGATCAGATCGTCGCCGCCATCAACCCGCAGCCGGGTCAGAATCTGGTGGAGATCGGTCCGGGTCTGGCCGCGCTGACCGAGCCGGTTGCCGCCCAGATGGACAAAATGACCGTGGTCGAGCTTGACCGGGACCTTGCAGCTCGCCTGCGCGAGCACCCGACTCTCAAAGACAAGCTGACCGTCATCGAAGCTGATGCCATGCGTTTCGACTTCGGCACCCTGATGGGTGAAGGCAAGGGGCCGCTGCGCATCTTCGGCAACCTGCCCTACAACATCTCCACCCCGCTCATCTTCCACCTGTGCGAATTTGCCGACCGGGTTGAAGACATGCACTTCATGCTGCAAAAGGAAGTGGTGTTGCGTCTGGCCGCCGGCCCGGGCAGCAAGGCTTACGGCCGTCTGAGCGTGATGACCCAGTACTACTGCCAGGTGGTGCCTGTGCTGGAAGTGGGCCCGGGCGCCTTCAAACCGGCGCCGAAAGTGGACTCTGCCGTAGTTCGCCTGATCCCGCACAAGAATCCGACCATAGTCGCAAAAGACATTCGTTGTCTGAATCGCGTCTGTACCGAAGGCTTTGGCCAGCGTCGCAAGACCATCCGCAACAGCTTCTCCAACTTCATCACCGACACCCAGCTGACCGAGCTTGGTATCGATGGCAACCTGCGCCCGGAGAATCTCTCCCTCGAGCAGTTTGTCATGATCGCCAACTGGCTGGCGGATCAGCAACAGGCCTGATCCTGTGGCACTCCCGCACATCGAGATCCGCCCATACCCCGTGTATGTGGCGGGCTCCAAAGACCCTTACCAGTTTCACTATCTGATCGAGATTGAGAATCTGGGGCCCGGCCCGGTGCAACTGCTACATCGGCGCTGGCTCATCACCGATGCCAATGGCAAGATGCTGGAAGTGGCAGGCCCGGGCGTGGTCGGGGAGCAACCCGTCATTGCCGAAGGTGAGACCTACCGCTACCAGAGCGGCGTGCCGCTGGCGACCCCGCTCGGGGTGATGGAAGGGAGCTATACCCTGCAAGATGGCTCTGGTCAGCAGTTTGAGGCGCCCATCGCCCCCTTCACGCTGGCCATCCCCAATATTATCAACTGAGGTTTCATGGCGAACTGTTTTGTCGGTGACATCCAGGGCTGTTACGACGACTTGCGCCGTCTGCTGGATCTTGCCGCGTTCGATCCCGACCAAGACGTGCTCTGGCTCTGCGGCGATCTGGTCGCCCGCGGCCCGGACTCGCTCAACACATTGCGATTCGTCAAGGATCTGGGCAACCGTGCCGTTACCGTGCTCGGTAACCACGACCTGCACCTGCTGGCGGTGGCCAATGGCGTTGCACCGCTCAAGAAGAAAGACAAGCTGCAGAGCCTGATGGATGCGCCGGATCGGGACGAACTGCTGGAGTGGCTGCGCCACCGCCCGCTGCTGGCCGAACACCCCGACCTGCCCATCATGATGGTGCATGCCGGTATCTCTCCGGCGTGGGATGCCCGCACCGCCCGCAACTGCGCCCGCGAGGTAGAGAGCCTGCTGCGTGGCGATCAGTACCTGTGGTTGCTGCACAACATGTATGGCGATCAGCCGGATGGCTGGAAAGATGACCTGGTCGGGATCGACCGCTACCGCTACATCATCAACACCTTCACCCGAATGCGCTTCTGCTACTTCGATGGCCGGCTCGACTTCAAATGCAAGAAGGGCCCCAAGGAGTCGACCCCGGGCCTGCGTCCCTGGTTCGAGCAGCGCGAGCATCACGTGGATGACCCCATTCTGGTGTTCGGCCACTGGGCGGCCCTGATGGGCAACACCGGCAAGAGCGACATCAAGGCGCTCGATACCGGCTGTGTCTGGGGCAACAGCCTCACCCTGTGGCGCTACGAGGATGATGCCCTGATCGCCACCCCCTGCCCGGTTCACGCCAGCTAGGGGGACGCAGCAATCTGGCGGTCGCTGCCGCACGGATTGCCACAACCCGTTCCAATAACAAAGCCCGGCAATCTGCCGGGCTTGCTGTTTTAGGTTCCCTGTTTTCCGGCGAATGAAGTTACAACTTGCGCCCCAGCCGCTTCTCGATCTGGCGCCGCTCCCACTCGGGGCCAAACAGCTTGAAGGGCTGAAACACCCGAACAGCATGGGAGGCAAGCCCCAGCCCCCAACCCAGGGTTGGCCACCAGGCCCAGATGTACTCCGGATTGCTCAGGTAGTTGATGACAAACAGCCCGCAGATCACCACCACGTAGCTGGCGACATGGTGATAGAAGCCCTTGAGCTCCTCCACATAGCGCATTGCCGCCCGCTCCTCTGCCGATACCTGCACCACATCCTGACCCATAGTGTCACTTCCTCTCATCTCGCGCTCCTGTTGCTCTGATCCATCCAGTTGAGCCACATCGAGTTCAAAGACGGCGGCCAGGGCCTTGAGAGATTCCAGTCCGGGTTGCTGCCCCTGCTCGATCCGCTGGATAGTGCGGACACTCAAACCAGTCAACGTTGCCAACTGATCCTGGGACCAACCCCGTTGCAATCTCAACTTCCTGACGATCATCTCGAACTCCTTGTGGTAATTGACAGGGCCAGCATAGGGCTTGCGCCGCGAAAGGTGACACGACAGATAGCCGACATACATCTGACAGTCCTTTAAAATCAGATGGTTAAGATTTTGATCTTGTCAGTCAGCCGCTCGTTTCCCCAGATATTGCACAAACCGTAACAGATAACCATCGGGATCCTGCAGCAAAAATTCGCGCTGCCCGGCCAGCATCTCGCCCACTGGATACCAGACCTCAGTGGGCTGCCGGAAAAGTGCAATCTCGGCGGCCTGCAAGCGGTCGAGTAGCGGCTGGAGCTCGGTCAGCTCCATCTGCAGATTGATCCCCCGACCGAACGGTGGCTCCAGCGCTCCGACCTGCCACCCCGCCGGATGTACCTGCTCCAGCATCAGTTGTACCTGTTGCTGTTCAAGATAAGCAAAAGGAGGGTCATCGCGCCGATAGCGGACCGAGAAGCCCAACAAACCGGTATAGAAAACCAGAGATCGAGCCAGATCGGTAACCGACAGCTCCGGTACCATGGGATTCCAATACACCTCATCCACCGCGACAGTAGGGTTCGTCATGGCTTACAGGCTCTGCATCAGCTCGGCGGCAATTTCAAAGGAGCGCAATCGGGCCTGATGATCGACGATGGGCCCATTGAACATCAGCTCATCGGCACGGGTTTCCGCCAGCAGCGCCTTGAGGCCATGACGAACCTGCTCCGGGTTGCCCACTAGCGAGCGGGCCAAGGTCTGCTCCATCGCCATCAGCTCACGGGGCGCCCACTCGTCACCAAGCTGGACGACCGGCGCAGGCAGCTTGCCCGCATCACCGCGATGAAGGCGCAAGAACTGCTGCTGCACGGTAGTGAACTGGAAGCGGGCCTCCCGCTCACTGTCAGCGGCGATCATGTTGATGCAGACCACCGCATGGGGCTTGGGCCAGCGAGCAGAGGGGCGATACTGGCTGCGGTAGATCTCCAGCGCCTGCAGCAACATGGCGGGCGCAAAATGGGAGGCAAACCCGAACGGCAAGCCCATCGCCGCTGCCAGTTGCGCACTGTAGAGGCTGGAGCCAAGCAGCCAGATGGGCAGATGCAGCCCCTGGCCGGGCACCGCCTGCACCGCGCCGATCTCGTCGCCAAAGTAGCTCATCAGTTCGCGCACATCGGCCGAGAAATCATCCACCTCGCCACTGCGCATACGCCGCAGCGCCCGCATGGTGCGCTGATCGGTACCGGGGGCGCGACCAAGGCCCAAATCGATGCGGTCGGGATAGAGAGAAGCCAAGGTGCCAAACTGCTCGGCAATCACCAGTGGCGAGTGGTTCGGCAGCATGATGCCACCCGCCCCGATCCGCAGAGTGGTGGTGGCTTCGGCCAGATGGCCGATCAGCACCGAGGTAGCGGCACTGGCAATGCCCGGCATGTTGTGATGTTCGGCCAGCCAGTAGCGCTGGTAACCCCAACCCTCGGCATGGCGGGCAAGGTCCCGTGAACGGCGAAACGACTCGGCAGGCACGGAACCCTCGGCAACAGGCACCAGATCGAGCACGGAATAGGGGATGGCAGACATTGGTCACTCCATTGATTTACACACCAGTAACAAGTGGGGCAATGTAGCACGGGATACCTGAATGAATCACTATCTCCTGCCACACTCTGCCTGCCAAGCGGCAGCAATCGAACGGAACAAATCTCAGGCAAGTATTGTTTGAACGCTCATCCTGCTGGCCGCGCAAGCCCGGGGGTGGATCATATTTTCTTACATTTGCGGGCTGGCCTGAGCGCCCCGGGCTGGTTATAACGGTGCCCCTATAGCGAAGGGGGAGCAACAGACTCCCCCTCACTCTTTGTCACACCACACTGTTCAGGTTATCTATGTCAAAACATCTCGTTCTGCTGGGCGCACTGACGCTCTCCGGTTGCGCCCTGTTGTCTCCCCCCGCCCCTACCGTCACCCCTGTGCACCTTGCCGATACCAGCCAACGCGGCTTCTACATCGAGTGCAGCAGCATGAAAGCCTGCTTCCAGCAGGCCAACCAGACCTGCCCACAAGGTTACAAGGAGACCGACCGCCGCCAGCAGACGCTCTACAGCACCCAGTATCTGGGGGGAAGCTATGACAAGGAGAAGAAAATCTACCAAGCTGCCAAGCCCTATAGCATCGCCAACACGGTCCACTCGTTAACCATCCAGTGTCCGATCTGAGCATAACGTCACGCTAACCCATAGGGCGGCCGGCGCGGGATACCAAGGGTCCGGCCGGCACGCTCCCCCCTTTTCTTGTCCCACAGAGCACGCGCCTTTTATGTCACAGAGAATTGTCCTGCTGGGCAGTATATTGCTGTCCGGTTGCGCCCCCGCCACTGTCACTGAGCTCACCTCCGCAGATTCCTCGCTGCAACGATTCCAGATCGAGTGCAGTGCGCCGGATGATTGCCAGCAACAGGCAAGCTTGAGCTGTCCGCAGGGCTATCAGGAAACCGATCGCAGCCAGCACACCTTCACCAAGGTTCAGATGAGCATGGGGGGCACCGACCCGATGAGGGGATTTAGCCCGAGCTTCCCCCAGATCAGCACCTTCACCATCCATACCCTGCTGGTGCAGTGTCCCCGCAAGCCGGCACAGCCCCACCCGCAGGGACACTGATGAGCAAGGGCCCGCAGGCCCTTCTCTCTTGTTACCCACACTCAGCCCACGGCGAATGACCCACACCTTGCAAGGCAGGACGTTTTGCGAATAACCCGCGTCATCCATCAAGCCCGGAGAAAAGAGGAAAAGCCATAAAAAACGGTCAACCGAGGTTGACCGTTTTTCACTACGTTGCGTCCTTAGAACAGCAGATGTGCCACCCCGGCGATAACCGGCAAGGTGACCAGAGTGCGCAGCAGGAAGATAACAAACAGCTCCCACAACTTGACCGGGATCTTGCTGCCCAGCAGCAGGGCGCCTACTTCCGACATATAGATCAGCTGGGTTACCGACATGGCGGCAATCACGAAGCGGGTCATGTCGCTCTCGATGGTCGAGGCCAGCACTGCCGGAATAAACATGTCGGCAAAACCGACCATGATGGTCTTGGAAGCCGCTTCCGCCTCCGGCAGTTGCAGCAGCTCCAGCAAGGGGACAAACGGAGCGCCAAGCCAGTTGAAGATAGGGGTATGTTCGGCCAGCATCAGGGCGCAGGTACCGATCGCCATCACCACCGGCAGCACGCCAAACACCATATCCAGTGCATTCTTCACCCCTTCCCGCGCGACGGCGCCGAGATCAGTCATGCTGTCAGCCTTGGTCAGGGCACGCTCGAAACCATAGCTCATCACGCTGTGCTGGTGCGGCACTGCTTCCTGCTTGCGGCACAGGGGAGTGCCATCGGCATAGATGTCCTTCTTCCAGCAGAGCGGCGGCAGACGCGGCACCACGATGGCGGCAACCACCCCCGCCAGACAGACGGTCAGGTAAAAGGGGACGAACATGTGCTCCAGCTTCACCTGGGAGATCACCACCAGACAGAAGGTGATGGAGACCGCAGAGAAGGTGGTGCCAATCACCGCGGCTTCACGCTGGGTATAGAACTTCCCTTCGTACTGCTTGCTGGTCAGCAGGATACCGACGCTGCCATCGCCGAGCCAGGAGGCAAAGCAGTCCACTGCGGAGCGACCCGGCAACCGGAAGACAGGACGCATGATGCGGGTCATCATGGTGCCGACAAATTCCAGCAGCCCGAAATCGAGCAGCAACGGCAGCAGCAGGCCGGCAAAAATGAAGACCGAGAACAGCACCGGCAGCAGATCGTTGAGCACCAGTCCACCGGTTGCGCCGGAGTAAAGCACCTCAGGCCCCACCTGGAAGAAGGTCAGCAGCACGAAGATACCGCCCAATACCCGCACGCAGGCCCAGAAAGGGGAGACATTGAACAAACTGTTGAGGAAAGGACGACGCACCAGAATCGCTGGCTTGAACAACCAGGCAATCAGCGTCATCAGCATGGTGGTGGTGATCACCGCACTGACCATGGCGACCAGATAATCGGCAAAAACGCGCTGTACCAGCTTGGCCAGCACGGCCACCGGGATGGTGACGTTACCGTCATAGACGACTGGCGTCATGAACAGCAGGATCCCGATAAGTGACGGAACCAGAAACATCAACAAGTTACGGCGACTATTGACCGCAGGTGCTTCGAGACTCTTTTCCAACATGATATGACTGCCCTAATGTTACTTTTCCCTAGCTCGGCCAACCTGCGTATTCATGCATTAACCGGCAAAACGGGCGCAAGAATACTCTAAAAAAATGCACAAACAAGCCCTTAAGGCAGAAATCTGCGCATAAATATTTCCACAGGCAAACCTTCCGTTAAAACAATAAGATACAGCTGCGCATATCGATTCAATCGACATCGCCAGATGATTGTTTCGTTATTGTTAATTTTTGTGGGCAGTATAATCGGTTATCAGTGGCAGGCAATAAGTAGCATCACAAATATACCTAATGAGTTGCTGCTCGATAGACATAAAAAACCGGAGCCTGTTCAGGCTCCGGTTTTCAATGAGAGTAACGGGGATCAGTCACGGACGTAGATGACTTCAACGCCATCATCTTCGTCGTCATCCCAATCGTCATCATCAAGCCCTTCATCGAAGGCAAGAGAGGCAGCCAGTGCTTCCGCTTCAGCCTTGGCCAACTGGTTCTTGTGGTAGTCGTCCCACTTGAACTCCACCTTCTCAATGGCGTCTTTAGCATCTTCCGCCAGCTGACGGGGCATGGTATCCAGCAGATCCAGAATGTCGTAGCAGACCTTCTTGGTGCCTTCCTTGCTGATGGCAGTGATGGCATAGACCGGACCTTCGTGGTTCAGGGCCGCCTTGACGCGATCCATCACCTCCTGGGCTTCTTCTTCCAGGATCAGGTCCATCTTGTTAAACACCAACCAGCGCGGCTTGCCAGCCAGTTCCGGGCTGTACTTCTCCAGCTCCTTGACGATGGTCACGGCATTTTCAGCAGGATCGGAGCCATCAACCGGGCAGATATCCACCAGGTGGATCAGTACGCGGCAACGCTCGAGGTGTTTCAGGAAGCGGATACCCAGACCTGCACCTTCGGCAGCACCTTCGATCAGACCAGGGATATCGGCGATCACGAAGGAGCGGGAGTTTTCACCACGCACCACACCCAGGTTCGGTACCAGGGTAGTAAAGGGGTAATCAGCCACTTTCGGGCGAGCCGCAGAAACGGCGCGAATAAAGGTAGACTTGCCTGCGTTGGGCAGACCCAGCATGCCGACATCGGCCAGCAGCAGCAGCTCCAGCTTCAGAGTACGCACTTCACCCGGAGTACCGTTACTCTTCTGGCGGGGAGCACGGTTGACGGAGCTCTTGAAGCGGGTGTTGCCCAGACCGTGGAAACCACCTTTGGCAACCAGCAGCTTCTGTTCGTGGTGGGTCAGATCCCCCAACAGTTCACCGGTATCTTCATCGGTCGCTCGGGTACCGACCGGCACACGCAGGATCTTGTCCTTGCCGCGGCGACCGGTACAGTTGGCGCTCTGGCCATTCTCACCGCGCTCGGCAGCATGGAAACGCTCGAAACGGTAGTCGATCAGGGTATTGAGGTTCTCGTCGGCGATCAGATATACGTCGCCACCGTCACCGCCGTCACCGCCGTCCGGACCACCGTTGGGAATATATTTTTCACGGCGAAAGCTTACACAACCGTTACCACCGTCACCGGCATCGACTCGAATCTGGACTTCATCAACAAACTTCATAGGTAACCGTCACCTTAATTCGAAAAACCGATACGCAATTATAGTGGTACAGACCCCTGCGGGCGATACGCATCTTGCCAATCATGCCCGTCAGAGCCAAAGTCAGCTGCGTTCCGTTTTTTCGTCAACGACATCAGAAAGACGTCAGAAAAACAAAAGCCCCGCCTGTTGGCGGGGCTTCGGATCCTTGCGGTCCGTAATTACTCAGCAACGATGCTAACGTACTTACGATTCAGCGGACCTTTAACTTCGAACAGGATTTTACCAGTCGCGGTAGCGAACAGGGTGTGATCCTTGCCCAGACCAACGTTGGTGCCAGCGTGGAACTTGGTACCACGTTGACGAACGATGATGCTGCCAGCCAGAACTGTTTCGCCGCCGAAACGCTTCACGCCCAGGCGTTTAGCTTCAGAATCGCGACCGTTGCGGGATGAACCGCCAGCTTTTTTGTGTGCCATTTATCGGACTCCTCTAATTAAGCGCTGATGCCAGTGATTTTGACTTCAGTGAACCACTGACGGTGGCCCGCTTGCTTACGATGGTGCTTACGACGACGGAACTTGACGATAGTCACTTTCTCGCCACGGCCGTGAGCCACAACTTCAGCTACAACCTTGCCACCTTCAACGAAAGGAGCACCTACTTTAAAAGTGTCGCCTGCAGCAACCATCAGAACTTCGTTGAAGTCGATGGTAGCGCCAGTCTCAACGTTCAGCTTTTCCAGACGAACGATTTGACCTTCGGCCACACGGTGTTGTTTTCCGCCGCTTTGGAATACCGCGTACATTTGATTAACTCCGTAAAGGCATGTCTTTTGCTCAAGGCTAGACATGCGCAAAAACCTATAACAATGGGCGGGCATTCTACGCAAATCGATCTGCTCAGGCAAGGCCAATTTAGCAAAAAGTTTATTTTGTGCGCATATCTGCCGCCGTGGATAAACGCCTAACTGTAACCCATTGTGAAATCGTGTAGAATCCCTGCCATTACTAAAATCGCAGTTATTGCTGCTGTCACGTTACGAGACTTATGGACCAACAGACTATCCGTGCGCTCTGTGCCGCCGACATGACGGCGGTCAATGAACTGATCCTGGCCCGACTCCAGTCCGACGTTAGTCTGATTAATCAGCTGGGTTTCTACATTGTCAGCGCCGGCGGGAAACGGATGCGCCCAATGCTGACCGTGATGGCTGCGCGTGCGCTGGGCTATGAGGGTGAGGATCACCTGAAACTGGCCGCCATCATCGAATTCATTCACACCTCTACCCTGCTGCATGACGACGTGGTCGACGAATCCGACCTGCGCCGCGGCCGGGAGACCGCCAACGCCATGTTTGGCAATGCTGCCAGCGTGCTGGTCGGTGACTACCTCTATAGCCGCTCCTTTCAGATGATGGCCGAACTCTCCAACCTGCGGGTGATGGAGATCCTCTCGGATGCCACCAACACCATCGCCGAAGGGGAAGTGTTGCAGCTGATGAACTGCAACGATCCGGATACCACCGAAGAGAGCTACATGACGGTCATCTACTGCAAGACCGCCAAGCTGTTCGAGGCCGCCACTCGCCTTGCAGCCGTGCTGACTCATCAGCCCGAGCCCGTCGAGCAGGCCATGACCGATTACGGCAAGTATCTGGGCACCGCGTTCCAGATCATCGATGACGTGATGGACTACTGCTCCCAGAGCGAAGATATGGGCAAGAACGTCGGCGACGATCTGGCCGAAGGCAAACCGACCCTGCCGCTGCTGCGCGCCATGGAAGTGGGTACGCCGGAAGAGCGCCAGCTGGTGCGCGATGCCATCGAGCACCGCAACGGCATGGAACATCTTGAGCAGATCCTCGGGATTCTCGACCGTACCGGCGCGCTGGAGTACTCCCGCATGCGTGCCCGGGAAGAGGCAGACAAGGCCATTGCCGCCCTCGCCATTCTGCCGGACTCCCCGCACAAACAGGCGCTGGAAACACTGGCCCACATGGCCGTGCAGCGCAGTGCCTGAGTAAACGACATGCATGAAAAAAGAGGCCTTCGGCCTCTTTTTTATTGTCTGCTATCTGCTGGACAGTGCATTGCGCCAGACTCAGCGACTCAGCATCCAGAGGATCACGCTACCCGCAACCACTAGCGAGCCGCCGATACGGCGCAACTGCTCCGGTGGCTGATCGCTCAGCAGCCGCAACATCTGCTGCCATGCCCTTGGCATCAACAGCGGGTCGAGTCCCTCGAACAACAGCAGCAATCCCAACCCCATCAGCATGGATGTCAGCATCCGACCTCCTCAATGCAACCAGCCCCCGGGTCGACGGCTGGCGTTGGCGTCAAAAACAAAAGGGTCTGACAATGCAGACCCTTTGAATGTGACCTCGTGGCGATTACTGCTTGGTGCCGTGAGGAGACTTGAGGTAACGGAAGAACTCGCTGTCCGGCTTCAACACCATCAGGTCGTTGCCACCGGCAAAGCTCTTGCGATAGGCCTCCATGCTACGCACGAAGCTGAAAAACTCGGGATCTTTCTTGTAGCTGTCGGCATAGATCTTGGCGGCTTCCGCATCCCCTTCACCGCGCAGCTGGCGAGCGTTACTCTCGGCGTCGGCGATCATGACGGTTACCTTGCGGTCGATATCGGCACGCAGGATTTCAGCCTTCTCGCGACCCTGAGAACGGTGCTCACGGGCCACAGCGGTACGCTCGGCGCGCATCCGCTGGTAGATGGAGTTGGAGACTTCCACCGGCAGGTTGATCTGCTTGATCCGCACATCCACCACCTTGATGCCGAGCTCGGAGGAGCGCGCCATCTTCTTCAGGGCATCTTCCATCACGGTACTGCGCTCACCGGAGACGATGTCCTTGATGGTGCGGTTACCGATCTCGGAACGCAGACCGTTGTTGATCTTGCGCTTGAGCAGATCTTCAGCCTGCAGTTTGTTGCCACCACCAGTTGCCAAGTAGTACTTGGAGAAGTCCTCGATCTTCCACTTCACGTAGGAGTCGATGATCAGGTCTTTCTTCTCGGAGGTGACAAAACGGTCGGCCTGGCTGTCAATGGTCTGGATGCGGGCATCCATCTTGCGAACCTGGTCGATGAGCGGCACCTTGAAATGCAGGCCCGGCTCATAGAGGCGGGGTTCACCGGAGTCAACCCGCTTCACCTTGCCAAACTGCACCACAATCCCCTTCTGACCTTCATCAACGATAAAGACAGAGGAGAAGCAGACCATGGCCGCGACAGCGATTGCACCAATAGCTAGCTTTTTCATCTATCAGTTTCTCCCTGAGCTGAAGCGGTCACCGCTACGCAGCGGCATTGTCGGGGTAGAGTTGGCACCCTCGTTGGAAACGGGGACCTGCTCTGTGACCGGGGCGGCAGTGGCACGATCAGACTGGGTTACCTTCGGCTTGCCAGACAGCTTGTCGAGCGGCAGGTAGATCATGCTGTTGTTGCCAGCCGGCATGTCGACCACCACCTTGTTGGCCTGCTGATAGAGCTCTTCCATGGTTTCCAGATAGATACGCTCACGGGTCAGCTCGGGGGCAGCCAGATACTGGGGCAGCAGCTCGTTGAAGCGAGCAACTTCACCCTGGGCTTTCAACACGATCTGGGATTTGTAAGCTTCCGCTTCCTGCTCCAGACGCTTCACCTGGCCACGGGCCTTGGGCTCCACTTCACGGGCATAGGCTTCTGCTTCACGAATGAAACGCTGTTCATCTTCCTGAGCAGAGATAGCGTCATCAAACGCGTCTTTCACCTCTTCCGGCGGACGCGCCGGCAGGAAGTTGACATCGACGATCTGCAGACCCATCTGGTAGGGCTCGATGATGCCATCGATCACCTGCCAGGTCTCCTGACGCACCTTCTCACGACCGGTAGTCAGGACGTCATCCATCCGGGTATGACCCACCACGTAGCGCAGGGCGCTATCGGTGGCCTGACCCAGACTCTCGTCGGCATTGGTCACGCTGAACAGATACTGCTCGGGATTGACCACACGGTACTGCACGTCCATCTCGACTCGTACCACGTTCTCATCCTGAGTCAGCATGAAACCGGAGGCAGGCAGGGAGCGCACGGACTCGACGTCCACCGGGATCACCTGATCGATAAAGGTCGGCTTCCAGCGCAGGCCCGGCTCGACAATATGGGAAAACTTGCCAAACCGCAGCACGGCACCACGCTCCGCTTCGCGAATGGTGTAGAAGCCGCTGACGACCCACACCACCACAGCCACAACCAGCGCGATGGAGATACCAAAGCGACCTACATCGCCGCCAGATTTGCCGCCACCAAACAAGCCACCGAAACGGCGACTCACTTTGCGCAGCATTTCATCCAGATCAGGGGGTCCCTGATTCTTGCCGTTATTCCCCCAAGGGTCACGGTCTTTGCCGTTGTTACCAGGCTCATTCCAAGCCATCAGCGTCTCCATTAATACATGCGGATGGATATCATCTCTATCGGGCCATCATACGTTGCGAAGCCCCTAAGGGTTCATCTTCATCAACGAATCAATGCCTGATAAAGCGTTGTAAACTCTCACCTTCCTGTTTCACGAGGCGGTTCCAGTCGGCCACTTGCAAGCGGACTTCCAGCACGAAATCCCCCTCCTCGCTAAAACCTTCCTGCTCAATCCCTTTCAGCTGATAGAGCGCACTGCGCAATCTCGCGGCAGAAGGAGGCAACTGCAGGGTGTGATGCACCATGGAGCCAGCCAGCAATTCGGTCAGCGCCGTAAACAGATGCTCACAACCTTCACCGGTCTGGGCCGACAACCAGACGCGCAACGGGCGCCCCTCGTCATCTCGCTCCAGACCTGCCGGACGATCCGCCAGCTTGTCGATCTTGTTGCAGATCATCAGCTGGGGCCTGTCATCGGCTTCAATCTCGGCCAATACCTGCTGCACGGAGTCGATATTCTCCTGCATCTGCTCATCGGCACAGTCCACCACATGGAGCAGCAGATCCGCTTCACGGGTCTCCTGCAGGGTCGCCTTGAAGGCCGCGACCAGATCATGGGGCAAGTGTCGAATAAATCCAACTGTATCCGCCAAAATCACATCACCCACATCCCGGATCACCAGTTTACGCAGGGTGGGATCCAGAGTTGCGAACAATTGGTCGGCAGCATACACGCTGGCAGCTGTAAGTTGGTTGAACAAAGTGGACTTTCCGGCGTTGGTATAACCAACCAGTGACACCGTCGGCACTTCGTTGCGGTTGCGGGCGCGGCGTCCCTGCTCCCGCTGCTTGGCCACCTTGTCGAGCCGACGCAAAATCGCCTTGATGCGTTCCCGCAGCAGACGTCGGTCAGTTTCAAGCTGGGTTTCACCCGGGCCACGCAGACCGATCCCGCCCTTTTGACGCTCAAGGTGGGTCCAGCCTCGCACCAGACGAGTGGAAAGATGGCGCAACTGGGCCAGTTCGACCTGCAGTTTACCTTCGTGGGTACGGGCGCGCTGGGCAAAGATATCGAGGATCAGGCCGGTTCGGTCCACCACCCGGCACTGGAACAGACGCTCCAGGTTGCGCTCCTGGGCGGGGGTCAGGGCATGGTTGAAGATGACGACGTCGGCATCCAGCATCTGGACTTGGGACGCGATCTCTTCAGCCTTGCCACTGCCGACAAAAAATTTGGCACTGGGCGCACTGCGACTGGTGGTAATTACCCCCAGCGCATTGACTCCGGCCGAGCTCACCAACATTTTGAGCTCTTCCAGATCCTCCCGCTCACCCTCATCACTGAAGTTGACATGCACCAGAACGGCCTGTTCGCCAGCTTCATAACGGTCAAACAAGCGCTTGCTCCTTAACAGGAATCATGATGAATCTGAGTTGGCGAGTCGACTCGCCCAGGGATATCACGCCTCGGCATCACCCTGTTCATCAGCCGCGCCACCCGGAGTGGGCTGGTGATGATTAACGGCACGGGCCGGTACGACAGTCGAGATGGCGTGCTTGTAAACCATCTGGCTCACGGTGTTTTTCAGCAGGATAACAAACTGGTCAAAAGACTCGATCTGACCTTGCAGTTTGATGCCGTTCACCAAATAGATAGAAACAGGAATCCGCTCACGGCGCAGCGCATTCAAAAACGGGTCTTGGAGAGATTGCCCCTTAGCCATTTTTCTTTTCCTTATAGTTTGTTGTTTTTAAACACCGAATATCAATATAACAACCTGATTATACAGGGAGTGTCAAGCCGCACCAGCGCGAGCAAGCACGCGGTCGAGATTGCCAGACTCACCAGATTCCAACCAGGTCACATCGGGCCAGCCGCGCAACCAGGTCATCTGTCGTTTTGCCAATTGGCGTGTGGCAACAATGCCACGATAACGCATCTCATCATACCCCACTTCACCGCACAGGTAGTCCCACATTTGGCGATAACCCACACAGCGAATGGAGGGGAGATCCGGGGTCAGATCGCCGCGCGCCATCAGCGCACGAACCTCCTGTTCAAAGCCACCTTGCAGCATCTTGTCAAAGCGCTGTTCGATCCGCTGATGCAGCACGGCACGATCGCTCGGGGCGATGGCAAACTGCTGCACCCGATAGGGCAAGCCCTCCCCCTGCACCTGCGTCAGCTCGGTAAGGGTCTTGCCGCTGATACGGTAGACCTCCAGCGCCCGAGAGAGTCGCTGTGGGTCATTGGGGTGGATCCGCGCCCCGGCCACCGGGTCGATGCGCACCAGCTCATCGTGCAGCGCCTGCCAACCGAGGCGGGCAGCCTCTTCCTCAATCCCGGCACGAACGGCGGGATCGGCGGAGGGCAATGGGGACAATCCCTCCAGCAACGCCTTGAAATAGAGCATGGTGCCGCCCACCAGCAGCGGAATGCGGCCGCGGTCGGCGATCTCTTTCATCTCCCGCAGGGCATCCTTGCAAAAATCGGCTGCCGAATAGCTCAAGGCCGGGTCAAGAATGTCGATCAGCCGGTGCGGGGCCCGCGCCAGTTCATCAGCGGTCGGCTTGGCCGTACCTATATCCATGCCGCGATAGATCAGCGCCGAATCGACGCTGATGATGTCGCAAGGCAATGCCTGACACAGTTCAATGGCGAGATCCGTCTTGCCGGAGGCCGTCGGCCCCATCAGAAAAATTGCGGTCGGCAAGTCACTCGCCATGTTCAAACTCCTCCAGCACGGTCGCCAGCGAAAGCGGGCGCACCATGCGAATGTCTGCCAGTTGGTCACTGAAATCGGTCACAAGTTCCGTCAGCAGACGACTGGCAGTTGAAAAATCGTATATCTTCTCGCGGCTTATCCCCTGCTCCACCAGCCATTGGCATAATACTTCAGCCTGCTGGCCAGCATCACTGTCAGATCCGCCCTCGATGAGTTGCAGCAATTCGGGTAACAACCGCACCAGATCGGTCTGGCGCAGCAGGGCCGGCACCCGAGTCAGGATCATGGTGTCGCGCCCCCCGCTTTTCAACTCCAGCCCCATCCGTTTCAGTAAACGTTCCTGCTCGGTCACCAGCACGATCAGATTCTTCGGCAATTTGAAGGAGACCGGCAGCAACAGTGGCTGGGCCGCCAGCCCCTGACCCCAGGTCTCCAGCAGCCAGTGGCGCAGCAGCACCCGCTCGGCGCGCACCAGCGAGAGCAGCGCCAGCTGATTATCCCGCTCGATCAACAGGTAGGCCTGATCCACCAGTGTCAGGGCGCGACATCCCCCCTGTTTGGGTGACGGCACCGTGTCGGTGGACTGTGCGGGAGCAGCCTCAGTCGCAGTTGCGATAGGCAGCGTAGTGAGCAGAGCGCCCATGCCGCGCATCGCCTCCCGGCTTGGGGGCTCGGGCGGTTGATAATTGCTGGCTCGGCCAGCCCCACCGCCCCCCTCCCGCACCTGTGCAGGTGCCCGGTAGCTGTGCTCGGCTCCGTACCATTCGGGGCGTGGCGCCTGACCGGGATATTCAATTTGCGGAGTGACCGGCAACTCGACCAGGGTTTCGGCCAGCGGCGCGTCCTGATGAACGGCGCTGACTCCTTCGCGGCGCAGCGCAGTAAACAGCGCCTGAAAGATAAAGTCGTGGATGAGCCGCGCCTGATGGAAGCGCACCTCATGCTTGGCCGGGTGGACGTTGACATCCACCTGACGGGGATCCAGCTCGATATAGAGCACATAAGCGGCGAAGCGATCGGGAGGCAGCAACTCGTCATAGGCCTGACGAATGGCGTGGTTGATGAGCTTGTCGCGCATCATCCGGCCGTTGACATAGGTGTATTGCAGATCGTTTTGTGGTCTTGCCCCCTCCGGAGTCGCCAGCCAGCCCCACAGCCGCACATCGCTGTGCTCGCTCTCCACCGCCAGCGCATGGTGCATGAAGGGGGTGCCGCAAACGGCGGCGAGACGTCGCTCCTGCTCCGGCACGGTATTGGCGGCCTTGTACTGGCGCACCACCTTGCCATTGTGGCGCAGGATCAGGGTGGCATCGAAGCGGGAGAGCGCGATGCGGCGCACCAGCTCGTCGATATGGGCAAACTCGGTCTTTTCGCTGCGCATGAATTTGCGCCGCGCCGGGGTATTGAAGAAGAGATCCACTACCTCCACCGTGGTGCCCACCGGATGGGCCGCCGGCTTGATGGTGACGCTCATTTCGCGCCCTTCCGCCTGGGCTTGCCAGGCTTCGGACTGATCTGCAGTACGGGAGGTGAAGGTGAGACGGGAGACCGAGCTGATGGAAGCGAGCGCCTCGCCACGAAAACCGAGGCTGTTGATCCCTTCCAGATCGTCCAGCGTGGCCACCTTGGAGGTCGCATGACGCGACAACGCCAGTACCAGCTCGTCTTTGGCGACGCCACAGCCGTTGTCACGGATACGGATCAGCTTGGTGCCCCCCCTGTCGATGTCGATCTCGACCCGGTCAGCCCCCGCATCCAGGCTGTTCTCCACCAGCTCTTTCACCACAGAAGAGGGCCGCTCCACCACCTCTCCGGCTGCAATCTGGTTGGCCAGAATGGGTGGCAAAATACGGATCGGCATCATTTACTCCTGAATTTCTATCTTGCGGATGGTCAGTCTCTTAAGGCTCCAGGAGGGCCGCTCTACCACCTCTCCACCAACCGGAATCTGGTTGGCAAGGATAGGGGGTAATATACGGATCGGCATCGCTGACTCCTGAATTTCAATCTTGCTGATGGTATTCGCTAACAGCGGGAGCGGCATCACCCGCTCCCGCGCGTCAGTTTTGCGGAATGTAGAGCACCTGCCCTACCTGAATATTCCGCGACTTGAGCTTGTTGATCTCTACCAGCCGAGCCTGACTCACCCCATGTTTCTCGGCAAGGCGGGAGAGACTCTCGCCCCGCTTGACCACATGGCGGATCATCTGCGACTTGTCGTCACTGCGAACGGGGGCGGCAGCGCGGCTCTGCCCTTGCTGGGGAATATAGATTGTTTGACCAATCTGAATATCCCGGCTGCGCAGCTGGTTGATCTCCACCAAAGTGGACTGACTCACCCCATGCTTCTCGGCAAGGCGAGAGAGGCTCTCGCCCCGTTTGACCACATGGCGGAGCATCCGCGATTTGTCATAGTCCCCCACACTGCTGACCGGTGCACCGCTCTCCTGCGCTGCCGCCGAGTAAGGCTTGATCACCCCGGCGCCCGAGCCACTCGCCGTGCCGCTGTCGCGGGCAGTAGCGGGCATCTTGTTGGTCACTACCGGCTGCGACTGTGCCTGCCTGGGCTGGCTCACCGGCTGCCGGGATACCGGTGCAGGGCTAGTAGTGGCAGGTTGGCTCACCTGCCCCTTGCCGGTCAGCATGGCCCCCTTGGTCGGGTGGGCGCGGTAGTAGTTGCGGATCCCCTCGAAGATGGCGCGGGCCAGCTGGTCCTGATAGCTGGCGGTGGCCAGCAGCTTCTCTTCCGCATGGTTGGAGATAAAACCGGTCTCCACCAGCACGGATGGAATATCCGGCGCTTTCAGCACCGCCAGACTGGCATGCTCCGGCGCCTTCTTGTGCAGTCGGGCAACCTTGCCCATGGAGCGCAGGATCTGGCGGCTGACGTCATACCCTTCGGCACGGGACTTGTCCATGGAGAGGTCGAGGAAGGTCTGCGCCAGATAGGGATTGGGATCAGATTCCGCCAACACCTTGCCGACACCGCCCAGCAGCTCGCCCTGCTTCTCCTGCTTCTCCAGCCAGCTGCCCATCTCGCGGTTGGCACGGTTGGTCGAGAGGACCCAGACCGAGGCGCCGCGCGGGGTGGAGTTATGAAAACTGTCTGCATGGATAGAGACCAGCAGATCCGCCTTGGCCTTGCGGGCGATCTCGGAGCGCTTGTTGAGGTCGACGAAGTAGTCGCCACGACGGGTCATCACGGCGCGCATCCCCGGCTCGCGGTCGATCAGTGCCGCCAGCTTCTGGGAGACCGCCAGCGTGACCCGCTTCTCGTAGGTACGACGCGGGCCGATGGAGCCCGGGTCTTCCCCGCCGTGGCCCGGGTCGATGGCAATCACCACCCCCTTGCCCTTGCCACCGACAGGCGTGGATTGCACCGCAGCCGCCGAGCGCTTCTCTTCATAAGGCAGGTCGATGACCAGACGGTGACCATAGGGCCCGGCTGGTGCCAACGGAAAGACCACCGGCTTGATGGCGGAGCTGAGATCCATCACCAGTCGCAGACCGCCCTTCTCCAGCGGTGTGCTCTGGCGGATCTTGCGCACCAGTTCGCTGTTGTTCTCGATCCGGGCCAGATTGGCGGCGTTGCTCGCCCCTTTCAGATCGATCACCAGCCGATCCGGACCGGTGAGGGTGAAGTAGTTGTAATTGGGGGCGCTGCTCATATCGAGCACCACCCGGGTGTTATCCGGTGATGGCCAGATTCGTACGCTCTTGAGCTGATTCGCCCAGGAGGGTAACGCCATCAAAGAGAGAGCAATAACAAGGATCAAGCGCACGTAGATGACAACCGTTCCAGAATGGCTTCGCCAATAGCAGTACGAGCCTCTATCAGAACCTCGCGCTGCTCGCCTACATAAGTGAGGGTAATTTCCAGGTCGGGAGCCGGTAACCAGCCCTCGCCCTTCTCGGACCACTCCACCAGACAGAGTGTGTTGGCGGCAAAATAGTCCCGAATGCCCATGAATTCCAGCTCTTCCGGATCAGCCAGGCGATAGAGATCAAAATGGTAGACCTGCCAGCCATCGAGCTCATAGGGTTCGACCAGGGTGTAAGTCGGGCTTTTTACCTTGCCCTGATGGCCAAGGCCCTGCACCCAGCCGCGGGTCAGGGTGGTTTTACCGGCGCCAAGCGTGCCATGCAAAAACACTGTAGTCGCCTGCTGGCAGGCATGTGCCAGACGGCCGCCCAGTGCCACGGTTGCTGCCTCGTCCGGCAGTGTCATCATCAACTGTTTTGCCATGTTCTTCTTTTTAACTTGTAATGGTGTCGGGATTAACCAGTTTGCGGATCAGCGGCAGCAGATCTGACGCCAGCATGCCCCGCTCGCCGTCAGCGGCGGCCAGATCTGCAGCCTCACCGTGGATCACGGCGCCCAGCCAGCTTGCCATGGTGACAGACCAGCCCTGGGCCAAAAGGGCGGCGATTATACCAGATAACAGATCGCCCATGCCGCCACTTGCCATGCCGGGATTGCCTTCACAACAGAGAGCGACCCGCTCGCCGTCATAAATAAGTGTTCCCGCCCCTTTTAGCAGCACCACACCGCCATAACGCCGCTGCAGTGCCTGCACGGCGGCAAACCGGTCGGTTTCAATCTCGGCAATGGAGCATCCCAGCAGTCTCGCCGCTTCGCCGGGATGGGGCGTGAGCACCCAATTATCCTGATGGCGGGGAGATTGCGCCAGCCAATTCAATCCATCGGCGTCCAAAACCAGTGGCAGCCGATCGGTAAGATTACGAGCGATTTGCGCTCTTCCCCACTCATCCTGACCGAGCCCGGGGCCAATGACCCGCACCGACGCCCACCCCTCGTCATCAGCGGTGGTGAGGCTCATCAGCTCGGGTTGGTAGAGGCTGACCGGCGGATGTTCTGGATGCTGACACACCCTCACCAGCCCGGCCCCCGCCCGCAGGCAGGCGCGGGCAGCCAGCACGATGGCCCCCTGCATGCCGCGATTGCCCCCCACCAGCAGCACCTTGCCATAAGAGCCCTTGTGGGAAGCACGCGGGCGCGGGGTCAGCTGCGTGCTCAGCTGCGGATAATCGATACGCCAGGCGGCGGGCAGCATAGTGTCATCAGGCGTCACGCCAAGGGGATCACAGTCGAGCTGGCCGACGCAATCCACCCCGTCGCCGGTGAGCATCCCCTGCTTGATACCGATAAAGGTGAGGGTGCGAGTGGCCTGCACCACGGCCCCCATGGCACGGCCGGTATCGCCGTTGAGGCCGGAGGGGAGATCCACCGCCAGCACGGGCACAGCCAAGCCATTGATTGTTGCGACGATCTTTGTCAGTAGTGGCGAGAGGGGCGTGTTGACGCCGGTGCCAAACAGGGCATCAACCACCAGCTCCGGGGCGGAGTGCTGGGCCCCATCAAACTGCTCGGCCAGCCAGACCCGACCACCGGCTGCCAGCCACTCATCGGCAGCCCGTCTGGCATCCCCCTTCAGCTGGTCGGGTGCCCTGGCGGCAATCACCACCACCTCGATGCCAATCTGGCGGGCAAGGCGGGCCAGCACATAGCCATCACCGCCGTTATTGCCGGGGCCGACGAAAATCCACCAGCAGCGGCTGTCGGGCCAATGCAGGGTGGCATAGGTGCGCAGCGCGGCACCGGCTCGCTCCATCAGGGCATAGAGAGGTTGCCCCTCACGCGTGGCCCAGTTGCGCTCCAGTGTGCGGATCTGTTCAGTCTGCCACAGCCCCTGTGGTAAACTGCCCCCCTCTTTTGTGCCCAACGCGCCCCTGATGATCTCTACCATGACGGCTCCCGCCTCTTATCAATCGACCCACGCCAGCAAACACCGGCCAGGCCAAGCCGCATGAGCGCACCTGACTTCCACCAGCTGGCCCACGATATCAAGCTCTGGGCACGGGAGCTAGGATTTGACCAGGCGGGCATCACCGACACCGATCTGCGTATCGAAGAGCCGAGATTGCAGGCCTGGCTGGATGCGGGCTATCACGGCAGCATGGATTACATGGCACGTCACGGCATGATGCGTGCGCGCCCCCACGAGCTGCTGCCGGGCACGGTGCGGGTGTTGTCGGTGCGGATGAACTACCTGCCGTTCGAGGCGGGTTTTGCCGCCACCCTGCGCGATCCGACCCTCGGCTATATCAGCCGCTATGCTCTCGGTCGCGACTACCACAAGGTGCTGCGCAACCGGCTAAAACAGCTGGGTGAACGCATCGAAGCGCGCTGCGCCGAGCTGTTTCAAGGCACTGGAGAGACCTTGGGTGAGTGGCGCCCCTTCGTTGACTCCGCCCCCATCCTCGAGCGGCCACTGGCAGCCAAGGCGGGCCTAGGCTGGGTTGGCAAACACTCACTGCTGCTCAACGAATCGGCCGGCTCCTTCTTCTTTCTCGGTGAGCTATTGCTCAACCTGCCGCTGCCACTCGACCAGCCAGTGGAGAAGGAGCAGTGCGGCAAGTGTGTCGCCTGCATCAACATCTGCCCGACCGGCGCCATTGTCGCCCCCTATGTAGTAGATGGCCGCCGCTGCATCTCCTATCTCACCATCGAGAACGACGGTCCTATTCCGGAAGAGTTCCGGCCCCTGATGGGCAACCGCATCTACGGCTGCGACGACTGCCAGCTTATCTGCCCCTGGAATCGCTACGCCGATGCCAGCCCGGAACCCGACTTCAGCCCCCGCACCAGCCTGCACCGCCCGCCCCTGCTGGCGCTGTGGTGCTGGAGCGAGAGCGATTTTCTCAAACAGACCGAGGGGAGCCCGATCCGCCGCATCGGCTATCAACGCTGGCGTCGCAATCTGGCAGTCGCCCTTGGCAATGGCCCGGCGACTCCCGAGGTAATCGCCGCCCTGCAACTGGCGCTGACCACCGCCGAGCCCATGGTGGCCGAACATATCGAATGGGCGCTGGCCACCCTTGCCCGGCGTCAGGATGAAGAGAACAAGAAGACCCGTTTGCTGATCCGCTGCATCGAAAAAGGTCTGTCGGATCACGCATAAGTGATCTGCCCCTTGCCGGATTGCAGCACTTTTTTCATGCTCTGCCGACCTGCGGTGCCCATAACAGCGTGGTCACTGCAAACTGCTCGGCACACAACAAGGACAACACAGATGCATATGTTGGGAGTGGATATTGGAGGCTCAGGGATCAAGGGCTGTCTGGTCGATACCAAAACCGGCGAATTGATTGGCGAGCGCCATCGCATTGCCACACCGCAACCGGCCACCCCGGCCGCCATCGCCCATACCCTCAAGGCGCTGGTCGAACACTTCGACTGGAAAGGACCGGTAGGCTGCGGCTTTCCTGCCACCATACACAACGGGGTTGCCAAGAGTGCCGCCAACATCGACAAGAGCTGGATCGAAACCGATGCCGAGCATCTGTTTGCCGATGTCACCGGCAAGCCCTGCTATGTGCTGAATGATGCTGACGCCGCCGGTCTGGCCGAGATGCGCTTTGGCGCCGGCAAGGATCGCAAGGGGGTCATCATCCTCATCACGGTCGGCACCGGCATCGGCACAGCCATCTTCGTCAACGGCCATCTGCTGCCCAACACCGAGCTGGGCCATCTGATGCTGGAAGGAATGGTCGCCGAGCACTACTGCTCCGATGCGGCGCGCAAACGGGAAGATCTCTCCTGGAACCGCTGGGGCAAGCGCTTCAACAAATATCTGGCGCGCCTCGAGTTTCTCTTCTCCCCCGACCTCTTCATTCTGGGGGGCGGCAGCGCAGCCAAGCTGGATAAGTTTGTCGATCGCATCGAGACCCGGGCGCCGCTTATTCCGGCGGCCAGCCTCAATCAGGCGGGCATTATCGGGGCCGCCCTCTACGCGGCCGAGCAGCAGGGCTGACCGACGCTCACTGCAAGTCAGCAGATACCAATGGAAAGGGCCCGGCACTGCTGCCGGGCCCTTTTGTTTTGCGGCCATCTTGCGTGTTTGGTGCTTATCACCCGCTACATGTCGTCGAGTCGATGCACCCCGTGCACCAGCCGAGTCAGGCGGGTCTGCTCCAGCCCGGCCAGATTCTCGAGCAAGGCGGTGGTGGCCGGAGTCGGGCACTCCCGGGCCAGGTGGCTCAGCTCGCCCACCAGCTGCTCTTCCCAGCGGCATACCTGAGTGACGATATCCTGAGTCTGGACTGATGCCGGCAGCTCGAAGCGGGTAATGGCAGGCAGCATATCCTCGCTGAAACTCTGGTTCAGCCAGGTCTCCCTGACCGCCTCTCCCAGCTGAGCGGCATATTCGTGCAGATGGGCACTGGCCGCATCCTCACGCCCTTGCAGATAGACCAGCAACATCCGGCTGCGTTCGCTGTCCACCTGACTGGTCAAACGCCCGTAACAGAGTCCGAGCTGGTGATGAACCTGCTCAAGATAGTGCAGCAACTCTTTGATCTGTTGGAATCTCATCGCACTGCCCTCCATGCTTGTCGACGTCATTAGTATAAAAAACCGGCGCCACCGACCCAATCCCTATCCGAGCCCCCCTTGCGCTGCATCAATGTTGACGCCGACAAAGTGACGGTCAGGTGATCCGGTCGCGAATAGGGAACGATTTGTGCAGCAATTTGTGTAACGATGGTGGAGCATTAAGCTCGACAGCAGATGTGAACAGAAACGGGCTGGCACACTAATAAAACCAGCATTTACCGTGTATAAACCATCTTTAATTCGGTTATCTGCCGCAGGGACGAAACAGGATCTGGCAGAGCAACAATACCATCCTGATCGTTATCCGCCTGACAGAAATCCTTATCACTTTTTTAGACGTCTAGACGTAAAAACATGCGTTGACACGGCCATCCAGACATCTTAGCATCATCCTCCATGCTGGCAGAGTAACCCAGTGGAACCTCTGCCCAATTTCCCCGCCTGTAGCGCCCTGTGCTTTAAGGCTGTTAGCACGGAAGAATCCATGATTAAGTTGATCGGTCTCAACAAAGTCTACGGTACAGGCAGTGACGCCGTGCACGCCCTGCGTGATGTGAGTCTGCATGTACCCCAAGGCAAAATTTTCGGGGTGATCGGTGCCTCCGGTGCCGGCAAGAGTACCCTCATTCGTTGTGTCAACCTGCTGGAGCGCCCGACAGAGGGTCAAGTCATCGTTGATGGCCAGGATCTGGTCGCCCTGAGCGAACGGGATCTGACCCAGGCTCGCCGCCAGATCGGGATGATTTTCCAGCACTTCAACCTGCTTGCCTCCCGCACCGTGTTTGCCAACATCGCCTTTCCGCTGGAGCTGGCAGGCTGGAGCAAAGAGAAGATCCAGCAACGGGTTGCCGAGCTGCTGGCGCTGGTCGGGCTGGAAGCCCGTGCCCAGGCCTATCCGTCCGAGCTTTCCGGCGGTCAGAAGCAGCGCGTCGCCATTGCCCGCGCACTGGCACCGGCCCCCAAGGTACTGCTTTGTGACGAGGCAACCTCTGCTCTCGACCCGCAGACCACCCGCTCGATCCTGACCCTGCTCAAGGAGATCAACGTCAAGCTGGGGCTCACCATCCTGCTCATCACCCACGAGATGGATGTGGTGAAGGGGATCTGTGACGAAGTGGCCATCATCAGCGACGGCCGTCTGATCGAGCAGGGCGAAGTGGCCTGGTTCTTCAGCAATGCCAAGACCCAGCTGGCTCGTGACTTCATCCACTCCACCATCCATCTGGAGGTACCGCAGGAGTATCAGGATCGGATGAGCAGCGAGCGGGTGCCGGGCAGCTACCCGCTGGTGAAACTCGGCTTTACCGGCAGCACGGTTGATACGCCGCTGATCTCCGAGGCGAGCCGCCGTTTCAACATCGACATCAGCATATTGAGCGCAGACATCGAATACGCAGGTGGCGTCAAATTCGGTTTCCTGCTGGCCGAGCTGTTCGGGGATGAAGCCCAGTGCGAGGCGACCCAGCAGTTTCTCATCGACAACCACATTCAGCTGGAGGTAATGGGTTATGTCCGAAGCCATGATTAATCTGCTCATCACGGCCCTGGGCGACACCCTGATCATGGTGTTTGCCTCCGCTCTGTTCGGCTGCCTGCTGGGTCTGCCGCTCGGCGTGGCACTGCACGTGACCAAGGCGGGCCAGATCCTGGCCAACCCCTTGCTCAACCGTACTCTGGGTATGGTGGTCAACGTGGGTCGCTCGGTGCCCTTTATCATCCTGCTGGTCGCCATCATTCCGCTAACCCGGCTGATTGTCGGCACCAGTATCGGCACCATCGCCGCCATCGTGCCGCTGACCGTCGGTTGCATCCCTTTCATTGCCCGTCTGGTGGAAGGGGCCCTGATGGAGGTGCCGGACGGCCTGCTGGAAGCGGCCAAGGCGATGGGCGCCAAGCCGCTGCAAATTATCACCAAGGTGCTGCTGCCCGAGGCTCTGCCCGGCATCCTCAACAGTGTCACCATTACCCTCGTCACTCTGGTGAACTACTCGGCCATGGCCGGGGCCATCGGTGGCGGCGGTCTGGGGGATGTGGGTATTCGTTATGGTTATCAGCGCTTTGACCCGACCGTCATGCTGGTGACCGTGGTTATCCTGGTAGTACTGGTTCAACTTATCCAGAGCGCGGGTGAGCGCCTGGTCAACAAATGTGATCATCGTTAATCGTCGATTTCTGACAGGAGGTTTTATGAAATTTGGCATCAAATCCGTTGCGGCTGCCCTGCTGGCTGGTCTGGTTCTGGCCGGTTGCGGTCAAAAAGAAGAGAGCAAGGTTCTGAAAGTGGGCGCTATTGCCGGCCCCGAGACCGAACTGGTTGAAGTGGCTGCCAAGGTAGCCAAAGAGAAATACGGTCTGACAGTCGAGGTGGTCAACTTCTCCGACTACGTCACCCCGAACGTGGCGCTGAACGATGGGAGCATCGACGTCAACGCCTTCCAGCACAAACCCTATCTGGATGCGCAGGTGCGTGATCGCGGCTTCAAGCTGGTGCCGGTTGGCAACACCTTCGTCTACCCGATTGCCGGTTACTCCAAGAAGATCAAGGCGCTGAGCGAGCTGCAAGATGGCGCCCAGATCGCGGTACCGAACGATCCGACCAATCTGGGCCGCTCCCTGATCCTGCTGGCCAAACAGGGCCTGATCACCCTGAAGGATGGTGCCGGTCTGGAAGCGACCGTGCTGGATATCGCCAGCAACC
The DNA here is from genome assembly GCF_019048085.1 of Aeromonas sp. FDAARGOS 1416. Lineage (NCBI taxonomy): Bacteria > Pseudomonadati > Pseudomonadota > Gammaproteobacteria > Aeromonadales > Aeromonadaceae > Aeromonas > Aeromonas sp. FDAARGOS 1416. The sequence continues at coordinate 49,304 of NZ_CP077301.1, read as the reverse complement.
CGCGTAACTTCAAGATTGTGGAGCTGGAAGCAGCCCAACTGCCGCGTTCGCTGGAAGATGTGGATCTGGCCATCATCAACAACACCTTCGCCGGCCAGATTGGTCTGACCCCGACCGAGAACGGCCTGTTTGTTGAAGACAAAGAGTCCCCGTACGTCAACCTGATCGTCGCCCGCGACAACAACAAGGATGACGAGAAGGTCAAACAGTTCGTACAAGCTTTCCAAACCGACGATGTCTACAAGAAAGGTCTCGAGCTGTTCAAAGGCGGCCTGGTAAAAGGTTGGTAATTGCTCACTCGGCAAAAAAGGCCACGCAATGCGTGGCCTTTTTTATTGGCGCCGCTATCATATCCGCGAGCACGGCAACACGAACATACTCATAACATGAAAAAATGGTATCTGGCCTACTGCAAGCCAAAAGAAGAGGCCCGCGCCCGCGCCCACCTCGATGCCCAGGGTATCGAATCCTATTACCCCATGGTGGAGATCGAGAAGCTGCGCCGGGGCAAGCGAGTTCCGGTACGGGAACCCATGTTCCCCAACTATCTGTTTATCTTCGTTGATTTGGAAGAGGTGACACCAGTCACCCTGAAATCGACCCGCGGCATCAGCCGGATCATCCACTTTGGCAGTGAATGGACCCCCATCAGCAGCAAGCTGGTCTATCAGCTGATGAGCCGCGATGACAGCGACGAGGCGAGAGCCAGCTACGCCAGCCTGCCCTGCTCGGGCGACAAGGTGCTGATTGAAGAGGGGCCGCTTGCCGGCTTCGAAGCCATCTATATGGAGCCGGATGGAGAGAAACGTGCGATTTTGCTGGTCAGCCTGCTCAACCGAGAGACTACCAGCAGCTTCGACAACCACACCTTCAGACGTCTGGACTAAACCCACGGGCCAGACGGCCCGGTGAATGGCAATAGCAATGGCGGGATGCTCCCGCCATCTCATGCATCAAGATCAAAGCGGGCGATGACCGCCTTCAGCTTGCCGGTATCGCCAGCCAGTCTGGCTACGATCTCCTCCCCCTGCTGACTACGCTGACAGGATTGCCGACTGAGCGCGGCAATGTCGTCGACCGTCCCGGATACCTCGGCGGCCACCCGCGACTGCTGCTCGGTTGCCACCGAAATGGCCTCCAGCTGGCCCGACAGCGACTGAACCAGCTGGTTCATGGCACTCAGGGTATCGGTCACCAATCCGACTGCATCCCGCCCTTGCTCTACCAACCGGGTACCGCTGCTGACGGTACTTACCGTCTGGCGAGTCTGCTGGGAGATGGCCGCAATAGTCTGGCTGATCTCGGCGGTGGATTGATGGGTACGGGTCGCCAGCTGGCGTACCTCGTCGGCCACCACCGCAAAACCGCGCCCCTGCTCACCTGCCCGTGCCGCCTCGATCGCCGCATTGAGGGCCAGCAGGTTGGTCTGCTCCGCAATGGTGGCGATCACCTCGGTGATCTGCCCCACCTGTTCACTCTGATGCTCCAACAGCCCCATGGCCTCGTTGGCCTGCCCAATCATGGTGGCAATCTGCTGCATGGTATCGCTCATTCGTGCCAGCGCGGCCTCTCCCTGACGGGTCTGCTGCTTCACCTGATAGGCACCATCTGCCACACCGGCAATGTTGCCAGCCACATCACGAGCACTCACCGACATCTGATCGATAGCCGCCGCCACCGCATCGACCCGCTGATCTTGCTCCGTCAGATCCGCCACTATGGCTCTGGTAGTGCTGCCCACATCGAGACAGGCCACCTCGACCTGCCCCACTGCGCCCTGCAACTCCCCGACCAGATGATGTAACTGGGCAGACATCCGGTTGATGGAACCAGTCAATTCTCCCAACTCATCCTGCCCTGTGATTGGCAAGGGCTCGGCCGCCAGCCGGCCATCCGCAACCTGCCCCGCCCGGGTCACCAGACAGGCAATGTCACGGGTCAGACGGCGACTAAAGAGCCATGCGACCAGCATGCCAAGCACGATGGCGCTGCCGGTAGCCAACAGCAGTGTCTGGTTGATAGCCCTCCCGGCTCCGGTCATCTGCGCCGAAATCTGATCCACCTCGGCACGGGTTTTCCCCACCTGCTGGACCAGTTGCTCGCTGAGGCTGGACTGCATCGGCTCGATGTCGGTGGCCATCAGGTAGTTTGCCTGATCCCAATCCGGTGCCTGGCGCTTCTCGATCACCTGCCCCACCAGCTCGGAGAAGGGGGTAGCCATCTCTTCAAACAGCTGCCAGAGGCTCTGCTGGGTGTCGGTAAAAAGCGCGGCTTGCTGCTTAACCTCAGCCACCCGCTGCTGGTGAAACTGATAGTAACCCTGATATTTGCTGCGGTATTCGGGATCGCCTGAGATAAGAAAATCCCGCAGGGCTGAGAGGGAATTGGCGAGGCTGTTGTAGGCATCTCCCACCTGCTTGAGCAGCATGCGGCGATCGCCGGATAGTTGATCCTGCGGAGTGCCAACTTCTTCATTGGCAAAGGATTGCAGTTGATCGAGCGCCGCCTCCGCCAGCGGACCCGCCTCCTGCAGCATCAGGGTGTGAGCGGGCAGATTCTCTTCACTCTGGGCTATGGTCCACACCTTCTCCTGATGGCTTTTAAAGGTCTCGAGAGACTTGGCGAGCGTCGGACTGAAGGCCTGATGGGCAATGGCCTGCCAGGCCGACTCCCACTCCTGCTTGAGGCGGGAAGCCTGAGCCGGATCCTTGCCGAGGATCAGATAGCCACGCAGGGCAGAAACGGTGGCAACCAGCGCCTTCTGGCTCGTTTCATCCCGCTGCAGAGTGGGCAGCGCCTGCTCCAGCAGGGTGTGTTGGGCCTGATTGATCTGAGTCAGCCGGTAATAGACCAGCGTGGAGGAGAGCAGGATCAGCAGGTTGATAAAACCGAAGCTGAGCAGCAACTTGCTTGAGATTTTCATGAACATCCTTGTTCAAACGGAGGGATCCAGCCAACAGAATCAGATAGATATCAGTGTAGGCAATCTATCTTGCCAAGTCCGGTGCCAATTAGCCAATTCACTGCGCGGCATCGGGCGGGCAGAGAAAAATCCCTGACAAAGGTCGCAACCTAGCTGGGCCAGCACCCGCCAGGTTGCCTCATCCTCTACCCCTTCCGCCACCGACTTCAGCCCCAGCTTGCGAGCCAACTCGATACTGGACTCGATGATAGCCAAACGTGACGGATCGGCATGGCAGCGATCGACGAAAGAGCGATCCAGTTTGAGTTCGGTGAACGGCAACAGTGCCAGCTGCTGCATCGAGGAGTAGCCGGTACCAAAATCATCGATGGAGAGGCCAAAGCCATGCATCCTTAGCCGGGTCAGCACCTCCAGAGACTTGCCCAGATCCTGCACGAATGCGCTCTCAGTCACCTCCAGAGTGATGAGCTCAGGATTGATACTCCAGCGCTTGCACTGATCAATCAATAAGTTGCAGAGGTCCCCTTCAATGAGTGAGGTGGTGGAGAGGTTCATCGACAGATTGAGTGACAACCCGGTTTCCTCCCATAAATGACCATCACTCAGAGATTTGCTGATTATCACCTCGGTCAACGGATCGATAAGCCCGTTGCTCTCCGCCAGTGAAATAAAACGCCCGGGAGGGATCAGACCAAACTCGGGGTGTTGCCAGCGGGCCAACGCCTCCATCCCGACCCATTCGCCGGATGCAAAACTCACCTTGGGCTGATACCAGGGCAACAATTGATCTTGCTCGATCGCCCGACGCAACTCATCGAGTCCTATTCTGTGCCCATCTTCTTCTCTGACTGGTTCCTGCCGGGGTGACCAAGCCTGGATAAGCCGCTGGAGCTGCTGCGGCGTAGAGGGTTTCTCTATGCGACCGAGCACCTGCAAGCCATAAGCGGTACTCATACGCAATACAGCTTCCACCACATCCCCCTCAAGTGCGCTGGAGAGGATAATGCCGCCCTGAAAACCACCTAGCGACAGGCGGCGCAACAGCGCCATGCCATCCATTCCGGGCATTCGCAGATCGCAAAACAGGATATCGACGTTGTGTTGCTGGCTAAGCGCCAACGCCTCGATACCATCAACCGCTTCCAGCAGATTCTGGTAACCCAGGCTGCGGATCTGGTGCAGCAGTGCCTTGCGCTGAAATCCATGGTCTTCCACGACCATGATGACCAACTCATGTTGTGCTTTTTTCATCGAGCCATAATCCAATGTCGTGGGCAATCGCCGTCATCAACCTCTGCACTGTGCTGACCAGATCGTCGAGCTCATCAAGCCGCTTCAATCGCGCTGCCGATTCCAGCATGGCGGCCTGGCTGGCAAGCTCCTCCAACCCGACCATTCGGGCAGCCCCCTTGACCCGGTGGGCGGTCTCTACCAAGGCGCTGGCATCATGACAAATCAGTGCTGCCATCATGGCCTCGCCATCCTGCCGGTTGGAATCGAGATACTCCACCGCCATGGCTCGCGCGGTCAGCTCGTCACCAAACAGCGCCAACCAGCGCTCAGCCTGCATGCCTGTAGCCCCAACAACGGGCGCAACCGCGCTTCTGGTTGGCGTCTTCTCTGCCAGCCAATGGGCCAGCATCTGGCGCAAGATATCCAGCGGGTAGGGCTTCAGTAACATGTCACTCATGCCAGCCTCTACCATACGAGCACTCGCCTCTTCCGACGTATCTGCTGTTACCCCAATGATGGGGGCCGTCACTCCCGCAGCCCGCAGCGCCTTGGTCAGGGCATAACCATCCATCACCGGCATATGGCAATCAGTCAGCAGCATAGAGAATTGCTGTCCCTGCCAAGCCCGCAGAGCCTTCTCGCCATCTTCCACAACCTGAGCCTCGATACCAAGAATGGCTAACTGCCGTGCCAGCAAGGCACGATTGACCGGATGATCATCGGCCACCAATACTTTGCCACCCAGCTTCTCTGCAAGCGCAGGGAGGATTGGTGTAACCCGCTCCTGTAGCAATTCGTGGCAGCTCTCTAGCAGAAGATCCGGATAGAGAGGAGAGAGACCCAGGCGCCACCATTTCTGTTCACCAATCCGCCCCCGTAACGCCTCATCGGGTGACGCTATGATCCCCTTCAGCGCAGAGTGTTGCAGCCAGCTTTGCCATTCCCCCCCCAGCGCTTGCTCAAGCCACCGTTGATCGGCCAACAGCAATCCTTCCAGTGAGCGACTGAGCTCATTGGCCCCCAAGTACCTGAGCTTGGCCCCCTGCCGTACCATGGCCGCTTCGAGATTGGTGTCATCGCTGAAAAACCACCATTCTGTGTCAGCCAGAGCAGGGGGATCCCACTGCGGATTGGTTAGCGGCACGGTAAAGCGGAAGCAGGAGCCCTCTCCTGCCTTGCTGGTCAGTGTCAGTGCCCCCCCCATTTTGCATACCAGCTGCTCACAGATTGCCAACCCCAGTCCGGTGCCACCAAAACGACGGTTGATATCTGACTCCACCTGCTCAAAAGGCGTGAACAGCAGCGCCTGCTTCTCTTCGGCGATCCCGATACCGGTGTCACTGACACTGATGGTCAGTTGCTCGCTCAGGTAGCTGACTCGGATAGTAATCCCCCCTTGTTCGGTAAACTTCACCGCATTATTGAGCAGGTTGGAGATGACCTGACCGATACGCACCCCATCGATGTCGGCCCAATCCGGCACATGATGCTCCCACTCAAGCACCACGTTGAGCCCCTTGTTATGAGCCAGTGCCGCGTGGCCACGAATGGCATCGCAGATCACCGTTTGCAACCGGCTGCTCTGGTAATTCAACTGCAACTGACCCGCTTCTATCTTGGAAAAATCGAGGATATCATTGACCAGATAGAGCAGGTTATTGGTCGAGGTGACCACATTGCGCACCATAAAACGCTGGTCGTCGTTGAGCTCGCTCATTTGCAGCAATTCGAGCATGCCATGCATGCCTGAAATGGGAGTGCGCAGCTCATGGCTCATGGTTGCCAAAAAGCGGCTGCGAGCCTGCATCGCCTGCTCGGCATAGGCGCGAGCTTCGCGCAGCTCATATTCCTGTTGTTTGAGGGCAGTGATGTCCTGAATCACCCCGTTAAGGATCAGTGCCTGCTGCTCCTGTCTGACAAAGTTGCCACGCACTTGCAGATAGCGATCTCCATCAGGTCGCTCTACCTTGACCTCCAGATCGAGGGGCGCCAGAGTCTCGGCATGATTGGCCACCTTGCTGACAAAATCCTGGAGCGCCTCTTCGGTAAAGCCGAACACCTCACCACCCGATTCGGCATTGAACAGGTCCTGCCGGGAAGCCCCGAGGATCTCGCTGGCCCCCTGAGAGGCATACAAAAACCGCCCCTTGCCGGGTCCTTGCCACAAATACTGATAGACCACCCCAGGCATGCTGTCGGTAATCTGGGTAAGGCGATTTTCAGCCTGACGGGCGCGCTCCTCCGCCTCTTTGATCCGGCTGACATCGGTCAGTACTGTCAACACCCCCAGCATATTGCCATCGGGATCGCGATAAGGACGTTTGGCATAGATAACATGGCAGGGCGTACCATCAGCTCGCAGGTTGCTCCCTGCCCCCTCCAGATCCTGTCCGGTCTGCCACACCCGGCGCTCTTCTTCCAACACACTGTTTCTGAGTGTCTCGGGCATGTTTTGGAGCTCCTCACTGCTACTGCCAGCACCGAGGAAAGCATCGCGATAGGCCTGATTGCACAAGGTGATCCGCTGTTCGCTATCACGTAGCGCCACCATGGTTGGCAGTGAGTTGAGCAAGGTCTGCACAAACAGCAACTGTTCGTTCAGCTTGTCCTCTGCGATTTTCCGCTGCGCAATCTGGCGACGCAAACTGCGAGCCCAGAACATCACCAGCAAACCGCTGACGAGCAAGGCGCCCCCCCCTATGGCCAACCATTTGTAAATCAGGGTGTAATCAGACTCGATATTGACCGACACATTGAGCCAGCGTCGTTCCAGCAGTTGCCACTCCTCATCCGTGATGGTCAGCAGCAACTTGTCCATGATGCGGAGCAACTCGGGCTGAGCATTATCGACGGCCATACTGATAGGTACGGAAAATTCGGGGGAGCTCAGCACTACCTGATACTTATCATTGAAACCCTTCATTGCCTGCTGTCCCAGATTGGTCATGGTCAACAGCACATATTCGGCTCGCCCAGTATCAAGCAAGGTCAGTAAATCGGCATCTTTGCCTACTTCGATAATATCGGCGCCCAGCGCGTGAATGAGAGAGGCTTCGTAAGAGCCCGTCACACCACCAATCAGACGCCCTTTCAGCTCGACCAACGACTTCAGCGGGCGAGCACCGTGTCTGGCTACGACATAGCTGTCGAACTTCAGATAGGAGGAGGTAAAAGAGGCAAAGGACTGACGATCCTTGAGCGGTGTCATCAAGGGAATAAGGTCCACTTTATGCTCTTTCAGCATTTTAAGTGACTCCTGCCAGGTATTTGTCGACACCAGCTCAAAGCGGATCCCGGAGCGCAGACTCAATAACTTCATCAGGTCTGCCGTATAGCCATGCAATTCACCTTCATCATCGATTTCGCTGATGCCGGCAAATCCGGGGGCAACGGCGAACTTGATGACCTTGTTTCTCTGCTTCAGCCAACTAGCCTCATCTGGTTCCAGCAACAGACCTGCGTTGGCGCGTTCATTTTTCTGATGCAACCGTAATCGTGAGTCTGCAACGGGTATCCGTTGATATGCCTGCCAAAGCTTCTCGCTCAGCTCTGGCTGGCGGGAGCTGGTCGCCATCGTCAGCGTGCTGCCAGAAAGCCACCCAGGAGCGACAACCCCCATTGATGCAGGCATTCTCTCCATCTTGAGGGAAACAATGGGTTCCAAATCAAGATATGCATCGACAGCGCCCAGCTTGACCATATAGGTCGCCTCGTCACGGCTCTCCAGCTCAGTTACATCAGAGATCCCCAAACGATCCAACTCATTGCAACTGCCAAACCCGCGAATACAGACCCAGCGTAACTTGCGCGCCTGCTCCAGGGTCAATCGCTGATCCGGGGTATGCATTAAAATGGAGCGAGCATAAGAACCGATACTGCCAATAGGGTTTATCCCCTTCAATTCAAGAGCATTACGTTCGACCCCGATTAATGCATCAATCTGGCCGCCTTGGAGAGCAATCTGGGCATCCACGTAGGAGTTGTAGGGGATATAACGCAATGACACGCCCATTTCGGCTGCAATGCGCGAGGCCAGCTCCTTGAGCGGACCGGCATAACGCTGGTTGGGGAGTTGATAGATGAAAGGGAGATAGCCGCCACGGGGAACCCCGATCAGCAGCTCCTTTTGTGCAGTAATTTCGTTACTTGTGCTCTCATCTTGCGGTTGGGGAGCCGCAACAGCCAACATGCCCGTAAACAACAGCAAAATAGGAAGAAAAAGCTGACGAAAGAGCGGCATAAGGTCTTGTCCTGATGAGTAAAACAGATAGGGCTGCCACCTCTAATCTTGCAGATCCTGACGACGCAAGGCGAGAAAACAATCGCAGCTGTTACAAAGAGGGCGGAGAGGATAATACTGAGTCACCAACATGTGAACCTGGAATCAACCATAAGATGGAAAAATGGCAGGCATGCAGCCTGCCATTTCACTAGCGAGGGGGATCTTATTCTCCCCCTCGCGATCAGGTTATTCGATTCCCGAGGCGGAAGCCGGTTTGATACTCCCGCTCGCGAACGAGGGCGATTTGACCCTGATATCCTTCCAGCCCGATATCCCTGAGCAGGGCGGGTGACAAATTGACCTGCACGAGACGACGCTCGACCCGGGCAATTCTTCTCTGGACCAGGGATTCAACACTGCGCAGTAAAACCAGTTCGATAGACATGACATTCTCCAGTTGAACATGCGGTTCTCCCGGAGAAAGTGGATATCACCCTGCGGGACGAACCGCGGGTGATAAAAAGACAGGGGTTACCTGTTTACGCCACGCGGTAAAAGAGCACGAGATTTCACGCCGCACGCAGTGCCGCGAGAGAATGCAATATTGAGCATCAGATGTTGCATTTTCGTCTCCTTACCGGATAAAAGTTGAACAGGTTGCAGAAGTCTAAAAAATATCCGAATTTAAAACAAGCCTCTTGCGACTCCTTTTTAAACGTTTTTACGGCATTTTATGCTGCCCGACAGGGAGCTTGGGGCATCAGATCCCCGAGAGTAGCCGGTACTCTTCCAGTACATAGGTATCCGTCATGCCGCTGACATAATCGAGCAGCAACCGCACCCGGTAATACCACTCCTGCTCGTTCTGGCAGGCAAAACGCGGATCCGGGGTGGCGATCGCCAATCGATAGGCCTTGAGATGGCGGGCCGAGAGGCGGTGATAGAGGCGGCGCGCAAAGAACAGCGCCTGGCTCCCCTCCCCGGCCTGCAGGCGGGCAAACTGTGGCGCTGGCAGCGACAACAGGCAGGCATAACTGGTCAGCACCCCGCGCAGCGCCGCATACCCTTCCAGTTCGAGAGCCTCGACTTCGGGGCGCATAAAGACCTGCTCGCGGGCCACCCGTTTGAGGATATCGAGCACCCGCGCCGCCGGCGCCTGGCCATGCAACAGCGCTTGCGGATAGGAGCCCTGCAAAATGGCCTGATGTTCGCTGACATAGCTCTGCGCCGCCAACGCCACCAGATCCCGGGTCAACAGCTGGCGAAAATGGGGGAAAAAGCCCCGACCACTGGCAAGCGCCTCATCCAGCAAGGTGCCCATGTAGTCACTCTGGTCAGCAGCTCGCAGTGCCGCCAGCAGTTCACCCTGAGTCAGGATCCTCCGATCTACCGCATCTTCCAGGTCGGCGATGCAGTAGGAGATATCATCGGCCGCCTCCATGATGTAGACCAGCGGATGGCGACAGCCGGGGGCTAATCCCAGACTCTGGCCGAGGGCACTGTAGAGCGGCTGCTCGCTAAAGAAGATGCCTCGTTTGCTGCTCCAGCCATGATGCTGGCCATAGCTCACCCCGGGTTGCGGCTGCTGCGGGTATTTGCAGAGCGCCGCCAGTTGTCCGAGCGTCAGGTTGAGCTCGTGCAGGCTGTGCACCAACCGCAGACTCTGGGCGTTGCCATCAAACAGTTGCAGATCCTGACGCAATTCAGCCCACTGGGCCGAAGGTGGCTGCGCCAGCGCCTGCTGATAGAGGGGATCGAGCATCTCGCCGAGCCACTGGCTCATCACCTGCTCGCCAAAGTGGCCAAATGGCGGGTTGCCCACGTCATGAAGCAGGCAGGACATCTCCACCAGATTGATAAAAGCCCCTTCACAGACCATCCCGGCAGGCAAGGCGGCCAGAATGCGGCGGCTGATCTGGCGACCGGTATCCTGCACCTCCAGCGAGTGGGTGAGGCGGCTGCGCACCGAGGCTTTCACATCGAGCGGAAAGACCTGGGTCTTCTGCTGCAACCGGCGCACCGGTGCGGCCTGCACGATACGGGCGCGATCCTGCTCGGTCGCCTCCAGCAGATCCTCGTCTCCCCAAGGGTGGATGCGCGCAGGGGTAATCAAACGGCTATACATCTCGCAGCTCCTTGCCAACAACTTCCATCAGACTCAAGACAACCTCCAGCCTCAAGACAGCAACCAGCGCCGCAGACGGGCGATGTCACCGGGATATTCCCGGCGCAGCGTCTCAATCCAGTCTTCCACGTTTTCCCACCAGGCGGGATGATCCGGGCTCTGGATCAGCTGTGCCGTCTGCTGCAATCGGCGCAGGCCAATGGAGCCTGCCGCCCCTTTTATCTTGTGTGCCTCTTCCACCACCCCCGCTTGATCCTTGGCAATCATGTTGGAGTCGAGCACTGCCATGTAGTCCGGCATCATCTTCTCGAACAGATCGACGCTGGAGAGCAGCACCGGTTTACCCACGGTATCGGCGTAATCGGTGAGGAAGGGGATATCCAGCAGGGCATCCTGATTGCCTGCATCCGCCTGCTCGTCCGCTTCATCCTCGGCCAGATCGGCAAACAGGTGACCAATCACCTCCCGCACGGCTTTGGAGCCAAGCGGTTTGTTAATCACATCCTGCATGCCGTGATCCCGGTAGTACTGGCGATCACCGGTGGAGTTGGCGGTGAGTGCCACCATGGGTGGCAGGCTGTCGCCATAACGCTCCAGCAGGGTTTTCGCCACATCGAAGCCGGTCATGTCCGGCAGCTGGATATCGAGCAAAATGAGGTCGAAATCATCCGGGTTGGCCATCGCCAACGCCTGGGTGCCGTCCCGTGCCACCTGCACCTGATGACCCAGCTTGCCCAGCAGGGCGCAGGCCACCGTCACGTTAAGCTCCACATCCTCCACCAGCAGGATATCGAGGGAAGGCATCTCCTCCTCCTGCTCTGGCAACACGGGCTCGGCGCAAGCCACTTCCAATTCGGCGGTAAAGCAGGAGCCTTCGCCCGGATCGCTGTCCACATAGAGTTGCCCCCCCATCGCCTGCACCAGCTGACGGGAGACCGCGAGGCCAATGCCGGTGCCGGTGGCGTGCTTCTTGCCCTGCACCTGATAGTACATGGCGAAGATCTTCTCCTGCTGGGCGCGCGGGATACCGATACCGGTATCCTCCACCTCGAAGTGCAGGGCCAGCTTGCCCGGCTCGTCGGCGGGATGGGAGAGACAACGCACGGTGACGCCCCCCTCATCGGTAAACTTGACCGCATTGCCCACCAGATTCCACAGCACCTGACGCAGGCGGGTGCCGTCAGCCATCACAAATTGCGGCATGTCGCCATCCCGATCGAAATGCAGATAGAGCCCCTTCTGCTCCGCCTGAATGCGCGACAGGGTCTCCAGCTCGTCGAGGAAGGCAGGCAAGTCGATACGGGTTGGCGCAATTTCGAGACGACGGCGATCCAGTTTGTCCAAGTCGATGATGTCGTTGAAGATATTGCCAAGGGTCACCGCACTCAGGTGAATGGTCTTGAGCTGCTGGTGTTGCTTGGGATCGAGGGGGGTATCCATCAGCATCCGGCTTAAGCCCACGATGCCGTTGAGCGGGGTGCGCAACTCGTGGCTGATGGTGGAGATGAAGGTAGTCTTGTCGCGGCTCGCCTTCTCCAGCTTGTCCTGATACTGCTTGCGCTCGGTGATGTCGCGGCCAAAGCCGAGCAGGCCGAGTCGCTTGCCGAAGCGGTCGAAGAAGGGCACCTTGCGCAGCTCGAAGTAGGCTTTACGGCCATCGGGATACTCCAGCCACTGCTCGTAGGTGAGCGGCTCGTTGCTGGCAAAAACCTGCTTGTCGGTCTCCACCACCTTGTTGGCGATCTCCTGCTTGTAGACATCGAACGGGGTCAGACCAATCAGCTCGGCCTCCACCTTGCCGGTCAGCTCCTCCATGGCGCGGTTGCAACCGGAGAACTGCTCATCCTCGTTGCGGTAGTAGACCAGATCTGGGGAGCAGTCGATAAAGGAGCGCAGCAGGGCAGTACGCTCCCCCAGATGAAGCTGGGCTTTCTCTCGCTGGAACACCTCATTCTCGAGATCCTCGATGGCCTGCAGACGCAGACTCTCGGCCCGGTTGGTCTCGGCAATCTGGGCGTTGAGGCGGCTGATGTTCTCCTGCAGCTGGGTATTGAGCTCCAGATCCCGCTCGCGCATATCTTGCAGCTTGCGCACCATCCTGCTCAGTCGCTGACGGGAATCCTCCAGCTGATCCACCACGATGGAGAGAAAATAGACCGCCCAAGGGGTCACCAGCAGGCCAAAGAAGACCGAGCGAACGAAGTCGATCACATCGATGTTGCCGCGCAGGAACAGGGTCACCCCCATCTGGATGGCGACCGCCAGCACGATAATACCCGCCGCCAGGAACATGCTGAAGCGCACCAGTCCCAGCTTGGTCATCAGATCGACATAATATTGCGCCCAGGATTTAATCTGTTTCATCTTATTGTTTTCCCCCGATATTCGCGGTACAGAATACCAGCACAACCGAGTGAACTCTTCTTAATCTCGCACAATTAATTAACGATTCGCCGAATGAAATGAGTGGGTTAGGATAATTGGCAATATTGAGTCAGTTGCCATTAAGGTTTTTTCTTTATACTCACCGGCCGAAAAAATTCACCACCATTTAATTTAGGAGTTATCCGATGCGCAACACCACCTTGCTGGGCCTGGGCCTGCTGGTCGCAAATAGTGCTTATGCTGATTTGGGTGAAATTCCCAAGGAGTCTGGCTGGTCCGGTTTCCTGCTTGGCGGGGTCAGTGTCATCAATTACGAATCGAATTTTTATAGTGGTGATGATGAAAACCGCCGCCTGAGCGGACTGGGCAGTGCCGAGAGCAGCTCCGCCGTTGCCCCGCTGCTCAACGCCGATATCCGCTACACCTTTGCCGATACCCGCACCCAGGTCTTCCTCGGTAACCTGATCCAGGATGCCATCCGTTTCGACTTCACCCAGCAGCTCGGTATCCGTCAGGAGATGAGCGACAAGGGCATCGTAGCTGGCTCCGTGGTCTTTAATGCCATGCCGACCGAGCAGTGGAGCGATCCCTTCGCCGTAGGCGTTGATCGCCAGTCGACCGATATCAAGTCAAAAGGGGTGCGCTTCGCCTGGGACAGCATCTGGGGTAGCAACTTCAATGGCAGCCTGACCACCCGCAACATCGAGGTGGATGAGGAGCGCAGCGGCCAGCAATACGATAAGGATAACCAGACAAACTATGCAGCCAAGCTGGATCGCAACGGCAAGATCCACGCCCTCGACCTCTCCTACAAATGGCAGCTGGCACCCGGTCAGATGCTGGAGCCAGCCTTTATCTACCGCCAAGCCGATCTGGATGGCAGCGCCCAAAGCTACAAGAGCAACGGCCTCCAGTTGACCTACGGCATGCGCGCTTCCCAATGGTCTTTCGTCAGCAACGCCTATCTGGGTCAGACCAAATATGATGAGGCCAACCCAATCCCTGACTTTGGTAACAAAAAAGCCGACTCCGACGAGTTTGCCCTGACCGGCACCTTCTTCTGGCACCGCCTGTTCGGTATTGCTCCGCTCTCCGCAACCTTTACCGCTGGCTATGCCAAGTCCGATTCCGACATCAACTTCTACGATTCTGAGTCCGTGATGTTCAACACCGGCCTGCTCTACAACTTCTAACGACGGTTGTGCGCACCGATACAACAAGGCCACCCGAAGGTGGCCTTATTGCTATCCGGCGTTTGACTCAAATACCCAGGGAGTCGAGCAGATCGTCGTGATCGTTGGCGACCGGGGCTGCAGCCTGAGCTGGCTTGGCGGCATCCTGCTTGGCCTGGGCGATCAGTGCATCGGGATCCAGCTCCTCGTGCTCCATCCCCTCATTGTGGATGCGGATGAACTCGGTTTTGTCCATCGCCAGCTCCAGATAGAAGATGTTGTTGCGGGCGGTGAAGAAGGTGACGCGGCGGGACTCCGGGCTGTCGAGATTGGTATCGACGCTCAGCATCACCTGCTTGTTGAGGGCCAGCATCTTCGGCTGGTTCTGGGTGATGTGGGTCTGCAGATCCCGGCCCACCTTGACGGTAAAGCTGCCGACGATCTGGTTCATCAGCTCGCCCATCACGTTGCTCACCTCGTCAGAGGTGTGGGAGATGGCGAGATCCTCCTTGGAGAGTCCCATGCTCAGCATGTAACTCTCGTACAGCTCCATGGCGGCGGCGGCGGAGAAGTTGATCACCACCAGACCGGAAAAACCGCCATCGAACAGCACGAAGCAGCCGATATCCGGCTTGAGGCAGGTCTTGCTGATCCGCTGCACCATGCCGGAAAACCGCACCTGACTCATGGTCGCGGCACTCAAAACATCCGTCACCGAGTTGCACAGGCTGAGCAGCACATCCTCTGTGGTCAATACGGCATCGTCATCGGATCTTGTCACTATCATGGGACCTTCCTGAACATCGAAAATGGGCTTATCTATACCATAACTCTAACAGATGGCGCGGCCCGGAGACTGAAATAGCGACACGCCTCTCAGTTGACTCCGTTATCAGCAGCCACAGGGATGAAACCGCTCAGCTTGGCGAGCCGGGCACGCCATATATCGGCCTGCTGGGCCAAAACTTGTGGCTCATAAGATACGACCGGATGAGCGCCCCATATGGGACCTGGCCAGGCGCGATCCGTCGCAAAGCGGGCGACATGGTGAAGATGGAGTTGCGGCACCAGATTGCCGAGCGCGCCGATGTTGATCTTATCCGGGCTGAGGGCCTGTTCCATCAGGTTGGCGACAGCGCAGGACTCCTGCATCAGCTGTTGCTGCTGCTCCGGCGCCAGATGGTGAATTTCCCGCAGGTTGGCTACTCGCGGTACCAGGATCAGCCAGGGATACTGGCTGTCTTTGGCCAGCAAGACACGGCAGAGGGGCAGATCCCCGAGCCACCGGGTATCTGCCTGCAGGCGTGAATGCAATTCAAACATGAAAACCTCGTTGAGTACGATGAACAGAGCGCCTGAAAAAGGAGTGTCCACGTTACTGCAACGGGCAGAAAACTTAAAGCTGTGGGACGGCCCAACCGATAAAGCGCTTGCGCAGGGCTGGGTCTGCCTGGAGGAACAGCTGCTGCAACTGCCCTTCCAGCTCGCTGGCTGCCACAACGGGTTGAGCCCCACCAGCGGCCGTGGCCGTTGCCTGCGTAGCAACGGCGCCAGCCGTCAGCACCGCCTTGCCGCCGCTGCGGTTGTATTCAGCCAGTTTGCCGTTCCAATCCACCCCAAGCAGCATACCGCTGGTCACCAGCACATCCTGCTGGATAGCAAGCGCGTGGCCATTCTCCTGCAACGCCACCACAGGAGCCTTGGCATACGCCTGCATTCCCCGCTCGTCTCCCGGTACGCTGGCCGTCAACTGCAAATGCTGATTGCTGCCCTGATAGCGCACCACCTGTGGCTCGGAGCGTACCTGCCGATCATTCTCGCTGCTGCTGCGACTGGGGATCACCCCCTCGAAGCGTACCAGCAGTTGCTGCTCGCCATCCGCCAGGGTGGCATGCTGCTCATCTTGCAAGGTGCCGTTGCTCACCGCGAGGATGCGGAAATTCTCCGGCACCTTCACTTCCACCATGGCCTGTACACTGCCGGCCCCCAAGACTGCACAGAGCAGCACAAACCCGGTCAACCCTCTATTACTCTTCATTCCCGCTGATCTTCCTGATGCCGATGATGGGCGCAGGGTAGCAGCCGAAGATGACAGAAAAATAACGCCGCTCAGAGCAGGTAGTGGGGTCGCTCGGCAAACCACTGGGCCAACACCTGCTTGAACAGCCGGATCTTGCGCGGCACCCGTCGCTGCTGGGCATGCAACACATGAAGCTGATGCAGACCGCTCTGCCAGTCGTCGAGCACGGTCACCAGCTCTCCTGCCGTCAGCAGCGATTCCACCAGCATCAGCGGGCACTTGGCATAGCCCATACCGGCACGCGCCAGTTGCAACACTGTGCTGTAGTGGTTGGCCCGCACCCTGCCCTGCACCAGAATGTGGGCCTCTTCACCCTCACGGATAAAGTGCCACTGCTCCCAGGCCGGATTGTGCCCCTGCAACAGGCAGCTGCGCCCGCTCAGCTCATAGGGAGTGGCAGGACGCCCCTCTCGCGCCACCAGTGCGGGGCTCGCCACCACCACATCCTTGAGTCGGCCAAGAGGAAGTGCGACCAGATTGTCCGGCACCTCGTTCATGGCGCGCAGGGCGATGTCGTTCTCCCCCTGGCTCATGTCGACCATCTGGTTGGTGAAGTTGAGCTCCACCTCCACTCCCGGGCAGAGCGCGGCAAAGCTGGTCAGCAGCTCGCTCACCATCCGATCGCCGGTGCTGACCGGGCAGGTAAAGCGCAGTCGTCCGCAATCCTCTTCGGTCAGCGCCTGAATATCCTGCTCCGCCTGCCGAGCCAGCGCGAAGATCTCCCCCGCCTGCTGATAGAGGGTCTTGCCCGCCTCGGTCAGGCTGAGGCGGCGGGTGGAGCGCTGCAACAGTTGCGCATTGAGTGAGGACTCCAGCGCGCTGACGTGGCGGCTCAGCATCCCCTTGCTGACCCCCAGCGTATCGGCCGCAGCCGAGAAACTGCCGCGCAGCACCACTTCGTAAAAGCTGGCCAGATGGGCGATATCCATCATTAGCTCCAATATGGAAACAATGGGTTTATTTTACGCGCTTTTTCGCATTTTCTGTTGCGCTAGAATCGATACATCCCAACCAGGAGTGATGCAGATGAAAATTGTGATTGTGGGTGCCTCCGGCACCGTCGGCTCCGCGGTCAGTGAACTGCTTGCCAAAGATCATCAGGTGATCCGGGTCGGCCACAGCCGTGGCGATGCCACGGTCGACATGCGCGATCCCGCCTCCATCAAGGCGCTGTTTGCCCAGGTGGGCCAGTTTGATGCATTGGTGGTGGCCAGCGGCAGCGTGGCCTTCAACGGCCTGACCGAGATGACCGACGAGCAGTGGCAGGTGGGACTGGAGAGCAAGCTGATGGGCCAGATCAACCTGACCCGAGCCGCCATTCCCTATCTGACTGACAAGGGTTCCATCACTTTGATCAGCGGTATTCTGAGCGAGGAGCCGATCAACTGGGGCGTGAGCGCCAGCACCGTCAACGGCGCTATCGATCACTTTGTGAGAGCGGCCGCCTGCGAGTTACCCCGCGGCCTGCGCATCAACGTGGTAAGCCCGACCGTGCTGGCGGAGTCGATGGACAAATACGCTGACTTCTTCCCGGGCTTCGTACCGGTACCCGCCGCCAAAGTGGCGCAGGCCTACAAGAAGTCGGTGCTGGGCATCCAGACCGGCCAGGTGTTCAGAGTGAACGGTTGAGCGCTGCTCGCTTACCGCCAGACCAGCAATAAAAATGGGCCCCATAGTGGGGCCCGTCTGTTTCTCTGCCTCTCTCCTTCGCCGCCAGCAAACGTTTGTTTGTTGGCGACAAAAAAAGAGAGCAACCCTTAGTCGATCAGACCGTACTGATCGCGCAGCACCTCGATGATCTCCTGCTTGGGATTGGCAGAACGCGCCAGCTTGTGGCCGATTATCTTCTCGGCGATCCCGACATAGGTGTTGGAGATATCCATCATCACTTCGGTCGGCAGCTTGTTGTCGCGGGCCAGGGCAAAACGTTCCGGCATGCGGTTCTTGTTGAGCAGGATGTCCGGATCCGGGAAGTGGTTGAGCAACCACTGACGGAAACCCTCTTTGGACTTCTCGACAATCTGACCGTCGCGCAGGGCCGCGCCATCCCAGATACGGGAGCTGTCGGGGGTGCCCACTTCGTCCATGTAGATCAGCTTCTCGTTGCCGGCGGCATCGTGGACGTAACCAAACTCGAACTTGGTATCGACGAAGATCTGATCCAGCCCGGCCAGCGCGTCGCTGATGACGTTGAAGCCCTCTTTGAGCAGCACTTCGTAGCGGTCGATGTCGGCCGGTTTGCTGAAGTTGAAACCCTTGTAGTGGCGCTCGATATCGGCACGGGAAACGTTGACGTCATCGGCTTCCGGCACGCCATCCAGCCCTTTCAGCACACCCTTGGTGGACGGGGTGATGAGGATCTCCGGCAGTTTCTGATCCTTTTTGAGCCCTTCCGGCAGGGTGATGCCGCAGAACTCGCGCTCGCCATCCTTGTAGGCACGCCACATGGAGCCGGTGATGTACTGGCGGGCAATCGCCTCGATCATCACCGGACGGGCTTTTTGCACGATCCAGACGAAGGGGTGCGGAATATCCAGAATGTGGCTGTCGGCCAGTCCCTTCTCCTTGAACAGCTTGAACCAGTGGCTGGAGATGGCGTTGAGCGCCGCCCCTTTGCCCGGTACGCCGTTCAGGCCATCCTCACCTTGCCAGATGCAATCGAAAGCCGAGATGCGATCGCTGATCACCATGAGGGCGAGGGGCGCATCGGCCGGCACATCATAGCCTTTCTCTTTTATGAGCCGGGCACTGTCTTCGGGGGTCAACCAGTAGACGCTGCGCACTTTGCCGGAATGGACAGGTTTATCGGTACGGATCGGCAAATCGTCATTCACCGCCAATACTTGATCTGCAAGACTCATGGCTAATAACACTTCCTGTTTGTGGGGGGGAAACATCGCGAGTTCCTCACCTGCGTGCTCTGTTTGCAACGGGCTGGCAAGGGGGCTCGCATCATCGAAAACCGCTCGGAATCCCCGCGTTTTCAGGGGGATTTTGATAACAAAACAGGGGCACAAGGCCCCTGTATTTATTCTGCTTTTGCTGCTGCCTGATCGGCCAGCCCCTTGGCGAATGCCTCGGACAGGCTGATATACATCTGGGAGATAACCCCGGACGATACCGGCTTCTTGTCCTTGTCGAACAGGGTGATGGAGGTCTTGCCTCCCGCCATTTCGCCAAGCTGGAAGCGGTATTTCTCCTCCTCCAGTTTGAACGGCTCGCTCCCTTTCGCCTTCCAGAACTCGGCGCTCGGCTCTTCGTACTCGACGTCGATCCAGCCCAGAGACTGCTGGGTATCCTTGATGGTGAAACCGTAAGCGGGCAGTACCTGGTTGAGGCGACGCCACACCTGATCAAAGGAGCCTTCGGCAATCCAGGCGCTCAGTTCATTGTTGTCCAGACCCAGTTGCAGACCCATGCCATCGTTGGACTTGTGCTGCTCGCGGGCTTTCAGCTGGCTGTCGTAATAGAGCGAGAACTGGTTCAGCACCCGCGCGGCATAGCGCTGGGCATCGGCAGGGGTCAGCTTGTTGCTGGTCTCGCCGTCGATGGTCTCTTCGTGATCCAGCACCCGGACCGACATGTTGACCGCGTGGCGCTGGGCATCGTTGCGCACGGTGAACTGGTAACGCTGACGGATTTTGAAGTCTTCGTCATCTTCACCCCAGCCATCGAGGGCAACCGTGTTGTCAAACCAGCCGGTCTGCAATACGCCATCCTGCTGATCCAGCTTCTCGGTGGTGACCTTGTATTTGGCCAGGAAGTTCATCAGGAACGACCAGGTATCGCGCTCCACGCTCTGGCTGGTGCTGAGGGCATAGAAGGCAACGGTCGGTTCGGTTGCGCTCTGCACCACCTGACTGCCCGGTACCACGGTCAGCAGTTGAGCGGGTGGGCGCACATCGACCTGGGCGCCGAGGGCACCTTCACGGCTGCTCTCGGGAAGCGGCGGGATATCGTACTGGCTGTTGAAGGTGGGGGCACTCAATCCTGCGGGGATCAAGAACGCGCGGCCCTCGAGGCGGGCATCTTCGTAACCGAAGTCGCGGTTGGCCATTTTGCGATCCTGGGGGGTGCTGCAACCGGCCAATACGGCCACAGTCGCAACACTCAGCACCAGACGGGCTCTATTTCCCTTTCCATTAGATTTAAACACTCGCCATCAACTCCGCTGTGGTCAGTGCTCGCGCCATCAGCTGCTCGCCCTCGGGGGTGAGGTCAATCAGCGGCAGGCGCAAGGTGGCTGTTGCAATCAACCCCAGTTGGGCACAGGCCCATTTCACCGGGGTAGGGCTCGGTTCGCAGAACAGAGTCTTGTGCAACGGCATCAAGAGATTGTTGATGTCATGCGCCTGCCCGGCATCACCGGCCAGCGCAGCACGACACATGTCGGCCATCTGGGCCGCTGCAATATTGGTGGTGACCGAAATCACGCCATCGCCACCTTGCAGCATAAAATCACAACCAGTGGCATCGTCGCCACTGTAGAGAGCAAACTCCGGCCCGCACAGCTCGCGCAGCAGCGGGGTGCGGCTCAAATCGCCAGTTGCCTCTTTCAAACCGATAATGCCGAGAACCTTGGCCAGACGGGCCACGGTCTCCGGTTTGAGATCGCAACAGGTGCGACCGGGCACATTATAAAGAATTTGGGGCAGACCACTAGCCTCGGCGATCGCACAATAGTGGCGATAGAGACCTTCCTGAGTGGGCTTGTTGTAGTAAGGAGTCACCGAGAGGCCCGCCACCACGCCGGTTTTGGCCAAGCGTTTGCTCAGTTCGATGGCGTGAGCGGTATTGTTGGAGCCGCAACCGGCGATGACGGGAATGCGTCCGGCGGCATACTCAACGGTCTTTTCAACGACGGCGATATGCTCCTGCTCGCTCAGGGTCACCGATTCCCCTGTGGTCCCCACCGCAACAATGGCGCTGGTCCCGGCGCTGACATGATAGTCAACCAGTTTGGCCAGACTGGCCCAATCGACTTCACCTGAAGCCAGCATGGGGGTAACGAGCGCAACAATACTACCGCGTAACATGGACTTTTCTCCCGATTTTCAGGGGCGTAATGGTAAAGCTGACCCCTTTGAAAAACAAGGGAGAGAGGGGGCAAGCCGTGATACCATCCGGAACAAAAAGTAATGGACGAAAGTCGGCAGCGTCCCTCAGGGAGTGGTCATCAGGGCCGGAGGGTTGGCTTGCCAGCGCGGCTTTCGCAACGAAATAACGGACGAGAGAAGATTTATGACTCACTACCTGGTCGTAACGGCCATCGGCACGGACAGGCCTGGCATCGTCAATGAAGTGACCCGCCACGTCAGTGGCTGTGGTTGCAACATTGTGGACAGCCGCCTTGGCATCTTCGGCAATGAATTTACCTTTATCATGCTGCTCTCGGGCGACTGGAACAGCATGATGCAACTCGAAATCAGCCTGCCCCTGCGTAGCCAGGAGTGGGATCTCATCACCATGATGAAACGCACCGAACGCCACCAGTCCCTGCAGTATGACGTCCGCGCCAGTGCCGACCTGTTGATCCGCGACGAGCCCGGCATCGTAAGCCAGTGCACCCAGTTCTTCAGCGAACATGGCTGGAACATTCAGGCGATGCAATCCATGACCCTGGAGCAGCAGCCGTTCAACCTGCTGAAGATCAGTTTTCAGCTCAATCTGGCCAGAGAGGGTGAAGTGGAAGGTTCGCAAACCGCCTTCGCCGAATTCTGTCGTCAATTGGGTGCCGAATCGTTCGAGTTTATCGTCAATCGCAAACACGCCTGAGGGCGTTTTACCCGAGGAGACCCCATGCAACCACTACAAGCTGGCAGCCCCGCCCCCGATTTCTCCCTGCCCGACCAGAATGGCAATCAGGTCAGCCTCGCTGGCCTGCGCGGCAAGAAGGTGCTGGTCTATTTCTACCCCAAGGCGATGACCCCCGGCTGCACCACCCAGGCCTGCAGCCTGCGCGATGTGAACGCCGAGCTGGCCGCCCTCAATGTGGTGGTACTTGGCATCAGCCCGGACCCGGCCAAACGGCTGAAAAAGTTCGAAGAGCGGGACCAGCTCAACTTCACTCTGCTGGCCGATGAGGACCACGCCGTCGCCGATGCCTTTGGCGTCTGGGGCCCGAAAAAGTTCATGGGCAAAGAGTATGACGGCATTCACCGTCAGAGCTTCCTGATCGACGAAGAGGGCAAGATTGCCCACCACTTCGACAAGTTCAAAACCAGCGATCACCATCAGGTGGTACTGGATTTCCTCAAGGGGTAACCCTCCCCTGCGTCATTGAAAGGCCTGCCATGCAGGCCTTTTTTGTCTGGTCAACCGCCCCTTGCCAGCGGATTTTTCTCACCAACTCCCCCGCCCAGATCAAAAAATTCATTTTATATATGGGTTAACGTGACCCCAGAATCATCTTCCAGCGAGATATCCCATGAACATGAGCAACACTGAGCGTTTGATCCTGAGCAACCAGTACGAAATTCTGGCGAAACTCAATCCGGAGAAAGCGGACGTCTACCAGCGCGCCAGCACCATCATCGAGCGCGGCTACTGCCTGCAGATCCTCGAGTTGGAGAAGAGCTTCGGCCATCTGGATCTGGCGACCTGCCAGGAGGTGATCGACACTCTGGAGCTGCACCACGCACTGGCCATCTCATGGGGCAATCTGGATGCCGCCGATCAGGGCGAGATCAACGCCAGCCGTCTGGAGTTCAACGGCTACAGCCGCAGCCAGGAGCGTGAGCTGGCTGACTACGTCTGCTTCCTGCTGGAGGTGGACAAGCGCTTCCCCGAGCTCAAGTGCCCGTGCGACGAGCTCTCCAGCGACATCGCCATGCGCGACAAATACCAGCGGATGCTGACTGTATGGCGTCAGTGCCCTCGTCAGTACAAGCTCTCCATCCAGGAGATCCGCAAGGTGCTGGCGGCCTGATCCGCACACCAACCGCAACAAAAAAGGCGCCACTGGCGCCTTTTTGCATCTGAAACGAGTTATTCGTAGAGAAAGGATTTATCGAGCTGCTGGAAGGCGGCCTTGAGGGTATCGGCCAGCTCTTCATAGCGCGGCTGAGACACCAGCTGACGACGGCCACCCTGCTCGTTCATCTTGCCGTTGATCTCCCGATACCAGCTCGCCAGCGACGGGGGCAAGCGGGTGTCGGCACGCTGGCCGAGCCAGTAGTAGCCCTGCAGCGGCAAGCTGAGCAGAAACAGCACCGAGGTGATGACGGAGGGCCAGTAGTGCAGCTCGCCAAACTGGAACTGCAGCATCACGCTCAACACCGCCAGCGCGGGGATCACCTTGAGGGCGAATTCGGTCGCCTTGATCACCCGATTTTCAGGAAACATCGAATTGAGCTCGGGACGGCGCGGCCAAAGCGTCATATAATGGCGGCCTTGCTGTAACTTAGTTCCAAAAATGTTCATGCTCATACTACCTCCGAGCGCTTTTTGAACGTACTAACGGCAAAACCTCGACAAAATTTGATGCAAAGTAACAAAGGTTGAGGATGACTTTGTTATTTTTCAACAATCGGGTTATCCTTTGTACGCCCATTTTTGCGTCAAAAGCTTCTTGCTATTGACCTGTCAGGGACGTCTGGATTTCGGGTCTTGTATCACTATACAAGGGGCAAGCAACAGATTGCCAACCCTCATAAGGATAAGTTGAAAGTTTTTGGCCGCACCGCGTCCAACGCATCCGCCTACACAACCCAATCTGCGATAGGATTTATTCATGAGTAAGCTGGTTCTTGTTCTTAACTGTGGCAGCTCTTCCCTGAAGTTTGCCGTCATTGACGCAACCACCGGTGATGACCTGCTGTCCGGCCTGGCCGAGTGCTTCAACCTCGACGACGCCCGCATCAAGTGGAAACTGAATGGCGAGAAAGGCAGTGCCGATCTGGGTGCGGGTGCCGCTCACCAGGAAGCGCTGGACTTCATCGTCAACAAGATCCTGCCGCTCAATCCGGAACTGTCCAAGAACCTGATCGCCATCGGTCACCGTGTTGTTCACGGCGGCGAGCGCTTCACCTCTTCCGTCGTTATCTGTGACGACGTGATCGCCGGCATCGAAGCCGCCGTTCCGTACGCACCGCTGCACAACCCGGCTCACCTGATCGGTATCCGTGAAGCTCGCCGCGTATTCCCGGCGCTGGCTGACAAGAACGTGGCCGTATTCGATACCGCGTTCCACCAGTCCATGCCGGAAGAAGCCTTCCTGTACGCTCTGCCGTACAAGCTCTACAAAGAGAACGGCATCCGTCGCTACGGCGCTCACGGCACCAGCCACTACTACATCAGCCTGGAAGCTGCCAAGCAGCTGAACAAGCCGGTTGAAGAGCTGAACATCATCAACTGCCACCTGGGCAACGGCGGTTCCGTCTGCGCCATCAAGAACGGCAAATCCGTTGATACCTCCATGGGCCTGACTCCGCTGGAAGGTCTGGTGATGGGTACCCGCTCCGGTGATCTGGACCCGGCCATCATCTTCTTCCTGCACGACAAGCTGGGCATGAGCGTGGCTGACATCAACACCATGCTGACCAAAGAGTCCGGCCTGCAGGGTCTGACCGAAGTGACCTCCGACTGCCGTTTCGTTGAAGACAACTACGACAGCAAAGAAGAAGCCAAGCGTGCTATGGACGTTTACTGCTATCGCCTGGCCAAGTACATCGGCGCCTACGCTGCCGCCATGGACGGTCGTCTGGACGCCGTTGTTTTCACCGGTGGTATCGGTGAAAACTCCGCCCCGATCCGTGAAATCACCCTGAACAAGCTGGGTCTGCTGGGCTTTGACGTCGATCACGACGCCAACCTGAAGGCTCGTTTCGGCAAGGGTGGCGAGATCACCAAGGCTGGTTCTACCAAGGCCCTGGTTATCCCGACCAACGAAGAGTGGGTTATCGCCCACGACGCGCTGGAACTGGTCGGCGCTTAATTGACGCAGTAACTCGAGGCCGCCCACAGGGCGGCCTTTTCCTGATCCCAAAAAATGAACAAGGGGTATAAAGTGGCACGCACTATTATGCTTATCCCGGTCGGCACTGGTGTCGGCGTAACTTCCGTGAGTCTGGGCGTTGTTCGCGCCATGGAGCGTCACGGTGTCAATGTCAGCTTCTTCAAACCGGTTGCCCAGCCGCGTCCGGGTGAAACCGGTGCCGAGCGCTCAACCGCCGTTATCCGCGCTGCTGCCAACATCAATCCGCCCGAGCCCTTCACCCTCTCCTACGCCGAGAACATGATCAGCTCCAGCAACACCGACATCCTGCTGGAAGAGATCGTTGCCCGCTTCGAAGAGCACGTGAAATCCAGTGGTGCCGAAGTGCTGGTTGTCGAAGGTATGGTGCCGACCGACAAGCAGCCCTTTGCCAACAAGCTGAACTACGACGTTGCCAAGGCGCTGGATGCCGACATGGTATTCGTGACCCACCCGGGCCATGACTCCAGCCAGAAGCTGAAAGAGCGCATCGAACTGGCCTGCTCCAACTTCGGTGGTGTCAACAACCCCCGTATCGTTGGCTGCGTGATCAACAAGGTGGGCGCGCCGGTTGACGAGCATGGCGTAACCCGCCCTGACCTGACCGAGATGTTCGAAGCCCATCACCACGCTTCTGACGCAGCTCACAACCTCGAAGTGCTGCAAGTATTCGGCAAGAGCCCGCTGCGCATCCTGGGTTGCATCCCCTGGAACACCCAGCTGATCGCCCCGCGCGCCAAGGATCTCGCCAAGCATCTGGCTGCCAAGATCCTGCACAAGGGTGAGCTGGACAGCCGTCGCCTGCAGACCGTTACCTTCTGCGCCCGCTCCATCCACAACATGGTTGAGCACTTCCGTCCGGGTAGCCTACTGGTCACCTCCGGCGATCGCTCCGACGTCATCGTCTCCGCCTGCCTCTCCGCCATGAACGGCGTCAAGCTGGGCGCCCTGCTGCTGACCGGTAACTATCATCCGGAGCCGCAGGTCATGGCGCTGTGCCAACAGGCCATGGCCACCGGCCTGCCGATCATGATGACCGGTACCAACACCTGGCAGACCGCCGTCAGCCTGCAGAACTTCAACGTCGATATTCCGGAAGATGACCGCGAGCGTATCGAACTGGTACAGGACTACGTCGCTGGCCACATCGACAAGCACTGGATCGAGTCGCTGACCGTCAGCTCTACCCGTTCCCGTCGTCTGAGCCCGCCGGCATTCCGTTATCAGCTGACCGAGCTGGCCCGTCAGGCCAACAAGCGTGTCGTGCTGCCGGAAGGCGACGAGCCGCGCACCATCAAGGCTGCCGCCATCTGTGCCGAGCGTGGCATTGCCCGTCCGGTACTGCTGGGTAACCCGGAAGAGATCCGTCGTGTTGCCGAGCAGCAGGGTGTAGTTCTGACCGATCGCGTCGAAATCATCGATCCGGCCGTTGTACGCGAGCGTTATGTGCCGCGTCTGGTCGAGCTGCGCAAGAACAAGGGCATGACCGAAGTGGTTGCTCGCGAGCAGCTGGAAGACAACGTGGTACTGGGTACCATGATGCTGGAGCGCAACGAAGTGGACGGCCTGGTATCCGGCGCGGTGCACACCACTGCCAACACCATCCGTCCGCCGATGCAGATCATCAAGACCGCTCCGGGCTCTTCACTGATCTCCTCCATCTTCTTCATGCTGCTGCCTGACCAGGTTCTGGTCTACGGTGACTGCGCGATCAACCCGGATCCGACTGCCGAGCAGCTGGCCGAGATCGCCATTCAGTCCGCCGACTCTGCTGCCGCGTTCGGCATCGAGCCGCGCGTCGCCATGATCTCCTACTCCACCGGTACCTCTGGCGCCGGTGCCGATGTAGAGAAAGTGCGTGAAGCGACCGAGCTGGCCAAGGCCAAGCGCCCCGACCTCATCATCGACGGCCCGCTACAGTACGATGCGGCCATCATGGAGAACGTGGCCAAGTCCAAGGCACCGAACTCACCGGTTGCCGGTAAAGCTACCGTGTTCGTCTTCCCTGACCTGAACACCGGTAACACCACTTACAAAGCGGTGCAGCGTTCTGCTGACCTGGTCTCCATCGGCCCGATGCTGCAAGGCATGCGCAAGCCGGTCAACGACCTCTCCCGTGGCGCCCTGGTTGACGACATCGTCTACACCATCGCCCTGACCGGTATCCAGGCTGCCCAGGCTGACGAACAAGCCTAATCAGCATCCGTCTGAAAAAACCGATCACAAAGGCTGCTCACCCTAGGTGAGCAGCCTTTTTTATTGGTTCTCTTTTGAAGACCAGTGAAACATGCCATTAGCGCAGTGTTGCACAGAACAATGCCATGTGATGTGCCGGAAATGTCTCGAGCGTAGCGCTGCGGGAAAGCGTGCCAGCCACCTTAAAGATGTATCTAAAATAGATTCAAGATCATAAGGTTGGATATATGAGGGCATTCATAGCTAAGCGCTTATAGCAAATATTTCGCCATCGGCATGAGGATTTGACCTGTTAGAAATAGCAGTGAAAAAGACCCGTTCGATACGCTATTCATCAATGTGCCACTCGGCAATATCCACATCATGGAGGAATGGAAATGCTGATGAAGAAGCTCTCTGCAGTCATGCTGCTGGCCTGCTTGCCCCTGTTCAGCCAACCCGTGCTGGCCGCAGATAAGGCAACGCCCAAGCAAACAACTACGACCACGGTCGCCAAGGAGTCCGGCAAGCTGAATATCAATACGGCCACCCTTGCCGAACTGACCAGCCTGAAAGGGATTGGCGACAAGAAGGCACAAGCCATCGTCGACTATCGGGAAAAACAGGGAAAGTTCACCTCGGTCGATCAGCTGGCGGATGTCAATGGCATTGGCCCGGCCACGCTGGAAGCCAACCGTGACATGATCATCGTCAAATAACGCCCGAGCTCTGCATATACGAATGGGGCAGCCTGTGGCTGCCCCATTTTTCTTGGAGTATCATGGCCGCACTTTAATCCCGCTGGATAGTTTTCCATGAAAAAGACTCCTCTGACAGTTCGCAAGGCCGTGCTCCCGGTAGCCGGTCTGGGTACCCGTATGCTGCCAGCCACCAAGGCCATCCCAAAAGAGATGCTGCCGGTGGTCGACAAACCGCTGATCCAGTACGTAGTGCGTGAAGCCATCGCCGCCGGTATCAAAGAGATCGTGTTGGTCACCCACTCAAGCAAGAACTCCATCGAAAACCACTTCGACAAGAGTTTCGAACTGGAAGCGACCCTCGAGAAGCGAGTCAAGCGTCAGCTGCTGGAAGAGGTACAACAGATCTGCCCGAAAGACGTCACCATCATGCACGTCCGTCAGGGTGAGGCCAAAGGTCTGGGCCACGCTGTGCTCTGCGCCCGCCCGCTGATCGGTGACAACCCCTTCGCCGTGCTGCTGCCGGATGTACTGATTGATGAAGTGGCCAGCGACCCGAAAAAAGACAACCTGGCCGAGATGGTACACATGTTCGAAGAGAACCAGATCAGCCAGATCATGGTGGAAGCGGTTCCCGAGAGCGAAGTGGACAAGTACGGCATCGCCGACATCAAGGGCGAGGCCCTGAGCGAGGGGATGTCCCTGCCGATGCAGGCCATTGTCGAGAAGCCGCCCCGTGACGAAGCCCCCTCCAATCTGGCGGTGGTGGGTCGTTACGTCCTCTCCTCCAATATCTGGCCGCTGCTGGAGAAAACCCCGGCCGGTGCCGGTGACGAGATCCAGCTGACCGATGCCATCGCCATGCTGATGGAGCAGGAACAAGTCAATGCCTACTTCATGAAGGGCAAGAGCCACGATTGCGGTAGCAAGCTCGGTTATATGAAAGCCAATGTGGAATATGGTGTTCGCCATCACGAGCTGAATGGTGAATTCATCGGCTGGCTGAAGCAGTTCGTCAAGCAGTTGTAATCGCTGATAAATCTGTTTTTTATAGACGTATTTAAGGGGCATCAAATGATGCTCCTTTTTCATTTTTGCAACAAAAAATCAATCAAGAGTAAATAAACTCTCTGCAAATCATAATGTTGTAATTTATTCACACATGCTCTATAAGGATTGAGGCGTGTTTCTCGCTCTTGCATAAAAAACTCAAAAAAATATAAGACACAGGTGGAAGTTCCAATGAATAACCCGTCAAAAGGGACCTTTTTAGGTCACCCTAAAGGGCTTTTTTTGCTCTTTAGTACCGAACTGTGGGAGAGATTCTCCTATTACGGCATGCGTGCCGTACTGGTGCTCTATCTGACCGACCTGACTGCCAACGGCGGTCTGGGCTGGAGTCAGGCAGATGCCCTCAAACTCTACGGTATCTATACCGGTCTGGTTTATATCACTCCGCTGATCGGCGGCTGGCTGGCTGACACCTTCCTGGGTCAACGTCGCGCCATCCTGATCGGTGCCGTGCTGATGGCAGCAGGTCAGTTCACTCTGGCACTGCCCCACGCCATGTTCCCGGATATGGTCAACACCATGTTCTACGCGGGCCTCGCGCTGCTGATCGTGGGTAACGGCCTGTTCAAACCGAACATCTCTACCATGGTGGGTGACCTCTATGAAGAGGGCGATCACCGCCGTGATGGTGCTTTCACTATCTTCTACATGGGTATCAACCTGGGTTCCCTGCTGGCAGGCGTGATCTGTGGTGCTGCCGCTACGGCCTACGGCTGGCAAGCTGCCTTCGTCGGCGCCGGTATCGGTATGCTGCTCTCTCTGGTGATCCAGGCAACCATGGCCCAGCGTTTCCTGGGTGACATCGGTCGCGTCACTGCCGCCCAGCGCGCAGCCGCCCTGCGTACTACCGAGCAGAAAGCACCGCTGACCAAGCAGGAAGTGGATCGCATCAAGGTTATTCTGGTACTGGGTCTGTTCACCATCATCTTCTGGGCCGGCTTCGAGCAGGCCGGTGGTCTGATGAACCTCTACACCCAGGAGTATACCGACCGCATGATCGGCAGCTTCGAAGTGCCGACTGCCTGGTTCCAGTCCCTGAACCCCTTCTTCATCATCACCTTGGCACCGGTCGTTGCGGCCATCTGGATCAAGCTCGGCAAGAAAGAGCCGAACTCTCCGGTGAAATTCGCCATGGGTCTGCTGTTCCTGGCTATCGGCTTCCTGTTCATGGTGGGTGCCGTGCTACAGCAGGGTGGTGACAACACCGTCAAGACCTCCATGTTCTGGCTGGTTGGTGCATACCTGTTCCACACCCTGGGCGAGCTCTGCCTCTCCCCGATTGGCCTCTCCATGGTGACCAAACTGGCTCCGCTGCGTCTGGCTTCCCTGATGATGGGTGCCTGGTTTGGCTTCGTTGCCCTGGCCAACTACGCTGCGGGCTTTATCGGCTCCTTCGTGGGTGAAGCAGGCCCGATCGCCATCTTCGGTGGCATCGCCCTGGCGGCGGTACTGAGCGCCCTGATCCTGCTGACCATGGCCAACCGCCTGGTTTACTGGATGCACGGTGCCGAAGGCCCGGCCAAAGAGCCGCAAGCTCAAGAGAAGAAACTGCAATCCGCCACCGTCTAAACAGTCAGGATTGTAAACAACAAACAGGGCGCCCATCGGCGCCCTGTTTGTTTTAGCCTGTTTATCAGGCGGCATCAGTGATGACGAACCTGCACATCCAGCGAGCCGCCGCTGTCGCTGCGAAACTGCAGGGCGAACGGCTCATGCCAGCTGCGTTTGTGCAGGGCGTAGTGGCTGCTGCGCATCAGACCAAGGGGTAAGCCGCCGGAGCGCATCAGCCAATGGGGAGAGGTGAGCCCCGCATTGGCAAACACCAGCCCATCATGCTGATCAAACAGCAGCGCCGCCATGGCAAAAGAGTGACGAAGCCCGGACGCCATCAACTGATGGTTGAGGTAGTCGAGCAACCGGTGCGGCTGGCTCAGCAACCGGCTCTCGTTCTGCTGAAACTGGCGGTAGGGGACATTCATCAAGGATCGCACCAGCGCACCACAAAATGCCGCATCCGTCCCCATGATCGGCAGCTCCATCACCAGCACCAGCAGCTTGTCTTCCACCTTGAAGGTATCGGGAATAAACAGCTGCCCCAGCCCCTTGAACGTGACCTGCCAGGGGCCCCACTCCTGCAAGCCCGGCGGTTTGAGCCCCGCCAGCAGACGGCTGGCCGCCTTGTCGTGGGCACTGAAATAGTCGATGTGATCCATCAGCTCCAGTTGCTGCGCCCGGTTGGCGCTGCCGTTGAGACACTGCTCGATACTGCGCTCGACCAGCGCGTAATCCTCGAGGGGTTTGAGCAGATAGTCCCGCGCACCGGCACGCAAGGCGCTGGCGACGGCCTCCATGGTGCTCTGGGCCGAAATGACGATAACCGGAATATGGGGATAGCGCGCAGAGAGGCAGGCGATCACCTCGTGGCCATCCATATTGGGCATATTGAGATCGCAGAGCACCACATCGGGATGGTAGAGAGCTGCGGCCGACAGACCCTCAATCCCGTCTTCGGCCTGAAATACCGTTGCCCCGTCCCGTGCGAGGTAACTCACTAGCGAGTGGCGAAAAACGGCTTCGTCCTCCACCACCAGGATCCTTAACCCGGCTCTTAACATCTTGATAAAGCTCTTATTAGTCAATTGGTTATTTAGGTATTAAGACTAGTTCAAAAGTGAGGTATCCGCGGAAGCTATGCGTCAAAAATAGACCTTGGTCAGGTTCTGAGCGACAGATTGCTCTATTAACAACCACATAGCAGCACAACCTCTCCCCACAATGTCGCGACCTCCATGCGAATTGTGCAAGCTCCTGCCATAGGGGATAATGGCCGCCACACAAGCGTATAAAGAAGACCATGACTCCAGCCGAATACAGTGCCCTCTCCCACCCCAGATTGTCCCATCCGGCCCGCAGTCTCTATACCCTGCAGCTGCGCAGACTGGTGCTGGAAAATCAGTTGGCCCGGCTCAACTATCCCGAGCTGGGTCGCGCACTGGCGGTGGTCGACCCTGGTGATCCATGCGGCTTCTCGTTTCAGGTCAATGCCCGCCAGCTCACCGAGCTGTTCGATGAACTGATGGAGGCGGGCCTGCTACAGGTCGAGGCTCAGCCCGAGAGTGAGCACTACCATCAGTGCCCTTTTCAGTTGCCGCTGCTGACCCAGAAATTGCGCAGCCCGCTGCCGGAGCGCCCCTTCCAGATGCATCTGCACTGGCGCCCGGACGAAGAGTTGCCCGCCCTCGCCCGTCTGTGCGGGGTGATCGATGCCAGCTATAGCGAAGAGGATCTGGGAGAATTTATCGCCTACTGGCTGGGGCGCCCCGAGGTATTCGACTCCCAGCATCAATGGATGCTCAAGTTTATTCGCGCCCTCAAGACCCGCCGCTATACCCGTCGCAAGCCGATGGAGGTGCAGGGCTATCAGCAGGTGACGCCGGCCCCGGCAGAGGCGGGCCCGAGCAAACGGGCCCAACAGATGATTGAAGAGGCAAAGCGGCTGGCAGAGAGCCAGCAGATGCCTGCCCAGACACCGGATAATGATTGATACCATCTGCCTGCTGCAGGCAGAATCAGACCCCTGTCCCATCCCTGATCAAGCAGAAGGAGCATTCCATGACTGACCCGCAAGATCCCCTGCGCCAGGAGCTGGAAGAGATCGAAGCCAAGCGCCAGAAGATCGCCAAGGCCAAGCAGGACCACCGTGTTCACGATCCGGAATTGAGCCGCCATGTGGGTGGCCTGCTGGAGCGCATTCGTCGCCTGCAGCAAGAGACCGGCGGTGGCCAGTATGACTACGAGACCCTGCGCAAGGAGTACGACGCCAAGGCCAACGCCGAGGTGCGCGAGCTGCAGAAGGCGGCCCGTCAGGAGCGGATCCAGAAGCTGATCGCCCAGGCCGACCTCAACCCCGACTGGGTGTTCGACAAGATGGATGCCACAGATCCGGCGCTGCAATATCCCATCGAGACCGCCCGTTACTTTATCAGCGGTTTCGAGCACTGGGAGAAGAGCGGTGGCGGCTGCATGCTCATCTACGGCGACTACGGCACCGGCAAGTCGACCCTGGCGGGAGCAGTGGCGCACGAGCTGATCGAGCGTCACCAGAAATCGGTGATCTTCCAGCAGTGGGCCTCCATCGTCGATCGCCTCTTCTTCAACGTGATCCCCGATCAGGACGAGCGCAACCAGTACCGCCGCGCACTGGAAGAGGTGGATCTGCTGATCATCGACGAGGTATCGGCCAACCGCGCCAAGATGGCGGAGAGCCAGTCCAGCTTCCTCGGCCACCTGCTGCGCCGCCGTCGCAACCTGTCAAAAAGCGTCATCATCATTACCAACCACACGCCCCAGACCCTGCATCAGGCGATCGGTGATTTCAGCTATGAGGCGATCAAAGCGTTCAATCCGGTGGATATCCACCTGAGCGGTCCAAGCCGTCGCCCCAGCATCGGCAACTACAACGGCTGATCCCCTCTCAAAGAGTGCGAGTCACTGGTGGCTCGCACTTTCTTATCCTTGCCAACTCACAAATAGAAACAACTCTCATTTACAGCGAACAAACAAGCCACTAGGCTAGCCCCTTTTGCTAAGGGAGCTCAGCTATGCCAACCACACTGATTTTCGGAGCCAGCCGTGGGCTGGGCCGCGCCTTTACTCACCACGCACTCGCTGAGGGTCATCGGGTAGTTGCGCTGGTGCGCAGCCCCGAGATGGCCACGGAGCTGGGTGCGCAGGGAGTAGACGTCATCGAAGGGGATGCACTGGATCCGGCTGCGGTGCAGCAGGCGTGTGCCCGGGCGGGGCAAGATGCCCAGGTTGTCTCCACCCTCGGCAGCTTCCGTCAGGCAGCTCCAGTGGACTATCAGGGCAACCGTCATGTGATT
This sequence comes from Aeromonas sp. FDAARGOS 1416, assembly GCF_019048085.1. Classification (NCBI taxonomy): domain Bacteria; kingdom Pseudomonadati; phylum Pseudomonadota; class Gammaproteobacteria; order Aeromonadales; family Aeromonadaceae; genus Aeromonas; species Aeromonas sp. FDAARGOS 1416. The sequence continues at coordinate 15,363 of NZ_CP077301.1, read as the reverse complement.
GATGCCATGGAGCAGGCTGGCCTGAAACGGCTGCTGCTGGTCACCTCTCTCGGCTGTGGCGACAGCTGGCATTATTTGCCGCAGCGGGCCCGCGCCGCCTTCGGCCACGAGGTGCGCCTCAAGAGTCTGGCGGAGAGCTGGCTGCAGACCAGCTCCCTCGCGTGGACCATTCTGCGCCCGGCGGGCCTGCAGGATGGCGATGCCACCGGCCGCGCCGAACTGAGTCAGGACAAGGAGGTGCACGGACTGGTGCGCCGCGCAGATGTGGCCACCCAAGGGCTGCGCCTGCTGGCGGATGAGACGGCGGTGGGGCAGATCTACGCCATCAGCGATCCCGAACTCCAGCGCGGCTAAAGCAGCAGTAAAACCGCTTAACCCCACCACATAACAAAACGGTCAGCCCAAGGGCTGACCGTTTCTCGCTTTACCGCACACGCGCTTGCACCATCCCGCTTAACCGGCGGTCGTTTCACTCTGAGCGACTGATGGGCGAGCAACCGGCAACGACTGCTGCCGCCAACGCAGCAGCAGGCAGGCCAGCACACCGTAGAGCAGCGCCAGACCCCATAGTTGCCACCAGTAGCGGGCAACCTGCGCGAAGTCGGCCCCCATCTGGTTGAGGCGCAGAAACCCCTCGATGGCGGGGATAGTGGGCACCCACTGAGCCAGCCAGTTGAGGGGCGCCGGGATCAGCTCGAGCGGCCAGATAAAGCCCGCCAGAAAGACCAGTGGCAGGGAGGAGATCAGCACCACCTGAGTGGGCAGATCCCGCCGGGTAAAGAGGGCACCCAGCACAATCCCGAACCAACATGTGGCCAGCAGGAATGGCAGGGCGAACAGCCAAAGCTGCACCGGATCTGCATGACGAGCGATATTGTAGTGATCGAAGCAGAAGCCGAGGAAGTAGCTCACCGGCAGCAGGAACAACCCCGCCAGCACCAGAGTTCTGGCCAGCAGCAGCGGCAACACCGGCGCGCTTTGCCAGTAACCATGCTCGCCGCGACAGCCGCGCTGGTTCTGGGTCGCCCCCAGGATCCCCGCCCCCATCAGCAACACCTGATGAAGGATCAGCACAAACACCGCCGGCACCACGTAGTTGACGTAACCCATGGTGGGGTTGAACACCGGCACCACGTTGAGGGCCACCGCATTCCAGCCCATCGCCGCTTGTGGCAGTGCCTCGCCGTGGCTCAACAGTCGCGCCACCTTCACCTGCGCGGCGAGAGTGCCGCCGGCCTGTGCCAGCCCCTCGGCAATGGTACCGTAGACTAGAAAGTAGGAGGCATCACCGGCATAGCTCAGGGTGACGCTCTTGCCCAGCATCAGATCACGATAGAAGTGGTTGGGGATATGCAGGATCCCGCTCGCCTTCCCGGCCATCATCAGCTGTCGCGCTTCATCCAGCGAATTGGCCCGCGCTACCAGCTTCACCTGCGGCGTGGCATCGGCCATAAACTCCAACTGGCGCGATAGCTGACTGCCATCCTCGTTGACCACCACCACCGCCTCTTCCCGCGGCAGCTGATGCAGATAGGGCTGGGGATAGAGAAACGAGTAGAAGATCACCCCGCCAAACAGGGTCAGCATGATGGCGCGATCCGCCAGCAGGGTGCGCAACTCGAGGCGCAACAGATCGACAAATCCCAGCATCACTCAGGCTCCTTTTCGGCGACTGCCACTGCGGCTGATTGACGGGCCAGCTCGGCCTGCTGCTTGTAACGACGTACCACCAGCAGCAGGGGGAGCAGAAACAGCAGCAGCGCCCCCAGTTGCGGCAGGGCGGATGCGAGGGGCAGACCATAGTTGCTCTGGCCAATCTGCAGCTCGACATAGTGAGAGACCGGCAACAGGCTGCGCCAGAAGCGGGCGAAATCCCCCATGGCACTCACCGGAAAGGTGACCCCCATAAAGGCAAAACCGGGCGCAGTGTAAGCCCCCGCCAGCGACAGGGCGCGGGCCGGATCCCGAATGATGCCGTAGAAAAAAGCCCCCATGGTGACGCAGGCTGCCGAGGCGAGCCCCAGCCCCACCAGCAATACCAGCCAGCTACCGTGCATGGGGTAGGAGAAGCCTTTGAACAGCAGCAGCGTCCAGACTATCCCCCAACCCCAGCCAATCAACACGTGGGGCAGCAGGCTGCGCCAGAGGCCAAACCAGACACCGCGAGTGGTCCAGTCCAGTCCCAGCCGATCGGTACGGGCCAGCGCATTGAGGCCGAACAGCACCACCAGGATCTGCCACACCGCGGGCAGAATGGCACTCAGCAGAAACTGGGCGTAGCTGGAGTTGAGGTTATAGAGCGCAGTCACCTGACTGCTGATGGGCACCGACTGCCCAAGTGCGCCGGGCAGCGCCTTGCCGTCAGCCATCGCCTCCAGCACGCCAACCTGACCATTGAGAGTCCCGACCACCTGCGCCAGCGCCGAGTTGACCAGCTTGGCGATCAGGATGAACTGGCCGTTGTTGAACACCGTCACCTGCGGCTGGGTGCCCTGACGGGCATCCCGTTCCAGATGGTTGGGGATCACCACCAGCGCATAGATGTCGCCACCGCGCAGGGCTCGGGCACCGGCATCGATGGAGTCAAACTGTTGCGCGACCTTGAGCCCGGCCGAGCCATCCAGCGAGAAGGCGAACTGGCGCGAGAGCACGCTCTGGTCGAGATCCACCAGCCCCACCTTGAGGTCGCGGGCCAACCCTGCCGAGAAGATCCAGCAGAGGATCCCCATCAGCAGCAGCGGCACCCAGCTCATCAGGGCACGACTGAAGGGATCCTGCCACAGCAGCCGAAATTCACGTCCCATCAGAGTTCAACCAGCACACTCATGCCAACCCGCAGCCCCTCAACCGGTTGCAGCGGACGGGCCTCTACCTGGAAGCTCTTCATATCGAAACCCTGACGGGTATCGGTAGCACGCCAAGTGGCGAAATCCCCCATCACGGCCACATGGGTCACCTTGAAGCGCACGATCTGATCGCCAAGGCCCGGGATGCGGGCATCGAACTCGGTACCGACCGGGAAGCGGGGCAGCAGATCTTCGCGCACATGGAACTGGGCCCAGGCATCGCTCATGTCGAGCAAAGTCACCACCGGGAAGCCCTGCGGCGCCAGCTCGCCGCTGCGCAGCAGCACTTGGCTTACCTCGCCTGAGTGGGGGCTGACGATGCGGGTATCGGCCAGATAAGCCTCAACCTCGGCCACGGAACCCGCCGCCATTTTGGCCTTCTCGCGAGCGGCGATCTTGGTCTCTTCCCGCGCCCCTTCCAAAGCCATCTGGTACTGCTGCCACGCCATCCCTTCGCTGTAACGGGCGGCTTGCCAGGCAGTCCAGGCCTCGTCGCGTTTTTGCAGTGGCATCACGCCGTCGCGGTGCAGGCTGGCCACCCGCTCATAGGTCTTGCCGCGCAGGGCTGCGGCGGCCTTGGCTTTTTGCCACTGATCCTTGGCCGCAGCGATCTGCTGGGCTCGGGCTCCTTTCTCCGCCTCTTGCGCCATGGCGCCCGCAGCCGCCTCACCCGCCTTGGCCTGGCTCAGCTTGGCTTCAATCTCGGGGCTCGCCAGAGTAAAGACCAGTTGATCCTTGGTCAGCTGATCACCCTTTTTTACCAACACTTCGTCGATGCGCCCCGGCACCTTGGAGGAGACCGAGTACTGCTGCGCTTCAATCTGCCCTTGCAGATGCACCGGCTCCGGTTGATAGGCGAGCCAGAAGCGCCAGCCCAGCCAGACCACCAGGATCACCAGCACCAGCGGCAACAACAGCGGTTTACCCTGGCTCATCTTCTTTTTGATGGGGGGATGGCTCATCACTTCACCTCGACAAACGGGCGACCCTTGGCGGTCGAAACAGAGATAGAAAAAGGCACGGACTGGAGTGCGATCATGAGTTCACCTCGATCACCTGACCGTGCTGATATTGATTGAAACTGTTCATCTGGCCGGAGAGGGCCAGCAGGCGAGCCAGCGACACCACATATTGATAAGCCGCCGCCGCGCGCTGGGTCTTGACCCCCGCCAGCTGGTTCTGGGCATCCACGACATCGAGTGACGTGGAGAGCCCCTGCCCGAAGGCCTTGTCCCGCAGCAGCACGTTCTCCTCGGCCAGCGCCTGAGTGGAAGAGAGGGATTGATACTCCTCCAGCCCCTGCGCCGCTTCGCGCCAGGTCTTCTCAACGAGCAACTCCAGATCCTGACGGGTCTTGGCCTGCAGCAGATTGACCTGCAACTCGGCACTCTTGGCAGCCTGCACCGTCTCGGAGCGGCCATCTCGGCTCACCAACGGCATGCTGACCCCCACCCCCACCAGCCAGTCCGGCGCGGTCTTGGAGGCGAGTGAATCATCTTCATAGAGGTTGTAGTTGCCGAACAGGAACACCTCGGGAGCATATTTGCCCTGCTCGACCCGGATCAGGCCCTTGGCCTGCTCCTTCTTGGCACTGAGCAATTTGAGGCCGGGGTGAACTTCCAGGGTCTGTTGCACCAGCCCATCGAGACGCGGCAGCTCACTGTTGACGAACAGGCCGCTGCCCGGCTGGGCATCTGGCAACTTCAGCATGCGGCCAAGGGCCAGTTCGGCGATCTCGAGACTGCGGCGCGCCTTCTGGGTATCGATACGGGCGCGGTCATAGGCCGACTGGGCGGAGAGGCGCTCCACCCTGGCGATCTGGCCCTGCGCTTCGAGCTTCTTGGCGTGATCCAGATGGTGGGCCAGCCCCTCTTCGATCTCCTGTTTGGTCTGCACCACCTGAGCAGCCAGCACCACGCCGAAATAGGTCTGGGAGAGGCTCTCGAAGGTGGATTGCTGCTTGAGCACCAGCAGCTGCTGCGCCTCGCTCACCTGCGCTTGGCGGATATCCTGCGCCGCATCGATGCGACCACCGGCAAACAGCGGCCAGAGCATCTTGACCGAGCTGGTCACCACATTCTGTTTGGTCAGGGGGGTGACAAATGCGTTGGCCCCGACCCCGAACAGGCTGCCGAGTGCCAGGATCAGATCTTTCTGCTTGGCCAGCGGATTGAGATCGAGGGCATCAAGTTCAATCGGCTGATCAAGATGGGTATAGCTGGCCCCCAGATCCACCTTGGGCAGATACATGTCCTTGGCCGCCTCGCGCAGTTGCTTGGCCCGATCGACCCCAGCCTGCTCGGCAGCCAGCCCTTCATCCTGCTGGATGACCCGGGTCCAGGCCTCGCTGAAACTGATGGTTTGCGCCTGCGCCGACCCCAGCACGGCCCCCATCAGACACGGCCAGAGTGATTTAATGAACCTTGACGTCATAGATCCCCAATCCGCTTTTGTTGCATAAATGTTTGGAGCATTTGCTCGACTTAAGCCCGCTATCATAACGCAAAGCGGGCCTGCAAGTGGACTGACAATTATGCAGGTGTCCGACCCGAATGGTACAGCGCTCACTCTCCGGCAATCTGGCCGTTTTTCAATAACTCCAGAATTTGCAAGCCTTGGCGCGACGTTTTTTTCAGAAAAAAATGGCTGACGCTCAAATACTAACCTTTTCTCCTGCCTAAAAAATGCGTAATATACGCCGCCCTAAGCCGATGGTAACCGTGGAATGCAGATAGGTCCCCACACGCTTGAAACTCCCTTGATTGTGGCTCCCATGGCCGGTGTAACTGACCGACCATTCCGTGAACTTTGTTTGCGATTGGGGGCTGGCATGGCCGTTTCCGAGATGCTGCTGGCCAACCCGGATGTCTGGGATACCCAGAAAACCCGGATGAGGATGGATCACTCTGCAGAAGGCGGATTGCGTTCGGTCCAGATTGCCGGAGCCGACCCCGAGATGATGGCGTTTGCTGCCCGCTACAACGTGGAGCAGGGCGCACAGATCGTCGACATCAACATGGGATGTCCGGCAAAAAAAGTGAATAAGAAGTTGGCAGGTTCTGCCCTGCTGCGAGCCCCCGATCAGGTCAAAGCAATTTGCCGGGCCGTGGTTGATGCAGTGGAGGTGCCTGTCACCTTGAAGATCCGCACAGGATGGGATCCGGATAACCGCAATGGCGTGGAGATCGCCCGAATCGCCGAAGATTGCGGTATCGCGGCCCTTGCCGTGCATGGTCGTACCCGTGCCTGCCTCTACAAGGGCGAAGCGGAGTACGACACGATCAGGGCGATTAAGCAGGCCGTATCGATTCCTGTTGTCGCCAATGGTGACATCAACAGCCCGGAGAAAGCCCGGTATGTCCTCGACTATACCGGTGTCGACGCCGTGATGATCGGCCGAGCTGCGCAAGGACGACCCTGGATTTTCCGGGAAATCCGTCATTTTCTTGAGACGGGCACCAAGCTGCCGCCTCCCGAGAGGGAAGAGGTTCGCACCCTAATGAACGAGCATGTAACCAACCTGCACCGGTTTTATGGTGCATATCTGGGAGCGCGCATAGCCCGTAAACACGTGGGCTGGTATCTGGATGAAGAAGAGACGGGCCGAGAATTCCGTAAGCACTTCAATGCCCTGGATTGCGCAGACGCGCAACTTGAGGCACTCGAAGCGTATTTCGATGGATTAGGTTAACAAGATAACTAAAGAGCCGACCGAATATGTTCGAACAAACCCTGACTTCTGATGCATTGGTAACAACTACTCACAATCACGCTGCCGAGCCGACCCAGCGCCCCCTGCGTGACTCTGTGCAACAGGCCTTGCGTAACTACCTGGCCCAGTTGAACGGTCAGGAAGTGATTGATCTGTACGATATGGTTCTCTCCGAAGTCGAAGCGCCGATGCTGGACGTGATCATGCAGTACACCCGTGGTAACCAGACTCGCGCTGCCGTGATGATGGGTATCAACCGTGGCACCCTGCGCAAGAAGCTCAAGCGTTACGGCATGAACTAAGCCATAACAACTAAGTAATTGAAAATAAAAGCACTTCCATTAAAACGGAAGTGCTTTTTTAGTTTTGAACCCACATTTAAACCCACACTTAATGGTCTAACTTGCATTTTCCCCGCCACAAATTTCAACCGTCTATTCGGCTCTCAGACATGCTTCCCTCCTGAGCAGCTCTAATTCCAGCAAAATCACAGCAAACATTATCTTGCTATCAAACACACTTAAACATCAGCAATATCCGGTCAGTCGTTACCAATCGAATTGGATAAAGTGACTGACTTGCTATCAGCGCATTTCTACCATTCTCAGCATACTCACCCAGATACAGACACGCACAAGCGATACATCAGCGATATAATATATACCTGAGTAATCTTAGACTTAAGGAAGGTATGCAAACTACCTCCGCATGAACTCAACAGTTCCTCATGGCACAACCCAATAAAAAGCTCTCTACCTGCAAGTTGTTCACTCGAAATAGCCAAAAGTGGCCTGATGGCTTGGGAAGGTACAAACAAGGAGGGCGTACCCTCACTATCAACCCATTGCCACATTTGAAATGTCTGATAACTCAGAGACCCTGACTTTTTAACGCCCAAAATGGTCTTTTAAGCGCAATTTCACCTCATCTCCGAGCCTATCTAGTTTATTGGTCGCAGCAATCCCATCCCCATATTACCTGGTCTACTCGAAACAGATTCGTCAGCGTAAACAACATCGCCAGTTGGCTGTCGTTCTTCAGCTGTATCTTGTACCGCGCTTTCACAAAACCAAATTGAGGTTTGATGAGCCGGAATGGGTGTTCCACCTTGGTACGGATGTGTGATTTTTAGCTTCTCAAAGGCAATCCACGGTTTTTTACAAGGATGCTGTTTGAGCTCCTTGAGTTTGCCAGCACGCATGGCAACCGCCAACTTAACCTTCACATCGGCCAGTTCATCACGGTTTTCAGCTCCCTGATATCCGAAGTCGGCAAACACAAACGCTTCCTTGCCATGGAACCGATCACCCACTCGATTGAGGTCGTGCCGTTGGCTGACATGGTTCACAACTGGAGTGGAAAACCCGCTTGGCATCTGTGCCGATCTATGAGGGTTCATAAAGAAATTCCATTGATTACCTTGCCGAGCCTGATAAATCTTGGCATCACGCACGCCACGCTTGTTCTTGGTGAAGTTGGGTGGCTCGATTTTGTCATTGAATTCGCTATCCGCAAAGGTGGGCTGGTGACTTATGCTAAACCTCATCCCTGTTGCCAAGTGGGACTCACGATCTCACATCAGGGACTTGTTTGCCCCCCAACAAATGGAAGAACAATAAACAAACAACAATGATTCATTTATCATTTATTTATCATTTATTTATCATTTATTTACACAAAAAAACAAACTCCATATACTTTTCGTTTCGATATTAATGTAACCTGCAAATAGTTGTAGCAAAGAAGCAAAGATTGTAATCACGATATTTAAAGTTTGAATGAGCAGCATAAACTGACATTATCGCCCCCGCCTTGGCGCGATGTACTTCATTATATTGAAGTGATTTTTATGAAGCATTATTAGCAATAAATACATGATGTGGTAGTTTTAACTTTTTGAACTACACCACACTGTGACAGACATATTCTATTGGCATAACCATGGAATATAGTAATTTTAAAATAAAAGGGAGGCGAGAGAACTATAACTGTATACGCTATATACCATGACACCTAAAATTTAATTAATAAATGCCAGTGAGCATTATAACACTTTCTTTATTAAGTGTAACACCAATGGAGTTGAAAATGAAAAAAACATTACCTATTCTCATGGCATTAATGCTATTTTCAGGGGGTGTGGCAGCAATTTCAGCAGGCAGTTCGATGCAAGGAGACTGCGAGAAATATGATTATGAAACAATGCGTGTTGCAAGATTATATAGCGGAAGCTCATATGATGGGGATAGCTATCCACTTGCCGCATCATTCAAGAGGAAGAATGGTGAGGTAACACCAATGATACCGGTATTTCGAGGAGATCCATCTATCGAAGGTAGAAACATTTTCTCGATGCTTCTCGCGGCAAAGACTTTAAATATGCCTGTAGCTATTAGCTGCCACCGAAGAATGATAGATACTATATCCCTCATCGCTGAATAGAAATTAGCATACAGTCAAAAACATTTAAAAGTAGCTAACGACTAAATATATCTTAAAGGTCAGAGGTCCATACACCTGACCTTTAGAAAGGCAAGGTACTTTTATAAATCAGTGACAACCCTGACGATAATAAAGCCATGTTCAACAAAGCCACATGAAAAGCTAATTACTGATCAACCACAAAGAAACATAAAGTAGCTTTTAGCTTTTAAGATGGGCATATCCATCGGGAGTGATTTTCTATATTTTTTATTGCCACCAATATTCAGGGTCACCATACTATAAATATGCTTCAAGACTCGTGAGGGTTGAACACCTTTATATTAATCAATACTTTTTAGACTAGAAAAAACACTTATGACATTTTTTGGAGAAGATGTGAAAATATTAGTTTTCTTTCTTTCAGTAACCTTTGCTCTTTCTTCATATGCCAATGATGTACAGAAAGTTTATCGTGCTGACATGGCAAGGCCAGAGGCAGTAAAAGCTGACCATGGTTTTCTACCAAGAGGAATGGATGGTTCACGACCTAATCAACCGCCCCCTAACATTAATCTTTTTGATCATGTTCGTGGCGCAGCAACAGGAATGAGTCGGCATGATTCAGGGTATGTATCCACAACAAGTTCACGTGGTGTTGCAATTAATTGGGTTCGCGATCATTTAAATAACAATGGTTATGTATACCATATAGACCCGACATCAAACTTTATTGATGTCAATGCAACCTTACTGAGCTATACACCTCATCGTGAAGAGCTCGAGTTTGCAGCACTGGGCATCATACACTGGTCTCAGATTATTGGTTGGGAGTCAGTCGATAGTAGAGGAATTGGGGTATATACGCCCAATCCAGATTACAATGGGGAGTTATACTCAATGGTGAATGCTGCTGGTGCAGTGCCAGAACTGGCGGGTTTCCCTGCAGGACATCCTGCATGGGAAAGGGAGCCATGGCTACAATTCGCTAATTGTGGTAGTGGGCTACGGTTACCGTGTCAACCAGTAAAGACAGCCCAACAAGTTGGGGTAAAATGGTTTAAAAAAAGCCAGAAAGAAATCCGGCGTCAAGCATTCAGATTATTATCAGCGGCGCTAATCATTGAGTCCCGCGCAAGTGTTAAAAAAGATGAGCTTTAAGATACCATGCCTAGATAGGGGCTTGGGAAATACCCCCTCCCTTGTGAGGTAAAATATGGAGAACGAAATAAATCACTCTCTTGCTTGTTCACTAAAAACAACCTCATATATGGATGTAGTGGTCAACTAAATCCGGACACTTGGTTAGGTCGCACTTCGGCTTTTGCTGGCGGCATCCCGTCGTTGTGGTGATGTGGATGCCGCCAGTTGTAGTAATCCATCAGGTAATAACTGATTGATGTATCCTGATTTTCACAGATAGTCCCGATTGTTACGATGAGACACTCGGGGGTATTGAATGAAATCGAGAGAACACTACTCACCAGAGTTTCGGGCAGAGGCGGTTCGACTGGTATTGGAGCAAGGCCTTGGCCAAGCTGAAGCAGCCATAGTGTTGGGTATAAGCCAAAGGCACACTGAGCAACTGGGTGGTCGCTGCCAAAGGAGGGAAGGATACATCGACCATTCCCGGAGCGCGTTTTGTCGCCGAACTGGAGGCTGAAGTGGCCCAGCTACGCAAAAGCCAACATGGAGCCGACATCATAAAAAAGCCGCCGCCTACTTTGCTCAGGTGTCACTGCCAAGTACACGTGGATAGCCAGGCAACAGGATCTCTATCGTTATCTGTCGTGTGCTGGAGGTCTCTCGTGCGGGCTTCTACCACTGGCGTCAGCGTCCACCGTCACCGAGCTAACAAGAAGATGAACGACTCAAGGTCGCCATTCGGGCAGCTCACAGCAACACGCGCCAGACCTATGGCATAGCGCGTTTACAAGCTGAGTTGGCCGCCGATGGATTTTACGCCGAACGGGATTCGATTGGATGATTGCGCCGTGAAATGGGGTTGTCTTGCAAACAAAAGAGCAAATTCAGGGCGACAACCCATTCTACTCATTCCCTGCCGGTGGCGGAGAATCTCCTTGGTCAGGTCTTTGCGCCGACGAAGCCAAACGAAGTCTGGACCGGTGATATCACCTATATCACCACCGACGAAGGCTGGCTTTATCTGGCAGGTCTCAAGGATGTGTTGACCTGTGAGATAGTGGGTTATGCGATGGGAGAGCGAATGACCACCGGTTTGGTCAGTCAGGCGCTGTTTCGTGCTGTGCAGCAGAAGAGGCCGCCTGTTGGGGTTATTCATCACACAGACCGGTGCAGTCAATACTGTGCCAAGGCTTACCGGGCTCTCCTGGTACAATTCTGGAGCTCTCCCAAGTTGAACGCAGTCAGCCTAAGTATGAAACTGAACGCGCTGAATGGGGGCGTCCATCACATCACTACACACCAATCTCACATCAGGGGCTCGCTCACACCTTCACTTGCTGGTGTGAAGGTCATGGACAAGCTAATCGGGCTTGATATGCCTGTCCACCAGCAAGTGAATTGAGACTTCCAAACAGGGTGAGGAAGAACTATGCGACTTCGGATTTGCTCGACAAGACCGAGCGAATATCAAAGCAAATTTGCATCAGGAGAGGCGGTATCCCACCAAATCGCAATGCAGGCATGGTCTATTTAATACATTGAAATGTAAGGCGAGCAACACCATTAACTAAGAGGTGCGAATCTGTTTCCATCCTCACCTCTTTCATTGTTTTATTTTGTGCCTTGCAATAATCCACCGCGTTTTTACTGGCCTGACTAGTTGCGCCTGATATTCTGCCTGCAAATAACGCAGCTTCAACCTCAGTAAAGTAATTACCATCATCAAGCTTATTGACATTGGAGTGATAAGTTAGCCCTACCCCCTGAATAGTTGTTTTATCATTTTTCACTGCACACCCACTTAGAGCAGCAATAGAGATCAAAAAAACAGATATAAGCTGAGTCTTCATTTCATCATCCTTTCAAATAATCCGCATGGATACACTACACGACGCGTGTAATATGGCAGCGTATCTTGTCATTCAATGTCGCTATTGGTTAATAGCCCGAGTTAAAGGCATCATCATTTCGATGCCAGTTAATTATACCCAGATAACTCGCAACCTCGTCACGCATAAAATTGTAAATTTTTGTGATACCCCATTCTATCAAGATAATTGTCACCCAGCGTCTACCCGCTAAACAGGGAAGAGTGTAGCGGTCACTTGCAGTTATGGAAGTAGTGGCTTGCAGGTTGACTTGGTAAAAAACACGTCGGGCGTATAAAAACACAACGACCTTTGAATTCACCGCTCATGAACAACCGAAATATGCCCCCAAAAACAATCTTTATGAATCACATGCAGATTCAGTGCTCACATTCGCCAGAATACACAAGCTTCGCCTATTTTCTAAAAAAGTTAAGCGAGATAGGCTGCAGATATAGCCATACAAATACCTATCAAGATATGTCTAGACGTGAGTCACCACGCTCATCCGCAGGTTATAATTAACACAATCATAATTAACCTATGGCAAAAAAAATCCCCCGACTAGCGGGGGATGGCGATAATCGTCAACTCATAATTGATATCCGTTGGGGATGTGAACACAGCAACGCCCCTGCACACCGGCTATCAAACTCTGCTATAAATGACTCAACTACTACTCATCACCAATCAACGCAACAAATGAATCGCAACCACCGATAATAGTCTGCACATTTTTGAGTTGAGGTTGCACAAGACTGCTATCACCAGCCGAAGTCCCGCCCCATGTCACAACAGTTCCATCGTGCTTCAGCGCAGCAAATGATGCTCCATCGCTAGCACCATTCTCTATGCATAAGCTGTTATTGCGGCCATTCAACGATTCATAGCCTCCCGTACCGACTATCTCTTTAACATTGGTCAATTGCTGCTCAACCGAGCTGCTATCGCCGCCTAGGTTAGCATGCCCAAAAGTGACCACCGTACCATCTCTTTTTAGTACGGCATGGGCTTGACTATCAAATAGTTTACCATAATTACTGGTAATACTTACGATCTCACCTGCAATCACTTGCACAGCGCCGACATCACCACTCTTATCAATATACAGCGAGGATAGACCGTTTTTTGTTACTACACCCAAGTCACCGGGAAGGTAGCTTTTAGCCCGTGGATCCGCAGCATCGTTCAGTGGATCCCTAACGCCATACTGAAAGCGATCCACGCCATCTAGTAGCAACAAACCCGCCGCCCCCTGCTTCGAGAACATTAACTGACCATCATCTTTGAGCCATAGCAAACCTGTAATGCCGCGTTCACCGGGGACAACATGAATAGCCTTTATAGCTGCGAGATCCTGCTCGGTATTAATATGGTTATCCATTAAAAATGCTGCAATTTCAGCCTCATACTCCTTTGTGTATTTTTCACCAGATTTAAAATCTGCAGCTTCCATACCAGTTATAGCAAGTTCATCGGACATATCACCAACCTTTAGAGTATGGTATGAACTGGCGGATGACAGTGAACCATCAGTTTTCACATAGAAAGCAACGCCCTCCTTATCGATCAGTTTTTCAATATCACCATGACGACTATACTGACGTAACGCGATATATCTTTGACCCATATAGGGAATAACATCGACCTCCTTTGTATCACCTTTGTAGTTCGCGGGTAACTGTTGAAAACCTTCGAATGGTGCACCAGGATTTAAAAAGGGAAAAGCCCACTTACCCGAGACTAAAGGAACATCCCAATGCGCTGCGGAAATACTGTCAACAGTCATGGGAATCAGTACGTTATGCTCATTTTGAAGTATGATTAAAGGACTTCCCGACACAACAAAAACATTTTTTATGTTTTTTAAAAACTTACGGCTCCAATCCTTTATCACATAATTCCCCCATGAGACTAGGTCACCACTCTTTCTGGTTGCCAAAGCTGTATTCACAAGGCTGTTGGCCCAGAGCGACTTGATATGGGTAAGGTTAAGATGGCTGCTGTCACCGATGTCAGAGTTCAGCGATGGTGCATGTGGATTCAGCGACAAGTGTGCTCCCCATGTCACGACGGAACCATCATGTTTCAGTGCCGCATAGGCGTTACCGCTGGTATGCACACTCTGCACATTTGTCAATTGCTGCTCGATGTCGGAGATATCACCACCGAATTTCGGATCACCCCATGCCACCAGAGAGCCTGTATTGGTGATAGTCAATGGAACACTCGCACGAATGCCATCTAACTGCGCCACCACATTGGTATCACCAGCTTGTATACCTGTTGCAACACCATGGTTATTAATAGTAACAAGCTCGGGATCTTCACTGAACCAGCGAACCAGTCTTGTCACCTCTTTTGAAGAACCATCGCTGTAATAGCCCTGCGCGGTATAGTTGTGATTAACTCCTTTCGGCAGAGAGTTTCGCGCCTCTGTGGGGTTATTCATCACCGTTCTGGTGAGAGAAGGTGTCGCATTATCGATCTTTATGCTAGTCAGGACGGCAGAGCTTACATCCAACTGCACGGTTGCGGTATAGCCGCCAAGTTTAGCCGTTATCGTCGAACTTCCCTGATTGAGCGCTTGTGCGATACCGTTGTTACTAATGTTGGCAACGGATGGAGAAAAACTACTCCAATCAACCTGGTCAGTCACATCAATACGCTGACCATCGCTGTAATCGCCCAATGCGACATAAGACTTTGACACGCCTTTAGGCAAAACAATATAGTTGGGGTCTACCGTGAGCGCAGTCAACGTAGCATCGGTAACACTCAGCATTGCTTTTGCTTCTTTACCTTTAAAGGTTGCGCTGATCGTGGTCACGCCATCAATCGTTGGTGTTGCTATGCCGCTAACACTATCTACGGCGGCAACAATGGGGTCACTCGAAACCCAAGCAACCTGATCAGTAACATCAAAGTCAGAACCATCGCTGTAAATAGCTTGAGCCTTGAATCGGGCGACGATTCCTTTTGGAATCTGAAGCTCTGAAGGACTGACATTAAAATCAGTCAACACTGCTGAGCTTACATTAATAGTTGTCTCTACTTTTTTCCCATTAAACGTTGCAGTTATGGTGGCTACGCCCTCTTCTAGTCCACTTACCACACCAACATGGTTGACAGTGGCAATAGACTTGGCATTACTACTCCATGTTGCTAATTCGGTGATATCCAAACTAGAGCCATCATCATAAGTGGCACTTGCGGAATATTGCAGAGCCATTCCCTTAGGCAGGCTTGCATTTTGTGGGCTGATGGAGATATCGCTGATTACAGCATCTGATATATCCAGCGTCCGCTCACCATTCAGACTATCAAATGTAGCAATGACTTGGACACTACCAGGAGAACGACTGGTCAC